>CAWIEV010000014.1:0-175526 GCA_963835325.1 uncultured Acidimicrobiaceae bacterium | reverse complement strand
CCAGAAGAAACACCAGGCCAGAGGCAGTAACCTCTGATCGGACCCGGCGGCTCCCGGAAGTTGTCCATCCATTTGTCCATCCATTCAGGTACAGTCGGATGGACAACGGTGAACCCACCGGACGGAGGGGCGTCATGCCGGGCTCAATGCGCCAACGGGGAGAGCAGTCGTGGCAGCTCCGAGTTCACGCCGGACGCGACCCAATCAGCAATCGAAAACGGTACGTCGAGCGCACGTTCCGTGGGAACAAGCGCCAAGCGTCAAAGGCACTGGCGGCATTGGTTACCGAGACCGACGGGCGGGCACCCCGGTCGACCAAGGAAGGCACCGTAGGCGCTCTCCTCAACGAGTGGCTCGACCACACCACGCCGAGCTTTTCTCCGAAGACCGTGGCGATCACCCGCATGTATCTGGACGCCCCGATCATTCCGGCGATCGGGTCACTGTCGGCAAACAAGCTCACTGCAGCCGACCTCGACCGGTTCTACCGTCACCTGCTGGCGGTGGGCGGTGTCCGTGGCCCCTATTCTCCAGCCACCATCCGCAGAGTGCACGGGATCATCCGTCGGGCATTGACGCAGGGGGTGCGGTGGGGATGGATTGACCACAATCCTGCCATCGATGCCTCTCCGCCTCGCGTGCCGATGCGGGAGCTGAAACTGCCCACCCCCGACGAAGTGGTCGAACTCTTCCGTCTAGCTGAGAAGACCGACCCGGACCTCGCTACGTACATCATGCTGGCCGCCTCTTCGGGTGCCCGTCGGGGTGAGATGGTGGCACTCCGATGGAAAGACCTTGATCTTGATAGTGGAACTCTGTCGATCGAGCGAGGAGTTGTCTTGGTCGAGGGACAACTGATCGAGCAAGGGACAAAGTCCCATCAGAGCCGGAGAATCACCTTGGATGCGACCACCGTCAGTAGCCTTTGCGAGCACCATTTCCGAGTGAACGAGGTCGCCGGTTTGGTCGGCACTACGATCGGCGCCGACTCATTCATCTTCAGCAACGCCGCCGACGGAAGTGTCCCTTGGCGTCCCGATTCGACAACCAGAGCATTTCGCTCCCTCTGCGGCCGAGCCGGCGTTACCGGGGTCCGTCTGCACGACCTGCGGCACTATGTAGCAACTCGGCTGTTGACTGCCGGCGTTGATGTGCGCACCGTTGCCGGTCGGCTGGGCCATCGGAATCCGAGCACCACGCTCAACGTCTACTCACACTTTGTACCTGAGTCAGACCAACAGGCCGCCGCCGCCCTTGGCCAGATATTCGATGACGCCATGGTTCTCAACAAGAAGGCGAGCAAGGCTGCCTCGGAGGAACCCTGAGAGCAGTGAGTTCGGTGCTCAGCCAATCGTGGTTCTGCCCTGACGTTGATCGCACGTGGTGGATGATCAGGCCGGAGGTCAGCGACTGCCTGGGAACGCTCAAATTAAAAGTTGATGGATCACCGCGTTGATTTCGGACTACCCGTTGTTCGGCCCAGAGATTGCTTGAGGTACCGACCCTAGCGGCGGATAGTCGGTTCGTCTTTGGACGGATGAATCAAGCATTGATGTGATGGAGCTGGGGTGCCACTATGTACGGAACATAAGGGGACGGAACCTTGAATGCAATGGCTTTCTCTGTGATCATCATGCGAACGCTATCCCTGGAAGAGTCGCTACTGGTGACCCAAACGCGACCTGCGCTATTTGTGGAGTTATGACGTGTGATGGGCACGGTAAGCGTGATGCCGATGTCAGACGGTTTGAGTGTGTGCTTTGTGTCCCCTCTCTGCTGGTGGCGTCGGCTCTTGAGGAGTCTGATTCCGCAGAATTTCGTCGTTCAACGCTTGCCAACGGGATCGACTCTCCGTTCTTCGTTGGATCGATCTCTGACTTGATGGCACGTTGGCCCGAGTTCGCCGAAACCATTGAAACCGCCAATCATCTGCTCTACGAAATTGCAAGCAGAGCCAGTCCGCGGCTTTGGAACTCTCTGTCACCCCGAGGACAGCAGTTGCTGATCGCAGCAGTCGCCATTGCACAAAGTCTTAACCTCCGGCCGGAGGACCTCCCAGTCGTGCTTACGTCTTTCATGCCGGAACAAATGCATTGACGCAGTGGACGGTGAAAGAGGATGCCATTAGTGGGCGTCCAGGACAAGCACTGGTACCGAACGATTGGCTGACCGAGGGTCTTAACGGTCAGAGCCCATATGTTCGCCTGACGTATGGAGACAAGGCGATCGTTGTCAAGGCAGTTGCGAGTGGCGTGCCGAATTCCACCGCATTAATTGTCACGCCAGGCACCTTTGGTCTTGAGGACAAAACCGTAGCCAATGTCTCCACGGTGGCAATGTCGACTGCGGACTATCGGCGAAACTGGCTCCTCCATACCTGTGCCGGACGTATCGCAGTTCTTGGCCTATTTTTGGTGCTGGTAGGACAGGCCGTCCAAGTAAGTCTGGATCTCGGCACTCATTGGACCCTGATTGACGTGGGATCAGCGGGGGTTTCTCTACTCAACGTCGCAAAGGACGTCCTCACCTTCGGCGGCGCGGCGCTCGCCTTGTGGCAGGTAGTGATCAACTCTTAGCCCGTTGCTGCGTCTCTTCGACGGTCAGTTAGGCCGAGCGAGTCTTGGGGTTGGAAGTGTCAAGTGAGCTGGCCACATGGAGTGGCAGAAGTAGGAGTGCTGACCAAGTCTGGTGAAGTTTTCAGTGGGTCCCCCGACCAGGGCTGAGCTATGTCCACTGAGTTGAGTAGCGGGGGAGTAGCAAAGCGTTGCACCGTAGGAGCGCTTCTGTCTCGCCGCTGGTGTCCTGAATGGGCCCGATGACCGAGCATCTCACCGGACAGGTTTTGCTGGACGCCTGCGACCATCCGACCCTTAGCCGCTTTCGTAGAGGGTCCCCATGCGGGACACTCATCCCTGAGCCCTCATTCGGATCCCTTTGAAGTCTCGACTCGACGAGGACCGAGACTAAACTAAGCACTCCCTGGAGACCCATCTTGTTGCTCCTCGACAGCGATGGCTGGGTCGAAGCGTCCCGCAGACTGGTATGACAAGGCAAGGTTGCTTCGTGACGTGAGCGTGTCGGGGTGGTTGCCGCCGAGGATCCGTTCGCTTTCGGCGAGAACTTGCTCTCCAAGAGAGATAGCTTCGTCGAACCGTCCTGCCGCATGGAACACCAGAGCCAGGTTGCTTCGTGTGGTGAGCGTGTTGGGATGGCTGGCGCCGAGGATCCGTTCGCTTTCGATGAGGGACTGCTCTCCAAGCGAGATGGACTCGTCGAACCGTCCTGCCCACCCATATGACATCGCGAGGATTCGTCGTGTGGTCAGCGTGTCGGGGTGATCGCCGCCGAGGATCCGTTCGCGATCGGCGAGCACCTGCTTTCCGAGTGCGATCGCCTCGTCGAAGCGTCCTGCCGACTGGTATGACAGGGCCAGGTTGCCTCGCGTGGTGAGCGTGTCGGGGTGGTCGCCGCCGAGGATCCGTTCGCGATCGGCGAGCACCTGGCTTCCGAGGGCGATGGCCTCGTCGAAGCGTGCTGCCGACTGGTATGTCAAGGCGATGTTGTTGAGGGCGGCGAGCGTGATGGGGTGCCTGGGACCCCAGGATCTGATCGGCCTGGGCGAGGACCTGCTCTCCAAGGGCGATGGCCTCATCGAGGCGTCCTGCCGACTGGTATGACAGGGCCAGGTTTCCTCGTGCGGTGAGCGTCTCGGGGTGGTCGCCGCCGAAGATCCGTTCGCTTTCTGCGAGGACCTGCTCTCCAAGGGCGATGGCCTCATCGAGGCGTCCTGCCGACTGGTATGACAGGGCCAGGTTTCCTCGTGCGGTGAGCGTCTCGGGGTGGTCGCCGCCGAGCATCTGGTCCAAATAGGTCGCCTGACGCTGCGAAATGGCCACAAGCGCTTGCCGGACGCCCGCCAATGTACTCGTAGCGGCCCACCCAGCCGAGCAAGTCGGCAGTGGTCGAGTCTCTGATGTTGCTGGCGGTGATGTGGCGTGCATGGGCAACTAGTCCGGCCAGTTCACCGTGGTGGCGTATATCGGTGGCGCAGCTGGTAAAGCGCTCGCGCAACGCAATGACTAGTGCTGCCGCGCGTAAATCATTGTGACTTACGCGACTCGTAGGGGTTTGCCGTCGTAGGTCCAGCGGAAGGGCGCCGCTCTTCGGTTGTAGTCCTTGATGAAGGCGATGATGCGATCGGCCAGCTCGTCGACCGATGCGAACTCCCCCCGTCGAAGCAGTCTGCGTTCAAGGATCGAGAAGAACAGCTCGACCTGGTTGAGCCAGCTGGCATGGGTCGGTGTGTAGTGGATGTGCACATGGGGGTTCTGCTCCAAGAAGCTGGCGACGTCACCGGTCTTGTGAGCACTGAGGTTGTCGGCGATGCAGTGTAGATCGAGGCCCTTGGGCGTTTGTCGCACCAGGTCGGTCAAGAACTCGACGAAGTTCTCTGAACGGGTCGAGTCGGTGACCCAGCCGGCGATACCGCCGTCATGGACGTCGAGAGCGGCAAAGAGCACGGCGGTGCCGTTGCGCTTGTACTCGAACTCTCTGCGCTCTCGTTTGCCGGGGATGGCCGGCTTGGTGGGATTGATGCGGGACTTGGCCTGCATGCCCGACTTCTCATCCACGCTCCACACCACGGCGTTCTGAGGTGGGTTCAGGTAGAGACCGCAGACGTCGGAGGCCTTGGCCCAAAAATCGGGGTCGTGGCTGGTCATCCAGGACTCGACCTGCCAGGGCTTGAGGTCCAACGACTTGCAGATCCTCCAGGCCTGGGAGGCCGAGATGGCCACTCCGTGATCCGCCATGGCCTCGGCCAGGGCCTCCATGGTCCAGCGGGTGGCTCCCTCAGGCGGGTCCTCGGTCACCAGTTTCACCAAGAGCAGCACGTCGTCGTGGTCATAGACGACGGGACGACCCGGACGCTCCTCGTCTTCGAGGCCAGCCAGTCCGAACTCTTCGTAGCGCTTCCGCCAGATGCCCACCTGGTTGTAGTGCAGATCGACGAGCTCGCCGATGGTGCGGTTCGACTCACCATCGGCCATGAGCAGGATCATGCGAGCCCGTTTGGCCGCTCTCGCCTCGATGGTGTTGGACCTCACGCGGGCTTCAAGTTCGGCACGGTCACCTCGACGGAGTTTGAGTGGAGGGAGTCGCATCCGTCCATGAAACCACATCAGTGTTATTATCGCGAGGATGCACTAGTGCCTCTACGGACTCACGAGAGGAGACGTCGACGATGGCTGTGCTGACCTCGAATCCAGCATCGGCGAAGACTTCGGCGGCGGCATCTGCATTTGCTAGGTGCAGGTCGGCCAGGAGGACGTGCTTACCGGCGCTTGTGCGCCGAGCGATGGCCTGGCCGATCTGTCCGGCTCCCATGACGACAACGACTTGACTCATGTTGGGTTCCTTTCATCGGCGGCCGGCACGAGCCGGATTGTGACTGGGTGAGTATCCGGCCCGGTGACATGGCCGACGATGTCGGCTCCGTACCGGTCGTACTTGGCGTGATAGGCAGCGTCGATGGCCGGCTGCGCGTCGGGGGTGGCCTCGGTGAATCGAACGTCAGCCTCGACGCTTCCCGCACGAATCTGACCCAGGTTCGTGGCCAGGGCGTGGCGGAGCCACGGACGCTTAGGACCTCCGGCCGAACGGACGTAGAGCTCCCCTTCGGCACTGACGACCCACATGGTGGTGAACGGACGCAGGGTCCCATCGGGACGCCGGGGCGCCAGGTGCAGCTCATCGGCTTGCCCAATCTGCTCGAGCTGCTCGACGGGCCAGGTCACGCCACTGTTCGGGCGTTCATCTGATGGCGAAATCACGAGCCGAACCGAATTAGTGACTTGGTGGCACGCCGGTCATCCATGGCCGCATAGGCGTCGGTGACGTGATCGAGATCGGTCTCGTAGTCGAAGACCAGGCCAGGGTTGATCGCTCCGGACAGTACGTCGGTCAGGAGCTCCGGGATGTAGATGCGGGCCGGAGCCGGTCCCCCTCGCCATCCCACATTATGAAAGAAGGTGTCGGCAAACGGGACCTCGCCGTGAGGTACGCCCACGATGCCAATGGTGGACCCGGGCCGAGCGATAGCGCCGGCCGTGGCTATCGACTGAGCCGTGCCGACACACTCGAGAGCGGCGTCGGCACCAATCCCGTCAGTGAGCTCAAGGACGGCCGCTATGGCGGCGTCGCCCCGATCTTCGACAAGCTCGGTGGCGCCGAACTCGAGAGCGAGCTTCTGACGCTCAGGGTGCCGGCTGAGGGCGATGATCCGCTCGGCGCCGAGCCGGTGGGACGCTAAGACCGCTGACAGGCCTACGGCCCCGTCGCCGACGACCGCCACAGTGTCGCCCACTGTAACCCCGGCACTGACGGCAGCATGGTGGCCGGTGGCCATCACGTCTGAGAGTGTGAGGAGAGACTTGAGCATCTCGTCGGAATGACCCGCACCGGGCACAGGCACCAGCGTGGTGCCGGCCAGCGGAACCCGCACGGCCTCACCTTGGCCCCCGTCGATTTCGCCATTCCCGAAGTTCCCACCCTGCACGCAGCTCAGCGTCGACCCGTTCAGGCAGTGGGGGCATGACATGTCGGAGAAGATGAACGGGGCAATGACGAAGTCGCCGGTGGCCACGCCTTTGACCTCAGACCCGACGGCTTCGACTACACCGACGAACTCGTGGCCGATGGATCCCACGGCGTGAGCGGACACGCCTCGCCAGTACCAAAGGTCCGATCCACACACGCAAGCCAGCACTACTCTGACGATGGCGTCGGTCGGTTGCTCGATCTCTGGATCAGGTCGTTCCCCTACCTCAATGGATCCTGGCCCGTTGAAGATGGCTGCTCGCATTGGTGGCTCCTTGCTGAAGGCGTTCGATGTCCGATGTCCTGCCACCCAGCGAAACACAAGCAGGCGATTCGAGGGAGGCCCGGCTGAGAGGGGTACTGCCAGGACCTCCCAAGATCCGGCCAACCCCCATAGGGTGGGTGCATGGAGCGCAGCAGCGACATCCGGGAGTTCCTGGTCTCCCGGCGCGCCAAGATCACCCCCGACCAGGCCGGTCTTCCTGCGTACGGCTCCAACCGCCGGGTACAAGGCCTGCGGCGTGAAGAGGTCGCGATGTTGGCCGGGATCAGTGTCGAGTACTACACCCGGCTCGAGCGGGGTACGACTCACGGTGCCTCCGAGGACGTCCTCGAGGGCATTGCCCGAGCACTCCAGCTCGACGAGGCCGAGCGGGCTCACCTCTTCGACCTCGTCCGATCCGCAAACCGCAGCCGACCTACCCGGGTCCGGCCAACCCAGGATCGAGTGCGGCCAACGGTCCAGCGCATCCTCAACGCCATGGTCGGCGTTCCGGCTTACGTGCGCAACGGCCGGCTCGACATCCTCTCCTCGAACGAGCTCGGTGCGGCGTTGTACTCGCCGGTTTTCGACGATCCAGCAGGCCCGCCGAACATGGCTCGGTTTCTCTTCTTGAATCCCAAGGCCACTGAGTTCTTCTGCGATTGGGACAACGTCGCCAGCGACTCGGTCGCCATCCTCAGGGCCGAAGCCGGACGTGACCCCTACGACAAGCGGCTCTCTGACCTGATCGGTGAGTTGTCGACACGTAGCGACGAGTTCCGAGTCCGCTGGGCCGCGCACAATGTGAAGTTCCATCGAACCGGAGCAAAACGACTCCAACATCCTATGGTTGGTGACCTCGTTCTTGCCTACGAAGCCCTTGAGTTGCCGGGAGACTCCGGACAGCGGGTTCTTGCCTACACGGCCGAACCTGGGTCACCGACGCAAAACGCGCTCGACCTCCTCGCAAGCTGGATTTCGACGCCGAGCGTCACTGAACAAGTCGACGGCTGACAAGAGGATCTGGCCGGGCCTCAATTGGCCGTCGATCGAGGTGTCCCATAACGCTCGCATCTCGCGCCTGACGGGTATCCCAGTTGTGCCGTTACACGGGTGATCCGTCAGGCTTCGACGTTGATCATCGAAGCACGAATTGATGCTCCCGTCCAGGGCGCTGGGCCGCGAGAAATGACGATCAATGAGCGCGTGCCGGTGCATGTGACCGATTCGGACTGACGGCAACTCGATCGCTGTCGCGAATCCACACTGGCTCGGCGAAGGCGCGCTCCACCCCGGTTGGACCGCCGCGTCGACCACGGATTTCAATGATCCTCGAGTATTAGCGGCCAGAGCGGGCCTGCAGCCGCATTCCGTCCGTCCTGCCCGCCAGTCGCCGATCGCGGCCAGGCCGGCAAATCCGTAGAACCATCCGGCTGTGGTGCGACTGAGTTGACACTTCCGATGGACGTGAGCGGACTGCTTGCCCATGAACGACCACGGATCACACTGGCGAGTCCGGAGGGGCTGACCCGGTGCCCTGGCCATCGCCCAGGAGAGACCCGACACCCCGCGTTATCTTCTCCCATGTGACCGAAGGTGCTTTCGACGAGACGGTCCGTGCGTCTGCCCTCGCCGGACTGGCCTCCGTACCGCTGCCGTTGTGGCGGCCCGGACTGACGGTTCGCCGTTGCGGCTCGGATAGAAGGCGGAACGGCTGGCCTCGAACAGACCACATGTCCTTTGGAGGCTGTGACCTGCAACCTCTTGTCCGCCTCGATGACGGAGTCCAGCCTCACCGGGTCTCCTTCTCAGCTCCTATGTCAAGCGGCGGCAGAGGGCCCGCTCGAAGAGGCAGCGTTGATTTGGCAATTCTCACCCCGGTGACACGGTGACGACTCCGGTTCCCAAACCATGTCCTCCCCCTTGACGGCGGCTTCGTGTTTGCGGTTATGGCCCCTCGATCAGCTCATGGCTGTACAGATGCGAGAGATCAAACGAAGATTTCTTTTGAACGGAGGCAGGACGTCTCTCGACAGTTGATCCTCCGCCCTATGGCCAGCCGCGCCGCAACGTGGTGTTCTCGGCGCGTTGCAAATCCCGGAACATGGTTCTGAGGTCGTCTACGATGCGCTGATGCGTCTGTCCGGCATCTCGACTGAACGCCGCGAAACTCGCACACGCCACCCGATCCCACGGCCCTGACGCAATCCACGGGGTGGATGTGGCTGTGATGGCTCCAGTGGCTGCTGTGGCTCCAGTGGCTGCTGTGGCTGTCGTGGCTGTCGCAGGGATCGTGGTTGTCGTGGAGCCTCCCGATCCCGAACAGCCAGTCCCGAGAATTGCTATGGCAACTAGCCCGCCAATCCACAGATACCGCATGGGAAACTTTACCCGTCCGCATCGGTCAACGCTTTCCGGTCACTCCTCCCGTCCAACTGTTGCTTGAATGCACCACTACGCCAACGCCGTGCGAACCGGACCGGGCCAGTGCTGGCGGATGGTGAGCCGGATGCCGGATGGCGGATGGCGGATGGCGGATGGCGGATGGCGGATGGCGGATGGCGGATGGCGGATGGCGGATGGTGAGCCGGGAGCCGGATGCCGGATGCCGGATGCCGGATAGGTTCCTCTACCGATTGCATAGAGCCGACGGGTTGATGGGCAGGGCCTTGGCGGGCAAGAAGCGGATGCGCTACGGAGTTGCGAGGACCATGTCCAGGGGCTCGAGGACCCAATTCGGGTCGAGTCGGGCATTGGTGTTATCAGGGGCAGCCCCTCGATGTGCGAGCGTGGAAGAGTATGGCGATGGACCAACCTCCGGAGCAGCGAACGGTCGACCAGATCTGGGCGTTGCGCGATGACAGGTAGGTCTTCCCCCCACGCCATGTAAGTGCCGATCAGCCACGGCCGAATACACGTCGCTGTCCCGGCGTTACGGGTGACCTTCGACGTGGGGACCGTTGCCCGGCGGAGTGCCAATCCGGATCAGGTTGTTGTCAGGGTCAACGTGAACCGCCTCGCGCATACCATACGGGGTGTCGTAGGCATCACTCGTACCGCTGATACCCGTGCTACTCCAGGCCGATTGAAGCGCATCTGCGTCTGCAACGACGAGGTCGGCTGCGGCCGCCGTTGTCGCAGGATCGTGATCTCTCTTGAGGAACAGATGCAGCTCTGCAATGCCAAACCGGACCCAAGCCCACTCCATGCCGTCCTCGTATTCCATCGTCTCGAATCCCAGGCCACCGTAGTGAGCGAGTGAGGCCTTGATATCCGTGACCGGGAAGCACGGAGCGACGTGGCTGACCGCGTGTGCGTCGACATTTGAGGGCTGATCCGTCACGCGAGAAATGGTTACACCTTTCCGCCGGATAAGCCACAGTAAGCATTCGGTTCGCCTAGCTCCCGCCGCAACCGCCTCCCCACAAACCGTCCCGATGGTAGGTGACGCTCACCCGTCCACCACGTCATCCCGTCGGTGGTCCCTTCGAACCCTCCACCAGAGCCGTCACTTCGATATGCACGGGTTTGCCTACGAACGCGCTCGCACCGGTGCGGACCGGCACTTTCACCCGGCCCTGGCTCCCTGGAAGAGCGATCGTCATTGACGTAACGATGCAATTCGTCCCCGAGGCCGTGTCGGTCCCCACGGCGAACGATGCCGATGCTCCCCGCAGCAGTTTGATCGGATGAGGGCCGGGGTCGGGGTGCTCATAATCGGGGCCGTCGCTGACGCTGATCGAGAGCGTTTGACTCGGACCCTGCAAGGAGTGTCCAGTAGCGTCAACAATGCGGGGGTAGCCTTCGATCGAGCATGGCGGTCCGTTGTTGGTCACCTCAATGATCAACCACGGCTGACTCATCTCGCTTCCACCGGAGGTCACCCGGGATGCCAGGTGTGACGTAGAGCATGTTGGGTTCGGGACGTTCGACAGGCTGCCCGAGGAATAACCCACGGAGGTTGTCGTGAGCGATGTCGAACCTGTCGACGCACATCCCGCAACCATCAACAGGGGCAGGGCGAATGTCAGCACTAATCCCCTTCGCATCCGGCCACCCTACGACCTGATGAATGAGCGGGCTGCGGGCCCGGCCGAGGTGCCGGTCGGGGCCAGGCAACAAGAGAGAGCACGGAGGCCTCTGTCCCGGCTGCAGTGGTGCAGAACAACCCTTTGTAGGCGGTGCGGTGGGTGCCGCTGAACGCCACCTCGAGCGCAGAACATCGCGCCAGAACGACGGCGGCGACCGGCACAGCTTCGGCGCCCGGCACGTCGATGCGCGCGGCCTCCAGACATGCTCGGGGTCTTGTCGCTGTGACCGCGCCGCGAGCCAGGTGTCCAGCAGCACCTGGACGACAAGAACGGCAACGCCACGACGATCTGAGGGAGCGTTACCGACGGCGGGCACTCCACAACCCGGCGTCCGTAACGCTCGACCTCGACGGCCCGGCAATGCTGAACGGATGGTGTGAGCACCGGACCACTGTTCGTTTTAGCAGGCGAACGTTACACGAATGTCATTGGCCGTTGACGAGAGGGTGAACCTTTCGGGTCAGCCATGAGACCCTCAGCCGACGTGATGTGGGGCGCCGACCCTCAGGCCGGGCGAGAGGTTCCATCAAACGTCAGGAACTTCTCCAGGGCTTCTCCGATCCCCAGCTCAACTTGAAATTGGGATTGCCGCCCCCGGCAATCCGGGTGCCGATGCCGATGGCAACCACCACAACTCCGATGACGATCCAGGGAATAAACGTCACTTGTTCCTTCCTTTCGTTTAGCTCAGGTGATTCGTAACCGCCCCACACGCTGGGGACCACCACTGTTCCGGTGCCGAGCCCCACCGTCTTCGCCACCTTGTCGCTGGTGGAGGTGTCGATGACCCTCACCGCGCCAGAGCGGCCGGTGGCCACCTGGGCGTCCGCGGGTGTCGAGCCAGCCGCTGGTGATGCCCCTGCCGCCGCTCAATACGGCGACAGCGGATCCAGCCGCTTCGACCGCAGGAGCTGGCCCCACCGCGGACCGGGATACTCGGGACTGAACGACGTGCACCATGTCAATACCGCCTGTGCTGATGACCTCTGCCATAGGTTACGACGACGAAGAATGCAAATCCAGCGGCCTTGCTCCGGGGGAGCGATCGGTCGGCGAAGAACGAGTCAGACACGAGCTGCCCGCGGGCACTCCCCCGCGGGTTGTCGGTGATGCCGCACGGGGTCACGTTCCACGTCGGCCGCTTGACTCCGGGCTCCGCTACAGATGCCGGATGACTTTCGCCGGCACGCCGGCAACCAGGGTCGCCGGAGGGACGTCGTGGGTCACGACCGCCCCGGCGGCGACGACGGAATCAGCGCCGACGGTCACTCCGGGAAAGACCGTGGCCGCGGTTCCGATCCACACGTTCCTCTCCATCGCGATCGGTTCCACGGTGATGTAGGCCCGTCGCTTGCCCGGCTCGACCGGATGGCCGGCCCTGACCAGGTTGACCCTGTTGGCAATCATGACCTCGTCGGCGATAGCGATGTCTCCGTGCCCGGTGAACATGCACTCGTAGCCGATGAAGACGGCCCGACCGATGGTGATGTTGAGCCCGTAGTCGGCATAGAAGGGAAGGATCAGGTGGAACGAGTCGCCCACGGGCTTGCCGATCAGCTCCTCGAAGGCTCCGCGGATCGGCTCCGGCTCGTCCCAGCAGTATCCGCTCAGCTGGGAGGAGAGGCGGGTCGCCACCTTGATCCGTTCGGAGATGGCTCGGAGCTCGGGCGATCTCACACCGATCCACTGACTCTCATCCATCCGGCACTCTCATCTTCCTGGGCTGCCTGTGCTGCGGGAGGGCTGACGAGACTACGACGTGGCCGTGTCCGCCGGTCGGATGCCGATGGTCGCCGGAGCCAGGAACGTGGACACCGCCCGGCGCCCGCCTCCCGGTGGACTCAGCGGGCCAGGATGGTGACGGCAGCGGTGCCGGGAGCACCGTAGACCTGGGCGTAACCCACACGGGGATCGGCCCCGACCTGGCGGTCACCGGCCTGGCCGCGCAGCTGGACAACGAGCTCGTGGACCTGGCGCAGGCCGGAGGCCCCGATCGGCTCTCCGTTGGCGATCAGACCGCCGTCGGTATTGATCGGCATGGGCCCCTTGATCTCGGTGGCGCCCTCGGCCAGCAACTTCTCCTGGTCACCGTCGGCGCAGAAGCCGTTCTCAGCCATGTGGATGACCTCGGCGCCGGCATCGGTGTCCTGCAGCTGGATCACGTCGACGTCCTCTGGCCCGATCCCCGCCTCCTCGTAGGCGGCACGGGACGCGTACACCGTCGGGGACGCGTCCTCCTCTACGGCGGCCCACGAGGTGCTCACCTCATAGGCGCCGTAGTTGCGGGTACGTATGGCGGTCGCCTTCACGTACACGGGATCATCGGTATAACGGTGGGCGATGTCGGCCCGGCAGAGAACCACGGCCGCGGCGCCCTCGTCGGGGGCGCAGAACATGTAGGAGGTGAGCGGGTAGTTGAGCACCGGCGAGCCCAGGATCTCCTCCTCCGAGATCGGCTTGCGCCGGAAGGCCATCGGGTTGAGAGCGCCGTTGCGGTAGTTCTTCGCCGCTACCTTGGCCAGCGTCGCCGACGAGACGCCGTAGTCGTGCATGTACCTGTTGATCTTCATGCCGAAGAACTTGGTGGTCACGAACTGCCCGTTCTCGCCGTACCAGGCGGGCACGTTGGTGAGGGTCGGGTCGACCTTGAACGATCCCCGAGGGTGCTTGTCCATTCCCACCGCCACCACGATGTCGCCGGTGCCGGCCACGATGGCATTCGCAGCTTGTTGAACGGTGGCCGCGCCGGTGGCACAGGCGTTGAACACATTGATGAACGGGATGCCGGTGAGGCCGATCAGGCCGGTCAGCGGGTCGGTCTGGGCGACCTCCCAGCTCCCGCCAAAGGCGCACTGCACGTCGCTCCACGTCACGCCGGCGTCGGTCAAGGCCAGCTCTACAGCGTCGGCGCCCATCTCGAAGGCGGATTTGTCGCCGTGCCGTCCGAAGGGATGGAGCCCCACCCCGATGATGGCTACATCGTTCATGTTGTGGTCCTCGTCTGGGTGGTTCCGACCGGGGCAAAGGCGAACGTCACGATCTCGTTGCCGTCGCCGTCTGTGTAGAACGGGACGATCCGCAGCTCGACCTCCATGCCGAAGCCGAGGCGGTCGGGACTGCTCTCGGTGAGTCGCGCCTCGACTCGCACGATGTCCTCGAGCTGCACCAGGCCTACACCGAAGGGCTCGAAGGATGCACCCGTGGGATCGCCCATGTAGTCGATGCTCGGAGGAAACGCCTGGGTCGTCCATGAGACGAGGGCGCCGCGGCGGGGAAGAGGCAGTTCCGCCATCCCGGGGGCGCTACAGCGCGGGCACCGGGGTTGGACCGGGAACGTGACCGCCCCGCAGCCACCGCACCGGCCGCCGAGGAGTTCCGGGTCGTCAGCAGGCCAGGTGAACACATCGGCGATCGGCTTCTGCATCAAGACTCCTCCGCTGTCGGGATCTCGCCGTCACGCTAGCCGGAACGGGCCGATACATCCAGATATTTTGAGCAACCACGGGCAGGAGCTCGCCCGTCGTCCGGGAGTCAGGCGACCACGCCCTCAACTTTGAGTTCGACCATCTCCTCGGTATCGCATTCGATACTGGCGAGAATCTCCTCGCAGTGCTCGTTGAACTCCGGAGCCCGCTTGGGCGGAGCCGGAGTACCCCCGAACTGGACAGGCGTCGTGACCAGCCGGAACGGCACACCGTCCGCGGTGTGGGTCTCCCCCAGGTATCCGTTTGCCTCCACCTGGGGGTCGGTGACCACTTCGAGACTGTCCTGGGCGAAGGACCACTGCCCGTCGAAGTCGGCCAGCCGTGTCCGCCATTCGGCGAGTGGCGCCGAGGCGAAGACCTCGGTGAGGATCTTGCGCGCCGCGCCGGCGTTGGCCGACAGCAGGTCATGGGTCGCGAAACGTTCGTCGTCGATGAGATCCTCTCGCCCGATGGCCCGGCAGGCCCCGGGCCAGTAGTGGAACCCCTGGAGGCACGTGAGGGCGAGGAACCGGCCGTCCTCGGTCTTGTAGGTGCCCACCAACGGATTGGAGGGCCCGCCGCCACCCGAGCCCGCCGCCGGTGGTCGCCACGGGTGTCCCATCTGGAGCGACAGCGCGACGGCGGGGCTCATCGCCCAGAGGCCCACGCCCAACAGCGATACGTCGACCGACACCGCTTCGCCGGTGCGCTGGCGGTGGAACAGGGCCCCCATGATCCCGCCGGCGATCGTCATGCCACCGATGGAATCGCCGTAGCCGGGGGCGGGCTGGGCTACCAGGCTTTCGGCGTCGGGAGGTGTACACCCCAGGGCGCTGGCTCCGCGGCACCAGTAGGTCAGGAAGTCGTAGCCCCCTCGGTCGGCCTCCGGGCCACGCTCACCACCGCCGGTGCCGGCCACGTAGATGATGTCGGGATTGTGGGCACGGATGTCCTCGGCCTCGATACCGAGCTTCTTGCGGACGGCGGGAAGCTTGTTGGTGAGGAAGACGTCGCAGGTGGCGGCCAACTTGTACACCAGCTCGACGCCCTTCTCCGTTGTCAGGTCGACACCGATGCTCTTCTTTCCCCGGTTGGAGTGCTCGAGGAGCACGTGCACCGAGCCGGCCATCGACATCACACCGCTGGAGGCGAGACCGCGCATGGCGTCACCGCGCTCGATGTGCTCGATCTTGATGACTTCGGCACCCCAGTCGGCGAGGATCGCCGAAGCGGCTGGAACAAATGTGTGCTCGGCAACCTCGAGGATGCGGACACCCTCCATGACATCGGTCATTTCGATCCTTTCAACCGAGCAAGCAACGTCCTGTGCTCCTCGACCTGATGGACCTGACCCACCGTTGACGGCGGCGGTCCCATCTCCCATACATCTATATGATTGTAAAACTAGCAGTGAGGCGGCCCGTGGCTCTCGGCGCGGAGAGCCCCGGCCCATCATGAGGTGTCCAGACCGGGCATGGCGAGTACGTTGCTGTCACCGGATCGTCGGAGGTTCCGGCTTCCGCTTCTCGAATACCTCTTGGCTGCTCCGCAGCGTCTCGGCGGTGGTGGCGAGATTGAGAAACAGATTGCCGAGTTCGACCATCTGTCCGGGCAACATGTCCTGTGCGGCCCAGACGGCCCGCAACGAGGCCTGGACTGCGGCCGGCGGATACGACGCGATCGTCCTGGCCAGCTGGAAGGTGGTCTCAGCCAGCTCGGGTGCCGGTACGACTTGGGTGACGAGCCCGATCCGCTCCGCCTTCTCCGCGGAGATACGCTCCCGATTGCCCACCAGGGTCATCCTCATGATCTCACCGAAGGGCATCTTCCCGACCAGGAGTGCCGGTTCGAACACGGCCGGCATGCCGTAGGTGACGTGAGGATCGAAGAAGGTGGCGTGTTCGGCGGCCACGATGAAGTCGACTTGGCCGAGCAGGTAGAAGGCCCCCCCGCAGGCCATTCCGTTCACTGCGGCGATGATCGGCTTCCACAACCCCTGGCTGCGGGGTCCGATGCTGCGCCCCGGGTCTTCGTATGTGAGGGCGTGGAAGAAGTACTCGCCCTCCTCGACCGGCACGTCAGCCCGGTCCATTCCCGTGCAGAACGCCTTCTCGCCGGAGCCCGTCAACACGATCGAACGGACATCGTCGTTCGTCCTCAGCGATTGCCACAGATCGCGAAGCTCCAGCTGCATGGTCTCGTTGAATGCGTTGTGAACCTCGGGGCGGTTCAGGGTCACCGTGGCGACCCCATCCGCTTCCGTGTACAGCAGGGTGTCGAACTTGATCTGAACCAGCCTCCTCATCGTGCTCGCGTGCATCCAGGTACCCAAGGCACACCTTGCGAGCACGAGCCCGGCCCTCGGTTTCTGACCCGCTGAGACCAGCGGGACCCCTGCGCACTCAATCTACTCAATTGGCCGCCGGGTGGCCTTGGCCGCAGGCCCCCACTCCCCTGGCGCCCGGGTCGACACCTGCCTTGCCGGAGGAGTACCTTGGCCGGGTAGGGCCACAGTGCACAATCGTGCAATCCGGTTTTCCTCAGAGGTCGGAACGATGTCTTCGCCGCACATGCTCGCTCGGGCCGCCGACTCGCGGGATCTGATGGCCGCGCGGCGCGGCTGTCGGCGTCGCCGGGCGGGACGCCCGGGTCCCCGCTCGGGGAACGGTGCTCGTCGTTTGGCGCCGGCCCGCCGGCTGCGTTGCAGGCCCGGATGGCCCAGCCTAAAGTCTAACCTCTAGATATTTTAGATACGAGAACGGTGTGGTCATCGATGGAATTTGCCTGCACGCAGGAACGGCTCTCCGGGCGGCCGATGTGACGAAATCGGCCGAAGGGCAGGGTGTAGAGCTCTCCATCCGCGACCAGGTGCTCCATGTGGAGCTCTGCAGACCTGAGCGGAAGAACTCGCTCGACACCGAGGCGGTGGGCATGGTCATCGCCGCCCTCGAACATGCATCGAGCGACGACTCGCTGCCGCGCCATATCCATCACCGGTCGAGGCCCCGACTTCTGTGCCGGTGCCGACTGGGTGGCCGCCAACTCCGGGGATCGATCCCGCCCCCGCACCGGAAGCCTGCAACGCCGGACCGCGCTCCAGGCTCATCGGATGATCGACCTCCTGATGCAGGTCCAGCTGCCGGTGGTCACCGCGGTGCGTGGGTGGGCGGCGGGTCTGGGCTGCCAGATGGCCCTGGCGTCCGACTTCGTCGTCGCCACCGAGTCCAGCCGATTCTGGGAGCCGTTCGGCGCCAGGGGATTCTCACCCGACAGCGGCGCCACCTGGTTGGTCCCACGCCTCGTCGGCCTGGCCAGGGCAAAGGAGTTCCTCGTCCTGGGTCGTGAGCTCTCGGGGGCCGAAGCCGCGTCATGGGGACTCATCTACCGGGCCGTCCCCGAAGACCAGCTGGACAGGGCGGCTGCCGAGCTGGTGGACCGGCTGGCTCAGGCGGCCACGGTCGCCGTCGGTCTGACCAAACGATGCATCCACCGTTCGCTGGACGTCGGCCTGACCGAGGCCATGGAGAACGAGGCCTTCGCCCTCGAGTTGGCTTCGCGTACCAGCGATTTCAAAGAAGGGCTCCTCGCCTTTCAGGAGCACCGCCCGGCGACGTTCCGCGGACGATAGCCGAACCGGAGCAAGGAGCAGCGTGAGCTACGACACCATCATCTACGAGGTCGAGGACCGGATCGCCTCGATCACGTTCAATCGGCCCGATCAACTCAATGCGGTCAGCCCGTTGATGGCCAGGGAGCTCCGCCATGCCTATGCCGCCGCCGAATCGGATGAAGCGGTGTGGACCATCCTCGTCACCGGGGCAGGACGCGCGTTCTGTGCCGGGGCCGACGTCGGCGAGATCTCACCGGACGGCAGAGTGGTCTACGAGGAGCCGTATCTGTCGACCTATCCCCAGTGGGAAGCGCCTCAGGAGGCGACGCCGCCCTTCCGTACGATGACCAAGCCCATTCTCACCGCGGTGAACGGGCTGTGCTGTGGTGCAGGCCTCGACCTCGTCACGACCGGCGACATTACGATCGCCTCGGAGCGGGCGGAGTTCTTCGACCCCCACGTGAGCATCGGGCTCGTCTCCGGGCGGGAGTCGGTCCGCCTCGCCCGGGTCATTCCTGTGAACATCGCCATGCGGATGGCGCTGACCGGACGGCACGAGAGGCTGAGCGCCCAGCGGGCGTACGAACTGGGGCTGGTCTCCGAAGTGGTCCAGCACGATCGGCTCCTGGATCGCGCCCGGGAGATCGCCCAGCTGATCAACCGCAATGCGCCGCTGGCCGTACGGGGGACGCGCCTCGCCGTCCGGAAAGGCATCGACCTCCCGCTGCACGAAGCCGAGGTTCTGGCCGAGGCCTTCCGTGAGCGAGTGGTCCGCACCCGCGATGCGGCCGAGGGTCCGGCGGCCTTCATGGAGAAGCGTGAACCCAAGTGGACGTGTCAATGAGCAAGGCCTACGAGACCATCCGCTATGAGACCTCGGCGGACCGGGTGGCCACGATCACGCTGGACCGACCAGAGGTGCTCAACGCCTTCGACCGTCAGATGTGCGAGGAGATACAAGCCGTCTGGCAGGCCATCAAGTTGGACCCGTCGGTACATGCGGTCGTGCTACGGGCCGCCGGCGACCGGGCGTTCTGCGCCGGCCTGGACACGAGCAAGCCCTTCGGTCAGCCCGATGACGTCTGGAACCATCAGGACCCCGGGGAGCTGCTCAGTCCGAAGTGGCAGAAAGTCTGGAAGCCGGTCGTGTGCGCGGTGCAGGGGATCTGCACCGCCGGTGCCTTTTACTTCGTGAACGAGTCGGACATCGTCATCTGTTCGACAGATGCGACCTTCTTCGATTCGCACGTGAGCGGCGGCATGGTATCTGCCCTGGAACCGGTCGGGCTCATGCGTCGGGTAGGTCTCGGGGAGACGCTGCGGATGGCGCTGATGGGGAACGACGAGCGGGTCTCCGCACAGACCGCTCTGCGCATATCGCTGGTCACAGAGGTGGTCGAGCCCAGCCAACTGTGGTCACGGGCCCACGAGCTGGCCGCCACCATCGCGGCAAAGCCGACCGCAGCCACCCAGGGCAGTGTGCGGGCGATCTGGGAGTCCCTCGACCGGCCCTACCGGGTGGCGATGGAACAAGGCCTGATCTACACGCGGCTGGGCAATCCGATCGGCATGGCCGACGTCGCCCGACGCCGGCCGCACGCCCGTCCCCCGAGGACCCGCTGACATGTCGCCGGGCACGAGCGCCCTGTCCGGCCGGATCGAGTCGGTACTTTCCATCGACCCTTCGGCGCCGGCCATCGAATTCGAATCCCGATGGCGGACATGGGGGGATCTGGCCACCACCGTACACGCGGTGGCGGACGCAATTCCCGGCGAAGGGGCCATGGTCGGCGTGTTGTTGCGCAACCGCCCGGTCCCCGTCGGGCTCCTGCTCGGCGTCCTCCTGGCCGGCGGCTGCGCGGTGGCCATCAATCCCCAGCGCGGCATCGATCGGACCCGTCGGGACATCGTCGAGCTGGATCTGCCCTGTCTGGCCGGCGAGCCGGACGATCTTGACATCCTGGCCGACGGCGGCGCCGGTGCCGCTCTTTTGAGCGCAAGCGACCTGGGTCGAGCATTGACATGCACCGCCCCAACGCCGACGGCCTGGGGTCCCGGACGGTCCGGGGTGGCGGTGCGCATGCTGACCAGCGGAACCACCGGTCCGCCCAAGCGCATCGACCTCTCCTACGACACCCTGGAGCGAGTCCTGTCGGGCGCCAAACACTATGAGGCCGACCGGTCATCCCACCTCCGCCTGCGGAGCGGGGTGGCCGTCGTCAATTCACCCCTCGTCCACCTCGGAGGCCTGTTCCGTATCCTCCAGTGCGTCAACGATGGCCGGCCCTTCTCTCTGCTGGAGCGGTTCACCGTGGACGGCTGGATCGATGCCGTCAAGCGCCACCGGCCGCAGACGGTCAGCCTGGTGCCGACCGCGCTGCGCATGGTGCTCGAAGCGGATGTGGATCCCGACGATCTGAAGAGCGTGCGATCGGTCGTCTCGGGGACCGCACCGCTCTCCCCTGACGATGCGGACGCCTTCGCGGCCAAATATGGGGCCCCGGTGCTGATCTCATACGCGGCCACGGAGTTCGGAGGGGGGGTCGCCGGCTGGAACCTGGCCGACCACCGCCGGTACTGGTCGAGCAAGCGAGGCAGCGTGGGCCGGGCTCACGCCGGCTGTGAGCTGCGCATCGTCGACCCCGGCTCCGGTGACGTCCTTCGGCCCGACCAAGAAGGACTCCTCGAGGTCAAGGCGGGTCAGTTGGCCAACGACGATTGGATCCGGACCACCGACCTCGCCCGCCTGGATCCCGACGGATTTCTCTTCATTGTGGGCCGTTCGGATCAGGTCATCATCCGGGGGGGCTTCAAAGTCCACCCCGACGACGTCCGGGCCGCCCTCGAATGCCACCCGAGAGTGCGGGGTGCTGCCGTGGTCAGCATCGATGACCCCCGTTTGGGGGCGGTACCGGCCGCTGTGGTGGAGCTCCGGCCCGGGCCGGCTCTCCACCCCGGGGAACTTCTGGCCGAGGCTTCGGGCCGCCTGGCCCGCTACGAGCTTCCGGCCCGGGTGGTCTTGGTCGACGAACTTCCCCGGACGCCGTCGGGGAAGGTCGACCTGGCCGCGGTCCGGGTGATCGTGTCGGCCTCCGAGAAGGGCGAGCGGTGACGGACGGGTCTCCAGAGCCTTGGCAGTTCGGTGTGCAGGCACTGGACCAGACGACCCGATTGGCGTCAGCGGTTCGCAGGCTCGTCGGCCTGGCCGACCTCCCTCGAGGGCGAGAGCCCCGCCCTCGAGGAGCTGATCAGATCCCTCGAGGTGGCCGAGGACCGCATGAGGGCGATAGCCCCCGTCGACACGACACCGCGGGTCGGCGCTGGCGTCGATCCGGGTGGGCGCGTGTACCTTGACCATGCCCGGGACATCGGGGCGTTCAATCCGTGCTTCCCCTCTACGAGATAGAGGTGGAGCGGGATACGGCCACCGGTTCCGTCACCTTCCCACTGGCCTACGAGGGCCCTCCCGGCCTTGTGCACGGGGGTTTTGTCGCCGTGTTCTTCGATTGCGTCGTCCAACACCACAACTGCGACATCGGAAGGGCGGGAAAGACCACCTCCCTGATCGTGAGCTACCGGCGCCCCACTCCCCTGGGCAGGCCCCTCCGCTTTGCCATCCGTCGGGCCGAAGCCCACGGCCGCATCAACTCCGTTGCCACGCTGACCGAGGAGGGAAAGGTGCTCTGCGAAGCGGAGATCTCTGCAGTCGCCGGCGACCGGAGCAAGCTCCCCGAGGTCTCACCCCGCAGGATCGACGATGCCGTCTGAGGTGATCGACGCCGGCGACGACCTTCCTCTCACCATCCCGAAGCTGCTTCGGACCCGCTCCCTCGAGCGGCGGACGGCTCCCCTGCTCGCCTGTGACGACGACACGCTCACATACGCCGAGGCCGACGACCGATCGAAGTCCCTGGCCAAGGGCCTCCTGGCCGCTGGAGTACGAACCGGAAGCCATGTGGGCCTGCTCCATCCCAACGGATCGGCCTTCGTCACCGCCTGGCTGGCAGCGACCCGGATCGGTGCGGTCGCCCTCCCTTTCAGCACCTTCTCCACGCCCGACGAGCTCCGCACCCTGTTGTTGGCGGCCGATGTGGAGTACCTGCTGAGTGCCACCTCTTTTCGGTCCCATCGCTTCGCAGTCACCGTCCGGAAGGCGGTCGAGGGCCTGGAACTGGGCCGGCCTCCGCCGTTGCGGTCCGAGGCCGCACCCGCCCTCCGACACCTGTGGTTCACCGATCCCGAACCGGGCCACCATCACGATTGGTCCTACGCCGCGCTCGTCGCCGGCGGGAGAGGGGTATCGGACGACTACCTCACGGCCGTGGAGGAAGCCGTTTCCCCCGCCGATCGCATGGTCATCGTCCATACCTCCGGATCAACCGGCGCCCCGAAGGGGGTCATCCACGCCCACGGTTCGCTCATCCGCCATATCGACAACCTCAACCAGATCCGCGGTTTCAGCTCCGAGGACGCGCTGTTCGCCAGCTCGCCGTTCTTCTGGATCGGCGGCCTCGCCTACGCACTGCTCGGAGCCCTCGTAGCCGGCGGGCGGCTGGTGTGCTCCAATGCCACTTGCCCTGCTGACGTGCTCGACCTCCTCGAGCGGGAACGGCCCACGATGGTGAACGGCTTCGCCCATGGAGTGGCGGGACTGGCAGCCGACCCCAGTTTCCCCGCCCGCGATCTCTCCTCCATCCGGCGGGGGAACCTCTACCCGATCATGCCGGCCGACGTCAGGCCCCAGGACCCCGAGCTGCGCCATGCCATGTTGGGCATGACCGAAACCGGCAGCGTTTGCCTGGTGAGCGAGGACGAATCGGATCAGCCCGAGCGTCGACGCGGCTCGTTCGGCCGACCCGCACCCGGATTCGATGCCCTGGTCGTGGACCCCGATTCCGGACAGGCCTGCCCGGTGGGCGAGGTGGGCGAGGTGGGCGAACTGTGGCTCCGCGGTCCGTTCATGATGGAGGGGTACTACGGCCGCGAGCGGCACGAGACCTTCGATGCGGACGGCTGGCACCACACCGGCGACCTCGTCTCCGTCGATGATGACGGCTTCGTGTACTTCAGGGGCCGCCGAGGCGACATGATCAAGACGGCAGGAGCCAATGTGTCGCCGCGGGAGGTCGAACTGGCCATCGCCCACCAGTTCGGGTTCCGGTCCATCGTGGTGGGCATCGACGACCGCCGTCGTGGCCAGGTTGTCGCCGCCGCCATCGTGGCACCGACGGACCAGGTGGACCCGGAGGCCATCCGCGTGGAACTGGCGACAAGACTGTCTGCGTACAAGGTGCCCCGACGGATCCGGGCCATCCCCGAGGACCAGATCCCCCTCCTCTCGAGCGGTAAACACGACATGGAGGCCGTGAAGGCCATGTTCGACGATGCCTGATCCGCTGACGATCCCGGCCCTTCTGGGCCGACGTCGGGCCGAGGATCCTGAGCTCGAAGCCATCATCACCGAGGACCGTTCACTGTCGTATGCAGCCCTCGACGACAGCAGCGCCTCGGTGGCGGCCCGGCTGGCCGCCACCGGCGTGCAGAAAGGGTCCCGCGTCGGATTGATCATGCCCAACAGCCTCGAGTGGGCCATCGCCGCGTTTGCGGTGATGCGCATCGGAGCCGCGCTCGTCCCCCTCAGCACGCTGCTCCGGCCGCCGGAGCTCCTTGCCCAGCTCAAGGTGTCATCAGTGACCCACCTGCTGACCGTCGCCACCCACCGGGGGCGCCACTACCTCGATGATCTGGAGGACATCGCCCCCGGCGTGACCGGATCGGGGGCACAAGTCCAGCACACCGCCCTTCCGGGCCTGCGGTACCTGTCGACGTGGGACGACATCCCCGAAACGAGCGTCGAACCTTCGCTCGTCGCCGCTCTCGAATCCACGGTGAGACCTTCGGACGACATGGCCATCATGTTCACCTCCGGTAGCCGGGGCACGCCCAAAGGGGTGATACACACGCACGGCAATGCCCTCAGGGCCGTGGCCTCCGGCCTCGAGGCGCGTTGCGTCGGCCACGGCGAGCGCCTGTACATCCCGATGCCCTTCTTCTGGATGGGAGGATTCGGCGCCGGGCTCCTCACCGCTCTGGTGGCCGGAGCGTCCCTCTTGACCGAAGCCTCTCCGGAGCCGGCGGCCACGATCCGGTTCCTCGAGCGCCAGAGGGTGACCCTGTTCCGGGGGTGGCCCGACCAGGCTGCCCGGATCGCCGCCGATCCCGCCTTCGCCACCGCCGATCTGAGCTCGCTCCGAGCGGGCAGCCTTCCCGCCGTGCTGCCGCCCGATCAACGTCCCCGTCCCGGAGCCAGGGCCAATCTGTTCGGGATGACGGAGTCCTTCGGTCCCTACTGCGGAGCCCGACTGGACCGCGACCTGCCCACGAGTGCTCAGGGGAGTTGCGGCCACCCGTTCGCCGGTGTCGAGGTACGTATCATGGCCCCCGACACCGGCGTGCCGTGCCCGCCGGGCCGGGAGGGTGAGATCCTCATCCGGGGTGCCAACATGATGCGAGGCATTCGGGGCCGGCACGGGAGCGAAGTGTTCACTCCCGACACCTACTACCGCACGGGGGACCTCGGACACCTCGACGCAGACGGTTTCCTCTTCACCATCGGCCGGGCCGACGACATGTTCAAGGTGAAGGGTGCCACGGTGTACCCGAGCGAGGTGGAGGCAGCGCTCAGGTCCATCGACCGGGTCCGGCAGGCCTTCGTCACCGACGTGCAAGGACCGGACGGCACGCGCCAGGTCGGTGCGGCGGTGGTCCTGGCCGGGGACGCCGAGCTCGATCTCCTCGACGAGGCCCGAAACCGCTTGAGCTCGTTCAAGGTCCCGACCGTGTGGCGCGTACTCACGTCCGCCGCCGATGTGCCGATGTCGGCGACCGGAAAGGTGGACAAGGCCGGACTCCAGCACCTGCTCCGTCAGGCGCTCGGGTGACGTCAGGCGGTCGGGTGACGTCAGCAGGTCGCCGAGATCAGGCTCCTCGCCCCTCGAATGTGACCGCCGCGGTGGGCAGTCGAAGTCGCCTGTGCACGGCCTCCAGCCACGTCATTTCAATGGTGGCACCGAGTCCCCGGAGACAGAATGCGGTGAGGCTCAGAGGGTCAGGCGGCTGTAGCTCGTACTCGTTTCCCAACATGCTGCCGGTGACGTATCCGGCGTTGATGACCGCGATGAGATAGGCGGCAGCCTCGTTGTCGACCCCGTTGATGACGCCCGCCCTGGCCGCCTCGCGGGTGACCTTGACGAGCAGGTTGGCGATCGGCCGCTGCGACCGGGCGATCAGCTCCGGAGTGGAGGCGCCCAGCCGGAGGCGGAGGCGGGCCAGACCCACGTCGATCCCCGAATTGGTATGCGAGGGCATCAGGGCGGCGGCCAGGATGGCTCCGGCGAGGCGTTCCAGCTCGTCGCCGAGACCGGCGATGGCCTCGCGGATCAAGCGGGCATAGGTTCGCATGGCCTCTTCGAACACGGCGAGGAGAAGATCGTCCTTGCTTTCGAAGTACAGATAGAGGGTTCGGAGGGATTGGCCCGCCTCATCGGCCACGTCCTGCACCGTGAAACCTTCGCCATTGGATTTCTCCAGAAGATGAGCGGCGGTGAGAATGAGACTGGCCCCTCGATCGATCGACTTCTTGGTGGCGGATCGGAGGGACCGCCCGAGCACCCTCCGCTGCCAGTCGGCCGTTATGCTCTCCTCGTCCGGGTCAGCGCCCACCAGCGCAACTTCGGCCACGCCGGTCGGTACGGCAGCTTCCGAGCCGTCCACCGAACCGTCCGGCACTGCCCGACCCGTGTCGGAGTTCGCTTCCATGGTTCGACGGTGTCTCCTCGCAGGATATGGACGTTTGCAGGATATATCGAACCGGGGCTGGGCCCTGTTGGACACGCGCCGCCGCCCACGCCGACTCCGGCCCCATGCCCGTTCCGGGCCGGGCCGACCAGCTCAGGAGGGTCGCCGGCGGGACCCTACCCGTGATGCAGCCGGTCGATGGTCGGCGACGGGCCCCGGCCGAACATGATTCGGCCCACGGCCTTCAGGTGGGTGCGCCAGTGGAGCTCGGCCTCGTCACCCTCCCCCCGGGCGATGAGCTCCACCAGTTTCGTCTGTGAGCTCAACCCCCTCCGGCGGGTGGCCGTCGAGACCTCATTGGAGGACGTCTGAGCCATGGCCGTCACCGCCTGTGCGATGACTTCGTTGAGCATGGCCGCCACGATGCTCAGCGTCTGGTTTCTGGTCAGGGCCACCAGCCGTTCATGGAAGGCCGCATTGGCCGGCCCGAACCGTTCGGGATCGTCGAACACTTCCTCCTGCCGCTGGATGAGCCGTCGGAGCTCCTTGGCGGCTGAGGCCCGCCAGGTCGCTTCGGCCACGATCCGGGCCGCTACCGGTTCGATGATGCTGCGGGCCGCGTGCACATCGGCCACCGGGACATTGCGGGCCTGGAGCACGAGGGCGGCCGTCCTCGCCGTGAGGCGCTCATCGGGCTCGTGGACCACCACTCCACCCAGGGTTCCCCGGACCACGGAGATCAACCCCTCCGCCTCGAGGATCCGAAGGGCCTCCCTGAGGGACGGCCGCGAAACACCGAACCGCCGCACCAGATCTGGCTCATGGCCGAGCGAATCACCCTCCGACAGATCGCCGGCAACGATCGCCGCTCGGATCTCGTCGGCGATCTGTTGCGGCTTCTCACGCTGCGTTGCCTTCGTTGCCAAACTTCGGCCACCTCTCCATGGTGTGACCAAGATGCACCTGGCCCCGGACTCAGCCTCGAGACTACTCAACCGCTCCCGCGGTGGGCGAACCTCGAGCGGGCCATGGGGGTGCCGGAGGCCGGGGACTGAGATGCCACCGGCGGGTATGAGTGGTCAACGAGTTGCGTCAACCGCGGATGCAGCCATTGCCAGTGCCCACTGGTAGTCCGGCTTGCCACTGGCCTGGCGCGGGACCGTCTCGCAAAAAGCCACCGAGCGCGGTGCCTTGAACCGGGCCAACGACAGCGTGGCAAACTCACGCAGGTCGTGGGGTTCGACACTCGCATCCGGCTGGAGCTGGATGAGAGCCACGACTTCCTGGCCGAACCGCCGGCTCGGTCGTCCGACCACCAACGCGTCAGCCACGTCAGGATGGCTCCGCAGCACCTCTTCGACTTCCTCGACGAACACCTTCTCGCCTCCGGTGTTGACGACCATGGAATCACGACCCAGCATGCGGATCGATCCGTCCGTCCCGATCCGTGCCCGATCACCGGGCACGGCCATCCGGACTCCGTCGATGATGGGAAACGTCTCCTCGGTCCGCTGGCGATCGCCCAGATAGCCGAGGGGCACCCGTCCCCGTCGGGCCGTCCATCCCACTTCGTCGTCACCGGGCTCGAGTATCCGGGTCTTGTCATCCGAGAGGACCACGGCACCCGAAGAAGGGACGAAGCCGACCGCGGGCGAGCCCGAAGTCGAGGAACCGTAGGCCATGCCCCCGGTCTCCGACGAGCCGTAGCCGTCCCTGATGGTCAGATGGGGAACCAGCTTCAACAGTGCCTGCTTGACGTCCTCACTGGTGATGGCGCCACCGGTGCCCAGGACCTGGAGGGAGGAGAGGTCCACGGGATGACGTTCCAGCGTGTCCACGATGGGCCGGGCGTAGGCGTCCCCCACGATCGACATGAGATTGACCCGCTCTCTCGCCGCGGTCTCGATGATCGAGGCGGCATCGAACCGCCTCCGGTCGTCGTGCAGGACGACGGTCGCTCCGCCCAGCAGCCCGGCGAAGACGGTCCACTGGGCGGCGGCATGCATCAGCGGCGGCGGCGCGAACCACGTCCCGAACCCCGATGTGGCCGTCGCCGCGATCCGCTCGGACGTGCCCTCGTTGTGCCCGCCCATGCTCGAGACATAGGCATCCGCCTGCCTCCACAGCACGGCCTTGGGACGTCCGGTCGTCCCTCCGGTGCAGACCAGGTAGAGGTCGTCGGGCGACGCCACCGGAAGGGTCTGGAGCGGATGGGCCACTGCCTCCTCATACCCCACGTGACCGGGCACACCGGCTTCCCCCGAACCATCCTCGACCTCGATGGCCAGTCGGATGCCGTCGCCCCTCGCCCGAGTGACCAGAGGACCCAAGGAGCGGTGGTAGATGACCGCCTCGGCCCCGACCATCTCCAACACCGATCGGATCTCGTCCGCCGTGTAGTGCTGGTTGATGTTGACCGGCACCGCCCTGGCCCGGAAGCAGCCCACCATCGATTCGATGTACTCGGGACCGTTGTGGAGGATCAGGGCGACCGGGGACTGACCGCACTCCCAACGCTCGAGTTCATGGCGCTGGCGATGGATACCGAGGTCGTGAGCGGTCAGGAAGGCCGCCAGGCCCCGGGTTCGGTCGGCCACCTCTCGGTAGGTGCGGCGGACGTCCTTCCAGACCAACATCTCCCGCTCCGGCGCCGCGTCGCCCACGATGTCCAGTACTGCGGATAGTGACCACTCCATCGGATCCGTCTCTTCGCCTCTCCGTCCCCGGCACGTGTACGCCCCGAAAAGTCTATATGTATCTCCCGAGGGGCGCTCCACCGGGGAATGCGGTGGGATGGGCGTCGGCGAGGGGCCGGACCCCGGTGGGCTCGGCTCACCAGGCGGCCAGCAGCTCCCCCAGGGCCGAGCTCACGAAGTTGTCATGGGCGAACGATCCGGGCACCAGTCCCATGTTGGCGAGCAGCTTTCCCAGGCGGAGCATGATGACGGTAAATCGCAAGCCGGCGAAGAGCACGAAGTAGTCCAGCGCGTCGGTCGACCGACCTGTCCGATCTCCCCAGTACCCTGCCGTCTCCGACGAGGAAGGGAACCCCGGCAGCCGGCGACATCCCGAACCGGTGGTCAGCGTCTCGTCGGAGAACAACCACCAGCCGAGGTCGAGTAGCGGATCTCCCAGGGCCGTCATCTCCCAGTCGAGCACGCCCACCACCCCGAACTCTCGGTAGATGAGGTTGCTCAGCCGGGCATCGCCCCAGGTGATGGTGGCCCCGTGCTCGGGGGGCGGGGGCGCATCTCGCCGAAGTCGGTCGAGTGCCCGGCGGGCGAGAGGATGGGGCTGGCCGTCCTCGGCCCAACGGAGGTACCGCTCGTAGTGGTCGAGGTGCCAATCGACAGCTCCCTCGATCGGCGAGAACGTGCCCTCGGGGAGGTCCACTGATTCGACATGGAGCGAATGGATGCCGATCAGGGCGTCGATGCCGCTCCACCACGCCTGACTCTGTTGGCGGGGCGAGGCTTCCTTCAACCACCCGCTGCCCGCGTAGGGAGGAGCGTCGGAAGGGATGTCACCGGAGATCTGCTCGACGATCCAGAACGGGCTCCCGAACCAGGAGGGATCCTCCTCGTACCAGTAGGCTCCCGGAACGGCGACCGTGGTGTGCGACAAGGCCCGCATGACGGCAAACTGTCGGCCGAAGGTCTGATCCATGAAGACCTGGTGTTCCCGAGGTGCGATCCGGGCCACCAGCTGATGCCGTTCAAGTGCGCCCTGCTCAATCCATGCCGCGTCGAACAGGATCGTCTCATTCGACCACCCGGTCGATCGAGGGATCGTCACCTGATCCACCACCACGCACTGGCATCCCACGGAGGTGGTCAGCCACGAGGTCAGCGTGCGGGCCGTCTCCTCGTGATCGCGGATCAGCGCACCCATCGAC
Organism: uncultured Acidimicrobiaceae bacterium; assembly: GCA_963835325.1. Taxonomy (GTDB): domain Bacteria; phylum Actinomycetota; class Acidimicrobiia; order Acidimicrobiales; family RAAP-2; genus Bog-756. Next base: position 145,810 of record CAWIEV010000014.1, on the reverse strand, counting down.
TCCGTCGCCCGCTCTGAGAGGTCATCGGATCACCGGGACATCACCGTTGCACGGTCGGACGGCTCAGGGTTCGAGGACGTCGAAGTGCTGGTCACGCAGTTCAAAGGCCCGCTTGGTTCCGTGCTCGGCCCGGGCCTTGACGAAGTTGAACTCGTCCTCGCCGAATTGGAGATTGGTCCCGAACGCGTGAACGAGGTAGCTGGTGACCTCCTCCCCCTGATAGGCCTGTGACTGCTCGACCAGCCGGAACGCCTCCTTGGCCATGACGATTCCGTCGGCCGGCATCCTTGCCACCTTCCTCGCCCACCAGTCGGCACGGTCCTCGACCAGTGCATCGTCCACCACCTCGGTGAAGACGGAAAGGTGGGCGAGCTCCGAGGCGCAGACGGTATCGCCGGTGAGGAGCATCCGGCGGGCCAAGGTGGGCCCCAACCGGTAGAAGAACATGTGCAGGGACCCGAGGGCCGGTCCGAGGAACCGGGTGGCCGGCATGCCCACCTTGGCCTGGTCGGCCACCACCGAGATGTCGGCCATCAGGGCGAGCTCGAATCCTCCGCCCAGGGCGAAGCCCCTCACCTCGGCCACCGTGGCCTTCGGGTAGCCCAAGAAGTTGTGGTAGAAGCTGAACGTCTTCCGGTCGACCGAGAGGCGTCGCCGCTGGCTCGGCCGTTTCCGAGCCCCATTGGGAGAGCCGTCCTTCTCATACCAGGAGTACGCGTTGTCCATGTCTGCGCCGGCGCTGAACACGCCCCCCTCGCCGCGCAGGAGGACGACGCTGATGTCGTCGTCCAGAGCCAGTTCATCGAGGTACTGACCGAGCCGGTCCCGCATCGCCGGGTCATAGGAGTTCCGCCTGGCAGGATTGTTCAGGGTGATCCGACCGATCCTGGCGTCCCGATCCAGGTCAATCAACACGCTTCCTTCGCTCACCGATACGATCCTCTCGATTCCTTCACCTCAACTGCCCCACACTAGTACCCATCCTTTAGATATTTCCATCCCCAATGGAGAGCGGAAGACGAGCGGGGCGGGTTGTCCGGCGAAAACGGCCGGTCGAGCAGGGCCGTTCCGGGCCGAGCCGTCAGGAGCCCGACGCTTCGGCGATCCGGGCCGGAATGTCCGGGTAGCGCATGGTGTGGGCCCCACCGTCGATGAGATGGAACGACCCGGTGATGAACGAGGCTTCGTCCGAGCCCAGGAAGGCGACCAGATTGGCGATCTCCTCCGGATCGGCATAGCGATCCAGGGGGGTGTTCTCGCGAAACTCGTCGACCACCGGCGGCAGCGACCACATGGCCTCGGTGAGCGACGTGCGCACCAGGCCCGGGGCGATGGCGTTCACCCGGATCCCAAGGGGCCCCAACTCGAGTGCGGACACCTCGACCAGCATTTTGACCCCGGCCTTGGACGCACAGTAGGCGCTCATCCCCGACCCGGCCTGCACGGCATTGAGACTGGCGTTGACCACAATCGAGCCGCCCCGGCCCATCCGTCGGGCCCGTGCTTGACGGTGAGAAAGCTTCCGACCAGATTCACCTGCAGGACCTTGGTCCACTCCTCCAACCGGGCGTCGGCCACCAGTGCGTTGGAGCCGATGCCGGCATTGGCGAATGCGATGTCCAGCCGTCCGAACTGTCCCACGGCCAGGTCCGCCAGTGACTCCACATCGGCTTCGACCGACACGTCGCATCGGGTGGTGCGTACCGCACCGCCCAGCTCCTCCTCGACCGACCCCAGTGTCTTTTCGTCCACATCTCCGACGACGACTACGCACCCGTCCTTGACGAAGCGCCTGGTCGCCGCCAATCCGATCCCCGACGCTCCACCGGTGACCAAGGCCACCTTCGGCCCGTGATCGGACGGTCCGGAAGGCTCAGACATCTTGTTGGAGCAGCTTCCAGGTGTCGTTGTTCTGGCGGACGATGGAGGCGATCTTCTCCCACCGGTCGAGACTCTCGGTGATCTTCATGTCGAACGAGCTCACACCTCGGAACTCGAGCACCTCCACCCCCTCCGCCCCGGCGCTGTAGGCATACGGCGCATCCTCGGGCACGAAGAACCCTCCACCGGCTGCGATCGTCCTCCGCCCGAGGAGCACCTCGCCCTTCAGTACGTAGTACAGGCAGTCCGCACTGTGGGAGTGGCGAGGCAGTGCGTAGCCCGGTCCGAACCACGACCAGACCAAGCTCATTCCGTTCCGGCCGCTCTGTTCGAAGAGGGTCTTCACCACGTGGCCCGATGACATGGCCCATTCCATGAGCTGTTCGTCCGCCGCGGGCTCGACCGTGGGCATGGACATCATGCCGGTGTCCGCAAGAGGCCGGGCGTCTTCGGGACCGTACAGCTCGATTCCGCGGCGGGGGCCGCTGGATGCGCTCATCGAGCCGCCTGCGGCGGTGAAGACCTGCCGATCCGGTCGGGACTGAACATGGTGGTCACTCTCCGTCCCCCTTTGAGGAAGTGAGACTTTCATGATATGCGTGTAGGACTTTCCGAGGCTAGTCCTGCCCGGGACGGCCCAGACGCCTGGAGACCTGATGAGTGCTGCGATCGATTGCTTGGTGAACGTCGACATGGGCGACCTCAAGCAGCCCGAATGGATGATCCGGGTGAAGGAGGACTATTTCAAGGCCGGATCCTCCTTCCTCAAGAGCCCGGAGCTACCGGAGCTGATCGACGACATGGATGCCAACGGTGTCGAGCGCGCCATCCTGCTGACCAAGGTCTCCTCGGACGGTGATCGTGGCCAGCGGTTCGCCGCTGAGCGGCCCGATCGATTCGCCCTCGGGGTCGGCGGCTTCAACCTGTTGCGGCCCATGAAGACGCTCCGCTCCCTCCAGTCCTTCGTGGCCGACAACCCCGTCGCCTACGCAACCGTGGGCCCCAGCTTTTGGGGCGACGGCATGTACCCGCCCAGTGACGCCGTCTACTACCCGCTCTACGCCAAGTGCTGCGAGCTCGACCTACCGCTGTGCATGAACACGGGTCTCCCGGGTCCGCCGATCCCGGGCGAAGCGCAGAACCCCATCCATCTGGATCGAGTGTGCGTGAGGTTCCCGGAGCTGAAGCTGTGCATGATCCACGGTGCCGACCCCTGGTGGGAAACCGCCATTCGGCTGATGCTCAAATACGGAAATCTACGACTGATGACATCGGCGTGGTCCCCGAAGCGCCTCCCCGAGTCGTTGCTGCACTACATGTCGACGCGGGGGAAGGACCGCATCATCTTCGCCTCCGACTATCCCGTGCTCTCCATGGAGCGATGCCTCGGGGAGGCCGCCAAACTGCCACTCACGGACGAGGTCCGCGATGCCTGGCTCATCGGCAATGCCAGGACCTTCTTCTTCCGCCAATAACCGGCTGACCCCGGTCCGACCCGCTCGGGAAGGGTTATAGTTCCATATCGGAAAGTCTCACTATCGGGTACGTCTCACGATCGAGTAAGCAGGTACGGCCATGGAGCCCAAGCCAGTTGATGCGGACAACCACTACTACGAACCCCTGGATGCGTTCACGCGTCACCTCGACAAGAAGTTCAGGACCCGAGGGGTGCGCCCGGTCCGGGATGGCAAGCGCGTCGAGCTCCTCATCGGTGGTCGGGTCAACCGGTTCGTCCCCAACCCCACCTTCGACCCGATCATCGTCCCCGGCTGCCTCGATCCGCTCTTCCGGGGCCAGATCCCCGAAGGCGTGGACCCGGCCAGCCTCATGCAGGTCGAGCCGATGAAAGCCGAATACCGTGACCGCGACGAGCGGGTCGAAGTGGCGGAGGAGCAGGGTCTCGATGCACTTCTCCTCTTTCCCACCCTCGGCTGCGGCGTGGAACAGGCACTCACCGACGATGTCCCGGCCACCATGGCCAGCCTGGCCGCCTTCAACCGGTGGCTCGAGGACGACTGGGGCTACAACTATCGCGACCGGCTCGTGGCCGTTCCCATGCTCTCGCTGGCCGATCCGGATGAAGCCGTCGCGGAGCTCGACCGGTTGATCGAACGGGGTGCACGGATCGTCCATATCCGACCGGCTCCGGTCCCGGGACCGAACGGGAGCTCACGATCGCTCGGCCACAAGGTGCACGATCCCGTCTGGGCCAGGCTGGCCGAGGCATCGGTGCCGGTGGCATTCCATCTGGGCGACAGCGGATACAACCGTTTCGCAGCCCCCTGGGGGGGCCGCAGCACCTTCGGCTTCGGAACCGGAAATGCGCTGAGCAGCGTTCTCGTATCCGACAGAGCCATCCACGACACGATGGCCTGCATGATCATCGACGGCGTCTTCGCCCGGCATCCCGCGCTTCGGGTGGCCAGCATCGAGAACGGCTCCGATTGGATTCACACACTGGTGAAGCGCCTGCGCAAGCAGGCCAACCAGACCCCGTGGGAGTTCCCCGAGGATCCCCTCGATGTGCTGCGCCGCCACCTGTGGGTCACGCCTTACTGCGAGGAGGACATGAGGGCCCTGGCCGATCTGATCGGCGTCGACCGCATCCTCTTCGGATCGGACTGGCCTCACGGCGAGGGCCTGGCCCGTCCGACCGACTTCACCAAGGAGCTCTCGGCCTTCGACGACGACGAGGTCGGCAAGATCATGAGGGACAACTGCCTGGAGTTGCTCGGAGCGGCACGTCCGTGACCGACTCCGGCGCCGCGGTTCCACTCGACGGTGCGCCTTCCCCGCTGTGGAACGAGGTCTCAGCATGGTTGGAGCAGAACTGGGATCCGGACCTGACCGTCGATGCATGGTGGAAGACGGTGGCCAAGGCCGGTTGGGCCGCACCCCATTTCACCGCCGAACAGGGAGGAAGAGATCTCCCCCGCCGGTCCCCGGCGACGGTGCGGGCGGCGTTCAGTGCCCATGGGGCGCTCCGCCCTCCGGGCGGATTGGGCCTGCTCATGGCCGCACCCACCATCCTCACCCACGGAACGCCCGACCAGATCGCACGATTCGTCCCACCCATCCTGGAGGGTCAGGTCGGCTGGTGCCAGCTCTTCAGCGAGCCCGGAGCAGGTTCGGACCTGGCCGGGCTGACCACGCGGGCTGAACGTGACGGCGATCATTGGGTGATCACCGGTCAAAAGGTGTGGAGCAGCACCGCCCTCCGGGCCGACTACGGGATGCTCCTGGCCCGCACCGACTTCTCCGTCCCCAAGCATGCCGGCATCTCGTGGTTCGCGTTCAAGCTGGATCAACCCGGGGTGACCATCCGACCCCTCCGCGAGATGACGGGCGAGTCGGTGTTCAACGAGGTGTTCCTGGACGGCCCCGTCTGCCCTCATGCCGACCTCATCGGCGGCGAGGGGAACGGATGGGCCGTGACCCAAACCACCCTTCACTTCGAACGCACGGGAATTGGTGCCGGCGGCGACCACGCCGGCTTTCCGGAGCCCGGCCCCAAGGGCGGGATGCTGGGCCGACGGGCCGGTGACGCCGCCCTGGACCCGGTCCCCGGGGGGACACTGACCATCTCGATCCCCGAACTGCTCGACTTGGCCCGTTCTGCATCTCGCACGGATGATCCTCTGCTTCGCCAGAACCTGGCCCGACTCATCGCCTATGCGGAGACCGGCCGATGGAACGCGCTGCGGGGAAAAGCGGAGGCAGCCAAGGGTGGTGGCCAGGGAGTGGCGCTCATCGGCAAGATCGCCCAGACCCGCGTCATGAAACTCTCAGCGTCGATCGCGCTCGACATCCTCGGAGCCGACGGAATGCTCAGCGCTCCTGACGGTGTCGAGGGTGGCCGATTCAACAACGCCTTCGTGTTCGCTCCCGCATCTTCGATCTACGGTGGCACCGATGAGATCCAGCGCAACATCGTGGCCGAGCGGTCACTGGGGCTCCCCAGGGATATCCTCCCCGACAAGGGAGTCCCGTTCGGAGAGGCGCTGAGGAGGATGGACCGGGTCGGACCGGCTTGATCGGCCTTCCGCCTCCCCTAGCCCCGTCCCTGGCATCGACCGACCAGGGCGATCCGGCTGGCGGATCGCCGGATGGGGACAAGGCTCCTTGGGAATCCCGGCGGAGGCGTGATCCGTGGCAGCTACACGCTCGGCCCGCCTTTGTTTGATACCTTTAGATGTATTGGTGACGCCTCACTGCGAGGCCGCCGAGGAGGAGACCATGGCCAGCGAATTCGTCAAGGTGGGACGTGACGGTAACGTCGCCACCGTCACCTTGGATCGGCCGGGGACCCGCAATGCCTGTTCCATGGACATGTGGCTGGCGATCCGTGACGCCTTTCGCGAGATCGGTGCATCGGACGCCAGGGTCGTCGTCCTCAGCGGTGCCAACGAGGATTTCTGCTCCGGTGCCGACGTGGTCACCTCCTCCGGGGGCCAGGGGTTCCCGGGGAGCCATCTGACGGCCATGCGCCTCCTGGGGGACTGCGTCATGGCCGTTCACGACTGCCCGATCCCTGTGGTGGTCAAAGTCGACGGCGTTTCCGTCGGCGCCGGATTCGGTCTGGCTCTGGCCGGTGACCTGCTGTGGTGCTCGGACCGGTCGCGGTTCAGCGCCGTCTTCGCCAAGCTCGGACTCTCACTCGACTTCGGCACATCCTGGCTGCTGGTCCAGCGCATCGGCGTTCACCGGGCCAAGGAGCTGTCACTCACGGCAGAGATGCTGACCGCCGCCCGCGCCCAAGAGATGGGCTTCGTCAACGCAGTTCTCCCCGCCGAGGACCTCGACGCCGCCGTGGATGCCGTGGTCGAGCGCATCGCCGGCGGGCCACCGCTGGCTCTGTCGATGACCAAGCGCATGCTCGACAACGCCGCCTCCACCTCACTGGCCGGCGCCCTCGAGACCGAGGCCATCGCCCAGAATGTCAACCTCAACACCAAGGACATCGCCGAAGCCTTCACCGCCTTCCGCGAAAAGCGACGGCCTGAGTTCAGAGGTCGCTGACGGGGCGCCTCTATGGTCGAAAGGTGGGTTGACGCAACGTCGCGCGCGTGGGGGACGCGCCCGACGTACGGACCCGCCCCGGGGGAACCGGGCCGACCCGCTGGCTACGTCAAACCCACGGGCATCATATATCTATATATATTGGATGGGCAACTACGCATCCCCGGACGGACGACCCGTCGCGCCGTTCATCGGTCGGAGCGGGGTAGGCCAAGGCCGCGCTCGGCAATGATCCGCCTCTGCACCTCGCTCGACCCGCCATAGATCGGCAGGACGATGGAATGGCGGAACTCGTGGCCGAACTCCCCGGAACCGGGCGCCGCGGGGTCTCCGGCCTCCACGAGCCCCAGCGGTCCGAATATGTCGAGCAGGTCACTGGCCGCCCGTACCTGCGATTCGGCCGAGAAGAGCTTGAACATCGATCCCTCGACCATGGACCGCGAACCCTGGGTATCGGTCCACTTGCTGCGCAGCCGGAGCAGTGTCGACACCTCCCGCTCGATGGCCAGCCGGGCCAACCGCTCGCGCACCGCCTGATCCTCGAGGAGGTTGGTCCCGTCAGCGGTGACCACCGAACGCGCAGCTCGGACGGCGTCATCGAGGAGGCGGGCGTTGGCCCCTCCGTCGGTCCGCTCGAACATGAGGGCGATGCCCATCACGCTCCAGCCGCCATCGACCTCCCCGACGCGGGCGGAGTCGGGGACGACCACTTCGTTGTAGTAGGTCGCGTTGGTACGCACATCCCCGATGGTCCACACCGGCTGTACCTCGACCCCGGGGACATCGAGCGGCACCAGGAACATGGTCAGACCCCGGTGCTTCGGAGCCTCCGGATTGGTCCGGGTGAGGAGAAAGACGTACTCGGCTTCGTGGGCCAGCGTGGTGAACATCTTGTGGCCGTTGATCACCCAGTCGCCACCATCCCTCACCGCGGTGGTCTTGGCCGCGGCCACGTCCGAACCTCCGTGCGACTCGGTGTACCCGAGGCAGATGACGATCTCCCCGGCCAGGACACGGGGAAGGATCGCCCGCTTCAGCGGCTCGGATCCGGCCCGCTCGATCACCTTGGCGACGAGCATGGTCATGCCGAGGCCATCGGCGGGGATGCCCCGACGCTCCAGCTCGTCGGAGAGGATGAGCATCTCGGACGAGCCTTCCTCGCCCCGACCTCCGTACTCCACCGGCCATCCGCCCGCGTACCAGCCGCGGGCGGCGAGGGCGCGGTGGAGATCCCAGTCATGGAGGGTGCCGGTCCGCCGGCACCGTTGGAACAGCTCAGGGGTGACGAACTCATCCAGAAACGCGGAGACGTCCTGCCTGAAGCCCGGGTTGGCATCGTCGATGTCGAAGTTCACTTGTCCTCGTCCACGGTCGTGAACAGAAGGCCGGCGAGTCTCTTGAACTCACTCTTCGGATCGCCCCACAGGAGTGAATAGGCCTTGGCCCGGCGGAAGTAGAGCTGGATGTCGTACTCCGAGGTGAAGCCGTAGCCGCCGTGGAAATGGAGGGAGTCCCGAGCGACGTCCAGCGCTGTCTCCGACGCGAACAACCAGGCCATCGAGGCCAGGGCCGGGCCTTCCTGGTGGCCGCCATCGATGGCCCATGCGGCTTTGTAGGCCAGAAGACGGGCTCCGTCGATGCCGGTGGCGTCGTCTGCCAATCGATGAGCAACGGTCTGGAAGGTGGCGATCGGGGCTCCGAACACCTCCCGGGACTTCACGTAGTCCACGCCCAGGCGGAGGGCGCCGGCACCCACACCGACGAGCTGGGCGGCGGAGAGGACCTTCCAGTCGGTTCCGGCGGACGCGAAGGCGGACCGGGCCGGCGGGCCGCTGGCCAGGACGACCCGGGCGCCCTCGCCCGGCTCCCAGAAGGCCAGGGGAAGGTTCCCGAGGTTGTCGACCCGTTGGCCCGGTGGTTTGGACCGAACGGCGACCAGGTCCTCTCCGACCAGCGCCAACACCAGGTGGGCGATGGCCCCGGCCGACACCAGGACGGGCCCACGAGGTGCCGGAGCCCCGAACGACACGGTGGCTATCACGTCGCCGGCACCCACTGACTCGAGCAGCTCACGTCCCCGATCGCCGCAGCGGTCGAGCAACCGGGTGGCCACCATCCCCTCCAGCACCGGTGCTGACGCCAGGGAGGCGCCGCACTGCTCGGCCACCAAGGCCAGCTGGAACAGCGTGGCCGCTCCCGAGTGCTCGTCGGCGGCAGCCATGGAGGGGACCCCGATCCCACGGAGGACCGTCCACAGATCGGGATCGAAGCCGGTGTTCTCCGCGGCTCTGATCCGGTCGCCCGAGGAATTCTTCAGCAGGAGACTCCGGACCGCGCCGACCAGCTGCTCCTCTTCGGAAGTGAGGTTCAGATCCATAGCGCGGGCTTCCTCACCGGCCTCGTGTCACTCGCCGGTAGGGCCGATCTCGTAGAACTGCCGCGCCCATTTCCGGAGAGCGGCATAGGGTCGCGCGTCTTGCCTGGCCAGCGCCGGGTGTTCGACGTACTCCTGATGGCGCCAGATCTCCAGGTCGTCAGCCAGGGCGACCAGAAACTCCTTTTCGACGTACTCCCTCAGATCAGGAGGAGGCACCTCGGAGTCGTCGCCCGGGGAACGTGGCCACCAGATGGAGTAGAACAGGTCCGAGCATCCGTCCTCGACGGGGGTGGTGGCGAAGACGAGTCGGTAATTCGATGAGCCCTCGAAGACGCTCATGGCGCCACCGAGCCCGAAGAGAACGCTGTGGATGCGGAGGGCCATGGCGTCCGGATCCCCGCTCCGACCGTCCGGCCATCCGGTCAGGAACCGCCACTCCTGATCCACCATCTCCCACCTCAGCAGCTTCGGGGTCACCGTTGCCCGGTGCACATACCGGAAATGGACGCTATCGGGCGCGTTCTCTGCCGGGAGTTGCGGATGGACCGGCTCCCGCTCGTACCGGGTGGACAGTTCAGGATAGGGCCGGTAGTAGCCGGCCGGGTCCTGGGGTTGGTCGGGGAAGGCGGCGAAGATGTCGGGCAACTCCCACCGCGGAGCCCCCCCATGGGGCTGCTGCCACATGAAGACACATCCGTGCTGCTCCCGAATCGGCCACACCCGCAGTCGCTTGGAGCGGTTGGGCTGGTCCTCGTAAGGGATGTACCGGTTGGTCCCGTCGGCATTCCACCCCCAGCCGTGGAATGGGCACTCGACGCAATCGCCCTTCACCCGCCCGCCGTACCCCAGATGGGCACCCAGATGGGGGCAGTGAGCATCGAGGACGGCGAGCTCACCGTCTCCCGTGCGGAAGGCGACCAGATCCTCCCCGAAATAACGAAGGGGCCGCACCTCGCCGGCGGGAAACTCCGGGGACCAGCCGATCATGTACCAGCCCGTCGGTTTCCAGGTGAACGGTATCTTCATGTGGGCGTTGCTCCTCAGGCCGCCGGCCCGGGCGGACATGTCTGCTGGCGTGATCCTACTCCGAATCCTCTAGATAGTTTCACCTGGGCGGGGATCGGGCAACGTGCCCCGGTCGACGGCCCGTCCGACAACTGCCTGCCTGTCCCACGGGGGAACGGCGCCCGAATTGTATAAAGGTAAGAATTATCTAGATGAATGCTTGCCAGATCGGGGGCGCCGTGGTACAACGAATTTCCAAGGAACGGCTGCGCGGTTCACAAGGCCCGTCGATCGGCGGGCCCCACGACTCACTCCAAGGGGGACTTCATGCGTCAACGGCTCGTTACTGGTCTGCTTCTCTCGGCATCACTGGCTCTGCCGGCGACCGTGCTCGTAGGGGTGTCGGGTGGAAGTGCGTTCGCGGCGTCGACCAAGCCCAGTGTGACCTGCACCGGCCTGAGTGGCAGCGAGACCAAGATCACCCTCACCGGTTGCAACGACACCAGTGTCACCGGAGGGTCGGGCATGGGGACCGTGGCCACCAGTACCACCAAGTGGCACTCGGGCAAGACCACCATCGTCAAGTTCAGTGAAACCCTCTTGAAGTCCGGGGCGGCGGGCAACAAGTGCGCGAAGGGCCTGGAGCAGGTCACCGAAGTCGCCAAGGTCGGCACCACGGCCAAAACGGGCGGGACGGCCACGGCGCTCTACGGCCAGACCGGTGGGGCTGTCGTCTGCCTCAACACCACGGCCAAGACCGTCAAGCTCCTGGCGGGCTCCAAATACGCCATCTAGTAGTAGTAGTCGACGGGTCCCCGGCGGTCGTCGGAACCGCCTCCCCGGACCCGGTCGGGAGCGATCCACCGTCTGGCATCAAGACCCCGCCGGAGCGCCGGCGGGGTCATGCCATCCGTGATGCCGGACACCGCCCCATCCGGCCATCCCCCTCTCCTGAGCGGTCAGGTCCCGAGGGAGGTGGTGTCCTCGTCCACCGCCGGCGTGCATCTCCCAGGGGGTGAAGGACCCGAGGACTGGGGCAGCGCGATCAAGGCAGCGGCAGGGACGGGAAGCACCCACCGGGCAAGGCACTGACGCAGACCGGCGCCGGTTCGCGGCGGTCGCCCGGGGTCGAGGAGGAGCGACTGGAGGATGCGCAGAAGGTGTTCGACCCACTCGTCGAGTAGCGGAGCGTCGAGTCCGGCAGATTCCCAGTCGACGTTGACGCCACGGATCAATGAGTGACCGAAGGCCATGGCGGTCGACGACGTCACCCCCGGGGCGAAGGTTCCGACTCGATCCGCGGCCAGGAGCAGTCCGATGTATCTCTCGGATGGGAGGCACTCGAGCGTATAGGCCACCAACTCGACAATGGCAGTGGCGGGATCCCGGATGTCGGCGATGTGGGAGGTGAGCCGCTCCATGAATTCCCCGGCCGCATCGATGGCCGTGGCCCGCAGCAGATCGTCGGTGCTGGCGAAGTAGCGGTAGATGGTCGGCCGGGTGACGCACAGCAGCGCGGCCACGTCCGTGATCGTGGCCGCGGCGCCCTTGGTGTCGATGCACCGGCGAGTGGCACTGAGGATGCGGGCGATGGCTTCCTCGTCGCTGGCCGGGCTGTTTCCGCCCCACCCGTGGGTCCGCACCGGGCTATCTCCGGCCCTCGGGCGAATCGGGGTCGACGGCCATCCGTACCCTCATCAGAATCGGTAGGTGACCGGCAACCTCTTCGGCCCGCTGACCAGTGTCGCTGCCGTGCTCTCGACGTCGCCGGCGAATTCGATGTGGTCGAGACGCCCGAGCAATTCCTTGAAGAACGCCCGGATCTCCAGCCGAGCCAGGTGGGCGCCCAGGCAGAAGTGGCGGCCGAAGCCAAACCCCAGGTGGTGCTCGGCATCAGTCCTGGTGACGTCGAACCGGTACGGCTCGGCGAACACCCGTTCATCCCGATTCGCCGACGGATAGGACAGGAACAGCCAGTCGGCCCGTTCGATCACGTCACCGGTCGACAGCGTGTAGTCCTCGCGGGCGGACCTCATGAAGTGCTTGACCGGGCTGACCCAGCGGACAATTTCGTCCGCCGCCCGGTCGATCAGCTGCGGATCCGTCTGGAGCACAGCCAGCTGGTCGGGAGTTTCGATGAGCGCCTGCATCCCTCCGGCGATGGCGCTCGACGTGGTGTCATGCCCCGCCGTCGCCACGATCAGATAGTACCCGTAGGTGTCGATGTCCTCGAGCGGCATTCCGTCGATCCGCCCGTTGGCGATCACGGTGGCCAGGTCGTTGGCCGGTTGGCGTCGGCGTTCGGCGTTCAACCCGGTGAACAGTTCGACCACCTCCATGATCACAGCCAGCGACTGTTCCTCACCGGCTATTCGGGCGAAGTCAGGATCTTGTCCGCCGAAGAGCTCTTGAGTCAGGCGCAACATCAACGGGAAATCCTCCTGGGGCAGGCCGAGGATCTCGAGGATGACCCGCAACGGGAAGTTCATCGCCACATCCTGGGCGAAGTCGCACGACCCCCCGAGGGCCTCCATCTCGTCGACGGCCTGACGGGCCTGGGCCTGGACATTCTCGGCAAGTCCCCGAATTGCCTTCGGCTTGAACCATTCATTGACGAGTGCCCGCCGGCTCCGGTGCTCGTCCCCGTCCATCTGGATGAGGGTGTTCACCGGCAACGAGGAGTCGCCGGGGTCGTCCATCGACGGTCGTACCGGGATGTAGGCGGGTAGCGGGGCATTGGTGAAGACCTCAGAGTTTCGTTCGACTTCCATGACCTCTGGTTGCCCGAGCACGGCCACGAACGGTGTGCTCTGAGGAAGCTCGACGCGCCACACCGGGGACTGCCGTCGCAGTTCGGCAACTTCGGCGTGCCAGGTCACCGGATCGGCATAGGCGGCCGCAGTCACCAGTACACGGGCCCGGGTCGGATCCATCGTCTCCACCTGTCCTCCTCGAGGTCTAGGGGTGGCCGCAGTCGTGGTCTGGCGGCGTCTCCGGTTCATGCGGCCATCCGGTGACGCCCGGCCCTGGCTTTACATAATCAGTAGAATGTATAGCCGACCGACATTCGGCCGGCAACCGGGATCCGGCGGTCGACCGGGATCCGACAGCCGACCGGGATCCGACAGTCAACCGGGATTCGGCAGGTAACGGATGTCCTCCTGCGGAAGCCCCGGTCCGGCGAACGGGCATGGCCCGCCGGCTGGCGATGTGCGGCCCGATGAACCGGCGGCGTCAACACGGTTGTGGTTGGTTCCACTCGATCCAGCCCAGCCCGGTTCGACCACTCCGCTCCGTGAATCGAGCCATGGCCCGCGGGAACCGGCTGGTTCGACCGTCGGGTGAGGTGAGCAGCAGCGGGCCGAAGCCGAGAGGCTCGATGTCGAGGTCGAGCAGGCCGCCGTTCAGGATCGCTCTGCCCCGGATCGGAAATCCCTCCGGTCCGAGCTGTTCGGAGATGTCGGCAGAGGTGACGACCGCCAGTGACCCCGATGGATCCTGCACGTAGCCGAAGGCCAGGTCGAGACCGGGAATTCTGGCGTCAACGGCGTGCACCCGGGTGCCGTCGGAGAGCCGTGCCGAGCTCCAGCACCAGCCGAACTCCCACCAGTCGCGTACTCCCCACGAATGGTCCCGCTGTCCTTGACCGCGAACGGCTACCTCCCGGTTGCCCAGCCGGAGCGTGCCCTCCACCAGGCACGGGATCTCGTACCGGGTCATGTCGGCGTAGTGGAAAGGCGATCCGTCCGTCCGCCACAACAGGTCCAGACCGATCCCGACCGGCTCGCCTTTCTCTCCCCGATAGACGGCGGCGACGTCGACGAAGGACTCTCCGACGGCTTCGGCCTCCACCCGGAGCGCATCGACCGGCGACTCGAGTCGGACGTCGACCGAGTAGCTCAGGCCGACGGCTGAGGTGGCCGAACCATCACCGGCTGGGACATCGAAGGAGACGACCATGATGGTCGGTCTCCCCGGCTCGACGACCGCCACTGTGAACCACACCACACCCAGTGTGGGATACCACCCGACTCGGACATACCCCCCCAACGAGGCGTCGTCGGTGACGAAGTCCATGTAGTAGGACTCCCCCCAGAGCTGCTCGGACCCCGCGGGGTGACGAGCCTCGTCCTCCGGGTGCACCACATGCGACGACCGATCGGTCACCGACGGTCCGGGGTGTGGACAATGGAGGCTGCCATACAGGTTTCGTTGATCGTGCTACGCCCTTCTGTGAATGATCTTGACGGTTACCGGATGTTCCCCGGCTCTCAGCGCCGCCCGCTCAGGCCGGACACCAGATCGACCGCCTTGTTTCCCGCCTTGCCGATGCCGGCGATGTTCCTTGCCTTGATCGAGACATCGTGGCCTGCGGCCAGGGCCCGAAGGGCACCAACGGTGCAGCGCTCCTTGCCCCCGAGCGCGGTGAACGGGTCGTAGTGGAAGTGGCGCATGGCATTCAGGTGGGTCATCCGGTCGATGTCGCCGTCGGAGACGCCATCCATGCCTTTCAGAAGCGACTCGGGAGCTGTGGGCCAGGTCGAATCGGAATGGGGATAGTCGCACTCCCACATCACGTTGTCCATGTCGAGGAACCCGCGGCTGGCTACGCCGAACCGATCGTCGATGAAGCAGGTCAGGACGTGCTGGTTGAAGACCTGGCTCGGGAGTTGGTCGCCGAAGTCCTGACCGGTCCAGGCGCGGTGACGGTCGTAGTTGTAATCGATCCGCTCGAGGAAGTAGGGAACCCAGCCGATGCCCCCCTCGGAGAGGGCCACCTTCAGGTCGGGAAATTTCCGCAGCACCGGCGACCACACCAGATCGGCGGCAGCTTGCACGATATTGATGGGGGTCAGTGTGATCAGGCAGTCGATAGGGGCGTCCGGCGAGGTGACCACGATCTGCGAGGACGATCCGATGTGCATGCACACCACCACCGCCTCGTCACAGCAGGCCTTCCAGAACGGGTCCCAATAGTCGGAATGGATGCTGGGCCAGCCGAGTTTGGAAGGGTTCTCCGAGAAGGTCACCGCGTGAGCCCCTTTGGCCGCAGTGCGGCGGATCTCCCCCGCCAGCACCTGCGGATCCCAGATGGCAGGCAGGGGGCAGGGGATGAAGCGCCCGGGGTGGGCGCCACACCACTCGTCGATGTGCCAGTCGTTGTACGCTTGAACCATGGCCAGCGCCACTTGCTTGTCCTTGGTGCGGGCGAAGGTCTGTCCGCAGAACTGGGGAAACGACGGGAAGCACAGCGACCCGAGCACCCCGTTGGCGTTCATGTCCGTCACCCGTTCGTCGATGTCATAGCAGCCCGGTCGCAGTTGTTCGAATGAGGTGGGCTCGATGCCGTACTCCTCGCGGGGGCGGCCCGCCACGGCGTTGAGAGCCACATTCGGTAGGTACTTCCCCTCGTACAGCCAGGCGTTGGTGCCGTCCTCGTTGGTGATGAATTTGGGTGCCAGGTCCGCATACCTGGCCGGCAGATGGCCGTCGAACAGGTCGGGGGGCTCGACGACATGGTCGTCCACGCTCACCATCACCATGTCGTTGGTCTCCATCTCACTCCTCCGCTTCAGGCCGGCATGGCCGGGATGCCGACGCCCGCCCCCGCAGACCTACACCGAGCCATCAACTGCCCGGCGGTGTGATGTAGGCGTAGTCGCACCGATACCCATGGGTGCTGCTGCCGACCGGCGGGTCGTCGATCCGCTGGTAGTCGCCGTTCGCCACCTGCCCGAGCAGGTAGCAGTTGCTCACCGTCTTGGCCGCCGGATTGACGGGGATCTCGATGTTGTCGCCACTGAAGCTGGTGATCTTGGACAGTGCCTTCAGCAGCGATCCCCGGCTCGGGTCGGACCCGGCGTTGGCCAGGGCTTCTGAGAAAAGCTGCGCCGAAACCCATCCGTAGAACGTGAAGATGTCCGCCTTGAATCCGGGAGCGACAGTCTGCACCCACTTGTTGAAGGTGGCGACGGAGGGGACCTCACTGCTGTCCTGTCCGAGGTAGAACGACGAGTTCTGGTTGACTTGGGCACCATCGACATTGGCGCCACCTCCGGAATTGGCTACGAGCGAATTGCTGTAACTACCGGCACCCAGGATGACCTGGGGGTGAAAGGACTGCTCGGCAAGGTCCTTCAGTATCGATGAGGTGTAGATCTCCGGGAGCTGGTCCAAGAAGAGCAGCTTCACCCCAGCGTTCTTCATGGCGATGACGTTGGGGGTGAAGTCCGTTTGGGATTCCGGGACACCCTGTTCGTAGATGATCTTGTAGCCCACTTTCTGCAGTGCGTACTTCTCACCCGCCCAAGCGGAGAGGGCGTCGGACTGGTCGGAGATGATCGTCCCGACGGCATCGATGTCCTTGGGATATTTCGTCTTGTAGTACTGGAGTGGTCCCTCCTCCCAACCACCGGCAAGAGGGACGGGGCTCACCACATTGGGAAGTTTGTTGGTCGGGAGCGACACGACCACCGTGACATCCGGCATGCCGGGGTTCTTGGCCAGTACCGACCCGCCGTAGCCGTCGTCCGCCGAAAAGCCCCCCACCAACGCGAAGTCGTTGTTCAGGGCGTCTTGTACACCCTGCATGTTTCCGGCGCCGGTGAATTGATCATCGAACGAGGTGACCTCCAGCTTCCTGCCGTTGATCCCGCCGGAGGCATTGACCTTGGCGAAATAGGCTTCGGTCCCGACCAGGGCTCCTTTGAAGAGGCCGCCCAGAGCGAGCGTCGAAACGTTGGCCACGGTGATCGTGTGTGCCGTCACCCCGGTGTGGGCCTGGAAGGCGCTCGCCGGGATGTCCGACCCGACTTGTCCGCTGTCTTTGGCCACGCTCGTGGCCGCTGGGTTCGTCGAACTGCACGCGCCGGTCCCGATGGCCACGACCAACAGAGCTCCGAGCGTCACCAGGCCCATCTTCCCCGAAGTCGACCTCAATACTCCCCCTTGATCGCCCAGCACCCGGGGCCCGACGGACCATCGCCTCGACCCTCTTCGTCTAAACATGTAAATATATAGACCGAAGGTCAGGCGCGCAACCCAAATGGTCCCGTCACTCCGACCCGACCGACCGGAGGGGTCCGCCGGCAGAGACCGACCGGAGATGGGCTCAGGTCGCCCTCCTGCCGGCCTGGTCCGTCAGGCGTCCGGACGCATCGTCGGCGCTCTCTCACCCGGCGTGGAACGGCAGGTGCGCATACCCGGCGACATTGGACATGTTCACCCGTACCCCTCTGTCCAGGTCGACGTGAAAACCCGGCCAACGGCGCCGGATCTCCTCGAAGGCGACGCGGCCCTCGAGGCGGGCCAACCAAGCTCCCAGACAGCTGTGGATGCCGTGGCCGAAGGCCAGAGCGGCGTGGCCCCTGCGGGAGATATCGAATTCATCGGCCCGATCGAAGGCCCGTGGATCACGGGTGGCGGATCCTGTGAGCAGCAGCGTGGGAGAGCCGGCCGGGATGACGCCGTGGTCCAACTGAACGTCTTCGGTCGTGAATCGACCCTGGTACTGGGACGGAGGATTGAAGCGAAGCATCTCCTCAATGGCGCCGGGTATGGCCTCCTCGTTCTCGAGGACAACCCTCCATTGGTTCGGATGCTGCTCGAAGAGGGCGGCCCCATTGGCAATCAGCTTGGTAACCGTCTCGCTGCCCGCTCCGGCGATCAGAATCGAGAAGTTGGTGACGTCATCATCGGTCAGGCGGCTCTTGGTACCGTCCGAGCCCGTGGCCTCCACCTCGAGGAGCCGGCTGATGATGAGCCCATCCGGCGATATCCGCTTCTGTTGGGTCAGCTCGGAGAAGTACCCGGCCAGCTCGAGCGAGGCTTCCACGCCCTGATCCGTCACGTGGGCGCTCCCCGGAGCGCGAAAGAGCATCGCATCGACCCAGTGCCTGATCTGCTGACGATCCGAGTCCGGAACGCCGAGCATGGCGGAGATGACCTCGACCGGAAAGAGAGCAGCAAAATCGGCGACCAGGTCGAACTCGTCGTCACCATGGAGCTGGTCGACAAATCGCTTGACGGTCTCCATCACCAGCGGCTCCAGACCCTGCACCGTTCTCCGGCTGAACGCCTGATTGATCAGTCGGCGCAGCCTCGTATGTTCCGGTTGGTCCATCAGGATCATCATGTTCATCCCGACCGGCTGCCTGGCCAGCAACATGTCCACCGTGACTCCATAGGCACTGGAGAACCGGGCCGGGTCTTGATGCGCGGCCAGCACGTCCGCATGACGGGACAGCGCATAGAACCCGTACGCGTCGTTGCGGTACAGCGGAGCATGGTCCCGCAGCGCTCGGTACGTTTCATAGGGATCGTCGAAGAAGACGTCTGAGAACGGGTCGAACTCGACGACGTCTCCGACCTCGGCCGATGATGGCATGGGGTGCTCCTCTCACGATCAGGTCGGGGTGGCATGATCCGATCAGGCAAATCCGATCCCTCGTGGGACCCACTACTCGTCGGAAGCCGGACCACCCTGAAAACCACGTTTGGAGGATCGTCCGAGGCGATGCCAGGTGGTTAAGCATCGTCCGGCCCGAGTCAAGGTATCGGCAGGGCCCGAGGCGGGTCAACCCGCCGGTCACACACCTAGAGGCGAATGCCGATTCGGTGTTGAGCTCGCGCTCAAGGCACGGTGAACTGCTTCGTCCCAGCCGGCGGGCGCCATTCGAGCACGGTCACGCCGTCGGCATCCGTCAGTACCTGGGCGTGCAGGTCGTAGCGGATGCGGTCGATGGCGGTATGCACCAGGTCCGTCGGGGCTCCCTCGTAGTTGGGGGCGAATACGAACACGATGTACCTGCTGTCGACCGGCTGGGCGCGGAACCAGTCGAAGTAGTAACAGCGCGGTCGCCCACAGAACCGGCCCATGACGGACAGTGACGAGACGACCTCGGCGGACTTCGGGGTCTTGTCCAGCGCGGATTGGAGGTGGGCTGCCTGGGCCGGCCCGGCCCGCTCGGCCAGAAACGTCCGCACGCCACCCGGTGAGCGGCTGATTCCGAAGGGGATTGCCTGGGCAGTCACGAGAAGCCCGACAAGACCGACCGCGCCGACCACGAGATGTCGTCGACCCAGGCGAGCTGCAACCCACGTCAGTACCATGACCGTGCCCACCAGCACGAAGGGGAGGACGGCGAAGTTCTGGAACCCCAGTTGAATGTAGACCTGCTGGGAGTTCAACGCGTCGGCCAGAATGACGGCGGTCGGGACGCCGAAGCCCCATGAGGACGCCAATCCGATCACCCCGGCCGGCCGCAGCAGAGTCCAGATGTCGCCGAGTCGCGACTGGAGCTGGTGGACGACCCGGAGTGGGTGGGTGACGACCCCTGCGACGAGTGCGGCGACCCCTGCCGCACCGACAAGCGAGCTCCGTCCGGCCAGGTAGCCGTACAGGTTGCCGGCGGCGTGGTCGGCATGGAGGACATTGATGAGTGCCAGCCAGGCGATGCTGGTGACCATGAGAAGCAGCCCGTGCCGGCGGCTCCAGTGGCCGGCCAGGACGGCCGAGACACCGAGACCGAACAGGCCGATGGTGGCGAACGACCCGCACAGAAGAACGATGGCGGCGAACACCCATGCTCGCCGGGCGCGACCGTTCCACAGGTCGCGGCCGGCCAGCAGGAGAAAGAGCGTGGCGATGGGCTCGAGGTGGAAGTCGAAACCGGCCGTCTGGTACATGCCGGGATTGACCACGATGACGAGCACGGCGGCGACGGCGACAATCGACGCCACCCAGATAGGCGTTGCCGCACGCTCGAGGACGTCGGTGATCCACAGGCATGCGACGAGCCCTGTTCCGGCCATGCACGCGTCCTGGACCACGAGGAGGGTGAAGGACTGGGGAACGATCAGGTGGAGGAGGGCGAGCGGCCAGAGGATCAGCTCCAAGTTCCCCTTGATGAACGGATACCCGTAGACGGTGTTGTACGGGTCGAGGTGCCCCGTCCCGATCAGCGTCCATGCCTGGTTGTAGATTCCGAAGTCCTCGGCCAGGAAGAACCTGCGATAGAGGGACGCCGAGAAGATGACCAGGACGACGAACCAGAGGGCGAATGCGGCCCAGCCGGCCGTCCGGATCGCTCGCCAACGTGCAGCCCGGCGACGCGCCCCACCCTTTGCCTCGACCCGGCTTTGGTGCTGTGGGCCGGGACCTGCATCCGACGACGGAAGGAGTTCGGGTTCGGAGCCAGGCGACCCAGCCTGCACTACGCCCGCCATCGACGGACGATCAGTGTGGCGTCGGTGCTATCAGCGCGGCTCTGGGATCCGGACCACCATGCTTCGCTCGCCCTGGACCGGATTCCGCCTCGGGTGGCGCTCTTTCTGGGTCCGGGCCAGCGCACCCGCACATGTTCTCATAGCGGAAAGGGCAACTGGTGCCTGATTGCCGCCGCACCTTCGGCGCCTGGCGCACCGACAAGGGCCGATGCCGGTGGCCCCGACCACAGTGCACTCGCCGGACTGCTCTCCACTCCGCAGTCCACGAGGGTGACGCGCTACGGCATCGTCTCTCCGAGCCAACCGCCCACGGTGTCCAGGCAGACCTGGCATGGTCGCCGCCTGTCGCTGAGCGGGGGCATCCCGTGCCTGCGGTGCCGGTCCTGGATGTTCTGAGCCTCAGGACACATGAAGAGCACGTGGTACACGGGATGATCTTCAGGTTCGGTCGTGTAGTTGAAGTCCATCGGCACAACTCCACCGCCTTTCCACACCTTGTGTATTCGAGCGACCAATGAGAAAACGCCCGTCCCACAGATTGGCGGGGATCGGGCGCTTTCCTCACTTCTGTACTCCGAGTCTGAACCGAGGGGAATGGCACTCAGGAGAGCATCCTTGCTCTAGCCGATGCAACGCTCACACTCCGAGCCGCTTGCCTTTCGTCATGCTGAGCCTGCCGGGAACCAACCCGTACAACCCCTCACAGCCCATTCTCAGGATGGGCAACCTCTGCTACATCGCATAAGCGCCTCCTTCAGGATCCTTCGGTGTTTCCTCGGATCCCTCATTCATCATCCTACGCCGAGGGGCAATCTCGATTAGGGCCGAAAGTCCCAACGTTTTCCGGAACAGTATCCAGGTCACCGAGCCCGGCACCGAGGCCCCGTCGATCTGGGCTCCGACCCTCCTTCTGCTTTGATGTGGAGAGCTGCTTTGATGCGGAATGCCGCTTTGATGCGGAGTGAGCTGCCGCGGCGCACCCGGGTCGCCGGTGGGCCTGCCGCACCGGGGTGGTGATCATGGGCCCGGGCGGTGGGTGGGTCGTCGGCCACACCACCGGGCGACGAGCGAGACGGAGGGAGTAGCCGTGACAAGACGGGGGCGGCTTAGATGAGCGGGACTTTGACGGGCGCGGGATTCACCGCCAGGGACGCCGGGGGCCAGGCCGTGCCGAGGAGCCGGACGGCTCCCGTGCCGGCCGACTAGATGCTCCGGCGGCGCGGCGCAGGGTGGCCGACGCCGCCGGTTGCGGCGCGAGATCAAGTGGACAGTCGGGGCGGTGGTCGCCGTCCTTGTCTTCGAGATCTTCGTCCTGCCCCGGCTCGGAGGGGTCAACCAGTCCCTCCACCTCCTCTCCCACATCAACGTCGGCATGGCCCTCACCGGTCTGGTCCTGGAGGCCGCCGCCCTGGTCGCCTGGGCGATGCTTACCTCCACAGTGCTCCCGACGGGCATCCTGTCCCACCGGCGCATCATGCAGATTGATCTGTCGACCCTCGCCGTCAGTCATGTCATGCCGGGCGGCACCGCCTTCGGTGCCGCCCTGATGTACCGCCTGTTCACCCAGGAGGGGGTGCAGCCCTCTGACGCCGGTTTCGCCATCGCCATGCAGGGAGTGGGCTCAGCGGTGGTGCTGAACGTCATCTTCTGGATCGCCCTGGTCATCTCCATGTTCTTTCACGCCTACAACCCGCTCTACGCCTTGGCCGCCGGCTTGGGGATCCTGCTGATGGCG
The DNA here is from genome assembly GCA_963835325.1 of uncultured Acidimicrobiaceae bacterium. GTDB lineage: Bacteria > Actinomycetota > Acidimicrobiia > Acidimicrobiales > RAAP-2 > Bog-756. The sequence goes on along the minus strand of CAWIEV010000014.1, from coordinate 123,566 downwards.
GCCTTCGCCGGCGTCGTACTCCTCCTCACCAAGGGCCGGATCAAGGTCCTCGAATTCGCCCGCCGGACCGCCGGCAGGCTCCCGTTCCTCGACGGCGACACCCTGGCCGACGGCGTGCAGCATTTCGCCGACCGGCTCCGCCTGTTCGCCCGCGACCGGAGCCTGATGCGCCAGGCGGTCGTCTGGGCCGCGGCCAACTGGCTCCTCGACGCCGCCTGCCTGTGGGTGTTCCTCGCCGCCTTCCACACCTATATCTCGCCCATCGACCTGCTCGTCGCCTACGGCCTGGCCAACATCCTCGCCGTCATCCCCATCACGCCCTCCGGCCTCGGCGTCATCGAGCTGGTGCTCATCACCACCCTGCACGGCTTCGGTGTACCCGAACATGTGGCCGTGCTCGGCGTCATCGGCTACCGCCTGGTGAACTTCTGGCTGCCCATCCCCATCGGGGGCTTCGCCTACCTGTCCCTGCGCTTCACGGGAGTGGGGTGGCGGGGTCGTCTGCACGAGGTCGGCCACGAGGTGTTCGTGGACAAGGACACCGGGGCGGGGACGGGTGCGGCGGACGACGGGTGACGGGTGACGGGGCGGCCCTGGCAAGCCCCGGCTGCGGGGCCGACAGTACGTCCACCACCAGAGCCCGATGCCCCAGGACGAACCGAGTGAAGGGGTGTGAGGCGCTCCATCGGGAGAGCGGGCCCTAGGAGAGGAGGGGTACCTGCCAGACGAGCGCCGTTCCGCCATTGGCGGGATTGTCGACGGACAGCTGACCGTGCAGTTTCTCCGCCCGACGGCGCATGTTGGCCAGCCCGTGACCCCCCCTGCAGTCGTCGACACCTGCCATCCCCCGGCCGTCGTCGACCACCCGGAGGCGGCACAGGCCGTCACCCACACTGAGCGTCACATCGGCCCTGGTGGCGTCAGCATGCCGTTCGACGTTGGTCACCGCTTCACGCAATGTCGGGAGGAGATGCTCCGCCACCCGCTCGCAGATGACGGCATCGACCGCCCCCTCGAAACAGGTCTGGATCTTGAACCCGACAACGGGCCTCAGACCGTCGAGCATCGAACTGACGGCGAGCCGGATCCCCGATGCCGCCTCGGAGGGACCCAACTCGAAGATCGTCGTTCGCAGCTGGCGGATGATGTCGTCGATATCGCCCACAGCAGCCGTCAAGCGCTCCGATGTCTTCGACGAGACCGAGTCGCCGGCCAAGCTCTGCAGTGAGAGGCCGATTCCGAAGAGGCGCTGGATGATGGTGTCATGCAGATCCCTCGCCAGTCGGTCCCGGTCATCGTGGACAGCCGCAGCCGAGGCGCGTACGTGGAGGCGGGCGTTCTCGACGGCGATACCTGCAGCGATGGCCAGAGCCTCCACCAGGCCGAGGTCGTCACTGGTGAACTCGGACCAAGTGGCTTTGTCGGTGAGGTAGAGGTTGCCGTACACCTCTGTGCGCAGCTTGATGGGCACGCCCAGATACGAACCTGTGGGCAGCGTGCCGGCGAAGAGCCCGGGCCGATCCGGTTGTGGGCCCACCACCGGCATCCTGAGTGGTCGTGGATCTGCCATGAGCAGACCGAGGAGCCCCTTGCCGGTGGATCGAGGTCCGAACTCGATGTCCTCCTCGGGGGCGAGTCCGACGGTGATGAACTCGGTCAGTGCCGTTCGTTCGCAGTCGAGGACGCCGATGGCGCCGTAGCGGGCCCCTGTCATGGCCCGGGCTTCCTCGATGACGTACCGGAGCAGAGCGGGTAGCTCGAGGTCCGGCTCGATGAACAGGATGGCTTCGAGCACTCGCCGAAGTCCGGTGGGGTCCTCGACCGACCGAAATGACATCAGACCATCCCTCCCCTTCCGCGGCCTTCGGGTCCCGGCCCGAAGGGTGACACTGACCTGAAGCGGACCGAGCTCGAGGGCACTGTCATCCCGAGCACGTCCGCTTTTCAGATGTTGTCATCGACCATGGTGGCGGTCGGGCGGAGTGGGAAGGGCCATAAATATCCGGGGAGTTCATCCACTGCCGGCCGGTCCCCGTCCAACGGGCTGGCCGAGCAGAACACAGCCATGGTGGGGCCTACCCTCATGCAACATGGGTGGCGACGGATCCGGCGCGGCATCGGACCGGCTGCGCGACCCGGAAGAGCTGTTGCCATCGCCCAAACGTCATAGTGTGTGACAGGAGACCTTGACCTGACCGGCGGTTGACGAGGCCATGTGCGCCCCTGTTTCCAACTGGCCATCTCTGAGATCTGGTTCCGCTACCTGAAGGGGTCTGAGGCTGATGGTGTCTGATCATCTCCCGATGACCGTGGCGCTGGCCACGGACAGCTCACTGATCGGGGACGGACTCATCGCACAGCTGACCGGCGTCCCCGACGTCGAGGTGGTCGGCCGCGTCGATGACCTCGAACAACTGGTCCACCTCGTCGACGAGCTTGTCCCGCGAGCCGTCATCATCACCATCCGCTCCCAGGTGATCGACTCCCTGACCATCGTCGAGACGGTCCACGGCATACGGACGGCGCACCCAGACATGGGGGTGGTCGTGATCTCGGACCGGGCCAACGACTTCGCTCTCGCCCTCCTCCGCGGAGGATCGTCCGGGATCGCCTTTCTCCTGGATGAGAAACTTCCCGGTATCGAAGCAGTGGTCGGCGCCCTCCGGGGGTTGCAACTCGGCGAATCGGTACTCGACCCCAGCGTGGTCGACTTCCTCATCCGTCGCGGGGACTGTTGGGGTATCGAGGATCTGAGCCCGAGGGAGCTCGACGTCCTGGAGCAGATGGCTCATGGGCTCACCAACAACGCCATCGCCGAAGAGGTGCACCTTTCGGTGAAGTCGATTGAGAAGTGCGTGACTTCCATCTTTCTCAAATTGGGACCCTTCCAGAGGTCGTCGGACCGCAGAGTTTCCGCCGCCCTCGTATTCCTCCGGGCCCAGACCGACCCATTCGGGCCGATCCAACAGCCCGACAGGGTGAATCCCGTCGTGGTGCTCGCGGACGTCGACGACATGCTGGGTGATGGTCAGCAGAAACCTGACGACGACTGATGCGGGGTCCGACCCCCCTTGTGCTCTGACCGGGTCCCTCCTGCACTATCCGGCCAGAGGCCATCGGTCGGAGCGATCGCCGGCACACGTCATTCTGCCGAGCAGGCTCCGGGCGACAGCCAGAACGGTCTCGTGATCGTGGGTCAGCACGAACGCGAACCGCCTGTGTCGCTCGGGGCCCGTGTCCCCGAGGTCCCGGGCCACGAGGGCCCCGGCGTAGTGGGCACCTACCACCGCCACCACCCATTCGTCACGGAGGGGATCGTCGGTCGCAAGGTGTACGCCCCGGACCCCGGCGACCGGCGTGGCGGTGAAATCGGTGCCGAACGCACCCACGATCGGGCATCGGGCGCCGAGCTGTGAGTACCGGACCGCCGTGTCCGACGTGAAGTGCCGGACATCCTGCATGGCGCCCAACACCACCGGGGGGGTTTCGAGAGCCAGCCCTTGGCGCTCGAGGTGCTGGGAACTGCCCTCGAGGAGCTCCTTGGGGGCAATCTGAGGGGAGGCGGCACCGACACAGCTGAACGGCGAGAGTGGGGTCGGATGCAGAGGCCGGTGGACACCGAAGTCCCTCCCAGGGGACACCACCTCGCCAAGTGGACCGGGCCACCCGAAGAGCCATCCCTGCCCGAGCGTGGCACCGAGGGCAAAGGCCTCACGCAGATGGACGTCGGTTTCGATCCCCTCGGCAAGTATGGTGGCGCCCGTTCTCTCCGCATAGGCGGCGACAGTCGTGAACACCGATGCCCGATCGACGCCGGGCCACCCCTGCACCAGCGATATGTCCAGCTTGATGACATCGGGGGCGATGAACGGCAGGAGGGCCAGGGAATCCGGCACCGAACCGACATCGTCGAGGGCAATGGCGCAGCCGGCCCGCCGGAGTTGCTGGACGGCGTGGAGGAGATCGGCCGGACGGTCGGTCAGGGCCCGCTCGGTGATCTCGACGACCAGGCCGACACGGCCGTCAGCCTTGGCCAGGATGTGCCGGGCGGTGTCAGGGCCCAGAACCGACGGTTCCATGTTGACGAACAGTGCGAAGCGTGGCGGCACGCCCTGAGCCAGGGCATCCTCGATGGCGGCATTGCGACAGGCCTCGTCGAGCTCGGCCAGCCGCCCGATCTGAGCCGCCCGGCAGAAGGCTTCGTCCGGTCTCGTGTTCAGCTCCGGCCACCGCGCCAGCGCCTCGGCCGCCACCTGCTCTCCGGAGCCCAGATCGAAGATGGGTTGGTATTGCGGCTTGAGATACCGCCTGTCGACCAGACATGTGAAATCGGTCATCGATGTCGCCGACATCGGGCCCTCCGAGTTCCGTGACGTGACTCGGGTTGTGGCGTGTCCTATCCGGCTCATCTCGTACCTCCGCCCGGCGAACCGATGAGCAGCGCAGGGTCGGTGCGCTCCAGTGCTGCCATCGGTACAGCTGCTCCTCGTGTGCGACTACCGCCTACCACTCAACCATCGGCCATCCGGAATGTGAGCCGTAGTGGGGAGATCCCTAAACAATCGACCGGTCGTCACTCACCGTCCATTTACCCGGCCCTGTCGCCGAACGACATGTGACACTGACCCACCCTGTCGGCGGGCAGACGTCTGACCACCCCGCACGTTCTTTATGGTTGCCCCCACTCCGCGTGTCCTGACCCGTTGCCGATGATCAGTACGAGCCTCTTTCCAGAATGGGGCCATGGCCAGCCAGCCACTCATGTGACCAGCGGAGCGTTGATGATGCGAGTTAGTCCCGAAGAGATCGACATCGATGCAGCTGCCTTGCTGCGGGCGCAAGAGGCGGGAGAGGAGTGCCTGGAGCTCGGGCAACACCCGCCGGGCTTTGTCGTGGTGCTCGATGAGGAAGGGGTGATCATCTACGCCAACCTCGGCGCGGTGAGCGCCTTCGGGATCTCACAGGACGAAGTGGTCGGGACGAGCATCTTCACGTACGTCACCGTCGACGACATTGAACGCATCCTCGCCCGCCATGTCATGATCCTCGAGTCGCCGGAGATCGTCATATCCGAGTCGATCCATTTCATGTCCCGAGCCGGCGAAGTTCGAGCGTTCGAAATCGAGACGTCCAACCGTCTGCAACAGTCCGATCTCACCGGCATCGTCATGAACGGCAATGACGTGACAGAACGCGAGCAGTTCCAAACGAAGCTGCGGGCCAGCTTCGAGCACGGCGGTGAAGCGGTCGCCAACGTGATCCGCTGCTTCGACCCCTACTGGGCCAGTCATCAACAGCAGGTGGCCCACGTGGCCGTCGGGATCGCCCGGGAGCTGGGGATGAGGGCGGACGTCATCAAGGGAATCGAGATCGCGTGCACACTCCATGACATCGGGGAGATCGCCTGTGCCGAGGAACCACTCACCCGCCGCAACGATCTGCACACCAATCCCCAGGTGTTCAAGCGCCACCCTCGCATCGGATCAGAGATGGTGGGAGACGTCGGGTTCTCGTGGCCGGTGGCCACGATGATCCTGCAGCACCACGAGCATCTGGACGGATCCGGGTACCCCGACGGCCTGACCGGAAGCAGGATCCTCATCGGATCCCAAATCGCCGGAGTGGCCGACACCATCGCAGCAATGTCGGTCCAACATATCGATGGCCAGACGATCTCGCCCGATGCGGCGCTGGCGCACATCGAGGCCATCGGGGGGACGTTCTACAGCCAGGACGTGGTCGACGCCTGCCTCCGCATCTTCCGGGAGCAGAACTTCCACCTCACCATCGTCGGGTTTCCCCACCCATGAGAACGACCGGATCTCCCGTGGTCGTCGCCGACCCATCTGTCTACGGGGATAGCGGCTCGAAGGGATGGGGTGGGTCCTACCGGTTCGGGGGGTTGCCTCCACTCGGGCGGGCGCTTCCCGGAAAAGCGTGGATCTGCGCCCCGGATCGTCGTATGGTGGCCGGGAGGCTTCTCGGTGTGGCCACAGCCGCTCCTGCTGACAGAGCAGAGGTTGTGGATGATCGTTCAGGGAGTGGCTTCGGCGGGAGGGAATGGTAATGACGTCGTCAGAAGTGGGCCCGATGCGGGTTGTACTGGTGTCCGACAGTTTTCTGATCGGAGACGGGCTGGTTGCCCTCCTGGCCGGTATCCCCGAAGTCCAGGTGGTGGGACGGACCGCCAATCTCGACGAGCTCCCCCGTCTGGCCGACGATCTCGGGCCTGGGGCCGCGGTGATCGCTGTCCGGTCGCAGGTTGTCACTACGACGGCGATCGTCGCCGCGGCCCGCCGGATGCGGTTCAGGTACCCGGCCATGCGCATCGTCGTGATCTCCGACCGTTCGGAGACCTTCACGCCGGAGCTGCTCCGGGATCCGTCTGCTGGGATCACCTTCCTTCTGGACGGCTACCTCCCGTCCATCGACTCGGTTGTCGACGCCCTTCGCCAAGTCGGGCCGTCCGCCACCGACTCCGGCGTCGTCGAGCCCTTCCTTCGGCGTGCCGAGCGGATCGGGATCGATGATCTCACCCCCCGGGAGTTCGACATCTTGGAGCAGATTGCTCACGGCCTGGGCAACAGTGGAATCGCAGAGCTGCTGCACATCTCGGTGAAGTCGATCGAAAAGGGGATCACCGCCATCTTCTTGAAGTTGGGACCCTTCGATCTCAGTACCGATCGGAGGGTGTCGGCCTCCCTCGTCTTCCTCCGCGCCCAGACTGATCCGTTCGGACCGGTGTCCAGCGCCGAAGTCCGGGCCAATCGCGCCACGGTGCCGGAAAACGTCGAGCAGCTGATGTCCTACGCACGACAACGGTAACAAGGACGAGGCGGATCTCAGGGCACGACGCCCCGGCAACGTCCGGATGTATCGTGTGTCCGCTTGCTCGGTCGGTCCAGCCCGTGATCATCGCTCGGTGGACGGCCAAGGGGCGCTCGGCGGCCTCGACAATGAAGCGATGTCAGGGCGACACTTCCCTCTCGATGGTGAGAGCGATCGCCCTGGCAGCCCGCTTGTTCATCACCAGCGTGTGCTTGGTTCCCGCGGTGGTCTCGATAGCCAGCCGCGCCATCGTGAACTTGAAGGTGATCGAAACCGGAACCTTGATCTCCGCAATCGGCAGGTCGACCAGAATGCCGTGCTTCGCGGTCCCGAAGACAAGCCGACGATTGGTGAGGACCAGATATCCTTCGGCCTCACGTTTCTTGAGCCCGCCACCGGGGTCGAACAGCAGCGCGAGCTCGTCGTGGATGACAGTCTCATCGGATCCCAGGGTTTCATCGATGACGTCCAACCTTGCCTGTTTCCCATCGGGCATCAGTAGCTCCTTCCCTCAGTCGGTTCCTCCGGCGGTTGGTTCGCGGCCAGTCGTTGCCTCGGTGTGAGAAGGCAGGAGATCGCTTGGGTCATCCGAGCTTGACGCCGCGCTCCGGATGGCGTCGATATCGCCGGGCCGGCCGATCAGTACCAGCTCATCGCCGGCTTCGAGCACGGTCCCCCCACCGGGGACCACAAGATCCCGATGGCGCTGGATCGTCGTCACGATGACGCTGTCCGGCAGCCCCGCCTGGCGGAGTGACCGTCCGACAAGTGGTGACGAGCCGGCGATCGGTACCCTTTCAGAGCCGGTGGCTGCGCCGTCGCCCTGAATGCTCTGGAGGCTGGCCAGGAGGCCGAGCCGATAGCCTCTGACCACATCGGAGGTGCCGATGGTGCCGACCACCTTGCGCTCGCCATCGAGTACCGGCACCCAGTGTTGGGTGGATGCCGTCATGGCATCGAGAGCGACGTCGAGGTGAGCCGACCCGGCCACCGTGGGCGCCGCCACATCGACCAGTGACCCCACCCGGCGGTTGGTCATCCCTTCGCTCGCCTTGAGCGTGGACAGGGAGATCGTCCCCTCGAAGCGACCCTCTCCGTCCACGACGGGCGCTCCGGTGACTCCAGCCTTCTCGAGCTGACCACGCGCCACGTCGACCGGCATCCCCCCGACAATCACCAGGCGAGGCGGTGCCATGGCCTGGGTGGCCGGTACGTTGGCGAGGACGGGCATGCCGATGAGCAGCCGCTGAGCGGGGGCATCGGCCCTGCTCCTCAGCTGGCTGCGGTAGATGGTGTCGTCGCTGCGGCGGACGATGAACCACGACAGGCCGACGGCGATCATGGCCGGGCCGAGGATGGAGAGGCTTCCGGTCATTTCGGCGACCATCAGCATGACCGCCAAGGGGGCTCGGGAAATGCCTCCGAAACAGCACATCATCCCGACGATGACATAGGGAGCCGGATCGTGGCCCATCGACGGGACGACCGGCTCGAGCAGCCGCCATACGGCAGCCCCGATGAAGGCACCGATGACCATGCCCGGGCCGAAGATGCCTCCGGAGCCACCCGAGCCGATGGACAGGCCGGTGGCCAGGATCCGGGCGAACGGCAGGACAAGCACGATCCACAGGGGAAGGGTCAGGAGCTGGCGGCCGAGCCCTTCCTGGATCCATCCGTAACCGGTCCCGAGCACCTCGGGAATTGCCAGTGCGATGAGACCGACCGCCGCCCCTCCGATGGCCGGCTTGCTCCAACGGGGGAGGTCCAGACGGCCGAACAGATCGGACATGCCGTAGAAACCTTTGGCATACAGGAGACCGATCAGGCCTCCCAGGACGCCGATCGACGCGAACCACACCAGATGGGTCGGATCCGAGAAGTGGTAGCTCCCGGCAAAACCGAAGAGCGGCGTGAATCCCACGACAGCTCCGAAGATGACGTAGCCGACCAGTGAGGCCACGAAGCTCGGCAGCAGTGCCTCCGCATCGAAGTCGTCCCGATAGAGGATCTCGGTGGCCAGGACCGCACCGCCGAGCGGGGCACCGAAGATGGCCCCGATTCCCGAGCCGATACCGGTGACGACAGCGATCCGGGCGTCTGCCGGGCTCAGGTCCAGCTCCCGGGCGAGCAGTGAGGCGAATCCGGCGCTGATCTGACCGGTGGGGCCCTCTCGACCTCCAGAGCCACCGGCGCCGATGGTGAGAGCGGATGCCACCAGCTTCACGATGACCGCCCGGAAGCGGATTCCACGAGGGTTGTGGTGGACGGCGGAGATGGCGGCATCGGTGCCGTGGCCTTCGGCCTCGGGGGCGAAGCGGAAGACGAGGATGGCCCCGAGCAGGCCTCCGAGCCCGACGACCAGTGGCAGGGCCCAGGGACGGCTGAACGACGCCGAAGCCGCCTGCCCACCCTCACCGGCCGGAGTGGGCACGTGGTAGCCGGCCAGCGTTCCCAGGAAGAAGTGGGTACAGGCGAGCAGCGCTTCATAGAAGACGATGGCGCCGGCGCCGGCCATCGCTCCGATCAGCAGACCCAGGATCAGCCACTTCTGCAGGTAGGAGGCACCACCGAGCCATCGGGACGCTCGGGTCATCGTGGCCCGCCATGAGGTCCGACCGAAGACGGTCACGGCGTCCGACGTCCCACCTAGAGATCCCACCCGGTCGACCAGTCCTGTTCGGGTACCTCTCCGGCCGCGGCAGTGAGGCGCTGCAATGAGTCGACCAGTGCCGGCTGTTGTTCCGAAGGGATCGCATCCAGGAGGCGGGCGATCTCCGTACGCCGCCGCTCGGTCACGGCATCCACCAGCTCGTGTCCCTTCTGGGCCAGCGTCAGCCGGATCAAGCGCCGGTCGCCGCGGTCATGTCGGCGCACGATCAAGCCCTTCCTGATCAATCGATCGCACATCCTGGTGGCAGTGGGCGGTGTCACGTCCACCGCTTCGGCGAGGTCGGCCAGACTCTGCGGACCGCGGGACGCCAAGACGACAAGGGTCCGGTATTGAGTCAGTGTCACCTCCTCGGCGACGTCGCCCAAGGATCGGGCGGCCACCGCCACCAGGACCCGACTGGCGCTCAAGACGGCGTCGACAATCAACTCCCTGTGGACGTCGGGACGGTTCACTCGTCTTATCATATGCTAATTATTGTACTAGCTAACTATATGACGGTCCAGCGGTTTGCGCCTGACGAACCCGCCTTGGGCGCCCCGTCCCACCCTCCAGGCCCCCTGATCAGATGCCGGTCTGGCTAGGCGCGCTCGGTCCAGTGAGGCCGGGACCGGGGAGCCTCGACCCGGGGAGCCTCGGCCCGGGGCGCCTCGGCCCCATCCTCAGGCTCGAGGCGGTCGCCCACCAGACCGTCGACGATGCTCGGGTCCAGAACCGTACCGCCGGCCCGCAATTCGGACAGCGTCCCGAGGAGGGCCTCCAGACTGAGGCTGCGATCGTCGATGAGATAGGCGATCCGGGATGAGCCGCCTTTGAGCAGCTCGAGGGCGAATCCATTTCCGCGGTCTGAGATCACGATGACGCTGAGGGAGAGGAAGTCCTGGTGCAGGCGGTAGGCCGTCTCCATGGTGGCCATGGCCACCGGGTCGGATACGACGGACGTGCGGATGCTGATGATGACGGCGTCCGGTAGGAGCTCTTCGACCACGGCCCGCAGGTCATCGGCATCGCGAACCCGGCCGACCACCTCGATCCGGGCGGATTGGGCGAGCAGTGCCGACAGACCCTGCTCGATGAGCACGCCGTCGGTGGTGATCACCGTTCTGATGGGTACGCCGTCGCTGGACACGGCCGGTTCTCCTTGTCGCCCAAAAGGCAAGATCTCGGAGATGGCCGTTCGCCGCTCTTCCGGGCTGTCGAGCCCACCCAACGGTCGGACACATCAAAGGTCTTCGTGAACAGCGTACCGCGGTCCCCCGGCTACCGGTCAATCGCTCGACGCCGACCGCGTCGGAAGGACGGAGCTCAGCCCGCCAGAGGTCCTTCCTGTGCAACTCCATCGCTCGAGCTCGCCGGCGGCTCGAACTCCGGATCCGGCTCGAAGAACTGGTGAACGAGAGCCTCCAATCCAACGGCGAAGAGCGACCATTCCTGGTCCTTCCCGTGGTCCCCGGTGGGGCGAGCGATCACTTCAAGGTCGTCAGTGGTGCGTTGGCGCAGAGAGCATCCCTCGGAGAAGGCGGTGACCGCCATCGTGAACTGCGGCATGGTCCAAGGGTGGCGGATGCGCAGTCCCAGCATCTCCATGAGCGCGGCGTAGTTCTTGTTCCAGAACTCGGCCACTGATCGGTATCCCTCCCCCAGCGCCGACCTGATCCGACGCTGCTGTTCCGATGACGTTGCTGTCGCCATGGCCACGATCGTCATCCACAGCGGCCAGTTGGTGGATTTGGCGATAGCCGCACTACTGGCGTTGCCACCGATCCGGCACAACTCGCGGAGCGCTCGGCTGCGAGACTCCGGCGTCGACAGGTCGAGGTGGCTCAATTCGGCGGCGATCGCATCGACTGCCTCCCCGACCTCGGGTCGGGCCTCGTCCTCGGCAATGGCAACCAGCACATCGGCCTGGAACTCGGATTGGTTGTCCCATACCCGCCGAATGACGGACGCATTGGTTATGCGCACGCCGGTCTTCATCTCCACCCGTTCGAAGACCCGCTTGAACGTCAGGTTGCTCGATCCGGAATCGAGGCCCTCCTCGATCAGGATCTGCCGTCCCTCTTCGAGGAGCGTCCTCCGCAAGTCGTCCCTGCTTCGCCTCGGCTGACGTATGCCGGTCACCAATCTTCACTCCGAGTTCTCACCATCGGGACCACGGGCCCGAGGCGTTGCCACTGCATGGGTCGATCTTGAGGGTCTGTCGAGGGCGCGGCCCGGTCACCCCGACAGGATGTCGTGCACGGCGTCGCCGAGCAGATCACCCAGTTCCTGGTTGGATGTCTCGACGAAGGCGTCACCGGACATGAAGAGCCCGGCGAAGACGGCACCGAAGGAACAGGCCATCCGAACCCTGTCGCGAAGGGGTAGCCGGGGGTCGGCGAGGATCTGACGGAACCTGTCCTGGATGTCGGCGTGCTCGGCCTCGTGGTCCTCGCGGTGCAACTTCTCCAGGGCGGCCTGGTTCCGCTCGTGCATGAGGAAGATCTTGCGCTGCGCCAGCATCTGTCCGATCACCCGGTCGATCAACTCGCCCCACTGCTCCAGGGTCACCGGCTCCTCGGTCATCAGGCTCAGGGCGTCCTTGCCGAAGTCGTGGAGGCGCATGTGCAACGCCATCAGGATGTCGTCCTTGGAGGCGAAGTGGTAATACAGCGCCGCCTTGGTGACACCCAACCGTTCGGCTATCTCGCGGAGGGAGGTCCCGTCGAACCCCTTCTCCGTGAACAGATCCAGGGCCACATCGAGGATCCGCTCCTTGGTGGAGGCCGCCTCCCGTGGCCCATCGGGTTCCTCGGCCTCGTTGCCCGACCCGAGCGGTTCGGCGTGGGCTGCGGTCTGCGTCACGGTTGACATCCTACAGATTGGGTCAAGCTTTTACTTGACGACAGGTAAGTAGTCCCCTTACCATGGCGGTTGGCCCAGCATACTGACCGGCAGGTAAGGAACCGACGGATGGCTACTCCAGAGTTGATGATCCAGGCCGAGGGGCTCACCAAGCGCTACGGCGAGACCCAGGCGCTGGCCGGCGTGGACTTCTCGGTGCCCACCGGCACGATCCTGGGGCTCCTCGGGCCGAACGGGGCCGGCAAGACAACCGCCGTGCGGGTTCTGACCACCCTGGCCCGTCCGGACTCGGGCCGCGGCACGGTGGCGGGGATCGATGTCGTTGCCCACCCCGCCGATGTTCGACGCCACATCGGCGTGGCCGCTCAGGACGCCACCTTGGACGGTCTCCTGACGGGACGCCAGAACCTGGTTTTGGTGGGTGAGCTGAGTGACATGGGACGCGCAGCGGCCCAGGCGCGGGCCACCGAGTTGCTGGCGGAGTTCGACCTGACCGACGCCGCCGATCGGGTGCTGAAGGGCTACTCGGGTGGCATGCGCCGCCGGCTGGACCTGGCCGCCAGCCTCATGACCCGACCTCCGGTGTTGTTCCTCGACGAGCCCACGACGGGTCTCGACCCCACCAGCCGTCAGCGGGTGTGGGACGCCATTCGGGAGTTGCTGAGCGGGGGCGTCACCGTGCTGTTGACCACCCAGTATCTCGAAGAAGCCGATGCCTTGGCCGACCGCATCGTGGTCGTGGACCACGGCCGCGTCATTGCCGATGGAACGCCTCTGGAGTTGAAGGAGGCCAGCCGAAGTGCGCGTCTGCAGGTGACACTGGCCGCCGCTCATGCCGGCGCGGCTCCGGCGCTGGTGCCGCTGGTGGCGGGGCGAATCCACGTCAGTGAGGACGGGCGGCATCTCAGTGCCCCGGTCGACAGCTCGCCCGGGTTGGCCACGTCGGTGGTGCGCGCCCTCGACGGGGCGGGGATCCTGGTCGACGACATCGAGGTGCGCCAGCCGTCACTCGATGACGTGTTCTTCTCACTCACCGGCGGGCACATCGAGGACGACGAAGACGAGACGACAGGGGATGGAAGCACCCCAACCGGGGCGGACCGTCCCAAGCTGGAGGAAGCCACCGCATGACGACAACGACACTGACGCAGACGCCAGTCGGGACGGCCGCCCCCAGCAGGCCCGCAGGGGTCCTCTGGGGCCGGGTGCAGGACGTGTGGGCCATGACCAGGCGGAACCTGGTCCACATCTCGCGCGAGCCCATGCAGCTGTCCGACGTCACCATCCAGCCCATCCTGTTCACGGTGCTCTTCGTCTTCATCTTCGGGGGCGGCATCCCGATCCCCGGAGGCGGGAGCTACAAGGACTTCGTCCTGGCCGGACTGCTCGCCCTCAACCTGGTGACCTCGACCATGGGCACGGCGGTGGGATTGAGCACCGACCTCCACGAGGGAATGATCGACCGGTTCCGGACCCTGCCCATGTGGCGGGCGGCCGTGCTGGTCGGGCGGTCCATTGCCGACCTCATGACCTCCGTCCTCTGTGCGGTCATCGTGGCCCTGACCGGGCTCGCCATCGGTTGGCGAGCGGATGCCAGCTTCGTGTCGGTCATCGGTGGATTCGCCCTGGTCCTCTTCTTCGCCTACTCGCTGTCGTGGATCGCGGCCTGCGTCGGCCTGAACAGCAAGAGCCCCGAGTCGGCCGCTTCGTTCGGTTTCATCGTGCTGTTCCCGCTGGCCTTCGTCTCCAATGCCATGGTGCCCACACAGCACATGCCGGGGTGGTTGCAGGCGGTGGCCGATTGGAACCCGGTGAGCGCGGTCACGGCGGGGGCCCGGAACCTGTGGGGCAACCCCAATCCGTCCGGCACCATCCACGCCTGGCCCATGCAGCATCCCGTGGAGGCCGCCTTGATCTGGTCGGTGGTCATCCTGGCCGTGGCCGGTCCTCTGGCGTCCCACTTCTTCAAACGACGCACGACGGAGTAGGCGGCGGAGCCGCCCCGCGGATCCGTCCGGCCGTCGGATCCGACCACCATGTGAACGTAGCCGGGGGCGCAGTCGTACTCCCTCGGGGCAGGGTCGCCGGAGCAGCCCGGGGGCGGCAACGCCGGCCGCTCCGGGTCCCGGCGGCCGTCGGCCTCCGAGCCCCCACCGATCCCCCCACCGTGGCCGCCGCTCCCCCACCGTGGCCGCCGGAGGGATGGGGGCTCGACCCTGCACCGAGTTCGACCTAATGTCTGCATCGACACAGCCCGGGCCGGGGCCGGGGCCGCCGGAAGGCCGGAAGACGGGGGGACCTGGTGAATCTGAACCGACGGCAGTTCCTCGGCGGAGGCCTGGCCGGCGCCTCGGCGCTGCTGGCCGCCTGCGGCAGCCAGTCGTCCACCGCCACAACCACGACGATGTCGGCGTCACCCAAGACGAGCACCATCCGACAGCCGGGCTCGCTCCCCCGACCCGATCTGCCCGCCGGAACCGATCAGGTTCCCGAGATCGAGCACATCGTGGTGGTGATGATGGAGAACCACTCGTTCGACAACCTCCTCGGGCTCATCGGGAGGGGCGATGGGTTCACCCTCGGACCGGACGGCGCTCCGACAGCGAAGAACCCCGACGGGCACGGTAACTACATCCACGCCTTCCACATGCCCACCGAGTGCCAGACCACCGGCGTGCGCAACGACTGGACGGCGGCCCACGAAGCCTACGACGGCGGGACCTGCCAGGGATTCGTCACCAGTTCGACCCCCGAGGCCATGGGCTACTTCACCAAGGACGACCTCCCGTTCACCTGCGGGATGGCCAGTGTCTTCCCCATCGCCGACCGCTACTTCTGCTCCGCCATGGCCCAGACCGACCCTAATCGGCGCTACCTCATCTCCGGCACCTCACTCGGGCTCATCAATGACACCTTCCCGCTCAACCTGCCGCCCAACGGCGTCATCTACGAGCAGTTCGACAAGCACGGGATCACCTGGAAGGACTACTACTCGAACGCGCCGACCCTCGGGGTCTACCTGCCCTACCTGGGGCGGGACAGCCCCCTCCTCAAGGGCGTGACGAAGATCGACCAGTTCTACGTCGACGCCGCCGCCGGGAACCTCCCGTCGTACTGCCTGGTGGAGCCCAACTATGACGAGTCTTCCGAGGAAGATCCCCAGGACATCCAGTTCGGGGACCAGTTCATGGGGAAGGTGGTCAACGCGGTGATGTCCAGCCCCAATTGGCCGAGGACCATGCTCATCTGGACCTACGACGAGCACGGGGGCTACTACGACCACGTTCCGCCGCCGGCGGCCATCCCTCCCGACGACATCCCTCCCGACCTGGCGCCGGGGGACCCGCCGGGAACGTTCGATCAGTACGGCTTCAGGGTTCCGGCCGGAGTGGTCAGCCCCTACTCCAAGCAGGACTACGTCTCCCATACCGTGTACGACCACACCTCGATCCTCAAGACGGTCGAGGAGAAATGGAACCTGCCGGCGCTCACCCGTCGCGATGCCAATGCCAGCAGCCTGTTCGATATGGTGGACCTACGATCCAAGCCGGCGTTCCTCACACCACCGAAGCTCCCCGCGGCCGCCAACCCGGCGGTGAAGGCAGCGTGCCTGACCACCGGTCCCGGCACGATCCCACCACCGTCCGCCGTCACCGGGGCCTGATCCCGGCCGGTCACCGACCATGGCCGGCCGACCCCGACCGGCCTGTCCTGGTGTCGGTCGGCGCGCTGGTCGTGGCGCTCGGAGTGGCCGTCGCCGTGTGGACCCTCACGGGTACCCGTGCACCCGCCGCAGCCGGGGCCTGATGGCTGGACCGGACGACGGCCTACGGCCCGAGGACGCGCCTGTCCTGCCAGACCGCTCAGAGCTCCGCGGCGATCGCCCGCGCCTGTGGCCCGGTGAACGAACCGGAGATCTGCATCCGACCGTCGAGGGAGGACCACGTCGATCGGACCGGCATGGTGACGGGGGCCGAAATGACCCGGCCATCGAGATCGATGCCGATGATCTGGTGGAACTGCTGCTGGGTCAGCCTGTCCCAGGCCGTGGATCCGGAGGGGGTGAGAACCAGATCGATCGTCCATCGGCCATCGATCATGTGGGCGGAAGCGGACTTGACTCCTCGCTGGGTGAGGGCAGCAGGTCCGAGGACATAGCGCCCCGAGCCTTCGGCGGCGAGTCCGGGCAGGAGCACCGTCCCGCCCTGGGGGGCCGCGCCCGCCGGAGTCGACGGATAGGTGGCGAACTGGGGATCGGCCGGTATGTCCGTATTGCTCGTGTATCCGTTGACATTGCCGGGATCCGGTGCCACGCCCAGGTTGGACGCCGTCAGCTCTGTGGAGGCCGAACAGTCAGGCAGCGGGCCGCCGGACGGGGCCTGCCCTGAAGCCAAGGTCAGCGGTGGCGCATAACAGAGGACCGGACGGAAGCTGAGGCTGACGGCCCGCTGCCCGGGCCCTGCGGCCGGCGTCGGGACGGCCACAGGGCCCGGCGATCCCCCACCGCTGTGACCCGACGCCAGGCCCAGTGTCGCCCCGATGAGCACCAGAAAGACCAGCGTCGTGATTCCGGAGATCAACCACCTCCGCTTGCGCCGTTGCTTCGCCTCCTGGAAGAGAAGCTGCGCGTCACCGGCCTCCGGGATGGCCCTCGGTTGGTCCACGACTGTCATCGGCGGCCTCGCCCCGTCCAGAGCATAGACCTACTATGCCTAGTACCATCCCACATGTCAAGGTCGGGCCGCCGACCAGGTCCGGTCAGGTCGTGTCCACGATCAACACGGAACAGGGTGCCGCGTGGGCAACGGAGTTCGGGACGCTCCCCAGCATCCGGCGAGCGCCCTTCATACCTTTGTTGCCGACAACGATGAGGTCCACCTTCTCCTGTTCCGCGATGCGAACGATCGCCTCCGCCGGGTCACCGGTGGCGGCATGGACCACGACCTCGAGGCCGTGCCCTTTGGCCATCGTGGCCAGATCGTCGAGCAGCAGATCCGCCGGGTGGGTCGTCGTCGTGAGTTGGAGCTCACGAGGGAGGTGCTCCTGGCGAACCGACTTGGGGTCGTAGGCCGTCACGATGTGAAGTTTCCGTCCGGCCAGCTCGGCCACGGCCACCGCCGCTTCCACCGCCTGGCGCGCCGTCTTCGAGTCATCGGACCCCACCAGCACCGACTCGAACATTGGTCACCATCCCTTGGTCGCCCGACCCTCGAAGGTGGAGTCCGACGCTGCCACCGGCCTCGCATACGACATCGCTGGTGCCCATGGACCGACGGCTCCAGTCGACTGGAGGAACAGTACTTGCGGTAACAAGTTCACACCAATTTCAAGACGGGGCCCATCCTGGTCGTCGCCCGCTCCCGACATGGAAGGCAGACGGGGTGCGCCGGCCGGGCATCGTCAACCGGTGGGGCAGCGCCGACAGGTCGGGCATCGCGAACCGGTGGGGCAGCGCCGACAGGCCGGGCATCGTCAACCGGTGGGGCAGCGCCGACAGGTCGGGCATCGCGAACATGGCGCGCTCATCTACGAGTCCGCTTCGTCGTGACTCGTAAGTGCTCGATCTTCAAACGAAGATCGGCGATCTCCGTCCGCAGCTCGTTCACCAGCTGATGGTCACTCCGACCGAGATCCGTGACCTGTTGCGTCAGGTCATCGAGCGCGTCCGCCAACAGGTACGCACCCCGAAGGGCTGCGGTGGCGACGACTCTGGCCTGGCCGGCCGAGTTGGTGGCGTCGGCGTACTCGGGCTCCAACTCATCGACCAGGGAGTCGAGATCCCGCCGGATCGTCATACGTGCATGGTGGGGCCACCGACCAGTGCTCGTCAAATGGCAACTGGCGCGCAGCCACCCGTCCCCACTTGTGGTGTTGGCCCGACACCGTTCGGTGGTCGCAACGGTCGGCGAGTGCCTCTGTCGGCGCGGATCTGCAGAACGGACCCGTCGGTGACCAATGTTCCGCACCGCGCTCAGGAGGCGCAGCCCGCCAACAGAGCGAACCCCCGCCATCGCCACAAGCAGTCGACTTGGGAGAGTCCCGCCTCCCGCATCCACTGGAGTTGGTCTCCGACGCTGGCCAGCCGATCCTCGGGGTCGTTGTCGCTCCGACCGATGAGGTCCAGGAACCGGCGATGGAGCTCGGGGGTGGCCGAGGCCACCACCTCGAGGTTGGCGAACAGCCCGCCGGAGTTGAGTTGCCGGGCCACCTCTCCGAACAGCTCCTGCTTTCGGTCATCCTCGAGGTGGTGGATGGAAAAGCCGGCCATGATCACATCGAACGCCCCGAGCGGTGTCAGCGGATCGTTCAGATCCCACTCCCGTACCGCGACCCGTGGGTCTCCGGCAAAGCGCCTGCGGGCATGGCCCAGCATGGCTGGCGATGCGTCCACGGCCACCACCTCTTGGATGCCCGGACGCTGATCGAGCACGAGCGCGGCCAACCTCCCGTCCCCACATCCGAGGTCGAGCACGGACCGGGGCGAGTCCGGCAACAAGGTGGTCAGCACCTCCTCGCCCGCGGCGCGCGGCCCCAAGTCGTCGATCCGGCCCAGGTAGCGCGCCACGCTGTCAGGATCGCTCCAGGTGCCCTTCGGACCGGTCACCGGATCAGGGGTCGTAGCCACGTCCCCATACTGGCCGAGCCGTCAACCGGAAGCGAGAGCCACCGCCACCGCGGCCGCCTCCGCCGGATCGCCCATCGGCACGATGCCACCATCCAGGTGACCGTCGGGTCGAGTGAGCGACCACGTCCCGATCCCGATCACCGGAACGCCTACTCGCAGGGCCAGAGCGATCTCCGAGAGGGTCCCGTACTCCCCGTCAACTGCGATCACGGCCGCCGCGGCGCGGACGACGAGCGCATTGCGGGCCTCGCCGATACCTGTCGGAATGACGATGTCGACCCAGGGATTGGCGGCGGACGGGTCGTTTCCGGGCAGCAGGCCCACGGTGAGCCCGCCCGCCGACTTGGCGCCACGACAGGCCGCGGCCATGACTCCCCCCAGCCCGCCGCAGACCACGATGGCCCCGGCATCGGCCAGTGCGAACCCCACCTTCTCGGCCACGGCAATCTCCGATGCCGGCGCGTCGGTTCCCCCTATCACCGCGATCTGCATCTGCATCTGCATCTGCATCGTCGAACCGGCAGCCGGGTCGTCTACTCCCGCCGGGCACTACGCAGGACGGGAAAATCGACCACCTTGGCCAGCGTGGGACGAAACAGATTCCGGATCTTGGACCAGGGGGAGGCTCGTCGCAGTCGCTCGGTGGGCCGCGGACCCGAAGTGGTGACGGCGTCGCCGAGCGCCTCCGCCAGCAGGCCGATCAAAGCCGGAACCTCGCCGAGGTCGATGGGGGTGGACGCCACGCAGACCCCATCCCGCCAGTGGCTCAGCACGACCTTGTGCTGCTGAGCGTGCCTCGTCACCCTCAGTGAAGCGCCGTGACCTCTGCTGTCCGGGATACTGAGGCGGTTCGGGATTGCGCCCACGTATGGGAGTATGCACCCCCGCCCCGGAGGTTGTCGACCGGGATACGCCGGTGCGCCAGCCGGTGCACCCGAACACCCACCTTGGTCATCCGTCGAGCTCGGCCCGGTAGGCCATGACCCACTCGGTCGGGACTCTGTCGGGTACCCCGGCGAGGTCGGGTGTCACCACGAGCTCGGGTATTCCGGCAGGTGGATCGGTCGGACCGCCCTCGACAACCCTGTCACCCTCGGCCTCGCTCCTGACCGCCCGCCAGATGCCGTGACCCGCCAGGCCGAACAGTCCGCCGAGGAACAGCACCAACCCCAGCATTGACCACACTGTTGTCATCGAAGTGTCTCCGATCTGCTTGCAACCGATCTCGTGAGGACCAGTCCCGCTCTCGTTGTCGGCCTCCCGACCAGCACACCATCAGCTGCCCCACGGAGACCAGGGTCCTCGGTCACATCACCGGAAGATCCCCCCAAGGGGCCCAGGATACTGCCTGTCCGACGGTGGTGGGTGCCTGAGGTTCGTGCGCCGCTCCTCACCTCTCCCCTATCGGACCACAGGCGGCGGGACTGAAGGGCCCCACCCCGGACCGGACCGGACGTGACCGGCAGCCCGAGCTCGTCGGCGCAGACCGCGGCCGTCTTCATCGGTCCGGCACCAGACCCACCCGTCTGGGAGAATGCATGGCCGTGGAGCCACCGACTGGCAACCCCGAGGGTCCGATCTGCCCGAGCTGCCACCAACCTCTCCGGGGGAACCTCCGTCGTGAGCGAATCGACGCCCAGGGCGCGTGCCGGACACGGACCGTCGCCGATCGAGTTCGTCTACTGCGGTGCCTGCGGATGGCCCTTTGACGGTCGGCCGGTGGGCGCCGGGTCGGTGATGGGGGGCGGTCGAAGAGGAGCGGAGGTGGCCGCGCCGGCGGACGCCACCACGCCCGAGGGACAGTTCCAGCTCCGTTGCCGGGAGCTGATCGCGGAGATCCGAGCCTTGGGCTTCGACCCGTTCGTCTGGGTGGGGCTGATCAACGACCTCGGTGCCGTCCGGGCCGCCAAGACCATCCTCTCGGAGTACGGGGTCCTCCCGGTCACCCGATGGTTGGTCGACCACCATCGCCCCGAGCTCACCCTGGAAGGGGAGATCGGGCAGACCAGGTGGTACGACCTGTTCGATGACGGGGACCGTTCACGGGCGGCCGGTCGGATCGCCTCGGCCACCGGGCATATCCCGGAGCATCCGCCGAACTAGTCGTCGTGCCTCAGTGACGGCCACGTCCGCCCCCACCGGCGCTTCAGGCCGGTGCACACATAGACGTGGCCACCCCACTCCTGATTGTGGATGCCGGCACGGTTCCGGATGGTGACCACGACCCGCACGTCCCGGAAGTACCGCCTCAGCTGGTCGGCATAGCCGGTCACGTCCACCGGCCCCGGCGCCACGGCGACGGCCGTGGTGGCGTCGGGATCGCCCGGCCCCCAGAACCACTCGTTGTTCTGACCGCTCACCGCTGGTGGGAGCCCACTACTCCGACCGAGCTCGTTGATGGCGCCGGCTTCGCCGTAGTCGGCGGTGAAGACGACGGCACGGCTGCGCTGGCCGGCGGGGAGTGAGTACCAGACCGCCCCCACCGTGGAGACGAGCTCCGGCCACCCGACCGTCTCGCCCAACTGCTGATTGATGCCGTAGGTCCAACCGATGTCGTCGGCCGGCATCACGGGCAGGACCACGGGGAGCACGAGCAGGGTGACCAGGGCGGTCAGCCCGAGGAGTCGCCTGCGCCTCGACGATCGCCGGTCGAGCCAGCTCTCGACGCTGCACCGCCCCCGCGGCCAGCAGGTAGATGTAGGCCGCGGCCAGGTAGTAGACCTTGCTTCCCGTGGTCAGGGCGAAGAGCACGAAGAGCAGGGCGTAGGCCCACACCAGGGCCCGCCACAGCGGACGGTGCGATCGCCACAGGTACCGGATCCCCAGCACCCACACCCACGCCAGGGCCAGGGCCACCTCGAACAGCTGGCCGACGATCCAGGTGCCGATGTTGCCGATCCCGCCGTTCTCCTGGTTCAGCCGACGGGTCATCTCGAGGGTCGGCCAGTGGTGGGTGGCCTGCCACCAGAGGTCCGGGACGGTGAAGGCGGCGGCCACCACCGCTCCGGCCAGGAACCACCGGTTGGCCAGCTGACGACCCCCGCCAGCGGCCACGATCCCCACCACCAGGGCCACGGCGAACAGGCCGATGTTGTGCTTGTTGGCCAGGCCGAACCCGAGGACGACGCCGGCCGGAACCCACAGCCTCGGGTCGCCGGTCCGACCCATCCGCACGACGAAGAAGGCCAGAGCCGTCCAGAAGAACAGGTCGAAGGCGGTGGGCCCGAAGAGGTGGTCGGCGCCGAGCAGTGCCGGCATGGTGGCCGTACCGAAGGCGGCGAGAAACTGAGCCGTGCGCCGCCTCCGAACTCGCGGGCCAGGAGCCCGGCCAGGACCGTCGTGCCCGCCCCGGCCAGAGCCGGCCACAGCCGCAGGCCTGGGATCGAGACACCGAAGGCTGCCAGGGAGACACGGGCGACGAGCGGGGTGACGACGGGCTGGTCGACGTAGCCGGCGGCCAGGTGGCGGGCACAGTCGAGGAAGTACAGCTCGTCGCGGTGGAAGCCGTACCGACCGGAGAGGGACATGAGAAGGGCGAACAGGGCTCCGGCCACGATATAGATCAGCCGGTCCACCCGGGCCGGCTCCTGCCCGTCGACGGGTCGGCCGGCACCGGTGGCGCCGGAGGCGGCGGCCACCGGCCGAGCGTCCACGCCGACCGTCATTCCGGTCAGCCGCCCGTGCCCGGCGCGGCGTCGGGAATGAACGCCGCTGTGAGGAGATAGAGGACGTTCTGCCTGGCCGATTCGTCATCCACCTCGATCGGGGTTGGATGGTCCCGCCGGTGCCATGCGAACCAGGCCACCGTTTCGACGATGAGCTGAGTCGCCAGTGCCGGATCGGGGAACGGGCGGAGGAGGCCGGAGCGCGACCGACGCTCCACATACTCCGCCAGCATGTCAACCTGCCCGCGCCGCGACTTGCCGAAGTACAGCTCCCGCAGCTCGGGAAAGTCGGCGGCCGATCGCTCGAGGAGGGCGAGGAGCGCCCGGTTCCCCTCGACGGCCGAGTAGCACTCGTCGACCACTGCGTTGAACTCGCGGCGGATGTCACGGCAGTCATCCGAGGCGAGCGCGGCCCGCAACAGGGGGAAGGTGGTATTGCCGGCGGTCCAGTCGGCCAGGGGCTTGAGCGCCTCGCCGGGCGCCGGCGTCGGCAGAGGGCTCGGGAGCCCGGCCAGTGTGTCCGGCGAGATGGCGTAGAGCAGGGCCAGTTGAAAGAGGGCCTCTTTGCTCTCGACGTGCTTGTACAGCAAGGCGTGACTCAGTCCCAACTCCTCACCGATGTCGGTCATCAGGGTCCGGCGGTACCCCTTCTCCGTGAAGACCTTGCCCGCGGCCCGGGCGATGTCCTCCAGTCGGCTGGGCGGGGTGCGCCTGGGCATGGGCGCAGATTAAGACTGACTCAGTTAGTTAGTCAACCGGCCCCCACTCCGCTTCCGACCTCCGGGGCGTTCCGGAGGCAAAACTGTGACGGATCCCGAGGGCAGCACCACCGAAGCGGTCTCCCGACGGGCGCCAGACCGAAAAGGAGTCCGCCATGACCGACACCGACCCTGCCGTCTATGAGTACGTCCCCCACCATCGGACCATGACCAAGATCGGGGAGGCCCGTGGGCCGGTGAAGGTCGCCGAACAGTTCCCCCACGGAAGCCCGACGGCGCGGTTCAACGCCTGGTTCGCGGTCCAGGTCACCAAAGGCGTGGGCACCATGTGGTGCGCGTACGCCTTCGTCGCCCTGGCCTGCGTCAGCCTTCCCTCGGCCATCGGGTCACACAGCCTGGTGGTCGTCGTCTCCTGGATCTCCCAGACGTTCCTCCAGCTGGTCCTGCTCTCGGTCATCATCGCCGGGCAGAACGTGCTGGCCGCGGCGGCGGACAAGAGGTCCGAAGCCACCTACGAGGATGCCGGCGCCGTCCTCCACGAGTCGGTCAAGCTCCAAGAACACCTGCTGGCTCAGGATCGGATCCTGGGTGCGCTGATCGAGAAGCTGTCCGCCCTCGAGGCGCGGTTGAATCCTGACCCGGCGAAAAAACCTCAAGACCCGCCGGCGGAGGGTTACCCCGTGGCCGAACCGCCGAGCCTCAGCCGGCCGCCTCGAGCTCGATGACGAAGATACCGGATCCGATGGCGACCGGTCCGCCCGGTGGCGTCAGGGCGGCCATGGCGGACCTGGCGTTCTCCTCGATGTCGAACTCGAACAGGCACACACCCGTCCCCTGCCCATCGTTCAGCCATGAAGCCAGTTGGAAACCGGGCAGTCCGGTCACGTCGGGAACGACCACCTGCTCGAGCATCGACTGCCGCTCCCGGGCATCGAGTCCGGGGTCGATCTTCACCTGCAGCACGACGGCGTAGGGCACGCTCAGCTCCCGACGCCGTCGCGTGGCCGGCGCACGAGCGAGCTCGGGTCGGCCGTCGCGGGGGCCGCAGGATCGGGGCAAGGAAGCCGGAGACGGCGGCGCTCACCGGGGGATCGCCCGACCCGGCTCACTGAACCGAACCGATCGAACATGCCCCCTCCCTCGGTTACGCCGACACGCCACTGCTCACTATGAAGGTAGCAGGGATGAGGGCACGCCCGGTAGGGCCAGCCCCAACATCCCGGCGGGGGAGCGGGCGCGTGGCAGGGTGTATCCTTGTCGCCGTGCGCTGTTATTGGTGGTTTCACGAGCCGGCCCTGGATGGGCCTCGGAGCGCTCCCACGCGCTGACCGCACTCATCTAGGACCGGCTCCCAAGGCAGAGGCATCCGCCTCTGCCTTTTGCTTTGCCCCATGACAGGGCGAGCCGGTCATCCACGGATCGACCGGCTTGCGGAAAGGAACGAGAGACCGTGGAACCCGAACGATCCGGCTCAGTAACAGCCGCATCGCCGCCGCCCGTACCCTCGTCTCGCCCCGAGGGGCTGCGCCGAGCGCTCGCCGTGGCGCGAAGAGCTGGCGGACGCAGTCATCCGCAGCCGCCGGGCCGTCGCCATCGATCCTCGACGGCGAGCGACGACCGCCTGCTCGTCATCGTCGGACCCTGCTCCGTCCACGATCCCGGTGGCCGCCCTCGACTACGCCGAACGCCTGGCCAGGTGGCCGCGAGCGCCTCGGCGACGAGCTCCTCGTCGTCATGCGGGTCTACTTCGAGAAGCCCCGCACCACGCTCGGATGGAAGGGCCTGATCAACGATCCCGGTCTCGACGGCAGCTTCCGGGTCGACGAGGGCTCTGTCGCCGGCCCGCGGCCTTCCTGCTCGACGATCGTCTCGCTCGGG
Source organism: uncultured Acidimicrobiaceae bacterium (assembly GCA_963835325.1). Lineage (GTDB taxonomy): Bacteria > Actinomycetota > Acidimicrobiia > Acidimicrobiales > RAAP-2 > Bog-756. The sequence goes on along the minus strand of CAWIEV010000014.1, from coordinate 98,339 downwards.
CTCCCGGTGGGCTGCGAGTTCCTCGATCCCGATCATGCCCCAGTACCTGGCCGACGCCGTGAGCTGGGGGGCCATCGGCGCGCGCACGGCCGAGAGCCAGATCCACCGCCAGCTGGCCAGCGGCCTGTCCATGCCGATCGGCTTCAAGAACTCCACCGAGGGCGACGTCCAGGTGGCCGTCGATGCGCATCACCGCCGCTGCCAGCGGCCAGGTCTTCCTCGGCATCGACCGACGACGGCCGGGCCGCCATCCTCGCGACCAGCCGGGAATCCCGACTGCCACGTCGTTCTCCGGGGGCAGCGCGCCGGGCCCGAACTACGACGCGGCCAGCGTGGCCGACGCCCTCGACCGCCTGTCGGCGTCCGGACTGAACGTCGCCGGGTCGTGATCGACGCCAGCCACGGCAACAGCGGGAAGGACCACCGCCGCCAGCCGGTGTGGTCGCCGACCTGGCCGGGCGCCTGGCCGGGGCGAGCAGCGGCATCGTCGGCGTCATGCTCGAGAGCTTCCTCGTCGCCGGTCGCCAGGACCTCGGGGTCGGCCCCGCGCCTCTTCGGCCAGAGCATCACCGACGCCTGCATCGGCTGGGACGACACCGTGGCCGGCCTCGATCGGCTGGCCGGGGCCATCGCGGCGGCGGGAGCGACCGGGTCGATGCGCGGGTTGAACGAGGTGGATCAGACGACCGTGGGCTGCCGGACCTCCACCACCGCCCGGACGGGACATCCACCGGTCGGGGCGGTGGCGGAGCCAGGAACCGAGGACGATCAGGATCCACACCCCGACACGCAGCTCCGCGAATAGCCCTCGACCGTGTGCCGGGTCACCTCTTGACCGTCGCCGTGCCACGCAACCAGCATCGAGAACACGCCGATCACCGTCAGAATCACGACCATTCGCCACACCGGTTGCCGCCATCCTCGGGATGTCACACTGACGATCACCGCCACGACCCGCCAGCACCAACAACCCGAGCACAGATGGCCACACCAGCGACGGTCAACGGAGACTCCATCCGGTTGCTCGGAGCGGCGTAGAACAGCAGATCGCCCTTTGCCGAGTTGAACGCCCGCTCCGGCCGAGCGAATGGCTCGCTGATCACGTAGCCGGGGTGGGTCAGAAGCCAGAGGAAGTACGTGCTCGACCCGTTGGTCGCGAGCCAGCCGTCGAGTTGTCTGAACGCCGGGTCGGTCGGGGAGACATAGACGACCTTCGCGGTGCCGGGTTCCGTCTGGGTCGTCCCGGCCAGCCGTTCCACCTGGTTCTGCTCGGGCATCCCGTGGGCGGCGAACCAAGCCACCCGGTCGGGGAACGGGAACACTCGGACGTAGAACACGTCAGCGACGTTCTCACGTGTCCGGTGGGACGAGACGGCTCCCCATCCGGTGAGGGCCACCAACCCGATCAGGCAGATCGACAGACCTCCGGCCGCGGAGGGCGACATCGGCGATCGCGGCGCACTGCGGCGACCACCGCCCATGCTCCGATCGCAATCGACAAGAATCCGACCGTCCAGATCTGCGCATCCCTGGACGGCGGCGTAGCAGAGACACACCGCAGCGACCCCGCTGACCCGGGGCCAGGTCCATCGGCGCGCGGTCCAGATCAGGGTGGCGAACAGCAACGCCAACAAGCTCATGGAGAACGACTCGGACAACACCGACCGGTTCCACAGCGTGACCGGAAACGCGGTGGCAACCGCAAGCATCGACCAGACGGCCGCAACCCGTCTCCATCCGGGTTCGACCAGTCGCCCGACCGTGAATGCCAGGAAGCCCCAGCACAAGGCAGCGATGACCGCCTGGGCAGCCAGAAACCCGTCGGCAGAGCCGACGAGCTTGATCAACAACGCGGTGAGCGGCGGCCGTTGGCCCGCCCAGAACCGGCGACTCCAGATCGGAGCGGACGCCATATGGACGTAGACGGCGGTGTCGTTCCAGATGAATGGCGACCCGCCGAGTGCCTGCACGACAAGTACGCGGCGAAGAGGCACCAACCGGCCAGGCGTCCACGACCGGCGTCGATGGCGGCTCGCCAGCTCGATGCGGTTTCCACCACCCGATGTTGCCACGGCCACCGTGGGCCCGATATGAGCCCGAGTCCGATCGGTCCGGTCGGCTTCGGATTTGGTCGGCTTCGAGGTGGTCAGGTCCCGGCCTCGATCAGCTTGGCGACCGTGCGAGTCGGCCTCGGTCGGCTGCGGTCAGCCCGAGGCCGGCGCCGTCCCGAACCGCGGCCTTCATGTCGACGCGGCCCGGACAGCCCGAGGCCTCGCCACGGCGACGATACCGGCGCGTCGGCAAAGGCAAAGCTGAAGATCACCTCGTCCGCTCCGGCCTCGATGTGACCGGCCACCAGATCGGGGATCTCGTGCGGCTGGCCGATGGTGAACCCGGCGGTCTCCTCGGCCGAGCCACCGCCGGCCACCATCGCCCGCACCTCGGCCGTGTTCTGTTCGGACGTGGTCAGGATCAGCGGGCGTCATCCAGGTCACGTCGATCTCCGCCGGGTCCCGCCCGACATCGGCGCAGTGGCGGTGGAGCACCTCGATCTTGTGGGCGACCGTCTCCGCGTCGCCGGCGACGTTGCACTTGTCGGCGTACTGGGCCACCAGCCGCAGCGTCCGCTTCTCGCCGCCTCCGCCGATCATGATCTTCGGACCACCGGGTTGCACCGGTCGGGGCAGGTTCCGGGCGTGATCCAGCCGGAAGTACTCACCGTCGAAGCTCACGTCGTCACTGGTGAACATGGCCCGGCAGATCTGGACGGCCTCGGCGAGCATGTCCAGTCGGATCCCGTCTTCTCGGGTAGTCGATCCCGAACCCCTGGTGCTCGACGTCGTACCAGGCACCCCCGATCCCGAGGATGGCCCGCCCCCGGGAGATCACGTCCAGCGTGGTGACGATCTTGGCCAGGATGCCCGGATTCCGGTAGGTGACCCCGGTGACGAGCGTCCCGAGTTGGACCCGCTCGGGTGCGGGCCGCCAACGCCCCGAGGAGGGTGTACGCCTCCATCATGGGCTGGTCCGGACCCCCGAGGGCCGGCAGCTGGAAGAAGTGGTCCATCACCCAGACCGAGTTGAACCCGGAGTCGTCGGCGGCCACGGCCAGGCCGGCGATGTGCTCGAAGAGGTCGTCGGAATCGAACCCGGAGAAGTTGGGCAGCTGGACGCCGAACGTCGTCATGGGGGCAACGGTAGTACCACCGGGCGGCGCCGACGGCTGTGACGCAGGCCGGGGCGACCGGTCCCGGGCCGGGGCGGCCGGGCCGGGCCCCGGCCGGGGAGGGGTTGATCGGACCGGCCGGGTCCCTACACTGGACTTTGTCGGGTCGAGCGACCGTCTTCCGCCTGGCGGTTGCTCCCCGACGGTTCGACCGGGGGCCTGGGCGTAGCCACCCGCGACCCTCTCCCTGACCTCCGCCGGATGTTAAGTTTCGCCGCCGAGAGGAGTGTGGGGTCGCCCGGTCACCGGGTCGCCGGGTCGGCTCCTCCGGATGCGGACGGACGGGGGACTCTCTTGCATGCACTGACCGGCTACCTCGATTTCCCACCCGACCGACGGGAGGAGACCGTGGCCGCAGTGAAGGCGGTGGCGGCCAGGAGCCGGGAGGACCAGGGCTGCGTCGACTACTGGTGGTCCGAGGATCTCGAACAGCCGTGCCGGTTCCGCTTCTTCGAGTGCTGGGAGTCCGAGGAGGCGTTCTCGGCCCACCAGGCCCAACCCTACGAACACGACTTCATGACCGACCACGTCTCCCGGATCGTCGGCGCGGACGCCCACGTCCTGGCGATCAGCCGACCGCAGCTCCGTCGCCGGCGACGTAGTCCGATGCGGGGCGTGAGGAACACCGAGGACGGCATCCGGGTGGTCGACGCCGACGGCGATCCCCGACGGGGCGTCCGGGTGTCGGTGGCCAGCTCGGGGATCTGCGGCTCCGACCTCCACCTGGTGTCGTTCGGCCCGTCGCCGGTCACCCTCGGCCACGAGTTCTGCGGCCGGCTCGACGACGGCACCCCGGTGGCCGTGCTCCCCGCCGTCCGCTGCGGGCGGTGCGAGCGCTGCCTGGCCGGCCAGCGAGCAGCAGTGCCCGACGGCCCTCGGGGCGATGTACGGGATCAGCCTCGACGGCGGTCTGGCCGACGAGGTGTGGGTCGATCCCGACCTGCGCCGAGCGTTCTGCCGGCCGAGCCTCGCCCTCGACAGCCTGCCTGGTCGAGCCGCTGGCCGTGGCCCTGCACGGCGTCAACCGGGCCGGCGTCGAGCCCGGCGCCCGGGTGCTGGTCATCGGGGCGGGCCCGATCGGGCTGTGCACCGTCGCCGCGGCCCGGGCCCTCGGCGCCGAGGTCGACCTGGTGGCCCACCGGCCCGACCGGCGTGGAGGCCGGCCGAGCGCCTGGGGGCCGGCACCTCGATCGGCACGGACTACGACGTCGTCGCTCGACGCCGCCGGAACCCAGACGCTCGATGGACCGGGCCTTCGACGCTGGTGCGCCCGGGCGGCACCATCGGGGTGCTCGCCACGCTTCTGGGAGCCGGTAGCCATCGGCATGGCCGTTCCAGATGAAGGAGGTCACCCTGGTGCCGGCCTTCACCTACGGCCACCATCACGGTGCTCTCCGAGTTCGAGCGAGGCGGCACGGCTGCTGGCCGCCGCTCCGGACCTGGCCGGGACGGTCATCACCCACCACTTCCGTCTGGACGATGCCGCCGAGGCCTTCCGGGTGGCCGCCGACCGCAGCACCGGGCGCCATCAAGGTGGTGGTCCACCCATGACCGGACCGGGCCGGCTCGTCCTGACCGACGCCACCGTGATCGACGGCGATCACCGGCGCGTTGCCCACGCCCACGTGGTCGTGGACGGTGACCGGATCGCCGCGGTGGGCCCCGGGCCGGTCGCCGACACCCGCCGGACGACCGGGTCGTCGACCTGGGCGGCCGGACCGTCATGCCCGGCATGGTCAACTGCCACTTCCACGCCACGTACCACAACCTCGGCGCCGTGCCCGCCCCCTTCGGCCTCGAGGAGCCGATGGCCCTGCAGGCGGTCCGGGCCGTCAACAGCCTCGGGCTCCTGCTCGAGTGCGGGTTCACCAGCGCGGTGTCGGCCGGCGCCCCGTTCGCCATCGACGCCTCGATGAAGGTGGCCATCGACCGGGGACTGATCCCCGGTCCGCGCCTGGTGCCCTGCAGCCGGGACATCAGCACCACCGGGCACGCCGGCGACCGGAGCTACCCGCCGCACTGGCAGGTCGGTGCCCTCGGAGCCATCCGGCCCAGCGACGGGCCCGACGAGTTCCGGCGTTCGGTCCGCGCCGAGATCAAAGAGGGTGCCGAGTTCATCAAGATGTTCGTGACCGGCGGGCACGGGACCATCGGCCCCAAGGAGCAGATCGAGATGACCCGGGACGAGATGGCCGCCGGCATCGAGGCGGCCCACCTCCGCGGGGCCAAGGTCCGGGGCCACATCGCCAACCGGGAGGCCATCCTCATGGCCCTCGACCTCCACATCGACGTCATCGACCACGGCGACGGCATGGACGAGGAGTGCATCGAGCGGATCGTGGAGACGGGCACGCCGCTGGTGCCGTCGATGATGTTCCCGGCCCGGTTCCTGGCGTCGATGGGCCGATCGTCACTGGGGTTCACCGACTCGATGAAGTCGGACATCGACGCCATGGCCGACATCCTCCCCAGGGCCAACGCCGCCGGCATGCGGCTGGTGCTCGGTGACGACTACGGAGCCATCTTCTTCCCCCACGGCTCCTACGCCGAAGAGCTGGCCTACTACGTCGAGGAGGTCGGCATCCCCACCCTGGACGTGATCCGGTGGGCCACCAAGCACGGCGCCGAGCTGATGGGTCGGGGCCACGAGCTCGGCACCGTCACCGCCGGGAAGCTGGCCGATCTGCTGGTCGTCGACGGCGATCCGCTGGCCGACGTCACCGTCCTGCAGGACCGGTCCCGCCTCCTCGCCGTCATCCAGGACGGCCGGATTGTCAAGGACGATCTGGTCGGTCCGGTCGGCCACTGACCGGCGATTCCCACTCTCCGGCACCGGCTGAACGCACCCCGGGCTGGAACCGGCGCCGACGGGAGGATGTCGGTCGGCCGGGAGGAGGCCAGCCCTAGGCTAGCGCCGTGAGGGGCATCTCCGAGGGTGGTGGAGGCGCGGGCAGAGGCGCGGCGGCCGGCGCTGGGGCGCGGGCACCGACGCGGCGACCGGCCCGTGAGCGCGGGCGGAACCGCCGGCGGGGACGCGGCCTCCCGCGACTGGATGGACTGGATGGGCCGGGCCGGAGCACCGGCCGACCGCCGTGCGGCACGCGGGTACCGCTCCCGGATGCAGATCGTGGAGGCGACGATCGATCTGATCCAGGAGGGCAATCCGGGACCCACCAGCCACCAGATCGCCGAGCGCGCCGGGGTGTCGGTCCGGGTCCTCTTCTACCACTTTCACCATGTCGACATCGTCATCCGGAACGCCGCCGCCCTGCAGTTCCTTCGCCACCGGCCGTTCATCGCCTTCGTCCCCCCGAAAGGGCCGGCCGATGTCCGCGTCCGGGCCACCTGCCGGCAGCGCCGCCAGCTGTACGAGGCCATGGCGCCCATGCTCAGGGTGGCCTACACCAGAGCGGGTGGATCCGAGGGTGTCAACGCCGTCCTGGTCGAAAAACGGTCACTGCTGCGCCGGCAGGTGGCGTTGACCCTCGGACCCGAGCTCTCGGCCCGCGGGCCGAGCGCCCAGCTCGTCCTGGACACGCTCCTTCTGGTCAGCGGCTGGCAGAGCTGGGACATGCTCCGGTCTCACGGCGGCTACTCGGCCACCGCGGCCGAGCGCCTCATGGTCCACGCCCTCACCGATCTTCTGAGGCGGTCGGCCCCGTAGGGGCCCGGCTCACTCCGGCGCCGGGGGCGGCATCTCGTTGAACCGGTTGAGCACGGGTCCGTCGACGCCCCATCCGATCCGCGTCACCGAACCCGTGGCCAGGTAGAGCCGCCACGCTCCCTGGTCACCGAGCCCGAGCGCCCAGCAGGTTGCCGCCTTTATCGGTGACACGTGGCTCACCACCACCACCGCTCCCCGACCCCGCGCCCCTTCTCCCTCCACGGCGAACAGCTCCCCGCACGCCGCGGCGGACCCGGTCGCCGGCCTCGGTGAGCGTCTCGCCCCCCGGTGGGCGGAAGTCCGGATCCGACCTCCAGCGGGCCCACACCTCGGCCGGGACCGACCCGAGCGGCATACCGTCGAACTCCCCGTAGTCGACCTCCACCCACCGATCGTCGATCTCCACCGGCAGGCCGGTGCCCAGTGCCGCGGCGGTGGCCCGGGCCCGGGCCAGCGGGCTGGAGATCACCCGGGCGGCACCGGCCACCAACGGACCGAGGGCTCGGGCCTGGGCCAGCCCGCGCACGGTCAGGGGGGCGTCGATCCGGCCCAGGAGCAGGCCGTCGGCGTTGCCGGTCGACTCACCGTGGCGGACCAGGATCAGCATCGGGCGCGGGGCCGGTGCCCTGGTGCCGGCTCAGTGGACCAGGATGCGATCGCACTGGGGGCAGGTGGCGAATTCGTCAGGGGGGAGGCGCCGGATCCCCTCGATCTCGACCGAGGACAGGGTCAGATGGCAGCCGTCGCACCGGTCGCCCACCAGCCTGGCCGCCCCCACCCCGCCCAGCCGTGAGCGCAGCACCTCATACCGCCGGGCCAGCTCCTCGGGCAGACCCGAGGCGCTCTCGGCTCGGGCCGCCTCTTCGGTGGCAATGGCTCCGGAGACGGACTTCTCGATGTCGGCGATGGCCGCCTCGAGCCGAGAGGACTCGGCGGCCAGCGCGGCCGACTCGGCCTGATGGCCGGCCAGCACCGCATCCAGAGGCTCCTCCTCTTCCAGCAGCAGGATCTCCTCTTCTTCGAACTCCGCCTGGCGGGAGGCGAGCTGGTGGACCTCCCTGTCCATGGCCTGGAGGTCGCGGGAGGCCGACACCTCCCCGGTCTGCATCCTCGTCTCGATCTCGTGGCGCCGCCTGGCTGCGGCGGCGATCTGCTCCTCCAGACGGCGCTGCCGGCCGGCCAGGTCGTCCACCTGCCCCGCCACCTCGGACATGGCGGCGCCCACCGCGTCCAGCCGCCTCTTCACGTCGGCCAGAGCGGAGCGCTCGGGCAACGACTCGATCCGGTGTCGCAGCTGGTCGATGGCGATGTCGTGGTCCTGCACCACCATCAGGGTGTCGTACGGCTCGGCCATCGGTTCTCCTCTCCCTGTCCCCGGATCGCCCGTGCCCGGGGATCATCGATCAGCCGGCGGGCCGTCTGGAGCGCCCCGACCAGCGCATCGTCTGCCAGATCGGTGGCAGCCTCCCAGGTGAACCATGCCACGTCCTGGCTCTCGCCGGGGGCGGGATGGGGGTCCTCCTCCGGGGCCCGCACCAGATAGCGCAGGTCCAGATGGACGTGGTCCTGGGCGGAGCGGTGCACGTCCAGATGGATGAGGGCCGGCCCGGACGGCGGATGGGCCACCGCCAGCCCCGTCTCCTCGACGCACTCCCGGATGACCGCATCCGACGGCGACTCGCCGGGGTCGACATGTCCTCCGGGCTGCAGCCAGCGGTGCAGACGGCGATGCCTGTGCAGGACGACCCCCCTGGCCCCGACCACGATGGCCGAGGCGGTGAAGTGGGTGGGATCGGCGGCGCGGTCGAATGGTCGGTCGAGCCGTTCCAGTTCGACCAGCATGATGGCCCTGGACAGGGCCTCGCGGGCATCGCCGGGGCCATGGGCTTCCAGCTCGCCACGGAGGCGGTCGGCGTTGTCCGCCTCACCCGGGGGCGGCGTGCCGTCCGGCTCGGCGGGGGCGGCAGACGGGGTCGGTGTCAACCGGGCCGCCGCCCGGCAGCCCCGCCCGGCCTCGTCCGCGACCCGCCCGCTCAGGCCGACTTGCGGCGCTGACGATGGATCCGGCGCCGCTCACGCTCGGTGGTGCCGCCCCAGACTCCTTCGCGCTCTCGATTGGCCAGTGCATGCTCGAGGCAGGACTCTCGCACTGCGCACTGGTCGCAGATCGACTTTGCCTCACCTGCCTCCTCGTCGGAGACCGGGTAGAACACATCTGGATCGATGCCCCGGCAGGCTGCATGCTTGCGCCAGGTGGCACTCATGGGAACGTCACTTCCTAATTACTGTTGGGATCACTGGTCGAACCGCACGGCAGAAGCTCGGTGACCTGGTATAACGCAGCCTACCGGCGAAAACTGGCGGAACAGACAGTATGGCCCACCGGGGCCCGCGATGTCCACATACGGGGCCGACTTCCTGGACCGTCCGGCCCACGACCCGGGCCGCCGGGGCCGACGGGTGAGCTCCGGTCCGGCCCACCGGGCCGGCGGTAGGATCACCCGGCGCAGCCCGACCCGCCCTCCCCCACCGAACCACAGGCCAAGGAGCCCGCCCATGCCATCGGATCCCCTGCGGGACACGTCCATCGTCGTCACCGGTGTCACCGGTCAGGTGGCGGAGCCGGTGGCCATCGCCCTGGCCAAAGAGAACCGGGTGGTGGGGGCGGCCCGGTTCAAGGACGAAGCCGCCCGTCAACGGCTGGAGGCGGCCGGGGTCCGGTGCGTGCCCATCGACCTGGCCTCCGGTGACGTGGGTGGGCTTCCCGTCGACGCCGAGTACGTCATCAACTTCGCCGTCTCCAAGACCAACGACTGGGACCGCGACCTCCAAGCCAACAGCGGCGGCCTGGCCTGGTTGATGGAGCACCACCAGAACGCGGCCGGATTCGTCCACTGCTCGACCACCGGGGTGTACAAGCCGCTCGGCCACCATGTCTTTGCCGAGGAGGACGAGCTCGGCGACAACCACGGGGTCTGGCCGTTCCTGCGCACCTACAGCATCTCCAAGATCGCCGCCGAGGCCACGGCCAAGTGGGCGGCGGTCCGCTACGACCTCCCTACCACCGTGGCCCGGCTGTCCGTCCCCTACGGCGATCGGGGGGGCTGGCCGGCCATCCACCTGGAGATGATGCTCAACGGTGTCGACATCCCGGTGCACCTCGATGCGCCGAGCGTCTACCACCCGCTCCACGAGGACGACATCATCGCCATGATCCCGGGCCTGCTGGCTGCGGCCACGACACCGGCCACCACCGTCAATTGGGGCGGCGACCAGGCGGTCAGCATCGAGGAGTGGTGCGGCTATCTGTCCGAGCTGACCGCCACCCCGGTCCGCTTCTCCCCCACCCGGGACACCATCGACAGCGTGCAGATCGACCTGACCCGGATGCACGAGTTGATCGGGACCACCACGGTCAGCTGGCAGGACGGCATGCGCCGGATGGTGGCGGCCCGCCACCCCGAACTCCTGGTCCACTGACCGGGACGGGGACCGGCCGGAGCAGCCGGCGGCGGCCCAGCGGCGGCGGCCAGCGGCGGCGGTTCCGCGGCGGCGGTTCAGACGTGGCGGTTCAGACCGTGGCGCCGGGCATGCAGTAGACGTTGCCCACCGACCACGCCTTGCTCATGGCGTCGGGGGTGACCCTCACCTTGGCCCCGCTCTCGAACACGGCGGTCAGCTCGCCGTCGGCCGAGGTCCACAGCCAGCGCATCGTCGACGGGTAGAGGGCCACCAGCGGCCCGAGAGCGTCCGAGTGCCGCGGGTTGAGGTGGTGGACATTGCCATTGAGCTCCACGGTGAACGGAATGCCGATCACCACCTCGGTGGCCCCGAACTGCAGCCGCGACTGGTCATCGATGCGGATGTAGGTGAGGTCCGGGTCGTCGAGGACGAATTCCTTCCCGCCGTCCGGCAGCTCTCGGATCTGGAGGCCGTCTGCCACCGGTCCATGATCGCACTTCCCCGACGGTGGCGCACGTTCCCGCCGCGGCCGGCCGGACGGGAACGAAACCCTCAGCTCCCGACCACTCCGGGCCTCCAGTCCCAGAGCAGCTGGACCAGCCGGGCAACGAGCTGGCCGAGCTCGGTCGCCGTCGACCGGTACACGGCCAGCGTCCCCCCGTAGGGATCGGCCACCTCGTCCGTCGCCGACCGGTGAGCCAGCGAGGTCCGGGTCCGGTCACCGTGGACGGCATCGATCCACGAGCCGATGCTCTGACCCGGGAGCCTGGGCCCCAGCTCGTTGCCCCGGCGGACCAGTTCCTTCAGCATGAACGCCCTGGGCCAGCAGGACGGATCCAGCAGGACCGCCTCTTGCACGTGGCGCCGGCCCATGCCCATGATCAGGTCGGCACCGGCCACCATCGGCGCCGTCAGCTCACGGCTCCGGTGGCCCCGGAGGTCGATCCCGTACGGCGCCATCACCTCGAGCACCTCGCCGGGCACTTCGCGGGGTACCGACCTGGCTTCGGCCAGCAGACCTGCCGACGAGGCCTCCACCGCATCGGTGAGGCCCCGGGTCTGGGCGGCAAAGAGGGCGGCAGCCATCGGTGACCGGCAGATATTGGCGGTGCAGACGAAGAGGAACTGGACGTGCGGATTGTACCCACCCGGACCGGCCGGACCGGCCGGTGCCACCCTGGTCGCCATCGGGTGTGGCGTGGTAAGCAGCAGGTCGACCACCCGACAGGGGACAATTGTGCCGCCCGCAGAGGACAGGGAGAGGACCGCCAGCGGTCGAGATCTCGGCCGCCCCGGCCGGTTCGCGATCGTCCACGACTACCTCACCCAGCGGGGGGGCGCCGAGCGGGTGGTGCTGGCGCTGGCCGAGGCCTTCCCCGGCTCGCCCGTCCACACCTCGCTCTACGACCCGGACGGGACCTTCCCCGAGTTCTCCGACCTCGATGTGCGCACGCTTCCGCTCGACCGGGTGGCCGCCCTGCGCACCCACCACCGTCTGGCCCTACCGGCGCTGGCGCCGGCCTTCTCGAGGCTGCACGTCCAGGCCGAGGTGGCCGTCTGCTCGTCGAGCGGCTGGGCCCACGGGGCCACCATCAGCGGTCGTAAGGTCGTCTACTGTCACACACCGGCCCGGTGGCTCTACCAGCCCGACCGCTATCTGGCCGGTCGGTCGCGGGCCTCGGCCTCGATGTTGTCGCTGATGGCCCCGTCGTTGCGCCGGTGGGACCAGCGGGCCGCGGCGTCCGCCCACCGGTACCTGGTCAACTCCAACGCCGTCCGGCTGCGGGTGTCCGATCTGTACGGGATCGACGCCGAGGTGGTGCCGCCACCCGTCGACGTGGATCCCCACGGCGCCCAGGAGGCCGTGGCCGGCATCGAACCCGGGTTCGTCCTGTGTGTCTCGAGACTGCTCCCGTACAAGAACGTCGAAGCGGTCACCGCCGCCTTCGGGCTGCTCCCCGGACAGCGACTGGTCGTGGTGGGAGGCGGACCCCTGGCCGATCAGATCACCTCCTCCTCCCCGCCCAACGTGACCGTGCTGGGCACCGTCAACGACGCCAACCTGCGGTGGTTGTACGCATCGTCGACGGGACTGGTGGCCGCCTCGTACGAGGATTTCGGGCTGACCCCGGTGGAGGCGGCATCGTTCGGCAAGCCCACCGCCGCCCTCCGCTGGGGTGGGTTCCTCGACACCACCGTCGACGGGATGACCGGCGTCTTCTTCGATGAGCCCTTGCCCCGGCTCATCGCCGAGGCGGTCGACCGGATGTCCACGGTGTCGTGGGCCACGGACAGGCTGATCACCCATGCCCGGCTGTTCTCGAGGCAGCGCTTCGTGGAACGGATGCTCGCCGTCGTGGACGAGGAGCGGGCTGCTCGCTAGGGCATCGGCGCGCCGGCCGGGTGGTCGCCTCCGCCACCGGGCACCGGTGGCCCGTGACGGTCAGGAAGCGCCGCGTCCCCTGAAGATGGTGCTCGGCGTCTGCCACAGGATCTGCATGTCCCACCAGAACGACCACGAGGCCACGTAGAGGTAGTCGAGCCGGCACAGTTCGAGGTGGGAGAGCTCGTTGCGTCCCGAGACCTGCCACAACCCGGTCATGCCCGGTCGGGCCTCGAACCGCTTGCGGGCCCATCCCTCGATCTCCATGGCCTCCGAGACCACGAACGGTCGCGGACCCACGAGCGACATGTCACCCTTCCACACGTTGATGAGCTGGGGGAACTCGTCGAGGCTGGTCCGGCGCAGGAAGCGGCCCACCCGGGTCACCCGGGGATCGTTCTGGACCTTGAACAGCGGTCCGTCGACCTCGTTGAGATGGTCGAGTTCGTGACGTCGCGACTCGGCATCGCGGTACATGGTACGGAACTTCATCATCGAGAAGGGCTGCTCGTTGCGGCCGGTACGCACCTGGCGGAAGAAGACCGGTCCCGCGCTGGTCGCCTTGATGGTCACGGCCACCGCGGCGAAGAAGGGTGCGGCCAGGACGAGGATCACCGACGATGTCACGATGTCGAAGGACCGCTTCATAAAGCGTGATCCGAGGCTCAACGAGGCCGGAGCGATGTCCAGCATCGGCAGACCCGATAGGTCCTCCACATGGGAGCGGCTCGTCATGAGCTCGTAGTAGCGGGGGACGATCGACACTCCCACCTGTCCGGCCAGTCCCTTCAGCATCTCCGTCGTGCGTTCGGGGTGGGTCCGGGAGAAGCACACCACCACCCGGGCCACCGAGTACCTTCGGCACAGATCGGGGAGGTCCTCGAGCTCGCCGAGCACATCGTTGCGGCCGAGGGGATTGTCGTCGACGAATCCGACGAAGTTCACGCTGGAGTGGGCCCGCAGGTGGCTGGCCACCGTCTGGGCCAGCTTTCCCGTCCCGACCACGATGACCGGGACCGACCCCACCTTGAACAGCCCGAAGGCCACCACCCGGGCCAGCGGAACGGCGATGACGGCCACCAGGCACATGGCCGCCACCTTCCCCACGGTCAGGGCGGCCAGATCGGTGCTCTTCCGGGTGAGGTAGGCCACGATGGCGTAGATGAACCCACTGATCATCACGGCGTGCACGATGTTGCGCAGGTCGGCGAAGACGCTCATCGAGATGCGACGGGTGACACCCCGGTACAGGCCGTAGAGGGCGAACACGGCCACGAACAACGGGATGACGGCCAGATCGAAGAGGTAGATCATCCCGCTCCGGCTCGCCGCGCTGGCCGGATTGGAGGAGATGGCCGACACCAGCAGCGGACCGAGGAAGGCAGCGAGGACGAGCCCGGACACATCGGCCAGGAGCAGCTGCCGGAAACCGTGGCGCCGGACCCGGGTCAGCCCTACCGTCGTGTCGGGGGCGGCACCCCGGCGGTGACGAGGTACGACGACCGGAGGCACCGGCTCGTCGAGCGCGCGTTGGATTTCCGAATCAAGTATGGCCATCCCAGCAGGCCTGCCCTTTCCTGCGCTGGTCATCCACTGCCCCTCATCCGAAACGTCCGAGAGGTCAGTCACCACAACTACGTCCGCCGACCCGATCCATGCTAATCCGGCCCTGATGACCGGCACAACAGCGGGCTTCCTCGACCGACGACCTGCAGGGCACAATCCGCCCGGCGCCACCACGTTCTTGTCGAGGGCACACGACCATCGGTTGGGAATCGTACCCCCAAAAGCCCTCGCGACCGGGATGGTCGGAGCGGTCCCGGCCGAGCCCGGCCACCGGCCTCCAGCCGGTCGTCGGCCGGGGCCGTCGGTGGAGGTGCAGGGCGGCACAACCCGGATCGATTGACGCTTGCCTCATACCCGACTATCGGCTCCCCGGGCGCCGGCCTGAAGGGTGATCTGACCGGCGGACCGGTCGGGCCGGACCGGGCAGGACCGGTCGGAGCGACCCTGGCGGGACCGGTCGGAGCGACCCTGGCGGGACCGGTCGGAGCGACCCTGGCGGGACCGGTCGGAGCGACCCTGGCGGGACCGGTCGGAGCGACCCGGGCCGACCGTGGAGACGGGGGTGGCGGATCCCGGACCGCTCACCCACCCGTCACTTCGAGGACGCCGGCCCTGATGGCGGCGATCGATTCGAAGGTCGACTTCTTCAGCATGGTCTCGGGGAACTCGAAATCGAACGCCTCCTCCAGGGCCAGCATCACGTTGACGCTGGCGTGCGAGGTCATCCCCGCGTCGAAGAGATCGGCGTTCTCGTCGAGCGAGCCCGGGTCCGTGGCCAGGCGCCCGTGCTCGGCCAGGACGATTCGGATGGTTTCCTCCATTGTCATTCCTCTGCTCTCTCGTAGGTGGGGTCGGGGGCCCTGGGGTCGGGGGTCGTCGGGCCGGGGGCCGTGGGGCTGGTGGCGGTCGTCATCGGGCCGGGGACCGTGGGGTCGGGGGGGCCGCCGGCCGGGGGGCCGTGGGGCACCGGGCTGTCCAGGCCCCGGCAGACTCCGATCACGACGGCCGCGGCCGTGCACCCCTCGTGGGTGAGGCTCACGGCCAGTTGGTCGATGCCGGCTTCGGCGGCCAGCGTGGCGGCCTGCCCCGACAGCCGGATCCCGGTCCAGCCGTCCGGGGCCCGGACCACCTCGATGTCGCGCCATTCGGGGCGCGGCCCGACCGGCCGCAGCACCTTCACCACCGCCTCTTTCGCCGCGAATCGGGCCGCCAGCGACTGGTAAGAGTAGGACCGAGGGATCCCGGGCGCCCGGCTCCCGCACCGACAGCACTCCACCTCGTGGGGGGTGAAGATCCGGTGCACGTAGTGATCGCCGAACCTCCCCACCGACCGGGCCACATCGGACACCGTGACCAGGTCGATGCCCACCCGGAGGGAGGCCGACTCGTCCCCGTCCTGCCGCTCGCGACGGCCGGGTGCGCACCGGGCGTCGTCGGTGACCACGTCGCGGGCCGGGGCATGGACCGGGGCCATCAGGCCGATCCTCCCTGATGGGCGGGCGCCCTGTCTTCCGGCTGATCGACGGCGGGTCCCCGGGGGCCGGTGACGGACGAGTAGACCTCCCGGTACTGCTCGGCGACGTCCGGCCAGCCGAACGACCGTACCCGCACGCGCCCGGAGGCTCCGATCCGCCGCCGACGGTCCGGATCGAGGAGGAGGCTCTCCAGCATGAAGGCGAACGCCGTGGTGTCGAACGGGTCCACCAGCACGGCGTCGTTGCCGTCACGGACGAACTCGGAGGGCCCGCCGCGGTTGGTCGCCACCACCGGCGCTCCCGCCCGCCACGCTTCGAGGATGACGATACCGAACGGCTCGATACGGCTGGGCATGACGAACAGTGTCGCGCCAGTCATGGCTTCGGCCACCTGCTGCCGGGAGAGCCGACCCACGAAGTGGACCCGGTCGGTGACACCCAGTGCCGACGCGGTGTGGCGGAGACCCTCGAGCGCCTCCCCCTCGCCGGCGATGACCAGATCCGCCTTGCGGCTGACCTCGTCGAGGGCGGCGTAGGCCGCCAGCAGCAGATCGAACCCCTTCTTCTCCACCACACGTCCGAGGGCCAGGATGTAGGGCCCGTCCGGGTCCGCCCGCGGCTGCGCCGAACGGCCACGGACGGCCGCTCGAGCCCGCACCGCCCGGCCCGGAACCGGCCTCGCCGAGGTCCACGCCGTTCGGGATCACCCGCCCCCGGCCCGGCTTCAACCCGAACCGCCGCTCGGCGTCGGCCAGCGTGAAGGCGGAACAGCCGGTGACCGCGGCGGCCGTGCGAAGGGTCGAACGGAGCGAAGAGCGCAGGACACGCGATACATCGAAGATGTCGGTGTCGTCCATCAGCGTCTCCCCCTGCAGGGTCACCACCAACGGGAGACCGGTGATGCGGGACAGCCCGTGGGCGTAGACGCCGTTGGGCCCGAAGCACTGGACGTGGAGGACGTCGGGACGGAAGGCCGCCACCGCGGTCCGCAGCGACAGCAGTGAGCGGGTGCCGGTGACGGCCGAGCGACGTATGGCCGACCAGTGGGTGGCCGGCAACGGCATCGGCAACCGGCGGACCACGATCCCGTCGAGGATCTCCACCGTCTCCGGCGTGGCGTCGTCGGGGTGCCCGGTCCACACTTCGACCTCGTCTCCGGCCGCGGCCAACGACAGGGCCAGATGCCGGGTCAGCTCCTCGACACCGCCGAGCGACGGAGGATACGAGCTGGGGAGCAGGGCCACGCGGGTCATGAGGTTCGACCTGTCATGGGCCGCGAGGGGCCGGGGATGGTCGTCGGCCGGGCCGACGGGGGGAGCAGGGACGGGTGTGGACGGGCCATGGCCGGCGGATCAGGAGATGGTCGGGTTCAGCCAGGGCTCGACGGCGGCCAGCACCGCCCCCGAAGGCTCAGGAGCGATCTGGCTCCAGTTGCCCACGCCCGGTGACCAGTAGTTGGAGAAGGCGGCTGCGTACCATCCCGACAGGAACCCCTGCTCGGCACAGTCGCAGTTCGGCGCCCAGCTGGCCGGGTGGATGCCCAGGATGTTCTCGATCTGCGTCTCGCCGCCCTGGGGCTCGACGGCCGCGGCGTCGACCTCGTGGCCGATCTCGAAGGCGGTGATCCCCGCCAGCTGGTCCACCGTCTCCCCGGGATAGACGTAGAGCACCGAGGTGCCCCCGGTCTCGCCCCACGTGAAGGTGGTGTTGCCGTAGAAGCCCGGCGACGGTGCGTCGGCGATGGGGTCGAACTGGATCGAGTAGCCGGGGATGCTCTGCCACGGATACCGGACCAGGGCCAGAGCCTCCGCCCCCATCTGCGAGGGGGTCAGGTCCGCGGCCGGCGGAGCCGGGGCGGTGACAGTGGTCGTCGGCGCCGGGGCCGGCGCTGCTGCGGCCGGAGCGGCCGGTGCGGCCGGTGCGGCCGGTGTGGCTGCCACCGGAGCGGCCGGGGCCGCCGCCGGCGGCTTGGTGGTGGCCGCCGGTACGGTGGCGGCGGGAGCGTGGGCCGCTGTGGCCGCGTGGCTGGGCGCAGCCACCGGGGCCGGGGCGGTCGGGGCACGGTCCTTGACCCGGGGCGTCGTCCGGGGGGTGGTCGCCGGCCTGGCCACCGTCTTCGTGACCCGGTCGGCAGCAGTTCCACCCCCGCCGGCCAGCATGATCGACGCCGTGACCAACGCAGCCACCGCGGCGAGGACGGCAACCTCGAGCTTGAGCAGCGAGCGACGGGCTCCGAATGTGACCCGGTAGAGCCGGGCCAGGGGTCCCGACGCCCGACGGTCCGGACCGATGTACCCCGTCGAGAGGACCAGCTCGGGGTCGTCGAGCTGTTGGCGGAAGGCGGATCGGAGCGCCTCGTGGTCACCGCTCCGGCCATGGTCGAGGTCCGGTGCCAGCCGCGGATCGGCGGACTGCTTCAGCAAGGAGTCCCAGGCCGACATGGTGGAGTGGTCGACCGCGCCGGCAGAGCCGCTCTCGGTCAGTGCTGAATCCATGTCGTCAAGATCGGCAGGTCGGCGCCGGAGCTGAAGTCCGGCCGCTCAGTGCCTACGCGCCCGGGCCCTCTCCTCCATCTCCTGGCGCCGGATTCTGGCCGCCCGCCGCATGGCTGCCTGGCGCCGGACACGTAGGGCCCGTGCCGCACGGTGTCGGGAGGCGTCGACCTGCCGGGCCGCCGCCCGTCGAGCCGCTCTCTGGCGGGCCAGCCCGGCCCGGGCCGCCACACGGGCCGCGTGGCTGGCGGAGGCGGCGGCCGACCGACCCACGGAGAGGGCCCCGATCGTGCGGGGTGACGATGGTTGGGACGGCACCAGCCGGCGGCTCGACGTCCCGGCCACGGCGGCATGCGACGCCATGAGCGTGAGGGGGACGGCCACGCTCAGGGTGGCCACCACGATGGCCAGGATCTCCGCGGCCCGGAGTGCCGACCCGTGGCCGCCCCGGTCCCGCCGGTGGCGGACGGCCGAGGTCCGGCGGTCCGCCCCCACGTAGTCGGGCGTGATGATCAGGGGGTGGACGTAGAGGTCCTCCAGGAACTCCTCGGGTACATCGACCTCCGGCGATCGGGCACGACCGTCGGTGTCGCCCGCCAGGAGCTCGAAGGCCGTCATCCCCGAGGCGCGCTTGTCCACCCCGCGGGCTCGCTGCCCACCCCTCAGAACTGATTCCACAGTTTCTCTTCGGCATCTGGCGGCTCCAGCTGAAGCAATCGGACACCGATGACGGCATCCCCGGTCACCCCGCCTGTCGCCGGCACCCACCGACTGCCACCCGGGCACCGGTCAGGGCGGCCCGGCCACCCTCAGAGGTCCACGCCCACCGACCGGTAGACGTCGGCGGTGGCCCGGGCGGTACGGCCCCAACTCAATGCCTGCACCCGGGCCCTGCCCCGCCGAGCCAACTCGGAGCGCACTCCATCGTCCCGCACCAGCTCACACAGCGTCGCCGCCAGTCCGTCGACGTCACCTGGTGCGAAGATCCCGGCTCCGTCGCCCACGATCTCGACGATCGACGGAACCGGGGTGCTGACCACAGGAGCACCACAGGCCATGGCCTCGACCGGAGGAAGCCCGAATCCCTCGTACCGGGACGCATAGCCCACCAGGGTGGCCGATCCGTAGAGGGCGGGAAGATCGTCCAGGGGAACGTGGCCGATCTCCACCGTCCCCTCCGGTGGGCGGTTGCCCCACAGGGCGTGACCGGTGAGCACCAGCGGGATCGGCACCCGCGTGCAGGCCTCGGCCAGCGTGGCGATGTCCTTGCGGGGCTCGATGTTTCCCACGTGGAGCACGAACTGCTCCGGGAGCCGGTACGAGCTCCGTACCCGGTCCACGTCCTCTGCCGACGGCGGCGACATGCCGGGGCTCGGAGCCGAGTGGACGACCACGGCATCGAGCCCGAAGAGGGCCTTGATCCGCTCGGCGGTGAACGACGAGACGGCGATGATGGCGTCGGCCCGCCGGAGCGCGTGCCGGACCAGCACCCGCTCGCCCATGACCCGGCGGCGCGGGAAGGCCCACGGTGTGTCCAGCACGGCCAGGTCGTGCACGGTCGAGACGGTGGGACCCGGTCGCCTCACCGGCAGGTCGACGTCCAAACCGTGGGTCAGGGCGGCCGGTCCGAATCCGACGGCGCCGATCAGGGCCCGCTTGATCCCACGCGCCTCCGCCTTGATCAACGGAGTGACGGCCTCGGGAAGCTCGGACACGCCCGAGGGATGGACGGCGGCGACGAAGTCGGCGTCGACCTCCACGACCATGGCGGCCAGGAGCTCACGGATGTAGGTGCTGACCCCGCCGCCACGGGCATCGAGAGGGAGCGCGTTGTAGACGATCCGCGGTGATACGGCACTGCCTCCGGTCACTGCAGGGCCGCGGCAGCGCTCAACGGGCCGGAAGGACGCGGCCCACGACCCGCTTCAGGCCGGGGGTCCGGTCGGCGCCCGGCCTCAGGGCGGCCATCGCTCCGTTTACCGACCCCGCCACCGAGGAACCGATTCGCCCGGGGGAACGGCGCCAGGACTGGCTCATCGGGCCGGGAGAAACCGGCGCGGCCAGCAGGTCGACCCCGGGGCCGACCGCGCCCCGCCGCATCCGGTCCATGTCGGCCATGCCGAGCGAGATCCCGGCGATGATGAACGGCGCGATGGTCGACGCTCCGATCCAGAAGATGTCGAACAGCCCGTCCACGTAGTGGCACGCCAGGATGACCAGACCCAGCGTGCCCAGCGCGTACGGGAGCCGGAACATCGTCCGCACGGTGACCCACACCATGAACAGGAAGGCCAGTGATCCGACGATGCCGGTGGAGGCCAGGTTGTCGATGAAGACGTTGGGCGGAGCGGTCACCGTGATGAACTGCGGGAGGTTGTAGAAGCGCATCCCCTCGCCGAGGATGGGGCTCAGGTGCCACACGTGGAGGGCGGCCGAGATCTGGTCGACCCGGGTGCTCACCGAGTTGAACTGCGGGTTGTTCCGGGCGGCGATGGAGAAGCTGTAGTACAGGGCCACGGCCACCGGGATGGCCGCCAGCATCAAGAGCTTGGACTTGCGGCGCAGTTCGGGGTTCAAGAAGGCGGCGAGCGCGATGGCCAGGATGAGCAGGATCACCGATTGGCGGCTCTGGGAGGCCAGGAGCCCGCCGAGACAGATGTACTTGTTCACCCGCGCCTCGGCCCGGCCGATCCCCGTCCAGGACGGATTGATCTGGGCGATCACGATGGCGATCCACATGATGGCGCCGATGCCGTTCTTCTGGTACACCCCCCACTGGGCGGGCTGGAAGTGACTGGTCACCGCGTGCTCCATGGCGATGACGGCCAGGATGGAGGATCCGGCGAGGAAGAGGCGGAGGGCCTGCTTGGTCCGGCCGTTCACGGCGATGACCCAGCCCACCAGGACGCTGCCCCCGACGTAGGACCAGCGGTGGAACCACTCGACGATGTCGTCGCGGAAGGGGTGGGCGATGACCACGAGGAGCAGGATGGCCTGGAACCAGACGATGCCCTTGAGAAACTGGCGCAGGTACGGTGCCTCCTTCCAATGGATGTAGGCCAGGGAGACCACCGCGGCGATGAACACCAGGAGGTCGGCGGTGCTGAGATTGGTGGAGCTCCCCCCGACCCGCTGGATCAGGAGGGTCCCCGGGAGGGCGATGACGACGATGAGGAGGGGGTCGGCGATGAAGATCCCGAGGACGAGGACCAACCCGGCCAGCACCAGTCCGATCTTGCTCTTTCCGGCCACGACCACACCGACCGCTCCCGCCACCACCACGGTGGTCAGCCACGCGGCCACGGCCGCGGCCCGCCGGTTCCGCCGACGCTGGACCCGCCTGTCGTCGACGACCCTGGCCAAGGCCGGGCCGGTGGTGCGGCTCATCGTGTCGGCACGCTCTCGCTCATCGGTCATCGGAGACGTCAGTGATGACGGCCTCCGTAGCGTAGCCGCCGCCGCTTCGCCAGCCGGGTTCCGTGTGATTGGATCTCAAGGTCGCACGCTACGGTGTCGACGCTATCCAAGAGCCCCCGCCCTCGGGGGTTCCACTTCGCCCGGGACGCGGGATCGGACGATCATCTGGCCGGCAGCAAGGAACAGGGATGGCTACACAGAACCCCGCCCACAGCATCGCCCTCAGGGCCGACCGAGGCTCTGAGTCCGTGTCACTGGTGGTGTGCTCGCTCGAGCCCTGGAGCGACGTCAGAAGGCGGATCCGGATCCTCGTCGACGAGCTCGTCGGGCTCGACCCCACACTCGAGGTCCTCTTCGTCGCCCCCGCCGTCGACATCCCCCACCAACTGCGGGCCGGGCGGCTGGCGGACCTCGGCGGCCCGCGACTGGTGGAGGTACATCCCCGCATCCATGTGCTCCGGCCCCGCAAATGGCTCCCACGACTGATGGGGCCGTTCGCCGACCGTTCGCTCGAGCGCCAGATCCTGGCGGCCGTGGCCGAGCTGGGCATGCAGCGGCCACTGCTGTGGATCAACGACGCGTCCTATGCCCCGCTGGCGGTCCGCACCGGATGGCCCAGCCTCTACGACATCACCGACGACTGGTTGCTGGCCCCGATGGCCCCCCGGCAGCGGAGCCGGCTGATGGCCAACGAAGAGCTCCTGATGGAGCACAGCCGGGAGGTCGTGGTCTGCTCGCCCGAGCTGGCCCGTTCCCGGGGCACCAGCCGGCCGGTCGAGCTCATCCCCAACGGTGTCGACGTGGACCTCTTTCGCACCGCCCGGCCGCGGCCCCCGGACCTCCCGCCCTCGCCCGTGGCCCTCTACGTCGGGACACTGCACACCTGGCGCATCGACATCCCCCTCGTCGTCGAACTGGCCGAGGCGCGGCCCGACCTCAACGTCGTCCTGGTCGGGCCGAACAGTCTGCCCAGGGACGTGACCGCACGCCTGGAGGCCGTCCCGGGCATCCACGTCCTCGGGGCGCGGCCCTACGATCAGGTTCCGGCCTACCTGCAGCACGCCGACGTGGTGGTCATCCCCCACCTTGTGAACCCGTTCACCGAGAGCCTCGATCCGATCAAGGCCTACGAGTGCCTGGCGGCCGGCCGGCCCACCGTGGCCACCCCGGTGGCCGGCTTCCGCGAGCTGGGGCCCCCGATGGTGGTGGCCGACCGGAGCCGGTTCGTCGAAGCCACCTCGGCTGCGCTGGCCACCGCCGGTCCCCCGGGTGCCCCCATCGCCCCCGGGGGTACCGAGGGCGCACCCATCCCCACATGGCACGACCGGGCCGCGGCGATGGCGGCGGTGATGGACAGGGTGCGCGAAGAAGGGCGGTCCTGATGGCGCCGGTGTCGGCGCGGCTCCTCCGCACCTCCGCAGCCGGACGGCCCGATGGGCCCGTCCGGGCCGGGGATGCAGCCCCAGGGGTCCCCACGCCCTATTCTCGCCCGGAGGAACGCCGGGGACTGAAAGCGAGCTACCTCTGACTTTTTCCGATTTCCTCTCGACACTCTGGCGCAGGCGGCTGATCATCGTGGTCAGCATCGTCGTCGCCGTCGCCGCCGCGTTCGCCTACTCGAAGCTGCACACCCCGACGTACCAGTCGACGGCCCTGATCCAGATCAACTCGACCACGAGCGCGACCGGACAGGCGACGACCCCGGTGACCCTCCCGGACCCGGTACAGGCCCTGAGCAGCACGGCGGTCGAGCTGCAGGCGGCCAAGATCCTCGATGACCCCAACGTCAGCGCCGTCGCCTCGGAGGTCACCGGGACGGTGGACCCGACCACCGGCGCCCTCACCATCACCGCGTCGGCCTCCAGCCCCAAGAAGGCCCATGCGGTGGCCAACGCCTATTCACAGGCCTACGTCAACGAGATCCAGTCGCTGGTGAACGACCAGAGCGCCAAGATCTCGACCGTCCTCGCCGGGTTGGACGCCAAGCTGGCCGGCCTCGAGGCCCAGACGGCGAGCGGGGTGACCAGTGCCCAGATCAGTGCCCTGGAGCAGACGATCAGCGCCCTGCAGACGGAGCAGGAGAACATCACACTGGGCGAGCCGTATGCATCCATCCAGGTGGCCGCCGGATACCCGACATCCCCGGCCGGGTTGAGCAAGGCCAAGCTGGGCGGCATCGGACTCATCGCCGGCCTCCTCGTCGGCTGCGGGATCGCCCTGGCCAGGGACCAGTTCGACACCCGCCTCCGGACCACCCCCGACATCGCCTCGGTCACCGAGTCGCCCATACTGGCCGAGCTGCCCGAGGACAACGAGGTGCGCTCGGGCAAGGTGGCCATCGCCATGCTCCAGGCTCCCCAGTCCCTGATGGCCGAATCGGTCCGCGAGCTACGCACCAGCCTCAGGGTCATCCTCGACGACACGCCGTTCCCCGTTCTCATCGTGACCAGCCCGGAACCGGGCGACGGCAAGACGTTCGTCACGGCCAATCTGGCCGCCGCCTGGGCCATGAGCGGAAGCAGGGTGATCGTGGTCTCGGCCGATTTCCGGCGGCCGAGACTGGAGGAGATATTCGGATTGGAAGTCACCGGCCAACCCGGCCTCTCCAATCTCATCAGGGCCAACTGGAAGAACTCCGACCCGGCCCTGGTTCCGGGCATGCCGGTGGTTCCCCGGGCCGAGGGTCCGGCCCCGACACCGCCGGGCGATTGGCGGTCGGCCAGCATCGAGCGGCCGGCGCCCTCACGGTCCAGGCGGGAGTTCTCCCCGCTCTCGGATCAGCCTTCGATCTCGTCGTTGCTGGTGGAGAGCGGCATCTGGGGACTCCAGGTCCTCCCCGCCGGCACCCAGCTCGAGAACCCCAGCGAGCTGTTCGGGAGCCCGGGGATGCAGCCCGTCCTCGACCAGATCCAGCTGCTGGCCGATGTCGTCCTGCTGGACACCCCACCGGTCCTGGCCGTGCCGGACACCGCCATCCTCGGCAGCATGGCCCGGGGGGCGGTCATCGTGGCCTCGGAGGGCCGGACCGACCGCAGCGACCTCGAGCGCACCGTGCGGCGCCTCGAGAACACCCACTGTCGGGTGCTGGGGATCGCCATCAACCGGGTCAAGCGGGCTTCGACCGACTCCTACCAGTCCTACGCCTACAAGCAATGACCCACCCGGAGCCGGCCCGGGCAAACCGGTCGGTCACGGGGACGTCGGTGCCGCGGGTACGGCGGGTACGGCGGGTACGGCGGGTACGGCGGGTGCGGCGGGGGCGGCGGATCGGTCGGATGTCGACGATCACCGTGCATCCCGATCCACGGGTGGGCTGATGGGCGACGATCTCGACGTGGTGGTGGTGGCGTACGGGGCACCCGAGCTACTGGATTGCTGCCTGACCCGGCTGGAGGGCCGGCTCCCGGTGGTGGTGGTGGACAACTCGTCGGACCCGTCGGTCCGAGCGGTGGTGGAGGACCACGGCGCCACCTACATCGATCCGGGACGCAACCTCGGGTTCGCCGCCGGCGTGAACCTCGGCCTGGCCCATCGCCGTGAGGCCCTGGATCCGGGGGTCGGCGAC
The DNA here is from genome assembly GCA_963835325.1 of uncultured Acidimicrobiaceae bacterium. Classification (GTDB taxonomy): domain Bacteria; phylum Actinomycetota; class Acidimicrobiia; order Acidimicrobiales; family RAAP-2; genus Bog-756. Next base: position 73,089 of record CAWIEV010000014.1, on the reverse strand, counting down.
CTGGATCCGGGGGTCGGCGACGTACTGCTGTTGAATCCCGACGCTTCCATCACCCCAGACGACATCCGGCGGCTGCACGACCGGCTCCGCGCCGAACCCGGGCTGGCCTGTGTGGCCCCGGCCCAGGTCGACCCGGTGACCGGTGAGGAGGCCCGGGTCGGTTGGCCGTTTCCCACGCCCGCCCGGGCCTGGCTGGAGGCTCTGGGACTCGGTCGCCTGGGCCGGCGGACCGATTTCCTCATCGGTTCGGTGCTGTTGCTACGGGGCGCGGCCTTACGCGACGTCGGGCCTTTCGACGAGTCCTTCTTCCTCTATGCCGAAGAGACCGACTGGCAACGGCGGGCCAGCGACCTCGGATGGCGTACGGGTCTGTGCATCGATGCGTTGGCCACCCACGTGGGGGCGGGTACCGGTGGGAAACAGTCGGAACGGGAGACCCACTTCCACGCATCCAACGAGCGCTACGTGCGCAAGCACTACGGACGGGCCGGCTGGTTCGTCTTCCGCTCCGGGGTCATGGTGGGGGCGCTGGTGCGGGCGCTCTTCCTCCCCGGCGATCGGGGCCGCCTGGCCGCCACCAGATTCCGCCTCTATCTGACCGGACCGTTGCGGGCCGAATCAGGGTTGGCCCCTGTGCCGGTGCACTGAGCCCGACGAACGGGCATGGCCACGGACCGATGTCGTCCACGGGCGGGCGGCGTCCACGAGAGGGCGCCACACGGGTGGCGTCAGGAGAACAGGGGCGTCAGGAGAACAGGATGGCCTCGACCCTGCCCATGACGTGGTCGCGGCGGTAGGCGGCCACCGACGATGCGGCCTCCTTTCCCCAGGCCTCCAGATCGGCGCCTGCGGCCGTGGCCAGCAGACCGGCGAGCTCCGCCACGTCGTACGGGTCCTCGAGGATCAATCCGGTCCGCCCGTGGCGGACCGCTTCCGATGCACCGGCCAGCCGGCTGGTGATCACAGGCACCCCACTGGCCAGGGCCTCCACGATCACCAGCCCGAACGGCTCGTACTGTGTGGGCAGCACCATGAGGTCGGCGGCGGCCAGGTGCCAACCGACGTCACCGGTCGGTCCGTGATACTGGACCCGGTCGGCCAGGCCGAGACGGCGGATGGCCGCCTGGTAGGGACCGAGCCCGGCCTTGCCCACCACGTGCAGGGTCATCCGCGGGTCGCCGTTGAGGGCCATCGCCTCCAGGGTCTGGCCGAGTCCTTTGCGGTGGAGCTCGTTGGCGATGAACACCATGGCCAGGTCGTGGTCGCCGATCCCGAGGTCGCGACGGGCGTCGGCGCGGTCCCTCGACCTCCGTTCGGGATTGAACCGCTCGGGATCGAACGGATTGGGCACGACGGTCGTCAATGCCGGGTCGACCTGGTAGAGGCGAACCAGGTCGTCGACCTCACGGTTCGAGGTGCACAGAATGCGTCGTGGGTGCCCGTGGCGGAAGTACTGCGACTCCATGGCCAGCAACACGCGATGCCGGGGCATGGCGAAGCGCACCCGGGCCGGAACTCGGACCCTGCCCATCTGGATGGTCCGGGCCGCCTCCAGCCAGGCCCGGTGCACGCTCGGCACCCACAAGACGTCCCCGGCGGGTACCACCGACCCCATGGTCACGGTGAGCTGCGGGCGGAGCGATTCGAGCACGCTCCGGGTGCGCGCCCGCCGCACCCACATGCCGGCGGGTCCGGGGTCGGGTGGCCCGTCGACGGCCACCATGCGGACCCCCGGGGGCAGGCCCTCGGGGGCGGTGGTGCCCACGAAGGCGGTGTCGTGCCGCGGACCCAGATAGTCGAGGAGGTCCCAGCACACCCGCTCGATCCCCCCGCTCCGATGGACCTGGGGGAACACGACGGCAACCTCGGGGCCGACGCCGGGGCCGCTCACGGTGGCGGCGGCGGGGCGAGCTCCGGCCCACCGGAGGCCGTCGTTCGCCGGTGCGTGGGAGGCGCGACCACTCAGGCATGATAGGAGAGGCACCCGGGATTCCGTGGCATGGACCCGTCGCTCCCGTGGCCCCTGCCACCGGCCCATCCCGGAGCCTCGGCGGGCCCGGCCACGGGTCCACTTCAGGTTGACGAGAGGAACCCGATGGACGTCGAGAGCAACGGGAGCGGACCACCCCATCGCAGGTTGGGTCCGGGTCCCCGGAGCGTGCCGGGCAGTCCACTCTCGGTGGTCCAGGTCGTGCGCAGCGATGCCTTCGCCGGCGTCGAACGCTACATGTGCCAGGTCTCCAACGGTCTCGCCTCCCGCGGGCACCATCTGACCGTCATCGGCGGCGACGCCGCCCGGATGCGTTCCGAGCTCGGCGACCAGGTCGACTACCGGCGGGCCACGACCGTCGTCCAGACCGCCCGGGCCCTCGCCGGCCAGCGGTACGCCGACGTGGTCCATGTCCACATGACGGCGGCCGAGGGAGCCGCCTGGCTGGCACGGCCCTTCCAGCGCGCACCGATCGTGGCCACCCGCCACTTTCCTGCTGAGCGCGGCCGCGGCCCGGTGGCGCAGGGGCTGGCCCGTCTGGTGGCCCGCTCCATCGCCCGTGACATCGCCATCAGCCGGTTCGTCGCCGACAGCATCAGCGGGCCGACGGTGCTCCTCCCCAATGCCGTTCCCGACCAGGACCAGGCCGGCCTGGAGTCGCCGACGGTGCTGATGCTGCAGCGGCTGACCGAGGAGAAGAGTCCCGAGCTCGGCATCAGGATCTGGGCCGAGAGCGGGCTCGGTGCGGCCGGGTGGCGTCTCGTGGTGGCCGGCACCGGTGAGCGGCAACAAGCCATGAGGAAGCTGGTCGACCAACTCGGGACGGCCGACAGCGTCGAGTTCGTGGGCCAACGATCCGACACCGACCTGCTCCTCAGCCGGTCGTCGATGGTGCTGGCCACCGCGCCCGTCGAGCCCTTCGGACTGTCGGTGGTCGAGGCCATGGCCCACGGCGTCCCCGTGGTGGCGGCCGAGGGTGGCGCCCACGTCGAGACCATGGGCCCCGACGGCACGTTCTTCCCGCCCGGCGACGCCGGCGCCGGCTCCCGCGCACTGGTGCAGCTCGCCGCCGACCGTGACCTGCGACGGCGGGTCGGGGGGCGGCTCCGCGAACGCCAACGACGGATGTTCTCGCTCGGGCAGCATCTCGACGGCCTCGAGCAGCTCTACGGCGAGGTCATCGAGGAGCGCATCCGGCGCTGAACGGGCGCCGTCCGCCGAACGCGCTCAGCGGTCGGTGGGGGCCCCGGGCGGCCCTGACGTGACCGCACGGTAGAGGGCCATCTGGGCGTCGGCGATGCTCTTCCACGAGTAGCGCTCCACCTCGGCCAGGCCCGACTGGCGAAGCCGGCCCCACAGTCCCGGCTCGTCGAGGAACCGGCGCAACGCCGAGTGGAGGGCGACGGGGTCGTTGGGCGGTACCAGGAGGCCGGAGCGGCCGACCACATCGGGAAGGGCGCCGCTGGCGCTGGCCACCACGGGGACACCCGACGCCTGGGCTTCGACCACCACCCGACCGAACTGCTCGATCCAGCCGGGCATCGGGAGCGAGGGAACGGCCACCACGTCGACCTGCGGATAGACGTCGGGTATCCGCTCCTCGTCGACATGGCCGTGGAACCTGACCCGATCCCCGATGCCCAATGTGTCGGCCATGGCCGTCAACCGTCCGGATTCCGGCCCGGCCCCGAAGATCTCGACCGTGAAGCGGTCATCGAGCGCCACCGCGTGGAGGAGGACGTCGACGCCCTTGTGGGGGATGAGCCGTCCGACGAACCCGATGGACAGGGTCGCGGCCGGGGGCTCACGATCCGGAGCCCGGAATCGCTGCACATCCACCCCGAGGGGCAGGAGCGCCCACTCGCCCTCGAGTCCCTTGCGCCTGAGGATCTGGCCCGCCTCCGAATTGCATGAGTAGGCCCCCGCGGCTCGACGCAGGGCAGCGTGCTCCAACCAGCGGAAGGGAGGAGGGTAGCGCTTCTCGATGTTCTGGGCCGACGAGAAGATGAAGGGGACGCCCGGGGCCCGCAACCACCGCAGGACCAGGACCTCGGCGACGGCCAGCCCGAACGGTTCCTCGTGCAGATCGATCAGGTCCCAGTGGCCGGACCCGAGCAGCCGCCACAACGGTCGAGGGTCGTACAGGAAGAGGTTCGGATGCCGGCCCAGCGTGCGCACCGGTTCGACGAAGAGGTCGCCGTCTCGGGAGAACTCCACCATGGAGCCACCCTCTTCCCAACGCGCCGCCGCCACCAGGGTCAGGTCGGCCCCGTCACGTCGCAGCTGGCGCTCGCGTTCGCGCCACGCGGTGACCACGCCGCTCTTGGAGACCCGGAGCACCCGCAGCCTCCCGGCCCCGCCTCGCTGATCAGCGGTGCCGACGCGCCCTGGAGGACCGACTCACCGGTGGCATCGTAGTGTGGAAGCCTCCGACGGCCGTCGCTCCCATCCACTCCCCGTCGGATCCCGCTACCCGGCACGGCGGCCACCCGGCACGGCGGCCACCCGGCACGGCGGCCACCCGGCACGGCGGCCACCCGGCAGCGGGCATCGCCGGTCTTGCGTGTCCTTTCACCGCCTTGGGCACCCTTTCACTAAAGAAATCCGCCGCCGGGTCGATGGGGAATTGTGATGAGGGCATCGGATCGCCGGCCCGCGTTGCTCCATCGAGGCGGCACCGGCCGTGTCCTCGTCGGGGTGGTCGTCCTCGTGGCCGTCCTCGGAGGATCGCTGGGCGCAGCCCACGCCGGCTCCCCCACGCCGCAGATCAGCGGCAGCGTGGCCGCTCCCACCGCCGCGGAGATCAGTCCCATCTGCGACGCACCCGACCCGACGGGGATCCTCGGTCCCTCCACGAACCTGCCCTCCGATCCGACCAGCACGCTCGTGACCCCACCGGGCGGGGTGGTCAACTTCACCGCCACGTCGACCGACCTCTACGTCGACACGGGAAGCCGGATCGTCACCTACACGCTGTCCGGCACCGAGGTCAGTTCGTTCGGCCTGCCGTCGGTCATCGTCGACCGGCAGGGGAACGAGGTCTCCCAGCCGGTCATCGACCCGTCGGGGAACATCTACGTGGCCAGCTACTACGACCAGGTCCTGGACAAGTTCTCGCCCGGCGGCCAGCTCCTGTGGTCCGTCGACCCCGCGGGCGGGAACCCGACCGGCATCTTCTCGGTGGGCGTGGGTTCGAAGTTCGAGCTGGCCGTCAGCGTGGTACAGGACAGGTCGGGCAGTGAGCTCATCAACCTCTCGACAGGAGCGCAGAGCGGATCCTTCCCGATGTTCGACGACTTCGACTACGTGACCCAGGAGACGGACGGCAACCTGCTGGTTTCGGGCAACGGTTACGTCGAGACGGTCGATCCCACCGGCGACGTGCTGTCCTCCTTCGGGTCGAGCCAGACGAAGGGCGCCGGGGCCCACGCCGGATCGGGGGCCCAGTTCTACTACCCGGCACAGGCCGCCCAGGGACCGGACGGCACCATCTACACGGCCGATCCTCTCAACACCATCGAGGCCACCAGCCCCCGGGGCTACCTGGAGGGCAGCACCACCCTCAGCCCGGCCAACAGCACCAGCTTCAACCTGGCCATGGGCGGAGACAACTTCTACCTGGTCGGCTCCACCTTCTTCTACCAGGGCGGTCCTCCCTTCAACAGCGGCGCCGACACCATCTCCACGATCTCCTTGGCCACCCTGAACGCCTACCTCGACGCCCCCCACCAACCGGCCGACTTCCTCGGGTGGGGGGCCGGCCTGTCGTCGTCGGCCACGGCCAACTACTTCGCCCCGGGCACCAGCCCCGAGGTGTCCGCCTCCTTCGATCCGTGGTGGTTGTCGGAAGCCTCCCACCTGCAGCTGTCCTATTCCGTGGAGGACGCCGCCTCGTTGGACGCCGAAACCGTTCCCGCGCCCACTACCGTCCCCCTCCCCACCACGGCCGGCCGGCTGGCCGACATCCCCCTCACCATCACGGCCGCCGATCAGCGGCCCGGCCCCTACCTGGTGCGGGCCTCGCTCTTCGACACCAGCGCCTCGCCGGCGAGGCTCCTCGGGACCACCTGTCTCCCCTACACCGTCGGTGCCGCCGGGAACCGGCTCGACCTGAGCAGCCTCCCGACCGGCATCGGCGCCGGCGGCCCGGACGACGCGAGGGGCGTGGCCCTCAACGCCCAACTCGGACTCGACGGCTTCCGGGGGACCACCATCAACTGGAGCACCTTCCTCCCCGACTGCTCGCCCTCGGACCCCACCGCGGCGACGTGCGGCCCAACGGCGATGACGTTTGCCGATGCCTCCACCGATCCCTTCAGAGCTGCCTACCTGGCCCGGCTGGACCACGTCACCTATTGGCTCCAGGCCAGTGGCGGCTCGGGCGGGTCCGTCCCGACGGCGTTGGTCGACGACGGGTGGTGGAAGGACGACGTCACCGCCCTGGTCAACTACTACTCCACGGTGCCCGCCGGGTGCGGCCAGTGCGCACCGGTGACCATGTGGGAACCGTGGAACGAGCCCAACAACACCGGCTGGAACAACGGCGGCCAGTACGTCACCCAGGTGCTCGAGCCCTTCTACAAGGCGGTCAAGTCGGTGCTGCCCGGCTCGGCGTCGACGGTGATCGGCGGATCCTCCCTCAGCGTGTCGATCGGATGGTGGCAGCAGCTGATCGCGGCCCGGGGTCTCGACTACCTCGACGTCGCCTCCATCCACCCCTACACCGGCAACAACGACTCGTTCGAGGAGGACGGGATCCCCGCCCAGGTCCAGCAGCTCGAGAGCATGCTCGGAGGCAAGCCCCTGTGGTTCACCGAGGTCGGGTGGTGGAGTGACGGTGATTACGACTATCTCACCCAGGCCAACGCCGTGGCCCGGGCGATGGTGTGGCAGAAGGTGCTCGGTATCCCGGTATGGAACTACTTCTTCGACGAGGGGAACTGGGGAAACGACGGGGTGTCGTTCTCGCTGATCCAGGCGTCCGACTCCGACGACTACGTGAAGCCGGCGGCACTGGCCACCATGGCCACCTCCTCCGAGATCGCCGACCGCCCCTACCTCTCGATGCCGGCCACCGGCATCCCCCAGACCTACGAGGCGTCCTTCGGCGCCGCCTCCGCTGGAGACGACAGGGTCGGCGCCGTGTGGTCCGACGGGCTCGACACCACCGGCTCGGTCACGGTGACCGCTCCCGGCGGCGGCTCGATCCCGGTGACGGTCACCTCCGAGTACGGGCAGGCCACCAGCTCGTCGGTCGCCTCGGGCACCGCCTACAGCCTGCCCATCTCCGACCAGGTGACCTACATCACCTACCCGGTGGGCGACTCCCTCACGGTCGGACCCACCGAGGACTACGGGGCCGACCTGGCCCTCCTGTCGGCCGGCGCCTCGGCCACCGCCAGCTCCGGAAATGCCTCGGCGGCCATCGACGGGCTGCAGATCGGCTACGACCAGGGCTGGAGCTCGGGCGCAGGGGACACCACCCCGAGCCTGACCGTGACCCTGGCCGGCCGGCCCACCATCAACCGGATCGTGGTCGACACCCAGTCGGTCGGGAGCACGGCCACCGGAGTGCGCAACTACACGCTCTCGGTCGACAAGCCCTCGGGCGGCTGGACGACGGTGGCCACCGTGGCCGGCCAGTTCCGGACCCATGAGGAGCAACTGGTCTTCGCTCCGGTTACCGCCACCGCGGTCAGGATCAGCGTCTCCGAGGTCGACTTCGGCAGCGACTACGGCGGCGGCATCCCGCCTTGGTGGTCGCCCACCCAGGACGGCACCGCCTTCCTGCACGCCCTCCAGGTCTACGCCGGAACCGAACCGCCCGGCACCGTCGACGGCGCCGGCCTGACCCCGTTGACCTCAGGTGGGTCGTCACCGCCGACCACGACCACCACCACCTCCACGACGACGACGTCCACGACGACGACGAGCACCACGACGACGACGACCGATCCCCCCAAGAAGACCACGCCGCCGGGGAAGACCGCCCCGCCCTCCAAGACCACGCACACCGCGGTCGGCGCCGGCGCACCGCCGACCCAGCCGACCGGCGCGGGTTACTGGCTGGCCACCAGCACCGGGGGCATCTACGCCTTCGGAAGTGCCTCGTACTACGGGTCACAGGTCGGGGCGCCGCTCGACGCGCCCATCGTGGGCATGGAAGCCACCCCGGGCGGCTCCGGGTACCGCATGGTCTCCAGCGACGGCGGGGTCTTCACCTTCGGGGACGCCGGTTTCTACGGCTCCACCGGCGGCCTCACCCTCAACCGGCCCATCGTCGGGATGGCCTCCACCCCCGACGGCCACGGGTACTGGCTGGTGGCCGCCGACGGCGGCATCTTCGCCTTCGGGGACGCCGGCTTCTGCGGCTCCACCGGCGGCCTCACCCTCAACCGGCCCATCGTCGGGATGGCCTCCACCCCCGACGGCCACGGGTACTGGCTGGTGGCCGCCGACGGCGGCATCTTCGCCTTCGGGGACGCCGGCTTCTACGGCTCCACCGGCGGTCTCACCCTCAACCGGCCCATCGTCGGGATGGCCTCCACCCCCGACGGCCACGGCTACTGGCTGGTGGCCGCCGACGGCGGCATCTTCGCCTTCGGGGACGCCGGCTTCTACGGCTCCAGCGGCGGCCTCACCCTCAACCGGCCCATCGTGGCGATGGCCTCCACCCCCGACGGCCACGGCTACTGGCTGGTGGCCGCCGACGGCGGCATCTTCGCCTTCGGGGACGCCGGCTTCTACGGCTCGGCCGGAGAATTCGATCTCACCTCGCCCACGGTGGCCATCTCGTGAGGACCGTGCCGACGGGCGGCTGACGGCGCCCGGTTCACCACGTGACGTCGGTCAGATCACAGGTGATGTCGGCCGGTGCGGTGATTGTCCGGTCGGCGGCTGACGGCGCCCGGTTCAGCACGTGACGTTGGTCAGGTCACCAGGTGATGGCGGTCGGCGCCGTATCGTCGAAGGTCCGGCCGTTGGCGCTCCACTGCTCGGCCGGGATCCGCGCCGACGGCACCACCGTCATCGACCCGTGGTGACCCGGCATCTGGAACCGGATCACCACCGTCGCGGTGGTGCCCTCGGGGATGGTCAGCGGAGCCGCCACATCCCAGATCGGACCGTCCGGACCCTCGACGGCCAGCGGCCCGGCCCCGGTCATGGTGATGTCCCTGGCCGCTCCGGGCAGGTTGGCCCCCACCAGCCCGAAGTACCCGCCGTAGCTGACCGGGACGCCGGGAAAGGGCCCGGCGATGAACTGCGACTGGCCCGGTGGGGTCGTGTTGTCCAGGTGGGTGGTCAAGGTCACGGTCGTATTGGCACCCTCGGGGGCGGTGGTCACCGCCACCTGCACCGGGACGTACTGGTCGAGCTTGTTGCCGCCCCGGTTGAGAAGCGAGACGTCGACGGAGGCGGCGGAGAGACTCCCGCTCACCCCGCTGACCGACCAGGCCGCCTGGTCCACCGGATTGCTGGACCACATCATCAGGTTGCGTCCGGCCACCGCGCTGGACACCGCCTGGCCGAGGGTGCGCAGGTCGGTGGACTGGCTCTCGAGCTGGTGGAGGACCGCGTCGGTCAGCGCACCCAGGGCGTCGAGGCGCTGGGCACTGCCGGAGTCGGTGAGGCCGACGTACTGGTCGTGGAGGAGGTACTGCTCGACGTTGTCAGGTCCGATGGTCTGGCCGTCGACGACGACCGGACCGGTCGCTTCCATCAACTGCTTGACCCCGGCGACGTCCACCGCCATGACACCGTTCACCGGCTGACCGGTCAACGATGTCCACATCTGCGCCGCCAGCGGGGCGGTCACGTCGAACCGGGGTGTCAATCCCAGGTTGCGGAAGTCCAGCCCCGGCTGCAGCCACCCCCAATTGCGCTCGAACTCCCCGGTCGGGTTGACCGCCCCGGCCGGCAGCGTGTGGTCGCCCGACGGTTCGAACGCCTCCAGGTTGACCGAGCCGTCGGAGGTGGAAGCCACCCCGACGTCGAGGAAGGCTCCGGAACCGGTCCGCATCTCGGCGTTGTTCGCCGCCAGCACCAGATAGGTCTCGGGCCCCTGCAGGATGGCAGCCACCGCTGCCGACACTGCAGCCGCCTTGGTCAACCGCACCCGCGCGTCGTAGAGCTGGTTCACGAACTGGTTGTGCTTCGCGGCCAGGGATGAGTACAACGCCTGCGATGGACCGGTGTTGATATCGGAAAGCTGACGCTCGGCGGACAGCGAGAGCGCGCCGAGGCGGCGGAGTGAGGTCACCCGCTCGGGCCCGGCGCCGTGGGGTTGATTGAGCAGATCGTGCACCTGGGCGATGAACGACGACCCGACTTGGCTGACGGTGTCGGCGGCCGAGCTCAGGTCCCGCACCGCGTTGTACTGCCGACCGATCACCGGCACCACCGTGATCGGAGCGAACAGGGGCGACGACAGGTCCGACTTGGCGCTGGCGAATTCGGCGCTGGCTTGATCCAGGAGCCTCGTCGACTGTGCCGAGGTCAGTTCCCCGGGAGAAAGATCCGCCTTCACCTGTTCGAGGGCCGCCAGCCCACGCTTGTCGTGGTGATACGCGGACAGCGTCTTCAGGCCGAGGACGACACCCCAGACCACCACGACCACGATGACGGCCAGTACGATCAGCCACCTGCGTCGCCGTCGACCCCGACTATCGCTCACTGCGACCACTCGATTGCTCAGGCACCGGTGATCGGCTCACCAGGCTGGCGACGCTCAACGGCACGGCGGACAACGGTCACCGATGGTACCGGAGTTGACAACCGGAACCGGGTCATGGGCCTGCTCGCGGGGCGGTCCCCGGTCCGGTCACCGGGCCGGCGCGGTGGCCCGATGTGGCGACCCGACGTGGCGGTCCGAAGCGGCGGCCGGTCGCCGGCCCACCCCGCCCGCCACGACCCGCGGCCATGCCTGGCCCTGCATCCGGGAGCGCTCCCGCTAACATCCCCTCGTGTCGTTCACGACCATCCGGATCGCAGTGGGGCGGGTGGTTCTGGTTGCCGGAATCCTGATCCTGTTGTTCATCCCCTACCTCCTGTGGGGAACGGGATTGATGACTGCTCGCAGCCAGGCCAAGCTGCGCGTCGAGTTCAGCCAGGCCCAGCGGCGCGCCGACGTGTCGGCCGCGGCTCTGGACAACCCACCGAGTTCCGGGCCGGTGGCCGAGCCGGCACCCCACATCGCCTTCCCGCCCATCGGGAGCCCCATCGGCACCATCACCATTCCGAAGATCGACCTGTCCATGGTGGTGGTGGAGGGCACGGGGGACGCACAGCTCCAGACCGGACCGGGCCACTACCCGACGACGCCCTTGCCCGGAGAGGACGGGAACGCAGCCATCGCCGGGCACCGCACCACCTATCTGCACCCCTTCTACAACCTCAACGAGCTGGTCCCGGGTGACCCGATCACCATCGTCACGCTGCAGGGGATATTCCTCTACCACGTCACGGGAAGCCTGGCCGTCTCCCCCACCGACGTGTCCGTGGTCAACCCGACCAGGCGGCCGACGTTGACGTTGACCACCTGCAATCCGCGCTACAGCGCCAGTCAGCGGCTGGTGGTGCATGCCCGTCTGGTGGCCAGCATCCTGGCCCGCCCCAAACACGGGGTGACCGCCACCTCGACCGCCCCTGCCGCCCCCGTGGTCAACGCCTCGGCGACACCCGCCCACGACTGGACCGCAGCCATCCTCTGGGGAATCGCCGTCGCCGCCCTCACCATCCTGGTGTGGGCCTGGGAACGGCGTGTCCACCGCGGCCGGCGTGTCGCCGTGGTCGCCTGCGGGCTGGTCGCCTGGCTGGTGGTGGTGTTCTTCTTCTTCGAGGTCCTGGCGCCGCTGCTACCGGCCAGCTACTGAGGGCGGCCGCCGGTCGGCGTCATCGACCTCGGCGTGGTGCCGGACCGGCGTGATCCGAGGATCAGGCGGGAAGCGGACGGCGGCGGCGGCGCATCAGCAGGCCGCCGGCCAACACGGCCCCGGCTCCGACCACGGCCATACCTTCGACATCGGCACCGGTGAAGGGAAGACTGGTGGTGGGTGCCGTTGTCGGGCTGGTCACGCCCGGGGTGGCAGAACTCGGCGAGCCGGTCTCGGGAAGCTGACTCGTCGGCGTCGCGTTGCCGGAGTTACCGGCCACCGTCGGCGTCACCGAGCAACTGGCTCCTGACATCGATCCACAGCCCGTGCCCGTGGCCCCGGCAACAGACGGAACGGCGATCAACGACGCCACCGCCAATCCCGAGCCGATCAACAAACGTCTTGCCCACATATTGGTTGCCCTTCTTCCCGTAGGGGTGCTTGGCCCCTGCGTGCCCCTTCACAGACCAAGTTAACCGTTGTTTACGGCTGGCTGTTGGATCCATCTTGCCCCGTCGGCGCGCGCTGCGCAACGGATGGCGACACCTTCCTGACCAGGTACTACGTAGAGAAGTGGCCCGACCACAGAAAGTAGTGGTGAGGCGGGACCGGACGGTTGTGGGTGGTCGCCCGCCTTCAGGCCGGGACCAGCTGGCCGAATGTGCTGCACAGTCCGAACGCCTCGATGATCACGAACGCGGCCACGATGACCAGCACCACCGGGAGCCGCCAGCTCCCGCCCCCTCGGACCATCGGGGTCGGCATGTACCACGGCGGGAGGAGCCCGGGGGCCTCATCCAGGTACACGCTGAGCGGCACGGCGTCCTCGGCCAAAGGAGCATCGGGATCGGCGGCCAGGGCCAGCTCGGTGAGCTCGGCCTCCGTGAAACCGGTCGCAAACCACTCGCCCTCTTCTGGCCTGGCAACCTGATCGTCCATCGTCGGCCTCCCCGGAGCGGTACCGCGTCGCTCCCCAGGCTACCGCCGAGCGCACCGGACCCCGAGTCGCCGGCCCGCCCGGCGTCTCACCGGCCCCGGTTTTGTCCTTCCGATCCGTGCCTATCCGTGGCTCTGCCGTGGCTCTGACTGCGACATCCTGAGGCTCTGACCGGCCTGTCCTGCCCTGCTTCGGCTCCGGGAGGACCGGTGGTGCCCGACCGCCCCCGGCCCCGGCCCCCTCCCCCCGACCTCTCGTCACACCCCGGTGCTGGACTGTGGCGGTGGAACTGGACGTCATCGACGAGGCCCTCGACCGACTGGGTGGGTGGGATGCGGCGGCTCTGGCCGACCCGGAGCTCCTGGTCGGGCTGGAGCGGCTGGCCGCCCGTCTGGAGGCCGTGGTGGCCCGGGCCGCCGGCGCCTTCGACAGCTCGGGCAACTGGGCCCCCGACGGGGCCCAGACCGCCCCGGCCTGGATCACGGCCAAGTGCCGGGTCCCCCGGGCCGAGGCCCGACGCCAGGTCCGGAGGGGACGGGAGCTCCATCTCCTGGCGGAGACCGCCTCGGCCTGGGGTAGGGGGGAGATCACCGGGGCCCAGGTGGACGTCATGGTCTCCCTCCGCACGACAGAGACCGAAGCGGCCCTGGCCCGGGACGAGGCCATGCTGGTCGACCAGGCCCGCACCCTGACCTTCGCCCAGTTCAACCGGGCGGCCGCCTACTGGAGGCAGCTGGCCGATCCCGACGGGGCCGACCGGGACGGCCAACGGCAGCGGGACAGACGCGACGTCTATCTGGCCCAGAGCTTCCAGGGGACCTGGTTCGGGGCCATGACCCTCGACCCCATCAGCGGGGCCGTCGTCTCGGCCGAGCTCGAACGGCTGGAGCACGGGCTGTTCGAGGCCGACTGGGCGGAGGCCAAAGCCAGCCTGGGCCGGGACCCGAGGACCACCGAGCTCGCCCGCACCCCCGGGCAGCGCCGGGCCGACGCCCTGGTGGAGATGGCCGTCCGCTCGAAGAGCTGCCCGGCCGGGGCCCGCCGGCCCGGGCCCCTGTTCACCGTCCTCGTGGGCTGGGAAACACTCCACGGGAGGATCTGCGAGCTGGAGGACGGCACCGTGGTCCCGCCCGGGTCGGTGCTGTCCTGGCTGGAGGAGGCCGATCTGGAGCGGGCCGTCTTCGGTCCCGGCCGCAAGGTGGAGATGGGGGCCGCCACCCGGCTCGTCCCCGGTCCCGGCCGACCGGCCACCGCATCCGATCTGGAACGGGCCGTGTTCGGTCCGCCCCGCCGCCCCGAGATCAACCCAAACACCCGGTTCTTCACCGGGGCCACCCGCCGGGCCGTCGAGGTGCGGGACCGCCGCTGCACCCACCCCTTCTGCGACCGGCCCGCCCAGTCCAGCCAGGTCGACCACATCCAGCCCTGGTCCGAGGGAGGTCTCACCACCCAGGAGAACGGGCGGCTCCTGTGCAGCTTCCACAACCGCCTGCGCAACCAGCGGCCGCCACCGGCGGCCTGAGGGGTTTCGGTAGTTTCTAGAGCAGATGGACCACCAGCTCGAGAGCGACGATCATGACCCCCACGGTGACCAGCCCGACGACATAGAGGACCCGACGAACCAACGGGCGCTCCCGACCGCCCGCGGTCCCGATCCCGACCACGGCCAGACCGAGGACCCCCACCCCCTCGGCCACGATGAATGCTGTCGTCACCTTCCACAGGTGGAAGCCCGACAGCGCGAAGATCACCGTGGCCGGGATGGCGGCGGCCACGATGGACCACGAGCCCAGCAGCTGAGCCCTGACGTCGGAGCGATTGAGTGTCAGGTGCTGCCACGACCGGGTGGTCACCAGACGCGACAGTGTGTGGGCCAGCCAGATGGCCACGGCGCCGATCACCACCACGGCCGCCGAGGTCAGCGCTTCCGGGTGCGACTCGAAGGTGAGGCCGGAGATGGCCACCAGCGTGGTGATGGTGCCATAGACGTAGTCGGACAGCCACAGCACCGAGTGCAGGCTGTCCGGCTCGAACGGGCCAGGCGGCACCTGCTCGGTCACCCGGGTGTCCGGCGGCTGGAGGCCATGGGGCAGGAGGGTCTGCGCGTGGAGGGCATGGGGCAGGAGGGTCTGCGCGTGGAGGGCATGGGGCTGGGCTCTCTGGGTTCGGGAGCCCGATTCTGGCATCTCGGGGCCTGACGGCCGACACCCGGGACCGCCCACACCTCCCGCAGGTGGCCACCGCGGGCGGCCGTCGATCTCAAGGCAGGAGCAGCCGGTTGAGTCGCCGGCTGGCCGTCCAGTAGCCGACGCCGAAGAGGACGACCAGGTAGGCCGCGTTGGCCAGCAGGCTCCAGTGGAGTTGCCCCAGCGAGAAGGCCCGATTGATCTCGACCCCCTGGTACAGCGGCGTGACGGCCACGATGGCGGCCAACCAGGCGGGGTAGGCACTGATGGGATAGAAGGTGCCGGAGAAGAGGAACAGCGGCATGAACACCAACGAGACCATGTCGAAGTCCTGCCAGCTCCGCATGTGGGTGGTGGCCGCCATCCCCACGGCGGCGAACGCGGCGCTGAGCAGCACGCTGGCCGGCAGGCAGAACACCACCATCCAGCTACGCACATCTCCCAGGGCCACCATGATGACTACGAAGGTGGCGGCGTAGAACAGTCCGCGGAGTACCGCCCATCCGACCTCGCCGAGGGCGACGTCGTTGGCGTCGAGCGGGGTGGCCAGCACCGAGTCGTAGAGGTGGGTGATCTTGAGCTTGAAGAACAGGTTGAAGATGGAGTCGATCATGGCTCCGTTCATGGCCGAGGTGGCCAGCAGCGCGGGAGCCACGAAGGCTGCGTAGGCCACCTCGGTGGACCCCACTCGGATGGGGCCGACCAGGCCGCCCAGGCCGATCCCGATGGACAGGAGGAACAGGAGCGGTTCCACCACCCCGGTGAGGAAGAGCACCCGATGACGGAGGTAGAGCCGGGCATTCCGCTCCAGCAGCAACAGGGCGCGGCGGCTCCCGAGCGGTGGCATCAGTCGCGACGGCAGGGGTGTGGCCAGCCTGTTCACTCCACCAGCCTCCGGCCGAAGGTCCTGAGGGCGATGACCAGTCCCACCGCGCTCCAGGCCAGCAGGTAGGCGACGTCGAACAGCATTCCCCACCCGAACCCCTGGCCGAGGGTCAGGGCGCGGCAAAGGTCGACCCCGTGGGTGAGCGGCACCAGCTCGGCCAGCGCCTGGGCCCACTGGGGGAGCCGGGTTACCGGGTAGAAGACGCCGGAGAAGAGGAACATGGGCAGGACGCCGAGGCGGAACAGCAGGGCCATCCCGAAATCCGAGTCCTGGGTGGCGGAGAAGGCGGCCGTCGGGGCGGCGGTGGCCATGCCCGACAGCACGGCGACAGGTATCACCAGCAGGGCAAGGGGGGATGCCACCACACCGAAGGCGGCCATGACGGCCAGGAAGAGCGCCGACACCGAGGCGAACCGCACCACCTCCCACCCCAGGTGGCCGAGGACCACGTCGGTCACCGACAGGGGCGTGGCCACCTTGGCCCAGTAGGTGCGCTCCCACTTGAGCCCGCCCATCACCGGATAGGAGCAGTCGGCCACCCCCATCTGGAGCATCGAGGCGGCCAGCAGCCCGGGAGCCACGAAGTTGAGGTAGGCCACCCCGTCGACCCCGCCGCTGTGCCGGTTGACCAGGCTTCCGATCCCGAGCCCCATGGCGGCCAGGTACATCACCGGCTGCAGGAAGCTGGTGGTGAGCGACGAGCGCCACGTCTTCGAATAGACGAACCAGTTGTGCCAGAGGGAGCGTGCCCAGGTCGGCCAGCCGGCCCGCGGCTCGGCCAGGCCCCGGGCGGTCAATGCGTCGGTGGCCACGTCCCGAGATCCGCTCAGTCCACCAGGGTGCGACCGGTGAGAGCCAGGAACACGTCCTCGAGGGTCGACCGCCGGACCAGTGCGCTCTCGGGGACCAGTCCCTTGGCGTGCACCGCGGCCAGGGCCTGGTCACCGTCGTCGACGTAGAGCAGCAACCGGTCGGGCAGTACCTCGATCCGCTCGGCCACGTCGGCCACTTCTCTGGCCGAGAGCTCGTGGGTGTCGAGACCGAAGCGCAACTCGAGCACCTCCTTGGTCGACAGGCGATCGATCAGTTGCCGGGGCGGGCCCTCGGCCACGATGTGCCCATGGTCCATCACGACCAGCCGGTCGCACAGCTGCTCGGCCTCGTCCATGTAGTGGGTGGTGATGATCAGGGTGACCCCTTCGGCCTTCAAGCGGTAGAGGCGTTCCCAGAGCAGGTGGCGGGCCTGGGGATCGAGACCGGTGGTGGGCTCGTCCAGGATGAGGAGGTCGGGGTCCGACACCAACGAGCGGGCGATGGTCAGCCGGCGCTTCATCCCCCCCGACAGCGCGTCCACCTTGTCGTTCCGACGATCACCGAGCTGGGCGAAGTCGAGGAGACGGTCGGCCCGTTCGAGGATGACCTTGCGGGGCAGATCGAAATAGCGCCCGTAGAGATAGATGTTGTCGAGCACCGACAGCTCGAGCTCGAGGGTGTCGTCCTGGGGGACGAGGCCGAGCCGGGCCCGGATGGCCGGTCCGTCCGTTGCCGGATCGCGGCCCAGCACCCGGAGGGTCCCGCCGCTCAACGGTGACATGCAGGAGATCATCTTCATGGTCGAGGTCTTGCCGGCCCCGTTCGGGCCGAGGAAGCCGAAGGTCTCCCCCTGCTCGACCCGGACGTCGATCCCGTCGACGGCGGCGAACTCCCCGAACCGCTTGACCAGCCCCGCCGCCTCCACCATGGGAGCGGCGGGGTCGAGGATTCCCCGCGTCGGGATTCGGCGAGCACGTCGGCGCAGCATGGGAGACCAACATTCCCACATCGGGGAGATCGCCGAGCACCCCTGCGTCGACCGGGCGTGCCGGACCCGGGCTGTCGACCGTGATGTCGGATGACCGCTTGCTCCGGCCGGTCGGCTGGGTCACGCTTCAACCATGGACGCCGATCAGATCCGGGACCGATTTCGTCAGCTCCATACGGCCGGAACCTTCCTGATGCCGAACGCATTCGACCTCGGATCCTGCCGACTCCTCGACCATCTGGGTTTCGCCGCGCTGGCCACGACGAGCAGCGGCTTTGCCGCATCCCGGGGTCGGCTGGACATGACGGCCGGTCGTCAGGAGCTCGTCGAGCACGTCGCATCACTGTGCGCGGTGACCGACCGTCCGATCAACGTGGATGCCGAACAGTGCTTCCCCGAGAGCGAGGGAGGGGTGGCCGAAACGGTCCGCCGGCTCGCCCGGGCGGGAGCGTCCGGATGCTCGATCGAGGACTGGGATCCGCACCGAGGGGTGATCGAAGACATCGACACCTCCGCCGAGCGCGTGGGCACCGCGGTGGCGGCCGCCGACCGGTACGGCGTGGTGGTGACGGCACGCGCCGAAAACCATCTTCGGGGCCGCCATGATCTGGACGATACAATCGCCCGGCTCTCCGCCTACCGCGAGGCCGGAGCACACGTGGTGTACGCACCCGGGTTGCCCGATCTCTCCGCCGTGGCCCGGATCACAGAGGAGGTCGGCGGCGCGGTGAACGTGCTCCTCGCCCCCGGAGGGCCTTCGCGACAGGAGCTGGCCGGGATCGGCGTCCGACGATTGTCCGTCGGGGGTTCGCTGGCCCGGGTGGCCTACGGGGCCATGTACCAGGCGGCCCGGCAACTCCTCGACTCCGGGGCCCTCCCCCCGGATGCCACCTATCTCAGCCGGGAGGTGGCCGACCGCGCCTTCGACGGCGGCGGTTGAGTCCGCCATCGGGCGGAGGGCTCAGCGTGCGAACGACCTCGTGGTGAGACGGCGGCAGGAGAGCGCGGTCGGGGTGATGATCACCGGCAGGGAGGAGCGCTGCACCACGCACTCCCGCACTCCGTGGCCGGCGATGCGCTGGGCACCTCGCAGTCGCAGCGACCCGAGGACGATGGCGTCGCACCTGGCGACGGAAGCCTCTTCGACGATGAGGTTCCCGATGTCGTTCTCCCGACCGGAACGGACCCGGCCTTCAGCCTTCACCCCCGCCGTCTCCAGCCGCTGGACGGCCTCGTCGACCAGCACCTCGGCCTGCACCGCCGTCTCCATGGGCGGCACCCGCAGGAACCTCGACAGCTCCCTGACGTGGAAGATCCTGACGTCCGAGCGGGACCTCCCGGCGAACCCGATGGTGAAATCGATGGCCGCCTGGCCCGAATCGAACTGATCGATGGCGAGCAACAGCGTGTTCTGACCCATGACACCTCCGACGTCCTCATGAACCTTCCTACGTCGGAATTCAGGCTATTCCGGGCCCACGTAAAGAAGTCGGCAAGAATCCGTCGCTCGGCGTCAAGAATGCATAAAGCCGGGACCGGCGCGCCGGCAGGACACGGTGGGCCGTCGGGACCGCATGGTCCGTGCTCAGCCCATCAGGCGACCGCTGTCTCGGCCCATCACGAACAGCCGCTGGTGGTGCCGCAACTGGCGCACACGTAGCACGACCCGGCCCGCTGCATGGCGTTGCCGCACTGGTAGCAGTACGGCGCGTCCCGTGGCTCGGCCCGGGCCACCGGCTGCCCGGATGACACCGCCGGGACCGGCTTGGGGTACAGGGGGGCGGTGCCGTCGGCCGTCGTGCTGGTGCCGGTGACCTTGACGCGCCCGCACTGGCATCCAGGACGGTGGCGATGACCGGGTCGATGGACTCCGCCTCGACCACCCCGGTCGAGGTCGTCGCCGTCTCCTCCACGCCCGGCAGCGTCGGCTGCATGCGCTCCGAGGTGGACAGCACGCCGAGCTCGACCGCTCGTCGACCGGGAGGTAGTCGACGGCCAGCCGCCGGAAGATGTAGTCGACCAGGCTGGTGGCGATGCGGAGATCGGGGTCGTCGGTGATCCCGGCCGGCTCGAAGCGCATGTTGGTGTACTTGCGCACGTAGGTGGCCAGGGGCACGCCGTGCTGGAGGCCCAGGCTCGCCGAGATCGAGAACGCGTCCATGATCCCGGCCAGGGTCGAACCCTGCTTGGACACCTTCATGAAGACCTCGCCCGGGCGGCCGTCCTCGTACTCGCCCACCGTCACATAGCCTTCGCAGTCGGCCACCCGGAAGGCGAAGGTCGACGACTTCCGGCGACGGGGCAGGCGCTCCCGAACCGCCCCGACCACCACGGTCTCCGCCGAGCGGGCCTGCTCGTGGGCCAGCGCCGCCTCCAGGCCGGCGATCTTCTCGTTGAGCTCGCGTGCGTGGGCCTCGGCCTCGGAACCGGCGGGCACCTCCCCGAGCCCGGGGTCGGCATCGGCCTTCTTGGTGGTCGAGAGCGGTTGGGCCACCTTGCAGTTGTCGCGGTAGATGGCGACCGCCTTGATGCCCATCCGCCAGGCGTCGATGTGCAGCTGCTCGACGTCCTCGACCGTCACGTCCTCGGGCAGGTTCACCGTCTTGGAGATGGCCCCCGAGATGAACGGCTGGACCGCGCCCATCATGCGCACGTGGCCGAGGTAGTGGATGGTGTTGTCGCCCATCGAGCAGGCGAACACCGCCAGGTGCTCGGCGGACAGGTACGGCGCACCCACGATGGTCTTGTGCTCGTCGATGTAGGCCACGATCTCGTCGATCTGATCGGGCGAATACCCGAGCCGGTTCAGCGCCCGGGGCACGGTCTGGTTGACGATCGACATGGTGCCGCCACCCACCAGCTTCTTGGTCTTGACCAGACCGAGGTCGGGCTCGACACCGGTGGTGTCGCAGTCCATCAGCAAGCCGATGGTACCGGTCGGGGCCAGCACGCTGGCCTGCGAGTTGCGCACGCCGTACTGCTCCCCGAGCTCGACGGCCAGGTCCCATGCCTCCTGGGCGGCGGAGAGCAGATCGGTGGGGACCGCCTCCTCGTCGATGCCCGCCACCGCGTCGCGGTGCATGCGCAGCACGTTGAGCATGGGTTCGACGTTCTCGTGGTAGCCGGCGAACGGACCCATCCGCGCCGCGGTCCGCGCCGAGGTGGCATAGGCGTGCCCGGTCATGAGGGCGGTGATGGCACCGGCCCAGGCCCGTCCCTGGTCCGAGTCGTAGGGAAGTCCCTGCGCCATCAGGAGGGCGCCGATGTTGGCGTATCCGATCCCGAGCTGGCGGAACCGCCGCGAGTTCTCGGCGATCTTCTCGGTCGGATAGTCGGCGTTGCCGACGATGATCTCCTGCGCGGTGAAGATGACCTCGACCGCCGACCGGAATCCGTCGACGTCGAAGGTCGAGTCGTCGTCGAGGAACTTCATCAGGTTGAGGCTGGCCAGGTTGCACGCCGAGTTGTCGAGGTGCATGTACTCGGAGCACGGATTGGACCCGTTGATCCTCCCGGTGTTGGAGGCGGTGTGCCACTTGTTGATGGTCGAGTCGAACTGCATGCCCGGATCGGCGCACTCCCAAGCGGCCTGGGCGACCTGACGGAACAGGTCGCGGGCGGGAACCCAACGGATGGGCTCGTGGTCGCCCCGGGTGGTCAAGGCCCACTCCCGTCCCTCCACCACCGCGTCCATGAACTCGTCGGTCACCCGCACCGAGTTGTTGGCGTTCTGGTACTGGAGGCTGATCGAGTCCTTGCCGTCGAGGTCCATGTCGAACCCGGCGTCACGCAGGACACGCGCCTTGCGCTCCTCGATGGCCTTGCACCAGATGAAGTCCTCGATGTCCGGATGGTCCGAGTCGAGGATGACCATCTTGGCGGCCCGCCTGGTCTTGCCTCCCGACTTGATGGTTCCGGCCGACGAGTCTGCGCCCCGCATGAAGCTGACGGGACCCGAGGCGGTGCCCCCGCCCTTCAGCCGCTCGTGGGAGGAACGGATCCGCGACAGGTTGACCCCGGCCCCCGAGCCGCCTTTGAAGATGGTTCCCTCCTCGGTGTACCAGTTGAGGATGGAGTCCATGGTGTCGTCCACCGCCAGGATGAAGCAGGCCGAACCCTGCTGCGGGACGCCGGCCACCCCGATGTTGAACCACACGGGCGAGTTGAAGGCGGCCATCTGGTGGACGATCAGATGCTTCAGCTCGGCCCGGAAGGTCTCCGCCTCCTCGTCGTCGACGAAGTAACCGTCCTTGATGCCCCACGTGGTGACGGTGTCGACCACCCGGTCCGCCACCTGGCGCAGCGACCATTCGCGCTCCTCGGTGTTGGGCGTGCCCCGGAAGTACTTCTGGGCCAGGATGTTGGTGGCGTTGATGCTCCAGTCCTCGGGTACCTCGACATCCAGCTGCTCGAAGGCCACCGCGCCGTCCCGGTAGTTGGTGATCCTGGCGTCGCGCCGCTCCCAGCTGACCGCGTCGTAGGGGTGGACCTCCGGAGTGGTGAAGTGCCGGCGGATGCCGATACCGATGCGCTGGGGGGCAATCGTCATGCGGGTGACCTCTTTCTGGAATCTGCTGGCTGGTCGCCGGTGCTGGGTGCTGGGTGCTGGTCGCCGGCTGATGCTGGTGCTGGTCGCTGGGTGGTGCGGTCGTGAGCGTCTGATGTGGTGAGAAGAGCGGCTGAGAGCTGTGTAGGTGCGGTGGCTGGTGAAGGTGTATCGGGCTTTCCTTCGGGACGAACCTGGGTGTGGGGCCGGGAGCGGCTGTCGGGGTGCCGGTATCGACTCCCAACCCCTTCCCAGTCCCTCTACGGCCCGTGCGCCGCCGAAACACTATATGTAGTGGTAGGCCCTCCCCCGAGGTACGAGATAGTGGGTCTATTACAGCAGCGTAGTTACACCCCTGTCAACAAGTTCTTTCGAAATCGGCGCCGCCGGAACGGACGAATTCCCTGCTGGGGAACCGTTCGCGAAGAATTGCAAATGATTGCTGAGCGCGAGCACGAACCGGGGCGCCGGGGCATCGCTACAGTCCCCCCTGTGCCCCCCCGTCCCTCGGTCTCCCCGGTCACCGTCGCCGTCGACGCCGGCACCAGCGGGGTCCGCGCCCTCGTCGTGGACGAAGGGGCGCGGGTGGTCGACGTGGCCTACGGCGAACTCACCCAGCACTACCCCCGGCCGGGCTGGGTCGAGCACGACCCGACCGAGATCTGGGACCTGGTGCGGACCACACTGACCGAGGTGGGTGGGCGGCTGGCCGAGAGCGGCCGGGCCGTGCGGGCCATCGGCATCACCAACCAGCGGGAGACCGTGGTGCCCTGGGACAGGAGGACCGGGGACGCCCTCCACCGGGCCATCGTCTGGCAGGACCGCCGGACGGCGCCGGCCTGCCGCGGCCATGGTCGAGGCCGGCCACCTGCCCCTGATCCGGGAGCGGACCGGTCTCGTCCTCGATCCGTATTTCTCGGCCACCAAGATGCAGTGGCTGCTCGGGGAGGGTGGCCTGTCGACCGGCGGCGGCCTGACCTTCGGCACTGTCGACTCGTGGGTGCTGTGGAATCTGACCGGGGGCGTGGACGGCGGTGTCCTGGCCACCGATGCCACCAATGCGTCGCGGACGATGCTGTTCGACATCGTGGTCCGGCGGTGGTCGGCCGAGCTGTGCGAGCTGTTCGGCGTTCCCGAGCAGGCCCTCCCCGAGGTGCGGCCGTCGTGTGGCCGGCTGGGCCGGGTGGCGAATTCGGCCCTCGGGGGCGACTCCCCGCTCAGCGGGGTCCCCGTCAGCGGCATGGCCGGGGACCAGCACGCCGCCCTCTTCGGGCAGGCCTGCTTCGACCCGGGCATGACCAAGGCCACCATCGGGACGGGCAGCTTCGTCCTCATGAACACCGGCCCGGTGGCGCCGGCACCCGTCGACGGGCTGATCACGACGGTGGCCTGGGACCTCGGCACCGACGGCCAGCTGGCCATGGCCTCCGACCCCGGGCCGGCGGGCTCTGGACGTCGCTCCCCGGTCGCCTATGCCGTCGAGGGCTCGGTCTTCGTGTCGGGGGCCGGTGTGCAGTGGCTGCGGGACGGCCTGGGCATGATCGGCGCCGCCCCCGACCTGGAGCCGCTGGCCCGCACGGTCGACAGCAGCGAGGGGGTGGTGGTGGTCCCCGCCTTCACCGGGCTGGGCAGCCCCTACTGGGACCCCGGGGCCCGGGGCACCATCGTCGGGCTCAGCCGCGGGACCGGTCGCGCCCATCTGGCCCGCGCCATGGTCGAAGCCATGGGCTTCCAGATCCGCGACGTGGTGGACGCCATGGCGGCCACGGGGACGGCGGCCACCGTGCTCAGGGTCGACGGCGGCGCCTCGGCCATGGACCTGCTCCTCCAGGTGGTGGCCGACCAGACCCGCCTCCCGGTGGTCAGGCCCCTCTCGGTGGAGACGACGGCCATCGGAGCGGCCGCCCTGGCCGGGCTGGCCGAGGGGTCCTGGGGCTCGCTCGACGATCTGGCCGCCCGGTGGACCGAGGACGAGGAGTTCACACCGTCGGTGCCGGTGTCCGAGTCCGAGACGGCCCACCGGGCGTGGCTCCGGGCCCTCGACCGGTCCCGCCACTGGGTCGACGGCTAGGACACCTCGGGCCAGCCCAAGTCGGCCAGCTCGGCCATGGTCGAGATCCACCGCCGCTCACGGTCGCGCAACACGGGGTCGGTCCGGCCCACCACCAGGATCTTGCCGGCCCGGGCCATAGGAGACACGGCCAGATCGGGTCGGCCCGTGGGGTCGGGCGGCCACCCGTCGGAGTCCTCGGCCCCGTCGACGGGCCCGATCCAGCCGTCCTCGGGGGGCTCTCCGTCGCAGACCACGATCTCCCGCCCCCGGGCCTCCACGACGGCGGCGAAGGTGGAGGCCAGGCTCCGCCGGACCCGGGCCGTCAGGTGCTCCAGAAGCCCGCCGGAGAGGTCTGCTTGAACAGCTCGGCGGCCACGTCGAGGAGCTCCGTGTAGTTGTCGGGTATGGCCCCCTCCACCGCCCGGATGGACTCGATCGAGACACCGTCGACCTCGAGGATCTCGTCCCGCAGCAGCTCGATCAGGTTGTCGCCGGCCAGCCCGACACCCAGCTCGTCGACCACGACCCCGTTCTCGCGCTGGAGGATGTCGATGGAGACCACGTCGCCGCCCACCGAGCCGATCCGGCTGGCCACCGCCCCCAGCGCACCTGGCCGATCGGGAAGCTTCACCCTGATCAGGAAGTTGAACACGGGCTCAGGCTAGGCCGTCACTGTGTACGGACTGTTTCGGGTCGGTTACGACATCAGGCGAACCGATTGCTGCCATCCGATCGATCCGATTCAGGCCCCGGCTACCGGGGCCTGGCCTTGGTGGCGTAGTGGTCCACGTACTCCTGGCCGGACAGACGGGCGATCTCCGACATCAGCGCGTCGGTCAGCTCACGGAGCCGGGTCTGCTCCGAGCCGTCGGTCGGTGCACCGCCGTCTCCGGCCGGCCGGCCACGGTCACCGGTGGTCAGGGTACGTCCATGGCACTGGAAGGTCAGCGGCTGACCGAACCGCACGGTCACCGCGTGGAACGGGCGCATCATCCTGCTCCCCGGGGGCTGCACCGCCCGGGTGCCGACGATGCCCACCGGGATGACGGGGACGCCGCAACCCAGCGACAGCCGGGCCACCCCGGTGTGCCCCTTGTGCAGGCGCGCGTCGGGGGCCCGGGTCCCCTCGGGATAGATGCCGAGCAGGCCGCCGCCATCGAGCACCTCCATGGCCGTGTTGAGGGCCCGTTGCGAGGCGTCACCGCCGCTCCGCTGCATGGGGATCTGCCCGGCGGCACGGAAGAACCAGGATGTGCGCCAACTGTCGAAGTACTCGGCCTTGGCCACGTAGGTCACCCGGCGGCGGACCACCAGGGGCAGGAAGAACGAATCACAGAACGACTGGTGGTTGGCGGCCAGCACCGCCGGGCCGTGGGCGGGGACGTTCTCGCGCCCTTCGACCCTCACCCGCCACAGCAGATAGAAGACCGGGGTCAGCAGCACCTTCAGGATCCAGTAGGCCACGGGCAACGGTACCGCCGACTGTGATGGACTGCACCTGATGCCAAGAGCTGCTCATGACGAGGACCGGCGGACCGGCGACGAGCGGATGGTGCCGGGGGGCGGGGCCGACCCCTCCGAGCCCGCCGCCTCGTGGTCGGTGATGGGACGGACGGTCACGCTGCCCGTCGAGGTGCGCCGGGCCGGCCAGTGGAGCGTCCAGTACCTGGTTCCGGCGGCCGCCGCCCAGCGCATCGTCGACCCCACCGGTCTCGAGGTCACCGGGCCGGTCCCGGGCCGGGCGCTGGTGGCCCTGGCCGTGTGCCGCTACGACGACACCGATCTCGATCCCTACCACGAGGTGGCCGTCAGCTTCGTGGTCCGGCCCCACGACGCGCCACCGGGTGCCTCTGCCGGCCAGCGGGTGAGGGAGTTCTTCTCCGGTGCCGTCGGTGCCTACATCCATCGCCTCCCCGTGGACCAGGAGTTCACGTGCGCAGCCGGCCGGGACATCTGGGGCTTCCCCAAGTGGGTGACGACGATCGACATCGACGAGCCCGCCACCGGTCCGGCCCGGTCCGGCTCGGGGACCACCATCCGCCTGGTCGACGACGGGGTCCACGTGCTCTCGCTGACCGTGGCGGCCGGAGGCCGGCTGCGGCTGCCGTCGAACGCGCCCCCGAGCTACTCGTTCCCCGACGGCGTGCTGCGCCGCACGACGTGGACGACGTCGGCCGAAGGTGTCAGCGGCCGTCCCGGCGGGGCGACCCTGGTGCTCGGCGACCATCCCATGGCCGACGAGCTGCGCTCCCTCGGGCTGCCCCGACGGGCGCTGTTCTCGTCGTCGGCCGCAGTCATGCGGGCGTCGTTCGACGGGGCCCGGGTGGTCGCCCCCCGCTCCGGTGAGGTTCGCATTGACCGCACTCCGGTCGGCCCGTAGCGTCTGGGGACCATGGCCCGTCGTCTCACACCGAAAGGCGCCAAGCGTCGAGGCGAGCTGATGGACTTCGCCGCCCGCCGCTTCGCCGCCGACGGCTACCACACGACCTCGGTCACCAGCATCGTCGACGGGCTCGGGGTGGGCAAGGGCGTCTTCTACTGGTACTTCGAGTCGAAGGACGAGCTGCTCACCGAGATCCTCGGCGATGCCCTCCACTCCATGCGCCAGGCCCAGCGCGAGGCCATCGCCGGCGAGCACGACCCGCCCGCCGGATCGAGCAGGGGATCCGGTCCTCACTGCGCTGGCTGTCCGAGCACCGTCACCTCTTCGTCCTCATGGAGTTCGCCCGCACCGAGGAGCGGTTCGCCCCCATCGTGCGCCAGGGGGACCAGCAGACGGTGGCCGACGCCCTCCCCCACGTGAGCGCGGGGATCACCGCCGGCCTGCTCCGCGGCGAGGACCCGGTTATCCTGACCATGGCCATCCTCGGAGTGACCGCCCACCTGGCCCGGGTCCTGGTGCTCGAGCAGGGGGAAGATGCCGATCGTGTGGCCGAGGCCGCCATCGCCTTCTGCCGCCAGGGCTACGTGGCCACGGAGAACCCGACACTGGCCCGGAGGATCGCATGACCGACATGGCGACCACAGGAAGCACTGCCCTTCATCGAGGGGCTCCACTTCGGCGAGTGCCCCCGCTGGCACGACGGACGCCTGTGGTTCTCGGACTTCTACGACGGCACGGTGCTGTCCGCCGGGGTGTCGGGGGACGTGCGGGTGGAGGTCGAGGTGCCCGGAGAGCCGGCCGGCCTGGGCTGGTTGCCCGACGGCCGGCTCCTGGTGGTGGCCCGCAAGCCGCGCACCGTCCTCCGGCTCGAGGACGACGGGCGGCTGGTCGAGCACGGCGACCTCAACCCGACGGCCACCTTCTACGGGAACGACATGGTCGTCGACTCGGTGGGTCGGGCCTACGTGGGCAACTTCGGGTTCGACCTCGACCGCTTCATCGAGGAGCAGGGTCAGGTGGCGCTGGTGGAGCCGCCCGGTCCGCCGACCACGGCCCTGATCCGCATCGACCCGGACGGTTCGGCGCACATCGCCGCCGAGGACCTGTCCTTCCCCAACGGGACGGTCATCACCCCCGACGGGAGGACCCTGATCGTGGCCGAGACGTTGGCCGGCCGGCTCACCGCGTTCGACATCGGCGACGACGGGGCGCTCACCGGCCGGCGGGTGTGGGCATCGCTCTCGTGGTGCGCCCCCGACGGCATCTGCCTCGACGCCGAGGGCAGGTGTGGGTGGCCAACGCCATCACCCGCGAGTGCATGCTGGTCGCCGAGGGCGGCGAGATCGTCGACCGGGTCGGCACCTCCCAGAACAGCTTCGCCTGCATGCTGGGGGGGACGACCGGCGCACCCTCTACGTGATGACCGCGCCGACCAGTACCGAGTCGGTGGTCAGCGCGACCCGATCCGCTCGTATCGAACAGGCCCGGGTCGAGGTCGGCGGCGCCGGGCTGCCCTGACACCCGGGTTTCGTTCGCAGGCTCAGCGCAACCGCCTCCGCCGGCTCAGTGCGCCGGAGGCTCAGTGCAGCCGGGTCAGCGGGTTCAGTGCAGCCGGGTTCGCGCCAGGTCAGTGCAGCCGGGTCAGCGCCTTGCGCAGGCTGCGGACGCCCTGGCCGATGCGCTGCTCGTTCTCGATGAGGGCGAACCGCACGTGGCCGTCGCCCCCGGGACCGAAGCCCACCCCCGGCGAGGTGGCCACGTCGGCCTCCTCCACCAGGAACTTGGAGAACTCGAGCGATCCCATCTCCGCGGTAGGGCTCGGGGATGGGGGCCCACACGAACATGGTGCCCCGGGGCGGGGTGATGTCCCAGCCGATGCGGTTCAGCCCGTCGCACAGCGCGTCGCGGCGGGCCTGGTAGGTCTCGTTGATCACCTTGGGGTAGTCCGGCGCCTCGTTCATGGCCACGATGGCGGCGATCTGGATGGGCTGGAAGGTCCCGTAGTCGAGGTAGCTCTTGAGCTTGGTCAGGGCCTGGACGATGGCGGCGTTGCCCACCAGGAAGCCGACCCGCCATCCGGCCATCGAGAACGACTTGGTCAGGGTGTACAGCTCGACGGCGACGTCCTTGGCCCCGGGCACCTGCAGGATCGAGGGCGGCGTGTAGCCGTCGAAGGCGATGTCGGCGTAGGCGAAGTCGTGGACCAGCACGATGTCGTGCTCGCGGGCGAACTCGACCAGCCGGGTCATCCAGGCCAGGTCCACGCACTCGGTGGTCGGGTTGTGGGGGAACGAGAGCACCACCACCCGGGGCTTGGGCCACGCCGACTCCCACGCCTCCATCAGGTTGTCGAAGAACGCCGCGCCCGGGCTCGCCGCCGTCGGCGGCTGCCCGGGGCGTCGAGCCGGACGTGGCGGACGTCGGCGCCGGCGAACAGCGGGGCGTAGATGTGGATCGGGTAGGACGGCGACGGCACCAGGGCGGTGTCGCCCGGACCCACCAGCACCCACATCAGGTGGGAGAGGCCCTCCTTGGCCCCGATGGTGGTGACCACCTCGGTGTCGGGGTCGAGCTCGACCTCGAACTTGCGCAGGTAGAGGTCGGCGATGGCCTGGCGGATCTTCGGGATGCCCCGGCTGGCCGAGTAGCGGTGGTTGCGGGGGTTGTGGACGGCCTCGGCCAGCTTCTCCACGGCCACGTCGGGCGAGGGCAGGTCGGGGTTGCCGAAGCCCGAGGTCGATGACGTCCCGGCCGTCGCGTCGGGCCACGGCCTTCAGGTCGTTGATGGTGGCGAAGACATACGGGCGGCAGCCCGTTGATCCGGCGGAACTCCATGGACCGAGGTTACCGCCGGACTCCCCGCCGGCGGCACACCCCGATCACCCGACGCCCGGACCGGTCCGCCGTCTCCACTGCGGCCGGCCGGAGGCACGGCGTGGCCTCAGCCGGCCCCCGGACCGGCCGGCGGCTCGGCCACCACCTCCAGCGAGTCGGGCCAGGCGCACACCGCCCAGGTGGCCCCGGCCGCGGCCAGCTCGGCCAGGCGGGCGGCCGACCTCGGCGCACCGTGTCGCCCACCGGGCCGCCCCAGGTCACCTCCATCCCCGTCGCCGTCAGCTCGGCGACCCGGCACGGCTCGCCCTCCCACAGGTTGACGGCCACGCCCAGCGTCGCGGGCCAGCTCGACCGTCTTCGGGCAGCCCGCCGCCGACCCACACCGGGATGCCGCCGGCCGCGCACGGCCGAGCGCCACCGCGAGCCAGTCGGGCCCGGCGCTCGTCGGCGGGCTCGAAGGGGAGGCCGAAGGCCTCGTTCTCGGCCCGGCTCAGGTGGTCCCCGGTCCCGATGCCGGCGATGAGCCGACCGCCGCTGATGAGCGACGAGGCTCGACAGCACCGCCACCAGCACGTCGTCGGGGACCAGGCCGATCCGGGCCACCAGGGTGCCCGACGGCGATGGTGGAGGTGGCGGCGGCCAGGGCACCGAGCAGCGGGCCCGACGACAGGGCGGGCCGGCCGGGCTGGCCCATGGGCCACAGGTGGTCGAAGCAGAACACCCCGTCGATGCCCGAGGTCCTCGGCCCGGCGGGCGGCGTCGAGGGCCGAGTCGGCCTCGTCGCGGAACTGCGGCAGGGTGATGCCGACCTTCACCCGACCGCCCGCGCCCGGCCGCCGCATCGGTCACGCCGTCGACTCGACCCGGGCCTTCAGGTCGCGCAGGGCGATCGACATGATGCGGCTCTGGGCCCGCATCTTGATGAAGCCGGGCAGCGGCACCTTCATCTCCACCTCGAGGTGGTAGGTGACCTCGGTCCCGCCGTCGGACCGCTGGGGGCGAACACGTACCGGCCGTCGAGCTTGGAGGTGATGTCGCCCCGGGTCTGCACCCACGACAGCACCCGCGGGCGCCTCGCTGTAGTCGTAGGCCAGGGTGTAGCTGGTGCTCCGGCCGAAGGCGGCGGCCCGGAAGGTGACCAGGCGCGGGCCGGCCCTGCTCGTCGCGCTCGTCGATGGTGACCTCCTTGATGTCGGCCGCCCACTGCGGGTAGGCGGCGATGTCGGCGCTGACCTCGAAACAGCGCTCCGGTGTGGCCGACACCACCATTCGCTCAGTGGCTTGTTCCGCCACGATCGGCCCTCCTCCTCGAATCGGTCTGCCGTGGCCCGCACGGGCCTCAGCCTTCCACGTCGGCCAGCGACGCGGCCAGCCTAGGGGCGAGTTTGTCATAGTCGAAGGATGCCTCGGCCCGGCGTCGGGACGCCGTCCCCATCGCCGTCGCGCAGGCTGTCGGTCGCCGAGCAGGCGGCCGATGGCCCGGGCCACGGCGCCCGCATCGGTCGGGCGCCGGACCACCAGACCGGTCTCCCCGTCCGCCACCGCCTCGCCGGCCCCGCCCGAGGCCCCGGCCACCTGGGGCACGCCGGCGGCGGCGGCCTCGAGGAAGACGATGCCGAACCCCTCCTGCTCGAGGCCGAGCCACCGGTTCCGGCACAGCATGGCGAAGACGTCGGCCGCGCCGACCAGCGGGGGAGGTCGCTCGTCGGACACCCCGCCGAGCAGGCGCACCGGCGCGCCGTACTCGGCGATCCGGCCGGCCAGCCGGTCGGCGTCCCGGCCCCGACCGGCGATGGCCACCGTCAGGTCGGGGACCTCGGACCGCAGGCGGACGGCGGCGTCGATGAGCACGTCCATCCCCTTGCGGGGCACCAGCCGGCTGACGCTCACCACCAGCGGCCCGTCGGCCGGGAGCCCGAGGTCGGCCCGGGCCGGGGCCCGCTCGTCCCGGCGCCAGGGGTCGGAACCGGTCGAGGTCGACCCCGGGGGGGATCTCCACCACCGGCGGCATCCGCCCCCCCGGCGCACGGCCGCGGCGGGCCTCGGCGGCCGGGTAGCCGCCGGCCGACACGACCAGCGACGCTGTGGCGCAGCACGTGGGCCAGCAGCTCGACCGGCTGACCGGGAGCCGGCCGGGGATGGCCACCTCGGCGCCGTGGAGCAGGACGGCGTAGGGGATGCCCGAGGCGGGGGCCGACCAGACCGAGAGGGAAGGCCGGGTCGAGGACCACCAGGTCGGCGCCGACCCGCCGCGGCCGCCTCGCGGATCCGGCGGACCAGGGCCGGGCGTCGGGCACCAGCACCCGGGCCGGGACCCGCTCGATGCGGATCCCCCGGGCGGCCTGGTCGCCGTCGAAGGCGGCGGCGTCCGGGTGGGAGGTGGCCGTGAGCACGCGCGAACGAGTCCGGGTCGAGCCGGCGCCACAGCTCCCACAGGTAGGCCTGGATCCCTCCCACCTTGGGCGGGAAGTCGTTGGTGACCAGCAGGTGGGTCATCCGGCTCGGTCCGCCGACCAGGTCGTGACGCGCCCAGCCGGCGGGCCGCCCACCGGGCGTGCTCGGCGAGCAGCGGGTCGTCGGACGGCCAGCCAGCGGCGCAGGGCCCGACCGGTGGCCGGGTCGGTGCCGTCGCCGACGTTGCCCAGCGCCACCAGGGCGTTGCGCCGCAGGTAGCGGGGATCGCGCTCGGCGATGTACCACCGGCCGTGGGCGGCCAGCAGCTCGGCGTCGGAGGCGCTCGAGCAGCTCGAGCAGGTCGACCCGCGGCCGGTCGTCGGGGCTCGGCGGCGGTGGCGGCGTCCGCCGGTCGGCCACCCGGTTGATCGGGCAGACCTGCTGGCACTCGTCGCAGCCGTAGATGCGGTCCGCCGAGCGCGGCGCGGTACTCCTCCGGGAACGACCCGGGGCCTGGACCAGCCAGGCCAGGCACCGGCGGGCGTCGAGGACCCCGCGGCCACCAGCGCCCCGGTCGGGCAGGCGGTCAGGCAGCGGGAGCAGCTCCCGCACCCCTGCGGCATGGGCGGACGGCACCGCCGGGCGCGGTCGGGCCGGAGCGGGGCGTCGGTGACCACCGACCCAGCACGAACCACGAGCCGAGCCCGGGCAGGAGCAGGAGCGAGTTCTTGCCGAACCAGCCGAGCCCGGCCCGGTGGGCGGCGGCCCGGTCGACCAGGGCGTTGTCGTCGCACACCACCGGGCGCCGCCATCCCCGCTCCCGAAGGGCGCAGGCGACCACGCCCAACGCCTCCCGGAGCGAGGCGTAGTGGTCCCGCCGGGCGTACCGGGCCACCTGGCCGGCCGGCCGGCCAGGGGGGACCCGCACCGCGCCGGCGGGGGGCTCCTCGTGGCGGTAGCTCCAGGCGCCCACCACCAGGGAGCGGGCCCCGGGGAGGATCCGGCCGGGATCGGTCGACCGGTCCGGATTGCGGTAGGTGAACTGCATGCCGCCGTCCAGCCCGTGGCGCTTGCGTTCGACCAGGTCGCTGCGGGTCCCCTCGAACACCCCGGCGGTGGTCACGCCCACCGCGCACAGGCCGGCACGAAGTCCGAGGTCGACCAGGACCCGGCTCAGATCGGCCGCCTCCGTGGCCGGCGCCGGCCGGGCCGGCTCAGGAGATGCTGAAGGGGACACACCCCCTGCTGATCGGGACACACCCCATGGTCGCGCAGCAACCGGTTGCGCCTGATTCTGCCGCGGGAAGCAGGGTACCGAGCCGCTCGGGACGCACCGGGTCAGCCCACCTGCCGGGAGTGGCGGACGCCGGGGACCAGGCCCGCCTGCTCCAGCAGGCGGACGGCCCGGGCCTCGTCGGCATCGACCACGACGGCGTCCTCAGGCTGGCGGCCGACGATGAAGGAGACCACGCAGTCGTCGCACACCGTGGTCCCTTGGTACCTGCAGTCGGCGCAGTCGATGGTGAACGCCTCGGGGGTGTCGGACGGTCGGTGGGTCCTCAGGCCCGGTGCGGAAACCGGCACGGCGGTGGGGACGGCGGTGGGTGGCATGGCTCGTGCTCCTCGGTTCGGCGTCCGGCGGTCAGGTGACCTTCGGTTCGATGATTCGGTGCTGTGCTGCATGACTCAAGCATCATGGACGGGGGGTGTGACACCCCTGTCCGTCCCCGTCCCCGGCCCTGTCCCCGGCCCCGTCCCCGGCCCGGGCCCCGGCCCGGGCCCGACGACCGGCCTCCGGCCGGAACCGGCAGTTCCTGGCCGGGCCGCCCGCGGATCAGGCGGTATTTTCAGTGCCGAAATGGCACAAATTGCAATGGAAACGTAAGATTTCTCCCAGATTTACACGAAAAAAGCCTAAGAAGAAACGAAATGGAACGATTCTCGTTCCCGTCCCGGTATGCTGTCTTCACGGCGGCCCCGTTGAGCAAGGTTTCCGCCGACCGCGCTCCGGGGCCGCCCCTTTTCGAGTCCTCTTCGACGAGTCCTCTTCGAAGTCCTCGGCCCCCGACACTCCGTGCGGGCGGCCGCCGATCCCCGTCTCAGTAGCCGGCGTCGGGATCGACCACCCCGACCAGCTCCTCCCCGGCCGCGAACCGGCTCACGTTGGTGCGGATGCGCTCGGCCAGCAGGGGGATCACCATCTCGATGGTGTCGGCGGTGTGGGGCGTGATGATGCAGTTGGGCGAGGTCCCACAGCGGGTGGCCGTCGGGCAGCGGCTCGGGATCGGTGACGTCGAGGGCGGCCCCGGCGATCGAACCGGCGGTCAGAGCCGCCACCAGGGCATCGGTGTCCACGTGGCGACCGCGGGCCACGTTGACCAGCCAGGCCGTCTCGTCCATCAGGGCGAGCTCCGGTGCACCGATGATCCCCTGCGTCTCGGGGGTGAGGGCCAGGGCCAGGAAGACCACCAGCGACGCCGGGAGCACCTCGTCGAGGCGGTGACGGGGACGGTCCGGGTGGCGCCCGGCACCGGGTTCGGCCTTCCGGCGGACCACGGTGGCCTCCACCCGGAACGGGGCCAGCTGCTCGAGCAGGACCGAGGTGATCCCCCCGCCTCCGAGGATGGTCACCTTCTGGTCGTAGAGGCTGGTGCCGGCGGGGTTTCCCCACGATCGGGCGGTGACCCGGGTGGGCAGGTGCCGGAGCCCGGCCAGGGCCAGGATCAGGGCGTGCTCGGCCACCGGCTCGGCGTAGGAGCCCTTGGCGCACGTCCAGATCCGGTCGTGGTCGAGCAGGCCGAACGAGAGGACCCGCTCGACTCCGGCGAACGGGAGCTGCACCCACCGCAGATCGGGAGCCACCTCCAGCTGGTCGGCGAGGCCCTTCACCTCCGCGGGGTCCAGCCAGACCAGGGCGTCGGGCGTTCCGACGATCTCGACCACCGCGCCCCCGCCGGCCACGACCGCGTCGGTGGCGAACGGGGCGGTGGCAGGGCCGACGGCGATGCGGGGCGCGGTCATGGAGCGAAGACTACCGATCCCGGACTCCCCGCCACCAGGACGGGACGTTCGTCGCACCGGCCCTTCTTTTGATTCAATGGGGTGACCGGCAGCGGACCGATCGGGGGAACGATGATCGTCCAGTTCAACGTCCGGGACTTCCTCGACCGGGCCGAGGTCGCCTATCCCGAACGGGTGGGGCTCATCGACGAGCCCGACCAGCCGGCCGCCGCGGTGGGAGCCGCTCACCTTCGCCGACCTGGCCGACCGGGCCCGGGCCCAGGCCGCCGGGCTCGACCGGCTCGGCGTCGGTCCGGGCGAACGGGTGGCCGTCGTCTCCCACAACTCGTCCCGGCTGCTCACGTCGTTCTTCGGGGTGTGCGGGTGGGGCCGCATCCTGGTGCCGATCAACTTCCGCCTGGCCCCGGCCGAGGTCGAGTACATCGTGGAGCACTCGGGGGCCTCGGTGCTGCTGGTCGACCCCGAGCTCGACGACGCCCTGGCCGGCATCACCGCCCGTCACCGCTTCGTGCTCGGGGCGGACAGCGACGAGCAGCTCTTCCCGCCCGGCGCCGACCCCGAGCCGTGGGCGGCCGACGAGCAGGCCACCGCCACCATCAACTACACCTCGGGCACCACGGCCCGGCCCAAGGGCGTGCAGCTCACCCACCGCAACTGCTGGATCAACGCCTCCATCTTCGGCTGGCACCTCCAGCTGTTCGGACCAGGACGTCTACCTCCACACCCTCCCGATGTTCCACGCCAACGGATGGGGCATGCCGTGGGCCACCGCGGCCATGGGCTGCACCCAGGTCGCCCTGCGCAAGGTGGACGGGACCGAGATCCTCCGCCGGGTCGAGCGCCACGGCGTCACCCTGCTGTGCGCCGCCCCGGCGGTGGTCAACGCCGTGCTCGACGCACTGCCGGCGTGGGAGCGGCCCCATCCCGGGCCGGGACCGAACCCGCATCGTGGTGGCCGGGGCGCCGCCGCCCAGCCGGACCATCGAGCGCGTCGAGTCCGAGCTCGGGTGGGAGTTCATCCAGATCTACGGTCTCACCGAGACCTCACCCCTGCTGACCGTCAACCGGCACCGGGCCGAGTGGGACGACCTCCCGTCGGGCGACCGGGCCCGCAAGCTGATGCGGGCCGGGGCGCCGGCGGTGGGCACCGGGCTGCGGGTGGACGACCGACGGCGAGGTGCTGGCCCGTAGCAACACGGTGATGGAGGGCTACTGGAACCAGCCGGCGGAGACCGAGGCGGCCCTGCCGGGCGGCTGGTTCCACACCGGTGACGGCGGGGTCATCGACGACGAGGGCCACCTGAGCATCCTCGACCGGAAGAAGGACGTCATCATCACCGGCGGGGAGAACGTCTCGTCCATCGAGGTGGAGGACGCCATCTTCTCGCTGGAAGGGGTGGCCGAGGTGGCGGTGATCGGCGTGCCCGACGACACGTGGGGCGAGATGGTCGTCGCCCTGGTGGTGCCGGCTCCGGGTGCCCGCCTCACCGAGGAGGACGTGACCACCCCTGCCGGGCCGTGCTGGCCGGCTACAAGTGCCCCAAGCGGGTGGAGTTCCGCCATGAGCTGCCCCGCACGGCCACCGGCAAGCTCCAGAAGTTCAGGCTGCGGGCCCCGTACTGGGAGGGGAAGGAGCGCCAGGTCAACTGATCCGAACCGGCCCGGCCGCCGTCACCGGCTGTCCCCCGACGGGAAGTGCATGGCCACGGCGGTGCCGGGATCGGCCGACGGCTCGGGCCAGCGGGTGGTCACCGACTTGAGCCGGGTGTTGAACCGGACGCCTTCCATCCCGTGGATGTGGGCGTCGCCGAACAGCGACTGCTTCCACCCACCGAAGGAGTAGTAGGCCATCGGCACCGGGATGGCCACGTTGATGCCGACCATCCCGACCTGCACGTCCCGCCGGAACCGGCGGGCCGCACCGCCGTCCCGGGTGAAGATGGCCGTCCCGTTGCCGTAGGGGTTGGCGTTGACCAGGTCGATGGCCTCGTCGAGGTCGTCCACCCGCAGGACCGACAGCACCGGGCCGAAGATCTCGTCCCGGTAGACCTCCATGGAGGGGGTGACCCGGTCGACCAGGCTCGGGCCGAGGAAGAATCCGTCCTCGCCTCCGGGCACCTTGACCTGCCGCCCGTCGACCACCACCTCGGCGCCCTCGGCGCTCGGCCGAGTCCATGTAGCCGGCCACCCGGTCGCGGTGGGCCTCGGTGATGAGCGGGCCCATGTCCGAGCCGGGGTCGGTGCCGGGCCCGGTGTTCAGCGTCCGTGGCCCGGGCCCGCCAGGGCCCGGACCAGCGGGTCGCCGTCCCCCACCACCACCACGGCGGAGATGGCCATGCAGCGCTCGCCGGCCGAGCCGTACCCGGCGGCGATGAGGGCGTCGGCGGTGGTGTCGAGGTCGGCGTCGGGCATGACCACGGCGTGGTTCTTGGCCCCGCCCGAGCGCCTGGCACCGCTTGCCCGAGGCAGTGGCCCGCTCGAACACGTGCCGGGCCACCGGGGTCGAGCCGACGAAGGAGACGGCGGCCACGTCGGGATGGTCGAGCAGGGCGTTGACCGCCTCGGCGTCCCCGTTCACGACGGTGAAGACCCCTTCGGGCAGCCCGGCCTCGCGCCACAGGTCGGCGACCAGCAGCGACGGCGACGGGTCGCGCTCGGACGGCTTGAGGACGAAGCGTGTTGCCGCAGGCGATGGCCACCGGGTACATCCACATGGGCACCATGACCGGGAAGTTGAACGGGGTGATGCCGGCCACCACGCCGAGCGGCTGGCGGACCGACGAGGCGTCGACCCCGTTGGAGACGTCCTCGGAGAACTCCCCCTTCAGCAGATGGGGGATGCCGCAGGCGAACTCGATCACCTCGATGCCGCGGGCCACCTCGCCCCGGGCGTCCTCCAGTACCTTGCCGTGCTCGGCGGTGATGAGCCGGGCCAGGTCGTCGCGGTGCCGGTCGGCCAGCTCGCGGAAGGCGAACAGGATCCGGGTCCGGGCCGTCAGCGACGTGTCCCGCCACCCGGACGCAGGCGGCTCGCGCCGCGCACCACGGCCTGGTCCGACGTCCGTGGCCGAGGCCAGCACCACCTCGCCGGTCTGCGTCCCGGATGCCGGGTCGAACACCGGCGCGGTCCGGGCCTCGGCGCCCTCGAGCCGATGATCCGATCCGCTTCACCGGCGTCTCTCCTGACGGCACTGTGCTGTCGCTCATGGTGCGGATGCTCGGCGCTGACAGGAGGCCACGTGGCAGACTCGGCCCGGCATGTCAGCAATCGTCCCTGGCCGACGACGCGGACGCGGCCCGCGGGTGGGGGCGACGGGCCGGCCACCGACCGGACCCGCCTTGCGCCGCCTCCCCGAGCAGGGCTCGCACCGGCGGGCCGACCTCGTACGCCGTCCTCGACGCCGGGTTCGTCTGCCACCTCGGCCTCGCTGGTCGACGGCTGGCCGATGGTGGTGCCCACCAGCTACGCCCGCCGGGGCGACCCGCTCTATCGTCCACGGCTCGGTGGCCAGCCGGAGCCTGCGGCCGGCCACGGGAGCCGACGCCGGGCCTGCGTGACGGTCACCCTGGTCGACGGGCTGGTGCTGGCCCGGTCGGTCTTCAACCACTCGGTCAACTACCGCTGCGCCATGGTCTTCGGCATGCCCGAGGTCCTGGGCGACGCCGACCGAGAAGCTGGTCGGCCTGCGGGCCATCAGCGACCACGTCGCCCCCGGGCAGTGGGAGTACGCCCGGTCCCCGTCGGCCCGAGGAGCTGGCCGCCACCACCGTGCTGCGGCTGGCCCTCGACGAGTGCTCGGTCAAGGTCAGCCAGCGGTCCGCCCGACGACGGCGACGGCCCCGACGCCGGGCTCGACGTGTGGGCCGGCGAGATCCCCCTGCGCACGGTCCGCCTCGACCCGGTGCCCGATCCCGCCCTCCGGCCCGGCATCGTCGTCCCCGACCATCTGTCCCGGGGCGACCGGCACCGGGTCGGTCCCGCTGCGCCACCTGGACGCCGGCTGACACCTCCGACACGGCGCCGGCTGACACCTCCGGCACGGCGCCGGCTGACACCTCCGGCACGGCCCGGGCTGACACCTTCGGCACGGCCCGGGCTGACACCTCCGGCACGGCCGATCAGTCGAGGACGGCGGCCAGCGGAACCGGTGGTCATGCCGTGGGCCTCGGCCACCGGCTCGTAGACCACCGAACCCTCGACCACGTTGACCCCCTCGGCCAGGGCGGCGTCGCGCCGGCACGGCGTCGCGCCAGCCGTGGTTGGCGATGTCGAGCACGTAGGGCAGCGTGGCGTTGACCAGGGCGTGGGTCGAGGAGTGGGGCACGGCGCCGGGCATGTTGGCCACGCAGTAGAACAGCGAGCCGTTGACCTCGAAGGTGGGGTCGGAGTGGGTGGTCGGCCGGGTCGACTCGAAGCACCCGCCCTGGTCCACCGAGATGTCGACCAGCACCGAGCCGTCCCGCATCCTGGCCACCAGATCGTCGGAGACCAGCTTGGGCGCCTTGGCCCCGACCACCAGGACCGCGCCGATGACGATGTCGGCGTCGACGCAGCACTCCTCGATGGCGTGGGTGCTCGAGGCCACCGTCTCCAGAGCACCCCGGAAGTGGTGGTCGACCTGGCGGAGGCGCTCGAGGTTGCGGTCGAGGATGTAGACCTCGGAGTGCATGCCGACGGCCAGGGTGGCCGCGGCCATGCCGGCCACGCCGGCGCCGAGGATGACCACCTTGGCGCAGCGCACCCCGGGCACGCCGCAGACCAGCACGCCCCGGCCGCCGCCCGGGCGCATCAGGTGGTGGGCGCCCATCAGCGGGGCCATCCGGCCGGCCACCTCGCTCATCGGGCGTGAGCAGGGGGAGGGAGTTGTCGGCCAGGCGCACCGTCTCGTAGGCGATGGCCGTGTTGCCCGCCGGCCATCAGGGCCTCGGTGCACGGCCGCGAGGCGGCCAGGTGGAGGTAGGTGAACAGGACCTGGTCCCGGCGTGAGGCCGAGCCGGGGGTACTCCTCGGCGACCGGCTCCTTCACCCCGAGGACCAGGTCGGCCTCGGCCCAGATGTCGTCCGGGTCGTCGACGATCTTGGCCCCGGTGGCCATGAAGTCGGCGTCGGGCATGGACGACCCCACCCCGGCCCCCTTCTCGACGTAGACGGTGTGGCCGGCCGAGGTCAGCTCGCGCACACCGGCCGGGGTGATGGCCACCCGGTACTCGTCGTCCTTGACCTCCTTGGGCACGCCGACGATCACGTCTTGCGACCTCACTCGCCGATCTCGGTGTAGGCGATCGGCTTCTGCTTGAAGAAGTCGCCCTTGGTGGTGAACCGGGCCAGGATGACCAGCGGCACGCCGAGGGCGAGGGTGATGATGTCGGCGTTGGCCCCGCTCCACCCTGCCTGTCATGATGACGATGACACCCACGGTGAGGAGCGTCACCCCTCCGAGGAGGGGAAGCAGGATCCCGGTGAAGAAGAAGCTCGTCCGCTGGAAGGCCACCTTGCGGTAGGCCCAGGCGCAGGTGACGCCGGTGACCCCGTAGTAGAAGGCGATGAGCACGCCGATGCTGGAGATCAGGTTGTTGAACACGTTGCTGATCGAGCTCGACGTTGCTGACCAGCACGATGCCGAGCAGGGAGATGAAGGCCAGGATCAGCGTGCCCACCATCGGCGTCTTGAGCTTGCCCTGGATGGTGGCGAACACCTGCGGGAACACCCCGTCCCGGGCCATGGACAGGGTGATCCGGGCCGCCGGCAGCAGGGTGGTCTGGGTGGTGGCCACGGTGGAGGAGAGCACGGCGACCAGCATGACGTAGCCGGCCCAGTGGCCGGCGGCCTGCTGGGCGAAGTACAGGAGGATCGTGCGACTGATGGGCGTTCCAGGCCTTCGCCGGCAGCAGCATCTGGGCGGCGATGATGTTGATGCCGAACACCAGCAGCAGCAGGAACATGGAGATGATGCCGGCGTGGCCGGGGGTCTTGGTGGAGTTCTTCGACTCCTCGTTGAGGTTGGTGGCGGTGTCCCAGCCCCAGAAGAAGAAGACGCCGAGCACCAGGCCGGCCGACAGGGCGCCGAAGCCCTGCCGATGGAGAAGGGGTTGAGCCACGACCATGTGGAATCCGGTCGAGCCGGCCGGATGCTCGACGGCCACCTTGATGATGCCCCAGATGGAGAAGCCGATGACGGCCACGTACTCGATGATCAGCAGGACCCACTGGAAGTTGGTCGTCCACCGGATCCCCCAGATGCAGATGAAGGTGATCAGGGCCAGCCAGAAGGCGGCGGCCACCGCGGCGGTCCCCACATTGTTGGCGGTCGTGCTCGAGATCCAGCCCCACTCGTTGAACAGCTGGAGGGTGTACTGGCCGGCCACGATGGGAGCGGACACGCAGAACAGGACCGAGGTGGCCACCTGGACCCAGCCGTTGAACCAGCCGACGGACGGGTGACCAGCTTGGACAGCCAGGCGTAGGAGGCGCCACAGTCGGGGTCGCGTCGGTTGAGGTGGAAGTAGGAGATGGCGATGAACAGCACGGGGACGAAGCTGATC
The DNA here is from genome assembly GCA_963835325.1 of uncultured Acidimicrobiaceae bacterium. Lineage (GTDB taxonomy): Bacteria > Actinomycetota > Acidimicrobiia > Acidimicrobiales > RAAP-2 > Bog-756. The sequence continues at coordinate 31,641 of CAWIEV010000014.1, read as the reverse complement.
CAGATGACGGCCGGACCGGCGTAGGCCACCCCACCGGTCAGGAACAGCACCGCCATGGTGGCGGCCAGCGTGTAGGCCGGGGCCACCGAGGACACCGCCACCACGGTCGAGTCGAACAGGTTGAGGGTGTCGGCCCGCAGCGTGGGCCCGGCCTCATCGGTCGGGACCGGCGCCCCGAACGGACCGGGTACCTCGGGAGGCTTCCCGGTGCTGTCGACGACGTCGGTGCTCATCTGGTCTCCCCTTGTCGGTTGGCCCGGCCGCGGTTGGGTCGGTGCGTGCCCCTCGTTGGTGTCGCTCAGCTGCCGATGTAGCTCATGACGTGCTTGATGCGGGTGTAGTCCTCGAATCCGTAGGACGACAGGTCCTTGCCGTAGCCGGAGTGCTTGAAACCGCCGTGGGGCATCTCGGCCACGATCGGGATGTGGGTGTTGATCCACACGCAGCCGAAGTCGAGGCCTTTGGCCATGCGCATGGCCCGGGCGTGATCCTGGGTCCACACGCTGGAGGCCAGCCCGTAGCGCACGCCGTTGGCCCACGCCAGCGCCTGCTCCTCGTCGGAGAACCGCTGGACGGTGATGGCCGGGCCGAACATCTCGTCCTGGATCATCTCGTCGCCCTGCTCCAGTCCGGCGATGACCGAGGGGGCGAAGCAGTAGCCGCGGCTCCCCACCGCGGTACCACCGGTGACCACCTCGGCGTGGGCCGGGAGCCGCTCGAAGAAGCCGGTCAGCCGGGCCAGCTGGGCGGCGCTGTTGAGCGGGCCGAAGTCGGCATCTTCCACATCGAGGCCACCGACCGTCTGGGCCCGGGCCTGATCGACCAGGGCGGACACGAAGTCGTCGTAGACCCGGGGTCCGGCCAGCACCCGGGTGGCCGCGGTGCAGTCCTGCCCGGCGTTGAAGTACCCGGCGATGGCGATGCCCTCGGCGGCGGCCGCGATGTCGGCGTCGTCGAAGACGACGACCGGGGCCTTGCCGCCCAGCTCCAGGTGGACCCGCTTGACCTGCGGCGGCCGCCGCGGCGGCCACCTCCATGCCGGCCCGCACGCTCCCGGTGATGGACACCATGGCCGGGGTGGGGTGGTCGACCAGCAGACGGCCGGTGTCGCGGTCGCCGCACACCACGTTGATGACCCCGTCGGGCAGGTGCTCGGCCATGATCTCGGCCATCAGGAGGGACGAGGCCGGCGTGGTGTCGGACGGCTTGAGCACCATGGTGTTGCCGGCGGCCAGGGCCGGGGCCCACTTCCACACGGCCATCATCAACGGGTAGTTCCACGGCGTCACCGCCGCGCACACACCGATCGGCTCGCGCCGGATGAACGAGGTGTGGTCCTTCATGTACTCGCCGGCCGACTTGCCCTCGAGATGGCGGGCCGCCCCGGCGAAGAAGCGGATCTGGTCGACCATGGCGGGGATCTCCTCGGCCATGGTCACGGCGACCGGCTTGCCGGTGTTCTCCCACTCCACCCGGACCAGGTCCTCGGCCCGGGCCTCGAGGGCGTCGGCGATCCGGAAGAGGGCCAGGCTGCGCTCGGACGGCGTGGCGTCCCGCCACTCCGGGAAGGCGGCGGCGGCCGCGGCCATGGCCAGGTCGATGTCCTTGGCCCCCGAGACCGGCGCCTCGAGGTACTCCTCACCGGTGCTGGGGTCGACGATCATGGCCCCGGTGCCGTCCGTGGTCTCGACGTACCGGCCGCCGACGAAGTTGGACAGCCTCCGCCGCTCGGTCGATCCCCGGTCCGGTCCGCTGTCGCTCACACATCCCTCCCCAGGGGCCGGCCGATGCACCGGATCGGCGTCCCCGGCCAGGTGAGACGGCGATCCGTGACTACCTGCTAGCTCATAGTGGCCGAAGAATTGCCGGCAGACAAGTTTTTTTTGGTCTGAATCCGATCTCACCGACGATTCCGATCGATTTTCTGCGCGGATTCTGCTCGAACTGCTATAAAAGGCGGTACATGAGCACACTTCGAAACCGCCGATCCGGAAGGCCGGTCGACCCGCGGAAGTGGGAATCGGGCGCCTGACCATGGGCTCATCGGTCCCTGTCCCATCAGCCAACGGACTGCTCGACGACGTCAACAAGGCCATCGTCGAAGAGCTCCAGAAGGACGGGCGCCGGACCTACGGCTCGATCGCCGAGGCGGTGGGGCTCTCGGAGGCGGCGGTGCGCCAGCGGGTGCAGAAGATGCGCGATGCGGGGATCATGCAGATCGTGGCGGTCACCGATCCCCTCCAGGTCGGGTTCCGCAGCCAGGCCATGGTCGGGATCCGCACCGACGGGCGACGCCCGGATGGTGGCCGAGCGGCTGGCCGCCGTCGACGACATCGACTACGTGGTGATGTGCACCGGGTCGTTCGACATCCTGGTGGAGCTGGTGTGCGAGGACGAGGACACCATCCTCGAGCTGCTCAACGGGGTGATCCGCCAGATCCCCGGCGTGCGGGACACCGAGACGTTCATGTACCTGAAGCTGACCAAGCAGACCTACACCTGGGGGACGCGATGACCAGCATTTTCCAACGAAGCACTCGAGGAGAGCGCACAGCGTCACCTCTGGATGCACTTCACCCGGATGTCCGGGCTCGGGCGAGATCCCGGTCATCGTGCGGGGCGAGGGCGTCTGGGTCTACGACCAGCACGGGAAGCGCTATCTCGACGGCCTGTCCGGGCTGTTCACCAGCCAGATCGGCCACGGTCGCACCGAGTTGGCCGAAGCCGCGGCCCGCCAGGCCGAGCACCCTGGCCTACTTCCCCGTCTGGAGCTACGCCCACCCGATGGCCGTCGAGCTGGCCGACCGGTTGGCCGAGCTGACCCCCGGCGACTGCAACCGGATCTTCTTCACCACCGGCGGCTCCGAGGCGGTGGAGTCGGCCTGGAAGCTGGCCCGCCAGTACTTCCGGGTGACCGGCCAGCCCGACCGGCTCAAGGTGATCAGCCGCAACATCGCCTACCACGGGGCCACCATGGGTGCGCTGTCGATCACCGGCCTCGTCCGACATCAAGACGGCCGTTCGAGCCACTGGTGCCCGGGGACGATCAAGGTGCCCAACACCAACTTCTACCGGGCCAAGTACTTCGCCGACGACCTCGACGCATTCGGGCAGTGGGCCGCCGACGCCATCGAGCAGGCCATCCTCATCGAGGGGCCCGAGACCGTCGCCGCCGTCTTCCTCGAGCCGGTGCAGAATGCGGGCGGCTGCTTCCCCCCGCCACCCGGCTACTTCCAGCGGGTGCGGGAGATCTGCGACCGCTACGGCGTGCTGCTGGTGTCCGACGAGGTCATCTGCGCCTTCGGTCGGCTGGGGCACTGGTTCGGAGCCGAGCGCTACGACTACCGGCCCGACATCGTGACCATGGCCAAGGGGCTCACCAGTGGCTACTCCCCGCTCGGCGCCATGGCGGTCAGCGACCGCCTGGTCGAGCCCTTCCTCAACGGGGAGAGCTTCCTGCACGGGGTCACCTTCGGCGGGCACCCGGTGAGCGCGGCGGTGGCCCTGGCCAACATCGACGTCTTCGAGAAGGAGCACCTGCTCGAGAACGTGCGCCGCAACGAGGCCGCCTTCAAGGCGTCGCTCGACACCCTCAGCGATCTGCCCATCGTCGGCGACGTCCGGGGTGCGGGCTACTTCTACGGGATCGAACTGGTCAAGGACAAGGACACCCGCCAGACCTTCGACGACGAGGAATCGGAGCGGCTGCTGCGCGGTTTCCTGTCCGGCGCGCTGTACGAGGCCGGCCTGATCTGCCGGGCCGACGACCGCGGCGACCCGGTGGTCCAGCTGGCCCCTCCGCTCACCTGCGGTGAGGAGGAGTTCGAGATCATGACCTCGATCCTGCGCTCGGTGCTCACCGAGGCGTGGAAGCAGATCTGAACCCGCTCTCAGGGGAGCGCTACCGGCAACTGTCGTTGTGGTGGGACCGGCTCCCCGGCCCCATCGAGGTCCGACCACCGCTGCCGGGCGACATCGACGTCGACGTGGCCATCGTCGGTGGCGGTCTCACCGGGCTGTGGACGGCCTTCTACCTGGCCGAGGCCGATCCGGGCCTCCGCATCGCGGTCGTCGAACGGGACGTGGTCGGATTCGGCGCATCGGGCCGGAACGGTGGATGGTGCTCGGCCCTGTTCGCGGCGTCTGGGGAGCGGCTGGACGCCGCCTGCGGCCCGGGTTCGGGCCGGGCCATGCATCGGGCCATGCAGGCGACCGTGGAGGAGGTCGGCCGGGTCGTGGCCGCCGAGGGCATCGCCTGTGGCTTCACCCGGAGCGGCACGGTGGTGCTGGCCCGGACCGCCGTCCAGCTCGGGCGGGCCCGGGACGAGGTGGCCGCGGCCCGGGCCCGGGGGGTCGGCGAAGACGACCTCCGTCTCCTGTCGGCGTCCGAGGCCTCGGCCCGGGTGGGTGCGACCGGCGTCCTCGGGGGCACCTACACCCCGCACTGCGCCACTCTCGATCCGGCCCGCCTGGTGCGGGGCCTGGCCGAAGCGGTGGAACGACGGGGGGTGGCCGTCTACGAGCAGACCGAAGTCCGAGCCGTCAGGCCGGGGGCGGTCGAGACCTCCAGAGGAACCGTGAGGGCGGCGTGGGTGGTCCGGGCCACCGAGGGCTACACCCGAACCCTGGCCGGAGAGGAGCGCTCGCTGGTCCCGGTGTACTCGCTGATGATCGCCACCGAGCCCCTTCCCGCCGAGTTCTGGTCCGAAGCCGGTCTGGCCCGGCGGGAGACGTTCAGCGACCAGCGTCACCTGATCATCTACGGTCAGCGGACCGACGACGGCCGGCTGGCCTTCGGGGGTCGGGGCGCCCCGTACCACTACGGGTCGGCCATCCGGCCGGCGTTCGATCGCCACGGGAGCGTGCACGAGGCGCTTCGTTTGACGTTGACCGAGCTGTTCCCGTCGCTTTCCCGATTCGAGATCACCCACCGCTGGGGTGGCCCGTTGGGCATCGCCCGCGACTGGTTTCCCTCGGTCGGGGTCGATGACAACACCGGCGTCGGCTGGGCCGGCGGGTATGTCGGCGACGGGGTGTCGACGACCAATCTGGCCGGGCGCACATTGCGCGATCTCGTTCTCCGCCGCGACACGGACCTGACCGCGCTGCCCTGGGTGGGCCACCGGTCGAAGCCCTGGGAACCCGAACCCCTCCGCTTCCTCGGGATCAACGCCGGGCTGCGGCTGGCCGGAAGTGCCGACCGGGCCGAAACCAGGATCGGCCGCACCACGTGGCGGTCCCGGGTGCTCGAGCGCATGCTCGGCAACTGACACCGTTGCCGGGTGCGGAAGCGTCCGCCTCAGCCCGCCCCGTAGAAGGGGGCCCGGTAGGCGAAGATGCCGCCGTCCAACGAGTACAACCAGTAGCCACCGGTGGCCAGGTCGACGGCCATGCCGCCGACGGGGGCGTTGAGAACCTCATCCGCAGCCGATCCGTGGAACGGCGCCGAGCCGTAGGCGAAGACGGCCCCGTCGCTGGCCACCTCCCAGTAGCCGCGACCGGCGGGAGCGCCGCCGATGCCCACGATCGTGCCGTGCAGAGCCGATTGCGCCGGAGAACCGAGGTCCCGTGCTCCGCCGAAGGCGTAGACCTGACCGCCGGCGCCCACCTCCCAGTAGCCAGCCGTCGCCCGGTCGAGGGCCATGCCCACGATCGGCTGGTCGAGGGAGCGGCCCCCCATCGACCCGGCGAACCGCGGCATCGCCGAAGGCGAAGACACCGCCGTCGCTGGCCACCTCCCAGTAGCCCTGCCCGTCCGCCGTCGACGCCAGCCCGACGATCGGGGCGTTGAGCGTCTGGCCGCCCATCGATCCGAAGAAGCCGGCGTCGCCGTAGGCGAACACCCCGCCATCACTGGCCACCTCCCAGTAGCCATCGCCGTCGGGCGTGGCCACGATCTCGATGATGGGGGCATTCAACTGGACGTTGGCCGTGGATCCGTAGTCGGTCGCCGATCCATTGGCAGAGATGGCGCCGGCGGAGTTGGCCAGCCAGTACCCGGTGCCCGCTCGATCCGAGGCCATGGCCACCACCGGTGGTGCCAACTGACCGACCGCGGAGTAGCTGACCGGCGGGATCGTCGACACCTGGTTGGACGGAGGCGAGATCCCGATGGCGTTGATGGCCCGCACGGTGAAGGAGTACTTCGTGCCCGCGATGACGTGGCCGACCACGTAGGTGTGCCCGGAGATCGGTCGCGAGCCGTTGACCGGCGTCGAGTACTGGGCGCCGGGACTGAGACCCATGTAGAGGTTGTATCCGGTCACCGGAGAAGAACCGTCGTCGGCCGGTGCCGACCATGTGACCCGGGACCCCTGGAGGTTGGACACCGTGCCGACGATGGTGGGGGACGTCGGGGCGGTCGGTGAGGGCGCCGGTAGGACCGGGGCGAGGATGGATGCGACATCCGGATGGATGGCGGCGCCGGCGGCCACGGCCTGAGAGGTCGAGGGCGCAGCGCTGGCGTGGGACTTGTCCCTGCCGGTGTTGACATGACGGTGGGCCCGGTGCTTGACACGGCCCGATGCCGAAACCCCCCGCGTTGACTTCTTATGGGATCCATCGGCCAGGGCCAGGGCCACGGCCTTGTCGTACTCGGACTCCTTCAACCGCTTGGTGACGGCGGACTTGGATTTCTTCTTCCGATGGTGGGTGACTTTGGCGTGATGGTTCCCCGACTTCGACCCCGACCTGCGAGCCAGCGCGGCCCGGTAGATGAGCGCCGCCTGTGTCCTCCGGGCACTCTTCGCCGGCGGGGAGGGCTTCAACGCGAAGGCTGCTCCTGCACCGAGCAACGCCACGACCAGCACGGTGGCCGCAAGCATCAGCCCCGCGGTCCGGTCGGGCATGGAGGCTTCGCCGACGAGCCACAGCGACCACTGCTTCAATCCCTGTGCCCACTTCTTCATTCAAGGCCCCTTCGTCACCACATCGGCCTCTACAACACCGCTCGGTTGCTCGCACGCACCGAGCCCGAACATCTGGGCCGAGCCTCCCCGTTCGGCAGCACGGCTGCCGCCTACGAGCTACCGGAAGTATAGCTGGTGGATGGGTACTTTCGGCAGTCATGGGGTGCAGAAATAGTCGTGACCAGCAGGTATGTCGGGGAGAAGCGGCGGCCCGGGAAGGACGGGCCGCACCGGGCCCTCCCGACGACCACCTTGTCCGAAGCCCGCCTCCGGGCGGTCCGTCCCCGCCGGCCCGGTGCGTCGAGGGCGGCACGGTGTCGAGGCCGGCACGGTGTCGAGGCCGGGCACGGTGTTGAGGCCGGCACGGTGTCGAGGCCGGGCACCCCGGTCGATCGGCGTCACCGCGGATCTGTCAGCCGGTTCTCCTCGTCGACGAAGACCACGGACGGCTGATGGAGAGCGAGCTCGTCATCATCGACATCGACGAAGGTCACGATGATCACCAGGTCACCCACCTGCGTCAACCTGGCCGCGGCACCGTTGAGACAGATCTGCCCGTCCGTGCCCTCGATGGCATACGTCTCGAACCGGGCCCCGTTCATCAGGTTGTACACGGCCACCTGCTCGTTGGGAACGATGTCGGCGGCCTTCATGAGGATCGGATCGATGGATATCGAGCCGATGTAGTTGAGATCGGCATCGGTGACCCGTGCGCGGTGGATCTTGCCGTTCACCATCCGTCGTCGCATCGCTGGGCTCTTTCTCTTCTTCTCTTCGCCGACGGTCCCCGGACCGCTTCGCCGAACACATTAATCGGGACCGGGACCGCGGGATTCCCACGGTCCGCACCGAATCCGGACGGGTTGCCCGCGGTCTCCTACGCTGTCGGAGAGCTCGCCGTTCCGGGCAGAAGGGATGCACCGATGGGCTACGGCTTCGAACTGTCCGACGACATCCCGGCCACGCCACAGGCCGTCTACGACGCATGGATGTCGAGTACGGGACACACCGCCATGACCGGCTCGCCGGCCGTCGTCGATCCGCAGGTCGGCGGAGCCTTCGAAGCCTGGGACGGCTACATCGTCGGCCGGACCCTGGCCCTCGAACCCGGGCGCCGGATCGTCCAGTCGTGGCGGACCTCGGAGTTCTCCGAAGACGAGGAGGACTCACAGATCGAGGTGGTGCTGGAGCCGGTCGAGAAGGGAACGAGGATCACCATCCGGCACACCGATGTTCCCGACGGCCACCTCAGCTACGAGCGCGACGGATGGGAGGAGCGCTACTTCGATCCGATGCGCAGGTACTTCTCCTCGGCGGGGGCCCGATGAGTGCCCGCGGGCACGGGACGCGCTCGTCGGGCAAGCTGGGAGGGTGATTCCGATCCGCCGGGCGTTGATCCTGGCCCCCATGGCCATGGAGCTGCGACCGATCGTCAAGCGCCTCGGCGCCCGCCCGTCCACCAGCGCGGGGACCAAGGTGTTCGTGGGACGACAGGAGACCATCGAGATCATCGTCTCCCAGCTCGGCGTCGGGCCCACGGTGGCCGCCCGAACCACCGAGCGCCTTCTCGACCAGTTCCCCGTCGACCACGTGGTGGTGAGCGGCATCGCCGGCGGGATCGCCGCCGCTTCCACCATCGGGACGGTGATCGTGCCCGACGTCGTGCTCGATGTGAAGTCGGGACGGGAGTTCCGGCCGTCCCCTCTCGGCCCGGCGGTCATGGGCGGCAAGGTGGCCACCGTCGACGAGATCATCGTGGACCCCTCTCGCCTGGCCGGGTTGGCCGATCAAGGAGTGATGGCGCTGGAGATGGAGACGACCGGGGTCGCATCGGTGTGCGAGGACCGTGGCGTGCCCTGGAGCGCGGTCAGGGTGATCAGCGACCGGCCGGATGACGGGCACACCGACAACGCCGTCCTCGGAACGCTCCGGCCCGACGGCTCGGCGGACATGTGGGCCGCCCTGCGTCTGATGGCGACCAGGCCGAACCGGATCCCCGGGTTGGTGCGGTTGGGGCGTGACGCGTCGATGGCCGCCGGCCGGGCGGCCAGGACCACACTCGAAGCTCTGGGCTAGGCCCGGCCCATGGCATTTCCGTCCGCTCCGTTCGGCCCCCGCACCGGGTTGCGCGGAATGGTGGCCAGCGCCGACCAGCTGGCCTCGATCGCCGGGCTGTCGGCTCTCGAGCGGGGTGGCTCGGCGGCCGACGCGGCGGTGGCCGCCGCCGCCGTCATGGCCGTGACTGGTCCCCACCTCTGCGGTCTGGGCGGGGATCTCCTGGCCATGGTCGACGCCCCCGGATCCGAACCCCGGGCGCTGTTGGCGGTGGGGCGTGCCGGATCGGGGGCGGATCCGGTACGGATGCGGGCGGCGGGGCTCTCCGTCATGCCGGTACGGGGCGATGTCAACAGCGTCACCGTGCCCGGGGCGGTGGACGGCTGGCTGGCGCTCCACGACGGCTACGGCCGCCTCCCCCTCGACGTCGTGCTGGCTCCGGCCATCGAGCTGGCCGAGGAAGGGTTCGTGGCCTCGATCCTCCTCGCCCTCTCGAGCCACCTGGTGTCCGGGGTGCCCGGGGCCGGCGAGCTCTGTCCCAACGGGCCACTGCAACCAGGCGACCGGGTCCGGCTCCCGGGTATCGCCCGCACGCTGCGGGCCATCGCCGCCGAAGGTCGCGCCGGGCTGTACCAGGGCGAGTTCGCACGCGCTCTCCTGGAGCTGGGACAGGGCGCCTTCGCCGCCGCCGATCTCGACCACACCCTGGCCGACTGGTGTGAGCCGGTGCGGCTCACCGTCTGGGGACGAGACCTGTGGACCGTTCCGCCCCCGTCCCAGGGTTACCTCACATTGGCGGGCTCGTGGGTGGCCGAACAGCTGGGTATCGGGAGCGACCCCGATGACCCCCTGTGGGCGCACTTGGTGGTCGAGGCAGCACGAGCGGCCGGACATGACCGCCCGAGCGTGCTGCACGACGGTGCAGACGGGCACGCCCTGCTCGCCGACCGCCGGCTGCAGGAGGCCGTCGGGCGGGTCCGCCATGACCGGGCGGCTCCCCCGGACCTCCATCCCACCCCCCGGGGCGCCCCCGGCAACCGGGTCCCCCGCATCGGCGACGGGGACACCACCCATCTGTGCGCCATCGACGCCGACGGGCTCGGCATCTCCCTCACCCAGTCCAACGCCCTCGACTTCGGATCGCATCTCGTCGCCGGATCGACGGGCATTTTCCTCCACAACCGCGGGCTCGGCTTCTCCCTCGAGGAGGGCCATCCGGCGGAGCTGGGGTCGGGGCGCAGGCCGCCCCACACGCTGTCCCCCATGCTCGTGACCACGACCGACGGAGCCCTGACCCATCTGGCCGGAGCCATGGGCGGCGACGCCCAGCCCCAGATCCTCCTCCAACTCCTGGCCCGGATGCTCCGCGGCGGGCAGGATCCGGCCGGCGCGGTGGCCGGGGGGCGCCTGGCCCTCGAGGCGCCGGCAGCCGGTCCGTTCCGGCTCTGGTGGGGTCACGATCTCACCGTGCAGGTGGAGTCCCATGCGCCGCCGGGATGGGAGAGGGGCCTGACCGACCGTGGCCACCGCCTCCGGTCGATCAGTGCCTTCGATCCTGTGGCGGTCGGATGCGCGCAGGTCATCGCCGTGGTCGACGGCCCGGATGGCTCGGGACGCCACTTCGTCGGCGCGGCCGACCCCCGCAGCCCCGAGGGCGGGACCGCAGCTCGCTGATCCGCCATGGGGCGCCGACGGGATCCCGGCGGCCGGGCGCGCCGGCGACGGGCGAGGACCTTGCCATGATGGCGGGCGTGATCACGATGTCGGTCGGGCAGTTCGAGGCACTGGTGGCCGACGCCCTCGACGGGCTGCCCCACGAGCTGGGCAGCTTCATGGAGAACGTCGCCGTGGTGGTGGACGACACCAGTCCCCCCGGACGGCTGTTCGGGCTGTACCAAGGGGTCCCCCTCACCCAACGGGGGAACCACTACTCGTCGGCCACCCCCGACCGCATCACCATCTACATGGGCACGATCTGCCATGCCTGCCAGACCACCTGGGAAGTCGTGGCCCTGGTGCGCAGGACCGTGATCCATGAGATCGGACATCATTTCGGCATCGACGACCGACGGCTCAAAGACCTCGGCTGGGCATGAGCCGGGGCCGGGGGCCGGGGAACCCAAACGGCGGGGCGGCCCCGGTAGGCTTCGGCCGAGTTCGACCGAGGAGGCACCATGAACGCCGAGGGCTGGTACCACGACCCCTACCGCCTGCACGAGGCCCGCTGGATCTCCGACGGGTCGCCGACGGCGCTGGTCAGGGATGGAGGAGTCGAGTCGCACGACCTCCCGCCGGGCACCCCGTTCGAGGGCGAGCTCGAGCCGATCGAGCCGATCGGTGAGGACACTGGCACCGAAGGGGAAGACCTGCTGCGGGCCGACGACGAGCATCCCGACGAGATCTTCGATCCCGACGCCGTGTGGGATGCATTCAGCGAGAGCAGCGGCGGCGACTGACCGCCGGACCGTTCAGGCCTGGGCCGCCACCAGGTTGGCCAGCGCCTGGGCCCCCGGCCCGTCGATGGGCAGGTGCGTGCCGTCGGAGTACAGCCACCCCGGATTCTGCTCGACGAGGTCGTACCAGTCGGCCAGCACGGTGTTCGGGTAGTGCTGAACCCCCGCGGCCAGGACGGCGTTGTTGGCGTCCTGCCAAGGTCGGTCGACGTGGACGGTCACGAAGACCACGCGGGATGCCCCCGACAGAATGGCCATCATGTTGGCGAAATCCGTGCTCGTGATCGGTCCGTTGGTCGACAGACCCACGATCACCACCGCGCCGAGCTGGCCCTCGGACTTGAGCTGTTGGAGCTCGGCTTCACCGGCCGACCACTGCTCGCTCACCACCGCCTGCACGTTGACACCGGGGATGTCCTGTTCGAGGGGCGTCTGGTAGTCGAGCATGACCGAGTCGCCCACCGCGGTGACCTGGCCTTGGCTGAATCCCGGTCCGGGCGCCGGCAGGGGTGGGGAGGTGATCGGGCCGTGGCTCGACGGGGCCGACGCCACCGATGTGCTCGACTCCCCCGCGGTGGTCGGGGAGGTGCCGGGGAGCACCGTCGTCGGCGAGGTCGTACGGGCAACCGTGGCCGGTGCTGCCGTGGCCGCCGATCGAGTGGTCTCGTGTCTGCTGGAGGTTGCCGACACCTTGCCCCCCGATGACCCGGTGCCGGCCAGATGGTAGGCCGAGAGGGCCACGGCGACCAAGACCACCGCGATCAGGGCCACGACGACGGCACGGCGCCGGCGGGAGCGTGCCGGCGGCCGTCCATCGCCCTCAGGCGGCTGACCGGAGGACGGGGTTTCGAGACTCATCAGCCAGGTTGCGTGCGGGTCGGATGAGGACGCTGCCTCTCAAGCGATCGGGATGTCGGGTGGGCGTTCATGGTACCCGCACCCCCTGCCGTCCCGGCGCGATCGCGGGCCCACCGCACCCCCCGGCCCGCTCACCTCATCCGCTGGATGGGGTGAGCCGAAGGACCGCATCCGCCGCCCTGACGCCCGCGCTGGTGCAGATGGAAGCCGGGATGCCCTTGGTGGAGGCACAGATGGACGCCGTCAGGTAGTTGGCGGTACCGATGATGGCCCGGGTGACGGGATTGGAGGCGTCGGTCAGACCGCCGGCGATCTGCGCCTGGCTCAGACCCGTCAGGACGGTCGGTTGGTAGGTGGAGCCGGAGTAGAGCACCCTGTTGTTCACATCGATGTAGGGGAACGCGATGCCCTGGGTGTTGCCGGCCACGAACGCAGAGCTCGCGTATTTGGCCAGAACAGCACGCTCCGCCCCTGTCGGACTCTGGAGGGGCTTGTACCCGCTGCAGCCGGTGGCACCGGGATCGACGACATTGGTGCACGACTCGATGGGCACGAAGTTGACGTACCGGCTGACGAGCTTGGCGTCCCGGAAGGACAGGGTGCTGAAGTCCCCGTCGTAGAGACCCGAAGCCGTGGTGTCGAGCCCGGTCCAGGTTCCGAATCGGGCCAGGGCCACGGCCAGCCCCCAACGTTCGGCCGCGCAGAACGGGCAGTACTCCGCTCCGTAGTACATCACGGAAGGTGATTTCCCGTTGAGGGTCAAGGGCGGTTGACCGGAGATCACGATGGGGGAATCGCCGGCGAACTCGGACGGGATGCCGACACCGACCGCGTTGAACACCGATGAGGGCACCGTCGAGATCTCGTGCACCAGTGCCGCCTGAGCTGGAAGCACGGCTTGGTGCGAACTGGTGGTCGGGCCGGTTCCCGCCGAGATCCTGATGATGACCAGCGCGGCCACGATCAAGACGACGAGGCCGACGGTTCCCCACGACAGCAGGGTTGGACTGAGCCTGAGGGCCGGGCGGCGCGACAGACTGACTTGAGTAGGACGAGACATGATGAAGACCTTCCGAAGAGGGCACGCCGTTCCGGCATGCCACGCGAGTGGGACGGGCAATCGGTTCGATTGCCCTGTCGTTCTGCGAACAGGCGCGATGGCCCAAGGTTCGCGTGCTTTCGACGACTAGCTCGCTATCGGTGGTCTGAAAATGGCCGGGAAGAACTTGAAGGGAGCCGGATGCCAGGGCAGCCGCCGCCGGCTACGGCGGCGGCTAGCCAGTACCACGGCCACCACTCCGATGAAGCCGTAGGCGAGTACCGGCGCGACCGTGCCGGAGCTACCCGGGTGGTTGGCCGGTACACACTTCTGCGTGGCGAAGCAGAGGCGGAGAGCAGAAGTCCCCTGCCCTGACTGGGCGACACCGACCTGCTCGGTGGAATGGGTGGAGATGGCCGTCGTCGGCGTCTCGAACATGAAGGAGATGCCGACGGCAACCACCAGCGTCGCCAGGATGACCAGAGCACGTCGGATGACAGGCACCGCCTTCCACTGTACAGACAGGGGGAGGGCGAATACTCGTCACCCCCCGAGGGTGCCGATCCCGGTCTCGATCGAGGGTCTCGATCCGGAGGAGGGATCCTCGAGCCCCGGTCGACGGCGGGCACCGGGCCCGGGCCATCGGCGCTCCCGGCCAGGACCGGTCGGTGACCCGAAGGGCGGTGCAGCGGTAGGTACGCAGCGGTAGACCCGCAGCGGTAGGTAGAGTCGGGGCACCGACGAAGGAGACCACCGTGGACGAAGGCGAACCGATCTCGTACCTTGCCTTGGCCAACGGCACACCTGTGCTCAGCTCGTCCGGGTCGGAGTTCGGGACGGTCGTGCATGTGCTCCAGATACCGGAACTGGACGAATTCGACGGGGTCGTCGTGTCCACCAAGCAGGGCCATCGATTCGTGGACCGGGACCAGATCACCGGGATCACGACGACGAGCGTGCGCTGTGCGCTGTCGGACGAACAAGCGGCATCGCTGCCGGCACCGCATGGCCCACCGGTTCTCCACCTCGACGCCACCTACGAGGAGGGGACGTCCCTGAACGCGAGATTCGCCCGCCTGTTCAGGCGACCCCATTGGAAAGAACTGGAGTAGGAGCCGTCCGGTTAGACGGAGTCGTGGACGCCGGGAAGCGTGGCCGAGATCCACGCCAGCCCGATGCACATCTCATCCGTCGATCCGTCGCCCCAGGTGACGAAGTGCGGCGAGGCCTTTCGCAGGATGGGGAGCTCCTGGGCCAGCGTCTGATCGTAGGTGCAGGTCACCTCAACCGGCTCGCCCGCCGCCGGCCATCCTCACGGCCAGGAAGGTGGCGCCGGCAACGACGACGACGACGACGACGAGAAGGACGGCCACGCGTGGAACCCGCACGATCTCAGGCTGACGGTCCGACGGATGACTGCCCTGGATCGGTGCGGGTCCTGTTGACGGCACCGTCGGGCTGATCTACCTTGCCGCCATGTCCTACCAAGCCGCATCGGATCGATACGACAAGATGCCGTACCGTCGTTGCGGACGAAGTGGCCTCAAGCTCCCGGTCATCTCGCTCGGGTTGTGGCAGAACTTCGGCGACGACCGGTCTGTCGGCGACGTGAACGGCATCCTCACCCGGGCATTCGACCTCGGAATCACCCATTTCGACCTGGCCAACAATTACGGACCGCCCTACGGTGCGGCGGAGTCCAACGCCGGAAAGGTCTTCAGCGGCTCCCTCGCCTCCTATCGGGACGAGCTGGTCATCGCCACCAAGGCCGGCTACGACATGTGGCCGGGACCTTATGGCGACGGGGGTTCGCGCAAGTATCTCCTGGGCAGCCTGGACGCCAGCCTCCGCCGTCTGCAGCTGGACTATGTGGACATCTTCTACTCCCACCGGTTCGATCCCGAAACGCCCCTGGACGAGACGATGGGAGCGCTGGACGCCGCCGTCCGCCAGGGCAAGGCGCGCTACGTGGGGATCTCTTCGTATCCTCCCGAGCAGACCGAGGCCGCGGCCGACATCCTCTCCCAGCTGGGCACGCCCCTGCTCATCCACCAGCCCGCCTATTCGATGTTCAACCGGTGGATCGAAACCGGTCTGTTGGAGGTGCTCGGCCGGCGCCAGGTGGGTTGCATCGTCTTCATGTCCCTGCAGCAGGGTCTGCTCACCGACCGCTACCTCCAAGGGGTCCCTCCCGGGTCCCGGGCCAGCCGCCCCGGGACGCTGGGGCGGGAGCAGTTAGGGGACGCCGCGCTCGACAAAGTGAGGGCTCTGCAGGAGATCGCCCGGCAACGCCATCAGACCATGGCCCAGATGGCGTTGGCCTGGACGCTGCGGGACGATCGGGTGACGTCGACCCTGATCGGCGTCAGCAGCGTCGGCCAACTGGAGCAGAACGTCGCCACCATCGAGGGCCTCGACTTCACCTCCGATGAACTGGAGGACATCGACAAGATCCTCGGTTCGAGGTAGAGCGGGCTCGCCGCGGGACCGCGCCCGCCGGCCGACGCCGGCCGACGCCGGCCCGCGCCAGTGCGTACGGACTCAGCGACCCTGCCACACCGGAGGGCGCTTCTCGAGGAAGGCCAGCGCCCCTTCCCTGGCGTCCTGACTGGCGAACACGGTGGCCTGCAGATCTGCGAGCCGCTCGGCGGCACGGCCGGCGTCGGCCACCCCGAGGCGGACGAGCTCCTTGGCGGCGGCCACCCCGAGCGGGCCGTTGGCCGCGATCCGCTCGGCGTAAGAGATGGCGGTGGCCAGGACCTCGTCGGGGGCAACGACGGCGTTGACCAACCCGAGCTCATAGGCTCGGCGGGCATCGATGGTGTCGCCGGTCAGCACCATCTCGAGGGCGATGCTGAGCGGGATCCTCGTGCCCAGGAGTGTGCCGCCGCCGGCCGGAAACAGTCCCCGTTTCACTTCGGGCAGGCCGAACTTCGCCTCGGAGCTGGCCACGATGACGTCGCAGCCCAGCAGGAGCTCGAAACCGCCGGCCACGGCGGTGGCGTTGGCCGCCCCGACGACGGGCACCTGCACGTCGCCTCGGAGGAAGCGGTAGAAGGCCTGGGCTGCCTGATCGTCGGTCGGGACCATCTCCTCACCATCGCTGAACTGCCGCATGTCCATGCCCGCGCAGAAGGCCCGATCGCCGGAACCGGTGAGGACGACGGCACCGATCCCGTGATCGCTCTCGCCGTCGAGCAGCGCAGTGCCGATGGCGGACATCAGGGAGGGGCTCAGGGCATTGCGGGCCGCCGGCCGGTTGAGACGGGCGACGAGCACCGGTCCCCGGCGCTCGCGGATCAGCTCGTCGTCGGTCATCCCTTGTAGTCCGTCGTTTCCGTGAGCTCGGCCGCGCCGCGCATGAGGTCGATCACGATCGGTCCGAAGGCCAGGAGCTTCTCGTCGTCACCGGCCCGCTGGAAACCCTGCTCCAGCACGATGGCCAGCTTCCACTTGGCCAGGATCAGGTAGTAGTCGATGTCCTCGACCTGGCGCCCCGACACCTCGGAGTAGCGGGCGAGGACCTGGGAACGGGTGGGCATGCCGGTCATATCGACGTAGCTGGAGGTCGCCGCCTCCGGGGCGTGGGTGTCCTCGGGCCAGCTCTGGACCATCCAGGCCAGATCGAGCTTGGGATCGCCGACCGTGCCCATCTCCCAGTCGACGATGGCCGCCAACCTGGCCGGTGCGCCGTGGCGGTACATGACGTTGGCGAACTGGTAGTCGCCGTGCATCAGTCCCGGGATGTAGTCGAGAGGACGGTGCTCGCGCAGCCAGCCCGTGGCGACCTCCATGCCGGGAAGGTCACGGCCCTTGATCCGCTCGAAGAAGGACGTCCAGCGGTCGACCTGGCGGTCGTGGAAGCCGTCGGGACGGCCCAGGTCGTCAAGGCCCTTGGCCTTCCAGTCGACCTTCGACAGCAGCGCGATCCCCTCGGCCAGCTGGTAGGCCAGGCCGGCCCGGGCGTCGAGGTCGGTGTCGAACGGCGCCGGCCATTTGTCGACGCCCATGGGTGACCACCCTTCGACGAAGCCCATGAGATAGAAGGCCCGGCCGAGGACCGACCGGTCGACGCACATGGCCACAGCTCCGGTGTGGGGCACGTCGGTGCCGTCGAGCGCCTCGGTGATGCGCCATTCGCGGAAGATGCCGTCATCACGGCTGGCCGGCGCCGTCGGCGGCGGGATCCGCATGGCGCAGTGGAGGTCGCCGCGCCGGATCTCGTAGATCTCGTTCTGAGATCCCCCGGAGACATAGCGGCTCTCGATCGGCTCGCCGGTGCCGGGCAGGCCCTGGCTGTCCATCCAGGTGGCGAGTCGTTCGAGATCCATCAGGAGTTCCTCACTTCGTGCTCGGGGCCGTGGGCGACCGTGGTCCACCCGCCACCCCCGTTGGGGCGGTGGACGGAGGGTCATGGTCCGTGACCCGCTCCGCTCTCCCTTGTCGGGTGGGCCCGGCCATAGTCTAGAATTCTGAAAGTGAAGAATACAAATTCTGGATGACCAGAATCAAGGGCGGGCGGACGTCGACCTGGCCGGTCGCATCGCTCAGCGGGCGCTGGCCAAGCGGGAGGCGCTGTACGCCGGCGAGGTCCGGCGTCTGCTGGACGCCGGACTCGAGATCATGCGCGGGTGCGGGACGACCACGCGCCCGCGTGTCAGCGACATCGTGGCCGCCGCCGGGCTTTCGAACGAGGCGTTCTATCGCCACTTCCGCTCGAAGGACGAACTGGTCGCTGCCATCCTCGAGGACGGCGCCGAGCGCTTGGCCAGCTACGTGGCCCACCAGATGGCCAAGGCGCCCACACCGGAGGGACAGGTCCGGCGGTGGGTGGAGGGAATCCTCTCCCAAGCGGTGGACGACGACATCGCGGCCACGACACTGGCCGTGCTGTGGAACGGCGGGACTGTCGGCGAGGGGCTCGTGCCCGGCCGTTCGTCCATGAACGCGCCCCTGGCCGCATTGTTGCGGGAGCCTTTGGCCGCCCTGGGGAGCGCTCGCCCTGATTTCGACGCGTCCCTCGCCACCCACGCCATCGTCGGGATGCTCACCGACTACTTGGGGCAGGGCCGACGCCCCACCCGCCCCGATCTCGAGCACATGGTCGAGTTCTGCCTGGCCACGGTGTCGAGGGGCTGAACCCGCCGCTGGTCTGCGCACCATCAGCCGACGAGCCCGCGGTGCCTTGCCAGGCGACGGCGACCGCCGCCCGGCCCCGTCGCCTGCCTGCGTCCACGGAGCTGCGTCCAGGTCCCAGGTCTAGGGCGAACCGACCACCTGAGGTGTGTCGTACCCGCTCTTGCCATCGGGGCCGCCCGCCGTGCCGTCACCCAGTTCGTCGTCGCCGTTGTACCCCCAGCACTCCATCCCCCGCGTCGAGAGCAGCACGCAGTTGCCGAAGTAGCCGGAGGCGTCGCTGGTGACAGAGGCGGCCTTGGTGATGCCGGTGACCGCTTGGGGAGTGTCGAAGCCGCCCTCCAGATCGGTGCCACCGATCCGCCCGTCGCCCAACTGGCCGGTGAGGTTGCCCCCCCAACAGTCCACCTTTCCGGTGGAGAGCACGGCGCAGAAGCCGAAGTTGTTGTACTCGGTGAGCACGTCGTAACTGGCGACCGAGAGGGCGTCGGTGATGCCGGCGACCGCTTGGGGCGAGTCGTAACCGTCCTCGCCGTCGGGCCCACCGACCTTCCCGTTGCCCAGTTCACCGTCGCCGTTGTACCCCCAGCACTCCACCTTGCCGGTGGACAGCACCGCACAGTACTCACCGTCGGCGTCGGCGGTGACGGAGATGGCGTCGCTGATGCCGAGGGCGGGCTGGGGCGTGTCGTACCCGTTCGCACCGTCGGGCCCGCCCACGGTCCCGTTCCCCAGCTCACCCGAGTTGGCCCCCCAACAGTCCACCGCTCCGGTCGAGAGCACCGCACAGTTGCTGGCGCCGAGCCCACTGGCCATCGAGACGGCGTCGGTGATGCCGGTGACCGGCTGGGGAGTGTCATAGCCGAGGTAGGGGCTGGGCCCATCGGGGCCACCGGTGGCCCCGTTACCCAACTGGCCCCAGATGTTGTTCCCCCAGCAGTCGATCCCTCCGGTGTTGAGGACCGCACACTCCTCGCCCTCGGCGTCACGGATGAGCGAGGCGGCGTTCGTGATGCCGGTCACCGCCTGGGGCGTGTCGTCACACGTGCCACTGCAATCAGGTCCGCCGACCGCCCCGTTCCCCAGCTGGCCATCGCTGTTGTCCCCCCAGCAGTCCACCCTCCCGGTGGAGAGCCTGGCGCAGTAGCCGGCGGCGAGGTTGACGCTGCTGACACTGGTGACCGAGGTCGCCGTGGTGATCCCGCTCACCGCCACGGGCACGTCGGAGCTGACGGTGCTCCCGTCGCCCAGCTCGCCGTAGGTGTTGTCCCCCCAACAGTCCACCCCATGGGACGAGAGCACGACGCAATAGCCACCGATGTCCTGACTGGCACTGGTGATCGAGGTGGCGTCGGTGACCCCGCTCACCGGCTGTGGGGTGACGGAACGGCCGCCGTTCCCGTCGCCCAACGCACCCGCTCCCCAGCAGTCCACATGACCCGTGGTCAGCACCGCGCAATCCCCGAAACCGTCGCTGGCCGTGGCAACGACGTTCGCCAGCGGAGCCGACGGGATGGCACTGTCCGATCTGGCCGACGACGGGCCGGTGCCGCTGGCATTGGTGCCAGCCACGGTGAACGTGTAGCTGTCCCCGTCGTGGAGGCCGGCAACCGTGATCGGGCTCGAGGTGCCCGATCCCTTCTGACCTCCATGGGCGGGGGTCGTCGAGTCGGTGGCGGTGACCGTGTACCTGGTGATGGCACTGCTGCCGCTCGTCGGGCGGACGAAGGCCACCGCGGCCGAGGCGCTCCCCGCCGAGGCCCAGACGCCCGTGGGCGGGCCGGGCAGGATGTCACCTTCGGCCACCTTGACTGTCGGCGCCTTGACCGTCTTCGTCCCGGTGACCGACAACTCGAACGTGAAGTTGATCACCTGTTTGCCGCTGTTCTTGGGGACGGTGACCTTCTCGTCCACGGCCCCGCTGGAACAGGGCTTGGTGGACGGGAGGCCTTTGATCGCCGGTGTCACCGAGAATGTGCAGCTCTTGGCATCGGTGACGTCTGCCGACAACGTCACCGTGCCGCCGGCGTAGCTGAGCGAGGTCGGCTTGGCGCCGAAGGAGGAGACGGAGGTCGCGGTCGAGGCTCCGGCCGGCGCATCCGGGCCGAGCATCGTCACCCCGGACAGCACCAGGACGATGGCGGTACCCGCCGTGACCGCGCTCCCAACTCTTCGGATCGCTCCCCGCCCAGGGTGAATTCCGGCTCCGAACATTGCCCCCGCTTCCGGTCTGAGGTCGGCTGACGACGCCAGGCGTCAATGGCAATCTAGCAGCCGTGATTCGCTGAATTCAGGCCACGGCGGCTCCCGGGCGGCCGGCGCCGAGCTGTTGTTGTTCGGATCAAGTATTCCCCTGGTCAACGCGGTCAAAACCCCCGATGTCGGCGTTCGGGCCCATGGGGCGCCGAACTTCCGTGCCATCCGGGATCCAGCGCCTGGACCATGACGGCCCACGTCGACGCCGACGCCCGTGGTTTCAGCCACCAACGGTCGACCTGGCCGCCACCCGGTCGAGGGTCCGGGCATCTGTAGGCAGAAGATATCCCTGGCTCACCTCGGCGGCCGTGGCCGCATCCCACTTGGCGACGAAGGCGGCGTGTGTCGGATAGAGAGCCGATAGCTTGGCCGCGCTGAATGGGGCCGTCGTGCCCAGGATGCTGCAGAGCGTCGCGCTCGAGATGGTGGAGGCGTTGCTCGGCTGGGTCCCGATCGGGGTGGAGCCCGGCTGGCCGATCCCTGAGAGCGCGGCCACCGGCGCCTGCACCTGGGGAGTCCTGATCCCACCCAGCGCTTCGCCGTCACTGTCGGTCAGGAAGGTCCGCCGGTCGGACGGGTTCACCTCCAGACGGGGCGACTGGTGGGGCGCGGTCCCATTGGTGATCCAGCGGTCGACTTCCGCCAGCGCGGCCCGAAGTTCATAGGTGTGGGACCCGGAATTGACCGGTGCGGAACAATCGACGATGCCTGGGATCGGGTCGCTCGGCGGGTTGAGCATCGACTGGAAGGCGTCGGTGTCGGCCACGCCGTTGCCGGTATCCGACCGCGCGTAGAGGAGGCCATAGGTATCGTCGTGGGCCGTGCCGGCCGTCTCCCACTCGCGTATGCCGGCCGTCGGCGGCTGGCGGGCCGCGAGATAGCCGAGCGCCAGCAGGTCCGTTTCCGTCTCGAAGAGGAAGACCGGCACATGGAGGTCGGTTCGGATGTAGGTGGGTGTCGGGGTCGTGATCGTCTCCTGGGGTGCCTGCGACAGGTCCGAGGCGTTGCCGCCTCTGCTGTAGACGAAGTACCCGTCGTAGATCCCCGGTGAACGGGTCTGGAGGGCGTCGATGTAGGTCACCAGCCGAAATGCCGACTGTGATTCGCCCAAGGCCAGGACACGCTGGGGGTGCAACCCGGAGAGGAGCCGCGAGCCGGAGGTCTGGAGGGCTCGACCCGCCTGCTGGAAGATGCTGTACGAATAGCTGTCACCGGGATGGTGGAGGGAACCGTAGCGGGCTGGGTCCGACTGCCTGAGCCCGGTCTTGCCGTCTACGGAAGCGATCGAGCCGGCCTGACCGTTTATCCCTCCGGCCTGGGCGTCCACGCCGACGTAGGCCATACCTTCCCGGATCATCTGCATGTGGGCGTTGAGCCACGCTGCCGGAGCGTCGATGCCGGCGGTGACATTCAGCCACTCCACCACGACGGTTCCGTCGAAGCGCTTGGGGTCGATGGGCCGGTACACGACGATCCGGGTCCTGTACGGAGCCGTCGTCGCCGGTTTGACGTCCCAGTCCCCGTCTTTGGCCAGAGGCGTTGTGCTGGTGTAGGAGGTTGCCGTCCCGGACAGGAAGAACTCGGACTGCTCGTAGCCGACCTGGGCCGGAGGGAAGAGGGTGGAGCCCAGGAACGAGATGCCGCTGTCCGGGAGGATCGGGCCCTGGACGGTCGGCGCGGGCGCCGGAAGCGCGGGCGGCGCCGGCGCGGCTGCGGGGGTGGTTCCACATCCGGCGAAGACGAAGAGGGAGAGGCACAGGGCCACCGCTCCCACCGAGCGGACCACCAGGCGCGGGCGGTTCGAGATTTGGTCCACGATCACTCCCCCAGCCAGACCGATTTGGCAGATCCTGCCATTGGAGTCCTATGATGTCAACCGATTCATTCTGTGTCGTGGCTGGTCAACCGTCATGGCCCGTCATCAGTGATGGCTTCGTCAACATGGGCCGTCAACAGTCATGATTTCGTGAGCCTCAGGCAGTCCAACCAGAGAGGACGGTCGTTGGAAGATCAGTCGCTGGCGGCCCGATTGCGTACCCGGCGCTCGCAGATGATGGTGGAGGCGTTGGAGGACGCCGCCCTGCGGCTGTTCGAGCAGCGCGGGTTCGACGGGGTGACGATCGACGACATCGCCCTCGAAGCGCAGATCTCCCCGCGGACGTTCTACCGGCACTTCGCCGGCAAGGATGACTTGCTCCAGGTGACCATCGACCGACGAAGCGCCGCCCTGCGGGTGGCGTTGGCAGCCCGCCCCGACGACGAACCACTGCTCCACTCGCTCGGCCAGGCGCTCAAGTCAGTGCTCTCGGCCGAGGACCCAGCAGCTGTCAGGCGATGGATCGGGGTCATCCAAGCCACTCCGAGCGTGCTCCGGGGTGTCCTGGGCGGCATACAGCTCAAGTCCCAGGTGGTGATGGCCGAGTTCTTCGGATCCCGGCTCGAGGAGGCGGCCGACGGGCTCGTACCCACGATGTTGGCGGCGGCGGCCGGAGGCGTCATCATGGCCGCTCAGACCCAGTGGTTCTTCCTCGGCGGAGACCTTGCTGCCACGGTGTCCGAGAGCCTGGAGGTCCTTCAGTCGGCACTGGCGGGAGACCTTCCGATGGGGAGCCGAAGCCGGAATCAGCGGAGCGCATGACCGTGGGCCCACCCGTCCGGTGGAATCGGCGTGCGGGCCGGTCTCCTCACCGGCCAGAGGACCGAGAAGCGCACCCGGGGATCGAGCCGGGCGCCTGGGAGCTGTGCACCGTCGGCGGCCAATTGCAGCTAAAGGTAGGGGCATAAGGGTCCGATCGCAATACCCATGTCCTCGAGTCCCGCCTTCGCACCCACTCGGACGAGGACACAGTGGATGGGGACGGGTAGGTCCAGCCGCCCCGATGCTCGCCAGGCAGGTGTCGGGGCTGCTGCCGGAGCCCTCGTCGGGGAGGATCCGAAGCTCCTGGTCGTGCTGGCCAGCGACGCCTACGACCTGGGAGCGCTCCTCGGCGGTGTTGCCGGCGTCGCTCAGGAGACACCGGTCGTCGGATGTTCGACCGCGGGAGTGATCGCCACCGGAGGGCCGGGGTCCGACGGGGTGGTCGTCATGGCTCTCGGCGGGCCGGGCTTCTCCGTGGCCACCGCCGCGGCCGGCGCCGACGCCGGTGGGCTTCGCGGTGCCAGCGCGGACGTGGCCGCCAGCGTCGCCGACCTGGGGCCGTGCCCGTACAAGGTGCTGCTGTTGCTGAGCGATGGACTCGGTGGCGACCAGCAGGAGGTGGTCAGGGGCGCATTCGGCGTGGTGGGCGCCGAGGTCCCTCTCATCGGTGGCTGCGCCGGCGACGACCTCAAGATGCAGCGCACGTACCAGTTCTTCGGCAACTCGGTGCTCGAGCACTCGGTCGTGGGTGCAGCCATCGGATCCGAAGGTCCCATCGGTATCGGGGTGAAACACGGATGGCGAGCGGTCGGGGAGCCCATGGTCGTTACTGCCAGCTCCGACAACCGGGTGATCACCCTCGACGACCAGCCGGCGCTGGAGGCGTATCTCCGACGCCTCGATGCCCCTCACGCACTGCAGGGCGACGCCGCCGCCTTCACCAACTTCGCCATGACCCACCCCCTCGGGCTCAGCCGGAGAGGCGGGGACGAGGTCAGGTTCGTCGCCGGTGCCGATTTCGCCGACGGCTCCCTCAACTGCATCGCCGCCGTGCCCCAGGGAAGCATGGTCAGGATCATGGAGGGTGACAGCGGATCGGTGCTCGAGGCGACCGACGTGGCGTGCGAACAAGCCCTGACGGAGCTGGAGGGGAGAGCCCCGCTGGGGCTCCTCGCCTTCGACTGCATCGCCCGCAAGGGCGTCCTGGGTGACGACGGCACCGCGGCCGAGGTGGGGAGGATCGCCGATCATGCCTCCGGCGCGCCGGTTGCCGGGTTCTACACCTACGGCGAGATCGCCCGCACCCGTGGAGTGAGCGGATTCCACAACCAGACCCTCGTCGTGGTGGCCTTCGGTTGACACCCTGATGGACTCGTCGGACTGGGCGACGCAACAGCTCGCAGCCTTCCTCACCGTGCTCACCGGCGCCGCGGATGAGCACGAGGCCATTGTCCATGCCCTCGAACGTCTGGCCGAAGCGTCCGAGGCCGACGCCGGTGCGTTCGTCATGGGCGGTCAGGTTCGTTCATCGCTCGGATGGGCCCTCGGAAGCGCCCCTGATTCCGAGATCGTCGCCGTGGCCGCGAGCGATGGGGCGACCATAGATGTTCCGGGGGTGGGACGCTGCCTGACTGTCGCCATTCCCGTTGATCGCGACAAAGACACCACCGTGATGTTGGCCCGATCCGTCGAGGGCTTCACCACAGAGGAGGTCAGCCTGCTGCGCAGCATGGCCCGCGTGCTGGCCCTGGCCCTTCGCCTCCTCGGGACCGTGGCCAGCGAGCGCCGGCAGGCGGCCCAGAACCACGAGCTGGTCCTCTCCCTACGGGGACGCCAGGCACTCCTGGAGTGCCTCTCTCAGATCCAGCACCAGATCACGTCACGGTCATCCCTGCAGACGGTCCTCGACGCCATCACTGCGGGAGCGGCCGACCTCCTGGGCGAAGGAGTGGTGGCGCTGCAGCTTTGTGACGACCGCGACCCCGGCACCATGATCACCGTATCGTCGGTCGGCATCTCCCTGGACGCCGCAGGGTTCCCCCGTGTTCCGGTCGGTACGGGCATCGGGGGACGAGCGGTCATCGAGAACCGCCTCTGCATCGACGAAAGCTCTGAGGCCATGGCCAAGGCCGTCGGCGTCTCGGAACAGGACGTTTCACAGTCGGCTGTCGCTGCTCCCGTGCATCGGGAGGATAGGCCGGTCGGCAGTCTGATCATCTCCTCGCACCGACCGGACAGCCAGTTCCTCCAGCGGGCGCAGGACATCGTCATCGCCTTTGCCGAACACGCCAGTCTGGCCTTGAACGACGCTCGGACCGTCCAGGCCATGAAGACGGCCCTCGACGACGCCACCCATCAGGCCATGCACGACGAACTCACCGGCCTGCCCAACCGGGCCTGCTTCTTCGACCGGACCGACCAGGCACTCCGTCAGGCAGCCCGAGACGGAACCTGCACCGCAGTCCTGCTCTTCGACCTGAACCGATTCAAAGAGATCAACGACACGCTCGGCCACAAGTACGGAGATCGGGTCCTGCGGGAGGTGGGCCCGCGGATTCGCCAGGGCCTTCGGGACGGGGACACGCTCGCCCGGCTGGGCGGCGATGAGTTCTGCGTGCTGCTCCCACGCATCGAGGGGCAAGGAGCGGCTCTTCAGGTTGCCGGACGGATCGTGAACCTCTTGGAGGCTCCGTTCGAAATCGAGGGCATGACCATGGACGTCTCGGCGAGTTGCGGCATCGCCATCGCGCCCAAGGACGGCGACAGCGCTGACATGCTGCTACAGCGGTCGGACGTGGCCATGTACGTGGCCAAGGACTCGCACGAGGACATCGTCGTCTACGACGATGAGCTGAACATCAACACGCGCGAGCGCCTGGCCCTCCTCGGCGAGCTCCGGACGGCCATCGCCAAGGAGCAGTTCGTGCTCTTCTACCAGCCGAAGGTCGCCCTCAGTTCCGGGCAGATCGAAGGAGTCGAGGCACTCATCCGTTGGCAGCACCCCACCATGGGACTGGTGCCACCGATCGAATTCATCTCCTTGGCCGAGCACACCGGGCTCATCAAGCCCCTGACCAGCTGGGTCCTGGATGCGGCGCTCCGGCAACTCCGCCGCTGGCGGGACGAAGCCGGGCCCTCCGTCCTCGGCAATCTGTCGATGGCCGTCAACCTGTCCGCCCGGAGCCTCCTCGATGACGGCTTCCCGGCTGAAGTGGCGGCCGCTCTGGACCGTTGGCAGGTCCCCGCCGGGCTGCTCGAACTCGAAATCACCGAGACCACGATCATGGCCGACCCCTCCCGGGCCCACCGGGTCCTGGCCGAGCTGGCCGCCGGCGGGGTCAAGTTGGCCATCGACGACTTCGGGACCGGCTATTCGTCGCTCGCCTACTTGAAGAACCTCCCCGTCAACCAGCTCAAGATCGACCAGTCGTTCGTCATGCATATGCACCAGGACCTCAACGACGCGGTGATCGTGCGCTCGGTGATCGACCTCGGGCACAACCTCGGCCTGCGAACCGTGGCCGAGGGAATCGAGGATGAACGGACATGGGACGAGCTGATGAGTCTCGGGTGTGACAGCGGTCAGGGATATCTCCTGGCCAAGCCGATGCCGTCCGAAGAGATCGGTGAATGGATCCGGATCCAGGGTGACGCCTTCGGGGCGGAACGCCTTTCCATCCAGCGGTGAGGCCAGCTCAGCGTCGCTGACCGTGACTCGCTTCGGTCATCTGCTTCTCCCGTGGCTACACCCTGATTGCACAGGACGGCAGGGAGTGCCCATTCTCCGGTCCTCCGATTGCCGCTCCCCCAGGCCCGCCAAGTGGCGCTGCTGACAGTCGGGTGCAGCGAGTGAACGACGGTGTCCATACTGCACCCCGAGCCGGCACGAGACATTTCGCCGAGTTGCAATAGCCTTTCGCCTATGAGGGTCGCCGAGGGCAAGCGAGCCACGATTCGGACTGAACTCGCGTGTGGGGCCGTGGCTGCGCCGATCTTCATCGTGGCTCTCACGGCGATCGGGGCAAACCGGCTGGGATACGACTGGCGTCGGGATCCTCGGGCAAGCTCCACAACCTCTCTGCGATCCCGATCTTCGCCGGTCTGCCGATCGCCGCCCTTGCCAGTGCGTTTGGCGCCGCACGACGCGGGGACGTTCGCTGGGCCGGTTATTCGGCAGGTTCGGGCGTTGCCATGGTCGCAAGCTTTGTCGCATTCGGAGCAGCCTTCGGCCCCGAGTCACGCCTTTCCGGAGAGGGAGGCATCTTCCAGCGAATCTCCATTGCTTCCGGCTTCGGCTGGCTGACAGTCCTGTCCCTTCGGGTTCTGTCGTCCTTGCGTGGCCCGTCCTCGACCATGGAGGATCGCACGATCGACATCACCAGCTAGCAAAAGTTGACTTCATCGAGGTCGATTGACCAGGCCACCGCGATGAGGGGCGCCGGAACGGGACGATGCTTCGAGTCGAGACGAGCGCTGCCCTCGGCGCCCTCGACACCCGATGCGTCACCACGACATATTTATTCATGGCGCAATGGCGAGGGAGGTTCATTCGGTTGTCGCGCCGGGAATTCCGTGCCAGGCGTCCCGCCAGTGGAACCGGTACTCTCGGGCTTGGCAGACATCGGCCATGTACGACATGACGCGTTCTGCCCCGAACATAGGAGCGCTGATGACCATGAGCGACTTTCCTCCCATCGCCGACTACGCCTTTCTGTCCGATTGCGAGGTCAGCTGCTTGGTCGCACCTGACGGATCGGTCGAATGGCTGTGCCTGCCCCGACCCGACTCGGCCAGTGTTTTCGGGGCCCTCCTCGACCGCACCGCCGGGTCCTTCCGGTTCGGCCCGTCGAACACCATGGTTCCCCACCATCGCCGCTACGTGCCCGGGACGATGGTCGTGGAGACTACCTGGCACACGCCCACCGGCTGGTTGATCGTTCAGGATCTCTTGGTGATCCGCAGGGTGGACAGGGGGACCCGACGCCCCGGTTACCGTCGGGCGCCGACCGACTCGGCCGCCGCCGGTGTCCTCCTACGCACCGCCCGGTGCATCTCCGGCAAAGTCGAGCTCGAAGCAGTCTGCATACCGCTGTTCGATTATGGCGTTGGTATCGGCCAGTGGAGCTATGACGGGGAGGGCTACGACTCGCTCAACGCGCAGGCACCCGGCGGCGAGTTGACGCTGTCGGTGGATAGCAGCCTCCGATTGGGAGTTGCCGGGGCACGTTGCTACGGGCGCACCAGCCTTGCCGAGGGCCAAGACAGCTTCATCGCCTTGACGTGGGGAGGGCAGCCCCCAAAGGACCAGGACGAGGCCGACGGGGACCTCGCCTCGACCGTGGCGTACTGGCGGGACTGGCTGGCCACCGGGAGGTTTCCCGATCACCCGTGGCGACCCTATATCGAGCGAAGCGCTCTGACACTCAAGGGGCTCAGCTACGCACCAACGGGCGCCATCATGGCCGCATCCACCACGTCGTTGCCGGAGACCCCGGGTGGCGCACGCAACTGGGACTACCGGTACACATGGATCCGAGACACCGGGTTCATGCTGCGCGCGCTCTATCGCTTGGGTTTCGACTGGGAAGCCCTTGAGTATTTCGCGTTCGTACTCGAGTCGGTCAGCCAGGGGAAGCTCGACCAGCCCTTCGAGCTTCAGATCATGTACGGCATCGGCGGCGAGCGAGACCTCTCCGAGCGGACCATCGACAATCTGAGCGGGTACGGCGGCGCCCGTCCGGTCCGTGTCGGCAATGGAGCGTGGAACCAACATCAGAACGATGTCTGGGGCATGCTGCTGGACGGGGTCGACCAACACATGAAGCAAGGGGCGGCCCAGATCGTCCACCCTGTGTGGGAAGGACTGGCCGGGCTGGTAGATGACGCTCTTTCGGCAAGCGGGAACCCGGACCAGGGTATCTGGGAGATCCGGGGTGAACCACAGCACTTCACGGCGTCGGCCGTCCTGTGCTGGGTGGCGGCAGACCGAGGTGCGGATCTGGCCCTCCGGCGGGGCGACACCGATCGGGCCCGACGGTGGCGCCAGGGAGCGGATGAGCTGAAGAAGGAGATTCTGGTCAAGGGGATCGATGAACAGGGAAGATTCAGGCAGGCATATGAGAACGACGAGCTGGACGCATCGTTGCTCCTCATCCCCATCATGGGCTTTCTGCCTCCCGACGACGAGCGGGTGAGGGCGACCGTGCTGGCTATCGCCGACGATCTCACTGAGGACGGGCTGGTGTTGCGCTACCAGGTGGACAGCACCGACACCGGTTTCGAAGGCAAGGAAGGCACCTTCACCATCTGCTCGTGGTGGCTGGTCTCCGCTCTCGCCATGATCGGTGAGGTCGAGCGGGCTCGGGATCTGTGCAAGAAATTGCTGTCTTTCGCCGGCCCACTGACTTTGTACGCCGAAGAGATCGATGCCACCACCGGGGAGCATCTCGGCAATTTCCCCCAGGCATTCACCCACCTGGCTCTCATCGACGCGGTTTCACAGCTCATCGATGCCGAGTTGGAGGGCTCCTGATCGAGAGGGATCTCACACGCTGATCGCCGACAACCGAGGCTGGCGTGTCGTGGAACGCTCTCACGAGGGAGGTGCTCTTGATCACCGATCCGGTCGTCGGAACCAATTCCGAAGAACCCCCCAAACTCCCGCAGCCTCTCAGTGGGCGCTGCCGGGCTCGAACCGACGACCTGCTGGTTGTAAGGCGGATTCAGGCAGAGGCACCGAGCGGCAAATCGTCGCAATGGCTGTCCGTTTTCCCAGCTTAGCGGTAACAATTGCCCCGACACGAACGGTCGATTGCGACAGGAGGCGACGCCGTGACCCGCAATTGTTGGGTCGCGTGTTGGGATTTCAGGTGTACTTGCAGCCTGAACAGACTAAACGACACCGTCGATCACCGAATGGTGGTAACAGGAGCGCCACGATCAATAGTCGAACTGGATGAATCGGCCTGAGTTTTCCGGAGACTCGTTTGTTTGGTTCTCTCATGCCGCGTCGGGCTGAGACTTGTGACGGTACTCGGCTTCGACCTCGTCCGGCGTTCGGTCGCCGAGCTCCGAATGCAGTCGCTCCTCGTTGAACCACGACACCCAGCCACAGGTAGCGATCTCGAGGTCGTCGAGGCCTCTCCAGGGCCCTCCGTTGGCGGCTAGGGCGGCGGGGTTCCGGTGGAGCTCGGTCTTGAAGATGCCCATGACCGACTCAGCCATGGCGTTGTCGAAGCTGTCGCCGACCGTCCCGATGGAGGGAGCGGCTCCCACTTCGTCGATCCGGTCGGTGTAGAGGACTGAGGTGTATTGCGATCCCGCGTCCGTGTGACAAATGAGTCCGACGAGGCTGGTGTGGCGGCGGGTCCAGGCAGCCATGTTGAGAGCGTCGAGGACGAGGGCGGTGGTCATGGAGCGTGCCGCCTTCCAACCGACCAGCCTCCGGGAGTGGACGTCGATGATGAAGGCCACGTAGACGACACCCGACCAGGTGGAGCAGTAGGTGAAGTCGGCCACCCACAGGGCATCTGGCCGTGGAGCAGTGAAGTTCCGGTTGACGAGGTCCGGAGCGCGGACGTGGGCGGGATCTGACTTGGTGGTGAAGCGCTTCTTGGCCCGGGTGGCGCCCTGAATGCCCTGTTGGCGCATGAGCCGGGCCACCTGGTCCCGCCCGATCTCCATCTCCCGCCGTCGGGCCGCCTTCCAGAGCTTCCTGCGGCCGTAGACGGAGTAGTTCTTCTCCCAGAGGGTCCGGAGCTCGGGTCCGGTGGTGGCGTCTCGGGTGGCCCTGGCCGAGAGCGGTCTGGCCTTGGTGTCGTAGTAGGTAGAGGGGGCGATCTTCAGTTCGGTGCAGATCGGCTCGACCCCCCATCGACGCCCATCGGTCGTGTTGTCCCGATGGGCGTCGATGAAGGCGACTACTTCTTTCCTCGGCGGTCGAGCTCCGCCCCGAAGAAAGTCGCTGCTGACTGCAGGATGTCGTTGGAGCGGCGGAGCTCGAAGTTCTCCTGGCGGAGCCGCTTCAGCTCGGCCTGCTCGTCGGTGGTGAGGCCCGGCCGTTTGCCGGCATCCACCTCGGCACGCTTCACCCAGGCTCGGAGCGATTCGTCACCGACCCCCAGCTGGCGGGCCACCCGGGAGATGACCGTCTTGTCGTGGGGATCCTGGGCCCGGAGCTCCTGGACCATCTTCACGGCCCGCTCCTTCAGCTCAGGTGGGTACCTCTTTGTTGTGCGCTTCTCTTCCATGACTCCATCCTCGCTTCCAAGGTATGGAGTCTCCGGGGATCCCAGGCCG
>CAWIEV010000013.1:0-101828 GCA_963835325.1 uncultured Acidimicrobiaceae bacterium | reverse complement strand
CTGCTGCGAGGCGGTGGTTCCGCATCCGGTCCGACACGATCCGGAGGTTGCCGCTGTTCAGCGAATCGAATCGAGCAACGCCCGGGACCTGGCCATGAGCCCGGCGAACCCGTGCGTCTCGGCGGAGTCCAGTGCGTCACTCACCATCTGAGTCGCGCGTTGCCGGTCCCCCGTGCCGTTGCGGTCCACCAGGAAGTCGGCGAAGTCGAGTTTGGTGCGAGCCGACCAGTACGGTGATCCCATGCACTCGTGCATCGCCAGTGCCGAACCGAAATGAACCTCGGCATCGGCGGGGATGTCCAACAGGTGGGCCAGGCGGCCGAGTGGCCTCCGCGCTGATCCATTGATCACCGCCCCCGGATAGGCCACCTGATCGGCGAAGGGGAGCACCATGTCGTAGAGCGTCCGGGCGGCCGCGACGTCGCCGAGGTGCGCGGCGATGTCCCCGCAGTTGATGATGGTGCTCATCCACGACGAGTCCCGGGGATGGTCGGCGAAGCCGTTGGCCACGTCCGGCGCGAACAGCTGCCGCAGCTCGTCGTCGCGCCCCAGGTCGAGATAGAGGATTCCGAGCACGATGCGCATGATCGGCAGGGACTGGTTCTCGGCGGCCACCTGCTGCATCAGCTCCACGATCTCATCGGGTCGTCCCTGGTCGACCCGGATCCGGCAGAGGCTGCCCCCGTAGGCCGCAAACGCCTCCGGAGCGCCGATGCGGCTCCCGATCTCAAGTGCCTCTGCGTTGGTCGCCTCCGCGCCCTCGAGATCGCCCTCGAGTGTCGACAGGGCGACCTCGTTGAGGAGCACCTGCCACCGGAAATAGGGGAGCCCCGTCTGGGTTTCGAGAACCCGCATCTCCTCGTGTCGGCGACGGACCTCGTCCACGTCGCCGACCTCCATGCACGACCAGATCCGGTTGAAGCGGGCGCGGAACCGCATCATCGGCTGGCCGATACGGTCGGCCAGCGCGACGATCGACGCCGTCTCGGCCAGGAGTTCCGCCGAATTCTCGGGCCGCTTGCGGAACATGTAGCTGTTGGTGAGGACCTCCAGGGTCAACGGGTCGTCGTCGAGGGCACGGGCCAAGCCGACGGCCTCGTCGGCCAGGTGTTGGCGACGCCCGACGTCAAGTGCGTCGGTTGCCTCGGACAGGGCCACCAGGAGTCGTGCCCGGTCGGCCTCGTCCGACCTCCCCACAGCAGCCAACGCCGATTCCAACAACTCGATCCGCTCGGTGCCGGCCCCGGTGGACCCGCCGCCCCGGACCGCAGCCAGTGCCGCGGTCACCAGGAGCCCGGCGTCGCCGATGTCCCGGGCGAGGGCGGCGGCCTCCGACAACGTCATCCGGTGCTCGGGCAGGCCCGCCTGGTACTGGGCGGTGCCCAACCCGACCAGGAGGGCACAGTGGACCTGGTGGTCGATCTGGTCCTGGCGTCCCTGTAGCTCGAGGGCCTGCACGTACCAGTTGATCGCATCGAGCGGGGCGAGCGCGTTCAGGGCCGCATCACCGGCCCGACGTAGGTAGTGGAGGGCCTTGGTTCCGTCGGCCGGCCGGGTAGCGGCCGTCCAGTGGCGGGCCAGCTCGGTCACCCGGGTGTCGTCCACGGCACCACCGGCCTCCAGAGCTTCGGCCACCCGCTGGTGGGCCCGCTGCCGACGGGTGGTGCTCAGCTCCTGGTAGAGCGTGTGCTGGATCAAGGCGTGCACGAATCGGTAGTGGCCGCCGACCTGCTCCGACTCGTCCAACAGACCGGCGCCGATGGCGGCTTCCAGCAGATCGAGGAGGCGCTCCTCGTCGGCGTCCAGGACCTGGGACAGCACCTCGAGGTCGAACTCCCGTCCGATGACCGAGGCCACGCCGAGGGCTTGTTCGGCGTCGGTTCCCAGGCGGGCCACCCGGTGGGCGACCACCTCGCGCACGCTCCTGGGCAGGCCCAGTGCGTCGAGATCGACCGAGAGCACCCAGCGGCCATCGGCGTCCTGGACGAAGGCGCCGGTCTCGGCCAGGTGCCGGACCACCTCGACCAGGAAGAACGGGTTGCCACCGGTCTCGCGGCGGAGGGCATGGGCGAGCGCCACGCCTTCGTCCTCCATGTCGTGGCCCGCCGCCGCGGCCAGGAGGTCGATGATCTCGGTGTCCGCCAGTCCCAACAGGTCGAGGCGGTCGACGGCCGGCTCGCGGCGCAGTTCGGCCAGAGCTCCTGTCAGAGGGTGGGAGCGGGAGAGATCACTCTCGCGGAAGGTTCCCACC
This sequence comes from uncultured Acidimicrobiaceae bacterium, assembly GCA_963835325.1. GTDB lineage: Bacteria > Actinomycetota > Acidimicrobiia > Acidimicrobiales > RAAP-2 > Bog-756. Next base: position 99,577 of record CAWIEV010000013.1, on the reverse strand, counting down.
ACCTGCACCGCCATGGGCGTGGCCGAGGTGACCAGGTGGCGCAGCAGCTCCAGACTGGCGGCGTCCACCCAGTGCAGGTCGTCGAGCACCAGTACCAGCGGAACCGTCGTCGACGCCAGGGCCAGGAACCGGGCCACGCCTTCCAGGATGAGGAATCGTTCGGTGTCGGGGTCACCATCCGGGCGAACCAGGTCGGACCCGAGTCGGCGGGCGAGTCCCGGCAGCAGGCGCGCCAGGGCCGGGCCGTTCCCGTCGACGAAGCCGGACAGGACGGCCTCGTCCGTGTGATCGACGAGTTGGGTCAGTGCGGCGATCCACGGCTGGTAGGGGATGGCCAGGCTCTCGGTGCAATTGCCGTAACAGACGCTGGCGCCGGCGGCGTGAACGGCCCGGGCCGCCTGGGCCACCAGGGTGGTCTTGCCGATCCCGGGCTCGCCGGAGACGAGCGTGACCCGCAGCCGATGTTCAGCCGACGTCACCTTCTGGATGTCGGCGAGCCGGGAGAGCTCGTCGGCACGCCCGAAGAAGGCGAACAGGCTCTCGGCCGAGGCCCCCACCAGGCGGGCCGGCAGTGGCAGCTGTCCATCGGTCTTCTGGGCCGCGGTATCCGGCTCCCAGACGACCTCGACCGCGGGCACCGGATCGGGAAGACCCTTGAGCACCAGGTCCCCGACCGAGATGAACTCCTGGGTGGCGTGTCGACCAGCCATGGCTTTCACGATCTCGGTGGCCAGGATCTGGCCTCCGTCGGCCTGGGCACACAGACGGGCAGCCTCGACCACCGGATCGCCGAAGTAGTCGCCGTCCTCCTCGGTGGCCTCACCCGTGGCCATACCGATCCGCACGGACAACGGAACAACCCGGTCGCGGCGATTGTGGCGTTCGATCGCCTGCTGCATTCCCACCGCACAGGCCAGCGCCCGGCTCAGGCTGGAGAACGCCACCATCAGACCGTCACCCATGTTCTTGACCTCGGTGCCACCCGATGCCTGGATGGCACCCCGCAGCAGACCGAAATGGGTCAACCGGAGGTCCTCGGTAGCCACCGGCCCGAGCCGTGCCGACAGTTCCGTCGACCCGACCAGGTCCGTGAATACGATGGTCACCGTCTGAGTTGTCACCACATCCGCCCTGTCATGAAGAAGTCCCGCTGAAAGAGCCTACGTGGTAGAGCAGATGTGGAGCCGTGTCCGGCGTGCCGGGGGAGGCTCCACTGCCGACCGGTGGCGCCCGTCGCTGATACTGAGCAGGGAATACCTTCCCGAGAGAACGTTGTATTTCCTACAACATCGGTGGAGGCGAAGGGACTCGAACCCTCGAACCTCTTGACTGCCAGTCAAGCGCTCTACCAGCTGAGCTACGCCCCCGTAGCTGCCCGGAGCTGCTGATGCTCCGAGCTGATCCTCTCAAGTAACGACATCGACCGACCCGATGCCGATCGATACTGCAGCCCGAGCATCGTAGCCGAGGCTGGACCCGCCATCCCCCAGTCCTGTTCCCGGGCCGGCGTGCCCTCCGCTTCCGCTGCCGGCCCGGCCGTGCCGTCCCGCCAGCCCCCGCTCCAGGCCGGTGCCGGTCCCGGGCCGGCCCGCCCGGGGCGAGCCGGTTCACCAGGCATGGCAGCTGCCCCTCCCCATGGGCAGAATGGGGCTCGTGTTGGTCCGTCCCGGACACAGAAGAGTCGACGGATGAGCGAGCAGCCTGCCGCTGAACACCGTGGCCAGATCGCGGCGCGGCACCTGCATGCCTGCCGGCGGTTCGGCCAGGCGGTGGCTGCAGCATCGGGCCGGTGGAACGCCCCTCCCCGTGCACGGACTGGGACGCCAGAGCTGTTGTCGAGCACGTCATCGGCTTCCACGACGTGCTCCTCCTCCGGCCGATGGGGGCCAAGCCCGAACGTCCCGAAGGGCGACCCGGCGCAGCGGTGGGAGCTCACCTACTGCGGCCCTCGTCTCGCTGTTCGAACGGTCCGGCCTCTTCGACGGCCCCGTCGACGTCCCCGCCATCGGCAACAACCCACCCACCAGCATCGAGGCGGCCCCACTGGTCGGGCTGCTCAGCCAGGACGTGCTGATCCACACCTGGGATCTGGCCCGTGCCGTCGGTGCCGACGACCGGCTCGACCCCGACCTGTGCGCGCTCTTCCGGACCGGCTCCCCGAGGACCAGACCGCGCAGGTCCGTTCGGGGATGTTCGCGCCACCGCTCGACCCGCCTCCGGGTGCGGACCCGCAGGCCGTGCTACTGGCCCGCATGGGGCGCGACCCCGGCTGGCGGGCACCGGTCGGCCGGCGGGCGGCAGGCGGCGGTCGGGCATAGACAAGGGAATAGGCGAGGCCGCCTGGGCGCCCGGAGCGGACCACACACACAGCACCCACGGGGCCCTATCGTTTGGCCATGGGCCCTCCGAGCTTCGAGATCATCTGCGAGGTCGAGCCGGCCACCCGTCCCGACCTCATGCACGTCCGCCACCAGATCGGCGTGATGAGCCGGGTCGCCGGTGCCTTCCTGATCCCCGACAACCACATCGGGCGGGCGACGGTCTCCAGCATCGCCGTCGCCCACGAGGTCGAGCTCATGGGGGGCCGTTCGATCGCCTGCCTCAACGCCCGCGACCGGAACGTCCTCGGCTTCCGGCGGGACCTGCTCACCGCCGCCGCCTACGGGGTCGACGAGTTCCTGTTCGTCTACGGCGACCGGCCCGAGACGGGTTCACGCTCCGACGACCTGACCGTGAGGACGATGATCGCCGAGGCCCGCCGGTTCGCCGACCGGCCCGGCGGCACCCCCGTTGCGGATCGGTGTGGCCTCGGGTCTCCGTCCCCTCCCGGCCTGGAAGCACGACGCCGACTTCCTGCTGGCCCAGATCTCGCTTCTCGGCCCGCGACCTCCTCGAGTGGCGCGCGCTCGATCGACTTCGACGGGCCGGTCTTCGCCGGCGTCATGGTCATCCCCGGGCCGACCATGGCCCGAAAGCTCTCGGCCGACATCCCCGAGCTGGCCGTGCCCGAACCCGTCATCGAGCTGCTCGACCGCGACGGGCAGGCCGGCGTGGGGATCGCCTGCGACCTCATCGCCGAGATCCATGCCTCGCACGCCTTCGACGGCATCCATCTCATCCCGGTGGCCGCCTACCGGGAGATGGCGGCCAGGCTCGAGCAGCCGACCTAGCCGGGGCCTCCGTCGCCCCCGGTACGATCGTGATCCATGGCACGTGCCTACGACGTCATCGAAGTCGAGAAGAAGTGGCAGCAGCGCTGGGCCGACGAGGGCACCTACGAGGTGGACGCCGACGATCCCCGTCCGCCCTGGTACGTGCTGACCATGTACCCGTACCCCTCGGGCCCGGCCCACATGGGCCACGTCCGGAACTACACCTTCGGCGACCTGCTGGTCCGCCACCGCACCATGCTGGGCTACGCCGTGCTCTCCCCGTTCGGGTTCGACTCGTTCGGCCTGCCCGCCGAGAACGCCGCCATCCGGCACCGGCACCCACCCCCGGATCTTCACCGACGCCCGCATCGCCGAGCTGAAGGAGTCGATCACCTCGCTCGGCGCCGTCTACGACTGGCGCCGCGAGATCCGCAGCCACGACCCCGAGTACATCCGCTGGAACCAGGTCATCTTCGAGAAGTTGCTGGCCGCCGGCCTGGCCTATCGGGCCAACGCCCCGGTCAACTGGTGCCCCGGATGCCAGACCGTCCTGGCCAACGAGCAGGTCCTGGCCGACGGCACCTGTGAGCGCTCGGGCGACCTGGTGGTCAAGCGGGATCTCGAGCAGTGGTTCCTCGGCATCACCCGCTACGCCGACGAGCTGCTGGCCGACCTCGACGGCCTCGAGTGGCCCGAGCGGGTCAAGACCATGCAGCGCAACTGGATCGGCCGGTCCGAGGGGGCCGAGTTCGACCTGGTCGTCGAAGGGAGGGACGGATCCGACGGCAACGAGCGGCTGGCGCTCCGGGTCTTCACCACCCGGCCGGACACCTCGTTCGGCATGACCTACGCGGTGGTGGCCCCCGAGCACCCGCTGGTCGACGCCCTCACCACCCCGAGCACCGGCCCGAGGTCGACGAGCTGCGGGCCCGGGCCGCAGCCAGCAGCGACGTCGAGCGCATGTCGGAGAGCGGCGCGATCAGCCTGGCCAAGCGGGGAGCCTTCACCGGCTCCTCGGTGATCAATCCCTTCACCGGCCGGCCGGTGCCCGTCTACGTGGCCGACTACGTGCTCATGGGCTACGGCACCGGCGCCATCATGGCCGTCCCGGCCGAGGACACCCGCGACTGGGACTTCGCCCAGGCCTACGGCCTCCCCGTGGTGCGCACCGTGCGCCCGCCCGAGGGCTGGGACGAGCCCGGCGGCGCCCGGCGGCGCCTATACCGGCGACCGGCGAGAAGATCAACAGCGACATGGCTCGACGGGCTGGACATCCCCACGGCCAAGGCCCGGGCCATCGAGTGGCTGGAGGCCGAGGGCATCGGCGTCCGGACCGTCAACTACCGGCTGCGGGACTGGCTGGTGTCGCGCCAGCGCTTCTGGGGCTGTCCCATCCCCATCGTCTACTGCCCCGACCACGGCATCGTGCCCGTGCCCGCCGACCAGCTGCCGGTGCTGGCCCCCGACGACGTCGAGTTCCTCCCGACCGGCCAGTCACCCCTGGCCACCAACCCGGAGTTCCTCAACACCACCTGCCCGATCTGCGGCGGCCCCGCCACCCGCGAGACCGACACCATGGACACCTTCGTCGACTCGTCGTGGTACTTCCTCCGCTTCACCGACCCCTGGACCGCCGGACCTGCCCTTCGATCCGGACATCGCCCGCCACTGGATGCCGGTCGACCAGTACATCGGCGGGATCGAGCACGCCATCCTCCATCTGCTCTACGCCCGCTTCTTCACCAAGGCGCTGGCCGACGTGGGGCTGGCCCCCGACGGAGCTGCGGGAGCCGTTCACCCGCTACTACGCCCAGGGGATGATCAGGATGGACGGGACCAAGATGTCCAAGTCCAAGGGCAACCTGGTGGCCCCGTCGAGCTACCTGACCACGGTCGGGGCGGACGCCCTGCGCCTGTTCCACCTCTTCGTCGGCCCCCCGGCCGACGACATGGACTGGACCGACCAGACCGACAGTGTGATCGACGGGACCGCCCGCTTCCTCGACCGTGTCTGGCGGCTGGCCGTTCCCCCCGAGGACCAGTGACGTATCGCCGCCGGTCGGGCCCGCTCACCGGCGAGGACCTGGCCGTGCGGCACGCCAGCCACCGGCTGATCGACCGGGTCAGCCGCGACTTCGAGCGGTGGTCGTACAACACGGCCGTGGCCGCCTGCATGGAATTCGTCAACCTGGTCCAGCCCTACAGCCGCGGCGGCGGCCACAGCCGAGGTGGTCGACGAAGCCGTCGACACCCTGCTGCTGCTGCTGGCCCCGATGACGCCCCACATCGCCGCCGAGGCCTGGGAGCGCCGGCACGGCGACCACATCCACCTCCATCCCTGGCCGGTCGCCGACCCCGGCGCTGGCCGCCGAGGAGTCGGTGACCATGGTCGTCCAGGTCAACGGCAAGGTCCGGGACCGCATCGAGGTGCGCCCCGGGCATCACCGAGGCGGAGGCGAAGCCCTGGCCCTGGCCTCCGCCGGCCGTTGTCGAGGCATTGGCGGGGCTGAAGCCCCGCCGGGTCATCGCCCGCCCGCCGAAACTGGTCAACATCGTCATCTGAGCCACCGCCCTACTTGAAGCCGGCCAGCACCTCGGCCCACCGTTCGGGCTCCATGGGGTAGGGGGCGTAGAAGTTGAAGCGGTCGACCACCCCTTCGAACCGCTCGAGCACCAGGCCGGCGATGTCGTCGAGCTCGCCGACCACGGCGAAGGTGCTGAGGATCTCGTCGTCGATGAGGTCGGCCATCTCCTCCCACGACGCCGCGCTTGGACAGTGGTGTTGAGCTCGGTCTGGAGGTCGCCCCACCCGTGCAGCTCCAGCACCGGCCGGTAGGCCGGGGTCGACCCGTAGAAGGCGAGCTGGGCCTTGACCGCCTTGGTGGCGGCGGCGAACCCGGCCTCGTCGGCGCCGGTGACCACCATCCCCGGATAGGAGATCTCGCACGTCGGCGCGGACCCGGCCGCTGGCGGCCAGTCCGCGCTCGAGGGCCGGCACGGTGACCTCGCGCAGGTAGCGCTCGGTGGTGAAGGCGTGGGCCAGCAGGCCGTCGGCCACCTCGCCGGCCACCTCGGTCATCCTCTCGCCGACGGCGGCCACGAAGATCCGGGGGTTTCCGTAGGGGTTGGGCCCCGGGTCGAACATGGGGGTCATCAGGGTGTGGCGGTAGAACTCGCCCCGGAAGGCCAACCGGCTCCCGTCGGCCCAGCTCGCCCAGATGGCCCGGATGGCCATGATCAGCTCCCGCATCCGGGGGGCGGGGTGGGACCACGGCATGGAGAACCGCTTCTCGATGTGCGGCTTGATCTGGGAGCCGAGCCCGAGCATGAACCGGCCCTTGGACAGAGTCTGGAGGTCGTTGGCCACCATGGCCAGGGTCATCGGGTTGCGGGCGAAGGCCACCGCGATGCCGGTCCCGAGCATCGATCCGCTCGGTGTGCTCCGCCGCCAGGGCCAGCGGGAGGAACGGGTCGTGGCTCGACCTCGGCCGACCACAGCCCGTCGTAGCCGACCCGCTCGGCCAGTTTGGCCGTCTCGATGACCCCGCTGGGGATCGAACCCGATGCCTCCGTCCACGTTCATGGCAACGCGTATCTCCGCCGCACGAGCACCGTCCGTGGGGAGCCGGCCGCAGCCAGTTGCGCTGTCACCCTTCCCCTGACCCACAATTCAGGGGTGACCGACGACGCCACCGACGGTCGCCCGTGGCCGATAGACCCCGGCGGGCCCATAGACCCCGTCGGATGGCAGCCCGATCCGGAGGCAGTGCCCGTCCCCGACCTGGCCGGGCTGGACGACCTGGCAAGGTGCTGGGCGAGTTCGCCGCCTCCGACCAACCGTTCGGCGTCGGCCGCCCTCGATGTCGGTCCGCCGGCCGGGGACGTCCGATGGCCGCCGCCGGCGGAGACGGGACCGAGGTGACCGACGACGACCGCCACCGCTTCGGGATGCTGCTCGACCACGCCGCCGAGCGCGGGCTGTTGAGCGTTCCGAGTACGAGGTCAGGCTGGGCGAGCTGGCCGAGGCCACCAGCTTCGACCAGATGCGCGAGATCGTGACCGACCTCCCCGCTTCACCCCACTGGCCCCGCACCGCGGCGTCCGAGGTCCCGGCGGCCCGGTCGCACCTGGCGTCCGGCCGCCACCGCACGGCCGCGGCCGGGACCAACCCGTGGTTGGTGCTCGGGGTGTTGCTGGTGGTGATCGTGGGCCTGCTGGTCCTCTTCGCGATCTATGCCGAGCACCTGGTCCACAGCCACGAGCGCGGGGCCGGCCCTGTCGCCGGCGGCCCGCTGCTCAGTGCCCTTCGCCTCTGAGGAACTGCTCCAGCTCGGCCGCGATCTCGTCGCCGCTCGGGAACGTCCACGTCGAGTCCCAGGGGGCTGACCTCTTCGGAGTCGAGGGCCGGCCTCCAGCCGGCGGACCATCTCGAGATGGTCCGGGTTGGCCCCGATCAGCTCGTCCACCTGGCGGCGGGAAGCCTCGCCGGCGGCTCGCAGCGCCGAGCTGTCCAGCACGGCTCCGGTCACCGCCGAGAGCCCCTCGATGAGGACCGCACTGGCCTCGGGGTAGGGCATGGCCGACACGTAGTGGGGGACCCGCGCCCACAGGCCGATGATCGGGATGCCGGCCAACCCGAGCGACACCTCGAGGGCGGCCTGCACCCCGGCCGGCACCTCGAGCGTTCCGTGCACCGTCCCCACCCGACCGGCCAGATCGACGGACTGGGGAGGGACCGTCGAGGCCAGCCGCACCGGTCGGGTATGGGGGGTCGGCGCCGGGAACGCCCCCAGGCCGACGACGGTCCGCACCTCCAGGTCCCGGACCAGCCTCACCACCGCTTCGATGAAGGTGGGCCAGCGGAAGTCGGGCTCGGGGCCGGTGAGGTACAGCACGTCGGCGCCGACCCGGTCCTTGCCGGCCACGATCGGTGATGGCCGGCCAGGTGAGCTCGGTGGTGACCCCGTCCTCCAGGCGGGCGATGGGTCGGCGGGCCCGCTGGTCGATGAGCAGCTCGGTGTCGAAGGAGGCCACCAGCGTGGTCGGGGAGGAGCCCAGGAGCTCGGCCACGGCGGCCGAGGCCCCCATCCCGGCGTCGACCCAACCCTCCAGCCCCACCACCATGACCGGCCGGCTGAGCCGGTCCCCGACCGGCTCCGACCAGCCCGGATCGATCTCGTACAGCGATGACGGGTCGTGATCGTTCACAGTGACTCCACTTCGGCCAGCGCCCGTTCGCCCAGGCGGCCCACGTGGGCGGCGAACTGGTCGGCGCCCGAACGGTCGCCGGCGGCCGCGCCGCCCGCATACCGGACGTGCACCCCTTGGAGGATGCAGGCCAACTTCCAGAACCCGAACGCCCGGTAGTAGGAGATCTCCGAGACGTCCCGGCCGGACAGTTCGGCGTAGCGGTCCATCAGGTCCGAGCGCCGGGCGAATCCGGGCACCGCGGTGGGGGCCACACCGAGCAGTGCCTGGTCGTCGTCCTCGGGCTCGGCCCAGTAGACGAGGAGCAGTCCGAGGTCGGCCAGGGGATCACCCAGCGTGCAGATCTCCCAGTCCAAGATGGCCAGCACGTTGCCGTCGTCGTCGAGCACGGTGTTGTCCAGCCGGTAGTCGCCGTGGACGATGGCCACCCCCTGCTGCTCGGGGATGCGGGCGGCCAGCAGCTCGTGGACCCGGTCGACCACGGCCGGACCGGGCTCGCCGTCCACCGTCGACTGGGTGAACTGCCCGTGCCACCGCTTCAGCTGGCGGGCGATGTACCCGTCGCGCCGGGCGAAGTCGCCGAGGCCCACATCATCGATGTCCACCGCATGGAGCCGGGCCAGGGATTCGATGAGCGAGTCGCCGGCCCGGGCCCGGGCGGCAGGTGACAGTTGGCCGGCGGCCCGGTCGTCGCGGACGATGTGGCCCTCGACGAAGGACATGACGTAGAAGGGCGCCCCGTTCACCGATTCGTCGGTGCACAGCCCGAGGGCGCGGGGCACCGGCACCCCGGTCCCCCCGAGGGCGCTGATGACGGTGTGCTCACGGGCCATGTCGTGGGCGGTCGGGAGCACGTGGCTCACCGGCGGGCGCCGGAGGGCGAAGGCTCGACCGGCCCGATCGGTGACCCGGTAGGTCAGATTGGATCGCCCACCGGCGATCAGTTCGAAGCTGAACGGGGGTTCGGACCCGGGGATCGTCTCGACCATCCACGCCGTGACCCCGGCCCGATCGATCCCCTCGACGTCGACGTCCGTGTCCGGCGACCCTGCCTTCATGTCGTACGACGCTACCCGCGCTCGCGATCGCCCCCCGGAGCAGCCTCCCGGTCAGGCCTGGTCGCCGGGCCTCTCCGGGTATCGTGAGGCGATGATCGACGTCACCGATGCCACGTTCGAAGAGGAGGTGCTCCGCCGCTCGTCGGAGGTCCCGGTCGTGGTCGACCTGTGGGCCCCCTGGTGCGGTCCGTGCCAGACCCTCGGGCCGGTCATCGAACGGGTGGTCGAGGCCACCGACGGCGCCGTGGCCCTGGTCAAGGTCAATGTCGACGACAACCCGGCCATCTCGGCCAGCTTTCAGGTGCAGTCGATCCCCGCCGTCTTCGCCCTGAAGGACGGCAAGGTGGTCGACGGCTTCATCGGGGCCCAGCCCGAGGCGGCGGTGGCCGAGTTCGTGGCCCGGCTCGCGCCGGTGCCCTCCGAGGCCGATCTCCTGGTCGACGAAGGGGTGCGGGCGGGAACCGAGGAGCCGCTGCGCAAGGCTCTCGAGCTGCAACCCGACCATCCCGGGGCCATTGCCGCACTGGCCGCCATGATGATCGCCAGGGGTGACGCCGACGACGCCATCGCCCTGCTCAAGCGCATCCCCGAGACGCCCGAGACCAGGCTGTTGATGGCCGAGGCCCGACTGACCTCCCAACAGGTAGACGTCGACGGCGTCGATGTCGGGGCTCTGCTGGACGGCCTGCTCGACCGGGTACGGGACGACGACAGTGCCCGTCAGGAGTTCGTCGACCTGTTGGAGACGTTGGGACCCGACGACCCGCGGGCCACCGAGTACCGCAAGGCCCTGGCCGCCCGGCTGTTCTGATCCGGGGCGTCCGCCGGCGTCGTCGGCCGCACGTGGCTGCGGATAGCGTCACGGTGGTGGACGCAACCGTCCTGACCCTCGGCGACCGGACCTTCGACATCGGCGACCGGGCCCTGGTGATGGGTATCCTCAACCGCACCCCCGACTCGTTCTACGACCACGGGGCCACCTACGCCCTGGACCGGCTGCTGGTCCGGGCGGAGCAGCTGGTGGGTGAGGGTGCCGACCTGCTCGACGTCGGTGGGGTCAAGGCCGGGCCCGGTCCCGAGGTCGGCGAGGAGGAGGAGCTCGACCGGGTCATCCCGGCCATCGGGGCCCTCCGGGCCCGCTTCGACATCCCCCTCTCGGTCGACACGTGGCGGGCCAAGGTGGCCGCCGAGGCCTACGCGGCCGGTGCGGTGGTGGGCAACGACATCAGCGGGTTCGCCGATCCCGGGTACCTCCCGGCGGCAGCGGCGGCAGGGGCCACGGTGGTGGCCACCCACATCCGGCTCGGCCCGCGCATCCCCGACCCCGACCCGGTCTACGACGACGTGGTCGGCTCGGTGGCCGACTACCTGGTCGAGCGCGGGTCGTGGGCGGGCGCCGCCGGGCTCACCCCCGACCGCATCATCGTCGACGCCGGACTCGACCTGGGCAAGACTGCCGAGCAGTCCCTCACCCTCCTGCGGGCCTCGGACCGCCTGGCCGGGCTTGGCTACCCGCTGCTCCTGTCGGCGTCCAACAAGACCTTCCTGGGCAGGATCCTCGACCTCGAGATCGACCAGCGGTGGGCGGCCTCGTTGGCGGCCACCGCGCTGGGCGCGGCCCTCGGGTGCAGGATCATGCGGGTCCACGATGTGGCCGCCCACCGGCAGGTGTGCTCGGTCATGGCCGCCATCGGTGCCGCCGGCCGGGCCCGGGCGGCACCGGCCGTGCCGGCGGGTCGATGAGTGCGGCCAAGGGAGCCGGGACCACCACCCCGGCGGCGCCTCCGGCCGCTCCGGCCAGATCCGTCTACCTGGTCAAGGGCGACGACCCCTCGCTGGTCGACCAGGCCACCCATGCCCTGTGCGAGGAGCTGGTGGGGGACGGCGACCCCTCGCTGATGGTCGAGGAGTTCGGCGGCCCCGGCGCCGACCAGTTCGAGGTGGGGGCCGTCATCGACGCCTGCACCACGCCGCCCTTCCTGGTCGAGCGGCGCATCGTGGTGGTGCGGGAGGCCGGCCAGCTGAACGCCGCCGACGCCAAGCGGCTGGCCGCCTACCTCGACGACCCGCTGCCCACCACGACACTGGTCCTGGCCGGGGGAGGCGGAACCGTCCCCCAGGCGCTGACCAAGGCCGCAGGTGCGGCCGGCGGGGTGGTGGACACCACCGTCGGGCGGGGCAAGGCCAGGTCGCAGTGGCTGGCCGAGCACCTGTCGGGGGGACCGGTCCGGCTCGACGGCCCGGCGGCGTCCCGTCTGGCCGAGCACCTGGGCGGCGACGTGGGACGCCTCGAGGGCCTGCTCGACACCCTGGCCGCCGCGTACGGATCGGGAGCCACCGTCACATCGGCCGACCTGGAGCCGTTCCTCGGCGAGGCGGGATCACTGGCCCCCTGGGACCTCACCGACGCCATCGACGGAGGGGACACGGCCCGCGCCCTCACCGTCCTCCACCGGATGCTGGCCGCGGGCGGCGCCCACCCCCTCGTGGTCATGGCCCATCTGCACCGCCACTACCACCAGATCCTCCGGCTCGACGGTGTCGGAGGCGTCTCCCCGGAGCAGGCGGCCGAGATCCTCGGGATACGGAGCGCGTTCCCGGCCAAGAAGGCGCTGGCCCAGTCGCGGCGGCTGGGTACCGCCCGTATCGCCCGGGCCGTCCTGCTCCTGGCCGAGGCCGACCTGGATCTGAGGGGCGCAACCCTCCTGCCCGGCGAGACGGTGCTCGAGGTGCTGGTGGCCCGGCTCAGCCGGCTGGTCACCCGGGGGCGCGAGCGGCGGCCCCGTTCCGCTAGGGGCTGACCGGGTCCCTCGTCTGCTCGCCGGCGTCGGCCACGCTCTCGGTCCACTGGAACCCGTCCCAGTAGCGGAACTGGTGACGGCCGGTGGGGTCCGCCTTCCACCCCGCGGGCACGGTCGGTCCGGCCTCGGCGGACTCGGTGAGGCTGGTCCGTTGCCGGGGCCGGTAGGTCCGGGCCAGTCCGACGGGCAACCGGGCGGTCCGGGTGCCGACGCCTCCGGTGCTGAAGAAGGTGGCGCTGACCTCGTGGACCGGGGCCGGCCGGTCGTCCGGCCCCATCTCGGGTCCGGCCTCCGTCTCGGTCAGTTCCGTCTCGTGCCCCGGGCCCGTTGGGTCCGGCGCCATGCCGAGCGGCTCTGTCCCGAACGGCCCTGTCCCGAACGGCCCTGTCCCGAGCGGCGCCGTCCCGGCCGGCGCCATGCCGAGCAGCCCCGTCTGGAGCCCCGGTCCCGTCCCGGCCGGCGCCATCCCGACCGGCGCCATGCCGAGCGGCCCCGTCTGGAGCCCCCGGCCCGGCCGGCCGGCCGGCACCGTCTGGAGTCCCGGGCCGTGTCCGTCGCCGGCGGGGATGGCTCCGAAGCTGCCGAACCCGGCCTGGGGTGCGCTCGTCCTCGCCGTCCCACCGTCGGCCCGCTGCTTCTGGTCGGCTTCCGTACCGAACTGCTCGAAGGGCAGGCTGGCCGCCCGCCCGCCCGCGGTGATCGGGGCCACCTTGGGTCGGGCGACGTACAGGTAGATGCCCAGTCCGACCAGGGGCAGCAGCAGGACCAGGACGAGGTAGGCGGCCTTGCTCTCCTCGGCCCGTTTCCAGGCCCAACCCGGTTGGCGGATCAGATCGATGGCGCCGACGATCATCGACACCCCGATGACGAACCCGACCAGTTCGAGTGAAAAGGTACTTGGACCTGCGATCTGTCCGGTCATGAGCCACAGCCTCCTGTTGTCGCCGCTTCGTTGTCGCCACTGCTGTCTCTGCCATCACTGCCGGCTGCCGTTGCCGCTTCCACGGCATGCCGCGTGTTCCTGCTGTGCTGCGTCCTGCTGGTCCTACTTGTCCTGCCTGTGCTGCTGGTCCTACTTGTCCTGCCTGTGCTGCTGGTCCTTCTGGTCCTGCTGTGGGCGTGGCGCCCGTCGTGGGCGGACGCTCGGATGGTGCTTGGCTTGAGTGCGCAATGGGAATGATGGGCGCTGCTGGTGCTATGGCACTTGGTTCTGTTTGACGGTCACTCTCCGAGGGTATTTCCTCAGCACTCTTAGTGTTCACCCTATTACTGAGAGTAGTCAATACTCTCAGCGGAAATCTCGGGACGCGGGGACCGGGCCGAGCTCGAGGGGTTCGAACCGTTCGGCCACCACGGTCATCGAGCCCTCGGACCGCTCGATCCGCCCCCGCACGAGGAGGGCCGGGGAGGACCGGGCCACCGGCCGCCACCGGACCCAGGCGCCCGCGGGAGCACACGATGTTGACCATGCCGGTCTCGTCCTCGAGGTTCAAGAACACGGCACCGTGGGCGCTCTCGGGTTGTTGGCGATGGGTCACGACGCCGCCGACGGTGATCCGGTCCCCGTCCGGTCTCGACCGCAGCTCGGCTGCCGGCAGCACCCCCCGTCGGTTCAGCCGGCCCCGGGCCAACTCCATGGCCGTCGTGTCCGGCGCCATCCCGAGCGACCACAGGTCGTCGGCCACCCCCTCCCAACGGGTGGGGAGGGGGAGCGGCGGGGGATCGGATCCGGTGACCACGCCCGGGAGCCGGTCCGCGGTGGCCTGGGAGGCCGCCCCCGCCCCCCACACCAGGGACCGCCGGTTCGGGACCCGGCCCGCCCGGCCACCGTCCGCGGCCGGGCGGCGCCACCCGGCACCGCAACGGCCGAGACCGTCGAGGGCCCCGGCCGTGGCCAGGGCCTCCAGCTGGACCCGGGTGACACCGGCCCGACGCACCAGATCCTCCATGCCCGACCACGGGCGCCCCTCTTCGATCCTCGCCGCCGTGCTCCTCCCCGATGCCGCGCACCGATGTCAGCCCGAGCCGCACGGCCGGGCCGGCATCGCCGCCGTCCCCTCCGCCGTCCCCTCCGCCGTGACCGCCCTCGGCGGCGCCGACCTCCTCCCCTCGCCGTGACCGCCCTCGGCGGCGCCGACCTCCTCCAGCCCGGCGGCGGCCCGCCCCACGTTCACATCGGGACGCCGGACGACCACCCCGTGACGCTTGGCGTCGGCCACCAGGCTCTGGGGGGACCAGAACCCCATGGGCTGGGCGTTCAACAACCCGGCGGTGAAGGCGGCGGGGTAGTGCACCTTGCACCAGGCGGTGGAGTACACCAGATGGGCGAAGGCCACCGAGTGGCTCTCGGGGAACCCGAAGTTGGCGAAGGCGGCCAGCGCCTCGTAGACCTGTTCGGACACCTCCGGCGACACCTGCCGGGCGGCCATGCCCGCGAACAGCCGGTCGCGCAGGCGGGCCATCCGCTCGCCCGACCGTTTGGCGCTCATCGCCTGGCGCAGCTCGTCGGCCTCGGTGGTGGTGAACCCGGCCACGTCGATGGCGATCTGCATCAGCTGCTCCTGGAAGAGGGGCACCCCGAGGGTGCGCTCCAGGGCGGGTTGCAGCAGCGGATGCAGGTAGGAGACCGGCTCCATCCCGTTGCGCCGCCGGATGTAGGGGTGGACGGCATGACCCTGGATCGGGCCGGGGCGGATGAGGGCGATCTCGATGGCCAGGTCGTAGAAGCACCGGGGCTGCACGCGGGGGAGGGTGTTCATCTGGGCCCGTGACTCCACCTGGAACACCCCGACGGTGTCGGCCCGGCACAACAGGTCGTACACCTCTGGCTCCTGTTCGAGCCGGGCCAGGTCGACCTCGATGCGGTGGAACTCGCGCACCAGGTCGACCATGTTGTGCAGCGCGGTCAGCATGCCCAGTCCGAGCAGGTCGAATTTGACCAGCCCGGCCGCGGCGCAGTCGTCCTTGTCCCACTGCAGCACGCTGCGGCCCGGCATCCGGCCCCACTCCACCGGGCAGACCTCGACCACCGGACGGTCGCAGATGACCATGCCCCCGGAATGGATGCCGAGGTGGCGCGGGAAGTCGAGCAGCTCGGAGGCCAGGTCCCGCACCAGCGGCGGGAGGTCCTCCCGTGCGCCGACCGGCTCCCCCCGTTCGACCGACTTCGACCACGCGTCCACCTCCTCGGCCGTGTGCCCGAGGACCTTGCCCATGTCCCGCAGGGCCGATCGCGACCGGTAGGTGATCACGTTGGCCACCTGGGCGGCGTGCAGCCGGCCGTAGCGTTCGTAGACGTACTGGATGACCTCTTCCCGCCGGCCCGACTCGATGTCGACGTCGATGTCGGGCGGACCGTCGCGGGCCGGGGAGAGGAAGCGCTCGAACAACAGGCCGAGGGTGACGGCGTCGACGTTGGTGATGCCGAGCGCGTAACAGACGGCCGAGGTGGCCGCCGAGCCCCGGCCCTGGCAGAAGATGTCCTGGCGCCGGCAGAACGAGACGATGTCCCAGACGGTGAGGAAGTAGCCGGGGAACCCGAGGGTGCCGATGACGGCCAGCTCGTGGTCGAGCTGGGCCCATGCCCCCGGCACCCGCTCGGCCCCGCGTGGCCCGTACCGCTCGGTGGCGCCCCGGCGGACCAGCTCGACCAGCCAGCTCTGCTCGGTATGGCCGTCGGGTACCGGAAAGTCGGGGAGCCGCGGCGCCACCAGGCGCAGATCGAAGGCGCACCGGGCGGCGATCTCCGCCGTGCGTTCGATCACCCCGGGCCACCGGGCGAACCGCCGGCGTTGTTCGGCCTCCCCCCGCAGGCAGGCGGTGGCCGACGAGGGGAGCCACCCTTCGAGGTCGACCAGGGTCTGCCGGGCCCGCACCGCGGCCAGCGCGGTGGCCAGGGGGAACCGGGCGGGGGTGGCGTAGTGCACGTTGTTGGTGGCCACCGGGGCCACTCCCCGGTCGGTGGCCAGCAGGGCCAGGGCGTCGTTGCGGGTGGCGTCGATCGGGTTGCCGTGGTCCCACAGCTCGACGGCCAGGTGGTCGGGGCCGAACCGCCCGATCAGGTGGTCGAGCGTCCGGGCCGCGGCCGCCGGGCCCCCGGTGGTCAGGGCGGTGGCCAGCGCCCCCTTCCGGCACCCGGTCAGGATCTGCCAGTGCCCGCCGTGATGGTCGGCCAGCGCGTCGAGGGTGATGATCGGCTTCCCCTTCTCCCCACCGGCCAGATGGGCCTGGGCGATCACCCGGCTGAGGCGGGCGTATCCCTCGGGGTCCCGGGCCAGCACGACCAGATGGGTGCCGTCCGGATCCGGCACCCCGGTGCGGACCCCGGGCGGGCCCGCCCCGGTGATGGTGAGCTCGGCGCCGAAGACGGTGGGCAGGCCGAGGGCCCGGGCCGCCTCGGCGAAGCGGACCACGCCGTAGAGACCGTTGTGGTCGGTCAGGGCCAGTGCGGCCAGGCCCAGCCGGACGGCTCCGGCGGCCAGCTCCTCGGGATGGCTGGCCCCGTCGAGGAAGGAGAAATTGGAGTGGGCGTGCAGCTCGGCGTAGGCCATCGGTGGTGGGGGCGTCCGGTCATCCGTAGGTCGCTTCGACCCACCACCGGCCCCGTTCGATCAGGAGCAGGTGGGCTTCCGTGCCCGCCACCGCCTGCATGCGCGCGCTCCGCCGGTGGGACCTCGACCACCACCGCTCGTCCGACGGCCACGGGCCGGCCCAGCCGGTCACCGTCGACCACGGGCCCTGCTCCACCGACAGCCGGCTCGGGGCGGCGGTGAGCAGACCCCGTCCCGACACCGACACCGGCCGGCCGTCGGCGCCCGCCAGTTCGGCGGGGAGGGGGGCGGGATGGACGACCGCCGGGGCCGGCGGGGGGATCTGGCCGGGCCACGGAGCGGCGGGGGCGGCGTCGGGGTGGCGTTCCCGGGCGTTCCAGGTGACGAAGCGGGCCCGTTGGGCCGGCCCCCGGCCACCTTGGAGGTGGGCGGTCACCACGCCGTCGGGGCCGAGGAGGTCCTGCACGGCGGCCAGGGCCCGGGCGGCCCGGGCGTCGGTGTCGCTCACCCCGCCCCAGAATTCGGGATCGCCGGTCGGGCCCTGCGACCCAGGGGCGCCGTCACCCCGGGCCCCCCGGCGCTGGACCTCGATCTGCCGGCCGGCCGCCGGTTGGCGAAGCTCACCCAGCTCGCCGCTCCGCCCGCCGGCCACCCGGTGGCAGACGGCACCGTCGGCTCCGAACCGGCCGAGCACATGGGACTCGGGAAGCGCGGCGAAGTCGCCCAGGGTGCGGATGCCCAACCGGTCGAGCAGCTCCGTCAGCTCGGGACGGCCGAGGACCTCCACCGGCAAGGGGGCCAGGAAGGCCGGGGTCCCGCCGGCGGGGACGATGAGGTTGCCGCGGGCGGCGAGGACGGCGGCGAACAACCCGTCGGCCACACCGACCTCGACGGGGGTGATGGCCGAGGTGGCCCCGGCCACCCGCTGGACCAGCGTGCCTTCGCCCCCGAAGTAGCGGGCCGGGCCGCGGGCGGGGAGCGAGCAGATGCCGGTCCGCACGGTGGTGACCCACGGGCAGAAGGCCTCGGTGGCCTCGATCACCTCGACGAACGACCGGAGGGTGGCCCCGCCCTCGTCCTCGGCGAGGAGGTCGGGGCAGCGCACGACGAGGAGGCGGTTCATGCCGGCACCACCGGGTCCCCGGCGGCATCGGCCACCGCCCCGGCCGGTGTGGGCAGCCACAGGTGACGGTGGCGGGGACGCGCCGACGACCGGCGACCGGTGGCCGTCACCGTCATCCGGCGCCGGCGCAGGTACCCATCGCCGGTACCCACGCCGTCCCACCGCGGGTCGCTGACCGTCAACTGCACATCGGGGTGCTCGGGCCATCCGTGCCGTCCCGGTCACCACCAGCACCGACCGGCGCTCCCTGGCCCTGGCCACCAGCCTGCGGGCCATGGTCGGCCGGGGGGGGAACGGGGGGCAGAGGACCACGAGGTCGACGCCGTCGATCAACGCCGCGGTGACCTCGGCCCAGGCGGTCCCGGGCCGGGGGACCACGGCCAGCCGGGACAGGTCGATGCCCAGGTCGTGGGAGGCGACGGCCCCGAGCCCGGGGAGGCCGACGAGCGCGCACCAACAGCCTGCTCCCGATGCCGCGGCCAGAAGGGCCAGCGCCAGGCTGATCCCGCCGCCGGCCCGTGAGCCGGCCGGGCCGGCTGACGACGACGGTGCTCCCCGCGGCGCAGGCCGCCGTCGGGGAACAGGTCGGCCAGGGGAGGGACCACCGTGAGCAGCTGGGTCTGGCTGGAGGAGACGGGTCGGGTCCGCTCGGCCAGGAGAGCGAGCGACTCCCGGGCCCGATCCCCGCCCGCCCGCCGGGCCTGGCCGCGGGGAGGCCGGTCCGCCGGTGGGGGAGGCCGATCCGTGGGCGTTACGAACATATGTTCGTACAGTACCGCCCCCGGGTGACGTGGGCCAGTGGCTCCGACCAGGGCCATCCGGCGGTTCCCACGATCCGCCCGACCGGCTCGCTAATGTGTGGGCACCAGAGAGAGGAGGTGGTCCAACTGAGCAGTCAACGTTTTGGGACCCTGGAGGTGGCTGGCCGCTAAGGCGGCTCGCTGTACCACCTGGCGAATCCCAGCCAGACACCCACCGGGTGACCTAGCCGGACCCAGGTCCCATCCGGCGCCGCACGGGAACCCCGGTGCACAAATCAGCAAACCTGTACCTGCAGGGCGTCTCTTCGGGGGCGCCCTGCAGCGTGGGCCCGGAGGCCGGAGCGGTGGGTCGGACCGACGGGCCGGCCCCCGACGAGGTCAGGGACGCATGGTGGTCTCGTCGAGATCGAGTGCGGCCCGCACCTCTCCGGCGATCCGCTCGCTGACCTTCCGCCGGGCCAGCAGGTGGCCGAGCTCGACCCGCTCCGTGGCGATGACCAGCTGGCGGAGCTCGCGCTCGGCCTGCAGATCCCCGTACCGGTCGACGGGGGGACGGTCCCGCTTCCGGAGCCGTCCTCGTCCAGGCCGGCGTCGATCGCCTCCAGCCTGCGGTCCATGCGGGCCAGCTGGGACTCGTACCCGATGCGGATCCGGTCCACCACCTCGCCGGGGAACCGATCGGTCCGGCCGAGATCGTCGATCCGGCACAGGGCGATCACCGTCAGCCGGCGCCGCGCCTCGGCCAACAGGACCATGTCCTGCTCGCCGCGCGTCACCAGACCCAGCCGCCGGATGAGCGGGGGCAGGGTCAGGCCCTGTCCGACCAGTGTGGCCACGATGACGGCGAAGGTGATGAACACCAACAGGTCCCGTTGCGGGAAGCTCTGGGGGAGGGCCAGCGCGGCGGCCAGGCTCACCGCGCCGCGCATGCCGGCCCAGCCGATCACCGTGGTCTCACGCCACGACCGGTTCGAGCGCCGGGCCGCACCGACCAACCGGTGTCCGCCGGGCAGCACCGTCGCCGCGAACATCCACGCCATGCGCACCCCGATCACCGTGCCCACCACGGCCGAGGCCTCGATGGCCAGCGAGCCGGACTCGCGGTTGACCAGGCTGTCCAGCACCGGCCGCAGCTCCAACCCGATCAGCAGGAAGGACGCCCCGGTCAACAGGAAGACGATCAGATCCCAGATCTCGCGCTGTTGCAACCGGGCGGCCGGTGTCAGCGCCCCGGAGCCGAAGCGGCCGAAGTAGAGGCCCGTGGCCACCACGGCCAGCACGCCCGACGCCCCGAGCTTGTCGGCGGGGAGATAGGCGGCGAAGGGCAGGATCAACAGCATGGTGTTCTCGATGACCGGCGTCTCGGTGAACCGGAGCATGCGGCATCCGAGCCAACCCACGGCGACACCCACGGCCACCCCCACCACCACCGCGAAGGCGAACTTGCCGAACACGTCGGCCACGGTGAACACCGAGCCCACGGCGGCCACGGCCACCTGATAGGCGGTCAGCGCGGTGGCATCGTTCATCAGCCCCTCCCCGCCGAGGATGACGACCAGCCGGCGCGGGAGCCCGAGCTTGCCGGCGATCTGGGTGGCGGCCACCGAGTCCGGTGGTGACACGATGGCACCCAGGGCGAAGGCCGCGGCCCAGCCCATGTCGCCCACCAGGGCGTGGATGACCACGGCCACCGACGCCATGGTGACCACGACCAGCCCCACCGCCAGCAGCAGGATCGGTCGCCAGTGGGTCCTGAGCTCTCGGGCCGACGTGTCCAGCGACGCGTCGTAGATCAGGGGCGGGAGGAAGACCAGCAGGACGAGATCGGGCTGCAGCTGGACGCGGTGCTTGAGGGGCAGGAGGGCCACGCCGATGCCGGCGACCACCAGCAGGATGGGATAGGCGATCCGCAGCCGGTCGGCGACGATGGCGATCAGCACGATGCCGATGAGCAGCCCGATCCCGTCGGCGATGCTGATCATCGGAGGGTGGGCAGGGCCCGGCGGCGCTTCGTCGGGACACCCGTCACGGCGCACAAACTACCCAGCGGCGCGCCCGCCGATGGTGGAGCTACACCGCGTCCACCTCGTCTTCGGGCCCGGAACGGAGGGACCGCTCGATGTCCCAGTGATGGTGGAACGCGTCGTGGGCGTTGGTCAGGACCACGTCGGACAGCGACTGCCCGCCGCGTTCGGGGTGGATGAGGACGACGCCGGTGCGCCGGGTCTGCCCCACGGCGTACTGCCATCCGGCCACGGAGCGGGACAGGGACCACAGGGCCGCCTGGAGCGGGATCCGCGGGTACTCCCGGGCCCGGGCCAAGGCGTTCTCGTCGTAGCCGGCCACTTCGGGTGGTGCCCCGGCGGCGATGCCGGCCAGACGCTCGGCCCAGATGCGCAGGTTGTCGGCCACGTGGCTGACGTAGGCCGACACCGACCAGTCGAGCTCGGGGTGCCGCTCGGTGCCGGTGGCCCCGACCAGCGTGCGCCCGTAGGTCGCCGGAACCTCGGCCACCAGGACGACGGCATCCCCCACGCTCACCTGCCACGAGAAGCCGCAGGCCCGACAGGGCTGGCCGTAGACCGTCGTACCCCACTCGCTCATCCCATGATTCTGCCACCCCGGCATCGGCCCGACCCCGCGCCCGGCGCGGCGGAGACGGCGGTGCTATTCGTGCCCGTGGCAGACGGCCTCGACGTTGTTGCCGTCGGGGTCGCGGACGAAGGCACCGTAGTAGTCGGGGTGGTACTCGGGCCACAGCCGGGGTTCGTGGAGCACGTCGGCGCCCAGGGCCGTGGCCGCCTGGAAGAAGGCCCTCACGCCGGCCCGGTCGGGGGCGGCGAAGGCGATGTGGGACTCGCGGAACCCCTCGCCCGAGGTCAGCGGCCCGATCCAGAACCCGGGGGCCGGGCGGGCCGAACCCGACGGCCCCGCCGAACTCCATCACCCGCCCGGAGCCGAGCGGGGCCAGCACGGCGTCGTAGAAGGCGGCGCTGGCCGCGGTATCGGAGCACTGGATGGAGAGGTGGTCGATCACGGCGCCCAGCCTGCCAGACGGCGGAGGTGCGCGATGCTGGACAGCCGTGACCGACGCCCTCCCGTTCACCGCCGCCCTGTGCCCCCTCCCGCCCCACGAGGGTCCGGGGCCGTGGCCGGCCCCGGAGTGGCCGCTCGGCCGGCTGCCCGACGGGGTCGATCTCGACGCCCTGATGGCCGAGGCCTTCGACCCGGCCGGCCCCCTGCACCAGACCTACGCGGTGGTCATCGTCCACCGGGGCCGGTTGGTGTTCGAGCGCTACGGCGGTCTGCTTCCGCAGTGGGACAAGCCGGGCAAGCCGGTGGTGGGGGAGACCCCGCTGCTGTCGTGGTCGATGGCCAAGTCCATGCTCCACGCCATCGTCGGCATGCTGGTGGCCGAGGGGAGGCTGGTGCTCGATGCCCCGGCCCCGGTGCCCTTGTGGCGGTCACCGGGCGACCCGCGTGGTGGGATCACCCTCCAGCAGCTGCTCGACATGCGCGACGGGCTCGATTTCGCCGAGGAGTACGAGGATCCCGAGGCCTCCGACGTCCTCCAGATGCTGTTCGGGCGGGGCCGGGCGGACATGGCCGCCTTCGCCGCCGACCGCCCGCTGGCCGCGCCCCCGGGGACCCGGTTCAACTACTCGAGCGGGACGAGCAACGTCATCTCGGGCATCGTGGCCCGCACCGTGGGCACCGGCGACCGGTACCGGAGGTTCCTCGCCGACCGGCTGTTCGGTCCCCTGGGCATGACGTCGGCCACCGTCACCCTGGACGATGCCGGCACGTGGGTGGCGGCGTCGTACGTGTACGCCACGGCCCGGGACTACGCCCGCTTCGGCCTGCTCTATCTCCGGGACGGGGTGTGGGCCGGCCGGCGCCTGCTGCCCGAGGGGTGGGTGGACGAGGGGCGCCGACCCCGTTCGGTGGACCCCGACGGCGGGGACTTCTACGGCTCGCACTGGTGGACGCGGGAGGATGCGCGGGGCACCTTCTGGGCCGCCGGCCACGAGGGGCAGTACATCGACATCTGTCCGGCGCTCGATCTCGTCCTGGTCCGGATGGGACGGACCGATGCCGACCACTCCGAGGACGTCAAGCAGTGGCGGTCCCGGGTCATCGGGGCCTTCGATCCGGTGAGCGGCTGACCCTCGGCCCGCCCGGGTCGGTCTTCGGTCGGGGAAGTCCCGGACGGCCAGGGCGGGAGAATCCGCCGGTCCCGGGGACAGCGGGGTTACTGTCGCCGCATGAAACGGCTCAGTGGCTGCATCGCCTGTTTGTGCCTGTGCATGGGGTTCGTCGTGATGGGCGCGCCCTCCGGCGGCGCCGGGGCGTCCTCCCTCCCTCCGACCACCCTTCCCCTGGCCGGGCTGCATCCGGCGGCCGCCGCGCACCCCGATGCCGCGGTGCTCGGGAGCTCGTGCCCGGTGGCCGGGTTCTGCGTGGTGGTGGGTGAATACGAGGGAACCGACCACTCCGACCACGGCCTGATCGAGACCCTCTCGGGGGGAGCCTGGTCGGCGGCCACCGCACCGCTTCCCCCTGCGGCCTCCAATCCCCTGGTCGAGCTCGACGCCGTGTCCTGTGCGACGCCAGCGTCGTGCGTCGCCGTCGGGGAGTTCACCGATCCGAGCGGTCACGAACAGGGCCTGATCGAGACCTTGGCCGACGGGGTGTGGTCGGCCTCCGTCATGACCCTGCCCGCCGACGCCAACCCGGATCCCCTGGTCGAGCTGTGGGACGTGTCCTGCCCGTCAGCCGACCAGTGCGTCGCCGTCGGCTCCTACCTGGACACGGCGAACAACACCCAGGTGTTGATCGGTACGCGGGCCGGCGGTACCTGGACCCCTTCGACCGTGTCGCTCGAGAGCTTCGACCCAGCACCCCGCCCTCTCCACTACCAGTGGCTGAAGGCCGTCTCCTGCCCGCAGACGGGCTCGTGCGTGGCCGCCGGCGAGTACGAGGATGTCCACTCGCACATGCAGCTCTTCACCGTGACCTTGGCCGGTGGCGTGTGGACGGCACGCCCGCTGGCGTTGAGCGGGCTCGACCCGGCGCCCACCCCGGCACCCCGCCGAACGAAGTCGAACCGACCGTCGATTCCATCTCCTGCGCGTCGCCGCAATGGTGTGTCATCGCCGGAGAGTACGAGCCGGCGACGTCGAGCGTCCGGGCCTTCTTCTCCACCCTCTCGGGGGGCAGGTGGACATCGGTCACGGCTCCGCTGGCCGGGCTGGTCCCGCCGTCCAACCCTCAACCTGAGGCCGCCCTGTTGCAGGTCACCTGCCCCCAGGTGGCCCACTGCCTGGCGGCCGGGGGCTACCTGGACGTGCAGCAGCACTTCCAGAACCTCGTCGCCACCCTGTCCGGGGACACCTGGTCGGCGGCCACCGGGTCCCTTCTCGGTCTCCAGCCGCCGGTGGGCTCCGGGAAGGTTGCCATCCTGTCCGGTGCTTCGTGCCCACCGACCGGACCGTGCCTGGTCAGCGGCTTGTACGAGGACTCGGCGGGCGGCGCGCTGCCGATGGCCGAATCGCTCCCCAATCCGGCTCCCGGGTACTGGGAGGTGGCCTCCGACGGCGGCATCTTCAGTTTCGGGAGCGCCCGCTTCGGGGGTTCCATGGGGGGCACCCACCTGAACCGGCCGGTGGTGGGCATGGCCTCCACCCCCGACGGCGGGGGTTACTGGGAGGTGGCCTCCGACGGTGGCATCTTCAGCTTCGGCGACGCCCACTTCGACGGCTCGATGGGGGGCACCCACCTGAACCGCCGGTGGTCGGGATCGCCGCCACCCCCGACGGCGGGGGTTACTGGGAGGTGGCCTCCGACGGTGGCGTCTTCAGCTTCGGGGACGCCCACTTCGACGGCTCGATGGGGGGCACCCACCTCAACCGGCCGGTGGTGGGCATCGCCTCCACCCCCGACGGCGGGGGTTACTGGGAGGTGGCCTCCGACGGCGGCGTCTTCAGCTTCGGGGACGCCCACTTCGACGGCTCGATGGGGGGCACCCACCTCAACCGCCGGTGGTCGGGCATCGCCTCGACCCCCGACGGCGGGGGCTACTGGGAGGTGGCCTCCGACGGCGGCGTCTTCAGCTTCGGGGACGCCCACTTCGACGGCTCGATGGGGGGCACCGCACCTGAACCGCCGGTGGTCGGGCATGGCCTCCACCCCCGACGGCAGGGGTTACTGGGAGGTGGCCTCCGACGGTGGCGTCTTCAGCTTCGGGGACGCGCCGTTCGTCGGGTCACTGGGCGGCACCGTCTTGAACAAGCCGATGGTGGGGATGGCCGTCGACGGATGACCGTCGTCGGGCCAGGGGAAACGGAGCGTGGCCCCGTTCACACCCCGTCCCACAGGCCGACCGGGGCCTCGCCCAGCCGGTAGTGGCCCGGGTTGGCGGCCGCCCGAGGCAGCCTTCTCGAGGCGCTTCTGCATTCCCGGGGTCAGCGCCCCGGCCTTGATCATCTCGATGAACATGGCGGTGGCGTTGCCCACGTCGAAGAAGTCCCGCTGCCAGCACCACTAGCAGTTGCCGGCGTAGCGGAACCAGCTCCCGCCCAGCCCGGCGATCTCGTAGTGGCTCCCGTCGGCCCGGGTGGCGTCGGCGACCTGCTTCCACAGGCCCATCACCTCGCCCTGGGCATCGTCGATGAGCACCTGCTGGTACGGGTAGGTCCAGCCGCCCAGCCCGTCCATCTCGAAGCCGAGGGCGATGTCGCGGATCTCGTCCCGGCCGACGGCCATGAACTCGTCGTTCGGGCCGATGTTCCAGCCGTAGGTGGCGTCCTCGGTGTACATGTCGGCCATCGGCGTCCAGTCGAGCTGCTCCTCGCAACGCTTGTTGATGTCCAGCCACCGCTGCACCATCTCTTCGAGCTCGTGGCGTGGGAATGGCGGCATGTTCTACTCCTCCTCGGTGATGGGCAGGTCTTCAGTGATGTGCACGTGCGGGCAGAAGCGGACGGCGGCCTCGACCTCGGCGCCGGTCGCCTCGTCGGGCGGTCGCATCGAGGACGGTGACCGTGGCCTGCTTGCCCAACGCGAAGACGTCGGGCGCCTCGGACTCGCATACCCCGTGACCCTGGCACAGGTCGAGGTCGACCGAGACCCGCATCAACGGTGCCGATCCGCCGGAGCGGCCGGTGCCCGACCGCCCTTGCGCCGGTACCGCACCACGCAGGGCTGCTGGAGCTGGACCACCATCTTCGAGTGGTCGTTGCGGTAGGTGTCCGCCGGTTGGGCCAGCTCGAACTCCCAGTCCGGCAGGAGCACCGAGAAGATGGCCTTCAGCTGCATCATGGCGAAGGCGGCGCCCACGCAACGGTGGCGCCCGGCGCCGAAGGGGATCCAGGTCCACGGGTTGGACCGGTCCTCCTCGCGGGGCTCGAGGTAGCGGGCCGGGCTCGAAGGCGTCGGGGTCGGGGAAGTCCTCGGCGATCCGGTTGGACACCGCCGGGCTGGCCCCGACCATCTGGCCGGCGGTGATGGCGAAGCCGTCGACCTCGAGGTCCTCCTTGGCCACCCGCAGCAGCAGGATGAGCGGAGGGTGCAGCCGCAGCGCCTCTTTGATGGCCGACTCCAGGCGGGGCATCTCCCGCAGGGCCTGGTAGCTGACCTCGGCCCCGCCGGCGTAGAGCTCGTCGAGCTCGGCGTCCACCGCGCCGAGCTCGTCGGGGTGGCGCAGCAGCTCGATCAGCGTCCAGGCCGCCGTGCCCGAGGTGGTGTGGTGGCCGGCGAACATCATCGAGATGAACATGCCGGTGACCTCGTCGGCGAGGAACCGCGGCGATCCCGTCCTCGTCGCGTGATCGACATGAGCACGTCGAGCAGGTCCCGCTCGTCGTCGGCCGGCGGGGGGTCGGCGGCCCGCCGGTCCATGATCCCCTCGACCAGCGCGACCAGGCCCCGCCGGGCGGCGTCGCGGCGGCGGAAGCTCTCGATCGGGGCGTAGGGGTCGACGTAGGCGATGGCGTCGGTGCCCTGCTCGAGGTCGTGGTAGAGCTCGGCGAACCGCTTGTCGAGCTCGTCGCGGAACCGCTTGCCGATCAGGCAGGCCGACGAGGTGTAGATGGTCAGCTCGGCGAACCAGTCCAGCAGATCGATCTCCCCCTCGTCGTCCCAGCCGGCCACCATCTGCTCCACCTCGTCGGCGATGGTGGCGGCGTGGCCCCGCATGAACTTGTCCCGCAGGGCCTGGTTGTGGAGCATCTCGCGCCGGCGCTCGGGCGGGGCGTCGAAGACCACGCCCTCGCCGAAGATCGGCGTCATGAACGGGTAGGCCTCGGCCTGGTCGAGGACCTCCTCGGGGGCCCGGAAGAAGTACTCGTTGGCCTCGGCCCCGGTCATCAGGACCACGTCCGCTCGGCCAGGCGGAACACCCCCACGTCGCCGCACTCGGCCCGGACCCGGTTCATGAGGGCGATCGGGTCGACCCGCAGCTCCTCGAGGTGGCCGTTGGCGTCCTCGCCCCCGGACACCCGTGGTGGCGCTTGTGCGTCCAGCGCGGTGGTCATGGTCCTCCTTCGTCGTCCGTTCGGGTCGGTGCGGATCGGTGCCTCCGGGTTGCAGCTCGATGACGGTGGCGTGGGTGCCCCGGGGCGGCTCACGACGGCCACGATGGCCTGGGCCACGCCGGCGGGACGCATGAAGTTGGAGTGGCGGGCGAAGCCCCAGGCCGCCCACTGCTCGATGACCCGGCCGGTGACGTCGGGGTCCCAGTCCATGCCCATGCCGGTCATCGTCGGCCCGGGCCGCACGATGGTGGCCCGCACGCCGGTCCCCTCGAGCTCCATCTGCAGCGAGTGCACGTAGCCCTCGAGGCCCCACTTGGAGGTGACGTAGGCGGCCATGGACGGTCGGGGCCGCTCGGCCACGTCGGAGGTCACGAAGACGATGTCGCCCCGCTGCCGGCGCCGATCATGGCCGGGACCAGGGCCCGGACCAGCCGGTGGGTGCCGCTCGAGGTTGACCCCGAGCACGCCGTCGAACGCGGCCGGGGCGGTGTCGAGGACGGCACCGGCGATGTTGCGGGCCGCGTTGGACACCACGATCTCGACGGCCCCGAGGGCGTCGGCGGCCGCCGCGGCGAACCGCTCCACCGAGTCGGCGTCGGCCAGATCGAGGTGGACGGCCACCGCCTCGCCGCCCTCGGCCCGGATGGCCGCCGCGGTGTCCTCGCACTCGTCCACCCGCCGGGCCCCGAGCGCCACCGGGTGGCCCAGGGCGGCCAGGGCCTTGGCCGTGGCCTGGCCGATGCCCGACGACGCGCCGGTGACGATGGCCGGCCGGCGCTCGGGATTGGGCTCGAAGCGGGGCATCAGCGGAGGGTGACCGTGGTCGGGAGGGCGGCCAGGCCCCGCACGTTGATCGAGTGGACCCGCTCGATGCCCTCGGGATCGACGTCGTAGGTGGCGACCCGGTCGACCAGCTCGGCAGAGCCCGATCCGGGCCTCGAGGCGGGCCAGCGGGGCGCCCATGCAGAAGTGCCGCCCGCTGCCGAAGCTGACCAGCCGGCCGGTGTCGCGGTCGAGGTCGTAGCGGTCGGCCTCGGGGAAGACGGACTCGTCGCGGTTGGCCGAGCCGACCAGGAGCAGGACCCGGCTCGCCCTCGGGGATCGGGGTGCCGTGCAGCTCCATGGGCACCCGGGTCACCCGCAGCAGCATCTGGCTCGAGGTGTCGTAGCGCAGCGTCTCTTCGATCCAGCTCGACCACCCGGCCGCGGTCGGCGAAGGGCTTGGCCCGCTCGTCGGGATTGCGCCAGCCCCAGTACCAGGCGTTGCCCAGCAGCTTGGTGGTGGTCTCGTTGCCGGCCACCACCATGAGGAAGAGGAAGGCGATGATCTCGTCGTCGCTCAGCTTGTCCCCGTCGATCTCGGCGTCGAGCAGGGCCGAGGTGAGGTCGTCCCGGCGCGACCTCCGCCGTTCGTCGACCATGGCCTGGTAGTAGCCGACGAGGGCGAAGGCGGCCTCCATCCCGGCCGGCGGGACGTCGAACACCCCGTCCTCGCGGTGCACGACCAGGTCGGCCAACCGGCGGATCTCGGCCCGATCGGCCCGGGGCACCCCGACCAGCTCGGAGATCACGTCCATGGGCAGCTTGCCGGCGAAGTCGGCGATGAAGTCGAACGTTCCCCGTTCCAGCGCGGGCTCGAGGTGCTCGAGGGCGATGTCCCGGATGTGCGCTTCCATCTCGGCCACCTTGGACGGTGTGAAGCCCTTGCCCACCAGTGAGCGCATCCGGGTGTGGCGGGGCGGATCGAGGGCCAGGAAGGACATGAACCTGTGGGCGTCGGGCCCGAAGGCGCTGGGCTCGAGCGAGACCCCGCTGGCGTTGGAGAACCCGTCCAGGTTTCGGAAGGCGGCCAGCACGTCCTCGTGGCGGGAGAGGGCCCAGAAGTCGAGCTCGTCGTTGCGGTACACCGGGGCCTCGGCCCGCATCCGGGCGTAGACCGGGTAGGGGTCCTCGTGGATCTCGTAGGCGTACGGGCTGTAGGCGACGGGCTCGTCGGCGGCGCTCATCGCCGGCCCCGCCGGGCTCCGGGGCCCGTCCCGATCATCAGCGTGGCCGCCGCGGCCAGGAACTCGGGGATGTCCATCGACGACCTGTGTCCGGTACCCGCCTCCAGCAACGCCCCCGAAAAGGAGGACCGCAGCACCCGCACCACCATAGGATCGACCCCGGGACCGACGGCGGCGGCCAGCCGGCGGTGGATCTGGCTCCCGATCAGATCGCGGAGGTGTTTGACGTCGGGATTGCTGCTCAGCAGGGCATGGGTGGACGCATCGACCAGGGCCGCGCTCTCGGTGGTCAGCAGGACCATGGCCCGCACGGCGTCGGCCACCCGATCGTGCACCGACCGACCGTCGCCGGCGTCCACCGCGGGCAGGGCCTGCATGCCGCGCCAGAGCACCTCGGCCAACAGGTGGTCCTTCGAGCTGAAGTAGTTGTAGGCCGTGGCCGGGGCCACCCCGGCCCGCCGGGCCACGTTCCTCACCGTCAGCCCGTCGTAGCCGACCTCCTCGACCTCGTCCACAGTGGCCTGGACCAGCTGGGCCACCACTTCGGCCTGGCGCGGCGTGAGCCGCCGACGGGTGGCCTCGATCCCGTGGGAGCCGTCGGTCAGGACGGCGGCCGTGTCGCTCATCCGACCGGGCCGGGACGGGTCCGGCGACGGCCCGGGTGGTCCTCCACCTCTCCGTCGCCGGAGCCTGGGCCGGGAGGCGGTGGGGCACTGGTGTGGCTCATGGTATTGGACTATAGTCTGGACACCTGTCCAAGTACAGGGCCGCTCCAAGTACCGGGCCGCTCCTGCGGGGGTGGGCGAACGACCGACAGGGGGACCAGCGTGCCGAACGACCAGCCACCGGGCGGAGAGCCCTCCGCCCCCCGGCCCACCGTCGGGGTCATCGGGCTCGGCGCCATCGGGGACGGTGTCGCCACCAGCGTGTTGCGCCGGGGCTTCCCTTTGGTGGTCTGTGATCTGCGGACCGAGGCCACCGGCAAGTACGAGGACGGGGCCGACGTGGCGTCCTCACCGGCCGACCTGGCCCGGCGGGCCGAGGTGGTGGTGGTGGCCGTGGTCGACGACGACCAGGTCCACGCCGTGCTCAGCGGGCCGGACGGCGCGCTGGCGGCGGCGGGGGAGGGCACTGCGTTCGTCATCGTGAGCACCATCTCCGCCCCCTGCGTCCAGGCCGTCGGAGCCGAGGCCGCCGCCCTCGGGGTGCCGGTGCTCGACTGCGGGGTGACCGGCGGCCCGGCGGCCGCGGCCGCCGGCGACCTGGTGTGCATGGTGGGCGGCGATCCCGCCACCATCGAGCGGCTGGCCCCGTTCTTTGCCGCCGTCAGCTCGCTGACCGTGACCATGGGTCCCTTCGGCACCGGCCTGGCCGCCAAGCTGGCCCGGAACCTGATCACCTACGGTTCCTGGCTGGCCGCCTACGAGGGCCAGCAGCTGGCCGAAGCGGCCGGCATCCCGCTCCTCAAACTGGCCGAGGTGGTCAAGGCCAGCGACGTCCACATCGGGGGCGCCTCCCGCCTCATGTTCCGCACGACGGTGGCGCCCTTCACCGACGAGGACGACAAGGGCCTGGTGGCGGCCATGCAGGCCGGGGCGTCGCTGGCCCACAAGGACATCCGGGCCGCCCTCGAGCTGGCCGAGTCGCTGGAGGTCGAACTGCCCATGGCCGCGCTGGCCGAACAGCAGTGCGACGACGTGTTCGGCCTCGGGGGGGTGTCGGCGTGAGCCCGGCCGACGCATGGACGGGCGAGGAGCGGATGCTCATCGACGGCCGGCTGCGGGCGTCGCGGTCGGGCCGGACCTTCGACGTGGTCAACCCGGCCACCGAAGAGACGATCGGGGTGGTGGCCGACGGCGGTCCCGAGGACCTCGACGACGCCCTGGTCGCGGCCCGCCGGGCGTTCGACGAGACCGGCTGGTCGACCGATGTGGATCAGCGGGTCCGGGGGCTGCGCCAGCTGCAGGCCGCCTTCGTGGCCCACGCCGAGGAGCTCAGGGCCATGACCGTGGCCGAGACGGGCTCTCCCGTCTCCCTGACCTACTCGGCCCAGCTCGACGCGCCGGTCGCGTCCCTGGGCTGGGTGTCCGATCTGGCCGAGGGCTACCAGTGGGAGACCGACCTCGGCGATGCGTCGCCCCTGGGCATCCCCTCCCACCGGTGGGTGCGGCGCGAGGCCACCGGCGTGGTGGGGGCCATCACGCCGTGGAACGTCCCCCACCAGATCAACCTGGCCAAGCTGGGGCCGGCCCTGGCCGCCGGCAACACCGTGGTGCTCAAGCCGGCGCCGGACACCCCGTGGTGCGCCACGATGCTCGGGCGGCTCATCGCCGAGGAGACCGACATCCCCCCCGGCGTGGTCAACATCGTCCCCTCGTCCGAGCATACGGTCGGGGCCCTGCTGTCGGGCGATCCCCGGGTCGACCAGATCAGCTTCACCGGCTCCACGGCCACGGGCCGGCAGGTCATGATCTCGGCCGCCCAGTCGCTCAAGAAGGTCTTCCTCGAGCTCGGCGGCAAGTCGGCCTTCGTCATCCTGGACGATGCCGACCTCCGCGGGGCCGTGGCCACGGCCGCCTTCACCGTGTGCACCCATGCCGGCCAGGGCTGCGCCATCACCACCCGCCTGCTCGTACCCGCGGCACCAGTTCGACGAGGCCGTGGAGTCCGCCGCCAAGGTGCTCCAGAAGCTGCCGGCCGGCGATCCCACCGACCCCGGCACCATCTGCGGTCCGTTGATCAGCGCCCGCCAGCGCGAGCGGGTCGAGGGCTATCTGCGGCTCGCCGTCGAGGAAGGGGGGACCTTCGTCACCGGGGGCGGGCGCCCGGCCGACCACGACCGTGGCTACTTCGTGGAACCGACGTTGGTGGTGGGCGTCGACAACCGTGCCCGGGTGGCCCAGGAGGAGATCTTCGGTCCGGTGCTGGTGGTCATCCCCCACGACGGCGACGACCACGCCGTCGAGCTGGCCAACGACTCCGCCTACGGGCTGTCCGGCTCGGTGTGGTCCGCCGACCGGGACCGGGCCGTGGCCGTAGGCGATCGCATCCGGACCGGCACCATCGGCATCAACGGTGGTCTGTGGTTCAGCCCCGACGTGCCCTTCGGGGGGTACAAGCAGTCGGGCGTCGGGCGCGAGTCCGGCGTCGCCGGTTTCGAGGAGTACCTCGAGACCAAGTCCATCGCCGAGCCGGCGTGAAGGGAGTGGGTGACGGACGTGAGTGAGCAGGAGGCAGGTCAGCCGGACGCGGGACGGGAGCGGGATCCGGGCTCGCCCCGGGCCCGGGGCATGGCCAAGATGCAGGAGGTCTACGGCTTCTCCGTCGACCCCGACGAGATCGCCGGGCCCTACGTCGACTTCACCGTCGACCACCTCTTCGGGGCGGTGTGGACCAGGCCGGAGCTCGGCACCCGCGACCGCCGGCTGATGACCATCGGGGTGTTGGCCGCCCTGGGCCAACCCCAGCTGGTGGAGATCCAGTTCCAGTCGGCCCTCGAGCGGGGCGAGCTGACCGAGGAACAGGTGCGTGAGACGGTCGTCCACCTGGCCCACTACATCGGCTGGCCGCTGTCGACCGGGGTCAACGCGGTGGCCGAAAAGGTGATCGCCAAGCGCA
The DNA here is from genome assembly GCA_963835325.1 of uncultured Acidimicrobiaceae bacterium. Taxonomy (GTDB): domain Bacteria; phylum Actinomycetota; class Acidimicrobiia; order Acidimicrobiales; family RAAP-2; genus Bog-756. The sequence goes on along the minus strand of CAWIEV010000013.1, from coordinate 66,766 downwards.
GCCGGACCGAGGGCTCGTGAGCGTTCCGGGGTCGGAGGCGGGAGCGGCGCCGTCCCCGCCCGCGCCCATGGTGCGCTTCGACTTCACCGGCAAGGTGGCCATCGTGACCGGCTCCGGTGGCGGCATCGGGCAGGCCTACGCCGAGTCGCTGGCCGCGGCGGGGGCCTCGGTGGTGGTCGCCGACATCGCCGAGGCCAACGCGGCCGAGGTGGCCGCGTCCATCGTGGCCTCGGGGGGCAGGGCCGAGTCGATGCGGGTGGACGTGGCCGACCCGGAGTCGGCGCAGGCCATGGCGGCACGGACCGCCGAACGGTTCGGCGGCATCGACTACCTGGTCAACAACGCGGCCATCTTCGGTGGGATGCAGCTCGACCTGCTGCTCACCGTGGACTGGGAGTACCTCGACCGGTTCCTGTCGGTCAACATGCTCGGCGCCCTCAACTGCGTGCGGGCCTGCTATCCGGCCCTGAAGGCCGGCGGGGGCGGGGCCGTGGTCAACCAGTCCTCCACGGCCGCCTACCTGTACGCCGGCTTCTACGGCCTGGCCAAGGCCGGGGTCAACTCGATCACCCAGCAGTTGGCCCACGAGCTCGGGGGCGACAACATCCGCATCAATGCCATCGCCCCCGGACCCATCGACACCGAGGCGTCCCGCACGGTGGTGCCCGATGCCTTCATGAAGCCGATCCTCGCCTCCCTGGCCCTCAAACGCCAGGGTGAGACCTCGGACCTGGTGGGGATGTGCCTGTTCCTGCTGTCCGACGAGGCCTCGTGGATCACCGGCCACGTCTTCAATGTCGACGGCGGCCAGGTCGTCCGCCCGTGAGCGGGAGCCGGGTCGATGTGGAGGACGACGCCGGCGTCCGGCTGATCGCCTTCGATCGGCCCGAGGTCCTCAACGCCTTCGATGCCGCCATGTACGGCGCAGTGACCGGGGCGCTCTCCGGCGCCCTGGCCGACGACCGGATCCGGTCGGTGGTCCTGACCGGGCGGGGCAAGGCCTTCACCGCCGGCCAGGACCTCCGCGAGATGGCGGCCATGGCCACCGGGGGCGCAGGGCCCGAGGCGGGGTCGGGCTTCCAGGGGCTGATGGACGTCGCCGTCTCCTTCGACAAGCCCCTGCTGGCCGCGGTCAACGGTGTGGCCGTGGGGCTCGGCTGCACCCTGCTGGCCCATGTCGACCTGGTCCTGATGGACGAGCGGGCCCGGCTGCGCGTCCCCTTCGCCGAGCTGGGGGTGCCGCCCGAGGCGGGCAGCAGCTGGCTGCTCCCCGAACGGATGGGCTGGCAGCAGGCGTCGGCCCTGCTGCTGGCGTCGGAGTGGATCGACGCCGGCCAGGCCGTGGCCGCGGGGTTGGCCCTGCGGGTGTGCCCGGAGGGGACGGTGCTGGGCCACACCCTGGACCTGGCCCGGCGGATCGCCTCGTTCGCCCCCCACGCCACCCGTGAGATCAAGCGACTGATGACAGCCGGTCACCGGCCGCGGATCGCCGAGGCCCGGGCCCGTGAGGAGGCGGCCTTCGCCGCCCTCTTCGCCGACCCCGACATCAATCCGGGCGCGCGGCTCTCCGCCGGCCTGGACGGCTGACGGCCCGTGCGCCTCGGGATCACCGCCTTCCTCACTGACCTGGCCATGCCGCCGGCGGCCCTGGCCCGGGAGGCGGAGGACCGCGGCTTCCGCTCGCTGTACCTGCCCGAGCACACCCACCTCCCGGTGCGGGCCGACCAGCCGCCGGCCTTGGTCGAAGGGGTGTCCGTCGACGACTACCGGCGCAGCCTCGATCCCCTCGTGGCCCTGGCCACCGCGGCCTCGGTCACCCGGCGCATCCTGCTCGGCACCGGGGTCGTACTGGTGGCCCAGCACGACCCGATCGTGCTGGCCAAGCAGCTGGCCACCCTCGACCACCTGAGCGGCGGGCGGGTGGTCCTCGGCATCGGGTTCGGATGGAACCGCGAGGAGGCGGCCGACCACGGCGTGCCCTTCGCCGACCGGCGCGCCATCGCCCGCGAGAACATCCTGTGCATGCAGGCCCTGTGGTCGCAGGACCGGGCCGAGTTCCACGGCGCCCACGTCTCCCTCGATGCATGTTGGAGCTGGCCCAAGCCCGTCCAGCAGCCGCGGATCACCACGCTCGTGGGCGGGGGGGCCAACCCCTCCGTGTTCGGGGCCGTGGCCGAGTACGCCGACGGATGGATGCCGATCGGGGGATCGGGTCTGTCCGAGGCCCTGCCCCGGCTCCGCCGGGCCGTCGAGGACCGGGGCCGCGATCCGGGACAGATCCGGGTGGTGCCGTTCGGCACCGTGCCCAGCGACGAGAAGCTGGCCCGCTACCGGGCCCTGGGGGTCGAAGAGGTCGTACTGCGGGTGCCGTCGGGCCCCGCCGGGGACATGCTGTCGGCCCTCGACGCCCACGCCACCTACCTCGAGCGCTTCGGGGGCGACGATGACTGAGCCGGTCTCCGGGCCCGGTCCGGTGGACAAGCCGTGGAGCAGCCCGGGACGGGTGGAGCTGGCGGCGGCCGTGCGCCGGCTCACCGAGGTCACGGTGACGTCTGCGGCGCCGCCCGACCTGCTGGCCGACGTGGCCCGCCGGGCCGCGGCCCTGGCCGACCAGCTCGGAGGATTCGTGCCCGCCGCCGGCCCGGCGCCGTTCGCCCGGTTCTCCGAGGACTCGGTCGGCCCCGCCGACGCCGACACCCTGGCCGCGGCCATGCCCTTCGACGTGGTCATCGGCGCCTGCAACCCGTTGGCCGTGCCCGTCGTCGTCGAGTTCGACCCGCCCAAGGCCATCGGACGGGCCGAGTTCACCGCCGCCTATGAAGGTGCACCCGGCTGCGTGCACGGGGCGGTGCTGGCCGGGGCGTTCGACATCATGTTGACGGCGGCCAACGTCGTCGCCGCCGGCGCCGGCCCCACGGTCAACCTGTCGATCCGCTACCTCAAGCCGACCCTCGTCGCCCAGCCGGCGTTGTTCGAGGCGTGGGTCACCGACCAGGACGATCGCCGGACGCACAGCCGGGGCCACCTCATCCAGAACGGCATCGTCACCGTGGAGGCGGTGGGTGAGTTCGTCAACATGGAGCGGGCCCGCATCGCGGCCATGCACAAGCGGGAGGACGGGACGGGACCGGGGGGCCGTACCGGGGCCGGATGAGCGCCTGACGAGCAGGGGGAGCCGGCAGTCTCTAGAGTCGTACCCATCGGGTCGGCCGGGGGGACGGATCGGGCATCCGCCGGTGGGCTCACCGAAACAGGGGGAGAGACCATGGATTCCACCTTGGAGCACCGACCGGTCGGTGTGGCCGCACCGGCGGTTCGAGGTCCGAAGTTGGTGGCGGCGCTGGGCGTGGTGCTGCTGGCGGCCGCGCTGGCCGCCTGCTCGTCGACCAACAGCGTCAATGCCAACGACGCCTCGTCGACCAAGGCGGCCATCCCCAAGGCGGCCTTCAGCGACCGCACCGGCCTCACGGCCACGACGGTGACGGTGGGCAACGTCTCCACGCTGCTGGACGGGATCTTCAAGGGTGCCGCCGTCGGCACCGAGGCCTATGCCGACTACGTGAACTCGACGGGTGGGATCAACGGTCGCCGGATCATCGTGGACAGCAGCGACGACCAGTACGCCGGCGCCCCCAACAAGGACGAGACCCAAGAGGACGTCGAGAAGGACTTCGCCATGGTGGGCAGCTTCTCCCTGTTCGACAACTTCGGCGGTGTCGTCCTGAAGGCCAACCCCCAGGTGCCCAACGTCACCGTCTCCCTCGATCTGGCCACCGCCGATCTGCCCAACTCCTTCAGCCCCGCCCCCACGCCCAACGGGTGGATCCTCGGGCCGCTGGTCTACTTCCAGAAGAAGTTCCCCGATGACGTCAAGGATGCGGGCGCACTGGTGGCCGACGAGCCGTCGGCCGAGGTCAAGTGGACGGCCGAGAAGGCGGCCATGGAGCACCTCGGGTACAAGGTGATCTACGACCCCACCTTCGACATCTCCACCACCAACTTCACCCAGTACGTGGTGGACATGAAGAACGCCGGGGTCAAGATCCTCTTCATGGAGCAGATGCCTGAGAACTACGCCGCCGCCGTCGTCCAGGCCCTCAACCAACAGGACTTCCACCCGGTCATCGTGTTCGGAGGTTCGACCTACAGCGAAGAGCTGGTGCCCAACGCCGGGGGAGCCGCGGCCATCGACGGGGCCTACATGGAGCAGAACACCGCCCTCTACCTCGGCGAGGACGCGCCCGGACTGCCGGCGGTGAACACGTTCCTCGACTGGGTGCAGAAGGCGTCCCCCGGTTTCCACGCCGACCTCTACACCCTGTACGGCTGGTTGTCGGCCGAGATGTTCAGCCAGGCGCTGAAGGCCGCCGGGCCCGATCCGAGCCGCGGCTCGGTCCTCCAGGCACTACGGCACATCACGTCCTTCTCGGGGGGCTACCTGGTGGGCCCGGCCAACCCGGCGGGCAAGGTCCCGACCAACTGCTACATCATCGCCCGCATCGAGAACGGCAAGTACCAGCGCCTCGACGACCCCCCGTTGAACGGTCCGACCCACGGCTACCGCTGCGACCAGCCCTACTACTACTACCCGGGCTGATCCGGCGGGGGGGGGTGGCGGCGGTGGTGCGGTCAGCCCTCGGCCGCCCGCGCCGCCCGGCTCATCAGCCGTGACTTGCGATTGGCGGCCTGGTTCTTGTGGATCACACCCTTGGCGGCGGCCTTGTCGATCCGCTTGATGGCCAGCCGCAGCGACTCGTCGGTGTCCTCCGCCCCGGTCTCGATGGCGTACATGGCCCGCTTGGTGCGTGTCCGCAGCTCCGACCGCACCGCCTTGTTGCGGGCCTGGCGCTTGACGGTCTGGCGGTTCCTCTTGATCTGGCTCTTGATGTTTGCCACGAATGGTCCTTCTCTGGTCCCTTGTCGTCCTGGTGCGGTCGGCGGTGGGCGCTGGCGCGGCCACCGCCGGTGCGGAGAGCTGGCTCCGGCGGCCCCATAGGGCCCGGTTCCGGAAGTCCCCGAGGATAGCAGCCCTCCCGTCCTCCCCCCGTCCGGGGTGTCGGGCCCGCAGCCCCGGACGCCACGCCGGCGCCTCCGGCGGCCGGGTCGGACGGCCGGTTCGACGGCTTGGGTACGCTGGCCGTTCCGTGCTTCCCATCGACCGCATCCGCAACTTCTCCATCATCAGCCACGTCGATCACGGCAAATCGACCCTCTCGGACCGCATCCTGGAGCTGACCGGGGCCGTCGACCCCCGCCTGATGCGTGAGCAGTACCTCGACTCGATGGACATCGAACGTGAGCGTGGGATCACCATCAAGGCCCAGAACGTGCGGGTGTCGTGGGGGGACCACACCCTCCACCTGATCGACACGCCCGGCCATGTCGATTTCGGCTACGAGGTCAGCCGCTCGCTGGCCGCCTGCGAGGGGGCGGTGCTGCTGGTCGACGCCTCCCAGGGCATCCAGGCCCAGACCCTGGCCAACTGCTACCAGGCCCTCGACAACGACCTCGAGATCCTGGCCGTGCTCAACAAGATCGATCTGCCGGCCGCCGACCCCGACCGGTGCGCGGCGGAGATCGAACAGGTCCTCGGGATCGAGTCGGCGACCATCATGCACATCTCGGCCAAGACGGGTCAGGGAGTCCCCGAGCTGCTGGATGCCATCGTGGCCCGGATCCCGGCTCCCACCGGGGACCCCGCCGCCCCCCTGCAGGCCCTCATCTTCGACTCGGCCTACGATCAGTACCGCGGTGTGGTCAGCTCCATCCGGGTGGTGGAAGGCACGCTGGTGGGGACGGACAGGCTGCGCTTCATGCAGGCGGCCAGCAACCACGAGATCGAGGAGATCGGCATCCGGACCCCGGCCACGGTGCCGGTGGACGAGCTCGGCCCCGGCGAGGTGGGCTATCTGATCGCCGGGATCAAGGACGTCGGCGGGGCCCGCTCCGGCGAGACGGTGACCACCACCGCCCATCCGGCCGGGGCGGCGCTGGCCGGCTACCGCGATCCCAAGCCGATGGTGTTCTGCGGGCTCTTCCCCATCGACGGCGACGAGCTCCCCGACCTGCGCGACGCGCTGGAGAAGCTCCGGCTCAACGACGCCAGCTTCACCTACGAGCCCGAGTCGTCACGCGCCCTCGGGTTCGGGTTCCGCTGCGGGTTCCTGGGGTTGCTGCACATGGAGATCGTCCGCGAGCGGCTCGAGCGGGAGTTCGACCTCTCCCTCATCGCCACGGCCCCGTCCGTCGCCTACCAGGCCTACCTGAACGACGGCACCCGGGTGGACGTCGACAATCCCAGCGAGCTGCCCGATCCCGCCTCGCTCGACCATGTCGACGAGCCCATGCTCAGGGCCACCATCCTCACGCCCGCCGAGTACACCGGGACGGTGATGGACCTGTGCCAGAGCCGGCGGGCGGAGATGGTGAAGATGGAGTACCTGTCGCCCGAGCGGGTCGAGTTCGTCTACGCCATCCCGCTGGCCGAGGTGGTGGTGAACTTCTTCGACCAGTTGAAGAGCCGGACCAAGGGCTATGCCAGCCTCGACTACGAGCCCGAGGGATACGCCACCGCCGACCTGGTCAAGGTCGACCTGCTGATCAACCACGTCCCGGTGGACGCCTTCTCCACCATCGTCCACCGCTCGCAGGCCGACTTCTACGGCCGGCGCATGACCGAGAAGCTGCGCGAGCTCATCCCCCGACAGATGTTCGACGTCCCCATCCAGGCCGCCATCGGCGGGCGGGTCCTCGCCCGCGAGACGGTAAAGGCCAGGCGGAAGGATGTGCTGGCCAAGTGCTACGGCGGTGACATCACCAGAAAGCGCAAGCTGCTCGAGAAGCAGAAAGAGGGCAAGAAGAAGATGAAGAACATCGGAAGGGTGGAAGTTCCCCAGGAGGCCTTCGTCTCCGCGCTCAAGCTGGACGACTGACTGGTCGATCCCAAGTGCATCGCATCGCTGTGCCAACGAGGTTGCTCTGTGCTCCAACAACTGACGTCTAACGTGTCGGCAGTGTCCAAGGGCACCTCCATCTCTGTCTCCGGCCTCTCCAAGACCTACCGGATCTACACCCGGGAGGACCAGGTCACCACAGCCGCAGAGGCGGTGATCAAGAAGGTCAGGCAGTCCAAGGCCAAGAAGGTGGCCGAGGAGTTCGAGGCCCTCCATGACGTCAGCTTCGAGGTGTCCTGGGGCGAGGTGGTCGGGATCATCGGCCGCAACGGGGCCGGGAAGAGCACGCTGCTCAAGATCATCAACCGGATCACCGCTCCCACCACCGGCCGGATCGAGCTCGGGGGCCGGGTGGGCAGCCTGCTCGAGGTGGGCACCGGCTTCCACCCCGAGCTCACCGGGCGGGAGAACGTGTACCTCAACGGGACCCTGCTCGGCATGCGCCGCAAGGAGATCAAGGAGCGCTTCGACGCCATCGTCGACTTCGCCGGGACGGAGAAGTTCCTCGACACCCAGGTCAAGCGGTACTCGACCGGCATGTACATCCGGCTGGCCTTCGCCGTGGCCGCCCATCTCGACAGCGAGATCCTGGTCGTCGACGAGGTGCTGGCCGTGGGGGACTCGGACTTCCAGGCCAAGTGCCTCCGCAAGATGCGAGAGGTGGCCCGTGACGGTCGCACCGTGCTGGTGGTCAGCCACCAGCTGCAGACGGTGTCCGACCTGTGCAGCTCGGCCCTCTACCTCGACAGCGGTCGGTTGGTCCTCCACGGCACCGTCGAGCAGGCCATGGAGGAGTACAAGCGGAGCTTCGCCCGCATCGCACCGATGCTCAAGGAGGCGGCCTTCCGTCCCGGCACCGGCGAGCTCCGCTTCGACGAGGTGAGCGTGGCCAGCGACATCACCAAGCCCGGCGACGAGGTGGCGGTCGACTTCTCGGTGGGGGCCAACCCGGCCTTCGGCAGCCGCTACCACGTCTCGTGCTTCGTCAACAACGAGGACGGGATGGTGATCGCCCAGTGCGACTCCCGGGTGGTCGACTTCTGGCTCGACCCGGCGACCGACAACGAGGGCCGCCTGGTCCTGCGGACACCGTGGCTCAAGCCCGGCGCCTATACCGTCGACATGATGATCCACGCCGGCGGCCACCCGACCGACATCTGGGAGCAGGCCTGCCACTTCCAGGTCCTTCCCGTCACCCCCTATCCCCAACCCGACCACCCCGGACGCCACCGACCGGGGCATCGTCTTCCCCGACTTCGACTTCTCGCAGCGCTGAGGACCCATGGCCACCATCGTCATCACCCCACCCAAGAAGTTCGCCATCCCCAAGGTCTCCGAGCTGTGGGAGGCCCGCGAGGTCCTCTACCGCTTCGGCGCCCGCGACGTCACCCTCCGCTACCGCCAGACCCTCCTCGGGGTGGTCTGGGTGGTCCTCCAGCCGCTGCTGACCGCGCTGGTCTTCGTGCTCATCTTCCACGAGGTGGCCCACCTCTCCTACGGGCGCGACCAAGCCCATCGTCTTCATCTTCGCCGGGGTGTCGGCCTGGAACCTGTTCAGCGGGATCATCACCCGGGCCCAGACCTCCCTCATCTCCAACCGGGACCTGGTGTCCAAGGTCTTCTTCCCCCGGATGCTGGTGCCGCTGGCCGTGGTCTACTCGTGCCTGGTCGACTTCCTGGTGTCGATGGCGTTCCTCATCGTCCTCATGATCGCCTTCGGGGTCAATCCGGGGATCGCCGTCGTCCTCGCCCCGCTGTGGACGTGCATGTTCATCCTGCTGGCCAGCGGCGTGGGACTGGTGACGGCGGCCCTCACCGTCCGCTACCGCGACGTCAACTACTTCGTCCCCTTCTTCCTGCAGTTCCTGCTGTTCGCCAGCCCCATCGCCTACGCCATCAAGAACGTGCCCTCCAAGTACCGGGTCGTCTACGACCTCAACCCGCTGACGTGGCTGCTCCAGGAGTTCCAGTGGTCGCTGCGTCCGTCAGCCGGCCCCGCATCTGTGGGAGACCGTCCTGGCCGTCGTGGTGCCCATCGCCGCCTTCGTGGGCGGGGCGGTCATCTTCGAGCAGATGGAGCGCGGCTTCGCCGACGCCATCTGACCGGACCCGGCTTCGCCGACGCCATCTGACCGGACCCGGCTCCGCCGGCGCGGGTTCAGGATCGGGGGGCGTCGCCGAACCGGTCCAGGATCCACCGGGTCAGGAGGGGATAGGCCTCGACCTGGCCCTCGACCGTGTACAGCGAATGGTCCTCGCCCCGGACCACCTCGACGTCCAGCAGCCGGCGCCGGCGGAGCCGCCGCCGGACCACCGACCAGTAGAGGGAGGGCTCGAACTCCCGGGCGTCGATCTCGCTGACGATGAGCAGCACGGGGATGCCCCGCCTGCTCACCCCGGCCACGGGATGGATGGGCGACCACCGCACCCGCACCTGGCACAGTGCCTGCCACGCCCGCCGGGCCACCCGCGCATGCCTGACGGACAGGTCGCGCAGGCCGGGGGGCATGGCCCGGTAGGCCAGGCGGCGGGAGTCGATGGCGCCCAGCTCGATGTCGGGGACCCAGCCGGTGATCCCCGGATTGATGGCGCACACGGCCAGGGGGTGCAGGCGGAGGCCGGCTTCGATGGCGTGATAGCCGCCCGAGGACAGGCCGACGAAGACCAGCCCTCGGGCTTCCGGATCGCCCAGGGCGCCGGCTACGTCGACCACGTCGTCGATGGCCTCGGGGGGCTTGGGCTCCTGGCGGGGCAGGTCCGGGCGGCCGAATGTCTCCCCGACCCCGTCGATGTCGAACCGGAGGCACCGGAGGCCGTGGCCGGCAAACCGACGGGCCAGCTCGACCCACATCCGGCCGGCTCCGGCGTGGTCGAGCGCACCGGCGGAGAGGAACACCACCGTCGGGGCCCGGTCCTCACCGTCGGCGGCCGGCTCGGTGACCATACCGAAGAGGGAGTTCGGACCCAGCCAGACCGCCCGCTCGGTGACGGCCCGGCCGTCGGGGGTGCGGGCCACCTCGGCCGAGGCGGCCGGCTCGACCTCGAAGCGGGTCTCGGGCCCGTCGAGGACGCGGGACGTCCAGTCGGCGATGGTCTTGATGGTGGTGACCGGAAGGGTGAGCTGCTGGGGCGGGACGTCGAGGAGGTCGGGCTGTCCGTCCACCTCGATCCAGTCGACCGGCGGGGGGGACGAACCGTCGCCGGCCGTCCCCCGTCCCCGCCCCTCGGTGCGCACGGCCACCAGGGCGCGACGGACCTTCGACCAGTCGGCGGTGGCCAGCTCGAGGGAGGAGAGATCGCCCACCGTCTCCGCCGAGTAGGTGAAGGCCGGACCGGTCACCGACCCGTCCCCGGCCTGCGGGGCTCCGTAGCCGGTGGCCAACAGGGCGCGCTCGACCCGCAGGAACTCCCGACCGGTCGCCCACGGGTCCCAGGCCACCAGGTGGTCGGCCACCGTGCCCCGGGCCACCGCCTCGATGGCCAGGAGGGCTCCCATCCGCATCCCGAGGAGGACCACCGGGCCCTCCGACGAGCGGCGGGCGAACGACACGGCCTCGTCGATGCTGGCCAGCCAGTCGGGCACCCGGGCGGGTCCGTCGGTGTCCCCGGCCGAATCGCCCGTGCCCGCATAGGCGAACCGCAACACCGCCACCCCGGCCCCGGCCAGCTGATCGGCGAGCGCCTGCAGGGCCGGCTGGGCGTTGGCCAGCTCGCGGCCCAGGGGGCCGCACATGACCACCGTTCCCCGGGCCCGGCCGCCGGCGGGGCAGTGGACGAACCCGAACAACGGGCGCGCAGGCGGCCCGAACCAGACCGGTGTGGCCTTCATGTCAGGTCCTGTCGCTCGGTGGGCGCGCCGCGGGCATGCCCCTCATCATCGGCAGGCAACGGGTGCATGTTGAGCAACGGGTGGGCGGTGGGGGTCGTGTACGTTTTGCGAGGCAATGACCGAAATCTCCCCTTCCGCCGGCGCGACTCCAGCGGGATCGCCGACGAGGCCGGTCTCCCTCCGGCTCGGTGCCTATTTCCTGCTGGGCGACCCCGCCTATCTCGAGCAGAGCATCCGCTCCATCTACGCTATCGCCCAACGCATCGTGGTGGTCTACGACGAGGCCGGGCTGAGCTGGACCAACCGGCCGCTGCCCATCGGGCACTGCCTGGAGGTGGTCGACCGGATGGACGGCGAAGGCAAGGTGGTGCTGCTCCCCGGGGACTTCCACGACACCGGCCTCGCCCCGCTGGAGGCCGAGACGCTGGAGCGCAACGCCGGGGTGGCGGCACTGGGCGACGACGTCGACTGGGTCGTGCAGATCGACACCGACGAGGTGCTGGGAGATCCCGACCGCTTCGTGGCGGCCATCGCCCGCGCCCATTCCGAGGGCAGGTCCGCCCTCGACTACCCGGCCAGATGGCTGTACGGACATGTGGGAGGCCGGCTCTACCTCGAACGGTGCCGCCGGATGTGGGGGATATCGGCCGGCTACCCGGGGCCGATGGCCGTGAAGGCCGGTACCACCCTCAGGTTGGCCCGCCAGTGCGACGTGCCCACTTGGCGGGTCGATTTCCGGCGCCGGAACACCGACCCCGCCCATCCACGCCATACCCGGGTCGACGAGGCCATCCGGCCCCACGAGGGGATCTGGCACTTCTCGTGGGTCAGGTCGGAGGCCGAGATGCGGAGCAAGGCTGCTTCCTCCGGCCACGTCGACGAGGTCGACTGGGGCAAGGAGATCGACCGCTGGCTCGAGCGCTGCCGGCACCCCCACCTGACCACACTCCTGACCCCCGTCCGCAGACCGCCGGCCATCGTCGGGGCGCCGACCTGGTTGCGCACGGCGCGGGTGCCGGACCCGGTCGTGGCCCCGGTCGGATGAGCACCCCGACCGCCTCGGTGGTCATCATCACCTACCAGCGGCCGGCCTTCGTGGCCCGGTGCATCGAGCACCTGTTGGCCCAGACCCGGCCTCCCGTCGAGATCCTGGTCGTCGACTCCTCGCCCGACGACCAGACCGAGCGGCTGGTGCGGGACCGGTACCCGACGGTCACCTACGCCAGGTGCAACGCGGGCATGGGGGCCATGGCCACCGCCCGCAACCTCGGCTACCGGCTGGCCTCCGGTGAGGTCCTCGCCTTCGTCGACGACGATGCCTTCGCCGAACCCGAATGGCTGGAGCGCCTCCTGCCCCTCTATGAGGACCCGGAGGTGGGGGCGGTCGGTGGCCGCCAGATCCGTGGTCAGCCCGGCGAGCTCGAAGAGGGGGTCGACGCCATCGGCCGGCTCCAGCCGGACGGCACCATCACCGGGAACTTCGCTGCCGATCCGGGCCGGCCGGTGTCCGTCGACCATCTCCTGGGGGCCAACATGTCCTTCCGGCGCTCGGTCCTCGACCGGATCGGCGGGATCCACGACGGTTACGGCGGGACCTGCGTGCGCGAGGAGACCGATCTGTGCCTGCGGGTGGCCCACGCCGGCTTCCGGCTGGTGTACACGCCCGACGCGGTGGTCGAGCATCTCGCCGCGCCCTACGCCAAGGGCAAGAGGTTCGACCTGCGCTACGCCTACTGGGCCCAGAAGAACCACCTCATCGTGTTGATCAGGAACTTCGGCCTCACCCGGCCCATCGTCCGGCGCTACCTGTCGGCGTCGATCGGCGGGGCGGTCGTCTCCATCGGTGAGCGGGTGTCGGCCTCGTGGAAGAGCCCCGCCCACAGAGACCCGGCCCGCGCCGTCCGGTCCACCGGCGGGGCCCTCCTCCGGACCGGGGTGGTCGTGGCCGCCACGCTCTCGGGTGTCTGGGCCGGGATCAGCCTGGCCCGCGCCGACCGCCGTGAGGGCGGTGACCGCCGGCTCGGTCGGTGACGGTCACCGCACCGACCGGAAGGCCGATTCGATCCCGTCGACCATGCGGTCCAGCGTGAACTGCTCGAGTACCCGTGATCGGCACCGGACGGCCAGCTCGGGCTCCACGTCCTGCCACCGGGTGAGGCCGCCCAGCCGCTCCGCCAACTCCCCGGCATCCTCCGGTTCGAACAGGAAGCGCCCGAGGGGTCCGGACAGGATCTCGGGGATGCCGCCCACCCGTGAGGCCACCACCGGTCGACCGGTGGAGAGGGCCTCGATGACCGTCCGCCCGAACGGCTCCTGCCAGACCGACGGCACCACGACCACGTCGGCGGCGTGCAGGGGGGTGACCACGTCGCGTTGCCCCGGTATGAACCGCACGTTGTCGGTGGCCATGGCCCGCAGCTCCGACCGGTAGGCGGCGGCGTCGCGGTGGACGGTGGGTGAACCCACCACCAGCAGCTCCCCCTCGCCGGGACCCATACCGAGCCGGCGCCACGCGTCGAGCAGCACGTGCACCCCCTTCTCGCGGTCGAGGCGACCGAAGTAGGTGACGACGAAGGGCCGGTCGCCGATGTGCAGCGCCTGTCTGGCCGCCGCCCGCTGGTCGGCTCCGCCGAGGGGGTACTCGGCCGGGTCGATCCCGTTGAAGACCACGTCGGTCTTGCCGGGGTCCAGGCCCTGTGCGAGCCATTGGTCGGCCACGAATTGCGAGACCATGACGAACCGGCCGACATGACGGTTGAGCATGTCGATGCGGCGCTGGCTGAGGTGGTCGGTGAACCCGTGCTCGTGACAGACGACCGGGGCATCGACCACCTTGCCCGCCGGGATGGCCCAGCCGGTGGACATGATCCGGTTGCCGTAGATGAGGTCCGGTCGCCGCCACACCGTGGCCAGCGCGGCGGGCACCACCATGGCCATCTGCTTGGGCCGTCCCCTCCGGCCGGTCGGGTACCAGTAGTCGACCTCGGGCACCTTGGTCACCGACCGGCAGAACTTCGAGAAGTCAGGGACGAGTGAGCCGGCCTCGCGGTAGAGGAGGTCGACCTGGTGGCCGCGGCGGGCGAGCTCGCGGCTCACCTGGTACACGTTCCACTCCACGCCACCCATGGGAACGGTGCTGTGGACGTTGGTCACCAGCTTCATGGAGTGGCCCTCCCGACGCGGAAGGCCACTCTGCCACCTCGGACCCGGCGCGTGCGGTCGCGTCACGACGCACAGGATCTCCACACCGCGGCATGGGCGGCCACGCTGGCCTCCCAGGTGAAGGTCCCCGCCCGCCGCCGGCCCCGCTCGATCATCGACCCGGTGCCGGGTCCGCCCTCCAGGGCGGCCACCATCCCCTCGGCCAGGCCGGGACCGTCCGGTTCCACCAGGTAGGCGGCGTCGCCGCACACCTCGGGCAGCGAGCTCCGGGCCGCGGCCACCACGGGCACCCCCACGGCCATGGCCTCGAGGGCGGGCAGGCCGAAGCCCTCGTAGACCGACGGGACGACGACGGCGGCGGCCGCGGCCATCAGTCCCGGCACGGTGGCATCGTCCACCCGTCCGAGGCGCACCGTGCCGGGCAGCGGACCGAAGAGGCGGTCTCGTCGATCGTCCTCGGGGCCGATCAGCACCAGCATGGCCTCCGGTCGGGCCGACCGGACCCGCGGCCAGGCGTCGGCCAGACCGGCCAGGTTCTTGCGCTCCGTGCACCCCCCGGCATGGAGGACGAACGGCGCCCTGATGCCCCGGGCGGCCAGGTCGGCCTCGGGCAGGGGCGGGGCTCCGAAGAACCGCTCGTCCACCCCGTTGTGGATGGCCACGGGCGAGGCCACGCCGAAGCCCGAAGCCACCTCGTCGGCCGCGAATTGCGACGGGCAGATGACCACCGCCGCCCGCCGGGCGGTGGCCACGGCGTCGGACGGCAGGCGGCCCTCGTCGGGGAAGCGCAGCGGCACGATGTCGTGCACGGTCAGCACCTCGGTCCCCGGGGCCGGTGGCAGGCGCAGGTCCATCCGGTGGACCACTTCCTGGCCGCGGTAGATCACCCGGCCGGCACTCCGCCGGAGCGCCGGTGACGCCGCGATGAGCAGCCGTGAGGGGAGACGCACCGTCCCCGGGAGGGGCGAACGGAGCGTCCTCACCACGATCCGGTCCACCCGCCAGTCCGGTCCGAGCTCCTCCGCCGCCCTCCGGCCGAGCTCCTCCTCGTACACCTGTTGGCCCATGGGCAGGGCCACGGCCACGGTGGCCAGGGCCAGCCGGGTGGTCACCCCGGCCCTCCCGCCGGCCGGTCCGGCCCGGTACCGCGAACCCCGGTCCGCGCCGGTTCGGTGACGATGTCGGGCCGGGCGGGGAGGATGGGCAAGGTTAGCGTTCGCGGGCCGGCCGGGACACGATCGGGACCGGCCCGACGGGGTAGTGGCCGGAGCGAGGGGTAGGTTTGACGAGGTGGTGAGTCCACTGGACGCGGCCGACATCCCGGCGGCCCGTGGCGCGGCGGCCCGTGGTGCGGCGGCCCGTCCGACCGCCGGGGGGGATGACGGCCCCCGTCGGCGCCGGGAGCGGCAGTCGGCGGTCGAGCTGGCCACCGGGGCGGGACTGGTGGTGGTCGTGGCCGTGGTCGGCCTGTGCGTCGCCCACCGGACCACCGGCGTCCCGGTGGACCGCTGGATCCTCGACCTGGTGCCGGGCGGTGGCGGCGGGTGGTTCACGCGGGTGACCTGGTTGCGCTATCCGGCGGTCACGCTGGCCGGTTCGGCCCTGGCCGCGGCGGCGGTCTTCCGTCGCGACCGCTACCGGGCGGCGGCCTGCCTCGTGGGCCCGGCCGTGGCCCTGATCACCAGTGAGCTGCTGGTCAAGCCGGCGGTGGGCCGGACTCTGGGCGGGGTGTACTCCTACCCCTCGGGCTCGACGGTCGGTGCCGCCGCCCTGGCTACCGTGGCCGTGCTGGCCGTCCCACCCCGCTGGCGCCCGGCCACCGTGGTGGTGGCCGCGTTGTTCGGGCTGTGGATGTCGGTGGCGGTGGTCTTGCTGCACTGGCACTACCCGACCGACGCCCTGGCCGGCCTGGCCTACGGCACCGGTGTGGTGCTGCTGGCCGACGGGTCGGCCGGGAAGCTGGCGGTGGCCATGGGCCGCCACCGACGCCACCGGCTCAAGACGGAGGAGGTTCGTCCGGACCGGCAGCCGGCCGACGGATGATGGCCACGGTGGCCTCCGGGCTGTCCGGGTCGAAGTGGAGCTGGATGGGGTTGTCCTCGTCCACGGGTCCTCCCGCCCCTCGATCACGAACGGCACTTCTTTCCGCTGGGGCTGGAGGGCCTCTTTGAGCCCGACGGCGATGCCGGTCATGACCGCGCCGGTGGCCGAGCGCTTCATCCAGTTGCTGAAGCGCAGGGGGTCCCTCCCTGCGGCCTGCTCGCCGGCGTCGTCGGCCTCGGCATCGGCGGCATCGGCGGCATCGCCGGGTGCGGCATCGTCGGCCACCCCGTCCCGCTCGTCGGCCACCCCACCCCGCTCGCCGGCGTGCTCGGCCACCCCACCCCACTCGGCGGCCACCGGCGCCGACCCGTCGCCACCGGCCCCCGGGGCGCCGACGGCCTCCGGCGGCCCGGCCTCGGCGGAGGAGCCGGGCTCCTCCCGGTCGACCGGACCGGGCCTCTTCTCGACCGGATCGGGCCTGGGGCTGGACTCCACGGCTTCCACGGTAGCCCGCCGCCGGCCGGCACGCCGGGCGGGGAAGGGCCGCGGACCGTCGTGCCCGGCCCTCCCCCGGAGGGAGCCGGACCCGAAACGGCGGCAGCCCTGGTCCCGTAGGATCGACCGCGTGCTGGACCGCTTCCATCCGCCCGGTCGAGGAGTACCTCGAGACCATCTTCGCCCTGGAGGAAGAGGGAATCCCGGTGATCCAGGCCCGCCTGGCCGAACGACTGGGCAAGGCGGCCCCCTCGGTCTCGGAGATGCTCGACCGCCTCGAGGCCGACGACCTCATCGTGCGCAGCTCCCGCCAGATCGCCATGACCCCAAAGGGTGCCGCGCTGGCCCAGGGTGTCGTCCGCAAGCACCGCCTGGCCGAGCGCCTGCTGGTGGACATCATCGGGCTCGACTGGGACAAGGCCCACCTCGAGGCCGGGCGGTGGGAGCACGTGATCTCCGACGACGTCGAGGACCGGCTGGTGGTGCTCCTCGGCAACCCGACCACCTGCCCGCACGGCAATCCCATCCCCGGCGTCGAGCCGGTCGGCCCCGGAGCAGCGCCGGCTGGCCGAGGCCCAGCCCGGAGACCGGATCCGCCTCGAGCGCATCACCGAGAGCGTGGAGCACGACTCGGCCTCCCTCTCCTACCTCGGCGACCACGGCCTGACCCCGGGCACCACCGCGCTCATCCAGGCCCGGGCCCCCGACGGCACCCTGACCCTGGAGGTCGGCGGGTCCACCATCGCCCTCGGGCCGGCCATGACCCAGCGGATGTTCGTGGCCACGGCGTGACCCCGGCCCCGACGGGGCCGGACCGGGGAATTCGGCCGGCGGGGCCGATGGCAGCCCGGAACGGTTCAGCACTCACTAGAGTGGAGTGCCAACACGGGGCACCTCGATTCCGGCCGGACCGGCCGGACGGAGCTCCGATGCCCACACCGGACACCCATGCCGACCACTGACGACAGCCGAACCGAGGACGCAGCCGCCGGCGAGCTCGATGCCCGCAAGGCGGCCATCCTCAACGCCGTGGTCACCGAGTACATCGGCTCGGCCCAGCCGGTCGGATCCCAGCACGTGGTCGACGCCCCCGGGCGTCAGCGTGTCGTCGGCCACCGTCCGCTCGGACATGGCCGCCCTGGAACGGGAGGGCTTCCTGGCCCAGCCCCACACCAGCGCCGGGCGGATCCCCACCGACAAGGGCTACCGGTTCTTCGTCGACCACCTGGCCGGCACGGGCTCGCTCGATCCGACCGGGCGCCAACAGGTGCGCCAGTTCTTCAAGCACGCCCACGGCGAGATCGAGATGATGCTCGAGCGGACGTCCGGGCTGCTGGCCGACCTGACCGACTGCACGGCCATGGTGGTGGGGCCGTCGCACGAGTCGGCGGCCGTCCGCTCGGTGCAGCTGGTGGGCATGGGCCCGCGGCTGGCCCTGCTGGTGGTGGTGCTGGCCGACGGGGCGGTCCAGAAGCAGTCGGTCGAGTTCGCCGACGAGGTCGACGACGCCGTCCTGTCCGACGGCCGCCGCCCGTCTGGCCGCCCACTCGCTCGGGCGTCCCGCTGACCCAGGTGGGTCCGACGGTGCCCGGCACCGGCGACCCGACGCATCGACGCGGTGGTGGCCGCCGGGCTCGACGCCCTGCGCTCCCTCGGGAAGCTCGGAGGGCGGCGATCAGCTCTTCGTCGGCGGCTCCTCCCGCATGGTCGGCGGCCTTCGACGCGGTGGAGACGGTGCGCTCGGTGCTGAGCATCCTCGAGCAGCAGCTGGTGGTGGTCACCCTGCTCCGCGACATCCTCGACACCGGGCTGTCCGTGGCCATCGGCACCGAGCACGGCATGGAGCCGCTGGCATCGTGCGCCATCGTGGTCATGCCGGTGTCGGTCGACGGGATGGAGGCGCGGCACCATCGGCCTGCTCGGCCCCACCCGGATGAACTACCCGCTGGCCCTGGCCGCCGCCCGGGTGGTGGGCGACCGGCTGGGCGAGCGGCTGAGCGAGGCCGGCCGATGAGCCCGCCGGAGCCCGGAGCCGGTGACCGACACCGACCTCTACGAGGTGCTCGGCGTGCGCCGCGACGCCTCCGACGAGGAGCTCAAGCGCGCCTACCGGGCCAAGGCCCGCGAGTTCCATCCCGACGCCAACCAGGACGACGACGGCAGCGCCGAGCGGTTCAAGGAGGTCAGCCTGGCCTACGAGGTCCTGAAGGATCCCGAGCGCCGGGCCCGCTACGACCGGTTCGGCGCCGAGGGGGTCTTCGGCGCCGGCGCCGGCGGCGGGGCCGCCGGGCGATCCCTTCGCCGGCGGCCTCGGCGACCTGTTCGACGCCTTCTTCAACGGGATGGGCGGGACCGCGGGCGGCGGGCGCGGCCGCCGGACCGGGCCCGATGCCGGGTCCGGACGCCGAGATGCGTCCTGCGCCTCTCCTTCCAGGAGGCGGTCTTCGGCGTGGCCCGCCAGGTGGAGGTGGAGACCCCGGTCCACTGCGACACCTGCGAGGGCTCCGGGGCGCGGCCCGGGCACCTCGGCCGGTCCGCTGTCCCGAGTGCCAGGGGGCGGGCGAGCTGCGCCGGATGCGCCAGTCCATCCTCGGCCAGGTGATCACCGCGGTGCCGTGCCAGCACTGCCAGGGCACCGGGCAGTTCATCGAGCAACCGTGCGACGACTGCCGGGGGGAGGGACGGCGCAACGAGCACCGGACGCTGACCGTCGACATCCCGGCCGGGGTGGACGAGGGCTCGACCCTGCGCCTGGCCGGTCACGGGCCGGCCGGGTTCCGGGGTGGGCCCAACGGCGCGCTGTTCGTCCACGTGTCGGTGGACCCCGATCCCGGTCTTCGAGCGCTCCGGTGTGGATCTCCACGCCTCGGTGCACGTCCCGGTGACCCTGGCCGCGCTGGGCGGGAGCGTCGGCCTTCGAGACCCTGGACGACCCCCGGGACCTGCCCATCGCCGCCGGAACCCAGTCCGGGACGGTCATCCCCCTCAAGGGGCTGGGCGTGCCCAAGCTGCGGGGCCGGGGCCGGGGCGACCTGTTCGTCCACGTGCAGGTGGACACCCCGACCGACCTCGACGACCGGCAGCGGGAGCTCCTGGCCGCGCTGGCCGAGGCCCGGGGCGAGGACCTGGGCGCGGCCCCGCAGAGCGAGGGGATCTTCTCGAAGCTGCGTTCGGCCCTGAGCTGACCATGGCGGCCGGGCGGAGCCGTCGGGCGCCGCCGGCGCCCGCCCCGACCCCGTGCTGGTCTCGGCCAAGGCCATGGTCTTCGTCGACGACCCGTCCGCCCCCGTCCTCGACCCGGGGCGACGCCCGCCACCTGCTCGACGTGTTGCGTCTGCGGCCCGGCGAGGTGGTGGTGGCCGGCGACGGCGCCGGATCGTGGGTCCCCTGCCGGGTGTCCGGCGGCGCCGGAGCGCCGGAGGCTCCGGCCGACCCGGGCGCCGTCCTGGTCGGCCCGACGGTCGGCGGTGACCACCGAGCCGACGGCCCGAGCCGGTCGTCACCGTGGCCTTCGTGCCGGCCAAGGGGGACCGCCCCGAGTGGGTCGTCCAGAAGCTCACCGAGCTCGGGGTGGACCGGATCGTCCCCATCCGGTCCCGCCGGTCGGTGGTGCGCTGGGAGGGTGACCGGGCCGAGCGGGCCGTCGAGCGGCTGCGCCGGGTGGCCCGGGAGGCGTCGGCCCAGTGCCGGCGAGCCCTGGCTGCCCGAGGTCACCGCGGTGCACCACGCTGGAGGCGCTGGCCGCGCACGCGGGCGGGCCGCCGGTCCTGGCCCACCCGGGCGGAGGGCCGCCCTCGCTCGCCCATCCGGTCGTCGCCGTCGGGCCCGAGGGCGGCTGGGACGACGACGAGCTGGCCGGCTCGGCAGGCACGGTGGGGCTCGGCCCGACGGTGCTCCGGGCCGAGACCGCGGCGGTCGTGGCCGGGCACCATCCTGTGCGCACTTCGCAGCGGCGTGATCGGACCCTTGCGTAACCACGCTCCGTGAGCAAAACTACTACGTAGAGAGGCAGGGGCTCCTGTTGAGGAGGAGCGATCGTGCGCCCGGCAGGCGTACGTGATCGGATCGCTCGTAGTCGAACATGTGCCTGCGTCACAGTTAGCAGGACCGGAGCTCAGGGGCGATCGGTACAGTTCACCGGAGGTGCGCATGACGGTTATTGACAAGAGCGTCAACCAGCATCGACGACGATGACGAGCAGGAAGAGGCGGCCCGGATCGCCTACGCCCAGGCGGTCGGGGCCCGCCTGCGGACCATGCGCAAGCAGATGCGGCTCTCGCTCCAGGCGGTCGAGGCCATGTCGGAACAGGAGTTCAAGGCGTCGGTGCTCGGTGCCTACGAGCGGGGCGAGCGGGCCATCTCGGTTCCCCGCCTCCAGCGCCTGGCCAAGCTGTACGACGTCCCCGTCGACCAGCTCCTCCCGCCCGACGACGTGGTCGCCACCCGGTGGGGTGCCGCCGGTCCACCGAGGAGGTGGCGCCCCTCAGCGCCCGCCGGGCCATTCAGGCCGGTTCGGGGGCGGACAAGGTGGCCATCGACCTGACCAAGCTCCACACGGTGAGCGGACCCGAGCGGGACCTGCTGCGCCGGTTCCTGAGCATGATCCAGGTCCACCGCCAGGACTTCAACGGCCGGATGATCACCATCCGGGCCGAGGACGTGCGGGCCATCGCCTGCCTGTTCGGGGTGACCCCGGACAGCATGGGCTCGCGCCTGGACGAGCTCGGGCTGCTCGTCAACGTCTGATGGCCGGTGGGGCGACCATGACCGAGCCGATCACCTGGTTGAGCACCAAGGAGGCCTCCGAGCGCCTGGGCATCACCCTGCGGAGCCTCTACCGGTTCATCGACGAGGGCGATCTGGTGGCCTACAAGTTCGGCCGGGTCATCCGCATACAAGAGGCCGACGTGGACCGGTTCATCGAGGCCAGCCGGATCGCCCCGGGCAGCCTCGAGCACCTCTACCCGAGGTCAAGGGAGCAACGGGCGCGGCCCACGTCGACGCTCGGGCCGACGGCGTGGTCAGCAACGGGGCGGCTGACGCGGGTGGCCGACTGCCTGTTCTGCGCCATCGTGGCCGGCGACGTGCCCGCCGACATCGTGCGGACCGACGACCACACCGTGGCCTTCCGGGACATCAACCCGCAGGCGCCCGTGCACGTCCTGGTGGTCCCGAGGCGCCACATCGTGAACGCCTCCGAGGTGGCCGAGGCCGACGCCGGCGAGGTGACGGCGCTGCTCACCGCGGCCAGGGCGGTGGCCGAGGCCGAGGGGATCGCCGGCGAGGACCGCGGCTACCGGCTGGTGTTCAACGTCGGTCCCGACGCGCTCAACTCGGTGGACCACCTCCACCTGCACGTCCTGGGCGGGCGCACCTTCGACTGGCCGCCGGGCTGACCGCCGGAGCCGCCCGGCGCCGCCGCGGCGCATGGGATCGCCGGCCCCGGCCCGCTGGTAGGGTCGGGTCCAGAACGCACGTGGCAGGCACCCAGGTCAAAATCCTCGTTCCCGGCAACCACCTCATGGCCGGCCTGCTCGGCCAGCGCGACGAGTTGCTGCGCCTGGTCGAGGGGGCGTTCGACGATGTCCGCATCGCCGTGCGGGGCAACGAGATCTCCATCGAGGGCGACGGCGCCGAGCGGGTGGGGGCCCTCTTCGAGGAGCTGATCATCCTGCTCGAGTCGGGCCAGGGCCTCGACGCCGTCCAGGTCGCACCGGACCATCGACATGATGGACGGCGACGTCCGGCCCTCGGAGGTCCTGACCTCCGAGCTGCTGCGCTCGTCACGGGGCCGGGCCGTGCGCCCGAAGACCGGCGGGCAGAAGCCGCTACGCCGACGCCATCGCCTCCAACATCGTGACCTTCGGCATCGGGCCGGCCGGCACCGGCAAGTCCTACCTGGCCGTGGCCCTGGCCGTGCAGGCCCTGCAGGCCCGCCAGGTCAACCGGATCATCCTGACCCGTCCCGCCGTCGAGGCCGGCGAGCGCCTGGGCTTCCTCCCCGGCGACCTGATGGCCAAGGTCGACCCCTACCTGCGCCCCCTCTACGACGCCCTCCACGACCTGCTGGAGCCCGAGGGGGCGCAGCGGCTGATCGACCGGGGCGCGGTCGAGGTGGCCCCGCTGGCCTTCATGCGGGGCCGGACGCTCAACAACAGCTTCATCATCCTCGACGAGGCCCAGAACACCAGCCCCGAGCAGATGAAGATGTTCCTCACCCGCATCGGCTTCGGCTCCAAGGCGGTGATCACCGGCGACATCACCCAGATCGACGTGCCCGGGGGCCGCTCGGGCCTGGTCGGCCTGGAGCCGGTGCTGTCGGGCGTGCCCGACCTGGCCTTCGTCCACCTCGGCCAGCGCGACGTGGTCCGCCACCGCATCGTGGCCGACATCGTCGCCGCCTACGAGCACGGGACACCCGACGGACGACCGCCGTGAGCCTCGACGTCTACGCCGCCGACGAGCAGGCGGACCATCCGGTGGCCGTCGACCGCTGGTCGGCAGCTGGCCCGCTCGGTGCTGGCGGCCGAGGGGATCGTGAGCGACACCGAGGTGTCGCTGCTGTTCGTGGACGAGGCCACCATCGCCTCGCTGAACGAGCGGTTCCTCGACAAGGAGGGCCCCACCGACGTCCTCTCCTTCCCCATCGAGGACGAGGCCGACCGGAGCGGCCGTCGCCCGACGAGGGGGGCACCGGCCCGGGCTCGATCGAGGCCGAGACCGGCCGCCTGCTCCTGCTCGGCGACGTGGTGATCTGCCCGGCGGTGGCGGCCCGCAACGCCGTCGAGCACGGGGTCACCTTCGACGACGAGATCGCCCTGCTGGTCGTGCACGGGATCCTCCACCTCCTGGGCATGGACCACGAGGTGGACGAGGAGGCCGAGAGGATGGAACGGCGCGAGCAGCAGCTGCTGGCTCGCTACTACCGCGTGGCCTCATGACCGCCGGCGCCCGGCCGATGCTGTGCTCGGCCACCGGCTCGTTCACCGGGAGCGACGCGATCCTGATCGTCGTGGTGCTCGTGCTGCTGGCCGCGTCGGCCGCTCCTGGCCCTGGCCGAGACCAGCCTGGTCCGGATGAGCCGGGCCAAGGCCATGGCCCTGGTCGACGACGGGCGCCGCGGGGCCAAGGTGCTGGTCCGGCTCACCGAGAACCCCCAGGGGTTCCTCAACCCGGTGCTCCTGTTGGTGCTGATCTGCCAGCTGGTGGTGGCCACGCTGGTCGGCATCCTGGCCCACAGCTGGTTCGGCGCCTGGGGCGTGGCGGCGGCCACCGTGTTCGAGATCGTGGTCATCTTCGTGCTGGGCGAGGCGGTGCCGAAGAACTGGGCCGTGCACCATCCCGAGCGGGCCGCGCTGTTCAGCGCCCCGCTGGTGTCGGCCGTGGTCCGCTTCTGGCCGGTGCGGATGGTGTCGGGCGCGCTGATCGGCCTGGCCAACCTGCTCATCGGCGAGCAGGGCCAGTACCTCGGCTCCGGGGTCACCGAGTCCGAGCTGCTGGCCATGGCCGACGTGGCCGTCGAGGGGGACGTGATCGAGACCGAGGAGCGGGCGCTTCATCCACTCGATCATCGAGTTCGGCGACACCGTGGTCCGCGAGGTGATGGTGCCCCGGCCGGACATGGTGACCGTCGGGGCCGACGAGACGGTCGAGGCGGCCCTGGAGCGGGCCCTCGAGGCCGGCTTCAGCCGGATGCCGGCGGTCGAGCAGCAGGTCGACGACGTGGTCGGGATCGCCTACACCAAGGACATGATCCGGACGGTCCGGGCCGGCCAGGGTGCCGACCCGGTCCGGTCCCACCTCCGGGTGGCCCACTTCGTCCCCGAGACCAAGCGGGTCTCCGACCTGATGCGCGAGATGCAGGCCGAGAGCTTCCACCAGGCCGTGGTGGTCGACGAGTACGGCGGCACGGCCGGGCTGGTCACCCTGGAGGACCTCATCGAGGAGCTGGTGGGGGAGATCGTCGACGAGTTCGACGTCGAGGAGGCGCCCTACGAGCGACTGGGCTCGGGCGAGCTGCGGGTCAGCGCCCGGCTGCCGGTCGACGAGGTCAACGAGCTGATCGACGCCGACCTGCCCACCGGGGCCTGGGACACGGTCGGGGGACTGGTCTTCGACCTGCTGGGCCACGTCCCCGTGGCCGGGGAGTCGGTCTCGGTCGACGGGTTGCGGCTGGTGGCCGACCGGGTCAACGGGCGGCGCATCGAACGGGTCAGGATCGTGCCCAGTGGCCGGCGCCGGCCAGGTCGACGGACGGCGAGGGTGACCGGCGTTCCGGTCGGGGTTCGCGGCCGTGGTCGGGCCGGCCCAACGTGGGGAAGTCGACCCTGGTCAACGCCATGGTCGGCACCAAGGTCTCCATCACCTCGCCCCGGCCCAACACCACCCGGTCCCAGGTGCGCGGGGTGCTCAACCGGCCCGACGCCCAGGTCGTCTTCGTGGACACGCCCGGGCTGCACAAGCCCCGCACGGCCCTGGGCGAGCGCATGAACGAGTCGGCCACCTCGTCCCTGGACGACGTCGACGTGGTGGTGGCCATGGTCGAGGCCAGCGGCGCGGTGGGTCCCGGCGACCGCATGGTGCTGACCCAGTCGGCCCACCGGGTGCGGTCGATGGCCCGGGCCGCCGCCCTCGAGCGCCGAGCTCGCCCACCGGGGCCGACGGCGCCGAACCGGGCCGGGGGAGCCGACCCTGCTGGTGGTGGTCAACAAGATCGACCGGGTCGGGCGGGGACGGCGTGCTCACCCACCTGACCGCGGTGTCCGCGGTGATCGAGGCCATCGACGAGGAGGCCGGCGGCTCGCCGACCCCCGTCGAGTACTTCCCGGTGTCGGCCACCTCCGGCGAGGGGGTGGCGGCGCTGGTCGAGGCGGTGGTGGCCCGGATGCCCGAGGGCCCCCGCTACTACCCCGAGGGGATGGTCACCGATGTGGCCGAGGCCTTCTGGGTGGCCGACCTGGTCCGGGAGGAGCTGCTCCACCGGGTGCAGGACGAGCTGCCCCACAGCATCGCCTGCCGGGTCACCGAGTGGGAGTGGCCGCGGGTCCGCTGCGAGATCCTGGTCGAGCGCGACTCGCAGAAGGGGATCGTGATCGGCAAGGGGGGGGCCACCCTCAAAGAGGTGGGCACGGCCGTGCGCGGCCCAGATGCCGCCCGGGCGCCTACCTCGAGCTGTTCGTGCGGGTGGAGAAGCGGTGGCAGCAGCGCGAGGACGCCCTCGACCGGCTCGGCTTCTGACCGCACCGCGGCCGGACCGGCCGGACCGTCGGAGCCGGTCGCACGGTGCCGCGGTCAGTCGTCGGCGGTGATCCGCCGGAGGAAGGCCACCACCTCGGCGCGGTCCACCGTGCGCTTCATGGGCGGGACCCGGGCCAGCAGCGCGCCCCGGTAGCGGGCGGTGGCCAGGCGGCTGTCGAGCACGGCCACCACGCCCGCGGTCCTGGGCCGATGCGGATGAGCCGGCCCGCGCCCTGGGCCAGCAGGGTGCCGGCCCGGGGCAGGTCGACCGCGCTGAAGGCGGCCGGCGCCGGCCCGTTCCCGGCGGGCCTGCAGCACCGGCTCGTCGGGCCGGGGGAACGGGATCCGGTCCAGGGTGACCAGGCTGAGGGTGCGGCCGGGGATGTCCACCCCCTGCCAGAAGCCGAGCGTGGCGAACAGGCAGGTCGCCTCGTCGGCGGGAAGGCCTCGATCAGGGCCGGCTTGGGCAGGTCGGACTGGGACAGCAGGGGGAAGGGGAGGCGGTCGGCCAGGGCGTCGACGGGCGGCGTTCATGGCCCGCCAGCTGGTGAACAGGGCCAGGGTGCGGCCGCCGGCCGCGTTGATCAGCGCCTCGAGCTCGTCGTGGAGGGCGGGCTCGGACTCGGGGCGCCGCCGGTCGGGCAGGGACTGGGCCACGTACAGCATGGCGTGGTCGCGGTAGTCGAAGGGACTGCCCACGTCGAGCTCGTCGCACTCGTCCGCCGGGGAGCCCGAGCCGCTCCGGCCAGTCCGATGGGCACGGTGGCCGAGGTGAGGATGCCGGTGACCGTGCCCCACAGGTGCTCGGCCAGCAGCGGGCCGACGTCGATGGGGGAGACCCGCAGGCTCGGGCGACCGGGCCCCGCCGTCCACCCAGGCCACCTCGTCCTCGGTGAGTGCGGCCACCCGGGCCAGGTCGGCGGCCAGGTGGCCGGCGGCCAGCAGGACCCGGTCGCGCCGGGACCGGCCGCCGGGCGGTTCGTCGTCCCCGGCCTCCCGCTCGGACCGGCGCAGGCAGTCGACCAGCCGGCCCACCCGGCCGGTGGCCAGGGTCAGCACCTGGCGGGAGCCCGGCGCCGTCCTCGGTGGGGACGGACGGCGGAGCGCGGTGCCGGGTCGGGGCGGACCACGTCGGCCAGGCCCAGGTCGAGGCCGAGCGGCTCGGCCCGGGTCGGCCGGGCCGTCCGCGCTCCCGCCCGATCGGGCGCCGTTCCGGTCGGCGCCGGCCCGAGGGCCGACGGTCGCCGGTGGGGACCCGCAGCCCGGCCAGCGGGCGGAGGGCCCGCTGGAGGAGATCGCCCACGTCGGCGACGGCGTCGGCCGGGTCGACGGCCCCGGGCGATGCCCGGGTCGAGCAGCGGCCGGGCGGTGGCGGCCAGCGCCCGGAACCGCCCGGGGCCGATCTCCACGCCCAGGCTGTCGGTCATCACCTCCTCGACCTCGTGGGCCTCGTCGAACACGACCACCTCGTGGGGCGGGAGCACGGCCCCGCCGCTGGCCAGGTGGGCGCCGTAGAGATGGGTGTTGACCACCACCACGTCGGCCTCGGCCGCCCGGGCCCTGGCCTCCTCGGCGAAGCAGTCGCGGCCCGACGGGCACCGGAACGCCCCCGGGCACTCCCGGGCCGTGGTCGACACCATGGCCCAGGCCCGGAAGTGGGGTTCGAATTCGAGCTCGGCCCGGTCGCCGGTGACGGTGTCCCCGGCCCAGCGCACCAGCCGCCTGACCTGGTCGCCGAGCCGTCGCCCGAGGTCGACGGTCGTCGCCGCCCGCGTCCCCGGCGGCGGCATCGGCCTCGAGGGTCAGGGTGTCGTCGGCGTCGGGCGGGTCGGCCCGGCGCCGGGCTGGAGGGAGAGCTGCTCGCCCCGCCCGCCGACCTCGGACACCCGCTGGCGGCACAGGTAGTTGCTCCGGCCCTTGAGCACGGCGAAGGAGAAGTCTCGCCCCATGGCCGTCGGCCACCAGCGGCAGGTCGTTGGGGCCAGCTGGTCCTGGAGGGCCTTGGTGGCGGTGGCCACCACCACCCGCTGGCCGGACAGGGCGGCCGGGCACCAGATAGGCCAGTGACTTGCCGGTGCCGGTGCCGGCCTGGACCACCAGGTGGCGCCGACCGGCGATCGGCCCGGGCCACGGCCGCGGCCATCTGGCGCTGCCCCGGGCGCGCTCGCCGCCGCCGGGCAGCGCCGCCGGCCACCCCGGCCAGCGTGGCGGTCACCTCGTCGGTCATCCACCGACCCTATCGGCGGGGCCGGCCGGCCCCGGGGCGACCCGGCCGCCCGAGGCGGAGCCGGCCCGGCCGGTCAGTGCCACGCCACGGCCAGCCCGACGGCCACGCCCAGCCCGACCACCACGATGGCCCACCGCAGGCCGGAGGCCGGGAGGCGCCGGCCGAACCGGCCACCGACCTGGCCGCCGATGACCGACCCGGCGGCGATCAGGCCGGCCACCGACCACGAGACGTGGGTGGTGGCGACGAAGAACACCCCGGCCACGGCGTTGACCGTGAGGGCCAGCGCGTTCTTGGTGCCGTTGAGGCGCTGGAGGTCGTCGTCGATGAAGATGGCCAGCAGGGCGATGAGGATCACCCCCTGGGCCGCCCCGAAGTAGCCGCCGTAGACGCCGGTGAGGAAGACCCCGACCATCAGGACGGCCCCCCCGTGCGTCCGGCCGGTCGCCCCGGCGACTCGAGGCCGGCCCTGATCCGGGGCTGGACGCGCCATCAGCACGGCGGCCACGGCGATGAGGGCGGGCACGGCCGCCTTGAACACGCTGTGGGGGAGGCCGAGCAGCAGGACGGCCCCGATCAGCCCCCCGAGCAGGGAGGCCGAGCCGAGGCTGGACCAGCCGGCTGCCGCTGGCCGGCCAGCTCCCGCCGGTAGGCCACGGTGGCGCTGACGTTGCCCGGGACCAGGCCGACGTTGTTGGACACGTTGGCCAGCACCGGGGGGTAGCCCAGGGCCAGCAGGGTGGGGAAGGTGATCAGCGAGCCCGAGCCGACGATGACGTTGACCGTGCCCGGCGGCCAGACCGGCGGCGAAGATGGCCAGCGGCGATCCAGCGGGGACATGGGGAGGGTCTAGTGCCCGCGGCCCGGCACTCAAGACACCGGGTCGGGGTCGGCCGGCACCGGTGGCCGCCGGGCCCGGCCGGTCACGGGCACGCGGCCGGCGACGAGACGGTAGGTTCGCAGCGTGCAACGGGAACAGGCCGGTGACGCGGGGAGGCCAGGGACGGGCCCCGGCCGACGGTGACCGCGGCCGACCTCGCCGGCGGCCCGATCCCCGCCCACGTGGCCTGCGTCATGGACGGCAACGGCCGGTGGGCCGCCCGCCGCGGCCTTCCCCGCACCGAGGGGCACGCGGCCGGCGAGGCGGCGCTGCTCGACGCGGTCGAGGGGGCCCTCGAGCTCGGCATCCCCTGGATCACCATGTACGCCTTCTCCACCGAGAACTGGCGCCGTCCGGCCGACGAGGTCCGCTACCTGATGGGGTTCAACGAGAGCCTGCTGGTCCGCCGGCGCGACGAGCTGCACGACAAGGGGGTCCGGATCCGGTTCGCCGGCCGCCGCGACTGGCGGGTGCCCAAGCGGGTGCTGCGGCGGATGGACGAGTCGATCGAGCTGACCGCCGCGCAACCGCCGCTGCACCCTGACCATGGCCTTCAACTACGGCGGCCGGGCCGAGATCGTCGACGCGGTCAAGCGGCTGGTGGCCGACGGGGTGCCGGCCGACAAGGTCGACGAGAAGGCCATCCGGTCCCGGCTCTACTTCCCCGACCAGCCCGACCCCGACCTGGTCATCCGGACCTCGGGCGAGCACCGGATCTCCAACTTCCTGCTGTGGCAGCTGGCCTACAGCGAGCTGGTCTTCGACGACGTGCTGTGGCCCGACTTCCGCCGCACCCACCTGTTCGAGGCGGTCCGGGACTTCCAGCGGCGCCAGCGCCGCTACGGGGGCGTGACGTGATGGCCGCGATCCGGCCACCGCATGCCGCCGGCCGCCATCGGCCCGGCGACGCCACGGCCCGCCGGCCGCC
Organism: uncultured Acidimicrobiaceae bacterium; assembly: GCA_963835325.1. Classification (GTDB taxonomy): domain Bacteria; phylum Actinomycetota; class Acidimicrobiia; order Acidimicrobiales; family RAAP-2; genus Bog-756. The sequence continues at coordinate 37,012 of CAWIEV010000013.1, read as the reverse complement.
GGCCCGACGACGCCGGCGGGGTGTGGATCGTCACCGGCATCGTGCTCGGGCGTGCTGCGTCTACGGCTTCATCGTGCTGATGGACGTGGCCGGGTTCACCGCGGTCGCTCCCCTGGTGGTGCATCCCACCGGTGCTGCTCGGGCTGATCGCCGCCAACAACCTGCTGCGGGGTGACCGGCACCGTCCCCGGCCCCGGCCCGCCCCGCCGGCCGGGCGCCGCTGTCCTCCGGGGCCGCTGCCCTCCTCCGGGGCGAGCGGGCGGTCGAGCCCGGGACCGGGACGACCCCGCGGCCCGGACCGGCCGCCGAGGAGCCCCGCGGGCCGGATGACCCTCTTCCGCGACCGGGGCGTGGTGCTGCGCACCATCCGCCTCGGCGAGGCGGACCGGATCGTCACCCTGATGACCGAGCAGCACGGCAAGGTGCGGGCGGTGGCCAAGGGCGTCCGGCGCACCACGTCCAAGTTCGGTTCCCGCCTCGAGCCGCTCAGCCACGTGGCCCTGCTCGGCTGGCAGGGCCGCGGCGACCTCGACACCATCAACCAGGTCGAGGTCATCGACACCTTCCGGCCGGTGCGCGAGGACCTCGACCGGATGTCGCGCGGCCATGTCCATGCTCGAGGTGGTCGACCAGATCGGCCAGGAGCGGCACGGCAACCCCCGCCTCTACGAGATGCTGGTCGGGGCCATCGGCCGCGCTGGCCGAGCGCAACTCGCCCGATGGTGGCGCCCGCCTTCTTCCTCAAGGTGCTGGCCCTCGAGGGCTCGGCCCCGGTGCTCGACGTCTGCGTCTCGTGCGGCGAGGAGGACGCCGACGCAGCTGGTGGCCTTCGACTCGTCGGAGGGCGGGCGTGCTGTGCCGGATCTGCCGGCGGGGACGGGCCGCTGTCGCCCGGCGGGCTGGCGCTGCTGCGCCGCACCCTCGGCGGGGGCCTGGCCGGGGTGCTGGCCGAGCCCCGCTCGCCGGTCACCGACGAGGTCACCGCGCTGGCCACCGAGGCCATGGAGGCCCACCTCGACCGGCGCCTCCGCTCGGTGCGGTCGGGCCAGGTCTCCTGACGCCGGGCGGGCCCGGCCCGGTCGGGCACCGGTGAGCCGGCCACCGGCCTTCGGCGTCTACGTCCACGTGCCGTTCTGCCGGTTCCGCTGCGACTACTGCGCCTTCGCCACCTACACCGACCGCGACCACCTGATGGAGGCGTACGCCGCGGCCTGTGTGACCGAGATCGGACGGGCCCGGGACGACGAGGGGCATGCCCCCGGCCACCTCGGTCTTCTTCGGGGGCGGCACGCCGTCCCGGCTGCCGGCCGACCTGCTGGTCGGGGTGCTCGACGCCGTGCCCCGGGCCGCCGGGGCCGAGGTCACCGTCGAGTGCAATCCCGAGGACGTCACCCCCGGCTCCTGGCCGCCTACCGGGCGGGCGGGGTGACCCGGGTCTCGCTCGGGGTGCAGTCGACGGTGCCCCACGTGCTCGCCGGGCTGGGTCGCCGCCACGGCGCCGGCCAGGTGGCCGGCGGCCGCGGCCGCGGTGGCCGGGGCCGGGTTCGCCTCGTGGAACATGGACCTGATCATCGGGGGGGCGGGCGAGACGCGACGACGACTGGGAGCGGAGCCTGGGCGACGTGCTCGGCCTGGCCCACCCGCCGCCCCACCTCAGCGCCTACGCCCTGACCGTCGAGCCCGGGCACCCCGCTGGCCGCCGACCCCGGACCGCCACCCCGACGACGACGTCCAGGCCGACGCGGTACGAGCTGGCCGACGCGCATGCTGGACGAGGCCGGGTACCGGTGGGAGGAGATCTCCAACTGGGCCCGTCCCGGCCACGAGTGCCGCCACAACGGCCTCTACTGGGACCAGGGCGACTACCGGGGCATCGGGTCGGCCGCCCACTCCCACCGGGCCGGCCGGCGGTGGTGGAACGTCCGGACCCCCGACCGCTACGTGGCCGCTGGTGGCCGCCGGGCGATCGACCATGGCCGGCGAGGAGGTGCTCACCGACGGGCAGCGGCGGTTCGAGGCCCTGGCCCTGGCCCTGCGCACCCCGGCCGGGGTCCCCGCCGACGCCCTGCCCGACGACCCGGACCTCGACGGGCTGGTCGACCGGCCGGGGTGGGCGGGCCGTGCTCACCGTGCGGGGCCGGCTGCTGGCCAACGCGGTGACGGCCCGGCTGCGGGTCCGACCGCCGGGCCGGCCGCCGCCGGCCGGGGCCGGGGGCCGGGTACCAGCCGGTACCATTCCCCCCTATGCCTGACCCCGACACGCCACGGACGCGCCTCCGACCTGATGGAGAAGGTGGTCGGCCTGTGCAAGCGGCGCGGCTTCATCTTCCAGTCGGCCGAGATCTACGGCGGCTTCCGCTCCACCTACGACTACGGCCCGCTGGGGGTCAACCTGCTGCGCAACGTGAAGAACGCCTGGTGGGAGGCCATGGTCCAGCGCCGCGACGACGTGGTCGGCCTCGACGCCGCCATCCTGTCGCCGCCGGCGGTGTGGGAGGCCTCGGGCCACCTGGCCAACTTCACCGACCCCCTGGTCGACTGCCGGCACTGCCACCAGCGCTGGCGCGAGGACAAGATCGACGGGGTCTGCCCCAACTGCGGCTCCACCGAGTTCACCGAGGCCCGGGCCTTCAACCTCATGTTCAAGACCCACGCCGGCCCGGTCGAGGACGAGGGCGCGGTGGCCTACCTCCGGCCCGAGACGGCCCAGGGCATGTTCATCAACTTCGCCAACGTGCTCCAGACCACCCGCAAGAAGCCGCCGTTCGGCATCGCCCAGGTGGGCAAGTCGTTCCGCAACGAGATCACCCCGCAGAACTTCGTCTTCCGCACCCGCGAGTTCGAGCAGATGGAGATGGAGTACTTCGTGCCGCCGGCCGAGGCCCAGCAGTGGTTCGAGTACTGGCTCGACGAGCGGTTCCGCTGGTACCTCGGCCTCGGGCATCCCCGAGTCCGAGCTCCGGCTCCGCCACCACGACGCCGACGAGCTGTCCCACTACTCGGCGGCCACCGCCGACGTGGAGTTCCTCTTCCCCTGGGGCTGGGACGAGCTCGAGGGCATCGCCAACCGCACCGACTTCGACCTCAAGGCCCACGCCGCGGCGTCGGGGGAGAAGCTCGAGTACTTCGACCAGGCCACCGGCGAGCGGTACGTGCCCTACGTCATCGAGCCGGCGGCCGGGGCCACCCGCACCATGATGGCCTTCCTCCTGGCCGCCTACGACGAGGACGAGGTCGGCGGGGAGGCCCGCACCGTCCTGCGGCTCCACCCGCGGCTGGCCCCCTACCAGGTGGCGGTGCTCCCGCTGTCGAAGAAGGAGACCCTGGAGCCCCTGGCCCGCCAGGTGCTCGCGTCGCTCCAGCCCCACTTCATGTGCGACTACGACGTCACCCAGTCCATCGGCAAGCGCTACCGCCGCCAGGACGAGGTGGGCACCCCGTGGTGCGTGACCGTCGACTTCGACTCGCTGGAGGACGGGGCGGTGACCGTGCGGGACCGCGACACCACCGACCAGGTCCGGGTGCCCGTCGACGGGCTGGTGGCCGAGCTCCGCGGCCGGGTCGACCGGGCCTGAGCGGCACCGGCATCGTCGCCGGGCCCGGACCGGGCGCCGGGTAGGGTGGAAGGCCTGCGTCGGTCCGTGGTTCCGGTACCGGACGCCGGCAGCGAAGCCCACCCCGAACCCACCTCAGGAGACCCTGCCCCGATGCCGTTCGTCTTCGACTTCGACCACGCCCACCGCAAGCCGCCCATGGAGATGAAGGACCTCCTCGGCGGCAAGGGCGCCAACCTGGCCGAGATGACGTCGGTGCTCGAGCTGCCGGTGCCGCCCGGGCTTCACCATCGCCACCACCGCCTGCCGGGCCTACATGGAGGGCGGTTGGCCCGAGGGGCTGACCGGCGAGGTGGCCAAGGCCCGGGCCCGGCTGGAGAAGAAGATGGGCAAGCGCATCGGCGACGCCGCCGACCCGCTGCTGGTGTCGGTGCGGTCGGGGGCCAAGTTCTCCATGCCGGGGATGATGGACACCGTCCTCAACCTCGGGCTCAACGACCAGTCGGTCGAGGGCCTGGCCAAGCAGACCGACGACGAGCGTTTCGCCTACGACTCCTACCGGCGGTTCGTGGCCATGTACGGGCGCATCGTGCTCGGCATCCCCGGGGAGGAGTTCGACACGCCTGCTCGACGCGGCCAAGGAGCTGGCCGGGACCACGCTCCGACGCCGGGGTCCCCATCGAGCTGCTCCGCTACCTGGTCGACGCCTACCAGCAGATCGTGGAGCGCCACACCGGCACGCCGTTCCCCCAGGATCCCGACGAGCAGCTGCGCGGGGCCATCGAGGCCGTCTTCGCCTCGTGGAACGGCCCGCGGGCCATCGCCTACCGGGTGCGGGAGCGCATCGCCCACGACCTCGGCACCGCCGTCAACGTCCAGGCCATGGTGTTCGGCAACCGCGACGACGACTCGGGGACCGGGGTCGGCTTCACCCGCGACCCGGCCACCGGCGCCAAGGGCGAGTACGGCGACTTCCTGGTCAACGCCCAGGGCGAGGACGTGGTGGCCGGGATCCGCAACACCGAGCCGCTGTCCGGCGCTGAAGGACGAGTTCCCGAAGATCCACACGCGAGCTGCTGGCCATCTTCGCCCGCCTCGAGGCCCACTACCGCGACATGTGCGACACCGAGTTCACCATCGAGCAGGGCAAGCTGTGGATGCTCCAGACCCGGGTGGGCAAGCGCACCGGCCGGGCCGCGCTGCGGATGGCCGTCGACATGATCGGGGAGCGGGCCATCAAGCTGACCAAGGAGGAGGCGATCGAGCGGATCACCGGCGAGCACCTCGACCAGGTGCTCCACCCCCAGTTCGCCGGGCCGGGGCCACAAGGTGCTGACCAAGGGCCTGGGCGCGTCCCCGGGCGCGGCCGTGGGCCGGGTCTACCTCACCGCCGACGACGCCCAGGCGGCCGCCGAGCGGGGCGAGAAGGTGGTCCTGGTCCGCAGCGAGACCTCGCCCGAGGACGTCCACGGCATGCTGGCCGCCGAGGGGATCCTCACCGCCCGGGGCGGCCTGGTCAGCCACGCCGCCGTGGTGGCCCGGGGCTGGGGCAAGCCGGCCGTGGTCGGGGCCGAGGACGTGCGGATCGGCCGCCTCGTCCTTCTCGGTGGGCGACGTCGTGGTCAACGAGGGCGACTGGATCTCCGTCGACGGCACCACCGGGATGGTGGTGCTGGGCCAGGTGCCGGTGGTCGAGGGCCGAGACCCCGCCCGAGTTCGAGACCGTCCTGGGCTGGGCCGACGAGATCCGGGCCGGCCACCTCGGGGTCCGGGCCAACGCCGACAACGGTCCCGACGCCGCCAACGCCCGCCAGCACGGGGCCGAGGGCATCGGGCTGTGCCGGACCGAGCACATGTTCCTCGCCGAGGACCGGCTGCCCATCGTGCGCCGGATGATCCTGGCCTCCACCCCGGCGGAGGAGGAGGCGCGCCCTCGAGGAGCTGCGGGTGGCCCAGCGGGCCGACTTCGTGGAGATCCTCGAGGCCATGGACGGCCTGCCGGTGACCGTCCGGCTCCTCGACCCGCCCCTGCACGAGTTCCTGCCCGACACCGGGAGCTGGCCATCAAGGAGGCCACCGTCGGCCTGACCGAGGAGGAGCGCCGCCTGTACGAGGCGGCCAAGGAGTGGCACGAGTTCAACCCCATGCTCGGGCACCCGGGGGGTGCGGCTCGGGGTCATCAAGCCCGGCCTCTACGCCATGCAGGTGCGGGCCCTCATGGAGGCGGCCCTCGACCGGGTGGCCGCCGGCGGGCACCCGATCGTCGAGATCATGATCCCCCTGACCGTCTCCCGCGAGGAGATGGCCCTGGCCCGGTCGTGGGTGGAGGAGGCCATCGCCGAGGCCCGGGCGGCCTCCTCGGTGCCCGGGCCCGGGTCCCGGACGGCCAAGGGGGCCAGGGCGCACGTCGGGTTCGCTCGAGGTCCTCATCGGCACCATGATCGAGACGCCCCGGGCCGCCCTGCGGGCCGGCGAGATCGCCGAGGAGGCCGACTTCTTCTCCTTCGGGACCAACGACCTGACCCAGATGACCTTCGGCTTCAGCCGCGACGACGTCGAGGGCCGGATGATGTCGGCCTACCTGGAGCAGGGCCTGCTGAAGCGCAACCCGTTCGAGGTGGTCGACCCCGACGGGGTCGGCGAGCTGGTCCGGCTGGGCGTCGAGCGGGGCCGGGCCACCCGGCCCGACCTCAAGATCGGTGTGTGCGGCGAGCACGGGGGCGACCCCGAGTCGATCGCCACCTTCGCCCAGGCCGGCCTGGACTACGTGAGCTGCTCGCCGTTCCGGGTGCCCATCGCCCGGCTGGCCGCCGCCCAGGCCGTCCTGGCCGGCCATACCGCGGGCCAGGCCGGGCACCGCGGGCAAGAAGCCGGCCGAGTCCAAGACCAAGCTCCGGACCAAGGCCAAGCGGTAGCGGCCGACGGCCGGGCGGGCCCCGCACCAGGCGGTCCCGACACCCGGCGGCCCGGCGGACGGAGGCGGGCGGCGACGCGGTACCGTCGTCCCCTATGGGGATCCCCGACGAGGACGTCGCCCGGGTCCGGGCGGCCACCGACATCGTCGCCCTCATCGGGGAGCACGCCGCGCTCAAGCGGCAGGGGCGCCGGTGGGTCGGGCTGTGCCCGTTCCACGGCGAGAAGACCCCGTCGTTCAGCGTCAACGCCGAGGAGGGCTTCTACTACTGCTTCGGCTGCCAGGCCAAGGGCGACGCCATCACCTTCGTCCAGGCCATCGAGCACCTCGACTTCGTCGACGCGGTGCGGCGCCTGGCCGACAAGTCCGGGATCACCATCCGCGAGGACGCCGGAACGGGCCGGGACAGCCAGCGGCGCAAGATCCTCTTCGACGCCATGGAGCAGGCCACCGAGTGGTACCACCAGCGCCTGCTGGTCGGGGCCGACGCCGGACCGGCCCGCGACTACCTGCGCAGCCGGGGCTACGACGGCGAGGTGGTCCGGCGTTTCCGTCTGGGGTGGGCCCCCGACGGCTGGGACGAGCTGTGCACCGGGCTCGGCCTGACCACCGAGGTCGCCGTGGCCGCCGGCCTCGGTTTCGTCAACCGGCGCGGCCGGCTGCAGGACGCCTTCCGGGCCCGCATCCTGTTCCCCATCTGCGATCCCTCCGGCCACCCGGTGGCCCTCGGTGGACGGGTCCTGCCCGGAAGCTCGGACCCGGCCAAGTACAAGAACTCGACGGAGACGCCGATCTACTCCAAGCGCCGCACCCTCTACGCGCTCAACTGGGCCAAGCAGGACATCATCAAGTCCGAGGAGGTGGTGGTGTGCGAGGGGTACACCGACGTCATCGGGCTCTTCGAGGCCGGGGTGGAGCGGGCGGTGGCCACCTGCGGGACGGCCCTGGCCGAGGAGCACGTGAAGCTGCTCCGCGGCTTCGCCTCGCGGGTGGTGCTGGCCTTCGACGCCGACGGGGCCGGGCAGTCGGCCGCCGGCCGCTTCTACGAGTGGGAGCGGCGGCTGTCGATGGACGTGGCCGTGGCCGCCCTGCCCTTCGGGTCCGACCCCGGCGAGCTGGCCCGGACCGATCCCGACGGCCTCCGGGCCGCCATCGAGGGGGCCAAGCCCTTCCTCCAGTTCCGGGTGGAGCGCATCCTCGACGCCGCCGAGCTGTCGACGCCCGAGGGTCGGGCCAAGGCGGCGGACACCGCGCTGGCCGCGGTGGCCGAGCACCCCGACAATCTGGTCCGCGACCAGTACCTGATGCAGGTGGCCGAGCGCTGCCGGCTGGAGCCCCTGCTCCTGCGCGACCGGCTCGAGCAGCTCCGCCAGGAAGGGCCACGGCCGGGTCCCGGAGCCGAGGCGGGGCGCCGTTCCGGGCCGGAGGCGGGGCGCCGATCCGGAGCCGAGGCGGCCGGAGACGGCCGGAGGCGGCCGGAGGCGGCGTCCGGGGACGAGCAGTGGATCCGGGAGCCCGACGACGGCGACTGGGACGGCGACGGATTCGACGGAGCGGGGCTCCCCGCAGGAACCGGGGCCGTCTCGCCCCGGGCATCGGGCCCGTTCCGCCCGGTCCGCGAGTTCCGGCCCGGCCTCGAGGCGCTCCGCCTGGCCATCCACCGACCCGACGAGGTCGGCCACCGACTGGAGGCCGCCCTGTTCCGCGACGAGCTGCAGCGGGAGGCATTCCTGGCGCTGGCCGAGGCCGACCCGGACGCCGGGCTCCACGAGATCATCGAATCGGCTCCACCCCGGGTCAGGGCCCTCCTCGTGCGCCTGACGGTGGAGGAGCCGGTGGGCGAGCCGGACGAGGTGGTCCTCCAGCTGGTCCGGGATGCGGCCCGGGGGGAACTGCAGGTCATCACGGCCGAGGCCCGGACGTCACCCGAGGCCGCCAGGGAGGCCACCACCGCCGCCGCTTGGCTCCAGGAGCTGGACGATCCCGCGTCCTCGGTCGCGGCGACGGCCAGGTTGGTAGCCTGGCTGGTGGTGAGGGCACAGATGGACACTTCGGGGCGGGGTTCGTGACTGCCGATCAGGGTGCACCGTCCATATCGGTCGTGGCCAGACCGGCCGAGGGACCGACCGCCGGCTCGGTGCCCGATGCGCCCGCGGCCATCGATGCACTCCCCGTCGATCAGTTCGAGGCCCTGATCCGCATGGGGCGGGCCCGAGGCGGCTTGACCCAGGACGACGTGATGACCGTGCTGCGGACGGTCGAGCTCAGTGCCGACCTGATCACGGAGGTGGTGGAGAGGATCAGGGAGGCCGGCATCGAGTTCACCTACGACACCGGTGAGACGACGTTGGTGCCGATGACCGGGGCGGTGGCCCACGACCTTTCGGACCGTCTGCTCGAGGGCTTCCCGCCGGTGTCGGAAGAGGGTCAGGACCGGACCGCGGACGCCGGCCATCCCGCCACCCACCCGGTTCCGGACCCGTCCGCGGTGACCCCGGAGCTCGACGTCGAAACGTCGACCGGACCGACCGGCGGGCGGAGACAGGAACCGGTGGCGAAGGCGGCGGGGAAGAAGGACCGCCCGGCACGGCGTGCGCCGGCCTCCGACGGCTATGCCGACGGCGACGGCTTCAGGGGCTCGGCCGCCGATCCGGTGCACATGTATCTCAAGGAGATCGGCAAGGTCAAGCTGCTGGACGCCGCCCTCGAGGTGGAGCTGGCCGAACGGATCCTGGCCGGCAACGAGGCGGCCGAGCGCCTGGCCGCATTCGAGGGCCAGCGAGGCGACGCCTACCCGGGGCGGGTCTCCGACCGGGTCCTGGTGCGCCGGGGACAGCAGGCCAAAGAGGCTCTCATCGAGGCCAACCTCCGCCTGGTGGTGTCCATCGCCAAGCGGTACCGGAACCGGGGGCTCGCCTTCCTCGACCTCATCCAGGAGGGCAATCTCGGCCTGATGAGGGCGGTGGAGAAGTTCGACCACACCAAGGGGTTCAAGTTCTCCACCTACGCCACCTGGTGGATCCGCCAGGCCATCACCCGGGCCATCGCCGACCAGGCCAGGACCATCCGGATACCCGTCCACATGGTCGAGACCATCAACAAGGTGGTCTGGGCCCAGCGCCAGCTCCTCCAGGAGCTGGGTCGGGAGCCGAGTGCGGAGGAAGTGGCCGGGCGGGTCGACTTCACCATCGAGCGGGTCCGGGAGATCCAGCGGATCAACCAGGACACCGTGTCCCTCGAGCAGCCGATGGGCGACGAGGACGACTTCAGCCTGTCCGACCTGATCGAGGACCGCGAGGCGGTGGTGCCCGACGACGCCGCGGCCCGGATGATGCTCGACGATGCGCTGCGGGAGGCGCTCGGTCACCTCTCACCGCGGGAGCAGGACGTGGTCAGGCTGCGCTTCGGTCTCGAGGACGGGAAGATCCGCACCCTCGAGGAGGTGGGCAAGGCCTTCGGGGTGACCCGTGAGCGCATCCGCCAGATCGAGGCGAAGACGCTGGCCAAGCTGCGCCGGCCGGAGTCCGCCCAGCTGCTGCGCGACTACCTCGACGAGGACTGAACCCCGCCCGGCGGCCGGGCCGGGTCGGGACGCCGACCGTTGAGGGCGATGGCCAGGTCCTCGGCCAGATCGAGGGCGATGGCGTCGGCCGCCTGGTCCCCGTCCCGCCAGCCCAGGCGCACGCCGATGCTGTCCTTCAGGCGCTCACCGGCGAGGGTCACGGCGGCTTTGGACTTGCTGCCGATCAGTCCCGCCGTCCCGGTGACCGGGGCCGAGCGGCCGATCCCGCCGGCGAGGCGCACGATCTGCTCGTAGCGCTCCCGGCCCGCCCTGGATCCGAGCGTGTACCCGATGCAAAAGGCGATGGCCGTGCCCACGCGAAACTTCACCGGGCCATTGTGCCCGGAGTGGGGTCATCGTGCATCTCTGCCCGTGAGCGGGGTGCCCACCGGCTAGTGTCCTCTTTCACGCTGCTGCACCGTCGGGCAGCCAAGCGTGCCTTCCGGGGTAGCTCAATCGGCAGAGCGAGCGGCTGTTAACCGCTAGGTTGAGAGTTCGAGTCTCTCCCCCGGAGCATCGTCCTGGCGCGGTGTGCGCCTCGGGCAGGCGTGTATCTCAGATGGGGCCGGCCGAGCCCGGGGAGGCCCATGTCATGGGCCCCGGCCCGAGTCGGGGGGAATGGCCCGCGTCGGGGTGGCCGGGCCTGCGCCGGGGGGGCCGGGCCTGCGTCGGGGGGAATGGCATATCCTTGACCGAACCTCGCATGAATCGATCACCTTGCCGCTCCTATCCCGATCCCAAGCGCCCCCGCGGTGGGTATGACTGAACCCGTCGCCGGACCGGCACCGTCGAAGGACGTGAACTGCGAGCACCGACCTGGTGGTGGGGAGGTGTGGCTTTCGGAGCGGATCGCCGTTCAGCCGGCACTGGTCCACGACTGCGTCGAGTGGCTCGAGAACCAACCTGGCATCGAACGCGTGGTCTACGAGGGCCCTGAGGTGCTGCTGGTCGACGGTCGCTTCGATGAGTCGCTCCAGGGGGAGCTGAGGACCTGGTGGGCCGAGAGGATCGGGGACCCCACCTAGGGGCGAGCACCCGGGCGTGACCGACGGGCCGCGACAACCCGGTCGGGCGGCCACCGGTCGGCAATGTGGCCGACAATGTGACCAAGGACCCTGGAGGTCGGTCCCCGGGTGGACGACCATGTGGGTGAGGGCTGGAGAGCCCGAATGCTCCTGGTTCGATCGGAGGCACGGCCATGGCCATCTTGTTTTTTCTGGGCATGTGGGCGATCTACTTCTGGCTGGCCCGCATATGCATCCGAAAGTCGGTCGCCGTCAAGGCGACGGGCCGTCGTACCACCGAAGCCCCGGCGCGGTCCCCCGGCATGGATGTTCCGGACACCGTCCCGGCCGAATGGGTCGAGGCCTACCGGGCGGAGAACGGTGCCTGATCCCGAGACGGATGTGGAGGTCCCGGTGGATGTCATCGACTTCTCGACTCCCGGTGATGCCGACAGAGTGGTGGCCATGGAGTCATGGAACGCGGCCGGGGTGGACATGGTCACCGTCGAGTTCACGGACGGTGCCATCGAGAGCATGCCCATGACCAAGGCCGAGGCGCGGGCGAAGGCCGAGCGGTGCTTCGGCCCCGATGGGACGATCGAGACGGCCAAGGACGGGACCTCTTGCCGGTGGACCCGGCCGCCCCCCGCCTGTTGACCGGAGCACCACCATCGTCAAATGTGATGATGGTGGTTGGGACGGGGATTGTGCCAGAATTTTTCCAGGGGAGATTAGGACTTCCCGGGGGGAAGGAAGCACCAACTCGACGGTGGGGCAGGGGGCAGGGGCGCATGACACCGAAGGCCAGTGGGGCGCAGCACGTGAACGATGAGTAGGGCGCTCGTCTTCGTGGGAGGTCTTGCCGCTCCCGGCAACGAATGGCCGCTCACTCCGATCCGCCGCATCGCTCGTGAGCAGGGCTGGCGGACCAAGTACTTCAACGAGCGATTGGCCTTCGGACCGCTGGCGACCTCGGCCGAGCGTTTGGTCAAACTCGTCGATCACCTGGCCCGGACCCATGACGCCATCGTTGTGATCGGCCACTCGATGGGAGGCCTCGTGGCCGAGCACGCGGCGGCGTTGGGAGCACCCATCGATGCTGTCGTGACCATCGCCACTCCCCACCGGGGTCATTCCCTTTCCCGCTTCGGCCCATTGCAGGTCATGAGGGAGATGGGGACGAACAGCGCCTATCTGAAAGGCTTGGATGCCATCGGTGGTCCACGTCCGCCCATTCTGGCGGTCAACGCGGCAAGAGACAGGTTGGTTCCGAAACGGTCCACCCGACCGAGCCGGCCGCACACCGTCCTCGAAGCGCCGGGCGTCGGACACCTGGGCGTGATCTTCGACCCGGGCACGGCTGAGGCCATCCTCGAGTGGGCCGGGGCCCGGGTGAAGGAGACGGCCTGAACGCTCAGGACTTGTCCGTCCGGCTCAGGTCCCGGGCGTGCCGGCCGGCGGGGTCACAGGGACAGGGTGCTTCACGTTGTTCTGCAGGCACACGAACACCTGGTTGCCGGTGCGGAAGACAGGCACGAACTTGGTCCCCTGGACCTGGACGTAGGCGTCGCATATCGGGTAGGTGGTCTGGGTGTGGGCCGTCTCCCAGTTGGTCACGGTGGACACCCCGCCACTGTTGTTGGCGGTGAAATGGTTGGTGATGTTGATGACGTTGGCCTGGGTCAGGTGGTTACCGGCAGCCTTGATGGCGTCGGCCAGCAGGGCTGCGGACTGCCAACCCTGCAACGCGGTGCCGTTGTAGGTGAAGGTCGGCTCGTACTTGTTCATCTCCTCGATGTAGGTCTTCATGCCCGGATAGGCGTCGTCGATCTGTGCCGCCTCGTAGGGGACCGTCCCCGAGAGCCCCAGGTACACGCCCTGCATGAGGTTGCTGTACTGGGCCAGCAGTGACCTGTCGTACCCGTTGAGCCACAGCTGGGTGATCTTGAGCCCGTACTGGCGGATGGCGCGGGCCATGGTGATGTTGTCGCTCTCCTGCATGCACGAGATCACGAGGTCGCTGCCGGCCTGTTGCATCCGCTGCACGGCGGACGAGTAGCTCCCACCGAGCTGGGCGCCGACATCCTCGTAGCTCACATCGAACCCGTTCTGCCGTAGGACATTGGCCGCGGTGGAACAGGCGTCGTAGGAGGAGGTGATGGCGGGCCCGTAGCTGATCACCGCCACCGACTTCGATTTGGTCTGCTTCATGAAGTACACGTAGGACGGTGCCCCGGCCGAGTAGTTCTGTACCGAGTTGCCACCCGCGCCGTAGAGGTTGGGAGCGTTGGCCCAGTTTCCGCTCACGTTGTAGCCGTAGGTGGGGGTGCCCGTCTCGACGAAGTAATTCGGGGTGAACCAGTACGACGCCACCATCACCGCAAAGACGTGGTCCTGGTCGATCAAGGTGTGGGTCAGCTGGGTGAACTGGCTGGGCGACCCACCGTCGTCGAGGTTGTAGGACAGGAGCAATTTCCGCCCGTTGATGCCGCCTTGGGCGTTGACCATGTCGAAGTAGGCCTTGACGCCGGGGGCCAGGCCATCGAAGTCGGCGGCGATGGAGCCGGTCAAGGTGGAGATGGCCCCTACATTGATGGCCGTCGACGTCACCCCCGGCGCGGCGGCCGTCTTGGTGGAGGAGAGGTTCGATGACGTGGTCGGCGTGATCGACGATCTGGATGTTGTCGACGTCGTCGATGGGGAGGATGAACATCCGGCGACGGCAATGGCGATCCCCAGCGCCAGTGCACCCGGTACGACGCGAATCACCCGGCGTTCCCCCATGTGGCCGCCCTTTCTCCCCTAAAACGGCTGCTGGCCGTCACCATACCCCCATTGCCCGTCGGCGAACCGGGTAGCAGCCCGCGGTCGAGCTGGGCCACGGGCGCGCGGACGTGGCCAGCCCGGTGCCCACCTGCCGTACGCTCGTGCCGGTGCCGGAAAGGGATTCGACGGTATGTGGAGTGTGCGGGCACCCGGGGGCGCATGCCCCGGGGGACGGCTCCGGCTCGGGTACCGCCCGGTACTGCGACGGGTGTGACCGTTGCTGGGCCGATCGGCAGGACAGGGACAGGCCGCCGCACCACGGGTGAGCGCTGAGCCGGCCACGGCGACGGCCGCGGGGTGGGGATCTCTTCGCACCGCTCCCTCTGACCTGGGAGTCCGACAGAATCGCCGGGCCTGTGTCTCGAGTGCCGCCGCGGCCCGGGCGCACCGAGTAAGCTCCTGGTCACCAGGAACCTCATCTGTGGATTATCCGACGGTAGGGGCAGTTTGGGTGCGGGGTTGGTGCGCAATGATCTGATCACCGAGCGACCTTGGGAGCGCCTCCGGCGTGATCACCGGATGCCGCAGCGATGGGAGCTCGTGGCCGACAGGCTCGATCCCGGCGAGGTCATCCAGTTCGACACGCTGGCCAAATGGCGTGAGCTGGGTGTCGGGCACGAAGAACGGGAGGCCGAGGGGTTCATGGTCCTCACCGACCGGCGGCTGCTCTTCGCCACCTTCGGGAACGGGGTCCGCCTCGATGTGCTGATCTCACGGGTCACCAATGCATGGGTCACCCCCCTGAAGGTCAAACTGGCCCACCTCGAGGTAGAGACGCGTGATCGGCGCATTCATGCCTTCTGGACGGCGGCCAAGCCGGCCTGGCGGGTCGTGGGAGCTGTCCACGGGGGTACCTGACGTCGTCGGCGGACGGATCGGGCAGGGCTCGTTGTCCCGATCGGTGGTCAGAGTGACCGTTTCCCTCCGCTAGCCTCTGTCGGACGGTGTCACCTCGGTGCGTCCCAACCGGGTCGGTAGGAACGGTTGTGCCCACGGTGGATCGGGCGCCGGCGACGTGGGTGTCGACACGCAGGGTCGACCCGAGGAACAGTCCGGATCAGCGCAGCGGGCTTGCTGAGCTGTGCGAGGCAGTGACGATGACAGAGGGCCGATCGACGATGCCAGGTCATGAGAGGCGAGCCGGGGATGTGATCGTCCTCCCCGTGTTCCTCACCGACCACCGATGTCTCATCGAGCAGGCCGATGGCGAGGTCGTTGGTTTCGGGTTCAGGCCCTTCCTCGACGAGGCCAGGACGGTGGAGATCATCGAGGATGACGGCGCCCCGGTGCTGCCCGGGGTCTTCTACACGCGGGTGGCCGGCGCCTCCTTCCACGACGATGCCCTCCAGCTCCCCCACTTCGCCGCGGGCAAGAAGATCGAGATCAGGCATGAGCCGGCGAATCCGTCCGATCGGAGCGCGTTGGCCGTGTTCGGTGGCGGGCATCGGGTCGGATATCTCCCCGGCCCGATCGCCGACGTGCTCGCCCCCTCGGGAACCAGGGCGGGACACGGTGTCGTGTTGATGGAATGGTCGACCAACGGCGTACGGAACGGGATCTCCGTGCTCGGCTCCATGCGCGTCGAGCTGTCGGTATCGACCTGAGAGAACATCGGGAACCGCCACAGTCGGGGAGCGTGGACCCGGCACAACCCGATACCCTTCGCGATCTGGGAATTTCTCAACAGCTCTCCGTGGCGGCGAGCCACAGGATGAGGTGGGAGTCGAGCCGTCGAGTCTGGAGAGGACCAGCCCAGGGGCAGTAGCTCAGTGGTCAGAGCAGGGGACTCATAATCCCTCGGTCGCAGGTTCGATCCCTGCCTGCCCCACGAATGTGCCCCACGCTGTGCTGGTTCGGGTGATCCTGGAGAAATTTGTTCCGGGCCGCACCCGGGGATGGGGAACAGGCTGTCTACCCCTCATCGCAGCCACTGACGGTGATTCTGGGCAGTACGGATTCCAGATACGGTTGGGCCGCGAGCTGGGACTATCGAGGAGGGCGGACGATGGACCTGAAGCCAAGGTGGGCACCAGCGTTGTGCGTCGTCGCGGTCCTCGCCACTGCATGTGGAGCAGCAAAGCAATCCGTCCATCCGACGACGACAACGACCCGGGCACCGGCCGGGGTCCCCCTGCGGAAGGTGGTTACCGCAGGACGACTGACGTTCAGGATCCCATCCTCGTGGACGGTCGGATACGGAACGTGCCGATGCGGCTGGGGCAAACCCGACACCGCCACACTGAACAACGGGCCTCAGAGAGCTGGCGTGGTGTGCAATTGCCCTGCCGAGGCCGGTGATGCGCCGAGCGGCCTGCACCTCTACGAGGGCCAGGCAGGACTCGTCTCAGGTGGCACCCCAACGACGATCAACGGGATCCGATCCCTCGTAGGACTGAGCCCAGCGACAGCCGCGCTGACCGCCACGTTCCCCGGTGTCGATGAGTGGATCACGATCAACGCTGCTCCTGCGTCAAGCACCGCCTCCGGCACTCAGCAGCAGGTTGCCTTGGAGAAGGAGATCCTCGCGACAGTCAAAGCTTTCCCCGGCGGCGGGGGCGCGGTCTAGGAGGTCGCCCCCAAAAGCGAGTCCGATGAGGTCCTGGAAGATAACCACAGAGCCGGTGGTCGCCTTCTGACCGGTGATCGATACACCCCGCTGGTCCCTCGCACCATCCCGTGGGTGGTCCTTTGAGCCCTTCACCAACGCCGACACTTCGGTGTCCACGGGCTTGTCCACGAATGCGCTTGCACCCTCAGGGCAGCCTGAAGCGATCCAGCGTCGACTCTCCAGATCAGCGATCCATCGAGTGGATTCTGTCGGGCGTGATCGTCAGGATCACTCGCACCTGGTCCCGCCCGCCATACCACTGGTAGGGGCCACCGGTGTACCGCTGGGCCAGGACCTCGATGTGCTCCGCTCCACCCTCGGTTGTGACATTGGTGACATGCCCCCGGACGGCGTAGTAACGCGAGGGGTCAGCGGCGTCGCAGACAGCAACGGACACTCGGGGGTCGCGTTCGATGTTGCGCATCTTCTGGTGCGTTTGGACCGTGTTGATGATCACGTGGGCACCATCCGTGTCGACCCAGGTCTGGGTCGTCTGCGGCGAGCCGTCAGGCATCAATGTGGTGATGAAGCAAGGGTTCCGACCTCGCATCAACTCGACGAATCGGTCTGGGAGATCCATGGACGTGACGGTAGTGCAGGGAGGGTGGGCCTGATGTCGCCCACCTTTGCCATGGGTGCCCCACTCATGCCGGTCAGCCGTGCCGCTAAGCGCCGCTGACCAGGCGAGCCAAGGTGGAGCAGGCTATCCGTGGCGTCTGAGGACGGTGGTTTGGCAGGCAGAAATCGGATGGCCGGCCCGGCCCGTACAACGCATGCCGGAGCATGCAATGATTGCAGGCATGGCCGAACGGTTGGAGGTCGAGCGAGCAATTGCGGCAGACCCTGCGGCGATTTTTGAGGTGCTGACCGATCCGCATGGGCATGTGGCAATCGACAGTTCGGGCATGCTGATGGATGCCACGGGTGATCCTGTCAGATCTGTCGGTGATTCCTTCGTGGTGCACATGGACCGTGAGGCACTCAATGATCACCCGCTGGGCCTCTACGACGTCACTGTGAGGATCGTGACATTGGAGCCGGACCGCGAGATCGCGTGGAAGATCGAAGGGCAGCTCAACCTTGGCCATGTCTATGGCTACAAGCTGCAGCCGATTGACGAGGGGACGCTCGTCTCTTCGTACTATGACTGGTCGTCGGTCGATCAGACCTGGAAGGACGCGGCCATCTTCCCGGTCATTCCCGAAGGAGCGCTTCGCGCCACACTAGGTATTCTCGCCCGCACGGTGGCACCGGGTCGTGCTCGGCCCCTGACCTGAGCGTTGGGCGTCGCTCGGCAGACCGAAGCGCCGTATCCCGGCACGCCGGTGGGTGCCTTGGTCGAACGTTCGGCCCCGGCCAGCCGTACGGACCACCATCGGCGTCACCGTCTCGTCGCATCACCCGCCCATCGCCTCGGTAGAAGCTGAACTTGAGCGGCGTCCGGATCTGAGATTCAGCGCAAATCCTGAGCACGTCCCTTGACATGCATCATGGAGGTGGCTACGAAGGCACAAGCACTCTCGAAAGGAAGTGGAGGTGGGTGATGGTCGATGTGAGAGTTCCCATCCACGGCGAGCTGCCTACCTATATGGCGACTCCGCCCGGCCCGGGGCCGTGGCCGGGGGTGGTTGTCATCCACGATGCCCTCGGGATGAGCCAAGACGTGAGGAACCAGGCAAACTGGTTGGCCGGCGAAGGCTACCTGGCCGTCGCACCGGACTTGTTCCATTGGGGCAAGAAGATGATCTGCATCCGGTCCATCTTCCGCGACTTGCGTGCGCGTCGAGGAAGGGCGTTCGACGAGGTGGACGCGGTGCGAACCTGGTTGGCGGACCGGGACGACTGTACGGGCCGGATCGGCGTGATCGGCTACTGCATGGGTGGCGGCTTCGCCCTGCTGCTCGCCCCGGGCCACGGCTTCTCGGCGTCGAGCGTCAACTACGGGCAGGTCCCGAAGGACGCCGAGAGTTTCCTGTCCGGGGCATGTCCGATTGTCGGCAGTTTCGGCGCCAAGGACCGCACCCTTCGTGGTGCCGCCGACCGATTGGAGCGTGCCCTCACCGCGAATGGCGTGGCCCACGATGTGCACGAGTACGCGGACGCCGGGCACTCGTTCCTCAACGACCACGACAGCGCCCTGTTCGCAGTGATGGGGAAGATCATCGGTGGTGGGTACCACGAGCCCGCAGCCCAGGATGCCCGCAAGCGAATCGTGACCTTCTTCGACGAGCACCTGAAGCAGGCGGAGGCATGACCGGGAGCGCCGGTCGAGGAGTGAGGTGACCGTGTCGCTACCTGCCAGCTTCACAGTGGGCGTCCCCGGTGCACGTCTGTACTACGAGGTGCAAGGAGAAGGCCCTGCGCTGATCCTGGTCGGCCACCCCATGGGGGCCTCGGGGTTCGCCTCGATCGCACCCTTGCTGGCCGAGCGCTTCACGGTCATCACCTTCGACCCGCGAGGATTCGGGCGCAGCACCATCGACGACCCCGACCAGGATGCGGACCCGGACCTGGTGGCCGACGATGTGCGTCGCGTGCTGGAGGCCGTTGGCAAGGTGCCGGCCCATGTCTTCGGCAGCAGCGGAGGGGCGGTCACGGGACTGGCGCTGGCCACCTGCTTCCCCGGCCACCTCGAGACCCTCATCGCCCATGAGCCGCCACTCGCCTTGCTCCTGCCCGATGCCGATGAGGCGGGCACCGGGATTCACGAGATCTACGACACCTACCGCATCAGCGGCATCGGCGCCGCCTGGCAAAGATTCGCTTCCTTCACCGGCTTCACCGGCATGACCGACTCGAGCCATGCTGCACTCGTCGATCCCCGGCCGCCCTCGGCCGACGAGGTGGCGATGAGCGAGCGCTTCTTCGGGCACGGCCTCCTGCCCATCGCCCTCTACCGACCGGACTTCTCCAGTCTGGAGGCGGCGCCGGCCCGGCTCATTGTGGCCGGGGGAACAGACTCCAAAGGCCAGTTCCCTCTGCGCACGGCGGTGGCGCTGGCCGATCGACTGGGTACCAAGCTGATGGAATTTCCGGGTGGACATACCGGCTTCGTCAGCCAACCGGAGGAGTTCGCCGCCGTTCTCGAACGCGCTTTGGCCTAGCCGACCGAGGGCGTTCGACCATCCCGAGCCGGCGCCGTCAGGGCGGGTCGGTGACCTCTACCGCTTGATCTCGACCAACAGTACCCAGGCGTTGACCGACGCGGAGACGAAAGCCAGCAGGATGCCGCCGAGCACCCAGTGGAGACCCCCTCCCTCGCCGGCGACCAGGCTGGCACCTCCGACGATCAATGCAACGCTCGGGAGCAACAGGGTGGTCAGGTGTTCGATCTGCCAAGACGCCGGTTCGCCCGGGGTCTTCTTTCCATGGGAGACCCAGATGGCCTGTACGGCCACGATGGCGCCGGCGGCAGCGATCTCGATACCAAGGACACGGCGGCCTTGCCCCGGTGCCAGTGCGAACCCGGAAACAACCAGCGTACTGACCAGGATTCCCAGGGTCCCGGCCGCCCGACCGGGCAGCTGGGGGAACTTCAGGATCTGTTCGAGGTTGATCGAGATGGCGACGAACAGCAGTCCGGTCAGTGCTGCCGCCGCCCCGATCGTGCCCATGAAGAAGTCATGCCAACCCAGGGCGCTGTATGAGGCCACGGGCAATTCTCGCATCTCTCGACCCGGATCGGTGGTTCCACGCGCCGGGGTGCGCAGGCGGGACACGGAGAAATGGTCCGACCGACCGATGGTCCGACCGCCCGCCGGTCCGCCCGACCGCCCGCCGGTCCGGCCGACCGGCCGCCCGACCGACCGACCGACCGGGCGACGGTAAGCGATTCTGAGCGCGATCCGGGTATTCGGAGTACGGTCGGCGGTCTGCCCGTAGCTGACTGCCCGTAGTGGACGAGGCGGCGATCTGAAGAGCCGGGTACGGCGGAAAGGGAGAGATGATTCGGGACGGCTACCTGCGACATCTTGGATCGGTTCCTCTGTTCTCGAACTGCACCAAGGGTGAGCTGCAAGAGATCGGCAAGGTTGCTGACGAGCTGATCCTACCGGTGGGGAAGGTTCTCGCCACCCAGGGCAAGGTCGGATTCGAAATGTTCATACTCCTGGCCGGAACCGCCGCAGTGAACAGGGATGGACAACGCGTGGCGACGGTCACCGCCGGTGATGTGGTGGGAGAACTGGCCGTCCTGTCGGGTCGCCCTCGTAACGCCACGGTTGTAGCCGACACCGAGTTGCGCGTTCTGGTGCTCACCCACAGGGGATTGGACCAACTCCTGGACGATATTCCCGGTCTGGCCAAGCACCTTCTCTACGAGGTCACGTCCCGGATCGTGGAAGGCAGACCGGGCGCGCTCAAGAGTTCGCCCGGTCTGTCGACCTGAATCCGGCGATCGGTCTGCACACGGCAGTACCACCGGGAGGACCCAAAAGGGAGGGCGAGTGACCAAGTACACCGCGGACAGTTCGAATTTCGGAGCCGACGGTCCCTTCTTCCGCATCGTTCGGGAAGGGCTCAAGGGTCTCGCTGATGGTGAGGACTACTTCGACCTGCTGGCTGACGATGTCGTCTTCGAATACGTCATCTCTGTGCCCGGCTATCCCAAGCGGGTTGACGGCCGACAGAACGTCATCGACCTGTACCGCGACTACGACAGCTTCCTGAATGTGCGCAGCGCCGACAATCTCCGGGTCTATCGAGATCCGGCCGCGTCGGTCGTGGTCCTCGAGTATGAAGTGCACGGCGAAGCGGTGCAGACCAGACGCCCATATGACAACCGGTTCGCTTCCATCGTCACCATCAAGGACGGCAAAGTGACCCGTTGGCGGGACTACCTGGACCCGGTGGCCGTGTTCGATGCCACAGGTTGGCCCCGAGGACTGGATTAGCGTGCCGGTGTCGCATCGCGGCGATGGATGAGCTGGTCGCTCCTCATGACTCTCCCACCGTCCCGGTCAGGGTCGACCCACTCCCGTCCGCCACGCCGGTCGGCGCCCCTGCGTGAAGTTCCCTCGGACCTCATGGTGGTGGTCGGACCGCGCCTGTGGTGAGATGTCATGGCCGTCAACCTCGCGGAGGAAATCCTGTGGCATCCCCGAGCCAGAACCCGTTGGACCTCAGTGACTTCGCCGGCGACTGGGAGCTCGATCCTGATCGGACGTCGGTCGAATTCCATACCAAGGGCCTCTGGGTGATCCCGGTGAAGGGGAAGTTCCGGTCGCTTGGAGGAGGGGGAAGCGTGGCCGCAGACGGCGGCATCAGCGGATCGCTGGTCATCGACGCGGCATCGGTCGACACCAACAACAAGAAGCGGGACGCCCACCTGCGGGCGGTGGACTTCCTCGAGGTGGAGACGTTTCCCGCCATCACCTACGAGGTGGCGAGTGGCCGCCTGACCGGGCCGGGGACCATTGAATTGGACGGCGCCCTGGCCGTCCACGGGGAGACGAGACCGCTCGCCACGTCGGCCTACCTCCGCATCGCCGCCGATTCGGTGACCATCTGGGCCGAGGCGGCCATTGATCGGGGAGCATGGGGGATCACCGCCACGCCGCTGGGGGCCAAACTGAAAAGCAGGGTCTTCGTCCGCGCCCAGTTCCACAAGGCCTGAGACCCGCGGCGAGACCGAAACATCGGGTCATCGGCCTTCACGGCACTAGGTCTCGAGCCGTGAGGTGACCTTCCACGATCGCCACGAAGCGACAGCCCCGGACGTCGAGAGGAGCGCGGCGACCGAGAGGGTCACCGCCCCCGCCACCCACAGGTGACCCCATGACGTCGTCACCATGGTGACGCCCTCCTGGTGAGGTGAACCCTGATCCGCCAGGGCCAGCACCGAGACCAGCGCTGCGCCGGCCATCACCCACAGAAGAATCGACACGGCCGTACCCACGATCCTGCCGAAGCGCAACTCGTCCATGGAGACCCGGGCTCCGTGGACGAAAAGGATCAACGATACGAATGTCATCACCCACCCGATTCCCAGTGCCGTGCCTGCACCGATCACCAGACCGTGCGCCAGTGCGGGGTGTCCGTTCAGGGGGACGTCCACGCCGTGCCTGTCCATGTAGCGGTGAGGTCCCACCAGCTCCGAGCTGATCCAAGCGACGACGGCGAGGCCGGCCATGATGCCGGGGGCGGGGGCCAGTCCGTTCAACGCCCGGTGGGGGCGACGACCTCGTTCGGCTCCCCGGGCCACGGTGGCGTGGCCCCAGACGACGAAGCCCAGGGCCACCACGGCGAAGAGGGCCACCGCTCCCACGGCCACGGCCACGGCGACGACGGTCGCCGACAGCACCACCCTCAGGGTGATGCGCCCCATGCGGTGGCCGTGGGCGGGCCGCCGCCCCGGCACCCCGGCCAGGACCACGTAGGCGCGGATGACGAAGCCTGTGACCAGGAGACCGGCGATGGCCAGGAGGCCGAACGTGTCGTAGGCCAACCGGCCGGCCCCGGTCAGCCCGGCCGAGGGAACCAAGGGCAGCCCGTCCCGCTGGCCCTGCCTGAAGGTGAAGAAGAAGAGGGGGAGCACGACGAGGGCCGGCAGGGTGGTGAAGATGATCCAGGCACGGGTTCGACCGGCCCACAGCGGGAGCTCCTTGGGGGTGCTCCGGCTGCCGACCCGGGTGCGCACGGCGCCGACGAGCAGCCCGGCCGTCACCCGGAACGGTGACTGCCCGCCGGCGATGGCATCCGAGCACACGTCCCGGACCTCGTCGCCGTACCGTGCCCTCCACCAGGACGGGTAGATGCCCAGCGCTGCGTCGATGCACCTCGCCGGCGTCACGTACCCGCCACTCCGAGCCTCCTGAGGCCGATGCGGGCCACGGCCGAGATCGTCTCCAGACGCTCACGGAGCACCGCCGCACCGTGGGCCGTGATCTTGTACGGGCGCCGTCGGTCGTCAGCCGGAAGGGCCTCGACCAACCCCTCCTGCTCGAGGCGGGCGAGCACGCCGTAGAGGGTGCCCGGTCCCAACCGGACCGCGCTCATGGCCTCGATGTCCTGGATGAGGGCGTACCCGTGCTTCGGTCCGCCGGTCAGGCTGGTGAGGACCAGAAGGGTCGGATCCTGGGTTCGGCCCAGGCGCTTGGTTGCCATCGACGGTCAGCTCCTGCTCGCGGTCCCGCCGATGCTAGTACGGAAATCGTAGTAGTTCCGGATGGGGCCGGCGCCCCGCCGGCCGGGCCGGGGGGCGCCGGCCATGCGATACTCTGCGGGCGCCAGGCGACGGCCATCCACCACCGCCCCCCACGTCGAGCGCCCTCGCAGTCCCACGGTCGCACCCTGCCGGCCCGCCCGACATCCCGACGGTCACGGGGCAGCGCCAGAAGAGGAGACCCATGGATATCGAGGAGTTCTACAGCGCCGACGAGCGCCGCCGGCAGTCGGCGGAGGTCGAGTTCGGCACCAACTGGTTCGATGCCAAGGGGAGCCGGTACGAGCTGAGCTGGGTGGAGGACACCGGCGAGCTCTACGTCATGCTCGAGCTGGTCCCCGAGGTCGACTCGTGGACGCCCTTCGGGGACAGCGACGTCGAGGAGATCCCTGCCGACCGGGTGCTGGTCCTGGTCATCGGTTTCATCCCGACCCTCGAAGAAGTAGAGGCCATCCTGGCCGGCTGGCCCGAGGAGATGGCCAAGCCGGACGGCATCTCCTGGGTGGCGGAGCGCCTGCGGGCCAACGGTGTCGCCGTCGCTCCGCCCGGTTGAGCGTCGGCGGCCCCACGGGCGCCCTTCGGCGTCGCGCGCGGACCTCGGTTGTATGGTCGTTTCCGACTGTATGGTCGTTGCCGACACAGGGCCGACGTTGGGGGTGCGGGTAGGGATGGAGCTGGTCGTTGATCTGTCCTCAGGGGCCGTCTCCCTCCGTGATGGCGATGAGATGGGGAGGTTCTCCCTCCAGGTCCTCCGCCGGGAAGCGGCTGACGGCGGGGAGAACGGAGCGCTGGGCGCACTGGCTGCGGCGCTCAGCGTGCACGATGCCGGCACGGTGCAGCCGGGCGGGGACGTGGCCATCGCTCCTGCCTCGGTGAGGCGGCTGGCCAGCGAGGCCGCCTCGCAGGGGGGCCGGTCCCTCGATGGGAAGTGGGACGCCGGATTTGCGGCCATGCTCGAGTATGCGGCCACCGCTGGGTGGATCACGGACGACGGTTCCATCCGCGCCCACGTCGAATGGAGGGACTGACACTGTGAGGTTCTCGTACGCCGAGTCGATGGTCGACCCGTCCTTCTACCTCCCGCTGGCCCGGGCCGCCGAGGAGGCCGGCTACGACGGCATGGTCGTGCCCGACAGCATCTGCTACCCGCTCGAGTCCGACTCGAAGTACCCGTTCTCGCCGGACCACTCCCGTGAGTTCCTCGAGGACAAGCCCTTCATCGAGCCGTTCTCGCTCATCCCGGCCATGGGCGC
Source organism: uncultured Acidimicrobiaceae bacterium (assembly GCA_963835325.1). Lineage (GTDB taxonomy): Bacteria > Actinomycetota > Acidimicrobiia > Acidimicrobiales > RAAP-2 > Bog-756. The sequence goes on along the minus strand of CAWIEV010000013.1, from coordinate 12,129 downwards.
GGTCACCGAGCGCCTCCGGTTCATCACCTTCGTCCTCAAGTTGCCGATGCGCCATCCGCTGCTGGTGGCCAAGCAGGCCACCTCGGTGGCCGTGCTGACCGGCAACCGGCTGGCCCTCGGTGTCGGCTCCAGCCCGTGGCCGGAGGACTACCAGCTGTGCGACGTGCCCTGGGAGGGGAGGGGGCGCCGGATGGACGAAGCCGTCGACATCGTGCGCGGCCTGTCTGCCGGGGGCTACTTCGAGTACCACGGCGAGGTCTACGACCTGCCGGCGGTCAAGATCTGTCCCGACACCGACCCAACCGCTGCCCATCCTGATCGGGGGCCACGCTCCGGCCGCACTGCGCCGGGCGGCCCGGTCGGACGGTTGGCTCCACGGCGGCGGCGACCCGGCCGATCTGCCCGGGCTTCTCGAGCGCCTGCAGCAGTTCCGGGAGGAAGAGGGCACCGCCGATCGTGATTTCGAGGTCCATGTGATCTCGCTCGACGCCTTCTCCCTCGACGGTATCCGCCGGCTCGAGGAGCAGGGCGTCACCGATGTCATCGTGGGGTTCCGGTGGCCCTACACAGTGGGCCCCGACACCGAAGCGCTCCAGGTCGAAGCTCGACAACCTGCGCCGGTTCGCCGACGACGTGATCGGCAAGGCGCGGTCATGACCACGGCCCGCGAGCTCGCGCCAGGCATCGATGGCCGCGGTGAGGTCCGGCGACCGGCAGGCCTGGCTGGACCTGTTCGCCGACGATGCCGTCGTGGAGGACCCGATCGGACCGTCGGCGTTCGACCCCGAGGGGAAGGGCCATCGGGGCCTCGATGCCATCGCCGCCTTCTACGACAATGTCATCGCCGCCAACGAGTCGATCAACTTCACCATCCACCAGTCCTTCCTCTGCGGTGACGAGGTGGCCAACGTCGGCGTGATCCGCATCTCCCTCGCCGGCGGCTCCGCCGTCGAGGTGGACGGGATCTACATCTACCGTCGATCCCCCGACGACAAGATCGCCTCCCTCCGGGCCTTCTGGGAACCGTCCGCCGTCCGCCCGGTGCCCTGAGCGGAGCGGAGCCGGGTCACTCCCAGCCGGTGAACCCGTACTGCTGGTGGGGGCCCATCACCGCACATTCGAACATCCCGTACCCGACCTGCCCGTCGTAGGTGAAGCGGGCGGCGTACTCGGTGAGGCCCCAGGTGGAGTAGGTCGGATCGGGTGGTGGAATCTCCTGGCCCTGGACCACCAGCTCGCCCTGGTACATCCCGTGCTTCCAGTCCGGCTCCATCCCGTAGCCGCTGCCCAGCAACAGGGGGAAGGCCAGCAGGGTCTCGACCTCGACCTCGGCGGTCTTGGTCCCATGGGCACCGAAGTAGGAGAGGGTGGCCCCGACGACCGAGCGGGTGCCCGGCGCGAACCGCAGCTGGTGCTCGGGTCGTCCCATCCACTCGGCCTCGCGGCCGGAGCCCAGCGGGAAGACCCGGTGGGCGTCCTGCATGATCCGCTCGCCGCTCGGACGCTCCTGGATGATGGTGACCATGGCGTGGTCCTCGAACCGGACCGGCGCGTAGATCCAGAAGAACCCGCCCGAGGTATCGGTGACCCGGATGCCCGGCGGCTCGGGCTCGCCCACCGGGCGCACACCCCAGGAGCGGTCGCGGGATCCCCACCAGCGGTCGGGAGTGAGCGTGAGCTCGCGGTCGCCGACCTTGAGGGTGCCTGTCCACGAGCCCACCTGGGCGAATCGGGTCGAGTCGAAAGTGACCCGGGAGAACTGGCGGTCGAAGTGCCGCGACTCGAGATGGGCCTCGGAGAAGCCGTCGTAGACGGCGTCGAGCTCGATGCCCCATTCGTTGGGTTCGACGATGACCCGGACCTGTTCGAGGCCTTTGACGACCTCGACCCGGATCGGACCCACCGAGGGGTCCATCCGGTCGGCGCCCAAGCGTCTTCGAGGCCCGGACCACCCGGTGGTCGTCCCCCCACTTGACCGAGACGAAGGCGTCGGCCACGCTCAGGTTCGGATACTGCCCGACCCCGATGACGGCGAACAGCTCGTCCCCCGACCCGTGCACGCCTCCGGCGCCATGGATGTTGAAGTAGTAGCGGTCGTAGAAATTGCGATCGGAGGTCCCCACGAATCGCATGGGCTCGGAGATCTGATGGATCGGGTAGTCGTCCAGTGGGGAGAGCATGGGTCGTTCCTCGGTGTCTCTGGCCGCTGGAGAACCGAGCGGTGTCCAGGGGGCGTGAAGATGGCGATGGGAGCGTAGCCAGGAATGGCGCCCGGGGGGCGTCCGGCCCGGACGCGGGCTACCATTTCCCCCGTACAGCCGGCGCGGATGGTCCGTCCCCGCTTCGACCGGACACGAAGGACGAGCCGGCGTCGGCCCGTCTCCGACAAGGGAGGACCCGTGAAGTCATACGATCGTCTGTTCATCGGGGGAGAGTGGGTCGAGCCGTCCTCCTCCTCCGCCTTCGACGTGGTCTCTCCCACCACCGAGGAGCTGGTCGGACGGGTTCCCGAAGCCCAGGTGGCCGACGTCGACCGGGCTGTGGCCGCCGCCCGCGACGCCTTCGACCACGGCCCGTGGCCCCGCATGGCCCCGGCCGAGCGGGCAGCCGTCCTGGCCAAGGTGGCCGAGTCGATACGCAATGACATGCAGGGCATCTCCGAGCTCATCTCCAACGAGATGGGGTCGCCGATCTCGTGGGGCACCCTGGCCCAGGTGCTGGCCCCCACCATGATCCTCGACTACTACTCCGGCCTGGGCTCGACCTTCGCCTTCGAGACGGTGAAGGACGGCCTGCTGGGTCCCGGTGCTCGTGTCCAAGGAGCCGATCGGGGTGGTCGCCGCCATCACGCCGTGGAACGTCCCCCTGTTCCTGGCCTGCGCCAAGCTCTCGCCGGCCCTGCTGTCGGGCAGCACCGTCGTGTTCAAGCCGGCGCCGGAAACCCCGCTCGACGCCAACCTGCTGGCCGAGCTCTTCGCCGAGGCCGGGCTCCCCGAGGGCGTGCTCAGCGTGGTGCCGGCCGGTCGCGAGGTGGGCGAGCACCTGGTCAACCATCCCGGGGTGGACAAGGTCTCCTTCACCGGTTCGACGGCCGCCGGTCGCAAGATCGGGGCCGCCTGCGGAGCCAACCTCAAGCGGTTCAGCCTCGAGCTGGGGGGGAAGTCGGCGGCCATCCTTCTCGACGACGTGGACCTCGACACGTCGATCCCGCTCATGCTGCCCAACGCCATCATGAACAACGGGGAGGCCTGTATCTCGCTGACCCGGATCCTCGCCCCCCGGGACCGGTATGCCGAGGTGACCGAGGCGCTGGTCGAGCAGGTGGGGGCCCTCAAGGTGGGCGACGCCCTCGACCCGGCGACCGAGGTGGGTCCCCTGGTGGCCGAACGCCAGCGTGACCGGGTCGAGAACTACATCCGCATCGGTCAGGAGGAAGGGGCCAAGGTGGCCGTGGGAGGTGGCCGGCCCGGCGGCTTCGACAAAGGCTGGTTCGTCGAGCCGACCGTCTTCGTGGACGTGGACAACAGCATGCGCATCGCCCAGGAGGAGATCTTCGGTCCGGTGCTCTCGGTCATCCCCTATGACGACGACGCCGACGCCGTCCGCATCGCCAACGACTCGGACTACGGCTTGTGCGGGGCTGTGTTCACCGGAGACAACGACCGGGGTCTCGACGTGGCCCGCCGGGTGCGCACCGGCACCTACATGGTGAACTCAAACGTTCCGATCGACTTCTCGTCGCCCTTCGGGGGGTACAAGGCGTCCGGTGTCGGGCGCGAGTTCGGTGAGGACGGCCTCGAGCTGTTCCTCGAGAAGAAGACCATCAACCTTCCGGCCGGGTACAGCCCGACGGCGTGACCCCGGCCGGCCTGGTCGGCCGGTCTGTCGCGCCCGGAGGTCCGGTTCGTCTGGGCCAGCCGCGAGTGCGGAGCGGCCGCGCCCGGGGCCGCATCGTGATCTGCGAAAATGACGGGAACGACTCGTTGTACGGGATGTGGCGGACGGCGCTGGTGCAACCGGAGGACCTGACCCGATGAGCAGCTCTGGATGTTCCGGCACCGAGGTGGAGTCTCCGGTGGTCCGTCCCACGTCGCCGGGCCGGGCCATCACGTTCGGCTTCGTGCCGGGCCTCGACGGCCTGCGGGCGATCGCCGTCCTCGGGGTCATGCTGTTCCACGGCGGGGCGCCCCTCTTCGGCGGCGGGTTCATGGGCGTGAACATCTTCTTCGTGCTCTCCGGGTTCCTGATCACGTCGCTGCTGCTCGGCGAGTGGACCAAGCGGCTGACCATCCGCCTGGGCCAGTTCTGGGCCCGGAGGGCGAGGCGGCTACTGCCCGCCCTGTTGGTCATGTTGGTCGGTGTGGCCATCTACGCCAAGGTGTTCGCCACCCCGGGCGAGTTCGCCGATCTGAGGCTCGATTCGCTGTCCACCCTCTTCTATGTGGCCAACTGGCACTTCATCTTCGGGGGGAGCAGCTACTTCACCCAGACCGCACAGCAGTCACCCCTCGAGCACATGTGGTCGCTCTCCATCGAGGAGCAGTTCTACATCGTGTGGCCGCCGGTGGCGCTGGTCATGCTCCGCCTGGGTCGGCGCCTCCGGGCGTCGAGGCGGCTGTGGCCGATCTTCGCCACCGCGGTGATCGGGGCCTTGGCCTCGGCCCTGGACATGAGGATCTCGTACTTCGCCCACGCCTCGGTGACCCGGCTCTACGAGGGCACCGACACCCGCTGCCAGGACATCCTGGTCGGCGCGGCGCTGGCCATCGGGATGGCCATCTGGGCCCAGCACCGCGCCCCGATCCCCGAACCGGGCGGCCGACGACGGCGAGCCGCTCCGAAACCGTGGTTCGGCGCCCCCATCACCCCCATCCGCGCCTGGGAGATCGCGTCACCTCCGACCCGTGCCTGCCTGCAGGTCCTCGGATGGTCGGCCCTGGTCGGCTGCCTCTACCTGTGGACCAGGGTCACCACCTCCATCCCCGCCCTGTTCGAGGGTGGCTACCTCCTCTTCGCGCTGGCCGTGGCCGCCGTCATCTTCTCCGTGGTCACGGCCCAGGCCGGATCGCTGTCGCGGGCGCTCGGCAACCCGGTGTTCCGCTACATCGGCAAGATCTCCTACGGCACCTACCTGTGGCACGTGCCCATCTTCCTCCTGCTCGACGCAGCCCGTCTCCACCTCTACGGCCTGCCCCTCCTGGCCGTCCGCATCGGGGTCACCCTGGTGGTGGCCACCGCCTCCTTCTACCTGGTCGAACAACCCATCCGGCGGGGGCGTATGCGGTCCATCACCGAGTGGAAAGCTTGGTTGATGACCAGTGCCGCGTTCTTGGGGGTCGTGGCCATCACGGTGGCCTCCACGGTGCCTTCGGCCGGCACCGCCGGGGCCGCGGCGATACCCGCCCCCACCGGCTCCGAGTACACCGGTCCGCCGGTGGTGGTGACCATGGTCGGTGACTCCCTGGCCTTCACCGCCGGATGGTCCATCGCCGGTACCGATGCCCAGGCCCCCTACGACGTCAAATTCCACACTGAAGGGCTCCTCGGCTGCGGGGTCATGGTGGTGTCCGTGCAGATCAGCCAGGGGGTGGGGTATCCCGCCAACCGCCCCTGCAACGCCTCCAGCCCGGTGTCACAGCAGTGGCCCGCGTTGTGGCAGGGTTTTGTCAGTGCACAGCGCCCCGACGTGGTCATGGTGCTGGCCGGTCGCTGGGAGGTCTCCAACCAGGTGGTCGACGGCCGCGACGTCCATATCGGCGAGCCTGGTTACGACGCCATGCTCAAGGCCGACCTCCAACAGGCGGTCGGGATCGCGTCGTCGACCGGGGCCTACGTGATGTTGCTCACCACGCCCTGCGAGGACTCGGGGGAACAGCCCGACGGCCAGCCGTGGCCGGAGGACTCGACCAGCCGGCGCCTCGACTACGACCACCTGCTGGGTGAGGTGGCCGCCGAGCATCCGAGGGATGTCGAGGTCTACGACTTCGGTGCCGAGGTCTGCCCAGGGGGCAATTTCGAATCGACGATCGACGGGGTGAGGATCCGGCTGGGCGACGGCGTGCACTTCCCGTACCAGCCGGGCGCCGACGGGTCGGTGGTCCCCACGGCCAAGTGGCTGGCCTGGAAGCTGTTGCCCGAGGCGGTCCGGGTCGGCCGGTTGCAGATGGCGGGCGTACCGCTGCGATGAGCCCGGGCGCCCACACCACCACCGCCAGGCCGTCGTCCTCCCCGGCGCGCCACCGACCCGCCCGCGGGCGGACCATCACCTTCGGCTTCGTGCCCGCCCTCGACGGGCTGCGGGCCATCTCGGTGCTCGGGGTCATGCTCTACCACGGGGGTGCCCCCTTCCTGAGCGGGGGATTCCTCACCATCGACGTCTTCTTCGTCCTGTCGGGGTTCTTGATCACCTCGCTGCTGCTCGGCGAGTGGGCCAAACGCCTGACCATCCGCCTGGGGCAGTTCTGGGCCCGCAGAGCCCGCCGGCTGCTGCCCGCGCTGTTGGTGATGCTCGTCGGGGTGGCCATCTACGCCAAGGTCTTCGCCACGCCGGGGGAGTTCGCCAACCTCCGCCTCGACTCGCTGTCGACGCTCTTCTACGTGTCCAACTGGCACTTCATCGTCAGCGGCGGAAACTACTTCGCCATGACGGCACAGCCGTCACCCCTCGAGCACATGTGGTCGCTCTCCATCGAGGAGCAGTTCTACATCGTCTGGCCGCCGGTGGCCCTCCTCATGCTCCATCTGGGCCGGAAGCTGCGGCCCGAGCGGCGGCTGTGGCCCATCTTCGCCACCGCGGTGATCGGCGCCGTCGCCTCCGCCGTCGACATGCGGCTCCTCTACTCCGGAGGCGCCTCGCTGATGCGACTGTACGAGGGGACCGATACCCGCTGCCAGGACATCCTGGTCGGCGCGGCGCTTGCCATCGGGATGGCCATGTGGGCGGAGCGCCGACCGGCGGCGCGGCCCATCCCGGCCCACGCCCTGGTGCCCGGCCGGTCGGGACGGGCACATCCGGCGACGGGGACCGCCGGAGCCATTCCCCCGAGAGCCCACCGGCGCGATCTGCACCGCCGGCGGGGTCCTGGCCTGAGGCTGATCGAGGCGTGGGAGATCACCTCCCCGCCGGTCCGGCTCCTGCTCCAGGTGGTGGGCTGGTCGGCCCTGGTGGGCGGCATCTTCCTGTGGACGCAGCTGACCGTTCCGACCGGGTTCATGTTCGAGGGCGGGTACTTCCTCTTCGCCCTCGGCGTCGCCGCCGTCATCTTCTGTGCCGTCACCGCCCAGGCCGCCTCGCTGGCGAGGGCACTCGGCAACACGGTGTTCCGGTACATCGGCAAGATCTCCTACGGCACCTACCTGTGGCACTTCCCCCTCTTCGCCCTGTTGGACGCGGCCCGGCTCCATCTCTTCGGGTACCCGCTGCTGGCCGTGCGCATCGCCGTCACCCTGGTGGTGGCCACCGCCTCGTTCTACCTGGTGGAAGAGCCGATCCGCCGGGGGCAGATGCGATCGTTGACCGAGTGGAAGGCGTGGCTGATGACCAGCGCGGCGTGCCTGGGGGTGGTGGCGGTCACCGTGGCCGCCACCCTGCCCTCGGCCGCCGAAGCCGCCGACCCCGTGCGGATGGTGGGCGCCGAGTACAGCGGGCCGCCGGTGAAGGTGGCCATCTTCGGGGACTCGGTGGCATGGAGGCTGGCCTTCGCCATGCTGGCCAGCCAGCCCCAGAACGACTACGACGTCAACATCTACAACGGTGCCATCATCGGTTGCGGCGTGCTCCGCAGCGCCGAGTACCGCGCCCACGGTGTTCCCGACCCGATGACCCCACAGTGCAACCCGTCGACGCCGAAATCCGGTCAGTGGCCGGCGCAGTGGCAGGGAGACCTGGACCAGTTCCACCCGAACGTGGTCGTCCTGCTGGCCGGGAGGTGGGAGGTGGAGGACCGGCTCATCGGTGGACAATGGCTGCACATCGGTGACCCGAAATTCGACAGCCGGCTGAAGGCTTCGCTCGAGCAGGCTGTCGACGTCGCCACCTCTTCCGGGGCCCTGATGGTCATGATGACGTCGCCGTGCTTCGACTCGGGCGAACAGGCCAACGGGCAGCCCTGGCCCGAGGACTCGGCCGCCCGGTTGGCAGCATACGACGACATGGTGGAGAAGGTGGCTGCCGAACACCCGGCCACGGTCCAGGTGGACGACTTCGGCGCCCAGCTGTGCCCGGGCGGCACGTTCACCACGTCCTTCGACGGGATCCAGATCCGTGACGGCGACGGTGTCCACATCGTCCCCACGGCGGCAGCCGGACAGTGGCTCGACGTGCGGGTGCTGCCCGATGTCATCAGGGTGGGCCGGCTGCAGATGGCCGGCGACAAGTTGACCACCCCGACCACGTCGGCCACCACCGCTGCCGGAGGAACGTCACCGTAGGCCCGGCCCTCCGGTCGGAAGCAGCCCGCGGACCCGAACACCACCGGGGCTCGGCCGGGTGCACCGGACGGCGGGGCGGTGGGCTCAGGACGAGGGGGCGGGTGGGGGGATCGACGAGGGGGGCGGCGTCTGGCCGAAGATCGAGCTGTCCGCCTGGCTGCACTGGGCGCTCAGGGCGTCCACGAGCGTCGACTCCGGCACCCGATTGCTCTCGGACACCGTCGTCATGAGCGCCTGCCACTGGCCGTCCTGGTAGGCGGCCTCGGCCGCGATGGGCAGAGCCGTCCGCAGCTGCTTGTAGGCCTGCTGCGCCAGCTGCGCAGCCTGGGTGCCGTCGGGCTGGTGGTCCGACTGTTCCAGCAGGCGGATGGACCTGTCGATGTGGCTGCAGGCCTGCTTGGCCAGCGTGGTCCCGGAGTTGCCGCAGGCGCTGAGCGACGCTCCGAGCCCCGTTGCTATCAGTGCTGCGACCACCAGGCGCTTGAGTCTCGACCGGACGGCCAGGGAGGTCACCCCAGCCAACTACCGGCCGAGTCGAGGAGGTAACGACTGACGGCGAGACACCGGTCGAAGACCTCGCACATCATTTCCTCACCGGCCAGGATCCTGGTCAGGGAGACAGGGGAGCGGGCCACGATGTTGAGCCGGCGCTCGGCGGCGTCGGTGGCCGAGGCGTAGGAGTCGATGGCCGACACCTCGAGGGGGAGCTCGATGCCGCCCACGCCGGCCAGGTCGATGGCCAGGCGCAGCAGGTCGGGTCCGTGGGGCAGGGGAGGGAGGGCCCAGGTGAACGTCAGTGGGAAGTGGAACTCGTCGGGTGGCTCCTGGTCCTCGGGCAGCCCGAAGACGGCGTCTTCGAACGACAGCAGGGTCCTGGGATCCACTTCGAGGGCCAGGTGGAGGTCGAGCGGACCGCCGCATCCGTCTTCGGGGTGGAGCTCGACTTCCCAGACCTGGCGGAGCGAGTAGGTCTCGACGAAATGGCGCTCGTCGTGCACGTGGAATCCATGGTCGACCGAGTGATCCTTGAGGTCGGCCACGTATCCGGCCACATCGATGACTGCCACAGGAGGCTCAGCCTACCGGTCCGAGGCCTCCTCCGGTATCGCCGGCCACTCCGGTATGGTCGGCCGATGGACGACGACTCGCTGCTCGAAGTACTGCACGCCTCGGCGTCGGCGGTGACCGGCGCCCTGGCCGGTCTGACCGACTGGGGGTTGGCCGGCACCCGGGACTGGCAGTACCGGTCGGATCTGGTCGCCGATGCCGCCGCGGTGGAGGTGCTGGTGGGTGCCGGCCTGGGGGTGATGTCGGAGGAGTCGGGGGCCCAGGGGCTGGACCGTCCGGTGGTGGCGGTGATCGACCCGGTGGACGGATCAACCAATGCGGCACGGCGCCTTCCCTGGTACGCCACCAGCCTGTGCGCCGTGGACCAGGAGGGCCCCCGGGTGGCCGTGGTGGTCAACCAGGCGTCGGGGGTCAGATTCGAGGCCGTCCGGGGTGGCGGGGCGCGGAAGGACGGCGAGCCGATCGGGCCCTCGGGGTGCGAGTCCTTGGGCGAGGCCATCGTCGGATTCTCGGGCTATCCCCCCCGGTATCTCGGGTGGTCCCAGTACCGGAGCCTCGGGGCGGCGGCGCTCGACCTCTGTGCCGTGGCCGAAGGGGTGCTCGACGGGTACGCGGCGGTGGGGGGCTCCCAGCTCGGCAGCTGGGACTATCTGGGGGCCATGCTGGTCTGCACCGAGGCGGGGGCGGTGCTGGCCGAGACGGCGGGCCGGGACCTGGTCACGCTGGACCACGTCGCCCGGCGCACTCCGGTGGCCGCCTCCACCCCGCCCCTGCTCGAGGCGTTGGTCGGCGCCATCGTGGCCTAGCGGGGCGGTGAGGCGTGGCGGGTGAGGCCACATCTGCGACCTGTCGCCGGGTGGCCCGCGCCCTGTGCCCGTCGCCCGGCTTCCCGTAGGCGATGGGAGATCCGGACGGACGTGGCGAAGGCCCTTGGACGAATGCCGGGCAGAGGGGGCGCTACCCTGAGGCCGGTCGATTCCATTCCCCTACGGGCGTTTAGCTCAGTTGGTAGAGCAGCTGGCTTACAACCAGCAGGTCATCGGTTCGAGTCCGGTAGCGCCCACTAAGAAAAGTCCAGGTCATAGCGCTATAGAAGTCAACATCGTTGTCGCGCTAGGGTAAATCCCAACAAAAAACCCAACAATCCCAACAGCGTGAGGGGCAAGCGATGGCTGGCAGCAAACGATTGAAGGCCGGGCAACAGGGAGTCTGGGAACTCCGGATCTTCCTCGGGCGTGACGAGCAGGGTCGGGTGCGACACAAGAGTGTGACGTTCCGGGGCGGAAGCCGCGCTGCCGACAAGGAGCTCACTCGATTGGTGGCCAAGTATGAGGGCACGCTGCCCGCCGCGGAGGCTCGTGTGCGCTGGACTGACACGACCACAGTGAACGACGCCATCACGGCGTGGAAGCAGAACGGCTGGCAGGATCTCAGTCCGACGACAGTCCGGCATTACCAGGAGCTGTGGGACAAGCACATCAAGAGGTCGATCGGACGGCGCGAGATTGCCCGCCTCAACCCCTACGAGGTCGAACGATACTTCCGGCGACTGAAGGACGACGGCACCGGTCGCACCACGGTGCGGCATATCCGAGCGATGCTCAACCGGGCGTGCCGACTGGCTCGGAAGTGGAGTGCGAACACGCTCCCGAACCCGATCGTGGACACCGAGTTGCCGGTATGGCCCCTCGGCGAGCGGGGTGAACCGGTTCGCTCCCCCGATCTGGCTGAGGTCCACGCCATCCTTGCCGCGGCATCGGCCTTTGATGAGCGTTTCGGTGCCTTCGTTCGGCTGGTCGCCGCAACCGGGGTTCGCCGTGGCGAGGCGTGTGCACTCCGTTGGAACGACATCGACTGGGAGTCCGGCACCATCCTGGTTGACGAGTCGGTCGTGGCGGCCAGTGGGGGAGCGGAGGTCAAGGCGCCGAAGACCAAGGCGAGCATTCGACGACTGGCTCTCGACCCCGCCACGGTGGAGATGCTCCGAACGCTCCGGATCAGTCAAGAGGAGCTGGCGGCCATGTGTGAGGTGGAGATCGGACCTGACGGATTCGTGTTCTCCTACGAACCCGGGTCGGTGGAGCCCCGCATCCCGACACCATGAGCCATGAGTTCACGAAGGTGCGGACCAAGGCCAAGGCGGCTAAGGACATCCATCTCCACTCCCTCCGGCACTTTCAGGCGACGGCATTGGACCGGGTTGTTCCTGAGCGTCAGAAGCAGGCCCGACTCGGTTGGGCCACCGTGCACATGGCCCGCCACTACACCGGACGTGATCGCCGACGAGGATCTTCGAGCGGCCGAACATATTGGACGCCTCCTCGAGGGAGAGGAGGTATCTGCTGGAGCGGGTGATCCACAGACCGGGCATGAATCAGCCGTAGGTGAGCAGCTGACGGGTCTGGGATCCCACTGTAAGTTCGGCGCCATCGAGTAGACGCTCGACGGCACGTCGCGGAATGCAATTCGACCTCCCAGGCGGACGACCGGTACTGGAAACGTGGCGCTCCTGATGGCGCGGTAACAGGTGGCCCGGTCAACTTCAGTAGTACGGCTGCCTCCGCGACGCTCAACAATGCGCTCTTTTTCGTGACTTGCTTCCGACCCACCATCAGTCCTTTCTACGATGGG
>CAWIEV010000012.1:0-74093 GCA_963835325.1 uncultured Acidimicrobiaceae bacterium | reverse complement strand
GCCAAGGCAGCGGACGCCCTGGGTGATGTCACGGGTGTCATCCACGCCGCCGGCGTCTCGCCCAGCCAGGCCCCCGTGGAGACGATCCTCGCCGTCGACCTCTACGGCACCGCACTGGTGCTCGAGGAGTTCGGCAACGTCATCACTGCCGGCGGTGCCGGGGTAGTCATCGCTTCCCAATCAGGACATCGTCTGCCGGCCCTCACCACCGAAGAGGATGCGGCGCTGGCCACTACCCCGACCGATGAGCTGCTCGGCCTCCCAATGCTGCAGCCCGACCAGGTCAAGGACACCTTGCACGCCTACCAGCTGGCCAAGCGGGGGAACTCGCTGCGGGTTATGGCCGAGGCCGTCCGGTGGGGCAAGCGAGGAGCCCGGGTCAACACCATCAGCCCCGGCATCATCATCACGCCCCTGGCCCGAGATGAACTGACCGGACCACGTGGCGAGGGCTACCGGCGCATGCTCGAGCTGTCACCAGCGGGGCGTGCCGGCACCCCCGATGAAGTGGGAGCGATCGGCGCCTTGCTTATGGGCGCGGACGGAACTTTCATCACTGGGAGCGACTTCCTCATCGACGGTGGCGTGACCGCTTCGTTCTTCTACGGCGAACTCGCCAACGGATAAGGGAGCATCCCATGGAACACGGTACAAAGCGTCCAACTGCAAAGGGGCCGTCCGACTGGTTCACCGGCGACGTGTACGTCGATGCCGTCGCCGAGGGGCACGGCGCGTCACCAGTCATGGTGGCCTTCGTGCACTTCACCCCCGGAGCCCGCACCGCCTGGCACAGTCAGCTCAGTCGGTCAGAGCCTCTACGTCACCGAAGGTGAGGGCCGGATCCAGACTCGTGGGGAGAACATCGTCAACCTGCGTACGGGCGACACAGTCTTCGCCCCAGGCGGGGAGTGGCACTGGCACGGAGCATCACCCGATCACCTCATGACGCACCTAGCCGTGAGCGAAGGCCAACCCGAGTGGGGCGACCACGTCACCGACGAGGAATACGGAGGCGAGGACTGACGGCGCACCTGAGGGTGTCTCAAAACGCACAAGTGGATTGCCGGTGAGAACTGTCCCCGACGCCGGGAGCAGGAGCATTGTCCAGGGCCTGGTGCTCGCAACCGGCACCCTGCCGTCGCCCAGCACGAGGGAGCAGAATGGCAAGTCCTATAGTCATCGGAGTTTCCAGATCATCTGAGGTGCGCAAGATGGCACACGCCGCTGTTATCCGAGTCAAGGTTGACCCAGACTCCGACATTGAGCATCGTCACTCGATTCTGAATGCCTATGTGATCCCGGAGGCAAGGGCGCTTCCGGGGTTCCAAAATGGCATGTGGATGAACGATGGTGCTGGCGCCGGCACCTGCGTCCTCGTGTTCGGTTCTGAGCCGAACGCGGTGTCAGCGATCGCGCCGATGACACGAGATGGTGGTCCACAAGTTCTCGATGTCGGGCTACACGCAGTCGAGATCGAGGCATAGCCAATAAATCCACACTGGGTGCCCACATCGCTGGGACTGTGATACGACGACATAGCCGGCGACGCCGAACGAAGCTCAGGCGTTCTTCTCGGCTGCCTTTTCAATCTTGAACTTATGGTGTTGGGCGAGAATGTGCTCGTGCGTCGCACCGTGGTTCGGCACGTCTGGGTGATGGTGCTTGCAGAGAATATATGGCGTCCCCTCGAGGGCATGGTGCCCGATCCTCCAGCATCCCTTTGTGTGGCAGTTCACCTTGCGTATGCCGGTATAGACACCCACGCACACTGCACTGATCAGGGTGGCCTCTCCCAGATCGGAGCCGAACCCGGACCAGAAGTTGTAATACACGTCTGGTCCGCCATGAAGGGTCCCCGTGTGAAGCGCGAACCAATGGCGGAGAGCGCCGACGAACGCGATGAGGAGTGCTGCGAGTACGATCATGAGGAGAACGCCTCCGGCCCAGGCGGCTCTATTCCCCGAGCTGTCGGGGGGGAATGCAGGCGTCGGGGGTGCCGCGGAGTTGCTGGCGGAAGTCGTGGTGTCGCCTGCCTGCGTCGGCGTGGCAGGGGACTGGCTTGGCCAGGCGGATTCCGATGCCTCAGTCATGGTCCCTCCCTGATCCCCGTTCCTCGAGATGAACCGGCGGCGCGCTCGCCTATCGCTATTCTGCCGTCGCGAGCGAGCTTTGACGCGGACCTGCCCCCGAAACACCGGGTCGGTGGGATACCTCCTGAGCACGCCAAGCCCGGGCGGCATACTGTCCGCGACAGAGCGAGGGGCTCAATCAGCGGAGGACCCAACGGCATACGTAGTCACCCATTTCTTCGAAGGTGGAACGAAGGAGCAGTACGAGGTGGTCGTCGATGCCGCCCACCCAGGCGGCGCCCTTCCGGCTGGCCAGACATACCACGTAGCTGGTCCGACCGAGGGTGGATGGCTCGTGGTGTCGGTGTGGAACTCAAAGGATGAATGCGATCGCTTCGTGGGCGAGACGCTCATGCCCACGCTGGCCAGCCTTCAGGGTGGTCTTACCGGCCCCCCGCAGGAGCGGACCGCAGAGGTTGCAAACCTAGTTACTGCTTGACATGCCGTCGCCGATTGACTGGGCCCCAGGGTGACTCCGATCACCGGCTAGGGGCGCCGCCCGGCGAGATGGGCCGAAGCTATCCAGGCGACCAAGGGTTGATGAGCTCGATTCCGACTCCGGCGAAGTCCCTTCCGTTTCTTGTCGCCAGAAACGCGTTGTTGGCCCGGCAGATCGCGGCGATCTGGGCGTCGTAGCCGCTGATCGGCGTCCCTTGACGATCGAGATGGTCCACGATCTCTGGGTACACCGTGGCTGCAGCCACATCGAATGGGAGGACGTCGTCAGCAAATCGGTTGAACACATCCACCGCAGCTTCTCGCAGCATGTCCTTCCGTCTGCTGGTGGGCAGCCGTTCGATGCCGTACAGAATCTCGGCCGCCGTGATTGCCGTGATTCGCAGCTCGTGACGGCCTTGTGCCGACACCCATGCTCGAACTGCAGGTGTGGGCCCGACCCGCATCAGCTCCGACACCACGTTGGTGTCGGCGACGATCACGTTGTGAAATCGACAGCTCGTGGCGGTGCGGAACGGGGCGGAAGGTCGAGGTCAACACCGCCGAGTTCACCAAATCGGGCCGCGAGTGCTTCAAAGAGGTCTTCTTCGTCGCCTGGCTCCCGAACCGCTGCGATGAGAATCGCCCGCATTTCGGCTTCCATCGACCGACCATGACCAGCAGCTCGTACCCGCAGCCGTTCTCTCACTGTGTTATCCAAGTTCCGAATGCTCACGGCTGCCATCCCCACCACCTCCGCTAGCAATGCTAGCACTTCCAGCCCACCGGTCACGGGTGGAATCTCACATGATGTCTGGCGTACCGCCGTCGGCGGCTCGCCCTCCTCAATTCTCCTGACCTCGCGGTGCCTGAGCCGCGACAGGCGGGGCAGGCAGCCCGGCGTTCCGCTTGGTTTGCGTAGAGGTGTGGGCGTCCGGGCCCGTTCCTGCGACCAACCCAACCGTGGACCTCCGGAGCGACTGCACCGTTGCGATCCACGACGACGCCTCCGGGCCCCGGGATCCCTGCTCGACTGGGACCGGACTGTCGTGGGAGTTGGCTTTCCGCCTCTCGTGCTTTCGTCGACTTGCCCATCCCGCGTGCTGAACCTACGGCTCAGTTGTCAGGTGTCTCGAACGGGACTTGGTCGGCGGGGACAGCCACCGCGCTGGCGGCCGCCGAACGCCGGAACCCCAGGAGTCGGCTTGATCTGGTCCCTGCAGCGGACGGTGACTGACAGTCATGGACAGCTAAAGGCCAGGTAGATACCTATAAATGGCAGTCCAGCGGCAGGTGGTTGACGGTGAGTCGGCCTGTAGGCGGGATTCTGTCCACCCTCTGGTGAGGGTTGGGTGGTCATCCATCTGAGCGGTCCACCTGGGGGTGGCACTCCCGGAGGAGTACCGGACGGGCCGTCCGTCCCCCTGTTCGACCTTGCTCCGGGTGGGGTTTACCGAGCCGAGCGGGTCACCCCGATCGCTGGTGCGCTCTTACCGCACCGTTTCACCCTTACCTGTGCGCTGCCCGGGGGCATCGCCATCGGCGGTCTGTTCTCTGTGGCACTTTCCTGCAGGTCACCCCGACTGGCCGTTAGCCAGCACCCTGCCCTATGGAGTCCCGACCTTCCTCGATCCCTTCCCGGTAGGGGGGTGACCCCGACCGGGACGGACCGCGACCACCTGGCCGACTCACCGTCACGACCATCGTCTCACACCAGGACCGGCCCATGCCCGCCGAGCCCAGCCGGCCCACGCGGCAGTCGGGGTCACAGGGTGGCTCTAACCTGGCGCCGTGCCCAGTGGTTCGCCCGTGACCAGACCCCGATCGCCTGCGCCCGAAGACGCGGGCACCGATGCGCTCTCCATCACCGAGTTCTACAACCGGGTCGACTGGGCCCTCCGCTCGACCTTCTCCGGCGAGCTCTGGATCACCGGGGAGATCCGGACCATGAAGGTCCTCCCCAAGGGCCACTGCTTCATCGACCTGGTCGACCCGACCAACGCCCAGGACAGCGGCGCCCCGACGCTCAACGTGAAGTGCTGGTCGACCCGGTGGCGCAGCGTCCGCTCCACCCTCGACAGCCTGGGCATCACCCTGGACGCCGGCATGGTGGTGAGAGCCCGCGGCAAGGTCGAGTTCTACAAGGCCCGGGGCAGCGTCGACTTCATCCTCTCCGAACTCGATACCGACGCCCTCCTGGGAAAGGTGGCGGCCGAGCGGGCCCGGCTCATCAAGGCGCTCGTCGACGAAGGCCTCTTCGATCGCCAGCGTCGGTTGCCGGTGGCCGTCCTGCCGCTCCGGGTGGGCCTCGTGGCCAGCCCGGGCACCGAGGGCTACAACGACTTCCTTGGTGGCCTGCGCAGCTCGGGAATGGCCTTCGAGGTCACGGTGGCTCCGACGGCCGTCCAGGGCAGGATCGCGCCGTCCCGGGTGGCCGCGGCCATCTCGAACCTGCAGGCCGAGCCACTCGACGTCATCGTCGTGGTGCGTGGTGGGGGATCCAAGGCCGACCTGGCCGCCTTCGATCAGGAGCCCGTGGCTCGGGCCATCGCCACCTCGGTGGTTCCGGTCTGGACCGGTATCGGCCACACCGGCGATCAGTCGGTGGCCGACGAGGTGGCCAATCGTTCCTTCATCACGCCCACCGAGTGCGGGCAGGAGTTGGCCCTCCTGGCCATCGACTACTGGAGGAAGGTCGAGGAGGCCGGCGCCGTAGTGGCCCGGATGGCCCGTGATCAGGTCCTGGCCGCGGACAGGCTCCTGGCCTCCCGCCAACGGGCGGCGGCCATCGGCGCGCGCGCCCAGCTCGACCGCCACGGTGACAGGCTCGGCCATCGGGCCCGCACACTGCGGGGCGTGGCGCGGGGCCAGCTCGACACCCACGGCCTCCGGCTGGCCGCCCGGGGTGAGGCCCTGACCGTCGCCGCCCGACGCGCCCTGCGGGCGGAGGACCAAGCCCTTACCGGCCGGTCCACCCGACTGGCCGCACTGCCCGGACGCCGGCTCCGGGCCGAGGACCAGCGCCTCGACCAGTGGCGCAGACTGCTCGGGGCCTACGACTACCAGCGCCAGCTGGAGCGGGGCTATTCGGTGACACGCGACGCGTCGGGACGGGTGGTCCGATCGGTGCGTGGCGTGGACGCCGGGGCCCTCCTGCGTACGAGGGTCAGCGACGGCGAGCTGGTATCGGCGGTCGAGGAGGTACACGTCGCCGACCCGGCACCCCCGCATCCGCAGGCAACCAACCACCGCGACGAAGGGACACAGTGATGGCAACGACACGCGACGGCGGGCGCAACGGCACGGATCGCGAGGACGACGGGACCGGAGTCGGCGATCTGAGCTACTCGGATGCCGGTGCCGAGCTCGACGCCATTATCGAGGAGTTCGAGACGGGGGTGATCGACGTCGACCGGCTGGTCGACCAGCTGCAGCGGGCCACCGATATCGTCGACGAGCTCGATCGGCGGCTCCGGCGGACCCGGATCCAGGTGGAAGAGCTCGTCCCCCGCCTGGAGGCGATCGGCCAGCACGATGTCGGCCCGGCCGAGGTCACCGTGGTGGAGGTCATCGAGGTGGACCTCGAGGAGGATCCGGTCGGATACGAGGTCGACGGGGGACCGATCGGCGACGAGTCCTCGCCCGGTCTCTTCTGACCCGTCTGTTCTGCCCATCTCTTCTGACCCGTCTGTTCTGCCCGCCTCTTCAGGCCCGCCCCCGGCTGCCCCCGGCCCGAGCCCGGCGCTCAGGAGATGTTGCGCTCCCGCCCGGTCCAGTACGGCTGACGCAGCTCGCGCTTGAGCACCTTGCCCGACGGATTCCTCGGCAGCGCTTCGACGAAGTCGACCGAGGTCGGGCACTTGTAGTGGGCGAGGCGGGACCGGGTGGCGGCGATGATGTCCAGGGCCAGGCCCTCGTCGTCCTCGGACGCGGCCGGTGACCTGACCACGATGGCCTTGACCGTCTCGCCCCAGCGGTCGTCGGGTACCCCGATGACCGCGGCGTCGGCCACCGCGGGATGGGCCAGGAGCGCGTTCTCCACTTCGGCCGGGTAGATGTTCTCCCCGCCGGAGACGATCATGTCCTTGATGCGGTCGTGGAGGAACAGGTAGCCGTCGGCGTCCATCCAGCCGGCGTCGCCGGTCCGGAACCAGCCGTCGTCGGAGAGGATGGCCGCCGTCTCCTCGGGCCTACCCCAATAGCCGAGCATGTTCTGGTCGGATCGGGTCCACACCTCGCCCACCTCACCCACCGGCAGCGCCTCGCC
This sequence comes from uncultured Acidimicrobiaceae bacterium, assembly GCA_963835325.1. GTDB lineage: Bacteria > Actinomycetota > Acidimicrobiia > Acidimicrobiales > RAAP-2 > Bog-756. The sequence continues at coordinate 67,262 of CAWIEV010000012.1, read as the reverse complement.
GGATGCGGCGTCCACGATCCGCACCTCGATGTGGTCGAAGGGGCGTCCCGCCGACCGGAGAAGCCGGGCCCGGGGCCCGTCCGGATCATGATCGGAGGGCATGAGGGAGGTGATGGCGCCCGTCGTCTCGGTCAGGCCGTACACCTGGGCGAAGTCGCAGCCGAGCGCCTGCATCGACCTGACCAGCACGTCCTCGCTGATGGGGGACGCACCGTAGAAGATGGTGCGCAGCGAGCTCACGTCGGCGGTGGCCAGCTCGGGCGTGGCCAACAGGAACATCAGCACCGCGGGGACGACGAACGCCTCGGTGACCCGGTGCTCCTCGATGAGCCGCAGGGCCGCAGCGGGGTCCATGTCCCGGAGGATGACCGAGTGCCCACCCCGCGACATGCCGCACAGGGCCCAGCCGGTGCCGCCGATGTGGAAGAGGGGCATGGCCACGAGCGAGACGGTGTCCGATCCGATGCGGAAGACCTGGTCGGCCTGGGTCAGGATGCAGGAGATGTTCCGGCCCGAGATCATGGCCCCCTTGGGCAGCCCGGTCGTCCCCGAGGTGTAGAGCTGGGTGACCACGTCGTCGGGACCCGGCTCGAACCCGGGGTCCGGCACCTCGGCCGGTCCGGCGCCGTCCCGCCACCGGTCGAATTCCCGCAGCGGGATCCACTTCCGGACGCAGGTCACCGACGGGCTCAGCTCCTTGACGGCGGCTGCGTAGTCGGAGCCGAAGAGGACCACCGGGGCCCGGGCGTCCTCGATGATGGCGGCCATCTCGGCCGGGGCCAGTCGCCAGTTGACGGCCACGCTCACCGCCCCGAGCAGAGCGCAGCCGAAGAAGACCTCGAAGTACTCGATGCAGTTCCGGTCCACGAAGGCCACCCGGTCGCCGGCCGAGACACCCTCACCGGCCAGGGCCCGGCCGACCCGCTTGGCCCGTCGGTAGACCTCGGCCCACGTCAGCGTGACGCCACCTTCGGTGAGCATGGGGGCGTCGGGGGTCTTCCGGGCCCAGGTCCGGATCATGTCCGCCGCGGACCGGTAGTCGTCCGCAACCGCCTGCTCCGCTCGGTCGGTGCTCATCTCTGTCCCCTCCTGCTGGCGGTGTCCCCCGACACCCCCGCCGTCGCTCTGCGATCGTACTCCGGAGCCGGCCGGACTCGGGGCGTCCCGGGCGGGACCGACCCGACCGGCGGGATCAGCGCCGAGCGGAACCACCTGTCCGGCCCCACCCATCCCGCCTCGCCACCTCCGGTCCGGCGCCCGTAAGGTGTGACGGTGACCGACACCACCCCGGCGAACCCGCCCGCTCCCGGTACCGACCGTCTCTACTTCCGCCAGCTCCTGTCCGGACGCGACTTCGCCGTCGACGACGAGGTGGCCCGCCAGATGGTCAACTTCGTCTACCTGATCGGGGACCGGGAGACCGGCCAGGCCCTGATCGTCGATCCCGCCTACGGCGTCGACGAGCTGCTCGGGATCCTCCGGGCCGACGGCATGGAGTGCGCCGGCGCCCTGGCCACCCACTTCCACCCCGACCACATCGGGGGCGACATGATGGGGTGGAAGGTCGAGGGCATCACCCGCCTGCTGGAGGTGGCCCCGGTGCCCATCCATGTCCAGGCGGACGAGGCGCCCTGGGTGGCCCGCACCACCGGGGTGGGCCCGCGCGAGCTGGCCACCCACCGGGGCGGGGACGTTGTCCAGGTGGGCGAGGTCCCGATCACGTTGGTGCACACCCCGGGCCACACCCCGGGCAGCCAGTGCTTCCTGGTCGACGGCCGCCTGATCGCCGGCGACACCCTGTTCCTCGAAGGTTGCGGACGGACCGACCTCCCCGGTGGTGACCCCGAGGCGCTGTACGAGTCGCTGACCACGCAGCTGGCCCGGGTGCCCGACGACACCGTCCTCTTCCCCGGCCACCTCTACTCACCCGAACCCTCGGCCACCATGGGGTACACCCGCGCCCACAACTACGTGTTCCGGCTGCGCACCCCCGAGCAGTGGATGACGATGTTCGGGGGCTGAACCAGCCGCAGGGCCGGGGGCAGGGTGGGGCGGGCCTACAATCCGGCGATGAGCGACCCCCAGGACAAGAGCTCGACCATCGTGGTGGTCGGAGCCTCGTTGGCCGGCCTGCGCGCCGCCGAGGAGATCCGTCACGAGGGCCACGCCGGACCGGTGGTCATCGTGGGCGACGAGGTCCATGCCCCCTACGACCGGCCGCCGCTGTCCAAGCAGCTGTTGGCCGGTACCTGGGACGTCGAGCGCATCCACCACCACGCCCCGGACAAGCTCGACACCCTCGGGCTCGAATTCCTCCTCGGTCTCCGCGTGCTCTCCCTCGACACCGAGGCCCGGAACCTGGTCTGCGACGACGGGCGCCGGCTGCACTACGACGGGCTGATCGTGGCCACCGGGGCCGAGGCCCGGCCGTTGCCCGGCACCCGGGGCATGCCCGGGGTCCACACGCTGCGGACCCTCGACGACTGCCTGGCCATCCGGGCCGATCTCGAGTCGGCCGGGCCCGGGGCCCGGGTGGTGGTGATCGGCGCCGGGTTCATCGGGTCCGAGGTGGCGGCCACCTGTCGCGGCCTGGGCGCCACGGTGACCGTGGTCGAGGCCATGGCCACTCCGCTGGCCGGGGTGCTGGGCGCCCAGATGGGCGAGGCCTGCGCCCAACTCCACCGTGACCACGGGGTCGCGGTCTCGACCGGGGTGGGGGTCGAGAGGATCTCGTCCGACCCCGGCGGCCCGGCGCCGCTGGTGGTCCATCTGGCCGACGGGACCGGGCTGGGGGCCGACCTGGTGGTGGTGGGAATCGGCGTCGTCCCCGCGGTCGGGTGGCTGGCGGATTCGGGCCTGACCCTCGACAACGGGGTGGTGTGCACCGAGTCGCTGTTCGCGGCCGACGGTGTGGTGGCCGCCGGGGACGTGGCCCGGTGGTCCCGGCCCGGGACCGGTGAGAGCCTGCGCATCGAGCACTGGACCAACGCCGCCGAGGGCGGGGCCGCCGCCGCCCGCAACCTCCTGGCCGGATCGGCCGTCGCCGAGCCCTACGACCCCGTCCCGTTCTTCTGGTCGGACCAGTACCAGACGAAGATCCAGGTGATCGGCCTCCCCGGCCCCGACGACGAGGTGGTCGTGGTGGAAGGCTCGGTCGACGAGCGGAAGTTGGTGGCCCTGTACCGGCGGGGGGATCGGCTGCGGGCCGTGCTGGCCTTCAGCCGGCCGCGCCACCTGATGGCCTACCGTCCCCTGCTGGCCGCCGGCGCCTCCTTCGACGAGGCGCTGGCGCTGGCCCGTTCGTGACGCCGCTCGACCGGGTGCCTCCGCCGGCGGGCCCGCCGGTACCCGCGGGTGAAGGCCAGGGCGGCGGCGATCTGGCCGGCCGAGGGCTCCACGCCGCCGTAGGTGTACCGCTCCACCAGTTGGGTTGAATCGATCAGGCCGGCACCGTAGCGCCCGTCGTCTTCGGCCAGCCGCCGGCCGTAGGCGGACAGGGTCTCGTCGGTCCGTCGCCGGCGGCCCCGGCGGGCCCCTCCCCGCTCCAGGTCGGCGGCGACCTGGTGGGCCCAGGTGGGCGGGCGCCGCCTCCGCCGACGGCGCACCCCGCCCACGGTGGCGGCGACGGCCACGGCGATGCCGATGGGAACCCACGGCAGGTGGGCCAGGGCACGCCCGGCGGTGCTGGCCAGCACCGAGCCCGGGGAGGGGTTGGCCAGGGGGACGTCGGCCGTGGGGTCGAAGCTCTGCCAGCCGTAGCCGGGGAACCACACCTGCACCCAGGCGTGGGCGTCCTTGGCCTGCACGTCGTAGAGGTCGGTGATGGGGTTGTAGGAGCCGGGCACGTAGCCCACCGTCTCCCGGGCGGCGATGCCGAGGGACCGGAGCATGACCACGGTGGCGGTGGAGATCTGCTCGCAGTAGCCCAGACGGCTCCCGAACAGGAAGCTGGTCACGGCGTCGGCGTCCGGGGCCAGCGGCGGGATGTCGGTCGTGTACTTGATGTGGGTGGCCATCCACCGTTCGATGGCTTCGACCTTGTCGTAGGTGTGGGGGTCGGGATCGTCGGCGCCCGAGATGCCGGCGGTGACCGTGCGGGCCAGGGCGGCGACCCGGGGGTAGGGGTGGGGGAGCTGGAGGTAGCGGTCCAGCTGCGGTTGGCTCAGGGCCTGCGTCTCGGCCGCACTTCCCGGGGCGGGCACGGTGGCGTCGCCGGAGCTGTTGGGCGCTGGCCGTGGTGTCGGCCGAGACCACGGTGTAGATGGTCCCCGACCCCATCGACGTGGACGACACGATGGTGCCGTCCCCGGTCAGGGAGAGGACCCGCGACTGGATGTAGACCCGCTCGGCGTTGTCGGCGTGGAAGACCAGGTTCGGTCCCGACTGGGCCAGGTAGAAGGTCTGGACGTCGGTGCCGCCGGGGACCCGGTCGGCCTCCTGGTCCGGGGCCAGCGGAATCTCGAACGGGGACCCGGTCTCCAGTTGGATGACCCCGTTGCCCTTGGTGGGCGCCGATTCCAGCCAGCTCTGGCCGTTCCAGGTGTCGTAGGTCTGCCCGACCCAGAAGCTGGGACGGGTGGCCCGCACCCGCATGACCACCTGGTTGCCCAGGGAGGCCCGCACCCCGGTGTCGAGCGACTTGGCGAAGCCGAGGTATCCCCCCACCCCGGTGCGACCGCTCGGGCTGGCGGCGTGGGCGGGCAGGGAGGGGGACCCGTCGGTCAGGTTGCTCGGGCTGTCGCACCGGCGACGAGTTGGCCGACGACGAGGGGAAGATGAGCGAGGTGGAGACCGTGGGGGCGGGCAGTACGGCCACCAGCACCGCGGCCAGCACCACCACCGCCACCCCGGCGACGCCCAGCGGCCAGCCACGGGACGCCGCGGGTGCCGGTCATCGACTGCCACATGGCCACCAGCCCCCACAGGCCGCAGGCCACCCAGGCCACCACGTAGACGCCGAGGGTCAGGTCGACCGACTGGGCCGCGGCCACCGCCATCAGGGCGGCCGAGCCGGCCAGCGAGTAGGCGACGTCCCGCCGGGCCGGGACGTCGAAGGCGTGGGTGCACAGCACCCAGGCGAAGAGCACGGCCAGCGGGCCCTCCACCGTCGAGATGTCCCCGGGGGTGGCGTTGCGGCTGACGGTGGCGATGAACCACACGAAGCCCGCCGACGGCACAGACGGCCAGGATGGGCTTGACCCCCGGCCACGGCCGCTCCCGCCGCCGGTAGGAGAGGACGTTGCCGACGACCGTGGCCACCATGGCGAACAGGGCCACGGCCGGGCCCAGCTCGCCCTGGCTCCAGCAGGCGCCGACGGCGATCACCACCGTGGCCGCCGAGGCCACCCGGAAGGGCACCGAGTGCTCCGGGGGTCCGGGCCTGTTGGCCTGGACGACCCGCTGCCACAGGGTCACGACGGCCCCCGCCGGGGGTCGCCCCGGTGGGGAGGCGGGACCCCCGGACCCGGCCACCGGCGAGGGCACGGCCCGGGCCAGGCGCCGTCCGAGGTCGATCCGGTCGCGCACCAGCCGCATGACATGGCCGTCGGCCTCCACGGGTGCCGAGCACCACCGGCCGGCCCCCGGCCAGGTGGTGGCCGACGGCGCCATGACCCGCTCCGACTCGGCCTCGGCCGCCACCGGGTCGGCGGGCAGGTCCAGCTCGACGACCACCGGATCGTCGGTCTGGCGCTCCGTCTCCCGCACCATCAGCGCCCCGACGTGGGAGGTGGCCGGCCAGTGGATGGACCGCCGGGTGTCCCCGGACCGGTAGGGACGGACGCCGCGGGGCTCGCCGGCACCGGACGGGACCCGCAACGGGGCGTCACCCGGTCGAGCTCGTCGGGCCGCGTCGGCAGGGGCCCGGTGCACCCGAGCCGCGGGGCCACGTGCAGCGGCCGGGGCAGCGGCACCTCGATCTCCCGGGCCCACCACAGGAGCCCGAAGGGCGCGCACGAGGCCACCTCGACCGCCACCGTCTCCACGACCCCGCGCCGGGCCGGGCACCAGGGCCACCTCCACCGTCCGCCGTCCGCGGGCCGGTCCCGCCGGCCGGGCCACCGGCCCGACCGGGCTGACGGGGCCGGATCCGGATCGGCCCGTTGGCCCCATGGTCAGCTCCACCGGTCCGTCCCGCCTCGCCGTCGGAGGGACAGGCGGTGCAGGTGACGGCGGCCCGGCGGGCCGGGAACACCGGGGCCACCAGCCCGATGACCAGCACGGCGGCCAGCAGGGCACCGACGGCCTGCACCCAACCCGACCCGCTGGAGTGGGCCACCCCGGCCCAGGCCAGCACGGCCACCACGCTGCCGACCACCGGCGCCGAACCAGGCCACCGGGTGCGACCCGGTGCGGAGACGGACGCCACCGTGCGGCGAGCGGGGATCCGGCGCGCGCCGGCGGCGCGTGGACAGCCCCCAGGAGAGGAGGGCGCCGGCCAGTGTGGCCACCAGCCCGACGGCGGCTCCGATCACGACGACGGCGGGCCCGAAGACGGCCCGGACGACGACCACGCCGCACACGCCGGCCACCAGGCCGGCGGCGGTGGCGCTGACCGTGCGCCGCAGCAGCGGCCGGCGGCCGGCGGCCGGTGCCGGGCTCACGTCGGGGGACGGGTGTCTCGGCGATGATCCGGCCGACCAGGGCCGGGCCGTCGCCGCCGCCGCCCTCGGCGATCAGCCGGTGGGCCAGGCAGGCCACCGCCACCGCCTGGATGTCCTGGGGGGTGACGTAGGCCCGGCCGGACAGCACGGCATAGGCCTGGGCGCTGCGGATGAGCGAGATGGCCGCCCGGGGGCTGGCGCCCGAGCCGCACGGTGCCGGCGGTGCGGGTGGCCCGGACCAGGGACACGGCGTACTCGGCCACCGGCGGTGACCACCTGCACCGAGGCGGTGGCGTCGATGGCCCGTCCCCACTGGGCCGGGTCGGCCACCGGGGCCAGGGTGTCGAGGGCGTAGCGGCCGCCGCTGTGCAGGACCAGGCGGGTCTCGACCTCGGCGTCGGGATAGCCGATGGAGGTGGACGACGCCGAACCGGTCGAGCTGGCTCTCCACCAGCGGGTAGGTGCCGAGCTGGCCGATCGGGTTCTGGGTGCCGATGACCAGGTGGGGCCGGGGCAGCGGCCACGACTCGCCGTCCACCGACACCTGCTGCTCCTCCATGGCCTCGAGCAGGGCCGACTGGGTGCGGGGCGGCGTCCGGTTGAGCTCGTCGAGCAGGACCACGTGGCCGAAGACCGGGCCGGGCCGGAACTCCCAGGTGCCGGTGTCCGGGGAGAAGACGGTCACCCCGGTGACGTCGGAGGGCAGCAGGTCGGGGTGGCCCTGGACCCGGGACAGCTGGACCCCGAGGGCGGTGGCCAGGGCCCGGGCCAGGACGGTCTTGCCCACCCCGGGGACGTCCTCGATGAGCAGGTGGCTGCCGGACAGGGCCGCCACCACGGCGAAGGTGACCGCCCTCGGGGTCCCGAGGAGGACCTCGGACAGGGCCGTGGTGGAGGTCGCCGGCCGTGGCCACCGCCTCGTCGATCGGACGGCGTCCGGGACCGCCGACGGCACGCCGGCTCGCGGCTCCGACTGTCCCGATGCCGGTGCTCGTGCTCATGCGTTCCCCTGCCTCTCCGTGCACGCACCCGTTCGCGTCGGCGCCGGCGCCGAGCGTGGTGACCCACCCACCCTAGGCGTTCACCTGCGACGCCCATCAATGGCCGGCTTCGACGGCCACCGGCCACCGGGGCGCGACGCTGCCAGTGGGCTCCGCGACGGGACCGGGCCGGCCCGCGGGACGGCTCAGAAGTCGAGGGCGGACAGCTCGGGGATGGTGGCCTCGGACCGGCTCCGGGCTTCGAGCCAGCGGGCCCGGGCCGCCGGCGCGTTGCTCGTCCGCCGACCGCCGGGTTCGACCACCAGGCGGGGCGTCCAGGCCGCCGCCACGTCGTCCTCGTCGGCCCAGGTGCCGACGGCCATGCCGGCCAGGTAGGCGGCCCCCAGGGTGGTGGCCTCGAGCACCGGGGCGATCTCGACGGGCCGTCCGCAGGCGTCGGCCAGCGCCTGGATGAAGACCGGGTTGGCGGACATGCCCGCCGTCGACCCGCAGCGCGCCGATGGGCAGTCCCGAGTCGGCCTCGGCCGCCTCCAGCAGGTCGGCGCCCCGGTGGGCCACCCCCTCGAGGACGGCCCGCACCAGCTCGGGCCGCCCGCTGCCCCGGGTGAGACCGATGAAGGTGCCCCGGGCCCCGAAGTCCCACACCGGCGTGCCCAGGCCGAGCAGGGCGGGCACGAACCAGACGTCGCCGGTGTCGTCGCAGCGGGCGGCCACCTCGGCCGAGTCGGCGGCCGACGTCGATGATGCCCAGGTCGTCGCGGAGCCACTCCACGCAGGTGCCGGCCGACAGCATGATCGCCTCGACCCCCCAGGTGACCTTGCCGCCCCGCCGCCAGGCGATGATGGGGATGGTGCCGGCCGGGCCCCGGGCCGCCTGGGCCGGCCGGCTCGGGGCCCACGCACTGGTCGAGCATGCCCCCGGTGCCGAAGGTGGCCTTGGCCTGACCCGGGCCGGGTGCAGCCCTGGCCGATGAGCGAGGCCTGCTGGTCGCCGGCCATGCCGGCGATGCAGCGGTCGCGCCGGCCAGGATCGTCCGCCGGGCCCACGGCCCCGGACGAGTCGACGATGGTCGGGCAGGAGCGGCCTCGGGGATGCGCAGGGCGGCGAGCACCTCGGTGTCTCCACCCGATCCGTCGCCGTGGACGAGCCCGGTCACGCCGGCGTTGGAGGCGTCGGTGACGTGGAGGTCGCCGCCCGACAGGGTCCAGGCCACCCAGGTGTCGACGGTGCCGAAGGCCAGCTCGCCGCGCTCGGACCGCGACCGGTCGGGATCGGCCAGGTCGAGGAGGGCGGCCACCTTGGTGGCCGAGGCGTTGGGGGCCACCCGGATGCCCTGGGCCTGGAGCTCGAGGCAGGTGCCGACCGTGCGCAGGTCCTGCCAGCCGAGCCCGGGCCCCACCGGTACGCCGGTGGCCCGGTCCCACACGATGGTCGAGGCCCGCTGGTTGGCGATGCCCGACCGCCTCGACCGGACCGCCCTCGGCCAGGCTGGCGCGAGGCCACCTCGACCACGGCGTCGGCCATGGCCGCGGCGTCGAACTCCACCAGCCCGGGGAACGGGGTGTCGGGCAGCACCGGGACGTGGTGGATGTGCTCGACGGCGCCGTCGGGGCGGACCACCGCCCCCCGCACCCCCGAGGTGCCGACGTCGACCACCAGGATGCTCACGGCCAGGGCACCGGGCCGAACGGGCTGGCCAGGCCGAGCTTGCCCGGGTTGAGGATGCCGCTGGGGTCGAGGGCCTGCTTGACCGAGGCCAGCACGTCGAAGCCGGCGCCCGAGGGCGTCGGGCAGGAAGCGGGCCCGGTTGAGCCCGATGCCGTGGTGGTGGCTGATGGCCCCGCCGGCGGCCAGGGTGGCCCGGGTCACCTCGTCCCAGGCCCGGCGGTAGTACTGCGCCGACCCATCGCGGCCGGGTCGCCATCGGACCGGCGACCGACGGTCGTCGGGCGGGCGGCCGGCGAAGGTGAAGTAGAGGCAGGCGCCGTCGGTGTAGGCGTGGGACTGGTGGGACGAGGCGACCAGGGTGCCCTCCACCCCGCCGAGGGCGTCGAGCACGGCGTCGGTAGAGGCCGGGCAGGGCCGCCCACCGGGCCGACACCTCGACGGTGTCGACCACGATGCCGGCCCGCCACAGCGGGGCCAGGGCCGACACGTCGTTGCGGTGGCCGAGCCACCGCTCGACCAGCTCCGGCGTCCGAGCGGTCGGCGCCGCCGCACTCCTGCGTCCACGACGGCCAGGGTGGCCTCGACCAGCGCCGGGTCGGCCTCGTCCAGCACGATGAGCACGTTGGTGTCGGCCTGGTCGAAGGACCGGCGCCGACTCGGTGGCGTCGTAGAGGCGCAGGACGGCCGGGGTGGCACCCCGGCGCAGGATCCGCCGGCAGGCGTCGAGCCCGTCGGCGAAGGTGGCGAAGCCGAAGGCCCGCCGGCCCTCGCCCTCGGGCACCGGGTGGACCCGGAACCGGCCCTCGGTGATCACCCCGAGGGTGCCCTCGCTGCCCACGAACAGCTGGGTCAGGTCGGGACCGGTGGCCGACCGCGGGCCGTGGCCGCCGGTGCGGACCACCCGGCCGTCGGCCAGCACCACCTCGAGGCCGAGGACCATGTCCTCGATCTTCCCGTAGCGGTTGGAGTACTGGCCGGCCCCCCGGCAGGCCAGCCAGCCGCCCACCGTCGACAGGTCCATCGACTGGGGCCAGTGGCCGAGGGTCACGCCGTGGCCGTCCCGCAGGCCCGACTCCACGTCGGGGCCGAAGGTGCCGGCCCGCAGGTCGGCCACCAGCGACGTGGTCGTCGACGTCGCCGATGCCGGCCAGGCCGCACAGGTCGAGGGCCACCCCGCCGAAGAGCGGGACCGAGGCCCCGCACACGCCGCTGCGGCCGCCGGCCGGGGTGACCGGCACCCGGGCCTGGTGGCACAGGGCCAGCACCGCGGCCACCTGGGCGGTGTCGGTGGGCCGGGCCACCACCGCCGGACGGGCCGGCACCTGCCCGGCGGCGGCCCACCCGATGGCCAGGGGCCACCAGTCGCGGCCGGCCTCGGCCCGGTCGCCGTCGTCGTCGGAGACCTCGGCGCAGACGTCGGCCAGCCGCCGGCGGAGGGCGTCGTCCACCTCCACCCGCCGGCCGCCCAGGTGGTCGGTCGACCCGGCCGGCGCGCGGCGTCGACCGGGGTGACCGGCGTGGGCTCGGTCATCCGGGCCCCGGTCGCCCGGGCCACGGCACGGCGGCGCCGGTCGAGTCGCGGCCCGCCGGTGGCCGGGTCGAGCCCGGCCCGGTGCCAGCTCGGCGCGGACCGTGCCGGCGTAGGCCTCGGCCTCGCTCGGCGACGCGGCGGTCGTCCCAGCCCGAGCTCGCGGGCCGATGAGCTCGGCCACCCGCGCGGCCGCGCCGGCCGCGGCCCGGGCGTCCCGCAGCGAGGCCCGGGTCCGGCGGTCGAGCACGTCGGCCACCGAGCCGGCCATCTCCTGGCGCACGGCGTAGACGGCCTCGACCCGAGGTAGTGGAGGCCCGGCGACCAGGGGCTCGAGCAGCTCGGGCCGCCCGTCGGCCACGGCCAGCACGTCCGGGGTCTCGGTGCCGTACCGGCCGGCCAGGTGGGCGGCCACGGCGGCGGCCGTGCGTCGGTGCCGGTCGGGGCCGCGGGCGTGCGGTGGCGGTCGAGTCCCCGGGCCGGGGCCCGGGCTGCGGCCGGGCGATCCGGCCCGCGCCGCGGAGCCGGAGGTCCCTTGGTGCACGCAGCCGGAGGGCTCGGCCGGCCCGAGGCGCCCGAGCCGACGCGCGTCGACGGTGTCCTCGGCCATCTTGCGGTAGGTGGTGAGCTTGCCCCCGGTCACCGTGACCACGCCCGCCGGCCGAGGTCCGCACGGTGTGGCGGCGGGACAGGTCGGCGGTCCGCTCGCTCGGGGCGTGCCTGCCCTCCACCGGGGCCAGCAGGGGCCGCAGCCCGGTCCAGATGCCGGTGATGTCGGTCCGGCCGATGGGCCGGGTGGTGATGGCGTTGGCCGCGTCGAGGATGTAGTCGACGTCCTCGGGCAGGCAGCTCGGGTCGTCGAGGGGCCCGTCCCACTCGGTGTCGGTGGTCCCGAGGTAGACCTGGTCGCCCCACGGACACGACGAAGATCGACCGGTGGTCCTCCCGGACCGGGATGACGGCGGCGATGTCGCAGGGGAAGGCCGGTTGCGGGCACGGTGATGTGGATGCCCTTGGCCGGCCGGATCGAGTGGGGTTCGCGGCGCCTCGTCGAGGGCCCGGACCTCGTCGGACCAGACCCCGGCGGCGTTGACCACCACCGAGGCCCGGACCTCGAAGGGCTCCGCCGCCCTCGGGGGTCACCCGGGCCCCGTCGACCCGCCCGCCGGCTCCGGTGGTCAGCGCGGTCACCGGCGTGTGGTTGGCGGCCACCGCCCCGTGGTCGAGCACGGCGGTGCGGAGGACGGCCAGGGTGAGCCGGGCGTCGTCGGTCGCGGGCGTCCCAGTAGAGGAAGCCGGCCACCAGCCGGTCGGCGCCGCAGGGTGGGCATGTGGGCCAGGGCCTGGGCCCGGGTCACCTTCTCGTGGCGCCGCCCGATGCGGACTCCCGCCGGTCAGGTCGTAGAGCCACAGGGCGGTGCGGTAGACCCGGGCCACGCTGCGGTTGACCACCCCGTCCCGTCCGAACAGGGGGATGAGGAAGGGGAGGGGCGAGACCAGGTGGGGGGCGTTGTCGAGCAGGCGCTGGCGCTCGGCCAGGTTCTCGTAGACCAGCCGGTACTCGTGCTGCTGGAGGTAGCGGAGCCCGCCGTGGACCAGCTTGGACGACTTGGACGAGGTGCCCGAGGCGAAGTCGTCCTTCTCGACCAGGGCCGTCCGAGGCCCCGGCTGGCGGCGTCCAGGGCCACCCCGGCGCCGGTGATGCCGCCGCCGATGACCAGCACGTCGAACGCCTCCGAGGCCAGCCGGGCCAGGGCCTCGTCCCGCTGGAACCGGCCGGGCCGTCGGCTCGGAGACGCTGGCGCGGTCGGCCATGGTCAAAGCCTGCCACAGCTCGGACGGGAGCCCCGTCGCCGGTGCTCGCCGGCCAGCGGCCGGTATCCGGGGCGTTATCTACAATGATTGTTGAAAAACAATGATTGGTGATAAGCTGGCAGACCGTGAGGACACCCGAGGAGCTGACCGAGCTGTTCCGGTCCACCGGTCGCAAGGTCACCGCCCAGCGGCAGTGCATCTTCCGGGTCCTGCAGGGCGACGTGACCCACCCGTCGGCCGAGGCGGTCCACGCCCTGGCCAGCCGCGAGATGGAGACCATCTCCCTCAAGACCGTCTACCAGACCCTCCACGATCTGGCCGAGCTCGGGGAGATCGCCTCGCTCGACGTGGGAACGGGCATGACCCGCTTCGACCCCAACGTGGACGATCCCCATCACCACCTGGTCTGCCGCGGGTGCGGCAGCGTGCGCGACCTGGTGGCCGACTTCCCCGAGCTGCGATCCCCGAAGGGTGCCGACCTCGGCTTCGAGGTGGGATCGGCCGAGATCGTCTTCCGGGGGCTGTGCCCCGACTGCCAGCCGCCGGCGCGCCAGCCGGACCCGGGCGCCGGTCCGACAGGACCTCGTCACACCGTCCCACTGATACCAGCCATCCCACGCAGCAACCCGTGGTGCCTGCCACGACACGATGAAGGAACCCAAGAAAGGAACACGCGTGCCAGCACTGAAAGACAGCAAGACCGAGGCCAATCTGAAGGAGGCGTTCGCCGGCGAGAGCCAGGCCAACCGCCGGTACCTGTACTTCGCCCAGAAGGCCGACGTCGAGGGCTACCCCGACGTGGCCGCCCTGTTCCGCTCGGTCGCCGAGGGCGAGACCGGTCACGCCTTCGGGCACTTCGACTTCCTCCGCGAGGTCGGTGACCCGGTCACCGGCGTACCGGTCGGGCCGACCGAGGACAACCTCAAGTCGGCCATCGAGGGGGAGACCTACGAGTACTCCGAGATGTACCCGGGTTTCGCCCGGACGGCCCGCGACGAGGGGTTCGATCGAGATCGCCGAGTGGTTCGAGACCCTGGCCCGGGCCGAGAAGAGCCACGCCGGTCGGTTCACCGAAGGACTGGCCTCGGTCGCCTAACCCGGTTGGGGCGCCCGGCGCCCTGTGCCGACGGATGCCACCGGCTCCGGCGCCCGCCGGGTCCGGTGGCATCGGGGCAGCCGGCGAGAGGCGGCAGCCGGCCACAGGAAACGGCTGCGGCAGACGCCGGCGACAGGAGACGGCAGCAGACGCCGAGAGGAGATCACCATGAGCACGACCGGACCGCTGACCCTCGAGGACATCGCCGACCAGCGCGCCTACGAGCGCGAGCGGGACGAGTTCCGCTCGAGGTCATCGCCGCCAAGAAGCTCCGCCGGATCAGGTGGGGCCGGTGATCACCCTGACCTTCGAGAGCCGGCTGACCATGCGCTTCCAGGTCCAGGAGATGGCCCGGGCCGAAAAGATGGTCACCGACGAGCAGATCCAACACGAGCTCGACGTCTACAACCGACTGCTGCCCGCCCCGGGCGAGCTGTCGGCCACGCTCTTCCTCGAGCTGACCACGCGAGGAGGAGCTCCGCACCTGGCTGCCGCGCCTGGTGGGCATCGAGCGCGCCTGCGAGCTCCGCATCGGGACCGGAGCCGCTTGCACCGTGGTCGGCTCCGTGCCCGAGTAGGAGCACGAGGCCAACCTGACCCGTGAGGAGACCACCTCGGCCGTCCACTACGTGCGGTTCCCGCTTCACCGAGGACCAGGTCGACGCGTTCGCGGCCGGTCCGGTGCCTTGGCCGTCAACCATCCGGCCTATCCCGAGGGCCTACCCGGCGTCGAGCTGGGCGGGACGACCCGGGCCGAGTTGGCGGCCGACCTCGAGGGGCGGTAGCCGGCCCGATCAGCGGTGGGCCAGATGCGCGGCCCGATCAGCGGTGGGCCAGATGCACGGCCGCCTCAGCGGTGGGCCAGATGCACCGCCGCCTCGGGCGTATTGATGTGGAACGTGAGGCTCTCCTCGATGAACAGCTCGACCGAGTCGGCGTCGTCGGACCGGTAGCCGACCGAGAAGTCCTCGCCCACCGTCAGCTCGAAGTCACCGCCGCGCTGGCTCAGCACGACGGCGCCGTCGACTGCGGGCGCCCAGACCACGGGGCCGTCCAGGATCCGCCGCAGGTGCTCGAAGACCGGGTAGCCGCCGTGCTCGGTGGTCTCGGTGACGCCCGTGAAGCAGCGGGGCCCGAGGGCGATGGCATAGGGGCCGGCCACATCGGCGGCCCGGAGGGCAGCCACAGCCTTGGCCACGTGCTCGGGATAGTGGGCGTAGTCGTCGCTGATGGTCACCGGCTCGTGGGGGGAGATGGGGACGATGCCGGCCACCGCGCCCGCTCCGTAACCGTGGAAGACCAGGTGGTCCTCGGCCACGGCCGCGGCCCTGGAGGCGGCGATGACCGGGTCCAGATCCAGATCGGTGGCGCCCCGGTCGGCCGCGGCCAACTCGGACTTGGCCAGCGAGAACGGGGACCGCAGCTCGATGAGCGGTCTGATCCGGCGGAGGGATGCTTCGACCGGGCCCAGGGGACCGCTGTCCAACCGGTCGACCCGGCCGACGTCGACCGAGGAGGACTCCCATCCCAGCGGGCCGGAGAAGTCGACCAGCCGCCGGGCGGCCAGGAAGTGCTTCAGCGACCGGGTCGCCTCGGCGTCGATCTGGTGCCACGAACCGTCGGTGATCGGGGCCAGCTCTCGGATCAGGTGGTTCAAGGGAGGGTCCTGCTTTCGTTTCGTAGGTTGCCGATGCCGAGACTTCCGTCTGTGGCCGCGGCCTGGGCCAGCGGGTTCGGCGTGGGGGCGCCGACCCGGGTGAGGGTGTTGCGATCGATGTGGGAGAAGGGCTCGCCGCGGTCGGGGATGTCGAGCACGCCCTCCTCCTCGTAGGACCAGGTGCCGTCGGGATGGACCGTCACCGACATCCGGTAGCTGAGCGTGCGGAACGCCTGCTGGAGGAAGGGGTTGGACAGAATTCCGAAGACCTCGGAACCGGCCTCGGCCCGGACCTCGAAGGTGGTGGCGTCCGGTTCGGCGGTGCCGCCGGCCAGGAGCACCTGGCCCCTGGGGATGCCGAGGGTGAAGACGACCGCGTTGGTGGCCGGCTCCCACAGCCAGAAGCCGACCTGGTCGTGGAAGGTCTCCACCTCCCCGGGCTTGACGATGTGGGTGTGGTACCGGAGCCCGTAGAACAGCTGGGGCCCGTTGGTCTGGCGGTCGATGGGCTGGAGCTCGTACCTCTCGACGAAGATGTTCTGCTCGGCTCCGCCGGCGGCCGGGTGCACGTCGGCCCCGCCGGTGCCTTCCCACACGCCGGCCAGCGCGGCCAGAGGACCCAACTGCGACAGGGTGTCGGGATCGCCGTCCGGCTCGGTGAACAGGTCGTCGCCGTAGATCTCCGTCGTGGCGACGTCCAGGCCCGCCCGGTCGGTGGATTCCATCCTCGCAGTGTAGGACGACACCATTTCCGTCGGCTCCGGCCGCACCCCCTGTGGGCAGGCACGGCCTTCCGGGTCCCGGTTTCTCGCCGCGGCAAGGTCTTCCGCCAAGTGGCGGGGTCATGTCCGGGCAAGGTCGGCGGCCCACCATCGGCCCGTCACCCGGATGGGGGACCCGGCCGTATCCCGAAGCGGGGGCCGCCGGCACGACCCTCGTGCACACGAGAGAAGAGGAACACCATGAGCCCGGCAACCACGACCACCATCACCGGCAACCTGACCCGTGATCCCGAGATCCGATACACCCGGGACGGTCAGGCCACCACCACCCTCGGCGTAGCGGTCAACCGCCGGTGGCAGAACCGCGAGTCCAGCGAGTGGGAGGAGTCGACCTCCTTCTTCGACGTGGTCACCTGGCGCGACCTGGCTGAGAACGTCGCACTGAGCCTGACCAAGGGCATGCGGGTGGTGGTGACCGGCCGGCTCGAGCAGCGCAGCTGGGAGACCGAGGAGGGCGATCGGCGGTTCAAGGTGGAGATCGTGGCCGACGAGGTCGGTGCCAGCCTGCGCTTCGCCACCGTCGACGTGCACCGGGTCGAGCGCCACCAGGAGCTCGACGCCGGCCAGGGCTCGGGCAACGGGAGCGCCGGCGCCGAGGACGAAGCGGTGGGAGCGGACAGTTGACCCCGGTCCTGTTCGCGCCCTCCGTTCGCCTGACCAAGGGAGAGGTGTTCTCCGCCTGCCAGGCACTGGCCGATGCCGACCGGTGCCTGGTCCGCGCCGGCCGTCAGCGGGAGGCGGCCGCCCTCGGTGACCTCTTCGAACTGCTCGAAGCGCGCATGGTGGCCGGCGACCGGCCTCCCGGCGGCACCGGCGTGGGAGGAGCTCAGTCCCCGGTCGGCTCGTACTCGATGGAGAGCGAGTTCACGCAGTAGCGCTGACCGGTCGGCGCCGGTCCGTCGGGGAACACGTGGCCGAGATGGCCGCCGCATCTGGCACAGGTGATCTCGGTGCGTGTCATGCCGAAGGCGCGATCGACGTGCTCGTCGATGACCCCGTCCTCGAGGGCACGGTAGAAGCTCGGCCAGCCCGAGCCGGACTCGAACTTCGTGTCGCTCGGGAACAGGGCCGCGCCACACCCGGCGCAGGTGAAGGTCCCGCTCCCCTCCACGTGCAGCAACGCTCCCGACCACGCCGGCTCGGTGCCCTTCTGGCGTAGCACGGCATAGCGCTCGGGGGAGAGCCGGGCCCTCCACTCCTCATCGGTGAGCTCGACCCGCTCGCCGGTTCCTGCCGTACCCGCATCGTTCTCGTTCATGGCATCTCCTCTTTCCGCCCCTCTGGTCGCCCGTGGGTTCTCTTCCCACCCGCGTGTTCCACACCGCCCGGTGTCCATGCGTGGCCAGCCGGGGCGACGATATGGATCCCGGACAAAAGGGACCCATCGGGCCGGGCCGGCAACGAGCTACCAGTGCAAACGCCTGCGGGCCGTGGGCTGTTCCCGGACCGGGGAGGCCTGAAGTCGGTTTGCTAGCGTCTCACCAGATTTCGAGGGGCGCGACCGGGACACGGGCTCCCCGTACCAACCCCGCCCGTCTGCCCACCACCCACCGCCGTCACAGGACCCCGCCGCCATGGAACTTCGAGACCGACCCGAGGACGAAGCGTTCCGCGCCGAGGTCCGGGCCTGGCTGGTCAGCCATGTGGTCGGGGAGTTCGCCGCTCTGGGCGGCCGGGGGGGATCGGGAGATGAGACGTTCGGATTCGAGGTCCGCCTGGCGTGGGAGAAGGTGCTGGCCGCCGACGGCTGGACCTGCCTCGGCTGGCCGGTCGAGTACGGGGGCCGGGGGGCGTCCATCGCCCACCAGGTCATCTTCAACGAGGAGTACGTGAAGGCGAAGGCGCCGGGTCGGGTGAGCATCCTCGGGGAGGGCCTCATCGGTCCGACCATCATCCACTACGGCACGTCCGAGCAGAAGGCGCGCTTCCTGCCCCCCATCGTGGCCGGCGCGGAGCTGTGGTGCCAGGGCTACTCCGAGCCCGGGGCCGGCAGCGACCTGGCCAACGTGCAGACCAAGGCCGTGCTCGACGGGGACGAGTGGGTGGTGACCGGGCAGAAGGTGTGGACCTCGCTGGCCCACCAGTCCGACTGGTGCTTCGTGGTCTGTCGCACCGAACCGGGATCGGTCCGTCACCGTGGCCTGTCCTACCTCCTGGTGCCCATGGACCAGCCCGGGGTCGAGGTCCGCCCCATCACCCAGCTCACCCGGACCTCCGAGTTCAACGAGGTCTTCTTCGACGGCGCCCGTACGGCGGCGGCCAACGTGGTCGGCGCGGTGGGCGACGGCTGGCGGGTGGCGCTGGCCACCCTGGCCTTCGAACGCGGGGTGGGGCTGCTCGGCCACCAGCTCTCCTTTCGCCGCGAGCTCGACCATCTCATGGCCGTGGCCCGGGCCAACGGGACGGCGTCGGATCCGGTCATCCGGCAGCGCCTGGCCCGCTCCTACGGCGAGCTCGAGATCCTCCGGTACAACACGCTGCGCAGCCTCTCCGGCATCGACGGACCGGTGGCGCCACCCGAGGCCTCGATCATGAAGCTCTACTGGGCCAGCTGGCACCGCAGGATGGGCGAGCTGGCCATCGACATCCTGGGACCGGCCGGCCTGGTGGCCGAGAGCTTTCCCTACGAGCTGGACGAGTTCCAGCGCACCTTCTTGTTCAGCCGGTCGGAGACGATCTACGGCGGCTCCAACGAGATCCAGAAGAACATCATCGGCGAGCGGGTGCTCGGCCTGCCGCCCGAACCCAAGGGGACGGTGCCATGACCGACGACGACACGGGCGGGCCCACGATCCCGGATCCTCCTCCCGGCCACGGGCTCCTCACCGGCAAGGTTGTGGTGGTCACCGCCGCCGCCGGCACCGGCATCGGCTTCGCCACGGCGAAACGGTGTGTCGAGGAGGGGGCCACGGTGGTCATCTCGGACGCCCACGAACGCCGGTTGGGGGAGGCGGCCGACGCCCTGGCCGAGCTGGCCGCCGAGCGCCCCCTGGCCGTGCCCTGCAACGTGACCGACGAGTCCCAGGTCGGGCGCCTCTACGACGCGGCCGTCGACCGCCACGGCCGTTTCGATGTCGCCGTCAACAACGCCGGGCTCGGCGGGCAGGTCGACCTGGTGGACATGACCGACGACCAGTGGTCGCTCGTCCTCGACGTGACCCTGACCGGGACCTTCCGCTGCATGCGGGCCGCCCTGCGCCACTTCTACGCCCGGGGCGGGGGAGGGGTGATCGTCAACAACGCCTCGGTGCTGGGCTGGCGGGCCCAGGCCGGCCAGTCCCACTACGCCGCCGCCAAGGCCGGGGTGATGGCCCTGACCCGGTGCGCCGCCGTCGAGGCGGTGGCCCACGGTGTGCGGGTCAACGCCGTGTCGCCCAGCCTGGCCGTCCACCCGTTCCTCAACAAGGTCATGGCCGACGAGGAGCTGGAGGAGCTGAGCCGGCGCGAGGTCTTCGGCCGGGGCGCCGAAGTGTGGGAGGTGGCCAACGTGATCGCCTTTCTGGCCAGCGAGTACGCCACCTTCATGACCGGTGAGGTGGTCTCGGTGAGCAGCCAGCATCCCTGAGCCGGGCGATCGAACTACCCTGACGGAGTGTCAGATGTGACCGATCCCCGCGGGGATCTTCAGTGGGGGACCATCCCCGGGCTGGTGGAGGACGCCGCCGCCCGCTTCGGTGAGCTGGAGGCGGTGGTCGACGTCCACGGACCGGGTGGCTCGACCATCCGTCTCACCTTCGACCAGCTGGCCGACGAGGTGGCATCAGCCACCCGGGCCATCGTGGCCAATGGGATCGACCGCGGCGACCGGGTGGCCGTGTGGGCACCCAACTGTGCGGAGTGGCTGGTGGCCGCGCTCGGTGCGGTCGGCGCCGGTGCCCTGCTGGTGCCGCTCAACACCCGGTTCAAGGGCGCCGAGGCGGCGCAGATCCTGGCCCAGTCGGGGGCCCGGCTGCTCTTCACCGTGGACGGGTTCCTGGGGAACGACTACACGCGGCTGCTCGACGAGGCGGTGAGCGCCGGGGCCAAGGTGCCCGAGCTGGAGCGGGTGGTGGTCCTCCGTCGCGGTGACGGCGTGGCCGGCCCCCCGACGGCCAAGGGCGACCCGGTGGTCGACTGGGAGGTCTTCCTGCAGGAGGGCGGGGCCTGCTCGGCCGACGTGGCTGCCGGCCGGACCGCCTCGATCACCTCGGGGGACCTCTCCGACCTGGTGTTCACCTCGGGGACCACCGGGCTCCCCAAGGGAGCCATGACCACCCACGGCCAGACGTTGCGCACCTTCGCCACCTGGTCCGAGGTGGTGGGGCTGCGCCAGGGGGACCGCTACCTGATCGTCAACCCCTTCTTCCACACCTTCGGCTACAAGGCCGGCATCCTGGCCTGCCTGATGACGGGGGCGACCATGGTGCCCGAGCCGGTCTTCGACGTCGGCCGGGTCATGTCGAGGGTCGAAGCCGAGCGCATCACCGTGCTTCCCGGCCCGCCCACCGATCTTCCAGTCCATCCTCGACCACCCGGATCGGAAGGAGTTCGACCTCTCCTCGCTGCGCCTGGTGGTGACCGGTGCCGCGGTGGTCCCGGTCGAGCTGGTCAAGGGCCTGTGGTCCGACCTCGGCATCGAGACCGTGCTCACCGCCTACGGGCTCACCGAGGCGACCGGGACGGTGACCATGTGCCGGCGGGGCGATCCGGCCGAGGTGATCGCGGGCACGTCGGGCCGGGCCATCCCCGATGTGGACGTCCGGATCGTCGGCCCCGCCGGCGCCGAGCTGCCGCAAGGCGAGGCCGGCGAGGTCGTCGTGCGGGGCTACAACGTCATGCGGGGGTACTTCAACGACCCCGAGGCCACCGACGAGGCCATCGACATCGACGGGTGGTTGCACACCGGAGACGTGGGGGTGATGGACGGGAACGGGAACGTCACCATCACCGACCGTTTGAAGGACATGTACGTGAGCGGCGGGTTCAACGTCTACCCGGCCGAGGTCGAGGCCGCACTCCGGCTCCATGCCGGGGTGGCGCAGGTGGCGGTGGTCGGCGTGCCCGACCGGCGCATGGGTGAGGTGGGGCTGGCCGTGGTGGTGCCCGCCGCGGGCCACGACCCCGGCGAGCTGGATGACGGGCTGATCCCGTGGGCCCGGGAGCGGATGGCCAACTACAAGGTGCCGAGGCGAGTGGTGGCGGTCGACTCGCTTCCCGTCAACGCCAGCGGCAAAGTTCTCAAGCGCGAGCTGCGGGAGGAGTACACCCGTCCGGCTTGACCCGCATGCGCCGGCCCACGGCGCGGCGGGATCCGATCAGAGATTCGACAAGTTCCGATCAGCAGCGAAGAGAGGGAGGGATGCCATGCGAGGCATCGTGTACACCGGCGACGACGTGGAGGTCACCGACCAGCTGAGTGTCGGGGACCCCGGGCCCACCGAGGTCCGGGTGGCCATCGGGGCCGCCGGGGTCTGCCACAGCGACCTGTCGGTCATCAACGGGACCATCCCCTGGAAGGCGCCCTCCGTGCTCGGTCACGAGGGCGCCGGGGTGGTCGAAGCCGTCGGCTCCGAGGTGAGGTCGGTCAAGGTCGGCGACCACGTGGTCATCGCCACTCTGCAGAGCTGCGGCAACTGCCGGGCCTGCAGCACCGGTCACCCCACCTGGTGCGTGAAGACGCTCGGCAACGTGTCCCAGCCCTTCACGTTCAAGGGCGAGCCGGCATCGAACTTCGCCGGCACGTCGGTGTTCACCGAGTCGACCATCGTCAAGGAGGTCCAGGCGGTCAAGATCTCGAAGGACGTGCCCATGACCTCGGCCTGCCTCATCGGCTGCGGTGTGCTCACCGGTGTGGGCTCGGTCCTCAACCGGGCCAAGGTGCAGGCCGGGGAGACGGCGGCTGTCTTCGGCGTCGGCGGTGTGGGCCTCAACGTCATCCAGGGCCTCCGCCTGGCCGGGGCCAGCCGGATCATCGCCGTGGACACCCTGGCCTCCAAGGAGGGGCTGGCCCGCCAGTTCGGGGCCACCCACTTCGTCGACGCCTCGGCCACCGACCCGGTGGCGGCCATCCGCGAGCTCGTCCCTCCGGGGCCGGCCCGGGTGACCGGTGCCCTCGGCTGGACGGGTGGGGTCAACTGGTCGTTCGACTGCGTCGGCCATCCCGCCGTGCTCCGCAACGCCCTCGACGTGCTCGACTGGGGCGGCAACGCGCTGGCCATCGGCATCCCGCCCCAGGGCACCGAGGTGTCGGTGGACGTGAACGCCCTGGCCTACGTGGATCGGGGCCTGCTCGGTTGCCGCTACGGATCGGCCCGCCCCCACCACGACATCCCGCTCATGGTGGAGCTGTACCTGTCCGGCAAGTTGATGCTCGACGAGCTGGTCACCGAGGAGCGCCCCCTCGAGGGGTTCCGCGAGATCGTGGAGGACATGGAAGCCGGCAAGCTGGCCCGCGGCGTCCTCACCTTCTGAGGGTCCGGGCCGGTGGCGACGGCCCTGTGGCCGGTGGCGACGGCCCTGTTACCGGTGGCGCCGGCCCTGTTGCCGGTGGGCGACGGGCCTGAAGCGGGTGGCGCCGGCCCTGTTGCCGGTGGGCGACGGGCCTGAAGCGGGTGGCGCCGGCCCTGTTACAGTCGGCCCCGATATGACGGTGCGTCAGATTGAGGGGAAGTGGCAGACCGTGGTGGAGGTCCTGCGGGCCGCGGCGACGGTCAATGCCGATGTCGAGGCCTACGTCGAACCGGAGACGGAGTCGTCCCCCCGCCGGCACCTGACCTTCGCCCAGTGGGACCGGGCCGCCGACGGCGTGGCCGGACTGTTGGCCGACCGCGGCGTGGGCCGGGGTTCGGTCGTCTGCCTCATGCTCCCCAGCTCGATCGACTACATGGTCTGTTTCGCCGCTGTCACCCGGCTGGGCGCCGTCACCTCGGGGATCAACCTCCGGCTCGGCCAGCGGGAGGTCCGATCGGTCCTCGACCGGACCCGGCCCGCCGTCACCGTGGTCGACGACGACGCCGTGCCGCCCGGCGGGCCCGTCGGGGAGGTGCTCCGGCGCTCGACCGTGGTCGACGCCATGGCCGGCCCACCGCCCTCCCGGTTTCCGGCGTTGTCGCCCACCGATCCGGTGGCCGTGGTGTGGACGAGCGGCACCACCGGACTGCCCAAGGGGGCGGTCTTCGACCACGATGCCCTGGCCGCGGTGGCGTCCGGCACCGACGTGCTGTCCGAGCCGGGTGACCGGCGCCTGTCGCCGCTGCCGTTCGCCCACGTCGGCTCGATGACCCGGACCTGGGACGAGATCGCCAACGCCGTGACCACGGTGATCACCCCGACCCCGTGGCGGGCGGCCGACGCCGTCCGGATCATCGGCGAGGAGCGGATCACCGTGGCCCAGGGCGTACCCACCCAGTGGGCCCTGCTCCTGGCCCATCCCGACCTGGAGCGGACCGACGTCTCCTCACTGCGGATCGTGGGCACCGGGGCGTCCCGGGTTCCCCCGGAGCTGGTGGCCGCCTTGCGGCAGCGGTTCGGGGTGCCGGTGGTGGTCCGCTACACCTCCACCGAGGCGTCGCTCGGCACCGGGACCGTTCCCGGCGACCCCGACACGGTGGTGGCCACGACGGTCGGGCGACCGGTGCCGGGGGTCGAGCTGTCCATCGTCGACGACGACGGGCGGCCGGTGCCGGCGGGCGAGGTCGGGCGGGTACGCCTGCGCTCGGCCGCGGTGATGAACGGCTATTGGGGCGGTCCACCCTCCGGTCCGGGAGCCGGCGGGGTCGTCTACGACGCCGATGCCACCCGGTCGGTGCTGGCCGATGACGGGTGGCTGACCACCGGCGATTTCGGCTTCGCCGACGGCGACGGCTGCCTCCACCTGGTCGGTCGGGCCAACGAGCTGTACATCCGCGGTGGCTACAACGTCTATCCGGCCGAGGTCGAGGCGGTGCTCGGAGCCCATCCGGCCGTCGACCAGGTCGCCGTGGTCGGCGCGCCCGACCCCGTCCTGGGCGAGATCGGCGTGGCCTTCGTGGTGCCGGCGACCGGCGAGCGGCTCCACGCCGACCGCCTGCTGGCCGACCTGCGGGCGGCGGCCTGTGCCACTCTGGCCGATTACAAGGCGCCCGACCGGGTGGTGGTGGTCGACAGCCTTCCCCTGAGCTCGATGATGAAGGTAGACAAGAGGACCCTGGCCGATCGGGCCGCCACCGTGCCCTCGCCGGTCGCGGTGCAGTGAGGAACGGTCCCGACCATGGCCCTGACGGCTGACGAACGGAGCACGAGCACCATGACTGGCAGATCCACGCCCGCACAGGGGGGCGTGACCGACGACCCCATCCGCATCGGCACCATGCTGTACACCCTGGTGGAGCCCCACCGGGGCCGGCAGGTGGAGTACAACCGGTGGTACGAGCGGGACCACTTCTACGCGGGGTGCCAGATCGGCGCCTACAACTTCGCCGGGGCCCGGTTCGTGGCTACCGCCCCGCTGAAGGCCCTGCGCTACCCGCAGGGACCCGACGCCCTGGTCGCCGATCCGGAGGTCGGCAGCTACCTCGGGCTGTACTACGTGCTCGACGGCCACCACGACGAGTGGAACCGGTGGGCGGTCGACCAGGTCAACGTGCTCCACGCCGCCGGGCGGATGTTCACCGATCGCGACCACATCCACACCGGCCTCTACCACTTCGAATGGGAGCACCGGCGGGACGAGGACGGGGTGCCGGCCGAGCTCACCCTCGACCACCGCTTCCCCGGGATGGTCTCGGTGTTCGCCGAAGCCGGTGACGGAGTCACGCCGGACGCACTCGGTGGGTGGTACCGCACCGAGTACCTGCCCTCGGTGCTGCCCGGATCGCCGGTGGCCACGGTGCTGGCCTTCAGCCCGCTCCCGCTTCTGGCCGATGCCCCGGGGGACGTTCCCCGCTCCGAGTCGGAGGACCGGCGGATGCTGCTGCTGTGGTTCCTCGACGACGCGCCGGCGGGCGCGTGGGAGGCGGTCTTCGCCCACCAGGCCGACGCCGTCGCCCGGTCGGGCCTCGGCCGGGTGCGGTGGGCCTCGCCGTTCATCGGCACCGTTCCGGGCACCGACACCTACACCGACCAGCTGTGGTCGGCACCGGCCTGATGGCCGACTTCATCGAGGAGCTCGACCGGCGCACCTCGGCCCGGGGCTGGGTCGGGGCGCCCACCCTGTGGGAGCTGATCGAACGCCGGGCCGCGGCCACCCCCGGGGCCGTGTTGGCCCACGAGGACACCGGTCGGGAGCTCACCTTCGCCGGGTACCGGGATGCCTGCCTGCGGGCCGCCGCCGGCCTCTTCTGCGACTACGGGGTGACCAGGGGCACCAGCGTGAGCTGGGAGCTGCCCACCTGGAACGAGTCGCTGGTGCTGGTCGGCGCCCTGGCCCGGCTCGGCGCCCGCCAGAATCCCCTCATCCCCATCTACCGGACCCGCGAGGTGGCCTTCATCACCGCCCAGAGCGATGCCTCCCTGCTGGTCGTGCCCACCGTCTACCGGGAGTTCGACTACGAGGCCATGGCCCTCGAGATCGCCGGCACCCGCCCCGGCCTGGCCGTGCTGGTGGTCGACCGCGACCTGCCCGACGGGGACCCCGCCGACCTGCCCGAGGTGGAGGAACCCCCGCGCGCGGCGGCCGACGCCCCCATCCGCTGGCTCTTCTACACCTCGGGCACGACGGCCGACCCCAAAGGGGCCCAGCACTCGGATCTGACGGTGATGGCATCGGCGCTGG
Organism: uncultured Acidimicrobiaceae bacterium; assembly: GCA_963835325.1. GTDB lineage: Bacteria > Actinomycetota > Acidimicrobiia > Acidimicrobiales > RAAP-2 > Bog-756. The sequence continues at coordinate 41,382 of CAWIEV010000012.1, read as the reverse complement.
CCATGTCCGAATGCCTCGATATCGGCCCCGACGACGTCTCCGGTCTGGTCTTCCCCTTCACCCACATCGGCGGGATCGGCTGGTTGATCGCGGCGCTGTTCACCGGCTGTCGCCTCCTGATCACCGAGTCCTTCAACCCGGTGGCCACACCGGCCTATCTGGCTGCAAACGGGGTGACGCTGGCCGGGTCCGGGACCTCGTTCCACCTGGCCTACCTCGAGGCCCAGCGGGCGGCCGGGGGAGGCTCGATCTTCCCCGACATCCGCTCCTACCCCGGTGGCGGCGCCCCCAAGCCGCCACAGCTCCATTACGACCTGAAGCGCGAGATCGGTGGGGTGGGCATCGTCTCGGGTTACGGTCTCACCGAGGCTCCCATCGTGGTCATGGCCACCACCGGGGACCCCGACCAGAAGCTGGCCGACACCGAGGGGCGGCCCACCCCCGGCGTGGAGCTGATCGTGGTCGGTCTCGACGGCGAGCGGGCCGGTCCCGGCCAGGAGGGGGAGATCCGGTTGAAGGGCCCCCAGGTCATTGGCGGCTACCTCGACCCCTCGCTGGACGCCGAGGCCTTCGACGGCGACGGGTACTTCCGGAGCGGCGATCTGGGGGTCGTCGACCAGGACGGTTACGTGACCATCACCGGACGGCTGAAGGACGTGATCATCCGGCACGGCGAGAACATCTCGGCCAAGGAGGTGGAGGACCTCCTCTACGCCCATCCGGCCGTGGCCGACGTGGCCGTCATCGGCCTGCCCGACCCCAAGACCGGTGAGCGGGCCTGTGCCGTGGTGGCGGTGAAGGAGGGCGCCACGTTCTCCTTCGACGACATGACCGAGTACCTGAGGGACAGCGGGCTCCGGGTGCAGGCCATCCCCGAACAGCTCGAGCTGGTGGCGTCGGTGCCCCGCAATCCGGCCGGGAAGATCCTGAAACACGCACTGCGCGAGACCTACTCGCCGGCGCCAGCGAACAAGGGGAGATCATGAGTCCGATCCAGCGGGTCACACTGGGCCAGGGGGGAGCGGAGCACGACGCCGCCGACGCGGCCATCAGCTCGCACACCGGCCGCCGGTTCGAGGACAAGGTGGCCGTGGTGACCGGGGCGGGCTCCGGCATCGGGCGGGCGGTCGCCCGCCGGTTGGCCCGTGAGGGGGCCCGCGTGGCCGCCCTCGACGTGGCCGTCGACAACCTGGCCGCCACCGTGGACGCCATCGCCGCCGCCGGGGGCACGGCGACGGCCTACCGGTGCGACGTCACCTCGGAGTCATCGGTGGCCGAGACGGTGGCCTCGACGGCCGCCGCCCTCGGGCCCCCGAGCGTGGTGTGCAACGTGGCCGGCATCGGTGGCTTCTACAACACGGTGGACATGCCCCTCGAACGGTGGGAGCAGATCCTGGCCGTCAATCTGACCGGTCCGTTCCTGGTCTGTCGGGCCACCCTGCCCTACCTGCTCGAGGGAGGGGGCTCGATCGTCAACGTGGCCTCCAACACCGCCTTGATGGGGCAGTCCTACTCGGCGGCCTACTGCGCCTCCAAGGCCGGCCTCCTCATGTTCTCCAAGGCCCTGGCGGCCGAGTACCTGTCCCGGGGGGTGCGGGTGAACGTGGTCGCCCCCGGTGGGGTGGACACGCCGTTGATCGGTGCCTTCGAGCTGCCCGAAGGGGCCGACTTCAAGGAGCTGACCAAGATCATGACGCCCATGGGGTTCTCCACACCGGCCGAGATCGCCGCCTCGGTGGCCTTCATCGCCTCCGACGAGTCGTCGTACACCACGGGCGCTGTCCTCTCCGTCGACGGCGGTCTGACCATCTGACGCTGGGAGCGACTGATGGGGACGGGCTGCCGTCGGGCGCCCCGGTTCCCGGGGGGACCGGGCCAACTCGGCCGCCCTGCCTCCGGGGGAACGGGCGAAGCCCGGCGGGGCAGGCAGGCGCCCGCCGCGTGTCAAGATGGTCCCAGCCGCCGGTGCCGGACGGGACCGGCGTTGGCTCGAGGAGCACCATGGCCGAACTGCCGCCGGTGACCCACTGGGACACCGATTTCGACGTGCTGGACCCGGCCTACGTGGCCGATCCGTTCACCATCTGGGACGGGTTGCGCCGGATCTGTCCGGTGGCCCACACCGACCGTCGGGGCAGTACCTGGCTCCCCACCCGCTACCAGGACGTGGTCGACCTGGCCCACGACATCGGCCATTTCAGCTCGACCGAGATCATGGTGATCCCCTTCACCGGCGAGCCGTCCGACGACCCGGTGCTCGAGTACGGGGCCCCTCCGATCTCGGCCGATCCCCCCCTGCACACGTGGACCAGGAGGCTCCTCCTCCCGTGGTTCTCCCACCGGAAGGTGGAGGAGTACGAACCGATGACCCGGAAGCTGTGTGCGGAACTGGTGGACGGACTGGTCCTCTCGGGCTCGGCCGACGCGGCCGGCGACTACGCCCAACAGATTCCGGTGCGGGTGATCGCCTCCATCCTCGGCGTGCCGAGCTCGCTGTCGGACACCTTCACCGGCTGGGTGCGCGACGTCCTCGAGTTCGCCGACCAACCCGAGCTCCGCCGGCGCGGCGTCGAGGGGCTCATCGAGTTCTTCGTCGAGGAGGTGGCCCGACGAAAGAAGCAGCCCGGCGACGACCTGTTGAGCGATCTGCTGCACAGTGAAGTCGACGGGGTGCCGGTGGAGGAGAGCGTGGTCCTGGGGGTGGCCGCCCTGGTCCTGGTGGCCGGGGTCGACACCACGTGGAGCGCCATCGGATCCTCGCTCTGGCACCTGGCCACCCATCCCGCGGACCGTCGGCGAATGGTGTCGGAACCGGACGTGATGCCCCTGGCCGTCGAAGAGCTTCTGCGGGCATACTCGCCGGTGACCATGGCCCGCGTGGTCACCGAGGACGTCGAGTTCCGGGGCTGTCCGATGAAGGCCGGCGACAGGGTGCTGATGAACTTCCCGGCCGCCAACCGCGATCCGGAGGCGTTCGCAGACCCCGATCAGGTGGTGCTGGACCGTGTGCTCAACCGCCACGTGGCATTCGGTTCGGGTATCCACCGGTGCGCGGGCTCTAATCTGGCCCGCATGGAGTTGCGGGTGGCCTTGGAGGAATGGATGCGGCGCATTCCCGAGTTCAGGTTGGCCGACGGAGCGGAGGTGACCTGGGCCGGCGGTCAGGTCCGCGGGCCCCGCCGGGTGCCGGTGGTGTTCCCATGAGGATCCGGGTCGATCCGGAGAAATGCCAGGGTCACGCCCGCTGCTACGGGCTGGCTCCGCAGCTCTTCGACGTGGACGACTACGGGCTGTCGACCGTGGTCGGGGAGGGCACGGTCCCGGCGGACCTCGAGGACAAGGCCCGCCTGGCCATCGCCAACTGCCCCGAGTACGCCATCGAGGAGCTCCCGGACTGAGCGGCCTCGTGCCTCGGCCGGGGTCGGGTTCCGACGTGGGCGTCCACCGCTGTCCCCGGGCGGCCCCGGGCTGAGCCTCCCGGCCTCCGCCATGCTAATTTCCCCGGCCGACGACGGAACGGCGGAGCGGGAGGCACGCCGGCGAGCACGGGAGGCGGACGATGACGAGCCCTGGCCACTTCAACACCGAGACCTCGGACATGATCGCCGTGCACCGGGCCCTCCTCGGGTCCCTGGACGCGGCTGCGGAGCTGGTGGGGAAGACCGGCACCGAGCCAGCCCGGGTGGAGGTGGTGGCGTCGTTCTTCGACAACGTCCTCGAATTCCTGCACGTCCATCACGCCGGCGAGGACGAGATGATCTATCCGCTGCTGGAGGAGCGCTGCGGGCACGAGAAGGCGCTGCTCATCCGTATCGACGATCAACACAAGCTGCTCTACGAACCGATGGACGAGGCGTGGGCGGCCATCGCCGCCTGGCGGGCCGCCCCCTCCGTCGACGGGGGAGCGGCCGTCGTGGAGGCGATCTCGACCATCGATACGACCCTTCGTCCCCATCTGAAGGAGGAGGAGGACACGGTGCTGCCGATCGCTTCCGCCTGGATGAGCCCCGAGGAATGGGCAGAGCTCCCCGGTCACGCCCTGCAGACCTTCCGGGGGGACAAGCCATGGCTGGCCCTCGGCCTGGTGCGGGAGGGCCTCACCCCCGAACAGCGGGAGGGCATGCTCGCCGGTATGCCGCCGCCGATGCAGTCGCGGTGGACCGACGAGTGGGAGCCGGCATTCGACGCCTTCATCGCCGAGGTCCGTCGGTAGCCGACCTTTGTGACGGTGGACCGGACCGCGGCCGGCGCCCGGCATGGCGCTGCAACGGGGCGCCACGCGGTTCGCCGGGCGGGACCGGTTACCGGGGTGGGACCGGTCACCAGGGTGGAAGCAGTCAACGGGCGGGACCGGTCACCTGAGCGGGACCGGTCACCGGGTGCTGCATCGCATTTTCGAAATTGACCTGATTATCGGCTGCAGCCGGTAGGCCAGAGGATGTTCTATCGGCTCCAGCCGGCAATTCGGCCAATTCCGGCGGAGCGACTTGCCACCCGGAACAGCCCGTCCGGGCCCGACCACCCCGCCACGGCCGACCGACCACCCCGCCACGGCCGACCGACCACCCCACCACGGCCGACCGACCGACCACCCGACCGACCGACCTCAGGAAAGGCGTTCGACGATCATGGCCATTCCCTGGCCGCCTCCGACGCACATCGACTCGAGCCCGACGGTCTTGCCGGTGTCCTCCAGAGCGTTGAGCAACGTGGTCATGATGCGGGCGCCGGTCTGGCCGAAAGGGTGGCCCAGGGCGATGGCACCGCCCCGGACGTTCAGCTTGTCGTAGCTGATGCCGAGCTCCTGGGCCGAGGGCACCACCTGGGCGGCAAAGGCCTCGTTGATCTCCACGAGATCGATGTCGTCGATGGTCATGCCCGCCCGACCCAGCGTCTGGCGAATGGCGCCGATCGGCCCCAGCCCCATGATCTCCGGGTTGAGCCCGGTGACCCCGCTGGCCACGATCCGGGCCAGCGGTGTGATGCCGAGCTCGCGGGCTTTGGTATCGCTCATCACGATGACGGCGGCGGCCCCGTCGTTGAGCGGGCAGGCGTTGCCGGCGGTGACGGTGCCACCCTCGCGGAACACGGGTTTCAGTCCGGCCAGTCCCTCGAGCGTGGTGCCTGGGCGCGGGCCGTCGTCCTTGGTGACCACCTTCCCGTCGGGGGTGGTCACCGGGATGATCTCACGTTCGAAGAATCCCGACTCCTGAGCAGCGACGGCCCGGGTCTGGGACAGGAGCGCGAATTCGTCCTGCTCTTGGCGGCTGACCATCTTGAACTCGGCCACGTTCTCGGCCGTCTGGCCCATGGCGATGTAGACGTCGGGCAGGCCGGCCAGGGGGGTCCACGGCTCGCCGGCGGCCGGGGTGCGCTCCACCGTGCGGGCCTCTGCCTCGGCGAAAAGCTCGTTGTGGGGACCGGTGTCGGCGGCACCGTAGGCATAGCGGCTGACCGTCTCCACCCCGGCGGCCACGAACACGTCCCCTTCGCCGGCGCGGATGGCATGGGCGGCCATGCGGATGGTCTGGAGGGAGGAGGAACAGTAGCGGTTGACGGTCACTCCGGGCACGTCGGGCAGCCCGGCCAGCAGAGCGGCCACCCGGGCGATGTTGTAGCCCGCCTCACCGCCGGGTTGGCCCGAGCCCATGAGCACGTCCTCGACCGACTGGGGGTCGAGCTCGGGCACCTTGGCCAGGACCTCGCGGATCACCAGGGCGGCGAGGTCGTCGGGCCGGCAGTCGACCAGCGACCCTTTGTTGGCCCGACCGATCGGGGTCCGGCCGGTGGCAACGATGACGGCGTCGGGCATGTGGTGCTCCTCTGGCGTGGGCGGCGGCGCCGCACTGGCGGATTCGGGATCGTCTGAACTTACCGGCTGGTAACCCTAGTGGCACCGGCGAAGGGCAGGCTCGGCGTGCCCGCCGGGCAGGCTACCGGCCGGGACGGGCCACCGGATACCCGGCCACCGGCTCCCCGACCACCGGTGGCGTCCCGGGCCATGCGAATGTAACGTGTTCTAGTCGCCCGTCCGGGCCGTGACGCAGCGCCCTGTGGCCGCGTCACGCCGCGGCGGCGAGGTGGTGTGCCCCGGGGCTCTACAGTCCATGGGGCGGGAACGGGGCCGGACGGTAGGGTGCCGGACAGTTCATGGGGCCGGCACCGGGGGGAGGCCCCCGGACCGGAGTCGCAGGCACGAAGGGGAGGACCCAGTGGAGATCGGCTACACCGAGGAACAAGAGGCTCTCCGGGACCGCCTCCGCGAGTACTACGCCAACCTGTTGACCCCTGAGGTCGAAGCCCAGCTGGCCGACAGCCACGGGATCGGGCCCGACATGAGGCGGGTGGTCAAGCAGATGGCCGTGGACGGCTGGCTCGGCATCGGATGGCCCACCGAGTACGGCGGCCAGGGCCGCTCGGCCATCGAGCAGTACATCTTCTTCGACGAATCCATGCGGGCCGGCGCGCCGGTGCCCATGCTCACCATCAACACGGTGGGACCGACCATCATGCAGTTCGGGACGCCGGAGCAGAAGGAGTTCTTCCTCCCGAAGATCCTGGCCGGCGACATCCACTTCTGCATCGGGTACACCGAGCCCGAGTCCGGCACCGATCTGGCCTCGCTGCAGACCCGTGCCGTTCGGGACGGCGACGAGTACGTCATCAACGGCCAGAAGATCTACACGTCCCTGGCCGGCGGGGCCGACTACATCTGGCTGGCCACCCGCACCGATCCCGAGGTGGCCAAGCACAAGGGCATCTCCTTGTTCATCGTGCCCATGGACACCCCGGGCATCAAGGTCGTTCCCATGCAGCTGCTGGGTGAGCACAACATCAACTACACGTTCTACGAGGACGTGCGGGTCCCGGCCACGAGCCTGGTCGGGGGCGAGAACAACGGATGGTCGCTCATCACCAATCAGCTCAACCACGAGCGGGTCACCCTGTGCTCGTCGGGCATCATCGAGCGGGCGCTGATGGACGTGACGGCATGGGCCCAGAACACCAAGCTGGCCGACGGACGGCGGGTCATCGACCAGGAGTGGGTGCAGGTGCACCTAGCCCGCATCCATGCCCGCCTGGAGTTCCTCAAGCTCATCAACTGGAAGGTGGCCTGGACGGCGACCCAGGGCCGCCTCGACGTCGCCGACGCCTCGACCACCAAGGTCTTCGGCACCGAGTTCTACATGGAGGCCTTCAAACTGCTGTTGGAGGTGGTCGGCCAGGCCGGCTACCTCACCCGGGGAAGCCCCGAGGCGGTGCTGGCCGGGCGGCTCGAGATGTACGCCCGCAGTCTGGTCATCCTGACCTTCGGCGGTGGAACCAACGAGATCCAGCGCGACCTGATCGCCATCTTCGGCCTCGGTCTACCCAGGTCGCTCCGATAGCGCTTTCGATCCGATAGATGAGGTAGGACAACCATGGACTTCTCCTTCAGCGAAGAACAAGAGGCCGTCCGCGACCTGGCCGGACGGATCTTCACCGACCTGGCCACCCACGAGCGGTTGCGTGAGCTCGAGTCCGAGCCCGACGGCGAGCGGTTCGACCGGAAGATCTGGGCCGAACTGGCCGCCGCCGGCCTGCTCGGCATCGCCCTCCCCGAGGAGGTGGGGGGCGCCGGTCTGGGATTCGTCGAGACCTGCCTGCTGGTCGAGGCCGCCGGCCACAGTGCGGCCTACGTCCCCGTCATCGAGACCTTGGCCGCGGCGGCCCCGGCGATCGCCCGCTTCGGCACCGAGGCCCAGCGTCAGAAGTGGCTCCCCGGTGTGGTCAGCGGTGACACCGTGCTCACGACGGGACTGGTGGAGCTGGGAGGCACGCCGGGCTCGCCGTCCGTGGTGGCCGAGCGGGCCGGCGACGGCTGGACGCTCTCGGGGTCCAAGTCGTGTGTCCCCTCGGGGCTGGTGGCCGACGCCGTGCTGGTCACCGCCCGGGTGGACCCCGAATCGGTGGCTGTGTTCATCGTCGATCCGTCGGCTCCCGGCGTCACCCGCCAACGCCAGGACACCAACACCGGGCAGCCGGAGGCGGTGGTCACCTTGGCCGCTACGCCGGTCGGACCCGACGCCGTGCTGGGATCGGTCGAGGAGGGTTCCGCCATCATCGAATGGCTGGTCCAGCGGACCACCGCCGCGGTGGCTGTGGCCCAGGCCGGTGCCGCCTCGGCTGCGCTCGCCCTGGTGGCCGAGTACACCAAGTCACGAGAGCAGTTCGGCAAGCCGATCGCCACCTTCCAGGCGGTGGGCCAACGGGCGGCCGACGCCTATGTGGACACCGAGGCCATCCGCCTCACCGCCTGGCAGGCGGCCTGGCGGATCGCCGAGGGACTGCCCGCCGACAAGGAGGTGGCCATCGCCAAGTTCTGGGCCGCGGACGGAGGCCAGCGGGTGGTGCACGCCGCCGTGCACCTCCACGGTGGCGTCGGCGTCGACCGCGACTACCCGCTGCACCGCTATTTCCTGATGACCAAGCACCTCGAGCTGACCCTGGGCGGGGCCACCGACCAGCTGCTCCAGCTCGGGGCCATCCTGGCCTCCGAGCCGGCCTGAACGGGGCGTTCCCGCCGTGGTGATGGGACGTCGGCCGGGCGTGGCCCGGTCGTCGTGGCCGATCACCACCACCGACCTCCTGGGCCTGGCCGGCCAGCTGTCGACGGCGATGGTCCGGGTTCCCTTCCGCCGGCCGTGGAGGGGGGAAGGCGGCCTTCCCCACAACGTGGCCGTGGCCGTCACCCGGGAGACCCTCCGTTCCTTCATGGGGTACTCGTCCTCGCTCCCCATCGCCGAATGGCGGTCGATCGAGCTGGTGCTGGACGACCTCTGCGCCGTGATCATGCCGCCGCTGGTGCGCTCGGTCGACATCGTGCAACAGGCCGACACCGTGGCCGGCGTGCCCGGGATCTGGTACCGCCCGAGGCACGGTGGATTCCGGGCCACCATGCTGTACCTGCACGGCGGCGGGTACGTCGGGACCTCGCCCCGCATGTACGGGCTGTTCATCTCCTGGCTGTGCCGTCGCACGGGTTGCCAGATCTTCGTGGCCGATGTCCGGTTGGCCCCGGAGTTCCCGTTCCCCGCCGACCTGGAGGACGCCGTGCTGGTCCTGGAGGCGTTGCTGGCCAGCGGGATCGAACCTTCGCGGCTGTTCGTGGCCGGGGACTCGAGCGGTGGGGGACTGGTCTCCTCCCTGATCTACTCGATGGTGGCGACGCACCACCGGCCCATCGCCGGCGTGGTCCTGTTCTCGCCGGAGCTGGACCTGGTCCTCGACGAACCGTCGATCACCGAGAACGCCGACCGGGACATCCTGCCGTGGAACATCCCGACCGCCCCCTACCTGCACGGCCTCCAACCCGACGCCGGCTCGGTGTCCGCCGTCGACCAGGATGTGAGCGGGTGGCCGCCGACCTTCATCGCCTTCGGGGGCGACGAGATGTTCCGCGACTCCATCCGCCGGTTCGTGGCCAACCTGGAGAAGGCCGGCGTGGACGTGGCCGCCTCCGAGGAACCGGGCATGTTCCACGTCTTCCCCATCCTCATGCCCTGGGCCGAGGCCAGCCGGCGGGTGTACCGGGCCGTGGGCGACTTCGTCGGCGCCCACCTGGGCGGCGATGCCCATCCGGGTCCACCGCCTGCGCTCCCCGAACGGCACGGACCGCCGTGACACTGTCGTTCTCCCATCTCGGCATCTGCGTGTCCGATCTCGACCGGTCGCTGCGCTTCTACTGCGAAGGCCTGGGGTTCGAACAGGTGGCGTCGCATCGGGTGGGGGAGGAGTTCGGCGCCCTGATGGAGCTGGAGGGGGTCGAGGTCGAGTCGCGGATGCTGGCCCGCGACGGTGTGACCATCGAGCTCCTCGGCTACATGACCCCGGCGCACACCGGTGACGGCCGCCGCCGACCGATGAACCAGCTGGGCCTGACCCACCTGTCGTTGCGGGTCGACGACGTGGACGGCGTGGCGTCGGCCATCGAGCGGCTGGGGGGTGCGGTGGTCCGGGACACCCGGACCACTTTCGATGTCCCCGGCCACCGGCTCGACTTCCTCTACTGCACCGATCCCGACGGGGTCAGGATCGAGCTCATGCACCTGCCCGGATGAGCCGGGTCACTGCCGGCGGGACGAACCGGCAGGCACGAACCGGCAGGGACGGACGGGCAGGCACGAACCGGCAGGGACGGACGGGCAGGCACGAACCGGCAGGGACGGACGGGCAGGCACGAGCCGGAACGATGCCGGGGGTGCCCACCGGCCTTCCGGTACGGTGGTGGCGTGTCCACCGAGCCTGCTGCCGTAGCCGACATCGACCCCGAGGACGGCCGCCGGCTCGTCGATGGTGGCGCCATTCTCCTGGATGTGCGTGAGGACCACGAGTGGGAGGCGGGTCACGCGCCCGAGGCGGTCCACCTGGCCATGGGGCTCGTCCCCGACCGGATCGGCGAGCTCCCCACCGACCGGACCGTCGTCTGCGTGTGCCGGGTGGGGGGAAGGTCCGGCGCGGTGGCGGCCACGCTGGCCGATGCCGGTTTCGACGTTCGCAACGTCGCCGGTGGCATGCTGGCCTGGGAGGCGGCCGGCCTGCCGGTGGTCACCGACGGCGGCGGCACCGGACGGATCGTCTGAGCACCGACCGGCCGGGTTGCTGTGACCGTCTACCTCGACGACTGGCGCCAACCGGCCCGGCTGGGCCCGGTGGACGACCGCTGGTCCCATCTGGTGGCCGACAGCGACGAGGAGCTGCACGCCTTCGCCTCCCGACTGGGCATGAGGCGGGAATGGTTCCAGCACAAGGAGAACCGGCCGCACCAGTCGCACTACGACCTGCCCGAACGCCGCCGCCAAGAGGCGCTGACCCTCGGTGCCGTCGCCGTGACCTGGCGCCAGCTCGGCCGCATGCTGCGCCAGCGCCGCTCCGAGCCGCCGTCCGCTGACCGCGGCCGGGCCGGCTCCCTGACCCGGTGAACCGGTCCGGCCCGACGGTCGGATCGTCATCTCTCGACCCGCGGATGCCCGTGCTGGTGGGGGTGGGCGCGGCGTCGGGTGATGCCGAGGCCACCGAGCTGATGACCCGGGCGCTGGGCGCCGCCGGTGACGATGCCGGGTCACCGCGGCTGTTGGCCCTGATCGACCGGGTGGCCGTGCCCCAAGGAAGCTGGACCTATCCCGATCCCGCCCGCCTGGTGGCCGGCGATGTCGGAGCCGGCTCGGCCCGGACCCACCTGGTGGAGCTGGGCATCCCCCAGCAGGCTCTGGTCAACGATGCACTGCAGGCCATCGCAGCGGGGGAGTCGGACGTCGCCGTGGTGGTCGGCGGTGAGGCCAAGCGCTGGGCCCGCGACCTGGCCGGCGCCGGCCGGGAGGCGGTGGAGACGGCGCAGCCGGGAGCGGTGCCCGATGTCGTGCATCGGCGCACCGGGCCGCTGATGGAGCCGGTCGAGGTGGCCCACCGGCTCTGGGAGCCGGTCCAGCAGTACGCCATGATCGACAACGCCCTCCGAGCCGCCGAGGGACGCACCTTGACCGAGCACCGCTCGGAGATCGCCCGGCTGTGGCAGGGCTTCAACCGGGTGGCGCAGGGAAATCCCGGAGCGGCCTTCCCCGAGCCCATGGACGCGCGCCGGCTCGACACCCCGTCACCGTCCAACCGCCCCCTGGCCTTTCCCTACAACAAGTGGCACTCCACCCAGTGGACGGTCAACCAGGCGGCCGCACTCCTGTTCTGCTCGGTGGAAGCCGCCGCCCGTGCCGGGGTGCCCACCGACCGTTGGGTGTTCCCTCTGGCCGGCGTCGAGTCCAGTCACGCCGTCTCCCTGCTGTGCAGGGAGGAGCCGCAGGCCTGGCCGGCCATGGGCGTGCTCGGACGGGCCGTGACCGGCCGCCTCGGCTGTCCCCTCTCCGAGGTCGAGATCCTGGAGGTCTACAGCTGCTTCCCCGCCGCCGTCCGGGTGCAGCAGCGCCAACTGGGGTTGCCGCTCGACGTGGCCCCCACGGTCACCGGGGGGATGGCCTTCGCCGGGGGACCGTTCAACAACTTCGTCCTGCAGGCCATGGTGGAGGTCGTGGCCCGGGTGCGTGCGGATCCGGGAGCCCTGGGGCTGGTCACCTCGGTCAGCGGCCTGCTGACCAAGCCAGGCATCGGGGTGTGGTCGGCCCGGCCCGACGGCCACCCTCCGCTGGTGGCCGACCTGGCCGGAGCGAGCGAGGCGGTCACCGGTGCCGTCGAGGTCCACGAGACACTCGAGGAGTATGCCGGTGACGCCACCGTGGTCACCTACACCGTGGCCTTCGACGGGATGGACCCGGTCCGCACGGTGGCCCTGTGCCGGACGGTGGACGGCCGTCGATGCGTGGCCCTGAGTGACGACCGCGGGCTGGCCGCTCACGCCACCGTCGACGAGCTGATCGGGGCCCGCGTGCGGGTGGCCGGAGGTCGGTTCGACCTGGGGTGACCCGATGCCCGTCACGACTGTCGTCCCGAACCGTCACGACTGTCGTCCCGAACCGGTACGGTGAGCCCATGAGCATCCCCCTGGACGAGGCCTCCGGGTTCGTGGCCGGGCACAGCCGAGGTGTGCTGGCCACCATGCGCAGGGACGGCCGGCCCCAGCTCTCGAACGTCCTCTACGTCCCAGGTACCGACCACTCGGTGCGCATCTCCGTCACCGACGACCGGGCCAAGACGAAGAACCTGCGCCGCGACCCGCGGGCCTCGCTGCACGTCACCAGGGACGACTTCTACGCCTATGTCGTCCTCGAGGGTGAGGTGGCGCTGTCGCCGGTGGCGACGGCCACCGACGACCCGGTGGTCGAAGGGCTGGTCGACATGTACCGCCTCGCCCGCGGCGAGCATCCGGACTGGGACGAGTACCGGACCGAGATGGTGAAGCAGGCCCGTGTCGTGGCCACCCTCACCGCCACCCGGGCCTACGGCATGCTCGGTACTTGACCGGGTCCTCCGACTAGCGCTCGCAGACCCCGCCCGGACGGACAGGGCCGGCGGCCTCCGGCCCCGCCGCCGGGCTGGACACATGCGACTCCGACCAGGCCCGTTCCATGGCCCCGAGCAGCACGTCGGGCGTCTGGGCGCCGGAGACGCCGTAGGCCCCGTCGATCACGAAGAAGGGCACGCCGCTGACCCCGAGGCCGGCCGCGGTGGCCTCGTCCTCCCGCACCTCGGCCGAGAAGTCGTCCCCGGCCAGGGCGGTGTCCGCCTCGTCGGGATCGAGACCCACATCGGCGGCCAGCCCGACCAGCGTGGGACGGTCCCCGATCGGCAGCCCTTCGGTGAAGTAGGCGGCGAACAGGCGCTCTTTCATGGCGTCGGCCAGGCCGTGGCGGGCGGCCAGGTGGACCAGCCGGTGGGCGTCGAAGGTATTGCCGGCCTGGGCATCGTCGAGGTGGTACTCGAGACCCACGGCCGCAGCCAACCCGGTCATGCGCTCGTTGGCCGCCCTGGCCTGCTCGGCCGTCATGCCGTACTTGCGCTCGAGGATCCGGCTCATGGGCAGGCCCACCAGGGTCGGGGCGGTGGGGTCCAGCTCGAAGCTCCGCCACACCACTTCCACGTCCCGGGCGTGCCCGAAGCGGGACAGGGCCTCCTCGAACTGGCGCTTACCCAGGTAGCACCAGGGGCAGACCACATCGGACCAGATCTCTACCTTCACGTTCTCTCCCGGCTCCTCGAGGCCGCACCTCTCCGGGGAGGTTGAACACCACAGATCCCCTGGTATTCCGGTACGTTCTCACGATGGTCCTCGAGCACGCCGTCATCACCATCCGGCCGGGAACGGCCCCCGAGTTCGAGGACGCCATGCGCCGGGCCCGGGCTGTCATCGCCCGCAGTAACGGGTTCGTCTCCCTCGAGCTCCACCGCGGGGTGGAGACACCCGAGAAGTACCTGCTCCTCGTCGAATGGGAGACCATCGACGATCACCTGGTGGGCTTCCGCCGGTCGGACTCCTTCCTCGAGTGGCGCTCGTTGATCGGGCCCTACTTCGAGTCCCCTCCGCTGGTCGACCACTGCGTGTCCGTCGAGGGCCTGGAGTGAGGGGACCGGCCGCCGGGACCGGGGCGATGCCGGGCCGTCAACCGCCGTCGGCGGCCCGGGCCGCGGCGACCAGGTGCTCGGTCAGCTCGGCCAATGAGGTTCGGGCGTTGAGGCCGCTGGTCGACGGCATGACATAGGCGGGCCGCCCGCCGATGGGCACGGCCTGCAGGCCGGCCACCGCCTTCCGGTCGACCACCGTCCTCCACCCCGAGAGGCCCACGAAGCACACCGCGCCGGGCTGCAGCCACTCGACCAGGCGTTCGACCCTGGCGAATCCGAAGTGGTACTCCTCGGCGGTGACCTCGGCCGCCTGCCTGGTGGCCCGTTTGACGAAGTCGGTCATCCCCATGCCGTGCCGGACGAGGGCGTCGATCGGATCCCGATCCTTCTCGACGATTCCGGCGGCCAGGGCGGCGGCCCAGAAGCGGTTGCCCGGACGGGCGTAGCCGACGCCGGCATCGGCCGAGAACAGAGAGGGGTTCACCCCGCACACCAGCAGGCGCATGCCCGTGGCCACCGTGTCGGCCAGCGTGCGGCCCCGCACGGCCCGCAACCGCACCTCGTCCCCGGAGACGGCGAGCGAGCCCGCTTCGATGATGAACCCGGCCCCGGTGACCTGGTCGGCCAGCCGCGACGGGGACCAGCCGGCGAAGAAGCGCCCACCGATACCGTCGCCGGGGAGGTCGTTGCCTTCGTACTCGCCTTCGAGTACCTGCAGCTCGAACGGGGCGCCCACGCTGAGCACCCGGTGCAGATCCCACAGGGCCAGGGGCAGCCGCGGCCGGGGCACGTGGAGGTGGGTCATCCACGACCACGCGCCGCCGATGGAATGGCGGGCGAAGGGAAGGTGCTCGACGTCGGCCCGGACGTAGAGGGCCCCCGGCACCTGGCGGCGGCAGGCATCGAGCATGGTGGCCGAGGCGTCGAGGGCGACCGTCGGGGTTCCCAGGTGGGGCAGGTAGCGGCCGGCCCCGCAGCCCACGTCGAGGCGCACCGCCCCGGGCACCACCCGCCGGCCGAAGGCCTCCGCCTCGCTCCGGCGTCCGGCCCGGGCGTGGCTGGCCGCCCAGTCGAGGCCGCGCTCCTCATAGATCCCCACGGTGGCCCGGTCCACGGCGTCGATCCTATGGCGGCCCGGCTCAGGGCTCGAAGCGGTAGCCCATCCCCGGCTCGGTCCGGAAGTGGCGGGGATGGGAGTGGTCGACCTCCAGCTTGCCGCGGACCCGTCCCATGAGGACCCGGAGGTACTCGGTCTCCGCCTCGTAGCCCGGACCCCAGACGTCATGGAGCAGCTGGCGTTGCGAGACCAGCCGCCCGGGGTTGCGTACCAGCACCTCGACGATGTCCCACTCCTTCGGGGTCAGGTGCACGTCCGCCCCGTCACGGGTCACCCGCTTGGCCACCAGGTCGACGGTGCACCCCTCCAGCTCGACCCGCGGGGCCTCGACGGTGTTGGTCGACCGGCGCAATGCCGCCCGCAGGCGGGCCAGCAGCTCGTCCATCCCGAAGGGCTTGGTCACGTAGTCGTCGGCGCCGGCGTCGAGGGCCTCGACCTTGCTCACACTCTGGTGGCGGGCCGAGAGCACGATGATCGGTACCGAGCTCCAGCCCCTGAGTCCCCGGATGACCTCGACGCCGTCGATACCGGGCAGGCCCAGGTCGAGCAGGACGACGTCCGGATGCCGGTGGGCGGCCCGGTCGAGGCCCTCCTCGCCGTTGCGGGCCACCATCACCTCGTAGCCCCTGGCCGTGAGGCTGATGGACAGGGCCCGCAGCAGGGACGTGTCGTCGTCGCAGACCAGCACCTTGGCGCCGGACTCGACCCCGCTCCGGGCGGCGGGGGCGGCACTGGTGGCGTTCACGACGCCGGGCCCCCGGGAGAGGCGGCGGCGGTGGCCCCGCCCGGGGGCCGGGGACCGGCCCCGACGGGTGAGGCCGGCTGGCTGGGAACCGAGCCAACGGAAGTCGGTCCGTCGGAAGCCGACTCACCGGGAGCCGATTCGATCGGATCCACCTCGGGGATGCGGACCACCATGGTGGTGCCGCCTCCGGGGGTGTCCTCGACGTCGAGGTCCCCGCCGACCGCCTCGACGAAGCCCCGGGCCACGGCCAGCCCCAGCCCGACGCCTGCCACGGTTGCTCCGTGTCGCCCAGGCGCTGGAAGGGCCGGAAGACCCGGTCACGGTCCTCGGGGCGGATGCCCGGGCCGCGGTCGATGACCCGGATGTCCACCCGGCCGGCCACCGAGCCGGCCTCGATCCGGCAGCCCGGCCCCCCCGGCGTGGACGAGGGCGTTGTCGACCAGGTTGGCCACGGCCCGCTCGAGGAGCACCGGGTCGGTGTCGATGCGGGGGAGGGCGGTGCTCGACGTCGACGACGATCCGTTCGCCCGTGGGCCCGAGGCTGTCGACGGCCGCGTCGATCAACTCGGTCGACGTCGGTGGTCTGGTGGAGGACGTCCATCGAGCCGGTCTGGAGCCGGCTCATGTCGAGCAGGTTCTCCACCAGGGTGTTCAGCCGGTCGGCCTCGTCGTCGATGGTCTGGAGGAGGATCCGGGTCTCGTCGGGGCCGAACTCCAGCTGGTCGGAGAGCAGGCTGGACGAGGCCGCCTTGATCGAGGCCAGCGGCGTGCGCAGGTCGTGGCTGACCGCGGCCAGCAGGGCCGAGCGCAACTGGTTGGCCCTGGCCAGCGAGTCGGCCTCGGCGGCTTCGGCATGGAGCCGGTCACTCTCGAGGGCGGTGGCCAGCTGGGCGGCGAAGGCGGACAGGATCTCGCGGTCCTCGGCGGTCAGGCCCGGACCCCGCAGGGCGAGGAGCTCCCCCCCGGTGAGGGGGAGCACCAGGGTGGCTTCGTCCGGAGCCCGGGGGGGACCGTCCCCGGCCATGACCACGGTCGACCACCCGTCGGGCCGGAGCGGGGTTGGCGCCCGGCGCCCGGGTCGTCTCCTGCTCGTCGGACTCGGCCCGGAGCACGGCCGCCGAATCGAGCCGGAACGCCACCAGCAGCTCATCGAGCAGGCCGGGAGCGGATTGCCCTCGGGGGCCACCATCCGGCCGGCCACCCGGGCCAGCATCTGGGCGTCGGCGCGGGCCTGGATGGCGGCGGCCGTCCGCCGGGCCGAGAGGTCGACCAGCACGCTGACCACCCCGGCCGTGACCAGGAACATGACCAGGGCCAGGACGTCCCGGGCGTCGGCGATGGTGAAGGTGTGGATAGGCGGCGCGAAGTAGTAGTTGGACAGCAGGAATCCGGCCAGGGCGGCCAGGGCGGCCGGCCACACGCCGCCGATGGCGGCCACCACGACCACCAGCACCAGGTACGAGCTGAGCGCGGTGGCCAGGCCGTACTCGCTCCGGTCGGCCGTCAGGACCAGGGTGAGCAGCGGGAAGCCGACCACACCGATGAGGAAGGCGGCCGACCCGGCGCCGGGCCGAAAGGGGCGAGAGCAGGCTGGGCCGGTAGCGCCTGGCGTTCCGAGCCGGACCATGGTCACCCTTCGGTTCACCTTCGAGCCCGGCCCCGTTCTCGCCGTTCTCCCCGTCCGGCTGCGAGTCGGCGTGCAGCTCGCCCTCGGTGGCGATGACGTGGACGTCCAGGGCACCGCCGGCCGCCCGGATGACCGAGTTGATGACCGAACCGCGGAGGTACTCGTTGAGCCGGCTGCGGTGGGTGGCCCCCATGACCAGCTGGGTGGCGTTCTCGGCCCGGGCCACCTGCACCAGCGCCGGGGCCACGTCGGCACCCACCACCTCGACGAAGCGCCCGCCCAGGTCGTCGAGGAGGGCGCGGTTGCTGACCAGTCCCTGGGACCCGGAGCCGGTCAGGCTGTCGTCGGTGCGGACGTGGACCCCGACCAGTTCGGCCTTGGTGCGCATGGCCATCCGGGCCGCCCGCCGGATCAGCACGGCGCTGCCGCGGGAGCCGGTGAGCGAGACCACCACCCGCTCCTTGGTCTCCCACGGCCCGGCGATGTTGTGGCGCTCGCGGTAGTCGTTGAGCTCCTCGTCGACCCGATCGGCCACCCAGAGGAGGGCCAGCTCGCGGAGCGCGGTGAGGTTGCCGGTGCGGAAGTAGTTGGCCAGGGCGGCGTCGATGCGCTCGGGCGGGTAGACGTTGCCGTGGGCCAGCCTGCGGCGCAGCGCCTCGGGGGCCATGTCGACCAGCTCTACCTGGTCGGCGGCCCGCACCACCGGGTCGGGTACCGTCTCGTGCTGGACCACGCCGGTGATGCCGCTCGACCACGTCGTTGAGCGACTCGAGGTGCTGCAGGTTGATGGTCGAGATGACGTTGATGCCGGCGTCGAGGAGCTCCTCGACGTCCTGCCACCGCTTGGCATGCTTGGACCCGGGAGCGTTGGTGTGGGCCAGCTCGTCCACCAGTACCAGCTCCGGCTTGCGCTCCAGCAGCCCGTCGAGGTCCATCTCCTCGAACGCCTGGCCCCGGTACTCGGTGTGCGGCCGGGGGAAGATCTCCAGATCACGGATCTGGGCGTCGGTGTGGGGCCGGTCGTGGTCCTGTACCCAGCCGATGACCACGTCGGTGCCCCGCTCCTTCCGGCGCCACCCCTCGTTGAGCATGGCGTAGGTCTTGCCCACCCCGGGGGCGGCGCCGAGATACAGCCGGAGCTTTCCTCGTGCCACAGTCGATCGCCTCCTGAACCTAGGGCTGATGCACGGGGCGCGGTCGCCCCCGGCCGTCGTGGGCGCCGCGTACCGGCGCCCGTGCTCCGACCGCGGTCACGCCGCCCGCATACAGCGTACGCCCGACGCCCCGTCCTCCGGTGCCGCCCACACCCTCCACCGCGCCCACTACGCCCACCGCCTTCACCGCGTCAACCGCGCCTGTCCGGTTCACCGGGGTGTCACGCCGTCGGCACCGGATCCGGGTTGAGGCTGTAGCCGACCCCGGGGATGGTCCTGATCAACGCGCCCGACCCGTCGTCCAGCTTCTGGCGCAGCCGGTGCACATAGGCGTGCAGGTACTGGGCCTCGCGCCCGTAGCCGGTTCCCCACACCGCGGTCAGGATCATCTGGTGGGTGCAGGTCTTCCCGAGGTGCCGGGCCAAAAAGGACAGCACGTCGAACTCTTTGGCGGTGAGCTCGACCGGACCGCCCCGCACGCGTGCCTCGTGGTGGACGAGGTCGAGATCGAGCGGGCCGACGGTGATCGAGGCCGGCGCCGACTCGTCGGCCTCGGACCTCCGGTGGCGCAGGGCGGTGCGGATGCGGGCCTCGAGCTCGGCCATGCCGAAGGGCTTGGTGACGTAGTCGTCGGCCCCGCCGTCGAGGGCGGCCACCTTGCGGTCCTCGGCGCCGCTGGCCGACAGGATGATGATGGGGACCTCGCTCCACTGCCGGATCCTCTTGCACACCGCCTGCCCGTCGATGTCGGGCAGGCCGAGGTCGAGGACGACGATGTCGGGGGAGGTGACCGCAGTCTGGGTAATCCCCTGCTCGCCGTTGGCCGCGGTGACCACCTCGTGCCCGCCGGCCTGCAGCCCGAGGCGCAGGGCCCGCAGGAGGGAAGGGTCGTCATCGATGACCAGCACCTTGGTCACCGGCGCTACCGGCCCGCGCCGACGGTCGCTGCCATGGGCAGTGTGAAGGCGAACCGGGCCCCGCCACCGGGCACGTCCTCGACCCAGATGTGCTCGCCGTGGGCCTCGACGAACGTCTTGGCGATGGTCAGTCCGAGCCCGGCCCGCCCCCCGGTGTCGAAGCGCACGTACCGGTCGAAGACCGCCTCCCGCTCGGCGGGGGGACGCCCGGGCCCCCGTCGGTCACCGAGAGGGTGACCCGATCGCGGCGAACCTCGCCGGCCACCGTGATCACGCTCCCCGGCGGTGCGTAACGGTTGGCATTGTCCAAGAGGTTAGCGAGGACCTGGCCGATCAGGAGGCGGTCGATGTCGACCTCGGGCAGGTCGTCGGGGACTGAGACCTCGACGGGACGGTCCCCGAGCGTCGAACGCAGGGCGCCCAGGGCCTCTCCGACCAGGGCGTCGACCGCAATCGGGCCCCGCCGGACCTCGAGGACGCCGGCATCGATGCGGGTCATGTCGAGCAGGCTGCTGACCAGCCGGGTCAGCCGGTCGGTCTCGACGTCGATGAGGCCGTGGAGCTCGTCCATGTCGGCTTGCGAGAGCGGGTAGGCCGGGTGGAGGAGGGTCGAGGACGCCACCTTCATGGTGGCCAGCGGGGTGCGCAGGTCGTGGGAGACCGCCCCCATCAGGGCGTGCCGCAGCCGGTCGACCTCCTCCAGCAGCTCCGAGCGCAGGGCCTGGTCCCGCAACTGGGCCCGCTCCAGGGCCAGGGCGGCATGGTTGGTGAAGGTGCGCAGCAGGGCCCGGTCGGCCTCGGCGGCGGGCATTCCCCGCATGGCCAGGATGCCGAGCGGCCGGCCCGACGCCGACAGGGCCACGGTCCCCATCCCGTCCGGGGCCCCGGGGGACGTCCCGAGGCTGACCGGCACGCCGGAGCGGGGATCCAGCTGGCGGAGCTCGTCGGGGGACAGCGGCTCACCGTAGGAGGCGGCGATCTCCAACCTGTCGCCGTCGGGGACGAGCAACATGACCCCGGGCACGTCGAACACGGTCCCGACGGCCCGCACGATCGTCCTCAGCAGCTCGTCGACGGACCGGTCCTCGACCAGGAGTTCGGACAGCTCGAACAGCCGCCGCGCCTCGACGGTCCTGTGCAAGGCATCCGAGCGGGCCGACTCCAGGTTGGACACCACCCGGGCGACCGACAGCATGACCACGGTGTAGACGGCGAGGGCCACCCAGTCCTGGGCCCGTTCCACACCCAGCCGGCCGTAGGGGGGGATGAAGCCGTAGTCGTAGACGATGAACCCGGCCAGCACGCTGGCCGCGCCGGCGGTGAAGCCACCGATGATCACCCCGGCCACGACGGGCAGTACGAAGGCCAGGGCGGCGACGGCGATACTCAGTTGGGCCCGAAGGGGCAGAAGGGCGGCGCCCAGCCCGACCGAGAGGGCGATCCCCACCACCGAGCCGATCAGACGCCTGTGCACCCCACCATTGTCGTACGAATCCAGGCCCCGGGGCGCCGGGCCCGGCGCCTGTTGAGGATTTATTTAGGGAAAGCGGCGGCCGTTAAGACTCTGTTCAGGGCAGGAGGCGCATACTCGATCCCATGGCAGATTTCCTCGCAGTGCTCGGCATCATCGGCTTCGTGGTGGTGATGCTCGGTCTGATCTGGGCTCTGGACCGGGTATGACCGTCACCCAAGGCCTCCTCCTCGGCGTCGCCGTCCTGATGTTCATCTATCTGGGTGTCGCCATGTTCAAGCCGGAGAAGTTCTAGATGGGCTTCACCTGGACCATCATCACCCTGGTTATCGCCCTCGGCCTCACCTGGCGGTACCTGGGGTCGTACATGGCCGCTGTCTTCGAAGGCCGTGTGCACTTCCTCGGTTGGGCCGAGCGACCGGTCTATCGCGCCCTCGGCACCGGTCCTGAGCAGGAACAGAACTGGAAGCGCTACGCCAGCTCCATGGTCATCTTCTCTGGGGTAGCGATGGGGCTTACCTACCTGCTCATTCGGATCCAGGGGTCGTTGCCGCTCAATCCGCAGCACTTCGGGGCGGTGGGCCAGGCCCTCAGCTTCAACACCGCCGCCTCCTTCATGACCAATACCAACTGGCAGAACTACGGCGGCGAGACGACTATGTCGTACTTTTCGCAGATCGGAGCGCTGACCCTCGAGCAGTTTCTGAGTCCGGTCATCGGAATCGCCGTGGCCATCGCCTTGGTGCGCGGCTTCTCTAGGCGCAACTCGCCGACCATCGGCAACTTCTGGGTCGACATGACACGAGGCCTGCTCTACGTCGTGATCCCCATCGCCTTCGTTGGGGGCATCATCTTCGTCGGTCAGGGCGCGGTGCAGACGCTGGCCGGCACTGTCTCGATACACGATGCGTTGAATGGTGTCATCCAGACCATCGCCCGGGGACCGATCGGGTTCATGGAATCGATCAAACAACTGGGGAACAACGGAGGTGGCTTCCTCAACGCCAATTCGGCGACCACCTTCGAGAACCCGACGGGCCTGACTAACTGGCTTTCGATCTACCTGTTGCTGGCCATCCCCTTCTCCCTCACCTACACCTTTGGCAAGATGGTCGGGAGCATCCGTCACGGCGCCGCACTGCTCGGTGCCATGGTCATCATCTTCTCCGTGTGGGTGGGCTACACCACCTACGCTGAGCACCAGCAGAATCCCGCTGTGGCCGCGGCCGGCGTTCATTCGACGGTCGGCAACACATCAGGCAAGGAGGTCCGTTTCGGGGACACCACGACCGCCCTGTTCGGGGTGGCGTCGACCAGCACGTCGACCGGATCGGCCGATGCCTCCTACGACATGTTCACCCCGATCGGCGGCCTGGGCCTGATGAGCGGCATGATGCTCGGGGAGGTGACTCCTGGAGGCGCAGGGAGCGGCCTCTACACCATCCTCATCTACGCCATCATCGCCGTGTTCATCGGCGGCCTGATGATCGGACGAACGCCGGAGTACCTGGGGAAGAAGATACAGGCCAGGGAGGTGAAGCTCGCCGGCCTCGGGGCCCTGGTCATGCCCATCATCGTGCTCGTCCTCACCGCCATCGCGGTGTCGATACACGCCGGACGAGCTGGCCCCTTGAATGCCGGCCCGCACGGGTTCTCGGAGATTCTCTACGGGCTGACCTCCCAGGGCAACAACAACGGCTCGGCCTTCGGTGGCTTGACCGGCAACACCACCTTCTACAACGTCATTGGAGGGATCGACATGTTGATCGGCCGGGTCGGCATCATGATCCCGGCCCTGGCCCTCGGAGGCACGCTCGCAGCCAAAAACGTGGTGCCCGAATCCCTCGGCACTTTCCGCACCGACAACGGCATGTTCGTCGGTCTCACCATCGGAGTAATCGTGATCATCGGTGGCCTCACCTTCTTCCCTGCCCTTGCCCTCGGCCCGATCGTCGAGCAGCTCAGCCACGGGACGTTCTTCTGATGACCATGACCACCACCCAACCCCAGCCGCCCCAACCGGGCACGGAAGCCCACGGTGTGGCCGAGGCCAGGGGCCTGTTCGACGGCGAGATCCTGCGGCAGGCCCTGGTCGGAGCCTTCACAAAACTGAATCCGGCTATCGAGGTCCGCAATCCCGTCATGTTCGTGGTCCTGGTGGGCTCGATCATCACCTTCATCGAGGCCATTGCCCACCCGGGCATCTTCACCTGGTCCATCACCATCTGGCTGTTTCTGACAGTCTTGTTCGCCAACTTCGCCGAGGCTATGGCCGAGGGCCGCGGCAAGGCCCAGGCCGACACCCTGCGCCGGATGCGGTCAGAGACCGAGGCTCGGCGTCTTAAGGCCGACGGGACAGAGGAGCTGGTACCTGCTGCCACGTTGGCCAAGGGCGACATGGTTGTCTGTGAGGCGGGCGACCTCATCCCCTCCGACGGCGAGATCACCGAGGGTATCGCCTCGGTGGACGAGTCGGCCATCACCGGCGAGTCGGCCCCGGTCATCCGCGAGTCTGGCGGCGACCGCTCGGCCGTCACCGGCGGGACCAAGGTGTTGTCCGACCGCATCGTGGTCCGGATCACCGCGGAGCGGGGCCATACCTTCATCGACCGGATGATTACCCTGGTCGAGGGGGCCAACCGCCAGAAGACACCCAACGAGATCGCCCTCACCATCCTGCTGGCCGTGCTCACCATCGTGTTCATCCCCGTGGTGGTGACGCTCCAGCCCTTCGGTCACTACGCCGGCGCCACGGTGTCGGTGGTCGTCCTGATCTCTCTATTGGTCTGCCTCATTCCGACCACCATCGGGGCTCTGCTGTCGGCCATCGGCATCGCCGGAATGGACCGTCTGGTCCAGCGCAATGTGCTGGCCATGAGTGGCCGGGCGGTGGAGGCGGCCGGTGACGTGCAGACCCTGCTTTTGGACAAGACCGGGACCATCACCCTCGGTAACCGGATGGCCTCGGCCTTCTACCCCGTCGGAGACCACAGCGAGCAGGACGTGGCCGACGTGGCCCAGCTGGCCTCCCTGGCCGATGAGACGCCCGAGGGCCGTTCGATCGTCGTGCTGGCCAAGGAGCGCTTCAACATCCGGGAGCGCGAGTTGGAGGGCGAGCACAGCTTCGTTCCCTTCACGGCCCAGACCCGGATGTCCGGTCTCGACGTCGGCACGCGCCAGATCCGCAAAGGGGCGGCCGACTCGGTCAAGCGCTGGGTGACCGAGCAGGGTGGGACCGTGCCCCCCGACCTCGACAGCATCGTGGAGCGGGTTTCCCGGGCCGGGTCCACCCCGTTGGTGGTGGCCGATGGACCGAGCATCCTCGGGGTCATCGAGCTGAAGGACGTGGTCAAGCAAGGCATCCGGGAGAAGTTCGACGAAATGCGCCAGATGGGCATCCGCACGGTGATGATCACTGGCGACAACCCGCTTACCGCGGCGGCCATCGCCCAGGAGGCGGGGGTGGACGACTTCCTGGCCGAGGCCACCCCGGAGGCCAAGATGGCCCTGATCAAGGCCGAGCAGGAGGGCGGCAAGCTGGTGGCCATGACCGGGGACGGGACCAACGACGCCCCGGCCCTGGCCCAGGCCGACGTTGGCGTGGCCATGAACACGGGCACCACCGCGGCCAAAGAGGCCGGCAACATGGTCGACCTCGACTCCAACCCGACCAAGCTCATCGACGTGGTGGAGATCGGCAAGCAGCTCCTCATCACCCGGGGTTCGCTGACCACTTTCTCCATCGCCAACGATGTGGCCAAGTACTTCGCCATCGTGCCCGCGTTGTTCATCGCCACCTACCCGCAGCTTGAGCCGCTCAACATCATGAAGCTGCACAGCCCGCAGAGTGCAGTGCTGTCGGCTGTCATCTTCAACGCTCTGGTCATCGTGGCCCTCATCCCGCTGGCCCTGCGGGGCGTCAAATTCCGCCCGGCCAGCTCTCAAGCCATTCTGCGCCGGAACGTCTTCATCTACGGGGTGGGCGGGATCATCGCCCCATTCATCTTCATCAAGCTGATCGATCTCATCCTCGTCGCGCTGCACGCCTACTGATGGAGTCCGTCTGATGCTCATCCACATCCGCCGGGCGGTCACACTCGCTGTGGTTGCCCTCATCCTCACCTTCGCTTACGCATTCGTCGGGACCGGGGTCTCGCAGGTTCTCTTCAAGCACCAGGCCAACGGGTCGATCACGCCCAACGGCTCCACACTGATCGGACAGAACTGGTCGCAGACGAGGTGCCCGGGCCACCTGCTCGGGAGCTGTGTGTTCCAGGGCCGACCCGATGCACTCGGCCCCTACGCGGGCTCGCTGAAACCAGTGGCCGCAGGGGGAGACAACCCGCTCGAGACCAACAACATCCCCGGCAAGCCCGGAATCCTGAATCCCGGTGAATCAGGGGCCACCAACCTGGGTCCGCGGTCCAGCGTCCTGAAGAGCAATACCGAGACCCTGGTGTCCTACTGGAACAAGCGAGGCGTCAACCCCACTCCCGACCTGGTCACCACCTCGGGCAGCGGGTACGACCCCGACATCACCGCGGCCGACGCCATAGCCGAGATCCCCATGGTCTCCCGGGCCACCGGCATCTCCCCGGCCACCCTGCGGGCCCTCATCGCCCGTGAGAACAACGGCGCGCAGTTCGGCTTCCTCGGCAGCAGCTACATCGATGTACTGCAGCTGAACGAGGCCCTCGCCAGGCTGAGATGACGGCGATCACGGCGATCAACACAACCCGCTGAGGTTGCCACCGGCGAAAGGGCCCGACGGCTCGGTGGGCAACGGCGCCGAGGGTGCGCCGCCCGTCGAGGCGACGGGGCGGTTCCGGATCTACCTGGGCTCGGCTCCCGGGGTGGGCAAGTCGTACGCCATGTTGAGCGAGGGGCTCCGGCGGAAGCTCCGTGGTGCAGACGTCGTGGTCGGGTTCGTCGAGAGTCACGGCCGGGAGCGCACGGAGGAGCTCATCGACGACCTGGAGGTGATCCCCCGGCGGGTCGTCGACTACCGCGGAACCCGCTTCGAGGAGATGGACCTCGACGCCGTCCTCGACCGCCGCCCCCAGGTGGTCCTGGTGGACGAGCTGGCCCACACCAACGTCCCCGCATCGGGACGTCACGAGAAGCGCTGGCAGGATGTGATGGAGCTCCTGAGCGCCGACATCGACGTCGTCACCACCGTCAACATCCAGCACCTGGAGAGCATCGCCGACGCGGTGGAGCGGATCATCGAGGTCCCGATCCGCGAGCGGGTTCCCGACTGGGTGGTCCGCAAGGCCGACCAGATCGAGCTGGTCGACTCGTCGCCGGAGCAACTCCGCCGCCGGATGATCCACGGCAACATCTACCCTCCCGACAAGGTTCCCCAGGCGCTCTCGCACTACTTCCGGGCCGACAACCTGACCGCCCTGCGGGAGCTGGCCCTCCGCTTCCTGGCCGACGAGACCGAGGAGCAGCTCCTCGAGTACCTCCATGGCCAGCGCAAGGACGTCGTGTGGGAGACCCACGAGCGCATCCTCGTCGGGGTGACCACGGCACCGGGCACCGACACCATCGTGCGCCGTGCCTCGCGCATGGCCTCACGTATCAAGGCCGACCTCCATGTCCTCCACGTCCTCGCCCCGAGGCGACCCGGTCGGCCCCCTGACGACCAGCTGGTCACCCTCCGCCAGGTCACCGCCGATGTGGGCGCCGAGTGGAACGAGGTCCGCAGCGACGACCCGGCCCAGGCGCTCATCGACTTCGCCCGGTCGGGGCACTTCACCCAGATCGTGGTCGGCTCGAGTGGCCGGTCGCGGTTCCAGGAGCTCGTCGGCGGGGGTTCGGTCGTCCGGAAGCTGGCCCGCCTGTGTGCGCCGGCGGCCATCGACGTGCACATCATCGCTCGCAGGGATGCCGTGGCCGATTCCGAGTTCTACGTGGCGGCGGTTCACGAGTCCTAGCCCCGGCGCCGGTTCCGACCTCTCGAGTCGTCGGTCGACCGGTGCGGTTCAGCAGGTGCCGGTGGCCCCGACGGTGAGTTGGCTCACCTTCCAGGTGCCGTCCTTGTCGACCAGTTCCGCGGTGGTGGAGCGCCGTCCGCCCGGGGTGTTCTTGGCCCGCTTTCCGTCGGTGGTGTACTCGATCCAGCGCGAGTCGTCGAAACAATCGGTGACGGTGGCACGGGTCGGGTCTGAAGTGGGCGACAGCGACGTGACCGCAGGGTGGTGCACGGTGACGCCCTCCGTCACGATGCCGTGCAGCTGGTCCCGGGCCAGTCCCTGGACCAGGAGGGTGAGGGCATCGCCGGTGGCGTGCTGGGCCAGGAGAGGCGACTGGAAGTCCGACGTCTCCGCCGCCACCACCAGATCGGCCCACATGGCCCGGTAGGCGTCGATCACCCGGCGGGAGACGGTCGCCTCCGTCTGGGTGGTGGACGTCGACGGGGCGGTGGTGCTCGGCGACGTGCCGGCCGATCCACCTCCACAGGCGCCGAGGGTGAGAGCGGCGGTCATGACCACCGCGGCCACCGGCGCCAACCTCCTCCCGGTCGGACGTCGTCGGGCCGCGGGCCGATGGAGTGGGGAAGGATTGCCCATGGGTGGTGTCGGCGGCCGCGGCGCGATGTCGCCGTTACGTGGACGCGTGGCCGGTCCGGCCCAGGGGCCTGCGCTCCCCGGTCATCCAGTCACCCTGGCTCGGGGTCGTCGGAACTCGGAGCGAGATGAGGTGCGCCCGCCCCGGCCAGTCCCTGGGGCGCGTCCTCGGTAGCCAGGGCGGCGCCGACCTGATCGGCGATGGCCACCGCCACGAGGAGCCGATCAGGTGAGACGGGCTTGCCGGGCGTGGGCGTGAGCAGGAAGTGCCCGAGCAGCCAGCCGCCGCTCCTCACCGGGAGGTCGACGTTGCGGGGCAGCCCGAGGTCGCTGGCCGACCACGTTTCCTGGCCCACCGTCACGTTCCCCTCCGGTGTTACCCGGGCCATGGTGTGATCTGTCCCGTGGGCGGTGAACCGGCAGTCCCGCAAGAAGAGGAGCTCGACGAGCTCACTGGTCGCGACCGCCACCACCACCTGGGGATCCTTGCCGGTGGCGGCCAGCTCGGTGACCGAGTGGAGCAGGGCCAAGTGGTGCCGGCCCTGCCAGGCCGCATCCCGGTGACGACGACCGCGGGCGGCGAGCTCGCCCACAGCCAGTCCCACCACCAGCAGGAGGATCTCGGTGATGAGGTCGGAGTGGCTGGTGATCCGGAACGACTGGTACGGGCGGGTCAGGAAGAAGTCGAAGGAGAGCGCCGAGACGAGCGCCGCCGTGGCCGCGGCCAGGCGGCGGCCGGTGCTGGCCACGGCCACGATCACCACGACGAGGAAGAGGGCGTTGTCAGACGCGTCGAGCTGGGACCGCCACGGGATGAGCAGCGCGGCGGTGGCGATGGGAGCGCCGATGGCCGCCACCATGATCCAGCTGTCGGTACTGATCAGGGGCCGGTGGGCGCTGGCCGGCTCGGAGCCGTCGCTCGGCGGCTCCTGTCGCTCCTGCTGCCATATTTGCGGCCTGGTCACGGTACCCACGACCCTACTGTGACACGATGAAAACCGGCTGAGTAGGGCATCGTGGCCCTTCCCGCTTGGGGAAACCGAAAATTTGACGGGCCTGTTACGCGTGCGTGCTTCTCAGATGCTACGAAGGCGGGATGGAGGTGAGGGCCCGATGACGGCGACCAAAGCCGCACCGGTCGAGGGTGAGCAGCCGGTGGCCACCGTGTCGGTGACCGGCCGCGAGGGGTACCGGGGGGAGATCCGGGCCGGGCGCCACCAATTCGTCGCCGATGAAGGTCCCGAGGTGGGCGGCGACGACGAAGGACCGAACCCGTACCAGTTGCTCCTCGCCGCGCTCGTGCAGTGCACGGCGGCGACGCTGCGGATGTATGCCAACCGGAAGGGCTGGGCTCTGGGCGAGGTATTCGTGCGGGCCGTGCTCCTGCGCACCGGCGACGGAGCCACCAAGGTGGAGAGGATCGAGCGCACCATCCGGGTGTCGGGCGACCTCACCGGGGAGCAGCGTCAACGGCTGGGCGAGATCGCCGACCGGACCCCGGTGACGCGGACCCTCCAGGCAGGTCTGACCATCGACACCTCGTTCACCTGACACGGTGTCGTCCGTGACACCGAGGTCACACCGCGTCCCCCGTGACACCGCGGTACACACCGTGTCGCCCATCCCGTCACGTGCCCACCGTGTCGTCCCTCGCAGCTCAGCGCAGATGGAGGCCGCCGTCGACCAGCACCACCTCGCCGGTGACGTAGGCCGAACGGGCCAGCCCGAGGATGACCTCGGCCACGTCCCCGGGTTGGGCCGTGCGTTGCAGCGGGGCCTGGGCGGTGACGAACTCGCGGACGAAGTCCCAGTCCGCCGTCCAGGGCGTGTCGACCAGACCGGGGGCGACGGCGTTGACCCGGATGTCGGGCCCGAGCGAGTTGGCCAGCAGCCTGGTCATGTGGCTGACCGCCGCCTTGGAGCAGGCGTAGGGGATCGAGCTCCCGGTCGGTCGCTCGCCTGCCACCGAGGAGACGTTGATGATCTGCCCCCGCCCCGTTGACCGCAGATGGGGGACGGCGGCCACGGTGACCTGCCAGGTGCCGATGACGTTGACGTCGAAGATGCGCCGCCAGACGTCAGGGGAGGCGGCCTCGAGGTCGGCATGGGAGATGACCTCGGTGGTACCGGCGTTGTTGACCAGTATGTCGAGCCCACCGTGGCGGGCCACGACCTCGTCGACGAGTCGGCGGGCCTGGCCCTCGTCGGACACGTCGGCCTGCACATAGCTGGCCCCACTCACTTGGGCGGCCAGGCCGCGACCGGCGTCCACCGATGTCGACGAGTTGATGACCACGGTGGCTCCGCAGGCGGCGAACAGCTGGGCCGTGGCCGCACCGATGCCGGATGAGGAGCCGGTGACGAGCACGGTCTGTCCTTCGAAGGCGCGGTCGCGGGAGGTGGGCGGGGACGGGAGCGGATCGGGCATGGCCCGAGTGTAGGACTGGCTGTCGCAGTAGGTTCTGTCCGTGCGACTGGTGAGCATGTTCGACGGCACCCTGCGGACCGGCGTCGTCGTCGGCGACGAGATCGTCGACCTCACCGATCCGGCGATCGGACTGCCGGGCGACATGGTGGCGTTGCTGGCCCTCGGACAGGACGGGTTCGACACGCTGGCGCGTGCGCCGTCCAGCCGAGCCCGGCGGGTGGCCGGGGCCGAGGCGCACCTCACCGCACCGGTGCCTCACCCGCCGTCGTTTCTGGCTATCGCCCGAAACTACGGCGCCCACATCACCGAGCTCGGGCACGAACGTCCGGAGTTCCAGACCTGGTTCTCCAAGCAACCGACCTGTGTGGTGGGGCCGGGGGAGGCCATCGAGGTACCCCGGGTGTCCTCATCGGTCGATTACGAAGGCGAGCTGGGCATGGTGGTCGGGCGCCGTTGCCGGCACGTGCCTGCCGGTCACGCCCTGGAGGTTGTGGCCGGCTTCACCGTGGTCAACGATGTCAGCGTGCGGGACTGGCAGTGGCGGACCCCGACCATGATGATGGGGAAAGGGTTCGACACCCACGGTCCCACCGGACCGGCCATCGTCACCGTCGACGAGGTCGGGGACCCCCAGGACCTCACCTTGCGGACCCTGGTGAACGGCGAGGTCCGACAGGACGGCACCACCGCGGACATGATCTTCACCTGTGCCCAGATGATCGAGAACCTGTCGGCCGCCTTCACCCTCGAGCCGGGCATGCTGATCACCACCGGAACACCGGCCGGGGTGGCCGCTGGCGAGGACCCGCCCCGGTGGCTGGCCGCCGGCGACTCGGTGACGGTGGACATCGACGGCGTGGGCCGGCTGACCAATCCGGTGGTCGACGAGCCGGCGGCGGACGGGGACCGAACCGGGTGGTGAGGGATGCGCCGGGTGACGAGGACACCGGCCGGGTCAGGGTCACATCCTCCCTGTCCATCCCCGTCTCCGAGCTGCAGTTCCGGTTCAGTCCCAGTGGAGGCCCCGGTGGTCAGCACGCCAACAAGGTGAGCACCCGGGTCGAGCTCCGCTTCGACGTGGCCGGATCGCCGACCCTCGGGCCCCGGCAGCGGGCCCGGCTGCTGGATCGTCTCGGCCCGGAGGTCAGGATCGCCGTCGACGACGAGCGGTCGCAACTGCGGAACCGGCAGTTGGCGGTGGAGCGGTTCCGGGCCCGGGTCGCCGGCGCCCTCCACGTGGATAAGCCCCGCCGGCCGACGAAGCCTTCGCGGGGGGCCAAGGAGCGGCGCCTGCAGGAGAAACGACAGCTGTCCGAACGCAAGCGCAACCGGCGGGCGGGCTTCGAGGACTGACCCCGGACTGCGGGCGCTGACCTGACCGCGGGCACCGACCGGACCGCGGGACCGACCGGACCGCGGGGACAGTGCTGCGGGCCGGCCCGGCTCAGCCCACCCTCCGGCCCGATTCGGCCGGTGCCTCCCAGACCTCGTCGAGGAACCGGGCGATCTCACCGGTCAGGCGCTCGGGGTTCACCCGCAACTCGAGCATCGAGTTCGCCTGCACCAGGCGACCCTTCGGCAGTCGCTTGGCCAGCTGCTCGGCGTCGTGGAACGGGTGGATCCGGTCCACCCGGTGGCCGATGACGAGCGCCGGAATGTCCATGGCCACGCGTTGGCGCACGGTGGGGGCGATGGGGCCGGCCAGGATTCCGTGCAGCACCGCGGCCGTCTCCTTGGGATCGTTGGAGAGCGAGTTCATGGCGCTGTCCAGGGCGCCGATGCCGGTGCGGGGCAGGCGCCGGAAGATCGACGCCGTCTGCCTGACCAGCGGGCGGGCGAAGTGCACGGCCAGCAGCATGGGCACGAAGGTGATGGCGGCCGCCGGCACCGCCCACTCCAGCACCGGCATCTCGAGGACCATGCCCTGCACCCGCTCGGGTGCCTGGGCCGCCACCAGCAGGCTCACATTGGCCCCCAACGAGACGCCTCCCACGACGGCCCGATCGATCCCGAGATGGTCGAGCAGAGCCACCACGTGTTCGGCGTAGGTGTCCATCCGGTGGAACGACGCCCGCTTGGGCTTCTCCGAGAGGCCGTGACCGGGCAGGTCGAGCAGGATCACCCGATGGCCGGCGGCGGCCAGATCGATGGCCAGCCGGCGGTTCATGTTGGAATCCATGAGGATCCCGTGCATGAAGACGAGAACCCGCGGGCCGTGCCCGTGGATCTCGTAGTACAGCTGCGAGCCCTCCACGTCGAACACGCCGACCTCGAAGGGCGGCGCGTGTGCCGGGGTCTGTCCGGCGTGCCCACCCTGCGTGCCCCCCGAAGCGGATGCCCTACTGCCCCGGTTCCAAATCGCCCCTGGCTTCTTCACCGGGCCAACGGTACGCGTCGGGACGGCGATTGGCCAAAACCGGCAGCTCGGAGCGGATCCGGCGCTGGTGGCCGGCGTCGAGGTCGGCCAGGACGACGCCGGGGCCGGGCTCGAACCGCTCGGCCAGGATCGAACCCCACGGATCGACGATCATCGAGTGGCCGTGGCACGCCGGCATCCCCGCCGGGAGCCGGCCGACCTGACCGGCACCGATCATGAAGACTTCGTTCTCGACCGCTCGGGCCCGGAGCAGGAGCTC
Organism: uncultured Acidimicrobiaceae bacterium; assembly: GCA_963835325.1. Taxonomy (GTDB): domain Bacteria; phylum Actinomycetota; class Acidimicrobiia; order Acidimicrobiales; family RAAP-2; genus Bog-756. The sequence goes on along the minus strand of CAWIEV010000012.1, from coordinate 8,669 downwards.
CCAGTGGGCGGGGCCGGTGGCGGCGGTAAAGGCGGCGGGAACGGCGATGACCGTGGCCCCGAGGAGCGCCATGATGCGGTACATCTCGGGGAAGCGGAGGTCGTAGCAGAGCGAGAGCCCGAGCACCTGCTCCGGGTTCCCGGGCGGGTCGGGCGGGCCCAGGGGGGCGACCCGGAGCTCGCGGCCCGGCGCCATGGTGGCCGACTCGCAGGAACCGGCGCCGTCCACGGTCGTGACGAACAGGTGGATCTTCCGGTAGACCGCCTCGATCGACCCGCGGGGACTGATGAGACAGCTGGTGTTGGACAGGCGCCGGTCCGGTCTGGCGTCGTCGGCCGGCTGCTCGGGGAAGCTGCCGGCCAGAAGCCAGATGCCCGCCCGCTCGGCCAGGCGGGAGGCCCACGACACGGTGGGACCGGTCAGCGGTTCTGCGTTGGCCCGCAGGAGGTCGGGGCTCCCGGCCACCGAGAAGTATTCCGGGAGGACGACGAGCGCGGCACCACCGCCCACCGCTTGCTCCACCAGCGCGCCGGCCGCCTCGAGGTTCTGACCACGGTCGGCTCCGGCTGTCGTCTGGACGGCGGCGACACGCATGACACAGGGTACGCCGGTCTTCGGGCACAATGACCGGCAGCTGCCCGTGAGGCTCCACACACCCGGAGCCCGGGGCGGCGCAGAAATGAGGGTCGTGTCCTTCGAAGACTCCGATGTCGTCCGCAGCGCCGTCCGGGTGGAGGGGTTCCGCGACGACGAGTTCGACTACCAGCTGATCCGGGCCATGGGGGTGGCCGACTACGGAGGCTCGACGGTGGGTGAATGCCTGGCCGTCGTGGCCGAGATCACCGACGGGAGCCCACGCAGCTGGGCCCTCGCCTTCGAGCGCCTGGCCCGCCGGGTCGAGGACCGGGGCCGGGCCTGCCTGGAGGCGGGGCGCCGGGTCAGTGCCCGGGACCACCTGCTGCGGGCGTCGACCTACTACCGGACCGCCGAGTACTACGCCGACGCCCCCAGCGGCGGAGCCCACCGGATGGGGGAGCACAGCCAGGCCTGCTTCGCCGCCGGTGCCGCTCTCCGGGATCCGCCGGTGGAGCGGATCGAGGTCCCCTACCAGGAAGGTTCGCTCCCCGGCTACATGGTCCGCCCGGCCGGCGCCGACCGGAAGCCGGGCGACCGCCGGCCGCCGACGCTGGTGGCGGTGGGCGGGTTCGACTCCAGCGCCGAGGAGCTCTACTTCCACCTCGGTGCGCCGGGAGCCGAACGGGGATGGAATGTGTTCGTCTTCGACGGACCCGGTCAACCGGGTTGCATGCGGGTCAACCCGCAGATGACCTTCCGACCCGACTACGAGGTGCCCATCGGGGCGGTGATCGACCATCTCACCGGACACCTGGACATCGATCCGACCCGGGTGGCCCTGGCCGGCCAGAGCTTCGGTTCCTACTTCGCCGCCCGGAGCGCGGCCACCGATGCCAGGGTGGGCGCGCTGGTGGCCAACCCACCCATCGTCGACATGGGGCGGTACATGGAGGCGTGGGTGGGTTCCGACGTGTACCGGATGTCCCGCGACATCCGGCCCGAAGATGTCATCGGCGTCCCCGAGGATCTGATGCCCCGCCAGATGCAGTGGGGGATCGCGGCCATCTGTCACCGCTTCGGCGTGCCTTCGTTCCATGCTTGGCGCCAGGCCATGAACTCGTACCGGCTCGACGGCATGGTGGCCGCTATCCGGTGCCCGGTGCTGGCCCTGATCGGCGACCGCGAGGGGCCGGAGCCCCGGGCCCAGTTCGACGCCTTCGTCCACGGTGTCGAGGGCCCGGCGACGGCCGTCGTCTTCGGGGCCGGGGACGGAGCGTCGACCCACTGCCAGTCGGACAACATCCGGCTCTCCGCCCAGGTGACCTACGACTGGCTGGACGACCAGTTGGGGTGATGGCACACGATGGCGGCACGGGTGCTGTGACCCGGCGGCGCCGGCGGCTGAGGAGCGGTAGCGGGGTTCAGAGGCCGAGCTTGACCGAGCACTCGGGCCACGGGGCCCACCCTCGCTGGGCCTGCAGCTCGGCGGCGGCCTGGTCCTGGACGGCCGGGGGTGCCTGGTTGGGCAGACCCGGATAGCCCAGTCCCTGCCAGGTGGCGGCCGCGAATTGGTAGGCCCCGTAGTAGCCGTTGCCGGTGTCGATGGTGTAGTTGTCGCCCGACTCGCACTCGCGGAGCTCGGCCCAGATGCCAGGGGTGGGGGCCAGCGGGCCGGCGGGGGCTGAGGGGCCGGAGGGGGCCGCCGGGGCGACCGGAGGCGCAGGAGCCGACGGTGCCGGGGCCGCCGGTGCGGTGGGCACCGCCGGAGCCGGGGGAGCGGTGGTGACCGGGACCGTCGCCTTCGGGGCCGGGACCGACGGACGCACCGGGGGATGGCCGACGGGGGCTGAGAGATGCAGCCATTTGAGGGCGATGGTGGCGTCGCCGGCGGAACCGTCCCCGGGAACGGACCGGCTTCCGGCCGACGGGGCCGGCTCCGACAGGCTGTCGATCAGTAGCCGCGAACCGACCTGGGCCGCCGTCCGCCCGGCCAGGCCCGTCTGCCGGGAGAGGGGTACGCCGGCCGCCCCGGCCAGGGGGGCCGAGGGCTGGAACACGACCATGGCCACGGCGGTGAGACCGATGGACACACCGGCCGCGGCCAGCGAGCGTGGGTTGCGCACCTTGTGGAGGCTCCTCGGGGTCGAAAGTGTCGAAGGTGTGGTTAACATACAGGTAGGAATGCTCTGAGTGACAGTATAACTACGTAGAGTGGTATCAGAGGGGGGACGAAGCGAGCTCGCGGCACCACCAACACCGCCGCCGTAACCGGTATCCGGGATGCCAGGGAGTCCGGTGCCGGTGGTGCTCAGGTACCGGGCCGGGGGTGGGTGGCCAGCGCGGCCAGGAGGGCCTGCCGGCCGGACTCGGAGGCGTCCTCGCGTACCCCGAGCAAAGGGGTGAGGGTGGCCCATCCCTCGGCCACGAGGGCGGCGTCGGAGTCCGGCTCCAACTCGGCCCGCTCGGCGATCCGGTCCGAGGCCACCCCCATCCCCCGCAGCGTGAGGACGATGGCCCTGGATGTCGGATCGACCGGCGGGCCCTCGACCGGCATGGCGGTGTGCTCGGGGCGAACGGACCGGATGAGGCCGACGGTGCCGAGGGTTCCGTGCCGGAGGCCCCTGAGGAGGTGGGGGGCCACCGCCGGCACGTTGAGGTTGAGGATAGTGGCCGGGGCCATGGTGGCCAGGGCCGGAATGACCCCCGAGGCCAGGGATACCGGGGTCTCCCAGGGGACGGGATCCTCCCCCCAGGCGATGCTGACCGCCAGTCCGCGCACGCCGAACTGGGCGGCGGTCAACGTGGCGCCGACCGTCCCCGAGTGGAGCGCGGAGCGCCCGGCGTTGATCCCGTGGTTGATGCCCGAGACCACCAGGTCGGGGCGCGGGCCGAAGCCCTCGATGCAGGCCAATATGACGGCCAGTGCCGGCGGACCTTCGATCCCGAAGGTCGGGACGTTGGCCAGGCCGGGGATGTCGACGGCCTCGTAGGGAATCGACTCCCGCTCGTAGACCGGACCGACGGCGGCTCCGGCCCCGCTGTGGTCGGCCAGGGGGGCGACCACGACCAGTTCGTGCCGGTCGCCGAAGTCGGCGGCCAGCCCACGGGCCAGGGCCTCGATGCCCGGCGCGAACACGCCGTCGTCGTTGGTGATCAGGATGCGCATGGAAGGAGGTTCCCGTCGTGATCGGGGCAGGGAGCATGGGCCTCGGCACCGGCGGAGGCGGTCGAATTGCTCGTCCGTCTGGTCCCCGCGGCCCTTTCGCCTACCATACCGGGCGACGTCAGCCAGCCCGGGGCTGGCTGGACCGAGGAACCCTACCCCACGCCTATGAGCACCCGACCACTTGCCGACGACCAACGACCGGCCGAGACCACCGCCGCCACCGGGGATCAGTGGGTGATCGGCCATGGTCACCAGCGGGCGGTCATCACCGAGGTCGGAGCCACCCTCCGGTCGTTCACCGTCGCCGACACGGCGGTCATCGACGGCTTCGGGCCGGACGAATGGAGCCACGGGGGGAGGGGCCAGGTCCTCGCGCCGTGGCCCAACCGTCTCGGCGACGGGCGCTACTCCTTCGAGGGCACCGAGGCCCAGGCGCCCCTCAACGAGCTCCCGTCGAACAACGCCATCCACGGCCTGGTGCGCTGGATGCCGTGGCGGATGGTGGGTCGGGCCCAGAACCGGGTGAGCCTGGCGCTGGCGCTGCGCCCGTCCCCGGCCTATCCGTTCGCCCTGGGGCTGACCGTCGAGTATCGGTTGGGCCGGGACGGGCTCACCGTGGTCGTCGACGCCGACAACATCGGACCCACCGACCTCCCCTTCGGCATCGGCTTCCACCCCTACCTCACCGTCGGAACCCCGACGGTCGACCAGATCCGGTTGGAGATCCCCTCCCAGCGCCGGCTGTTCGCCGACGACCGGGGCATCCCGACCGGCAGCGGACCCATCGAAGGGACCGAGTTCGACTTCAACCAGGGCCGGCTCATCGGGGTGACCAAGCTGGACACCGCCTTCACCGAGCTACAGCGGGGTGGCGACGGCCGGGCCCGGGTCGAGCTCGATCACCCCGATGGGGCCGGCGGCACGACCCTCTGGGTCGACGAGCGGTTCTCCTACCTCATGATCTACACCGGTGACACCCTCGATGCCGATCATCGCCGCCGGTCGTTGGCCGTGGAGCCGATGAGCTGCCCACCCGACGCCTTCCGCTCGGGCACCGATCTGACCGTGCTGCGACCGGGCGCCCGATGGACCGGTTCATGGGGCATCACCCCCCGCTGAGCTGAGGCACCGACCCGGTCGGGCCCGCCTCGCACCGAGCCGGGCCGGTTGATCTGGTGTGCCCCCGGACCGGCACCCCGGGGCTGCGGATCAGGCCTCAGTCATGATCAGGAGCTGGTAGGGATCGAGCGGGCACCCTCGGCTTCCCGAGGTCCCGTTCCCGCTCGGGCCGGGGGACGAGGATCTCGTTGAGCAGATCGGCGTTGGTGGTCGACCTCGGCATCCGCGCCGGCCCCGGTCGTCGGTCCATCGTCGGCGGTCCGGAGAACAGGAGGTGGACGATGGCGGATGCAGGTGGGGCCGCGGTCCGCTTCACCGGCACCGCCTCCTCGGCGACCACGGCGGTGAGGCCCACGGGCGGGCGGGTCGGGGCCGAAGACATCCGCGTGGTGGCCCGCAACGCCCTCACCACGGCTGCGAAGAACAGCCCTACGGCACCGGCGGCAACGGCGGCGGCGATGAGGGGCTGGTGGGTGAAGCCGTGCGCGAACAAGGCCAGGGGCACACCGATGAAGCAGGACCCGACCAGGACACTGAGCAGAATCAGGACGATCAGGCGCGCCCTCACTCCGTGCTCGATCTGGACCGTCGGCATCGGGCTCTCGAGGGCCAGATCCCGATCCGGGTCCGGCTCCGGTAGCGGGCGAGCAGGCGAGAGCCCTCCCGGGTCCGTTCCCATGGGACGCCGGTCATCGCCTTCCTTCACCGGCGACGAGGAGGAGACGACAGTCATTCGGGGTGCCGCCGTTTCCGATCCGACAGGGGTGGTCCGGTTGGGCCGGCGGCCCTTCGGTCAGGCGGCGGCGACGTCACGCTCGGCTTTTCCACGTTCCCTGGTGTCGGCCACCAAGGTCTTCGGCGTGGGTTGCCACTCGACCGAACGGCGACCCCCGCACCAGGCCAGGAGGGCCCACAATCCCGCGCAGCTCTCGAGGATGCCGGCGATGGGCGCGATGCCGACGGCCAGGGCCAGCTGTTCGCCGCGTTGCAGGCCTGTCAGCCCGGCTTCACTCACGTTGTACCAGGCTCCTATGAAGACCGAGCCGAGCCACAGTCCGCCGACACCGGCCAACCAGAGCGTGAACCAGGGCGAGAGGGAAAAGGGTTGCGCGGTGACCAGACTGTGAATGGCACCGTAGAGGAACAACGGAGCAAAGACGACCGTGATCACGCCGATGACGGCCCCGAGGGCGAAGGTCGTGACTCGGTAGAAGGTTCCGAGCAGGAGGCGAGCCCGGACCCGCCGGGGAAGATTGGTGAAGGTGGGCGACCGCCTCACCAGGGTGAGGCCTTGCAGGACGCCGAAAATCCATCGGTAGCGCTGGCGAAAAGCACTCTGGTAGGAGAAGGGCGGCTGCTCCAGCATCACGCAGCCGTGCCAGCCGAAGGCGTCCGACCCCGCGGCCAGGTAGGCCATCATGCCGAACAGGTAGTCCTCGGCCAGGAACGGTTGGCCGTCGAGGCATCCGAAATCCCAACCCAGCTCCTTTTCGAAGTCCTCGTCGACGACCAGGTTCGACCCGTGGAGGTGGAGAGGGAATCCCGATTCCATGACATGGCGGCATTCGAAGCAGCCGATGGGTCGGTTGGCCTCCATGGATCGGCAGATGGCGCTCGTCTGGAGGTATTCGAGCGGGTAGTGAATGGGTCCCTCGAGCACTCGGTGCGGCGTGCCGGTGAGGACCTTGAGAAGCTTGCGCAGTTCGCCGGGGACCATGACGCTCTCTTCGTCATAGTGGACGATCCATGTCCTGCCGGTCTTCTTGTTCCAGCCCGCTCTCCGTTGCTCGGTGGCGAAATGGAGACCACGTGCCTTCAGCTTCGTGCCATCAGGTGTCTCATAGCCGGCCGGAACGACCAGGGAGGTAACCGAGATGGGATCGGCCGCGAATGCCTCTTCGACGGCGTCAGCCTGGCGCTGCGACTCGGTCACGAGCTCGACCGAGAGCACCTTGCCGTACAGCTGCGGGTCCTCGGAGGCGAGATTCTGCACGTTCCGGATGCCGCGGAGAATGACCTCGGTGCTGCCGGCCGAGCCGCGGGTCGTGATCTGTATCTTCACGAACGGCAGTGACAATTTCCGGAGGTCGTCGGTCGACACCGATTCGGTCTGGCGGTAGCGCGCCAGATGGAAGATAAAGCTCCGCCAATAGGAGAGAAGCCGGATCCCGACAATCGTGATCAGAATGAGCAAAAAGGGACCAATATCATCGTAAATGGTCCGGTAGAAATGCATGCGTAACTCCGTCGAAATCGGGCTGAGGACGATCCACGTTCAACGGAAACGGCCTCGAGGGTGCTGACTGCGCTGCCGCTAGCCGAGCGCATGTTGGCACCCGAGAGCGAGCGCAGTTTGGCACCGGCGCTGTTGGCGACGCAAGCGCTTCAGTGATTCAGCACTTACCGTCACGAGCCCAACACCTAACGTCGCAAATCCGACAACTAATGTACCGACGATTTACCACGGAGAGTGCCCGGGCATTTACTCAAGTGCTTCAAAGAAGCGTCAGCTGCGACCCGCCGGTGCCGGTGATCCGCCACCCGGGCGTCGGGCGGGTTCCGGCCAGAGGTCTGCGCACCGGTTGCATCTGGGCCGGCCTGTGTCGGTGGCGGGTCGATCCGGTCAGTGCGCGATTCCGGATCGGAAGGCGTCAAGCGACTGGGTCGAGCTGTTGAGACGCCAATCAGTCTCCTTGTTCCAGTTGAACCAGACGAACCCTCTTATCTGTGGCCAATGGGCAAGCGTGACGAACATGTCGGCTATCCATTGGGCTTTGTTGCCGCCGCGCTGGGTGCTGGCGACTTCACCGATGTACAGGGGCCGCGTCGTGAGGGCCGTCATCGCCCGGACCGAGGGCAGAAATATCTGGGCGAACGACTTCCAACCGATCTCGGGGCGTACAGAGCCCCAGTTGTACCCGTCGAGTGCGACCTCGCTGACGTAGGAAACTCCCGGCCAAAGATCGGCATAGGGGATCGAGCTCGGATATTCGACGTTCGGAGACCACACCCAGGTCACGTTGGTCGCTCCCGCGTCCTTGAACAGGTTGTAGATATGCCTCCAGGCGGCGACGTACGATCCGGGCTTGTTCCCATTGACGCCCTGATCCCACGGATACCAGTTTCCGTTCATCTCCTGGCCGAAACGCAGCTTCAGCTTCGCCACCCCAGGCCTTGATTTCATCTGCCCACGAACGCAGATAGGCGTCATGCTTGCCGGAAGCGATCGACGCCAGCGAGTAGCTCGGCTGATCGAGCCCATCGGCTGGATTCCACGGTTCCCAGGTAATCTCCGGGGTGATACCCAGCGCGGCAATGGCGGAGGCTTCCGTCGCCGGAAAAGGTGCGGCCCGATTCCACTGGACGTACCACATGGCCACCCCGGGGGTGACGCCCAACGAAGAGCTCGAAATTGTCGAACCCGATCAAGCTGCCCGGAAGTCCCTCCATGGTCACTCCGAATCCGGCCTTCGTCGAGTACGGAGTGGCGGTGGAGGGAGTCGCAGCTCCGGCGCGCGTCATGGGCACGGAAACTACCGTCGAGAAGACGGCGAAGACGGCCAGCAGAGCCGGCAGACACCAACGACGCCTTCGGCCCCGAGCGGAGGCTCCATGGCTCACAGGCCGCTCATCGGCGTGTGCCCGGCGGAACTTGAGCGGGGGGCGGTCCTTTTGGGAGATGAGATTGGCATCCGGCGATGGCACTGGGAAGGGCCCCCTCTGACCTGGTACGCCCGAACCTAGTGCGCCGACCTCGTGCGACTGGTGCGCCCCCTGGGATTTGAACCCAGAACCTGCGGATTAAGAG
>CAWIEV010000011.1:0-13809 GCA_963835325.1 uncultured Acidimicrobiaceae bacterium | reverse complement strand
GCGGAGAGTAGGGCGGCATTCGACCGGGGATCCCCCAGGTCGCAGCCGTTTAGTCAGACCCAGCCACACCCGAATCCAGTACCCACCACAAGTAAGCGCATCATCACCGTTACACGAGGAATGACGTCAGGTATCCGCCTGCGTCGCGGCGGGCCCGAGGGGGTACCGCCCGAGATCAGGGAGCATTGCCCCAGCCATGGCCAAGCAGAAGTTCGAGCGCACGAAGCCCCACATCAATGTGGGAACGATGGGACACATCGACCACGGTAAGACCACGCTCACCGCGGCCATCACCAAGGTGCTGTCCGAGACCGACCCGACCACGTCGTTCACGCCATTCGATCAGATCGACAAGGCGCCGGAGGAGAAGCAGCGCGGCATCACCATCCAGATCGCGCACGTGGAGTACGAGACCCCCAATCGCCACTACGCCCACGTCGACATGCCGGGTCACGCCGACTACATCAAGAACATGATCACCGGTGCCGCCCAGGTGGACGGGGCCATTCTGGTGGTCTCGGCCGCCGACGGTCCCATGCCTCAGACCCGTGAGCACGTCCTGCTGGCCCGCCAGGTGGGCGTGCCCTACATCGTGGTCGCCCTGAACAAGGCCGACGCGGTGGATGACGAAGAGCTGCTGGACCTGGTCGAGCTCGAAGTCCGCGAGCTCCTGAACGAGTACGAGTTCCCGGGGGATGACACCCCCATCATCCGGGTCAGCGCCCTCAAGGCGCTGGAGGGTGATCCCGAATGGACGCCGAAGATCCTCGAGCTGATGGAGGCGGTCGACACCTACATCCCCGAGCCCCAGCGTGACGTGGAGAAGCCGTTCCTCATGTCGGTGGAGGACGTCATGTCGATCACCGGCCGCGGCACCGTGGTCACCGGCAAGGTCGAGCAGGGTGTGGTCAAGGTGGGCGAGGAGGTCGAGATCGTCGGCCTCCGCGACACGCAGAAGACCACGGTGACCGGCATCGAGATGTTCCGCAAGCTCCTCGACGAGGGGCGGGCCGGCGACAACATCGGCGCCCTGTTGCGGGGGACGAAGAAGGAGGAGGTGGAGCGGGGCCAGGTGCTGTGCAAGCCCGGATCCATCACCCCCCACACCAAGTTCGAGGCCACCGTCTACGTGCTGAACAAGGACGAGGGCGGTCGCCACAAGCCCTTCTTCACCAATTACCGGCCGCAGTTCTACTTCCGGACGACCGACGTGACCGGCACCATCACCCTGCCCGAAGGCACCGAGATGGTCATGCCCGGTGACAACACCGACATGACGGTCGAGCTGGGCAAGCCGATCGCCATGGACCAGGGTCTGAGGTTCGCCATCCGTGAGGGTGGACGCACCGTGGCCTCGGGCCGGGTCACCAAGATCATCGCCTAGTCCGGCCGCCGCCACCCCATCCACGAGAGGACACCGTTCCCATGGCCGCAGAGGGCCCCCGACAGAAGATCAGGATCCGCCTGAAGGCCTACGATCACGAAATTCTCGACCAGTCGACCGAAAAGATCGTCCAGACGGTGCTCCGGACCCAGGCCAAGGTGCTGGGCCCGGTGCCCCTCCCCACCGAGAAGCACCGGTACACGGTGGTCCGGTCACCCCACAAGTACAAGGACAGCAGGGAGCACTTCGAGATGCGGGTCCACAAGCGGCTGGTGGACATCGTGGAGCACACGCCGAAAACGGTGGACTCGCTCCAGAGGCTCGACCTCCCGGCAGGGGTGGACATCGAGATCAAGATCCAGACGGTTTAGGAGCGGCCCCCCCGGACGGGGTGTCCGCCCCCCCGTTGTCACCGCCGGCGTGATGGTATATAGTCACCAGTCGGCCTGATTCCGGGTCAACCCATGTGAGTAGGACGTGTTCGAGCGCCCGCGGCAGGACGGCGGGGACCTCGGACCAAACCAGGCGAGCGCTCCGCTCGGGTTTCTTCCGAGCGGAGCGTCTGCGTGCATGCCGATGCGATGCGAACTCGCGGCGGTGCATGCAGGGCCGGGGAGTACAGCAGTTCGAACGAAGGTGCAGCAACCGATCCATGCCGGCCGGTGTCGATCGGACGAAAAGTCGAGATGGAGAAGCTCCAGTGGCCACCAGGGCGATCGTGGGCGAAAAAGTTGGGATGACCCAGATCTGGGACGATCAGAACCGGGCGATACCGGTGACGATGGTGCGCGTGGCTCCGATGCGGGTGGTCCAGGTCAAGACGCCGGATCGCGAGGGTTACGCGGCGCTGCAGGTGACCTGGGGCCACCGGCGGAGCTCCACCCTGACCAAGCCGGAGCAGGGCCACTTCGACAAGGCCGGCGTCGACCCGGGCCGCAAGCTTGTCGAGCTCCGGCTGGACGACGCCTCCGAATACGAGGTGGGTCAGCAGCTGACCGCAGATCTCCTGCAGGCCGGTGAGCTGGTGGACGCCATCGCCGTGTCCAAGGGCAAGGGCTTCGCCGGCGGGATGAAGCGTCACAACTTCAAGGGTCAGGGCGCCTCCCACGGCAACCACAAGAAGCACCGCTCGCCCGGATCCATCGGCGCCTGCGCCACCCCTTCCCGGGTCTTCAAGGGAACCCGGATGGCGGGGAGGATGGGTGGCCAGCAGGTGACCACCCTCAATCTGGAGATCGTCCAGTCCGACTCGGAGCGGGAGTTGATCCTGGTCAAAGGGGCGGTACCCGGTCCGAGGGGCGGCATCGTGGTCCTGCGGGACGCCATCAAGGCGCCTCTGGTCAAGGGGGGCAAGGCCTGATGAGCGCCGACACCGCCACCGTCGACCTCGAAACCGCCAGCCCGGCCGAGATCCGGCGCTTCCTCCGCCCCGCTCCTCTGCAGAGGACGGTGGCCCGGCGGTCGGGGGACGGTACCGTGCTCGGCGAGGTGGGGCTCGACCCCTCGGTGTTCGGGATCGAGCCCAATCTGGCCGTCCTCCACCAGGTCGTCACTGCACAGCTGGCCGCGGCCCGCTCCGGTACCCAGTCGACCAAGACCCGGTCCGAGGTCCGGGGCGGGGGGGCCAAGCCCTTCCGCCAGAAGGGAACCGGTCGGGCCCGCCAGGGATCGACCCGCTCGCCGCAGTGGATCGGGGGCGGCGTGGCCCTCGGGCCCAAGCCCCGGTCCTACGCCCAGAAGACACCCAAGAAGATGATCCAGCTGGCTTTGCGCTCCGCGCTGTCCGACCGGGCCGCCCAGGACCGGGTGGCTCTGGTCGACGCCTGGCCCTTCGAGGTGCCGAGCACCAAGGCGGCCATCGCCTCGCTCGAGGCCCTGGGCCTGTCGGGCCGGATCCTGGTCGTGCTGGGCGACGGGGACGGGTATGCGGACCGTTCGTTCGGCAATCTGCCCGAGGTCCAGACCATGGTTGTGGGCGAGCTGAACGCCTACGACATCCTGGTCAACGATTGGGTGGTCTTCACCGACGAGACCCTCCCCGGCGCCTCGACCGAGGTCGAGAAGGCTGCCGGGGCCGAGGCCGCCACCACCGCCACCGCCAGCGACGCCACCGACTCTGCCGGGGCCGGGGCCGACCCGGACACCGCCGGGGCCGGTGCTGCCACTGCCGACGCCGCTGCCGGGGCCGGCGCTGCCGACGCCGGCGCTGCCACCGCCGAGACCGGCACCGACGAGCCGGCCCCCGACGCCGGAGAAGAAGGAAGCGGGTCATGAGGGATCCTCACAACGTGCTCATCCGGCCCGTGGTGTCGGAAAAGTCGTACATGCTGATGGACAACAACGTCTACGTCTTCGTCGTCGATCCCTCGGCCACCAAGATCGACGTCCGGCGGGCGGTCGAGCAGGCCTTCAACGTGCGGGTGGACAACGTGAACACCCTCAACCGCAAGGGCAAGACCAAGCGCAACCGGAAGAACAACTCGCTCGGCCACCGCCCCGACACCAAGCGGGCCATCGTCACCCTGCACGAGGGTGACTCGATCGACCTGTTCGAGCACTGAGAGACCGGGACCAGACCATGCCACTCCGCTCACGAAAGCCCACCAGCGCAGGCCGGCGGTTCCAGACCGTCTCCGACTTCGCCGAGATCACCCGGGACCGGCCGGAAAAGTCGCTGCTGGCGCCCAAGCCGTCCACCGGCGGCCGCAACAGCCACGGCCGCAAGACCTCCCGGCACCGCGGCGGCGGCCACAAGCAGCAGTACCGGATCATCGATTTCAAGCGGGACAAGGACGGCGTGCCCGCCAAGGTGGCCGCCATCGAGTACGACCCCAATCGCAACGCCCGGATCGCACTGCTGCACTACCTCGACGGGGAGAAGCGCTACATCCTCGCCCCCTCGCAGGTGCAGGTGGGGGATCTGCTCCAGTCAGGTCAGGGCGCTGAGATTCGACCGGGCAATGCCCTGCCCATGCGGTTCATCCCGGTCGGATCGGTGATACACAACGTCGAGCTCCGTCCGGGCGGGGGTGGGAAGATGGCCCGGGGAGCGGGGATGAGCGTGCAGCTGGTGGCCAAGGAAGGCGCCTTCGCCACCCTCCGCCTGCCCTCCACGGAGATGCGCCGGGTCCCCATCGACTGCCGGGCCACCCTGGGGACGGTGGGCAACTCCGAGGCCGAGCTGATCAAGGTCGGAAAGGCGGGGCGGAACCGGTGGAAGGGTATCCGTCCCCAGACCCGGGGCGTGGCCATGAACCCGGTCGACCACCCGCTGGGTGGCGGTGAGGGCAAGACGTCGGGCGGGCGTCATCCGGTGTCGCCGTGGGGTCAGCCCGAAGGCCGCACCCGGTCGCGCAAGAAGGAGTCCGACAAGATGATCGTCAGAAGGCGCCGCACCCGCGGTGCCCGGCGGTAGGGAAGACCAAAGGAACGCCGCACTATGCCTCGTAGCCTGAAGAAAGGTCCGTTCGTCGACGACCACCTGCTGAAGAAGGTGGACGTCCTCAACGCGGCCGGGGACAAGAAGGTCATCAAGACATGGTCCCGTCGCTCCACCATCATCCCCGACATGGTCGGCCACACCATCGCCGTCCACGACGGCCGCAAGCACATCCCGGTCTACGTGACCGAATCCATGGTCGGGCACAAGCTGGGCGAGTTCGCGCCCACCCGGACCTTCAAGTTCCACGCCGGCCAGGAACGGGCGGGGAGGCGCTGACATGCCCGGAGTGAAGACCAACGAGCGTGAGGGGACCCGGGCGGTACTCCGGCACAGCCGTGTCTCCGCCTACAAGGTGCGTCAGGTGCTCGACCTCATCCGGGGTCAGGACGTCGACCGGGCCGCCGAGATCCTCAGCCTGGGCGACCGCGAAGTGGCCACCACGGTGGGCAAGGTGCTGGCCTCGGCGGTGGCCAACGCCGTGCACAACGACGGGTTGGACGCTGAAGAGCTCTACGTGTCGACGTGCTACGCGGATGAGGGGAGCACGCTCAAGCGGTGGCGTCCCCGGGCTCGGGGCCGGGCGACCCGGATCCGCAAGCGCACCTCGCACATCACCGTCATCGTCAGCCGGCTTCCCGAGGACCGGATCGCCCGCCGCCGGGCCCGGTTGGCCACCTCCACCTCGCACCGGTCGCGGCGGGTGGCCGGCTCCCGCCGCCGCCAGCGGGCCGAGGAGGTCTCGACGACCGGGGCGCCGGCCGACGAGCTCGACACCGGGTCCGAGGCCTGGCCCGAGGACGCGGTGCACGCCGACGACGTGGTCACCGAGACCGAAGCCGGCCCGCTGGAGGAGTCGGACCTCGACGAAGACGACGGGGCCGGGGCCGGGGCCCGGGGCGAGACGGACGACGTGGTCACCGAGACCGAGGCCGGCCCGCTGGAGGAGTCGGATCTGGAGCCTGAGGCCGAGGCCGACGGCGACGTGGTCACCGACGAGCACGACGAAGAGGACGCGGACGGCGATGCTGCCGGGGAGAAGGGTAAGTAGATGGGCCAGAAGGTCAACCCCTACGGGTTTCGGCTCGGCGTCACCACCGATTGGAAGTCGCGCTGGTTCGAGGAGCGCAACTACCAGAATTGCGTGATCGAGGATTGGCAGATCCGCGACTACCTGATGTCCCAGCTGGAGTCGGCCGCGGTGAGCCGGATTGAGATCGAGCGCACCCGTGACCGGTTGCGGGTCGACATCCACACGGCCCGTCCCGGCATCGTCATCGGCCGCCGCGGGGCGGAGGCGGACAGGCTGAAGAAGAAGATCGAGGAGATCACCGGGCTCAACAACCGGATCCAGCTGAACATCCAAGAGATCAAGCAGCCCGAGTTGGATGCGGCGCTCATCGCCCAGGGGATCTGCGATCAGCTGGCCCGCCGGGTGGCGTTCCGCCGGGCCATGAAGCGATCGATCCAGACCGTGCAGAAGGCAGGCGCCCTGGGCGTGCGGGTGCAGTGCTCGGGCCGTCTGGGCGGCTCGGAGATGTCGCGCAAGGAGTCCTACCGCGAGGGCCGGGTGCCCCTCCACACCCTGCGGGCCGACATCGACTACGGCTTCCGGGAGGCGAAGACCACCTTCGGTCGGATCGGCGTGAAGGTCTGGATCTACAAGGGCGACATCCTGCCCTACAAGATCTCCACCGAGGACAAGATCACCCGCGAGGCGGCCATGGCTGTGGGCGAGACGTCGGGGCAGGGCGGCGACGCCCCCCGCCGGCTGATCACCGCCGGTGGCGGTCGTCGTCGCGCCGAGCAGGGGGCGCCGGGCAGCGTGGTCACCGTCGATGCCGACTCGAGCGGTGAGACCGAGATCCCCGAGGGCCTCGTCGACCGGTCCACGGCCGACATCGCCGCACCGCCCGCCGTTCCCGACGAGCTCGAGCGCATCCTGTCCGAGGACGAGGAGATCGAGCGGCGTACCCGTGAGCACCACGAGACGCCACACTTCCGCAAGGAGGTCGACTGACGTGCTGATGCCCCGGAAGGTGAAGCACCGCAAGCAGCAGCGGGGCCGGATGAGCGGCAAGGCCAAGGGCGGCAGTGACGTGACCTTCGGCGACTTCGGCATCCAGGCCCTGGAGCCGGCGTGGTTGACGGCGCGCCAGATCGAGGCCGCCCGTATCGCCATGACCCGCCACGTGAAGCGTGGTGGCAAGGTCTGGATCCGGGTCTTCCCGGACCGACCGGTGACCCAGAAGCCGGCGGAGACCCGGATGGGCTCGGGCAAAGGCAATCCCGAGCACTGGGTGGCCGTGGTCAAGCCCGGTCGCATCCTCTTCGAGCTGGCCGGCGTGGAGCCCGAGCTGGCCCGCGAGGCCATGGACCGGGCCATCCAGAAGCTGCCGTTCAAGGCCCGCTTCGTCATCCGGCCGGGGACGCACGGCACGCCGGAGGTGCAGGTCTGATGGTGACCGCCGCCGAAATCGCCGAGTACGACACCGAGGAGCTCGAGCGCCAGCTCGGGGATACCCGCCGCGAGCTGTTCAACCTCCGGTTCCAGCTGGCCACCGGTCAGCTGGACAACTTCTCCCGCCTCAACCACGTGCGCAAGGACGTGGCCCGGATGCTGACGGAGCTGCGGAACAGGGAGATCGCCGAGGCCGAGGGGATGGACTTCGACGAGCTTCCGGCCCACGTCGCCGCCGCCCGGCGCCGTTCGGAGGACGAGGCCCTCGGCCGCAGCCAGACCACCGCCTCGGAGCGCCGTGCCGCGGCCCGGGCCGCCGAGGAGGGCACGGCCGGTGACCACGAGGAGAACGGCGTCGACGAAGAGGAGCTGGCCGAAGAGGTGGCGGACGATGACGGCATGGCCCTGGCCGACGACGACACGTTCGACGAGGCCGAGGCCGACACGTTCGACGAGGCCGACGACGAGGACGACGACGCCGGCGACGAGGCCGACCCGGAGGAGAACAGCTGATGGCTGACGAGAAGATCGCCGACGGGGCGTCCGCCGAGCGGGTCAACCGCCGCAAGGTGCGCGAGGGCCTGGTGGTGTCCGATGCCATGGAGGCCACGGTGGTGGTGGCCGTCATCGAACGGGTCCGGCACCCCCGCTACGGAAAGACCGTCCAGCGGACCAAGCGCCTCTACGTCCACGATGCCGACAACTCGGCCAAGGTCGGTGACCGGGTCCGGGTGGTCGAGACGCGGCCCATGTCCAAGCTCAAGCGCTGGCGCGTCTCCGAGGTCCTGGAGCGTGCCCGATGATCCAGCAGGAATCCCGACTCCGGGTCGCCGACAATTCGGGGGCCAAAGAAGTGCTCTGCATCAAGGTGCTCGGTGGCTCGCGTCGCCGCTACGCCTCCATCGGCGACGTCTTCGTGGCCACGGTGAAAGATGCCATCCCGGGGGCGGCGGTGAAGAAGGGCGAGGTGGTCAAGTGCGTCGTGGTGCGCACGAAGAAGGAGAAGCGCCGTCCCGACGGGAGCTACATCCGCTTCGACGAGAACGCCGCCGTCCTGATCAACGACCAGCAGCAGCCACGCGGGACCCGCATCTTCGGTCCGGTGGGCCGGGAGCTGCGCGACAAGCGCTTCATGCGGATCATCTCGCTGGCGCCGGAGGTGCTCTAGATGCGAATTCGAAAGGGTGACAAAGTCCAGGTGATGACGGGCAAGGACCGCGGCAAGCAGGCCAGCGTGGTCCGGGCCATCCCCTCCGAAGGGCGGGTCATCGTCGAAGGCGTGCATGTGGCCAAGCGGCACGCCAAGCCGACCCGCGCCACCATGCAAGGAGGCGTCATCGACAAGTTCATGCCCGTCTCGGTGTCGTCGGTTGCCATCGTCTGCGGAGACTGCGGTCCCACCCGGATCGGGATGCGGGTGGACGAGCAGGGCCGCAAGCTGCGCGTCTGCCGCAAGTGCGGGGCCGATCTGTGATGGCCACGGTCACCGCCGGGACCCGTCCCCGGCTCAAGGAGCGCTACGACCGCCAGGTCCGGGCCGAGCTCAAGGAGTCGCTCGGACTGAGCAACATCATGGAGGTCCCCCGGCTGGACAAGATCGTCATCAACATGGGCGTCGGCCGGGCCACCCAGCAGAAGTCGCTGATCGAGGGGGCCATGCGCGACCTCGAGATCATCTCGGGCCAGAAGCCGGTCGTCACCCGGGCCAAGAAGTCCATCGCCTCGTTCAAGTTGCGCGAGGGCCAGGAGATCGGCGCCAAGGTCACCCTGCGGGGTGATCGGGCGTGGGAGTTCCTCGACCGGCTCCTGGCCATGGCCATCCCCCGCATCCGTGACTTCCGCGGCCTCTCGCCCCGGTCGTTCGACGGGCACGGCAACTACACCTTCGGAGTCACCGAGCAGCTGATCTTCCCCGAAATCGACTACGACCGCATCGACACCACCAGGGGCATGGACATCACCATTGCCACCACCGCACGCACCGACGAAGAGGGCCGGGCACTCCTGGCCGCCTTCGGCTTCCCGTTCCGACAGGAGAACCAGTAACCCCATGGCGAAGAAGGCCTTGATCGAAAAGCAGCAACGCACGCCCAAGTTCAAAGTGCGCGGATACACACGATGCCGCCGGTGCGGCCGGCCCAAGTCGGTGTACCGCAAGTTCGGGCTGTGCCGAATCTGCCTGCGGGTGATGGTCCATGCCGGCGAGGTCCCCGGCGTGACCAAGGCAAGCTGGTGAGAGGGGGCGACCGACGATGACGATGACCGACCCGATTGCCGACATGCTGACCCGGATCCGCAACGCCAACACCGCCCACTTCGACACGGTCAAGATGCCCGGCTCCAAGCTCAAGGAGTCCCTGGCCGCCATCCTGGTGGACGAGGGGTACATCGTGGGCTACCAGGTGAACGAGGAGCCCGACAAGCCGGGCAAGACCCTGGAGATCACCATGAAGTACTCGCCCGACCGCGCCCGGACCATCTCGGGCATCAAGCGGGTGTCCAAGCCCGGCCTGCGCATCTACGCCCGGGCCGACAAGATGCCCCGGGTGCTGGGCGGGCTGGGTGTGGCCGTGGTGTCCACCTCGAAGGGCCTGATGACCGACCGCGAGGCCCGCAAGCGCCGTATGGGCGGGGAGGTGCTCTGCTATGTCTGGTAGGTCTACTCGGCACACCGGTAGGCCTGGTGGGCCCGCCACCGCCTCCGGCGCCACCGCCACAGCCTCCGGCGCCACCGCCACAGCCACAGCCACCGCCACCGCCTCAGCCTCCGGCGCCACAGCCACCGCCACAGCCTCCGGCGCCACCGCCACAGGAGGGACCCGCTGATGTCCCGCATCGGACGCTCCCCCATCGCCGTCCCGTCGGGGTGTCACGGTGGCGTTGGGCAACGACAACACCGTCACGGTCAAGGGCCCCCAGGGCGAGCTGGCCCGCTCGGTCCCGGCCGCCATCACCGTCCGCCAGGACGGCGATGTGCTGGTGGTCGAGCGGCCCGACGACCAGCGCCAGAACCGGGCCCTGCACGGTCTCACCCGGTCCCTGGTGGCCAACATGGTCTCCGGGGTCACCGCCGGCTTCTCCAAGGAGCTCGAGATCGTCGGTGTCGGCTATCGTGCCGTGGCCAAGGGGCCGTCGGGCCTCGAGCTGGCCCTCGGGTTCTCCCATCCGGTGAACGTGAGTGCGCCGGACGGGGTGACCTTCGAGGTCCCGTCGCCCACCCGCATCATCGTCAAGGGAATCGACAAGGAAAAAGTCGGCCAGGTGGCCGCGGACATCCGCAAGCTGCGTAAGCCCGAGCCCTACAAGGGCAAGGGCGTTCGCTATGCCGGCGAGCGGGTCGTGCGCAAGGCCGGGAAGGCAGCGAAGTAATGGCCCGAACCGATCACAAGCTGGAGCTCCGCCGCCGCCGGCATGCCCGGGTGCGGCGTCGGGTGCACGGCTCGTCCGAGCGCCCCCGGCTGGCGGTGTTCCGCTCCAACAAGCACATCTCGGCCCAATTGATCGACGACGACGCCGGGCGGACGCTCGCCGCGGCATCGTCCACCGAGCCCGACCTGCGGGGATCCTCCGGTGGCAACATCGGCGCGGCCGGCCGGTGGGCGGCCTCATCGCCTCCCGGGCCAAGGCCGCCGGCATCACCACCGTGGTCTTCGACCGGGGCGGATTCGCGTATCACGGGCGGGTGGCCGCCCTGGCCGACGCCGCCCGTGCCGAAGGACTGGAGTTCTAGAGCAATGGCCACGAACGAGCTGCAATTCGAAGAGCGCACCATCCGGGTCAACCGGGTGTCCAAGGTGGTCAAGGGAGGCCGACGGTTCTCCTTCGCCGCCCTGATGGTGGTCGGAGACGGCAACGGGAAGGTCGGCCTCGGCTACGGAAAGGCCAAGGAAGCCGGACTGGCCGTCCAAAAGGGCATCGAGGAGGCGCGCAAGAACATGTTCGACGTGCCGCTGGCCGGTTCGACCATCACCCATCCGATCGTGGGTGAGAGCGGTGCCGGACGGGTGATGCTCAAGCCGGCCGCACCGGGTACCGGGGTGATCGCCGGCGGTGCCGCCCGGGCCATCCTCGAGATGGCCGGGATCCGCGACATCCTGGCCAAGTCCCTCGGTTCGTCCAACGGCATCAATGTGGCCCACGCCACCATCGCCGGGCTGAAGGGGCTCAAGCGGCCCGATGAGATCGCCGCCCTCCGGGGCAAGCCGGTGGAGGACGTGGTGCCCGCGGCCATGCTCCGTGCCTATCGTGAGCGCCGGCGTGAGGCCGACCTGTTCACGGAGGTGGGCTGAGGTGGGCACGGCACCGTCGTCGGGGCCGTCCGGCGGCCCAGACCTGGCTCCGGGTCACCCAGGTCCGTTCGGCCATCGGGACCAAGCCCAAGCACCGGGGCACCCTTCGCGCCCTCGGCCTGCGGGGCATCGGCCGCACCAACGTGCTGCCCGATCGGCCCGAAATTCGTGGGATGCTGGCCCGCGTTCCCCACCTGGTGGATGTCACCCCCGCCGACCGAGACGAGGAAGGTCGATCATGAAGGTCCACGAACTCCGTCCACCTGCAGGGTCCACGCGGCCCCGTCGGCGAGTGGGACGCGGCATCGCCGGCAAGGGCGGCAAGACGGCCGGCCGCGGCACAAGGGGCAGGGTGCGCGCGACACTATCCCCATGGGATTCGAAGGCGGCCAGCTGCCGCTGATGCAGCGCATTCCCAAGCTGCGTGGCTTCAAGAACCCGTTCCGTATCGACTACACGCCCGTGAACGTGAGCGCGCTGCAGGGGATCGAGGCCGACTCGGTCGACCTGGCCGGGTTCGTCGCCCTCGGGCTGGCCAAGAAGGGTGACCTGGTCAAGGTCCTGGGCGGCGGGGAGCTCACCCGTCCCATCCGGGTCGAGGCCCACGCCTTCTCCAAGTCGGCGGAGGCGGCCATCGCCGCCGCCGGCGGGTTCTGCCACCGTGGTCCCCCTTCCGTTCGGTCATGACCGCCCTCCGGCACAGGGCAACGCCCTCACCAACCGGTAGCATCGGCCAACTGCGGCATCGAGGAGCCCAATGCTCGCCAGCCTGGCCAACATCTTTCGGATTCCGGACCTTCGGAAGAAGGTCGTATTCACGCTGACCATCATCGCCCTGTACCAGTTCGGGGCGAACGTGCCGGTCCCCTTCGTCAACTTCTCCAAGGTCCAGCAGCTCGAGGCGGCGTCCAAGTCGTCGGGGGTGCTCGGCTTCCTCAACCTCTTCTCGGGGGGCGCCCTCACCCGTATGGCCGTGTTCGGGCTGGGGATCATGCCCTACATCACCTCCAGCATCATCATCCAGCTCCTGGCCACCGTCATCCCCAAACTCGAGGAATGGCGTGACCAGGGGGCGGTGGGCCAGAAGAAGCTGACCCAGACGACCCGGTACCTGACCGTGGCCCTGGCCCTGATGCAGTCGACCGGCCTCGTCTACCTGTTCCACAAGGGCGGGGGCGGCCTCTTCGGCTCCACCCAGAGCATCGACCTGATCCTCAACTACTCGATCTGGCGGGCTGCGTTCATCGTCATGACCCTGACCGCCGGCACCGCCTTCGTCATGTGGCTGGCCGAGCTGATCACCCAGCGCGGCATCGGGCAGGGGATGTCCATCCTGATCTTCGCCAATGTGGTGGCGGGCATCCCCTCCGGGTTGAACACGGTGCTGCAGGAGGGCGGTCGGGTCAAGTTCACCACCATCCTGATCGTCTCCCTGGCCCTGTTGGTGCTGATCGTCTTCGTCGATCAGGGCCAGCGGCGGATTCCGGTCACCTTCGCCAAACGGGTGGTCGGGCGCAAGATGTACGGCGGGTCGAGCACCTACATCCCGCTGAAGGTGAACCAGGCCGGGGTGATCCCGATCATCTTCGCCAGCTCGGTGCTGTACATCCCCGTCCTGTTGTCCAACATCATCCCGTCGGCAGGCCTTCCGGACCTGGGTGAACGCCAACGTCACGCCGACCAGCCTGTTCTACATCCTCACCTACTTCGTGTTCATCCTGCTCTTCACCTTCTTCTACGTCTACGTGGCCTTCGATCCCCACCAGCAGGCCGACATCATCCGAAAACAGGGTGGGTACATCCCCGGCATCCGGCCGGGGCAGCCCACCGAGCGGTACCTGGCCCATATCCTCAACCGGATCACCTGGCCGGGCGCCCTGTTCCTCGGCGGCGTGGCCATCACGCCGTCCCTGTTGATGGCGGCGTGGAACATCACCAGCTATCCCTTCTACGGGACCACACTTCTGATCGCTACGGGGGTGGCACTCGAGACGATGAAGCAGATCGACAGCCAGCTCATGATGCGAAACTACGAGGGCTTCCTCAAGTAAGTGGTACCCGGAGCCAGGCTCGTCGTCCTCGGCAAACAGGGGGCAGGTAAGGGGACGCAGTGCGTGCGACTCTCCCATCACTACGTGGTGCCCCATGTCTCGACCGGGGACATGCTGCGTGCCGCGGTCAAGCAGGAGACGGCCATCGGACAGAAGGCCAAGGACCTGATGGACCGGGGTGAGCT
>CAWIEV010000010.1:0-183927 GCA_963835325.1 uncultured Acidimicrobiaceae bacterium | reverse complement strand
CCCCATTTCGACGGCGGATACTGACTAGGTCATAGACTTCTGAATCCCGCATACCGATCGGCTGCCATCCACCTCATCGAGCGCGGCGCCGATTCGCATTTCAACCCAATCTGAAGGGGCTGGGGGAAGTGGCGATGGAGAATTCTGTTTACTCATAACCAAGCATCCTGAGGAGCCCATTGAGCTTGGCTGTTACAGCGCCCCGTTCGCCCTCCAGGCTGTTGAGCGTCACCGCGTACTTGTCCCACCAATTCCGAGCGCTTCAAGGACAAGGATACGGTGCTTGTTCACGTATTCGTTGAGGCAATCGGCAAGTTTGGATCAAACGATGCTCAAGACCAGGTCGTCTTGTTCCTCGCGAGAAAGCTGTTCCCCGGGCTCTCAGCTTTCCGCCAGCTCTAACCCGAGTACGTTGACCCGCTTCTTGGCTGCACTGAGCTCCCTCTTGTGAGCCGCTAGTTGCTCCGGAGCGATCGACGCTTCGTCACCTCCATCATTCCCGTCCTCATCGTCGCTCTCCTCAGTGGCACTCTTGATCTTCGCCTCAAGGTCCGCCCGCCGAAGCTGGGCCTCCTCGATCTCGTCGAGATGTTCGTGGACCAGGGCCTGAACCACGGGATGGTTGAGGGGGTTCCCTTTCAGCTTCTTGTCTTCCAGGGCTGTGGTGATCGTTGTCAGCCAACCGTCTACTGACGAGCTCGAAACCGCCGGTTACCAGGCTTCGGAATCAAATTGGACGTCACCCCACCAGCTCGCGATCACGCCGGCCACTTCGAATCGGTCCAGCAGTCCCACAGGTGTGAGCGCTGTCACGAAAGCATCAAGAATCGTCAGCGCGTCCCATGAGTGCCTTGGTCTCGGGAAGCTCAATGATGAACTTCGCATTTGCCGCCCACCACCCGTCGAGGCGTCTCTCAGCCCCCCTTCGCGGGCTCGACACCCGAGTCTGCGTTGAACAATGTTGGAGCGCCGCCTTCGAACCGATTGCTTCTGAGAATTTGAATCGTCGGGGTCGCGCTCCACGAACGGGCGCGCCGGGTTGAAGCCGTGCGCCTCGAAGAGATCCGCCCTTTTTGCAACCTCTACCTTGGGAATTCCGCCAACGAGGGTGTGCTCGCACATCCTGCATCTCGGGTTGTGGCGTATTGTCCGCGTAGTGGCGAATGTTCAGGTTGAGGTCGTTAGCACGCAACTCTTCGTGAGCGACAACGCTTGCGTAGCCGGGGATGTCGGCAAACGCGAGTATGCAGACACGATCTTCTCAACATGTTCGGGCAGAAGGGAGTTCTGTGCGCTTCCCTTGGACGACTCGGCATCAGCGTTGATGAACAGCACTTTGCCACGACGCTCCGGCGGCTTGGCTCCCTTTGCTCGCAGTACGAGGATGCACGCAGGTATACCCGTGCCATAGAAGAGGTTCGGCGCCAACCCGATGACGGCATCGAGGGTCGTCATCCAGCAATCCTCGCGGATTTCACGCTCGGCTCCACCACGGAACAGAACTCCGTGCGGCATGACAGTCGCGACCGTCCCTTGCGGCCGAAGGACAGAGATCATGTGCTGTACGAACATGAGGTCGGCCTTCTTACCGCTCTCGGAACACCACCCGTACCGGAACCGCTCGGGGAACGGGATGCCCTCACGTGTGTAGTTGAGTGAGAACGGAGGATTGGTGATTACCCGGTCGAAGCGCATCAGTTCGCCGCCATCCGTGTGGAGCGGCTCAACGAGGGTGTCCCCATTGCGGATATCTGCATCGGGGATACCGTGGAGAAGTAGATTCATCTTCGAGATGGACCAGACCCCACCGTTGTTCTCCTGTCCGAATAGGCCGAGGTTCCGGGCATTACCGCCGTGCTCCTCGACATACTCCTTAGAGAGGATGACATGCCGCCGAACCCGAGCAGGGGTCGTAGATGCGCATGCCCTCACGGGGTTCGATCAGGCGGACCATCATCCGGACAACGGACCGGGGCGTATAGAACTCACCGCCCTTCTTGCCGGCCGAGTCAGCGAACTCGCCGACGAGATACTCGTACGCGGCGCCCAGGAGGTCGGGGAATTTCGAAGTCCTCGTTTCGCAGTTGATACTTGGAGAAGTGAACGATCAGGTCCCGGAGCTTCTTCTCCGAGATCGAGGACTGCCCAACCTTTCGGGTGAAGTCGATGTGCTGGACCACGCCTTCAAGGGCGGTGTTGGCCTCTTCGAGTGCCGACAGCGCCTTATTGAGCCCGTCGCCCACGTTGTGGTGGATCTCGTTGAGGAGGAAGTCCCAGCGTGCCTTCTCAGGGACGAAGAAAGACTCCGTGTAGAAGTCTGGCCGACTCGGCACGCTGATCCGCCTGCATGGCGGTACGGCCTTTTGCCAGCTCAGCGGCCATGACCCTCTGACGCTCGTCCTCGAACTGGTCGGAGGACCGCTTCAGGAACAGCATCCCGAAGATGTATTCCTTGAACTCCGAGGCGTCCATCTTTCCCCGGAGGATGTCCGCCGCCGCGAAGAGATGGCGCTCTCAGTTGGGGCAGGGTCAGTTTGCTCACGTGGTGGAGATCTTTGGCTTCGTCACAATCGGCCTAGCGTAAGGCCTGGTAAAGACGCCCGCTGTGAGGCAGCGTCGTCTGTCCCAGTGCCAAGCGAAGGCGGGGGTAGGTGCAAGACTTCGGCATGATCATCGACGAGTTCGGCATCGCCTCGTTCATTCTGAGGGCGGATGGCGGTTCATCCGGGAGTAAGCGCCTTCCCGAGGGCCGCGGCCGCGTCCCGGTCCCGCTCTGGCAGGGCATGGGAATAGACCTTTAGTGTTACCGATGCGTCCCGGTGGCCCAGCCGCCCGGCGACGGTACGCACATCGTGGCCGGCTCCGATGAGCTCCGTGGCGGCGAAGTGACGCAGCGCATGGAGGTGAGTGTCCACTCCGACCTTCGTGGCGATCGACCTCACGTAGTGGCTCACGGTGTCTGGAGCGATCGGGCGCACAAGGTCGTAGCTGAAGATGGGGGAGTCAGGCGTGATGGAGATTCCCAGGTCAGCGGCCCTGTCCTCGGCAACCCTTAGGTGACGCTTTAGGGTTTCCTCCCCGAAGGTGTCGAGGGCCAGCCGCCTGGCAGCGTGGGTCTTCGTGTCCTTCGTGATGAGCTGCTTCCGGCCCATCGTGGCGACCGACCGCTCGATGGTCAAAGTGTGGCCGGTCCAGTCCACGTCGCCCCACCGGAGCCCGCACAACTCACCGCGTCGGGCTCCGGTCACCGCAGCCAGGGCGATGAGCGTCGCCATGTCTGGGTCGTCTGAATCCGCGGCCTGGATCATGGCCTGCACCTCGGCAACCGTGGGAGCCGTGACGGTCTTCGAGACCAGCTTTGGTGGGCTGGCATCTGTGGCCGGGTTGGACGCGAGGATACCTCCATTTGACGCCCTGCCGGAAGCCGGCTCGCAGGATGGCGTGCACCTGTCGCACCGATGCTGGGGCAAGTCCCTCGTCGGTGAGGCCCTGGTAGAACTCGTCCAGCTCGAGGGCGGTCACCTCCACGGCCGGCACTGGCCCGAGAGCGGGACTGATCCGCTTCTCGATGAGGCGCTTGTACTCCCGCAGCGTGGTAGGGGAGCGACCCTCGCTGGTGATCTGCTTCAGCCACTTGACGAGCAACTGGTCGACCGTGATGCCTGCTCCGGCAGTCCTGCCGCTTCGGTTGCCCTCCAGCTCTTTGACAAGCTTCGCCAGTGCCTTGTCGGCGGTGGTGACCTCGGGGTCATCGGCTGCGTACCCCGGCCATCGCCGACTGACTTGGCCGTACTTGCCGGTGACCGGGTCACGTCCGGTCGCCACCCGCAGCTCGTAGACGGCGGACTTGCCGCGTCCTCTGATCAGTCGCTTGGAGCCCTGCATGTGGTCCAGTCTACCTGATTATGGGTTTTTTATGGGTTTCCCTTTCCGGTCGCACTCCCAAAAACCCCCTCTGAACTGGTGCGCCCCCTGGGATTTGAACCCGGAACCTGCGGATTAAGAGTCCGTTGCTCTGCCGTTGAGCTAGAGGCGCATGTACTGCAACCCATCCCTGGGCGTCGAACACGAGGTGCTCGCATCCCCGGGGACCTGAGGGTGACCGACGGGGCTCGAACCCGCGACCTCCGGGGCCACATCCCGGCGCTCTGCCAACTGAGCTACGGCCACCAAGGAGCCTCTAGTGTGGCACACACCGACGGAGGTCCGGGCCGCCACAGGACCTCCCCGTGGCTGGCCCCTGTAGCTCAACTGGATAGAGCAGGTGGTTTCTACCCATCAGGTTCCGGGTTCGACTCCTGGCGGGGGCGCTGACCGGTGTACGGCGGGGGGCGGACCCCGGGGCGGGGCCAAAGGGGGCACGCAGCCAGCGGCGGGGCCGGCGGGTCGGCAGGCGTCGGAAAACGGAGAGGACTCGAAGTGGATTCCGTCTTCGGAATCTGTGCACCCGCTCAGTCTTTTGCTACCGTTCTCCCCGACACATGCGAGGCAGGAAAGGCGGGGCGGGGATGACGTGGAGGGGTTCAGGACAGACGATGGGACGCATCCGTATGGCGGTCACTCTGCTGACCGTGGCCAGCCTCACCCTCGGGCTCGCTTCGGTGTCGGTGCTCCTACTGCCGACCACGGAGGCTGGCGCGGCGACCGACGTGGTCACCAACTGCAGTGGGAGTTCGTCGACGACCGGTTCGCTGCCGAACGTCGTGCTCAACGCCAACCAGGGCGACGACATCATCTTCGCACCGGGGCTGACGTGCACCGGCATCGTGCTCAGCACCCGGTTGAACATCAGCGGGCTGACCATCAGTGGACCCGGGGCGAGCAGCATGGCCGTCACTGGCGGAGGGACCACGGGCCTCTTCTACAGCAGCGGCTCCTCGACAACGTCCATTTCCGGCCTCACCATCGAGGACGGGTCCGACACCTCCACGGGTGGTGGGGCCATTTACAACAACGGCGGGACGCTGACCATCTCCAACTGCGTCTTCTCCGACAACACCTCCCAGTACTACGGGGGCGCTATTTGGAGTGGCGGGTCGCTGAGCATCACCGACTCCACGTTCTCAGGCAACACATCGACCTCGGAAGGGTATGGCGGGGGTGCCATCCTGGTGGCCGGCGGCACGGCGACCATCGACGGCAGCACCATCTCCGACAACCGCGCCATCGGTGAGGGCGGGGGGATCGACAACCAAGGTGACCTGACCGTCACCAACTCCACATTTTCGGGCGATTCAACGCCGAACTACGGCGGGGCGATCCTCAACGAGGTGGGGGCCGCCGACGTCACCAACAGCACCTTCTCGGGCAACGAGGCCGACTCGGCGGGCGGTGGCATCTGGCAGCAGTCGGGGGCCACCCTCGACATCGGCGCCACGATTCTGGCCGACTCGACCGCTGGCAGCGACTGCGGGACGAACGGCACCATCACCGACCTCGGGTACAACCTCGACGATGACGGCAGCTGCCACTTCACCGGTCAGGCCGGGGATCTGAGCGACACGGATCCAATGCTGGATCCGAACGGCCTGCAGTCCAACGGAGGACCGACCCAAACCATCGCCCTGGAAGCGGGTAGTCCCGCCATCGACGCGGTGACCGACGGATCGCTGTGCCCGGCGACCGACCAGCGCGGCTCGCCCAGAACCACTCCCTGTGACATGGGCGCCTTTGACACCGATGGATCACCGGCCATCAGCGGGGTCACCTTCGGTGGCACCCCCGGCTCCCCGTCGATGACGGTGTCCGGGTCGGGATTCGGCACCGAGGCGTACCTCGGTGCCTCGTCGCCGGCCGGGTGTGGGTGGAGTGGTCTCGACTTTGGCGGCAGCATCCAGTTCACGGATGGCGACTGGACCGCCGGAACGGTCGGCGACTGCATCGGGCTCAACATCCTGTCGTACTCGAGTACGTCGATCACCTTCACCTTCGGTTCGGGCTACGTCCTTGCCGGCTACTACCCGCAGGTCACCAACGGCGACGCCTTCTCGATGACCGTCGGTGCGACCACCTTCGACGGCACCGTCTGGTTCGCGCACCGACTCCTCCGACTGCCTTCGTCACCGATCCGGGTCCGAACTTCGTCACCAGATCGACACGACCACCGGCACCGCGGGGAACTTCTTTCCGTTTCCGGGGAGCGAGCCCGGTGATCTCGCCATCACCCCGGACGGGGCCACCGCCTACGTGACCGGGGTGAACTCCGACCGTGGTCAACCCCGTCGACACGGCCACCGACGCACATGGGAGCACGATCACCGTGGGGAGCCAGGCCGACGGGCATCGCCATCACCCCGGACGGCTCCACCGCCTATGTGGCCAACGAGGGAAGCGACTCGGTGACCCCCATCGACCTGGCCACCGACACGGCGGGGACCCCGATCGACCTGGGAGTCAGCCCCTACGCCATCGCCATCACCCCCAACGGCGCCACCGCCTACGTGGTCAGCCCCACGGATGACTCGGTGACCCCCATCGACACCGCCACCAACACCGCCGGGACTGCCATCAACGTCGGCAACGACCCGAATGCCATCGCCATCACCCCCAACGGGGCCACCGCCTACGTGGTCGACTCGGCCGACGACGGGGTCACCCCCATCAACACCTCCACCAACACGGCGGGGTCAGAGATCCCGGTCGGTGCCGGACCTGACGCCATCGCCATCACCCCGAATGGGTCCACCGCCTATGTGGCCAACGAGAATGACGACACCGTCACCCCCATCACCACCTCACCAACACGGCCGGCACCCCCATAACGGTGGGATCCCGATCCCGACGCCATCGCCGTCACCCCCGACGGGTCCACCGTCGAGGTGGCCAACGAGGCCGACGACACGGTTACCCCTATCGCCACGTCAACTGACACGGCCGGTACCACGGTCGGTGCCGGCAACGACCCCTACGGACATCGCCATCACCCCCGACCAGGCCCCGGTGGCCGCCCTCACGGTCACCCCGGCCAACGCCGGCCAGGCCACCCACTTCAACGCCTCGGCCTCGGTGGCCCCGTCGTCGCCCATCACCAACTACGCCTGGAACTTCGGTGACGGCGCCACGGCCACCACCTCGACGCCCACCACCACCCACACCTACGCCCGCGACGGCAGCTACACGGCCACCCTGACCGAGACCGACGCCGCAGGGACCTCCCTGACCAAGGTCTTCACCGGCCAGACCATGAGCCGCAACGGCGGCCCCCAGGCCCGGACCACCTCCACCTTCACCGTGGGCGTGGTGGCCAACGACTCCTGCGTCGTGTCGGGTATGTCCGGGACCACCAGCTTCCCGACGGTGGAGTCCGAATCGCCGGCTCCACCGTCCAGCATCGACGCCGGGGGGACCTTCCAGGCCGCCCCGGCCGTCCAGCTCACCATCCCCGCCTCGGTGGTCAACCACTTCCGGGCAAAGGGGCCACCTCGCTGACCGTCGCCTCCCAGACCACCGCCGATGACGGCTCACCGCGGTCGGGGGGTCGCCGAGCGGGGCGGTCAGCCCCAACACCGAGTCGGCCTCGGCCACCAACCTGCCCCAAAGCGACGACGCCCTGGCCGCCAACACCCCCTACACCTACGCCACCACCTACAACCCGGTCACCTGGCAGACCGGACCGGGCACCGGGGCGGTCGACCTCACCCCCGGGACCATCGACGCCACCGTCACCTTCGTGATCAGCGGCACCCCGACCACCGAACGATCTCCTGTACCCCGCCCACGGGGTGGCCGCCCTCGGCTCGACCACGGTCGACCCGCGCCCCGCCCACCCCCACCTTCCAGGTGCCCCGGCCTCCACCCCGCCCCTGCAGAACCAGGTCACGCGCGGGCACCGACGGCGGCTGGGGAGTGACCATCGCCAACACCTCGAAGTCCACGGTCACCGGGGTCACGCCAGTGTGACCGTGACCGACGGACGCGGGCCCCCCCCTTACGACCTGGCCGGCATGGCCGCCTCGGGGACCAACTGCTCGTCGGCCGGCATCGGGCAAGCTCACCTGTTCCATCGGGACCCTGGCCGCCGGGGCCTCGGACACCCTCGACGTGCTGGTCAAGACCACCGGCCTGTCGACCGGCGCGGCCATCACCGGCTCGGCCACGGTGACCTCGTCCAATGCCGCGTCCACGCCACCACCCTCGGGTCCGATCGGGGTCATCGTCGTCCAGAGCGGCAACGGCACCAAGGCGGTGGCCGCCCCCGGGATCGCCTCGTCAGCACCAAGGCCCCTGAAGACGGCCAAGGCCTCGGTCACCCTCACCCTGCCCAACAAGAAGATCAAGAAGCCGGCGGCCAGCCGGGCGGCGGCCGAGGCCCTGGCCGTCTCGCGGGCCGGCACCACCACCACCAGCCCGCCACCGGTGGCCGTGACCCTCGAGTCGCTGGCCCCCTCCGCCGAGCCGGCCCTCTGCCCCCCGACCGGATCGACCAAGTGCGAGGGCAACATCATCCAGGTCGTTCGGCAACTTCGCCGCCTACACCAACAAAGGCCCCCATCATCGCCGTGCTCAAGTTCTTCTACGGGCCGCGGATTCCGGCCGGCACCGTCTACATGCTTAAGCCCAACGGCAAGACGGTGGACAATCTGCCGCCTGCAAGAAGGCGGGCGGCGCCTACAACACCCCCTGCGTCGAGGGCGCAGAGACGACCGGCGGGTCGGCCGCCGATGACACCCTCTATGCCCAGGACACCGTCTACTTCACCGGGGCCGACCCGGCCATGGGGCGGCGCTGAGGGAGCCCTCAACGGGTGACCCACACACCGGGTGAGCGGCAGGGATCGACTCGGATCCAGCAGTCCGCATCTGGGTAGTACATCGACTGCCATCGGGGAGGAGAATCGTTTATCGTTACCCCATTGGAGCCAGCCGATTGCGTCGCCTGCGGAACTCGACCCTCATGAGCTCGGACGCCCCCTCCCGCCGCGCCCACAGGGGCCTGACCAGGCGGGCCGGCACCGCCCTGGTGGTCCTGCTGGCCTCGGCATCGAGCGTGGCCGCGGCTGACCCAGCCCACGCCGCCGCCGCCCCGGCCGCCGCCGCCCCGCCCCCCCCGGCCGCCCACACCGCCCCCGCACCCAGGGCCCTCACCGATTCGAGCTTCAAGCAGACCTGGTCCACCGGCGTCCTGCCTGATGAGGGAGAGCCCATCGCCCTCTCATCGCCGATCCCCGCCGACCTCGACGGTCAAGCGGACATGGTGGTGGGGGACCGGCGCGGCCTCCTCTACGCCTATCACGTCTCCAACGGGTCGCCGGTGGCCGGCTGGCCGGCCACCAACGCCAGCGGACCCATCGATTCGACCCCGTCCATCGTCCCGTCGAGCGGCCCGTCGACGGTGGTGGTGGGCTCGGGCAATGACTCCGATCCCACCACCGGCGGGTACACCGCCTACGGCCCGTCGGGCACCGAGAAGTGGTTCACCCCGGTCGCCAACCCGCCCTCGGAC
Source organism: uncultured Acidimicrobiaceae bacterium (assembly GCA_963835325.1). Lineage (GTDB taxonomy): Bacteria > Actinomycetota > Acidimicrobiia > Acidimicrobiales > RAAP-2 > Bog-756. The sequence continues at coordinate 174,486 of CAWIEV010000010.1, read as the reverse complement.
GCCGCCCCGCTGATCGGCGTGCAGGCCGGCATCAGCATCGGCGATCTCCAGGGCGTCACCGGTGCCGTCGGTGGTTCGCTCGGCCAGTTCTCCTACGCCCTCAATGCCGCCACCGGTGCCACCCTGACCGGATGGCCGTTCTTCAACTCCGACAGCACCCACTCCACCGCGGCGCTGGCCGACCTCTATGGCACCGGCCGGAGCGAGATCATCGTGGGTGGGGATCAGTCGGCCGGCCAGGGCCGGGGCCAGACCTACACCGACGGGGGCCACCTGCGGATCCTGACCGCCCAGGGAGACCAGATCTGCCGGGTCGACACCAACCAGGTGGTGGACTCGTCCCCCGCGGTCGGCGGCTTCCTCGGTGGAGGAGCCACGGGGATCGTGGTGGGCACGGGGGCGTACTTCCCCGGTGCCTCCGACACCGACACCCTCAAGGCGTACAACGGGCGCTGCCAGCTCCATTGGTCGGACACGCTCGACGGCAGCACCTACTCGTCACCCGCCCTCTCCGACGTGATGGGCAACGGGTCGCTCCAGGTCGTGGAGGGGACCGACCAGGGTGCGGGCCGGTCCGGCTCGGTATGGGTGATCAACGGAGCCACCGGCCAGACCATCTGGCGGGCGGCCAACGTCGGCCGGATCATCGGTTCGGTGGTCACCGCCGATCTGTCGGGCCAGGGCTACGACGATGTGATCGCTCCCACCGTCAGCGGCGCCGTCGTCCTGGACGGTCGCACCGGGGCCAGGATCGCCGAGCTCAGCCCCCACCTGGGCCTGCAGAACGCCCCCCTGGTGACGGCCGACCCCAACGGGACCATCGGGATCACCCTGGCCGGCTACGTGCTCTCGGGGACGTCGCCCGCCGGGGTGGGGAGGATCGACCACTACGAGATCACCGGATCCGACGGGCCGGCCGCCGTCGGCGCCGGATCGTGGCCCATGTTCCACCATGATCCCCAGCTGACCGGCGATGCCGGCGGGACCACGGCCGAAGGATCCATGCCGGCCTGTACGGTGCCGGCGGCGGTCTTCAGCGGATACCGCCTGGCCGCATCGGACGGCGGCATCTTCTCCTTCGGCAACGCTCCGTTCTGCGGATCCACCGGGAACATCCATCTCAACGCCCCGGTCGTCGGCATCGCCCAGGCACCGGTTTCCGGGGGCTACTGGGAGGTCGCCTCCGACGGCGGCATCTTCGCCTTCGGCGGTGCCCGGTTCTATGGGTCCATGGGCGGTCGGCATCTCAACCAGCCCATCGTGGGTATGGCCGCCACCCCCGACGGCGGTGGCTACTGGGAGGTCGCCGCCGACGGCGGCATCTTCGCCTTCGGGGACGCCAGCTTCTACGGATCCATGGGCGGCAGCCATCTCAACCAGCCCATCGTTGGCATGACCGCGGCCACCGAGGGCAACGGCTACCGGCTGGTGGCGGCCGACGGCGGGATCTTCAGCTTCAACGCTCCGTTCTACGGATCGATGGGTGGTGTGCCCCTCAACGCCCCGGTCGTCGGGATGGTCAACGACACCAACACCGGCGGCTACTGGGAGGTCGCCGCCGACGGCGGGGTCTTCTCCTTCGGCGGGGCTCCCTTCTACGGGTCCACCGGCGCCATCCGGCTCAACGCCCCCATCGTGGGGATGGCGGAGACGTCGAACGGGAGCGGCTACCGGTTCACGGCCGCCGACGGAGGCGTCTTCAGCTTCGGGGCACCGTTCTTCGGTTCCATGGGTGGCCGGCGCCTCAACCGGCCCATCGTGGGAATGGCCGGATTCTGAGCCCGACGGTGGGGACCCTGGTCAGGCGTAGACTCCGCTCGTGACCGACGTCCTGGCCGTGGCCAACCAAAAGGGTGGCGTCGCCAAGACGACCACCGTCCACTCGTTGGGGGTGGCCTCGGCCGAGCTGGGAAGGCGCACGCTGGTGGTGGACCTCGACCCCCAGGCCTGCCTCACCTTCTCCCTGGGATTCGACCCCGACGCCCTGGACCGGTCGCTCCACGACGTGTTCGTCCGCCGGGTCGGCATCGCCGACGTCACCCTTCCGGTCCCCGGTGTCGGCCTGCTCGATCTGGTTCCGGCCTCCATCGATCTGGCCGGATCCGAGGTTCACCTCCTCACCCGGACGGGCCGGGAGCATGTACTCGAACGAGCGCTTGAACCGGTGCTCGGGAGGTACGACCTCGTCCTCATCGACTGCCCCCCGTCGCTGGGCGTGCTGACCATCAACGGGCTGACCGCGGCCAACGACGTGCTCATCCCCCTGCAGTGCGAGGCCCTGTCCCATCGCGGGGTCGGCCAGCTGCTCGAGACCATCGAGGACGTGCGCGCCTTTGCCAACAGCGAGCTCAAGGTCAGGGGCATCGTGGCCACCATGTACGACGACCGGACCAAGCACTCGCGGCACATCATCGAAGAGGTCGAGGCCCGCTACAGGATCCCCGTGCTGCAGCCCCCGGTGCGGAAGTCGATCCGATTCGCCGAGGCCCCGGCCCGTGGGAAGTCGATTCTCCAGCACGCCCCCAACTCTCCCGGGGCGATGGCCTACCGTCAGTTGGCCCGGGCCCTGGTCGGTACCAGTGTTGCCGCCGGCACCGTTGGCTGATGGCCGACGGCCCCGACCCGTTGGGCAAGCGGGCGCTCTACTGGATGCCGATTGACCAGCAGGAGGTCTCCGACGTCGATGCCGAACCGATGATCGGTCAGGCGAAGGGCGCCTCCACCCAACCCACCCCGGCCAGGTCCCACGCACGACCGGCCGGCAAGCATGCGCTCTTCTCCGAAGCCACTCCCAGCCGCGAGCCTGTGGCGGCCAGGTCGACGGCAACTGCGACCGACCCACTCCCGCAGCGTGGTCCGATCTCGGTCGGATGTTCGTCGTGCGGGTCGATCAGCCGGGTCGGTATCGTCGAGTTCCTGCTCCTCCAGTTCCCGGTCGGCGTCTGGCTGCCCAGGCGCCGATTCGACAGGTGGATGTCGTGTCCGGCCTGCCGTCGCCGGACGTGGACCAGCGTGACGCTGTCGCGGTGGTCCTGAGGGAACCGCGCCGTTGCCGGTGGCCGGGGTCAGGGGTCGGCGGGTGACGTGTTGGCGGTGACCGCAATGGCCACGCGCATCGAGGCCACCGGGGGGGTGTCGGGATGGCTGCTCCACTTCCACGGCACCGCCGCCTACGCCCTGGTCGGATTTCTGATCTTCGCCGAGGCCGCGCTGATGGTGGGGTTCTTCATCCCCGGAGAGACCGCCGCCGTGGTCGGGGGCGTGCTGGCCGGGCTGCACCAGGTCGACCTCGGGGTCATGATGGCCGTGGTCGTGGTCTGCGCCATCGTGGGCGACTCGGTCGGCTTCGAGGTGGGGAAGTGGTCGGGGCCGTGGCTCCTCGAGCGCCGCCCGTTGAAAGGCAGGGCCGGGGTCCGCCGGACCATGGCCATGCTCGAGCGGTACGGGGGACCGGCTGTCTTCTTGGGTCGTTTCGTGGCCTTCGCCCGGGCCATCATCCCCGGTCTGGCCGGAATGAGCGGCCTCCGCTACCGGGTGTTCCTCTTCTTCAACGCCAGCGGTGGGCTGGTGTGGGGAGTCGGCTACACCCTGCTCGGGTTCATCGTCGGCGTCTCCTTCGAGCACATCCTGTCGACGATCGGCCTGTGGTCCCTCGCCGTGGTCGGCGCCATCGTCGTGGTCGGCGTCGGGGTGGGTGTTGTGGTCAAGAGACGCCATCATCACCGGACGGCCGATGGCACCGGTGTCGTGCCGTCACCGGTCCCACGACCCGCCAGCGGGGGAGAGCACGACGAAAGGACCGCCCCGGACGACAGTCGGCCGCGGCCCGGCTGCCACCTGTCGTGATCGTCCCCGCCGGCCGACGCCGTGGCCGTCACTGACCGGCGACGAAGAACCGGGCCGGCTCCGTCCCCTGGCGACGGACACGATCGTGGAGCTCGAGCAGGACGCAGTGGGCCAGGGTCTCGCCGTTGGCCTGTCGTTGCATGAAGGGCTGGATCTCGTCCCAGGGCCGTGACCAGTGGAGCCTCAAGGTGATCTCCCAGGCGGTTGAGCCCGGATGCTGGGTCAGGACATGCTCGATCTCGTCGAGACGGTCGGCATGGTGGGCGATGATCTCCTCGAGCCGGCTCTCGAGCCCGGAGAACCGGTATTCGTGGGCGGGGAGGACTTCCTCGGTTCCGAGGTTCTGGACCTTGAGGAGGGAGTCCAGATAGTCGCCCAACGGGTTGGAGGGCTGCTGGGCATGGACCGAGATGTTGGGGGTGATCCGGGGCAGGACGTGGTCACCGGAGATGAGCAACTTGTGGTCCTCGCTGAAGAAGCACACATGTCCGGCGGAGTGACCGGGCGTCCAGATGGTGCGGAGCGGCCACCCCGGGAGCTCGATCCGGCGGCCGTCCTCGAAGAGGACGTCGGGTTGGGCCATGGTCACCATCGACTTCAGCGCCATCGAGGCCAGGGCCAGGTCGGGCAGCTTGTCCTCCGGCACTCCCGAATCGGCCAGGAACCGGAACATGTTGGCCACCAGCTCGTCGGTGTTGCCGTAGCGGGCTTCCAGCATCACCGCGTCAGCCGGGTGGAGACCGATCCACGCTCCTGAGGCCTCGCGCACCCGCCCGGCCAGGCCGTAATGGTCAGGGTGGATGTGGGTGACCAGCACCGCCCGGACATCGGAGACGCTGCCCCCGGCCGTGGCCAACCCGTCGCTCAGCGCGGTCCAGGCATCGTCGGTGTTCCAGCCGGCATCGACCAGGGCCACGCCGCCACCGCCGAGCTCCAACGCGTAGACGAGCACGTAGCGCAGCGGATTGTCGGGAATGGGTACCGGTATCGACCACAGCCCCGGTCGCACCTGTTCGACCGGCGGCATGAAGTTGCCGGCCCACGCTTCTTTCTGCACGACGCCGGTGACGACCACCACGGCAGGCACGGTACACGGCGAGGAAGATCGGTCGGCAAATCCGGCTGGCTTCCGCGGTGGAGAGGAGGAATCCGGTGCCGGGCTCCGTCCAGAGCTCCGGTCGGCCGGGAGCCAAATCCTTGAAGTGCAAAGGCTCATTGCCTACCATGGCCTGTCAGTGGCACGGCGTCGTTGCTCAGCCGAGCGTGTCGGAATTCGAGCAGGACGGTGAACATGATCGGTCGGTCCGACGTTGCCATTCCCAGTGCAACACCGCGACCCCAACGATCCCGGGGCGACTCATCGAGACCACGACGGGAGCACCATGGTGGTTGAAGGGGTAACGCAGGTCCCGGTGGGTGAACTGTCGCACTGGCGCCACCGGTGGTCTCGCCTGGTCTCCCTCTGCCCGGAAGCGTTCGTCGAGGTGGACGAGAGCGGAGTGGTGACGGAATGGAATCCTCGGGCCGAGGAAGTCTTCGGCTGGCGCAGGGACGAGGTGGTCGGTCGATCCATCTTCGACACCCTGCTCCCTGCGGACCTCGAGGCCTCGCCGTTCTGTCGGGCCGGCACCGGAGGCGCGGATGGGCCCGTCGGGAGCGGTTTGGCGGTGGGTGGCGATCGATCGCAGGTCGAACTGGTGCACCGGGCCGGCCACCGGGTGGTCGCCGAAGGCCTGCTCTTCGACATCGGCCGCGGGCCGCAGCGATCGGTCGCCGGCTTCATCCAACCCCTCGGCGCGGCCGGCACCGAGGTGACCACGACCGGGGCCGACGGCCTGGATGCACAGACCGGGCTTCCCGATCGGATCCAATTCGACCGTTGGCTGACCGCCGCCGCCACCAGGGCCATGGGAGTTCCGGGCACGATCGCGGTCGTCCTCTTGGACCTCGACCGGTTCAAGGCCATCAACAACAGCATGGGATACGACGCCGGGGACACGGTCCTGGCCGCGGTGGCCCGGCGGCTGTTGGGGGCGGCCGGCCCCGGTGAGCTCATTGCCCGGTTCGGCGGCGACGAGTTCCTGGCCCTGTTCGAGAAATCCGGCGGTGACGCGTACGCCGATGCGATGGCCTTCATCGAGCGGGCCCGGACGGCATTGACGGAAGCGCTCGAGGTCGACGGCGCCGAGGTCTTCCTGGACGCGTCGGTGGGCGTCGCCCTCAATACCTTCGGGATCGTCGACGCGGCCACGCTTCTCTCCAATGCCGAGGCCGCCATGTACCAGGCCAAGCGGCGAGGGGGATCGAGCGTCGAGACATTCGGTGAGTCGATGCGGGTCGAGCTCCTCGATCGGATGACCACCGAGCACTCGCTGCACCGGGCCCTCGAGCGCCGCGAGCTCATGCTCCACTACCAACCGGTGGTCGAGATCAACGGGGAGAGGACGGTCGGGGTCGAAGCTCTCATCCGTTGGCAGCATCCCGATCAGGGCCTGGTGTCCCCGTACCGGTTCATCCCGGTGGCCGAGGAGAGCGGCCTCATCATCCCCATCGGGGCCTGGGTCCTGGAGCAGGCATGCCAGCAGCTGCGCCACTGGAACCTCGAAGGACGCCAAGGACCGCAGGGTTCCGTGGAGGTGAACCTGTCGGCTCGGCAGATCGACGACCCCCGCATCGTCCAGACCGTCGAGGAGATCCTCTCCCGTACCGCCCTTCCTCCCGAGCACCTGACGCTCGAGATCACCGAGAGCGCGCTCATGGAGGATGCCGCCTCCGCCCTCGGAGTCCTTCGTGCCCTGAAGGAGCTGGGCGTGTTGTTGGCCATCGACGATTTCGGGACCGGCTACTCGTCACTGAGCTACCTGCAGCGCTTCCCTCTGGACATCTTGAAGGTGGATCGGCTGTTCGTCGAAGCTCTGGGGGTCGACGGCGAGGGTGCGGAGATCGTCTCCGCCGTCATCAACCTGGCCCACGCCCTCGGCCTCAAGGTGGTCGCTGAGGGCGTCGAGACCTCGGAGCAATTGCAGATCCTGCGGAGCCTCGAATGCGACCTGGCCCAGGGATTCCTGTTCTCCAGGCCGTTGCCGGCCGACGAGATCGTCACCGCCTTCGGCCTGCCCATCAGCGCCTGACCGTCTGAGCCAGCGATCCACCACCGCATCCGGTGCCGCCTTGGTGGCGACGGTCCGTGCCGGCGCCACCACAGCCCACGCTTGGGAACCACCGGGCGGTTGCCGCCCTGGATCGATCTCGGCCGTGGTCGCCGGTGGGAAACGCCCACCGGAATCACGTACATCGTTCCTGCACGTGTTCCGCCAAGTCGCCCTCGGCATTTTCTTGTAACCTTCCGAGTGTTGATCGGCCTGGGCGGGCCAGCGCCGAGTTGCACCAGCGTTCCGGGCAGCGAGGCGGAAAAATCGAGGGAGAAGTCCAATGGGGAGCTTCACGATCTCGCGGCTTGTGGGTGGGATGCTCCTCTTGCTGGGCCTGGTCCTGGTGCTCCCCGGCATCGCCTCTGCCTCTTCGACCTCGGCCGTGAGGCCGAGTCCCATCCTGGACGTCACACCCAGCGCCTCCAACGGACGGGCGGTGATGGTCTCGGCATCCGGCCTTCCACCCGACCGGCACGGGGAGATCGTGGAATGCAGCAGCGCCAATCCACAGCCGACGGTCGTCGTCCGCGGGGTTCCGACCCCGGTGTCCTGCAGCAGACCGCGCCGGGTTCGTGCGGGCGCCGAGGGGACCTTTGCTTCGGTCAGGTTCAAGGTGGTCGACGGCAGCGTCGGTCCTCCGGTGTCCGGAACCGACAGTTGGGGTCATCCGGCCGCCACCGATGCCGCGCGGTACCCGTGTCCGCCGACGGCCGTTCAGGATTCGGTCGGGGTCTTCTGTTACCTCAAGCTCAGGTGGGGAAGCAGCACCGCCGATCAGACGGTGGAGCCGCTGGCCTTCGCCATCGCCAGCCAGCACACGACCAGTCCCACCACCGTCCCCACCGCCGGCTCCACCATCTCACCCCACGTCGCCGCCACCATGACCGTGACTCCCGATACGAATTTGGGCATCGACCGGATCGTGGTGGTCAGGGCCACCGGACTTCCGCCCCACGGCGTCGGCGTCATCAGGGAGTGCAACAGCACCTTCCCCCAACCGACCATCGAGGTGGGCGGCGTACGGACGCCGGTCTCGTGCACCGACCCCAACGGCCGGCGCTGGACCTTCGGAGCTTACGGAAGCCTGGGTGCCTTCTTCCGGACCGTCTTCGGCACGACCGGGCCTCCCCGGTTGGGAACCGACAGCTCGGGACACCCGGCCGCCATCGACGCCCGGCAGTACCCGTGTTCGCCCACAGCCGCCCAGGTTGCCGCCGGGGCCCATTGCTATCTGGAGATCGTCTGGGGTGCCGGAGCCACCCGCCGGGTGGTGGTGCCGATCACGTTCGAAGTGGCGAGTTCCACAGTGGCCACGGCCACCACGACGACCACGGTGCCCGGGACGACCACTGCGGCGACGTCGGCCGGAACCTCCAAGCCGACCACGACCACGGGCGGCAGCCTGCTGCCGTTCACCGGGGCCGCGATCGAACAGATGGCTCTGGCCGGCTTGCTCCTGGTGCTGCTCGGAACGGGTCTGCTCCTCGTCGGTGCCCGTCGGACCAGGCGCCGCCACCCGGGCCCACCGGTCGACGCCCCCTGAGGGCCGCGGACGGATTTCCGGCGGGGGACCCGTGGTCGGGAAGGCGGGATTTGAACCCGCGACCTCCTGCTCCCAAAGCAGGCGGCGCTAACCAAGCTGCGCTACTTCCCGGTCAAAACAGCGCTCGAACTGCCACTCCACGGCTCTCCGCCGGGGAGGGTCGCGCCAACCGCGACCCCTGAGTAGGTCACCTTAGTGGTGCCCATGCCTGCACCCGTCCCCCGGCCCGGCCGGGCCGGTCAGACCCGGACCGGGACGGTTGGACCCGTCAATTGTGGTGGTGGTGACGGTGCCGGCGGCGGACGTGATGGGAATGATGGCGGTGGCGACGGTGGACGACCACCCGGGTGCCGGTGGGCCGGGTACCGCTCCGCTTGGCGACGGCCGCCGCACTGACGGCCCCTCCCCCGGTACGGACAGGTGAGGCCGCCGGCCTGGCGCCCGGGTGGGGGGTGGCGGCCGTCGGAGTGGTCGTCGCTCTGGGAGTGGTCGTCGCTCTGGGAGTGGTGGTGGCCTCGGGGGCGGTCGTGGCCGTGGCCACCGGCGCCGTGGCCGGCTTGGCGGCATGAGCCTTGGCTTTGTCCGCCCGGGCCTTGGCGTACCTGGCCCTCAGGAGCTTTGCGTAGGCAGCGGCCGCCGCAGACCTGGTCGAGTGCTTGGGAGGGCTCGATCCGGAGGCCAGAGCGGCGATGAGAGCGATGAGAAGGACGACCACCCCGGCGGCGATGATCGGCATCGCCTTCCGGCGCCTCCGGCGCGGCGCCGGCTCGGGGACCGTGTCCGGCTCGGCGTCGGCGTCGGCGTCGGCGTCGGCCCCGGGCATCGGGGAACTCAGGGTGTCAGCCATGGAACGGCTCCGCCCGGGTGGCGAGGGAGACAACGACCAGGTGGGAACCGGGCCCGTGGAGGGCGCGCTCCCGGATGGGGCCCTGGCCCGGAATCCCTGCCGTACACCGTGACCGCATCCTTTGCGATTTACGGAACCGTCTCTGGCACTGCGTCCGCGTACTGGCCATGACCCCCCCTCGACGAATCCGGACAATTATTAACCCACACCATCATGACGGTGGTGTCGCCACCGTCATGAGACCTCCTGGACGCGGTGTGGCCCACCCCCACGCGGGCCGGCGTTTCGACGCGCTCCCGCCAGGGGATAGCGTCACGCCGATGCGGACCGTCCGCGTGGCCGTTTTCGACCTGGGCAGCAGCTCCTTCCATCTGATGGTCGTCGACGCCTCGCGGGAAGGGGTGCTGGTACCGGTGCTGCGCCGCCGCTCGTTCCTGCATCTGGGCACGGAGGTGGCCAGGACCGGCGGCGTCCCGGCCGACCGGGCCGCGTCCGCGGTTCGCACCGTGCGACGGCTGAGCGCGGCGTGCGACGAAGCCGGTGTCGACGTGGTGGTGGCGCTGGCCACGGCGGCGCTCCGCGATGCCGACAACGGTTCGCGGCTGATCGGCCGGCTCGAGCAGGTGCTGGGCAGCAGGATCACCCTGCTGAGCGGCGAGGAGGAGGCCCGGCTGTGCTTCCTGGGGCAGCGGGCCGGGGTCTGGGTGGGACGTGAGCCCGTCCTCGGTCTCGACCTGGGCGGAGGGAGCCTCGAGGCCGGCGTGGGCACCATCGACGAGGTCGTCGCCGTGGCCAGCGTGGCCCTCGGCACGGCACGGCTTCGGGGCGAGCTGGGAACAGGGGAGCTCCTGACCCCGGACGACCGCAAGGCCATCACCGAGGTCGCTCTGCACCGGGCCGAGCCCATCCGGGCCATGCTCGAACGGAATCCGAGTGCCGGCACCAGGGTCATTGCCAGCGGCGGAACGGTCCGGGCTCTGGCCCGCCTGGCCATGACCCTCCACCGGCCCATGTCGTCGGGCTCGGTGTCCGCCATACAGGTCAACCAGGTGGAGATCCCGGCTGGTCAACTCTTCGAACTGGCCGACCGGTTGGCCACGCTGGACCTGGATGCCCGCCTCGCCCTTCCCGGCGTCCAGGTCCGACGGGCGCCCCTCCTGCCCGTGGGTGCGGTGGTCTTCGCCACCCTGGTCGAGAGCCTGGGCCTACAGCGACTGGTGGTGAGCGAGTGGGGACTCCGGGAAGGGGCGGTGATTAGCGCACTCTCGCTGCAGGCCGAGCGCCCACGGACCAGCGTTTAGGTCGAGGCGCCGGCGTCCCCCGGTCAGGCCTTCTTGCCCAGGATCCGGTTCATCCCCGTCCCGCACGTCGGGCACTTGCCCTTGGCCGAGCGCCGGCCGTTCGCCATCTCGACCTCTTCGCCTTCGAACTGTCGCTTCTCACGGCATTTCACGCAATATCCCTCATACGACGCCATGTGTCCTCCTCATGATTCGGATGGCACCCATCCGATGATCGGATGGACCGAAGGTATCGGCCCGGATCGGCCGGCGGGGGGATGGGAGCGCCAAATGCTTGCAATAGTTAGCAGCAGGGGACGGCACCGCGCCGGAGTCGGCCTCAGGCCGTGGCGTCCCCGAGGGCTCCCGGGTCATCGGAACCGGCGATGCCGGCCATCAATCGTTCGATGTCACCGGCCGGCAGCGGGGGACTGAAGAAGTAGCCCTGGGCCGTGGTGCATCCGCGCTGGAGGAGAACCCGGCTCTGCTGCAGGGTCTCGACCCCTTCGGCCACGCAGTCCAGGCCCAGGCGCTCGGCCATCGAGATGATGGCCGACACGAGGGCGGTGTTGTCGCCGTCCTGACCCAGCACCTGGACGAAAGACTGGTCGATCTTGAGGGTGCTGACCGGAAACGAGCCGATGCGGTTCAAAGAGGAGTTCCCCGTGCCGAAGTCGTCGATGGTGAATCGCACCCCCAGGCGGCGCAGCCGCTCGATGTTCTCCTTGGCGGGACCCGAGCCGTCCAGGACCACCCGCTCGGTGATCTCGAGCTCGAGCAACGACGGATCGATGCCGGTCTCCTCCAGCGTCCGGTCGATGTTGTCGAACAGGCTCGGATTGGAGAGATCCCGGGACGCCAGGTTCACCGACAGCCGGAGCGGGCCGAGACCGTGGTCGGTCCAGGTCCGGAGCTGTCGGCAGGCCTGCTCGAGCACCCAGGTGTCCAGGGCGACGACGATCTCGCTCCGTTCGGCCATGGAGATGAACGAGGAGGGCTCGAGGGTCCCGAGGGTCGGGTGGTGCCAGCGGACCAGCGCCTCGACGCCGACCACCTGGCCCGTGCGCAGGTCGATGTAGGGCTGGTACAGGACGAAGAACTCGGAGTGGTCGAGGGCGTGGATGAGGTCGGAGTGGAGGGTGCGCTCGTCGATGGCCAGTCGCCCCGACGAGGCGTTGACCACCGATCCCGAGTACATCTGGAATGCGTTCCGGCCCCGGCTCTTGGCACGGTACATGGCCTCGTCGGCCCGGCTGAGCAGCTCGTCATAGGAGTCACCGTGATCGGGGGCCATGGCGATGCCGATGGACGCCGTCGTCTCCACCTGCTCGCCGGACACGACGAACGGCCTGCTCATCGCCTCCAGCGAGCGTTGTGCCAGCTGATCGATGGAGAGCTGGTCGGAGAGCCCGGGGAGCAGGATGGCGAATTCGTCGCCCCCCACCCGGGCCACGGTGTCCTGGCGCCGGACGGTGTCGACCAGGCGCCGGCTCACCTGCTGGATGAGGTCGTCCCCGGCGGCGTGCCCTTTGGTGTCGTTCACCGTCTTGAAGTGGTCGAGGTCGACGAAGAACATGCACACCGGCTCACCGACGCGGCGCGACCTGACCAGCTCCTGTTCGACCCGGTCCTCGAAGAGCCGGCGATTGGGCAGCCCGGTGAGGGCGTCGTGCCAGGCCATGTGCGAGACCTTCTCCAGCAGCTCGAGGTTCTGGAGGGAGGTGGCGGCCTGATCGGCCAAGCCGGACAGCCGCTCGTGGAGGTCGGGGTTGCGGATGGTGTCGATCGATCCCCCGGGCCGGAAGTTGGCCGCGATCACCCCGAGGAACTCACCGCCGGCGAAGAGGGGGGCGACCACCGAGGCGGCCATGCCGGACGCCTCCAGCATGCCCCGGAGATCGGGGTCCTCGGTCGAATCGTCGAGGACGATCACCTCCCTCGAGTGGAGGATCTGATCGACGACGGGAGTGTCGGACCGGATGGTCACCGGACGACGGTCGGCCCGCTCGGGCTTATCCGGCCCGCCGGACTTCGATGGGCCCGCGGTCGGGCGATCCGGCGCCGTCCCGGTGCGCTCCGTCCCGGGTGCCGGTAGCGGGCGGATGGGTGAAGGTCCGGACCGGTCCGCCGGCCTGGGCGGTCCGGTGACCGGCTGGATCGGTCCGAACGAGGCACCGGGCAACTCCTCGCCCTCGGTCCGGGCCCTGGGCACCAGCCGGCCCAGCTCCCCGTCCCACAGGTACACCGTCGTCTGGTCGCAGTCGGTCATGGCCGGCACCGTGTCGGCCAGCAGCTGGACCAGCTCGGCCAGGGTGGTGACCCGTGAGAGGGTCTCGGAGAACGACAGGAGGGTCCGGGCCGTGGCATCACTGCGCTTGGCGTCGTTCAGGACCCTGAAGATGTCGAGGGTGGCCGCCGCATACTCGGCGAACAGCCTCAGCACATGGCCCTCCGAGGCCGTGTGGGCGACTCCGGGAGGCAGGACCGTGGCCAGCCGACCGTAGAGGCGCTGGGGGGAGGCGATGTCGACGATGAGCCTCGAACCCCCGTCGTCGTCGGGGTCCTCGCGCCAGACCTCTGCCGCCAGGGCCTGGACCTCGTCCGGCTCGAGACCGCGGGAATGGAGCTGGACCGCCGTCCCCGGTCGGACCCTGATCATCAGGAGATAGCGGTGGGCGGCGATCACGGCGTCGGCCCGGGCGGCGATCTGGGCCAGCAGGGATTCGACGTCGTCGTCCACGAGCTGGCTGACGGTGGAGAACGCCCCGTCGACCAGCACGGTCATCCGGCTGAGCTCGTCTCGGAGCTCCGCCTCGGTCCGGTCGGCCGAGTCGGACGGCCCGGGTGGAGGCTCCTCCGCACCGGGCCCGATGTCCCACACGGCCTGCGGCCCACCGCCGCCCTGCGTCCCGACGTCAGCCTGCGACCCACCGCCGCCCTGCGTCCCGACGTCACCGGACGGCCCACCGCCGTCCTGCGTCCCGGCGTCACCGGACGGCCCGCCGCCGGATGGCCCGCGGCGGGCGGGGGGCAGCGTGTCGGCCTGTGGGCCGCCGTCTCCCGGTGGCACCGGGTGGGCGGACGGCCCGTCATCGGTGACTTCGTCGTCGGCCGACGGATCGTCCCAGCTCAACGCATACAGGCAGACACGGCCCCCCCGGGCGCTGCACTCGGTCTCGGTGATGAGTACGGTCCCCCGGCCGTAGAGGGCGGGCACCCGGGACAGGAGGCCCCGGGTCATCTCGCACAGATGGGCGTGCCGACCTTCCCGCGAACCGGGTTCGACCTCGACCAGCGCGTGATCCCCGGCCACCTCGAGGGCCACCGCCTCGCAGGTGGCGTCGAAGTGGGCCACGAGCGGCGAGATGTGCTTGAACGCCTGCTCGGGGGAGCCGAGGGCCCGGAATCGGTCGACGAAGCTGGTCCCGTCGCCGCTGTCGAGGAGGGCTTCCCCGACATGGAGACCGACCGCTCCGTCCCCGGTCACCAGCGTGGCCGCATTGAACAGGGCCACGACCTCCCCGAGCGAGCTCCAGGCGGTCACGTCGGCCAACCGGCCGAAGGAACGTCCCTCGCCGGCCAGGGCCAGCGTCTGGGCCACCCCGACGTCCCCGTTGTGCTCGTGCACGTGGTCGATGAGGACGTGGACCACCACCCCCGACACCTCGTGATGGTGACCGGTGTCGCTGGTGCCCTGTTCAGCCTCGACGGTCATGGCTCGTCATTCAATCCTTCGGCGCCGACGGCGCGTCGCACTCACTGGAGTCGCCTGCCTCTCTCATCGACAGGCCCGGGCCTTTCCTTTACCGGCCCCAGGGCGGGTCGGGTCCGTCCCGGGAAAGGTCCCCGGGGCCGGTCCGGGGCCGGGGCGGGGCCCGGCCCCAGGTCAGGGGATCGGTGCCCGGCCCGGGCCGGTCCCGGCACCCCGGGGAGGGCCCGGGCCCGGCCGCCGGATCCCACCGGCCGAACGACGACCCTTCCCTCTACACTTGATCCCCATGAGCATCTATGACCCACCCCTGCACTCCCTCACCGGTGATCCGGCGTCGGTCGCCGACTACCGGGGCAAGACGCTGCTGGTCGTCAACGTGGCCTCGAAATGTGGGCTGACCCCCCAGTACGAGGGCCTCGAGCGCCTGCAGAAGACCTACGGCGACAAGGGGTTCACCGTGCTCGGTTTCCCGTGCAACCAGTTCGGCGCCCAGGAGCCCGGGTCCGCCGACGAGATCACCACGTTCTGCTCGACCACCTACGGGGTCACCTTCCCGATGTTCGAGAAGGTGGAGGTCAACGGCGACGGCCGCCACCCGGTCTACGAGGAGTTGGTCGCCTTCCCCGACGGCGACGGCGAAGCCGGGGACATCCAGTGGAACTTCGAGAAGTTCCTGGTTTCGCCGACCGGCGAGATCGTGCAGCGCTTCCGGCCGATGGTCGACCCCGAAGCCCCCGAGGTGATCGACGCCATCGAGGCCAACCTGCCGGGCTGATGACGGCGGGCGCTTCGTTCCGGGCCCGCCGGCGCCACCGGCAACCGAGGAAGGGGAGCGCATGCCTGGTCCATCGGCCAACAACGAGGCGGTCGTCGACCATCTGACCCAGGTCTGGGTGTCGCTGGTCGGCGCCTGCGAGGAGATGAGGTGGCCCAGTGGGATCTGGCCACCGACTGCCCGGGCTGGACGGTCAAGGACCAGCTCTCCCATCTCATCGGCATCGAGCGCCTGTTGCTGGGTGATCCGCCCCCGCCTCCGCTCGAGGTCGTCCCCGACCACGTCACCAACGCCTTCGGCGAGCTGAACGAGGCGTGGGTGGCCGCCCGCCGGGCGATGCCCGGCAACGAGGTGCTCGAGGAGTTCATCGAGACCACCAACCGGCGGTTCGACGCCCTGCGGGCCATGCCCAAGGCGAAATTCGACGAGGTGGGCTGGAGCCCGGTCGGCCAGGTGCCCTACCGCGAGTTCATGGAGACCCGGGTCCTCGACACCTGGGCCCACGAACAGGACGTCCGTCGGGCGCTGGGCCGGCCCGGCGGTCGAAACGGTGCCGGCGAGGCCACGACACTCGACCGCTGTGAGCGTTCGATGCCCTTTGTGGTGGGAAAGCGGGTGGCCCCGCCCGACGGCACCACGGTGCTGTTCGCGGTCGTCGGGGTCATGGGCCGGAAGGTGAACGTCCAGATGGACGGGGGACGGGCGTCGCTGGCGCCGTTCCCGCCGGACGAGGTGCCCTCGGTCACCCTGAACATGGACCAAGAGGCGTTCTGGCGGCTCGGTTTCGGCCGGGTGGAGCCGGCCCGTGTCCTGGCCACCGGCGAAGTCCGGATCGACGGCGACATCGCCCTCGGCCACCAGGTGGTCGAGTCGATGGCCTTCATGATCTGACCGACTCCCGGCCCACCGGTCGCCGACCGGAGGGGCGGCCACGCCGAGGTGGACAAATCCAGGCCCATCGGGATTGGGAAAGTTCACGGCCCCCGTACCGGTACACTCGGCAATTCGTATGCGAGCCACAGCCGAGCCCGAAGAGGGCAACAAGGTCCGTCTCTCCGTCGAGATCGAAGAAGCGGAGATCGACGAGGCTCTCGACGAGGTCATGCGTCGGCTCTCCCGTGAGGTCCGGGTGCCCGGGTTCCGTCCCGGCAAGGTGCCGCGCCGGGTCATCGAGGCCCGCATGGGCGGGGCCGCCGCCGTGCGCAGCGAAGCGCTGCGGGAGGCACTGCCCAACTTCTACGCCCAGGCGGTCACCGACACCGAGGTCGATCCCATCGACCAGCCGGAGATCGACATCACCTCGGGAGACGACTCGGGCCCGGTCTCCTTCGACGCCGTGGTGCTGGTCCGGCCCGACGTCGCCATCCCCGGCTACCAGGGGCTGGTGGTGACGCTGCCGAGCCTGGATGTCACCGACGACGAGATCGACGCCCAGGTCGACCGCCTGCGATGCCACCTCGGGGGAGTTGGTCGAGGTGGCCCGTCCGGCCAGGGACGGGGACCAAGTCACCATCGACATCCACGGCACCCCGGGGCGGTGCCGGTTCAGGAGACGACAGCGATCTCGACGCCGAGGACTACCTCTACGAGGTCGGGAGCGGGTGCGTGGTCCCCGAGCTCGACGACCAGCTGCGGGGCGCCAAGGTGGGCGACATCTTCGTCTTCGACTCCAGCCCGGGGGCGACGACCAGACCATCTCGTTCCGGGTGCTGGTCAAAGACGTCAAAGAGCTGGTCCTTCCCGACCTGACCGACGAGTGGGCGGCCGAAGCCTCCGAGTTCGAGACCGTCGACGAGCTCCGGTCGGACATCGCCGAGCGGCTCCGGCAGCGGCACATCGTCCAGGCGCAGATGGCCCTCCAGCAACGGGCCGCCGATGCCCTGGTGGAGCTGGTCACCGAAGACATCCCCGACCAGCTGGTGGCCGAGGAGGTGCGCGAGCGGATCCACGATCTCAATCACCGGCTGGACAGCCAGGGGATGAGCCTGGGCCAGTTCCTCGGCGCCACCGGACGCGGCGAGCAGGAGTTCCTCGACGAGCTGCGTGCCGGCGCCCTGCAGAGCGTCAAGCTCGACCTCGCCCTCAGGACCCTGGTCGAAGAGGAAGGCATCGAGCTGAGCGACGAGGAGCTCGACGAGGAGCTGGCGGCCATGGGCGAGCGTCTGGAAATGGACGCCGACGAGGTACGCGAGCAGTTGGAACGGGCCGGCCGGCTTCCGGCGGTACGCTCGGACCGACGCAAGGCCAAGGCCATGCGTTGGCTGATCGACAACGTCGAGCTGGTCGACGAGGAGGGAAGCCCCGTGTCACGGGACGACCTGTAGGTGAACCAGGGCGAGGAGGACTCGGAATGAGCTTCACGGAAGGAATCAGGGAAATGGACGCACAGGCATACAGCGTGCCGTGGGTGGTCGAGTCCACCAGCCGCGGTGAGCGGAACTACGACCTCTACTCACGCCTGCTGCGCGAGCGCATCATCTTCCTCGGCACGCCGATCAACGACACCGTGGCCAACCTGGTCTGCGCGCAGCTGCTCTTCCTCGAGTCGGAGGAGGCGGACAAGGACATCCACCTCTACATCAACTCGCCGGGCGGGGACATCACCGCCCTGTTCGCCATCTACGACACCATGAAGTACATCAAGCCGGACATGTCCACCTTCTGCTTCGGCCAGGCCGCCTCGGCCGCCGCCGTCCTGCTCGGTGCGGGGACCCGGGGCAAGCGGTTCGCCCTCCCCCATGCCGCGGATCCTGCTGCACCAGCCGTTCGGAGGCGTCGAGGGCCAGGCCAGCGACATCGAGCTCCAGGCCAAGGAGATCCTGCGCATGCGCGACCTCCTCAACGGCATGCTGGCCAACGACACCGGCCAGACCACGGAGCGGGTGTCCAAGGACACCGACCGCGACTTCATCATGACGGCCGACGAAGCGGTGGCCTACGGGTTGATCGACGAGGTCATCACCGCCAGGGACGCGGTGTCCATCGAGGCGGTCGGGGCTGCGTAGCCCGATGAACGACGACGGAGGTCCTGCCGGTACCGCGCCAGCCGCTAGGGTTGGGTTCCTGATTGGCAGCACCGTGGTCCGGGGCATGGCCCGGGGGAGCAGTACCAGCTTGGAGCAGTGCCGACGTCGGGGATCGATGCCGACGGCAGTCGGGGCAGTCCACGACGGCTGGCACGGATTGAGCAGCACGTACGGATGAGCAACAGGGACCACTGACAGAAGGACAAGAGGAACCGACGTGGCGAAGTTCGGAGACGGTGGCGATCTGGTGAAGTGCAGCTTCTGCGGGAAGTCGCAGAAGCAGGTGAAGAAGTTGATCGCCGGGCCGGGCGTCTACATCTGCGACGAGTGCATCGAGCTGTGCAACGACATCATCGCCGAGGAGCTGGCGGACACCACCGAGCTCTCCTTCGAGGAGCTGCCCAAGCCCAAGGAGATCTACGAGTTCCTGAACGACTACGTGATCGGTCAGGAGTACGCCAAGAAGATCCTGTCCGTGGCCGTCTACAACCACTACAAGCGGGTCCAGGCGGGGAGCAACGGTTCGCACGACAACGACGTCGAGTTGGCCAAGTCGAACATCCTGCTGCTGGGTCCGACCGGTTGCGGCAAGACGCTGCTGGCCCAGACGCTGGCCCGCATGCTCAACGTCCCCTTCGCCATCGCCGACGCCACCGCCCTGACCGAGGCCGGGTACGTGGGCGAGGACGTCGAGAACATCCTGTTGAAGCTCATCCAGGCCGCCGACTACGACGTGAAGCGGGCCGAGACCGGGATCATCTACATCGACGAGATCGACAAGATCGCCCGCAAGTCGGAGAACCCGTCGATCACCCGGGACGTCTCCGGCGAGGGCGTCCAGCAGGCGCTCTTGAAGATCCTCGAGGGCACCACCGCCTCGGTGCCACCCCAGGGCGGGCGCAAGCACCCCCATCAGGAGTTCATCCAGATCGACACGACCAACATCCTGTTCATCTGCGGTGGCGCCTTCGCCGGCGTCGACTCCATCATCGAGAACCGCATCGGCCGCAAGGGCATGGGGTTCAGGGCCGAGGTGCGCAAGGCGTCCGAGCGGGACGACTCCGAGCTGCTCCGCCACGTGCTCCCCGAGGATCTCATGAAGTTCGGGCTGATCCCCGAGTTCATCGGGCGCCTCCCGGTGGTCGGCGCGGTCTCCCACCTCTACAAGGACGCGCTGATCCGCATCCTGGTCGAGCCGAAGAACGCCCTCACCCGCCAGTACCAGCGGACCTTCGAGCTCGACCACATCGAACTGGAGCTGACCGACGACGCGCTCGAGGCCGTGGCCGAGCAGGCCCTGCTCCGCGGGACCGGAGCGCGGGGCCTGCGGGCCATCCTCGAGGAGGTCCTGCTCGAGGTGATGTACGACCTTCCCAGCCGCACCGACATCTCCAAGTGCGTCGTCGACCGGGCCGTGGTCCTCGACAAGGTGCACCCGACCCTGGTCCCGCTGAACAGCCCGCCGGCCAAGTCGACCCGGAGCCGCAGGGCCGCTTCCTGAGCCGGGGCCGGCCGGCTCCGCCATGGAACCGATCATCCGCCGGTCGGTCTGACCGCCGGCACCGCGTGCCCCGTCCCCCCGTGATCTTCGACGACCTCCCCCAGGCCCTGGCCTGGCTCGACGCCCACATCGACTTCGAGTCGGCCATGCCGTCCAGACGCTCGTGGCCCACCCTCGAGCGGATGCGATCGCTGACCGGGCTGCTGGGCGACCCCCAGCACGCCTATCCGGTGGTGCACATCACCGGCACCAACGGCAAGGGCTCGACGGCGGCCATGACCACCGCCCTGCTCGGCGCCCAGGGACTGACCGTCGGCACCTACACCAGCCCCAACCTGAGCCGGGTCAACGAACGGATCTCGCGCAACGGCGAACCCATCGACGACGACGCCTTCGTCGAGGTCCTCGAGTCGCTGGCCCGGCTGGAGCAGCTGCATGGAGGAGCCGCCCACCCGGTTCGAGCTGCTCACCGCGGCGGCACTGGCCTGGTTCGCCGACGAGGCGGTCGACGTGGCCGTGATCGAGGTCGGCCTGGGCGGCCGGTGGGACAGCACCAACGTGGTCGACGGCGACGTGGCCGTGCTGACCAACATCAGCTTCGACCACACCGAGGTCCTCGGCCCCACCCTGGAGGACATCGGCGCGCGACAAGTCGGGCATCTTCAAGGCGGGCAGCCGGGTGGTCATCGGCGAGTCCGACCCCACGCTGGTCGCCCTGCTCCGGCGAGGCGGCCGGGCGAGCCGGGGCCGCCGAGGTGTGGGTGCGGGGGCAGGACTTCGCCTGCACGGCCAACAGGATCGCCGTCGGCGGACGGCTGATCGACGTGCGCACGCCCGGCGGCGCCTACGGCGAGTTGCTGGTGCCGCTGCACGGTGCCCACCAGGGGGACAACGCCGTCGTGTGCGCTGGCCGCGGTGGAGGCCTTCTTCGGTGTCCCCGTTGGACGAGGACGTGGTCGAAGAGGCGTTCGCCGGGGTGCGGGTGCCCGGCCGGCTCGAGGTGATCGGACGTCACCCGCTGGTCGTGGTCGACGGCGCCCACAACGTGGCCGGCATGATCGTCCTGGCCCGTTCGCTGGTCGAGGAGTTCGCCGTCGAGGGCGAGATGCGGGCGGTGGTGGGCATGCTGTCGGGACGCGACCCGACGGCCATGCTCGAGGCGCTGCTGACCGCCGGCATCCGCTCGGTGGTGGCCTGCGCCCCCGACTCCCCCCGGGCCCTGGCCGCCGAGGTGGTGGCCGAGGCGGCGGCCGGGCTGGGCATGGAGGTGGCCGGTGGCCGACACGCCCGCGGAGGCGGTGGAGCTGGCCCTCGGCCGCGCCGGCGCCGACGACCGGCATCGTGGTGTGCGGCTCCCTCTACGTCGTGGCCGACGCCGTCCGGCTCCTGCGGCACGGCACTCGCTGAGCCGCACCCCGCCGGAGGCGGGCCGCCCCGGTGTCTGACACCCGGGGCGACGTCGGCTAGCCTCCCTCGCTCGTGGAACGCACACTTGTCATCTGCAAGCCCGACGCCGTCGAACGCGGCCTGGTCGGGGAGATCATCGGCCGGCTCGAGCGCAAGGGCCTGCGCCTGGTGGCGGCCGAGCTCCGGACGATCACCGCCGAGATGGCCGCCCTCCACTACGCCGAGCACGACGGGCAAGCCCTTCTACGACAAGCTGGTGGCCTTCATCACCCGATCGCCGGCCATGGTCATGGTGGTCGAGGGTCCCGAGGACGACCTATGCCAGGTCGTGCGGAACCTGATGGGCGCCACCGACCCGCTGAAGGCCGCCCGGGCACCATCCGGGGCGACCTGGCCCTCAAGATGAGTGAAAACCTCATTCACGGCTCGGACTCCCCGGAGTCCGCCGCCCGGGAGATCGCGATCTTCTTCCCCGGCTTGCGCTGAGATGCGGCGCCCGGCCCGGCCCGGCCCGGTCGCCGGGCCCGGGTCCCCTCCGGGGCGACCTTGTTTCCGCCCGCCGGTTCCCCTAGCCTGAGGGAGCAGATGCCGCTGGTCCAGAGGACGAGGGCAGCGGCGAACAGGTGTGGTCACACGCACTCACGGAGCCCCGACCACCACTGACGGAGGAGTGCATCTCTGATGCGCGACAACGGTTTCTCACTTCTTGGCCGCGATATGGCCGTCGACCTCGGGACGGCCAACACGCTGGTCTACGTGCGCGGCCGGGGCATCGTGCTCAACGAGCCCTCGGTGGTGGCCGTCAACGTGAAAGACGGCCGGCCGTTGGCCGTGGGCGCCGAGGCCAAGCGGATGATCGGCCGGACCCCGAGCCACATCCAGGCCATCCGCCCGCTGAAGGACGGCGTCATCGCCGACTTCGAGATCTGCGAGAAGATGCTCCGCTACTTCATCCACCGGGTGCACCAGCGTCGCTTCGCCAAGCCGCGCATGGTCATCTGCGTCCCCTCGGGCATCACCGGTGTCGAGCAGCGGGCGGTGATGGAAGCGGCGGAGTACGCCGGAGCCCGCAAGGCCTACATCATCGAGGAGCCGATGGCCGCGGCCATCGGGGCCGGCCTGCCGGTCCACGAGCCGACCGGCAACATGGTGGTCGACATCGGCGGCGGGACCACCGAGGTGGCGGTCATCTCCCTGGGCGGCATCGTGACCAGCCAGTCCATCCGCATCGGCGGTGACGAGCTCGACGAGGCCATCGTCTCCTTCGTCAAGAAGGAGTACAGCCTGGCCCTGGGCGAGCGCACCGCCGAGGAGATCAAGATCGCCCTCGGCTCCGCCTACGAGCTCGAAGAGGAGCTCCACGCGGAGATCCGGGGCCGCGACCTGGTCACCGGCCTGCCCAAGACGGTGGTCATCTCCACCCAGGAGATCCGCAAGGCCATCGACGAGCCGGTGGCGGCCATCGTCGACGCGGTCAAGGTCACCCTCGACCGCACGCCGCCCGAGCTGGCGGCCGACATCATGGAGCAGGGCATCGTCCTGACCGGCGGCGGCGCCCTGCTGCACGGGCTGGACAGCCGCCTCACCCAGGAGACCGGGCATGCCCATCGTGGTGGCCCGCGACCCGCTGAACTGCGTGGCCATCGGCAGCGGGCAGTGCCTCGAGGAGTTCGAGGCCCTCAAGCAGGTCCTCATCACCTCATCGGCTCGCTGAACGACCGGGGGGCACGTCAGTCCGTGGCGAAGCCGCGGCGGTCCCGCCGCCCTCGCACCACCTCTGATCCTGTTGCTGCTGGCCTCGGTGACCATCATCACCCTCGACGCCCGCGGCGGCTTCCACCGCATCACCTCGGGGGTCAGGTCGGTGGCGGCCGACGCCTTCTCGCCGGTCCGCTCGGGGGTCGACGACATCGTCGAGCCGATCGGGAGCTTCCTGGCCGGCTCGGTCCACTACGGGGCGGTCCGCCAGCAGAACCAGAAGCTCCAGCAGGAGATCGACCAGCTGAAGGCCGGAGCAGGCATCCCAGCAGGACGTCGACGAGGCCATGAAGCAGCTGAGCGCGCTGTTCGACCTGCCCTTCGTCGGCAACCTGCAGACGGTGCCGGCCGAGGTGACCGACTATCGACCCGAGCAACTTCGCCGCCACCATCGACATCAGCGTGGGCCGCGACCGAGGGCGTGCAGCTGGACATGCCGGTGGTCGGGGCCGGGCGGCCTGGTGGGCCAGGTGGTCCAGGCCAACCACAACACGGCCACCGTGCGCCTGATCACCGACGGCCAGTCCTCGGTGGGGGTCCGCTACGGCGCCGCCGGCGGCTTCGTCGTTGGCCGTGCTCAACGGCCAGGGGTCGGGCAAGCCGCTCGTCGCCGACCTGGTCCCAACGAACACACCGCTCACCGGCGGGCGAGGTCTTCACCACCAGCGGGCTCGAGGGGGCCAGCTATCCCGGCCGGCATCCCGGTGGCCAAGGTGGTGGCCTCGAAGACCGGCGTGACCGCCTCGCAGGAGTCGGTGACCCTCGAGCCGCTGGCCGACCTGAGCCACCTCCGGTACGTGTCGGTGGTGCTCTGGGGGCCGTCCTCGTGACCGGGCGCCGGGGCCCGGACCGCTCGCGACCGGCGGGCGGTCGACTGACGGCACGGGACGTGTCCCGGGTCGGCCTGGTGGTCCTCCTCTTCGTCGTCGTGCAGGAGACGCTGATGCTCGACCTCCGGGTCGGGGGGCGTCCACCCGGACATCATGGTCCTGCTGCCGATCGTGGCCGGCATCGTCGGCGGCCCGGCCCGGGGGGCGTCCATGGGATTCGGCGCCGGCCTGGTGGCCGACCTCTTCCTGCCCACCCCGTTCGGGCTGTCGGCCCTGGTCGGGATGCCTGGTCGGGTTCGGCGTCGGGGCCATGACCCTGCGCCCTCGACCGGTCGGCCCTCGTGGCTGGCGCCGCTGGTCGCCCTGGGCGGCAGCGCCGTCTACGAGGCTCTCTACGCCGTGCTCGGCTCGGTGCTCGGCCAGCCCCAGATGCTCCACGTCGACCTGCTCCGGATCATCGTGGTGGTGTCGGTGGTCAACGCCGTGCTGGCCGTCCCCGCCCTGCGCCTGGTGACCTGGGCCCTGCCCGGCCGCCTCCACCGAGGGCGTGCCCACCTCGGCCGTCTCCTCGGGGGCCTCGGTGACCACGGGCCCGGTCCGCGTACCCGGTCGGGCCCGGGCTTGGGATACTGGACGCCCCGTGAACCGCTCCCTCCGCCACCCGTTCAAGGGCTCCCGTCGCTACCTCCGCCCCGAGCGGGAGCGGAAGGCGCCGTCCGAAGAGCCCCAAGCAGCCGAAGATGCGCCAGAGCCGGTTCTCGGTGGAGGCCATGCTGGACGCCCCCGACACCAGCGCCTCCCGGCCCGGGCTCCGGCTCCGGGTCATCGCCCTGGTGGTCGTCGGCCTGTTCGCCCTGCTCGGGCTCCGGCTGTGGGCCCTCACCGTGCTCCAGGCCCCGGCGGCCGCCCAGGCGGTGACGGCCAACCAGATCCGGGTCGGTCCAGATCGAGCCCACCCGGGGGCTGATCCTCGACCGCTACGGCAATCCGCTGGTCAACAACGTGGTCACCGAGCAGATCACCCTGTCCCGGGTGGCGGCCGCCCAGCACCCCGAGGTGGTGGGCCGGCTGGCCGCCCTCATCGGGCAGACCACCGCCCAGGTCCAGGCCACCATCGCCGACACCCAGCTACAGCCTGTACAAGCCGGTGCCGGTCCTGTCCAACGCCCCGCCGAGCCGACATCCTCTACATCAACGAGCACCAGGACGAGTTCCCCGGCGTGACCTCGGTGGCCACCACCCAGCGGAACTACCCCCAGCTCGAGCTGCCCGGGCCGGCGCCAGATGGGCTATCCGGCGTCCCAGACCCTCGGCTACGTGGGCACCATCAACAGCGCCGAGCTCAAGTCCCGGGCGTCGCCAGGGCTACCAGGCCGGCGACGCCTTCGGCCAGTCGGGCCTCGAGTACCAGTACGAGTCGCGAGCTGCGGGGCACCCCCGGCCAGCCAGGAGCTCGAGGTCAACCCCGAGGGCCAGGTGGTCGGGCACCCTCAAGACGACCCCGGCGGTCGCC
Organism: uncultured Acidimicrobiaceae bacterium; assembly: GCA_963835325.1. Classification (GTDB taxonomy): domain Bacteria; phylum Actinomycetota; class Acidimicrobiia; order Acidimicrobiales; family RAAP-2; genus Bog-756. Next base: position 149,296 of record CAWIEV010000010.1, on the reverse strand, counting down.
GGCGACAACCTGGTCACCAACATCGACACCGGTCTCCAGCAGGTGGCCGACAACGCCCTGGCCACCCAGATCCTGCCCTGCGCAAGACCTCGACCCCCAGTGCAACAACAACGCCGGCTGCTACCCGGCGGCCACCGGCGGGGCGGTGGTCGTGATGGACCCCCAGACCGGGGCCGTCTAGCCATGTCGTCGTACCCCACCTACAACCCGGCGATGTGGGTGGGGGGGATCTCCACCGCCAACTACGCCGCCCTCTCCGACCCGGCCAACAACGAGCCCCTGCTCAACCGGGCCATCGACGGGCTGTACACCCCGGGCTCCACCTTCAAGCTCAACACGGCCACCGCCGCCCTCGACCTCGGGCTCATCGACCCGGGCTACCTACTACGACGACACCGGCACCTTCAAGGTGCCCGGACTGCCAGTACGGCAGCACGCTCGTGCATCTTCCACAACAGCGAGGGCGACGGCGGCTTCGGCGAGATCGACGTCTCCACCGCCCTCACCGTGTCCAGCGACGACTTCTTCTACAACCTGGGCGCCATGTTCTGGGACGACCGGTCCGACCCGGCCTACGGCGACACCCCCATCCAGAACCAGGCCGCCCAGTACGGCCTGGGCGAGCTCACCGGCATCGACCTGCCCGGCGAGGATCCAGGGCCGGGTGGACAGCCAGGCCGAGCGGCCAAGCTGCACGCCGAGAGCCCCACCGGCTTCCCCAACACCATCTGGTACACCGGGGACAACGTGGAGATGGCCTTCGGCCAGGGGGCCACGGTCATCACCCCCATCGAGCAGGCGGTGGCCTACTCCACCTTCGCCAACGGCGGCACCCGGTACGCCCCCCAGGTGGCGGCGGCCATCGTCTCCCCGCACGGGCAAGGTGGTCAAGACGGTTCGCCCCCAAGGTCACCGGCCACGTCAACCTGCCGCCGTCGACCTACAAGGCCCTGCTGGCCGGGTTCGAGGGCGTGGTGCAGAGCGCCAGCCCCAAGGGCACCGCCTACGGCGTCCCCGGCCTGGCTCAACTTCCCCGGCGGGGCTGGCCGGCAAGACCGGCACCGCCGACACCGAGATCGGCAAGGAGCCCACGGCCTGGTTCGTGGGCTTCGGGCCGACCGCCGACCCCCAGTACGTGGTGGTCTGCGTCATCGACCAGGCCGGCTACGGGGCCACCGCCGCCGCCCCGGTGGTCGGCGACATCTTCAGCTACCTGGCCACCCACCCGGTGACCGCCGCCGGGCATCCCCCCAGACCAGGGCAGTTCGGCAGTCGAACCAGCCGGTGCACCTGCCCGACCTGGCCCCGACGACCACGACCACGACGGCCCCCGGCGGCTGAGCCGATCGGCCGTCACCGGCCCCGGCCCGGAGGGGTGATCCGGCCCGGCGCAGCCGCCGGCCGGGTCCCCGCCGCCCCTAGGATGCCGAGGGAGATGCAGTCCCTCTGGCCACGGGTCGAACCCCTCCTGGCCCAGGTCACCAAGCCGGCCCGCTACATCGGCGGAGAGCTGGGCGCCCAGGTCACCGAGCACGCCGCGACGGCCGGTGGCGTGGCTGCTCATCTACCCCGACACCTACGAGATCGGGCTGCCCAACCAGGGCCTCCAGATCCTCTACGAGATCCTCAACGAGCGGGCCGACGCCGTGGCCGAGCGGGCCTACGCCCCGTGGGTGGACATGGAGGCGGCCATGCGGGCGGCCGGCGTCCCGCTCTTCTCGCTGGAGAACCACCTGGCCGGCCCGGTGCCTTCGACGTCCTGGCCTTCAACCTGTCGGCCGAGCTCGTCTACACCAACGTGCTCAACCTGATCGACCTGGCCGGGGTGCCCGTCCACGCCGCCGACCGCACCGTCGACGACCCGCTGGTGGTGGCCGGCGGCCACTGCGCCTTCAACCCCGAGCCGCTGGCCGACTTCGTCGACTGCTTCGTCCTGGGCGACGGCGAGGAGGCGGTGGGGGAGATCAACGAGGTGGTGGCCGCCTCAGGCCAGGGCCGCCACGGCCCGGGCCCCGGCGACGGTCGACCGGGAGGCGCTGCTCCGGGCGCTGGCCCGGCTCCCCGGCGTCTACGTCCCCGCCTGCTACGAGGCCACCTACGAGCCGGTGCCGGCGACGGCTCCGGGTCGACCCGGTCGCGGGCCCGGCCCGGTCCCGCCTCGGCTGGCCGCCGTCACCCCCCGGTTCCCCGAGACCCCCGAGCGGGTGGAGAAGCGGACCATCGCCGACCTGGGCCAGTGGCCCTACCCGCAAGCAGCAGCTGGTGCCGCTCATCGAGGTGGTCCACGACCGGCTCAACGTCGAGCTGTTCCGGGGCTGCACCCGGGGCTGCCGGTTCTGCCAGGCCGGGATGATCACCCGGCCGGTCCGGGAGCGCCCGGCCGAGCAGGTCCGCACCATGGTGATGGACGGCCTGGCCCGCACCGGGTACGACGAGGTGGCCCTGACCTCGCTGTCCAGCGCCGACTACTCCGGCATCGAGGACACGGTCACCTCGATCATCGACGATCCCGTCCTGCTCGGGCCAGGTGTCGGTCAGCCTGCCCAGCCTGCGGGTGGACGCCTTCACCGTGGGCACCGCGGCCCAGATCCAGCGGGTCCGGCGCACCGGGCTGACCTTCGCCCCCGAGGGCGGCACCTGGCGGATGCGCCAGGTCATCAACAAGCTGATCCGCGAGGAGGACCTCTACGCCGCGGTCGACGCCGCCTTCAGCCAGGGGTGGAAGCGGGTCAAGCTCTACTTCCTGATCGGGCTGCCCACCGAGACCGACGAGGACACCCTGGGCATCGTGACCCTGGCCAAGCAGTGCGTGGCCATCGGCGGCGCTACCACAAGGGGGTCACCGTCACCGCCTCGGTGGGCGGGTTCGTGCCCAAGGTCCAGACCCCCTTCCAGTGGTTCGGGCAGAACACCATCGAGGAGCTGACCCGCAAGGTCCACCTGCTGCGGGACGCCGCCCGGCCGGTGCGGGGCCTGACCATCCGCTGGCACGACCCCAAGGCCACCGCGGTGGAGGGCGTCGTCAGCCGGGGCGACCGGCGGATGGGGGCGGTCATCGAGCAGGTCTGGCGGGCGGGGCGGCACCTTCCAGGAGTGGTCCGAGCACTTCGACCTCGACCGGTGGACCGAGCGCCCTGGCCGACCACGGGATGTCCCTCGAGGACACCGTCTACCGGCACCGGACCGAGGACGAGGTCCTGCCCTGGGACCACCTGTCGGCCGGCCTCCACCGCGACTTCCTGTGGCAGGACTGGATCGACGCCCTGGCCGACCACGGGCTGGAGGACTGCCGGTGGACCCCCTGCTACGACTGCGGCGCCTGTACCGGGTTCGGCATCGAGCACGTGGTGGCCTCGGCGGTGCCCCCGGCCGGCGGGAGCCAGGGCACCGGGCAGGATCTCTCAACCGGGGGCCAGGTGCCGGTACGATTCCTGGCCACGGCGCCGTCCGGCGCCGGTCCGGCCTCCGGGTCGGAGCGATGGCGCCGCGGTCGCGGGCCGGAGAGGGGAGAGGCTGAGATGCGAATCCGCTTCCGCTTCTCCAAGCTCGGCAAGATCCGCTTCACCAGCCAGCGGGACGTGGCCCGGATGTGGGAGCGGGCCCTGCGCCGGGCCGAGCTGCCCCTGGCCTACACCGAGGGGTTCTCGCCCCGGCCGCAGCTCAGCTTCGGGCTGGCCCTGCCCACCGGGTGCGAGTCGCTGGCCGAGTACCTCGACGTGGTCCTCGACGACGGACCGGCCCGAGACGGCCGGGGTCGACGTGCCGGCGCTGCCGGCCCGGCTCACCGGCGCTGCTGCCCGACGGCATCGAGGTGGACGAGGCGGCGCTGGTGGAGCGCGGCGGCCGGCTCCCTGCAGCAGGTGGTCACCTCCTGCTCGTGGACCATGGCGTTCGCCGGGGCTGTCGCCGGCCGAGCTCGAGGACCGGGTGGCACGGCTCCTCTGGCGGCGACCGTCGGTCCCCATCATGAGGGAGCGCAAGGGCCGGCAGGAGCACGACGACCTCCGGCCGTCGGTGCTGGCGCTGGCCGTGTGCCGACGCCGCCGGGGACGCCGGGCGCACGGGGGAGCGGGACGGTCGGTGGACCTGGTGGCCGAGCTGGCCACCCAGCCCCGCGGGGTCCGCCCCGTGGAGCTGGTCCGGGGCCTGATCGCAGTCGCCCCGTGCCGGGGTCGCCGACAGACGGGTCGGACGCCGGGTGGCACCGGCCGGAGGAATCCCGGTCCTCGACCGGGCATGCAGAACGCAACAGTGGATCGAGCGCGACGGCATCCGCGAGGAGCCCCTCGGACGTCGGGGGGACCCCGCAGGCGTCGACCGCGCCGCGCACGCCTTGGAGCGTGCGTCATGAGCAGTTTCGGAAGGGAATATCGATGTCAGAAGGAGCAACCGGGCAGCCGGTGGAGGTTCCGGCGGAGTCGCCGGGACTCGACCGCGGCCACGAGCCACGCCGGTCACGAGTCCAACGGCGCGGGCACGCCGACCGCTCGGGTAGCGGCTCGCACGGCGAGCGGTCGGCCCCGGCGGCGCGGTCGGCCCGGGGGACGCGAGCCGGCGACGGCGCAGGCAGCCGGCGCGACGGACCCGACGCGGGGCCGCGGCGCCCGGGGCGGCCGGCGGCGGCGCCGGCCCGGCGCCGGCGAGGCCGGGGCCGACGGCCGGCGCCGACGGGCGCGACCGGGCCGGCGACGACGGCGCCGACCGGCGTGCCGGACGGGCCGTGCCGGCGCCACGGCGGCGCCGGCCGGGCCCGGCGGTGCGCCGGCGCCGTCCCGCCGGGTCGCCCCGGAGCGACCGAAGATCGGCGACACGCCGGCCCGCCCGGCGCCGGTCGGCCGACGCCGGCGCCGGCCCGGCGGCCGACCGGCCAACGGCGCCGGGTGGCGGCACCCGGCCGGCCGCTCCGGCACCGGTGCGGCGGCGCGGGCCGGCGGCGACAGGGTCGGCGGCGCGGGGCGGCGGCCGGTCCGCGCCAGCGCGCGACGGCCGGTCCGACGGCGTCGAGGGGCCGGCGGGCCGAGCCGGTCGCCGCGGACGCCACGGCGGCCGACGCGGCGCCGAAGGCCCGAGGGCCGCCGCGGCGGCCGGGAGCGCCGGGGCAAGGCCGTCGGCCGGTACATGATCTGCGTGCACGTCCGCCCGGAGACCACCCAGATCGCCCTGCTCGAGGGGCGCACCCTGGTCGAGCACTACGTCTCCCGGGCCTCGGACGACGCCACCCAGATCGACGGCAACATCTACCGGGGCCGGGTCCAGAACGTGCTGCCCGGGATGGAGGCCGCCTTCATCGACATCGGCACGCCCGAAGAACGCCGTGCTCTACCACGGCGACGTCCGCTACGACACCGACGACGTCGAGTCCGGCGGGCCTCGCCGGGCCAGCCCCGGATCGAGCAGCTGCTCCGCCCGGGCCAGACCATCCTGTGCCAGGTCACCAAGAACCCCATCGGGGCCAAGGGGGCCCGGCTCACCCAGGAGGTCTCGCTCCCCGGCCGGTTCGTGGTCCTGGTGCCCGAACAGCACGGCCTACGGCATCTCCAAGCGGCTCGACGACGCCGAGCGCAAGCGGCTGCGCCGGATCGTCGACGCCGTCCGGCCCGAGGGCCACGGCCTCATCGTCCGGACCGCGGCCGCCGGGGCCAGCGCCGAGGAGCTGGGCAACGACGTGGAGCGCCTGGTCGAGCAGTGGGAGGCCATCGCCGCCGCCGCCACCAAGGGTCAGGGGCCGGCCCTGCTCTACCGGGAGCCGGCCATCGCCGTGCGGGTCATCCGCGAGGAGCTCAACCGCGAGTACCGGGCCGTGGTCATCGACGACCTGGCCCTCTACGAGCAGGTCCGCGACTACGTCGGTGCGGTCAACCCCGAGCTGGCCGACCGGGTGGAGTACTTCGACCCCGAGGTGGAGCCGCTGCCGGTCTTCGAGCGGTACCACGTCCACGAGCAGCTGCACAAGGCCCTCGACCGCAAGGTCTACCTCCCGTCGGGGGGCTCGCTGGTCATCGACCGGACCGAGGCGCTCACCGTGATCGACGTCAACACCGGCAAGAACGTCGGGACCACCAACCTGGAGGAGACCGTCTACCGCAACAACCTCGAGGCGGCCGAGGAGGTGGCCCGGCAGCTCCGGCTGCGGGACATCGGCGGGATCATCGTCATCGACTTCATCGACATGGAGATCCGGGAGAACCGGGACAAGGTGGGCAGCGCCCTGCGCTCGGCCCTGGCCCGGGACAAGACCCGCACCCAGGTCTTCGACATCTCGGAGCTGGGCCTGGTGGAGATGACCCGGAAGCGGGTGTCCGAGGGCCTGATCGAGTCGATGTCCACCACCTGCGAGGTGTGCGGTGGCCGGGGCATCGTCTTCGACGACCCGGAGCTGTAGACCGGCTGTAGTAGGTCGCATCCCTATGTACGCCGTGATCAAAACCGGAGGAAAGCAGGAGCGGGTGGCCGAGGGCCAGACCCTCCGCGTCGAGCTGCTGGGCGAGGCCCCCGGGGCCGAGGTGACGCTTCACGCCCGTGCTGGTGGTCGACGGCGACACCGTGCTGGCCACCCCGGCGCCAGCTGGCCGGGCTCGTCGGTGACGGCCACGGTGGTCGGGGAGGAGCTCGGACCGAAGATCCGGGGCTTCACCTACAAGAACAAGTCCAACCAGAGCACCCGGTGGGGTCACCGCCAGCGGTACTCGACCATCGCGATCACCGCCATCACGCCGCCGGCTGAGCCCGGCGCCGGCCGAGCACAAGGAGCAGCTCAGATGTCCAAGACCAAAGGTGGCGGTTCGACCCGCAACGGCCGCGACTCGAACGCCCAGCGGCTGGGCGTCAAGGCCTTCGGCGGCACCGACGGTGCAGGCCGGGGCCATCCTGGTCCGCCAGCGGGGCACCAAGTTCCACCCCGGCCACAACGTGGGCCTGGGCGGCGACGACACCCTCTTCGCCCTGGCCGACGGCACGGTGCAGTTCACCAGCCGCAAGGGCCGCAAGCTGGTCGACGTCGTCGCCGGCGACTGAACGGCACCGGCGCGGCGCCGGGTGGCCGGGGCCGGCGCAGGCGGTACGCTCCGGGCCATGACCGCAGCCGGCGCCCGTCCCGCCGGACGCCGACCCGGCCGACATCCCGAGCCGCACGCTGGAGTTCGACGGCTGCGTCAACTTCCGTGACCTGGGCGGCTACCGGACCGCGGACGGCCACCGAGGTCGGCTGGCGGCGGCTGTTCCGGGCCGACGGCCTCAACCGGCTGAGCGAGGACGACCACGCGCCGGCTGGTCGAGCTGGGGTGGCCACGGTGATCGACCTCCGGACGGTCGACGAGGCCGAGCAGCGGGGACGGTTCCCGGTGGACCAGGTCCCGGTGCGCTACGTCGACCTGCCCCTCACCGACGTCCTCCCGCCACCGAGGAGCTGCCCGTCGTGGCGCGAGGCCTCCTACGTGGCCTCGCGCTACGCTCGACATGGTCGACCGAGGGTGCGCCCGCCCTGACCGGGGCCTTCGAGGTCCTGGGCTCGGGCGGACGCCCTGCCGGCCGTCTTCCACTGCAGCGCCGGCAAGGACCGGACCGGGGTGCTCTCGGCCCTGATCCTGGCCTTCCTCGGGGTGCCCGACGAGACCATCGTCGAGGACTACGCCCTCAGCGCCGCGGCCATGGTGCGCCTGCTCGAGCGGCTGAAGGCGGAGTACCCGGAGGCGGTGGAGGAGGTGGAGCGGTACGCCCCGGCCGTCCTCCAGGTCTGCCCGAGACCATGGAGGAGTTCCTGGCCTCGCATGCGGGCCGATACGGCACCTACCGGCGACTGGCCGAGTCCCTGGGGTGGTCGAGGCGGTGGTCGACGCTCCGGCGGACCGTGCTGGTCCGACGCCTGACCGGCCGCGTCCGGCACCTCCGGGGCGGACGACGGTCCGATCGGTAGGATCGGGCCATGTCCGGCTTCGTCGACGAGGCACAACTCCACGTGAAGGCGGGCGACGGCGGGGCCGGGCGCGGTCGCCTTCCGGCGGGAGGCCCACGTGGACCAGGGGCGGCCCCGACGGCGGCGACGGCGGCCGGGGCGGCGACGTCTGGCTGGTGGCCACCACCAACCAGTCCTCCCTGCTGGGCTTCCGGGACCACCCCCACCGGCGGGCCGGCGACGGAGGCCACGGCGGCGGGCAAGAAGAAGCACGGGGCCCGGGGGGCCGACCTCGAGGTGCCGGTGCCCGGTGGGCACCCGGGCCCAGGGCCCGACGGGACGCTGCTGGCCGACCTGGCCGGCGCCGGGGACCGGTGGCTGGCCGGCGAGGGGGGCCGGGGCGGCCGGGGCAACGCCAGCTTCCTGACCAACCGCCGCCGGGCCCCGGCCTTCGCCGAGCAGGGGGAGAAGGGCCACGAGCAGTGGTACGACCTCGAGCTGGCCCTGGTGGCCGACGTGGCCCTGGTGGGCTTCCCCAACGTGGGCAAGAGCACCCTCATCTCCCGGATCTCGGCGGCCAAGCCCAAGATCGCCGACTACCCCTTCACCACCCTCGAGCCCCACCTGGGTGTGGTCCGGGCCGACGACGAGTCCGACTTCACGGTGGCCGACATCCCCGGCCTGGTGGAGGGGGCGGCCGACGGGCAAGGGGCTCGGCCACCGGTTCCTCCGCCACATCACCCGGGCCCGGGTCCTGGTGGTGCTGGTCGAGCTGGACCCGGTCACCGGGTCGCCGCCGGCCGAGCAGCACCGGGTCCTCCTCGACGAGCTGGGCCGCTACCAGCCCGAGCTGCTCGACCGGCCCCGGCTGGTGGTGGGGTCGAAGGCCGACATGGCCGGCATCGCCGGCCTCGGGCGACGGCGGCCGCGCCGTCGTGCCGGCGCCGACCGGACGGCGTTCCGGCCCGACCTGGTCATCTCGGCGGTCACCGGTCAGGGGATCGACCAGCCTGGTGGGGCGGCTGGCCCGGCTGGTGGCCGAGGCCCGGGCCGTCGAGCCCGAGGCCGACGGCGACCATCGTCATCCACCGGCCCCTGCCCGAGGGGTTCGCCGTCGAGCGGATCGGGGAGGGCGTCTTCCGGGTGGTGGGCAGGGTGGCCGAGCGGGCGGTGGCCCTCAACGACGTGACCACCGACGAGGCCGCCGACTACGTCCAGGGCCGGCTGCGGCGGATCGGGGTCGACCGGGCCCTGGCCCGGGCCGGCGCCCGCGACGGCGACGTGGTCCACATCGGCGAGCTCTCCTTCGTCTGGTACCGCGACCAGCCCGAGTTCACCGGCGACTCCGGCCGCGCCGGCGCCGTCGGTCGTGACGCGGCGCCACCGCCGAGTCGGGCCCGTCGGCGACCCGGACCGTGGTGGTCAAGATCGGCTCCTCCTCGGTCACCACCGCCGTCGGGCGGGGTGGACGCCGCCGCCATCGACAAGCTGGCCGCCGAGGTCGCCCAGGCCCGGGCCGGCGGGCACCCGGGTGGTGGTGGTGACCTCGGGGGCCATCGCCGCCGGGTGGACCGCCTGGCGCCCGGACCGGCCGCGGCCCACCGACCCGGCCACCCTCCAGGCGGTGGCCGCCGTCGGCCAGCACCGGCTGATGCGGGTGTGGAGCGACGCCCTGGAGCGGCGACGGCCTGATCGCCGGCCAGGTCCTGCTGGCCCCGCTCGACTTCGTGCACCGGCAGCCAGTACCTCCACGCCCGCCAGACCCTGGCCCGGCTGCTCGAGCTCGGGGTGGTGCCGGTGGTCAACGAGAACGACGCCGTGGCCGACGAGGAGATCCGGTTCGGGGACAACGACCGGCTGGCCGCCCTGGTGGCCCACCTGGTCGGGGCCGAGCTGCTGGTCCTGCTGACCGACACCGCCGGACTGCTCACCGAGGACCCCCGCCGGACCGCGACCGGCTCGCTCATCGAGGAGGTGGTCGAGATCGACCACGAGCTCGAGCGGATCGCCGGGGGCCCGGGCACGCGCGGTGGGCAGCGGGGGCATGGCCTCGAAGCTGGCCGCGGCCAAGATCGCCGTGTGGTCGGGGGTGGAGGCGGTCATCGCCGACGCCTCCCGGCCCGGGGTGCTGGCCGCGGTGACCGGGTCGGCGCCCGGCGTGGGGACCCGGTTCCGGCCCCGGGCCCGGCGCCTGCCGGCCCGCAAGCTGTGGATCGCCTTCGCCGTCGGGGCCGTCGGGGACCATCGTGGTCGACGCCGGGGCCCGCCGGGCCCTGGTCGAGCGGGGCCGCTCGCTGCTGCCGGCCGGGGTGGTCGTCGGTCCGGGGCGACTTCGACGCCGACGACGCCGTGGAGATCGCCGGCCCCGACGGCGCCGTCTTCGCCAAGGGCCTGGTGCGCCACGCTCGGCCGACGCGGTGGCCGACGTGGGCCGGCCGCCGGTCCGACGAGCTGCCCGACGGACGTCGCCCGCCGAGGTGGTCCACCGCGACGATCTGGTCGTGCTCGACTGAACCGGAGCCGGCCGGGCGGCCCGGGCACGGCGGTGCCGACCGGCCGGCAAGTACGCTGACACGGTGCCATCGAGCCCACCTCACCACCATGATCGACCTGGGCCGCCGGGCCAAGGCGGCCAGCCGGGTGCTGGCCCGTGCCTCGTCGGCGCGCCCGGGACGAGGCCCTGCGACCGTCCGCCGACCTGCTCGAGCAGCGGTCGGACCGGCATCCTCGACGGCCAACGCCGCCGACGTCGGCCGGGCCGAGCGGCCGGGGCCGACGCCACCTCCCTCGACCGGCTGCGCCTCGACGCCGGCCGGGTGGCCGGCCATGGCCGACGGCCTGCGCAAGGTGGCCGCCCTGCCCGACCCGGTGGGCGAGGTGGTCGACGGGTGGGTCCGTCCCAACGGGCTGCGGGTCGAGCGGGTCCGGGTCCCCCTCGGGCGTGGTCGGCATCATCTACGAGAACCGGCCCAACGTGACCAGCGACGCCGCCGGCCTGTGCCTCAAGGCCGGGCAACGCCGTCCTGCTGCGGGGCTCGTCGTCGGCCATCGCCTCCAACCTGGCCATCGCCGGCCGTCCTGCGCGACGGGCTGGCCAAGGCCGGGCTGCCCGACGACGCGGTCGGGCTGGTCGAGGACACCAGCCGGGACGTCGGCGGTGGCGTTCATGCAGCTCGACGGGTTCATCGACTGCCTGATCCCCCGGGGCGGGCCGTCGCTGCATCGCCATCGGTCCGGGAGCACGCCACCGTGCCCTACGTGATCGACGGGGCGGGCAACTGCCACGTCTACGTGGACGCGCGCCGCCGACCTCGCCATGGCCGAGTCCATCGTGGTCAACGCCAAGACCCAGCGGCCCGGGGTGTGCAACGCGGCCGAGACGCTCCTCGTCCACCGGGACGGTGGCCGAGGCCTTCCTGCCCCGGGTGGCCCGGGCCCTGCGCCGGGGTCGACCTGCTGGGCGACGCCGCCACCCGGGCGGTCCTGCCCGGGCGTGGGCGTGGCCACCGACGAGGACTTCGCCACCGAGTTCCTGGGCCTCACCCTGTCGGTGGCCGTGGTCGACGACCTCGACGGGGCCATCGACCACATCGCCCGGTTACGGCTCGGGCCACTCCGAGGCCATCGTGACCGGCGACCTGGCCGCCGCCGACCGGTTCACCGCCGAGGTGGACGCCGCCGCCGTGGTGGTCAACGCCTCCACCCGGTTCGTCGACGGCGAGGAGCTCGGCCTGGGGGCGGAGATCGGCATCTCCACCCAGAAGCTCCACGCCCGGGGCCCGATGGGCCTCCGGGAGCTGACCTCGGTCAAGTACGTGGTGCCGGGCAACGGGCAGGTGCGGTCGTGACCGGGCCGGCGACCGATCGGTCGCCGCCCGGCCCGTCGGACGAGATCACCTCCGGGTTCCCGGAGGCCGGGCCGCCCCGCTTCGACTCCATCGACGCCGTGCGCCAGGGCCTGGCCGGCGTCGGCTACCTGGCCGACGACGGCATCGCCGGCGTCGTCTTCCTGGCCGACCGCCTGGCCAAGCCGGTCCTGGTCGAGGGCCCGGCCGGCACCGGCAAGACCGAGCTGGCCAAGTCGGTGGCCCGCCTGACCGGGAGCCGGCTCATCCGGCTCCAGTGCTACGAGGGCCTCGACGAGTCCAAGGCCCTCTACGAGTGGAACTACAAGAAGCAGCTGCTGCGCATCCAGGCCGACTCCGGCCAGGCGTGGCAGGAGCTCGAGGAGGACATCTTCTCCGAGGAGTTCCTCCTCACCCGGCCGCTGCTCGAGGCCATCCGGTCCACCGAGCCGGTGGTGCTGCTGGTCGACGAGGTCGACCGGGTGGAGCTCGAGACCGAGGCCCTGCTGCTCGAGATCCTCTCCGAGTACCAGGTGTCCATCCCCGAGCTGGGCACGGTGCGGGCCACCCAGATCCCCCTGGTCTTCCTCACCTCCAACAACACCCGCGAGCTGTCCGAGGCGCTCAAGCGCCGCTGCCTCTACCTGCACATCGACTACCCGCAGCTCGACCGCGAGCGGGCCATCATCGAGACCCGGGTGCCCGGGCATCAGCCAGGCGCTGGCCGACCAGGTGGCCCGGATCGTCCGCTCGATCCGGACCCTCGAGCTGAAGAAGGACCCGTCGGTGTCCGAGACCCTCGACTGGGCCCGGACCCTGGTGGTGCTCGGGGTCGAGTCGATCGACGCCGAGCAGGCCCGCGACACCCTGCACATCCTGCTCAAGTACCAGATCGACATCGACCGGGCGGCCAAGGAGCTGGCCGGGGTGGAGACCCCGGACTGAGCGCCGGGAACCGTCGTGCTCGACCTCCTCACCGGCTTCGTGGCCGAGCTCCGGGCCGCCGGCATCCCGGTGTCGCTCACCGAGCACCTCGACGCGGCCGAGGCCCTCCGCCACGTCCCCCTCGAGGACCGGGAGGCGCTCAAGTACGCCCTGGGCGCCAGCCTGGTGAAGTCGTCCGCCCACTGGCGGGCCTTCGAGACGGCCTTCGAGATCTACTTCTCCCTGCGCGGGCCCGAGTACCGATCGACGGCGACGGACGAGGGCGGGGCCGGCTCGGAGCTCGACGACGGACGGCGAGAGCCGGCCGGGCGACCGGCGGGGCCAGGGCCGGGGCCAGGGCGGCGGCGGCGGCGAGGAGGGCATGACCCCCGAGGAGCTGGCCGAGCTGCTCTTCAAGGCCCTGCTCGGAGCCAACGACGCGCATGGTCGCGGCGGTGGCCCGCCAGGCGGTGGCCCGCTACGCCGGCATGGAGGCCGGGCCGGCCGGTGGGCGGCACCTACTACCTCTACCGGACCCTGCGGAACCTCGACCTCGACCGGGTGCTCGAGCGGCTGATGGACGAGGCCCGGGCACGACCTCGGCGCTCGACGAGGACCGCCCCCGGACCGGCGGCACCGACGGTCACGCTCACCCCGCTCGAGGAGCGGCTGCTCCGCGACGAGTTCCAGGCCCGCATCGACCGGCTGCGCCAGGAGATCGAGGACGAGATCCGCCGCCGGCTGGTGGCCGACCGGGGGAGCGAGGCCCTGGCCAAGTCGTTGCGCAAGCCGCTGCCCGAGGACATCGACGTCATGCACGCCACCCGCGACGAGCTGGTGGCCCTGCGCAAGGCCCTCCAGCCCGCTGTCCCGCAAGCTGGCCGTCCGGCTGGCCCGCAAGCGCCGGCACGGCCGCAAGGGGCCGCTCGACTTCCGCTCCACCGTGCGCCACTCGCTGTCCACCGGCGGGGTCCCGGTCGAGCCCAAGTTCCGCTACCCCCGGCCGTCCAAGCCGGAGATCGTGGTCATCGCCGACATCTCGGGGTCGGTGGCCTCCTTCGCCCGCTTCACCCTCCACCTGGTGCACGCCATCAGCTCCCAGTTCTCCAAGGTGCGCAGCTTCGTCTTCATCGACGGCATCGACGAGGTGAGCCGGTTCTTCGAGGGCGGTCGACGACCCGGCCGAGGCCGTGCACCGGATCAACACCGAGGCCGACGTGATCTGGGTGGACGGCCACTCCGACTACGGCCACGCCCTCACCGTGTTCTGGGAGCGGTGGGGCGAGGAGATCACCCCCCGCACGAGCGTGCTGCTGCTCGGCGACGCCCGCAACAACTACCACGCCTCCCAGGCCTGGGTGGTCAAGGAGCTCCAGGCCCGGGCCCGCCACGTCTACTGGCTCAACCCCGAGCCCCGGGCCTACTGGAACTCGGGCGACTCGATCGTGGGCGAGTACGCCGTCCACTGCGACGAGGTGGTCGAGTGCCGCACCCTGCGCCAGCTCGAGCAGCTTCGTGGGCGAGCTGGCGTGACCGGCGCGCGGCCGGGGGGTTCGACGGTCTGGCCGGCGCCGGGCGAGCGCCGGTCCGACGCGGCCGCCCCCCGCCGGGATCCGGCACCGTCCCGACGTCGGGCCGGCGCCACCGGGCCACCCGGATGGTGCTGGTCCGCCACGGCGAGGCGGTGTGCAACGTGTCCGGGGTGTGCGGCGGCCCGCTCGGCTGCCAGGGGCTGACCGAGCTGGGGCGCCGGCCAGGTGGCGGCGCTCCGCGACCGGCTGGCTGCCACCGGCGAGCTGGCCGGCGCCGACGCCCTCTACGCCAGCGTGCTGCCCCGGGCCGTCGAGACGGCCGAGCTGCTGGCCCCGGCCCTGGTGGCCACGGCCGCCGAGCGGCGCCGCCGGCGCCGCCCCCGGCTGCAGACTCGAGTGCGGCCTGTGCGAGCTCCACCCGGGCGAGGCCGACGGCCTCGAGCTGGGGCGAGTTCACCGCCCGGTTCGGCGACCCTCGACTGGGACGCCGACCCGGGCCGGCCCATCGCCCCGGGCGGCGAGAGCTGGACCGGCTTCGTGGACCGGGTGGCCGACACGCTCGACGTCCTGGTCGGCGCCGGCACCCCGGGCCAGCTGGTGGTGGTGGCCTGCCACGCCGGCGTGATCGAGGCCTCGCTGCTGGCCAAGGTCCCGGTGGCCGGCGGCCTGGACGGGGCCCGGCTGCAGCTGCGCACCCAGCACGCCTCCCTGACCACCTGGGAGGTCGACGCGCGGCCGGTGGCGCCTGCTCGGCTACAACGACGCCGCCCACCTGGTGACGGTAGCGTCCGCCGATGCCGCCGACCGGAGGCCGTCGGAGCCCGCCGTCGACGACCGGTTCAGCAGGCGTAGTCGTCGTCGTAGGCCGTGCTCATGCCGCCGTACGGTGGGTGAGCTCGGCGAGCTGTACTGCACGATCTGGACCGGGCCCCGGCCGGCAGCGCCGGAGTAGCAGCGACTGGCACGTTCTGGCAGGTGGTGGCCGGGTTGAGGTCCCAGTCGGCCGCCCAGTAGGGGACGGCCGGGGCTGGTAGTCGCCCACGATGCCCGTCCAGGCTCCGGGGCTGGCGTAGATGCCGACCCGTTGAGGCCCTCGTAGTGCAGGCCGTCGATGGCCCCCTGCACGAGGGCGGCGTTGGCGGCGGTGGTTGACCGCGGGATCCACGAGGGGTCGGCTCGACGTCGAGCCACCAGGCCACCGAGGTGTTGACCCCGGCCGCCTGGGCCTTGGCGAAGGCGTCGAGGGCGGCGTTGAAGCCGTAGTTGCAGGCTGGTGGCGGAGGCCGTGGTGGTGCAGGCCGGGTCGGCGCTGGTCGTGGTGGCTGCGCCGTAGGTCAGGTAGATGTAGAGGTTGAGCCCGCCCCCGGCCCAGTGCGCCTCGGCGGCCAGGCAGGGGTTGACTGCCCGTAGGACTCGCCGACCACCTCGACCACCCCGATGGTGTGGGGCGCGGGGGGCAGGTCGCCGCACTGGAAGTTGGAGATGTCGTAGCCGTAGCTCCCCGACGGGTAGGACGAGCCGGTGAAGCGGCCGGTGCCGTCGGCCTCGGCCATGCCCACCACCGGGTCGTTGAGGACCTGGGGGGCCGAGCCCCAGTAGCTGGCGTCGCCGAAGGCGGTCACGGCCCCGTTGGTGTCGGTGAACCAGTAGCCCGTTGCCCGACGGCGGTCGGCGGTGATGGCCACGATGGGCCGGCTCTGGGGGACGTCGCCCAGCGAGCCGTAGAACGGGGCGTCGCCGAAGGCGAAGACGCCGCCGTCGGAGGCGGTGAACCAGTAGCCGTCGCCCGTCGGGTGGGCGCCGTCATCCCCACGATGGGCTGGTTGAGGTGTGATGTTGCCGGTCGAGCCGTAGAAGGTGGCGTCGCCGAAGGAGAAGATGCCGCCGTCGGCGGCCACCAGCCAGTAGCCCTTGCCGTCCGGTGGTGGCGGCCATGCCCACCACGGGCTGGTTGAGGTGCTGGCCGCCCATGGAGCCGTAGAAGCCGGCGTCGCCGAAGGAGAAGATCCCGCCGTCCGAGGCCACCAGCCAGTACCCGCCGCCGTCCGGGGTGGCGGCCATGCCCACCACCGGCTGGTTGAGGGGGATGCCGCCCATCGACCCGTAGAACCGGGCGTCGCCGAAGGCGAAGATCCCGCCGTCGGAGGCCACCAGCCAGTAGCCCTGGCTGTCGGCCGTGCCGGCCATGCCCACGATCGGCTTGTTGAGGTGGATGCTGCCGGTCGAGCCGTAGAAGGCCGGCGCCGCCGAAGGCGAAGACCCCGCCGTCGGATGGCCACCAGCCAGTAGGCGGACACCGGCCTTGGACGTGGCCGGCGGCGACCGCGGTGGCCGAGGCGACCGGCGACGGCCAGCCGGCACCAGCAGGCCGCACCAGGCACAGGCCAGGCCGCTGCCGGCACCGCCAGCCGACGGCCGAGCGCGGCCGGTCCCGATCGGCGACCGGAGGACCGGTGCTGGCTCGGGCGGCGCGGGAACGGTCATGGTGAAGGGCATCTCCATGGGTTGTGCGGGCGGATCCGGCGTCCGGGGATCGGCACGGCTGCGTCGCCGACGGCTGCCCCGGTCCAGTCGCCCGCTCGGAGGCCGGCCCATTCTCGCCGCTGGGCGCGGACAGGTCAACGACCCCTGGTCAGCCCGCAGCAGCTCGGCGACGCCCCGGTCAGCCCCGCAGCAGCTCGGCGACGCCCCGGTCAGCCCCGCAGCAGCTCGGCCACGGCGAAGGCCAGGTCGAGGGACTGGCGGGCGTTGAGGCGGGGGTCGCAGGTGGTGGTGTAGCGCTGGTGCAGCTGGTCCTCCACGATGTCCTCGACCCCGCCCAGGCACTCGGTGACGTCGTCGCCGGTGAGCTCCACGTGGACCCCGCCGGGCCAGGTCCCGACCTCACGGTGGGCGGCGAAGAAGCCCTTGCAGCTCGCCGATGATGTCGTCGAAGCGCCGGGTCTTCTGGCCCGCCCTCGGCGGTGAAGGTGTTGCCGTGCATGGGGTCGCACACCCACACCACCGGGTGGCCCTCGTCCCGGACGGCCCGGAGCAGCGGGGGCAGGCCGGCCTCGACGGCGTCGACGCCGAGCCGGGTGATGAGGGTGAGCCGACCCGGGACCCGGTCCGGGGTTCAGGCGCTCGCACAGGGCGACCACGTCGTCGGGGCCGGCGTCGGGCCCGACCTTGGAGCCGACCGGGTTGTGGATCCCCGACAGGAACTCGCAGTGGGCGCCGTCGAGCTGGCGGGTCCGCTCGCCCACCCACAGCATGTGGGCCGAGCAGTCGTACCACTCGTCGGTCAGCGAGTCCCGCCGGGTCAGCGCCTCCTCGTAGTCGAGGATCAGCGCCTCGTGGCTGGTCCAGAAGTCCACCTCGTGCAGGGTGTCCTCGGCGGTCAGGTTGATGCCGCACGCCGCCATGAACCGGAGGGCCCGGTCGATGCCCTCGGCGATGTCCTCGAACCGCCGCCCCTCGGTGGAGGAGGCCACGAACTCCTGGTTCCAGGCATGGACCTGGCTGAGGTCGGCGAACCCCCCCTTGGTGAAGGCCCGCAGCAGGTTGAGGGTGGAGACCGACTGGTGGTAGGCGGCGACCAGTCGGTCGGGATCGGGGACCCGGGCGGCGCGCTCGGGCAGGTCGTCGTTGACCATGTGGCCCCGGAAGGAGTCGATCACCTGGTCGCCGACCCGCTCGGTGGGGGAGCTGCGGGGCTTGGCGAACTGGCCGGCGATGCGGCCCACCTTGACCACCGGCACGCCGGCGCCGTAGGTCAGGACCACGGCCATCTGCAGGATGACCTTGAGCTTGTCGCGGATGGCGTCGGCGCTGAACTCGGAGAACGACTCGGCGCAGTCGCCGGCCTGCAGCAGGAAGGCCCGCCCGTCGGCCGCCTGCCCCGAGGGCCCGGGTCAGGTGCCGGGCCTCGCCGGCGAAGACCAGGGGCGGCAGGCCGCCAGCTGGGCGTGGACCCGCTTCGAGCTCGCCCTCGTCGGGCCACACCGGCTGCTGGGCGGCCGGCTTCGACCTCCAGGAGTCAGGGGCCCACGAGGTCGGGCACGGGTTGAGTCGGGCCACGCCACCAGCGTAAAGCCTCCCGACCTAGGCTCGGACCATGCATCCCTTTCGATTCGGCGTCCAGCTGTCCAAGGCCGACACCGGGCCGCGTGGCGGGACACGGCCCGGAAGATCGAGGACCTCGGCTACTCCACCCTGTTCATCCCCGACCACTTCGAGGACCAGTTCGGCCCGCTGGTGGCCCTGACCGTGGCCGCCGAGGCCACCACCACCCTGCGGGTCGGCTCGCTGGTGTTCGGCAACGACTACCGGCACCCGGTCGTGCTGGCCAAGGAGATCGCCACCCTCGACCTGTTCTCCGAGGGTCGGGTGGAGTTCGGCCTGGGCGCCGGCTGGATGACCAGCGACTACGAGCAGTCGGGCATCGGAGCCGACGCCGCCCGGCATCCGGATCGCCCGCATGGCCGAGAGCCTGGCGGTGCTGAAGTCCCTGTGGTCGACGGGCGAGACCACCTTCACCGGGCGAGCACTACCAGATCACCGGGGCCGTCGGGGACGCCGACCCCGGCCCAGCGGCCCCATCCGCCCATCATCATCGGCGGCGGCGGCCGCCGGGTGCTGGGCATCGCCGCCCGGGAGGCCGACATCGTCGGGGTGAACCCGAGCCTGGCCGCCGGCTACATCGGCCCCGAGGTCCTCGAGACCACCACCGCCGAGTACTACCACCAGCGGATCGAGTGGATCCGGGAGGCGGCCGGCGCCCGGTTCGACCAGCTCGAGCTCCAGTGCCTGACCTTCCTCGTCCAGATCGTGCCCAACCGGGACGAGGCCGTGGCCCGGCTGGCCAGCGTGCTGTCGGTGACCCCCGAGCAGGTCGAGGGATCGCCGATCGCCCTGATCGGCACCACCGACCAGATCGCCGAGACCCTGCGCGGGCGCCGGGAGCGGTTCGGCTTCTCCTACATCGTGGTCCACGAGGCGGAGATGGAGGCGTTCGCACCGGTGGTGGCCGCACTCGCCGGGACCTAGCGGTGGGTCAGCCGGGCGCCCGGATCGGGCATCTTCGGGGGGACCTTCGACCCCGTCCACACCGCCCATCTCGAGGTGGCCGAGGCGGTGCGCACGGCCCTGGGCCTCGACCGGATGCTCCTGGTGGTGGCCAACCAGCCCTGGCAGAAGGAGGGGCAGCGGACCGCTGACCCCGGCCGAGGACCGGTTCGCCATGGTCGAGGCGGCCGTGGCCGAGTGGCCCGGCCTCGAGCCCTGCCGGATGGAGATCGACCGGGGGGGCCCGTCCTACACCATCGACACCGTCCGGCAGCTGCAGCGGGAGATGCCCGGCGCCGAGCTCTTCCTGGTGGTGGGGTCGGACGTGGTGGCCGGTCTCACCACCTGGCAGGACGAGCCGACCCTCCGCCACCTGGTCACCCTGGCCGTGGTGGGCCGGCCCGGGGCGGCGCCGGTCCTCCCTCCGCCGGGCTGGCGGGCCGTGACGGTGCCGGTGGCGCCCTTCGACGTCTCGAGCACCGAGCTGCGGGACCGGCTGGAGGCGGGACTGCCGGTGGACGGCCTGGTGCCCGAGGCGGTGATCCGTTGCATCCAGCAGCTGGGTCTGTACGCTACGGGGAGATGAGCGTGCGGACGACGCCGACCAATTCGGGCACCACACAGTCATTCCGTCCGCACCCCCGCCGAGGGACAGCGCTGCCCGGCCCCTCGGGTGCTCCGACCGAGGAGGTCGGCCTGACGGTGGGCGAGCCGCCGGCCGGCGATGGGCCGGTGGGCAACGATGCGCCGGCCGACAGCGTCGCGGTGGCCGCCGGCGATGCGGTGGCCGTTGCCGTGGCGGCCCCCGCCGACAGCCCGGAAGACCCCCGGCCCGAGCTGGAACGGAGCCCCGATCCGAGGACCGAAGGCCGCCGGCAGTTGCGTGCCGCCCGGCGGCGGCGCCGGCGGATCTCGATCGGCTGTGCCGTGGTGATCGCGGCGTGCCTGGCCCTCACTATGCTGATCGTGGCCATGGCACGGACCGCTCGCCCGTCCCCCGGTGGTGACCCCGGCGGCCGCCCTCGCCCCGTCGTCGCCCGTCGTCCACCTCACCGCTCTCGATTCCGAATCCACCGAGACCCGCGGCGCCCCGGCGCCACAAGGAGGTCACCGTTGACACAATCAGTGCCGCTCCCGTCGTCGACCACGATGAGCCGACCTGTCCCGAAGCGTGTATCGTGGCCGCCCGGGCCGCCGACGCCAAATCGGGTGAGGACACCGTCATCCTGGCCATGGGCGAGCTGCTCGGGCTCACCGACGCCTTCGTGATCACCAGTGGGCGCAACGTCCGCCAGGTCCGGACCATCGTCGACGAGGTGGAGCGGCAGGTGAAGAGCCGAGCAGGGGCGCCAGCCGGTCCGGGTGGAGGGGCTCGACGACGCCCGTTGGGTACTGATGGACTACGGCGACTTCCTGGTGCACGTCTTCCTGGACGAGGCCCGGGAGTTCTACGACCTCGAGCACCTCTGGCCCGACGCCCCCCGGATCCCCTGGGCGGAGGCCGGCACCTCCTGAGCCACCGGCCCCGATCAGGGCAGGGGGGCCTGGGGCTGTACGAGGAGCGATTGACCGGCCCGGGCACCTCGGCGCCGCTGGCCGTGGGCACGTCGATGGGCTGGCCGTCGATCTCGAAGACGACCCCGGTCACCCCGGGCTGCTCGGTGGCCGTGAAGACCACCTGGGCGATGGCCAGGGTCTGGTCGGGCCCGACCACCTGGACCGGGTTGGCGAGAAGAAGTCGACGGTGGCGATGCCGCCGGCGACCGTGGCCGTCACCTGGGTGGTGCTTCCGGTCAGGAAGCTCTGGAGGCCGGACTCCGACTCGGCCGCGGTGGGCCCTTCGAGCAGGGCCCCGAGGATCTCGGTGAGGGTGGCCGGGACGGGCACGTTGCGGGACACGGCGACGAGGTGCTGGGCGGGGGCCACCAGGTAGATGGTCGCCGGCACCGTCACGTGGGGCGGTCAGGGGGTGCACGGTGGTCGAGGTGACCGGGCTGAGCAGGTGGAAGGGCACGTCCGCCTTGGCGATGGCGGTCGGGGTCCCGTTGGTGGGGATGCCACACGCCGAGGTCCCGAGGGCCACCAGGGCGAGCAGGCCGGCCACAACCCGGACGGCGCGGCGGCTCACGGGACCGTGCCCACGACGAGTCATCCGAGGCGAAGGGCAGCTCGACGATGAACCGGGACCACCCCCCGGTGCGTCCTCGATCCAGACCGCGCCGCCGTGGAGGCGCACGTGCTCGGCCACCAGGGACAGCCCGAGACCGGTGCCGTCGCTCGAGGCCCGCTGGCCGGCCCGGCCGCCCCGGTAGAAGCGCTCGAAGAGGTGCTGGCGCTCGTGCTCGGGTATGCCCGGGCCGTGGTCCTCCACGATGACCCGGATGGACCTCGGCGGCTCGGCGACCGCCGGGACCGTGTGGATTGCGTTCCACGACGACCCGGGTCACGCCGCCGGCGTAGAGGGCGGCGTTCTCCAACAGGTTGGCCATCACCCGCTCGAAGCGACGCTTGTCCACCCGGAGCCGGAGGCCTTCGACGTCGGGGGAGACCACCACCGGGAAGGTCAGGGGGCCCGGCGGCCGTCCTCGCCGTCGGGGGCGGAGGCGGCCACCGCCTGGCGGACCAGCTCCCCGGGGTCGACCTCGTCGAGCGACAGTTCGGCCGAACCGGCGTCGAACCGGGAGATCTCCAGCAGGTCGTCGACCATGCGGGTGAACCGTTGGAGGTCCCCGTCGAGGAGATCGAGCGCGCTCCGGGCCCGGGGGCCCAGCTCGCTCCGGTGCCCTTCGAGCACGCCGACGGTGGCCGAGAGGGTGGTCAGGGGCGAGCGCAGCTCGTGGCTGACGTCGGAGGTGAACCGGGCCTCCCGCTCGATCCGGTCCTGGAGGTTGGCGGTCATCTGGTTGAAGGCCGAGGCCAGCTCCTGGAGGTCGACGTCGTCACCGGCCTCCACCCGGGTGTCCAGCTGGCCGCCGGCGATGGCCACGGCGGCCTCGGTGACGCCGGCCAGCGGCCGCAGGGCCCGCCCGCTGGCCCATCGACCGAGCGCGGCCCCGGCCAGCGTGGTGACCAGGGCGGCGGCCGCCAGGGCGAAGGCCAGGGTGCGCAGGGTGCCTTCCAGCTCGTCGAGGGAGAACACCTCGAAGTAGGCGGCGTGCACGGCGGGCAGGGGCACGCCGATGACCAGCTGGGGTGTGCCGCTGATCGAGAAGAGCTGGGAGGCCGGCGTCCCCGACAGCACCAGGGTGCGTTCCTGGGCCGGGATGGCGCTCTTGCCCACCGAGATCGAGGTGGCGTACCACTGCCCGGCGCTGCGCAGCACCGAGCAGCGAGCCGGGCAGTGTGTCGACCTGCTCCAGCAGCTGGTCGACCTTGATGCCCGGAGAGCGCAGCGAGTTCTGGATCAGTGAGGCGTTGGCGAACGCCTGGCGTTGGTCGGTCGTCTGGCGTTCGTTGAGGAAGCTCTGCCGGGCGGTGAAGTAGGTGATGCCGGCCATGATGGTGGACAGGGCGAAGGCGCCGATGGCGAACGTCGCCGTCACCCGGGCCCGGAGCCCGAGGCCGCCCGAGAGGTGCGTCCGGTGGCTCCGGCGCGCCGCGCGTGACCGGGCCGGCCCGTGCCCGTCGGCCGATCCGTCGGCCGGCCCGTGCCCGTCGGCCGATCCCATGGTCGACCACGGGATCGATGGTTCCGGCCCGGGGAATGGATCGGCCGGGGCCACCGGTCACACCGCCAGCTTGTAGCCCATGCCCCGGACGGTGAGGATGAACCGGGGATTGGCCGGGTCGGGCTCCACCTTGGTCCGCAGCCGGCGGACGTGGACGTCGACGAGCCGACCGTCGCCGAAGTAGTCGTAGCCCCACACCCGCTCGAGCAGGTGCTCGCGGCTGAGGACCTTGCCCGGGTGATCGGCCAGCTCGCACAGCAGCCGGAACTCGGTCCGGGTGCAGTGGACCTCCTCGCCGTTGCGGCGGACCACGCCGGCGTCGGGCTCGATCTCCACGTCGCCGAAGGTGAGCACCGAGTCGCCGGCGTCGTCGGGCCGGGATCGGCGGAGGAGGGCCCGGATCCGGGCGGCCAGCTCCTTGGCCACGAACGGCTTGGTCACGTAGTCGTCGGCCCCGGCCTCGAGCCCGGCCACCACATCGTGGGTGTCCGAGCGGGCCGTGACCATGATGACCGGCACCGTGCTGTGGCGCCGCAGGTCCCGGCAGGTCTCGAACCCGTCGATGCCGGGGAGCATCAGATCGATGAGCACCAGCTCGAAGGGCTCCTCGTTGAAGCGGGCCACCGCGTCCTCGCCGCTGGCCACGTCCTCGACGGTGTAGCCCTCGTCCTCGAGCGCGAGGCGCATGGACGACCGGATCCGCTCGTCGTCCTCGACCACCAGGATGCGGCTCATGGCTCGATCATGGCACGGCCGGCCTGGCGTTTCGCGCCGGCCGGCCGCCGGAGGTCAGGAGTTCAGCCAGATCTGGGTGGGCCAGATGGCGCCGCCGATCAGCGCGAAGGCCGGGGCGCCCGTCGGCGTGGTCGGGTTGTTGAAGTTCTCCACCTGGGGCTTGGCCCCGATGGCCCAGACGGTCCGGTCGTACCAGATGTAGGGGATGTCGGTGCCCATCAGCCTGTCCACCTCCTGGTAGGCGGCCACCCGGTCGGCCTGGGAGGGGGACTGGCGTCCCTTGATCAGGGCCGTCTGCATGTTCGGGTCCGTGTTGCGGGCCATGTTGATGGAGAACGGCGGAGTTGATGTTGGTCGGGCTCCAGAAGATGTAGTTGAGGTCGGGGTCGACCGCCCCGAACTGCCGCCACAGCTGGCCTTCGAAGGTGCCGAGCAGGGCGGTGTTGATGATCTGCGCCTGCTGGACCGGGGCGAGGGTGACGGTCATGCCGACGGTCTGCAGCTTCGCCTGCAGGTACTCGGCGATCTTCGTGGTGGTGGCATCGGGGGTGTGGTTGAGGGTGACGGTCACCGGCTGGCCGGTCTCCTGCTGGACCTCCTTGACCAGTTGGCTGGCCTTGGCCGGGTCGTACTTGGGGTACTGGCTGTCGGACGCGTAGTAGGGGGAGGTGGCGGTGAACGGCCCGTTCGAGGTGGGGTTGACCCCGTCGTCGATGATCGACACGTACTGGGCCGAGCTGATGGCGTAGGCCGTGGCCTGGCGCAGCTTGAGGTTGTCGAAGGGCGGCTTGGACAGGTTGAGCAGCAGGCACCCCATGTCCGGCTCGCCGGCGATGTGCTCCGAGTCGTCGATGTAGCCGAGCGAGGTGTCGCTCCGCAGCGCCTGGATGGCGTTGGCGGTGTCGGTGTGCATGATGTCGACGCCGCCGGACTGGAAGGTGGCCAGCAGCTGGTCGGGATCGGGGATGGGCTTGTAGGTGATGCTGTCGAGGTGGGGCAGCCCCGGGCGCCAGTAGTGGGGGTTGGCGGTGGCGGTGAAGTGGTCGTTCGGGATCCACTCCTGGAAGACGAAGGGACCGGTCCCGATGGGATTGGTCTGGCTGCCGGACTTCAACCAGTTGGGCTCGGCGACGTAGGCGATCTGGCCACCGATGCCGCCGGCCAGGTAGTAGTCGAAGGGCACCCACGGCGAGTTCATGGTCACGGTCACGGTCAGGGGGCTGGTGACGGCGATGTTGCTGAAGCTGGTGAATTCCGGACCGGTCAGCGCCGATGACTGCTGCTGCTCGAAGTTGGAGGCCAGGGCGGCGGCGTCGCAGGGCGCGCCGTTGTGGAAGACGAGATTGGGCCGCAGGGTGATGGTCCACACCGTGTAGTCGGCGTTGGGGGTGACCGACTGGGCCAGGTAGGGCTGCGGGGTGCCGTCGTCGGCGATGATCATGAGGGGGTCGAACACGGTGCGGGCGTAGAGGAGCCCCACCTCGTCGAAGGTCCCCTGGGTGGTCGAGAACCCCTTCTCCTCGGCGTCGACCCCGAAGATGAGCTGGCCGCCCTTCTTCGGGGTGGCGGTGGAGATGCCGCTGGGGTGGGTGCCGGCGCTCTTGGAAGGAGTCGAGCTCGAGCTGCAGGCGGCCAGGAGACCCCCGGAGGAGCCGATGGCGGCGATGCCCGCACCGGTGGCCGCCCCCCGGGCCAAGAATGAGCGTCGGTCGATTCGATCTGACATGTTCCCCCTTTTGGAACGCTGGCTGTGACCGGAACGGATGAGACCCGTCGGCCACACGAACCAGCCCTGACGTCGCTTACGAACGGTCGTGAGAAACGTGAAAACAGTAGGTGACGTCCTGACGTTAGCCCTGTCATTCGTGTGACGCTGGAATTCCCCGTCCCGGCCGCGCCCCGGCCGCGGGCACGGGGATCGTGGCTGCCGGAGCTGGATTCGGGTAGATGCCGGGTACGCCGCTACTGGACAGGTACTGTTTTCGTGTGTCCTGGGAGATCGAAGCCTTCCGTCGGTCGGTGGGCGGTCTGTCGCCGGCGTCGGTGCGGGCCTACTCGTCGGACGTCGAGCGGTTCGCCGACTGGGCCGGGCGGGGCGGGGCGGAGGGCCCCGGTGACGTCGACCGCATCCTGCTCCGGCGGTACCTGGCCTTCATGGCCACCCGCCGGTACTCACGGGCCACCATCGCCCGCACCGCCGCTTCGCTGCGGTCGTACTTCCAGTGGTGCGTGAGGCGGGGCATGGTGGACTCGGACCCGTCGATCCGCCTGTCGGCTCCCACGCCCGACTCCCGGCTTCCCCGCGTCCTCGGCCATGCCGAGCTCGGCGAGCTGTTGGAGCCGACGGATCCCGCGCCTTCCGGGGTCACGCCGGCCATCGATCGCCGGGACGACGCCGTGCTGGAGCTTCTGTACGGGAGCGGACTGCGGGTGGCCGAGCTGTGCGGGCTCGACGTGGACGACCTCGACCTGGCCCGCCGGGTGGTCACGGTGACCGGCAAGGGCTCCAAGCAGCGGCAGGTGCTCATCCACCAACGTGGCGCCGAAGCCGTTCGGGCCTGGCTGGGGGGACCGAGGTCGACCCTGGCCGGCGCGGACAGCCCTGCGGGGGCCCTCTTCTACAACCGCCGTGGAAACCGGCTCGGGCCGAGGGACGTCAGGCGGCTCCTCGATCGCCGTTCGCCCGTCCCGACCCACCCCCACGCCCTCCGCCACAGCTTCGCCACCCACCTTCTGGATGGGGGCGCCGACCTGCGGGTGGTGCAGGAACTGCTGGGTCACGCCAGCTTGCAGACCACGCAGGTCTACACTCATGTGAGCAAGGAACGCTTGCTGACTGTCTATTCGGGAACGCATCCACGGGCCTAAGGGGACAATTGCCGACGCAACGGGAGACAGCGGGACACGGCATCGATGCTCTGTGGGCCGAGTACAAGAAGACCGGGGAGCGGAAGCTGCGGGACCAGCTCATCGTGCACTACGCCCCGGTGGTCAAGTACGTGGCCGGCCGGGTGTCGGTCGGGCTTCCCCGGCACGTGGACGAGGCCGACCTGGCCAGCTACGGGATCATCGGCCTGATCGACGCCATCGAGCGCTTCGAGCCGCTGCGAAACATCAAGTTCGAGACCTACGCCATCCCCCGGATCAAGGGCGCCATCATCGACGAGCTCCGTTCGATCGACTGGGTCCCGCGGTCGGTCCGGGCCAAGGCCCGGGCAGTCGAGCAGTCGTACTCCAAGCTCGAGGCCACCCTGCACCGGACACCGACCGACGCCGAGGTGGCGGCCGACCTCGAGATGACCGATGCCGAGTTCCAGACGGCGCTGCGGAAGATCTCGTTCGTGGGTGTGGTCGCGCTGGACGAGGTGTTCCGGGGCGGAGACCGGTCCGACCGGTCGACGCTGGGGGAGACGCTGCCCGACAGCAACGCCGGGCCCATGGACACCTTCGAGGTGAAAGAGACCAAGGAGGCGCTGATCCAGGCGGTGAGCCAGATGGCCGAACGCGAGAAGACGGTCCTCACCCTCTACTACTACGAAGGACTGACTCTGGCGGAGATCGGCGACATCCTGGGGGTCACCGAGTCCCGGGTCTGCCAGATCCACACCAAGGCGGTGCTGCAGCTCCGGGCCAAGCTGGCCGATCGGCCCGAAGGGGGCCGACGGACCAAGGACTCCGGTCCCAAGGCGGCTGCGGGCGCCTCCGCCCCGGGCTCCAAACGGGTGCCCACCAGGGCTGCCGGCTGAGTCCGCGGGCCCGGGAACGGGCCCTCCGAGTGGAGCACCGCTGGTTCGGGCACTACCATGGGTGTGCCCCGTCAACCGGCGGGGCGTACATGCGGGATCTAGCACGCACCCGACCGCGTCCACGGTCGCCCCTCAGCCAGGGGTGTGTGGTCGGTGAATGACAACCGTTACAAGGAGCAATTCCATGGCCGTCGTCACGATGAAGCAATTGCTGGGCGCGGGCGTCCACTTCGGGCACCAGACCCGCCGTTGGAACCCCAAGATGCGAAGGTTCATCCTCGGGGAGCGCAACGGGATCTACCTGATCGACCTTCGCCAGACGATGAAGGGGATCGAGGAGTCCTACGGCTACATCCGTGACCTCGTGGCCGGCGGCGGCACCATCCTCTTCGTGGGGACGAAGAAGCAGACCCAGGGTCCGGTGGCCATCTACGCCGACGCGTGCGGGATGCCGTATGTGAACGAGCGCTGGCTGGGCGGCATGCTGACCAACTTCCAGACCGTGTCGACGCGGGTGAAGCGGATGAAGGAGTTCGAGGCCATGCAGAAGGCCGGGGACTTCGACGCCATGCCGAAGAAGGAGGCGTTGCGCCACACCCGCGAGCTCGAGAAGCTCCAGCGCAACCTGGGCGGGATCCGGAGCCTCGAGCGTCTCCCGGACGCCATCTTCGTGATCGACACCAAGAAGGAGCACATCGCGGTGACCGAGGCCAACAAGCTCGGGCTTCCGGTCGTGGCCGTGGTCGACACCAACTGCGATCCCGATGTGATCACCCATGTCATCCCCGGGAACGACGATGCCATCCGCTCTGGCGCCCTCCTGTGCCGGGTGGTGGCCGACGCCGTCGTCGAGGGCCGGTTCATCGCTCAGCAACGACCGGCCCCGGCACCCCCGGCCGCACCTGCGGCTGCGGCTCCGGCCGCACCGGCCCCGGCCGCACCGGCGGCCCCGGCCGCAGGTTCGGCGACAGAGCCCGCCCCGGCCGAGCCGGCCGCCCCGGCCGCACCAGCCGCCCCGGCCCCGGCCGCAGGTTCGGCGACAGAGCCCGCCCCGGCCGAGCCGGTGGCCACAGCCCCGACCGAGACCGCTACCACCGCCACAGCCCCGATCGAGACGGTGGCAGCCCCGGTCGAGTCCGCCGCCACCGAGCCGGCCCCGGCCGAGCCGGCCGCCGAGACGACCCCACCGACCGAGGAGAGCTGACCGTGCCCGAATTCACCGCCAAGGATGTCCAGAAGCTCCGCCAGCTCACCGGCGTGGGAATGCTCGATGCCAAAAAGGCCCTCGAAGAGGCGCAGGGGGACATCGACCAGGCCATCAAGCTGCTTCGCGAGCAGGGCAAGGCCAGCCAGGCCAAGCGCGCCGACCGTGACGCCTCCGAGGGGGCCGTGGCCATCGGTCGCGTCGACGGCGTGGCCTCGATCGTCCAGCTCCGGTCGGAGACCGACTTCGTGGCCAAGTCCGACCAGTTCGTGGCCCTGGTCTCCTCGCTGGCCGATCTGGTGGCCGCCAAGGGGGAGTCGGCCATCGACGAGCGGTCCGACGAGATCGACAACCTCAAGCTCACGCTGAAGGAGAACATCTCGGTGGGCCGGGTCGTGCGCATCGAGGCACCCGCAGGTGGGGTGGTCGACTCCTACCTGCACACCCAGGCCGGCCGCGGTGTCAACGCCGTCGTCGTGGCCCTCGCCGGCGGGACCCCCGAGCTGGCGCACGACATCGCCGCCCACATCGCCTTCGCCCGTCCCCTCTACATCTCCCGGGACGAGGTCCCCGAGGACGAAGTGGCCGCCGAGCGCGAGACGGTCGAGAACATCGCCCGCAACGAGGGCAAGCCCGAGGCCGCGCTGCCCAAGATCGTCGAGGGCCGGCTGGGCGGCTGGTACAAGGAGCGGGTCCTGCTCGACCAGCCCTACGTGAAAGACGAGAAGCAGACCATCGCCAAGCTCCTCGGGCCGGCCAAGGTGGCGCAGTTCGCCCAGGTCGTCGTGGGCGACTGAGGCTGCGGTGGGTGAACGGAGACGCATCGTCCTGAAGATGTCCGGGGAGGCACTCGCCTCATCGGCCTCGGACGAGACCATCGACGCCACGGTGGTGGAGCGGCTGGCCGTAGAGATCGCCCAGTTCGCGGAGCGAGTTCGACCTCGAGCTGGCCGTCATGGTCGGCGGGGGCAACATCTGGAGGGGCACCACCGGGGCGGGCGCCGGCATGGACCGGGCCACCTCGGACACCATGGGGATGTTGGGCACGGTCATCAACGCACTGGCCCTTCAGGATGCGCTCGAGCACCACGGTCAGGCGACCCGGGTGCTCTCCGCCGTGCAGATGGCCGAAGTGGCCGAGCCCTACATCCGGCGCCGCGCCATCCGGCACCTCGAGAAGGGCAGGGTCGTGGTGTTCGCCGCGGGGATGGGTAACCCGTACTTCACCACCGACACCTCGGCCGCCCTGCGCGGAGCCGAGATCGAGGCCGAGCTGCTGTGCAAGGGGACCCACGGTGGCGTGGACGGTGTCTACTCGGCCGATCCCCGGCTCGACCCCACGGCCACCCGCTACGACGAGATCTCCTTCATGGAGGTGGTGTCCAAGGACCTGCGGGTGATGGACCTGACCGCCATCACCTTCTGCATGGACAACGGCCTGCCCATCAGGGTGTTCGACCTGATGGAGCCGGGCAATATCCACAAGGCGCTCGGCGGCGACCCCATCGGCACGCTCGTCCGATGAAATCCCAGGTGGCGTGCTCGTCTGGGTGGGGTCCGACCCCGCTGGCTACGCTGGTTCGCTAATGGATGACGACCTGATCGCACTGGTGGTGGCGGACGCGAAGGAGCACATGGCCAAGGCGGTCGACCACGTCCTGTCCGAGTTCGGTGCCATCCGCACCGGCCGGGCCACCCCGGCCCTGGTCGAGCACCTGAAGGTCGACTACTACGGCGCCGAGACCGAGCTCCGCCAGATGGCCGGCTTCAGCGTGCCCGAGGCCAGGCTGCTGGTGGTATCGCCCTACGACAAGGGTTCGCTGGCGGCCATCGAGAAGGCCCTGCAGGGATCCGATCTGGGTATCACCCCGTCGAACGACGGCACGGTGATCAGGCTGTCCTTCCCGGTCCCCACCGAGCAGCGCCGCAAGGAGCTGGTGAAGGTGGTCAAGGGCAAGGCCGAGGAAGGTCGGGTGGCGGTCAGGAACGCCCGCCGGGCCGCTCGCCACGAGCTCGACGGCATGCAGAAGGAAGGGGACCTCTCCAGTGACGAGCTCGAGCGGGTGGAGAAGGACCTCGACAAGATTACCCATGACCAGGTGGCTGCCATCGACAAGCTGCTGGCTCACAAGGAGCAGGAGCTCCTCGAGATCTGACGCCTGGCCGGGCCGTGCCCGGCCAGGCGACGGGAGGAAACAACCGACGTGGACGACGTCCCTGACCGGTCGGAAGACGATGTGACACGGACCGACCGTTCCGAGTCGCGTCCCGAGCGACCGGCCCGCCCACCGACAGGGTCCGGATCTTCGGCGCCGAGCCGGCCGGCGAGGTCACCGCCGCCGTCCCGGCGGTCTCCCGAGAGGTAGAACCGGCCGCCGAGTCCGGGTGGCCGCCCCCCCCTGCGCCCGACGACGGGCCGGTGGGGTACGACGGATCGGGCACGGATGGCGACGAGCTCGGCCAGCCCAAGGTCCGGCTCACCGGCGAGCCCGCCGCCGACCCCGGCGCGACGGCCGTGCGCCCGGTCAACCCGGGCCAGACGGCGGTACCGAGTAGCAGCGGCGCCGCCACCGAGCTGCCCCACTGGACCGAGCCCCCGACCGGGCAGGTCCCTGCCGTGCTGGCCCGCGACTCGGGCGACGAGGGTTCCGGATCCGGGATCGGAGCGCCGTCCTGGCGGGAAGAGGACGCCGACTGGATCGCCCATGACGAAGAGTTCGAGCCGGCCATGTTCGGCGACGACGACGTAGCCCTCGGATCGCTCGACGAGACCGACAGCACCGACGTCGACCGGCGGCCCTGGGAGTTCGACCTCGATTCGGTGCGGCCCGGTGCGGCCAGCCCGAGCCGGTCGTCCGACAGCGTGGATGGAGGAGCCGCGTCGACCGTCGCCCCCATCACCGAGCCGACGGACGTCGTGGCCCCACTGGCCGAGGACGCCGGCTCCGGTGGCGGCCACCCCGACAGCACCACCGGTGGGCACTACCTCACGGACGACCCGGTTGTCACCCCCGAACGCCAGGACGCCGGAACGGGAGCGGCGGCCGCCGCCGCGGGCGGCGCCGGCGCGGCCGCGGCCTCGGTGGCCGAGGGTCGGGGTGCCGCCACCGAGGGGGATCCCGACGATCCGGAGGGCCGCACCGCCGACCCGGAGCCGCTGGCGGCCCAGAGGCCCGGCCCACCGGGGGGACCAGGGCGGGCCGGGCCCGGCGCAACGGGCTGCTGCCGGCCCGCATGCGGGCCAAGCGTCCCGACGATGTCGACACGGTGACCGACACCCCCCTGGCCGCCGAACCGCCGGGGGCATCGGTGACCGACGTTCCCGGCGTCGGGCGCAAGCGGGGCGGCGTGGCCGGGCTGGCCGCCGCCGACCGCAGCGCCCAACGGGACGGCGAACCCCAGGCTGTGGCGGTCACCGACACAGCCACCGACTGGACCCGGCCGGGCCCGGACGGTGTCGATCTGGCCGCCACCGCGGCCGTGGCCGCCGGGGTTCCCCGGCGCCGGCCGAGACGCTCGTCCGGGTCGGCCGGTCGACCGCCTCCGGGGGGCCGACGGGTCCCGACGCCCCGACCGGTGGGGGACCTCCGCCGGCGCCTCGGGCCAGACGCCAACCGCGGGACGTGCGGTGGCGCGGGGAGGACGTCCGCCGACCGCGGCAGCTCGATCGGCATCCGGGTCGGAACCGGCATCGCCGTGGCCGTGGTCGCCCTCGCTGGCCTTCAAGTTGGGCACGGTCACCTCCCTGGTCCTGTGCCTGGTGGTGGTCACCTTCGCGGCCGGCGAGTGCTTCGGCGTGCTGCGGCGGGTCGGCTACCACCCGGCCACCCTGCTCGGCCTGGTCGGCACCATCTCGCTGATGGTCGGGGCCTACGACAAGGGGATCGCCGCGGTGCCCCTGATCCTGGTGCTGATCACCGCGTTCACGCTGCTCTGGTACCTGTTCGGCATCGAGCGCGGATCGCCGGTGGCCGGGACGGCGGCGACCATGCTGACCGTCGGCTGGGTCTCGCTGCTCGGCGCCTATGCCGGCCTGCTCCTGTCGCCGTCGATGTTCCCCGACCGCCACGGCATCGCCTTCCTGCTCGGGGCCATCATCGCCACCGTGGCCAACGACGTCGGGGCGCTGGTCATCGGGGGCGGGATGGGGCGTCACGCCGCTGGCCCCGACGATCAGCCCCAACAAGACCTGGGAGGGGCTGGTCGGAGGGGCGCTCTTCTCGATCCTGGCCTCCACCGTCATCGTCGGGAACATCCATCCGTGGACACCGTCCAACGCCGCCGTCCTGGGCGTGGTGGTGGCCGTGGTGGCTCCCATCGGGGATCTGTGCGAGTCGCTGTTCAAGCGGGACCTCCGGCTGAAGGACATGGGCACCCTGCTCCCCGGTCACGGCGGTGTGCTCGACCGGGTCGACGCCCTCCTGTTCGTGCTGCCGGCCACCTACTACCTGGTCCGTGCCCTGAACATCGGCTGATTTTCGGGCAGGCTAGGGGTATGGAGACCTCGGCCGACGGGCCCGATCCGGCCGGATCCGCGGCGCCGGGACCGCCCGTGGCCGCCGCGACCGGCTCCGAACCGGTGACGGTCAGCCTGGTCGGCTCCACCGGTTCGATCGGGACCCAGGCCATCGAAGTGGTCGAGGACGTTCCCGACCGTTTCCGCGTGGTGGCGCTGGGCGCACACCGCTCGGTGGACGTGCTGGCCGCCCAGGCCCGCCGGTTCCGTCCCGAGGTCGTGGCCATCGGGGACCCGGCCTGGCCACGGAGCTGGCCCGCAGGTCCTGCCGCCCGGTATCGAGGTGGTGGTGGGGACCGAGGGTCTGGCCGCCATCGCCACACTGGCCGAGGTGGCCGTCAACGGGGTCGTGGGCTTCGCCGGGCTGACCGTGACCATGGCCGCCCTGGAGGCGGGACGTCGGTTGGCCCTGGCCAACAAGGAGTCGATCATCGCCGGAGCTCCGGTGGTCCAGCGGGCCCGGCGCACCCCGGGTGCCGAGATCATCCCGGTCGACTCCGAGCACTGCGCGGTGCACCAGTGCCTCCGGGCCGGCCGCCGGGGCGAGGTGGAGCGCCTGCTGCTCACCGCATCGGGTGGGCCGTTCCGGGGACGTACGCCTGAGGAGCTGGCGTCCGTCGACGTCGCCGACGCGCTGG
Source organism: uncultured Acidimicrobiaceae bacterium (assembly GCA_963835325.1). Classification (GTDB taxonomy): domain Bacteria; phylum Actinomycetota; class Acidimicrobiia; order Acidimicrobiales; family RAAP-2; genus Bog-756. The sequence goes on along the minus strand of CAWIEV010000010.1, from coordinate 115,551 downwards.
TCCACCCGACCTGGTCGATGGGCCCGAAGATCACCGTCGACTCCTCCACGCTGATGAACAAGGGCCTCGAGGTGATCGAGGCCCACGAGCTGTTCGGGATTCCCTACGACGCCATCGACGTGGTCGTCCACCCCCAGTCCGTCGTCCACTCGATGGTCGAGTTCACCGACGGGGCGGTGGTGGCCCAGCTGTCCATGCCCGATATGCGCCTGCCCATCGGCTACGCACTGGCCTACCCCGATCGCCTGTCCACCGCCTTCGGAGCCATCGACTGGTCGAAGCTGGCCGTCCTCGAGTTCGAGCAGCCCGACCGGACCCTCTTCCGGTGCCTCGACCTGGCCTACCGGGCGGGCCGGGACGGCGACCTGGCCCCGGCCTGGCTCAACGCGGCCAACGAAGTGGCCGTGGCCGCGTTCCTTGACGGGCGGATCTCGTGGAACGACCATCGCCGACGTGGTGGAAGGCACCCTCGACCGGTACGACGCGCCGCCCCTGCCCGGCGGCTCGTCGTCGCCGCGGCCAGATCGGTGACGTCCTGGACGCCGACGCCCGGGCCCGCAGGGTGGCCGAAGCGGTCGTGAGGGGCCGGGAGGCGGCGGCATGAGCACCCTCGACACCCGGACGGCCGACGGTGGCGGCGTCGGACAAGGCTCCGAAGGGCCCCCTGCCCGAGGCGACCAAGTCGCCGAGGAGGTTGGCCGGCGAGCTCCTCGGCACCATCGCCGTCGTCGTGGCGCTGGCCGTGGCCACCGGGTACGTCGATCTCCTGATCGTCATGGTCTCGATCATCGTCATCGTCATGATCCACGAGCTCGGCCACTTCCTGGCGGCCAAGCGCGGGGGCATGAAGGTCACCGAGTACTTCGTCGGGTTCGGACCGCGGCTGTGGTCCTTCCGGCGGGGGGAGACCGAGTACGGGATCAAGGCGCTTCCCCTCGGCGGGTACGTGAAGATCCCGGGGATGACCAACCTCGAGGAGGTGGATCCGGCCGACGAGGGTCGCCTCTACCGAGACAAGCCGTTCCACTCGCGCCTGCTGGTGGCGGTGGCCGGCTCGGCCATGCACTTCCTGATGGCCTTCCTGCTCCTGGTGGCCCTGTTCGCACTGGTCGGCGTGCCCAACGACGACTCAGGTGCAGATCCAGGGAGTGGGTGCGCTGGGTGGAAGGCCGGGCCCGGCCGCCTTGGCCGGCGTGCAGGCCGGGGACGTGGTGGTCTCGATCGACGGGCGTGCCATCGGCGGCAACGTGAACGCCCTCACCTCGGCCATCCAGGACCATCCCGGCGTACCCGTCACCATGGTGGTGGATCGCCAGGGCCGGGACAAGACGCTCACCGTGACCCCGGCCAACGGGCGGACCGACCACGAAGCCGGGTCCTGGCGCCCCCCAAGGGCACGGCACCCTACGGGATCATCGGGGTGAGCCTCGGGTCGCCGGTGGAGACCACCGGGCTGGTCCACGCCGTGGGCTCGGCCGGAGCCGGGTTCGGCACTTTCGTGTGGGCGTCCCTGACCGGCATCGGCCACGTGTTCTCACTGCTCTCCCCGCACGGGATCGCCCAGCGATTCCAGCAGGTGACCAGCGCCAAGGCCGCCCAGCCAGGCCGAGGCCAACGGCACCCGGCCGCTGTCCACCGTCGGGGTGGCCCAGGTGGCCAACGACGCCATCCACGCCGGCATCGGCGAGTTCCTGTACTTCCTGGTCGCTCATCAACATCTTCTTCGGCATCTTCAACCTCCTCCCCGATGCTGCCCCTCGACGGCGGCCACGTGGCCATCGCCGTCTACGAGAAGATCCGCACCGGCCGCCGCAAGGTCATGTACCACGCCGACGTGGCCAAGCTGATGCCGTTCACCTGGCTGTTCATCCTCTTCATCGCCGTGCTCATCGTGCCGGCCCTGCTGACCGACATCCTCCATCCGGTGGCCAATCCGTTCGGCTGAGCTGCGACCGCCGGGGCGGCGGCCCGCCCGCCCTAGCATGGCGGGCATGGGACGAACGGCCTGGACCATCACCGAGCGCCGACCGACCCGTCAGATCCACGTCGGCGACGTGGCCGTCGGCGGCGGTGCGCCGGTCACCGTGCAGTCGATGACCACCACCAAGACGGCCGACGCCGAGGCCACCCTGACCCAGATCTACGCGCTGGCCGCGGCCGGTGCCGATCTGGTCCGGTGCACCTGCAACGAGGAGGCGGCGGCCGAGGGGCTGGCCCGGATCGTGCCCCGCTCACCGGTGCCCGTCATCGCCGACATCCACTTCCACCACGAGATGGCGCTGGCCGCGCTGGAGGCCGGCGTCCAGGGCCTCCGGCTCAACCCGGGCAATCTGCGCAAGGAGGCGAGATCAAGCAGGTGGCGGCCGAGGCCAAGGACCGGGGCGTGCCCATCCGGATCGGGGTCAACGCCGGGTCCCTCCACCCCGATCTGTACAAGCGCTTCGGAGGCGCCACGCCCGAGGCCCTGGTCGAGTCGGCCCGCATGGAGCTGGCCTACTTCGCAGAGGTCGGATTCGACGACGTGAAGATCTCGGTGAAGGCCTCGTCGGTTCCGCTGATGATCGAGTCGTACCGGCTGGCGTCGGAGACCTTCGACCATCCGCTGCACCTCGGGGTGACCGAGGCCGGGCCCCCGCCGGCCGGGCTGTTGAAGGGGACGGCCGGGATCGCCACCCTGCTGGCCGAGGGGATCGGCGACACCATCCGCTACTCGCTCACCGCCGATCCGGTGGAGGAGGCCCGGGCCGGCCGGCAGCTGCTGGAGGCGCTGGGCCTGCGGGAGCGCAAGGGGCTCGACCTCATCGCCTGCCCGAGCTGCGGCCGGGCCGAGATCGATGTCATCGCCGTGGCCAAGGCGGCCCAGTCCGCCCTCGAGGACCGCCACCTCCCCATCCAGGTGGCGGTCATGGGCTGCGTGGTCAACGGGCCCGGGCGAGGCCCGCCAGGCGGACCTCGGGATCGCCGCCGGTCGCCGGCGTGGCCACCTGTTCATCAAGGGCAAGATCGTCCGGGTGGTGCCCGAGGACGAGATGGTCGACGCCCTGGTGGCCGAGGCGGAGAAGCTGGTCGCCGAGGGGGTCGAGGCCAGGCTGGCCGCCGCCGACTCCGGGGCCGAGGCCGAGGCCGAGGCCGACCGGCAGGGCACTCATCGATGCCAAGGGCGAGGACGCCAACGCCTCGGAGACCAAGGTCGAGCTCATCCGCAAGAAGTACGGCGAAGGCGGCCGGAGGCCTGATCGGCGGCCTGCGGCTCGCGCGGCGCCGGCTGCTGATCCGGGACGGGTAGCCGGTGCGGCTCGTTGTGGGGGCAAAAGGGCTGGCCAGGGGCGTGGTGGAGTGGCGATGCGGGCCACCGGGCACGACCGAGCTGGCCGCCGACTCGGTGGCGGAGGAGTTGTCCGGGGGTAGCCGCGGGCCGTCGCCGCCCGTCCGGGCCAGTCCGAGGTTGGAGTTGTCCACAGGGAGATTTCGGTGAAATCGCACGTCACGCCGCTCACAGGCACGAGCGGTCGCTGCTATACTTTCTAGATCTGCCGTTCGGTTGGAGTGAAGTGACGCTGCTGGAAGCGTGGGCGGACAGCCCACGCTTTTGTTTTGGTCCAGAACGCTTCGATGGAGGGCACAGTGCAGGCATCAACAACAGTGCAGGCATCAACGACAGTGCAGGCATCAACAACAGTGCAGGCATCAACAAGGGTGAAATGACACGACGTTCACCACCATCGACAGCACGGACACCGGAAAGGAGGCAGCGCACATGGTCGAGATCTCATTGCCGTCCTCCAGCCCGTGGTCGGCTGCGCGCTGGATCTCGAGCTGGTGGATGTCGAGCTGCGGTCCGGCGTGCTGCTGGTCACCGTGGACCGACCCGGTGGGGTGGACCTCGCAGGCCCTGACCGAAGCCAACCGGGCCGTCTCCGATCGTTCTCGACGAGCTCGACCCCATCCCCGGCCGGTACTCGCTCGAGGTCTCGAGCCCCGGGGTGGAGCGCAGCCTTGCGCACCCCCGCGCACTTCGCCAAAGCGGTCGGTGAGACGGTCACGATCAAGACCCGGCCGCAGGTGCCCGGTGACCGCAGGCTCCGTGGCCGGCTGGTGGCGGCCGACGACCAAGGTTTCGAGCTGGAGGTGGACGGCCAGCCGGCCGGGCCGCCGGCGGCTGGCGTACACCGACATCGACAGGCCCGGACGGTGTTCGTGTGGGGCCCCGAGCCACGCCGCGGCAGCGGAAAGGACGCTGCCTCGACCAGCGCGGCCAGTGGGGCAAGCCGACGCCCGGCGCAGAAGAGGAAGCAGGTCGTTACCCCATGAGCAAGCCGAACTTCGAGTTCCTCGACGCCCTCGGCCAGATCGCACGCGACAAAGGCATCTCGGTCGAAACCCTTCTCGATGCCCTGGCCAACGCACTGGTCGCCGCCTACAAGCGTCGACCCGACGCGGCCGAGGAGGCCGTCGTCACCATCGACCCGGAATCGGGCGAGATCCGGGTCTACGGACAGGAGCTCGACGAGGACGGCAACGTGATCCGCGAGTGGGACGACACCCCTGACGACTTCGGGCGGATCGCGGCCCAGACGGCCAAGCAGGTCATCCTCCAGCGCATCCGCGAGGTCGAGCGGGACCTCAAGTACGAGGAGTACGCAGGCCGCGAGGGAGACATCGTGACCGGCATCGTGCAGCAGACCGACAACCGCTACACCCTGCTCGATCTGGGCAAGGTGGAGGCGTTGCTGCCCCAGGCGGAGCAGGTCTCCTACGAGCGCTACGAGCACGGGGCTCGCCTCAAGGCGTACATCGTCGAAGTCCGCAAGACGACCAAGGGCCCCCAGATCGTGGTCAGTCGCAGCCATCCCGGGTCTGATCAAGCGCCTCTTCGAGCTCGAGGTCCCGGAGATCTCCTCGGGAGCGGTGGAGATCAAGGCGGCCGCCCGCGAGCCCGGGCACCGCACGAAGATCGCGGTGTGGTCGAACGACCCGAATGTGGATCCGGTCGGGCGCCTGCGTGGGTGCCCGCGGTTCGAGGGTGCGCATGGTCACCAACGAGCTCCGCGGCGAACGAGTCGATGTCGTGCCCTTCTCCGACGACCCGGTTGAGCTGATCCAGTCGGCACTGGCCCCGGCGCGGGTGCGGGAGGTGCGGCTGGACGACGAGACCGGCACGGCCACGGTGATCGTCAGCGACTACCAGCTCTCGCTGGCCATCGGCAAGGAAGGACAGAACGCCAGGCTGGCCGCCCGCCTGACCGGGTGGCGGATCGACATCAAGAGCGAGACCCAGCTGGCCGAGGAGGAGTCGGGCTACGCCGGCGAGGAGTGGGCCGAGGGCGAGTGGGTCGAGAACGAGGCCGGCGAGATGGTCTGGCAGCCGGCGGAGAGGCGGCACCGCGGTGTCGGCGACCGAGTGGTCACAAGGCGCCGATGCGGTGGAGGAGGTCGGGCCGGGTGCCGACGCCGGATCCGAGGCCGGGGCCTCGGCGGCCGTGGAGGAGTCGCCGACGCCGGCCCCGATCGGAGACGGCGGGCCCGAAGCGGTCGGCACCGGTCCGCTCGATGGTGAGCCCGGGGTCCACGCCGAGGTTTCCGGGGGGAACGGGGAGGCTCCGGCATAGCCCCGGTCCGGACCTGCATCGGCTGCCGGACGACCGGGCCGGCGGACGGGATGGTCCGGGTGGTGCGTGTGGATGGAGGCAGGTTGGTTGTGAGCCGGACACGCCCGGGGCGGGGGGCATGGTTGTGCCGGGACTCGCCCGACTGCGTCGAACGGGCGGGCCGGCGTGGCGCCTTCGGGCGTGCCCTCCGGGGTGAGGTCGGGAAGGATCAGGTGGACAACCTGGTCGTGGTCCTCGGTTGGGGTGCCGGAGGGCCGGGGAAGGACGCTGGACAGGGCTCGGGAGCACCGGGCCCGTGATGTGCGAGGATAGAGGGTCGTATGTGCGTATCGGCATCTACGACGTGAATGAAGGGCAGTAATAGCCGTTGCCGAAGAAGATCCGGGTCTACGAGCTCGCTCATGAGCTCGGCCTGACCAACAAAGAGGCGCTCGACCTCTGCCTGTCCCTCGGGATGGGCGTCAAGAGCCATTCGTCGTCCATCGAGGACGCGCAAGCGGACCGCGCCCGCAGGAAGGCCGACCGCGAGGGCCTGCGCCGCCCCGTGCAGCCCGAGGAGCCGGCACCGCCGGCCAAGAAGGCCTCGGCCACGAAGAAGACGGCGGAGGCGCCGGCGGCCACGGCCCCGGCCATCGCCGACACTCCCGTCCCCGACCTGACTGCCATCCCGGCCGGCGGTCCCGCCCCTGCCCGGGCCGGTGGATCGACCGCCGCCGGGCCCCCCGCTGCCCCGGCCACCGCGCCGGTCAAGCGCTCGGGGGCCCGACTGATCACCAGCCGGCCGGCCTCCGAACAACCCACTGCGCCGGCCCCGGCCCGCGCCCCGTCGCCGATCAGCCCGGCCCCGGCCGCGCCTGTCACCCCGTCCGCTCCGGCTCCCGCAACGGTGGCCCCGGCCGCCGCGGCCCCGGCCACCGCGCCTCCAGCCCCGGCGTCACCGGCACCAGCCACTCCGGCTGCATCGGCGCCTCCGTCCGCACCCACCGCACCGAGGCCTCCCGCTCCGGCGGCACCGAGGCCCCAGGGCACCCCGGCCACCGGGGCTCCGGCGTCACCGCCATCGGCACCGACCCGGGCGCCGACCAGCGCCTCGGGACGACCCATCCCCCCGCCGCCCGGGGGTCCGCCCCGTTCGGTGAGCGGAAAGCCCATCCCCCCACCACCCGGGACCGGGGGACGACGCCCTCCGGCGGGCAACACCCGCCCCGGCGGTTCGAGCGGGTTCGCGGGTCGTTCCGGTCCGCCGAGCTCCGGTGGCGCGCGCCCGGGCGGCCCCGGGGGCCGTACCGGTGGACCCGGCGGCGGCGGCGGTTTCGGGACCCGAACCGGAGGCGGTTCGAGCGGTGGCTACAGCGGTCGTCCGGGCGGTGGCCCGGGCGGCGGTCCGGGCGGTGGCCCCGGTGGCCCCGGCGGGGGTCGTGGAGGGCCGGGGGTCGGACGTGGACGTCCGAACCAGCGCCGGCCGCGTCGTCGGCGCCGCAATCTCGAGGAGCTCGAGCCGACCCAGCTCACCGCCTACACCCCGTCCACCGCGCCGGTGCCCGATACCGAGGTCATCATCGAGCGGGGATCGACGGCGCGGGACCTGGGCCCCAAGCTGAACCGGTCGGCCGGGGACGTGATCCGGTTCCTCCTGCTGCAGGGGGAGATGGTCACGGCCACCCAGTCACTGGGCGACGACATGATCGAGCTGTTCGCGGCGGAGCTGGGCGCGGACGTGCGTCTGGTCGATCCGGGGGAGGAGCGCGAGGCCGAGCTGCTGGCCAAATTCTTCGACGACGACGACGAAGAAGAGGACGAGTCCGACCTGCGGCCACGTCCGCCGGTGGTCACCGTGATGGGCCACGTCGACCACGGCAAGACACTGCTGCTCGACCGCATCCGGTCGGCCAACGTCGTGGCCGGTGAGGCCGGCGGCATCACCCAGCACATCGGGGCCTACCAGGTCGAGTGGAACGGCCACCCCATCACCTTCATCGACACGCCGGGCCACGAGGCGTTCACCGCCATGCGGGCCCGGGGTGCAGAGGTCACCGACATCGTGGTACTGGTGGTGGCGGCCGACGACGGGGTGATGCCCCAGACCATCGAGGCCATCAACCACGCCCGGGCGGCCGAGGTGCCCATTGTGGTGGCCGTCAACAAGATCGACCGGGAGGAGGCCGACCCCAACCGGGTGCTCCAGCAGCTGTCGGAGCACGGGCTTGTCCCCGAGGCGTGGGGGGGCGACACGATCACCGTGGAGGTGTCGGCCCTGCAGAACCTGGGGATCGACGACCTGCTCGAGCAGATCGTCCTGGTCGCCGAGGTGGAGGAGCTGGTGGCCAGTCCGGAGGGCCGGGCGCGGGGCGTGGTCCTCGAGGCCGAGCTCGAGATCGGCCGCGGCCCGGTGGCCTCGCTCATCGTCGAGCGGGGGACGCTGCGGGTCGGCGACCCCATCGTCGCCGGGGCGGCCTGGGGCAAGGTCAAGGCCCTGGTCGACGACCGCGGTGATCAGATCAAAGAAGCCCCGCCGTCCACCCCGGTCCAGGTGCTCGGCTTCTCCGAGCCGCCCGAGGCCGGCGACGAATTCCGGGTGGCTCCCGAGCTGGCCCAGGCCCGCACCATCGGGGAGGCCCGGGCCCACCGGTACCGGGTGGCCGGACACGTGCCCGCGGCCACCTCGGCCCTCGGCGGGGCCAAGCTCGAGGACCTCTTCGAGCAGATCCAGCGGGGAGAGACGGCGACCCTCAACCTCATCCTCAAGGCCGACGTGCGGGGTTCGCTGGAGGCGGTCACCGAGAGCCTGCGCAAGCTGGAGCGGGACGACGTCAAGGTCAGCTTCGTGCATCGGGGCGTCGGGGGGATCACCGAGTCGGACGTGGAGCTGGCCCAGGCTTCCGCGGCCACCATCATCGGGTTCAACGTGCGGCCCGATCGCCGGGCCCGGGAGATGGCGGCCAAGGCCAACGTCGAGATCCGCCTGTACGAGATCATCTACAAGCTCCTGGAGGATCTGGAGGCCGCCATGCTCGGGCTCCTCTCGCCGGTATTCGAGGAGATCGTCACGGGCGAGGCCGAGGTCCGCCAGGTCTTCCGGGTGCCCCGCATCGGCGCCATCGCCGGTTGCTACGTCCGGGAGGGTGTCATCACCCGGGGATCGAAGGTCCGGTTCCTGCGGGAGGGCGTGGTCATCTGGAAGGGCGCCATCACCTCGCTGCGACGTTTCAAGGACGACGTCCGTGAGGTGCAGGCCGGGTTCGAATGCGGGATCGGCCTCTCCGACTACCAGGACCTCAAGGAAGGCGACCTCATCGAGACGTACGACGAGCGGGAGATCCCGCGCACCTAGTGGGACGCGCCGCCCGGCGTGGGGCGGCGGGACCGAGGGTGGTCGGAGTGGAGGTGCTGTGTCAGGTCGTCGCCATGACAATCGGGGGGCGGCCCCGTACCCGAGGTCGTTGCGGGTCAACCAGGTCCTCCGCCAGGTACTGGCCGAGGAGCTGGAGCGCCTGGCCGACGCCGACGAGCGGCTGCGCCTGGTCACCGTCACCTCGGTGGACACGGCCCCGGACCTTCGGCACGCCACCGTCTACCTGAGCTCGCTGTCCGAGGACGCCGCCGTGGCCCTGGCCGACCGCCGGGCCCAGTTGCAGCGGGCCGTGGCCGGCCAGACCCGGCTGAAGCGAACGCCGCTCCTCGAGTTCGCCGCCGACCCGGCTGTGATCGCCGGCAGCCGGGTGGAAGAGGTCCTGCGCCGGATCCACAGCGGCCCGGGCGGAGCCGGCGGGACGAGTGGGGGAAGCGACGACCGGTCCGGCCCCGGCGACGGACCCGCCCCGGGATCGTGAGCCCCGCCGGTTCCGATCCGGTCACCGGGCTGGTCGTCGTGGACAAGGAGGCCGGCTGGACGTCGCACGACGTGGTCGCCCGGTGCCGACGGATCTTCGGCCAGCGCCGGGTGGGTCATGCCGGAACGCTGGATCCCGACGCCACCGGAGTGCTCCTGGTCGGACTGGGTCGGGCCACCCGGCTCATGCGTTTTCTCACTGCACTCCCCAAGGCCTACGAGGCGGAGGTGGTGCTCGGGACGGCCACGTCCACGCTCGACGCCTCCGGGGAGGTCACCGGCACGTGGGACATGCACGGGACCGCTCTGGCCGACGTGCGGGCGGCGGCCGGGTCGCTCACCGGTCCGATCGAGCAGGTCCCTCCCATGGTGTCGGCCGTCAAGATCGGCGGCCAACGCCTCCACACCCTGGCCCGGGCCGGGATCGAGGTCGAGCGGTCGGCGCGCCCGGTGGACGTCTACCGGTTCGACGTGCATCCGGGCATGACCCCGGGCGTGTTCCGGATCGAGGTGGAGTGCTCGTCGGGAACCTACGTGAGGGTGCTGGCCTCGGACCTGGGCCGAGCGCTGGGCGGTGGGGCCCACCTGCGGAACCTGAGACGCACCCGTATCGGCTCGTTCTCGACCGGGGAGGCCCGGCCGGTCGACGAGCTGACGCCAGAGGCGGTGCTCACGCCGGCCCAGGCGCTACGCGACCTCGACCAGGTGGTCGTGCCCGACGCGGTGCGGACGCTGGTGGCCCGCGGCCTGCCCCTCGACCGGGTCCCCCTGGGCATCGTGGGCGAGGGCCCCTGGGGCCTGATCGACGAAGGTCGCCGGCTGCTGGCCGTCTACGAGGCCACCGACACCGACAGGATCCGGCCGGTCGTGGTGCTCGAGGCGGCCGGATGACCGTGGTCGGGTCGCCGGTCCGCTCCGGCGGCGGCGGTAACCTTCCCCGGTGATGGAGATCGTGACCGAGGTGTCGACCTGCGAGCCCCCCGCCGGGGGGAGCGCGGTGACCATCGGGGCCTACGACGGCGTCCATCTCGGTCATCGCGCCCTGCTCGCCGAGCTGCGGACGAGGGCGCGAGAAGGTGGGCTGTCCACCACCGTGGTCACCTTCGACCGGCATCCGGCCACCGTGGTGCGCCCCGAGTCGGCGCCCAAGCTCCTCTGCGACCTGGACCAGAAGCTCGAGCTGCTGGAGTCTACGGGCGTGGACCGGACGGTGGTCGTGCCCTTCGACGAGGACCGGGCCAACGAGACGGCGGAGCAGTTCGTCGAACAGATCCTCATCGAGGGTCTCGGGGCACGGTTGGTCGTGGTGGGGGAGGACTTCCACTTCGGCCACGGGCGCAAGGGGAACGTGGCCCTCTTGCGCGAGATGGGTGCCGAGGCCGGGTTCGCCGTCGAGGGTGTGTCGCTGCGGGCCGACCGGCATCCGGACGGAGCCGGCGGTGAGCCCATCTCGTCGACCCGTATCCGCAGCCTGGTCGGGGCGGGGCGGGTGGAGGACGCGGCCGCACTGCTCGGGCGGCCCCATCAGGTCCGGGGCAAGGTGGTCCAGGGCGATCAGCGGGGCGGGGCCGAGCTCGGGTTCCCGACTGCCAATGTCGATGTCCCCGACACCATCTGCCTGCCGGCGGCCGGGATCTACGCCGGCTGGTATGAGCGGCCCGACGGTTCGGCGGGGAAGGCGGCCATCTCGGTCGGCCGCCGCCCCACGTTCTACGGGCCGGCGGGTGATCTGCTGGTCGAGGCCCACCTGCTCGACTTCTCCGGTGACCTCTACGGCGAGGAGGCCAAGGTGTCCTTCGTGTCCCATCTGCGCGAGGAGCTGGCCTTCGAGCGGGTGGACGACCTCATCGCCCAGATGGAACGCGACGTGGCCGCCACCAGCGAGCGACTGGGGGAACCCGGCTAATGGTTCCCCAGCCGGCCTGACCCGCGGGCTCGGGGCCCGAGCCGGCCATGGTCGAGGTTGGGCGTTCGGGTCTGGTCGTCGTCCCCCTCTGGGAGTCCCCTCGGCGAGGACCGGAGTTTCGAGCCGGCCCGCCGGCCGGCCCGCTGCAGGTTGTTCGTTTTTTCAATTCGGCCTGAATTACCGTTTGTAGCCGATGGCCCGGTCGGTAAGCCATCGCCTACAGCCGATACAAGGGCCGAATCGGCCAAAGGAACCACACGGTCCAGGAGCGTGACCGGAGGAGTCGTCCGGCTTCGGCAGCGTCCCCGGGCGCCCACACCGCCCCGGCGCCCCGGCGCCCCGCAGGACAGCCGCGACGGCGTCAGATGGGGGGTGCGTCGCCGAGGAGCTCGGCCCGCAGCTCGCGTTTCAAGACCTTGCCGGCCGGGTTGCGGGGTAGTGGCTCGGCCCTGAACCAGAACCGGGAGGGCACGTTGAACGCGGCCAGCCGCTCGCCCACGAAGCGGTCCAGCTCGTCGACACCGACGTCTGCTCCCGGGCGCAGCACGACGACGGCCCCGACCTCCTCGCCGAGGACGGGGTGGGGCACCCCGATGACGGCGCAGTCGGCGACGGCAGGGTGCTCGTGCAGGGCCGCTTCCACCTCGACGCAGTAGACGTTCTCGCCGCCCCGGATAATGATGTCCTTGGCCCGGTCCACGATGTGGACGAAGCCGTCCTCGTCGATGCGGGCCACGTCCCCGGTGTGCAGCCAGCCGCGGGTGAAGGTCAGGGCCGTGTCCTTGGGCCGGTTCCAGTACCCCCGCACCACGTTGGGGCCCTTGATCCACAACTCGCCGGTGCGTTCGGGATCCGGGTCCCGGCCGGCCGGGGGCTCCTCGCCGTCGTACTCCTCGGCGACCACGGCCACGTCGCACACCGGGGCCGGCGGTCCCACGCTGTCCGGCTTGCGGACGTAGTCGTCGCCGCTGTTCATGGTGGTCATGGCCGACGTCTCGGTCAGTCCGTAGCCGTTGCCCGGCGCCCCGGACGGGAAGTGCTGCTTGATTCGGCGGACCAGATCCGGCGGGCACGGCGCCCCGCCGTAGGAGATCGACCGGACCGAGGATGTGTCCCGCTTGTCGAAGTTGGGCGAGTCGATCACCTGCATGACCATGGACGGGACCCCGCCGAAGATGGTGATGCGCTCGCGTTCGATCAACTCGAGGGCGCGCTCGGGGTCGAAGTGGTGCATCATCACCAACTTGCCGCCCGCCGCGGTGTTGGTGACCAGCAGGGCGTGGCAGCCGGTGGCGTGGAAGAGCGGCACCGACAGGAGATTGGCGTTCTGTGTCCCGCTGCTCACATCGCCCACGGCCCCGGCCCGGCGCAGGTTGCCCACGGTGGCCACGAAGAACAGGTTCATCAGATTGGACACGCTGTTCCGGTGGGTCCCGACCGCGCCCTTGGGCTTCCCGGTGGTCCCCGAGGTGTAGAAGATGGTGGCGTCGTCGTCAGGTTCGATGACCACGTCGGGGAGGGTGGCGTCACCGGCCCCGGGCACGGTGAGCTCGGCCATGGGGATGACCGGCAGGGGTTCCGACCCCGGCCGGTCCACGGTGGATCCGACGGCGGCCCGCCGGCCCCCGTGCTGGTCGTGCTCCTCGCAGCACACGGCGATGGCGCGGAGCCCCGGGGCCTCGTCGAGGTGGGGGAGTATCCGCCGCTGGCGCTCCTCGTCGGCGAAGAGCACCGACGCCCCCGAGTCGCTCAGCCCGTAGGCGAGCTCGGGCCCCGTCCACCAGGCGTTGAGGGGCACGACGATGGCACCCACCGAGATGGAGGCCCAGAAGGCGATGACCCACTCGGGCAGGTTGCGCATGGCGATGGCCACCCGGTCTCCCTTGGTGATCCCGAACCGGTCGACGAGTGCGTGGGCCAGGGCGGCCACCGCTTGGAAGTGCTCGGCGAACGAGATCCGCTCGTCCTCGTAGACCAGGAAGTCCTTGCCTCCGTGGAGAGCCGAGAGCTCGAGCACGGCTCGGAGGGTGGCCGGTGCGCTCTTCCAGGTCCGGGTGGGAATCCCACGGATGGTCAGATTCTCTATCTCGAAGAGCTGGCCGGGGGCGGTGAGGGTGGCCGTCGCCTCGGCCAGGGACGGAATCGGGGCCGGGGCGGTCGAGGCTTCGACGGGGCGATCAGGCGGGCTGCCCATGAGAGCTCCTCTGCGGGGGACGGGGCGGTCGCCGCGGATGCGGTCGACAGGCGGGACAGGTCCGGGTCACTGCGGGTGGTCGGCGGGCCGGCCGGTGCCGGCCCCGGCCGGTTCCCTGAAGATGGTCGAGCGGTAGTACGCGAGCTCGGCCACGCTTTCGCGGATGTCGTCCATGGCCCGGTGGCCGCCGGCCTTCACCGGTGCCCCCTTCATCGACTCGGGGTACCAGCGGCGGGCGAGCTCCTTCACGGTCGAGACATCGACCGACCGGTAGTGGAGGTACTCTTCGACCTCGGGCAGCTGGGCGGCCAGGAACCGCCGGTCGGTGCCGATCGAGTTTCCGGCCAGGGGCACCGTCCGGGGGGCGGGGACGTGGGCGCGGATGAACTCGAGGGTGGTGGCCCCGGCCTGCTCGAGGGTGATGGTGGACGAGGCGATATCGGCCAGCAGGCCGCTGTTGGTGTGCATGGTCCGGACGAACTCGTCCATGGCCTCCAGCTGCCCGGGTGGGGTGGACACCACCAGATCGGGGCCCTCGGCCACGATGTTGAGGTCGTCGTCGGTGACCAGTGTGGCCACCTCCACGATGACGTGGGAGGAGACGTCCAACCCGGTCATTTCGAGGTCCATCCACACCAGCACCCCGGTGACGCTACCGGTTGGCGGCCCCGAGCGGTAGCGTCCCTGGCGGGAGAAGTGGAGGCAGCCAGGTGGCAGCGGTATCACAGACGGGCATCGTCGAGGAAGGGACGGCCGACGGGAGGCCGGACCAAGGACCAGGTCAGGAGCGGTTACCGGTGGAGGTGGTGAGGATCGACCCCGATCTGCCCGCGCCCGCCTATGCCCGGCCGGGCGATGCCGGTGCCGATCTGGTGGCCCGCATCGACGTGACCCTGGCCGCCAACGGGGGCCGGGCGCTGGTGCCCACCGGCGTGGCCCTGGCCATCCCGGCCGGCTTCGCCGGTTTCGTCCAGCCCCGGAGTGGACTGGCCCTCAGACATGGGGTGACCTGCCTCAACACGCCCGGCCTGATCGACTCGGGGTACCGCGACGAGCTGGCCGTCCTGCTCGTCAACACCGATCCCGAGGCTCCCTACGACGTGCATCGGGGTGACCGGATCGCCCAGCTGGTCATCCAGCGGGTCGAGGAGGCCGTCTTCATCGATGTCGACGAGCTCGGGGAGAGCGAACGGGGCTTCGGCGGCTTCGGGTCGACAGGCCGGTAGGGGATGGACCGCCTGACCGGCCTGGACGCGGCGTTCTTGTCCCTCGAGTCCCCCACCACCCACCTGCACATCCTGGGTGCGCTGGTCTTCGACCCCACCACCGTGCCCGGGGGGGTCGACTTCCGGCGGGTGCGGGACATGGTGGCGGACCGCGTCCACCTGGTGCCGCCGTTCCGCAAGCGGCCTCTCGAGGTGCCCTTCGGGCTGCAGCAGGCGTCCATGGCCGATGATCCCGAGTTCGACATCGACTACCACGTGCGCAGGGCCAGCCTCCCGGCGCCGGGTGGCCGCCGGGAGTTGGAGGCGCTGGTGGCGGAACTGGCCTCCCGACCGCTCGACCGCCACCGCCCGCTGTGGGAGTTCCACGTAGTCGAGGGAGTGGAGGGCGGGCGCATCGCCCTCGTACCAAAGGTGCACCATGCCATCATCGACGGGGTGTCGGGAGCCGAGGTGATGGCGGCCTTCTTCGATCTGTCCGCCGACCCGTCGCCCCGCCCGCTGTTCGGTGCCGGTCGGCGGGGCTCCCGGTCGGGGAGGGCGCGGGATGGAGCCCAGGCACCGGGCCGAGACCCCGAGCGCGCCCATGATCGGGCCGCCGCCGCTCCCACCGGGCCTTGGTGGGCTCCCGATCCGCTACCCAACGAGGTCGACCTGTGGCGCGATGTGCTGGCCTCGATGCCGGGCCACGCCGAGGCCGTCGTGCGCACGCTGGGCCGGACGGTGCAGACGCTGCGCAGCCTCAACAGCCGGCACCGGGCTGCGACCGGCACCACGCCGCCGGTGCCGTTCGCGGCCCCCCGCACGTCGGTGAACCGAGCCATCTCCGGGCACCGGCGGGTGGCCTTCGCCGAACTGCCGCTGGCTGACGTGCGGCGCGTCCGCGAAGTCCTGGGCGGGACGGCCAACGATGTGATGCTGGCGGTGACGGCCGGCGCCATGCGCGCGTTCTTCGGAGGGAGGGGCGAGCAGCCCGAGGGTCCACTGGTCGCCCTGGTACCCGTGTCGGTCCGGATGGAGTCGGAGCGGGGCGCCCTCGGGAACCGGGTGTCGGCCATGCTGGTCTCGTTGGCCGACGGGATCGAGGATCCGGTGGCGCGCCTCGAATGCATCCGTGGCGAGGTGGCATCGGCCAAGGAACAGAGCCGGTCGATCGGGCCCGAGGTGTTCGCCGGTTGGGCCCAGACCACCCTTCCCGCCGTGGCGACCCGGTTGTCGCGGCTCGTCACCAACCTGCGCGTCTTCGACCACGTGGCACCCATCTTCAACCTCATCGTCTCGAACGTGCCGGGACCGGACGTTCCGCTGTACCTGGCCGGGGCACGGATGGTGGCCATGTTCCCGGTGGGCCCGATCATCGAAGGCGTCGGGATCAACGTCACCGTCTTCTCCTACCAGGACACGATGTACGTGGGTGTCATGGGATGCTGGGATCTGGTCCCGGATATCGAGGTGATCGCTCGGGGCATGGAGGATTCGCTGGCCGGCTTGGTCGTCGAGGCCAACCGCAGGGATAGGCCCGTGCCCTGGTGGCACGCAGAACTCCCTGCGTAGGCTGGGTCGTGGCGGTTGGCTGGGTGCGGGGGTCAGCCGACCGCGGTCGGGGCCGCCCCCGCCGCCGACCAGGGCCGGCGGCCTCGTCGTGGCTTCGGGATCAGGGGTGGCCTGCTGCTAGGGTGGAAGCCTTACGCGGACGTGGCTCAGTTGGTAGAGCATCACCTTGCCAAGGTGAGGGTCGCGGGTTCGAATCCCGTCGTCCGCTCCAAGTGCCGTCCGCTCCAGGCCAGGGGCAGGTGGAGATACGTGTGCCCGTGAGTATCTCCGACTCGAGCCTGAGCCCTCCTCGCCCGTGCGTTCCTCCGCGAGCTGCACGTCGATGGGCCAGGCCTTTACGGCTCCCCCTCGGAATCGGGACGGCATCGTAAGAAGCGTCGCTCGGGATCGCGGTCTCCGGATTCGAACCGGGCGACAGCTGGCTACTTCATCCCCAGCTGACGTGCTGGCGCGGTCGGCTCCACACCCCGTCCGCTCCAGTGATGTGCCAGGGTAGAGGCCGTTTCCGGGCGCGCCGCGACCGCTGTTCGACTGGCGCCGCGGGAGGCGCCCCGGCTACAGCTTGCCCAGCAGGAAGCCGGCGGCCGCCGAGGCGGGCTCGTAGGAGCCAGTGACGCCCGAGCTGATGTAGCCGGCGTCACTGATCAGGGTGATGCCCGAGATGGAGGCGGCGGCGTCGCTGCAGAGGAAGACGAGCGGGTAGGCCTGCTCGAGCGGGGTGGAGGCCTCGATTCCCGTCTCCTCTCGGTAGTCGGCACCGAAGCCCAGCCACATCTCGGCGTTGGCCTGGGCCAGTGGGGTGTCCGTCGGACCGGGGCAGATGGCGTTGATGCGGATGCCCTTCTTGAGGAGCGGGAAGGCCTGGCTGGCCACGTAGCCGCATACCGCCTGCTTCGAGTGGAAATAATCGTTCCAGTTGTGCTCGATGGCCCATGCCGAAGCTGAGTCGAAGTCGGGTGTGGCCAGATACTCCTTGACCTGTTCCCACCCGGCCTCCCAGCCCAGACCGGCAGCTGACGAGATGAAGCCGATGGACGAGCCGCGCGGCAGCATGTCTTTGGCCAGCAGCCGCTCGATGAGGTGGCGGTGACCGCCGAAGTTGATCTTCTCGATGTTCGGGGTGCCGTCGGCCACGCCGGCGCACGACATGAGGGCGTGGATCGGGCCGCTGCACTCATCGACCGCCTGGTCGATGGACTCCTTGTCGCCCAGATTCACGTGAATGGCCTTGACGCCGGCAAGCGTCACCTCGGCAAAGTCCATCACCACCACTTCGGCACCGGCATCTTGTGCCAGTGCTGCCGCGGCCGCACCCATGCCGGTGGCTCCACCGACGACCAGCACCCGCTTGCCGTCATAACGGAATGCGTCGAACAGTGACATCAGTACCTCCTGATTGAGAGATGAGTGTTCGTCGGCCCGGCTCTGCCGGCGACGGAGAGCTCCTTGAGGTCGACGATACTATTCCAGCCGACTCAGATTGGGCCAAGATGTCGCCGCCGCGCTGGTTGAACTCGGGGGCCCGCAGTCGCCGGCTCGCCGAATGGCATGCCTCTATGCGGAGCCGGCCAAGGGCAGATCACCGAAGCCGGGTAGCCCTTCTGAAGAACGCCAGCCCAGCACCGACCCTCAAGATTTGCGTTGAGGCTCGCCGCCGTGGCGCAAGTCACGCCAGTTTTGTTCCGATATCTGCACGCCGAACGTCTCCGCCGCCTGCACGATGCGCCCCCAGGCGGCGTCGCGCTCGGCATCCGTCACGCCCGCCACCTGATCGAAGCGAGCTATGGCGTTCCGAACGTGACTTGCGTCGACCAACGGCTCTTTGCGTTGTGCCGAGAAGGCGAACTGGTCGTCGCTCAATTGGTCCTGTTCAGCGGTACTCAGCCTTTCTGACATCCCGAATCCTTTCCTCGCTTGCCGGCCATCCGGCGGAACCAGCTGACCAGTTCTCTACAGCCTCCTTCTCCCAGTATCTCTTCTGAGACGTCACTCCGGACCCCGTATCGTACCGGGGTCCATGATGGACCGAGCCTCTCATGCGGCAGGTCGCGCACTGGCCAGTCGAGTCGACGAAACGGACGACGCTCGTCTGCCCAAGCCAACCTCGAAGCGTGAACGATCGCTGAAGGGATGTGGCGGTTGAGAGGCCGGAGGATCAGTCGACTGCCAGATCGGGGATCAGCACTGAGGTGATTTCTGGCCCACGCGAGAGACGGATGCGCAGGGTCGGGATGATGCCCGCGGCCACCACGGTGGCCAGAAAGAGGATGGCCGACGTGAAGGAGTTGCCGTGGCCGGCGCTCTGATGGAGCTGTTCCATGGCGAACGTCAACACCACACCAGCCAGGTTGCCCACCAGGAGCAGGAGACTAGCGGCCATGCCGGCCGATCCCGACCCGCAGAGCTTTTCGGAGAGGGTCAGCGCCAGGGACCAGGTGGAGCCCAGAACGGCCGCAGTGACCACGCCTGCCAGTGTGAGGACCAGGAGCCGGTCGGCAGCGGCCATGGCGCAGAGGCCCAAGGCGGTGAGGATGAGCGTTGCCGCCAGCAATCGGATGGCTCGCCCGTAGCGGTCGGCGAGCGCCGAGAGGGCGAAGGAGCCGACCGCCGCGGCCACTACGAACAGCCCGCCCAGGTCTCCCACGGTAGTCTCGCCGACCCCCTTGGACTGCAGCATCCCCTCGACGAGCTGCAGGAAGGCGATCAAGGCGCCGAGGCCTGCACACATGACGAGAAGGAGTGCCTTGAACCCCGGGGTCTGTACCAGAAGCTTGATCGATTTCCAGGCCGTGGACGGTGCCCCGGTGGCCAACGGGGCACCGGCTGGTAGTGGCCGCTCACGGGCGAGGAGGCCGAAGAGTGCGAAGGTCACGATCGAGAGCGCTGCGTAGACCATGGCGATGGCATTGAGCGAGGAACGTCGCTGCAATCCCCCGAAGGCTCCGAAGAGGGCTGGCGTGAGGACGAGGGCCAGGGTCATGCCGGCGAACAGGGAGACGGTGAACAGCCCGTTGGCCTTGGCCGACTCGTTTGGGCTGAACCAGGCACCGTCCAGCTTGGTGATGCCGTTGAGGATGAAGGGTTGCCCGACGGCGATGACAACCGACCCGGCCAGTAGGAACCCGAAGGTGGGAGAGGCCATGCGGATGAGCGCGCCGGCGGCGGTGAGCCCGGTCCCGAGCATCACGGCAATGCGGAAGCCGTAGCGGTCGATCAGTTGGCCGGCGGGGATCGACAGCGGGATGTACAAGAGGGGGAACACCGTCGACAGCAGCACCACCTGACTACCGGAGAGCCCGGCCAGGTGCTGCAGCCCTGGCCCGATCGATGCGTAGGCCAGCCACATGAGCTGGGAGACGGCACAGGCCAACATGAACACGGCCAGGACGACCCAGCGGTACGGTGAAGAGGTCGGCGATGAGACAGACGGGCGAGGCCGGCTCGATACTTTGGCGGTGGGCCCCAGCAGAGCTCCTGACTCGACGTTCATCTTGGCGTTCTCCATCCCGGGCGACCGCGGCGACCGCTGATGCGGTTCGATCTGGCGGCCTCTGCTTGAGGTCCTCTCTGTCTCCGTAGCTGCTATCGGTCGAAATGGCGCCTGGCTGGAGACGAGGAGGCGACTCGAGGCGGAAACGTTCCCCGATCCACCTGCCATCACCGGGACTCCATTACCATTCCGCTGACATTCGACCAGGTAGGGAACCATGAAAGCGGACCGCAGCGTGGCTCGAGCAGTCAGTAATCGTGTCGGTGCGTTGCTCGTAGTGCTGGTTGTCGGCCTGGCTGGGTGTGGTTCGGCACCCACTTCGTCCTCCAAGCCGACGGCCGCGTCGGCTCCAGGTTCCATTGTCTCGGCAACGGCCATTGTGGGTGTGCCCGCTGGCACCAGGGGTTGGCGCATTCTCTATCGGACGACCACGGCCGGCGGAAGACCGGCTGTGTCGTCGGGTACCGTCTACGCCCCGGCCGGTCCCGTCCCGCGGGCGGGGCGCTTCGTCGTCGCCTGGGCGCACCCCACACTCGGCACCGGAACCTCGTGTACCCCTTCGCACGCGGCCGATCCCGCCCGGGCCATCCCCGGTTTTGCCGCCATGATGAAGGCGGGCTGGGTCGTCGCCAGCACTGACTACACCGGCCTGGGCACTCCGGGCCTCCTGCCGTACTTGATCGGGTCCGGAGAGGCCCGCAACGTGCTTGACGCTGTGCGCGCCGCGGACAACCTGGCCGGGACCGGGGCTGGACGAACCTTTGCCGTGTGGGGCCACTCCCAGGGTGGTCACGCCTCCCTCTTCACGCCTCAAGTGGTCGCCAGGTACGCTCCCACGCTGCATCTCGTCGGCGTGGCAGCAGCAGCGCCCGCGGCAGAGCTTCCCGCCCTGATCGAGGCCCAGTGGAACCAGGCCGTCGCCTGGGTCATCGGGTCCGAGGTGATCGCCCTGTGGCCGGGGTTCTACCCCGAGCTCAAAGCCAACCAGGTTGCGACCCCACGGGCTCTGAGCAACTACCGGCGTCTGGGCGCATTCTGCATCACCGGCGAGACCAGCCAACTGGCGTCCGAGTTTGCGCCCTACTTTTCCTCGCCGTTCTTCTCAGCCGATCCCACCTCGATGGCCAACTGGCGGGCGCGAATCGACCAGAACACACCCAGCCCGCCAAAGGTGCCGGTCTTCGTGTCCCAGGGCCTGGCCGACACAGTGGTGCTCCCCTCGACCACATCGCTTCTCGAGGAGCGCTGGTGTGCCGCCGGAACCAGGATGACGGTGGACTGGGTAGCCGGGGCCACGCACTTCACCGTGCCGTCGCTATCGGCACCCGCCGCGGTCAACTGGCTCGCCGCACGTTTCGCCCGGAAGCCGGTCTCGTCCTCCTGCTCGGCCGAGCCGCCGGTGGCTCCGGCGGCCGACCCGCCGCCTGCCGGCACGGTGCCGTGACCTCCGGTTCGTCGTCAGGTCATCACGATCCCCGAGCATGCGGGCCCAGCGAGCCGTCCGGGGTCCAGGGCTGAGGGCCGGATCCCGCGCCGGGGTCGAGACCTCGGTGGGGATCTGCCACTCGATGTGGCTGGAAGGGGCCGCCGAACCGGCGGGGATCGAGCTGGCCATCAGGGTCCTGGAGGTCGACCGTCGGCGACTCGTTACGACGCCGGCCGGTCCGTCTGTGGCAGGCTGAACCATGGTTGTCGGTCGTGACCTGGGGGCGGCGGTTGGTGTCCTCCTGATCATCGTTGCCGGGTGGAGCGTGATCGGCACGGTCGTCGTCCCCCGACGAATCCGGAGCCGGCTTACCCGAGCTGTCGCCGTCGTGGTCGATGCAACCTTCCATTTCGTAGCGGATCGCTTCGATACCTATGAACCGCGGGATCGGATTCTGGCCGCCCAGGCGCCGATTCAGGTCCTTCTGCAAATCGTCGTGTGGCTGGCTGTCTTCGAGCTCGGCTTTGCCCTCCTGCTGTGGCCGTCCATGGGCGCCGCGGGGCTGCCCGGAGCCTTCAGACTGGCCGGCTCCTCGTTGTGCACCCTGGGGTACCTGGCGCCCCGGGATGGCGCTCCGAGCGGTTTGGCCGATCTTGCCGCCCTCGTAGGTCTGGGGACGGTTGCCCTGCAGATCGGGTACCTCCCCACCCTCTATGCCGCCTTCAACCGGCGCGAGGGGCTCGTGACGATGCTGGATTCCCGGGCCGGGGTTCCCTCCTGGGGTCCTGAGCTGCTGGCTCGCACCCACTACGGCCTGGGCTCGGGAGTTTCGGCCATAGGCGAGCTACCGGAGCTGTTTGAGGAATGGGAGCGGTGGTCGGCCGACGTGTCTGAGAGCCACGCCACCTATCTGCCTCTGCTGAATTTCCGCTCCCCGAGGCCGCTTTCCTCATGGCTGACCGCGCAATTGGCCGTTCTCGACGGGGCCGCCCTCTATCTGTCGCTGGTGCCGGACGCTCCTGGCGCGGTGTCCGCCCGCCTGTGCCTGCGCGGCGGCTTCACCTGCCTCACCACCATCGCCCGAGCACGTGGTTTCGACATCCCCGAGGAGCCTGATCCAAACAACGGCATCACCCTCACCTACGGGGAGTTCGCCGAGGCCATCGACCGGCTGGCCACGGTGGACTTTCCCCTCGAGCGCCCGAACGAGGAGGCCTGGCTCGACTTCGTGGGCTGGCGGGTCAACTACGAGGCAGCGGCGTACGCCATCGCCCGAGCGGTCGACGCCCCCCCGGCCATGTGGTCGGGACCTCGTCGGCACCCCATTCCCACCATCCCGCCACTTCGTCCGGCTGTGTTGCGGGCCGGCAAGCCGCCCCTGAAGGCACCGGAATAGGGCGGGAGAGAGAGTCGCCGAACAGCACCCGACAGAGGGAGCACGTTTCCCGTCCGGACGAACTCCTGAATGATTCAGCCCACGCCGACGGCGAATTGGCAGACGATGAGACCATCTCTATGCCAATGAGACCATCTCAATGCCAATGAGCGGCCAGCCGGGGACCGGGGCTGGTTGTCGAGCCACCTTCACTGGGTGGGTTCATGGTGTCGCCCAACGTCGGACCAGGGCACCAGAACGGCCCCCCGGGTCCCATTAGTATTGACGGTGTGACCGATTCGTCACAAGGGGTCGCCGAGCTCATCGTACGTTGCCTCGAGAACGAAGGCGTCAGCCATGTGTTCGGGATCCCGGGTGAGGAGAATATCCGGTTGGTGGAGGCGTTGTCCCGGTCTCAGATCCGTTACATTCTGGTCCGGCATGAACAGGGCGCCTCGTTCATGGCCGAGACCTATGGAAGGCTCACCGGGAGGGCCGGCGTGTGCTCGGCCACGCTCGGTCCGGGCGCCATCAACCTCCTGCTCGGCACCGCCGATGCGGCCACCAACTCCGCTCCATTGATCGCCCTGTCCGCTCAGGTCGGAATGGACCGGAGCTTCAAGGAATCTCACCAGGGCGTGGACCTGGTGTCGATGTTCGCACCGGTCACCAAGTGGTCGGCCCTCATAGCCACGCCGGGCGCGGTCGTCGAAATGATCCGCAAAGCCTTCAAGCTCGCCCAGACCGAGCGCCCGGGTGCCGTCTACCTCGGCGTCCCCGAGGACATCGAGAAGGCTGAACTCCCGGGCGACATCGTGCCTTTGCCGATCAACGTCCCCCGGCCCGACGAGCCGTCGCCCGGGCAAGTGGACCGGGCGGCATCGATCCTCCGGGCCGCTATCAACCCGATCGTGCTCGCCGGTCACGGGGCCACACGGGGCGATGCCGGGTTGAGCCTCCGTGCCTTCGCCGAGTCTCTCGGCATTCCGGTGGCCACCACCTTCCACGGCAAGGGCATCCTGTCCGACGACCATCCCTTGGCACTCGGGGCTGTCGGGTTCATGCGCCACGACTACGTCAACTTCGGGTTCGACCGAGCCGATGTGATCGTGAGTGTGGGCTATGAGCTCCAGGAGTTCGATCCCGTCCGGATCAATCCGCTGGGCGACAAGCAGGTCATCCACATCCATCGTTCGCCAGCCGAGGTCGACCGCCATTACAACGTTGCCGTGGGCCTTCAGGCCGATATCGGGCGTAGCCTCGATTCCCTCGCCGCTGCGGTGGATCGGCGATTCGAGCCGCGGGGGGACCGGCAACGGATTCGCGCCTTTCTGGCCGACGAGCTCGAACGGGGGCGGGCCGACGACCGATTTCCCCTGGCCCCGGCGCGAATCGTCGCCGACACGAGAGCGGCGCTCGGAAGTGAGGACATCGTCCTGGTGGATACGGGCGCCCTCAAGATGTGGATGGCCCGCCTCTACCCGACCTATGCGCCCAATACCTGTCTCATCTCGAATGGACTGTCAACCATGGCCTGGTCGCTCCCAGGGGCGATCGGGGCCAAGCTTGCCCGTCCCGAGGCCAAGGTGTTGGTGGCGACCGGGGACGGCTCGTTCCTCATGAACTCCCAGGAGATCGAGACCGCCCTGCGCGAGGAGATCGCCATGGTCATTCTCATCTGGGTAGACAATGCCTACGGCCTCATCAGCTGGAAGATGGACCTCGAACTGGGGCACAACGTCGACACGACGTTCGGAAACCCGGACTTCGTGGCTTACGCCGAAAGCTTCGGTGCCGTCGGCTACCGGGTGAACGCCGCCGACGAGCTCTTACCGACCCTGCGCGTCGCGCTGGCCGACGAAACCGTGTCAGTCGTCGCATGTCCGGTCGACTACTCGGCCAATGGTGAGCTCATCCGCTCGCTGGGTGAGCTCGACGAATCGTTCTCCTGAGCCATCCCCCAGTTCTCCGAGCGGCAATCGGGCATCACTCAGCTGGGCCAGTGAGAGGTGGGAGGACTCAGGACCCGGATCGCTGACGGAGCGGGAGAGCGGCTCCCGCCGGAGCCGCTCTCGAAGGACGATGGATCCCCGAGTTCCGAGGCGAGTCACCCGTGAATTGCACGGGTCCGATGGACGCTCCCACAGCTTAGAGTGGGGGGAAGAGCGACGAAAGGTCCGGCAATCCATGCGATCCGACATCAGACCCGGGGCGACATTCCCCGATTACGCCCTACCCGACCACACCAATACGGTGCGCAAGCTCAGTGAGATCCAAGGCGATGACCCACTGGTGCTCACGCTGGCGCGGGGGAACTACTGTCCGAAGGAGCACCAGCAGCACCTGGAGCTGGCTGCGAACTATTCGAAGATTGCGGTGGCCTACACCCAGATGGCCACCATCTCGACCGATGATCACCACGCGTCCCAGGAGTTTCGTGGCTCCGTCGGTGCCCAGTGGCCGTTCCTGTCGGATCCGGAGCGCACGGTCCAGCGGGATCTGGAGATTCAGGAGTACACCGACCCCGAGCACGATCCCATGATCCCCCACACCCTGGTGCTAAAGCCGGGATTAGTGGTTCACAGCGTCTACAACGGGTACTGGTTCTGGGGTCGCCCCTCGTTCTACGATCTGTGGAGTGACTTGCGGACCCTGTCGAGCGAGATCCGTCCTGACTGGGACCTGAGTCGGGCGGGGCTGCGAGAGGCCTGGGATGCAGGCGATTACTCGAACTTTCATGGATGGAACAAGCATGCTCCCCAGTCGACACCGACGTCGTATGAGTCGTAGTCGAACATGTGGCGGCTGAACTGGTCCACGTCGAGAGCGCCCCGGGGCGTGGTCGGGCGCGGGAGGTAGGTGGTGGCGGTGGCAACGCAGGTCTGCGAGCTGCTCGGGATCGAAAAGCCCATCGTCCAGGCGCCGATGTCGGCGGTGCCGGAACTGGCGGCGGCGGTATCGAACGCTGGCGCGCTCGGCACCTTGGCGCTGACATGGTCGAGTCCGGCCGGGGACGTGGTTCGTGAGACGGCCTCCCTCACCGATCGGCCCTTTGGCGGCAATTTGATCCTCGCTACCGATCAGCACCGTCGACTCGATGAGGCCCTCGAAGCCGGTCTCCGGATAGTGTCGCTGTTCTGGGGAGATCCCGCCGGCTATGTCGAACAGGTCCACGAGGCCAACGGAATCGTCCTGCACACGGTCGGCAGCGCTGAAGAGGCGCGGCGGGCGGTCGACAGCGGGGTCGATGTCGTCGTGGCCCAGGGCTGGGAGGCTGGTGGGCACGTGAGGAGTCAGGTCGCCACTCTTCCGTTGGTGCCGGCCGTCGTGGACGCGGTGGCACCGGTCCCGGTCATCGCCGCCGGTGGGATCGGGGATGCTCGGGGCGTGGCAGCCGTGGTCGCGCTGGGTGCTCAAGCGGCTTGGTTAGGCACCCGGTTCCTGCTGGCCCAGGAGATGCCGATCCACGAGGAGTATCGTCGTCATGTGATGGACGCGGCCGAAACCGATGCGGAGTGGTACGCCGATCTGTACGAGGTCGGGTGGCCGGATGCGCCCCATCGCGCGCTCCACAACTCGACGGCCGAGATGTGGGAGGCCGCGGGCCGGCCTCCGTTCGGGAATCGCCCTGGAGAGGGCGATGTCATCGCCCACTTCGCCTCCGGTGAAACCATTCTGCGCTACTCGACGGCGGCCCCGATGAAGGGGACCACCGGCGATGTTGAAGCGGCGTCGTTGTGGGCCGGACAGAGCGTCGGACTGGCCAGGCAGCCGCAATCGGCCGCCGCCATCGTGGCCGAGCTCGTCTCCGGCCTGTAGTACGAAGTGCAGCTCTCTGTCGGGATGCAGCTGACCATGCGCCGGTGCGGGCCCTGTGGAGTGGAGCACCCGTCCGCTCCCCATCTGCTCAGGTGCCCTGGCCCGCAGGAACGTTCCGAACTGCTCGCTGGCCTCGGCCGCCTCGGGGGTCCCGACCGATGCGACGGGCACGGCAGAGCGAGACAATGAGCGCAAAGGACCGGGTCGGTTCGTCACTGGGCCTGGATCTTTGGAGGCTCCCATGAGTGCAACAGCGCCCAACTATGGCGGAGCGGCGGCTCTGGTGGCCGGGGTGGGGCGGTTGCAGCGGGGTGGCCGCGGCCGATATGGGGGAAGGGGGAACGGTGGTCGCTCGGTTTCAGACGCTTGAACGGGCGTTCTATGAACGACCAGCTCAATTGGTGGCCGGGAGCCTCATCGGCAAGGTGTTCTCGCATGGGCCTCTCGGTGGTCGCATCGTCGAAGTGGAGGCATACGATGAGAGCGAGCCGGCCAGTCGTGGTTTCTCCGGGTTGCGGAAGGGCAACACGACGTTGTTCGGTCCATCTGGGCACCTCGAGGTCTACCTTTCATACGGGGTGAACTATCTGGCCAATGTGGTGTGTGAACCGGCTGGTGTGGGATCGGGAATCCTCATTCGAGCGCTGGAGCCGCTCACCGGAATCGAGGTGATGAGGACCAATCGGGGCGATCCCAAAGACCCGGATGATCGACTGTGCAGCGGGCCTGGTCGCCTCTGCAAAGCATTTTCACTGAGTCGGGCGGACAACGGCACGGATCTGGTCGAGGGGAATGTTCGTATCCTCGACGACGGGATTACGCTTCCCTATGCAAGAAGCGCTCGAGTCGGTATCTCAGCGGGACAAGACCTCGATTGGCGGTTCTTCGTTGAAGGCAATCCGAGCGTATCCGTATCGCGCCTTCCGGCCAGGCGATTGGGAACGGCAAGGCCGTCACCGGCGTCGAATTCCGGATCATCGAAATGACAGTTGCAGAACCCGTCGTAACCGGAGTGCCAGTGTCCCAAAACCAAGGAGGTGCCAGGATGGCTGAATTCACACCGCCGGCAGAAGGAATTCTGCTGGCCCACTTCATCGTCTCGGACGACGTCGAACGGTCCCGGCGCTTCTACACGGAGGTGCTCGGCGGCAGGTTGGTGTTTTCCGGCGATGTGACCTATGTGGCGCTGGCCAACAGTTGGATCATCATCAACGTCGGCGGGGGACCGACCGATGACAAGCCCACGGTCACGCTGGAGACGCCACGCGACCCCGACCGAGTCAGTAGCTTCCTCAACATCCGGGTCCGAGACATCCAGGCGGTTTACGCCGAATGGAGCGCCCGGGGCGCTCAATTCCTGACGCCTCCGAAGCAGCACCAGTACGAGATCCGTTGCTATATCCGCGATCCCGACGGTCATCTGATCGAGGTGGGGCAGACCACCGACCCACAGGGGGATTGGGCGCCCTGGTCCTGAGGGGTTCAACGAACGCAACAATGGTCGGGTGAGTGCACCCGCCCCAGGGGCGGGGTGCACTCACCCGGGTCTGCTGTGCCAGACCGGAGGCAGTTGGAGCCGGCTGCGGCGGTGGGTGGCACGGGGGCACTGGCATTCACCAGCGTTGCCGTGCCTGTCGGCGAACTTCCCGGCTCGATCGGAGTGTCGGCATTGACCAGCGTTCCGGTGTCGCTCCCCGGCGTCCGCCGGCGTTGGACCGATGTCGGAGCATCGGAAAAGGTCAGGTTTCCGCTCCTCGGGTTTGCCACCACGCCCCGAACCACCACCACGTACCGGAAGAAAGATGGTAGCGACACTCGCCTGTGAGCGCGGGGACCGGGAGCAGACCCGCTCTCGTTGCCGGGCGGCGGCTTCTCCGATCGGCTCGAGCCCGATCGAAGCCTCTACGCCAGGCGCCATGGCCACCCAGGGGCGCGGGCGACCAAGCCCTGGACTTCGAGGACGAGTGGCGCGAAGGTGGTGCCGGGCCGAACCCGTCCCTGGGGTTCCAGGTCCCCGACGGAGAGGAGTTGCGGTCGTGGACATGAAGCTCGGGATGGTGGTCCCGGTCTACGAAGAAGAGCGGGCCAGCGCATGAGCAGCTACGACGTCATCGTCCTGGGCGCCGGCTCACCGGGCGAGCACTGCGCCGGAGAGTTGGCCGACGGTGGGCTGCGGGTCGCCGTGGTCGAGCGCCAGCTGGCCGGCGGTGAGTGTTCCTACTGGGCGTGCATCCCTTCGAAGACGTTGCTGCGTCCAGGGGAAGCGGCCCAGGAGGCGCGCGAGGCGGCGGCCACCGCGGAGGTCGATGTCAAGAAGGCTCTGGCCTACCGGGATGTCATGGTCTCGAACTACTCGGATGCCGGCCAGGAGCGCTGGCTGGCGGACAAGGGCATCGACCTGTTGCGCGGCACGGGTCGGCTGGCCGGAGTGGGTGTGGTCGAAGTGGACGGTGTGTCCCACACCGCGGAGCACGTTGTCGTGGCGACCGGTTCCGACGCGGTCGTGCCGCCGGTCCCGGGCCTGGCCGATGTGGATGGAGTCTGGACCAACCGCGAGGTGACCGGCATGAAGTCGGTGCCCCGCCGCCTGCTGATACTCGGCGGCGGCCCGGTCGGCGCCGAAATGGCCCAGGCCGTACGCCGACTGGGCGGTGAGGTGGTCCTGGTCGAGGCGGCGGGGCATGTGCTCGCCAGTGAGCCCGAACCGTTGGGAGATGCGCTGGGCGAGGTGCTACGCGGAGACGGGATCGAACTGATGTTGGGCGTCCAGGCGACCGCGGCCCGACGCGACGGCGACGACTACGTCCTCGTGCTGGCTGACGGCCGCGAGTTGCGGGGCGACCATCTGCTCGTCGCCACAGGCCGGCGTCCCCGGGTGGAGGGGATCGGACTCGACACGGTCGGGGTCGCGGCGGACAAGCATGGCATCCCCGTCGACTCCCACCTTCGGGTCGCCGAGCGCCTGTGGGCCATCGGCGACGTCACCGGCGTGCGGCTGCTGACCCACGTGGGGAAGTACCAGGGGGAGGTGGTCGCCGCCAATATCCTGGGCGAACCCCGCCAGGCCAACTACGAGGCCATTCCCAATGTCGTCTACACGGACCCTCAGGCCGCCTCGGTGGGTGCGACAGAGGCAGCCTTCAGCGCCACCGCTCTCCTCTCCGAGGTAGCCAAGACGGCCACGTACACCCAGGCCTACGCACAATCGAAGGGATTCCTGACCCTGCTCAGCGACGGGGACCGCCTGACCGGAGCACACGCCCTGGGACCCGAAGCGGGTGAGTGGCTCCAGCAGGCCACGTTGGCCATCCGTGCTCGCGTGCCGCTCCAAGTGCTGCGCGACACCATCCAACCCTTTCCGACGTTCTCCGAGATCTATGTCGCCGGGCTCAAAGAGCTTCACAGCCAGATGGCCGCAGCCCACTGACAGGCCTGTCCGCCACGGCGGCAAAGATGTTCAGCACGCCACCGACGACCCGACGACCTTGCCATTCGATAGTCGGACAGCGGCTCGCGCTCGGTCGGCCTGATCACACGATCCGGGATGATCGATCCTTCCAGTAGGGCTCACGAAGGAGCCGCTTGAAGAGCTTTCCGCTCGGGTCGCGGGGCATCTCCGCGATGAACTCGACCGCCCTGGGGCACTTGTAGCCGGCAAGACGGTCCCGACACCATGCCATGAGGTCCTCCGCGGTGAGGGATCCATCACCGGATTGCGTCTGGACCACCGCCAGCAACGACTCTCCCATCTCCTCGTCGGGGACCCCGAACACCGCTACGTCGACCACCTGCGGATGGGTGGCCAGGACCTGCTCGGCTTCGCGTGGGATAGATGTTCACCCCGCCGGAGATGACCATGTCGGATGCACGATCGGTCAGATACAGATAGCCGTCGGCATCGAGGTAGCCCGACGTCCCCCAGTGTCCTCCACCCCTTCCGGTTCGCCATGCGCTCCGTCTTCTCGGGGTCGTTGTGGTACTCGAACTCCCGACCGCCGGCGAAGTACACGGTGCCGGTCTGGCCGACGGGAAGGTCGACCTCGATGTCATCGCCGACGATGTGGACCTCGTTGAGGGGTCGTCCGACAGAACCGGGATGGGCCACCCACTCCTCCGGTCCGATGGCGGTTGATCCGATGTCTTCGGTGCCGGCGTAGTACTCGTGGATGATCATTCCCCACCATTCGAGCATCTGCTGCTTGACCGGCACCGGGCAGGGAGCGGCGGCGTGGACGACCCACCGCAGGCTCGAGAGATCGTACGAGTGCCTCTCCTCGTCGGTCAGCCGTAGCATGCGGGTGAACATGGTGGGAACGAACTGGGCGTGGGTGACCCGGTACCGCTCGATGGCCCGGAGGCATCCCGCCGGCTCGAACGTCTCCATGACCACACAGGTGGCGCCGAGCCGATGCATGGCCATCGAGTAGACGAGGGGCGCGGAATGGTAGAGCGGAGCGGGGGAGAGGTAGACCGAGTCACCGTCGATCCCCACCCGGCCGATGTTCCCGGCCAGCATGCACCGGGGTCGCGGTCGGATCGCCCATCGGCGCGCCGGACAGGACCTTGCGCACCCCCTTGGGCGCTCCGGTGGTTCCAGACGAATAGAGCATCTCCCGGCCTTCGGCCTCGTCCACGATCGGGGTCGCCGGCCACCGCGCCAGCACCGTCGTCGTAGGGCGAGAAAGCCCTTTGCCTCGCCCCCGGCCACGATGCACAGTCCGATCCGGTGCACGTCGAGCTCCCCGGCGATGGGGGCCAGACGGGCGGAAATGAACAAGGCCGTGGCTCCGCAGTCGTCGAGGATGTGTTGGGCCTCGCTCCGACGCAGGTGGCTGTTGAGCGCGGTGTAGTAGAGACCCGATCGTTGAGCCGCCCAGGCCACCTCGAGGAACTCCGAGCTGTTCTCCATCATCAGGGCAACGTGATCGCCGGTGCGCAGGCCCGCATCTCGCAACAGGTGGGCCAGCCGGTTCGAGCGCTCATCGAGCTCCCGGTAGGTGGTGACCGACCCCGACCCGGCCATGACGATGGCGGGCCGATCAGGATGCACACCGGCCTGATAGCCCAAGTGACGCTCGTTGCTCATCCGCACCACCTCCCGCGTGTGACGCCTTCCAGTCGGCTGCCGCCTCGACGATAATCCGCTGGCGTCTCACGTTGGGGCGGGCGTAGAGCTTCGACGATCGTCCCCTCCGCCGATCCGGGGGTCTCCGTTGCGAGCTTGTCGCCCGGTCGCACCCAGCCCATGGATCGAACGGCCCGGTCAGACCGACACCGCCTCGGCCAGCTTCTCCAGCTCGGCGATACGCTCCTCGATGGGGGGGAGGGTGTCATAGGGCCGGTGATACCACTTCTCATGGTGCTGAGAGGGTCGTCGATGCACATGGCCGGCGGTGGCGTGGTTCATCTTCTTGAACGGCTTGTCGTTCTGCCGCAGCTTCTTCAACGCGCTCGACAACCCCGCCGGGTTCCGGGTGAGCTCGACCCCGCTGGCATCGGCCAACGACTCGCGGCGGCGTGAGAGGGCGAGCCGGATGAGCGGCCCGACGATGAAGCCGACCACGGCCAACAGGGCCCCGGCGGCACCCGATCACCAAGAACTCGTGCCGGCGCTTGAGCTCGACATCGATTTCGGACCATGCCTCCTGCGTCCGGTTCCGCCTCCTGACCAAGCCGTTGAACAGGACCCAGAGCCCCAGGACAACCAGTACCACAATGACGATGACAACGATCAGTGCAACCATGACGGAGTAGACCCCCTTGTTCCCTTCGGAACATTGTCGGTGGGATTGCGGACGGTGGCGCCCGTACTGTCAGTGGCTACCCTTCAGCCTCCCCGTCGCACCCGTCCAACCCCCTGGTATGCGCGGTGGTCCGTCGGCGCATCGACGAACCAGTCGCCCCCGTGCATGGCACGGACCCGGCCCCGGCGCGCGGAACCATTAGATGCCGACCGCCTCCAGAGTGCGCTCCGACAGCGAGATGCGAAGTTCGCGGCGGGAGCTCACTCCGAGTTTGGTGAAGACCTTGCGCAGGTGCCACTCGACGGTGCGCGGGCTGATGAAGAGCTGAGTGGCGATCTCCGAGTTCGTGAGGCGCTCACCCGCCAAGCCGGCGATGACCTCCTCCTGTGATGTCAGGTCCCTTGCCCTCTCGACCGTGCGCTTCCGCACGGTTTCCCCCGTGGCCAGGAGCTCGCGACTCGTCCGCTCGGCAAACTCCCTTGCTCCCGATGTGTCGAACAACTCGAACGCACGGCGCAACTGGTCCCGGGCGTCGACCCGTCTGTTCTCCCGCCGGAGCCATTCCCCATAGAGCAGATGCGACCGGGCCAGCTCCACCCCGATCCGCGTGCCCCCCAGCCTGTCGATGGCCTCGCGGTAGAGGCCTTCGGCGGCTGTCCCGCGGCTGACGAGGGCACGGGACCGAGCCTCGATGCCCAGTGCCCATTCGGTGCCGCTGGCCTGCGCCCTCTCCGACAGCCGGGCCAGGGCATCGGCGGCGACTTGCGTCTCGAATGTGCGCACCGCCGATTCCACCAGCTCGGTGAGGGCCGGTCCGAACAGCCCGAGCTCGTCGCGGGCACAGGCGCGCTTGCTCGCCTCCAGTGCCTCCCCGTACCGTCCGAGGCCATTGGCACGCGCCGCCCTCGAATATGCGTTCATGAACGCTGGCGAGCTCTCGGCCCCGGTCGGCTCGACAGGATCGGATCCGAGGCCGGCCACCGGGATGATCCCTGAGCGTCGCTCATCGGCAAGGGTGAGAGCGGACCAACCCCACCCCTTGACCGGCAGGTCGTCCTCCCACAGGTCGGCCGCCGTCCGGGCGAACAACCACTGCCACCGCTCGCTGATCCCCGAGCTGTCCGATGGACCGAATGCCCGCAGCGCACGTCGCAACTCGGGCACGCTTGCCGCGTATCCAATGGTGAACCGGGTGATTAGGCCATCGAGCAATCGGTCGACGGCTCGAGGCGGATGCGGCGCCGGCGGCGCGTCGTGGGCCGCCCGGGCCACGGCCACCACTGCTCGGATGTTGCCCGATGGACCGGCGCAGACCGCGGTACCGAGCGCCTCGAGATAGACGTCACGAGCCAGTTGGGCATCGAGCGGCGCCAGCCGTTTGGCCACCCGAATGAGCAGATCCTGGTCCGGTTCGTCCGTGACCTGATGCGGCCGGTCCGGGTGAGCGACGCCCCCGCCCAACCGGCCGTCCAGTCCCATGGACCCGTCCGGTCCGCCCGACGATTGCCCCGCAGACCTCGCCTGATCAACGCCCCTTTCCACCGTTGCCGTACTCACCAGTTCTTCCTTTCTCAGTCGAGCCGGAGGGCGAACCACCAGCCGGAGGGCGAACCACCAGCCGGAGGGCGAACCACCGTCACCGCCCGTTGCCTGGCATCTTGAGCCGTGTCGAGGCCGGTCGAATCCCGCGCGACGCGTAGTCGTCTGCTGGTTCGGGCGCTTCGGGGTGTCGGAAAGGACCGGGGAGGCCGGCAGGGTGAATTCTGTGACGGAGTTATCCACAGGGCCGATCCGGTGAATGTGATGATGCCCGCGCCCGGGCGTCACGGGTAAGGTCGGGTGTGGACCCCGTCCATCCACCGCGGCGTCCCGGCACCGTGTCTTCGGCCCGGGAAGGAGGGCTCCTGCCATGTTCGGTCGCTATCGGAAGAAGCCGGCGCAAGAGAGACCTCTCGCCGTGGACGCCACTCTCGAGCGATCTCTGGCCACCGTGGAGGAAGCCATTCGGTCATTCCTGGACGATCCCATCGACGGGCGCCGGAAGGGCCTGGTGGCGCTGGAGGAGCTGGACCTGCAGACCCACGCCAGCGTCGCCTTCGGTGAGAACGTGATCGGATCTGGCGCTGTCGGAAACTCGACCAAGTTCTCGGTGATCGGGGAGACGAGTGCGAACCCCATAGCGGAAGCAGTGCCGGCCACCGACTTCCAGGCCCAGATCGCACTGGTGAGAGCAGCCAAGGAGGCGGTGGTCGACCGCGGCCATGACAAGCTCCTTGTCCTGCGCGACGCCGATGCATCCCTGGCCGCGGTACGGACCGGGACACAGGCGGCACCGTAGCGAGGTCATCCATGGCCGGCCCTTGGCTGCCAGGTGGACGATGGGCCCACCGCTGGTGCCCCGGCCCCGTCGAGCGGGAGTGACTCGCCCACCTCACCGGTGGGTCCCTTAGTGGAGGAGGCTCTCCCAGTTCGCAGGCACCCGGCCCGCCGGCCCTGGCGTCGGTTGCTGGAGCGGATGGTACTCGGGCGCCCGGAGCTCCGGCCCGTCGTAGAACTCGTTCGACGTGTAATCCCAGAACCAGTCCTCGCCCGGCTCGTAGCTGCGGATCACGGAATGGCCGGTGGTCCGGGCGTGAGCAGTGGCATGTTGGCTCGGCGATGTGTCGCAACACCCGATATGCCCGCATTTCGCGCACCGCCTCAGGTGAAGCCACCACCCTCCGGTGGCAAGGCATTCCATACAGCCGTCACCGCTGGGCGGGACGTCCGGGTCTATCCGATCGTCCACCATGGCGAAGAGGGTACACGCATCACCCTCCACCGTCCTTCGGCGGCCTGGCTGGATCGGAGGTGACGGCAGCCGTGTCCGGTGCCGCCCCTCCGGCTTCGGGCTCGACTCGAGACTGGAGCCCGGCATCACCCTGCACCGAGACGTAGAGCAGGTGGCCCTCGGACGAGTTGACGCGCTCGAGGTGGAGGCGGCGGCCGTAGACGGTGGCCAGGGCGAGGACGGCCGAGGCCAGGAGAAGGGCACCCGCAATGTTGAGTGAAAGGTTGAGGCCGCGCCCGAAGGCGCCGTAGGCCGCGGACACCACCTCGTTTACGATATGGGCGATGGCGTGGTCCTTGGCCGAGGCCGCCTTGGCCTGGCCCTGATAGGTGCCGGTGGTGACGGCCGAGACCACCAGGGACTGATAGGCCTTGGGGATGCCGATGGCCGTGAGCCTGCGCACGAGATTGACCGTGAGCTGGCCGTTGATGATCGAACCGAGGACGGCCACCCCGACGACCGCCCCGAGCTCGCGGAAGGTGTTGGTGGTGGAGGCGGCCATGCCCGAGTGCTCGGCCGGGACCGACCCGAGGGCGGCCGAGGTCACCGGCACCATGGCCATGCCCACCCCGACGCCGGCGAGGAACATGGTCCATCCGATCTGGTCGAAGCCGACGTGGGGGCTGATCATGGCGTTGGTCAGCAGGATCCCGGCCCCGGCCAGCAGGCACCCGGTGGCCATGGGGATCCGGGGCCCCCAGGCCGCCACCCAGCGCCCGGTGAACAGTGCGGCCGCCACCATTCCCACGGCCAGGGGGACGAAGTCGAGGGCCAGGCCGAGCGGGGAGACGGAGCACCACCACCTGGAGGTACAGGGCCACCATGAAGAAGATGGCGAAGGTCCCGAAGTAGGCGGTGAAGGCGATGATGCTCGAACCCGGCGAAGGCCGGGCGTCGTGAAGTAGCGGACGTTGAGGACGGGGTTCTTGGCCCGCAATTCGGCCAGGACGAAGGTGACCGCGGCGGCGAGGGCGAAGAAGAAGAGCAGGTCGATCCACCAGGTCCGGTAACCGGCCGTCTCGCCCAGGATGATGGCGAAGGTCAGCGATCCGAGGGCAAGGGCTCCGAGGAGGAACCCCGGGATGTCGAACCGGGCCCTGACCGGGTCGGCGCTCTCGGGGAGCACGATGGCGGCACTGACGAAGGCCAGCACGCCGAAGATGACGTTGAACCAGAAGATGGCCCGCCACGACCAGCCGAACACCAGCAGGCTGCCGATGAGCGGGCCGAGGGCCAGCCCCAGGCTGGAGACGGCGGCCCAGATGCCGAGGGACCGGGCCCGCTGGCCCCGATCCGGGTAGAGGTGGCGGATCATCGACAGGGTGCCCGGTTCCGAAGCCGCGGCACCGATGCCCATGATGACCCGGCCGGCGATGAGCACATCGGTGGTAGGAGCCACCGCGGCCACCACCGAGCCGGCGCAGAAGACCGCCACGCCGGCGAGCATCACCTTCTTGCGCCCGAAGAGGTCCCCGACCGTGCCGAAGCTCAGCATCAGGCTGGCAAAGGTGAGGGCGTACCCGTTGACCACCCACTGCAGCTGGCTGACCGAGGCGTGCAGATCGCTCTGCACGTTGGCCAGCACCACCGTCACGATGGTGTTGTCGAGGAAGGTCAGGAACAGGACGAAGAGCAGCGTGGCCAGAGCCAGCGATCCGAACCGACTTCCCGTCGGATCGTCCGTGGTCGCCGCTGAGGCCGATGCCAGGGTCATCGGCACCTCGATTTCATTTCCTTCTTCCCCCACTTGTAGGCAGGCAGCAAGAGCGAGGCGGCGCCCGCTCCAATCGGGAGCCGGCACAGACCTTCTTTCGGCAGTGCGACGGACCTTCCTGTGGCAGCGCAACAGCGTCCTGCCATCACACCGGGCCGGGTGAACTCTGTGGCTTGAGCATTACCCGAACTGACGTCGGACAATCTATATCTTCGAGCGAAATCAGAGGTGACTGCCTCCGGCTCCACTTCGGGCCGCCGGGCTGGGTCCGAGGATCCGGAACACTGCGCGCCGCCGGGCCGGGATGGGCGGGGCACGGGGAGGTCAAGGCTCGCCCCGAAGGCGGCACCACCCGGCTGTCTTCGACAACCCGACTGCGCTTCCTTCCCGGACGATCCCTCCAAGCAGGTCGAGCCGTGGCCCGTTCACCGGTACCCTCCCGGGCGTCCACGTCCCGATCCCGGTCGATTCCCATCTGATCCGACCGAGCACCCGGATCCCAGAACTGGCATCGACTCCCAACCCTTCTGGCTCGATTCTCCGGGCCTTGGCCTCCCGGGGCCATCCCGGGGTGGGCACTCACCCAGACGATGGCGCCTCTGGCACCCGCTCGCGCCCGTGGATGACCCTGGTCGGTGCACTGCGACCCGCCGACCGTCGGGATGGGCGCGTGCCGGTCGCCGCCTCCGTGCCGATGGCCGGCCGAGGGCAGGTGTCGACCAGGGCCACCCACGGGCGCGAACTGCGGGTGGAGATGTCATAGTGTGCTCAGTTTCAGTCGACCAGTGAGTGCCGGCACTGGCATCGGACCTGGAGGTGGGTACATGGGGGCGGCTCTCACGGACAGCAGGGCGCTCCGCCTCATGGGGACCGGGGCAGGTGGCGGGACATGAGGGTGCTTCGGCGACAGCCGTCGGCGGCCGACCAAGTCGTGGCCGACCATGTGGCGTTCGAGCCCGCGATCGACCTTCGATGGCGCGGGGGATCGGCCGGGGAGTAAGGAGACGGGCCCCATCCTTGTCGCCGTCGACGCACGAGCCGGCGGATGGGACGCGCTGGAGTGGGCGGCGGCCGAGGCGGAGGCCCGCCAGGTGATGCTCCGAATCGTGCACGTCATCAGGTCGACAACGCCGCTCCGCCACCAGGTCGATCAGCGGCCGGGTGGCCCGTCGGTCGAGCTGCCCGGTGCTGGTGGTGAATCTGTCCGACGAGGTGCCGCCCGGTCACTGCTGGGGTCGGGTGGTCGTCAGCGCCGACGACACCGAGGACCCATCTGCCGCCTTGGGGTTTGCTTTTCGGTCGGCCCAACGTCGTGATGTGGGCGTCTCGGTGATCATGGGGTGGAGGCGGCCGGGTCGGCCCGGTTGCGAGGAGTCGCCCGTGCCTGGGGAAGCTGTCGCCAACGCTTTCCCGATGTCGAGGTCGAGGAGCGGGCGGTGGCCCTCCCCACCGGATCGGCCCTGGTGGCCGAATCGGCAGGAGCCGCGCCGGTGGTTCTCGGATCAGCTACCCGCGGTCGCCTCGGCCGAGAGGTGGTGGGCTGTGTGGACACTGTTCTGCGCTCGGTCTCCAGTCCGGTGGCCATCGTGAGGGACACTTCCGGTCGACGGGATTGACGCCGGGGAGATCACGACAGCAAGGAGGCTTTGACATGGAGTTCCTCGTGACGATGACCACCCAGGTGCCGGACGGGACCTCGGATGGAGAGGTGGAGGAGATCCGTTCCCGCGAAGCGGCGCGTTCGCGCCAGCTGGCCGCCGAGGGTCATCTGCTCCGCCTGTGGCGCCCCCCGCTCCAACCGGGTCAATGGCGGACCCTGGGACTATTCTCGGCCGACGACGCAACGCAACTGGAGCACATTCTGGCCTCCATGCCGCTTCGTGTGTGGCGCACGGATGAGGTCACGCCGCTGTCGCCCCATCCGAACGACCCGGCATCGGCTCCGGCGTGACAGGGGGGAGGACCCATGGACGGAGATGAACGAAAGGTGGCCATCGTCACCGGCGGATCCCGTGGCATCGGCGCCGGTCTCGTTGCCGCCTACCGCGGCCGGGGTTGGGGTGTCGTAGCCAACGCTCTCAGAATCGGTCCTTCCGAGGACGAGGAGCTGGTCGCCGTGGCCGGCGATGTCGCCGATCCGGCGACGGCCGACCGCATCGTCGGCGCAGCCCTCGGGCGCTTCGGGCGCATCGACACCCTGGTCAACGATGCAGGCGTGTACATGAGCAAGCCGTTCACCGAATACACCGACGAGGATTATGCATCGATGGTCAGCGTCAACCTCACGGGATTCTTCAGGCTCACCCAGCGCGTCGTGGTCGAGATGTTGAAGGGGACGGGAGGACACATCGTCAACATCACCACCACCCTCGTGGACTACGCAGACGCCGAGGAGCCGTCCGTGTTGGTCTCGCTGACCAAAGGTGGCCTGGCCGCGGCCACGAGATCGCTGGCCATCGAGTACGCCCGACGCGGCATCAGGGTCAACGCTGTGTCGCCGGGCGTGATCCAGACGCCGACGCATCCGCCGGAGTCCTACGAGGCAGAGGCCCGGCGTGAGCCGGTCGGCCACGTGGGACAGGTGAGCGACATCGTCGACGGCGTGCTCTTCCTCGAATCGTCTCCCTTCATCACCGGAGAGACCCTGCACATCGACGGCGGCCGGATCGCCGGCCATTGAACAGCTGACCGCAGACGCCAGACGAGACCTACTGCAGAGGAATGTGGGGCGGGTAGACAACAAGAGGGGCAGGTAGACAGGATGATGGGGCTTCCGGAGCATGGAAGCCGGGTTGGATCGGTCGGCATGTTGGTTGGCGCGCTGGTCGGAGACGGTGCACCGTGGTGATGACGAAAGAAAGGGCATGTGGTCATGGAGGAGAAGGCAGGTGAAGGCCCGGTGACGGTGGAGGTGATGATCGGGGCGGAGGCCAGATGCTCGGAAGGGCTGTGCGGCCAGGTTCGCCGTGTGGTCATAGATCCTGCCACCCGGGACGTGACCGATCTGGTCGTGGAGCCGAAGCACCGCCAGGGGCTCGGGCGTCTTGTGCCGCTGGATCTGGTGGATGTCTCGACCGGGGAGGTGCGGCTCCGCTGCACGGCCACAGAGTTCGACGCCCTGGGCCATGCGGAGGAGACAGCGTTCTTGCCGGCGAGTGGCGGCCGCACGGAGTATCCGGCCGGCCAGGCTCTGCCGCAGCCCTACGATGGGCTCGGCGACACCATCGGAGACGTTCCCGAGCCCGTCACCTACGACACGGTCCCATCGGGAGAGGCGGAGGTGAGCCCGGGTGAGCGGGTGCATGCCACCGATGGTCCCATCGGAAGCGTCCGGGGGGTCGAGTTCGACCCTCGGACCGGGCAGGTGAGCCATCTGCTGGTGCGGGAGGGCCATGCGTGGGGCCACAAGAACGTTGCCGTCCCGATGGGTGCGGTCACCGCCATCGACAGCGGCATCCACCTGAATCTGGCCAAGCGCGACGTGCGGGAACTGCCGCCCACGGGGAAGAGCTGATCGGGCCGATGGATCTCCCGTGAGCGCGACGCCGAACGGTCGCTGACGGTGGCGAGGCTCGGATGAGCGATCTGCCGATCTCGGAGTACGCGCTGATCTCGGACTGCCATTCGGCCGCGCTGGTGAGCAAGGGAGGGTCAGTCGACTGGCTCTGTTCCCCCCGGTTCGACGGGCCTTCGGTGTTCGGGCGCATCCTGGACATGGGAGCCGGGCACTGGTCGATCCGTCCCGTCGGCACCTTCAGGACCGAGCGCCGCTACTTGGATCAGACCATGGTGCTGGAGACCACATTTCTGGCCACCGACGGTACCGTCACGCTTGTCGACGCCTTGGCCATGGGAGAAGACGACCGGGGACATCAGCTGGGGGCCGGTGCACCCTCGGTGCTGGTTCGGCGGATCGTCGGGGTGAAGGGCACTGTCGACCTGGACCTCGAGTATGTGCCGCGTCCGGAGTACGGGATGATCTGGCCGGTCCTGGAGCAGGTCGAAGGAGGCGTCCGAGCACGCGGTGGGGCGGTGGGATTGGCCATGTCGTGCCCGGTGCCGGTCGACATCGGAGCTTCCGGTGTCACGGCCCGCCTGACCGTCGGTGAGGGCCAGCAACTCACGTTCGCCCTTCATGCCCGGCCGGTGGCCGAAGGTCCGCCTTCGTTCTGGACCCCGGAGGAGATTGCCCACCGTCTGGACTCGACGGCCGAGGCGTGGCGCTCGTGGTCGGCGCTCCACCAGTCGTATGACGGGCCCTGGCGGGATCTCGTCCTGCACAGCGGCCGGGTCCTGTACGGCCTGACCTATTTCCCCACCGGCGCCATCGTGGCGGCGCCGACCACATCGCTGCCCGAAACACCGGGAGGCTCCCGGAACTGGGACTACCGGTATTCGTGGGTCCGGGATGCCAGCTTCACCTTGCAAGCGCTGTGGGTGGCGGCATGTCCTGACGAAGCGTGGAAGTTCTTCGACTTCATGGCCGGGGCGGCGGCTTCACCGCTCCACCGCGGCGCCGATCTCCAGATCATGTTCGGAGTGGGCGGGGAGCGGGACCTGACCGAACGGGAATTGCCAC
Source organism: uncultured Acidimicrobiaceae bacterium (assembly GCA_963835325.1). GTDB lineage: Bacteria > Actinomycetota > Acidimicrobiia > Acidimicrobiales > RAAP-2 > Bog-756. Next base: position 74,259 of record CAWIEV010000010.1, on the reverse strand, counting down.
ACCTCACCGGATGGAGGAACAGTGCTCCGGTCAGGGTGGGCAACGGGGCCTGGAGACAGCGTCAACTGGACGTCTACGGCGAGCTGCTGGACGCCGCGCACAGGTTTCCGGAGCAGCTGGATCGGCTCGGTCCGGCCACCCGGCGGTTCCTGGTCGATCTGGCCGACTCTGCGGCCAGGCGCTGGCGCGAGAAGGACCAGGGGATCTGGGAGATCCGGAGCGGCCCGCAGGATTTCGTGTACTCCAAACTGATGTGCTGGGTTGCCCTCGACCGGGCCGTCGCCTTGGCCGGAAAGATCGGGGCCGACGATCGTGTCGAGGAGTGGCAGAGGGTGCGTGCAGAGATCGCCGAGGCCATCCTCGCCCGCGGTTGGAACGAAAGGGTCGGCGCCTTCACCCAGTTCTTCGGCTCGGGGGACCTTGACGCTTCCAATCTCATGATGCCGATCGTGGGATTCCTGCCGGCCGACGATCCGCGCATGCTGGCCACGATCGATGCCACCGCACGATCCCTCACCGATGACCGGGGTCTCGTCTACCGGTACCGGTCCCACGACGGACTCGACGGGCCCGAAGGGTCGTTCCTCCTCTGCACCTTCTGGTTGGCCCAGGCCCAGGCGTTGGCCGGTCGGATCCCCGAGGCCCGCAAGACGATCGAATGTGCACTGTCCTTTGCCAATGACGTCGGACTGCTCGCCGAGGAGGTGGCCCCGGACACCGGTGAGCTGATCGGTAACTTCCCCCAAGCCTTCAGCCATATAGGCCTTGTCAATGCCGCCTGGGCCATTTCGGAGGCGGAGCGGAAAGCGGGCCCGGGAGAGACCTGAGCCGCGGGCGGGTCGGCCATCGAAGTCGGCGGGACCGAGGATCGAGGTCGGCGGGACCGAGGCGACGGGGACCGTATGGGGGTTTCTGTCGCGCCGGCGCCCCTGGGCGCCTAGGGTTGGGTATCGGGTCTCCGCACCATTGGTCGGGGTCGGGCTCGTGCGCACGTGGTGCGCCAGTCGTTGGGGGAGTGAGATGGGCGATCGGGCACCGGCGTCGGTTGAGGGCGACACCATCGTGGCCGCCTTCCGCCACAGCGTGAGGCGGTTGCCCGACCGGGACGCCCTCCGGTGGTGTGTGGACGGCACCTGGTCTGGGTTGACGTGGTCAGGATACGGGCGGGCGGTGGACGAGGTGGTGGCGGGCCTGGCCGAGGTCGGAGTGCTTCCCGGCGATCGGGTGGCCATCCTGTCGGGTAACCGGCCGGAGTGGCACCTGGCCGATGTCGGGGCACTCACCGGTGGGGCCGTGACGGTGCCGATCTACCAGACCAGCTCGCCCGAGCAGGTCGCCTACGTGCTCGGCCATTCGGAGGCCTGCCTCTGTTTCGTCGAGGATGAGCCGCAGCTGGAAAAAGTCCTCCAGGTGCGGGATCAGCTGCCCTTCCTCCATCAGGTGATCGTGTTCGCCGACGGCGCGCCGCGGGACGATTCGTTCGTCAGGAGTTTCGCCGAGCTGCGCGCCGCGGGAGCCGGCCGCCTCGATCGTGAGCCGGATCTGGTCGATTCCCTGGCCGAGGCCGTCGTGGGCGACCAGGTGGCGACTCTCGTCTACACCAGCGGGACGACCGGGCCGCCCAAGGGGGCGATGATCACCCACGCCAACATCGTGTGGACGCTCCGGAGCGCCATCTCGGTCTTCGATTTGTGCGAGGGCGAGCGGTTTCTGTCGTTCCTGCCGCTGAGCCACATCGCCGAGCGGATGATAAGCAACTTCGCATCGGCCGCGACCGGCGGGGAGACCTGGTTCGCCCGCAACATGGGCACGGTGGGGGAGGACCTCCGGGCGTGCCGCCCGACGGTCTTCTTCGCCGTGCCCCGGGTCTGGGAGAAGCTCCGCGAGGCCATCCTGGACCGGCTGGCCGGCAGCCGTCCCCTGCAGAGGATGGTGGTCGACCACTACGTCGAGCTGAGCCTGCACGTCGTTCAGCACAAGGAGGCCGGTCGACGGGCGGCCCTGTGGGAGGAGCTTCCCCACCGTGCCCTCGACGCCACCATCGGTGCCCAGGTCAGGCGCGAGCTCGGCCTGGACAGGGCCCGCATCCTGGTGTCGTCGGCGGCACCGGTCCACCCGGAACTGCTCCGCTGGCTGGTGGCCGTCGGCCTGCCGGTGCTCGAGGTGTACGGCCAAACCGAGACCTGCGGGCCCACCACGGCCAACCTCCCGGAGGACAACCGGATCGGGACGGTCGGACTCCCTCTGCCCGGGGTGCGCCTGCACATCGCCGAGGACTCGGAGATCCTCGTGCGGGGCGGAAACGTCTGTGAGGGGTACTTCCGGGATCCCGAAGGGAACGCTCAGCTCATCGACGGCGACGGATGGCTGCACTCGGGTGACATGGGGTCCCTCGACGCCGATGGCTACCTTCGCATCACCGGGAGGAAGAAGGATCTGATCATCACCGCGGCCGGACAGAACGTGGCCCCGCAGGATATCGAGTCGGATCTCCGGAACAGCGAGCTCCTGTCCGAGGCGGTCGTGATCGGGGACGGGAGGCGCTATCTCACCGCGCTCCTCACCCTGGATGTCGAAGCACTGCTGCGATGGGCCCGACAGCGGGGAAAGGAACTCGAACCCCGGGCCCTGATCGACGACCCGGAGCTCAGAGAGGCCATCGACCGGATCGTGAGAGAGGTCAACGTCAAGCGGTCCCGTGTCGAGCACGTCCGTGCCTTCCGGATCCTCGACCACGAATTCGCCGTCGCATCGGGCGAGATGACCCAGACGTTCAAGGTCAAGCGTAGCGCGGTCATCGAGCGGTACCGGAAGGAAGTGGACGAGATGTACGGAGGCGAACCCGCGCCGTGAGCAGTGTGGACTCCCGTCGGGGACCGGCGCGGTCGGCGACGGTCTCCGCGCCCACCGACCATCATGCGAACGTGGTTCCGACCGGGTGACCACCGTGCGGATAGCCGTCATCGGTGCCGGCTCGTGGGGGACGACCGTGGCGTCGATGCTTGCCGAACGGTTCGATACCGTGCTGTGGGCCCGGAGGGCGGAGTTGGCCGAGGCGATCTCCGCCCGCCACGAGAACCCGGCCTATCTCGCCGGCTTCACGCTGGCCGGTTCACTCGATGCGACGGCCGATCCCTGCCGGGCCGTCGACGGCCGCCAGCTGATCGTCATGGCCGTTCCCGCCCAGCACATGCGGGGTGTGGCCGAACAGCTGGCACCGTTCGTGGGTCCCGATGTGGTGACGCTGAGCCTCACCAAGGGCATCGAGCGGGGCACGCTGTGCCGGCCCTCGGAGATCCTGAACCAGGTCTTCGGGCCCGGCGGGCGGGATCGCGTCGGCGTCCTGGCCGGACCCAATCTGGCCCTCGAGGTCATGGCGGGGCAGCCGGCGGCGACGGTAGTGGCGGTGCCGGACCCGGGAACGGCCCGGTGGCTGCAGGGACTTCTGAACAGCAGGCGGTTCCGGGTCTACACGAGTGACGACGTGCTCGGGTGCGAGATCGGCGGCGCGGTGAAGAACGTCATCGCCATCGCCGCGGGCGTCGCCGACGGGCTCGGGTATGGCTGGAACAGCCGCGCCGCACTCATTACCCGGGGTCTGGCCGAGTTGGCCCGACTGGGCGTCGCCATGGGCGGTGATCCTCTCACCTTCCTCGGACTGGCCGGCAACGGGGATCTGATTGTCACATGCAGCAGTGACGGGAGCCGCAACCACCGGGTGGGGGTCGCACTGGGGCAGGCCCGCGCCCTCGGCGACGTGCTGACCGAGTCGAACATGGTCGCCGAAGGGGTGGACTCCACGCCGGCGGTCCTGGAGTTGGCCCGGCGGGTGGGCGTGGAGATGCCGGTGGCCGAGCAGGTGGGCGCCATGCTGAGCGGAGCACGGTCACCCGAGGAGGCGGTGGAATCGCTGATGGGGCGGGGACTCACCTCGGAACTGCACGACCTCGGCGCCGGCAGTTTGAGGCGGGCCGTCGACGGTCCGGCGTGAGCGTGCTCCGGGGGGTGCCCGGAGGCCACCGGTGAGGCCGACTCGAGAGTGCGGGCATGGTGGCCGTCAACCCAGGATGGGACTTTCTACCCTCGTGCGGGGAGTCGGGGAGGTCCAACATGGGCTGGAGAGGCATCCCAACGGGAGATGCATCCGGACGAAAGGTACATGCTCATGTCTGATGGGACGGAACTGCGCAGGCACATCGAGCTCCTGATCGAGCGGGCCCAAGGGGAGATCCTCGAGGCAAGCCGTGAGTTGACCAAGGGCATCAACAAGGGGGCCGAGCGATTCGTGCCTCCGATCTCCGGAGACGTCGAACGGCTGGTCGACGACGTGTTCGACTTCAGCGAACGGGTCATCAAGGGCCAACGCCGGATGGTCAGCGAGGTGGTCAAGGCCATCAACGAGCAGGCCGACCGGGCCGCCGAGGTGGGCCGGACCACGACCCAGAGGGCCACCAAGCGGGTGGCGGCCGCGGCCAAGGCGCCGGCCCGGAAGAGGGCGGCCAAGGCCCCGGCGAGGAAGAAGGCGGCGGCGGCCAAGGCCCCGGCGAGGAAGAAGGCGGCGGCGGCCAAGGCGCCGGCGAAGAAGAAGGCGGTGGCCAAGCGCACCGTGGCCGCGAGGTAAGCGGTTGCATGGATCGGACTTCGGAGGGATCGGAGGGGCCTGAACAGGTGGGGGGCAGCTTTCCGGTCCGGTTCGTCACCATCCACGGGCAACGGATCGGCTACCGGATGGGCGGTGCTGGTCCGGTGCTGTTGCTGCTCCATGGGATTGCCGGTAGCTCCCGGACATGGATCCCGGCCATGGAGCTCCTGCAGTCGGAGTACACGCTGGTGGCCCCCGACTTCCTGGGCCACGGCCACTCGTCCAAGCCCACCGCGGACTATTCGCTGGGCAACTTCGCCAGCTGGATGCGGGACTTGCTGGTGGTGCTGGGCATCGAGCGAGCCACGGTGGTGGGGCAGTCCTTCGGGGGTGGGGTGGCCATGCAGTTCGCCTACCAGTTCCCGGATCTCTGCGAGCGACTGGTGCTGGTGGACGCCGGAGGCCTCGGGCGCGAGGTCAACTGGATCCTCCGCATGGCCACCCTGCCGACGGCGGAGTACGTGATGCCGGTCCTCTTCCCGGCCTTCGCCCGACGTTGGGGTGACCCGGTCGCCCGCCTCGCCGAACGGGTCGGCCTCCGCAGCGTCCCGGCCATGGAGGTCTGGCGCTCCTACCGCTCGCTGACCGACTCCGACAGCCGCCGGGCCTTCGTCCGCACCATGCGATCGGTGATCGACCCCGGTGGCCAGTCGGTGAGTGCGATCGACCGGCTGTACCTGACCGAACGGATGCCCACCCTCATCGTCTGGGGTGAGAGGGACCGGATCATCCCTGTGGCCCACGCCCAAGAGGCGTTGAAAGCCGCGCCCCACAGCCGGTTGGAGATCATCCCCGGCGTCGGCCACTTCCCCCAGTCGGAGGATCCCGTCACTTTTGTCGAGGTCCTCAAGGAGTTCTTGCGCACGTCGGAGCCGAGTACCTTCACCGCCGAGGGACATCGAGACAGTCTGCAGCGGGGACCCGACATTCCATCGTGAGCCCCATCGTCATCGGGGAGTCGGAACGCCACCGGCCGAGGCAACGGGCAGCCCACCCCACCGCGGGGCGATGAGACGCTGACCTAGTATTACCGCATGTCCGGACCCCATTCCACGGCCGCGAACTACGACCCCGAGGCCGTCCGCGCCAAGTACCTGGCCGAGCGGGACAAGCGGCTGGTGCCGCACCGCGCCGATATCCGCGACCTGCGGACCGACGAGTATTTCGCCGGTTACCGCGACGACCCGTTCACACCGCTGATCGAGCGCGATCCGGTCGCCGACGAGGTCGACGTCGTGATCGTGGGCGGGGGGATCGCCGGAGTCCTGGCTGGCGCCCATCTGAGAAAGGCCGGCCTGGGCCGGATCCGCATCATCGACCAGGCGGGCGGGATCGGCGGCACCTGGTACTGGAACCGCTACCCGGGCGTGATGTGCGATGTCGAGTCGTACATCTACCTCCCCATGCTCGAGGAGCTGGGCTACGTTCCCACCCGGCGCTACGCCTACGGCGAGGAGATCCTGGGTCACCTCGAGGCGGTCGCCGGTCGGTTCGACCTCGTCGATGACGCCTTGTTCCACACCGGGGTGACCCGGGCCGAATGGCACGAGGAAGAGTCCAGGTGGTCGATCCGCACCGACCGTGGCGACGAGGTCAGCTGCCGTTGGTACGTGCTGGCCGTCGGGATCCTCAACCTGATGAAGCTGCCCACCATCCCGGGCATGGAGGACTTCGCCGGACGCTCCTTCCACTCGGCGCGGTGGGACTACGCCTACACCGGCGGCGGGCCGCACCAACCCCTCACCGGCCTGGCCGACAAGGTGGTCGCCCTGATCGGCACCGGGGCCACCGGCATCCAGTGCGTACCGCCGCTGGCCGAGTCGGCCGAGCACCTCTACGTGTTCCAGCGCACACCCTCGGCCATCGGCGTACGGGGCAATCGGCCCACCGACCCCGACTTCGCGGAAGGGCTGGAGCCCGGCTGGCAGCGGCGACGCATGGACAACTTCCAGGCCATCATCATGGGCCGTCCGGTCGAGGCCGATGAGGTGGACGACGGGTGGACCCATCACTACGCAGCCGTCCAGCATCCCCCGCGGACCGAGGGCATGACCATGGAGGAGTACCTGCGCAGTGGTGAAGAGCTCGACTACCGGATCATGGATGAGCACCGGCGCCGGGTCGAGGAGCTGGTGGCCGACCCGGCCACAGCCGAAATCCTGAAGCCGTACTACCGGTACCTGTGCAAGCGGCCCTGTTTCCACGACGAGTACCTACCGGCGCTCAACAACCCCAACGTCACCGTCGTCGACTGCCCGGGCGGCATCGAGAAGATCACCCCGCAGGGCCCCGTCGTCAATGGGCAGCAGTACGAGGTCGACTGCATCATCTACGGTACCGGATTCGAGGCCGAGCTCACCCCGCTTTTCCGCCGTGTCGGCCATGAGATCGTCGGACGTGGCGGCGTGACCCTGGCCGAGAAGTGGGCCGACGGTGCCGCCAGCCTGTTCGGCATGATGAGCCGCGGTTTTCCCAACATGTTCGTCATGCCGGCACCGGGGCAACAGGCGGTGGTGACCGTCAACTACACGCAGCTGGCCGTGCTCGGGGCCGAGTTCATCGGCGGCGCCGTCAAGCAGCTCGAGCAGCGGGGCGTGGAGGTGTTCGACGTGAGCGCCGAGGCCGAGGAAGGGTGGACCAAAGAGATCGTCTCCACCTTCGTCGACGCCAGCTCCATCATGTCCGCCTGCACGCCATCGCGCATCAACAACGAGGGTCACCCCGAGGCGCTGAACCCGCGCAATACCAACTACGGCCGCGGCTTCGGCGACTGGTTCGCCTACCGCGAGCTGCTCGAGCAGTGGCTCGAGTCCGGCAACCTCGAGGGGCTGGAGCTCGAGGTCCGGTCGACGGCGTCGTGAGCGGGCGTCAGCGGGTCGCCGTCGTGACCGGCGGCGGGGGCGGGATCGGAGCGGCGATCGCCGAGGAGCTCGGCCGTGGCGGCTGGTTCGTCGTCACCCTCGACCCCCTCGTCAGCCTGGATGGCGCCGAGCAACTGCCGGAACCGGAGGAGACGACCGCCGGCCGCATCGTGGCCGCCGGGGGCACGGCCCGGGCCTCGTCGGCGTCGGTGACCGACGGCGAGGCGGTCCGCGGCCTGTTCCAGGAGCTGGCCGATGAGTACGGTGGGCTCGACGCGGTCGTCAACGTGGCCGGCATCACCCGCCAGACCTACTTCGGGAAAGGCAGCGAGGAGGACTGGCTGGCCGTGTTGGCCGTGCACCTCGACGGCTACCTCAATGTGCTCGAGGCCGCACTGCCGCTCATGGCCGCCGCCGGGTACGGGCGCCTCCTCGGTGTCACCTCCGGTTCCGGATGGCGGGCTGCCGATGCCGGCGCCTACAGCTGCGCCAAACGGGCTGTCGCCGCCATCACCTGGCAGCTGGGCCGGCAGGCACCGGCGGGTGTCACCGTCAACGCCATGTCGCCCATCGCGGCCACCCGGATGATGGCCTCTGCGCTCGAACGGGCCCGGCGGGCGGGTCGGTCGGGCGGCGGGGGAATCTCGTTCCTCTCGGTGGCGGGCCCCGAGGACCTCGGTCCGCTGGGGGCGTACCTGGTCGGTGAGGAGTTCGGGTGGTGCCGCGGGCAGGTCATCTTCGCCGGCGGCTCGGAGGTGGCACTGGTGGACCCACCCCGGCTGCTCGAGGTGGTGCGCACCGACCAGGTGGTGTCCCTCCCCCGGGTGCTCGACGACGTCATTCCCCAGGCCTTTGCCAAATCGGAGGCCGACCAGGCCAGCGCCGGCGGCGGCAACCCGCGGTTCGGGTCGGTCTTCGACGAGCCGGCCCCTGCCCAGGCTGCCGCGGCTCATGTCCGATCCTGTGCCCTCGTCACCGACCGCCCCCAATTGGCTACCGCCATCGGCGCCGCCCTGGAGGCCCGGTCCATCGCCTGTCACCGCGTCGGGGTGGCTCACGGCTTCGCCGCCGCCGCCGACGCGTTGCGGTCGGTCGTCGAAGCCGAGGGGCCGATCGACGCCGTCGTCGTCGCCCCCGCCGCCGGCCGTCCGACGGCCACCCCTGCGGAGGGCTGGGAGCGGGTGCTGGCCGAGCACCGCGGCATCGTCGGGCACATCCACACTGACGCCGGATGGGCCCGGGCGACGGCCGACTACGCCGCCACCGCCTCCCGTCCCGTCCAGCTGGTGACCCTCACCGACGCCACCACCACCGAAGGCCGGAGTCGAGCCCAGGCCTCGGCTCAGCACGCACGGGTGGCTACCGGGGCCACGGAAGGGCGGGTGACGGCATTCGCGGCGAGCATCGAGGCACGAGAGGAGAGTGCCGGCCGGCCGACCGGTGAGCTCGTCGCCCACCTGCTCGGCCACCCCGGGGCGGCCGCTCTGGCCGGTGCGGAGCTGGTCGTCGGGCCGGGCTGGCTCGGCCTCCGCAGCCATCCCCGACCGGTGGGGGCCATCACCTACGGTGGCCCTGCCCTTCCCGCCTGGCTCGATGCCACGCTCAGGGAAGTGGTCGACGCAGACCGCCAGCCGACGTCCATGGAGGCCTGATGACCGTCCCGCCCGCCCGCGTCGTCGACGCTCACGTGCACATCTGGGACCCTGCCCGCACCGACTGGTACCCATACCTCTCACATCCTCAGGCACCGGGATCCGCTGATGCATCCCGGATGTTCCGCCGTTTCGATGTCGGCACCTACCGGGCCGAGACGGCCCGGTGGAACGTCGAGAAGTTCGTCAACGTCGCCGCCGCCACCGGTCGCCACTCGATCGAGGAGACCATCGAGCTCGACAGTCTGGCCCGGGACCGCGGCGGACCCGACGCCATCGTCGGCGGTCTCCCTCCGACCGACACGGTGGCCGAGGCCGTCGAGCTCCTCGATCGGCAGATGACCGCTTCGCGCTTCCGGGGGGTTCGCCCGATGGGCGTCAACCTGGGCCCGGTCCCCGATGCCGGAGTGCTCCGGGCCCTGCAGGAACGGGACCTGCTGTTCGAGCTCATGGCCCATGCCGATCAGCTCGATCTGGCCGCCACCCAGCTGGCCGGCTTCGACGACCTGGTGGTCGTGGTTGAGCACACGGGATGGCCCCGCTCGAATTCCGAGGAGGAGCGAGCCCTCTGGCAGGTGGGCATCGATGCGCTGGCCGACCTGGGCGACAACGTCCTGTGCAAGCTCTCGGGTCTGGCCATGCCCTTCACGTCCATGAAGGCCGACGCTCTGGCCCCATGGCTCGAGTACGCCATCGGAGCCTTCGGGGTCGACCGGTGCATGTTCGCCAGCAACTTCCCGGTCGACTCGATGTACGGCACCTTCGACGAGCTCTACGACGCCTTCAGCACCGTGACCTCCGGCCTCGACGCAGACTCTCGGCAAAAGCTCTTCGCCACCAACGCGGAGCGCGTCTACCGCTGCTAGGGGGTGTCGTGACCTGGCCGCCCCGAGCGGGGAGCGGGCGGCGGGAGGCGCAACCGGTCAGGGCGTCCCATCGGGATCCGAGCCCCGGTCGGCCAGGGGAGCGAGCACGGTGAAGGAGATGGTGCTCACCGCAGCCAGCCGGTCGGTGGCCAGGTCGCGCACGTCGACGTGGACGACCACCGAGCGCCGGCCCCGGCGCAGTACCCTTCCTTCGGCCCGGGCCGGCCCTTTGACGATGGGGGCCAGAAAATGGATGTTGAGATCGTTGGTGGCCGAGCTGTGCCCGGCATCGGCACCGTCCATGGCCAACCGACCGGCCACCACGTCGACCAGGGTGGCGATGAGCCCGCCCTGCAGACCGCCCCGACTGTTGGCCAAACGCGGGGTGACCGCCATCTCCACGGCCAGATCCACGCCCTCGACGTGGACGTCGGTCATGCCCAGCGACGAGATGATGTGGTCGCCCGACCGCAGCGCCTCCCGCACGTCGCGCTGGGCCCGGTGGGTGGCCTCGTGCACGCCGTCACGCTACCAAGGGCTGAACAGAACCAGTGCTCCGTTCGTAGACCGACGGGAGTACACACCGCCCGGTTCGCCCCCCTCGAACGCTCACAAGGAGTCAGGCCATGCGCGCAGCGTCGGTCATCAATGCGTCACCCGACCAACGGTTCACCACGATCCTCCTCGGCGACGACACCCGGACCCCGGTTCCCCTGCTCGTCGTCGGCGCCGGCCTGGCGCTGGCCATCGCGGTCATCCACCTCCAGGACCAGGGCGGCCTCCTGGGGGACCAATCGCCCGTCTGGTTGAAGTACGGCTACTACCTGGTCGAGCTGGCCAGCACCGTCAGCGCCGCACTCATCATCCGCGGCAAGGTCGTGGGCTGGCTCCTCGGGCTGGCATCGAGCATCGGACCGATGACCGGATACATCCTGTCGAGGAGCGTCGGCCTACCCGGTGACCCCGGTGACGTGGGCAACTGGGGCTATCTCCTCGGTACCGTCAGTCTGATCGTGGAGGGGAGCTTCATCGTCCTGGCCACCATCTGCCTCCTGCGGATACGCAAGGCGTGGCCGCCCGATCCAGCGGGTGCCGGACCCCGGTTCCGTACCGAGGCCCGGCTCGGCCCGTAGGACCGCCGGTCCGGGCGACCGGCACGGCCCCGCAAACCGGCACGGTCCGGGCGACCGGACGGCCCCGCAAACCGGCACGGCCCCGCAAACCGGCACGGTCCGGGCGACCGGACGGCCCTGCAAACCGGCACGGCCCCGCAAACCGGCACGGTCCGGGCGACCGGCACGGCCCCGCAAACCGGCACGGCCCCGCAAACCGGCACGGCCCCGCAAACCGGCACGGTCCGGGCGACCGGCACGGCCCCGCAAACCGGCACGGCCCCGCAAACCGGCACGGTCCCGGCGACCGGCACGGCCCCGCAAACCGGCACGGCCCCGTCATGGAGCCGACCCGCCCTCCGCCGGAGACGCCCGGAGCCGGCGTCCGACCCGGCCGTCCGAGTGGATCGGCCGGGGACGGGCCACCATGATGGGGCGACCATCCGCCGAGGAGAGCCGTTCGATGAACCGCGACCAGCAACCCGTCCGATTGCACATGGTGGGAAACGCCCACATCGATCCGATGTGGATCTGGGACTGGCGGGAGGGGATGCACGAAGTACTCCAGACGTTCCGGGCCGCGGTGGAGCGGCTGGACGAGGAGCCCGCCCTCACCTTCACAGCCAGCTCGGCCAGCTACTACCACTGGGTCGAGCAGGTCTCGCCCGACCTGTTCGAACGCATCAGGGAGCTCGTGGCCCAGGGCCGCTGGATCGTGACCGGGGGTCAGTGGGTGGAGCCGGACTGCAACCTGCCCAGCGGCGAGTCGGTGTGCCGGCAGTTCCTCTACGGCCAGCGGTACCTGGCCGAGCGCCTGGGGACCACGGCCACGGTCGGTTACAACATCGACTCCTTCGGCCATGCCGGCTCGTTGCCCCAACTGCTGGCCGGCAGCGGCATCGGGTCGTACGTCATGATGCGACCGGGGGAGCACGAGAAGGCCATCGACGCTCCGGCCTTCTGGTGGGAGGGCGTCGACGGCACGTCCCTACCCGCCTACCGCATCCCCTACGAGTACTCCACCGAGGGACGCCACGAGGCCGAGGTGATCGGCCAGAGGAGCGCCGAGCTGCTCGAGCGGAGCGACCAGCTCGGCTATCCGCTCATGGCCTTCTTCGGTGTGGGCGACCATGGCGGCGGGCCCACCCGGCTGGCCATACGCACCATCGGTGACCTGTCGACGACGAGCCGGGGGTCGGTCGCCTTCAGCGGTCCGAGCGGTTACTTCGAGGCCCTGCAGGCGGCCCTGGCTGGCGGCCGGGCGGTGCTGCCGCGGGTGACCGGCGAGCTCCAGTGGCACGCTGTGGGCTGCTACTCGGTCCGGGCCGCCCTCAACCGGGCCAACGCCCGGGCCGAGGACGCGCTGGTGACGGCGGAGAAGATGGCCGAGCTGTGCCGGGCGTTGACCGGGCGGACTCTCGGCGTGCAGGCAGAGCTGGCCGAGGCCTGGCGCGGCGTCCTGTTCGCCCAGTTCCACGACGCCCTGGGAGGAACGTCCACCGACCCGGCCACGGTCGCCGTCGAGGAGCTACTGGCCTCGGCCGAGGCCCGGGCCGACCGGGTCGCCACCCTGGCCGTCCACAGCATCGTCGAGTCGGTCGACACCTGGGTGGACGGAGCGGACAGCGCCGAGGGCATCCAGTCGGCCGGCTCCGGGATGCCCGTGCCCTTCGTGGTGTTCAATCCCCTGTCCTGGCCCGTCACCGGGGTGGTGTCAATTCCCCATCCGATGGCCGTGGCCACCTCGGCGTCGGGTCACCGGCAACCGGTGCAACGGATCCCCTCCGGAGAGGTGACCCACAGCCCCTCCCGCAGCCTCATGCAGGTGTCGGTGCCGCCGTTCGGCTACCGCCGGTACTGGCTCCACGTCACCGACCCCGATCCGGGCGCTCCGACCGGGGACGGGCCGCCGGCCACGAGCGTCGCCGATGATCGGGCCGGGCCCTCCCTGTCCAACGGGCTCCTTCGGGTGGTCGTCGATCCCCGCACCGGTGCCCTGGCCAGCCTGGTGGCGGGCACCGGGGAGGAGGGCGCCGGGTGGGAGCTGATGGCTGGAGGCGGTGTGCTCCCCGTGGTCGTCGGCGACGCCAGCGACACGTGGTCGCACGGGACCGCCCGCTACGAGGGCGAGGAGCGGAGCGGCGATCTGGTCAGCGTGGCCGTCGTGGAGGACGGCCCGGTGCGGTCCACCGTCCGGAGCACCTGGGCGTTGGCCCACTCCACCGTGGTCCAAGAGGTCTCCCTCTACCAGGGCCGGCCGTTCGTGGAGCTGCGCCTCACCGTCGACTGGCACGAGACGTACCAGGTCATGAAAGTGGTCGTCCCGACCACGCTGGTGGATCCCTCCAGCGCCGCCGGTGCTCCGTACGGCTTCGTCGAACGTCGGTGCTCCGGCCACGAGGAGCCCATGGTGCACTGGATCGACATCTCCGACGGCCGGCGGGGGCTGGCCGTGACCTCGGACGGGGCGGGAGGCTACGACGCGCTCGGCCCGCGCCTGCGCCTCACGGTCCTCCGGAGCCCGAGGGTGGCCGACCACGGCTGGGGCTGGGGCACCGACGATCCCGTCGGCTACCCGTTCACCGACCAGGGCCTCCACCGGTTCCGCTTCCGTCTCGCCCCACACCCGGGAACATGGGCCGACGCAAGGGTGGCCCGCATGGCCGAGGAGCAGCGGGTGGAGCTCCCCCATGTCCTCGACACCTGGCATCGTGGCCGCCTGGCATCGGAAGCCAGTGCCATCGAGGTCGAGGGCGACGGCGTGGTGGTGCCGGTGGTCAAGCGAGCCGAGACCGGGCCGGGTGCCGTGCTGCGGGTGTGGGAGGTGGCCGGGAGGCCGAGCCGGGCCCGGGTGACGTTCCCGGTGCAGGGCCGGTCATGGGAAGGCGACCTCGGCCCCCAACAGGTACGCACCCTCTTCGTACCCGACGATCCGGGGGCCCCCGTCCGCGACCTCGACATCCCCGAGCTCGAGCTCGGCGTCCCCGGTCCACCCCTGTCACCGGCGGCGGTCGGTCGGTCGTGAAATCGCCGTCGGCGCGGTTCACCGGGCTGTTCGAGCGCCATGCCGAGCTGCGGGCGGTCGGCGCCGAGCTCGACGCCGCCTTGGCGCTCCTCGTCCGGACCTATGAGGCGGGAGGGACCGTCTACGTCGGCGGGAACGGGGGGAGCGCGGCCGACTCCGAGCACATCGTGGGAGAGCTGATGAAGGGAATGGAACGCCGCCGGCCCCTGACCGACAACATGCGGGGTGCGCTGGCCGCGGCTGCCCCCGCCGGCCTGGGCGCGGACGCCGCCTACCTGGCCGACCGGCTCGAACGGGCCCTCCCCGCCGTCTGCCTCACCAGCCAGACCGGCCTCATCTCGGCGGTGGCCAACGACACCGGAGCGGACATGGCGATGGCCCAGCAGGTCTACGGCTACGGCCGCCCGGGTGACACGTTGTGGGCCCTGTCGACGTCGGGACGGTCCCGCAACGTCGTGCTGGCGGCCATTGCCGCCCGGGCGGTGGGGGTGGGGGTGCTGGCCCTGACCGGCGACCCCGGTGAGCCGCTCGGACCCCTGGCCGACGTGTGGGTACGAGTTCCGGCCCGAGACGTGGCCCGGGCCCAGGAGCTCCATCTGGCCGTCTACCATGCCCTGTGCGGGGCTTTGGAGGAGGAGTTCTTCGGCTGATGGTGGCTTCGGTTCCGTCGGGCGTCGGGACTTCCGGCCCTTGTTCACGAGCGGACATCTGGAGGACAGTGGAGTCATGACACCGACGGACGAAGAGGTTCCCCGATCCACCTGGCACGAGTCCCTCGACTCGCTGACCCGGCAGCACGAAGGGGATGACGTCACCATCGAGCTGCCGGCGCTCGACTCGGGTGACCAGTACGAGGCGGAACGGGTTCCGTTCGCCTACATCGAGTACGACGGCCACGACGATGCCGTCAGCGTGGCCGTGGGTGGGAAGGACGGCCGCTATCCCGTCGTGCTGCGTCACGCCATCGAGCATCCCCAGCGGATCCTGCTCAGCACGTCGGTATCGGACGAGGCCACGACGGTGGAGATCGTCGGGGCAGACGGGTCCCAGACGCTGGTCACCCTCCATCCCCGCCCGTCCCTGCCCGTGTGACACGATCCGACCGCGCCCCGGCCGGGGGCCCGGGCTCACCCGGGTCCCGCTGAACGGTGCCGGCCGTCCTGGTCGCCCTGGTCGTGGTGGCCGGCGCCGCGTTCTCCGCCTTCCAATTCAGCCGGTACGGGTTCGTCTCCCCGGTCTGTGCCGGCTACAGGTTCACGGCCCGGCTCCCCTCCGGGGTGGCGGACCATCTCGCCCCGCCCCGCTTCGGCGCCCTCCAGCGCCTCGTCGTCGGGGAGATAGCCCGGACCCGCTCCACCTCCAAGGCCAGGGTCGTCCACCTTCCCCACCGCTTGGGGGTGGCCCTGTCTCGCCGCGACTGGGAGACCGTCAAGGAGAGCCCGGGATTCTTCCTGGCCGACACGGCGGCCGCCGCCGAGGAGCTCGCGGTGAAGCGGGGCTGGGGGATCGAGGTCCACCTGGTGCTGTCGTGGGACGAACGGGTCGGCGCCCTCACCGGCCATCCCACCGTGGTTCCCATCGGGACGGGTCCGGCTCCGGATCCGGGTTCCCCGAGGCACTTCGTCACCGTCAACGGTCCGGCCGGCCGGGGTCCGGCCCAGGCCGGACGCAGGCACCCCGAGGAGGCCGGGGGGGCCGGGGACGGGCTCGAGGTCGCCGGGCTGGCGGTGGACACCGGGCCGGCTCCGGACCTCGTCCTCCAGCCGCTCGATCCCGAGGCGCCCTCCGTCCACATGCCGCCGCACATGCGCAAGCTTCTCGTGGGCCGGGACCCCAATGCCGACGTGGTCGTCGACCACCACGAGATCTCGCGGCGTCAGTGCCAGATCGAGCGGGTCGACGGCGGGTTCGTCGTCCGTGATCTGGGCTCCACCAACGGCACCCGGGTCAACGGTGCCGTCGTCACCACCGGGACCATGCTCGACCCGGGGGATGTCCTCGAATTGGCTCGGACGGTGTCGTACCGGCGCCGGTGAGCGCTGCGGGCCGGGCCGGGGCTGCGCATCACGGGACCGTGGGCGCCCGCAGCATGAACCACACGTGCGGTCCACCGTCGGGCGCCGTCTCCTCCGAGCAGACCACGAATCCGTGACGCTCGTACCAAGGGACGGTGAGGGGATTGGCGGTGACGAGGAAGGTGGCCTGGCCCAGCTCGTCCGTCCGGGCCAGGCCGTGCTCGAGCAGGAGGCGGCCCATGCCGCGGCGGCGCCGATCGCTGTCCACCGCCACCAGGTCCAGGTACCAGTGCGGCGTGGCCGGCCGGTGGCCGTCGACCCACTCCCAGAACCGGACCGGTCGTCCGGGGTCCCCCCCGAGGGCGGCCAGGACCGGATTGACCACGGCGTCGATGGCGGCGCTGTACCCGGTCCCGGGCGGGAGCCAGGCGGCCACCGCCGACAGGTCGTCGGTCACCCACAAGAAGCCCTCGGCCGAGAGCTCGCGGGCCAGCTGGAGGAATTCGAGCACCATCAGGCCGGACCGATCGTCGCAGGCCAGGCACCAGAGCTCGATGGGATCGGTGGCGAACGCCCGACTCAGCAGGCGGGCGATGGGGACGACCTCGTCGGCCGAGGCTTTGCGGACCCCGGGCCGGGCCGGGGCGGGACGGGGGAAGGTGGGTCCGTCGCCCCCTGGCATCGATGGCCCTCAGGAGACCGGTGACGGGGTGTCGTCAGGATCGTCGGTCGGCAGCGTGATCGGCGCACCGCTGTCCTCGGGGACGAGCGTCGGTGTCGAACGGTTGAGCGTCTCGCCCCTGAAGAAGGCCGGGCTGCCGAACCGCATGAGCACCATGGCGACAACGCCCACCACGGCGGCCACGAAGGCGATGAGGAACACGCCACCCACCTGGGAGTGCGGTGGGAAGGGTAGCTGCCAGGAGGTGTAGCTCTGGGCCTGGACGTTGTTGTAGTTCCAGTCCTCCCAGAGGCTCCAGCCCATGAAGAAGTAGAGGATCACCCCTCCGAGCAGCGGGAGGATGCCCTTCATCCACAGGTCCCGACGGCTGCGGGTGAGCACCTTGCGGTAGTACCAGGCGCAGGTGAAGCCGGTGAGGCCGTAGTAGAAGGCGATGTAGACCCCGATGGCGGTGACCGCGTCGGGGATGAGGTTGCCGCCGGCGAAGTGGTTGAAGGCCACGTACAGGACGATGGACACGGCCCCCATGGTCACCGTCGAGACGGTCGGGGTCAGGTACCGCCTGTGGATGCGGCCGAAGGCGTCGGGGATGGCCTTGTAGGTGGCCATGGACAGGGTGGTCCTAGCGGTGGGCAAGATGGTCGTCTGGGTCGAGGCGGTGGCCGAGGTCAGCACCATCAGGATGAGGAGCCGGGCGGCGATCGAACCGATCGTCGAATGGCCGAACACCGCGCCCCCCAGGGCGGAGAACACATCGCTGTAGTTGTCCGGGTTGGCCAACCCGATGCCGGTCTTGCCCACCCCGGCGAAGGCCTGGGCCCCCAGGGTGACGATGAAGTAGATGACGAGCAGCATGACGGTGGCGATGATGGCGGCCAGGCCCGGGTTGCGCTCACGCTCGGATGTCTCCTCGTTGATCGACACCGAGGTGTCCCACCCCCAGTAGATGAAGAGCATCAGGGTGAGCCCGGCGATGATCTTGGAGAACGAGGGACCGTGGAAGGGGTTGAACCAGCTCCAACTGAGGGCCAGGTGGCTGGCCGGTGCCTTGCCGATGGCCACCCGGACCAGGGCCACCACGGCGAACAGGGCCAGGACCACCACCTCGACGGTGAGCAGGATCCGTTGGATCCGGGCCGACAGCTCGATGCCCCGGTAGCAGATGTAGGTGAGGAGCACGATGAAGAGCACCCCGACGAGCAGGACCCACTCGCTGGTGGGGTTCTCACCGATCCCCTTGGCCCCGAACAGCAGGAACCCGTACTGGCCGCTGACCTGGGCCAGGCTGGCCATGACCAGGATGTCGGAGGCCACGATGCCCCAACCGCCCAGCCAGCCCACCCACGGTCCGAAGGTCCGCGTGCCCCAGGTGAACGTGGTGCCGCAGTCCGGATCCGCCTTGTTGAGCTCGCTGTACCCGATGGACACGAAGAGCATGGGGATGAAGGCCAGCACCACGATGACCGGCGAGAGGACCCCGACCGCCACCACGATCAGGCCCAGGGTGGCGGCCAGGCTGTAGGCCGGGGCGGTGGAAGCCACGCCGATCACGACGTTCGAGACCAGGCTCACCGCATTCGACTTCAGGCCCTTCTCGACCGGCGCCTCGGCCGGCTGGTCCGGGTTGGCCACGGGTGATGTCGTGCTGGCCATGTCAGATCGGGCTCTCGTCCAGCATGGCGTCGGCCACCTTGACGAAACCGGCGATGTTGGCGCCGGACACGTAGTCGCCGGGCCGGTCGTACTCCTCGGCCGTCCGGAGGACGGTCTCGTGGATCCGTCGCATGATCTCCTGGAGGCGCCCGTCGACCTCCGCCGACGACCACTGGGCGAGTTGCATGTCCTGGGCCATCTCCAGACCGGACACCGCCACACCTCCCGCGTTCGATGCCTTGCTCGGAGCGTACAGCACGCCCCCGGCGACCAGGCGTTCCACGGCCTCGGGCACGGTGGGCATGTTGGCCCCCTCGGCCACCAGCATGACCCCACCCTTGACCAGGCTGTCGGCGTCCTTCACGTAGATCTCGTCCTGGGTGGCGCTGGGGAAGGCACACTGCGCCGGCACCCCCCACAGGTCGTTGGCCTCGCCGGCCACCGCCGGGTGGTAGGTCGACCGGGGGAACTGCTCCGCGTACTCGCGGATCCGGCCCCGTCGCTCGTTCTTGAGACCCTTGACCCATTCGAGCTTGTCGCGGTCGATGCCGTCGGGATCGTGGACGAACCCGTCGGAGTCGGAGAGGGTGACGGTCCGCGCCCCGAGCTCGATGAGCTTCTCGACGGTGAACTGCGCCACGTTCCCGCTGCCCGAGACGAGGCAGGCCTTGCCCTCCAGGGTATCCCCCCGTGTGGCCAGCATCTCACGGGCGAAGTACACGACGCCGTACCCGGTGGCCTCCTGGCGGATGTGGGAGCCGCCCCACTTGATCCCCTTTCCGGTCAGCGCGCCCACGAAGCGCTTGGCGATGCGTTTGTACTGCCCGAAGAGATAGCCGATCTCCCGCTCGCCCACGCCGATGTCGCCGGCGGGCACGTCGGTGAACTCTCCGATGTAGGGATAGAGCTCGGTCATGAACGACTGGCAGAACCGCCGGATCTCCGACTCGCTCCGCCCCTTGGGGTCGAAGTCCGAACCTCCCTTGGCCCCGCCCATGGGCAGCGTGGTGAGGGAGTTCTTCAGGGTCTGCTCGAAGGCCAGGAACTTGAGGAGGCCCGGGCTCACCGTGGGATGGAACCGCAGTCCGCCCTTGTACGGGCCGATCGAGCTGCTCATCTGGACCCGGTACCCGCGGTTGATGTGGATCTCGCCGGCATCGTCCACCCAGTTCACGCCGAAGCTGATCACCCGGTCGGGCTCGACCAGCCGCTCGAGGATCTTGTCCTGGACGTAGCGGGGATGCCGGGTGAGCACCGGCTCGAGGGAGGCGACGACCTCCCGGACGGCCTGGTGGAAGTCGAACTCACCCGGATTCTTGGCCACCACCTTGGCCATCACATCGTCGAGCTGTTCCCTGGCCCGGGCGCTCGACTGTTTGGGCTGGGCAGGAGCTGGGGTCATCTGCACATCATTTGATCGGGACGGACCGGGCGTCAGAGTCGAAAGTCCCAAATGGCGGTGACCCTCCGCCGGCGGGCGGGCCGGGCGGAGACGGGGCGATGGGACGCCCCTGATCGGATGGGACCTTTGGCCCTGGCTCCGCGGCTGCAAGGTGCGAATACTGACCAGGGGTACGAGTGGTGGCTCCGGCATCGGGGTGACCGAGAGCGACGGAGGTCGAGATGCGAGTATTGGTGATTGGAGCCGGGGGGGTCGGGAGTGCGGTGGCCAAGACGGTGGCCAAGTGGGGGCTGTTCGAGCGGGTGGTGGTGGCCGATTACGACGTCCAGCGGGCCCAACGGGCCGTCGCCGGGGCGGGGGACCGGTTCGCCGCCTACCAGTTGGATGGCAGCGACGAGTCGGCGGTGGTCAGCCTGATCAAGAGCGAGAAGGTCGACGCGGTGCTCAATGCGCTCGACCCCCGATTCGTGATGCCCATCTTCCGGGCCGCATTCACCGCCGGTGTGACCTATCTGGACATGGCCATGTCCTTGTCACACCCCAACCCCACCGACCCGTACCGGGTACCGGGGATCAAGCTCGGGGACGAGCAGTTCGCCATGGACGCACAGCTGAAGGAGAAAGGGGTCCTGGCCCTGTGCGGCATGGGGGTGGAGCCGGGTCTGTCCGACGTGTTCGCCCGCTACGCGTCGGACAACCTGTTCTCGTCCATCGACGAGATCGGCGTCCGGGACGGTGCTAACCTGGTCATCGAAGGGTATGAGTTCGCTCCTTCCTTCTCCATCTGGACCACGATCGAGGAGTGCCTCAACCCGCCCATCGTCTGGGAGCGGGGGAAGGAGTGGTTCACCACGGAGTGCTTCAGTGAGCCCGAGACGTTCAACTTCCCGGCCGGGATCGGGCCCATCGAGTGCGTGAACGTCGAGCACGAGGAGGTGCTGCTCGTTCCCCGATGGGTGGACGCCCGGCGGGTGACCTTCAAGTACGGGTTGGGTGACGAGTTCATCGACGTGCTGGCCGCCATCCATAAACTGGGGCTGGACTCGACCACCCCCATCCGGGTGGGCAACGTCGAGGTCTCCCCCCGGGACGTGGTGGCCGGGTGCCTTCCCGACCCGGCCCAGTTGGGAGACCGCATGTCCGGGCTGACCTGTGCCGGCACCTGGGTGACGGGCACCGGCAAGGACGGATCCCCCCGTGAGGTCTACCTCCACCACGTGGTGGACAACGCCTGGTGCATGTCCGAGTTCGACTCCCAGGCGGTGGTGTGGCAGACGGCCATGAACCCGATCGTGGCCCTCGAGCTCCTCGACTCCGGCGTCTGGTCGGGTCAGGGGGTCCTCGGACCCGAGGCCCTGCCGGCCGACCCCTACCTCGACCTGGTCAACAGCCACGGGGCCCCGTGGGCCTGCGATGAGCGGAAGCCCGCCCTGGCCTGAGCGGGCGGTCCATCCCGTTCACCACCGAGCCGTCGCCGGCGTGCTTCATGGCCGCCGCACGGCCCGGCCCTACAATTCGACAAGAGGAGTATCCCCATGGCCGATGCGCTCTACGTAGTCAAGAATTTCATCGCCGGAGAATCGGTGGAGGCGAAGAACGGGTTCGTGTACGACCTGGTCGATCCGGTGACGGGTGAGAAGTACGCCGAGGCCCCCCGCTCCCAGTCCGAGGACGTCGACCGGGCCTTTGTGGCCGCCCAGGACGCCTTCGCAACCTGGTCGACGACGACCCCTTCGCAGCGGAGCCTGGCGCTGCTCAGGTTCGCCGACGCTCTCGAGGCCCGCTCGGACGAATTGGTCGACATCGAGTGCCGCAACACGGGGAAACCGCGGGGTCTGACCACCTCCGAGGAGATCCCGCCGATGATCGACCAGATCCGGTTCTTCGCCAGCGCCTGCCGGCTGCTCGAGGGCCGGTCCGCCGGGGAGTACATGGAGGGGTTCACCTCGTTCGTGCGTCGGGAGCCGGTGGGCGTCTGCGCCCAGATCACCCCGTGGAACTACCCCATGATGATGGCGGTGTGGAAGTTCGCCCCCGCCATCGCCGCCGGCAACACGGTGGTGCTCAAGCCGGCGCACACCACGCCGGCCAGTACCACCTTCATGGCCGAGGTGGCGGCCGAATTCCTCCCCTCCGGTGTGCTGAACGTCGTCTGTGGCCAGAACCGGGAGATGGGTGCGGCCCTTCTCGAGAGCCCGATCCCGCGCATGGTCTCCATCACCGGAAGTGTCCGGGCCGGGCGCGAGATCGCCCGGGCGGCCGCCGAGGATCTCAAGCGGGTCCACCTCGAGTTGGGCGGCAAGGCACCGGTCATCGTCTTCGACGACGCCGATGTCGAGTCCACCGCCGAGGGTATTGCCATGGCCGGGTACTTCAACGCCGGCCAGGACTGCACGGCGGCCACCCGCGTGCTGGCCGGCCCCCGCATCCACGACGATCTGGTGGCGGCGCTGACCGAGGCGGCCCGTCGCCGCAAGCTGGGCGGCTCCGACGAGGCCGGGGTCGACGTCGGCCCGCTGAACAGTGCCGCCCAGCTCGAACGGGTGGGCGGCTATGTCGAGCGGCTCCCCGACCATGCCGAGGTCCTGACCGGCGGCCAGCGCTTCGGTGACCGTGGGTTCTTCTACGAGCCGACGGTGGTGACCGGCCTGGCCCAGGACGACGAGATCATCCAGGAGGAGGTGTTCGGCCCGGTGGTGACCGTGCAGCGGTTCGGCGATGAGAACGAAGCCGTGCGCTGGGCCAACGACGTGGAGTTCGGGTTGGCCTCCTCGGTGTGGACCCGCGACCATGCCCGTGCGCTGCGTACGGCGGCGCGTCTCGACTTCGGCTGCGTGTGGATCAACACCCACATACCATTGGTCGCCGAGATGCCCCACGGCGGGTTCAAGCACTCCGGGTACGGCAAGGACCTCTCCGTCTACGGGTTCGAGGACTACACGAGGGTCAAGCACGTCATGAGCTCCATTGCCCCGTAGCGATCACCCCCCCCGATCGGAGGACCGCCATGCCGGACCCTAGGACCGAGCCACCGGCCGCGGGCCGGCGGCTGGTCACCGAGATCCCCGGCCCCGCGTCGCGTGCGCTGGCCCAGCGCAGGGCGGCGGCCGTGCCCCATGGCGTGGGTACCACCCTCCCCGTGTTCGTGGCCAGGGCCGGAGCCGGGATCATCGAGGATGTCGACGGCAACCGGCTGATCGACTTCGGATCGGGGATATCGGTCACCAACGTGGGCGTCAGCGCCCCCGCCGTGGTCCGGGCCATCGAACAGCAGGCGGAGCGCTTCACCCACACGTGCTTTCAGGTGACGCCCTACGAGGGGTACGTCGAGGTGTGCGAGCGGTTGAACGAGCTGACCCCCGGCGCCCACGAGAAGCGCTCCCTGCTGGTCAACTCGGGGGCGGAGGCAGTCGAGAACGCGGTCAAGATCGCCCGCTACGCCACGGGCCGCAGCGCCGTCGTCGCCTTCGACCACGGATTCCACGGCCGTACCCTGCTGACCATGAGCCTGACCGGAAAGGCGGCTCCCTACAAGCTCGGGTTCGGGCCGTTCGCACCCGAGGTCTACCGGGCCCCCTACTCCGACCCCTTCCGGGGGACGGGGCGGCTCGAGGATGTCACCCGGCTGCTGGAGACCACAGTGGGGGCGGGCACCATCGCCTGCGTGGTCGTCGAGCCCATCGCCGGCGAGGGGGGGTTCGTGGTGCCGGAACCGGGCTGGTTGGCCGGCCTGGCCGCCTGGTGCTCCGAGCACGGCATCCTGCTCGTGGTCGACGAGGTCCAGACCGGCATGGGCCGGACCGGCGACTGGTTCGCCTGCCAGCACGAGCAGGTGGTGCCCGACCTGGTCACGACGGCCAAGAGCCTCGGGGGCGGCCTTCCCCTGGGTGGTGTGACCGGCCGGGCCGACGTGATGGAGGCGGTCCATCAGGGCGGCCTGGGGGGGACGTTCGGGGGCAACCCCATCGCCTGTGCCGCGGCTCTGGCCGTCTTCGACATCATCGAGTCCGAGGGGCTGCTCGAACGGGCCCGGCACATCGGGGAGGTGGCGCGGCCCAGGCTGGAGAAGTTGGTGGCCGCCGACGGGCCGGTCGGCCATGTGCGGGGCCGAGGCGCCATGATCGCACTGGAGCTGGTGGAGGCCGACGGCCGGCGTCCGGATCCCGCCACCACCCAACGGGTGGCCGGTCTCTGTCATGAGCAGGGGTTGTTGATCCTGACCGCGGGAACCTACGGGAACGTGCTCCGGCTGCTCCCTCCGCTGGTCATCTCCGACGGGCTCCTGGAAGAAGGCCTCGGGATCCTCGAGTCGGCGCTGGCCCAGGCCTGAGGCGCTGGCCCCGGTCTGAGGCCCCGGGCCCGGGCCACCGACCCGGGATGGAGGCCCTCTTCGGCGGCCCTCATCGGCGGCCCTCATCGGAGGCCCTCAGAGCGGGATGTTGCCGTGCCGCTTGGCGTTGGGACGGTCCGAGCGCTTGTGCTCGAGGGAGCGGAGGGCGGCGGCCAGCTCCAGCCGCGTCTCGGAGGGCCGGATGACCGCGTCCACAAAGCCCCGCTCGGCGGCCGGGTAGGGGTTGTCGTACTCCTGGCGGTACTCGGCCACCAGGCGGGCCCGGAGAGCCGGGTCGTCACCGGCGGCCAGCTCGCGGTGGTGGACGATGTTCACCGCCCCGTCGGCACCCATCACCGCGATCTCGGCGGTGGGCCAGGCCAGGTTCAGATCGGCCCGGAGGTGCTTGGAACCCATGACCACGTAGGCGCCTCCGTAGGCCTTCCGGGTGATGACGGTGACCTTGGGCACGGTGGCCTCGGCGTAGGCGTAGATGAGCTTGGCGCCCCGCCGGATGATCCCGTGCCACTCCTGATCGGTGCCCGGGAGGAAGCCGGGGACGTCGACGAAGGTGACGATGGGGATCCCGAAGGCATCACAGGTCCGCACGAAGCGGGCGGCCTTCTCGGCGGCGTCGATGTCCAAGGTGCCGGCCAGGTGCATGGGCTGATTGGCCACCACGGCCACCGACGAACCGTCCACCCGGCCGAATCCGCAGATGATGTTGGGGGCGAAGGCTTCGTGGATCTCGAGCAGCTCGCCGGCGTCGAGGACGGTCGAGACGACCTCACGCATGTCGTAGGGCGACGTGTCGGAGTCCGGGACCAGGGCGTCGAGAGCCAGATCCCGGGCGGTCGGCGTGGCCGATGCCGGGCTGGCGTACCTCGGCGGCTGGGCCGTGGCACTCTGGGGAAGGTAGCCGAGCAGCGTCCGGACGAAGTCGAAGGCGTCCTCTTCGTCGGGCGCCACGTAGTGGGCGTTGCCCGTCCGCCCGGCGTGGGTGGTGGCCCCGCCCAGCTCCTCGAACCCGACATCCTCGCCGGTCACGGCCTTGATCACGTCGGGACCGGTGATGAACATGTGGGCGATCTGATCGACCATCACGGTGAAATCGGTGAGGGCCGGCGAGTACACGGCCCCACCGGCGCACGGCCCGGCGATCACCGAGACCTGGGGCACGAACCCCGAGGCCACCGTGTTGCGGTAGAAGATCTCGCCGTACAGCCCGAGGGAGGCGACCCCCTCTTGGATGCGGGCCCCGCCCGAGTCGTTGATGCCGACGATGGGACATCCGATCTGGAGGGCGACGTCCATCACCTTGACGACCTTCTGCCCGAACACCTCGCCCAGCGAACCGCCGAACACGCTGAAGTCCTGGGAGAACACGCAGATGGTGCGCCCGTCGACGGTGCCGGTGCCGGTGACGACACCGTCGCCGTACGGTGCGGGGGTGCCCGGGGCCGATCCGGCGTGCCGGGCCAGCCCGTCGAGCTCGCGGAACGATCCCGGGTCGACGAGCAACTCGATCCGCTGGCGTGCGGTCAACTTCCCGTGGGCGTGCTGGCGCTCGGCGGCCGCGGACTCCGCCTCGGCGAGGACCAGCCGGCGCCTCTCGTCCAGGCCGGCCAGCCGGGACGCGGTGGTGTCGGGCTCGGGATCGGCCGGATTCACGGTCCGTCCTCCCCGGGCGCCGTGTCCGTCACCCGGCAGAGCACCTCGGCCCTCATGACCTCGTCCCCGACCTTGACGGTCAAGCCCTGGACCCAGCCGTCGGACGGCGCCGGCAGCGACTGCTCCATCTTCATCGCCTCGACGTCGATGACCGTCTCGCCTTTGACCACGTGCTGCCCGTTGGCCACCGCCACCTTGACCACCTTGGCCTGCATGGGGCTGGTCACGGTGGTGTCGGCGCCACCGGGCAGGACGCCGCCGTGCTCCCGGCGACGTCGCGGGGGCGGCTGGGGGAGAGCCGGGTCGCCGAGGGAGGCCACCGCCTCTGGGAGCGTGACCTCGACCCGCCGCCCGTCCACCTCGACGAGCAGTCGCCGCCGCCCTTCCCCGGGACCGGGTTCGGAGTGGTCGAGGAATGGGGGGAGCGCATCGAGGGTGTCGGCCAGGACGGTCTCGATCCAACGCGTGTGCACCCGGAACGGCTCGGCCGCGAAATCGGGGTGCTCCACCACGATCCTGTCCATGGGGAGCACGGTGGCGATGCCCTCGACCCGGAATTCGGAGAGGGCGCGCCGGGCCCGGGCCAGCGCCTGGTCCCGGTCGGCCCCGTACACGACCAACTTTCCCAGCAACGAGTCGAACTCGGCGGGGAGCTCGTCCCCCTCCTCGTAGGCGCCGTCCCAGCGCACACCGGGCCCCGAGGGCACCCTCCACCGCCGGAGCAGGCCGGGGCTGGGGAGGAAGCCGGCCGCCGGGTCCTCACCGTTGACCCGGAACTCGACGGCGTGCCCCACCACGGCGGGGTCCTCGTAGTCGATCAGGCCGCCGGAGGCGATCCGCAGCTGTTCCCGCACCACGTCGATGCCGGTGACCAGCTCGGTGACCGGATGTTCGACCTGCAGCCGGGTGTTGACCTCGTTGAACGAGATGGTGCCGTCCGGAGCCAGGAGGAATTCGCAGGTTCCGGCGTTCACGTAGCCGGCCTCGGCCAGGATGGCCTTCGAGGCCGCATAGATGCGGCGGACCTGCTCGTCGGCCAGGAAGGGGGCGGGGGCCTCCTCGACCAGCTTCTGGTTCCTCCTCTGGAGCGAGCAGTCGCGGGTGGACAGCACGACCACGTTTCCCTCGACGTCGGCCAGGCACTGGGTCTCGAGGTGGCGGGCATGTTCGAGGTAGCGCTCGACGAAGCACTCGCCGCGCCCGAAGGCCGCGGTCGACTCCCGGACGGCCGACTCGTAGGCCTGGACGAGCTCGTCGGGACCACGCACCACCTTCATGCCCCGGCCCCCACCCCCGAACGCGGCCTTGATCAGGAGCGGGAATCCGTGCTCGTCGGCGAAGGATCGGATGTCGGACACATCGCCGGCCGGCTCGGCCAGGCCCGGGACCAGCGGTGCGCCGACGGCCGACGCCAGCCGCCGGGCCACGGTCTTGTCGCCCAGATCGCGGATCGCCTTCGGCGGGGGACCGATCCAGGTCAGTCCGGCCTCGATCACCGCCTCGGCGAAGTCCGCGTTCTCGGCCAGAAAGCCGTAGCCGGGATGCACCGCGTCGGCCCCGGCCCGCCGGGCCACGTCGATGAGTTTCGGGACCGCCAGATAGGTGTCGGCCGGCTGGGTGCCGCCAAGGGCGAAGGACTCATCGGCATAGCGCAGGTGCGGCGAGTCCAGCTCCTGATCGGCGTAGACGGCAACGCAGGCCAGGCCGGCGTCGTGGCAGCCCCGGGCCAGCCTCACCGCGATCTCCCCGCGATTGGCGATCAGCACCTTTTGCATGTCGTCCCTCCGGATCAGAGCAGGCTCGTCGCCTCGTAGGTTCCCCACTGGCCACGCAGCACATCGCAGATCTCTCCCACCGTCGCCCCGCTGACCAGTGCCTGCTTGAGCGGGTAGAGGACGTTGGCCGAGCCGCGGGCCGCTTCGCCGACGGCCGCCAGCGTGGCCGACAACGCCTCCTGGTCGCGGCGGTCCCGCATGCGCTTCAGCCGGTCGATCTGGCCCCGTTCCACCTCCGGGTCGATACGGAGCGGTTGGTAGCCCTCCTCCTCGTCCGTTTCGTATGCGTTGACGCCCACCACCACTCGTTCGCCGGAGGAGATCTCTTCGGCGATGCGGTAGGCGTTGCGCTCGATCTGGGACTGCTGGAAGCCGGCGTCGATGGCCGCCGCCGCCCCTCCCAGCTCCTCGATGTCGGCGATGAGCCCGGTGACGTGCTCCTCGATCTCATCGGTCAGCCGCTCGATGGCGAAGGAGCCCCCGAGCGGGTCGACGATCGACGGCAGGTCCGTCTCGTGGGCCAGCACCTGCTGGGTGCGGACGGCCAGGCGGGCGGCCGTCTCGGTCGGCAGGCCCAGGGCCTCGTCGAAGGAGTTGGTATGGAGCGACTGGGTGCCTCCGAGCACGGCGGCCAGTGCGGCCAGGGCCACCCGGACCAGGTTGACCTCCGGCTGCTGGGCGGTGAGCTCCACCCCGGCCGTCTGGGTGTGGAAGCGCAGCCTCATCGACTTCGGGTCATCGGCGCCGAACCGGTCGCGCATGATGCGGGCCCACAGCCGGCGCGCCGCCCGGAACTTGGCCACCTCTTCGAGCACGGTGATCCGGGCCACGAAGAAGAACGACAACCTCGGCGCCAGCTCGTCGACGGACAGGCCGGCGGAGATGGCGGCCTGCACGTATTCGATGGCGTTGGCCAGCGTGAAGGCCAGCTCCTGGACCGGCGTGGCCCCGGCCTCGGCGATGTGATAGCCGGAGATCGAGATGGTGTTCCAGCGCGGGAGCTCCGACCGGCAGTAGGCGAAGATATCGGTGGCGAACCTGAGCGACGGCCGGGGCGGGAAGATGTAGGTACCGCGGGCGATGTACTCCTTCAGGACGTCGTTCTGTATGGTCCCGGCCAGCCTGCGGAGGTCGGCGCCCTGCTCCTCGGCCACGATCTGGTACATGAGCAGGAGGAGGGCGGCCGGTGCGTTGATGGTCATCGATGTGGAGACCTCGTCGAGCGAGATGCCGGCGAACAGCGCCCGCATGTCGTCCAGCGAGTCGATGGCCACCCCCACCCTGCCCACCTCACCACAGGAGAGCGGATGGTCCGAGTCGTAGCCCATCTGGGTGGGTAGGTCGAAGGCCACCGACAGGCCGGTCTGCCCGGCGGCGATGAGCTCGCGGTACCGCTGGTTGGACTCGGTGGCCGTGCCGAACCCGGCATACTCCCGGATCGTCCAGGGATGCCCCCGGTACATGGTCGGGTAGACGCCACGGGTGAACGGGTACGATCCCGGTTCGCCGAGGCTGGTCTCCGGGTCGAATCCGGGTAGGGACCCAGGCCCGTAGACGGTCTCCAGGGGGAAGCCCGACTGCGACCGGTCGCCGGTCATCCGCCGGCCCCGGATCGACCACGGGGGGGACGGTGGGTGGTGTCCACCGGCCGCGCTACTCCACGTTTCCCGGCCCGGCCGAGAGCAGCGGGCGCAGGAGATCGCGGACCGAGACCATGCCGACGACGCGCCCGTCGCCGTCCAGCAGCGGGAGATGTCGGACGGCGTCGTCGAGCATCTGGTACGCGGCGTCATCGAGGGTGTCACCGGTCCGGGCCGCGATCAGATGCGAGGTCATGGCCTGCTCCGCCGTCACGGCGTCGAGGTCCGCGCCCCGGCCCATCTGGGAGACCAGGTCGCGCTCGGAGATGATGCCCATCGGCCGCCGTTCGTCGCCCACCACAAGGGCGCCGACATTCTCGACCCACATCGTGTGCGCCACCGTGCGCAGTGTCGAGTCGGGCTGGGCGAACACCGGTTGGCGGTTCTTCAGGCTCTCGACCTTGCCCTGCAAGCTTCCCATCGCACCTCCTCGGTCTTCCCCTCCCCGCGCCGCGGGCAGCGGGGAGCCGCTTCACCGCTGCCCGGCTCCGGCTTCAGTGTGACGCCCGGTGCGCTCGGGGGGCAGGGCCGAAAGTCCCCAGTCCAGCCAGCGGAGGTGGCGGTGAAGCCGTCAGGCTCCGCAGACCACGGCCGGGCCGGGTTCGGCCAGCGAATTGACCGCATCCAGGTTCCGCCCGGTGCTGTAGCGCAGCCACGTGAGCGCGGTCGGGGACAGCCGGTCGCACACCCAGTCCCAGTGGAGCGACACCGCGTCTCCGGGTCGCAGATCCCCGGCCAACCCGACCCCGTCGAGGCTGCGACGGGCCTGCTCCACCCGGCTGGGACCGAGCACCAGCCGGGAGCCGTCGAAGACCAGGGCCCGGCTGGTCACGGCGACCAGGTCGCCGGTCACCGCTTCGATCCGCCCCCACCGGATCCGGCACCGGTCGAGGACCTCCATGGGTGGACCGTCCATACCGGCCCGGAGAAGTCCCAGCCACGGGTAGACGGCGAACACGTGGAAGCTGTGCTGGGGAATTCCGCCCGCGGCGACGGCCGACACCAGCGATTCGAACCGCCGGCCCGTCCGCGGGGCGAACCGGTCGCTCAACGAGGCGGCCAGCGTCGACGGAGATACCTGGGCCAGAAGACCGTTTCCCACCCAGTAGGCCTCGACCACACGCCGGTCCAGGGGGTCGTCGATACCGGCGCAGGCGGCCAGCAGCCGGAGGTAGGGCCAGGCGCCGTCGAAGCGGGTGGCGAGCTGCCCGAGCCCGACCACATCGGTGCCGTCGCTGGCCGCGTCGAGCAGGGCGGAGGGATCGCCGGGTCCGCAGTAGCCGAGTGAGTTGGGCGGGTAGGCGTACCGGGCGAAGAGGACGGGTCCGGGCGCGTCCACCGGGCGCCGGGCGCCACCGTCGGGGTCCGGCCCGCTCGGGGGGCTCGAGCGGTTCACCCGACCGGCGCCCGGCGGCCGGCCAGCTCGGGATGGTGCAGACCCATCCACACGACGACGGCGGTCCCGACGGCGATGAGGGCCAACCCGAAGGCCTGGGGAGCCAGCGACGCCGTGCCTGCCGCAGCCTGGAGGAGCGCGGTGACCAGCGCGCTGCCGACCAGGATGGAGGTCACGTCCAGGGCCCGGGCCCGGGCCAGCGCCGTCATCCAGGTGCCGACGTAGGCGGCCAGCAGCAGCCCGGTCAGCAGGGCCCAGCCGAGCTGGGTGGCATCCAGCGCCACGAGCACGTGCAGCGAACCCGAGGCGGCCAGGTAGCCGATCAGGGCCACGGCGCCGACCCCCATGCGGACCAGGGCGATGGCCGCCGGGGCCATGCCCCGGAGCAAGGTCTTGGCCACCACCACCTCGACGGCCCACAGCATCGATGCGGCCAGGACGAGGAGCTCCCCCCGCGACGCGTCCAGATGGCCGACCCCGCCGGTCACGGCCACTTCGCCCACCACCAGGAACGCCATGGCGGCCACGTTCCACCAGGTCACCCGTTCGCCCAGGAACGGCACGGCCAGGACGGCCACCCAGATGACCAGCGTGTCGCGCCAGAAGGCGGCAGGGGTGGCCGAGGTGTCGGCCAGCCCGTCGAAGAACAGGACGAAGGCGATCCCGCCGCCCACGACTCCGACGTAGGCCAGACCGATCCATCGCCACGCCCCCCACTCCTGCCACCGGCCCTCCGGCCTCCCGGCCCCGCCACCCTTCCCCACCGAGGCGAACCGGGCCGCCGCCGTGCCCGGCCACCGGCCCCGTGCCTTCCACGCCACCAGGGCGCATCCGCCGAGGACGAGGGTGGCGACCAGGTTCTTGGCCGTGGTGTACACCGCGGGCGAGGTCACGGCATGTACGCCGTAGCTGTTGACGAACACGGACAGCCCGCTGATGAGGGCGGTCATGCCGGCCACCAGCACGCCGGGGAGCCCGGCCCGTCCGCCCGCCGGTGCCCGGGGGGCCGTCCGGCCTCCCGTCCCGGGTCCGGGTGTCGTCCCCGTGCTCATGCCCCGACCGCCCGGGCCTGGCCCAGCTGGGCGGCCACCGCCTCGGCCTCGCCGGCGTCCACCCGGTCGATGGCATAGCCGCTGTGGACCACGAGCCACTCCCCGGTCACCGGCGGGGGCCCGTCGAGGGCCAGGAGCGAGACCCGGTGTACGGCGCCGTCGAGGTCCTCGACGTCCACGGCGCCGTCGTACTCGCCCACCACCCGGTGGAGCCTGCTCATGCACATGGTCGTCCCTCCCCGATCAGGTCGACGATACGGTCGACGGCCCCCGGCAGTGCAGCCTCGACCGCCGGGCTCAGCCCGGTGCCGCGGCCGAAGTCCTCGCCCTCGATGCCCACCACGACCACCCGGCGCGGGGCGGCGCCGACGGCGCGGGACAGGCGCACCACGCCGGCCAGTCCGATGCCGTGGGTGCTGGTGGTGCCGGACCGTCCGGACGGAAGGCCGCCGCCCTCGAGCTCGACGACATGCACCGTGCCCGGGACAGCCCCGGACCGGACGGCGTCGACGACGACGGCCAGGTCGGCTCCGTCCCAGACCCCGAGGAGATCGAGCGGGTCGGTGATGGGTCCCACGTCGCGCCCGGTCCCGGCCTCCTCGACGGCACGCGCCGCCACCAACGGGCCGGCTCCGTCGTCGCGTCGGTACTCGCTGCCCAGCCCGGCCACCACCACCAGTGGCGTCGGGCCGGTCACGAGGTCACCACCGAGACGTCGAGGAAGTGGGCGGCGCAGGAGATGCAGGGATCGTGGTTGCGCACGGTCTGTTCGCAGCGCCACTGGAGATCGTCGTCGTCGAGGTCGAGGCCGTCCTGGACGACCCGGCGGAGGTCGGCCTCGATGGTGAGCTGGTTCTGCGAGGTGGGCGGCATGATCCTCGCAGCCAGGATGGTCCCGTCCTCGTCGATCCGGTAGCGGTGGAGGAGGAGCCCCCTCGGGGCCTCGGTGACCCCCGTGCCCACGCCGGGACCACCACCGGGCTGCACGTCGGCGGCCGGGGGATCGGGTGGAGCGTATGCCTCGACCAGGGCCAGCGCCTCGTCGCAGGCGAACACCAGCTCCACGGCGCGCACCACGATGCTCTGGAACGGGTTCGAGCACACCGGGCCCAGCCCGCCGGCCGCCGCCGCCTGGGCGGCGACGGGGGGGAGGGTGGGGGAGTTGAGGGCATAGCGGGCCAACGGCCCGGTGAGGTAGGGGTCGCGTCCGCCCAGCCGGGCGTGGAGGGCGGTGGACCGGGCCACGTGCTCCTCGACGGCCAGGTCCCCGAATTGGGACGGGCTCAGGTCGAGGCCGTCCGATGACGCCGGCCGCCCCCGCTCGATGGGATAACGGCCGTCATCGCGCAGGGCCACGAACCGGTAGTCACCGGGCACATCGGGGATCTCGAAGCCCGAGACCCACTCCACTGTGGCCAGGGCTGCGTCGCGGGCTCTGCGCAACGGCTCGGCCAGCGAGGCCACCGCATCGGGGTCCGGCGCACGGTAGAAGCCGCCGACCCGGACGTTGACCGGGTGGACGGCCCGACCGCCGACCGTCTCCATGACCAGGTTGCCGGTGCGCTTGAGCCCGAGGCCCCGCTCCACCGCCCCCCGGTCCCGTTCGGCCAGCTCGACGGCATCGGCGCAGCCCAGGAAGTCGGGTGCATGGAGGAGGTAGACATGCAGGGCGTGGCTCTGGATCCACTCGCCGCAATAGAGGAGCCGTCGCAGCGCCGCCACCCGCTCGTCGACGCTGATCCCACAGGCGTCCTCCATCGCCGCGCAGGCGCTCATCTGATAGGCCACCGGGCAGATTCCGCAGATGCGCGCCGTGATGTCCGGAGCCTCGGTGAAGTGCCGACCCACCAGCAGGGCCTCGAAGTAGCGGGGGGGCTCGAAGATCTCGAGGGCGACATCGGTGACCGTGCCGTCGTGCACGACGACCCGGAGCGATCCTTCTCCTTCCACCCGCGAGATCCCCTCGACGCCGATGGTGCGAGCTGAGCCGGAGCCATGGGTCACGGACGGCTCTCCTTCCCCTGGGACCGCATGGTCTTCCCCTGGGACCGCATGGTGCGGCCGAGAGTGACAGGCACCGGACCGCCCTGGGTGACGGACTCGTCCCGGAAGGCGGGGGCACCGGCGTTGAAGGTGGCGAAGAGACGGGCCACCTCGACGGGGGCCATGCCCTGCCGGCGGAGCTCAGCGGCCAGTGCGGCCGTGTTGGCGGTGTCGGCCGGGCCGAAGCAGCCGAAGCAGCCCCGCCCGATGGCCGGGCACAGGGCGCCACAGCCCGCCCGGGTGACCGGGCCCAGGCACGGCGCGGCCCCGGTGACCAGCAGGCAGACCGTGCCCCTGCCCTTGCACTCCTGGCACACCGAGTGCCCCGGGATCACGGGCGACCGCCCGGCCAGGGACGCGGTGATCACCTCGAGGAGCTGCCGCCGGTCGATGGGGCAGCCGTGGAGCTCGTAGTCCACCTCGACATGGGCCGAGATGGGTGTGGACGTGTCCAGCGATGCCAGGTACTCCGGGTGGGCGTAGACGGTCCGGGCGTAGCTGCCCGAGGCGGCGAAGTTGCGCAGTCCCTGGATCCCCCCGGCGGTGGCGCACGCCCCGATGGTCACCAGGCGGCGGGAGCTGGCTCTGATCTGCACGATCCGCTCGGCGTCCTCCGGCGTGGTGACCGAACCCTCCACCAGGGATACGTCGTACGGGCCGGCCACGGTGGCTCTCGACATCTCGGTGAAGTGGGCGATGGTGACCGCCTCGGCCAGGGCCAGCAGTTCGTCCTCGCAGTCGAGCAGGCTGAGCTGGCAACCGTCGCAGGAGGCGAACTTCCATACCGCCAACGTGGGCCGCCCACCGTCCCCGGCGGCCGCCAGCGTGGGCCGACCCTCCGCCCCGGGGGATCCGGACAGGCTCATCGCTCGCGCTCGCTGAGAAGGTGCGACACCGCACCGGCATAGGGGATGACCGGTCCGTCCCGGCACAACAGGAACGGACCCAGCTGGCAGTGCCCGCACCAGCCCAGCCCGCACTGCATGTTCCGTTCCAGCGACACCCGGATCCGCTCGGGGTCGACGCCCAGGTTGACGAGGGCCCGGGCCGTGAAGCGCATCATGATCTCGGGTCCGCAGATGAGGGCGCTGGTGGAGGGCGGATCGAAGCCGGCCTGGTCCAGCAGGGATGTGACCAGGCCCACGTGCCCGCTCCAGCCGGGCGAAGCCACATCCACGGTCACGTCGACCTCCGCTCCGTCCCGTTCCCAGGCGTCGAGATCGTCACCGTAGATGATCTGTCCGGGCTCCCGGGCACCGGTGATGACGAAGACGCGGCCGCCGTCCGGGTCGGGCCGGTGCACCAGCTCGTCGATGGCGCCCCGGAGCGGGGCGAGCCCGATGCCTCCGGCCACCACCACCACGTCGCCGGTGGCGGTGATGGCGTCCCCCGCACCCCAGGGCACACCGAACGGTCCTCGCACGCCGATGACATCACCGGTGCCGGCCCGGCACAGGGCCCGCGTCACCGGCCCGACGTCGCGCACGGTGTGGCGGAGGGGCCCGCGCTCCCGCCTCGAGCTGCTCACCGAGATGGCCGCCTCGCCCACTCCGTACGCGGTCAACATGTTGAACTGTCCGGGAAGGAACTCCATGGCCTGACCGGTGACCGGCTCCAGGGCCAGCGTGGTGACGTCCCCGGTTTCGCGGCTCCGCCCCACCACCCGGTGCGGGACAGGCACCATGGGCGCGGGGCTCGAAGTCGCAGGCCTCGAAGTCGGGCCGCTCGAAGGCGCGGGCCTCGAAGGCGCAGGCCTCGAAGTCGGGGACGGGGCGTGCCCGCCGGGGGGCACCGGACCCGTCCGGACGTCAGCGGTCACCGTCGGCACCGTAGAGGTCGAGGAGGCGGATCCGGGTCGCCTGCAGGCGTTCGAGGAGCACGGCGGCCACCCGGCTGACCAGCTGGTGGCCGAAGGCGTCGTCGGCATCGGCCTTGGCCCGCAGGCAGGCGGCGTCGACGGCGATGGCCCCGACCGGCTCCACCGCCCGGGCGTCGAACTGCCAGCGGTAGGGCGGGAAGAGCCAGCTCCACCCCACCGCCGCCCCCGGGCTGACGGTCTCCACGACGATGGGCCCGCGGTCCGGTGCGTGGATCTCGATGGCCACCCGTCCCCGACGGACGAGGAACAGGGTGTCGGCCGGGTCCCCCTCGGCCAGCAGCAGCTCCCCGGCCCGGTAGCCCACGTTGCGGGCACACCCGGCCACCTCGTCCACGGCATCGCCGGGCAGCCCGGCCAACAGGGGGTGTGAGGCCACCAGCTGGGCGATCCCGGTGGTCACCGGTCCTCCGGCGACTCGGCCGGCGCCCGGACGGCGCCGTCGCTGGCCCGGATGGCGGCGGCCTCCGCGGTCAGGTCGATGCCGACGGGGCACCAGGCGATGCAGCGGCCACAGCCCACGCAGCCCGAGGTGTCGAACTGATCCCACCAGGTCGACAGCTTGTGGGTGAGCCACTGCCGGTAGCGCGACGAGGTGGAGGAGCGGACGGGGCCGCCGTGGAGGTAGGAGTGGTCGAGATCGAAGCATGAGGCCCATGCCGCGCTGGCGCCGGACCTCGCCGGTGAGATCGGTGGTGTCGGACACGTCGCTGCAGAAGCAGGTCGGGCAGACCAGGGTGCAGTTCCCACAGGCCAGGCAGCGCTCGGCCACCTCCTCCCAGCGGGGATGTTCGAGGTTGCGGCCCAGGAGCTCGGCCAACCCCTCGGTCTCGAGCCGTCGGCCGATGGTGTCGGTGGCCGAGGCGACGACCCGGTCGCGGGAGGCCAGATCACCGGCCGAGGCCGGGGACACCGGCACACGGGCCAGCACGTCGGCACCCCGATCGGTCCCCACCACGACCACGAAACGGTGCCCGTCGCCGTCGTCGAGCTCGGTCAGGGCCAGGTCGAACCCGGACTCGGCCGCCGGCCCGGTGCCCATCGAGGT
The DNA here is from genome assembly GCA_963835325.1 of uncultured Acidimicrobiaceae bacterium. Taxonomy (GTDB): domain Bacteria; phylum Actinomycetota; class Acidimicrobiia; order Acidimicrobiales; family RAAP-2; genus Bog-756. The sequence continues at coordinate 37,518 of CAWIEV010000010.1, read as the reverse complement.
GCAGAAGCAGGTGCCGGCGGGGGTGCCGCACTCGGCGGCCACGACGAAGGTGCCGGTCCGCCGGGTGGCATAGCCGGGGTCGGGGTGGGCGCCCTCGAGCAGCACCCGGTCCAGCACGGCCAGGGCGGCGAGCTCGCAGGGCCGGGCGCCGATGACGGCCAGCGGGCGCGGGTCGAGGTCGGGCGTGGTCGTCTGGACGCGGTCGCCGTCGACCGTGGACCGCCACACCTCCTGGGTCGGGGGGAAGAACTCGGCTTTCCACGATCCCGGCCCGACGGCCCAGGCGAACACGGCGTCGTCATCGCCCTGCTCCAGACGGTATCGGCCGGGAGCCTGCTCGTCGTGCACGCCGACGGGGAGATCGGCGACCCGGCTCACCGGCCCGGGCATGATCGCTCCGTCCCGCACCACCGGCCCCTTCGTCTCGTACCCGAGACCGGCCAGCGCGGAAAGGAGCGCGTCGAGGCCGTCGGGGCTGATGACGACCTTCTCGCCGATGCGCATACTGGCAGGGTAATTGCAGGGCGGGGGCGCCGACAGGGCCGGAAGTCACACGCTGACCGCCGTCGCACGGGAAGCAGACGCCGGTCCCGCAGGCGGGGGACGGTCCCACCGTTGCTACGGTGACCGAGAGTGGTTGACGGATACGGGACGAGGAGAGGGACGGAGCCCACCCGTCACCGCCGTCGGCGCTCATCGACGAGCGAGGAGCGGCTACGCGCCCTGGGCGAGCGCATGCCGGTCAGCCGCGAGGAGGCCGCGTACGTCGAGGAGCGGAAGGTGGCGCGCCGCCGGCTCTCGGTCGTCGGCGCCATCCTGGTCGTGCTGGTGGCGTTGGCCGGCCTTCGCTGGTTCGGTCCGGTTCCGGCTCCGGCGTTCGCCTCGGCCGTCTCCACCTCGGTGCGGCTCCCGGGTTCGTTGCCGTCGCTGCCCTGGCCGACCACGGGTGCCGCCGCCCTGGGGGTGGAGGGTGCCGGGAGCCTGGGCAGCGTGGGGGGAAGTCACCCGGCTCCCATCGCCGGGCTGGCCGCGGTCATGACCGCCTACCTCGTCCTGAAGGACCATCCCCTCGCCGCCGGCGCCACCGGGCCGGCCATCCCGGTGACGGCGGCGACCAGTGCCGCCGCCCAGTCCGAGGCCGCCTCGGAGCAGTCGGTGGTCCCGGTGACCACCGGCGAGACCCTGACCGAGCAACAGGCCCTCGAAGGCCTGCTCGTGGCCCAGGGCAACGACATGGCCATCCTGCTGGCCGAATGGGACGCCGGCAGCCTGCCCGCCTTCGTGGACAAGATGAACGCCGCCGCCCGCTCCCTCGGCCTGACATCGACCACGTTCACCGATCCGAGCGGCCTGGACCCGGGGACGGTGAGCACGCCGGTCGACATGATCAAGCTGGGCGAGGTGGCCATGGCCGAACCCACGTTCGCCGGGATCGTGGGCATGGCCCAGGTCACCCTCCCTCTGGCCGGGCTCGTCTACAACCTCGATGCCGACCTCGGCCAGAGCGGCATCGTCGGCATCAAGACCGGGTCCGACTCGGCCGCCGGCGGATGCTTCCTGTTCGAGTCCCAACAGACGGTGGACGGGAAGAGCCTGACCCTGGTCGGGGCCGTGCTCGGGCAGGAGGGAGAGAGCCCGAACACCGCGGCGCTGGATGCCGCCACCGCCCTCGTGGATGCGGCCTTCGCCGCCGCCGGCACCTTCGGATCCCTCCTTCCCCCGGGCAACCTGGTCGGGCGGGTCACGACCCCGTGGGGCCCGTCGGTCCCGGTGACGGCGGACGCGGCCAGCGTCGTCGGCTGGCCCGGGTTGACGGTGCCGGTGCACCTCCACGTCCGGACACTGCCGCCGGCCATCCCCGCCGGTGCACAGATCGGCGCGCTGGGAGCCGACCCCGGTGGCCAGCTCACCATCGTCGCCCTACGGGTGTCCCAACCGGTCCACGGACCCTCCGCCTTCTGGCGGCTGACCCGCCTGTAGCACTCCGGCCGGGGCTCGACCGGCCACCGGCGGGATGTCCCCGGGATCGGAGGAGGCCGGCGGTTCGGCCCGGTGGGGAGGTTGGCGCGAGGGGAGGGCGGCCAGCACCAGCAGCGCGCCGGCCAGGGTCACCCCGGCCGCCACGAGCAGGGCGCTGCGGCTCCCGAGCGAGAAGCCCAGCCGGGCCAACTGGGCCAGCCCGGCGCCGAGCTGCCCGCCGACGATTCGGGCCACGGCCAGGGCCCCCCCGAGGGATCCGAGGATGGCCTGCGCGGCCACCTGGGGGACGTGGTGCGCGGCGAGTGCCGGCACCAGGCTGTGCCGGTACCGGGTCGACAGCACACTGCCGACGACGGCCACGCCCAATGCGCCTCCCACCTGCATGGCGGTGCTGTTGGTCGCCGATCCCACCCCGGCGTCGTCCTGGGTGATGGATCCGAGCACCGAGTCGGTGGCCGAGGGCGTGAGGAGGCCGGCACCCAGGCCGACGAGCAGCAGTCCCGGAACGACCTCGGCGTAGGTGGCGGTCGCCGACGCCTCGATGGCGATCTGGAGGAGCCCGCCCGACACCACCAGCAGCCCGGTGGCGGCCGTGAGCTTGGTCCCGACGGCGCGCACGATCCATGGTGAGGCGAGCGCGCCGGCGACGAGCAGGCCGGCGATGGGAAGGATGCACAGGCCCGCCTTCAGCGGCGAGTACCCCAGGCTGAACTGGAGGAACTGGGTCTGGATGAACAGGCCGCCCAGGAGGGCGAAGACACCCAGGGCCACGGCGACGACGGCGACGCTGAACCGCGGCGATCGGAAGAAGGACAGGGGCAGCATGGGGTGGTCGATGCGAAGCTCCCAGACCACGAATCCGGTGAGGACGGCGATCCCGGCTACGGCCGCGCCGAGGACGCCGGGGGAGAGCCACCCATCGTCGGGGCCCTCGATGATGGCCCACAGGACCAGACCCAGCCCGGCCACCGTCAGGATGGCCCCCAGCGGGTCGGGCCGTCTGGTCCGATGGTTGCGCGACTCGGGAACCAGCCACAGGGTACCGATGAGGCCGGCCACGACGACGGGCATGTTGACCAGGAAGATCGATCCCCACCAGAAGCGGGACAGGAGCAGCCCGCCGGCCACGGGGCCGATGGCGATCCCGAGGCCGATGGTCCCGGACCAGATCCCCACCGCCTTGGCCCGTTGGGCGGGCTGGCGGAACAGATCGTTGACGATGGAAAGGCCCGCGGGGATGGTCATGGCAGCGCCCGCCCCCATCACGGCGCGCCACCCGATCAGGGAGGTGACGCTGCCGGAGAAGGCGGCGCCCAACGACCCGGTCCCGAACACGACCAGCCCGATGAGGAACAGCCGCTTCCGGCCGAACCGGTCGGCGAGGCTCCCGGCTACCAGCATCAGGCCTCCGAAGACCATGGCGTAGGCGTCGACGATCCACTGCAGCTGGTCGGTCGTCGCCCGCAACCGGACGACCAGGGTGGGGAGGGCGACGTTCAAGATGGTGTTGTCGAGGTTCACGATGAGCACGGCCAGGCACAGCACGGCCAGCGCCGCCCGACGCGGGTGACGGATCCTCACCGGCAGCCCATTCCGGTCGGGCCGGGGCTAGAGCGTGCCGGCCGTCAGGCCGGCCCCGGGGACATGCTCGAGCGGCAGCCACTCATCGAACCAGTCGCCGGCCAGCCGGGCCACCTCGTCGAGCGCCCCCGGTTCCTCGAACAGGTGGGTGGCTCCGGCCACCGTGGCCACGCGGTGGCGGCAGCGGAGGTGGGTGGCGGCCCCGCGGTTGAGCTCGAGCACCCGGTCGTCCCCGGCTCCCACGATGAGCAGGGTGGGGCAACCCACGGCGGGGAGGCGGGTGCCGGCGAGATCGGGTCGCCCACCCCGTGACACCACCGCCCGGACCGTGTTGCCCGGCTCGGCGGCCGCCCACAGGGCCGCTCCGCCGCCGGTGCTGGCACCGAAGTAGCCGCGGGGCAGCATGCCCACATCGGCCTGCCGTCGGACCCACTCACCGGTTTCCAACAACCGGCGACCGAGGAGCTCGATGTCGAAGACGTTCCGGCGGTCCGTGGCTTCTACGGGGGTGAGCAGATCGAACAGCAGGGTCCCGAGGCCCCGACCCTGGAGCGCACGGGCCACAGAGGCGTTCCGGGGGCTGTGGCGGCTGCTCCCGCTTCCATGGGCGAACAGGACGATGCCGCGCGCACCGGCCGGCACCTGCAGGAGCCCGGCCAACTCGACCACGCCGGTGGGGATGACCACTTCCCGGTCCAGGCGGGTGGCGAAGGCCGGTGGGGGAGGGTGACGGAGGTTCTCCCGGAGCAGCGCGGCGACCTCGCCGTCCGAAGTCTGTTCGAAGTCCCGGTACCACATCCCGACGGCGACGAAGTGGGTGGGAGTGACCAGGCTGACCACCTGGTCGGCGTCGCCCCGGAGCTCGTCGACCGTCTGTGACGGCGCCACCGGGACGGCCACGATCACCCGTCGCGCTCCCCGGGCCCGGGCGATCCGCACCGCGGCCCGGGCGGTGGCCCCGGTGGCCAACCCGTCGTCGACGATCACCACCGTGCGCCCCTTGACGGCGATCGGTGGCCTGTCGTCCCGGTACCGTCTGATCCGCCGGACCAGCTCGTCCCGTTCCTTCTTCTCCACCTGGGAGACGTCCCACTCGGTCAGCCCGGCCCGACGCACCAGATCGGTGTCGAGGAGGCGGACCCCCTCCTCCCCGATGGCCCCGAAACCGAGCTCGGGCTGGAAGGGGAGGCCGAGCTTGCGCACCACGATGACATCGAGCGGCGCGTCCAGGGCCCGGGCCACCTCGGTGGCCACGGGCACCCCACCCCGGGGCAGGGCCAGGACCACCGGCTGTTCGTCCCGGAGGGGCGTGAGCAGTTCGGCCAGATGCCGACCGGCGTCGGGCCGATCGGCGAAGACCGTGGCTCCGTCTGTGGCGTTGTCGGTGTCGCCGGTGCCGGCCACGTCAGAGCCCCGTGGGAAACGTCTCGGACGGCTCGCCCCGGTCCCACGCCGGGGTCCGTTCGAGGGGCTCGAGGGCACGCGTGCGGTCCATGTGGATGACGGCATCGAACTGCCGGGCCAGCCGGGCTTCGAAATAGTGGCTCTGGAGCTCCGACTCGGGCCGGTAGATCACGCCGATGGCCCGTTCGAGCCGGGGCTGGTCCAGCACGTCGTGGACGGGGACATCGCTCGTGGACAACCAGAACTGCGGGAGGCCGACCGAATGCAGGAGCGCTTCGTGGCTGTCGGGTCGAGCCGGCCGGACCCGCTTGCGCTCGGTCGTCGCCCCCCAACCGGAAGCGGCCGTCACCCAACCGTCGAAGGTGGTGCATCCGATCAGCGCCGTGTCCCCTCCGTACTGCTGCCGGGCCAGCTGGCCCACGTTCAGCTCGCCACGGAGACCCATGGCCGTGGCCCGCGCATCGCCCACATGGGAGTTGTGCTCCCAGACGACGACCTTGGTGTCGCCCGACTGGCGGTCGAGGTGCTCGATCAGGGCGTCGAGCGTGCCGGCCATGTGCTCGTCGCGCAGGTTCCATGACGACACCTCGGCCCGGTACATCTGGTGGTAGTACTCCTCGGCATCCCGGACCAGGCGGGCGTTCTGCTCGGCGTAGAACTGCTCGTCCTCGGCCACCCATCCGTCGCGGCGGAGGTAGAGGTCGGCCCGCCGCCGCAGCTCCAGCAGTTGGGCGACGACTTCGTTCTCGCAGGGGGCGGCTCCCTGGTACACGAGGGAATGGCCGTAGGCCTGCCCTTCGGCACCGACGTGGTCGAAGCACGAGTAGCGCTTGCGGGCCTGTTGCGCCTCGGGTGGATCCACCCGGTCGAGGTACTCGATGACGGCTGCGATCGAGGCCCGCAGGCTGTAGAGGTCGAGCCCGTAGAAGCGCGCCTTCTTGGCCGGGTGGGCCTGCGCGTCGTTGCGGGCCCGGAGCCACTGGACGAAGCCGAGCACATCCCGGTTCCGCCACATCCAGGTGGGAAAGCGGCGGAACCCCCTCAGTGCCGTCTCGGCGTCGCCGTCGGCGGACATGCCCATCACGTAGCGGTTGACCCGGTAGGCATCGGGCCAGTCCCCCTCGACGGCCACGACGGAGAAGCCGAGGTCGTCGATGAGACGCCGGGTGATGCGGGCCCGCTCGCGGTAGAACTCATGGGTGCCGTGGGACGCCTCACCGATCAGGACGAACCGCCGGTCCCCGATGAGGTCGAGCATCGAGTCGTAGTCCTGCGCCGTACCGGTGATGGTCCGCGCCGCACGGCCCATCTCCTCGGCGGCCGTGCCGGGAATCGATCTGGTCTCCATGGGTCCACCCTCGGGGACCGGGGGCAGGTTGGCCAGGGTCGGAAGTCCTCTTCCGTCCGGCGGACTCCGTCGCCGGGCCCCCCGATGTGGCCCGGTCGCCGACGGTTGGGACGTTTGCCCCTGGCCACACCCACCGATCGCGAGTAGCAAGTCCGTATGGCACAGGTCCCCGCCAACCCCGGAGCGCCTGAGCCGGGCCGTCCCAAGCACGAGATCGTCCTCGATCTCGGGCAGCCGTCCCTGGTCCTGCCGCTCTTGATCAACCGGGGGTTGGAGGCCAACGACCGCGCCAAGTACTTCCTGGCCCTGATCCAGACCGCCCGCGCCCACGCCGATCATCCGGACCGACCCTTCTCCTCCCTCCGAGCGGAGCGGCTGGCCGCCGGCGTGCCGGATGAAGGGCTGGACAGCCTGGTCGGCGGGTCGCGGGCCACCGCCGAGGCGTGCTACTTCGTTCCGGGCATCGGATCCGTCCATGCTGCACTGGCGGGCGCGGTGGCCGAGATGATTGCGCCCTTCGAGGTCGACGCGTCGAAGGCCAACCCGTTCTCGGCCCGTCTGGATGCGGTGCTCGACGGTGCGCCGGACTTGGCCGCCGACTGCGTCCCCGGGGCCTACGTGGACAGCATGGCCTCGGCCGACCGTCAGTCGGGTGACTCCATCCATCTGCTGATCATGGACGTCCACCGGGCCCTGAACCGGCTCCAGCTCGAGGTGGCCACGGAGAACCTCGACGGGGCCTCCGTCTACGGGCTCACCGATGAGGACCGATCGTTGGTCGCCATCTTCATGGCCGGGGTCCGGTCCACCGACAGGCTCAAGTTCGACCATCCCGGATTGGGCACGACGGCGACCCGGGCCGGGACGAGGGTCCTGATCCAGAACGACATCGGCATGACCGAGGCGCACGTCATCGTCGTCACCGTCGAGGATCTCGACGTGACCGTCACCTACAGCGATGTGCACCTCGAGCGGCTGCACTTCTTCGAGTCCCTCTTCGACGGGTTCGACGTACAGTGGACCGATGCCCAGCGGGAGACCGGCCACCGGGAGTTGGGTCGGTACCATCTGACCAGCGGGCGCCTGGTGGCCCGTGACCGCGCCGGCCTCGAGGAGTACCTCCGCTTCCTCGGGTCCCGGTTGGTCTTCCTCATCGACTGGAACCGGGCCCGCAAACGAATCGGTTCGGTGGTCAAAAAGCGCGAGGCGATCTCGCTGCTGCGCTGGGCGGCCGCCGAGGACTATGGGCACATGGGCTTTCTCAAGATGGGCGCCGAGCGTCTCATCTACGAGGCGGTCGAGCTCACCGGCAGGGTCCCGGCTCGGTTCGGAGAGTCGCTGAGCGATTCCATCGGTGCCGAGGCGACGCTGGATGTCTTGCGCTTCGCCATCCGCTGCTCGTCCGAGGGGATGCAGGCGGGTAAGTCACGAACCCTCGTCCGGGACGAGATCCGGGTCGAGCTGCTCAAGCACCTGCGCGCCGCCCACCAGCAGCTCATCGATCTGGTGGCCGAGCACGGGACGCTGGTGGTGGAGTCGGCCGAGTCGTTGCGAGCCTCCCTGACCCGGCTGGGGATGGTGGACGGCGTCGCCTACCTGAAGCGGGCCGCCGGGCGGGCGGGGGCCTGGGAGCATCGGGCCGACGAGATCCTGACCGCGGTTCGACTGGCCGCCGGTCGGGTGGGGGGCGCAGAGGCCATCGTGTCCACGGTGGCCAGCCTGGATGATTCGATCGACGACCTCGAAGAGGCACTGTTCCTGCTGACCCTGCTCCCCCCGGACGCCGTCGACGTCGTATGCCCGATCCTCGAACCGTTGGCCGGCACCACCGTCTTGGCGGCGCGCGAGCACCTGAAGGCACTCGAGATCGCCCGTGAGCTGGTCGGGGGGGTCGGTGACGACGAACTGGAGGACTTCCTCCTCGCCGTCGACCAGGTGGTCACCTTCGAGCACGAGGCCGACGGCGCCGATCGGAGCGCCCGGGGACGCCTGGTCTCGGGATGCCCCGATTTCCGCAGCCTGCACGTGGCCGACCTCATCTCGTGCGCCATGGAGAGCGCCACCGACGGACTCTCCCATGCCGCCTTCCTCCTCCGCGATCACATCCTCGGGCAGATCGCAGCCCGATGAGCGCGCTCGTCCCGAACGATCGTCCCAGGGGGTGCTTCGTCGTCGGATCGACCAGCGCTCGGGAGGTCACCCCGGCTGAGGTGGGCGTCAAGGCCTTCAATCTCATGATGATGAGCGAAGCCGGCCTGTCGATCCCCCCGGCCTTCGTCCTCGGCACCCGGGCGTGCCAGGAGGTCCAGACGGCCGGAGGGCGCCTGGACGACACGCTGGTCGAGGACGTGCTCGAGGGCATCGGCGAGGTCGAGCGACGTACCGGACGGCGCTTCGGTGCCGGCCGCCGGCCGCTGCTGGTGTCGGTGCGGTCGGGCGCGGCCGTCTCGATGCCGGGGATGTTGGAGACCGTCCTCAACGTCGGGCTGTCCGATACCACCCTGCCTGGCCTGCTCCGGGCCACCGGGAACCCGACGTTCGTGTGGGACTCGTACCGTCGTCTGATCCAGGCCTACGCCGAGGTGGTCGAAGGGTGCCCCGCGGCCCCGTTCGCCCAGGTGCTCGCCGATGTGATGGCCCAACATGGCGCGCCCACCGCCGACGAGCTCGACGTCGCCGGGCTGAAGGAGGTGGTCCAGGGCGAGCTGGCCGTATTCCGATCGGTCGTCGGCCGGCCGTTTCCCCAGGAGCCGGAGGAGCAACTCCTGGGAACGGTCGCCGCCGTCTTCCGTTCGTGGAACAGTCCCCGAGCCGTGAACTACCGCCAGCTGCAGGGCGTGACCGACCTGATCGGTACCGGGGTGACGGTGCAAGCCATGGTCTTCGGGAACACGGGCGTGGCCTCGGGAGCCGGTGTGGCCTTCTCGCGGGATCCGTCCACCGGCGAGAACCGGCTGTTCGTCGATTTCATCCTCAATGCCCAGGGAGAGGATGTGGTGGCCGGCCGCCATCGGGCGGACGAGTCCGACCAGTCGATTGCCGCCGTTCCCGGTCTGGCCCATGCACTGCAAGGAGCGCGCCGCAAGCTCGAGGCCATGTTCGGCGACGCCCAGGATTTCGAGTTCACCGTGCAGGAGGGACGATTGTGGATCCTGCAGACGCGGACGGCCAAGCGCACCCCGTGGGCGGACCTCCGTATCTGCTGCGACCTGGTCGACGAGGGGATCATCGACGTGCCGACCGCCCTCGAGCGGTTGGCCCCCTACGCCCTCGACGCCATCTGCCGTCGTCGGCTGGCCGACGACCACGGGGTCAAGGTCCTCGGGCGGGGCACCGGGGCCAGTGACGGGGTGGTGGGCGGGCGACTGGTGCTGACCCTCGAGGCCGCCCGGAGCTTCTCCGGGGCCGGAGACCCGGTTGTGCTGGTGCGAGACGAGGCTTCGACGGCCGACATCGGCTCGCTCGCCATCTGCCGTGGGTTCGTCACCGCCACCGGAGCCCGCACGTCGCACGCCGTGGTGGTGGCCCGGCAGCTGGGGCTGGCCTGTGTGGTCGGCTGTGGGGGTCTCTCGGTCGACACGGCCCACGGGAGGATCCAGCTGGGGGACACCCCGCTCCGTGAGGGCGACTGGATCACCGTCGACGGCGCCAACGGGCTCGTCTATGGCGGAGAGCTCGAGGTAGTCGAGGAGCGACCCGACGACCTGATCCGCAGGGTGGAGGAGTGGCGGGCCGAGCCCGCCGGATGACACCCGCCGGCCGGTGGGCGATGGGACTTCCGGCCCTGACGACACCGGGTTCCGGAGTGCTACAAGTGAGGGGATGACGACCAGCGGCCGACTGAGGTGGATGTTCCACGTCGCCGGGGCGGGCGTGGCCTGCTGCACGGCTCTCGTTCTCGGTCTGCCATCGGCGGCATCGGCCCAGGTCGCACCCCAGCCGGCCTTCACCACGTCCCAGGCGCCGGGTGGTGCTGCCACCGCAGGGGAACGGGTCATCGCCCTCACCTTTGACGACGGTCCGGGCCCGTTCACGCCCCAGGTGCTGTCGGTGCTCGAGCAGTACCACGTGCCGGCCACGTTCTTCGAGATCGGCGAGAACATCGCCCAGTATCCCCAGTACACCCAGATGTTGGCCGAGGCGGGATATCCCGTCGAGGACCACACCTGGACCCATCCCGACCTGTCCACCATCCCGGTGTCGCAGTTCCCGTACCAGATCGACCAGACCCAGCAGGAGATCCAATCGCTGACCGGGGAGACGCCGCGCTGTGTGAGGCCGCCCTACGACGATTGGGACGCCACCGTCCTCGATCAGGTCGCCCAGCGGGGACTGACCACCATGAGCTACTCGGTCGATCCCAGGGACTGGAGCCTTCCCGGTGTGCAGGCCATCGTCAACGGTGTGGTGGGGGCCGCCTTTCCAGGCGCGGTCGTCGATATGCACGATGGCGGAGGAGACCGCTCCGAGACGGTCGCCGCCCTCCCGCAGATCATCACCGAGCTCAGCGGTGAGGGCTACGCCTTCGTGTCCATCTGCGGGGACACGACGCCGGTGGTACCCCAGACCAGTGCGGTGTACGGCTTCGGCTCGGCCCCCAGCGCGGGTGCCGCCATCACCTCCGATACGCAGCTGGTGGGCGCGGCGGTCGATCCACCCGGTGCCGGGTACTGGTTGACGGCTCGGGACGGAGGCGTGTTCAGCCTCGACGACGCCGGCTTCCACGGTTCGATGGGCGGGAAGCCCCTCAACGCGCCGGTGGTGGGCATGGCCACCACACCCGACGGCCACGGCTACTGGTTGGTGGCCGCCGACGGGGGCGTGTTCAGCTTCGGCGACGCCGGCTTCGACGGCTCGATGGGCGGGGAGCCTCTCAACCAGCCGATCGTGGGCGTGGCCGCCACCCCCGACGGCCACGGCTACTGGTTGGTGGCCGCCGACGGGGGCGTGTTCAGCTTCGGCGACGCCGGCTTCGACGGCTCGATGGGCGGGAAGCCCCTCAACGCGCCGGTGGTGGGCATGGCCGCCACCCCCGACGGCCACGGCTACTGGTTGGTGGCCGCCGACGGGGGTGTGTTCAACTTCGGCGATGCCGACTTCGACGGCTCGATGGGCGGCAAGCCCCTCAACGCCGCGGTGGTGGGCATGGCCGCGGACCCGGTGACGGGTGGTTACTGGTTGGCCGGTGCCGATGGCGGAGTCTTCAGCTTCGATGCCCGGTTCTACGGGTCACGTGGCGGCCAGGGCCACGACAAGTTCTTCGCCATTGCCGCGGCCGACGACGGAAACGGCTACCTGCTGGCCGGCCAGCACCCGGCCCAGGGATCGGGATCGTGACGACCCGCGCTCGGCGCCGGCGCTCGAGCACTGGGTGCCCGACCGGGGACGGGTGCGGTCCGGGGAGGACGGGCCGGAGATGAACCAGAACATCCGCCTGGGCCGAATCGCCGGCATCGAGGTCGGCGTCAACTGGAGCATCCTGGTCATCTTCTTCCTGGTGGCCTGGGAGCTGGCCGATCTGGTCCTGCCCGACTACCACCCGCATGAGGCGCAGGTCATCTACTGGGCTGCTGGCATCGTCGCCACCATCTTGTTCTTCGCGTCGCTCCTGGTGCACGAGGTGTCGCACTGCATCGTGGCCAGGCGGAACGGGATCGGGGTCCGCCGGATCACGCTGTGGCTGTTCGGCGGGGTCTCCGAGCTGGAGAGCGAAGCGCTGACCCCCGGAGCCGACTTCCGGGTGGCCGTCGTCGGACCGGTGACCAGCCTGGTTCTGGCCGGGGTCTTCGGTGTCTTCGGGCTACTTCTCCACGGGGCCGGTGGCGGCGAGGGTGTCGTGGGCTCCGCCGTGGGATGGCTGGCCTGGATCAACCTCCTCCTCGGTGGGTTCAACCTGATGCCGGCAGCACCGCTGGACGGCGGTCGGGTGCTCCGTGCCGCGCTGTGGCACCGCAGCGGCGACCGGATCGGGGCCGCCACCACGGCAGCCCACGCCGGCGAGGTGTTCGGCTACGTCCTGGTGGTCATCGGGGTCCTGGAGTTCCTCACCGTCAGCATCTTCGGCATCTGGTTCATCTTCTTGGGGTGGTTCCTCCTGACGGCGGCCAGGGCCGAGAAGAACGACGTCGTCATGCGGTCCTCGCTGGCCGACGTCCGCGTCCGCGACATCATGACCCGGGACCCGACGACGTTCTTCTCGACCACCACGGTCGCCGAGCTGATCGACAACCAGCTCCACCGCTACCGGTTCAGCTCCTACCCGCTGGTCAGGCCGGACGGCCAGCTCGAAGGCCTGACCACGATGAGCCGGATCCGCCACGTCCCCGCTCATCTCCGAGCCACCACCCGACTGCTCGACACCGCCTGCCCGTTGTCCGATGTCCCCGTCGGGGCACCGGGCGAGCCGATACCCGACCTTCTCCAGCGCATGCAGGTATCACCCGACGGGAGGGCGTTCGTGATCGACGAGGGCGGCCACCTGGTCGGCATCGTCTCCCCGAGCGATATCGCCCGGTACGTGCAGCTGGCCATGATGCGGTCTCAGCGGCGCACGGCCGACCGCAGGTGAGGCGACCCGGAGCACCCGGCGTCCCATCCGGCCGCCCCGGTGCCGGACCGTCCGGGGAGCCGCCGACGCGAAAGCGAGCCGCCGACGCGAAAGAGAGCCGCCGACGCGAAAGAGAGCCGCCGACGCGAAAGCGCCCGCCCCACACTCATGGGGCCGGGCGCTCCCCTCAACTTCATCTAGAGAGGTCCTGAGCAGAGGACCGATCGGGCAGGCCATTGGATGCCTCATCCTGGCAACGCTCCCACTGCGAGCCGCTTGCCTGCTGTTCCCAACCCGATCTCCGAGCTCTAACCCGGAAACTCTGTCGGAACCTGCTTACCAGAGCAACCTCGTCATGCGCTTCAAAACCCCCTTCCGGATCCTTCCCCTGGATCCACCTTGTTCAACAACTCCGGCCATGACGTTGTTCCTCACGCCCGGTTCCGGCGCCCGGCACCGGTCAGCTGGCCCGGTGGCGCTCACCGGTCGTATTCGGTCAGTCCGCTCAGCTCGGCGACGGCCCGCCGCGCCCGGTCGCTGAGCTCGACCTCACCGGCGAACCCCTCTCCGGCCGGCATGATCGGTGATCCGATGGCGACCTCGGCGGCGGCGCGGTGGGGCAGATAGGTGCCCGGTCGGACGATGTCCCGCGTGCCGCGGATCCCGACGGGGACCACCTGGCACCCGGCGGCGGCGGCCGCCGCGAAGGCGCCGAGGTGGAACGGCCGCAGGCCGGCGTCCGGGGCGATCGAACCTTCGGGGAAGACGACCAGCCGGTGACCGGCCCTGATCAGACCGACCATCCGGCGGACGTCCCCGGCGCTTCTCTCCGCCTCCCCCCGGTGCACGAAGACGCAGCCCAGCCGGCCGAGAAAGCTGCCGATGAACGGCGTTCGCCCCATGTCGCTGCTGGTGACGAACGTCATCGTGCCGGGCAGGGCCAGCACGAGGGCCAGCGCGTCGACGAAACTCGAATGATTGGCCACGACCACGGCCGGGTCCCCGGGTGGCAACGTCCCCTTGACCTCCAGGTCGATACCGGCGAGCGCCTGGATGGTCCGACCTGTGATCCGGGTCAGCTCCCACCGGAGCCGGCGTCCCAAGGGGAGCTGTACCGCCACCCAGAGCGGGACGCCCAGCAGGACCAACAGCGACCAGACATAGGCGGCGAAGAGCCACGACCCCAGATCGCCGACCGGTCCATGGTCCGACGCCCGCGGTCGCCGGCGGGTGAAGCCGGCCGGGCGGACAGAGGAAGGTGTATCACGTGGCGTGAGAAGTCCGGCCTCATAAGCATCACGGGTGGCGGAGCGTCGGATCTTGAGCCCCGGCGTCCGCAGGATCGAACCCACCGGGACCAGCACCACCTCGTCCGGGGCGGCTCCGATGGCCCCGGCCGCCGTCCGGCGAACGAGGATTCCGAGCTCGTCCCGAGCTCGAGGGTCTTCGAGGTCGGTCTCGACCACGACCACCAGCCGCTCGGTACCGCGCCCGGGGTCGGCGCTGGCGAAAACGGCGACACCGTCGCCGCGGACACCCACGATCTCGCCGATGGCCCGTTCGAGATCTTCGGGGTGGATGTTCCGCCCGCCGCGGATGATCATGTCCTTCGCCCGTCCGGTCAGGAACACCTCGCCGTCCCGGAGATAGCCGAGGTCGCCGGTACAGAGCCATCCGTCGGACCACAGTGCCCGACTGGCGGCTTCGTTCCCGAAGTATCCCCCGGTGGCCGACGGGCCCCGGCATTGTATGGCGCCTTCACGGAGGTCGGGGAGCGCGTTCCCCCGGTCGTCGACCACCCGGACCTGGTAGCCGGGGACCACCTGGCCGCAGCCCACGAGGGTGAGTGCCTCCTCGTCGCCGGGCGCCGCCCGGACCACCTCGCCGGCCTGCTGGAGCGGTCCACGTTCTACGATGTCGATACGCGGCCCCCGTCCCGAGGGTGTCAGGGCGAGCCCCAAGCCGACCTCGGCCAAGCCGTAGGCCGGGCACATCGCCTGGCCACGGAACCCGTACATCCCGAAGCGGCCGACGAAACGCTCGATGGTCGATGCGTGCACCGGTTCCGAGCCGTTGACCGCCACCCGCCACGAGGACAGGTCGATCCCCTCCAGGTCCTCGTCGCCTATCCGGTCCACGCAGCTCTGATAGGCGAAGTTGGGGCCGGCCGACAGGGTCCCGCGGTGGGTCGAGATGGCCTCCAACCAGCTGACCGGGCGGGCCAGGAACTGGAGCGGTGACATGACCACCAGGGGAAATCCGAAATAGAGGCTGGTGTGCCAGGCACCGATGAGACCCATGTCGTGGTAGAGGGGCAGCCAGCTCACGAACACGTCGTCCGTGCTCACGTCGACCGCCTGGCCGAGGGCCCGCACATTGGCGAGCACCTGCGCGTGGGTGAGCACGACGCCCTTCGGATCGCTGGTGCTCCCCGAGGTGTACTGGATGAGGGCGATGTCGTCGGCGCCGATGGCCGGGAGCGGGTGGGGCCGGGCTCGACCCTCGGCCACCGTGGCCGGGGTGCACACCGTGCGCAGCGAAGGGACCAGAGGGCGCAGAAAGCGCTCCGTCGCTTCCGTGTCGGAGGCGGCGACGAGGACGCTGGTGCCGGCGCTGGCCAACAGGCGGGACTGGCGACCGAGATGCTCCTCCAGCTGCAGGGGATTGACCGGTGGGTAGACGGGGACGGGAATCCCGCCGGCCAGGAGTACGCCCAGAAAGGTCACGAAATAGTCCCTCCCGGTCGGGAGCATGATGGCCACGCGCTCGCCGGCGCCGAGGCCCGCCCCCGAGAGACCCCGGGCCGAGGTGGTGGCCTCGTCGGCGAGTTGGCGGTAGGACAGCTCTTCCACCGCAGGTTGGCCGCGCGACCCGAGGATCCGGATGGTCACGAGGTCGGGATGGGCCGCCACGTGCCAGGTCACCGCCTCGGTCAGCGTCTCCGCGCCGGTTGGCCAGGCCTGCCCGGACGGCCTGGCCGTGGCGGGCCCGCCGGTTCGGTGGGCAGGGGGAGGTGCGGCTTCGGTTACGGTTTCGCCGCCGTCCCGGACGGCCCGGAGCCAGTCATCGGGGGTGACCGCGGTGGCCAGGACGTCCTCGGGAAGCCGCACCCCGAAGGCGCCCTCCAGACGGTCGTGGAGCTCGACGATGGCCAGGCTGTCGAGGCCGAGCTCACCGGCCAGGTCGGTCCCGAGCGCCACGTCCACCGATCGGCCCCCGTGCAGGTCGCCGTAGAGGGATCGGACCTCGTCGAGTACCCGATCGGCGTCGTTCCGGTGCTCAGTGGACACGGGGTCGGTCCGGTGCGGGCGCTCCGGAACCACGACTAGGCCGTCGAGGCGGGCGGCTGGACGCCGGCGACTCCGACCGCCGGCACGGACCGGAGGTCGGCGCCGGCCGGTGCCGATGCTCCTGCCGCCGCCGCTTCTTGAGCGAGGAAGGAGCCGAGCTCGGCAATGGTGCTCATGAGGGGGGCGGGGAAGACGACCGTGCTGTTCTTGTCCACCGCGATTTCGACCAGGGACTGCAGGTTGCGGAGCTGCAGGGCCAGGGGGTGGGCCATCATGGTGTCCGAGGCCTCACCCAGCGCTGCGGCAGCGAGGGACTCCCCCTCGGCATTGATGATCTTGGCCCGCTTCTCTCGCTCGGCCTCGGCTTGGCGGGCCATGGCCCGTTTCATGCTGTCGGGCAGCTGGATGTCCTTCAGCTCGACCAGGGTCACTTCGACACCCCAGTCGGTGGTGGTCCGGTCGAGGATCTCACGGATGTCGAGATTGATCCGGTCCGTCTCGGACAACGTCTCGTCGAGGGTGTGCTGACCGACCACCTTTCGCAGCGTGGTCTGGGCGATCTGGTCGATGGCGGCGTTGACGCTCTCGATGGCCACCACCGACTTGACGGCGTCGACGACCCGGAAATAGGCGACCGCGGAGACGTCCACGCTCACATTGTCCCTGGTGATGATGCCCTGCGACTGGATCGGCATGGTGACGATGCGCAGCGAGACCCGGCGCAGGTTGTCGATGATCGGGATGATCAGGCGCAGGCCGGGGTTGCGGGTGCCCACCACCCGGCCCAGCCGGAACAGGACGCCCTGTTCGTATTGCTTGACGATCCTGACCGACAGGGCCAGCAGCAGGAGGAGGACGACCACGATGACGATGACGACGGCGACAGTTCCCATTCCGTCACTGTGGCGACATGCGGCCCGTTCCGGCAGAGCCGAAAGTCCCTAGTGGGCCGTACTCCGCCCATGTGGGCCGAACTCCGTCCCGTGGGGGCCCGTACTCCGCCCATGTGGGACGTTTGGCCCTGTCCGTTACCCGGCCGGAACGGCACCATGAGGGAAGAGGGATCAACGGATCCTCACCACCCGTGGAGGGATGCCCGATGACGACACGACTGGCCATCAACGGATTCGGGAGGACGGGTCGCTCGTTCCTTCGGGCCGCCCTGGCCTCTCCGCACGATCTCGAGATCGTGGCCGTCAACGACCTGGGCGCACCGGAGGCGCTGGCCCGGCTGTTCGCCCGCGACTCGGTGCACGGGCGGTACCCCGAGCCGGTCGGTGTCGACGGCGACTCGATGGTCGTGGGCACGCGCCGGATCCCCCTGCTCGCCGAGTCCGAGCCGAAGGCCCTTCCCTGGAGCGAGCTGGGCATCGACGTGGTCATCGAGTCGACCGGCAGGAACACCGGTCGGGCCAAGGCCGCCGCCCACCTCGAGGCGGGCGCCACCCGGGTGATGATCTCCGCTCCGTCGGGCGACGCCGATGCCACCCTGGTGATCGGGGTCAACGAGGAGCAGTTCGACCCGGCCCACCACTTCGTCATCTCCAACGCGTCGTGCACGACCAACTGCCTGGCCGTCCTGGCCAAGGTGCTCGACGACGCCTTCGGCATCGAGGAGGGCTTCATGACCACCGTGCATGCCTATACCGGTGACCAGCGGCTGGTCGACGCGCTGCACAAGGACCCCCGGCGGTCGCGCGGTGCGGCCATCAACATCGTGCCGACGACCACCGGGGCGGCCCGGGCCACCGGGCTCGTGCTGCCCGAGCGTGGCCGGGACGCTCGACGGCCTGGCCCTCCGGGTGCCGGTCCCCGACGCATCGATCACCGATCTGGTGGCCAACGTGCGGGTCGCCCCGAGCGTCGCCGATGTCAAGGCCGCCTACCGGGCGGCGGCCGAGTCCGGGCGCCTGGTCGGGTTGCTCGAGTACTCCGACGAGCCGCTGGTGTCCTCGGACATCGTCGGATCCCGGCTCTCGTGCGTCTTCGACTCGGAGCTGACCATGGCCCACGGGAACCTGGTCAAGGTGCTCGGCTGGTACGACAACGAGTCGGGCTACTCGAGCCGGCTGGCCGACCTGGCCGCCATCGTCGGCGCCCCTCCGCCCGGTTGACGCCGGGCGGCGAGGGAGTGACGAGATGTTCCAGGTCCGCATCCACGGGCGGGGGGGCCAGGGTGTGGTCACGGCCGCCGAGATCCTCTCGGTCGCCGCCTTCGACGAAGGTCGCCACGCCCAGGCCTTCCCGAGTTTCGGATCCGAGCGGATGGGGGCACCGGTCGTCTCCTTCTGCCGGATCGACGATCGTCCCATCCGGACCCGCGAGCCGGTGATGGAGCCGGACGCCCTGATCATCCAGGATGTCACGCCTCATCCACCAGGTCGACCTGTTCGCCGGACTGTCTGCCCGAGCGGCTACGTCCTGATCAACACCTCCGGCAGCTTCGACGAGCTGGGCCTCGGCTCGCTCGTGACGCGCCTGCCCCCTGATCACGCTGGCCTCCTGCCCGGCGACCGAGCTGGCGCTCGAGCACCTCGGTCGGCCGTTGCCGAACGCCGCCCTGCTGGGTGCGTTCGCCGCCTCACCGGCGAGGTCTCCCTCGATGCGCTCGGTGACGGCCATCCGCCAGCGCTATCCGGGGGCGGTCGGTGAGCGGAACGCAGCCGCGGCGGCGGCCGCGTTCGGGTTCGTGGACGCGGGCAAGGATGAGCTGGACCATGCTGCGCCAGATTGAGGGCTCCCGGGCGGTGGCCGAGGCGGTGGCCGCCTGCCGGCCCGAGGTGGTGTGCGCCTATCCCATCTCACCGCAGACCCACATCATCGAGGCGATCGGCGCCATGGTGAAGTCCGGGACGCCTCGCCCCGTGCGAGTTCATCAACGTCGAGTCCGAGTTCGCCGCCATGTCCGTCTCGATCGGCGCCTCGGCGGCCGGGGCCCGCGCCTACACGGCCACGGCCAGCCAGGGCCTGCTGTTCATGATCGAGGCCGTCTACAACGCCGCCGGCCTCGGGCTCCCGATCGTCATGACGCTGGCCAACCGGGCCATCGGGGCCCCGATCAACATCTGGAACGACCACAGCGACGCCATGGCCGTCCGGGACTCGGGATGGATCCAGCTCTTCGCCGAGACCAACCAGGAGGCCGCCGACCTCCATGTCCAGGCCTTCCGACTGGCCGAGCAGCTCTCGCTCCCGGTGATGGTGTGCATGGACGGCTTCATCCTCACCCATGCCGTCGAAGGGATCGACGTGCCCGACCAGGCCGAGGTGGACGCCTTCCTCCCGCCCTTCGAGCCCCGCCAGGTGCTCGATCCCGACGATCCGGTCTCGATCGGGGCCATGGTCGGCCCGGATGCCTTCGAGGAGGTCCGCTACCTCGCCCATCTCCGTCAACTCGACGCCCTGGAGCGTGATCCCCGTCACTGGCGCCGAGTTCGCCGAGGCGTTCGGGCGCCGGAAGCGGGGGCCTGCTCCACTCCTACCGGACCGAGGAGGCCGAGACGATCGTCGTGGCCCTCGGGTCGGTGCTCGGCACCATCAAGGACGCCGTCGACGCCCGGCGGGACGCCGGTGACCGGGTGGGGGTGGTGGGAATCACCTCCTTCCGGCCCTTCCCCCGGGACGCGGTGCGAGAGGCGCTCTCCGGTGCCCGCCGGATCGTGGTGGTCGAGAAGGCGTTCAGCGTCGGCTTCGGCGGCGTGCTGTCGACCGATGTGGCCATGGCCACCCACGACGCCGACTGCTCCCTGCGCACGGTGGTGGCCGGGCTCGGCGGCCGTCCCGATCACCCGCCGCTCGCTGGAGGGGATGATCGGCCGCAGCCGTCCGGGACGAGCTCGGACCTCCTCACCTTCCTCGACCTCGACCACGGGGTGGTCGAGCGGGAGCGGGCCCGGATGCCGCGGCCAAGCCGGTCCGGACCCTCGGCGGAGAACATCCTCCGCGACCTCGGAACCGCGCCGCGGGTCGGCTGAGGAGGAGACCATGGACCACACAACCCGTCCGCTTCTACCAGGTGGGGAGCTTCGCCGTCGGCAACCGCCTCCTCGACGATGGGGATCGGACGGTCCAGTCCGACCCGCATCGGACCAACTCGCTCGACTCGGGCCACCGGGCCTGCGAGGGATGCGGCGAGGCCCTGGGTGCCCGCTACGCACTCGATGCGGCCATGCGGGCCACCGAGGGCCAGCTGGTCGCGGTCAACGCCACCGGGTGTCTCGAGGTCTTCTCGACTCCCTACCCGGAGTCCTCGTGGCGCATCCCCTGGCTCCATTCGCTGTTCGGCAACGCTCCGGCCGTGGCCACCGGGGTGGCGGCGGCCATGAAGGTCAAGGGCAGGAGACGTCCGCGTCGTCGCCCAGGCCGGGGACGGTGGGACCGTCGACATCGGTTTCGGTTGCCTGTCGGGCATGTTCGAGCGCAACGACGACGTGCTCTTCATCTGTTACGACAACGAGGCCTACATGAACACCGGGGTGCAGCGTTCCGGCGCCACCCCGCCGGCGGCCCGCACGGCGACGACCGAAGCGGTGGGCCCCGAGCCGGGCAATCTCTTCGGGCAGGGCAAGGACGCTCCCCGGATCGCCATGGCCCACGACATCCCCTACGTGGCCACGGCGACGGTCGCCGATCTCCACGATCTCGAGCACAAGGTCGAGCGGGCCATGGAGTTCCGGGGCGCCCGCTACCTCCACGTCCTGGTCCCCTGCCCGCTGGGATGGGGTTCGGACCCGAGCGACACCATCAGGGTGGCCCGCCTGGCCCAGGAGACCGGGCTCTTCCCCGTCTACGAGGCCGAACACGGTCGGATCACCTCGGTGTCGCCCATCCGCCACCGGACGCCGGTCGAGGCCTACCTGTCGATCCAGGGCCGGTACGCCCACCTGTTCGGCGAACACCCCCGTACCGACATCATCGCCCGCATCCAGGCCATCGCCGACGACAACATCGCCACCTACGGGCTGGTGGGCGAGGACGACCGCGGGCTTCGGCCCGGCACGGAGGTGGGTGCCTGATGGAGCTCCCCTTCGCCATCACCCTCGACGTGGGCTCGAGCCATGCCAACCGGACCGGTTCGTGGCGGGTCAGCCGGCCCCGCTACGTCGACCGGCTGCCCCCGTGCAACGACGCCTGTCCCGCCGGCGAGGACATCCAGGGCTGGCTCTACCGTGCCGAGCCCGGCGACTACGAGTCGGCCTGGCGCAAGCTGGTCGAGGACAATCCGTTCCCGGCGGTGATGGGTCGGATCTGCTACCACCCGTGCGAGACGGCGTGCAACCGGGCCCAGCTGGACGAGGCGGTCGGGATCAACGCCGTCGAGCGGTTCCTGGGTGACCTGGCCGTCGAGCGGGGCTGGTCGCTGCCGCCGGCGGGACCCGACACCGGCAAGCGGGTCCTGGTGGTCGGCGGCGGCCCGGCCGGGCTCAGCGCCACCTACCATCTCCGCCGCCTCGGCCACCAGGTCCGCCTGGTCGACTCGTCACCGATGCTCGGGGGCATGATGCGCTACGGGATCCCGGCCTACCGGCTCCCCCGGGAGGTCCTCGATGCGGAGATCGACCGCATCGTGGCCCTCGGCGTCGACGTCGAGCTCGACCACGTGGTCGCCGACATCGAGTCCGAGCGCAGCGAGGGGGGCTTCGACGCCGTGTTCCTGGCCGTGGGCGCCCAACTGGCAAGGCGCGTCGACATCCCCGCCGGCGACTCGTCGCGGGTGCTCGACGCCATCTCGCTCCTCCGGCGGGTGGCCGACGACGATCCACCCCTGCTCGGCCGCCGGGTGGTCGTCTACGGGGGCGGGGACACCGCCGTCGACGCGGCCCGCACGGCGCTGCGCCTCGGCGCCACCGACTCGGTCATCGTCTACCGGCGCAACCGCGAGCGCATGCCCGCCCACGAGGACGAGCTCGAAGAAGCGCTCGGCGAGGGCGTGACCATCCGGTGGCTGTCCACCGTGAACGCCTTCGAGGACGACCGCATCGTGCTCGAGAAGATGCGCCTCAACGAGGACGGCTTCCCTGAGCCCACCGGCGAGTTCGAAGGTCTCGGTGCCGACTCGCTGGTGCTGGCGCTCGGCCAGGACACCGACCTCTCGCTGCTCGAGCGGGCGCCGGATGTCGAGGTCGAGGACGGTGTCATCGACATCGGCCCGACCATGATGACCGGCGAGCGCGGCGTGTTCGCCGGAGGCGACTCCGTCCCGTCCCCCCGGACGGCGACGGTGGCCATCGGCCACGGCAAACGGGCGGCGCGGCGGCATCGACGCCTTCCTGTCCGGGCACGAGCTCGCCGATCCCGTCCGGGGCGAACTGGCCTCGTTCGACCGCTTGAACACCTGGTATTACTCCGACGCGCCACGGACGCGGCAGCCCGAGCTCGAACGGGCACGGCGCCAGGGCACCTTCGACGAAGTCGTCGGCGGCCTGACCGAGGAGAACGCCCTGTTCGAGGCCCGCCGCTGCCTCTCCTGCGGGAACTGCTTCGAGTGCGACAACTGCTTCGGCGTCTGCCCCGACAACGCGGTGATAAAGCTCGGTCCGGGGCAGGGCTACGAGTTCGACTTCGACTTCTGCAAGGGGTGCGGCATCTGCGCCCAGGAGTGCCCCTGCGGTGCCATCGACATGGTGCCGGAGCAGATCTGATGGGCGGTCTGAGCGGGATCCCCGGCCTGGAGGATCTCGGACCGGTGAGCGGCCACCGGGTACTGGTCCGCGCCGACCTCAACGCGCCCTTGAAGACCACCGGGGGCGGTGGCCGACAGGTGGCCGACGATTTCCGCCTGCAGTCGTCGACGCCGACCCTCCGATGGCTGGTCGACCAGGGGGCGGAGGTAACCGTCCGCAGTCACCTGGGACGCCCGAAGGGCAAGGTGGATCCCCGGTACACGATGGCGCCCGGGCCCCGGAATCACGGGGTGACCCACGGCCGGTGACTCACGGCTCGTTCCCCACGGGCCGGTGACCCGACGGCCGGTGACCCGACGGCCGGTGACCCGACGGCCGGTGACCCGACGGCCGGTGACCCGGGGGAGTCCCGAATCAGGGTGATCCCGCACCGTGGCCCGGGCCGGATCGGCCCAGTTTCTCCTCGAGGACCAGTACCCCTCGGGTGGTCTGGATGACCGTGTCGGGATTCAGGCTCATCGAGTCGATCCCGAGCTCGACCAGGTACTCGGCCATGTCCGGGTAGTCGGAAGGGGCCTGCCCGCACAGGCCCGAGTGCATGTGGTTGCGCCGACAGCCCTCGACGGCCAGTCGGATCATCTGCTTCACGCCCTCGTCGCGCTCGTCGTAGTCGAAGGCGACGATCTCGCTGTCCCGATCCACGCCCAGGGTGAGCTGGGTCAGGTCGTTCGAGCCGATGGAGAAGCCGTCGAAGTACTCGGCGAAGCGGTCGATGAGGATGACGTTGTTGGGGATCTCGCACATGGCGTAGATCTCCAGGCCGTTCTCCCCGCGCCGGAGACCCAGTTCGGCCATCCGCTGCAGCACCTGCTCGGCCTCGGCCACCCGCCGGACGAAGGGGAGCATGAGGATCACGTTGGTGAGCCCCATCTCGCTCCCGCACCCGGCGCATGGCCCGGCACTCGAGGGCGAAGCCGTCGGCGTAGGCCGGGTGGGCATAGCGGGAGGCGCCGCGGAAGCCGATCATCGGATTGCCCTCCTCCGGCTCGAAGTCCGCCCCGCCGAGGAGGTTGGCGTACTCGTTCGTCTTGAAGTCCGACATGCGGACGACGACCGGCTTGGGCCAGAAGGCGGCGGCGATCGTGCCGATCCCCTCGGCCAGGCGCTCGACGAAGAAGTGCTCGCCGTCGGGGTAGCCGCGGATCAATCGCTCCAGCTCCTGACGGGCTGGCGGGGTCGGTGACCCGCTCGGGGTGGACCAGGGCCAGCGGATGCGCCCGGATCGACTCGCTGATGATGAACTCCATCCGGGCCAGACCCACCCCGTCGTTGGGCAGGAAGGAGCTCTTGAAGGCGAGGTCGGGATTGCCGAGGTTGAGCATGATCTTCGTGACCGGGCGGGCCAGTTCGCCGACGCTCGTCGCGGTCCACGTGGAAGTCGACCTCGCCCCGGTAGACGAGCCCGGTGTCGCCCTCGGCGCAGGACACGGTGACCACCTCGCCGTCGGGAACCGCGGTCGTGGCGTCTCCCGCACCGACCACGGCCGGGATCCCGAGCTCGCGGGCGATGATGGCCGCGTGGCAGGTGCGGCCGCCCCGGTTGGTGACGATGGCCGCCGCCGTCTTCATCACCGGCTCCCAGTCCGGCGTGGTCGTGTCGGCGACCAGCACCTCGCCGGGACGGAACTGTCCGAGGTGCGCGGCGTTCTCGATGATCCGGGCCCGCCCCGTGGCGATCCTGCCACCCACCGACGTCCCTTGGCCAGGACCTCTCCGGCGCCATCGAGCACGTAGGTCTCGAGGGTGTCGGCCTGGCGCTGGGATGCGACCGTCTCCGGCCGGGCCTGGACGATGTAGAGCTTGCCGTCCAGGCCGTCCTTGGCCCACTCGATGTCCATCGGCCGTCCGTAGTGGTCCTCGATGGTCACGGCGACGTCGGCCAGCTCGAGCACGTCGGCGTCGCTCAGGCAGAAGCGGTCGCGATCCGCCTTCGGCGTGGGCACGTTGCGGGTGGTGTGCTGGTCGTCCGACCCTCGACGCAGACCATCTTGACGGCCTTGTCGCCGAGGAGGCGGCGGAGCACCGCCCGGTGTCCGGCGGCCAGGCTCGGCTTGTGGACGTAGAACTCGTCCGGGTCGACCGCGCCCTGGACGACGTTCTCGCCGAGGCCGTAGGCGCCGGTGATGAACACGACGTCGCGGAAGCCGGACTCGGTGTCGAGGGTGAACATCACGCCCGAGGAGGCCAGGTCCGAGCGCACCATCTTCATGACGCCGATCGAGAGCGCCACCTTGAAGTGGTCGAAGCCCTGGTCGATCCGGTAGTGGATGGACCGGTCGGTGAACAGGCTGGCGAAGCACCGCCGGCAGGCGTCGAGCAGGCTCTCCTCGCCGCGGACGTTGAGGAAGGTGTCCTGCTGGCCGGCGAAGCTGGCCGTGGGCAGGTCCTCGGCGGTGGCCGAGGAGCGCACGGCCAGGCTGACATCCTCGCCGTACTCGTCCTGCAGGCGACGGTAGGCGGCGCCGATCTCGCCGGCCAGGTCCTCGGGCAGGCCGGCGCCGTAGACGAGCTCGCGGGCGCGCTCGGCCCGGCGCCCGAGGTCGGTCATATCGGTAGGCGTCCAGGCCGTCCAGTGCGTGCGTGCAGCGCCCCGAGGATCCCGGCTTCGGCCAGCATGGCCCGATAGGCCTCGGCGGTGATGGCGAATCCGTTGGGTACCCGCACACCCTGGCCGGACAGCTTCTGGTACATCTCGCCGAGCGAGGCGTTCTTGCCGCCGACGCTGGCCACGTCGTCGATGCCGAACTCCTCGAAGAAGGAGACATAGGTCGGATCGCTCATGACTGTTCCTCCTCTTGCCGGTGATCTCCAGCATGCGACGGACCACCGGCACCTGCTAGGGCCAAAGGTCACCGGCCGGTGCCATCGGGAACCGGGAGGGGTCGGGACGGTCGGCCCGACGGAGGGTCCGGCGCCGCACCGGCGGTCGATCGACCGTCTCCAGAGGTGCTAGACCAACCGGGAAGGAGACCAAGGTCCCTGCCGGACGGCGGTTGGCCGGCGCACGATGGGCACCAGCTCCATCGCTTGGTCGGGCTGGAACGGAGGTCTCATGGGAGCAGAGGGTGGATATGGGGATCACGGATCTCTGCGCCGGGCCCACCCGTGACCCGCCTCGTCGCCCATGGGGGCCACCTCGAGCGCGAGGTCAAGCTCGCGGTGGAGCTCGACTTCGTGCTCCCCGACCTGACCGCGGTTGTCGGAGCGCCCCGGCCGCAGATGGAACGGACGATGCGCACGGCATACTTCGACACGGCGGAGTTCCGGCTCTGGCGTCGCGGTATGACGCTCCGCCATCGCACCGGCGAAGAGCCGGGGCCCGGCACCTGGACGGCCAAGCTCCCGGCTCCGGGTGAAGGACCGACCCTGGACCGGACCGAACTGTCCTGGGCCGGACCTCGGGAATCCTTGCCCGAGGAGGCCATCGGGCTGTTCCTCGGCATCACCCGGAGCTCACCGCTCCATCAGATCGTCGAGCTGGTCACCACCAGGCGACGCTTCCTTCTGGCCGACTCGGTGGGCGTGCCCCGGGGGGAGCTCGATGACGACACCGTCACGGTATCCGGGGGGAACCGTGACGGTGTGTGCTTCCGCCAGGTCGAGGTCGAGCTCGGATCGGGAGGGAATGGGCTGGCCGGCCGGGTCGTGCAACGACTGATCGAGGCCGGAGCCCGTCCGGGCGGTGAGCAGAAACTGGCCCAAGCGGTGGATCTCCCGGCCCGGGCACCGCGGGCACGGCTCCACAAGGGTTCGTCGATGGGGGAGATCGCCGGCGACAGCATCGCCACCGAGCTGGACCGGCTGCTCGACAACGACGTCCGTCTGCGGCTCGACCCTTCGAATCCGCCGGTGGAGGGAGTCCACCAGGCCCGTGTGGCCACCCGGCGTCTGCGCTCGGAGCTCAAGTTGCTCGGTTCGGTGCTGGATCCCGCCTGGGTGGCCCACGTGCGCACCGAGCTCCGGTGGCTGGGCGAGAAGCTGGGAAGGGTGCGTGACGCGGACGTGCTGGCCATCCTGCTCCTCGGCGACGGCGATGGCTCGTCGTTCGACGGGGAAGGGCGCCGTGAGCTCCGCTCCACGGCGGACGGGCAACGTCGGGAGCATTGCCGCGATCTTTCCGACGCCTTGTCCAGTGACCGCTACCTCGACCTGCTCGACCGGCTCGACGCGGCCGGGGAGCAGCCCCCCTGGGCCGGAGGCGGCGGGCGGAAGCGGGTGTCACCGCCGGCCGGGCGGCGGGCGAGGAAGGTGCTGCCCAGGCTGGTCAGGCAGCGCTGGCGGTCGCTGCGACGTGCGGTGAAGAGGGGTGGCCGCCACCCGGGCGATGCCGAGCTCCACGGGATGCGGATCCGGGCCAAGGAGCTGCGGTACGCGTCGGAAACGGCGGCACCGGTCATCGGCAAGGCGGCCCGCCGCACCGCCGCCGTGGCCGAGGAGGCCCAGGACGTCCTGGGCCGGCACCACGATGCTGTTAGCGCCGAGGCATGGCTGCGGAACCAGGCCGCCAGGGGTACGCCGGCGGCCGGCTATTCCGCCGGGCGTCTGGCGGCCGGGCAGGCCAGGTCGCAGCGCCGGCTGCGCCGCCGGTGGCGGCCGGTGTGGCACCGGCTCCGACAGAAGAGATTCCGCCGCTGGTTCTAGGCGTGCCCCCTCGATCGGAGGGGGTCGGGACTCGGGCCCACCCCTCGGCCGGCGTCAACTGGCCTGGCTGACCGAGCTCATGTTGAAGTCGGGGATCCGCAGTGGGGGCATTCGGGTCCGGTTCAGGTATTCGCCGAATTCCCGTCCCAGTGAGCGTACGGTGGCACCGACCTCGGTGGCGCGGGCCAGCAGGTCCACGGGGCTTTCGTTGAAACGGAAGTTGTTGGATGCTCCGACGACCTCGCCGTCCTCGACCACATAGACCCCATCGCGGGTGAGCCCGGTGAGGAGCATGGTGGCCGGATCCACCTCGCGGATGTACCACAAACAGGTCAGGAGGAGTCCGCGCTCGGTCCGTGCCACCATCTCCTCTAGCGATCCGCCCGCCCCGGGCAGCTCCAAGACCACGTTGCCGATGAAGGCTGCGGGCTCGGTACCGGAACGGGCCGCTCCGGCCCGGTGGTAGCGGAGCCGGTTGAGGCGACCGTCGAGGATCCAGTCGGTGCGGTGCAGGGCCAGCCCGTTGTCGAACACCGAGGTGTCGGAGGTGGATGCACCGGCGGTGAGGAACGGGGTGCATTCGAGCCCGGGCTCGTCAGGATCACTACGGAGGTCGAAGGCCAGGGGCGAGAGCACGTCCCCCACCCGGGTGCCACCGCCCGGGCGGGAGAAGACCGTCCTCCCGTCCTCTGCGTCCTGCCCGCTCGCCTCATAGGCGATGGACACCATGAGATCGGCCACGGCCTCGGCGGGCAGGAGGACCTCGTACCTGCCGGCGGCCCGGTCCAATGGCCGGGTGGACCAGGCCAGCCGCTGGCGCAGCCGGGCTTCGACATCGTCCACGGAGACGTCGGTGAAGTCGTCGGTGGCCAGACCGACCCAGGTCGAGCCGGCCCCGTCGCCGGTCCGGGCCACCAGGTGGAGGGCACCCTGGGGTTGGGAGTGGGCCAGGCGCACGCCGGTCGAGATGCCGAGATACTCGGTCGTGCGACGGTGCTCGGCCAGTCCGGCCAGGACATAGTGGCCGGCCCGGGCCCGGTCGAAGGACCCGGACAGCTCGGACAGCACGCCCGAGAGGACGGAGAGGTCGGTCCGCCCGGGGGGGTCGTCGAACGTGCTCGAGCCCGGCCCGCTCGCCCCGGGTACCGCAGGCCGGACGGGTGCCGCGTAGTCGTCGGCCGCAGGGGATCCGGCGGCGTCATCTTCGGCGGCGCGGACCAGTTCGGGGATGTCGACGTCGCCCCCGCGCCGGGCCACCCCGGCGGCCATCCCGCCACCGGCGTCGCGCATGCTGATGACGGTCACCCGCCGGTCGCGCCGGCTCCCGTTGGTCGTGGTGGTGTTGTTGGCCAGGCGCACCTCGACCTCGCTCGTCTCCTCGACGATGACGACGCACTGGTCGCTGCCCGCACGAGCCGCGGCCAGGGCGTCCTCCACCACCGCCTGGGCGGGCGGGAGGCCGCTCATCGCCCCGACTCCTGGCGGGCGTTGAGGATCCGGACATCGCGCACCAGCACCGACGGGCAGCCGTGGGAGACCGGGGCGACCTGGCCGGGCTGGCCCTTGCCGCAATTGAACGCGCCGCCCAGCAGGTAGGTCGACCGACCGCCGACGGCCTCCATCGAACCCCAGAACTCGGTGGTGGTGGCCTGGTAGGCCACGTCACGGAGCTGGCCGGCCAGGCGGCCCCCTTCGATGCGGAAGAAGCGCTGCCCGGTGAATTGGAAGTTGTAGCGCTGCATGTCGATCGACCAGCTCTTGTCGCCCACGATGTAGATGCCCCGCTCGACCCCACCGATGAGGTCCCCGGTTGTCGGCCCGTCCCCGTCTGCCGGCTGGAGCGAGACGTTGGCCATGCGCTGGATGGGTATGTGCAGCGGCGAGTCGGCGAAGGCGCATCCGTTGGAGGCCCCGAGCCCGCTCACCGCGGCCATGGTCCGATCGAGTTGATAGCCGGTCAGGACACCCCCACGGATGAGATCGAACGACTGGCCGGGCACACCCTCGTCGTCGATGGCCACGGTGGCCAGCCCGTGAGGCGTCGTGCGGTCGCCGGTCACGTTCATGACCTCGGAGCCATAGGGCAACGTTCCCAGCCGGTCGAAGGTGGCGAACGACGTCCCCGCGTAGGCCGCTTCGTAACCCATGGCCCGGTCCAGCTCCGTGGCATGCCCGATCGATTCGTGGATGGTGAGCCACAGGTTGGTGGGGTCGATGACCAAGTCGTACCGGCCGGCTTCGACGGACGGCGATCGGACCTTGTCCGCCAGCAGGCCGGGCATCATTTCGAGCTCGGCGTTCCAGTCCCAACCCTCACCCAGCAGGTACTCCCATCCCCGGCCCGCCGGTGGGGCAAGAGTGCGCATGGTCTCGAACCCGCCATCGGGGTCGAGGGCGACCGCCTCGACAACCGGGTGGACCCGCACCCGCTGCTGGGTGGCCTCGGTCCCCGAGAGGTCGGCGTAGTACTTGTCCTCGGTGACGGCCAGCACCTCGGCGGTGACATGGTCCACGGCGTCCGCGGCCAGGAGGCGTCCGGACCACTCGGTCAGGAGCCCGACCTTTTCTCCCAGGGGAACCGACACCGGATCGATGGCATGGGGGGCGGTCCAACCGACCACGCCGTGCCCCGCTTCGGCGGCCAGCTCGACCGGCCGCCCTCCGGCGGCCGAGATGAGACGGGCGCTCTCCACGGCCCGGCCGACCAGCTCGGCCGCTTGCGAGGTCCCGGTGGCCACCGTGGCGGCGAAGCCCAACGCACCGTCCACGACAACCCTGACACCCATGCCGAACTCGGTGTCGTCAGCAGCACCCTCGAGTCGCCCGTCCCGGAGACGGACCTGTTGGGAGCGGATCCGCTCCACCCGGAGCTCGGCGTTGGTGCAACCGTGTCGTTGGGATTCGGCCAGGGCCGCGTCGCGGAGCGCGGCGACCCGATCCCGGTCGAAGGCGTCCGCGGGGGAGGGCACGGAGCGAATAGTAGGGCATGGGGCAACCACCGACCCCTGCTGATCCGGCTGGTCGACGCCCTGCACGAGGATGGCGATGTCGACGATCAGCTCTGGGCCGAGCTGATCGAGGAGTTCGACGATGCCGAGCTCCTCGATCTCACCATGCTGTGCGGCTGGTACCACGCCATCAGCTTCACGGCCAGGTGCGCCCGTGTCGTGCTCGAACCGGGGGCCCCGACCTTCGAGTCCGTCCGCGTACCGTGAGGGTGGGCGCCCCCCTCAGAGCTGGTTCTGCAGCCGGGGGCCGTTCTCGGCCAGGAAGATGAGCGCCTCGTCCATGCCCACGAGGTGTCCCTGGTCGATCAGGCTCTGGTAGCCCTGGTTCCCTGCAGCCGCCTGGGTGACCATGATGTCGCGGTTGTAGCCGACCCGGGCCACGACATGGTCGATGAACCCGACGCGGTCGTCCAGCCCGTAGGCGTCGAGCAGCAGGCGCAACCGTCGGGCCCGGTCGGGTGGGTCCCTCCAACCCAACAGACCGGTGATCAGCGGCCCGTGGAGTGGGACCCACTGCCAGGCCACGAAGGCCAGATCGGACAGGGCCGTGCCGGGTCCGGCCAGATCCCAGTCGATGATCCCCACCAGGTGCCCATCGGTCACGACGACGTTGTAGGGCGCCAGATCGTTGTGGCAGACCAGCTCCGACGGCGCCAGGGTGGCCGGACCGGACGGCCACGGCACCGTTCCGGCCGGCCTGAAATCGGCCACCGCCCGGTGGTAGCGGGCCGTGGCCGCGCCCATCTCCACGAGCAGGCCCTCGTCGCGCATCGAGGCCGGCCACGGAAGTGACCAGCCGACGGTGCTGCCCGGGACGTACGAGATGATCTCCCGCCCGAGCTCGTCCAGGCCGAGTGGTTCCGGCGCCAGTTCGAAGCCACGTTGGCGCACATGGCGGAGCAGTGCATGGATCGTGGGCGTCCACGGACCGGACGGCCGGTGCACCGTGTCGCCCACCCGCACGACCGAGTTGAGGGTGCCGCCGGTCAGGGGAACCTCCGCCCCGGTCATGGCCGGATCAGCCTGAGCTCCGAGGCGACGCGCGGTCCGGCATACGCGGTCAGGATAGCGGAGCCCTCCGATGGCGCCCCGGTGCGGCGGACCATCCGGATCCGGGGAGCCAACCGGCCACGGCCTGTTGCTGCCAGGCCCGGAGCAGGTGGCGGAACCGGCTCGACGGGCCCGGCAGCGCAAGGACCGTAGCAGACTGCCGACGGGCGCCGACCATCGACCGAACCGGATTCCAGCCGTGGCCCTGACCGGCCCGGGGGTCACGTTCGGGCCCGGCCCGGCGCCGGCGGTCAGGCCCTGGCGGCCAGGATGTGGCCGGCCACGTCCTGCACCGACCAGCCCGCGCACCACGAGGGGGAGGACCACTGGTCGGCGGTCAACGAGGACAGGGTCTCCACCATGCCGGCGCGCTCGCCATGGATGAACTTCCATGTGTCGTCAGATTTCATGTCCCGTCCAATCCGGTTGTCATGTGAGGTCGATCCGCTATCCCACGGTCAGCTCGTCGAGCGCCGGCAGCTGCGCACCGGCCGGCGCGGTGATGGTCACCCTGATGGCGCGGGCCGCCACCGCCGGGAAGGGCAGGACGTCGGTGGTTCCCGTGGTGCGCCCGACGACGGTGGCCACCGTCGTCCACGTGCTCCCGTTGCTGGACACGGCCACCGAGTAGCTGGCGGCCCGGAGGGTCGTCACCGGGCCCGGGGGAGGCGGCAGGTTGGGCCCGGGTATCGGTGGCCACTGTTGTCCCCAGACGAGGGTGGCGCTGTCGATGGCCCTGGTGGGTCCGGACAGCGGCACGGTGATGGTGGCCGGCAGCGAGCGGGGTTGCCAATCGGTGGCCGGACTCCGTCCACCGCGGCCAGAGCCGGGGCGCCCGGCTGGGACGAAGTGGCGACCGCCGGTTGGCACAGGGCCCGGTTGCCGGACCGTTGGAGATCCGGACGGCGGGTGGCGACCGAGAGCGACTGCCCGACCCCGACCATGTCGGTCCTGGACCCGACCAGTACGGGCAACGCCCCACCACCGGTCACCGCCACCGTGGTGGTCTGCCGGCCGATGGCCACCGTGAACTGCCGACCGTGCCAGGAGAGATCGTGGAGCACCACCCCGCCCAACTGGCCGGTGAGCGTGGGCGAGATCCGCACGCCATCCGTGCTCCAC
Source organism: uncultured Acidimicrobiaceae bacterium (assembly GCA_963835325.1). GTDB lineage: Bacteria > Actinomycetota > Acidimicrobiia > Acidimicrobiales > RAAP-2 > Bog-756. The sequence continues at coordinate 4,864 of CAWIEV010000010.1, read as the reverse complement.
CGCAATCCCGAGTAGCCGTAGAGGAACTCCTGGAGGAAGCCCCCGATGCCGGTCATGAAGGTCAGGACTCCCCCCGTCCTGGTCTCCGAGAACTGGTCGAACACGTCGCGAACGAAGGGCTGCACGCTGCGGAGGGTGAACACATAGCTGGCGCAACCCGCCGTTCCCGATTGCGAGGTGTCGATCGAGTTGATCGAGTCGCTCATCGACGGACCGGCCGGGTCGGTCCGGGGTGCGTAGAAGTCGACGTTTTCACGGGCCACGCCGGCCGGGATCGGATAGCCGAGCGGATATTCGAGGAGCGTGGCATCGGCCTGCTTGATGAGCTGAGCGTCGTAGCCGGAGAACTCGGGGGTCACGTCGAGGGCGGCGTCCGACAGGATCAGCAGCCCCGACGCAATTCGCGACCAGGCCTCGGGTGCCTTGGTGCCGACGATCCGGGCCGCCTGGACCGCGTCCTGGAGGACGGTGGCGGCGGCGGCATCGGTGTACACCTCGTCGTCGACGTCCGGGTTGTCCTCATCGGGTCCGGTGACACCGTTGATGTCGTAGGTGTGGTCGGGACCGGCCACGGCCCGCGAGGCCCAGAAGGACGCCACCCCCGAAATCACCGGCCAGCCCTGGTCGGCCAGCCACTTCGTGTCCCCGGTGGCCTCGAAGTACTGCCATTGGGCCAGGGCGACATCCGAGCTGACGTGCTGCTCGTAGATGCCTTCGGTGAACACGGAAGCCGGTGGTGGAATCTGCTCGGTGCCGTCCAGGGCGCTCTCCCACGGGAAGCGGGCACCCTGGAAGCCGGTCGACGCGGCATGGGCCCGGGCCGCGGCCAGCCGGGCGTACCGGTACTCGTTGACACCGGAGGCAAGGTCGGGGTGCTGGGCCAGAAGGGCCGGGTACATCCACGTCTCTGCATCCCAGAAGATGTGGCCGCTGTACCCGTTCGACGACAGCCCGGCCGGCGAGATGCTCCAATCCACCCGTCGCGGGTGCTCGACCAGAGGTAGAACTCGCTGGCGTTCACTTCGGAGGCCAGTGTCTGGTTGCCGAGTATGTCGATCCGGCCGGACCACAGCGCCGCCCACGCCGCGTTGTTGGCCGTCATGAGTGCCCCGAATCCCGCTCCGGCGGCGCCGACCGCGATGGACTGGGCCGCCGAGGTGGGGGAGCTGCTCTCTTGGGATGTGGTGATGCCGACGTACTTGGTGAAGGTGTAGCGCTGCCCGGCGACCACGCCGACAAGGAAAGCTCCTGTCCCACGCTCTGGTCGACCGACTGGTCGATCTCGGTGGTCGATGCGTGCACGTTGCCGCTCACCGCCAGCTGGCTGGCCAGAGCCGCCTCGATGCCGGTGCCCACGGCCCGCACGGTGACCGAGTCCCGATGGGCCGAGCCCGCCCCAGGACTTCCCCGTCCTGGGTGCTCAGGGTGGCCGGTGAACCGTCGATCACGTCGGTGACGACGGCCGAGCCGGTCCATCGGGGCTGGTAGCGTCAGCCGGACCAGACCGACATGGGCGCGGGCCCTGTCCGTGAGGACCTGGTACGAGAGCTGGGTCACCTGACCGTCCGGGGCCGTCCACAGGGCCGACGTGGTGATCACGCCGGTCCGGAGATCGATCGACTGCCGCCAACCGGTGGTGCGGCCGCTCGAGAGTGCGAACGGAGTGCCGCCGTCCGAGAAGGTCAACGTGGACCAGGTGGGGATGTTGGCCCGCAGCTGCACCCCACCGGGTGGCTGGGCATAGAAGCCGGCCAGCTCGGACTGGGTGGGCACCGTCCCGCCGGCGTAGCCCTGGCCGGCGGGAGGGACCCGGATGCCGAGCTCGCCGTTGCCGGTGAACGTGGGTGCGTAGGTCGGGCCCGTGTCGGTGGCCGTGAGCACGAACGAGCCGGTCCCGCCGGCGGGATCGGCCCCGGCCACGCCGTTCACGGCCGTCTGTGCCGGCAGGGTGGTGGTGGCCCCGCACCCGGCGATGACCAGCGCGCAGCACCCGACGAGGCTGGCGAGAACCGACCGCCGCACGGTCAGAGCCCGTGGGGGGCGATGACCACTCAGGACTCCGGTCCGGAGAGCCCGAGCATCTCGGTCACGCCGTGGTCACGGCCGGCAGTGAAGCCGCCGTCGACCGGGAGGGCGTGGCCGGTGATGAACGAGGCGTCGTCCGAGAGCAGGAATGCCGCCGCCGCCGCGATCTCGGCCGGCCGCCCCAGACGGCGGATCTTGTGCTCGCCGATGGCGCTGGAGCGGGCTGCCTCCATCCCCGGCCCGTCGAAGACGCGCTGGGTCATCGGCGTGTCGATGAAGCCGGGGCAGACCGCGTTGACCCGTATCCCGCGTCCGGCATAGTCGATGGCCATGCTCTTCGTGAGCAGGACGACCCCGCCCTTGGATGCGCTGTAGGCGCTGCCACCCGCCGTGCCCTCCAGGCCCTCGATACTGGCGACGGTGACCACGGAGCCCCTCGACTCCCCGGTGACCGGCTGGTCCAGCATGGCCCTGACGGTGTGCTTGGCCACCAGGATAGGTGCCCGTCAGGTTGACCCCCACGACCCGGTCCCATTCGTCTTTGGGCAGCATGTGCACGGGACCTCCACCGGCCACACCGGCCGCGTTGACCACGCCGTCGACCCGGTCGCCGAAGCGACGGGCGGCATCGACCAGGGCGACGACCGACTCCTCGTCGGCCACATCGACGGGGCGGAAGTGCCAGGCCTCCTCGGCCACCGGCTCTCCCGAGCCGTCCACCGGGCGCCCGGGATAGTCGAGCAGGTCGGCGCCCACCACCCGTGCCCCCTCTCCGATCAACCGGGCCACACAGGCCAGCCCGATGCCCGACGCCGCCCCGGTGACGATGATGCACTTGCCCCGCAGTCCGTTCATGGTCCTCCTGTCACCCGTGCCCTCGCGCCGATGGGCGGAAGGCGACTTTGATCGCATGCGATGTGTCCCGATCGATGGCCGTTTCCATCGCCTGACGGAAGTCCTCCAGCGCGAACTCATGGGTGACGACCACGTCATGGGGGAGGAGACCGGCGGCCAGGACGTCGAGGGCCCGGTCGACCGAGTGACGGTCGGGGCCGCCGGCCGGACCGGGGGCGGAGCCGGCATCGACGGTGTGGTCGATCGATCCCACCAGTGCGGCCTCCTTGTACCAGACCGGCGTCAGGTCGACCTCACTGATGCCGGCCGCTCCGAGCAGGAGGACGGTCCCCCGGTGGGCCACCGCCCGCAGTGCCTCGGTGACCGACTGCGGGCGCCGACCGCCTCCACCACGTAGGGGAAGCCGCCCATCAACATGACGTGGGCCCCGCCCCCCACGACCCGGGCGCCGGCCAGCTCGGCCAGCACCTCGAAGTGCCCGTTTCGGGGTCGGTCCGCACCACATGGTCGGCACCGCCGGCGACGGCGGCCTCGGCCTGGTGGGCGTGGCGGGCGAGCACGGTCACCGGTGACCGTGGGAAGAGGGCCTTGAGGGCGGCCACCGAGGCCAGTCCGATGATGCCGGCCCCCACCACCAGCACCGGGTCGCCGTCATTGGGCGGGGCCCGCAGGAGGCCGTGACAGGCGATCGACACCGGTTCATGGAGGCAGGCGGCCCGGTCGGGCACGGCATCGGGGATCGGGTGCAGCATCGAGGCGTGGGCCAGGACCTGCTCGCCCCATCCGCCACCGAGGCCGGAGGTGAAGCCGAGCGAACGCCCGCTGCTGACGACACCGCTGTCGAGGTTGAGGCAGGACGACGTCCATCCCCGCGAGCAGTTGGCGCACAGCGGATCGATACCGCGGGGGAGGCAGGGCAGGCACGGGTCGACGGCCACCCGGGTGCCTTCGGCGAGTGGGCACCCGGGCCCCGCTTCGATGATCCGGCCGGCGATCTCATGGCCGAGGACGAACGGGAACGAGCCCATCGAGACCAGTGTGGGGGACGGACCCGTGTTGTGGGCGAAGAGATGGAGGTCACTTCCGCAGATGCCACCGGTGGTCACCTCGATCCGGGCCCACGCCGCCCCGGGGAGCTCGGGCTCGGGCAGATCGACGAGTGAGGCCGGAAAGGCGGGATCGGCCATGTCGAACTGGATGGCGCGCACCGGGTCAGCGTACGTGCTTTCGTCGCCGCCGGCTGGCCGGGACGGGCCCGGCATTCCGGTACCCCACCCGTTAGGATGCGCAACGGTGCGGGTCCCGGACACCAAGCTCGATGAGGTGCGGGACCGGGGGTTCACGCTCATGGAGGGGTTTCTCGCCGACGACGAGCTGCGTGCCGCCCGGCAGGCCCTGTGGCTGCACTTCCCGGAGCCCGAGGAGTACTTCGCCGATCCGGCGGGCCACCCCGAGTTCGCCGACGACCAGTTCGCCGGCGTCGAGGAGTTTCCGTACCGGTCATGGGACCTCAACCGTCTGGCCTTCCATCCCGACCTGGTCGATGCCGCGGCGCGCTTCCTCGGCACCGAGGACCTGCACCTGTACAAGGTGGAGCTGTGGGCCAAGTACACGGGCGCGGCCGACTACGACCAGCCGCTCCACCGGGACTACGGCAGCCACAGCCTGGTGGTTCCCCGCCTGGACGGTCAGTTCCAGCAGCTGACCACCTTCATCTTCCTGTCCGATGTGACCGAGGAGGACGGTCCCACCCGCATCGTCCCCTACCAAAGGGGCAGGGATGTGCCCTTCACTCCGCTCTACCTCGAATTCGGAGCGCTCGCCGATGGCGAGGTGCCGGTCGTCGGGCCCGCCGGGAGCCTGTTCGCCTACCGGACCGACATCCTGCACCGCGGATCGAACCTGACCGGCGCCGGGTCGTCGCGTTTCTCGATCCTGGCCGACTACCAGGCCAGGGGAGCGACCTGGGGCGGGAAGATGGCAT
>CAWIEV010000009.1:0-189878 GCA_963835325.1 uncultured Acidimicrobiaceae bacterium | reverse complement strand
ACCTATCCTATGGGCGGCGGCCGAGACCTTCCTTGGCCCATACGACGGAGCCGAGGAGATGCAGAGTATGAAAGCACCCGTTCACGTGCGTTAACACTTTTGGCCCTTGGGGTGCTCGGTGCAGCTCGGGTCATGGTGGCTCCCGCTGCCGTTCATGCCCACTGGAGAACAACATCGTCATCGATGGGATGTTCACATCTCCCAGGGTGACCCCGGTCGGTGCACAGCACAATGACTTCTGTCTCGTATCCAATCGGGGAGTGCCCAACGCCAAACACAGAAGATAGGCGTATTGGAGAGACGCTTGCGGGATCTGTTGACCTCGTTGCCACCAATGGAATCTGGCAGCAGCCGCCGGGTGCGGTGTCGAACGCACAGACCGTCGACGTCAACGGAACCGAGACGGGCACGCTAAGCGCAGACCCTGCGGTTCCACGTGCGGGGACCTGGTCTCCGGGCACCTTCGAGTTCGCAGGGAATGCAGGCTCTGGTCCCACTATCAAGACAATGAATGTCCTGATCGACGGTAGGATCCTCGAGAGGTATTCCTTTCAACGGGAGTTTGGACTGTCCGTTTCGGATTATGGGATGGGTCAGGAAACATTTCACATTCAAGGCGAAGAGCACGAAGTCTGTGCTGACCTTTGCGGGAGCACGACACGGGACTCTTACCGTATTATAGTTAGTGATTGGCGACGTGACGGTCATCGACTCCTAATCATCCGGACTGTTGGAATGTCTCATCCCATCGCCCACTAGCTATAGCGCCCCCAACCGTGTTCAGGGGCAGTCGGCCTCCACCAGCCTCGGTTGTCAACCGATCTCCGAGGTACAAAGCTACCGACGAGTAGGAGACGACCAAGGAGGGCGATGGTGGCTCATTTCCCTGAGGGCTACACCTTCGTACAGTGGGTACCCGACACCGGAGACTGGTGCAGCGGGCCTATGACGACGCCGACCTCAATCGGGCAGTTCAGTGCTCCCGGGTTCCTCCTATCCGACCGTGTCGATGATGGCCACCTGGCAGGGAAACCTCGACAACGGAGTGGTCCCGAACCGGGTGTTCCCCCTACTGGAAGGCACGCCCCAGCAGCTTGTCTTCACCCCGAACTCAGACGCCCTATGCGGCTGCGGCCTTGGACCTCACCGAAGGGCCGATGGTGGTTGAGCTGCCTCCCGGCCCGCTCATGTGGACGGCCAATGACCTCAATCAGCGGTGGATCATGGACATGGGGCTGCCAGGCCCTGATGGCGGCAAGGGCGGAAAGCACGCCCTCTGTGGCCCGGGATTTGCGGGCGACGTTCCAGCCGATCACTACCAGGGCACGGCCACGACCAACCGGGTGCTCATGCTGTTGCGGGCGTTGCCTCATGGGGACGACATGCAGGGGGCCATCGACCTCATGCAGTCCATCGCCGTCCGCTCCCTCGACCCTGGTGCAGAGGTGGCTGAGATCGACTGGGTGGACCTCTCGAAGATCGTCGGTGCCGACTTCACTCCCATTCGGTGGGAGGACAACCTCACCTACTGGGAGGTGCTCCATGATCTGATCGACGCAGAACTGCCCTTCGTCGAGTACCGGAACTTCTACGGTGAGTTGGCCTCTTTGGGCATCGAGAAGGGCAAACCGTTCGAGCCGGACGACCGGATGCGAGACATCCTGACCCGTGCCTCCCAGCTTGGAAATGCTCAACTTCGGGTGCAGCCGTTCGCTGACCGGCGACCCGACCGAGAGGTCTGGCCCGGAACCACCTGGGAGTGGGCAGTCCTCCGGCCGGAGAACGGGACGTTCGACGCCAAGACCCATACCGACAACTACGCCCGACAGAAATGGTTTTACCAAGCCCAGATCGAGTCCCCGGCCATGTTCAAGCGATCAGCAGGGGCCGGTTCCCTCTACTGGCTGAACGCCCGTGACTCGACCGGGGCCTTTCTGGACGGCGCCAACTCGTACTCGCTCACGGTGCCCCAGCCTGTTCCCGACAAGCTGTTCTGGTCGATCACCGTCTACGACGCCGAGACTCGCAGCGAGATCCTTACCGATCAGAACAAGGCCGCCCTTCGCTCGATGTTCGAGTTGGCGGATTTCCCGGCCTAGTGGCCCCGTCGAACTCCATTTCGGTCCCGCACCTCCCCCTGAGGGGGAGGACCGTTGGATCAAGACCGTCCCCGGCAAGGGATGGTTCGTCTACTTCCGGATCTACGCACCCGAGGGACCGGCCTTCGATGGATCATGGGGGCTGCCCGACTTCAAGCGCTCATAATGGTGGAGTTATCCCCACGCCCGGAAGTGCCGATGCGTGTCAGTTAGCGATCAGCAAGCACCGGGACCCGGATAACGCCCCCCGGCCGCTGATATGGGGCACCCCCTGTAAGAGGGTGAGTCGGCTGTGACAACCAACGTCCACCCGGCGAAGCGGCAAGACTCGTCACCGACCGGACCCGATGGAGGAGTGAAGGCATGGATGACTTAGACCTTCAGGAACTTATGGACAAGCAGTCGATCACCGAGCGCCTCCTTGACTATGCGAGGGGCGTTGATCGGATCGACCGCGAGTTGATCTCTCGGTTTTCCACGAGGGCGCTTACCTGGATTACGGAGCGATGTTCGTAGGAACCGGCGAGGAGTTTGCCGACTTCATCGGGGTGGTGCACCCCGCCATGGAGGCCCACAGTCACCATCTGAGCAACATCTACATCACTATCGATGGAGATCGAGCCGGAAGCGAGACCTACGTGCTTGCCAGACTCAGGTCGAAAGATCCAGAGGGGACACTGAACGATACGGTTTCATCCGGGCGTTACATTGACCAGTGGGTGCGCCAAGGAGGAAAGTGGCGCATCGTCCATCGGAACTATCTTCACTGCATGGACAGTACGCGAGGCAGCAGAAGCCCCCGGTTACCCGGCCACCGGAGACCGATCCGTGTCCGACCCCAGCTATGCCGTCCTCGCTCTGACATCCATTGAAGGAGCCTGACGGTGCGCGCTGTTAGCCTGAAGGAGCGCACCCTTGCATTGCGCGAGGTCCCAACGCCTGTGCCAGCGCCTGGGCAGATGTTGGTACGCACGCTGGCATGCGCGATCTGTGCTTCAGATCACCACTACATGGATCATCCCGAGGTGGCCCAGGCGGACCGATCCGGAATGCGAGTCGATGCACCCCACACAGACGTGGTGATGGGTCACGAATACTGCGCTGAACTGGTGGCCTACGGACCAGACACCAAACAGATGTGGCCGGTCGGAACCCGTCTCACCTCGCCACCGGCTCTGTTCACGGATGCTGGAATGCGCATCATCGGAATGGCACCCGAGGCGCCGGGAGGGTTCGGGGAGTACTTCCTTCTTTCCGAGGGCCTTGCGAGGCCGTTGCCGGATGATCTACCCGCAGAACGGCTGGCTCTCATCGACGCCATGGCTGTTGGTTGGTACTACACACGGGTCGGTTCAACCGGTGATGCTGCCAACAACACAGTTCCTCTGGTCGTCGGGCTTGGTGCCATCGGACTGTCCGTCGTGGCTGCCCTGAGGCACCGTGGAATAGGTCCGATCGTGGCGTCGGACTTCTCCGAGTCGCGGCGCAAGCTGGCACTGGAGATGGGGGCCGACATCGTCGTGAACCCAGCCAACGAGTCGCCTTGGGCGAAGTGGCGCAACGCTGCTTGGGGTAGTTCTGAAGAAGTGCACGATCGCATCGAGCTGATGGGCAAGCCGACACAGGTCATCTACGAGTGCGTAGGTGTCTCCGGGATACTCGCCGACATTCTGGAGAACTGTGGACAGGAGGCTCGTCTGCTCAGCGCCGGTGGTGCGGCCAGCGACACCATCCCCTCGGCGGCCGCCAAGTTGAAGGGGGTCAACATCCAGTTTGGTGGGGGTCCGGCTGTCACTGACTGGTACGAGGCCCTTGATCTTGTTGTGGACGGAAGCCTGGATCCGACACCACTCATCGGCGAAACCGTTCCCTTGGCAGGCTTAACGGACGCGATCGACCGCGCCAGGTCGTCGGCAGGCCCGGTACGCATCCTCTACGTCGCCGACCCGCTCCAAAATGCCAACCCCCAGGAAGGGGCAACGAACTGACCGACGACTTCCCCGATCCCTACCACAGCGGCCTCGATGTCTTGCGGGACGTTTACTCCGGTGATGTGGTCACCTTGCCCGAGGGGACCATGGCCTTCAACGATGTCATGGTCCAGACCCTCTTCGACCAGGTGTGGCGGCGTGAAGTGCTCGACGTGCGGTCCCGGCGGCTACTGCTAATGGGGGTCATCGCTACCAACGGGCAGATCGAAACCTGGAAGATCCAAGCCCGGGCCGCACTCAGGCGGGGTGAGCTCGCCCCAGACGAGCTGCGGGAGACGCTCATCATGCTCGTTCCTTATGCGGGATACCCGAACATCTCTGGTCTGGTCGTTTCATGCGATGAGGTCATCGGCGCTTGGATCGCGGATGGCTCGCCAGGCTGGGAAGACGAGAACGGACCCGAATGACGAGAACGGACCCGAATAGGGCTAACCGAGCGTGGCATAAGTGACGCCGGTCGTGGTCCATTCATTTGCTGCCGCTCCGTCAAGGTCGCCCTCGGAGAGCAGCTTCGAACGTGGGCCTTGATGGACCTGGGAAGTGTCCCGGCGCTGTCACGCCTTCTCGGACTCGCACGGCAGAACTGATTCTGAATGCAGGTAACCCACTCCCGGCACAGCTTGAGGCCATCCACTACTGTCATCGGCGCCCAACCGAGATGATCGCCCCTGAATACTGGGCGAGATTGCGAGTTGGCAAGGCTGGAGAGCGCGGCGCAATGGATCCCAATCAGTTGGTCGGAGATAGGGACGGGTTGCAAGTTGATTTCACCGAGCCCGCGCCGTCAGAGGTTCAACCGCCCGTATTTGTCAATCGATTCCGGATCACTCCCCAAAGAGCGCTCCTACTGCTGATTGCCGGTTTGGCCGGCCTCACGTACACCTGGGGTATCAACCAGGATGCTCTCGAGCCCTTCTATGGCGCTGCCGTGCGGAGCATGGCGGCCAACTGGCACAACTTCTTCTTCGGCTCCTTCGACCCGGCGGGTACGGTCACCCTGGACAAACTACCCGGTGCGTTCTGGATCCAGGCATTGTCCGTTCGCATCTTCGGGTATCACACCTGGGCGATTGTTCTGCCACAGGTCGTCGAAGGTGTCCTAAGTGTCCTCGTCCTCTATCGCGCTGTGAATCGCCTCCGGGGAACGACGGCAGCACTCGTCGCGGCGTTCATCCTCGCGGCCAGTCCCGCGGTCGTGGGCCTCAACCGGGGAAACATCGCCGACACCGCCATGACGCTCTTCCTCCTGTTGGCCGCTGATGCGGTATCGGCGGCCGTGGTGTCGGGCCGACAGCGACATCTCGTGTATGCCGGACTGTGGGTAGGGATCGCCTTCCAAGCGAAGATGCTCGAAGCCTGGTTGGTGCTACCGGCCTTCGGGCTCGCCTATCTGTTCGGACGGAAGGATCGATGGGCCTCCAAGCTTCGACAGGTCGTGGTCGCGGGCCTGGTCGCCGCAGTCGTGTCCCTTTCGTGGATGACCGTCGTGACCCTAACCCCGGCTCACGACCGTCCCTACGTGGACGGCAGCCAAAACAACTCTGTCTACCAGCAGGTGTTCGTATATGACGGCTTCGGCCGCACGAGCCAACAGGTGGCATTTCAGCAGTTTCTCGGTGGCATCCACCTGAGCCCGGAGGTGCTCAATGGCCCGTCGCCGGCGTGGAACCGGCTCGTGGAGGGTGACCTCGGGCGAGATACGGGATGGCTGCTGCCGGCTGCGCTGGCGGTGGGTGTGGGCGGGCTCTTTACCCGCCGAAGGAGTTACTTCATCCTTTGGACCGGGTGGCTGGTCCCAATGGTGCTGGTCTTTTCCGACGTGTTTATCATGCACGCCTACTACACCGCGGCGCTCGCACCGCCGATCGCTGCGATCCTAGGTTCCGGGCTCGCCAGCCTGTGGGAGTCCCGAAGCGAGGTGCGGTCGGTGGCCATACGCCGATATGGAGTAGCCAGCCTGGTCGTGGCAGGAACGGTCGGCTACGGCATCTGGTTGACGCGATCGTCGGGGGCGGTCGCGCCGACCTGGCTGGGGCCCCTGACGGCATCGCTGGGTGTAGCGGCTGTCCTCCTCCTGGTGGCCTCGGCTGCCGCCCTGTCCCGCCGATGGCTCCTGGCTCTGGCGCTCATCACGGGCACCGCAGCCACCCTGGTAATTCCGACTTCGGGCGCGGTCCTCCTCGCGAGCGATCATCAAGGGTTCGCCAATACCCCGTTCGAGTCGAGGAAGACGACAGCACTCTACGAAGCGCTGCTCGGAGTGTCATCGGCGAAAGGGATCGCGTCGATCATCCCCACCTTCGAGAAACTCCAAATGGGATCCCCTTACGTCATGGCCGTCTACACATCGGCGGTTGCGTCGGAGTTCATCTCGGCCACTGGGAAGGAGTTTCTTCCCATTGGCGGCTTCACCGGGTCCATCCCCGAACCAACCATCAGTCAGCTCGAGGGCATGATTCGGACGAACAAGTTCCACCTCGTGCTTCTGACCGGAGGCCAGGATCCTCGTCTCACATGGATCGCCCATCACTGTCAGCATCTAGGACCGGGCGGCGGCTCGGTCGGTCTGTTCACCTGTCAGCCTGCTGATGCGCCGGTGGGGAGCGGCTGACGGTTCGAGACTTCGGTGCAGGGCACGGGTGCGTGGCGTCGCCACCCCGGCAGCGAGGATCTAGGGGCGAAGGAACTTCGACTCTAGAATGCCCGGACGCGAAGATCCAGGCAGTTATCCACACGCCCGGATGTGCCGGTCAAGGTCAGTTCGCGGACAGCAAGCACACCCCGCTCAATAACGCCCACCGGCCGGTGATGTGGGACTCCTCTAACCGTCGAGGACGTTCATGGTTGATCGCCCGTGGCCCTCCAGATCGATTAGCTGCCGAGGTGGGGCGAAATCAAATGGTGATCGCGGACATCTCCTGACCTGGGGGTGTTGTGTGATGACCATTCGCCGAAGTTCGCAGGCGGATCTCGATGCAGCGATCGCGGCCGTGGTCGCAGGTGTCAGTTACCGGGCGGCACAAGAGATGACGGGCGTTCCGGCGTCGACAGTGCAGTACAACGTCCAGCGGTGGGGGGTCGTTCGCAAGTCCGTGCCTCGCTCGGGCCCCAGGCTCCGTCCAGGAGCCTCCATCGAACATGCACTCGAAGCCCTCTCGGCGGGGGCGACCCAGCTCGAGGCGGCGAAGATGGCCGGGATCGGGATATCCACCCTTGGCCGGTGTTTGCGCGGCGACCGTGTAGAGATGTCACACGTACGCGTACGACCTGCTGGCGCTCTGGACCTGTCCGAGCGCGAAGAGATCAGGGTCGGGATCGAAGCTGGCGAATCCGACGCGGCCATTGCGGAGCGGATCGGGCGCCACCGCTCAACGGTCTGGCGGGAGATCACAGCCAACGGCGGGCGAAGGCGCTACCGAGCGGCACTTGCCGAAGGGCGAGCGGCCCATGCGGCCCGGCGCCCCAAGGTCGTTTGGACCGAAGAGCGATCGTGGCTCTGGACTGAGGTCCAAGAGCTCCTGCGAACCAAGAAATGGTCTCCAGAGCAGATCGCCCGCAGGCTGCGCAAAGAGCACCCTGACCAGCCAGAGTGGTGGGTGTCCCACGAGGCCATCTACCAGGCCATCTTCATCCAAGCCAAAGGCGAGCTGCGCAAAGAGCTGGCGGCCTGCCTGCGGTCGGGCCGGGCCTGGCGGCGGCCTCGGACGCGGACTTCCTCCGGACGAGTGCAGATCCCCGGCATGGTCAACATCTCAGAGCGCCCTCCGGATGCCGCAGACCGGGCCGTGCCGGGCCATTGGGAGGGCGACCTGATCGTCGGGGCGATGGGCCGGAGCGCCGTCGCCACGCTGGTGGAGCGCACAACCCGACTCGGCATGCTCATCAAGGTCGAGAGCAAGACCACCGAGCACGTGGCCGCCGCGTTGTCGGAGAACGTCGTGCGCCTTCCCGATCACCTGGCCCGCTCGATTACGTGGGACCAAGGAACGGAGATGGCCAGCCACTCCACCTTTACGGTCGCGACCGGCATCCCTGTCTACTTCTGTGATCCCCACTCACCGTGGCAGCGGGGCACAAACGAGAACTGGAATGGCCTCGTTCGACAGTTTCTGCCAAAGGGCACCGACCTATCCGGCTACTCCCAGACCGACCTTGATGACATCGCCGCGCTGCTCAACGAGCGCCCGCGGAAGACACTTGAATGGGATACTCCAGCGGAGCGATTCAACGAGCTTGTCGCGGCCATCACTTGAATACGCCTGGTGGTGAGTTGCCAGTTCGATCCAGGTGATGCTCGACGGCGGACGAGCTCTTCGAAGAAATTTTTCCGCTCTTGCAGTGATTTGCTCATCCTGGTCGACAGACCTCGATGGGATGTGGTGGAATTCGCGCCCATGACCAACAGGATCGAGATCTCCCGAGACATCACTGTTTCGCCCGAGCTGGCGTACGCTGCCATCTCCGACGTGACCCGCATGGGCGAGTGGTCCGAGGAGTGTTACGCCTGCGAATGGCACGAAGGATTCAACGGACCTACCGTCGGTGCGACCTTCGACGGCCACAACCGGAATGGTGAGCACGAATGGACTACGCAAGGCAAGATCATCCGGGCTGATCCGGGACGGGATTTCGCTTTCGAGTGCTCAATGATGGACTTCCACTTCTCCACCTGGGGGTACCGGTTCGAGCCAACTGACTCGGGGTGCCGGGTCACCGAGTGGAGTGACGACCTACGGCCGGAGTCCGTCTTGGACTTCAGCCAGCAAATATCGGGCATCGACAACCGGCCAGCGCGGAACCGGCAGACGATGAGTCTCTCCTTGGAGCGCCTCGCTGAAGCCCTCGAAGGTTGAACCCCTCTCAGGGAGGGGCGAATGGACCTTGAATGTCACTTCTGAGCGCCTGCCACCAATCGCTGCCGGCTAAGCGGCGGTTATCCCCGTACCCTCGACCGGCCCGAAATGGGGTAGGCGCTTGCCGGGTGGATCATCTCCTGTCCGCTACTTCCGGTGGCGATCGCTGCTCTGGCCAGGCGATACTGGTCGAATGCCCAAGCCGCCCAACATCCTCCTGATCACGACGGACGAAGAACGCTTCAACCTTCCCACTGCGCCCGGTTATGCCTTGCCAGGACGGCAGCGAATCCGAGATCGAGGCATCGAGTTCTCCAACTATTACACGGCATCAGCACAGTGCAGTTCTGCTCGATCAGTGATCTACACGGGCCGCCACGTCCCGGTCACGCGCATCTACGACAACGACAACTTCCCTTATATTGAAGCCCTGGATCCAGCTCTGGGCACGTTGGGCACGATGCTCGGGCGGGCGGGCTACTACTGCACCTATAAGGGCAAGTGGCACCTCTCCAACGCATATGTGGACCCAGCGAACCCCGTGTCTACCACGGACGCCCTCGAACCTTACGGGTTTCACGAGTGGAACGACTGGGGCGACATCGACGGCGGAGCGTGGGCTGGGCTGCGGGTCGACCCGGTGATCGCAGGTCAGGCCGCGGCGTGGCTGCGAAACCGGGCTGCATCCGTAGCGGCGGATCAACCGTGGTTCATGACGGTGAACTTCGTCAACCCACACGACGTCATGAGCTTCGACTACGGGGGGAGGTCCTCGGTGCAGCTTCCGCCCAATCTGGCGCACGCTGTCGTCGCCAAGCCTCCCGCTGACATCCCGATGTACGCGCCTCGGTGGGACTTCGAGGCGCCGACGAACTGGAGCGATCACGGTCCAGCCACACCGGCCCTCCAGGAGTACCGCACGATGATGGACACCGTGTTCGGTCCCGTTCGCGACGACGAGCACTGGCAAACGGGGATGAACTTCTACCTCAACTGCGTTCGAGATGTCGACCGTCACATCGAGGTCGTCCTCGACGCCCTCCAGGCGTCCGGCGAGGCCGACCGCACCATTATCATCTTGACCGCGGACCACGGCGAAATGGCCGGATCTCACGGTCTCCGTCAGAAGGGCAATCTCCCTTACGACGAGAACACCCACGTGCCCCTGGTCATCACCCACCCGGACTTCGCCGGTGGCACCTCGACCGGCGCCCTTGCCTCGGCGGTGGACATCGCTCCGACACTCCTAGCCTTCGCCGGATTGAGCGAGGACGCAATCGCCCAACAGTGTCCCGACCTCGGTGGCCATTCGCTGCTGCCCGCCCTCGGCGGCACCGCGGTCCGGGACGGTGTGCTCGTGGCCATCGAATCTGTGGTGACCCTCGACGCGTCCTTCTGGGAGCACTTCGCCGACCCCGATGTGGGCGAGCGCATCGCCTCAGGTGATCTACGTCCAGACTGGCACAAGCGGGGGTTTCTCCGCGCCTTCAGCGACCGGCGCTTCACCTTCGCCCGGTACTACTCACCGCTCGAACCAAACCGGCCCCGGGATCTGGACGATCTGTTCAGCCATAATGACGTGATCCTCTTTGACCGAGACAGCGACCCAGGCGAAATCAACAACCTGGCCGCCGATCCCACTCACGCTGGGCTTCTGGAAGAGTGCAATGCGAAGCTGGAGTCCCTCATCAGTGCCGAAATTGGCGACGATCTGCGCGCCTGGGTGACGGAGAAGCCCCAACTTCTTGGCTGGCCGACCTGGCGAGGTGATACTGCCGCCTGAGTCGATTGCACGGATGCGGATCGGCTATCCGTGACGGCTAAGGTCTGTTGGCAGCTCGTGGCTGTTCGTCAGACCATCGTGCCTACGACACCGGATCAGCCCGGCACTATCGACCGTGGCCGACCGGCACTTCGAGGTCAGCGTAGAAGTAGTCTGTAGCCGTGCGGAATTGGATTTGTGGGGCACTGGCCGTAGGAGCATTGTTACTAGCTGGATGCGGTTCCGGGACAGGGGAGTCGCCACCAACACACAGTGAGCAACTCACGCGGCAAGCTTGTCAGGACATCGTGTCCGTGATGGCCCCGAAACAAGGGACTGCGGTCCTCACCTGGAACGCAAGTGATCCGAGTCAGCCCCCCATTCAGAAGCTGATTAGGGCTGTCCGCAGGGCACCGAACGCCAAACTGTATTCGGAAGTACTCGCCTTCGAATCTGCGGCGTCTGGTCGACTCGTTCACCCCAGCGACAGCGTAATTAACGATGCCAGCGCCATGGTGCAGACCTGCAAGCAGCTAGGCCTTCCTGCATCTGCTCGATAGGTCTGGAACGTCCCCCAACTCGGCCGGTTGGTCGGCAGTTGTCGGCGGCGGCTGACCAGGCGCCTCATGGATACTCCAGGTTGGGAGCGACTAGGACCGCTTAGTGTAGAGGTAGTCCTCATAGAGCTCGCGTGGCCACTTGCGGTCGGCGCGCACTGCGTGTGCCTCCACCAGATCGGTCCCGACCCGCTCGTAGTCGTAGCAGTTGAGCTCATAGAGGTTTCCCCATGGGTCGGCAAGATCGAACGCCCAGCACATGTCGTAGTCCACGAGGTCGGCGAGACCGAGCGGCTCGCCGTGTGCATTGTTGATTCCGCGGGGCAGCGAATGGGCAAAGGCCATGAAGCTGTCGGCGTCAACAGTGAAGGCGACACCGGTCTGCAGTGGAACCATCGGATGACCCGCACTGGCCTCGAACAGCGCCAGCATTGTTTGGCCGCCGTCAGCCGAGATCTGCAGGGGTCCACCTTCGAATCCGGTCGCCCAGAAATCGAAGGTCTCGACGGGCTCGAAGCCGAGTTGCTCTGCATACCATCGGGCGGCTTCGGCACGATCCGGTACTCGAATGTGGACATGATCTAGCCGTCCCATCCTGAAAGCGGGTTGCTCTGGCCGCATGGTCACAGACTAGAAGACAATCGCGACCGCAGATCGCCATGGACCCCTGTCCTGCCCTTCTCACGCCGATTCACAGCCGAATAGCAGGGAGCAGTGAGGAGATTCTCAAGTTCGCACGACACGGTTGCGGTGTCCCGAGAAGTTCTCGCGACACCACCAGCCAAAGGAGGACAAATGTCCGCCCAGCCCAAGAAACCAAGCAAGCTCCGTCATGCTCTCGTGACCGGGGCCGTCGTCGCTGGAGCCAGCCTGGGCGCCGCCGGGATCGCCTCGGCGGCCACCGGTTCGACCGGCAGCACCGGGACGACCACGACGAACGCCACTGCGGGGACGAACTCCGGATCCTCCACGACGACACCATTCAACGGCACCCCGGGCACACCGCCGCATGGGAGCACCGCCGACCCGGCCACCCTCACCCACGGGCCCGGCGAGACGCTCCTGACCGGTACCGACCTCCAGAAGGCTACGGTGGCCGCCACCGCGGCCGTGCCGGGCGCCACCATCGTCCGGGCCGAGACCAACTCGTCGGGCGACTACCCCTACGAGGTCCACATGAAGAAGTCCGACGGCTCATACGTCACGGTGGAGCTCGACTCGAACTTCTCCGCGATCACGACGATCTCGGGCTTCGGGGCCGGGCCAGCGGGAAGTCAGGCACCGACCGGCGCTCCCGGAGGAAGGTCCGGCGCGCCGTCCGGCGCACCATCGGGTGCACCGTCGTCCTCGAGCTCGACGCCGATGGCCTGATCAGCTCCCCCAGAATCCCACAGCGGTGCGGCCGGAGCCGCTGTGGGGTGAAGGGCCGGCCGCAAGCAGCGGCGAGCTGGAAGTGCCCTCCCGCTAGCCTTCCATAGCGGACCATGGACGAACTCTTCCCTCCGGCACGTCGGGGATACACCCATCCGGGCGGACAGAGCCGTAACGCGGTAAATGACTGCAAACTAAGTTACGACCATCGGACTCCACAGCCGGTGGAGCCGGACGACCAGGAGGGACCGTGAGCGACCGGAAGACGGAGTATCTGCAGAGATTCTGGCCTCTATCTCGACTCCCGACCGGATAGAGAGCCGGCTGGGGACGCTTGAGTTCACGGATGGAGCACCCTCGGCATCTACGGCCGAGCTGCTCTACGACAACCTCGACTCATGCACGGAGTCGAGGCGTTCATCGCAGCCTTCCCGGGTGCGTCGATGGCGGCAATCCACAACGGTTTCCTGTCCCTCGGCGTCGAGGACAACTCGGTTCTTATCTTCTCGGACCTCATGGGCTCGGAGTCGCTGTTCCTGACCGCCAACTGCGACACCATCTACTTCCTCTCATTCATCAACGTCGGCGACGGTCCAATGGTCCTGGACATTCCGCCCCTAGGGCCGCCTACCGGCAACCTCGGCACTATCGACGACATGTGATTCGGCTGGGTCACCGACTTCGGCGTCCCCGGACCCGACCGTGCCTTGGGGGGCCGTTACCTCACCGTCGGGCCGAACTACGAAGGTCCATTGCCCGACAGCGGCTTCCACGTCAGTCACTCCAACACGACCAGGGTGGTCATGTTGGGCCGGGCCTTCATGGTTGACAATGACACTGCTATTCCCATGAAGGCCATACGAGACGGCGTCAAGATCTACCGATGCACGCCCGGCGGTCACGGCACCTCGGTGGCGACGTTCCTGGCCGGGGACGGACCCCTGGCTCCTCCCCAAGCCGTCCCCGAGACGACGTTCATCGAGGGATCAGGGCGCTCATTCAACACCATTCCGCCCAACGACTTCGGGTTCTGGCACCTGATCGACTCGCTCATCCAGGAGGAACCGGTAGGCATGGGAGGCCCGGAGATTCTCGGACTGTTGGCCTCCATCGGGATCGCCAAGGGCAGGTCGTTCGATCCCGACGAGCGGATGCGGAAGATCCTCGACGAGGCGGTCGTCGTCGGGAAAGCAACCGCTCGGACGATCTCCTTTGATCCCCGTAACCATGAGGAGTGGGCTTTCTACCCCGGCTCACAGTGGTTCAATATGCTGTTCGCTGGCGGGTACGACTTCCTCAACCCACCACCCCAGGTCACGCCCCAAGGCGTTGTGCCCACGCCGAGCGATGGGGCCAGGAAGATCAACGCGAGGATTGCCTTCTTCTACCCGTACACGGGCATTACGCCAGCGATGCGCATGTCGCTCACAAGCATCGGCTCCCAGTACCTCATCGCATTGAAGGACAGTGCCGGGGAGTACCTGGACGGGGCTCGCAACTATCGGCTCACCCTCCCTCCCGACATTCCGCACGCCCGCTTCTGGTCGGTGGTTCCGTACGACCGGCAGACTCGTTCGATGCTCCAGACGGGGCAGTCGAAGCCGGATGTGAGCAGCCAGTCGGGAGTGGTCGAGACGAACGCTGACAGCTCGACGGGAATCTTTTTCGGACCGACTGCGCCAGACGGCAAGGAAGGCAACTGGTTGGAGACCGTGCCGGGCAAGGGATGGTTCCCCATCCTGCGGCTGTACAGCCCGCTGGCGTCATTCTTCGACAAGTCTTCCTGCAGCCCGGCAAGGCGAGTCCCGGGGGTGCAGCGTTGGGCTGATTTGCACGATGACAGGCTGACCGGGGCGCGTTATCTGGGTTCGGGAGCGAACCGTGCTCGCTCCCCGCGAGGTGCCACCCGCTAGGCATCTTGGGGTGTGCGGGCAGACTCCGTCATGAACATACGACGCGGCTTATCACTGCGACCAGTTCAACATGGCCGTTTCAATACGCTTGCCTGGTGCCCTGATTCACAGCTGGCTCTACGGTATGGATCAGCTTGTTCAATAGCGCCCTGTTCATGATGGGTGATGAGGGAGGCAAGCAGAGCCCAGATCAGCTGCTTGACATACCATGACCGTGCTCGAACTCATCGAACAACCCACTGAGTGGACGGTTGCCAGGCCACCGGACCGACCGTCGCATGAGGCCAGTGCCGTACGCTGTTGCGAAGCAACCTGTCGGTGTGGGAAGAGGATTGTCCGGAACCAGGCATTCCCTTTGGAGAGCCGTCTCCGAGCGAGCTGCTACTCCTGTGCATGCTCCTGACAGATCGGAACATCGTGTTGCCTGGATGCAGAACGATCGCTCGTGCCCCGAGGTGGGAGGGCTGACCCGCCCCCCCTCAGGCCTGGCAGGGACACGCGGCATTGAGATCCTCTCAACGGTGGGTATAGCGGCATTCGAAATTACGATATGACGTTGAGTCCTTCGTCACACATCTCGGTGCCAAGCGAGGCCACCGGAACGGGGGGTATCGATATGGCGCAGAGTGTTGGGTCCCGCGTGTTGCAGTTTGCGAAGAGAGCGGGTACAGCCGTCGGTGCGGTTGGACTGGCCGCCGTCTCGGCAGTCGCTTGTGGCGCTACCAAGGGCGTCGGTGAAGCAACCCCTTACGCCTACGTGGCGAACTCTGCCTCCAACACCGTGAGCGTGATCAACCTCTCGACTAACACTGTGGTGAGGACGGTGACGGTCGGCCGCTATCCAATCGGGGTCGCCATCACCCACAACGGGACCTACGCCTACGTGACCAACGGCGGCTCCAATACCGTGAGCGTTATCAAGACCTCCACCGGTACGGTGGTGAAGACGGTAAGGGTCGGTAACGAGCCAGTCGGGGTCGCCGTCGCCCCCAATGGGAGCTACGCCTACGTAACCAATCTGAAATCGGGCACCGTGAGTGTCATCCACACCTCCACCAACGCGGTGGTGAAGACAGTGGCAGCCGGCCGTTCCCCGCTCGGGGTCGCCGTCGCCCCCAACGGGAGCGGCGCCTACGTGGCCAACGCCAGCTCCGGTACCGTAAGTGTCATCGAGACCTACGCCAATACGGTGGTGAAGGCGGTGAGGGTCGGTATCGGTCCTTACGGGGTCGCCATCACCCCCAACGGGAGCGATACCTACGTGACCAACACCTACCGCCCCGGTACGGTTAGCGTCATCACGACGTCCACCAACGCCGTGGTCAAGACATTGGGGGTAGGTCAGGACCCAGAGGGGATCGCAATCAGCCCCAACGGGAGCCACGCCTACGTGGCCAACGCCGGCTCCGGCACCGTGAGCGTCATTACCACCTCCACCAACGCAGTGGCAAAGACAGTGAGGGTCGGCAGCAATCCAGTGGGCGTCGCCATCACCCACAACGGTAGGTATGCTTACGTGACCAACGGGATGTCCAGCACCGTGAGCGTCATCGACACCTCCAGCGACACGGTGGTAAAGACGGTGACTGTCGGGAAACACCCAGGCGGGGTCGATATCACCTGAGCTGAGTTCCTCAACAACAGAATAAGCCCTGCCGGTGCCGAATGAGATCACCGGCTACGACGCCCCAAATCGTACGCGGAGCAGGGCAGCACGCCCAGTTCGTTGCATCCATATCCGTACGGGTCGCATACCCCACCGGGCTTGCATCCCGCCGACCATGAGATTGAGCGCGAGGAGGAACGGAAGTCGATTAGTCCCATCGGGCAACAGGTCGAGAGTGGTCCCGACGATCTCGTCACCTCGTTCGGAACGGTCCCGAAGCGGCCATGCCCTTGGGAGGATGCGTTTTTGTCGCTCGGCGCTCACGCCAGTGCCCCTCGGACACCTGAACCTAAGCCGTTGGCAGCGGCACGCAACGTGGCCGCCCGGCTATCTGCTTCGGATCTCACGGCGGAGAGGCCGCTTCCGGTAATGCCGTAATAGCGGCGCAGCCGCCCGTCCACCACCTCTGTGGTTGTTGGCCGAATCAGACCCTGTTCAGTCAGGCGATCGAGGGTCCCGTAGAGGGTGCCGGGACCGAGCACGATCCTCCCGCGAGACAGCGTCTTCACTTCACCGATGATGCCGTAGCCATGGAGTTCCTGGTCGGCTAACGCCGCCAAGATCAAGGAGCCTGGTGCTCGCACAACCTGGGCGATCGCCAGAGGCGAAGGAGCTCAAACTGTGGTTCCGAGCCGTCTCGTTTGGGCTGTCGAGGTCCTCTGCGGTTGCGCAGCTGGGCTCGCATTCTGGCTGCGACGAACGTTTCGGCAGGGCAGAACCTGAGGGCCCGCTCAGCCAATTCTCGATTGTGAGGTGAGTCGGCCATGGAGACCGTGGGTAGCCCGGTCCACCGGGTGGGTGGGAGGCGTGAAAATTCAAGGGGTCCATGATCTAATGGGTCATGTTCTACATCTTGATCTTCAGCCTCCTCGCCATCGTCCTTGTCGTCGGAGGTGTAACGACAATGAACCGTCGCCGCCACAGTCTGGCAACGGACGCGAGCGAGACCAACCAGATCCACGAGGGGCCCACGGCTCATGGTCAAGTAGGGCACACGGCCCGTAGTGATGCCAGCCGTCGGAATCGGAAGGCAAAGCGAGCGCAATCGAGAAGTGACCGGCGCAAGCGCCATTGATACCGAGGCGAGGACCGAACCATAGAGGGCACTCCGAACGATGACTACTGGGCACCATCAGTCATGGAACCCTGCCTGACGTATTGGTCGTGTCCGCAGCCTGAGGGCGGGACCTAGCCCCAACACAATGGCCGGTTGCACATTCGATTACGGGCGGCAGGGACCCATCACCGGTACGTTATGTCCCTCGCCGAGCAGCGGACAACGGGTGTGCAGAAGCAAGAGGAAATCATCAGATGCCGGCAACTCTGAAGCTGACGCATAAGTCAATCGGAGCGGAGGTCCGTCGTGGCACGTACGATGTCGTGGTCGACGGCAATCGAGTCGGGTCGGTTGAAATGAACGACACGATCGAAATACCGGTAGAACCTGGAAGTCACACCCTGCAGGTCCGGAGTGGCCGAACGTCGAGCAGCACTGAGACCTTCGACGGCGCCGACGGTGAGACCGTCGCCTTCCGATGCACCGGGAAGAGGTTCTTGCCGATCTTTCTGGCCTCCTTCATCGACCATAGGCTGGCACTGAAACTCGTTGGCGATTGAGTCAGCGTCGCCGCCACAATCCGACGCGTGCGACTGGGACGAAGGTACTGAGCGATCCCGCACCATGACCGACTGTCCGTGGCCCCTGGATCGACGCGACCCTTCGGCAAGCGGCAGGCTGGTGGGGTGACAATGGAGGTTCTCTTTGCAAGTATGCCCGTGGCGGATCTGGACGAAGCGGTGGGTTGGTATGAGCAGCTTTTCGGACGTCCCGCCGACATAGTTCCCAACCAGGACGAGGTGATGTGGTGCGTTGCTGGGAGCGGCTGGCTTTACGTGATCGCGGACCCCGAGCGCGCTGGAGAGACCGTAGTGACCATTTCGGTCAATGACCTGGATCAGCTCGTTGCCGATTTGGCGAGCAGAGGGATCAGCGCCGGGCCAATCACATCCGTCGGTGGGGCCGGGCGCAAGGCCGACGTGATGGATGTCGACGGAAACGTCATCAGTTGGATCCAGGTCACTAGCGGCACCAGGCGTAGTGCATCTTCGGTATGGTGACAACATCGAGCTATGGTGAGTTCTGGTCGGTTGCATCTGTGTGACCGAGTGCAGCGCCTTGCTCGCTGCGGTGGGCCCTGGAGTGAGTTGGACGGCCTGGTGCGGGAGCCGGTGGGGTGGCGTTGGGTCTGGCTCGCGGCGGCCCTGCTTCGGGAGAATCCACATGCCGACTCGACTGGGCTCCCTGCTTCCTGTGAAGCCTCAGCTCCGGCCTCGTGGCCACCAGTCACGTGAACGTCCCCACCCGTCCAGCCTTTGCGGCACTCGGCTGTGCCATTCCAGGGTGTGGCCATCCCCTAGCTTGCCTCCGGACATGGTCAGCGGGGAGATGCCTGGAGCGCATCGGACACAAGGAACGCACCGGAGTAAATAATTATCCGGAAACTTTGGCGGAAGGTGTCGAATTGGTGCTCTCCCGTTCGACGTATTGGTGAGAGGCTGGGAAGGTCCCGCCCTCCCGACAGAGGAGTCACCATGCCCCGTTACCTATCCATGATCCGAGTCGACGAACAGAATCCCCCCGACGTGGGCGCCAGCCCCGAATTCTCGGAACGCATGGGCGCCCTGTTCGAGGAGATTACGAAGGCTGGGGTCATGCTGGACACCGCCGGACTCACCCCGACGTCCGAAGGCACCCGGATCACCTGGACCGGGGGCACGCTCAGTTACAAGGACGGGCCCTTCACCGAGAGCAAGGAAGTGGTGGGCGGCTATGCCATCCTCCAAGCCAGGGACAAGGCCGAGGCCCTTGAGTGGACCAAGCGGTTCTTGCAGATCCATCCGGAGCACTGGACCGTCACCGCCGAGATCCGCGAGATCGCAGAAAGCTGAGTGGGCAGCCCTTGCTCCGCCCCGGCACGGCTGCTCTGATGGGTGGTCATGAGGGCGACATGTCCGACCGATTCGCTAGAAGCGGTGTTCAGGATCGAACGCGCACGCATCATTGCAGCCGCCGCTCGCATCGTGCGGGACGTGGGAATCGCCGAGGAGATCGCACAGGACGCGCTAGTGGCTGCACTGGAGTCATGGCCAGAGACAGGTGCTCCGAGCAATCCGGGTGCCTGGCTCATGGCCACTGCCAAGCACCGCGCGATCGATCTCGTGCGCCGCAAGGAGACATACGCCAGGAAACTGACCGAGGTTGGCCGGACACTGGGAGAGGTGCTGCCGGTCGAGCCGACAGACACCGACGACATTGATGATGATCTGCTCCGGCTGATCTTTATCGCGTGCCATCCCGTACTGTCACCCGACGCCCGCATTGCCCTTACGCTGCGCCTGATGGGCGGACTCACCACGAGCGAGATTGCCCGTGCATTTCTGGTTTCGGAGCGGACGATCGCGCAGCGTATCGTCCGTGCCAAGCGGTCGCTTGCCGAGGCCGAAGTTCCCTTTGAGGTCCCTTACGGTCCTGACCGGGTTGCCCGCGTCGCGTCGGTCCTCGAGGTTATCTACCTCGTCTTCAACGAGGGCTATGCCGCCACGGCCGGTGAGGATCTCGTGCGCCCGGGTCTGTGCGAGGACGCACTTCGCTTGGCTCGTATCCTCGCCGGTCTGATGCCGGCAGAGCCGGAAGCTCACGGACTGGTGGCGCTTCTTGAATTCCAAGCTTCGCGGATTGCGGCTCGAACTGGTCCGGCCGGTGAATCGGTACTGCTTGCGGACCAGAACAGGTCGAAGTGGAACCGAATGCTCATCCAGCGGGGAAGTGAGGCCCTGCGCCGTGCGGGTGACGGCCCGTACTCACTACAGGCCGCGATCGCTGCGTGTCATGCGCGGGCACTTCGCTTCGAGGACACTGACTGGTCGGCGATTGCCGGTCTCTATCGCCGGCTCATGGCGTTGACCCCCTCCCCGGTCGTCGAGCTGAACCGAGCCGTGGCCATCTCGATGTCGGAGGGGCCTGCGGCCGGGCTGACGTTGGTGGATGCCCTGGCCGACGAACCGGCCCTAAAGGGCTACCACCTGCTGCCGAGTGTTCGGGGTGATCTGCTCGAGCGCCTCGGGCGGAGGGACGAGGCGCGCGAGGAGTTCGAGAGGGCGGCATCCATGACTCGAAACGAACGGGAGAGGGAGCTGCTCATGGAAAGGATCGCTTGCTCTCGTTCCCACCCCTAGGACGATATGTTCCTCGTCATACGGTCCCGACCTGCGGACCTCGACGCGAATCGGATAGTCGCCGGTGTTCGTGGGACCGCATTGGCGTATCAGGTCGGCCTGCAAATGCGAAGTCGGTTGTCAGAAAGTGCCACGCTGAAGCGACCCCCCGGAGACGCATCGAGCAAGAGGCGACGTAGGTCCCGGATGAAATCGTCCAGGTGGTCACCAAACAGGTGGGGTGCGGTCGACGAGGTTAAGAGAACCCATGCCACCACGTCGTCGGCCGAGCGCTCGAGGATCCGGTCGTCGGGGCCGACCACAAGTTGTTCGGGCGCGAACCCGGCAGCCTGGAACACCGCATCCTCCCCATCGGGCGAGGTGTTCCGGAAGCCTTGGCCGGCGCGACGGTCTGGACCGAGCCAATAACGGTGGAGCTCGTCAATGGTCACTTCGGGTATTGATGGGTAGGGTCCGCTGGGGGAAACCTGACTCGGTGGACTGCCGTGCGATAGGTGGACTTGGACGACAGCACCGTTGGCATCGAATGTGGCGGACTGCGTAGGCCACGCGAGGTCGGTCCATCCAGTGGAACGATTGGGCGAAGCTGATGATTTTGAAGGTGCCGAGGGATCTGGGGAGATCTTCGGCTCGCATCCGGACCCGGTTGGCGTTGGTGACTTCTTCTTCCGCGGCAGAGCGCTGGGCCTCAGCCAGCATGCCGAAATCCGGGTCGAGCCCGATGACGATCTCGAAGAGACGTGTGAACAGCTGGGCGAGGGTGCCTGGGCCGCAACCGACGTCGAGGAGGCGGCCGCATCCATCCAGATCGAGGTGCTCGGCGAGAGCGTCGGCCAGAGCCGGGGAATACGGTTTGCGACCCTACCTCTAATAGGGGGCGGTTCCCTCGAACACTGTCTCGTCCCAGGTCCAGTCCTCCCACCGGTGTCTCGCGTCGTCCTCGGCCATTCGCTCAGTGTGGCAGACCCTCCACAATGAAGAGCTACCAACTGGTGACAAACGAGAGTGCACACGTTCGGTCAGAAGCCACCTGTGCTGGCGCGTCCTGGACTGCCCATAAATCGACTCGAACGGAGCATCCCAGGTCGGCAGGTTGACCCAGAGCGCTGGGCGTCGCCCCACGCGGCTATTCCGGCCTGGAGTACCATGCAGCCAGCAGAGCTTGGCGAGGTGATTCCAATGCGTCAACGGTCAGCCGGGACAGTTGCGAGATCGACCTCCTTGGTTCCTCTGTTTGCGATATCTGCTCTTGCCTTCAGCGCGGGGCCGTTCGGTTCGATCCAGCCAGCTGGTGCGGGAACTGCTCCGTTCCGTATCATCGCTCCGACCGGTATCAAGTGTGAACATGTCACCGGAACGACCGGTGGCGTTGTCACATTGAGCAGCTGTCGTTCGAGCAGCCCGGATGCTGGTACCGGCACAGTCCCGGGAAAAATGTTCAGCTCCGGCAAGAGAACTACTGAAGTGATCCGGTGGACCTCAGAGGGGCGCAACTATTCGACAACGGTGTCGACCACCACCTCGCCGGATTCCTCTGGCGAGTACTGCGCTCGACATGGATACCGGGGGGAGTACGTCGTCAGAGGCATGGTAACCGCCAACACCGATCCTGACATCGCCGTCGGCCAATCTGTCTCCGGCGGCGTCTGTATCAGTTCGGCGGGTGCGGTGAGGCAGACACATTACGGTTCTCTCGGGCTGTGACTATCGCAACCACACCTGCCCGGTCCGCCGCACGACGGGAAACTCAAAGACCCCATCGGTCGCCTAGCGGGTGGCTCAAAAAGGTCATCACCGGGGGAGGGATCCGGATGGCGAACGTTGTGAGGTTGCGATTGGCCCGGTCAGCGATGAGGGCGGGGGTGGCGGTCGGCGTCGCTGGGCTCATCATCGTTTCGTTGATGCCCGTGGGAACACCACAAGCGGCTGCCTCGACAATTCATTACGCCTACGTGGCCAACGCCGATTCCTTCACCGTGAGCGTCGTCGACACCTCCACCAACGCCGTGGTGAAAACGGTGGGGGTCGGTAGCGATCCATGCGGGGTCGCCATCTCCCCCAACGGTAACGAAATCTATGTGGCCAACGCCGGCACCGGCACCGTGAGTGTCATCAGGACGTCAACCGACACGGTGGTGAAGACCGTGAGCGTCGGCAGCGGGCCATTCGGAGGACCATATGGGATCGCCATTTCCCCCAATGGGACTGATGCCTATGTGACCAACCGCAGCTCCAACACTGTGAGCGTGATCAAGACCTCGACCGACACGGTAGTCAAGACCGTGGGGGTGGGTCGCAAGCCAATCGGGGTCGCCATCACGCCGAACGGGAGCGATGTCTACGTGGCCGACGCCGGCTCGAACAGCGTGAGTGTGATCAAGGCCTCGACGAACGCGCTGGTCAAGACCGTGGGGGTCGGTCGCATGCCGACGGGGGTCGCCATCACCCCCAACGGAGACGATGCATATGTGACTGACACCGCCACCGCCGCCGTTGGCAGCGTGAGCGTCATCAGCACCCCCTCCAACACGGTGGTGAATACGGTGCCAATGGGAGTCGCCAACGACCCATCCGGGATCGCCATCACTCCCAATGGGAAAGATGCCTACGTGGGCAACGAAGGCAACGGGAGAGTGGACGTCATCAATACCGCCACCCACACAGTTGTGCAGTCGGTGCAGCTCGACGGCGGCGACCCATCCGGGATTGCTATTACCCCCGATGGAGCCGACGCATACGTGACCGACGGCAACACGGTGGACGTCATCAAGACCTCCACCAATTCCTGGGTGAAGACGGTGACGGTCGGCAGTGGGGCAGACGGGATCGCCATCAGCTGAGTTCTTCGACGGCAAGTCCCCCCTCGGTGCCCGATGAGGACCGACAGTTCGGTGAAGTGCCCGCCGCCACCGGGGCTGCCGGGGCATGTTCGACGGTAATAGGCCCCGGCATCCAGGCAGATGGGACTTCCGGACTCGACGGCGGCTCTGCCGGCCGCCGGTACTTTCGTCGCCACACTGCAACGTCCGGTCCTCGGCCAGATGGAACATCTGGTCCGCCGCTCCGGCACGGTCGAGGCCGCCGACGAAAAGGCCTTCGTCGCTACCACGCCGGTTGCCGAGGCTCCCCGTACGGAGCACCTTTCCCGCCGGCGGAGCCATCACGTTCAAGATCCCATCATCATGCGCCGATAGAAGGCGAATGAAATCGCGCCGAGTTGTCGTTGCCGCCACTGTTCTCTCAGTTGGGCTCGGCCTTGCTGCCTGCTCGTCAGGTACTTCGGGCTCCAGCCAGCAAGGCAATACCCAACATGCCCATACGGTGAGCACCGACAGGGCGGCGAGCCGGAACCATCAGTATCGCCAGCAAAGCCAGAACCAGAACCAGCACCAGCAGAACCAGCACCAGCGGAACCAGAACCAGCAAAGCCAGAACCAGCCGGACCAGAACCACCAGAACCAGAACCAGAACCAGAACCAGAACCAGCAGAACCAGAATCAGTAGGACCAGAACCACCAGAACCACCAGAACCGGCTCCAAGATCGGGCCCATCGGCCATCGGCCATCGGCCATCGGCCATCGCCCATCGGCCATCGCCCATCGGCCATCGGCCATCGACCATCGGCCATCGGCCATCGGCCATCGCCCATCGGCCCACCGATCGGGGGCCCACGACCGGAGCGGGCTGACGAGGGCCCACGGGCGGCCGATGTCACGGATCGGCTGGGCCATCCCCCCATTCCGTGGTCGCCGCCGGTGCGAAGCCTGCCGTTCGACAATGGTGCACTTGCCCTCCTGAGCCACCGCGTCCCGTCGAGGAGCCCCCGCCGGTCCCCGACGATCCCCGCCGGCTCCGTGCCGAACTGTCCTTGGCCTTGGTCGAGAGTCGACCCGCGGGCCCGAGGACGGGTCACGCCGTGCAGAACGGGCTGTTGTCCCACCCCACCGCGGTCCCGGGTTGCCTTGACGTCGGAATTCCGCCAGAACTCGGGGAGGCGCACGCGTACCCTGGGCGAATACAGGCGCCCCAGCTGCTCATACTCGTCGGAACGCTCGTCGGAGCCGGTGGGTTGTTGTGGCTCACGCGGATCACGCCCCACAGCAGCTTCGCCCCCGACCTCCTCTTCCCGTTCATTCTGATCGGGCTCGGCATGGGACTGACGGTCACTCCCGTGACTGTGGCCGCAACCGCCGGTGTGCCCCGTGCCGACGCCGGCCTCGCGTCTGGGCTCCTCAATACGTCCCGCACCGTCGGAGCATCGATCGGGCTTGCCGTCCTGGCCACAGTGGCGGCGAGACGGACGGCCGATGTTCTGGGCACCAGGGCACCCATTGCGGCGCACACCGCCGTGGCCCTCACCGACGGCTATTCGCTGGCTATCTGGGTGGCGGCGGCGGTCCTGTTGGCGGCGGCGGCGGTTGCCGTGGCCACTCTCCCTCCTCGATGCGCTCTCGCCCCAGGCTCGAAGGAGGTGGCTCCGGCGCGGGTGGAGGCCCCCGCGGACGGTCGCGGGCGCCAGCTCGCCTTGGAGGAGGTCAGGAACCGGAGGGCCTGACACCACGGGGCCGAGCGGCGGCCAGTGGACAAGGTCCCGACCCGACCGCCGCTCGGAATCCGGCGATGGTCACCTCATACCTGACCGCCGAACAGGCGGGTGGATGTATCGCCGCTGCCGCCGATATTCCGACGCTCTCGCACACGCTCATCGGTTCCGTGCACCTGCTCTTCACCGACCGCGAGAACGGAACGCCCGATGCCGAGGCCCTGGGCGGGGTCGTCGGCGCCGCCGTCGGACAAGGTGGCGCACAGAGGGGCTGGTCACTCGGAGCGGATCACTGAGCCGCGGCGCCATCCGTCGCCGCCGGTCAGCCACCTCCCGCACACGGCCCGGGCCGGTTCAATCGGCCACGAGATCCGGATCGGAGACCATGCCCACGACCGGGGCGTTGAGGTGCTGGCCACCCATCGAACCGGCGAACGACGCGTCCCCGAAGGAGAAGATGCCGCCGTCGGCCGCCACCAGCCAGTAGCCGCCACCGTCGGGGGTGGCGGCCATCCCCACGATCGGCTGGTTGAGGTGCTGGCCGCCCATCGAACCGTAGAAGGCGGCGTCCCCGAAGGAGAAGATGCCGCCGTCGGCCGCCACCAGCCAGTAGCCGCCACCGTCGGGGGTGGGCGCCATCCCCACGATCGGCTGGTTGAGGTGCCGGCCGCCCATCGAACCGCGGAAGATGGCGTCCCCGAAGGAGAAGATGCCGCCGTCAGCCGCCACCAGCCAGTAGCCGCCACCGTCGGAGCTGGGCGCCATCCCCACGATCGGCTGGTTGAGGTGCCGGCCGCCCATCGAACCGCGGAACGTGGCGTCCCCGAAGGAGAAGATGCCGCCGTCGGCCGCCACCAGCCAGTAGCCGCCACCGTCGGGGGTGGCGGCTATCCCTACGATCGGAGCGTTGAGGTGCCAGCCACCCATCGAGCCGTAGAAGGCGGCGTCCCCGAAAGAGAAGATGCCGCCGTCGGCCGCCACCAGCCAGTAGCCGCCGCCATAGGGGGTGGCGGCCATCCCCACCACCGGGGCGTTGAGGTGCTGGCCGCCCATCGAGCCGTAGAAGGATGCGTCCCCGAAGGAGAAGATGCCGCCGTCGGAGGCAGCCTCCGCGTAGCCCGAAGGCTGGACGTAGCTGAACTGGTCGCCGGGGTTGACAGATGAGAATCCGCCCGACGTGTAGACGCTCACCTGCACCGTACCTGCATCCCCCGGTGGCACCGTGGCCAGCAGCTGGGTCGGTGAGATCACCTGGACGCCGGTGGCCATGGCCCCGTCGAAGCTCACCAGGGTGAACCCGATGAAGCCGCTACCCCTGACGGTGACGACCGATCCACCGCTGGTCGGCCCGGAATTGGGCGTCACACTGTTCACGGTGGGCACCGGGAAGTAGGTGTACCGGTCGGCGCCGCTGATCGCCGACCTTCCGGCTGCCGTGGACACGGTCACATCCACCATGCCGCGGCCCGCAGGGATCGTGGCCGTGATCCGGGTGGCGGAGTCGACGCTGAACACTGCCGGTGACGTCCCGAAGAGGGTGGTCGTCGCCCCCGTGAAGCCCGTTCCCTTGATGATGATGTTGTCGCCCCCGGGCTCCGGCCCGGCAGTGTGGCTGAGTCCGGTCACGGTGGGAGGGGGAAGGTAGGTGAAGCGGTCGGCCGAGCCGGCGGCCGATGTCCCGCCCGGTGTGCCCACGGTGACGTTGACGGTGCCCCTTCCGGCCGGAACCTTGACGGTGAGGAGGTCGGGGTCGAGGGGAGTGACGTCGGTCCCCGGCCTGGTGCCGAACATGACCGCCGAGACGTGGAAGAAGCCGGTCCCGTACACGGCGACGGTCTCGCCTCCCGACTCGGCGCCATCCGGGGGAACGACGCCGGTCACCTTGGGGACGGGAAGATAGGTGAACTGATCGGCGATCGACGTGGCCGAAGTGCCTCCCGGGGTCGAGACGGTCACGGGCACGGTTCCCGACCCGGCGGGCGAGTGGATGGTGAGCTCCGTGGCGGACACCACGGCGAGGTTCCTTCCCGAGGCCCCGCCGAAGTCCACCGCGGTGGCACCGCTCAGACCGGAGCCGGTCACGGTGACGAAGGTTCCGCCCGTCGTCGGACCCGTGTCCGGACGGACCGACGAGACGACGGGTCGGGGGATGTAGGTGTACCGGTCGGCGTCGGTGGTCGGCGAGAGCCCCACCGGAGTGGCCACCTGGACGTCCACTGTTCCTGATCCCACCGGAGCCGTGGCGGTGACCTCGGTGCCGGACACCCCGGTCACATCCGTCGCCGGGATGCCGCCGAACAGGACCTCCTGTGGATCCGCCAATCCCGTACCCGTGATCGTCACCGGCGTGCCGCCGGCCGCCGGGCCGGTGTTCGGGTTCACCACGTGCACCTGGGGGGGAGACGGTTCCGGCAGGTAGGTGAACTGATCGCTGGGGCTGGTGGCCGACGTGCCGCCCGGGCCGGTGACGGTGACATGCACCGCCGTACCACCGACCCCGGCCGGCGAATCCACGGTGATGTCCGAGGAGGAGTGGACGTCGAGGGCGGTAGCCGGATCGTCACCGAACTTGACGCCGGTCGCCCCGGTGAATCCACTCCCGGTGATGGTGACCGAGGTGCCGCCGGCCGCGGCTCCTCCGCCCGGGTCCACTTTGGAGACCGTCGGGGGCGCGACGTAGGTGAACTGGTCGGCACCCGACGTCGGCGAGCTGCCCGACACGGTCCTCACCCTCACGTCGACCACTCCTGGTGAGCCGGAGGGAGTCATGGCTGTGAGGGAGCTGTCCGACGCCACGGTGAAGCTCCTCGAGGCGGCCGATCCGAAGAGGACGGCTGTGGCGTGGGTGAATCCGGTCCCGGTGACGGTGACCGGGGTGCCCCCCGATGTCGGGCCGGTCGCCGGGTACAGGCTGTGCACGGTCGGAACAGGGACGTAGCTGTACTGGTCGGAACTGCCAGTGGGTGAGGTCCCCCCCGGTGTCATCACGGTCACGTCCACCGTTCCGGTCCCGGCCGGGGCGGTGGCGGTCAATTGATAGCTCGCGTCCACGGTGAAATGGGCCGGAGCCGCGCCGAACAGGACACGGGCGGCATCGGTGAAGGGTCCCCCGTCGATGACCACCCGGTTCCCGCCCACTTCCGGACCCGAGGCGGGGCTGACGCCGTCGACAGCCGGCGGGGGGAGGTAGGCGAACCGGTCGGCGGGCGAGATCGCCGAAGTTCCGCCCGAGGTCGTCACCGTCACGTCGACGGTGCCGGCCGCACCGGCGGGTGGGGTTGCCGTGATGGAGGTCGATGAATTGACGGTGACGGCTGAGGCCCTGGCGGTACCGAAATCTACCTTGGCCGCGGTGGCAAAATTCGTGCCCCTGATGGTGACGGGGGTACCTCCCGTCAGTGGTCCGCTCGACGGCGAGAGCGAGGTCACCGTCGGCGTAGGAGGCACGCCGAAGGCGAGCGACACATAGCCGGGGCACCCGGTGGTCAGCCGCTTGGCATCGTTTTCGGGGCAGAACTGGGTGGCCGTCGGGCTGTGTCCTCTGTTGCTCTTTCCGCCGTAGGCGTAGCCGCCACCGAAGGTCGCGCCCGTCGTGTTGGCCCTGTTGGCGCCGGAGGAGCCGGCACCGCCGCCTCCCGCCGCGTTCCCGCCGGTCACGAAGAACCCGTTGTCCGAGCAGCGGTCGGAGCCACCCCCCGCACCGCCGGTGAGGCCACCCCCGCCGCCGCCCCCTCCGCTCACCGGATCGGGCACGATGCCCGGCTTGCCGATGCCGAACCCTCCGCTCCCACCCATGGAGCCGGGCGGCGTGTTGTCCCCCGGGCTGCCCGGAATGGGGTTTCCGGGTGCCCACCGTCCTCCGGCGGCGGCAGAACCCCCGCCGCCGCCCTGCCCCCGGTCGCCGTCGCGGCCGTCGAGCCCGCCGGTCACGGTGAATGTGGCACGCGTGCCGGTCGGGCCGAAGCCCGCGCTTCCCCCCGAGCCCGCCACTGCACGGCTGGTGCAGTCGCGCTCGCCTCCTGCTCCACCCCCACCGGCGGCCACCACGACCGGGACGGTGCAGGTGAGCTTGCCGAGACAGAGGGCCGACGCGCCGCCGCCGCCACCGCCGGTGGCTCCAATGCTGACGGCCATTCCGCCACCGTGCCCACCGGGTACAAATCCGGCTCCGCCCCTCCCGCCACTTCCTACGATCGCGGCCCTCTGGACGCCGGCACCGCCGCCGCAGCCGATCTCGACCGAGATGGGTGAGTCGAGACTCTGACCGGTCAGGGTGGCTCTGGCCGTCCCGCCCGATCCGCCGACGGGAGAGCCGTGACCGGAGTAGCCACCTCCGCCACCGCCGGCCCCGCTCAGGGTGACGACCGCGGAGGCGACGTTCGGCGGGACGTTGGTAGCGGTGATCCACGTGCCGCAGGTGGTGTCGGAGTTGGGTGGCCGGCTCCACTGGGCGGGTACGGCGATGTCGTAGCTGAAAGGTGCCGGACCGTCGGCGTACCCATTGGGCGTGGTGACCCGGACCGTCTCGAGACCGGGGGTGCTGGCCGGTGTGAGGACGGTGATCTGGGTGGCCGTGTTCCTGACCGCCGTGGCCTTGGCACCGTTGAAGGCCACGGTGGCGCGTGAGAGGTTGGTCCCGTTGATCACGACCTCGGTTCCACCGGTGCTCAATCCGTTGGTCGGCGAGAAGGACGAGATCGTCGGCGGTTGACCGGCGGCGGCATCGGGTGCCGAGGCGATCAGTGACGCGATGAGCACCGCCGTGGCTCCGGAGACCGCGAGCAGACGCCGTGCGAGTCTCCTCCTCATCCGGTAGGTATCGACAACCGGCGACCCGATCTTGAGAAGGGGGCCCTGAGCTGGCCACCAGTAGTTACACACGGTTGCTCGGCGGCAGGTCCAGCCGGTTCCTTCAAGAGGTCGGCATGGCGTAGAGGCTGACGGCGCCGGCGGGGTCGGCGTCCTGGAGCGGGCAGCTGTCGGCCGCATCGGGATCACAGGCCGAGAACGCGCCGTAGAAAGAGGTGTTGATCGGTGCCGGCACATCGGTGGCTGTCGCCGCGTAGATTGAGCCGCCTCCTGCTCCAAGTGCGTTGACGCTGTCCGTCATCGAATCGAGGGTCCGACAGCTGTTGCCGACGTTGGGATCACACTTCCACAGGGTGCCGCCGGCGGTTCCACCGTAGACGGCGTTGTTGGCATAGGTGAGGGTGTCGACGGCGCTCCCTGCGGCGTCGAGCGTGTGACAGCTGTTGACTGCATTGGGATCGCACTTCCACAGGGTGCCACCGCCGGTCCCGCCATAGATGGCATCGTTCCCGTAGATGAGGGTCTTGACGGCGCTGGCCGATCTGTCCAGGGTCTGACAGCTGTTGACCGCGTTGGGATCGCACTTCCACAGGGTGCCGCCGGCGGTTCCACCGTAGACGGCGTTGTTGGCATAGGTGAGGGTGTCGACGGCGCTGGCCGAGGTGTCGAGTGTCTGACAGCTGTTGACCGCGTTGGGATCGCACTTCCACAGGGTGCCGCCGGCGGTTCCACCGTAGACGGCGCTATTGGCGTAGGTGAGGGTGTCGACGGCGCTGGCCGAAGTGTCGAGGGTCTGGCAGCTGTTGACCGCTTGGGGATCGCACTTCCACAGGGTGCCGCCCGCCGTGCCGGCATAGATGGCGTTGTTGCCGAACGTGATGCTTTCGATTGCGCTTCCGGCTTTGTCGAGGGATTCGCAGGCCGAGCTCGAACACAGCCACAGGGTTCCGTCTTGCAGGCCCACGTAGGCCACGGGTTGGGTGGAAGCACCGTGGTCGACGGTGTTCTGGTCGATGACCGACTGCACGAACATCTGGCTCGGGAAGTCGGTGGCCACGATGTTGGTCGAGTTTCCCCAGGCCGCCACCGTCTGGGCGGTGGTCACGCCGGTGGTGAGCGGGCTCTCCCAACTGTTCAGGGAGCCCGCTCCGAACGTGGTGCACAGCACGCCCATGGGATCGAGACCCAACGAGTAGAGGAGTTGCGATTCGATGAGCCCCCCGGTCGACTGGTAGGAACCGATGGCCGGGGTCCCCGATCCGGGCCAGATGGCAAAGCTCCTCAGGCTTCCGTTGGCGGCGTCATAGTCGGGATCGACCCCGCACAGGTGCGGGATGTGGGTCGCGCTGATATCCGTGCTCTGCGTGATCTCGGGACTGACGTCTTCCGGCCAGGCGTGGGCGATGTTGACGCTACTGCTCGAGGTCCCCTCCGGGTAGTAGCAGTTGCTCGGTATCGAGTTGCCGGCCATGGTGCCCTCGGGGTCGGCCATGATCACTACGTTTCGGCCGCTGGAACCGTACTGCAGTGTCTGCAGGGGCGTGGTGGTCGGATTGGCACCGTTGTAGGCGAGATCACAGATGCTCTTTCCGGTGGTCTGGTCGGTCTGGGTGAAGGCCTGTCCGAGACTGGCCTGATCGGCCGGGGTCGCCGCGTCGTCACCCACGCAGAGATGCTCGATGTCCACGATGACCACTTCGTGCGGATGAGCCGCGGCCCATTCGGTGATCTGGTCGAGAGTCTGAGTCAGCGACTCCGTGCTGAACAGCGTGTGGACGATCCGCCACTGGCTGCCGTCCCAGGCCACTCGGAGATTGAGATAACGAATCCCGGCATCGAGCTGCTGGGTCAGGTTCAT
Source organism: uncultured Acidimicrobiaceae bacterium (assembly GCA_963835325.1). Classification (GTDB taxonomy): domain Bacteria; phylum Actinomycetota; class Acidimicrobiia; order Acidimicrobiales; family RAAP-2; genus Bog-756. The sequence continues at coordinate 158,219 of CAWIEV010000009.1, read as the reverse complement.
GGTCTGGGTCTTGGCCATGGCCGCGATCGACTGATTGACGGTACCCTGGAGTGTGTTCACCAGAGGCTGGAGAGCTTTATCCATCAGGAACGTGAGTGGAGCACCGAGGTTCAGCTCATTGACCCAGCTGTCGACGGTAGCCTGCATGTTCTGCCACGATTGGTAGTTGCTGCAGTCGCTGGAACTCGTGTCGTAGGTGCTGCTCCCCGGAATTCCGTAGGTCGCAGAATCGTGAGTGCCGGGTAGGGCGAGCGTCGACAACGTGGTGGTCGCGGCCTGCGGCGAGCCATTCGGGTAGAGGCAGGACATCCAGTTTCCGAGGTCATCGCACGAGCTGTGCAGCGTTGGGTCCGGCCGCACGATGCTGGCCGTCGATGCCGACCTCGTCCCACCCAGGCGAACGGGGGAGACGACCTTGCTCACCTGTGCCGGACCGGCACAGGCCGCAGTGGCCAATCCGATCACCACGCAGGCCAACAGTGTCCAGTGGCGACGGGCGACAGGTGTCCCCCCGTGCCGCGTCCGATCTGCCGTGACCATACAGTCATATCGGCGCGGCGCGACCATTGCCTTAGCCTGACCATTCCGCCCTGTGGTGGGTGCTCAGGGTGCGACCGAATTCTGTAGCCCCTCCGGTCGCCGGAACCGATCGCTCGGCGGCAGGTCCAGCCGGTTCCTTCAAGAGGCCGGCAGGCCGTAGACGCTGACGGCGGGTTGCCGTGATCAAGGCAGCCCGGATCGGTGCCGAGAAGGGTAAGCATGAGCGCGACCGACGGATTCAGCCGGCGACACCTGCTGACCCGCGTGGCGCCACTCGGGGTCCTCGGTCTCGCCGCCGCCTGCGGGTCCGGGGCCACTTCGGCCAAACAGACCGAGGCGACGCCGGCCGAGCGGGCCGGGCCGGCTTCGACACCGGGCGGGAACAAGCCGGATCGCCCGCTGGCTCTGGTCTATCGCGGTCCCGCCGGGTGCAGGGGCTGCGCCGAAGCCGTGGCCACCCTCTTGCAGTCCGGTCCTTCCCCGTTCCGGACCGAGTACTGCGGGCCGGACGAGGCCCGCAGGCTGTCTGCCGAGTCGCTGGCCGATGCGTCGCTCTACGCCCAGCCGGGTGGGGGAGACGATCTCGATGCGGCCTGGGCCGCCATGCGGCCATTCGCAGGGCCCCTACGCAGTTGGATCCAGGGCGGGGGCCACTACGTCGGGTTCTGCATGGGGGGATTCCTCGCCGGATCCGATCCGGGATTCTCCATCTTGCCCGGGGACAGCGGGGAGTACATCACCACGCCGGGTGCGACCGTCCACACCGACGACGATGCCATCGTCACCGTGCGTTGGGGCGGTTCCGAGCGCAACATCTACTTTCAGGGCGGGCCCTACTTCTCGGTGCCCGGGGGCGACAGGGCCACGATCCTCGGCACCTACTCCAACGGGTTGGTCGCAGCCATGGTGGCACCGTTCGGATCAGGGAGTGTCGGGGTCACCGGTCCTCACCCCGAGGCCCCCGACTCGTGGTACCGGGACGCCGGTCTGGCCATCCCTGACCCCCTGCCCTTCGACCTGGGCCACAATCTCGTCGACACCACGAACGGGATCCCCGCACTGCCGGGCTGAGGCCGACAAATCCGGGTCAAGGCCCTCGAGCGTGGTGCCGATAGCAGGGCATGAGCGACACTTCGCAGGGTCCGGGTTGGTGGGTGGCCAGTGACGGCAGATGGTATCCACCGGAAAGCTCAGGTACGGCGCCACCCGCCGTCCTGACCATGCCCTCCGGCTCCGATGTTTCACAGGGTCCGGGTTGGTGGCAGGCGAACGATGGAAGGTGGTATCCACCCCAGCCCGCATTCCCCGGCGGCACTGCGGCCAAGAAGCCTCTCCACAAGCGGGTCTGGTTCTGGTTGCTGATCGTCGTCGCGCTGGGCTTCGCCGGATGCGTCGCCACGGTGAGCGTGGCCGGGGTGGCCGTGGACCACATCGCCCACGAGCACCACACCATCGTCTACTCGGTGACCGGAACCAGCCAGGGGGCGGCGATCACCTACGACACGCTGCAGGAGGGGAACGGACAGAACGGCAGCGCCCGGGCGACCGCTGTCGCCCTGCCGTGGAGCAAGACGATCACCGCTTCAGGCCTCATCACCGTCTACCACGTCAGTGCCGTCGTCGGTGCGAGCGGTGGGTCGGCGACCTGCACGATCACCGAGGATGGTGCGGAGGTGGCGGCCAACACGGCGACCGGTGCGCTTCGGGTCGCCAACTGCACCTGGGGTGGCTAGTCCCATGGACGGTGCCTCCGGGCGGCCCCAGTCCCGCCCGGCACCGCGTGGAGCCGCCATCGATGGCAGGCGGTTTGGCCGGGGGCGACCGGCCGCCGCACCCTCGATGAACCCCGACTTGTTCCCAACGAAAGGAGACAGCAATGGCGACCCGCCTCTACGGCCTGGGAGCCTGGACGTTCAAACACCGGCGAATCGTCCTGGCCTTCTGGGTAGTGCTGCTGGTAGCGGTGGCAGCCCTGTCCCAGTCCTTCGCTCGACCCCCGAGCACCCAGTTCACGATTCCCGGGACCCAGTCCCAGCAGGCCATCGATCTCCTCAACCAGAAGTTCCCCGCCGCCGCGGGAGCCTCGGCCCGGATCGTCTTCGCCGCCCCGGCCGGACAGCGCCTCACTGAACCGGCCCTGAAGAGGGCCGTCGAGGCCACCCTGTCCCGAGCCAAAGCGGCCGGTCAGGTGGTGGCCGTCACCGACCCGTTCATCGGCGGCACGATCTCCAAAGACGGGCAGATCACCTACGCCGACGCCATCTACAAGGTTCCGGTCCCCGACATCTCCAACCGGTCCAAAGCCGCGCTCGAGCAGAGCGCCCAACCGGCCCATGGTGCCGGGATCACCGTGGCCTTCGCCGGCGGGGTCATCGCGCCTCCGGGATCCAAGAGCTCGGAGGGCCTCGGCATCCTCATCGCCTACCTCGTGCTGGCCATCACCTTCGGTGCCCTGCTTGCGGCCGGGCTTCCACTCATCACGGCAATCATCGGGGTGACCATCGGCATCCTCTCGATCAACGCCCTGGGTGCCGTGATCGACCTCTCGTCGACCGCGCCCATCCTCGCCACCATGATCGGCCTGGCTGTCGGCATCGACTACGGGCTGTTCATCCTCCACCGCTACCGCGAACATCTGGGCCAGGGCCTCGAGCACGCCGAAGCCGCCGCCCGAGCGACGGCAACGGCCGGATCGGCAGTGGTCTTTGCCGGCCTGACGGTCGTCATCGCCCTCACCGGGCTGGCCGTCGTGAACATCCCTTTTCTGACGGTCATGGGTCTGGCCGCCGCCGGAACTGTCGTGGTCGCCGTTCTCGTCGCCATCACCCTCCTGCCCGCCCTGATGGGGTTTGCCGGGTCGAAGATCACCGCGCCGAAGCCGTTGCTGCGGTCGGCAGGCCCCGATGCCGAACCGAAGCCGTCGGCCAGCCTGCGCTGGGCCGGGATCGTGACCAGACATTCGGTCGTAACCATTTTGGCGGGGCTCTTCGTGATCCTGATCATCGCCGCGCCGGTACTGGACCTGCAGCTCGGACTTCCCGACGCCGGCACGCAGCCGGTGGGGACCACGGCGCGGACGGCCTATGACCTTCTGACCAAGGGTTTCGGTCCCGGGTTCAACGGTCCGCTGACCGTCGTGGTCGACGCCCCCGACACCGTGAACCCCGCCAAGGTGGCCGAGACGGCGGTCGCGGGGCTGAAGAGCCTGCCCGATGTCCAGACCGTCTCCCCTCCCATCCAGAACTCGAGCAAGGACGTGACCATCGTCATCGTGACACCGAAGAGCGGGCCGACCGCCGCGGGGACGGCCCATCTCGTCAATTACATCCGGGCCGAAGCGACGAAGATCCAGAAGGCAACCGGGATCGAGGTCCTCGTCACCGGGCAGACCGCCCTCAACCTCGACGTCTCGGCCAAGCTCTCGGCTGCGTTGCCCGTCTACGTGCTGGTCGTGGTGGGACTGGCCCTGATCCTGTTGATGATGGTCTTCCGCTCCCTGCTGGTGCCGGTCAAGGCGGTCATCGGCTTCCTGCTCAGCATCGCCGCCTCGTTGGGGATCGTCGTCTCCGTCTTTCAGGAGGGACACCTCGGCAGGCTGTTCGGTGTGACCGATCCGGGACCCATCGTGAGCTTCCTGCCCATCCTCCTGGTCGGTGTCCTCTTCGGTCTGGCTATGGACTACGAGGTGTTTCTTGTCATCCGCATGCGCGAGAGCTTCGTGCACGGCATCGAGGCCCGCGCCGCCGTCAGGGAGGGCTTCGGGGAGAGCGGTCGGGTGGTGGTGGCCGCAGCCCTCATCATGATTGCGGTCTTTGGGAGCTTCGTCCTGACCAATGACCTCGTCACCAAGTCGATCGGCCTCTCCCTGGCCGCCGGAGTGGCCGTGGACGCGTTTCTCGTTCGCATGACCCTGGTCCCGGCCGCCATGGCACTGATGGGGCGTCGTGCCTGGTGGCTGCCGGGCTGGCTCGGACGCCTTCTACCCAACCTCGATCTTGAAGGGTCCAAGCTCCAGGCGCGGCCGGTGTCAACCGAGCCGGAGGACCAACAGGCCGTTTCCTCCGCGGGCTCCAAGCCGCTGGTGAAGGTGGACGTCAGAGCCTAGTGAGGACACCGCTCGCACCGCTCGGGGCCGCCGCTTCCATTGACTCCGCCGCCCGGTGGTGCACTCAAGTCGTGGTGCCCGGTGGGGCTCACCCTGGCGCAGCACCCAGTCCTCGGGCCACAAAGGCGATGGCGGTCTCGATGAGCGACTCGTCGGCCACCTCGGGTTGGAGGATTCGAAGCAGCCCGATGCCGCGGAACAGAACTTCGATGATCCTGGCTGTCTGAACGGCATCGTCCAGAGGCTCGAGACCGAGGCCGTCCCGTTGCGTGGAGATGAGCTCGGCCAGCGCTTCCACCGCTTCGTCGTCGATCTTCGTAAATTCCTTCCGAACAGCTGGATTTCGGGCGGCGTACAGCCAGAACTCCTGGTACAGGAGGCCGAAGTTGCTGCGGGCCAGATGGGCCTGGTCCTGGAAGAGGGCGACGAAATCCGAGAGGCGGGCGTCCGGCGGTACGTCTGACGCATCGAGTGTCGCCCGCAGTGCCTCCGTCTCCCGCTGATACCTCGCTCTGAACAGGGCCAGGAAGAGATCTTCCTTGTTCTTGAAGTTGGAGTAGACGGCGCCCTTGCTGAAGCCGGCCACCGCGGCCACCTCTTCGAGGGAGGCCCCATGGAAGCCCCGTTCGGCGAAGACCTGGGCCGCCGCCGCCAACAGGTGCTCCCGAGTCTGCTGTCGCCTTCGTTCCGGGGTGAGGGGTTCGATCGCCATGGTTGCGCTACGGATGAGCATACTAGATACTAATAAGTATGTGGGATTCTGATGAGTACGAAAGTCCACCGGGAACAACCCTGGAAACCGACGTCGTCGGTTCCGGCCCAGCCATCAGAGCAGAGGGTCTCTTCCGGAGCTTCGGCCCGCATGTCGCCGTGGACGGGATCGATCTCGAGGTCGGACCGGGCGAGATCTACGGGTTCCTGGGCCCGAACGGGGCCGGCAAGTCGACGGTCGTGCGCATGTTGTGCACGCTCCTCCACCCGACCGGCGGGAGCGCTCGGGTGGCCGGCCACGATGTCGTCGCCGAGCCCCAGGCCGTACGGGTCCGCATCGGCGTCGCCCTCCAAGAGGCGGCCCTCGACCACCTTCAGACCGGCAGGGAGCTGCTCGGGCTCCAGGGGAGGTTGTTCGGACTCACCTCGGGTCAGGTCAGGCACCGGATCACGGAAGTTCTCCGTATGGTGGACATCGGGGACGCCATCGATCGCCGGGTGGGGACCTACTCGGGCGGGATGAAGCGGAGGCTCGACCTGGCCGTGGCCCTCATCCACAATCCCGAGGTGCTGTTCCTCGATGAACCGACGACCGGGCTCGACCCGGCCAGTCGCGCCACGGTGTGGGAGGAGGTGGCCCGTCTCAACCGTGAGCTGGGTATGACGATCTTCCTGACCACCCAGTACCTGGAGGAGGCCGATGTCCTGGCCCATCGGCTGGGCATCATCGACGGAGGCCGGCTCGTGGCCGAGGGACCGCCCGAGACGCTCAAGCGTTCGATCGCCGACGATCTGGTGGTGGCCGATGTCGTCGGTTCCGGGAGCGCGGACGTTGGCGTCCGTCTGGCCCGGCTACCCGGAGTGCGCTCGGTCACCCGGGAGGGCGGTCGGATCACGGTCCAGACCGTCGATGGTCCAGCCCTCCTCAGCCCGGTCGCCCTGGCCCTGGAGGAGTGCCACCTCCAGGTTCGGAGCATCACGATCCGAACCCCGAGCCTCGACGACGTCTTCGTGGTGTTGACCGGCGACCACATCGAGGGGGCGGCATGACGCCGGTCGCCCGCCCCGAGCCCGTCGTCCGGGGCCAGGCGGCAGGATTCCGGCCCGACGTCGTCGCCGTGGCCGGCAGGGCTCTCCGACAGATGCGACGGGAGCCGGTTTCGTTCCTGCCCGCGGTGTTCATTCCTGCGTTCTTCTACGTGGTGAACCTCGGAGCCCTCGGTCACGTGGCCGCAAGAGGGGGGCTCGACTACAAGGCGTTCCTCCTCCCCATGGCCGTCGCCTTCGCCGTCACCGGAGTGTCACGCGCCCCCACGTTGGTCAGCGACATCCAGAGCGGATATTTCGACCGACTGTGCCTCACACCGGTTCGCCGCTTGGCCCTTCTACTCGGTCTGATGGCGGCCGACGTCGTCGTCATCATCGCTCTCACGATCGCAGTTCTCATCCTGGGCTTCGCCGTTGGCGTCCGCTTCTCCACCGGGATCGGAGGAGTCCTGGTCTTCATGGCCTTGGCTGCCCTCTGGGGTCTGGCCTTCACCGGCTTCCCGTACGCGGTGGCCCTCAAGACCGGAAGTCCCGGCGCTGTCAACGCGACATTCGTCGTCTTCTTCCCCTTCGCCTTCCTGACCGATGCCATCGTTCCCAAGACCGATCTCGTCAGCTGGTTCTCGACGGTGGCCACGTACAACCCGGTGACCTACCTGCTCGGCGCACAACGTTCCGTGATCATCGGGGGCTGGCAGGGCGGTCCTCTTCTGGAGGGTCTGGCCGCCCTGGCCGGGGTCGGTCTGGTCAGCATGGCCATGGCCCTGCTCGCTCTGCGTGGCCGCATCCGGCGGGGGGTCTAGCCCTTCTCCGGACCGAGGCGCGTACCGGCCCCTCCGGGACCGGCGCGTACCGGCCCCTCCGGGACCGGCTCGTACTACGATGGCGGCATGACCTGCGTCACCATGGTGCGTCGTGTCCGCGGCACGGGCACGGTGGGGGTGGCATCACCTCGGTAACCGCTGGGCGGCACAGATCGTCGCCGACGCGCGGATCCGCCCCGGCGATCTCGTCCTGGACATCGGCGCCGGCAACGGGGCGCTCACCGGGCCGCTGCTGGCCTGCGGTGCCCGGGTCATTGCGGTGGAGCTCCACGCCCGGCGAGCAGCCAACCTGAGACAGGTCTTCGCCGACCGCCCCGTGACCGTCGTGGTGACCGACGCAGCCGACCTCCGCCTGCCCACACGGCCGTTCCGGGTGGTGGCCAACCCACCGTTCGCCATCTCGACGGCTATCCTGCGACGACTCGTCGCCCCCGGGAGCCGGTTGGTCCGGGCCGACCTGGTCGTCCCTTGGCACACGGCCCAGCGGTGGACGACAGGTCGGGCACCGGGCGCGGGAAGATGGTCGCGCCATTTCACGGCCAGGATCGGAAGGCCACTTCCGCGCTCGGCCATTTCCCCGCCGCCCGCGAACGGGATCGCCCTCCTCGTCATCGAACGAAGGGACAGCCGATGGAGGTGAAACAGCCGAGGAAGCGGAGACAGCGAACGAAGGTGAGCTCCTCGCCTCCCGGACCTACCGGGGAGCACAGATCGACGTCTCTGGCTATCGCCCGGGGGCTCCCCGCCAGAGCGATGTGCCACGACCGTCCACGATCGAGACGATCTGTTGAAACGGCTCGAAGGCCGGCGGACCGAGGTTGTCGGCCAAGAGCGTGCCGTCGGGAGCCAGCGTGAAGTAGGACGTGAAGATGAACGTGTCGATACCGCTGACCTTGTCGACGGCAAGGGCGGTCACCAGGTGGTTCCCCTCCACCCGGAGGATGTCCTGGCCGTCGTCCACCTCGATGACACCGTCAGCGCCCCGCTGGACGATGGCCGTGCTCCCTCCGCTCCGCCGCGCATAACCCAGATACGTGGCCACTCCACCGGGCGAGATCCTGAATACCGACCACCCATCGAAGAGCGAAGACGCATAGACGTCGCCGTCAGCGTCGACCGCGATCGAGCCGAAGCCGTCGAGGGAACCCGGCGCCTGCACGTGCCTTCCGGGAGGGAGGACGGCGGGCACGGAGTCGAGTCGGCCCCCAGGGGTGAGGCGGAACAGCCGTGCCGAGGTCGCCATGTAGAGCTGTCCAACCGGGCTGAAGGCGATGGAGGTTACTGGACCCAGAGGTGCCGACAGTGCCGGTGAGGCGTCGGACACGGAGCCCGAGCGACCGTCGCCGGCGATCGTTCGGATCGTCCCTTCCCGATTGACGACACGCACCCGGCTGCCGTCGGCCAGGTACAGGTCACCGTCGGGGGCGAAGGCCATGGCGCTGACGACCGAGAGCTCGGCTCTTGTCGCCGGTCCACCGTCGCCGGCGAAGCCCGTTCGGCCGTTGCCGGCTACGACCCCGAAGCGCCCATCGGCCAGTCGGACGAGCACTTCGTGCCGTGTCGGATCGGCGACGTAGAGCGCCCCGGTGGGACCGACGGCGAGCGGACCCGCCTCCGTGAGTGAGCCGATCGACCCGATGGGCAGGTCCGTCGGCTCCGACCCGTTGGGAGTCGAGACCTTGGCCGGGGGGGAGGTTTCCGAACGCGACGTGGTGACGGCCACGGTGGCCACCACCCCGCCGAGCACGATGACGGCCACGCCGAGCCAGAGCAGGCGCCGGCGTCGCTCCCGTTGCTTCGCCTCCTTGAAGAGGAGGTCGGCGTGGGTGGGATCCGGCCCACCCGAGGTCCCCTGCGGGGCGGGTGGTCCGTTGTGGACAACAGCCATAACGCTACTATCATTGGCGTCATGAGCAATGTCAAGGCATCTCCGGGGATGGATCCCGAGAGGCTGGTCCTCTCGGGCGTGGACCGTTCCGATCCCATGCCGCTGCACGATCAGGTGGCCGCCGAGATCCGGCGCGCCATCGCCGACGGCGAGGCCGGCCCGGGGGATCGGGTTCCTCAGGCCAAGGATCTCGCGGCTGTCCTCGGTGTCAATACCAACACCGTCCTGCGGGCACTGCGTGTCCTGCGGGACGAGGGACTGTTGGAACTCGGCCGTGGACGGGCCATCGTCGTCTCCGGCACGCCGGAGCGTGGCGCGGTCGTCGCCCGACTGAAGGAGTTTCTCGAGTTCGCCCGGGCGCAGGGCTACCGACGCGAGGAGCTCCTGACCATGATGGAGTCGCTCCCGTAGGTGTGGACGGCGGGTCCGCAACAGGCCCGGGCCGGTGCAGCCGGATCCTCGCTGGTTCCGGAATCGATCGCTCAAGTGCCGGGGGCGTCCTGTCGATCCAGATCCCCATGGCCATCGAATCAGCCGCTGATGACAGCCGGCCCAGCCGGGACGTGCCCACGGTCGGGGGCGCCAAGGCCACGCTGCTCAGGGTGCTGGCCAGCCCGATCCTCGGCTTTGCCCCGTGGATCGCCTTCTCCGTTCTGGAGGGGCCGAAGCGCTACGAGCTGGCCATCGGAGCAGCACTCGGCATTGCCGTGCTCGAGCTGGTGCTCGGGGCGGTCGTCGGGGCACGGCCGAAGCAACTCGACATCGCCGCCATCATCTTCTTCGTCGGCATGCTCATCGCCGGGGAGCTCGTCGGACCGGGCGGCCAGATGTGGCTCGACCGGTGGTCGGGCGAGGTGTCGAACGCCATGCTGGTGGTCGTGGCGCTGGGCTCGATCGCGTGTCGAGCGCCCTTCACCATCCAGTATGCGCGGGAGATGACTCCCAGGGAGTACTGGCAGACACCCCTGTTCATCCACATCAACTATGTCCTCACCTGGGTGTGGACGGGGACATTCGCCATCACCGCCGTCGTCGGTTGGTACGGCGACGGTCCCCTCGATCAGCCCGACAACATCTGGACGAACTGGATCATCCAGATCGCCCTGCTCATCTTCGCCATCCGCTTCACGGACTGGTATCCGGACGTGGCCGCCGCCCATGCCTCGCCCGCTTCCGAACGTTCCGGTGAGAACGTGCCCGACTCGATCGCCAGTCTCTTCCTGCCCCTGGCCGGCTACCTGATCCCCATCGGTATCGTCCTCCTGGCCCTGGACGCCGCTCCCACCTGGTGCGGGATTGCGCTGATCGCGGTGGGAGCCGTGCTGGCCCGCTTCCTGAACCGGGGCGCGTCACCCGGTCCGTCCTCCAACGACGCTCCCCTGCAGTCCGGCCCCGCCGCGGCATAGGCCGACCACCGGAACCGGGATGACGGACCCGAGACGGCCGTACGGAACCCTGTCCTTCCCGCTCAGGGCCGCAGGCCGCTGAATATCGCCGTCGCCGCCAGATAGCCGGGTTCGAGGAGCTCGACGTCGGGGGCACGGTCCTCGAAGGCGGTGCGGATCGGCTCGGGGTCGGGAGCAGACGAGAAGCCCGGAAGCCAATTGTCATGGTGACAGAGGACGACCCGCCGCGTCCCGAGGGCCGTGGCTTCGTCGGCCACGAACCCGGCCAGGGAGCCCTGCACCGGCTCTCCGTCGACGTTGGCCCGACCGGCCGCCGCCAGGATGGCCACGTCCGGGGTGAGGGCGTCGAGGATGCCACCCCAGCGGCCGGAGGTGTCCTGGAACAGCAGTGATCCTTCAGGCGTCTCGAAGAGGTACAGGAGGGCCCCGCCGTCACCTCGGTCGCTGTGACCTGGCGCGGCGGTGATCAGATGTTCGATGGCCGCGACGTCGAGCGAGGTGGTCAGGCGGTCGGTCAGTTCCTTCATCCGCGCTGCCCGTTCCTGCCATGTGACACCGAGGTCGCCGAAGCAGGCGTCCCCGGCGCCGAGGGCATGGGTGCCGGTCCACAGGCAGGAGTGCAGGCTCGGGTAGGCGGACACGAAGACCTCCGGGCCCAGCGCGATCCGCTCACCTCCCGCCACGCACACCATGCGATCGAGGGGGACACCTGCCTGCTCGAGCAGGCGTACCGTTTCGTAGCTGCCGATCAGCCGGGCGCCGGTGCGGGCCATGATGCGATCCGCTCCCCACAGATGGTCGAAGTGGGAGTGCCCGATGACGATCCAGTCGCACTCGTCTATCTCGTCGGCCGTCCGTCCGGGACCCGCCGCGTTCGGGGCCCGGTCGACGTAGGCGTCGAGGAACACGGTGATGCCCGCGGTCCGGAGGCGGAAGGTCGCACATCCGAACCAATCGAGTGTGGTGGTCATCTCCAGCGCCTCCAGTCGGGTGCTCCGATCCGTTCCCGCCCGCCTCACACGGGCTTCGGACCCTACAGGAGGGTCGTGGCCGGGTCGGCATCCTGCCCGGGACCGAGGGGCACCATGTCGCCTGCTGGGGCGAAGGTGGCACCGGGGCCCGGGGCCGACGGGTTCCGGTGCTGCCCGTCCGTGAAACGATTCTGCCCCTCCGTCGTTTGAATTGGTAGTCGTCAGCCTCGATACCGCCCCTCTGAACGAGGCGCCGACGACCTGTAGCACGTCTCCTGCCCCTCCTACCGCTTGGGGCAGGAGGCTGCCCGGGATCGGCGATCGGGCATCTTGGCGCACCTGTCCACGCGCTCCGGGCCCGACACCGGCTTCAGCTCGGTGCAGCACCGGCCGATGAGGTATCAATGCGTCGAGATGGCCCGGCACGACCCGACAATCGGATGGTGGGCATGGCCTCCGCCCCTCCGCTCGATAGATACCCGCCGGCCGCTGCCGGGGGCGTCCTCTCCCTGAGCGGTGCCACCTCGGCCCGCCCGACCGGGGGGCGGTCCCGGGACGCCCCCGCGGTGGCCATGGCCGGCGGACGGAATTCGTAGGAGGGCGCACCGTGTCGATCCAAACTCCCACCGACCGGGGCGCGCCCGCGGCCCCGGCGGTCCCCGGCCCGGCCCGAGCACCGGCAGGCCCGGGGGCGGAGCCGTCCACCGGCACCGCCCATATGGCCCGGTCCATCGGGCTCCTCGGGGCGGTCGGCCTGTCGCTGGCCCTCGTCGCCCCCAGCCAGGCGGTCAACATCAATCCCCAGGCGGCCGAGCCCTTCGTGGGCCGGGCCATTCCGTTGGCGTTCCTCGTCTCCTTCGTCGCCGTCCTCTTCGTGGCCTACGCCGTCACCCGGCTCTGCCAACGCATCCACGGCTCAGGATCGCTGTCGACGCTCGTGGCCCAGTCCCTCAACCCCCATGCCGGTGCGGTGACCGGGTGGCTGCTGTGCGGGGCCTACATCCTCTTCGTGGTGGTCCAGGCGGTGACCTGTGCCATCTTCCTCGGCGCGCTGCTCCAGGGACTCGGTCTGGTGGATTCCATCGCCAACTGGGTCACCTTCGTCGTGGCCATCTCCCTGGTGGCCGCGGGAACGGTCGTAGCCAGCGTCCGGATCCGGCGGGCGCTGAACGTCCTTCTCTCATTCGAGTTCGGCACCATCGTCCTGATCGTCGTGGTCATGGCCATCGTCGCCTGCACCGTCATCTTCAGCCACGGACCGCAGGGACAGCACTTCACCTGGAGCGTCTTCAAGCCCGCGGGGGGGAGCAACCTGAGCGATGCCGCCGTCTTCGGCTTCCTCTCCTTCGCCGGCTTCGAGGGTGCCGCCGCCCTGGGCGAGGAGACGAAGAACCCGAGACGGGACATTCCCATCGCCGTCACCGGCACCGTGGTCTTCGCCGGGATCTTCTTTGTGGCGGTGATCGCCTTCGAGGTCATGGGCTTCGGGACCACGAAGTCGGGACTCCACTCGCTCTACACGTCGGGCGCCCTGGTCGGTTCGCTGGCCCAGCTCTACGCCACCAGCTGGGTGGCCAATCTGATCCGCCTGGGCGTGGTGGTGGGTGCATTCTCGGCCCTGAGCGGCAACATTCTCGGATCGGCCCGGATCATGTACGCCGTCACCCGCCACGGGTACCCGCAGCTCCCCACCGCCCGCCTCCAGACGCGGCAGTCGGTACCGGTGGCCGGGAACTTCGTGATCGCCTCCCTCGTCGTGGCCTTCATCGCCATCTGGTGGGGCTTCCTCCATCAGGCCCCGTTCGCGACCTTCGCGGCCGCCGGCACCGCCGGCACCCTTCTCATCCTGGCTGCGTACGTCCTCACCTCGGCGGGGGCGACGCGACAGGTGGTGGGAAGGGTCGACTCCGGGGTGCCGCGGTGGCAGGCGGCCATCCCGGTCGTGGCCATCGCCGTGCTGGGGTATGTCTTCTACAAGGTCGTGGTGCCCTGGCCCCACGGCGGGGAGGCGTGGGCCCTCCTGGCCGTCGCCGTCTGGTCGGTCGTGGCCATCGCAAGTTCGATCCACCCGCCCCAACGGTTCTCGAGGTTCCTGGGCGTCGACGACGCCGTGCAGGCGGAGGGTTAGTTGGGGTTGCCCCCGCAGGCCGGTTCCCACCCACCCGTCGGACAGCGCCGGCTCGTTGCGCACGTCGGTGGGGCCCGCGCCCGGTGATCCCGGCGCATGGGGGGGCGGTGCCGAGGTCCCGCCTCGGGAACCCGGGGTGGATGCTGGCCGCGGCCATCATCGTGTCGATCCCCGTCGCACTCGACGGGCTGGGCCTGTCGGTGGCGCTGCCCTCGATCGGCTCCGGACTGTCGGCGACCACGTCCGAGTTGGCCTGGGTGATGAACCTGACGCTGATCATGATGGCGGGCGGAGCCGTGGCGTTCGGCCGTCTGGCCGACGCCGTCGGTCGCCGCCGGGTGCTGCTCGGCGGCCTGATGATGAGCGCCGCGGCCACCGTCGGCTGTGCGCTCAGCCCGTCGGTCGGCGTCCTCATCGCCTTCCGGGCGCTGCAGGGGATCGGATTCTCGGCCGTCCTGACCACATCGGTCATGCTGGCCGCCCTGGCCTACGGTGGCGGGCGGCACTCGGTCGGACTTTCCCGGTGGTTCGCCGCATCCCTCCTGGCTTCGATCGTCGGTTCGCCGCTGATCGGTTCCGTGTGCCAGTTCCTGTCCTGGAGGTGGGTGTTCTGGCTGGACCTGCCCTTCCTCGGCATCGGCTTGGTGCTGGCATGGCTGATGGAGGAGCAGCCTTCGCGGAGTGGCCCCGGTCACTTCGACTGGCTCGGTCTCGTCCTCCAGGTCTCCGGATTCCTGCTCGTCTCCTTCGCTCTCCAGTCGGCCAACGAGCTGGGGTGGGCTTCACCTCCCGTCGTCGGTGCGCTGGTGGCGGGATCGGTGGTCCTCCTGGTTTTCCGGTGGGTCCAGAGAGTCCGCCCGTGGCCGTTGATCGATCTGGAGCTGTTCCGGAACCAGCGATATCTGGCCGCCGCGACCGTCACCTTTGTGGCCAGCATCGCGGTCGGCGCCCTGGTGTTCCTCGCTCCCCTGTATCTACAGGTCGGGCTCGGCATCTCGCCCACTGCCGTCGGGATCATCCTGATCGCCTTCGAAGGTCCGGCCTTTCTGATGGCGCTGGCGGGCGACGTCGCCGTGCGGCGCTTCGACCCGAACCTGCTCATGCTGGCCGGGATGGTGTTCTTCACGCTGGGGTGCGCCGCCATCGCATCCATCCGGGTGACGACGGGTATCGCCCTCGTCGTCCTGGCACTGATCCTGGCCGGTTGCGGGCGCGGGAACGTCATCCCCGGTACCGCCGTCGCCGCCCTCGGTGGTGTCACCGAGCGGGTCGAAGGGGCGGCCGCCGGCGTGATCACCCAGGTACGGTTCTTCGGACAGGCGGTTGGCGTGGCCATCGGGGTTGTCGTCTTCAATACCTTTGCCGAACGTCGGCTCAATGACATGGTGCCGGGTTCCGCGCTCACCCACGCTCAGGTCCACGACATCCACGGACTTCTGTCCGGATCTGCGGCCGCCCAGCGCGGACTGCTGCGAGATGCTCCCGATCTCGCCGGCATGCTCCACCGCGTCGTGCACTCGACGTCGACCTCGGGCTTCGAGGCGGTCGGGTGGGTGCTGGCGCTGTCCAGTCTCGCCGGCGTCGTCATCGCCGGCTGCGATCGCTGGAGCGGCCACTCGAGGACACGCCGGGTGCAGGCACCGCCGATGGGTGGACGGGACCTGCTGATCGAAGCATCGCTCCTGTCGGGCCGTGATGCCTGAGACGGTTCACGGCCGGAGGAGGGTGGCGGGTCCCGCGGCTCCTATCGTCTCCGGACGACCGGAATATCCGATGGTGTCGTGCCCATGGGCAGCCCTCTACTCCGGCATGGGGTAGAGGGGGCTCCTGAGCCGAGGGGCGGGTACTCAGGGGCTTCGAATCCGGCGCAAGGTGTCGGGCCCCGTCGACGGATTCGCTTGGTTGGGTCATACCCCAGACGTTCCCGACGAAACCTTTTCTTGGGGATATCCACCCGGCCGGTGCCGTGCTGCCGCCACCGGGGCCGCCACCGGGGCCGTCCGTCGACCCCGGTGAGCTACCAAGAGCCGATCGAACCGACTGCGAACAG
This sequence comes from uncultured Acidimicrobiaceae bacterium, assembly GCA_963835325.1. GTDB lineage: Bacteria > Actinomycetota > Acidimicrobiia > Acidimicrobiales > RAAP-2 > Bog-756. The sequence continues at coordinate 142,549 of CAWIEV010000009.1, read as the reverse complement.
CGTCCACCCCGGTGGCACGAGCCCTTCCCGCTCAGGGCTGGGGCACGGCGACCAGGAGCTTCAGGCGATCGAGCATCGCACCTACCGGCAGGGGGACGGAGACCCGGCGCCGGCCGCCCGCCGCGCCGGCCGGGCCGGCGTGCCCGTTGGACGCAGGGCGGGGACCACCGCCCTCGGATCGGTCCGATGCTTCCATCGGGGTCAAGGGGCCCCGATACGGCGCCTGTCCGGACGGCTGGTGTGCCCGCCCGCCGGTCGCTTCCTGGGCCGGCTCACCATCGGCGACCAGCAGAGGTGGCGGGTCCACGTTGACCTCGTACCACACCGTCTTGCCCGTATCGCCGGTCCTCTCGGTGATGCCCCAATCGTCGGAGAGCTCCTCGACGATCTGCAGTCCCCGGCCGTGGGGCTCGCTGACCGGTGGCATGCGCACTTCGGGCTCACCCCCTCCGAGGTCGGCCACCTCGACCCGCAGCTTCGACTTCGTGCGGTGGATGGTGACCTCGAAACCCGTGGTGGCATGGACGATGGCATTGGTGGCCAGCTCGGACACCATCAGGACGGCCGCTTCCTGCAGCTCGTCAGGGAGGTCGGTCAAGGCACCCTCGACGAATCGCCGGCTGGCCGCCACCGATTTCGGGTCCATGCTGAACGATCGCCGTACGGTCACGCCTGCAGCCCGAGTATCTGATCGAGCCCGGTCGCTTCGATCACCCTGCGCACGATGGGCGTGGCGTTGAGAATCTCGACTTCATCCACCCGCCTCGACATCTGCAGCATGAGGGCGATTCCCGAGCTGTCCATGAAGGTGAGGTGCTCCAGATCGAACACCACCCGTCGCGGATTGCCGGAGAAGAGCTTCTGTATGGCCTCTTTCACCCCGTCGGCACTGACGATGTCGAGCTCGCCGGTGATGGAGAGAGTGAGCACCCCGGTCGGATCCATTGTGCCGTTGACCGAGGCGGCCGCATCGTCATGTAGTTCCGCCATCGCAGCCTCAGATCTTCTTCACCAGCAGCTGTCGACCATCACCGGCACAGGGGCAATAATAGCCCACGCCCTTGACGGTCAGCGTGGCCGTGGGGCATGTGCACACCGCGCCCGGCGCCGAGGGGCGGTCTCCGGAGACGACTATATGGCGTTGGTCGCCCGGTCGATCGTTCTCAAGCCTCCCCTTCGAACGCCCTCCTCAGCGCAGTGAGACTGTCGGCCAACAGCCGCGACACGTGCATCTGGCTGACCCCGACGCGCTTGGCGATCTCCGACTGGGTCAGGCCGTCCCGGAAGCGGAGGCTGAGGATGGTCCGCTCCCTTTCCGGAAGGTCGGCGATGGAAATGGCCAGTGCCAGCCGGTCTTCGGCTCCATCGAAGCCGGCATCGACGTCGCCCAGACGGTCCGAGATGGTTCCCTCTTTCCGGTCTTGCGCATCAATCGAGGACAGGTGATAGCTCTTTCCGGCCTCGAGCGCCTCGAGGGCGGTCTCCTCGTTGACACCGACCGACCGTGCCATCTCGCCGATGGTGGGCGGCCTGCCCAGCTCATGGGAGAGTGACTCGATCGCCGGTCCGAGTTCGAGGTACAGCTCCTGGATGCGGCGAGGTGCCCGGATGGCCCAGCCCCGGTCCCGGAAGTGGCGTTTGATCTCGCCGACCACCGTGCGGGTGGCGAAGCTGCTGAACTCGATGCCGCGGTCGGGATCGAAGCGATCCACCGACTTGACCAGGGCCAGTGAGGCCACCTGGACCAGATCGTCATAGCTCTCCCCCGGCTGACGAATCGCCGGGCCAGCTGATGGGCCAGTCCCAGATGGGACTCGACCAGCTCGTTACGGAGCCGCTCGTCGCGTGTGAGGGCAAATTCGACGAACTGCGCCCGAGTCGACCTCGTCGGTCGCTCCGGTTGGTTCATCAGGCTTGTTGGCGGGCCCGCCGCTTGCGCATCCATGCCTGTGGCAGACCGTCCCGGTGATCGTTGCCGTGCTCGTCGACCAGCGCATCGAGGATCCGCTCGGACAGACTCTCCGCCGAAGGCAGCGATCGGCCCTCGACGGATGCACCACCCGGGTCCGGACGGTATGTGCACGACACCTCGACCAGGTCGCCGTCCCGGGTGAACCGGAGAGCCAAGGTGCCGTCGGTGCGTTCATGGGCCATGGAGACGCACAGTTCGTCGACCGCCAGCTTCAGGTCCTCGACCTCCTCGACATCGAAGTTGGCCCGGGCGGCAACCGTAGACGCCACCAGTCGGGCCAGGACGACCAGGTCCGCCATGACCGGGAAGGTCAGTTCCACGTTGTCTGTCATCGAGTCACCCTGTCTACTCCTGTCGCCGTCCGGCTTCTATCCGGCGATCGCTTCCTGGCGGGAGGCCCGGATGGAGAAGATCTCGGTGAGGCCGGTGATCTTGAAGACCTTGAGGATCCGCGGCTCGGAGGCGACGATGCGCATCGCTCCACCCTCGGTTTCGGACCGTTTCGATGCCTCGATCAATACTCCGAGGGCGGTCGAGTCGATGAAGGTGACCTGGAGGAGATCGACGATCAGCAGCGAGGGCTCGGCGGCCATGGCCTCCAGCAGGCGGTCACGGAGGTCGGGGGCGGCAGCACTGTCGATCTCGCCGACCGCCGAGACAACGGCACAGCCGACCCCTCCGTTCTCAACCGAAATGCTGAATGTGTGTTCCACGCGCCCTCTCTCCTCCGGTCGCAACGGCATCCGCATCTCCCCCGCGGACCCAAGCCCAGGCAACACTGCAGGTCAACCTGGCTCCCAAACTTACTTCAGACAATGGTGGGCCGTGCCGCGCTCAAGGACCGGTCGCGGGTCACAGGATCGGGCCCGTGGACAGGCACCGATCCCGTGTTCGACCGGGCAACAAGAGGGGGGAGCGACCCTGTCTGTTACGACCGCCCGCCCGGCACGGCCCAGGGACCCGATCCGAAGGGATCTGCGAACCGGGCTCCGGCCAGGCGGCGTGTCCCGCCTCAGGTGGCCGGCGATCTGTGCCCGGAGAGGCCTCAGGGCGCCGGTGCGAACGAAGCGTTGAACACGTTGTTCGGCCCTGGGATCACCAGGTTGAGGGCGGTCGTGGCCGGCCCGCAGTTCTTGAGGGGTGGGATGGTGTAGTCGCCTGAGAATTTCGAGCTGCCGGTAAAGGCGAATTTCCCGCTGAACGTCACCGACACCGGCTTCGACGTGCCACAGCTGCTGCCCACCAGGTTGAGCGGGAGCCCGAGCGGCTTCACCGACGTGACCAGGACATTGAAGGATGCGGTCGAAGTGACCGTCAACGTGTTGAGGTTCACCTTTCCGGTGACCTCCTTGGTCGGGGCCAGCTCGAAGGTGGCCTTGGCCAGGCCGAGGCCGGCCAGGCTGACCGTGGTGGACGCAGGCGGGAGGGTCAACGTTCCCCGGAGCACGAACGTGGTCAGGTTGAGAGAGCCCTTGAAGACCCCCGGAGGAACGGTGACCGTCTGATTCAGCTTGGCCAGCGTCGTGGATGCTTTGACGACGTAGTCGATGGGATAGAGATTGCTGTTGCTCTGTGAGGTTGCCGCGGTGGCCGCGGAGGTCGACCCCAGGACCGGCGCCAGAAGCGTCACGGCCAGAACGCAAGCCACTGCAATCAGCTGCAGCCGTACCTTCATGATCTCCTCCGATGCTCGCTGTCTGGCCGGCCATACTCCCGCTCTCCTCCCTCAGGGAAAGACGGGCGCTCTCCCTCAGGGAAAGACGGGCTTCTGTACCTCTCCGTTACAGTCACGCGGCTCCGTGCCGGCTGAGATCGGGCCTGTACGAGCTCACGCCGGTGGTCCACCGCCCACGTGCCCGACCGCCACCAGGCTGTCAGGCCGGGAGCCAGGCGGCGGGACCTGGCTCGACCGGCCGGACAGCTGTGGCCCACGCTCGGCGACACCCGCTCGGGTGACTCGGTCCACTCGATCCGGTCTCCACGAGCGGCTTCTGTCCTCCTTGCCGGCAACGGCGAAGGGTGACACAGACAGCCTGGGCACACCTCCGAGCCGGGCATGGACTCCCAACCAGCGGCAAAGCACGAGTGCATGGGCACCCTCCGGTTCTACCCGAGCCCGCCGGTCGCCAAACCTCCGGTTCGATCGATCGGTGAGCCCGTTGTGTGGAGTGGGGATGGCCGGAGAGCGGCAGATGGCCGACCGGGATCTCCATCGATATGAAACGCGTCGGCCCTGCGGCCGATGTGGAAACATGAATGGATGCCGCTCCGTGACAGGCTGGTGGCCCGCCTCACCCTGATCGTGCTGATCGTCGGTTTCGCCGTCACGGCCAGCCTGGCTTTTCTGGCCGCCACCGTCGACAACCGCAACGAGAACCGACTGCTCGGCCTTCAGGTGAGTGAGGCCGGAATCGCCTTGGGGGCAGCCATCCCGAACGTCGAGACACCACTCGCGGCCGTGGCCGCCACTGCGGCTGCGACCGGCGGTGATCCCGCCAGGTTCGAAGCCTCGATGGCCCCGTCCGTGGGGCCGGACGGCAGCTTCGCCTACGCCGTGCTCTGTGACCTGAGCGGCGGATCGATCCGGGTGGTGACCACCATCGGACAGTCCGATCTCCGACCGCCGATCTCCGACTGCCGGTTCTTCGCCGGCCCCCCTTCGTCATCCGCGCTCGTGGTCACCGGGTTCGCCGACCGAGGCACGCGCGTCGGCTACGCGTACCGGCCGCCGGCCGTCCCCTCGGATTTCGGCATCTATGTCGAGATGGCGCTCCCACCGGGGCGGAAGGTGACCCTTCCGAAGTCATTCGCCTTCTCCGACCTCGACTACGCGCTCTACCTGGGGAAGACCGAGCAACCGAGCGCTCTTCTGGAGACGACGACCTCTCACCTGCCGATCACCGGACGGAAGGCGACGACGACGTTTCCGTTCGCCAACACCTCTCTCACCCTGGTGGGGACTTCGACACAGGCGCTGGGCGGTGCGCTGACCCGGAGCCTGGCCCTGATCGTCGCCCTCCTCGGAATCGTGGTCACGATCGGGGCCGCCCTCATGACGGAGCGGCTGACCAGACGTCGACGATCAGCGGAGAGGCTTGCCGCCGAGAACCGGCGGCTCTACGCCGAGCAGGCCAGCATCGCCAGAACGCTTCAGCGTGCACTGCTGCCCGACGAGCTGCCCCGCATCGAAGGTCTGGCCATGAGTGCCCGCTACGTCGCCGGGCTCGAGACGATGGATGTGGGCGGAGACTGGTATGACGTTGTGAGTTGTCCGGGTGACCGGGCGCTCTTCGTGGTCGGGGACGTGTCGGGCAAGGGGATGGATGCCGCCACCCTCATGGCCTCGCTGCACCATTCGATACGTGCCTATGCCGCTCAGGGGTACCAACCGAATGCCATCCTCTCCGCCCTGTGCCATCTCTTGGACATCGGCCGGGACGAGCACTTCGCCACCATCCTCTGCGGAAGCGTCGATGTGAGGACCCGGGAGGTCGCCTTGGCCAGCGCCGGGCACTTTCCGCCGTTGCTCATGACTCGGACCGGCGCCGATTTCGTGAACATGGAGGTCGGCCCTCCTATCGGTGTCGAAACGGACACCGAGTACATCGCCACCGTCTTCACGATTCCGGAGGGCTCCACGCTGCTCGCCTTCACCGATGGACTCATCGAGCGACGAGGGGAGAGCCTCGATGTCGGGCTGGCCCGCCTCCGCGACATCGCCGATGGCGACGACCGCCAACTCGACGCCCTCCTGACTGAGCTGGTCGATGAGCTGACCCCCAACGGACCCGTCGACGACGTCGCCGTCCTGGCTCTGCGCTGGACGCATATCGAGGACCGCACCCCGACCGCCTCGGACGAACCTCACCGCGGTGCCCGACTGAGGAGCTGAACACCCGGCGGTCGGCGGGCCGGCCCGATGGGTTCCGCCGGGCGGTGGGGTGCGGGGGTCTCAGGGCACGAGATCGCATGTTTGGGGCCGTTGGCCGCGGGGTAGATGTAGCGTCGCCGCCCGTCACGAAGAGAAGGATGCCGCTTTCCTTTCCTGACCTGGGCCTGTGCGCCGGTCCCTTCCACAGCAAGGGGCCAGCGCGCCCTGCCGGCTGCCGAGGTGCCGGCTGCCGACCGGTTCCACCCGGAATCGGTCCGTGCGGGACGGCAGGCATTGCGATCGGATGCAGGAATTCCGATTGGCGGCGTCCAATTGTGGGTAGAGCTATTCCCATGGAGCACCATGAGCCGATGCCAGTCCCTCCCTTGTCGGCCGATGACGGCAGCCGCCTGCCCTGGTTCCTCTGTACGTGCGGAAGGTCCGGAGAGGGCGATATCGCCGCTCACCTGTTTGAGATGGCGGAAGTGGACCTACTACGCACTACGCGGGTGTTCAGGGCGCAGTTCGACTCGAGAGGCCGGGCACGAGCTGCGTATCCCCTGACCGCATCCCCCGGTATCCCCTGACCGGCAGGTCCCGGCTCCCCTGATCTTCGGATCGACACGGCGGTAGCGGCCATGGGGAACGGTGGCCCGAAGATCATGGCCCCGCCCTCTGCACCTCCTCCGAGAATGCAGTCCGGACGGCGACATGATCCACGGTGTCGTCAGGCTCGACGGTAGCTCCGGCTCCGAGGTTCCAGGCCTCGGCCAGCGCATCGAAGCCGCACCCGTGGAACAGGGCGGCCGCCTGGACGGCGGCGCCCAACGCCACCAGGTCCGATTCCGGGGGCACGATCACCGGCCGGCCCACCAGGTCGGCCACGACCTGCCGGTAGGCCGCGCTGCGCGCCCCACCTCCGACCAGGAACACCCGGCGACCACCGGTCCGGCCACAGGCCATCAGGGAGTCGGCGCCGGCCAGGAGGTTGCACACCACCCCCTCGACGGCCGCTCTGGCCAGGTTGGCCGCGGACAGATCGTTCCGGATTCCGGCCAGCGTGCCCGTCGCCCCCGGTCGGTTCGGCGTCCGCTCCCCGTCGAAATGGGGAACGAGCACCAGGCCCCCGGCTCCGGCGGGGGCTGACAGGGCCAGCGCGTCGAACTCCTCCGGTCCCATGCCGAGGAGCCGGGCCACCGAGTCGGTCACCTTGGTGGCGTTGAGGGTGCAGACCAGTGGGAGGAACCGGCCGGTGGCATCGGCGAACCCGGCCACCGTCCCGGACGGATCGGCGCACGGTGCCTCGGCGACCGTGCAGGCCACGCCACTCGTCCCCAGGCTGAGGCAGAGGTCTCCGGGCCGCAGGCCGAGCCCCAGCGCACCGGCCATGTTGTCGCCCGTTCCCGGCCCGACGATCGACCCGACGCCGGACCATTCCCCGGCTATGGCCCGGGGGCCGAGCACGGGCGGGAGCACGGACTCCCAGTCGACGTGGTCGTCCACCAGCCTCAACAGATCCGGTCGGTAGCGACCCTCGGCCGGGGACCAGTAGCCGGTGCCCGAGGCATCCCCCCGGTCGGTCGTCATCTGGCCCGTGAGCCGGAAGGTGAGCCAGTCGTGGGGGAGGAGCACGGAGCCCATCCGTCGGAACGATTCCGGTTCGCAGCGCCGTAGCCACCGGAGCTTGGCGATGGTGAAGCTGGCCAGGGGAACGCTTCCACATGCCTTGGCCCACGCACCGGCACCCCCCGGGAGCTCGTCCACGAGCTCCTGAGCGTCCGCCGCCGACTCGGTGTCGTTCCACAGCTTGGCCGGCCGCACCACCTGACCGTGGCCGTCGAGGATGACGGCCCCGTGCTGTTGTGCGGCGACCGATATGGCGGCGGGCGGGCTCCCCGGCCCGCCGGCCATGGCCCGGGCCCGGGAGAGCGCGACCTCCCACGCCTGTGGGTCCTGCTCGCTGCGGGGTGGAGCGGTCCGGGGATGGGGCGCTCGTCCCGTGGCTATCAGCGCCCCCGAGTCCGCATCGCGCACCTGCACCTTGCACGACGTCGTCGAGGAGTCGACGCCGACGACCGCGGGCACTAGCGCACTCCGAGCAGCAACTCCGTCACCAGCTGATCGAGGCGCTCGTGTCCGTAGCCCTGTGCACCGAGCGCATCCTCGTCGTAGGAGCCCTTCCGGAGGGCAGCCAGCCCGTCGGCCCCCGCCGTCCGCTCGTCCAGATCCGAGACCTTGGCCACCCGCAGGGCCTCCTGGATCTCCTCGTCCTCCCCGAATCGCCGGACCTTGTCCGCCAGTATCAGGTAGGTGCGGATGCAACCCCGGGCGAACTCCCAGACGCCGGCGTCGTCCTCGGTCCGGTAGGGGTGCGCATCGAAGTGCCTCATCCCGTCCCACCGGGCCTCCTCGAGCAGCTTCACGAGGTAGAAGGCGTCTCGAATCCCTTCGGAGCCGAATCGGAAGTCCTGGTCGAACTTCCCGATCCGCTGGGCGTTGAGGTCGATGTGAAAGAGCTTCTCGTGCCAGAGCACCTGGGCCACGGCGTGCGAGAAGGACAGCCCGCTCATCGTCTCGTGGGCGAACTCGGGATTGACCCCCACCATGTCCGGCCACTCCAAGGCTCCGATGAAGGCGAGGACGTGTCCGACCGTCGGCAGCAGGATATCCCCGCGAGGTTCGTTCGGTTTGGGTTCCATGGCGATGCGCATGGGCAGGCCTTGGTCACGGATGTACCCGCAGCAGAGATCCACCGCCTCCTTGTACCGATCCAGTGCGGTCCTGACATCCTTGGCCGCGTCGGCTTCGACTCCCTCCCGTCCACCCCACATGACGAAGATCTCGGCGCCGAACTCGGCCCCGAGGTCGATGGCGTCACACGCCTTCTTGACCGCGAACCGGCGCACCTCTGGATCGTTGGCCGTGAACGCGCCCTCCTTGAAGATCGGACGTGAGAACAGGTTGGAGGTGACCATCGGGACCTTCAGGCCAGTGTCCGCGAGCGCCTGGCCGAAGCGCTTGAGGACGACCTGCCGTTCGGGGGCCGACGATCCGTAGGGCACCAGATCGTCGTCGTGGAAGCTCACGCCATAGACGCCGAGTTCGGCCAGGTGGTGCAGGGTGACCACGGGATCGAGTGGTGGCCGGACCTCGTGCCCGAAGGGGTCGCGTCCCGGATTTCCCACCGTCCACAGCCCGAAGGTGAAGTGGTCTTCAGGCCTCGGTGTCCATGGGTCGCTCATGAAGGCTCCTCCGGAGCCCGTGCCGGTCCTCGGCCCGATCGGGCCCGGGCGCCGACCCGGTGGTGGACCGATGATAACGCCGCCGCCGCCTCGGTGAGGCCCCTCAGGCCTGGGGCGCCGGCAGGCCGTTCGCTCTGGCCACGGCTCCGAACCACGATGCACTGGGCTTGGGGGTCCTGGCGAACGTGGAGTGGTCGACACTGTGGAGCCCGAACCTGGGCGCAAACCCGTTGGACCACTCGAAGTTGTCGAGCAGGCTCCACACGAAGTACCCGCGGATGTCCACGCCGTCGTCGATGGCGCGCCAGACGCCCCGGAGGGCCTCGGAGATGTAGGCGATGCGCTCGGTGTCGTCCTCGGTGGCGATCCCACTCTCGGTCAGGAGGACGGGGAGCCCGGACACCGCCGCCGCCCGCCGGGCGCAATGCTCCACTCCCTGCGGCCAGTACTCGTAGCCCATCTGAGTGACCGGGACGCCGGGTTCGTTGGGGGCTTGGCCTTCGGGACCGAAGTGGACGCGCGAGTAGCACTGGACCCCGATGAAGTCGTCACCCTCGGCTCCCCGCATGAACCTGTCCTCGAGGATCTCGCGGGCGGCGGCGAGCACCTCTTCCCCGCCCGGCTCGGCCACCATCTCGTCCATCGACAGGGTCAGACCCACGGGGTAGTGGCCGGGACCGGATCGGAGGGCGTCCACCGCCAGGCGATGCGCCCGGACGACGTTCTCGTTGACGGCCAGGTGCCGGACGAAGTCGTCCTTCACCCCCGGCGGCGACGACCCGAGGGCATAGCCCATGACGCCGATGAGGTTGAGTTCGTTGATGGTGCAGGCCCAACCGATGAGATCCCCGATGTGGGCTGCCGACCGGGTGACGAAACGAGCGAATACCTCGGCCACGTCCTCGGCCTCCCATCCGCCCCGATCGGTGAGCCAGGTCGGGGTGGTGAAGTGGTGGAACGTCACTACCGGGACGATGCCGCGCTCGCGACAGGCTGCACAGATGCGGCGGTAGTAGTCGAGAGCAGCGATGGAGAACTCGCCTTCGGCAGGCTCGATTCGACTCCACTCGAGGGAGAAACGATAGGCCTGCAGTCCCATGTCGGCCACGAGCTGGACGTCTTCGGCCCAGCGGTGAAGCGAGTCGCAGGCGTCGCCGCTCGACTCGGCGCACCCCGAGTCTGGGTTGTGCTCCCATGCCCACCAGTCGTTGTTGACGTTGCCGCCCTCGATCTGATGGGCGGCGGTAGCCGTGCCCCAGACAAAGCCGTCGGGGAATGTGATCTCGGGGGTAGGGGCGTAGTTGGGCTCCACGGCCGGTCACTGTACCCTTCCGGTCGGCGCACCCCCTTCCGGTCGACGCACCCCCTTCCGGTCGACGCACCCCCTTCCGGTCGACGCACCCCCTTCCGGTCGACGCGTACCCTTCCGGTCGGCGCACCCCTCCGGCCGCGGCACCCCGGTGACAGCCTCACCCCTGCGGCAGGCCGGGCCGCGGGTCAGGGGACGGTGACGGCGCGGGCGTACACCAGCGTGGTGATCTGATCCGTGGACGTGTCGATGAGCTCGACCTGGACGGGTGCGTCCGGTCCGGCGCCCAGGAGGGTGCTCCGGGTGCGTACCGGACCGACCTGGGTCTTGCGGAGATAGCGGAGATCGAGATCGGTGACCACGACGGGCGACTCGAAACGTGTGGCCACGAGATCCTCGGCCGCGGCTTCGGCCAGGAGCGCCACCATCGCCCCCTGGAGCGTCCCGGCAGGATTGCGGAGGTCCGGCGTCACCTCGACCTGCACCACGCCCTCGGCCGCGTCGACCACTTCGATGCCGGCCTCGTCGCGCAGTGGCCGGGAGAGCGTGCCGGGATCGCGGAAGATCAGAGGGACCTGCCCGAGCGGCACGTTGGGCTTCGGTGGGTCGGTGGCCTGGCGAGAGATGTTCACGAAGCCGATGGCACCGGTGGCGATGGCTGCTCCCTCGTCGGTTCTCAGTTCGACCAGGCTGGTTGCCGACCGCCGGCCCTGGCGAAGGATCGTGCTGGTGGCGTCGATGCGCCCGGGTGCCGCCATCGGCCGCATCCGGACCGACATGTCCGAGGTGAGCGTCCACACGCCGGCGTCCTGGTCCAGGGGGATCCCCGCCACCACATCGATGACGAACGAGAGGACGCTGGCCCGCACCACGCCGTGGTGCAGCGTCTCCGGTTGGGGCCTGAGCTCGAACAGGAGCTGACCGTCCTCGAAGCGGGCCGCAACCCCGAGCCGGCTGGGGACGGACATCCCCTGTCCCGATACATCTGTCATGAGGTCTCCAGAATCGACATGGGGCCCGATGCTAACGGCCATGGCCGTCCCGCCTTCGCCTCGGGCGCCCCCTCGGGCCGCCGCCGCGGAGCTGCCTCGGGCCCTTCCACGGGGATACCGCTGCGCAGCCCGCCGGCAGCCGGGCCGGGACCCTTATGGCAGGGGCGATCGACCGTTCCTGTCGTCGCCACCCGGCGAACCCGCGGCCGCCGCCACCCCTCCGGCGAGGAGCGGTCTCCCGACCGGTATCCTGCGCTCCCATGACCGCAGCCAACCCAGTCCAGCCCGCCAAGGGCGCCCTCACTCCCCGGGATGTGGACTTTCCCCGCTGGTACCAGGAGGTCGTGGCCCGGGCCGAGCTGGCCGACAACGGCCCGGTCCGCGGCACCATGGTCATCCGTCCCTGGGGGTATGCCATCTGGGAACGGCTGCAGGCCGCCCTCGACATCCGGATCAAGGCGGCCGGGGCCGAGAACGCGTACTTCCCCCTCTTCATCCCCGAGTCCTATCTCAAGCTCGAGTCCGAGCACGTCGAGGGGTTCAGTCCCGAACTGGCCGTGGTCACCCACGGCGGTGGCCGCCAACTGGAGGAGCCGGTGGTGGTCCGGCCCACCAGCGAGACGGTGATCAACAGCTACTTCGCCAAGTGGGTGCAGAGCTACCGGGACCTCCCGCTGCTGATCAACCAGTGGGCCAACGTGGTCCGGTGGGAGCTGCGACCCCGTCTGTTCCTCCGCACCAGCGAGTTCCTCTGGCAGGAGGGCCATACCGCGCATGCCACCGAGGCCGAGGCCCGGGCCTACGCCCTGCAGATCCTGGCCGACGTCTACGTCGACACCATGGTCGAGGTGGCCGGCATCCCGGTCCTCACCGGGCACAAGACAGCACGGGAAAGGTTCGCCGGGGCCACCCGCACGTGGACCTGCGAGGGGATGATGGGCGACGGCAAGGCCCTCCAGATGGGGACCAGCCACGAGTTGGGGCAGAACTTCTCCCGGGTCTTCGGCATCCAGTTCGCGGGCGAGGACGGCGGCGCCCGGGAGTACGCCTGGCAGACGTCGTGGGGGGTCTCGACCCGGTTGATCGGGGCGCTGATCATGGCGCACGGGGACGACGCCGGACTGCGGCTGCCGCCGCTCCTGGCGCCGGTCGAGGTGGTGGTGGTGTTGGTCCGGGAGGACCCCTCCGCCCGCGCCGCGGCCGAGTCGGTGATGGCCGAGCTCGTCGGCGCCGGGCATCGGGCCCGCCTGGACGACCGGGTGGACACCTCGTTCGGGCGGCGGTCGGTCGACTGGGAGCTGAAGGGCGTACCGGCGCGGGTCGAGATCGGCCCCCGGGACCTGGCCGAGGGGAACGTGACCGTGGTCACCCGGCACACCCGTTCCAAGGCCACGGTGCCCCTGGCGTCGGCCGCCGCCGAGGTGGGCTCGGTCCTGGCCCGGGCCGGCGACGAGCTACGCGGGGAGGCGTTGGCCTTCCGGCGGTCGCGGACGGCAGAGGTGTCGTCGGTGCCCGAGGCGGTGGAGGCAGCGGGGACGGGGTTCGCCCGCATCCCCTGGACCAGCCTGGGCGAGGCCGGGGAGACCGAGCTGGCCGCCCAGTCGGTCAGCGTGCGTTGCCTGCGGCCGGCCGGGGCGGAGGACGGGGCGATCGGAGGGGACGAGGCCGACGAGGGATCGCTGGTGGCGGTGGTGGCCCGCTCGTACTGATCCGAGAAGGCGGCCCTCCCAGCCCTTCCGCTCCCTCCTGTTTGTCGAATGCAGTGTCAGTCCTGTTTGTCGAAGGCAGTGTCAGTCGGGGGGCCCGTCGGCCAGCTCCATGCTCATGGCCCGTCTCGCCTCCTGCGGGGTGCCCGTGTGGTCGAACTCCTCCACCGTGACGATCTTGCTCGTCCGATGCGGGTACGGATCGGGGTAGTCGGCGACGCGGATGCGTCCGGTGGGGCGGTAGCGGCCGCTGTCGATGACATCGCGGGGCACGTAGGGGTCCCTCCCCATGCTGCGGAAGAGCCGGGCGGTGGGCTCCCAGATCGTGGTCCGCTCGTGCCAACGCAGCCGATCCAACTTGCGCAGGATGATGACGAGGGTCACCAGCGTCCCCGCCATCACCCCGGCGACCAGCGCTCCCCACAGCGTCCCCCCGGGCAGTACCGCGATCAGGGCCATGAGCAGCAGGAGCAGGAGCAGGAGCCCGTTCCATTCGATGGTCGAGAGGGACTGGCCGCCGGTGGCCTCGATGAGGGCACGGTTGGACCCCATGTCGATGCAGATCTCGACCGCTTCCTTGTAGACGACTTCCTGTTGTGGAGTGCGCGGTTCGAGGGAGATGACCGTTCTGGTCAATTCCTGATGGGACGGTGCCGACAGATAGTTGTCCACCAGTCGGTAGTCGATCTGGTCGGTGAGCTGGCGGTCGATGAGGACACGGGTGAGGGAGCGCACGTCCTCGGGGAAGACCTCCATCAGGTTGAAGATGGCCAGCAGGGAGGCGTTTCCCTTGCTCACCAGGTCCTGCACCAGGGCCAGCCGCTCACGGGTGCGGACGATGGTGAAGGCCATCAGGATGCCGAAGAGGAAGCTGGCGATGCTGGCCAGGGCCGCGTCCACCCGGACGTCGCCCCTGTTGGGGCCGATCAGGTACGAGACCACCGCCACCACGGCACCGCTGAACACCGCCGGTGCGACAGCCGATTCGCCGTGCAGGACGGACACGATTGTTGATCGGAGACGCCGTTGCACCGGGCTCACGGTAGCCGTTCGGACCGGGCCCTCCGATGAGCGCCGGAGGGATCGGCCCTCGGCCTGCTGTGCCGGTACGGAGTTCACACCGATGACACACAGTCCGGCCCGGCACCGACATCAGGTCCGGTGGGCCGGTCGATCGCCGTCCCGCCTAGGCCCTAGGGGCGGACCACGGCCAGCACCGCCTCCTCCAGAATGGTCGTCCCATGGCCCGGAGCCGACGTGTCCTCGAGGAAGAAGACATCGCCCGGCCCCCACCCCCTGGTCTCACCGCCGGCAGTGGTCTGGCCCCTCCCGGACAGCACGAACATCCATTGCCGGGCCGGCGCCGGGTGGGCCGGATGGGTCCATCCGGCGGGGAACCGGATGAACATCATCTCCCGGACGGGTACCGCGGTCGAGGCGTCAAGGGCCGGGGCCGGCGGCGCGAACTCCGTGCCGGCCATCGAGGTCTCGCCGTCCTCGAATCGTGCCCGGCCATCCGCGTCGTTCAGGATGCGGGTGTAGCGCATCGGCTCTGTCTACCACCGCCCGTCAGCTGTGCGGTGGCCCGCCGGATGACCCACGTGGACCTGCCGTCCACGGTCGGCCGTCATGATCCGGGTCGCTGCCCTCCTCGGACCCGGGACAGGATCTCCCCCAGCACATCGAGGTCGGCGGCCGGGAGCTCGGACAGGCCGGCGGGGGGCCGGGCCAGGATCTCCTCCGCCCGCCGGGCGAGCTCCATTCCCGAATCCGTGGCCGCCACCAGCTTGACCCGCCGGTCGGTGGGATGGGCCTGGCGCTCGACCAGACCCATCCGCTCGAGGTCGTCGACCACCGTGGTCAGGTTGGGGGGATCCACACCGAGCAGCGCGGCCAGCTCCCTCATGGGCATGGCCCGGCCGGCGATGCGCCTCAGTGCCCGGATCTTCCCGAAGCTCAGACCGACCCGATCGCTGACTTCGCGTCGCCGCTCGTTGTCCAGCACCAACTCGGCCATGGCCTGCCACACTTCCCGGGCCGCTCGCTGGCGGCGGGCACCGGGCTTGGTCATGCCTCCTGGTCCCCGAGGTTCTCAGGGTTGATCGCCTCGGCCGTGCGTCGGGCCGTGGACCCGGCCCACGCAGATGTGGCCACCAGGCCGAGGGCCAACACGCCCGCTCCGCATACGGCCAGGACCCACCAGCCGGTCCGGCTGGCCAGGGCGAAGTCGAGACGTTCCCCCTTCTGCAGGGAAGTGGACACCAGCGAGCCGACGACTGCCACGCCCAGAGTCTGGCCGATCTGGCGCGAGGTGCTGGCGATGGCCGCAGCCACACCGGCCTGGGCCCTGGGCATGCCCGAAACGGCGGCCGTGGTGATCGGTGCGTTCACGAAGCCGAAGCCGATCCCGAAGATCACGTAGGCGGTGAACAGCCATGTGAACGGGGTGGCGGCAGACAACCCGACCAGCATCAGGCACGAGGCGGTCAGAGCCGCGCCGGCGATGAGCAGGGGGATCCGACCCCCTCGCCGGCCGACGATCCGGCCCGAGATGGGAGGGAGGAGCACGGCCATGGCCGCCATGGGCAAGGTGTCGATGCCGGCCCGGAGCGGGGAGAGCCCGCGCACATCCTGGAGATAGAGCGTGTTGAGGAAGAGGAACCCACCGAGTGCCGCGAAGGCGGCCACGGCGATGAGGGCCGCGGAGGAGAACGGCACCGACCCGAAGAACCGCAGATCGACGAGCGGCTGGTCGGCCCTGCGCTCCCAGAACAGGAACGCGGCCAGCGACGCGGCGGCCACGACGAAGGCGCCGAGGATGAGATCCGACGACCATCCCGCCACCGGGCCTTCGATGATGCCGTAGGTCACCGAGGACAGGATCATGATCACCAGCACCTGCCCGGGGACGTCCACCTTCCGGGCCACCGGTGCCCTGGACTCGGGGATGTAGCGCCGGGCCAGGCAAACCGCGGCCAGGCCCACAGGAATGTTGATCCAGAAGATCGACCGCCAGCCGACCGAGGTCACGAGCAGCCCGCCCACCACCGGCCCCATGGCCATGGACACCCCGACGACCGCGGCCCAGACCCCGATGGCCTGGGCCCGCTCGCGGGGAACGGTGAAGGTGTTGGTGATGATCGACATGGCCACGGGATTGAGCATCGACCCGCCCACGGCCTGGACCATGCGAAAGACGATGAGGGCGCTGAGGCTCGGGGCCAGGCTGCAGAGCAGGGAGCCGCCGGCGAAGGTGAGCAACCCGATGACGAAGGTCCGCCGGCGCCCGAGACGGTCGGCCATCGATCCGGAGAGCATGAGCAGGCTGGCCAGGACCAGGGTGTAGGAGTCGACCGCCCACTGCAGGCCCGAGAGCGGGGCGCCGAAGTCCCGCCCGATGGAGGGCAGGGCGACATTGACGATGGTGATGTCCAGTCCCACGATGAGGAGGCTCATCGAGCAGATGAGCAGGATGCCGATCCGCCGCCGGCGGCTCAGCTCATCGATGACGGTGGCCGCCGTTCCTAGCTGTGTTAGAGTCATAATAGTTATGATATAACTAGTAAATCAGGTACGGCAAGGGCGGCGATCGACGTGTCGACACCGACGTGGCGGGGCAGCGACGTGGCGGGGCACCGACGTGGCGGGGCACCGACGTGGCGGGGCACCGACGTGGCGGGGCGGCGACGTGGCGGGGCACCGTTGCCCCGCCGTAGAGGATGAATCTATAGTCACTAGTACTATGTACCTCGTTGAGATCGACCGGACGGGTCCGGTTCCCCTGCACGACCAAGTGGCGGCCGACATCCGTCGGGCCATTGCCGACGGTGAGGCTGTGCCGGGTGATCGCTTGCCCCTGGTCAGAGACATCGCCGCCGTCCTCGGGGTGAACAAGAACACCGTCCTGCGGGCCATGCACATCCTTCGGGACGAGGGGCTCCTCGAGTTCCGCCGCGGCCGGGGCATCACCGTTGTCGGCACCCCGGAGCAGAGCGCCGTGCTCCGCAAGGTCAACGAGCTGGTCGACTTCGCCCGACACCATGGGTACGGAACCGAAGAGGTGATCGAGATGATCAGGGGACGGGCGGCAGCGACCTCTCGGACCGAAGGCGGGGCGGCCTGATCGCAGACGAACCACCGGCGCTCCGGGGTCGGACGTGCCTGCACCCTCCTCCCGGCCGCGGGACCATCACGACGGGGAGACGGCCCCGCCGGCGGCGCGGTGGATCAGGAGACGGCCCCGCCGGCGGCGCGGTGGGTCGGCGGTGTCACTTCGCCGGGGTGAGATGCTCTTTTGCAGCCCAGCAAGGAGGAACGATGAGCGACGGAGTGCACATACCGAAACCGGTGAAGGCCCATCATCTCGTCAGACAGGCGATCAGCATCCGTGGTCTGCGAGGCGAGGTCCAGCGGGCCAGTGGCGTGAACGCCAAAATTGCAGTGTTCCTGACCAACCTGGTCGGGTCGATGTGGTGCGCGTACGTCTTCGCCGTGGTCGCGCTGCTGGGCCTCCGCCCGGCACTCAAGCCAGGAGGCGAGGGGATCGTGGCATGGATCGCGCAGACGTTCCTCCAGTTGGTGTTGCTCTCGGTCATCATGGTGGGCCAGAACGTGCAGAGTCAGGCCAGCGATCTCCGATCGCAGCACACCTATGACGACACCGTGGAGATCCTCGATCGGCTCGACATCCACACCAAGGGTGGTCTGAAGGACCTGGCCGATCGCATCGACGCCCTGGAGACGAAGATGACCGGCAGTTAGAGCAACGGCGGCCACGCGTCCGCCCGGACGGCCATCGGCAGGGCCGCGCACCGGGCCGCCGGCCCTGTGCGCCGGGCCCGGTCCTCTCAGTTCTCCCGGTAGTAGTCCACCGCGTCACCGGCCAGCGAGATGCTCGGCCGGCCGTCCAGTCCCACCGGGGTCACGCCTGCGGTGGTGATGCGCTGGACGTGGCGGTGACGGGTCCCGTAGTCGTAGATGGCGTAGTGCTGCGTCGAGCGGTTGTCCCACACGGCGACGTCGCCGGCCCGCCACTGCCAGCGCACGGTGTTCTCCGGGCGGGTCACGTAGGCCTGCAGGGTGCGCAGGATGTCGACCGACTCCGCCGACTGATGCCCCACCAGCCGCTGGGCGAAGCCGCCGAGCAGCAGCGCCGGCTCTCCCGTCTCGGGATGGATCCGCACGACGGGGTGCTCCGTCTCGTAGACGGTGGACACGAAGGTCTTCAGGTGCTCGAGCTCCTCGGGCCGCAGCCTTCCCTTGGCCTTGGCCACATCGACCCGCCCGTAGTCCTGCCCGTTGGTGTGCACGGCCCGGAGCTCGTTGGCCAGGGCGCGGATGCTCGGCCGAAGGTCCTCGTAGCCGGCCACCGTGTTGGCCCACAGGGTGTCACCGCCGATCTCGGGGATGATGACGGCCCGCAGAATCGAGAAGGTCGGTGGTTGTTCGACGAATGTCACGTCGGTGTGCCAGTGGTTGGCGGCGGCGCCGGCTTGCGAGTCGAGGTCGAACAGTGCCGGGCTCTCGCGGCTGGCCGGAAGGGTCGGATGGGCCCGGGTGAGCGGACCGAGCCCCCGGGCGAAGGCCAGCTGACCGTCGGCGTCGAGTTGCTGGTCGCGGAAGAACACGACCCGGTGGGCGAGGAGGGCGGCCCGGATCTCCGCCCTCGTCTCGTCGGGCACATCCGTGGCCAGGTCCACCCCGCTGATTTCGGCTCCGATGCGGGGCGTCAACGGCCGGACCTGGATCCTTGTCGCGGCGGCGATCTCGTTGGTGGTCATCGAGCCTCCCTGGTGCCTGAGAAACCCGATTATACCCATCCGGTTAATGGTTTTTAGGGGCCGGGTCTCCGGACCCCGTCCCGCGCCCCGCCGGCAGCACCGGGCCGGGTGGGCATCCGCGGTTGTCAGCGGCCGGTGAGGACGGCGGCGATCCGGTTGTACCGCGGATCCTCGTCGCCGGCGATACGGGCCACCCAGCGCAGCACCTCGGCCGCGTCGACGGCTGTCCCAGCGGCCAGCATGGCGTCGATGTCGACCCAGTCCTTCGGGCGGTTGAACACCACCTTGCACACGACCAGATGGTCGGCGGCGAGGATGGGAATGGTGTCGTCGCCGAACGGCACCCGATGGCGTGCCGCCGCCGCCGCCTCGTGGAACGGGTCGTAGGAGAAGAAGAGGTCGACAGGGGTGGCATCCCACATCACGCGGACCTGGCCGTCGCGCCGGACGAGCGCTTCGACGGCCGGATCGTCGGCCGGCGCACCCAGCCGGGCCAGGGGTGCGGCCACCTCCGCGAATCGATCGGCGGGCACGAACACGTTGACGTCGATGTCGACCGTGGCCCGCGGCTCGGCGTAGTAGGCGAGGGCCAACGCGCCCCCGAAGGCGTGGGGAACGTCGGCC
The DNA here is from genome assembly GCA_963835325.1 of uncultured Acidimicrobiaceae bacterium. Classification (GTDB taxonomy): domain Bacteria; phylum Actinomycetota; class Acidimicrobiia; order Acidimicrobiales; family RAAP-2; genus Bog-756. The sequence goes on along the minus strand of CAWIEV010000009.1, from coordinate 123,053 downwards.
AGGGACGACTCGATGGCCAGGACCCGCTGGGCCAGGGTCAGCGGCTTCACCGGGATACGAGCCGGGGCGCGGCGAGGAGGGGGGAGCGCCGGCGGGTGGGGATGGCGTCGGCCAGCGTGAGCACGTCGAGCAGGCGGCGGGCGTGCTCCCCGACGTCGGCCGGCGGTGGTTCGTCCGATCCCGGCCGGACCGCCTCCACCTGCAGCCGCTCACCGGCCGCCTCCACCAGTTTCCGCAACGTTTCGTAGGAGGGGTCGCGGCGCCCGTGCTCGTAGGCCGAGATGACCGGTTGGGATGTGCCGGCCCGCCGGGCCAACTCGGCCTGGGTCAGTCCCTGGCGGCGCCGGACCGCTCGAATGACAGTGGCTGGATCCACCCCCTTACTATATCGGATTGTCTATATTCATCGGGCGACAGGCGGCCACCGATCCCGTCCCGGAGCGGTCGCCGGGCGGGGCGGACGTCGCCGGCAAGTCCCAACCTCCGCCCAGCCGGTCCCCAGGCCACTCCCAGCCGCGGGTCCGAGGATGCCGTCATGTCCATCACCGTGTCGACGCCCCCCGACGCCCCGGTCGCCCGGCCGGAGCCGCCGGAACAGGCCCATCCCCGGGCTACCGGTGCCCGGGCCGAGGGGACCGTCCCGCCGTCTCCCCGTTGGGTGGTCCCGGCGCTGATCGTCCTGCTGTCGGTCACCGCCGGGGCCTACCTCTGGGACCTCAGCATCTCGGGCTACGCCAACAGCTTCTATGCCGCCGCCGTCCAAGCCGGCACCAAGAGCTGGAAGGCGTTCTTCTTCGGTTCGATCGACTCCTCGAACTTCATCACGGTGGACAAGTCACCGGGGTCGCTGTGGGCCATGGAGCTGTCCGGGCGCCTGTTCGAGTTCAGCTCCTGGAGCATGCTCGTGCCCCAGGTGCTCGAAGGGGTGGCGGCCGTGGGCCTGGTCTTTGCCGCCGTCAGACGGTGGTCCGGCCCGGCGGCCGGACTGCTGGCCGGCGCCGTGCTGGCCTCCACCCCGGTGGCCGCCCTCATGTTCCGGTTCAACAACCCGGACGCCTTCATGGTGCTGTTGCTGGTGGCGGCCGCCTACACCCTGGTCCGCGCCCTCGAGAAGGCGGGCACCAGGTGGATCGTGGCCACCGGGGCGCTGATCGGCTTCGCCTTCCTGGCCAAGATGCTCCAGGCCTTCACCGTTCTTCCCGCCTTCGCCGGGGTCTACCTGCTGGCCGCTCCCACCGGTCTGTGGCACCGCGCCCGGCAGCTGGTCCTGATGGGGGTGGCCGTCGTGGTGTCCGCCGGGTGGTGGGTGGCCGCCGTCGCCCTGTGGCCGGTGGCGTCCCGTCCGATGATCGACGGGTCGCCCGACAACAGCATCCTCAACCTCATCTTCGGGTACAACGGGCTCAGTCGCCTCTCCGGTGGCGCCGGTGGCAGCGGCACCGGGTTCAGCGGCGCCACCGGCATCTTCCGCCTGTTCAACGACCTCATGGGCGGCCAGGCCGCGTGGCTGTTGCCGGCGGCGGTGCTGGCCCTGGTGGCCGGGCTGGTGTGGCGGGGCCGGGCGCCCCGCACCGATCGGACCCGGGCCGCCCTCCTGTTGTGGGGCGGGTGGTTGCTCGTCACCGGCGCGGTGTTCAGCTTCTCCAAGGGTGTGATCCACACCTACTACACGGTGGCCCTGGCTCCGGCCATCGCTGCCCTCGTCGGTATGGGCGCCGGCATGCTGTGGCAGAACCGGCACCGGATGGCCGCCCGGGTTGTCGGGGCGGCGGCTCTGGTGGTCTCCGCCATCTGGGCCTTCGCCCTCCTGCAGCGCACGCCGACCTACGTCCCGTGGTTGCACCCGCTCGTCCTGGTGGCGGGCCTGGTCGCCGCCGCCGCCCTCGTGGCCGCGCCCGCCGTCCCCAGACTGACCCGTCAGATCACGACGGCCGCCCTCGCCCTCGGCCTGGTGGCCGGCCTGAGTGGGCCGGTCGCCTACTCGGCCACCACCATCACGACCGTCCACACGGGGAGCATCCCGTCGGCCGGACCCACCGTCACCGGGAGCGGGCCGGGAGGAGGCTTTGCCGTCGGCGCCGGAGGTGGGGTGCCGGGCCGGGGTGGTGGGGTGCCGGGCGGGGGTGGATTCTCGGGAGGCCTCCCCACCGGAGCAGGTGGCGAAGCTGGTGCTTCAGGCTCCGGGGGCACGCCTCCCACCGGATCGGGTGGGAGTGCCCGGTCGGGAAGCGCGCCGCCCACCGGCGCCGGGGCCGGCGTCGGTCAGGGTGCCGAAGCCGGGGCCGGCGTCGGTGCAGATGGTGGTGCCGAATCCGGTGCCGGTGGTGTTGGCGGTCCCGGTGGTGCCGGTGCCGGTGCCACGACCAGCACGGCGCTGACCACGGCCCTCCGATCGGACGCCGACTCCTACCGCTGGGCGGCTGCCACCTTCGGATCGCAGTCGGCGGCGACGCTCGAGCTGGCCTCCGACGAGCCGGTGATGGCCATCGGCGGTTTCAACGGCGAGGGGGGGAACATCAGCCTCACCACCTTCGAGGCCTACGTGGCCAAGGGAGACATCCATTACTTCATCTCCTCGGGCTCCGCAGGCGGCGGCGCTCCCGGTGGGGGAGGGAGGAAGAGCGACGCGGCCATCACCAGCTGGGTCGAGTCCCACTTCGAGGCCCAGACCATCGGTGACCAGACCGTTTACGACCTCACCTCGCCGAAGTGATCCAGCCGACCTTGAACCAGACGGGGCGGTGGCCGCCGGCCAGCGGGCCGATCGGTGAACAGGTCGTGCCCCTCGATGCTCCGCCTCCGGACCCGCCCCCTTCCGGGTCCGTCCGGCGTCGATCTTCGGCACGGCTCGCCGTTGTCATGGCCGGGCTGCCGGTGCGGCGCGGCACGATCACCCGGCTGATGAAGTACTCGGCGGTATCACTGGTGGCCACCACGACGAGCCTGGTCGTGCTGGGCGTTCTCGTCGGCCTGGTCGAACTCCCGGCTACCTGGTCGAATGTCATGGCCACCGCCGTGGGCACGGTGCCGTCGTTCGAGCTCAATCGGCGTTGGGTGTGGAGCACAACAGGGCGGCGATCGCTGTTCGGCCAGATCGTGCCGTTCTGCGCGCTGTCGTTCACCGGACTGGTGGTGTCGAGCCTGGCCGTCGGAATGATGGCCAGCAGGACCGCAGGGTGGAGCCACTGGAGTCACACGGCGGCCGTGCTGGTGGCCAATATCGCCGCCTACGGCACCTTGTGGGTGGTGCAGTACCAGATGCTCAATCGCATTCTGTTCCGGACCCGCTCCGAGCCTCCGGAGGCTGACCGGTGAACAGTCCCCGGGTCAATGGGGCTCAGTTTGAGAGGGTCGGTAACTCGATTGCTGCGTGAGGGCACCACAATGCGTCGGGAGCACCTCGGCGTTTGGCCGCTTGGCGCTGGAAAATCGCGAGTGCATCAGGCTCCAGGAAACGATGGGGCCGGCCCGCGTGAATGGGAAATGTCGCCGCGTGGTGCTCTGATGGATGAAGTGTGGGTGCGGCGCGGCGCGGCCGGCGTGACCCCGACTGCTTTGCCGGCTCCGTAGGACGGGGGCGTCCTATCTGGGCAGGATGAGGGCACGACGTCAGCCTTTCGGACTTGGCATTGATGCCCCCGCTACCACCACCCAATGCACGGTCAGGCGGCAAACAAGCTCCTTGCCTTGGTTGCGGCCGCCTCGATCTCAAGCCGGTCAGGTCGCTGGCCAACAGAGAACATTGCCGCCTGCAGCTGCGGGCCGTGAAGGCCCAGACGTTCCATCTGCGCCTTCGTGACGGGCTGGACGACAAAGTGGATGTGCACGGGACTTCCTCCGGCGTGGGACCAGAGACAGTTGTAGACCTGATCAGCCGCAACGAGCCGACCGGCCACCGTGGAGGCTTCCCGGAGCAACGGCCCGAGTTCAGCCGCCTCCTCTACCGTCAGATCCCCCATCGAGGTGACGTGGCGTTCTGGCTTGACGATCAATGTCCCGAGGCCGAGCGGTCCGATGCAGTGCTCGACGAGCCAAAAGGTGGTCCGGTGGATGAGGCCACCAGGCAGCTCACGGTCGCCCCGGGATAATTCGCAGGCTACACAGCCGGTCACGCGGACATTCTCCCACCGGCCAGCCGGCCGGGCACTGACGTGGATACCGGCAGTGGCGCACCGTCCGTCCCACCCGGCGTCGGGTGCTCACCATCACGATCGCCGAACCCCGCTCATTTCCGAGGGACCGCTAACCTTGGTTCCGTGCGGGACGCGCTGGGGCAATGGGCTGACCGGGTCGGCGCACGCAGGCCGTTGGCGGTGGGCCGGGACCGGCTGGTCGACCTCCTCCAGGGTGAACACGGCGACCCGGTGGCGCGACGGAACCGGAGAGACGACTATCACCTCAAACTGCTGCTCCGGTTCGGGCTGCGGGCCGACTCGAACTGCCTCGAGGTCGGGGCCAATCAGGGCATCTTCCTACGTGACATCCGGAGGGTGGCCCCGGACGGTCATCACATCGCCTACGAGCCCCTTCCGCTCATGAGCCAGAAGCTGGCCCGGGAATTCCCGGGGATCGAGGTCCGCCAACGCGCCCTCTCGGATGTGGACGGCCAGAAGGAGTTCGTCCACGTTCTCGACTCCGGCTACCAGGGCCTCAGCGGGCTGGCCGAGCACCTGCCGGGCCGGTGGCCTGAGGGGGTACGCACCGAGACGATCACGGTCACGACGGAACGCCTGGATGCGCACCGTCCCGAGGGATGGCTGCCCGACTTCGTGAAGATCGACGTGGAAGGAGCGGAGCTCCACGTGCTCCGGGGGGCGGTCGACACCCTACGGCAAGCCAAGCCGGTGGTCGCCTTCGAGCACGGGCTGAGCAGCGGAGCCTCGGAGGAGCTCTTCGACCTGCTGTGCCGGGATGTGGGCCTGCGACTGTTCAATATGGAAGGTATCGGGCCCCTCGACCTCTCCGGGTTCCTCGAGCAGTTGTCGGATCATTGGAACTGGGTGGCCCACCCGTAGCCGCACCCCGACGCCGATCGCGCTCGGCGACCCTTGCGATCAGCCCACGATCTCGCTGGTCTGGAGGACCGGGGCGATCGTGGTGTAGTTGGCCACGTCGGCCAGCACGTCACCGGTTCCCGGGGCACCCATCGCCGTCGCCAGGGCTTCGGGTGACTCGAACGTGAAGTGGACGGCGGCGACGTAGGGGCCGTCGATCCCACGGTCGATCTCCGCCGTGTCGACGCCCCAGGTCTTGGCGGCCAGGGGCACGTGCTTGTCGCGGTAGTAGTCGTGGTCGAAGGTGGCCCCTTCGGTGGCGGGATAGAACACGCTGAGACGGATCATGGCCAGATCGTCCTCTCTGCTCGCGCTGGTGGAAGCGCCGGAGCCACCCGGGGGATGGCCACGGTCGGAGGGGTGGATGGTACCAGAGGCCGGGGCCGAACCACCTGGTCCGATGCGGCCGGGAGCACCCGGACGGGCCGGACCCGACCGGCTGCGGACCATCCCGCCGTCCATCCCCGGGGAAGCGGCGAAACTGATGTCATGAAGGATCGCTACTGGTTCGACAACTCCCTGGCCGATGAGGCCGATCGACTGCGTCTCCTGGAGGCGATCGCCGATCCGAGGTCGATCCGGCTTCTGGACGAGGTCGGGGTCGGGGAGGGATGGCGATGTGCCGAGCTGGGTGCCGGCGGGGGATCGATGGCATCGTGGCTGGCTGAACGGGTCGGCGACGCCGGAACCGTGCTGGCCGTCGACCGCGATGTGACGCTCCTCCACCATCTGGCCGGCCGGGCCAACGTCGAGATCGTGGAGGCGTCCATCGAGGACCTCGACCTCGCCCCGGCGTCCGTCGATCTGGTCCACACCCGGAACGTGCTGATGCACATCGATGGGGCCGACGGCATCATGGCCGAGCTGGTCGACGCGCTGCGACCTGGTGGAGCGCTGCTGGTCGAAGAGGCCGACTACTTTCCACTGGCCGGCATGACGTCCCCTGACCTCGCCCAGGTCGCCGCGGCCCTGGTGTCCGGATGGACATGGGCCCGAACCATCCCCATCACCCTTTCCCGGCTGCCCGTGTTCGATCTCGATGTGACCGTCGACACCTCCATGCTCCACGGCGGATCGGCCGAGGCCGCGTTCTGGACCCACACCTTCCGCGCCGTGGAGGACCGGCTGACGGATCCTGCCGTGGCCAGGGCCAACGGCATCCCGCCCGTGAGGAGGCAGACGTTCGAGGCGGCCATGGCACTGCTGGCCGACGAGCGGTTCTGGACTCCCTTCGCCGCTGTCGTCTGCGTCTCGTGCCGGCGGAAGTAGCGAAGGGGGGTGCGTGCCACGGATGGAACGGAACTGCTCCGTCGTCCCGGTGTCGCCGGGACCCAGCCCGGATCCGATTACGAGAGGGCGGCGGCGATGGCCCCGCCGGTGACCGCCGAATTGAGATAGGGCTCGGGCGCATGGGCCCGATGTCCGTTGTCGACGACCACCTCTTCCACCTTCGGGCCGAACTTGGCGGTCAGCGGGACAGAGCACGCCTGGTCGGCGAGGGCGCGGACGTTGACCCAGCGCTTGACCGAGCCGGGCCAGGCTCCGAAGTCCTCGACGAACGATTCCGCCAGTCCGTGCACCATCGGTGACGCCAGGGGTGACCCCAGGGTGACATAGGTGTCCACCGTCCAGTCGGGGTGATTGCTGAGGGCGATGTACGACAGCACGCTCCCCAGTGAGTGGGCCACGATCACGCGGGTGTCCTCGCCGACGCGTGACTCCATCCGGGCCCGCATCCGAGCTTGGAGATCGGGTTCTGCGGACATGATGGCGACCAGGTCGACGGTGCGGTCGAAGGCGGCTTCGCCGGCCATGCGGCTCAGCGCCCGGATCATGTCGTCGCCGGACAGCTCGGAGAGGGCATCGGCGATACCGGCGCGTGACTCCTCGATGCGCCGGTCTTCCTCGGTGCCCGGTTCACGCCGGAAGAGGTCTCCGTAGAAGCACACCTCGGCGTCATGGTCGTCGATCTCGACGCCGTGGTGCCACAGGCCGTCCCGCAGCGCGGGCAGCCACCGAGCCTTGAGCTCGTTCGGACCCCACAGTTCATTGAAGGCCCCGTGGACCATCACGATTCGTGCCACATCGTTCCCTTCACCAGATGAGGGTCCCAGCTTCACGATCGGCACGGGGGACGGTCAAGTCCTTTCGACCGCTCGCTCTTCCGGCGTCGCGGGCCGGATCGCTCCCCGCGCGCCCGCCGCTCAGTGGGCCGACCGGGGGCCGATGCCGACATCCCGCAGGAGGGCCCGCGTGAAGCCGCTCATCTCGTCGTAGGGGAGGGCGCCGGTGTCCCACCATTGCACGGCGCACGTCTCCTCACCGTCGGGCGTTGGCGTCCCGCCCACGACGGTGGCGTCGAAGACCGTCGTCACGTAGGACGACTCGTCTCCGTTGGGGTAGTGGACGCGGTACTCGGGGCCGCCGAGTACGCCGAGAATCTTCCCGATGTGGAGCGCGACGCCTGCTTCCTCTTCGGCTTCCCGACGTGCCGCGTCCTGCGGCGACTCGTCCGGGTCGATGGCGCCGCCGACGACCGCCCACTGCAAGGTGTCGGTGATGCGGACGAGGAGGATCCTCCCCTCCTCGTCCCGCGGCAGGGCGGCGGCGCCGGGAAGCACCAGGAGCTCGTGCCCGACCAGGGCCCGGAGTCGCTGGATGTGGGGGGCGATGGCCACGGCCCTGCAACCTACCCGGTGGCGGCCCGACCGGGTGCCGCCGTCCGCCGGTGAACCGGTCGGGGACCGGGCCCTTCCACCCGGTGCCGGGCAGGTCCCGACATCGGGCGGGCCGACGACCGGCCGCGGTCGCCGACCCACCCACTGTCCGACGGCCCCCGGGTCACACGGAGATCGAGAGCACCTTCCAGGCGACGTCCTGGGTGTGGGGAGCGCTCGTCGTCTTGGTGTCGACCACCTCCACCGTGAACCGGGTCGTCCCGGCGGCCTTCGGCTTGCCGGAGATGACACCCGATCTGGACAGCGTCAGGCCGGCCGGCAACACCGAGCCGCCGACCAGCTGCCAGGTATAGGGGCTGTTGCCGCCACGGGCCGACAGGGAGGCCGAATAGGCGACCCCGACCGCCCCCTTGCGCAGCGACGACGTCGTGACGGCCAGGCTGAACGGGACCTTGACCGAGGCTACGGCCGGAACGGCCTGATAGGTGGCCAGGAGGTTGGCCGCGCTGCTGCCGGGGTAGCGGAACGCGCCCTTGCCGGTTCCCGAGGTGATCTGGAAGGAGAGGAGGGCCGAGATGGGGTCGGCCTTCCCCTTGTCGAAGGTGACGGCCGACGGGGACTGACCGAGGGCCAGAATGGCCTGGACGACCAGAGCCGTCGAATCCGGGTCCGTGGTGCCCGGAGCGCTGGTGGTGTGGGGTTCGTAGCCCCAGCCACCGTCGCTGTCCTCGGCACCGTGGATGAACGAGAGCGCCTTGTCGGCGGCCTTGGACCCCAGGACGCCCTGCGCCGAAAGGCCCTGGACGGCCAGTGCGGTCGAGTTGGTGTCCGGACCTTCGTAGTCGGCCGGGTTGCCGGTGCACGGATTGTCGGACGTGATGAAGCTCGTCCAGCCCCCGTCAGGGCACTGCTGGGCCTCGAGCCACTGCTCGGCCGTCCCCACCTGGGCCGGGCTCGACACGCCGGCACCGGCCAGTGCGGCCAGGGCCAGACCTTGACGGTAGGCACCGTCGTAGGTCGGAGCCTGGGCACCGAACAGGCCTTTGTCGGCACCCGACGTCCGCTCGGTGGCCAGCAGGCGGGAGACCAGATCGGTTCCCCCGAACGACGTGGGGTTCTCGCCCAGGGCGTGGGCGTCCAGGATGAGTAGGGCGAGCTGGCCGGGGCCGTCGCTTCCGTCCACGTCGACGTAGGCGTTCACGTGGGATCCGAGGTAGGTCAGGGCGCGGTGCGCGGCGCCAGGTTCGGTTCCCGTGGCCGCCAGGGCCAGCACCACGTTGGCGGTGGCGGTGAGGTCGGCGGTCTTCCCGGCAGGGATGTAGCCGGCCGAGTTGAGTTGGCCGGCCAACCAGGTGGCCCCGTTCTCAGCCGACGCTACCTGGGGAAGCGTGGGTAGAGAGCCGGACCCAGGCGTACTGGCGTGTGCCGTCGCCGGTCCCACGACAACAGCGACCGTCAGACAGGCCCCGAGGGCCGCTGACGCAAAGATGCGCTTGATGGACATTGGATGTCTCTTCCTTCCAGGGCAATGACCCGGAAGCCGCAACACCCACGAGGGCCCGTGACCGACCGAGCCCTGCCGTGTTCTCGACGGATATGGACTCACTGATAGCAGCGCGGTGGTATCCCGGCTCGTGACGGACTGACGACTCCGTCACCTACGGTTGCGGACCAGCGCCGGACTCTGACCGGCTTCCCCAACGTCCTGCTCGTACTGACGGGAGAGAACCTATCAGCGTGAATCGGGCGGTGCCAGACCCGATCTACCGGGGAGGCGCCCACTCGAGGTCGAGAACGCGGCGGACCATGGGGGCGAAGGTGTCGATCGGCTCGCTCCGGTAGTCGGGGTCGAAGGACACTTCGTCGTAGAGGGCGCAGAATTCGACGGTCCGGTCGTAGAACGGGCTGGAGACGAACTGGTCGCGCTCGTTCGGGTCCATCCCCAGATGCTGCCCGATGAAGTACACCTGGAAGACCGGATGGTGGGCCAGCATCCAGTAGTTGGCCGTGGAGACGAACGGTCGCAGCACGGCCGCGGCCACCTCGCCGTGGTTGAACGGACCGAGCGACTCACCCACGTCGTGCAGGAGGCAGCACACCACGTACTCCTCGTCCCTGCCGTCGCGGAGGGCGCGGGTGGCGCACTGGATGCTGTGCTCCATCCGGTTGACCGGATAGGCCACGTCGGCGGTGAGGTCGGTGAGCATGCCGAGGAGAAGGTCGGGGAGTACCCGCAGGTTCTCCTGGTGCACGGAGGCCAGCACCGCGAAGTCGGCATCGGTGCCCTCGTCCATCCGCCGGAAGTGCATCTTTCCCTCGACCATGCCCGGGCAATGGTAGCGGCTCGGTTCCCCTTGACCGGTACCTGTTCTGGGGTGCCGGCGGAGCGGTGCCCGGTACGGGCATGGTGCGGCCCCGGACCGGTCAGACGGTCATTCGAGCTCCCGGTAGAACTCGGGGTCCCGGACCAGCTTCTCGAAGAGCTCGTCACCGAGCCGGCGGTTGGCCGTCATCTGGCGGTACCCCCAGACCTTGTTCCGGGCCGCGTCGAGGTGGCGCACGCCACTCTGGAGGACCCGGTACCGTTGGTCGCCGTCGACGCGCCCCGGCCGTTTGGCCACGATGCTGCGGGACATGGGATCGCGGAATCCGGCTCCGTGGTGATAGACGGTGCTGCCGTAGACGGCGAACCACAGCGGGTGGAGGTCGACCCGGTTCGACCTCAGGATCGGCGTCCAGGGCTCCTTGGACCGCTCCAGAATCCCGAGGAGATTCCCGCCCACGTCGCTGATCGTCTGGCCGCGCCCGTTGGTCCAGCTGTATCCGGCTGACCAGTCCCCGTGCAACCGGTCCCAGTCCTGCGCCCGGATGACGCAGAAGCAGGGGTGCGGTTGCCGGTCACCGTCGTTCTCCCGCCTCTGCACGGCGAACAGGACGGTCTCCTCCAATGCCCGATGGGCCGCAGGCATGGGGTCGGCGACAGGGAAGGCGTCACCGTCGAGGAACATGATCAGGTCGTCGGGGCCGGCCTCGGCCACGATCATCGAGGCCAGCAGGTTGAGCTTGCCGGGGTGGCCACCCCGGGCCGGGACCACCTGGTCGAACTTGCTGTCGTGATCGCCGGGGACGGCCTCCAGGTTGGCCACCACCCGGTACGGCTCGTGCACGTGGCGGCGGAGGTAGGCGAGCTGGACGTCGATCCACTTGTCGGAGCGGTAATGGACGGTGGCTACGTGGATCATCGGCTCTGCCCCTTCTGGGACAACGAGTATCCCATATGAGCCGGTCCGGGCTTCACCTCCTACCGGTGTCGGGGGCCCGCCGGTCGAGCACCGTGAGATAGCCGACACAGGCGACGATCAGGACGGCAAAGCCCAGGGCGACCGGGCCGTCACCGAAGGCGAGACCACCAACCTTGTGGGACTTGCTCAGCCAGTCGGCGATCGACGCCCCCAGCGGCCGGGTCAGCACATAGGCGAACCAGAAGGCGAAGATGGCGTTCATGCCCAGGAGACGGTACCCGGCGGCCGGGATGAGCATGAGCCCGGCGAACAGGAAAGCCGAGACCAGGTAGCCCAGATGGAGTGTGGTGGCGGTCAGGTCTCCGAGTGCCGTGCCCATGGCGAAGGTGGCCATGACGGTGGCCCAGTAGAAGACCTCGCGGCGGGGTCTGTCGATGCTGTGTATCGAGAGCGTCCCCTCTGTACGGTGCCAGGCGAGGAACACGACGGCCAGGATGACGGCGAAGAACGGAGTGGAGGCGTCGTAGGGCACCCCGAACTGGACGTGGAGGACATCGGCGGCCATGGTCCCGGTCACGGCAACCATCACGACCGCCAACCAGTAGGTCCAGGGCACATAGCGCCGGGCCCTGAATTGGATGACGAGCGCGCCGAGCAGGCAGATCCCGCCGAAGGCGACCGCCACCACCGGATCGATCCGGCTCACCAGGTAGTCCGACGTGGCTTCGCCCATGGCGGTGCTCAGGAGCTTGATGGCCCAGAACATGGCCGTGATCTGCGGAACCTTGACCATGGTCCCGGCGCCCTGATGCATGGCCGACGAGCGTAGGGCAGATCGGGGCCGGTCGGGTGCCGGCGGACGGGCCGGATCGGGGCCGGCGACCGGCACCCTTCTCCGGTAATTTCCTCATCAACGTCGGGGGATTCTCCGTACCGACGTCTGGGACACGAGGAGACTCTGTGGCGCCATCCCGCCCACGCGACCTGAGCGCGTATCGATCGAAACGGCGGGAGGGACGGACACCCGAGCCCATTCCGGCCGAGGACCGGCCGAAGGCGGCCCGGTCGACGAAGGTCACCTCGGGGCTCACCTTCGTCATCCAGGAACACCATGCCAGCTCGCTCCACTGGGACTTCCGTCTGGAGCGGGACGGGGTTCTGGTGTCGTGGGCCCTGCCCAAGGGCCTGCCGTCCGACCCGGGCCACAACCATTTGGCCGTCCCGACCGAGGACCACCCGCTGGAGTACGGATCGTTCGAGGGGACCATCCCGCGGGACGAATACGGCGGCGGGCAGGTGGTCATTTGGGATTCGGGCACCTACGACTGCGAGAAGTGGTCGGATTCGGAGGTCGATGTCCGCCTTCACGGCCACGGACCGGCACAGGGCCGTTACGTCCTGTTCCGGACGGACGCGAAGCGATGGATGATCCACCGCATGGATCCCCCTCCGTCCGGCTGGGAGGCGCCGCCGACGGATCTGGCGCCCATGCTGTGCACGGCGGGCCCGCTTCCGGGGGACGACGACGGCTGGGCCTATGAGTTCAAATGGGACGGCGAGCGGGTGGTGGCCGTCATCGACGGCGGACGGATCCGGCTCACCAGCCGCAACGGCCGCGACATCACCGGCACCTACCCCGAGCTGTCGGCGCTGGCCGAGCACATGGGCTCACGGCCCATGGTGCTCGACGGCGAAGTGGTGGCCTACGACGGCACCCGGCCCAGTTTCGGCCTGCTCCAGAAGCGCATGGGGATCGCCGACAGGGCGCGAGCCCTTCGGTTGTCCCGGGAGGTGCCGGTGACCTTCCTCGTTTTCGATGTCATGTACCTCGACGGGCACCGGACCACCTCGCTTCCCTATGACGAACGACGGAGGCTGGTGGAGAGTCTGGGGCTCAAGGGTCCCAGTTGGCAGACCCCCCCTTCGTTCTCCGATGTGTCCGGTGCCGACGTCCTGCGGGTTTCGGGGGAGCACGGTCTCGAGGGAGTGGTGGCCAAGCGTCGCAACAGCACCTACCAGCCCGGGCGCCGGTCTCCCGACTGGCTCAAGGTCAAGCACGTCCGGATCCAGGAAGTGGTGGTCGGCGGCTGGACGGCGGGCACCGGTCACCGCTCGGCTTCCATCGGCGCCCTCCTGCTCGGGATCCCCGGCGCCGAGGGGCTGGAGTACGTGGGCAAGGTGGGTACCGGTTTCAGCGACGAATCGCTGGCCGGCCTGGCCCGGCTGCTCAAACCTCTCAGCCGCAAGACGTCCCCCTTCACCCCCCATGTGCCCAAGGCACAGGCCGCCGCCGCCCGGTGGGTGACCCCGTCGGTGGTGGGGGAGGTCCAGTTCAGCGAGTGGACCAAGGACAACCGGCTCCGACACCCCTCGTGGCGTGGTCTCCGCCCCGACAAGTCAGCCACGGACGTGGTGCGCGAGACATAGCCCATCCGGCCGGGCCGGGCCGGGCCGGGTCGGGCTTGGTTGGATCTGCCCCGGTCGGATCCGAGCCGGTCGGATCCGAGCCGGCTGGGAGTATCGTCACGGCCGGTGGTCCGTATCTCCCGGCAGGTCGATGATCGAGGACCGGCTCCCCGTCCGTGACCAAGTTGAGCGCGGGGATCCTCCTCTACCGGTACCGGGACGCCAGGTACCGGGACGCCGACTCCGTCGAGGTGCTGCTCGTCCATCCCGGCGGTCCGTACTGGCAGAACAAGGATGCTCACAGCTGGTCGGTTCCCAAGGGTGAGTACCAGCCCGGCGAGAGCGCCGAGCAGGCGGCCGAGCGTGAATTCGCCGAGGAGCTCGGCACCGCAGTCCCGGCCGGCCGCCGGTTGGACTTGGGAGAGATCCGCCAATCGGGTGGAAAGCAGGTGCGTGTGTGGGCACTGTGGGCGCAGGGGTTCTCGCCCACCGGCTTCGTGAGCAACGAGTTCCAGATCGAGTGGCCGCCCAAGTCGGGCGTCCTGCAGTCGTTTCCGGAAGTCGACAGAGCCGAGTGGGTGGACTCCGGTCGGGCCCGGGATCGGCTGGTCCGGGGGCAGGTCGTGTTCGTCGACCGGTTGCTCGACCGGATCTCGCCCTAGCCGGATCGCAGGTCCGGGCCCGGTTCGGGACCCACTGGAGACCCTGGCCGACTCGCTCTATCCTCTCGGCCATGAGGCGGCGGAACAGGGAGGCGCACTGGTACTACCGGGGCGGAGCCCCCCGGGTTCCGGGACGGACCCGACGACGGTGGCGCCGGTTCGTCGCCCACTGCCGCCAGTCGGTGGTGGGGGTCCGTCTGGCTGTTGCCGAGCACCGACGGGCGGCCGGGCTGGTCGTCCTGGTGGTCGTCCTGGCCGCTGTCTGTGTGTTGGGTGGCCGGCTGGTCGACGGCGACCGCTCGTCGCTCGTGGGCCACGAGGCTTCGGCACCCCGCGTCCTCTCGTCACCGGCTCCAGTGAAGCCGGCCACCAGCTCGTCCCCGGCGGGCCACGCCTCGTTACCGGACAGCGCCGCGCCGCCATCGGCGCGGTCGCACGGAGCCGGGCGGCCCAGGCCATCCCCGAAGCCGGGGGCCGGTACCACCACCACCGCTCCCGCCACTTCCACCCGGACTCCGTCACCGTCACCGTCACCGTCACCGTCGACGCCGACGCCCGCCGCCCCGGCGGCGACGCCGAACCCCTCGATGGCCTCGACCTATGTGGGGCCGTCGTCAGCTGTGGCCACGGTGGATCCACCCTCGGGGCCGCCCACCACCGCAGGCCCGCCTCCGATCACCACGACGACCGAGTCGCCGCCCACCACCACCACCACCACGACCGAGTCGTCGCCCACCACCACCACAACCGTGCCTCAGACCACCACCACGATGCCGACCCGCGCCGGGCCCTGACCACCCCAGCGGGATGATCCTGACCACTCCAGCGAGATGATCCGGATCAGACGAGCGAGATGGTCCGCACGGCGAGACCGAGCCAACGGATGTCGTCCGAGTCCATGACATCCGCCGGCCGCCACTCGTCGGCTTCGATCACCAACGATTCGGCCAGGGGATCGTAGGGCAGCTCGATCGAGAACATGCATTCCGGCGGTGCGTTTGCCGCCACTTCCTGGCCACCGTGTTGCACTCGATAGGGGACTTCCTTCGGGCACGGGTTGACGGCTTCGATCACGATCGAGGAGCAGTCACGGCCCTGTTCGAGAGAGATCACGCTCCGCCCCGTCGTATAGCGCTGTACGATCTCCGGCCCGTCGGGGGTCGCCCATGTCGTCTCCTCGTCGGGAGGCAAGGTGAACGTGGACAGGTGGTAGACGCCGTCGGCCCTCCGGGCCTCGAAGATGACGCCGAGGTGGGTGGCCGCGGTCACGTGCTTGTCGGTGATCCAGCCGAGATGGCCGAGCATGCGGAGGAAATAGGACTCCTGGTATCCGAGCTCGAGCCAACCGAGGTGCTGGATGGCCCAGAGGGACTCGCCGTCGGTACGCACACCCCACGGCATCGGGAACGAGTCGGCCACCGGCTCCGCGGCGAAGAAGACCCGCCCGGACGGGGCGACGACATCCTTCAGCTTCCGGACCAGGTCCCGATGATCGGAACAGTGGTGGAAGGATTCGAAGAAGAGCACGGCGTCGAAGGTTCGGTCCAACTGGTCGATCTCCAGAAATGCACCCTCTCGGACGTCGACGGCGAGCGAGAACTTGTCGGCCCGCTCGTTGATCAATGCGACGAAGGAGGGGTCGATATCGATGGCTGTGACGTCGTACCCCATCCGGGCCAGCTCGATGGTCGTGTTCCCCCAACCCGGGCCGAGCTCGAGGATGGAGGATCCTGCGGGAAGGGCCATGGTCTTGATGATGAAGCCGATGGCCATCAGCTGATGGCCGACGGTCGCAGGGCTCTCGGTGTAATAGGGGAACGGCCGGTTGGCATCGGTCGGAAAATCGGAGCGCTCGTTCTCTATCCGGTACCTGGGTCGCTCCGAGATGAACCGGTAGAACTCGAACTGGCGGTCCGCGTATTCGGCGCTGTAGGGGTCGGCCGGGATGTCGCTGGGCGGTGCCATGGTGAAGCTCTGGAAGACCTCGCGCATGGCATCGTCGGAGATGGCCCATGCGGCCCGGATCTCCTTCACCTTGTCCTTGAGCTCGTCCAGTGAGGTCAGGACCTGGATGGAGCCGGCACCGCCAGCGTCGTCAGCTGACGCCTCCTCGCTGTCCGGTACCGGCGCGGACCCGTGGGCCGACGGCTCGGACCGCCTCCGCGCCCGGTCGGCCAGATCGTGCTTCTTCTCTTCCAGTCGGTCCAGTTCCGTCGTCACCCGCCCCTACGATAGGTGGCCGGGGGACCCGGGCGCGTCCACTGGAGGTTCGAGGCCCACCGGTGAGGTTCCGACCCCGGCCCCCGCGGCGATCGGAAGTCCGGAGCGCCGGGCCCGGGCCCGGCCCTTCAGGAGAGCAATTTCGCCTTCTGAGCATCGAATTCGGCGTCCGTGATGACGCCCTTCTCCCTGAGATCGGCCAGTTTGGCCAGTTCGTCCGCGCTTCCCGCGGATCCGGCCGTCTGCCTCACATAGGAGTCGAAGGCCTGGCGCTCCCTCGCCGCCTGGTCCACAGCCCGTTGGTGCATCCCGCCGCCCCGAGCGATCAGGTACACCAGGATGCCGAGGAACGGGAGGATGACGATGAACAGGACCCACAGCGCCTTGGCCCACCCTCCCATGTCATGACTCCGGAAGATGTCGATGAACACCATGATGGCGAGCCAGATCCAGATGACGAACAGAAAGATCTCGACCAGCGTCCACAGGAAGTCGAGCAACGGATAGGTGTAGGCCAGCACGGGCGGTCCCCCTTCTTGCGTAGTTCCTGGTCCGACCCTATCCGTTGCCTGGGAGAGCCGCGTGTATGCGGCCATCGGACCCCGTTCTGGCGGCGCCGACCGGTCCCCGATCCGACCCCATGGGTGCTCAGCGCTTGATGCGACCTCGAAAGGCGCTGGCCACCAGGGACACGATGGCCATGACCGGAAGGACGATCACCGCCACGCCTCGGAGGTTCCGCAAGAGGAGCGCAGCGGCCACGATGGCCAGTACGGCGAAGAAGAGCTCGGGCGTGTCGCCTATCAGGAACTCCCACCAGAACCTGCCGAAGGAACGCGCGCCTCGCCCCAGCGCCCTCACCGGGTCCCCCCGTCTTCGGGAGTCGTCGTCGCCGGCGCCGGGAGCGGTGGGCGCATGGCTCGGAGCCAGGCCACCGACCCCAGCGTGACGAGGGCGAAGAGCCCGACGAACCCCAGGATGGCGACGTCGCTTCCCGGCCAGTGCACGCCCGCGCCCTCGCCCACCCAGAAGAGGCCGAAGCTCGTCAGCATGACGCCGACCGCCGTCTTGATGGTGTTCTCCGGCACCTGCGAGAGCTGTCGGGCCACCACGAAACCGACGAGGGTGACGAAGACCACGGCGGCCCCGGCAGTGGCGGCGGCAAGGCCCAAGCGGTGTTGGCTGGCACCGAGGCTGATCACGATGAGCACGATCTCCGTCCCCTCCAAAAAGACGCCCTTGAACGCCACGGCGAAGGCCACTCCGTCCCGCCGGGGTGACGAGGGCGAAGCCGGCGCGTCGGCCGCCAGCTCGGCCGAAGTGGACGCAAAGATGGCGTCCTCATCGTGCAGGGGTTTGTGACCGCTCGAGCGGAGGATGGCCTTGCGCAGCCACGACAGACCCAGCACCAGCAACAGTGCCCCGACCACCAACCGCAGGGCATCGATGGGCACGTAGCGAACGAGGGGCACGCCGACCACGAGGACGATGGCGCCGAGGACGGCCACTGCGGTTGCCGCCCCCTCGATCGCCGAACGCCAACCCCGCGTCACGCCGGCCGCCAGCACGATGGTCAACGCCTCGACCATCTCGACGGTGCTGGCGCCGAAGACGGCCAGCACCAGCACGACTGTCGAGGCCGGGCTCACCACCGGCGCCGGCGCCGGCGACCGCCATCGGGACTCCCCGTCACGATATCCACGGTCCGGCGGTGCCGGCCGCAGGGACGGGGTACGTCTGGGCCTCACCGGTGGGGGTACCCCGGCGGAGGGGCAGGGGCTTGGTCGTGACGGGCATCGGCACCTCAACGATAGATCGGTGTCGGGCCGAAGCCGGTGCCGACCTGGCCGGACCACTCCGGGACCCCCCGGACCACTCCGGGACCCCCCGGACCACTCCGGGACCCCCCGGACCACTCCGGTCCCGCCCGGACCACTCCGGTCCCGCCCGGACCACTCCGGGCCCGCGCCGGGACCCCCCGGGACCACTCCGGGCCCGGGCCGGACCCCCCCCGTCCGGCGGCGTGAGGCACGACGGGGGATCGTCGACCATGATGGTTGGATGGGATCTGACGGAAGCAAGCCGCGCAAACCGCGGCACAAGCTGGACAAGGTGCCGAAGTACGAGGAGCCCAATCGCGCCGAAGGGTTCGCCGGAGGATCGTTCGGCCGGGTCGGACACAGCTCGGACGGTCATCATGACGGAAAGCCGGGGCGGGTGGGGTCGTTCGTGTTGAGGGTGCTGGGGCGACGGCCGAAGGGTTCCTAGCGCGAGTGCGGCCGTCGACCGGAGGCCCCGACCCACGCCGGCGCGTGCACCGGACTTAGGATCGTCCCTGTGATGAAAGCTGGCACCCGCCGGGCCGGGCTCCGGAGCGCCTTCGTGTTGCTGGCCACGCTGGTCGCCATCGTCGTGCTGTCCACCGGGGTCCGTGCCTACGCCGCGGAGGCGTTCGTGGTGCCGTCAGGGTCGATGCTTCCGACGCTGCAGATCGGCGACCGCCTCATCGTGGACAAGCTGTCGTCGACGATCCACCGGGGGGACATCATCGTGTTCCGCCGGGCTCCAGGCGATCAGGACCCCGAGTTCGCCGATCTGGTGAAGAGGGTGATCGGCCTGCCCGGCGAGACCATCTCATCGACGGGTAACACGATCCTCATCGACGGGAAGCCCCTGGCCGAGCCTTGGCTGCCGAAGCTCACGGGTATCTGCTACCAGTCGGCGGCCGATGTGCCCACCACCCGGATCCCGCCCGGGCAGTACTTCGTGATGGGCGACTGCCGGGGCGACTCCAGCGACAGCCGCACCTGGGGCACGGTTCCCGCCGCCAACATCATCGGCAAGGTGACCGTTGTCGTGTGGCGGCACAACCATCCCTGGCTGCACTGGTTTTGATCGGTTGAGAGTCATCGTCATTTTGATCGGTTGAGGGTCATCGTCGGCCGTTGATGCGCTGTCACCGCCGGGGGGGGAGTTGCCGGGTCAGGAACGTCACCACCTCGGCTGCCAGCGTGGCCACATCCGGCGTGACCGGCCCGTTCCCGGTGTGGATCAGACCGTGGCCTGCGTGCTGCACCGTCACCAGCGTGGCCTCGTCGCCGGCCTTCCGGAGCCGAGCGACGAGCTCCGTCGACTGGCTCGGAGGCACGATCTTGTCCTCCAGCCCCTGGATGACGAAGAAGGGCGGTGCGCCCGGATGGATGTACGTCACGGGACTTGCCGCCACCAGCGTCGGCGATGGCTGCCCCACCTCCACCCCGAAGGTCTCCTTGGACAGGATGCGCAGGACCTTCGAGGTCGACCAGTCCGGGGAGGTCAGATCCGCGGGCCCGTACTCGTCCACGACGGCCTCCACCGCGCTCGACTGGTTTAGGTACCTCCCGTCCTCGAACTGCGGGCCGGTGAGCCCGAGCATGGCGGCCAGTTGGCCTCCGGCGCTGGACCCGACGACGGCGATCCGCGCCGGATCGATGTGCAGTGCCGGAGCGTTCGCCCTCAGGAAGCGGACGGCGCACTTGGCGTCCTCGAGCTGAGCGGGCCAGGGGCTGGAAGGAGCCAGCCGGTAGTTGATGGACGCGAACACCCAACCCTTGCCGACCAGTGCCGACTCGACGTCCCAGTCCACCGTCTGGGGTTGGAGGTTGTCATCGCCGCTCACCCATCCTCCACTGTGGATATCGACCACGGCCGGGGCCGACCTGGCGGGCATGGACGGCTCGTAGACGTTGAGGGTCTCGGCGATCCCGCCGTTGTCGCAGTAGGTAGACGAGCTCTCCGACCCCACCAGGCCGGGTGGGCCGCCGCATCCGCTGAGCAGCGGCACCACGGCGATCACCACCATCAGGCCCAACCCGGCGTTCCTGAGAACCCGCATGCCGGTACCTGCCTCCATGCCCGTCTCTGTCGAATCGGCGCTACGCCGGCGGCGACAGCGTAGGGCACCTTCGCTTCGGATCTGGGTCGACCGTGTGGATCGGGGGTACGGTCGACCCAGTTGGGCGTGGCCTGCCATTGATCGGGCCGGGCCCGGTGGCACGGGCAGCCCGCGTCGGCGATGCGCGTGCCTAGTCGTTGTGCGGTGGCCAGGACAGCGATCGCAGCGTTTTGATACGACCGCTCCCGGTTCGTGACGAAGGGTGCCTCGATCGGGCCCGTTGTTTGAGCTCGTCCGTCATGCGGGCGACCTCGCGATCGATGCCGGCCCGCAACTGGCGGACGGCCGGGGAGTCCCCCGAGTGCATGTTGAGCTCGTCCAGTTGGGATTGCTGCCGGTCGCGCTCGGCGAAGAGCTGCTCGTCGGTGAAGAACGTGTAGTCGGTGACGCCGTCCGCATCCACCCGCAGCGGCTCGCTGCTCCGTGTCCAACCCAGGTCCCTTGGGTTCGTGCTCATGGGGAGAACATCGGCTCGTTGCCGACCGGACTTGAACGCCCCGGTCTTCATCACCGCCACGAGCCTGCACAGGCGGCCCGGGGGCGGGTCTACACTCGGGCGGGCGGGATCTGTCCGCACAACCGGCATGGGAGACGAATGTGGCTGATGGGGTCAAGCTCAACGGGCATCATCGGGCGACGGTCGAGAAGATCTTCCAGCATCCGACCAGCCACAACATCCAATGGCACGATGTGCTGTCCCTCCTGGAGAGTGTGGCCGAGGTGAGCGAAGGGCACGACCGGCGCTACAAGGTGACATTGGGAGCTGAGACCGAGACGTTGGATGCCCCGTCCGGTCACGACGTGGACGAACAGATGGTCATCGACTTGCGGCGGATGCTGAAGGGAGCGGGGATCCTCCCGGGTTCGGCCTGAGACCGTCAGCGGGTCGAACCGGCCAGATCGGGCAGGGGAAGCTCCAGGCGGAAGATGCTGGCGTTGGGCACGGTTTCCCACAGCAAGCCTCTGAGGTCGTTGTCGGCGGCGATCGACCGGAGCATGCGGATGCTCCCACCGTGGGCCACCACCACGGCGTCACCGTCCCGGTGTTGTGCGAGCAGCTGGTGGAGGAACGCAGAACAGCGCTGACGGACGTCGTAGAGGGACTCACCGCCCGGGGCCCTGGCGTGCTCGTCGACCACACGACCCTCGTGGATCCCGGTGACCGCCACCGATATGCTCGTCGAGGGCAGCCCCTCGGCTATCCCGAAGCACCTCTCCCGCAGCCGGCGATCGGTCCGGACACGGCAGCCCAGCCGCTGGGCGGCGACCGCAGCCATCCGGCGGGCCCGGTAGAGGTCGCTCGAGTACACCGCGCCGATGGGTTCCGAGGCCAGGCGCTCGGCCACCTGCCTGGCCTGGAGCCGCCCCTTGCGGGTCAGCCTGGCTGCGTCGATCTGACCTTGGACCCACCCCATGGCGTTCCAGCTGGTTTCACCGTGGCGGACCAGCCACACGGTTCGGGGTGTGCTTGCGCGGGACATCATGGGGCAATCGTCGGCCATGAACCTGAGAAGATGCTGAGAAAGCACTGCCCGGGTGCTTGGAAGTGGCCCGGTCGCCATGATCCAGACCTGGGCGGAAAGGCGGGGATCTTCCTGATCTTGTCCGGAGGGGGACTCCGGCATCCTTCGGGATCCTCGACCGATTGGCGGCCCCCGCAGCCAGCCAACACCGGGCTGGACCGGATCGGAAGGCTCCCGGCCATCGAGCAAGGGGGCGGGGGGGTGGTGGAGTTGGTGGGCCCCTGTGTGGAAGAATGGGCGGTACATGTGCCGGGTTCCCCGGTGCTTGGGATCAGGGGCAGATCATGACGGAGCTAGCTGGAGTCAGCAGTCGTGCGGGCCGCGGTCGGTGGCTGAAAGTAGCCCGCCCACTCCCCGCCGGCAAGGTCGCGTCGGTGGTGGTGATGGCGCTCGTGGCGGTCAGTTTCGTGCTCGTGCCGTTCGTGGCTGTCGGGCGGGCGGGGGCCGCCCCGGTCGCCGGTGTGGTCGCTCCGGCCAAGGCGTCCCACGGCTACTGGTTGGTCGGGCGGGACGGTGGGATTTTCTCCTTCGGATCGGCTCCCTTCTACGGCTCGACGGGGAACCTCCACCTCCAGCGCCCGGTGGTGGGCATCACCCCCACCCCGGACCACCACGGCTACTGGCTGGTGGCCGCCGACGGCGGGATCTTCGCCTTCGGCGACGCCGGGTTCTACGGCTCGATCCCCGGGATCGGGATCGGTGCCGCCGGCTCGGGAGCCACACCCAGCTTGAACCAGCCGATCGTCGGCATGGTGCCATCCGCCGACGGGCGCGGCTACTTCATGGTGGCCGCCGACGGAGGCGTGTTCGCCTTCGGGGATGCCCAGTTCGAAGGATCGTGTCCCGGGATCGGTGGCTGCGGGGGAGCGGCTAGAGCGGTCGTTCCCGACGGCACCGGGGGCGGATACTGGGTGGTGACCAAATGGGGCCACGTCCAGACCTTCGGCAACGCCCAGAACTACGGGGAGCCAGCACGGCAGAGCGTCCAGGTCACCTCGGCCGTGCGTACCGCGGACGGGCGCGGATACTGGATCCTCTTCCGGAACGGTGTCGTCTTCCGCTACGGCAATGCGCCCGATTACGGATCGCTCCCCGCCGGTTCCACCCCAGGGTACGACATCGCCAGCGCCATCTTCCCCACCCGGAACGACGGCGGCTACTGGATCACCACCGCGGCCGGCGCCGTCTACGACTTCGGCGATGCCCCCGACGACGGAGGGATGGCCGGGCATCACCTGAACGGCGCCATCATCGCCGCCACCGGTTGGTGATCGAAGGCGCCCGTCCGCTCGGGCCACCGGGCCCGGTCACACCGAGGTGAAGCGGGCGGGGGTGAACCTGTCCAGGATCCGGCCCGTGAGCGCTCGTTCGGTCGGGTCCTCCGTGTCCAGGCCGAGGATGCTTCGGGCCACGGTCAGCGCGCTGTAGGGGCCGAGCAGCAGACCTTCCGCTCCGTGGCCGGTGGCGACGAAGGCGTTGTCCCACCCCGGGATCGGGCCGAGGACGGGCCGGCCGTCCGGAGTCGCCGGTCGCGACCCCGCCCTCGTCTCCACCAACGTCGCCTGGGCCAGTCCGGGAGCCGTGCGCAGGCACTCCCGGAGGAGCTGGTGGACACCGTCCGCGGTCGGGCGGTGATCGAACCCCGCCTCGGCCTCCATGGTGCCGCCGCAGGCCACCCGTCCGTCGGGCCAGGGCACCAGGTAGTAACCGAGCACGGGCTGCACGATGGGCCAGCCGACGGTGTCGGTCGAGGGAAGGGAGAGGTGGACGATCTGTCCCTTGAGGGGAACCACGGGGATGTCCACGTCGAGCGTCCCGGCCAGCTCCGCCGTCCACGCCCCCCCGGCGAGGGCGACCGCGCCGGCCGGTACGGTCCCGTCGCCGGTGATCACGGCGGTGACGGTCCTGTTCCTCCGGTCGACCTCGAGGCCGGTGGCGCCGTGGTCGATCGTCCGTAACCCGCGGGAGACGGCGGCCTCACGGAGGGCGGCGTTCAGGACCCGGCCGTCGACCCGACGTGCGGCGGCGTTGAACAGGGCGCGTCGAACCGTCCCGAGGGGAGGGAAGTAATGGGACGTCTCGGCGGGATCGATCTCTTCGACGACGCCGGGGGAACGCACTCGGACGAGCCCGGCGGCGCGTTCCATGACCTCGTCGTCACCGGGCCGCTCGGCGATGAGGAGCGAACCGGTGACGGCGAAGCCGGTGTCGGCGACGCCGTCGTCCCGAAGGCGGGCCACCAGTGACTCGTAGTGGTGGGCGGCGGCTAGCCCGAAGGCGAAGGTGTCCGGGTCGGGGTCCTGAAAGGTCTCGGGCGACAGGATGCCCGCTCCTGCGTCCGTCGCCCGGCCTGGGTCGTGCCGGTCCACCAGCACGGTGGTGGCCCCGGCCGTCACCAGCTCGTAGGCCAGCGATGCTCCGACCAGCCCGCCTCCGACGACCACGACATCGGCACCAGTCGGAGGCGGCGTCACTACCGCATCATGGCTGACGCCGACGCCACACGCACAGCCGCCGGATTCCCCGGTACCGCGATGCCCGGATCGGCCCGGACCGGCTCGGATGGGCCGGATGCGGAACGGGCCGGATATGCCCGGACCGGCCTGGATGGGCCGGATCGACTCGATGCCGGAAGATCGGCCGGATGGCCTGCATGGCCGGCTTCGGCCCGTTTGCCGGGTTCCGACGGCCGAATGAGCGGAAATGTCCGGCGCCGAGGGCGGAGGAGCGCCCGCCGGGTCTAATCTTGAACGACAGCGCAGCTGGGGCCGACGCCGGTCGGCGTGACGCAGCCTGTCTTGCGGGGGGTCTTGGCGTTGGGAAATTCGGGGGGATGATGGGCAATCGCATGGGAGGGCACCGCTTCCCCGACGAGAGCGGGCGTCGTCGGGCGACGCGGTTCGCCGCCCTGGTGGCCGTCGGATTGGCTGCCGCCTCCGTGCTCTCCCCGGTGGTCGCCGGCAGCGCCGGAGCCACCAGCGTTCCCTCCAAGGTCCGGTTCGGGTTCGCCCCCGAAATTCCGGCCGGTGCCTCGGCGGTGTCCCCCCTCGCCCCTGCCGCCATCCTCCGGGTGGACGTCGTCCTCCAGCCCCGGGATCCGGCCGCACTGACCGCCTACGCCCAAGCGGCGTCGACGCCGGGGTCGCACCGGTATCAGCACTATCTCAGCGAGGCACAGTTCGTGTCCCGCTTCGGCCCCACACGGGCCACGGTCGAATCGGTCAGAAGGGCCCTGGCCGGTGCCGGGCTGCAC
The DNA here is from genome assembly GCA_963835325.1 of uncultured Acidimicrobiaceae bacterium. Lineage (GTDB taxonomy): Bacteria > Actinomycetota > Acidimicrobiia > Acidimicrobiales > RAAP-2 > Bog-756. The sequence continues at coordinate 98,081 of CAWIEV010000009.1, read as the reverse complement.
CCCGGGGCGGTCAGCAGCAACGACCTGAGCATCCCCATCCGTGACACCGAGGCGCGAATTTCCGCCGGCTTCTCCACCGGATTCAGACGCTACCGGGTGGGGGGACGGATCGCCTACGCCAACACCGATGCCCCCCAGCTCCCCCGATCGGTGGCCTCGTCCGTCCAGTCCGTCGTCGGGCTCGATGATCTGAGCCTGGCCCAGCCGGCCGGCGGGCGGTCCAGCGCCGGGGGCGCCCCGGCCGGTGCCCGACCCAGCTCGGGCACCGGGGGGCCCAAGGCGTGCAGGACGGCATCGACCGATGCCGCAGACCAGGGGTCGTACACCGCCGACGAGGTGGGGACGGCCTACGGCTTCCCCAGCCTCTACAAGCAGGGCGACCTGGGCTCGGGCCAGGCCGTTGCCCTCTATGAACTGCAGGGATTCGGTACCTCCGACATCGCCACCTACCGTTCGTGCTTCGGGACGTCCACGCCGGTGACCACCGTGAGCGTCGACGGCGGGCCGCTGGCCGATTCGGGGGTGGGCGAGGCCGACGTCGACATCGAGCAGGTGATGAGCCTGGCCCCCGACGCCCACATCCTGGTCTACCAGGGTCCGAACGACGGCAACGGCGGTTACGACACCTTCAGCTCGATCATCGCCCACGACGAGGCCAGAGTCATCTCGACGTCCTGGGGCCTGTGCGAGCCGCTCGCCGGCAGCTCGACGGCCGGCCCCGAGAACACGTTGTTCGAGGAGGCGGCCGTGCAGGGGCAGACCATCGTGGCCGCCGCCGGGGACGAGGGATCCGAGGACTGTCTCGGGAACAAGTACAGTCACGACACGCTGGCGGTGGACGATCCCGCCAGCCAGCCCTTCGTCACCGGTGTGGGGGGCACGTCGTGGACGGCTTCCGGATCACCGCCCAGCGAGGCGGCGTGGAACGCGGGGCCGACCTGTTGCTGGGGGGCGGGAGGCGGTGGCATCTCCGAGCTGTGGGCCATGCCGACCTACCAGGCCGGCAGCAGCGCCGTGGGGGTGATCAACGCCGACTCCTCGGGCACGCCCTGCCACGCCGCCGCCGGCACCTACTGCCGTGAAGTGCCCGATGTCTCGGCGCTGGCCGGGGAGTATCCCTATCTCGACTACGTCAGCGGGACCTGGGGGAGCTGGGGCGGGACCAGCCTGGCCGCCCCGCTGTGGGCCTCGCTCATCGCCCTGACCGATGCGTCCACCGGTTGCAGCGGCAAGGACATCGGATTCGCCAATCCGATGCTGTACAAGATCGCCGCGGCCGATCCCACCGCCTTCAACGATGTCACCGTGGGCGACGACGATCTGACCGGGAAACACAAGGGGATGTATCCGGCCACCGTGGGCTACGACATGGCCACCGGCATCGGCACACCCAATGTCTCGGTCCTGCCCCAAGAGCTCTGTGCGGGGGCACCCGTCGATCCGGTGTCGGTCACGGATCCGGGAGGGCGGCGCACCCACCTCGCCAGTACCGTGAGCCTCCAGATCGCGGCTACCGATTCCGACACCGGCCAGAAGCTCACCTACCGCGCCGTCGGGCTCCCGCCGGGGGTGGGGATCGACTCGAGCACCGGTCTGATCAAGGGAAAGCCGAGCCTGCAGGGCAGCTACGATCCGCTGATTTCCGTCCGTGACCGGGCCGGCAACAGTGCGTCGGTGGCCTTCTCGTGGGTGGTCGACGTGGCCATCACCAGCGCCCCGAGCGCCACAGCCACGATCGGAGAGAGCTTCTCCTTCACGGTGCGGACCACCGGGGTGCCGACGTCGTTGACCGTCTCCCCCAAGCCACCATCGGGTCTGAGGTTCAAGAATCTGAAGAACGGAACCGCCACCTTGTCGGGGACCCCGAACCGCCGGTTGGCCACCGGCAGGTACCCGCTGAGGTTCGAGGCCAACTTCGGCACCAAGGAATCGCCGGACCTGGTGTTTCAGGTGTTCACGCTGACATTGGACTCGTAACCCGAGGCGAACCGAGCCACTCAGGTCATGCCCGGCTCATGCCCCGGTCATGCCCCGGTCGGTGTCGAAGCCGGCTGGACGGGGTCGGGTTCCTCCAAAAACCCCATCACGTCGGTGATGCTGCGGGGATCCTGGGCCAGGAAGGCGTGACCACCCTCGTAGGTGTGCAGCCGGGCTCCGGTAATCCGTGACGCCAGGGCGCGGCTGTTGCCCGCCGGGGCGATCCCGTCGAAGCGGCCGCAGGCGACGAGCGTGGGGCAGCTGACCGACGGGAGCCGGTCCCACACATCGTGGTGGCGCCGCGCCTCGAGCTGGAGGAGGTGGCCCTGTCCGCCCTCGGGGTCGGGGCCGGGTGTCCGGCCCTCCATGGCGTCGACCAGGTCCCGGTCCTTCGGATGTGAGGCCAGCCACTCCGGGTCGAACCGGGTGTCGATGAGGCGGCGGCGCGTCTGCCTGCGCTCGTCCTCACCCATGCGTTCCAGCTCGTGCAGCGGATAGGAGGAACCACCTTCGCCGCCCGCCGACGTGCACAGGAGAGCGAGCCGTTCGATGCGCGGCGGTGCGGTGACCGCCAGCTCCTGGGCGACCATGCCGCCGAAGCTGATGCCCACCACTCGGACCGCCTCCCAGCCCACCGCGTCCATCACCGCCAGTGCATCTCGGGCGCAGGCCGACATGTCGTAGGGAGCCGGGGGTGCACCGCTCCGCCCCATCCCCCGGTAGTCCCAGGCGACGAGGTCGAAGCGCCGGGCGAACACGCCGACGAGCAGATCCGAGCTCTCGATGGTGGATCCCGATCCGATGAGGAGGAGAAGCCGGGGGCCGACCCCACGACGCTCGTAGTAGAGGTCGACACCGTCGGAGGTCGCGATGGGCATGCGTGGGCATCGTAGGCGAGGGATGTGGCCCGACACGTTCCGGGGTGCCGCCCGGGCCGCCAGTCCACGCCCCGTCAGGGTGCTGCCCGGGCCGCCGTTCCGCGCCCCGTCGGTGCTCGGCCGGGCCGCCGTAGGGGAGCGCCGGTCAGGTGCTCTGGGCCCCCGCCAGGCGCTCGACGAGGTCGGGAAACCGGCTGATGTCGTCGATCACCCGGTCCGGGCCACCCGGTGCTTCATCGAGGTCCGAGGGCCGGAATTTGCCCGTCCTGACCAGTACCCCGGTCATGCCGACCGCCTGGGCGCCGAGGACGTCGGACACCAGGTCGTCGCCCACCATGATGGTGCCTTCGGCGCCCACCCCGAGATCGGCCAGCGCCCCCTCGAAGAAGGCGGCTGCCGGCTTGCCCACCACGGCGATCTCGATGCCGGCCGCGGCCTCCAGGCCGATGACGAACACCCCCATGTCCAACGCCGGCCCGTCGGCCGCCTGGAAGCGGGTGTTGCGATGCAGCGCCACCACCGGTATCCCGTCGAGGGCCAGCTTGAAGGCAGCATCCAGCTCCGCGTAGCCGACCGACGGCCCGGCGCCCCCGAGGAGGACCACGTCAGCCGAACGGGCATCGGCGAGCTCGACGCCCTCGAGGTCCTCGCGCAGGTCACCCTGGTTGACGACCAGGCACCGGGCCCCGGGGTGGTGCTCGCCCAGGTACCGGGCCGCACTGGTGACCGCGGTGAGGACGTGGTCGATGCCGACGACGATGCCGGCCTCCGACAACCGCTGGGCGATCTGGCGGCGGGTGCGCGACGAGGTGTTGGTCACCAGCCGGAAGGGGATGTCGTGCCGGCGGAGCCATTGGACGGTCTCGATCGCACCGGGCAGCGGTTCCCACGACACGATCAGCACGCCGTCGATATCGAGCAGGACCGAGTTGTCCATGGGCGATGGTAGCGCGGGCACCGTGGTCGCCAGCGACGCGCCGAGCGCAGCTCCACCACCACGGGCCAGCCAGCAGCACCGCCCCGACCAGCAGACTGGCCAGGATCTCCGAGCTGCCCCATCCCCACGGCACTCCGACTGCGACCGACCGCCGACCATCCCCACCCCGGCCGGAGTGGCCGAACTCGTAGACTGCGGGGATGGTTCCGGCCGACGGAGAGGAGCACGCCCGGTGAGCACCGACCTGGTCGTGGTCAGCAGCGGCGACTCGCCCACGTCGAAGACGCGGGCGCTGGCCAATGCGGCCATCGAGCTCGGGGGCGGGGGGCGGCTGGTCGACCTCGTCGAGCTGCCGGCTGACGCCCTGCTCGGACGCCGGCGCGACGACCTGGTCGACGCGGCGGTGGCGGCGGCTTCGTCCGCCGGCGTCCTCCTCCTGGCCACGCCGGTCTACCGGGCCACCTTCAACGGTGCCCTGAAGGCGTTCCTCGACCGGTTCCCCACCGACGCGCTCCTCCGGACGGCGGTGGTCCTGGCCGCCACGGCCGCGTCACCCGCCCACTTCCTTTCGCTCGACACCGGGGGTCGTGCCGTGGTGGCCAGCCTGGGGGGCTGGACGGTCCCGACCGTGGTCTACGCCACCGGGGCCGATTTCACCGACGGGGCACCGGGCCCCTCCCTCCTCGAGACCCTGGAGGTGGCGCTGGGTCAGGCCCGCTCGTTGGCCGCAACCCTGCGCACGTGAACACCCCCGGCGCCGGCCGCGGTCACCGGTGCGACTGGGCCGAGAGCTCGGAGGCGATGCGCCGGTACCACGACGAGGAGTGGGGGGTCCCGTCCCACGACGACGCCCACCTGTTCGAGATGCTCGTCCTCGAAGGGGCGCAGGCCGGCCTGTCCTGGTCCACCATCCTCAACAAGCGGGACAACTACCGACGCGCCTTCGACGGCTTCGACCCGAGCCGGATCGCCCGCTACGGCGAAGGGAAGGTGGCGAAGCTCCTGGAGGACCCGGGCATCGTGCGCAACCGCCTCAAGGTGCGGGGCGCGGTGAAGAACGCGCAGGCCTTTCTGGCCACCCGCGAGCAGGAGGGATCGTTCGCCGACTACGTGTGGGGCTGGGTCGACGGCGTGCGGGTGGTCAACCGGCCCCGCCACCTGTCCGACCTGCCGGCCCGGACCGAGCTTTCCGACCGGGTGGCCAAGGACCTCAAGCGGCGGGGGTTCACCTTCGTGGGCTCGACCATCGTCTATTCGTTCCTCCAGTCGGTGGGCGTGATCGACGACCACCTGGTCACCTGCCCGAGCAAGCGGCTGGCCACAGTGGTCCGGTGAAGTTGGCCACGTCGCGCTGCGAAGATCTGCTGCGCAGCGTCGGACCACGCCGTACTGGCCACCCTCCATCGGGACAGGGGCGTCGACGCCGTGCCCGTGTGCTTCGCCGTCGACGGGGTCCACGCCGCCGTACCCACCGACCTGATCAAGCCCAAGTCCTCCACCGCGCTGCAGAGGCGGCGCAACCTCGAGGCCGATCCGCGTGCCGTGCTGCTGTGCGATCACTGGGATCCCCTCGACTGGTCCCGGCTGTGGTGGGTGCGGGCCTCGCTGACCCGGATCGTCCCGGATGCGGAGAGGCGACGGGAGCTCGGATCGCTGCTGGCGGGGAAGTACCGCCACTACGAGCACCAACCCTTCGCCGACCTGATCGTGTTCGCCATCACCGGGCTGTCGGGTTGGTCGGCCTCGGCCGAGGGGCCCGCTCGCGGCTGAGGGGGCGCCACCCGGCGCGGCGGAGCCGTCCCCGCGTGCTGCTGCGGGTCCGGCTCCGTCGCGCCATGGTGGGGAGGCGGGTGTCAGTGCTGGTGCTGTCCCTGGTTCCACCATCCAGGGGTTTCGTTGAGCGGCAGCCGGTAGGCCCGGTAGGTGTTCACTCCGGCGGGGAACTCGGCGTTGAAGTCGAGGTGCCCCGAGCTGTTGAACTCGGAGAAGTAGGGCAGGCTGCCCCACCCGACCACGATGTCACCGTTGCGAAGCGTCTGGGCATTGCCCTGTGACGCCGCCGACAGGCCCTCGGGCTGGTCGTCGGAGGAGACGAGTGTGGCCACCCGGTCCCGGAAGTTCAGACGCACGGTCACCTCGCGGCTGGCGGGAAGCAGGGGAGTGCCCGACGACTCATTGTCGAAGAAGGTGTACTCGTTGTTCCCGATGGCCTCCGGGTCGTGCTGCCAGGCGAAGATCTCATTGGCACTGTCGAGGGTCTGGCCGGGGGCGGCCTGCTCGGTGAAGCTGCTCTGCTTGCCCCCCAGCTGCCAGATGGTGGCGCCGGTGCGCCGGTCGACCTTGAAGGCCGTCCACGTGGCCCGGGAGTCGATCAGCAGGTTCCCATCGGTGTCCAGGTGCACGGCGTTGATGTGGAACCAGTCCCACGGCGTGCTGGCCGAGGCGGGCAGCGGTTGCTCGCTGTCGCTGTAGGGCACATGATCGGTGCTGTTCCACTGGAACAGCACCTTGCCGGTGGCGATGTCGATCTCCTGGACGTATCCGTCGACGACCGTCTGATCGGCGGGCCCCCCGATGGAGGTGAGGTTGGCTGTCGCCGTGTCGTAGGACGTGATCAGCGCGGTGTTCTGCGGGGTGATCAGGAACTCGTGCCCATCGGTGGTCAGCCCGTTTCCGGCGTTGACCGTGGCGATCTGCTGGAAATGGGTGTTGTAGATGTAGTCGGTCCCGTTGGACAGGCCACCGAAGCCGGTACCCTGCCACCAGGTCAGCACCGTCTGACCGTGATAGGTCTGGGCCCTGAAGTCCGACGCCGTCTGACCGGCCGGGATGGCATGGAACCAGATGACGTCGCCTTGGCTGTTGACGATCTCCGGGCCGTTGGCATAGGTGCCGGTATCGCCGGTCGGGGTGATGAAGTAGTCACCACCGCCGAGGTTGGTGCCGTGGGTCAGGATCGTCAACGGCGGGGGAGCCGTCGGGGTGGGTGTGGCCGAGGCCGGTCCGGACAGGGCCAGAGCCAATGGTGCGGTACCCACGGCGACGGCGGAGGCCGCCAGGGCCAACCGTTTCCAACCGCGGGACCCCTTTCGGGGTGCGCCTGTGGAGGGTGTTGTGTGCATGCTCGATTCCACCTTTCGGGGGGGGGAGTTGATTGGTTTGTGGGGACATGTGACCCGTGAATCGGGTCACGCAGTCACCGTATGGGTGTTTATCTAGAAAGTCAATAGGATTAGTCATGTATTAACTCGGGCCCAGTCCGGGGTCGGGCCACGGACCAGGGGGCCCAGGTCGGCCCCGGGGCCGGTGTAAGTTCCACGGCAGCCGGTCCGGCCCGGCACGGTGGGGAACCGTCCGTCCGGCCGCCCTGGGGGAGACCCGATGTGTGATTCGTTTGTGGCCATCACCGCCGACGGCGTGATGTTCGCCAAGAACAGCGACCGTGATCCCAACGAGTCCCAGCCCCTCGAGTGGATCGCCGCCGCCGACCATCCGGCCGGCAACCGGGTGGCGTGCACCTGGATCGACGTGCCCCAGGTGGAGCACACCCACGCCGTCCTGGTCTCCCGGCCGTGGTGGATGTGGGGGGCGGAGATGGGCGCCAACGAGCACGGGGTCGTGATCGGTAACGAGGCCGTCTTCACCAGGGGTCGCGGTGGTGACAAGGCCCTCCTGGGAATGGATCTGCTCAGGCTGGCCCTGGAGCGGGCCACGACGGCGGAGGATGCGGTGTCGGTGATGGTCGAGCTGCTCGAGCGCCACGGCCAGGGCGGCCCCTGCAGCTACGAGCGACCGCACTTCACCTACGACAACAGCTTTCTGGTGGCCGATCCCGCCGGGGCCTTCGTGGTCGAGACGGCCGGGCGCCACTGGGCCACCGAGGCGGTACGCGGACCCGGCCGGAGCATCTCCAACGGGCTCACCATCCCCGCGTTCGCCAAGGCCCACGCGCGATCCGGTCCGCACCTGGGTGGCGTCGGCGTCGACCCGGCGAGGCCTGACCGAGGCCTCGGCCTGCCGGGCCACCGGTCCCGCCGATCTGATGGAGGCGTTGCGCGCCCACGGTGGCCGGGCGGCTCCCCGGTGGTCCGTCGTCCACGGCGGCCTCGGTGCCCCCTGCGTCCACGCCGGTGGTATGGTCACCTCGAGCCAGACCACCGCCTCGTGGGTGTCGGACCTGCGCGGCGGAACCCGCCACTGGGCCACGGCCACGTCGGCCCCGTGCACCTCGCTGTTCAAGCCGGTCGCCGTCGGATCACCCCTCGACCTCGGGCCCCCACCGACCAATGTCTTCGACCCCCGGAGCCCGTGGTGGCGGCACGAGCTCCTCCACCGCACCACCATGCGCGCCTACGGAACGCTGATGGCCAGGTACCGGCAGCGCCCGTGACCGGACCGAGGCCCGGTGGATCTCCGATCCCCCGGCGCCGGCGTCGGCCTTCTCCGAAGCCGACCGGCTCGAGGACAGCTGGTTGGCGGATGTGGCCGCCGCCCGCCTGCCGACGGACGCCCGTCGTGGGTGCGCCGCTCGTGGAGGACCGCTCGACCGCGCACGCCCATATCGACAAGGAGCTCGTCCGTGACCGACACCCAGGTACTCGTGATCGGAGCCGGCCTGTCCGGCCTGGCCGCCGCCCGCACGCTGCAAGCCGAGGGGGTGGAGGTGCGCGTGCTCGAGGCGAGGGGGAGGGTCGGCGGCCGGACCGAGGGCGGCACCACGGCCGACGGCACCCCGGTCGAGCTCGGTGGCCAGTGGCTGGGCCCGACCCAGACCCGCATGTACGCCCTCGTCGAGGAGCTCGGGCTGGAGACGTTCCCGACCTACAACACGGGCCGGCACGTGATCCAGCTGGGCGGCAAGCAGACCCGGATGGCCTCGAAGCGGGGTGCCGTGCCCAAGCTCAATCCCTTCGTGCTCGCCGATCTCTTCCAGGGCATGACCCGGTTCAAGCGCCTGGCCGACAAGGTGCCGCTCGACCGGCCGTGGACGGCGCCCGGGGCCGAAGGCCCTCGACAACCAGACGTTCGAGACGTGGATCGTCCGGAACCTGCGGACGCCCACCGGTCGCACCTACTTCAGGGTGGCCACCGAGGCCGTGTTCTCGGCCGAGAGCGGCAACCTCTCCGCCCTCCATGCCCTGTTCTACGCCCACTCCGGTACCGACCTCGAGGGACTGTTGAGCACCGACCGCGGTGCGCAACAGGACCGCATCGTCGGGGGGTCGGTCCGGATCAGCGAGGCCATGGCCGCGGCCCTCGGCGATCGGGTCACCCTCGACAGCCCGGTGCGCCGCATCGAGCAGGACGGGGGCCGGGTGGCGGTGACCACCAGGGGCGGTGAGGTCATCGGGGCCGAGCGGGTCATCGTCACCCTTCCGCCCACCCTGGCCGGGCGCCTCGAGTACGCGCCCGCCCTCCCCTCGTGGCGGGACCAGCTCACCCAGCGGCTCCCGGCCGGCTCGGTCATCAAGCTGTACGCCGTCTACGACGAGCCGTTCTGGCGGGCCGAGGGGCTCACCGGCCAGGCCGCCTCCGATCAGGGGCCGATCAAGGTGACCTTCGACAACTCACCCCCGGACGGGTCCCCCGGGGTCCTGATGGGCTTCATGGAGGCCAACGACGGCCGCGCCGGCCGCCCGGCTGCCCCTGGAGGAGCGCCGGGCCGCCGCACTGGCCTGCTTCGTCCGCTACTTCGGGCCCAAGGCGGCCGACCCCGTCGAGTACATCGAGCGGGACTGGATGGCCGAGGAGTTCAGCCGCGGCTGCTACGGCGCCCACTTCACGCCCGGGGTGTGGGGCGACTTCGGGCCGTCGCTGACCGAGCCGGTCGGCCTCATCCACTGGGCCGGGGCCGAGTGCTCCCCGGTATGGAACGGCTACATGGAGGGTGCGGTCCGATCCGGCGAGGAGACCGCCCGCACCGTGCTCGACACCCTGGCGTGAGCCCTGTCGCCCCGGCCCGGGCCGTGTGATGCCCGCCTGATGATGGTGAGGCCAGCCCGGGGCCGGGCCCGACCTCAGTCCGCCGCCACCGAGGTGACCACGTCCACCAGGCGCGTCCAGCTCGGCCTCGGTGTTGTAGTAGTGGGGCGAAGCGCGCACCACCGAGGCCGGGTTGGGCGCCGACATGTCCAGGCGGGCCCACGGGGCCTCGCTCACCGAGACGTTGATGCCGGCCGCCGTGGCCGCCGCCGCCACCGTCGGCCGGCCGGACACGGGCCGAGGTGAAGGTGACGATGCCCGACCGGTGGGTGCCGCCGTCGTGGATCTCCACGCCCCCGACGGCCCCGAGATCCCCCCGCAGCCGCTCGCCCAGGGCGGTCACCCGCTCGGCGATGGCGTCGAGTCCGATGGCCAGGGCGTGGTCGATGGCCACCCCCAGCCCGAGGTGAGCGGCGACGGGGACCTCGAACTCGGCGAAGCGTTCGGCCCCGGGTCGGAGCCGGTAGTGACCGGCGTCCTCCCACAGCGCCCCGCGTCCAACCGATGCCCGGGGGCCGCAGGCGCTCGGCGAAGGCGGCCCGGACGTAGAGCAGCCCGGTACCACGGGGCCCCCGCAGCCACTTGCGCCCGGTGGCCGGTGGCCACGTCGCAGCCGATGCGTCGGACGTCCACCGGCATCTGCCCGATGCTCTGGCAGGCGTCGAGGAACAGGGGGACCCCGGCCTGCCGGCAGGCCGCTCCCGCCTGCTCCACCGGGTTGATCAGCCCGCGGTGGGTGCCGATGTGGGTCACCGAGGCGAGGGCGACTGTCCCCGCTCCCGAGGGCGGCGGCCAGCGCGTCGAGGTCGAGGGTGCCGTCCCCGGTGCTCGGCACCACCTCGATGGTGGCGCCGGTCAGCTCGCATACCTGGAGCAGCCCCAGGTAGTGGCTGTCGTAGGAGATCCGGTCGGCCAGCAGGCGCTGACCCCGGCCGATCCCGCCGCCGAGGGCGAACCCCCACAGGGCCTTGGCCCATCCCTGGGTATCCGACCCGGTCACCACCACGTCACCCGTCCCGTGCCCCGATCAACCGGGCCGCCGAGGACCGGAGCGAGGACAGCCGCTCGGCCACCATGGCCGCCGCCTCGTACCCGCCCCGCTCCGACTCCAGGCGCAGGTGCTCGACCATGGCCTCGACGGTGGACGCCGTGGGCAGGGACGCTCCGGCGTTGTTGAGGTGGGTGACCCTGGCGCACCCCGGCGTCATGGCGCGTTCGGCTTCGACATCGATGGCGCCGGTCACGGGGATCGAATCTACCGGCCGGCCCCCCAACAGGGCCCGATGCGATCCCCGGTAGGGTCGGGCGGGTGCCCGATCCCTTCGCCCCCTTCCTGGAGCGTGATGCCGACCCGGACCCGCTGGTGCAGTTCGGACGGTGGTTCGACGAGGCCGCCTCGGTGGTGCCCAGCCCGGAGGCGATGGCGGTGGCCTCCGTGGATCCCGACGGCCGGCCGTCGGTGCGGATGGTGCTCCTCAAGTCCTGGGGGGAGGACGGGTTCGTGTTCCACACCAACTACGACAGCCGCAAGGGGCGGGAGCTCGCCCGCAATCCCCATGCCGCCCTCCTCTTCTACTGGGAGCCGAAGGGCCGGCAGGTGCGGATCGAAGGCGACGTGGAGCGCACCGGTGAGGAGGAGTCCGACGCCTACTTCGCCACCCGGCCCCGGGGTGGTCAGATCGGGGCCTATGCCTCGCACCAGAGCGAAGTGGTGCCCAGCCGGTCGCTCCTCGATGCCGAGGTGAGCGCCCGGGAGGCCGAATTCGCAGGTCGGGAGGTCCCCCGGCCTCCGTGGTGGGGAGGGGTCCGTCTCCGCCCCCGGGTCTACGAGTTCTGGCAGAACCGCGCCGACCGCCTGCACGACCGGCTCCGCTACGAGCCGGGCTCCGCCGGCTGGACCGTGGCCAGGCTCCAGCCCTGACCCGGGGCTTCCGGGCCGCCCGCCGCCGGGCGGGTGACGGTGTCCGAGCTGACCTCGGGGCCCGTGAAATCGCCGCGAGTATGTTCTTGGCATGGCTGACGCGACGATGCTGGTCCACGATCGGACCGGCCAGCTGCTGGCGGAGATGGATCCGAAAACCTCCACCGCGGAGGAGTTCCGCTCCCGGCAATTCGACCTCGGACTGGCCTGGGTCTCCTTCCCCGAGGGGTATGGCGGGCTCAACCTCCCGCCCAATCTCCAACGGGAGGTCGACCGGCGTCTGGGTGAGGCAGGGGCCAAGCCACCCGGGGCGCGGGAGTTCTTCGGGTTGACCATGGCCGGCCCCACCGTGGTCACCCACGGCTCGGACCAGCTGCGTCACCGGATGCTGCGCCGGATGTTCACCGGCGAGGAGTCCTGGTGCCAGCTGTTCAGCGAGCCCGGAGCCGGCTCCGACCTGGCCGGCCTGGCCACCCGCGCCGTGCGCGACGGCGACGAGTGGGTCATCACCGGGCAGAAGGTGTGGAACACGCTGGCCCACATCGCCGACCGGGGGATGCTGGTCACCCGCACCGACCCGGACCTGCCCAAGCACAAGGGCCTCACCTATTTCGCCCTGGACATGCACGCACCCGGTGTGGAGGTGCGCCCGCTGCGACAGATGACCGGTGAGGCCGAGTTCAACGAGGTCTACCTCACCGAGGTGCGGGTCCCCGATGCGGACCGGGTCGGCGATGTGGGTGAGGGGTGGAGGGTGGCCATGACCACCCTGTCCAACGAGCGGACCAGCATCGGCGGGGGGACGGGTCCGCCGGTGCGCGGCTCGGGGTCCATCGCCGAAGCCATGCGCATCTGGCGGAGTGACAGCTCGCACCGGAGCCCGGTGGCGCGCGATCGGCTCATGCGGCTGTGGATCGAGGCCGAGGTTCTGCGCCTGACCAACCTGCGGGCCAGCCAGAACCGCCGGGCCGGCAACCCCGGTCCCGAGGGCTCCATCGCCAAGCTCATGTTCGCCGAGGTGAACAAGCGGGTCTACGAGCTGTGCACCGACCTGATGGGGGCGGACGCCATGGTCGGCTACGACTACACCATGCGCAGGGCTGACGCCCTCGGCCTGATCGGCCCGGCAGGTTCGGCCCGCAAGATGTTCATCCGATCGCGGGCCAACTCGATCGAGGGCGGGACCTCCGAGATCCAGCGCAACATCCTGGGCGAGCGCATTCTCGGGCTGCCCGGCGACGTCCGGGTCGACAAGGAGATGCCGTGGTCGAAGGTCCCGAGGAACTGATGGGCGCGAGACGACGGTCCTGCCGAGGTGGTTCGACCTCGGCTTCCCGACCACCGGCCGGGCCGCCGGCGCGAACGGGTGGGCGGGTGGTCAGGTGACGAACGCCGAAACCTTCCTCGGCATGGCGCCGGTGGGAGACGATCTCCACTGGCGGCTGGAGGTGGTGCCCGAGCTCTGCACCCCGGGTCAGTTCCTCTTCGGGGGGTGCGGACTGGCCGCGGCACTGGTGGCCCTGGAGAAGGCATCGGCGCGGCCGACCATCTGGTCGACGGCCCAGTATCTCTCCTACGCGCCCACCCATTCGACCCTCGACCTGTCCGTCACCCTGGCCGCCGAGGGCCGTCACATCACCCAGGGCCGGGTCGTGGGCCGGGTCGGCGACAACGAGATCCTGACGGTGAACGCCGCCGCCGGCGCCCCCGGAACCCTCGACGCGGAGGGGGTGTGGGTGACCGCCCCGGACGTGCCCCCTCCGGACGAGAGCCAGCCGCGGCTGCGTCCCGGCTTCACCTCGGCCTCGATCTTCGACCGCATCGAAGTGCGCCAGGCTGCCGGCCGATCCTTCGAGGAGATCAGTGCCGGCCTGGGCGTTCCGGGCGAGCCGACCAGCGCGCTGTGGGCGCGGGTGCCCGGCCACCTCGAGCCGTCGGCGGCCACGCTGGCCGTCATCGGTGACTACGTGACCGGAGCCGTGTCGCAGCCGCTCGGGCGCCGGGTGATGTCGCGGAGCCTCGACAACACGTTGCGGGTGGTGCGCCTGGTCCCGACCGAGTGGGTGCTCTGCGACATCCACATCCAGGCGCTGGCCGGCGGGTACGGGCAGGGAATCGCCTACCTCTGGTCGGAGCAGGGCACCCTGCTGGCCACGGCCAGCCAGTCGATGAGCGTCCGATTTTGGGACTAGGACGGGTCGGGCGTCAGGGCAGAGAGTCGCCGGACGGCGAAGAACGTCGCCGGACAGGAGAGAGGGACCGATGAAGATCAGCACCGTGCTCAGCTATTCGGGGGGCTTCCGGCAGGCCGCCTCCGAGGTCGCCGAACTGGAGAAGGCGGGCCTGGACCTGGTCTGGGTGGCCGAGGCCTATGGCCTGGACTCGCCCAGCCTCATGGGGTACCTGGCCGCCCTCACCGAGCGGGTGGAGATCGGCTCGGCCATCCTGCCCATCTACACCAGGACCCCGACCCTCATCGCCATGACCGCGGCCGGCATCGACACACTGTCGGATGGGCGCTTCCACCTGGGCCTGGGCTCGTCCGGGCCCCAGGTCATCGAAGGGTGGCACGGCGTGCCCTTCTCCGCGCCCATCGGTCGCACCCGGGAGATCATCGACGTCTGCCGTCAGGTGTGGGCGCGTCAGGCGCCCCTGGTGCATGCCGGGACCTACTACAACATGCCCCTTCCGGCCGGCCAGGGAACCGGGCTGGGCAAGGCTCTCAAGATCATCGCCCACCCGGTCCGTCCGTCCATTCCCGTGTGGGTGGCCGCACTGGGCGAGAAGAACGTGGCCATGGCGGCCGAAGTGGCCAACGGGTGGATCCCCATGCTCTTCATGCCGGAGAAGGCCCGGTCGGTGTGGGGCACCGCGCTCGATGCCGGAGCGGCCAAGCGCGATCCGGCCCTCGGGCCGCTGCAGATAACGGTGGGCGGGTTGGTGGCCATCGGCGAAGGTGAGGAGGTGGCCGCACTGCGCAACCTGGCCCGGCCCTCGGTGGCGCTGTACGTGGGGGGGATGGGGGCCAAAGGGAAGAACTTCTACAACGACGTGGTGCGCCGCTACGGGTTCGAGGAGGAGGCGGAGAAGATCCAGACCCTCTACCTCGACGGCAAGAAGACCGAGGCCGAGGCGCTGGTGCCTGACGAATTGCTCGAGGCCACCTCGCTGTGCGGCCCCGAGTCCTACGTGGCCGAACGGATCGAGGCCTTCCGCCAGGCCGGCGTGACCCACCTCCAGGTCATTCCCGTTCCCCTCGGTGATCAGCGCCCGGTGGACATCGTGGCCAGGGTCAGGGGCCTCATCGGCTGAGTGGGGCGCCGCCCCGGTGTTGCTCCCGCTCCGGCCTGACCTCCCGGCCCGCGCAGCGGCGGCCTGAGCACCGGCGGCCCCGAACTCCCGGCCCTACGAGTCTTCGGCGCCGTGGCCCTTGGCCAACTCCCGCAGCTGCTCCTTGTCCATGAGTTCGTGGGCCACGACCGCCACCCGGCACCCGGTCACGGCCACCAGCGTCGAGTTGCGGGTTCCGGACTCCATGCCCGCCCGCTCGCCCAGCACAGCGCCCGGTCCGTACTCGGCCAGCCGCTCGCCGCCCTTCTCCACCCTCACCACGCCGTCGAGGACGAGGAAGACGTCGGTCCCCTCTTCCCCCTCGGTGACCAGGGTTTCGCCGGCCTTCAGCTTTCGGAACTTCGGCTTGGCGTTGTCCATCATGTGGACGGAGAGCGTGCGCTCGAGAGCCGTCTCCACTGCTGTGATCAGGGCCGGCGAGTCCTGGTCCCCCCAGGGGGTGTGCTTGCCGAACGACTTCTGGTACCAGTCCCGGAAGTCGGTGAGACCGGACTTGGCCGCCAGGCGACCTTCGCCGTCGAAGATCCAATGCCTCGGGAACCGGCTGGCTCCGAGCACCTCGAATTCCGGGGGCCCGTCGGCGTGGAGGGTGAGGCTCAGGGTCGACCACACCAGTGGCGCCTGCCACTGGACGAAGGGGCGGCGGCGGACCCGGCGCGGGGCCGGGAGACCGGTCCGACCGCCCGCGGTCTGGGTGAACCGGACCCATCCCTCGCCCACCTCGGGCTCCGACTTGAGGTCGGGCAGGGCCACGGCCTCGAATTCCCGCTTGAACCAGGCCACTCCGGCCGTGGTCGAGCCCATCAGCCCACCCCCCGAATAGCCGCAGCCGGTGACCTTGCCGTCGCCGTCCACCTCCATCCATGCGGCCAACAGGTTGGCGAAGCGGAACCGGTCCGCCTTG
Source organism: uncultured Acidimicrobiaceae bacterium (assembly GCA_963835325.1). Taxonomy (GTDB): domain Bacteria; phylum Actinomycetota; class Acidimicrobiia; order Acidimicrobiales; family RAAP-2; genus Bog-756. The sequence continues at coordinate 82,131 of CAWIEV010000009.1, read as the reverse complement.
CGCAGTGCCTCGAGGTCCTCGATGACGTCAGGCGGCGGATCGTCGTAGTGGGTGAAGCCGGCGTCGAATGCGACCCGCGTCGCCCCGCGAACCGCCTCCGAGGGAATCCAGGACAATGATGTGACCGAACTCTCGATTCGCATGGTCACATTGTGTCCCGGAGCGGCCTCATTTGCCACCGCTCCACATCCGCGCCCCACCAAGGCGCCCGGGCCGCCCCACCGCCGACTCAGTCCTAGCCGGCCGTCAGGCCGACGGATTCAGGCCGACGGGTTCAGGCCGACTCAGTCCTCCGAGACGAGATCGTCCTCGGCCAGGTCCAACGTCTCGAGCATGAGCAGGGCGTCCAGCTCCGCAGCCATGCTCTCGATCTCCTCGGCCTCGTAGTATTTGCGGTTCAGGGTCAGAGTCAGCTGTTGCTGCACCAGGGCCAGGGCATCCTCGGCCGCGGCCGCCGCGTCGTAGACCGAGAACAGCTTGGCCTGCATGGCCTGGGCCGACACGAACCGGGTCCCTCGCTGCTGAGCTTCCGAAGGGAGCGTCCGCAGGACGTCCCCGGGAGTCGGGCTCCCCTCGTTCGAACCCGACGCATCGGTCCGAGCGGCGTCGCTCACCCCTTCCGCAGTCTGCCCGGCATCTTCCGGCTGGGAATCCACTTCGTCTACCTGTCCGTCTTCGCTCATCTCACCGTCCACATCACTCATCAATCTACCCCGGCACCTGTCTTCTGAGGCTCCGATCCGGGGACTTCCTCCTCTCGCTCAGTACAACGCCGCGGAGACCGTCCCTCTTCCGCGCCTGCCCTCCGGGTCGCCCGGTGGGGGAGAAGCCGTGCTCATCGGGGAGGTCCGGCCACCCGCTCTCCGTGGTGGTCCGGCCACGGGCCCCGGGGCCTCGGGGCACCATCGATGTGCGGGCCGGCGCATCCGGCGGTAGAACTTCGAGGATGAGCCGCCTCGGTGCCGACGGGATCCGACCGTGAACCCGGTGGATGTGGTGGTGGTGGGGTCGGGACCCAACGGGCTGTCGGCCGCGGTGACGTTGGCCGGTGCCGGGCTGTCGGTGACGGTCGTGGAGGGCGCCGACCGGGCCGGCGGCGGATGCCGGACCGAGGATCTGACCCTGCCCGGTTTCCGTCACGATGTCTGCTCTGCGGTCCACCCCATGGTCCTCGTGTCCCCGTTCTTCCGTCAGCCGGCCTTCGACGGGCTGCGCGACTCCCTCTGCCAGCCCCCGGTGCCGTTCGCCCAACCCATCGAGGGGAGCAGAGCCGTGGCCGCGTTCCGCTCACTGGACGAGACGGTGGCAGCCCTCGGAGTTGACGGGCCCGCCTACCGGAGGTTGATGGAGCCACTGGTCCGCCACTGCCAGTCCATCGCCGACGACGTGCTGGGGCCGCTCCGTTCGCTGCCCGGGCACCCCGTTGCCCTGGCCCGGTTCGGCCTTCCCGGCCTGCTGCCCATGGAGTGGCTGGTGCGTCGGTTCCGATCGGAGGAGGCCAAGGCGTTGCTGGCCGGCGTCGGTGCCCATTCCATGTCGCTGACCGCGCCCCTCACCAGCGCGTTCGGGACCCTGCTGACCATGACCGCCCACGCCGTGGGTTGGCCGGTGGCCGGAGGAGGCAGTGCCGCCATCACCGACGCGTTGGTCACCGAGTTCGAGAGGCTCGGCGGGACGATCGTCACGGGGCAGTGGGTCGGTTCGCTCTCGGAGCTCCCCCCGTCGACGGCGGTGGTGCTCGACACGTCGCCCAAGGGCCTCGTCGACATCGCCGGTGCGTCCCTTCCCGATCGCTACCGCAGATCGCTGCGGCGCTTTCGTTACGGCCCGGGCGTGTGCAAGATCGACTGGGCGTTGTCCGGACCGGTCCCGTGGAGCGCCGAGGTCTGCCGACGTGCCGGGACCGTGCACCTCGGCGGCACGTTCGCCGAGGTGGCGGCCAGCGAGTCCGATGTCGACGCGGGGAGGCATCCCCACCGCCCCTACTGCATCGTCGTCCAGGCGGGGGTGGCCGACCCCAGCCGGGCCCCGGCCGGAGAGCAGGCCCTGTGGGGCTACTGCCATGTGCCCTCGGGATCGGACGTGGACATGTCGTCGGCCGTCGAGGCCCAGATCGAGCGCTTCGCCCCTGGATTCTCGGATCTGATCATGGCGCGCTCGGTCCTCACCGCCACCGACGAGGAGCGGCACAACCCCAACTACGTGGGCGGTGACATCGCCGGGGGCGCCTCCAGCCTCGGCCAGACGGTGTTCCGTCCGACGGTCCAGTGGAACCCGTACCGGACGCCGCTCGACGACGTCTACCTGTGCTCGGCGTCCACCGCCCCGGGGGGAGGGGTGCACGGGATGTGTGGCGTGTATGCGGCACGGACCGTGCTCCACGATCACTTCGGGGGAGGGGCGCCCCTGCGGGGCTGAGGCGGGTCGGCCCCCGGTAGCGGCTCGGTCCGTTCGGGCAGGAGGAGAAGGGCACCGCCGAGGAAGCACAGGGCACCGACGAAGGTGCCGAGATTCGACAGTTCGACGTCCAGCACCTGGCCGGTGGCCGGGACGATGTAACCGGCGACGGCGGAGATCCCGAAGGCGACGGAGCCGACCAGATTGCCGAGGGTGATCCACCAGGCCAGGCTTCGGGGCGACCAGGCCAGCCATCCGTGGCAGACCTCGAACCAGGCCAGCCCGCTGGCCACCAGGAAGCACACCGATCCGAAGGCGTCCGGTCTCCAGATGTGCTGGTGGGCTCCTTGGCTGCTGAGGTCGATCCGGAGGGCGTTCCCGGTGCTGATATTGAAGAAGATCGTGCCCATGAGCTGGATCGCCGTCGCCCACCAGTCGATCTGGTGAGGTCGGTAGACCAACACCCGTCTCCACCCACGGGCGGGACCGTCCTCGCCGGCGTCGACCGACTCGCGGTACTGGAGGTAGCCGGCAGCGGTGAAGAAGAGGGACCCGATGAAAAAGGTGATCGAGTCCGCCCGGTCGCCGACGGAGACGGCGTATCCGGGTACCGCACCGAGAGCGAACGCAGTGGAGCCGACTGCGAACAGGATGCCGATCCACCAGCCCCGGGCCCCCGGAGCCCACCAGGTGCTGCCGGCGTGCCCGTGGTCCTCGGCATGTTTGCGATGGTGCCGGGAGTCCCATCGGGCCACGAGCCCGTCGGGCCGCTCGTACTCGACGAAGGTGACGAAGGGCCCGAAGCCCCCCGAGAGCCGCCGGTCCCCGTCCACCGGCCCGCCGGTCGTCTCCATCCCTTCAGTATCGCCGCAGCCGCCGGTCCGAGGCATCGACCGCTCTCTGCGATGATGAGCCCCACGGAACCGCCCCCAGCGGGCCCGGGCATGATCGTGACCCCCGACATGACGACGAAAGGACCGCGGATGGAGACCGGCATCACCGACAGCGCCCGAGCGGCCATGGTTCGGGCTGCCGTGGCCAAGGTGGACAGGAACGAGCTGAGGACGGCGCTCGACCTGACCGCCGACCCGAGGTTTCAGGTGCCCAAGGCGGTGGTCAACGCGCTCGAATGCCCTGCGCAAGCATCGCGATCCGGCCGGTGTGGTCACCAGGCCCCAGTACCGGGCCGTCCTGCCCTATGTGGCCGCAGCCATCGCCGACGATTGTTTGACCCGCACCATCGAAGTGCTGGGCGATCACTCGGACGATCCGACCAGGGAGCAGTTGCTCGACGCGCTCGATGAGGTCCGTGGCTCCTTCGGCGACGCGACCATCGCCGTGATGCTGGCCAGCGTGGCTAACGACGACATGCCCGCCTCCGATCTGTGCTTCGAGATCGTGTCCGGAGACCCGCGGTTCGGTCTCAACGACCTGTCCGAGCCCGAGCCGGCCGTCGCCGAACCGCGGAGGACCCCTACCGAGCGGCATGGTGTCTCACCCGAACAACGCGAGGCGAGGCGGCAAAAGAAGCTCCGGGATGGCGAAGAGCGACGCAAGAAGATGGAAGCGGCCCGGAAGGCCGGTGAGCAGGTCCGGAGGGAGAGGAAGAAGGAGCGCCTGACACCCTCCGTCGCCTCTGCCCCCAAGGAGGCTCCGGCCGCCAGCTCGGCACCGCGTGTCACCCGGCGGGCCACGCTCACGCCGCTGCAGGAGGAGGAGTTCGACCGGTTCGATCCACAGGTCGGCGGCGTCGTCTTCGCCTGGGTCCCGTTCGATCCGGACGATCCCGACCGGTCGGGATCCGAGGGCAAGTCGCGCCGCTGCGTCGTGGTGGCCGGATCACCGACCCACCTCCTGGTCAGACCGGGCTACTCGGAGGGCGGGAGCAAGAGCCGGGACTGGAAGGCGGTACCGGTCCGGCACTGGAAGCGAGCCGGCTTCGACCGGCCGACGTGGATCGACGCCGAGGTGCTCAGGGTCCCTCGCGACCCGGAGCAGGTCCCGGTGGGCCGGCTGGCGCCGGAGGACTGGAACTCGCTCTGGTAGCGGCGGCTGGGCGGCCCCGGGCGACGGCCGGCCTGGGGCGGCCCCGGGCGACGGCCGGCCTGGGGTGGCCTGGGGCGACGGCCGGCCTGGGGTGGCCTGGGGGGCGGCACCCCCTGTGCAGTGCATAGCGATATGCAACCCAGTACCATGGGTACATGCGCCGCAAGAGCTTCGAAGGGATGAACTGCTCGGTGGCCCAGGCTCTCGAGGTGGTGGGCGAGTGGTGGACCATGCTCATCATCCGGGACAGCTTCCTCGGGATCACCCGATTCGATGATTTCCAGCGTCGGCTGGGGATCTCGAGGAACATCCTGTCCGATCGGCTCGATCATCTGGTCGACAAGGGGGTGCTCACCCGGGTGCCCTACCAACAGCACCCGGTGCGATACGACTATCGACTGACCGAAAAGGGTCGGGATCTCTGGTTGGTGCTGACGGCCATGCGCGAGTGGGGTGATCGATGGGAGGCCGAGGAGGGTCCGCCGCTCGAGATCGAGCACCGGGGATGTGGGCACCTGACCACGGTGGTGGCGACCTGCTCGTCGTGTGGCGAGACCGTCGATGCCCGCTCCGTCCGGGCCCGTCCCGGCCCGGGTTCGAAGAGCGGCCCGGCCGAAGCGCTGATTCCGACGCCGAGGGCGTCCTAAGGGTACGAAGCCCTCGGCGGCCGCGGTGGGAGCTGCGCCGGGCCCGGTTGCAGGACGGATCCGGTCCCGCCGGTGGGGGCGGGCTGGGAGCCCCTGATCACCTCGAGAATGTCCTCGCCGATGAGCTCCTGGCGCTCCAGCAGTGCGTCTCGCAAGGCCTCGACCACGTTGCGGTGCTCGTCGAGCATCCGGGTCACCGACGCCTTGGCCGCACAGAGGAGGTCCTCGACCTCGGACCGACCGTCGTCGGTGGACAGGACCTTGGCCACGATGCCCCCGGGCGGATGCTCGATGGCCGCCGCCGACACCAACGACGTGCCCATGCCCATGAGGCCGATCATCTGGCAGGCGTTGAGGGTGGCCGACTGGAGGTCGCCGGCCACCCCGGTCGACGCCTCCCCGAAGAAGAGCTCCTCGGCCACCATGCCGCCGAAGGCGATGTCGATGAGGGCCCTCACCTCCGACTTGGTCTTGGTGAACCGCTCCTCTTCCTCCGAGTGGCTGAGGAGGCCGAGGGCGTCCCGGCGCTTGACGATGGTCAGCACCTCGAGCTTCCGGCCCTTGCCCACCAACCAGGCCACGGTGGCATGACCGGCTTCGTGGGTGGCGATCGTCCGTCGTTCGGCCTCGGTGTACTCGACGGGTTGGGCCAGACCGATCTCCTCGGTCATCTTGGCCTGCTGCAGGTCGTTCCACGAGAGCCGGTTGGCCCCGCGGCGTAGCGCCCAGACCAGCGATTCGTCCATCAGGTGCTCGATCATCACCGGTGAGTAGCCGGCGGTGAGGGCGGCCAGGGTCTCGCGCCTGGTCGGGTCGTCGAGCTCGGGGTCGTGCGCCTTCTTGCCCAGGTAGTAGTCGATGATGTCCCGCCGGCCCGAGCGGCTGGGCAATCCGAAGTAGATGTTGCGGTCGAACCGGCCTGGACGCAACAGCGCCGGGTCGAGGTCGGTGGCCCGGTTGGTGGCCCCGATGACCAGGATGTTGGCCGGCACGTGCTGGGCCTTGCGCAGCCGCCGATGGACGGGCAGCCAGGCGTTGATGGCGTCGATGAGCAGTCCCTTGAGGCGCAGCGAGGCCGGCGTCTGCTCGAAGGACTGGAGCTGGATGAGCAACTCGTTGACCACGCCGGGAATGCCCTCGCCCTGTCGCTGACCGGTGCCGCGTGCGGCCCCGATGGCGTCGAGCTCCTCGATGAATCCGATGGCGCCGCCTTCGCGTCTGGCGTGGCGGCGCAGCGCTTTGAAGTAGGCCCGGATCTTCCTGTTGGTCTGGCCGTAGAACATCGACTGGAACGCTGACGACGAGACGAAGAGGAAGGGCACCCCGGCCTCTGCGGCCATGGCCTTGGCCATGTATGTCTTGCCGGTCCCGGGCGGGCCTTCGAACAGGATCGCTTTGCGGGGCGAGCCCCCCATCTGTTCGGCGAACGTCCGGTGGGCCAGGAACAGGTTGAGCGTCTTGGTGACCTCCTCGACCAGACCCTCCGATCCCCGCACGTCGTCGAAGCTCATCTTCAGTTCGTCCGGTCGGTAGAGGATGTGGGGCGAGCGGCCCGCGGCCAGGAGCGGCACGACCATCACCAGGGCCAGGATGGTGATCAGGGCCATGGCCGGGAGCAGGGGATCGAGGGAGGCCGGGAAGTGGGGGGTGGGAATGGCGGCCGTCGGGTCGAACACGTCCTTCAGCACCAGTAGCACGGCCACGGGAGCCAGCAACATGGACAGGCGTTGCAGCCGGGTGGCGCGTGCCCGTCGCTGGTGTGCGCCCACATCGGTGGTGGCCATCTGGGCCACACCGCTATCGCCCAGCGCTGAGAGAGAACCGGCCCGGCCCCCGTCGCCACCGGGTGGTTCGTCGTCAGGGCGGCGTCCACGCCCGGCATCGGGCTCGGGTCGGATCGAATCCCCGACCGGGGGGTACGAAGCTCGCTTGCTCACCATGGCCTGCCTCCAGTTGGGCACCCCGCACCGGCTCGCGACGGCGCGAGATCTATGTCCCGGGCGGAACCTGTCGGTTCGGACCGAGTGCCCCTCTGTCGACTGCAGTCACCGCCGTCCGGCCTGCAACGGACTCGTGGCGGTGACTCCGTACGAAGATAGACGACTTGATCGCGTACGCGCCCGTGTCGCCGCGCAGCGTGTGCAGGTGCCGTCGCGGAGTGGTGCCCGGGTCCGAGACATGTGGGTGCCATCGTTCGCGCTTCGTGGTCCGTGCTTCGGGCTGCTTGCTTCGCACCGCCGATGGCGCGCTGCCGCTTCGCACCGCCGATGGCGCGCTGCCGCTTCGCACCGCCGATGTTTGGTGCCTGCCGTCGTACGCGCTGCCGGTTCGGACTAGTGACTCGGGTATGCCTCCGGGTAGGTGGAAGCCGGCACCGGAAACTCCCTGACTTCGAAGTCGGAGATGATGGTCGGGCACAGGGAGGTGGTGGTCAACGAACACGACTCGACGGCGATGCCCACGCTGGAACCGTCGGTCACCGCCGGCATCGACTGGGGGAAGATCACCGCGCCGGTGACCGCATGGTCGCCACCCGAGCCCTCGAGCATTCCCGTCACGTCGGTGGGGTCGGTGATGGACACGACGTCCGGGGTCGGGTTCGAGATCTGTTCGCCCGTCGGCTTGGGGCCGGAACAGTGCGCCTCGTTCTGCTGCCAGGAGGGAATGGTGAAGTACGGACAGACCTGCGAGATCCCCTCGACCGTGCCGGTGTTGTCGAAGAGGGCGAAGATGCCGTCGGTCCCGGCCGGCGGGTTGGGCGCCACCGGTGGGTTGCTGCCGGGAGGGTAGACGACCAGACCACTGCTCCCCTGGTCTGCATTCTCCTGTGAGCAGGCCCACCCGCTCGGGCCGAGGACGGTGTGGACGCCATCGGAGTAGAACTCCACCTTGCCCACGAGGGCGGTCGGAATCGGCGCCAGTAGGACGGTGGGACGCCACCCCACGGTCCCCAGCGGCTGACCCGCGCTGGTGCTGCAGGCGACCACGGGAAAGGCCACGGCCACCTCGCCGGCGAGCGGCACGGTTGTCGTCGTGGAGGTCGACCCCCCGACGGAGTCGGTAGCCGGTGGGGTGGTCGACGCCGGGCCGATGAGCGAGCTCCCGCACCCCGACGCCAGCACCCCGACCACGACGACGATGCCGGCGGCAGCGGCCCCACCTGTGACCCTCCGGCGTCGAGGCGGTCGGGCCGCGGGAGGATGTGTGCTCACCGGAATTCTCACCGGACACAGACGTTAAGCCACCGCCGGTCCCGAGCGGTGCTTTGTCCCGCTATTGCAACGTGACCGGGTCTTCCACGTGGGCGAGCTTGGCCGGATTCCGGACCATCCGGATGGCCATGACCCGCTCATCACGGACCTCGAAGGCGGATACCAGGTCGACGGCGCCGGATATGGAGATGACGACGCCGGCGTCGCCGTTGACGAGGACCGGACGTACACCGATCTCGCCCGAGTAGCGATGGGCCAGATTGACCAGGAGCCGGGCCACTCTCGGGGCTCCGACCACCGGTCGTCGGGCGGCCCGTCTGGTCGCTCCGCCATCGGTTACGCACACCACGTCGGGGGCCAGATGGCTGAGGACGAGGTCGATGTCCCCGACGGCGATGGCCGCGGTCAATGCGTCGACCAACGCCCGCTCGGAGCTCCGGTCGCGGCCGACGGCGGGCTGGCGGACCCGCCGGCGGGCGCGGCTGGCGATCTGGCGGCATGCCCCCTCCGACTTGCCCACCGTCTCGGCGATCTCGGAGAACGGGACGCTGAACACGTCGGCCAGCAGGAACACGGCCCGCTCCACCGGCTTCAGCCGGTCGAGCACGGTCAGGAATCCGAGCCGCAGCGAGTCGGCCAGCACCGCGGCTTCGTCCGGAGGGGAATCCGACACGAGCGGCTCGGGCAACCAGGGCCCGACGTAGGTCTCGCGCCGTCGCGTTCTCGACCGGAGATGGTCGAGGGCGATGCGGGTGGTCACCGTGGTGAGCCACGCCTCGGGCCGGTCCAACTCGGGGGGGCGAGCGGTCTGCCAGCGGAACCAGGCCTCTTGGACCACGTCCTCGGCGTCGGAGACCGTGCCCAGCATCCTGTAGGCCAATCCGACCAGGCGGGGTCGCTCTCGTTGGAAGAGATCGGTGGCCCCGCCCGCCGCCTCTGTGGTCACGCCACCTCGCTCATCACGTTCGTCACGCCACCATCTTGGTGGAACCGGGCCGGATCCCCGCGGCCATGCGCCCCGCGGCCTGGCCGCTGGCCAACGAAGCATCGGCCAGGAGCCCGACGGGACCCACCCAGTCGCCGGCCATGGTGACCCCGGGTATGCCGGTGTCCCCGACGCCGGGGCGACCGGCCAGCCCGCCCGACGACGCCCGGGGGAGCGTTCCGGCCACCGAAAGATTGGCCAGGAACCGGCTGGTCACCACCTCGTCCTCTCGAACGCCGGCGTCGAGGACGAGCTGCTCGAGCTGGGGGCGGTCCTCCTTGGCGCTGCGAGCGCCGTAGCGGATGGCCGCCACCACGGCCTGGCCGTCGGGCGCTTGGCGGGCCGGGGGTGACTGCACGGTGACATAGAGAGGTTCGTCGACCGAGAGCACGTAACCCGGGTCCGGCATGCGGCGCACCCCCAGATCCAGACAGGCCGCGGTCACCGGCGGTCCGAGGTCGCCCCATCCCGGGTCGGCGGGCAGCAGCCGCCGGACGGAGGCCGGGCCACCGGCGGCCACGACCACGTGGTCGGCGACCAGGACGCCGTCGCCGGTCCGGACCTCCACCCGACCTCCGGCCGGCTCGACGCCGGTGACCTCGGAGCCGGTGCGGACGTCGAGGTCACGGGCCAGGGCATCGATGAGCTGCCCCCAGCCACCGTGCAGGTAGAGCACGCCGCCGGCCGCGGCCTGCAGCTGCGAGACAGCGACATCGGCGCTGAGCTCATCGACGTCGGCCGTATAGGTGCCCAGACGGATCAGGGCCCGCACCACCGCTTCGGCGCCGGCGGGGAGCCGGCAGGAGGCGAGCCAGTCGGCCACCGAGGTGTGGCCCAGGGTCTCCGGCCTCATCCGGGGTATCCGGACGAGGAGTCCGGCCAGCCGGGCCTTGCTCCGGGTGCTCACGGCTCGGGTCTGCAGCAGCGAACGGGCCGAGGTGGGCAGGAGGTGCTGGGTGCCGGCGGTCATGGCCCGGTACCGGTGGAGCGGCGGGGGAGCCCCTTGGGGTGTGATCCCGAGTGAGCGGAGGACCTTCGATCCGGCCCCGGCCCGGTACAGCGCGTGGGCACCCATGTTGAGGGTGAAGCCCTCGCGCTCGACGGTGCGGGCCCGACCGCCCGGTCGGTGGGCCTCCACCACCAGCACACGGGCTCCGGCTCGCGATGCCGTGGATGCGGCTGCCATCCCGGCCAGGCCGGCTCCGACCACGACCACATCCCAATCGCTTGCGCTGCCTCTGTTGCTCTTTTCCGTGCTCATGCCAACTCTGACGCCGGCCGGCCCGCCGTTGTGACACCGGATGGCCGCGACCGACCCGGTGGGGGCGGATCATCCCGGCGCTGGCCGCAACCGGGCTCGATCGTCGGTATAATCACGTTAACGTACGCGTAAATAAATGCTGACGTGCCGGGAATATCGGCAGCACCCACCACGACCTCGGATCCAAGGTGAGCGATGGCAGCACTCGAAGGGTTGAAAGCCGGCCGGGCCGAGCGCACGAAGAACGCTGACGGGAATCCGGCCGACCTGCCGGCCAACTACAAGTGGATCGCCCTGTTCATCTCCACGCTGGGCATGTTGATGGCGACCATCGACGGTTCGATCGTGCTGATCGCCCTCCCCGACATCTTCCGCGGCATCAACCTCGATCCGCTGCAGCCCGGCAACACCTTCTACCTCCTGTGGATGATCCTGGGGTTCTTGGTCATCACGAGCGTGCTGGTGGTCAGCCTGGGTCGCATGGGCGACATCTATGGTCGGGTGCGCACCTACAACCTCGGTTTCGCCGTCTTCACCTTCTTCTCCCTGTTGTTGAGCATCACCTGGATGAGCGGTCACGCGGCCGGTGACTGGCTCATCACCATGCGCATCTTCCAGGGCGTCGGGGCGGCCATGCTCATGGCCAACTCGGCGGCCATCCTGACCGACGTGTTCCCCGACAACCAGCGGGGGATGGCCCTCGGGGTGAACCAGGCCGCGGCCTTCAGCGGTACGTTCATCGGCCTTGTCCTCGGCGGCCTGCTCGCCCCCATCAACTGGAGGCTGATCTTTCTCGTCTCCGTCCCCATCGGGCTGTTCGCCACCGTCTTCGGCTACCTCAGGCTCCACGAGACCAGCCCACGGCGGCCGGCCCACATCGACTGGCCCGGCAACATCACCTTCGCGTTCGGCCTCATCCTGGTGATGGTCGGGATTACCTACGGGATCGAGCCCTACGGCCACCACGTCATGGGGTGGACCAGTCCACTGGTGATCTCCTGCCTCGTCGTGGGTGTGGCCCTGCTGATCGTCTTCTGCGTCGTCGAGACCAAGGTTCCTGAACCGATGTTCCGACTCCAGCTGTTCAAGATCCGTGCCTTCACCAGCGGCGTGCTGGCCAGCTTCCTGGCCGCCCTGAGTCGGGGCGGGCTGATGTTCATGTTGATCATCTGGTTGCAGGGGATCTGGTTGCCGCTGCACGGCTACGCCTTCAGCGTGACCCCTCTGTGGGCGGGCATCGCCATGCTGCCCCTCACTCTCGGCTTCCTGATCGCCGGCCCGACGTCAGGCATCCTCTCGGACCGTTTCGGGGCGCGCCCCTTCGCCACCGGCGGCATGCTCGGTACCGCCATCTGCCTGGCCCTGCTCGAGTTCCTGCCCGTCGACTTCCCCTACTGGGGGTTCGCCATCGTGCTCTTCTTCACCGGGCTGACCATGGCCGCCTTCGGATCGCCCAACCGGGCCGGAGTGATGAACAGCCTGCCGGCCCAACATCGGGGAGCCGGTTCGGGGATGAACACCACCTTCCAGAATTCGGCCCAGGTGCTGTCGATCGGGATCTTCTTCACCCTCATGATCATCGGGCTGACGTCGTCGCTCCCCCGGAATCTGCTGCACGGACTCGTCGCCCACGGAGTGCCGGTGGCGCTGGCCGGACACGTTGCCCATCTCTCGCCGGTCTCCACCCTGTTCGCCGCCTTCCTCGGCTATGACCCGATCCAGCACCTGATCGGTACGCAGGCGCTGGGTCAGCTGCCAACGGCCCAGCAGCACATACTGACCGGTCGCGGATTCTTCCCCGGCCTTATCAGCGCTCCGTTCCGGGCCGGTTTGCACGCCGCCCTCGACTTCGCCATCGCCGCCAGCCTGCTGGCGGCGGCTGCCTCGTGGCTCAGGGGAGGCCGGTACGTCTACTCCGAGCCGGAGCAGCGCCCCGCCCGCCCGGAGGCAAGTGCCCGCAACCTCGCCGAACCCCAGCTACCGGTCCCCGTCGGCACCCCCGACGATGTCTCGGCCGCCGCGGTCGCAGAGGTGGAGGCCGGATGATCACCCGTAACGCCACCACCCAACCGGCACCCCCGGTCCTGCGTATCGGTGAGGTGGCCAAGCTCACCGGGCTGACCACCCGCACGCTGCGCTACTGGGAGGAGCTCGGGCTGATCAGGCCGAGCAGCTACCGCGAGAAAGGGGAGCGCCTCTACTCGCAGACGGACATGGCGCGGGTCACACGCATCCGGGACCTCCAGGAGTTGCTCGGGTTCTCTCTCGCCGAGGTTCGGGTGGTACTCGACACCGAGGACATCGACGTCCTGGACCGGTTGCGGTCGGAGTTCCGATGGGGCGAACAGGACCCCGACCACCGGCCGGACTCCGAGCACCGGCGGCAACTGCTCGACGAGGCGATCGAGGCCAACGACAAGCTCCTGGTCCGTCTGGACGACACCCTGGCTCGGATCGGCGCGTTCCGGGACGAGCGGGCAGCCAAGGCGATCCGGTTGCGAGAGGCCCGGCGCGAGGCCGACGATGAACCGCGCCGCGGGGCTGACGGTGAAGCGGATCAGTAGCCTCTCCCGTTCCGTTTCCGGGACCGACCGCGGTGTTCCGGTGCGATGCCGTCCGTCCTGTGAGGATCGCCGGGACACGCGGATCTGTCCCAGCCGTGTGCAGTTGCCCTTTTTCCATTTTGGCCGATTTATCGGCTCCAGCCGATGGGTCCTGCCGGCGACGATCGGCTGGAGCGCTGGAGCCGATAATCAGGCCAATTCCGGAATTCTTGGTAGGGCGAGCGGAGACGAACAAATCCCAAAACCATCACCCGCTGACAGAAGCTCGCACCCGACACCCGACACCCGACACCCGACACCCGACACCCGACAAGGAGTGATATCCCGATGAGCGACGCGATGAGGGCGGAGACGATCCGGATCACCGGCGACGGCGGTGACGAGATCGAGGCATATCTGGCCCAGCCGTTGGACGGACCGGCCACCGGGGGAGTGGTGGTGATCCACCACATGCCGGGTTTCGACGAGGCCACCAAGGAGATCACCAGGAAGTTCGCCGCCCACGGCCATCTCGCCATCTGCCCCAACCTCTATTACCGCGAGGCTCCCGGGGCCAGTCCCGACGATGCCGCGGCCACGGCCCGGGCCCAGGGCGGCGTGCCCGACGCCCGCCTGGTCGGAGACGTCGGGGGGGCGATCGCCCATCTCCGGTCGCATCCCTTGTCCAATGGGAAGGTGGCCACCATCGGCTACTGCTCCGGCGGCCGCCAGTCGTTCCTGGCGGCCTGCAGCCTTGACCTCGATGCCGCCGTCGACTGCTACGGCGCCTTCATCATCGTCCCGCCACCGGAAGGCCGCCCGCTCAAGGTTGCCCCCATCGCCCACCTGGCCGGCAATCTGTCGTGCCCCCTCCTCGGACTGTTCGGGGCCGAGGACTCCTACCCCTCACCTGAGGAGGTCGCCGAGTTCGAGAAGGTGCTGACTGAGGCGGGCAAGGAGTTCGAGTTCCACACCTACGAAGGGGCGGGCCATGCCTTCTTCGCCACCGACCGGCCCAGTTACCGACCCGAGGCGGCGGGCGAGGGTTGGCAACGGATCTGGGAGTTCTTCGGCCGCCATCTGAGCAAGAGCTGAAGGGAGAGCGTCATGTGCACCTATCAGACCACCACACTGGCCGTGCAGGGCAGTGGCAAGGGGGCGCAGGGATGGTTTCCGGTATGCGACGCCACCGTCTACTTCGACCATCCCGTCCATGCCCGTGCCGACCACACCCTGAACATCGACCTGCTCAACCCGGCCCGAGGTGCCGCCGCCAGGGTGGCGCTGGAGCTCGATCCCCGATCGGCGCGGGCGTTGGCCGAAGCCATTCTCGAAACCCTGGAGACTGTCCCGCCCGCCCTGCTCGGCCCACCGCCCGCCGATCCCTGACCACCGGCAGCTGACCACCGGCATGCTGACCACCGGCATGCTGACCACCGGCAGCTGACCACCGGCATGCTGACCACCGGCAGCTGACCACCGGCATGCTGACCACCGGCATGGCGGGCTCCAGCTACGAGGCTCCGGCTACGAAGACGGCGGCGGGGGCGGCGGGGGAGGTGGTGGAGGTGGAGGAGGTGGAGGTGGAGGTGGAGGCATCTGGCCCGGAGGCGGCGGTGCCCCGCCCGGTGATGACGGTGGGTACCCGGGCATGGGAGGCGGCGGTGCCTGGGTGGGAGGGTATCCACCCACTGGCGGATAGCCGGGTTGCTGCGGGTAGCCACCTTGCGGCGGATACCCGCCCAGTCCGCCGGCCAGGGCGGCCGTTCCCCGGTACTGGCTCGGACCCAGCCACAAGATGTAGTAGAAGACCACTGATACGTACGGGATCACCAGCCCGACGGTGAACGCGGTGCCGTGCCCGAAGCTCTTCGAGACATCGTTGGCGACGATGATGTAGATGATGAAGAAGGCCAGGGACCCCAGGTAGGGGACGATGAGCAGGAGCAGGAACCACCCCCAGCTCGAGGGTCGGCCGGCCACCTTCAAGAGGACGATGAAGTTGTAGAAGGGGACGAACCCAGCCCAACCGGGCTGACCGGCTTTGATGAACGTGCCATAGAGGCCCAGGCAGACGAGCACGTAGAAGACAAGGCCGAGGATGAGGAGGAGCGCCAGCCCCCCACCAGAACTCGTCGTCGAGCTGGCCGCCAGCAGGTATCCCATGGTTCCCCCTGTTGAGTCGACATGGAGCGGCGCACGATGCGCCACGTCCTTGATACCACCTCAGCTCCCACAACGGGCTGATGCCCCCCAGGCGGGTCCGACGACGTCACACCCCGTGAGTAGGGTCCCTGATCATGATGCGCATCTGTTCGGCCGACCGGGCTCTGCCCCTGGTCGGCCGAGTGGCCGACATCCTGATCGACCCGCCTGCTGATCCGATGACACCTGAGTGGCTGGCCGTGCCCTCGGACGGGATGAGGCGATGGCTGATGCTCGAACTGGCCCGCCATCTGGGCGCGGCCGATCCGGGCAGCGGTGACGGCGTCGCCGCCAATATCGTGCCCGCCTACCCGGGGACACTCCCGAGCCTCGTGCTCACGACGGACCTGAGCGATCCGGACTGCGATCCCTGGGCCATCGACCGCCTGGTCTGGCCGGTGCTGGCCTTGATCCGAGGGGCGGGGGCCGACCCCGGGCTGGCGGCCCTCCACCGCCTGCCGCCGGGTGCGTCCCGCTACGCACAGGCCCGCCGGGTGGCCGACCTGTTCGACCGCTACCACCTGCACCGACCGGCCATGGTCCGATCATGGTCGGTCGGTGAGGACGTCGACGGATCCGGACGCCCGGTGCCCGACGCTGCTTCCTGGCAGCCACACCTCTGGCGTATGGTTCGTGGTCAGATCGGCGAGCCCAGCCCACCCGAGCGGTGGCCGGGGTTGCTGGAGCGGGTGGCCGGCGGCGATCTGGTTCTCGACCTTCCCTCACGGCTCGTCTTCTTCGGGTTCACTCTCTTGCCCGGGGCCGGGTTCCTCGACCTGGCCCGGGCGGTCTCCCGGCACCGGGACGTCCACCTCTTGCTTCTCGAGCCGTCACACCTCGATCCTGGCGATCTGCGTCGGACCGGCCTTCCTCTGCCCGATGGCGGACCGCGGCTCCGTGCCGACGACTCGACGGCCACGCTGGTGGAGCAGCCCCTCTTGCGATCGTGGGGTCGGCTGCATCGAGAGACCGCGGTGCTGTTGGCCGACGCCGAGGCCGGAGGCCTGCCCCGGGCCGAACGGATCGGCGTCGAGGACGGTCCCGGCCGGACCGACCTGCTCGGGCGCCTGCAGCGCGACATCCGTTCCAACACGGCCCCAGGTGGAGCTGCGAGCTACGACCCGGGTGACCGTTCGGTGCAGTTCCATGCCTGCTTCGGAGCCACCCGCCAGGTCGAGGTGCTGCGCGACGTGCTGTTGCATCTGCTGAACGATCCCGGCTCCGACCTCGGTGAAGACGACATCCTGGTGGTCTGCCCGGCCATCGAGGCCTTCGCCCCGCTGATCCAGGCGGTCTTCGGTCCTTCGGCCGAAGCTCCCGAAACGTCGCCGCAGGGACCGCCGTCGACCGGTGGCGTGCCAGCGTTGCGTTACCGCATCGCCGACCAGTCGATCAGGTCCACCAACCCGCTGCTGAACGCCACCGTGGCACTCATCGAGCTGGTCGGCGGTCGGTTCGAGGCCTCTGCCGTCCTCGACTTCCTTGCCCTGGGGCCGGTCCGCGAGCGGTTCCGGTTCGATGACGACGAGCTCGACGACATCGCCGACTGGGTGAACGGAGCCAGCGTGCGATGGGGCCTTGATCCCGCTCATCGGGATTCGTTCGGGGTTCCCGAGGAGATCCGGGCCAATACCTGGCAGGCCGCCCTCGACCGGCTGTTCGTGGGGGCCACCGTTCACGATGAGGACCTCCGCCTGGCCGTCGGCGACGTGGCGCCGTACGGGGTCGAGCAATCGGCGACCGACACCCTCGGTCGACTGGCCGAGGCCCTCTGGCATCTGCAACGTATGGTGGCTGAGACGCGTCGTCCGCAATTACTCCCGTCGTGGATCGGATCGCTGCGGGAACTGTGTGCGGCCCTGTTCGCGACCGATCGCGACAGCCGGTGGCAGTCCGAAGCCCTCGACCGGATCTTCGACGGCATACTCGAGTCCGCCGCCGCCGGGGGTGGACAGTCGGCGGCACCGCTCGACTTCGTCGATGTCAGGAGGTTGATCGACGAGCGCCTCGAGTCGCTTCCCGGCCGCCCGGACTACTTCCGGGGCGGCATCACCTTCAGTTCGCTGACCCCGCTCCGCTGGATCCCCTTCCGGGTCGTCTGCCTGCTCGGGATGGATCAATCGGCGTTCGGTTCGATGTCCGCGCCCGGAGACGACCTGGCTGCGGC
This sequence comes from uncultured Acidimicrobiaceae bacterium, assembly GCA_963835325.1. Lineage (GTDB taxonomy): Bacteria > Actinomycetota > Acidimicrobiia > Acidimicrobiales > RAAP-2 > Bog-756. The sequence goes on along the minus strand of CAWIEV010000009.1, from coordinate 64,668 downwards.
CGCACCCGAGCTGGGTGATCCCGATTCGCGGGCCGAGATACGCCAGTCGTTGCTGGAGGCCGTGCTGTCGGCAGGCGACCACTTGATCGTCCTGCGCGACGGTCACGACGTGCGGACCAATCAGGAGATCCCCCGTTCGGTGGTGGTGGCCGAACTGTTCGACGCGTTGACCTCGCTCGTCGACCCCGATCACCGGACGGAGTTCGCCGGGAGACTCGAGATCGACCATCCCCGACAGTCGTTCGACCCCCGGTGCTTCACCTCGGGTGCCCTCGTGCCCGGGGTGCGGTGGGGCTTCGACACGGGCAGTCTCGACGGAGCCCGGGCCCGTCGCCACCGGAAGTTCCGACGGCCGCCCTTCCTGTCGGCCCCGCTCGAACGCACGGACCCGGACGTCGTCGAGCTGGACCAGCTCCGCCAATTCTTCAAGAATCCAGCTGCCTTCTTCGTGGGCCAGCGCCTCGGGGCGCGGTTGCCCGAGGCCGAAGAAGAGCCTTCGTCACTCCTCCCGGTGGAGCTGGACGGGCTGGGGCAGTGGCAGGCGGCCACCCGATTGCTCCAGGCCCGGATGGGCGGTGTGACCACCGACCAGTGGAGAGCAGTCGAGCGCGAGCGGGGGACCCTGCCACCCGGCTCGTTGGAGGACCTGGCCGTGGGCCAGATCGAGCTCGATATCGATGCCCTGGTGGGTGCGGCCGCGGCACGGGGGGTCGGAAATGGCCCCGCCGAACCGTTCGAAATCGATGTCCAGCTGGCCGACGGCACCCGGGTGGTGGGATCGGTACCCCTGCGTCTGCGGGGCGCATCCCGCGGTCCGGCCCGCGTGGGGTTCTCCCATCTCAAGCCCGAGTACCGGATTCACGCCTGGCTGGACCTCATGAGCCTCGGAGCCGCCGACCCCTCCGAGCGGTGGCGATCGGTGGCCATGGGTAGAGCGGACAAGTCCGGCCAACCGGCCGACATCCTCGACATCGGTATCGCCGGCGAACCCTCCACATGGTCGGCAACGGCCCTCAGTGCCCTGGGGGTGGCGGTCGACTGCTTCCGGAGGGGTCTGAGCGAGCCCATCCCGTTCTTCCCCGGCCTCTCCTACGCGGTGCACCGGCGCTCCGCCACCGCGGCGAACTGGCCGACGGCCCAGCCGTACCAGGAGGGAGCCAGGCCTGCCGTCGTACTGGCCCACGGTCGGCTCGGGTTCAACGAGGTCACCAGCCTCCCGGCCCGGCCCGGCGACCCGGGCGACAGCGGGGACCGGGTCTCCCGCTTCGCCGACTACCTCTTCGGGGCCATGGACGACTCGACCGAAGCGTGGACGGCGGCACCGTCCGCCGGGGCAGACGGACGGTCCGCGTGACCTCCGTGCCCACCGCGCCGGACATTCCGTTCGCCGTGGACGACGAGCTGCCCGGACGATGCCTGGCCATCGAGGCCAGCGCGGGCACCGGCAAGACCTACGCCCTCGCCGACCTGGCCACCCGGTATCTGGCCGAATCGGACATCTCGGCATCCGAGTTGCTGATCGTCACCTTCACCCGTGCCGCCACCAACGAGCTCCGGGCCCGGGTCCGCGAACGACTGATCGAGGTGGCGGACCGGCTCGAGCCCGGACACCCCGCCGTGGGCGACGACAAGGTCGCCCGCCACCTGGCCGCAGGCGATGTGGCTCGACACCGCTCCCGCCTCCGCTCGGCCATCGCCGAATTCGACGCCGCCACCATCACCACCATCCACGGCTTCGCCGCGCAGGTCCGCAACGCCCTGGGGGTCACCGGGGGCGTCGACCCCGACGCCCGTCTGATCGAGGAGGCCGACGACCTGAGAAGGCAGACCTGCGTCGACGTCCTGGCCGCCGCGGCCATGGGGGACTGCCCGCCCGGCGATCTCCCCAAGCTGGGGGATCTGATCGACGCCACCACCCAGGCGGCCGGTCGGCCGGACCTGGTCCTCGAGCCCACGGCCGAGGACCAGGGTGCCACCCCCGACCAGATCGCCCTGCGAAATCTGGTAGTCGAATCGATGGCTTGGATGACCGAGCGTCGGCGGATGAGCGGGGCCCTGAGCTTCGACAGCGTGCTCACCGATCTGTCCGAGGCGCTGACCGGTCCGCATTCGGCGGCCGCCGTCCAGACACTCCGGAACCGGTTCAAGGTGGCGTTGATCGATGAGTTCCAGGACACCGACCCGGTCCAGTGGAAGATCTTCGAGACGCTGTTCGGGGAGGGGCCGGCCGACACGTCGCTCGTGCTGGTGGGTGACCCCAAGCAGGCCATCTACGGCTTCCGCGGTGGCGAAATCGAGACGTACATCCACGCCGTGGGCGACAACGCGGGCATCGAGCGGCGATCGATGCGTGCCAACTGGCGGTCGGACGCCGCCATGCTCACCGCCCTCGACGTGCTGTTCGACGGGATGACATTCGGTGACCGGACGATCGGCTTCGTGCCCGTCACCGCCGCTCGCCAGAGCCAGGACCGCCATATCTGCGATGCGGACGGCGGGCCCATGCCGCCCTTGTCGCTGCGGCTGGCGGTAGGTGGGGGGATCGAGCGCACCAAGGCACGGAAAGAGGTCTCGGTTCCCGCCGCCGCCGCCGCTATCGACAAGGACCTGGTGGCCCGGGTCCGTGACCTCCTGGACAACGCGGTCCTGCCGGCCGGGACAGACGGTGATCCGCCGCGCCGGGTGCGCCCCCACGACATCGCCGTCCTGGTCAACACCAACGACCAGTGCAACACGGTGCAGGCCGCGTTGACCGGCCAGGGGGTTCCGGCCGTCGTGGCCAACGCGGGGAACGTGCTGGCCTCGCCGGCCGCCGATCAGATGCGGTGGCTGCTCCATGCCATGGCCCGCCCCTCCGACCCCCGGCGGGCCCGTACCTACGCCTTGTCCTGGTTCGGCGGATGGGGCGCGGAGCAGGTGGCCACCGCATCCGACGACGACCTCACCGACATACAGGAGCATCTCCGCGACTGGTCGGAGCGGTTGGCTTCCCATCCGGTGGCCGACGTGCTGGCCCGGGTCTGGTCGGCCAGCGGGGTGGTGGCCAGGGTGCTGTCGTCCCCGGACGGGGATCGGGACATGACCGACCTCGACCACCTGGTCGAGCTGCTCCACAGCTCCACCCCGACCGGCCGTTCGAACGTGGCCGGCCTGCTGGCCACCCTGGACAACAGCGCACCCCGCAGCGATCGCGACACCGAAGTGGACGGAGACGCGACCGCCCGGCGTATCGAGTCCGAGGCCGAGGCGGTCCAGGTCATGACCGTGTGGACGGCCAAGGGGCTCGAGTTCCCCATCGTCTGCCTGCCCACGCTGTGGCGCCGGGGCGGTGGCCACAACCCGGTGATCTACATCGACCCGGACAGCGGACGAAAGTGCTTCGACGTGGGCAAGGGCAAGACGTGGCCCGACGCGGCCGGGGCGAAGCGCAGGAAGGAGTTGGCGGCGTCGGCGACGGCGGGTGAGCAGCTCCGGCTCCTCTACGTGGCCCTGACCCGTGCTCAGCATCACACGATCCTGTGGTGGGCCAACGGACAGAGCAGTGCCAAAACCGCCTTGGCCCGGCTGCTCTTCGATGCCAAGCATTCGGTGGGGGGTGGTACGCCTCTCGGTGCGGCCGTGCCCATTCCGGCGGACGACAGCATCGTCTCGTCGTTGTCACCGCTGATCGGTGCGGCTGCCCACACCATCGGCCTGGCCACGATCGATGACGAGCCGCTGCCGACCCGGCGTTGGGTCGATGGGGATCGGACAGGGGATCCTGGGTCGCTCGAGGCGGCGCGGGTCACCGTCACTCCCGACCGCACGGCGCGGAGATGGTCGTTCACCGCCATCGCCGATCACGCCGCAGGAGCGGCGTCAGACCCCTACGACCTGTCGTTGGGTGACGGCGGGGCCGCTGACGAAGGATCGGGTGACCTCGACGGACCCGATGGAGAGGACCGGCCCGTCGAAGATCAGCCGTGGTCTGGCGAATCCATCGGCCCCCACCGGGCCGGCCTCCTGACCCGGCTGCCCGCCGGCAGTGCGTTCGGCACCCTGGTCCACGCCATTTTCGAACGCGTGGACTTCAGGGGCGAAGGAGATGAACCGGGCCGCGGGCTCGATGTCGTCGTCGATCGCCAGCTGACGGCACACCCGGTGGACCTGACCCCGGTCGACCAACCCGACGGCACCACCGAAGACGGACGTCGGCTGCTGATCGACGGGCTCGGCATGGCCGTCCGGACGCCGCTCGGTTCGCTGTGCCGCGGCCGGAGCCTGGCCGATATCGGCCCCGGGGACCGCCTCAACGAGATCTCCTTCGACCTACGCCTGGGGGAGGGGGGGCGCCGCGCCACCGTGGCCGACATGGGCCGGGTGATGCTGGCCCACCTCGACCCGGCCGATCCTCTGCGGCCCTGGGTGGCCGGGCTGGCCGGCGGCGCCATCGACGCCGAGCTGGGCGGTCACCTGACCGGATCGATCGACCTGATCCTGCGCATCGCCGACGGGGGAGGGCAGCGGTTCGTGGTGGCCGACTACAAGACCAACGCGTTGACCCCCCGCGGGAGTATCCCCGCGCCCGACGACTACCACCCGGCCCGATTGGTCGAGGCCATGGTCGAGCACGACTACCCTCTGCAGGCGCTCCTCTATTCGGTGGCCCTCCACCGCTATCTGCGGTGGCGGCTACCCGGCTACCACCCGGCCGAGCATCTCGGCGGGGTGGCGTACCTGTTCGTCCGAGGGATGACCGGACCCGACGTCGCCTCGAGCGACGGCCGGCCCCACGGCGTGTTCGAGTGGGCCGTCCCACCGCCGATGGTGGTCGCACTGAGCGATCTCCTCGACGGTCAGGCCGTGACGGGGCCGGCGTCGTGAGCCCGACGACCGCGGTCGTGGGGCAGCCGGTGGTCCCGGACGAGGTGGCCGTCCTGGCGCCGTTCGTCGAAGCCGGCGTGCTCGGGTCGTTCGAGCTGCACCTGGCCGCCACCATGGTCCGGCTCCAGCCCGACGTGGGTGACGACATCGTCCTGGCTCTGGCCATCGCAGCCCGGGCACCGCGCTTCGGGCACGTGTGCGTCGACCTGTCCCGTCTGGCCGAACAGGTCGTCGACGTGGGCGGCTCGGCCGGGGATCTGGCCGATCTCCCGTGGCCCAGGTTGACCACATGGGTGCGGGCCATCGAGGGTTCTCCACTGGTGCAGGATCCCCGCGCCCTGCCTCTCGACCGCCTCCGTCCCCTGGTGTGGGACGGCGACCGCCTCTACCTCCAGCGCTACTGGCACGACGAGCGGGCCGTGGCCGCCGACCTGACCCATCGGGCCCGGGTGGGCTCGCCGGCACCGGCCGTCACCGCCGCCGCCTTCGACGCCGCCCTCGACGCCGCCCTCGACGACCTGTTCGGTCCGGCCGGGGACGGCCCGCCCGACCTGCAGCGGACGGCGGCCCGCCGGGCCATGACCTCGGGGGTGTCGATCATCGCCGGAGGCCCCGGCACCGGCAAGACCCATACCGTGGCCCGGCTCCTGGCCGTCGCCCACCGGATGGCGGAGGCCGAGGGCCGCACCCTCGACGTGGTGCTGGCCACACCGACCGGCAAGGCGGCCCAACGGATGAGGGACGCCGTGCGGGGCGAAGTCTCCGGCCTGGTCGAGAGAGGTGCCGTCAGCGAGAGGGTGGCCCGGGCCCTGGCCGCCACCGACGCCACCACCATCCACCGGCTCCTCGGGTGGTTTCCGGGCCCGAGGTACACCCACGACGGCCAGAACCCGCTGCCGTGCCATCTGGCCGTCATCGACGAGACCTCGATGGTGTCGCTCCCGCTGATGGCCCGGTTGCTCGACGGATTGCGGCCCGAAGCACGGCTGGTGCTGGTGGGTGACCCGTACCAGTTGGCCAGCATCGAGGCCGGGACGGTTCTCGGGGACCTGGTCGGCCCGGCGGGGGAGCCGGCTGCCGACGACCGCACCGGGCACGAGCCGGCGCTGGCCGGGAAGGTCACCGTGCTCCGGCGGATGCACCGCTTCGGCGCTGATTCGACCATCGCCGCCCTGGCCGAATCGATCCGCCTGGGGGACGGCGACGCCGTCGTGGACATCCTCCGTCTCGGGACTACCGACGTCCGGTGGGTGCTCGACACCGACGGGGCCGGGGTCGAGCAGGTCCGGGGGCAGCTCGTCGAGGCCGGGGTCGACCTGGCCACCGGCGCCCTCCGCGGCGAGGTGGACGAGGCACTGGCCGCGGCCGGACGGATCAAGCTCCTGGCCGCCACCCGGCACGGGCCGCTGGGTCTGTACGACTGGGATGAAAGGATCGAGTCGGGAGTCGGCACCCGCCTGCCGCAGCTGAGACGGGCTCGGCGCTGGTTCGTCGGCCGGCCCATCATCGTGACCGCCAACGACGGGATCAACCGGGTGGCCAACGGCGACGTCGGGGTCGTGGTCGGGCGCGACGGCGGGATGGAGGTCGCCCTGATGTCCGAGGGTGGTGTGCGCCTGCTGGCTCCGTCGAGGCTCGACCGGGTGGAGAGCTGGTGGGCGATGACCATCCACAAGAGCCAGGGGTCCGAGTTCCCCCATGCGGTGGTCTCGTTGCCGCAGACCGGCTCTCCGATCCTCACCCGGGAACTGCTCTACACCGCGGTGACCAGAGCCAAGGATCAGCTGACCATCGTCGCAAGCGAATCGTCCATCCGTTCCGCCGTCGACCGGCCGGTGGCGCGGGCCTCGGGGCTCGGGTCGCGCCTCTGGCCCGGCTGACCGGGATCAGTCGGGAGGAGCGGCCCGGGCCGCGGGCGCCGCCGGCACCATGTCCAGCGAGAACACCTCGAGGGGCTCGTCGAAGCCTTTGAGGAGTCGTCGCCCCGCCGGGCGGAAGGCGAAGCGGCCGGTGGCTGACGAAGCGACGGCCCCATTCACCAGGACCTCGCCGGGCACGGCCAGCTCGGCCAGACGGGAGGCCAGGTTGACCACCGTGCCGTAGTAGTCGCCGTGCCTGGTGATGACGTCGCCGTAGGCCACGCCGCCGCGTGGCTCGATACCCTCCGAATAGGCGGCGGTGATGTCGCGGGCGATGTCGCATCCGGCACCGGCATCGAGGGCGACGAACATCACCTCGTCACCGATGTGCTTGACGATCCGGCCGTTGTGGCCGGACGCCACGTCGAACGCCTTGGCCTCGAATTGGCTGATCAGTCCGAGCAACCTGGCCGGAGACGTGCGCAGGGAGAGGGGAGTGAACCCGACGAGGTCGACGAATCCCACTGCCAACCGGTGCAGGGATCGGTCGCTCACTCCGGTCTGGGCCTCCCGTTGGCGGAGGATGGCGTCCCGCATGTGGTGCGAGAAGATGGCGCCCATCGAATCGCCCAGACGTAAGGCGGCGGCGGTCACGTCGGCCATCTCCTTGGCCCATACCGCGATATCGACGTCCGGCAGGTCCATCTCCGGTTCGACCGTCTGGACGTAGACGGCGACGGCGGCCTCGGCCACCCGGGTGAGCGAACTGCCCAGTACCCTCAGCAGCTCGTCCCCGTGCGAGCCGACGGGGTTGGTCCGGATGATGAACGAGGTGAACTCGGCGTCCCGCTCGGAGAACATCGGCCGGTGCTCGTCGGGCACGGCGACGCCCAGGGTCCGCCACAGCGACAGCACCGCCTCTATCGGCATGTCGGCTCGGACGGCCAGGTCGGCGGCGGTCAGCACGGCACCCTTGGACAACACCAGATCGGCGGCCAGCCCGACGAAGTGGCACTCGCGCCGGGCCACGTCGATCTGCTCGTCCGTGGCGCCCAGCGAATGGAGGACGTCGTCGATGCTCCGGCCGGTGCCGTCTTCAGCCACACTCAGACGCTATCGGGAACCCCGGCGCGGCGACGGGTGACTTCCGGTCCAGGGCGTCGGGCTCCCCGGCCCGGTGGGTGGCTGGGTTAGGGTCGGCGCTTGAGCCTGGCCATCACCTTCGGCGCCTATCTGATCGGCGCGCTCATGGGCCTGGCCGTCCACCATGGCGGCCCGGGGCTCAAACGGGGCTGGCCCGTGTACCTCCGCTTCCAGTTGGTGGCGACAGCGGCGTTGCTCGGGCTGTTCTCAGCCTGGCGGCTCACCGCGCCCCACCAGATCGTCGCCCCCATTCTGATCGCCTGCGTGGGCGGGCTGTTGCTCGGGGTGGCCCACTTCGGCCGCGGTCGACGGAGCAGCGGGCTGGCCGAACTGGAGGGCTGGGCCGCGTTTCCGAACGGCACCTTCTGGGTCCTCCCCATCGCCGGGGCCCTGATCGGCCCGGCCGGCACGACCATCGCCGCCCTGACCAATGCCGTCTATGCCCTGCCCAACGCGGTGTGCATCCATCTGATGCGTCGTGACGCCCCCATCCGCCAGCGCCGCTCGACGGGCTGGCTCGACCAGTCGATGGTGCTGGCCGTGATCCTCGGCCTGGCCCTGCACGCCACCGGTCCGGCACCCACCGCATCGGAATGGATCCTGCGGGTGTCCGGGCCGGTGCTGGCCTTTGTGGGTGCCGCCCTGTACACGGGCTCGGTGCTCCATCCCCACAACGCCTCGGTGTCGCGGACGGCAACGGACCACCGACGGTGGCTGCCCCTCACCGGCGTGCGCATCGCCTACCTGGCCCTCGTCGCCGTGGCCACCGGATCCACCGCCGTGGCTGTGATCGCCGTACTGTCGGCTCTCGGCCCCCCGGCGTTCAATCCGCCCCAGCAGGCGGTGCTGTACGGCTATCGATCGGGCGTGGTCATGATCGCGGCCAAGTGGGGTTGGGTCTTCTGGCCCTTCGGGCTGGGTCTGGCCCTGGTCGTCCGTTGAGCGGTGGCGCGATGGCGCGGGCACCGAAGGCGGGTGTCGACGGCCTGCGGGGCCCGAAGGCGGGGGTCGACGGCCAGCGGGCCCCGAAGGCGGGGGGCCCTAAGGCGGGGGGCCCTAAGGCGGGGGCCCTAAGGCGGGGGGCCCTAAGGCGGGGGCCCTAAGGCGGGGGCCGACGGCCTGACCTAGCATGACCGCCGTGCCAACAGGGCTGATGCCGGCGGCCGTCTGTGTGGGGGACGGCCGGATCGCCGTGGAGGAAGTACCCATTCCCGACCCCCGGCCGGGTGAGCTGCTGGTCGAGGTGTCCGAGTGCGGCATCTGCGGGTCCGACCTCCACCTGGTCTTCGACCGGTACGTCCGACCCGGCGCCATCCTCGGCCATGAGTGGTCGGGCATCGTGGCCTCGTGCCAAGGGGCGGGGCCGGGTTGGTCCGGTGGCGAGCGGGTCGTCTTCAACCCTACTCCTGGGTGCGGCCGGTGCCGCCCGTGCCGGCGGGGCCGGCCGTCGGTCTGCCTCGGCCGCGGGTCGTCCGACATGCGCGACATGCGGGGAGCGTTCGCCCGGTACGTGACCGTGTCCGCGGCCAACGCCTTACGCATCCCGGACTCGCTCTCCACGCGGGCGGCGGCATTGGCCGAACCGACGGCCATCGCCCTCCACGCCGTCGAACTGGCCGACGTGCAGCCCGACGACCGGGTGCTGATCACCGGAGGCGGTCCGGTCGGCCTGATCATCCTGGCCGTCCTCCGGGCCCGCGGGGTGACCGATATCACGGTGAGCGAGCCGGTGGCCGACCGTCGCCAACGGACCCTGGCCGTCGGTGCCAGGCGCGCCGTCGTCCCTGAAGACCTCGTCGAACCGGGGTTGGGCAGCATCGTCTCGGGGTCCTATGCAGTCGCCTTCGAGTGCTCCGGACGGGCGGCCGCGGCCCGGGCCGCGCTGGGGCAGTTGGATTTCGCCGGCATCCTGGTGTTCGTCGGGACCGGTGCCGAGCCGACACCGGTCAACCACAATCGGATGATCGTCCTCGAGCTCGAGGCCCTGGGCGCCTACAACTACAGTGCCCAGGGCTTCCAACCCGCGCTCGACCTGCTCGACGGTGCCTTGCCGGTCGAACTTCTCATCGAGCCCGACGATGTGCCCCTCGCTGGAGTGATGGATGCCATGGAACGGTTGTCACGCGGGGAGATGTCGGCCAAGGTACTCGTGAACCCGGAGGTGTCATGACCACCACGCCAGCGGTGCGACCCATCATCAACCACGTGGCCATCAGCGTCGACGCGCAGGTCCTCGACGACGCCGGGCGGGCCGCCCTCCTCGATTTCTACGGCGAGGTATTCGGTTGGACAGAAGGCGACAACAGTACCGAGAAGGGCAATCCCCTCATCGTCTACACCGGGGAGTTGCGCCAGTTCCTCTACTTCCTCCCGGCCGCCGACGATTTCCTCCGTGCCCCCTACCTCGACCATTTCGGACTGGAGATCTCGTCGCGCGACGAGCTGGTGGCCATTCTCGACCGGGCCAAGGCCTACCGGGAGAAGGACGACCGGGTCACCATCATCGACCTGGGCGAAATGACCACCCACGGCTCGACCTCGGACTTCACGCTGACCAACGCCTACATCAGCTTCCTGATCCCGTTGCAGATCGAGCTCCAGCACATCACCGAGGTGCGGACCGGCTGACGGTTCGACCGCTCGCCCGCTCGCACCGCTCGCCCGCTCGCACCGCTCGCCCGCTCGACACGCTCGCCCGCTCGCCGAGCCGACCGATCGCCGGATCGCCGACCGGTCAGCGGAAGTCGAAGGCGACCTTGATGGCGTTCGACTCGTCCTGGGTGGCCAGCGCGCTGAAGGCCTCCCGCCACTGCGGAAGCCGGTAGGTGTGGGTGAGCATGCCCGAGAGGTCGATCCGACCCTCCGATACCATCTGGAGGAAGTGGGCCATGGCGTGCTGGCGGACACCGGCCACCTCCTCGGTGCCGAAGGCATTGGAACCCACCCAGGAGATCTCCTTGAAGTAGAGCGGTGACCACTCCCACCGTGCCGGCGGGTTCACGCCGCTCTTGACCAGGGTGCCACGGGTCCGGAGGACCCGGACGGCCACCTCCGAGGTCTCGGTGGTGCCGACCGTGTCGTAGACGACGTCGATCCCGCCTGGATGGGCCATCGGCAGCCCGATCGGCGTCGGCTGCAGCACGCCCCCCGACCACGCGGCCACCTCCTCGATGACCGATTCCGCCGGCTCGGACCGCACCACCTCGGCGCCGAGGCTGCGGGCCAGTGCCGCCTGGGCGGGGTGCCCGGCCACCACCAGGACGGCCACGTCGGGATGGAGGGCCCGCAGGATCGCAGTCGCCGTGGTGCCCAGGGCCCCCGCCCCGTAGACCATGGCCCTTCCGCCCGGCGGCGGCGGATGGCGGGTGACCGAGTGGAGTGAGACCGAGAAGGGATCGGCCAGCACGGCCACCTCGTCCGGGATGTCGTCAGGTACCGGAAGCAACATGGAGTCGTGGGCCGGGAAGTAGTCAGCGAAGCCCCCCGGCGCATCCCTGCATGTACCGGTGTGGATGCCGGCCGACAGCGGACCGTCGGTGAAGTGCCAGCAGATGCTCAGGTCGCCGGCGGCACAGGAGGGGCAGGGAGGGTCGATGCCTCTAGGCAGGCACGAGAGCCACGGGTTGAGGACGACCCGTTGGCCGACCTCCACTCCCCGTGCCTCAGGGCCCAGTTCGCTGACCTCGGCGACGACCTCGTGGCCCATCACCATCGGAAAGGAGAACAGGCCGCCAGGGCGCTGTCCGAATACGAGTCCGTGAACTCGCCGAAGACCTGCTTCGCCTCCGATCCGCAGATGCCGGTCAGCCTGGTCCGGGCCACCGCCCAGTCGGGGCGCACGGGCCGGGGTATGTCCTGGTCGACCAGTTTCATCGGCACCCGGGCCAGTCCCTCGAGCAACGGGTTGGTCGGATCGGGCGAGTCCCACCCGTCCGACGGGACACCCCACAACAACGCCTGCATGCCGACTCCCCCCTGTGCTCGAATTCCTCCGCCACGGTAGTCGGCGCCGCACCCGGATGCCCGTTGCTCCCGTGGGGCGGGCGTGCCCTTTCAGCCCTTGACGAACCGGTGGTTTCAGCCCTTGACGAACCGGTGGTTTCAGCCCTTGACGAACCGGTGGTTTCAGCCCTTGACGAACCGGAGGCGCTCGTCCTGCTGCTCCCAGCCGCTGGCCCGCCAGAATCCGGCGGCCTGCACGTCGGTCTCCACGACGATGGCCTGGAGTCGCGACGTGCCCACAGCCGATAGGCGGTGCTCCGCGGCCCGGACCAGCCGGCGGCCGAGGCCTGCACGCCGATGGGACGGGGCCACCGCCAGGCGATAGATGGAGCCCCGCCAGCCGTCCCACCCCGCCATGACGGTGCCGACGATCACTCGATCGGACTCGGCCACCATCAGTGCGGCAGAGTCGTGGGCGATGAGCTCTTCAAGGCTCTCCTGGTCGTCGGTGTGGGACGGCTCGGCGTCGGCGTCTCGCCACAGGGCCAGCACCGCCCCGATGTCCCCGACCCCGGCCTGGCGGATGGTGACGTCCATCACGCAAGGCGACGCCGAAGGAGCCGGGAGGGGGACGGATCCGGGGTCAACCGACCGGACCATCGTCTTCGACGCCGAAGCGGGTCCGATAGAAGGCCAGGGCCCGCGTCGCTCGGCCGCGGTCGATGCCCAGCACCTCGGGCTGGTAGACGACGGTCCCGTTCCGGCCGCGCGGATGGCTGGACCATGAAGGCCGTCCATGGCGCGTGCGGACGTCGTCGGTGAAGGGTTGGCCGGCCACGTCGTAGATCCGCTCGACCGTGGCCATGTCGTCCGCCATGAAGTCGTCGAACAGGACGTCGATGAGTCTGGCCCGCCGGCAGGAGCTCACGGTCGTCGGCGCAGGCCCGGAACAGGTCCTCGCCCCGCGCCGACCAGTAGCGCGCCGATGGCCACGGGTCGACGTGCTCGACGTGACATCCGGGAGGTGTAGGCGACCATGGTGGCCATCGAGACGGTCACCGACGACCGGGTCCCGGTGGGTGACGACGAAGGTGGCGTCGGGGAAGGTCGACACCGAGCGGGCCGAACTGTTCGAGGTGCTGGGGTGACTTGAGGACCCAGCGCTCGCCGCCCCGAGCCACTGCAGTACCTGCAGGACGGTGCGGAGGTACTCGTAGGACGGGGTCTGGTCCTCGCCCCTTGAAGAAGTCGCGCCACGTCGGCAACAGCGCCTGGGTCTCGAACAGCATGGTCGAGACGTCGATGGCCAGGAGCTGGATCTCCTCGTGCACGTGGTCGACGGTCATCTCGTGCATCCGGTTGAAGTAGGGCAGCGCGTCGTTGAGCACGTCGAGGGCGAACGCGGTGCGGGCCAGGCGGGGATCGGGCACGCCCGGCGCCGGCCGCTCGTCGTCGGCCAGTACCGGCTCGAGGCTCTCCCAGTAGGGCAGGGAGCGCAAGGCCGGGGTCGGCGCCGATCAGGTTGTGCAGATGGGTCGTGCCGGTCCGGGGCAGCCCGCAGATGATGATCGGGCCGCTCGATCGCGGATGTCGTGGATCTCGGGGTGACGGGTCAGCAGGTCCTGGATGAGGAGCCGGTTCTTGAGGAACTGGAGCAGCTGGCTGTACCAGCTGACGACACCCGGGCCGCTGAGGTCGGCCTCCTCCCGCAGCGCAGCGCAGAGGATCTCGAGGCGGGACCGGAATCGCGGCGTCGCCGAAGTCGTCCGTGCCCGGCCTGCTCGGCGGCGGCCGCGGCACAGGGCTTCCGGCTCCGAGCGGGCACCCGGGGGCCATATCGGCCATGGCCGCCCGGAGCTGGTCGATCTCGGGGCTGAAGCGGGGGGAGGCCAGGTCGTCGAGGACCACCGGCGGCGGGCGCCCGGTCACGATGTGCCGTTCCCCCCGGATCCGGTCCCGGACAGTCCCGGTCCCGCCTGGATGCGGACCACCCGGGCGATGGGCCGTGACCGGGGTGGTCTCGGGGAGGAACCAGCGGAACCAGATCCGCCCCCGGGGTGGCCGGCCGTGGAGATCCAGTTGGGATGGCCCGGGTCGCGGCGGGCGATGACCACCTGCCACGAACCGTCGGGCTCGTAGACGACCTGGGAGCCGTTGAGGGTCACCCGCTCGTAGGCGTAGTCGTAGGTGTGGAGGAACTGGTTCCACAGGCAGACGTTCCAGAAGGCGCAGGGGGAGACCGGCCCTCGATGACCAGCGCCTCGTCCTCGTCCAGCACGAAGCTGCCCATGGCGTAGGCGGCGTCGCCGGCGGCCCAGCCGAAGGTCTGGCTGGGTACCGGATACGGCTCGTCGACGGTGTTCGGTGTCCCGAGGGGGATGGGGACGATCGGGCCTGGTCGCGCACCCAGGTGAGGGTGGCCCGGAGGCGCCGGGCCAGATCGGCGTCGTCCTCCCGGCGGGTGGACGGAGGATCGATGGCCTCGATGGCCCACGTGGCCCGGCGCGCCGTTGTCGGGGTCCGAAAGGTAGTCGCGGGTGATGGCGCACACCGCGTCGGGCTCGAGCTTGATCCAGTCCCCGTCGTGGGCCTCGGGACTCAGGACGATCGAGAACGTGCCGTCGTCCGGCGATGTCGAGGGTCCGGTCGTTGACGGTTCCCACGATGCGCTCGGAGTAGCGGCCGTCGGACGGGCCGCCGTAGACGGTCAGCGACAGGTAGTCGGCGTCGCCCCTCCGCCCGGTGACCACGTAGGTCCGGTCCGGGTCGATGGGGGCGTACTGGTAGAAGGCGTCGGAGTTGTCGCCACCCCACTTGCGGTTCGGGCCCGACGATGTCCACGAACCGGGGTCGGGCCGGATCCGCCCACACGTGGGCGTCGAGTCCCACGGCCAGGATGGTGAAGATCCACTTGTAGCCCTCGAGGAGGCTCAGCTCGTCGAGGGGTACGTCGGGGAGGTGGAGGCGGTCCTCCAGGGCACGCGAGCTCGTCGATCAGCTCGTGGAAGACGGCGGCTGTCAGGGGTACCGCCGCCTGCCCTTCGACGTCGGATGCGTCCATCGACTCAATCTACGGGCAAGCGGCCGGCGGCTACCACAGTGGCGACCACGCACTGGTGCGCAGGAGCTTGCTCTCCCACTGGTCGCGCACCTCGAGCCCCTTGGCCATGTAGGACCCGGGCCAGGTAGTGGGGTCGTACTTCTCCACGCTGGTCAGGAGGCTGCCCAGCGTGGAGAAGTTCATGATCTTCTGCATGAGGATGGCCTCGGGACGGATACCCGAACCGTGAGCGACCTGAAAGCAGGCCACGATGTCGAGAAGCATCTTGTCGGGTGGGATCTGGCGCATGTAGCGCCAGTACTCGTGGTCCCAGAACTCGATGTAGTCGTCGAGCGGCGCATGGGGCCAGCCGGTGTCCTGCATGTACAGCGAGAGCTCGTGTTCGCGCCCATCGGTGGGAACGGCGGCGAGCTCGACGTCCTGGAGGGCTGACCACGAAACCGGGGTCAGGATCTTCCCGCACACCTCGTAGCGGTATCGCGTCGAGGCGGGCGCTGACGTCGCTCAGATCACCGGTCAGCATGCGCCGGGCCAGCCGTTCCCAGGCGGCCCCGTCGGCGCAGGCGGTGATGGTCACCACCTGATAGGCGGGCCCGCTGCCCATGGCGTGGTTCAGGTACCACACCAGCCGGGCATCGTTCCCCTCGGCCAGGGCGCCCATCCACTCGTCCCGGAACACGTCCTCGAAGGCCGAGGCGTGGCGGCCGATGACCCGGTGGGTCTCGTGCATGAACAGCATCGGACGTGCGCTGGTGTCATTGGAGCGGTGACCATGACGAGGTCCGCAGCAGCTTGCTCTGCCACTGGTCGCGGAGGTCGAGCGCCTCGTGCATCCACGATCCGGGCCCGGTGACCTCGGCCGGCAGGTCGTTGGTCAGCAACCGGATGAGCAGCGGGAGGCTCGACAGCTTCTGGAGCAGAGTCACCTCGGGGTGCCTCCCGGCACCGGGCATGGTCTGGAGGGCGAGCTCGATGCTCATCTGAACCTGCGACCCCTCGGCGCCCAGGGCGCTCCGGTAGACCGAGCCGGCCGCCTCGATGTACTGGTGGACCTTGCCCGGGAACGGCCACATGGTGTCCTCCATGTACATGGTGGGTTCACGCTCGGCGGGATCGGTGGGCACGTCAGCCAGCGATCCGATGGACGGCGACCACCCGAGAGCGGTCAGGATGCGTCCGTGTGACCGGTGCTGGAGCCCGTCGAGATGCCGGGCCCACGTCTGCAGGTCCCCCGTGGCCATCCGCTGAGCCAGGCGGAGCCACGACGCACCGTCTTCCACCCCGGTGACGGTCACGGCGTGATAGGCCGGCCCGCTGCCGTGGGCGTGGTCGAAGTACCACAGGAGCCGGGCGTCCGAGCCCCGGGCCAGCATCGGCATCCAGCCGTCCCGGTAGGCCTCCTCGAAGTCGGCCGCGCCGGTCCCCACCACCGTGTGGACTTCGTGGACGAAGAGCACGTTCCCCCTTGTGGACCGAGATTCCCCAGCTCAACCCCACTGGCACCGGCAACCGCCCCCGTGCCTCGGAGGCCTGAGGATGGTAACCGTCGCCCGGAATCCGGTCAACGGCGCTCACCCAGGGAATCCCGCGGTGTCGGCACTACCCTGGCCGGATGGACGAACACGCAACCGCCCTCGAAGTCGCCTCGGCCATTCGAGCCATGGATGTGAGCCCGCTCGAGGTCCTCGATGCCTGCCTCCGACGCATCGACGAACGCAATCCCGCCCTCAACGCCGTCATCTGGCGCAACGACGAGGAGGCCAGAGGCGCGGCCAAGCAGTTGGGGGACAGGATCGCCGTAGGGGTCGACGATCTCCCGCCGTTCGCCGGGGTGCCGCTCCCCATCAAGGATCTGCTGCCGGTGGCCGGGCAGCCCGTGACCTACGGATCGCGCGGGGCTCCGCCCGGCCCGAGCAGTGTCAGCGAGCCTGTCGCCGACGCTGCTGGCCGCCGCCGGCTTCATTCTCACCGGTCGGACCAACACCCCCGAGTTCGGGTCCATCACGGTGACCGAGAACAGTCTGTTCGGAGCCACCCGCAATCCGTGGAACCCTCTCCACACGTCGGGGGGCTCCAGCGGGGGAGCTGGCTCGGCCGTGGCCGCGGGGATGTTCCCGGTCGCCCATGCCGGCGACGGTGGCGGATCCATCAGGATCCCGGCGTCGTGCTGCGGGCTGGTCGGCCTCAAGCCGAGCCGGGGGAGGGTGGCCTCGACGGTCCCCGGATGGCAGGGCATGGTCACCGAGGGCGCCCTCACCCGGACGGTGGCCGACAGCGCCGCCGTGCTCGACGTCATCAGTGCCCCCGATCCCTTGGCCTGGTCGAATGCGCCCCGGCCCGCCCGTCCGTTCGCCGACGAGGTCGGCGCCGATCCCGGCCGCTTCCGAGTGGCGCTGTGCACGGTGTCGGCGCTCGGACTGCCGGTGGCCGAGGAGCCGATGGCCGCGGTGGAGCACACAGGCCGGCTGCTCGAGGCGGCCGGGCACCACGTGTCGAGGCTCGACGCGGACGTGTTCGATCCGGAGAGACTGGGCGCGTTCCTCCACGTGGTCAACTCCGGACTGGCCGACACCGACGGGATCGACTGGGAACAGGTCGAGCCCCACAACCGGGCGGCCTACATGGCGGCGACGGAGGTGGACAGCCTGACCCTTGTGCGCTCGCTGGCCCAGCTGAATCGCATGTCGCGGAAGATCGTGGAGCGCTTCGACACCGAGTTCGACCTCCTGGTCACCCCGACCATGAGCATCGAGCCCCCGAAGGTGGGGTTGTTGGACGCCGTCCATGCCGGGGCCGGTGCCCCGGTCATCGAGGTGGTGGCCATGGCTGCCTTCACCGCCATCTTCAACATCACCGGCCAGCCGGCCGTCAGTCTGCCGTTGCACGTGGCCGCCTCCGGTCTGCCCGTCGGTGTCCAGGTCGTGGCCGGACCCTGGCGCGAGGCCCAGCTGATCCGGGTGGCATCCTTCCTCGAGCAGGCCGACCCCTGGTCCGGCCGTCACCCGACGGCCGGCTGAACGCGGCCGCCCCGGCGGAGTGGGCCCGCCGAGGCTGAGCCCACCGGCGCCGGTCAGATCAGGGCACCGGCGCCAGTCAGATCAGGGCACCGGCGCCGGTCAGATCAGTGGAGCCACGCCGGTCAGATCAGCCCACCGGCGCCGGTCAGATCAGGGCACCGGCGCGGGTCAGATCAGGGCACCGGCGCCGGTCAGATCAGTGGAGCCCCAGCGCCTCGGCGATGACGGCCAGTGCGCCCAGGTGGGCGTCGACGGTGGTCAGCCCCGCCCCCATGGTGTTGACCGAGACCTGGGTGGCGCCCACCCCGCCCCACGACTCGACCCGTCTGACCAGGTCGTCGACGTCACCGCGCCACTCGACCCGGCCCTCCATGCCGATGGTGTCGGGGTCCCGACCGGCCTCCCGGGCGGCGGTCTCGACGATCTGGCGTGCGCTGTCGAGGTGGGGACCGGGTTGGACCATGGGGAACCAGCCGTCGGCCAACCTCCCCATGCGGGCGTAGGCCCGCGGGGAGTTGCCGCCGAACCAGATGGGGATGGGGCGCTGGACGGGCATGGGGGCGATGCCGGCTCCGGTGACCCGGTCGAAGCGGCCGGCCATGGTCACCGACCGGGTGGTCCAGAGCCGGCGGAGGAGATCGACCTGCTCCTCGATCCTCTTCCCCCGTGTGGTGAATTGCTGGCCGAGGGCTTCGTACTCGACCGGGTTCCACCCGATACCCACGCCCAGGCGGAAATTCCCACCGGTCAGAAGGTCGACTTCGGCTGCCTGTTTGGCCACCAGAGCGGTGGGACGCTGGGGGAGGATGGTGATCCCGGTCACCAGTTCGAGCGAGGTGCAGGCGGCCAGGTAGCCGAAGAGCACGAACGGCTCGTGGAACTGGGTGTCGATGTCGTAGGGCCCGTCCCAGCCCTGGTGCACCGCCGGATCCGCCCCGACCACATGGTCGTAGGCGATCAGGTGCCGGAAGCCCAGACCCTCCACGCCCTGTCCGTAGGAGCGGACGGTCCCGACGTCGGGGCCGATCTCGGTCTGGGGCAGGACGACGCCGATCTCCATCGACGGATCCCTCTCATGACGTCGGTCTACCCGCTCAGGCCCCGGCCTCGGCCGGAGCGTGCTCGTCGAGTTCGGACTGGCGCACCCAGGTGGCGTACATCTCGGCGTAACGGCCGCCGGATGCGACCAACTCGTCGTGGGTGCCCACTTCGATGATGCGGCCGAGGTCGACGACCACGATGCGGTCGGCCCGCATGGCCGTGGACAGCCGGTGGGCGATGAGGATGGCCGTACGGTTCTCGAGCAGGACGTCGAGGGCGTTCTCGATCTTCGTCTCCGACTGCAGGTCGAGGTTGGAGGTGGCCTCGTCGAGCACCAGCACCCGCGGATGGGCCAGGAAGGCCCGGGCCAGTGCCAGCAGCTGGCGTTCCCCCGACGACAGGGTCTGGCCCCGCTCGTGGACCACGGTGTCGAGGCCGTTGGGCATCCGTTCCACCACATCGGTGAGGCCGACCTTGTCGACCGCCTCGTGGATCTCCTCGTCGCTGGCGTCGGGGCGGGCGAAGGCGATGTTGTCCCCGATGGTGCCGGCGAAGAGGAACGGCTCCTGGGGGACCACGCCGAGCTGGCTGCGCAACGAGTGCATGGTCACATCGCGCAGGTCGTACCCGTCGATGAGCACCCGACCCGACCGTCGGGTCGTAGAACCGGGTCACCAACTTGGCCAGGGTCGACTTGCCGGCGCCGGTCGGGCCCACGAAGGCCACCGTCTCGCCCGGGGCCACCCGGAGGTCCACGTCCTCGATGACCAGCCGGTCGGGCGGATAGCCGAAGGAGAGGTGGTCGAAGACGATCTCTCCTTCGATGGGGGGCAGCTCCGCGGCGTCGGGTGCCTCGCGGACCTCGGGCTCGGTGTCCACCAGGTCGCGCAGCTTGTTCACCGAAGCCTGGCCCTGCTGGTAGGTGTTGTACTGCTGGACCAGCAGCTGGATGGGCTGGAAGAACCGGTTGAGGTAGAGGAAGAAGGCGACCAGGGCGCCGAGGGTCAGGGTGTGGTTGACCACCATGGAGCCGCCGACGGCCAGCAGGACGGCCTGGCCGAGGACGCCGAGCAGCTGGGTGCCGGGGCCGTAGATGGCGTTGATCCGGGCGGTGTAGTTGTTGGCGTCCCGGTAGTCGCCGACCACGTTGCGATGGTGGATCACGTTGTGGCGCTGCCGGTTGTGGGCGGTCACGATGCGTACGCCGTGCAGGCTCTCGGACAGGTCGGCCAACACGTTGGCGATACCGTCCCGCACCCGGTCGTAGCCGCGCTCGGAGGCCCGCTTGAACCACACCGAGGCCGCGATGAGGGCGGGCAGGATCAGCACCACGGTGATGAAGGCCAGCCGGACATTGGTGGCGAAGAGGATGACGGTGATGACCACCATGGTCAGCCCCTGGATGGCCAGCTGGGACAGCCCGTCCTGGAGCAGCTGCTGGAGGTTCTCGATGTCGCTGGTCATCCTGCTCATGACCACGCCGGCCTTCTCCTCGGTGAAGAAGCCGAGCGAGAGGCGCTGCAGATGGGCGAAGACCTTGACCCTGAGGTCGTTCATCACCCAGGCGGCCAGGCGGCCGGTGACCTGGACCTGGAAGCGCTGGGCCATGGCGGTGATGACCACGAAGACCAGGTAGGCGATGGCCGCGCCGACCACCACGGCGAAGTCGAAGTGGCCATCGGGAGGGCCGGTCATGCCGTGGTTGATGGCGTACTCGGTGAGCGTGGGCCCGACCTGGGAGGCCACGGCCACCACCACCACCAGGACCCCGGCCAGGGCCAGCATGTCCGGGGTACTTGGTCAGCAGCCGCCACAGGCTCAGTCGCTTGAGCTCGGCCTCGGAGCTGTTCTGGCTGAAGACGATGTCCGGCTCGGCATACTCCGGCTCGGTGGCCAGCAGCTTGTCCACCCCGTCCTGGAGCTCGTGGGGGATGCCGGCGAAGGGCAGGCCGGAGGCGGCCGACGCCTGCGCTCCTCCGGGCCCACCGAAGCCCCCACCACCGCCGCCACCGAACATCATGACCGGCCTCCGCCGCGCACCGAATCGAGCAGGTCCCGCAGCGCCTGGCCGTCGGGCTCGACCGCTGCCCCCTGGGCACCCGACCCCGCCTCCGGGTCTGCCTCCAGCTCTGCCTCCTGCTCGGCCTCGTCGGCGTCGGCCTCCCGTTCGAACTCGCCCGCCTGGGCCAGCACCTCGGCGTAGAGGGGCGTGCTCTCGAGCAGCTCGGCGTGGGTCCCGTCGGCCACGATCTTGTGCTGGTCCAACAGGACCACCCGGTCGGCCAGCGAGATGGTGGACAGCCGGTGGGCGATGATCAGGGTGGTGCGGCCCTCCATCTGTACCCGCAGTCCGGCATGGATGGTCTGCTCCACCTGGACGTCGATGGCGCTGGTGGCGTCGTCGAGCACCATGATGGGCGGGTTGACCAGCAGGGTCCGGGCGATGGCGATCCGCTGGCGCTGCCCGCCCGAGAGCGTGTAGCCGCGTTCGCCCACCACCGTGTCGTAGCCTGTCGGCCAGGTGGGAGATGAAGTCGTGGGCGCCGGCCGCCTTGGCTGCGGCCACGATGTCTTCGAAGTCGGCCGACGGCCTGCCGTAGGCGATGTTGTCCCGGACGGACACCGAGAAGAGGAAGGGCTCGTCGAGGACCACCCCCACGTTGGCCCGGAGGCTGTCCTGGGTCACGTCCCGGATGTCGTGCCCGTCGATCTGCACCGAGCCGTGCTTGACGTCGTAGAAGCGGGTCAACAGCCGGGCCACGGTCGACTTGCCGGCCCCGGTCCGGCCGACCAGGGCCACCGTCTCCCCCGGGGCGATGTGCAGGTCGAAGTCGGCCAGCACCAGCTGCTCGGCATCCGCGGCATAGGCGAAGTCGACGTGGTTGAACCGCACGTCGCCTTTGACGCCGACCAGATCGATGGCGTCGGGTGCGTCGGTGACGGTGGGTTGCTCATCGATGATCTCGTAGATCCGGTCGGCCGAGGCCGCCGCCCGCTGGCCCATCATGATCAGCATGCCCAGCATCATGAACGGGGCCTGGAGCATCAACAGGTAGGCGTTGAAGGCGAGGATGTCCCCGATGGTCAGTCCCCCGTGGATGACCATGTACCCGCCGAAGAAGAGGACCAGGGCCAGGCCCACCTGGGGCAGGTTCTGGACGAGGGGGGAGAAGCGGGCCCGGAGGTCGGCGTCTTTGATGTAGCTCCAGCGCAGCTTGTCGGCCGCCCCGGACAGCGCGCGCAGCTGCTGCTGCTCGGCGGCGAAGGACTTGACCACCCGCACGCCGTTGACGTTCTCGTCGACGATGGTGGCGACGTCGGCCAGGCGCGACTGGATGAGCCACGACACCGGGAACATCGACTTCCGCATCTTCACGCCGGCCAGGTAGACGAAGGGCATGGTGGCCATGGCGACGAAGGCCAGCGGCACGTCGATGTGCAGCATGAAGCCGAAGGCCACGATGGCGATGGAGCACTGGACCAGGATGGACGGGGCGAACGTCATGTACATCTGGACCGACCGGATGTCCGAGTTGGCCCGCGAGATGAGCTGTCCCGACTGCACGCGGTCGTAGAAGGAGAACGACATCTTGGTCAGGTGCTCATAGATGATGTTCCGCAGGTCGTACTCGATGTCGTAGGCCGTCTCGAAGAGGAACAGGCGCGAGATGTAGCCGGCGACCCCGCCCACCAACCCGATCCCCACGATGAGCCAGACGTAGTGGCCGAGCGGGACGGTGTGGTGCTGGATCGAGTTGGTGATGGCGTGGTTCAGCAGGTTGGGCACGAGGACCTGGAGGACCAGCCCCACGAAGGACGCCACCAGCGAGGTGATGAAGATCCCCTTGTGGGCGCCCATGATGGGCATGACCCGGCGGAGCCAGGTGAGGGACCTGTCCGGATCGATGGTGGCGCGGGGTGGATCGTTGCGGGCCACCACGTCGATGGGGACGAACTCGGTGGCCACCTCGGGTGCTGTCGACGGACTCGGCCGCAGCCGGGGGATCTTCATCGGCCGGCGCTCCGGGCCAGCCGGTAGGCCCCGAAGGCGTTCCGCCAGGCCACCAGCCCGGCGAATGCCCGATCGGATTCGGCCGGGTCGCCGAGGCAGCCGGCGATCTCCCCCAACCGACCGGCCACCGCCGCGTCGGCCGCGTCGAGGGCCTGCCGACCGCTGGCGGTGAGGACGTGGTCGACCCGACGACGGTCGGAGACCACGTGCCGGCGTTCGACTAGGCCCCGGGCGACCAGGCCGTCGATGATGGCCGTCACGCTCGGGGGGCGCACGGCCAGCCGCTCGGCCAGATCGGAGGAGACGGCGGACCGTTCGTCGAGCAGGCCCAGCACCCGGTACTGGGGCGCGGACAGATCGGCCGAGGCCAGACCGATCTCCACCTGCTTGGCCAGCCAGGCCGCGGCACGTCCGATGGTCTGGCGGCCGTGGACATCGAGCTCTTCCGGGGTAGTTGTTTCGGAACTCACATTATTAGACTATCGAAGTAATCGGTGGATCGATCGCGTGCGGTCCGGCTCGGGCAAATACCCAGGCCCGAAGGGGGTTCCTTCGGGCCCCGGCCGTCATGACCAGGTGGCCCGGGCCTTTGGGTCGAGCCCTCCTCCCCGCAGGAGGTCCCCCTTGGAGGGCGTCCCCCTTCGCAGGAGGTCCCCCCGTCGCCGCAGGACGTCCTCCTCGCCGCAGGACGTGTCGTCTGCGTGCCTGGTTCATCTGCCCGAGGTGCTGGGCCTATGCCTGTTCGGTCGGCTGCCTGGCTCCAACGGCCGGCGTGACTGCCGTCCCGTCCCGTCCCGTCCCGCCCGGGCGGGCTTTCCGGGCGGGCCCGAAGGGGGACGGTCCGTTGTGGGTCTGGACCGACCGACGCGACGGGCTGATCTCGTCTACCGGCCGGAGCGAACCGACCGGTCGGCCGAACCGACCCGGCTGAGCGACCCGGCCGGGTGTACCGACCGGCGACCCGGGCAAGACCCTACCGCCGCGACTCGGGCGAGCCGATCAGGCGACCCTCCCGGGCGACTCGGGCGAGCCGATCAGGCGACCCTCCCGGACGAGTGCGGCCAACCCTTGCGGCCAACCCGGCCGGGCGACCCCGGCGAGCTACGAGACGAGCCCGCCGGTGTTGAGGTTGAGCCCGTCTGCGCTCTTGGAGCGGTACATGACCTGGATCTCGCTGAACTCGGCCAGACCCCACGGGCCGTTCTCGACGCCCACGCCGCTCCACTTGAAGCCGCCGAAGGGCTGCTGGGGAGCGAGGGCCAGGTGGGTGTTCACCCATGCCGTCCCGCACTCGAGCCGTCCGGCGACGTCGGAGGCCCGATCGGTGTCGGCACCCCACACCGAGCCCGACAGCCCGAAGTGGGTGGCGTTGGCTCGTTCCACCACGTCGTCCACGTCCCGGTAGGAGATCACCGGCAGGGCCGGACCGAACTGTTCCTCGTCGACGATCCGGGTGCCGTCGGAGAGCCCGGCCAGGATCGTCGGCTCGAAGAAGTAGCCCGGCCGGTCCATGGCGTGACCGCCGACTGCGGCTCTGGCCCCATGGGACAGCGCGTCGCCGACCAGCTCCTTGACCCGCTCGTACTGCGGCTTGTTGTTGATGGGCCCGAGCTTGGATCCCTCCTCGGTGCCGTCACCGACCTTGACCGCCGCCGCCTGGGCGGCCAGCCCGTCGACCACGTCGTCGTAGATCGACTCGGGCACATAGACCCGCTTGATGGCCGAGCACACCTGGCCGTTGTTGTTGAAGGCGCCGGCGAAGATGGCCTTGCTCACGAGGGCCGGATCGGCGTCGTCCAGCACGATGGCCGGATCGTTGCCTCCGAGCTCGAGGGTCACCCGCTTGAGGTCGGGGGCGGCCGACAGGGCGACCTTCTTGCCCGTCTCGATGGAGCCGGTGAAGCTGACCTTGCGCGGTACCGGGTGCCCGGTCATCCACGCACCCAGCTCGTCGCCGCCACTGATCACGTTGATGACACCCGGGGGCATCACGTCACGCAGGAGCTCGGCCACCTTCAGGGTGGTGAGGGGCGTGAACGGCGAGGGCTTGAGCACGAGGGTGTTCCCGGCCAGCAGGGCCGGTGCGATCTTCCAGAAGGCGAGGGTGAGGGGGAAGTTCCAGGGGGTGATGGCGGCCACCACGCCCACAGGGCGGCGCACCACCTCGACCCTGGCCTCGGCGTCGTCCTGGATGACGTGGGGTGGCGTCTCGATGTTGGCGAAGTACTGGCACCAGATGGCCGCGGCGAAGACCTCGATGTTGGCGTCCCCGAGAGGCTTCCCCTGTTCTGCGGTGAGCACCGGGGCCAGTTCGGCCGACGAGGCCAGGAGGACATCGGCCATCTTCAGCAGGGTCTGGCGGCGGGCACTCTCGTCGGTCTTCCAGTCCCGCTGCGCCTTGGAGGCGGCGTCGAAGGCGGCATCCAGCTGCTGGCGACTGCACTCGGGGGCATGGGCGAACACCTCGCCATTGGCCGGGTTCACCACGCCGAACGACTCGGCCGCCGGTACGGTGTCGCCTCCGATGGTCATCACGAAGTCGGACATATGTTCCCCCAATGCTCGGTGGTCAGGTTCTCCCTGAGGCTATTCCTGTCCCCAGCCTAACTGTCAAGGACGGCGTCGGGACCCGGGGTCGGATGCCCTGGGTTGGTCAGACGGGGTAGTCAGACGGGGTGGTGCCCCCCGGGTGGTCAGAGCCGGCGGTCAGACGAGGTGGTCAGACGGGGTGGTGCCCCGGGCCGTCAGAGCCGGCGGTCAGACGAGGTGGTCAGACGGGGTGGTGCCCCCTCAGGCGAGGCAGGCAGTGGTTCCCCTGGGTGGTCAGGCGGGGTAGTCAGACGGGGTGGTGCTCCCGGGCGGTCAGACGGGGACCGGCTCGGGCTCGACCGGGGTCGGGGGGCCACCGGAACCTCCCGGCGTGTCCGCCTTGAGCTCGGGGTCGACCGAGACGTGGGGGAGGATGCGGTCGAGCCAGGCCGGGAACCACCAGTTGGCCTTTCCGAGCATGTACATGATCGAGGGCACGATGGCCATGCGGATCAAAAGGGCGTCCATCAGGATGCCGGCGGCCAGTCCCAGGCCGAACTGCTTGATCACCAGCTCGCCGCCCAGGATGAACGAGCCGAAGACCAGGATCATGATCAAGGCGGCCGCGGTGATGGTCTTGCCGGTGGCCGCCAGCCCGCGGCGGATCGCCGTGGCGTTGTCACCCGACTTCACGTACTCCTCGCGTATCCGGGTCAAGAGGAAGACCTCGTAGTCCATGGACAGCCCGAACAGGATGGCGAACAGCATCACCGGCAGGAACGACTCGATGGGCCCGGGGCTGCCGATCTGGAACACGGAACCCAGCCATCCCCACTGGAACACGGCCACCAGCACGCCGAACGCCGCCCCGATGGAGAGGATGTTCATCGCCGCGGCGGTGAGGGGGATGACCAGACTGCGGAAGACCAGGGTCAACAACAGGAACGAGAGCACGACCACCAGGCCGATGAACAGCGGGAGCTTGGCCCCGAGCACCCGGGCGAAGTCCACGAAGATGGCGGTGTTCCCGCCCACGTAGACGCTGACCCCGCTCCCGGCCACGGCGGCCGGGATGACGGTCTGCCTCAGGTGGTCGATCAGGTCGGTGGTCTGGGACGCTTCCGGTGAGGTGGTCGGGTAGGCGGTGATCAGGCTGACCGTCTTCCCGTCCTTGGTCGGGAGCACGAGGGGACCGGTCACCGTGGCCACGCCCGGCTGCCGGCGCACGTCGGCGGCCACCGTGGCCAGCGTCTTCTGGTCGGCCGGCCCCGGGTTCTGGGTCACGAGCAGGAGCGGTCCGTTGAAGCCGGGCCCGAACCCGTCGGCCAGGAGGTCGTAGGCCGTCCGGGTGGTGGTGCCCGTGGGGTCGTTGCCCTGGTCGGACGAGCCCAGGCGCAGTGAGAAGAAGGGCAGGGCGACCAGCACGATCACGGCGAAGGCGACAACGGCGGGCACGACCGGCCGGCGCTGGACGAAGGCGGACCACCGGGGCCAGAAGCCCTTGGTGCCCGAGCCGATGACCTTCGGGCCGTTGACGGCCAGGTCCTTCTTCTGGCGCCGGCTCAGCACCCGGGGCCCGATGAACCCGAGGAAGGCCGGCAGCAGGGTGAGGGCGGCGATCATGGTGAAGGCGACGCCGATGGCGGCGGCGATGGCCAGCCCGTAGAGGAAGGAGACGCCGAGGGCGAACATCCCGAGCAACGCGATGCAGACGATGATCCCGGCGAACAGCACGGCCCGGCCCGAGGTGTTGACGGCGTTGACGATCGACGACTCGAGGTCGTTGCCAGCGATGAGCCCCTGGCGGTGCCTGGTCACGATGAACAGGGCGTAGTCCACGCCCACCCCGAGCCCGATGAGCAGGACCAGCTCGGTCGAGAAGACCGGCATCTTGAGCACGTGGCTGAGCAGCCCGATGAGTCCGATGGCCGTCCCCAGCGAGGCCAGCGCCGACAGCAGGGGAAGGAGCATGGCGAAGACCGAGCCGAACACGAGGAGGAGGACGACGCCGGCCAGGATCACACCCAGCCCGGTGCCCCCGAAGGACTGCTTGTCGGCGGACTCGGCCACCTGGCCGGCTACCGCCACCTGCAGGCCCGGGCCGGACGCGGTCTGCGCCGTCGACACCAGCTGCTTGGCCACCGGGGTGGAGATGTTCTGGGCCAGACGGTCGAAGGTGACCGTGGCGAACGCCGTCGTCCCGTCCTTGCTGATCTGGGCGGCGCCGAGCGGCGAGTAGGGACTGGTGATGTCGGTGACGTGGGGCACCTGCTTCACCTTGGCCAGCATCTGGTCGACCGTGGACATCACCGCGGGATCGGTGACTTTGGTCCCGTCGGTGGTGTGGAACACGATCTGCTCGCGGTCACCGGCAATGCTCGGCTGCGACGACTGGAGCAGGGAGAGTGCCTGTGTCGACGGCGTGTTGGGCAGGGAGAAGGTGTTGTTGTAGTCGGTGCCCACGGACTGGGAGATGAGGGTCATACCGATCAGTGCCGCCAGCCAGAGCAAGAGCACGATCACACGGTGGCGGACACACCAGGTGGCCAGGGACTTCATTACCGGGAACTCCTCAGGTCGAGTTTCGGGGGCTCGGGCGCCGAGCCCGGAGGCGGTGGGGGGCTTCTCGTCGGTCGGGGCTGCAGGGCCATTCTCGCCGATGTAAGCCGACGAACGGTAAATCGACCCGATTCCCTCGTTCCTTGAGAGAACCGGAGCCACTGGCCGGGGATCGCCGTCGAATTGTAGGGCCCCGGGCGGTGCCACGGTCGTCGCCCCATGTCACCGGCCCGACCCCCGTCGACCATCATTGAGGCCATGGAACCACACGATCGCCTCCTCCCCCTGTCCGGGGCATTCAATTTCCGGGACCTCGGTGGGTACGTGGGCCGGGACGGCCGGGTCACCCGATGGGGGACCCTGTTCCGCAGCGATACCCTGCACGAGCTCACCGAGACCGATGTCGCCCTGCTGAGGTCGCTGGGCCTGGTCACCGTCATCGATCTCCGAACCTCACGGGAGCTCGAGCGCACCGGTCGGGGGCCGCTGGCCCCGGAGCCGGTGGCCTTCCGGCACCTGTCGCTCATAAGGGACGGGGAGGGCGAGGCCATGGCCGCTCCGGGCCTCCTCGGGGAGGAGCTGTCCGAGCGCTACCTCTGGTACCTCGACGTCGGTCGTGAGTCGCTGGTCGACGCGCTGGCGCTGGTGTCCGAGCCGGCCAGCCTGCCGCTGGTCTTCCACTGCGCGGCGGGCAAGGACCGGACCGGGGTGCTGGCCGCGCTGGTGCTCGACATCCTGGACGTGGCCGACGAGGTCATCGTGGCCGACTATCTGATCACCGCCGGCCGGATGGAGCTGATCCTGGGCCGGTACCGCTCCGACCCACTGCTGGCCGAACGGATGGCCAGCGTGCCTCCTTCCCGCTTTGGGGTGGAGGCGGAGACCATGGTCCGGTTCCTCGGCCAGCTCGATGCCCGGTTCGGTGGGGCGAGGGCCTGGGCCGTCGCCGCCGGGGTACCGCCCGAGGCCCTCGACCGGATGGCGGAACTGCTGCTCGAGCCGGCGGGCTGAGAACCGGTCCGGGGGGAATGGGGGAAACGGTGGCCCGGCCCCGGCCCGGCCCCGGGAGGGGCGTCCGGCTCGGCCCGGCTCCCTCTGACCCGGGAGGGGCGTCCGGCTCGGCCTGGCTCCCTCTGACCCGGGAGGGGCGTCCGAGCGGCGCCCGGTCCCGTGGGAGGGGCCCGGTCCCGGCGGCCACCCGCTTCCCGGTGCTTGCCCCGGCCTAGACTTGAGAGGTGCTCGCGGCGTTGTGGGAACCCATCCTGGCCGGCGCACTCGTTCTGCTCATGCTGATCATGGTCGGTTTCGTGGTGGTGAGCTTCCTGCTCTGGCGGTACGGCCGGCGCAAGTGGCGGGCCTTCCGTTCGCACGGGGCGGTGATCGGAGCCGTGGCCCTCTGGGAGGCGACGGCCACCCACGGCTTCAGGCGGCGCCAACCGGTGGAGCCCGAGGAGCTGCACGGCCTGGCCCCGCGCCAGGTCCGCAAGGAACTCTGGCGGGCGGTCGACCAGGCCGGGGCGGCCGTGCGGGCGGCAACCGAGGCCGGCGCTCCGACGGCATCGCTTCCTGTGCTCTGCCGGCGGCTCAACGAGGTGGCCGTCCGGCTCGATCAGGTGCTCAGGGTCGAATCGACCGGGGTGCCCGCGAGGTGGCGTCGCAGGTCGTCGAGGTCGTGCGGGCGGCGGGCGACGTCCAGAAGGCGGCGGTGGCATCGGCCAGCGACGTCAACGGGCAGCGGGTCCAGGACCTGGTCCGTGACGCCGGCCAGGAGATCGAGTGCCTCGACGCCGGACTCGACTCGGCCCGGACGGCACTGCCTCCCCGTCGCCGCTGAGGTTCACTTCCCGTCACCGCGGATCGATCAGCGGTCGGGGGAGACGGGTGCCGCTCAGTCCCCGGCCAGGGCGATGACGCCGAACATGGCACCGGTGGGGTCGGCCAGCACCGCGAACCGGCCGGCGGGTATGTCCACCGGTCCGGCCAAGAGCGTGGCCCCGAGGCCCGTGGCGCCGGCCACGGTGGCATCGCAGTCGGCGGTGCCGAAGTAGGCCAGCCAGTGGGCGGGCACTTCGGGCGGGACCTCGGCCGGGGTGGCCATCATGCCTTCCGTGGTTGTCGCCCAGCATCCACATGGTGTACTCCATGCCACCCATGTCGGCGGTCTCGGCCTTCCAGCCGAACACCTCGGTGTAGAACTCCTTGGCCGCGCCCGGTGTCGCGGGTGGACAGCTCGTTCCAGGCCAACGCGCCGGGCTCGTTGACCAACCCGGCACCGAGGTGCCGGCGTGGCTGCCAGACGGCCGCCGCCGCCCCGGTGGGATCGGCGAACACGGCCATGCGGCCGACGTCCAGCACGTCCATGGGCTCGACGAAGACCGTGCCGCCGGCCGCCTTGACCTTGGCGATGCTGGCGTCGGCGTCGGTCACCGAGACGTAGGTGGTCCACGCCGGGGGTTGGCCCTCCATCATGATGGGCGCCGCCCCGGCCACCGGTACCCCTCGAAGTTCCATCATGTGGTAGTGGCCCGACTCGACTCCCTGGTCCTTGGCCTCCCAGCCGAACACCGAGGTGTAGAAGGAGGCCGAAGCAGTCAGATCGGGGCTGGCCAGGTCGACCCATGATGGGGTTCCGGGCTCGTAGGAGGTCCGTGCGGGCATGTCAGGCTCCTCTTCGTCACGTTGTTCGCCGTGCAGTACGGCGAGGTGTGTTGGGCCCAGCCTGCCACGCGGCGGCCGGCCGCGCCCAGCGGTCAGTTGCCGAAATTCCAGCTGCCCCCGTCCTCGTAGCGGTGCATGATGTTCTTGGCCATGAGGATCTTGTGGACCTCGTCGGGGCCGTCGGCCAGCCGGAGGACCCGGGCGGTGAGGTACATCTGGGCCAGCGGCAGATCGTTGCTCACTCCGGCACCGCCCCACACCTGGATGGCCCGGTCGACCACCCGGTGGTAGGCCGCGGGTACGAACACCTTGATGGCCGAGATGGCGGTGCGCACGTCCGGGTCGCCGTTGGCCACCTTCTCGGCCGCGTTGATGGTCATGAGCCGGGCCGACTGCACGTCCATGTAGCTCTCGGCGATGAACCCCTGGATGAACTGCTTGTCCTTGAGCAGGCCGCCGTGCACCTGGCGGACCAGGGTGCGCTCGACCATCAGGTCGAAGGCCCGCCACATCTGGCCGACCGAGTTCATGCAGTGGTAGACCCGTCCGGCCCCGAGCCGGTCCTGTGCCGCCTGGTGTCCCTGGCCCACCAGGCCGAGCGTGTTCTCGATGGGGACGCGGACATTCTCGTACCTGATCTCGCAGTGGTCGGAGGTCGAGTGCCCGAAGATGCCGATGCCGCGGATGATGTTCACGCCCGCGGTGGCGGTGGGGACGATGATCTGGGTCATGCGGCCGGGGGCGCCGAGCTCGCCGGTCGGATCGTTGGCCCGGCACATCACGATGAAGAAGTCGGCGTCGATCCCGTTGGAGGTGAACCACTTGTGCCCGTTGATCACCCAGTCGTCACCGTCGCGCACGGCCTCGGTCTCGATCGAGCGCGGATCGGATCCGGCATGGTCCGGCTCGGTCATCGAGAAGCCGGACTCCATCGTCCCGTCGATCAGCGGAAGGAGCCACTTCCGCTTCTGTTCCTCGGTCCCGTACTTGACCAGGATGCTGGCGTTGCCCGAGTTGGGCGCGGCGATACCGAACAGGGTGGAGGCGCCGACGGCGTAGGCCAGGATCTCGTACATGTAGGCCAGGGCCAGGAAGTCGAGGCCCATGCCGCCGTACTCCTTGGGCAGGTGCGGTGCCCATAGCCCGGCCTGGTTGACCTTGCTCTTGATCTCCTCCCGCATCTCGATGCTCCGCCG
This sequence comes from uncultured Acidimicrobiaceae bacterium, assembly GCA_963835325.1. GTDB lineage: Bacteria > Actinomycetota > Acidimicrobiia > Acidimicrobiales > RAAP-2 > Bog-756. The sequence goes on along the minus strand of CAWIEV010000009.1, from coordinate 32,788 downwards.
CCGGCTCCGCTCCTGGTCGTCGGAGGTGACCTCGGCGGCCCGGCGCGATCGCCACAGCACCTCCTCGTTGGGGAGGATCTCGTCGTTGATGAAGTCCGCGGTTCGGCGGCGGATGTCGTTGATAGGCAGGGTCCAGGCCGGGTATCGGCGTCACGTTGATCGCCACTGGGTTCACCTCGCTCAGTCATATTCGGGGGTGGGCGCCTCCTCATCATGGCCCAGCCGGGGCGCGCCGAGGCTCGGTCAGTGGTCAGTTGCCGGATCCGGCGGTGAGGTCGTAGATTGGTTGCACCCCGTCGACCGTCCGGGAGGTGAAGTGGCTGGTCACCCAGGCCTCGATCCGGGACGGCGGGGTTGGTTCCCGTCGGATCGGCCGCCGAAGCCGCCGCCCCATGCCGCCACCGGCGATGTAGTAATGGATCTTCCCTTCGGCGACGTACCGTTCGAATTCGGCCAGGGTCGGGGCGGGGTCGGTCCCGTTGAACCCGCCGATGGCCATGACCGGATCGCCGGTGGCCAGCTGGTAACCCGATGCCGAGTTCGATCCTGTGGTGGCCGCCACCCACGAGTAGTGGGAGGCGTTCTCGGCCAGCAGCGCGGTGAGCTGCTTGCCCGGTGTGGAACCGTTGAGCAGGGCACCGGCACCACCCGCTCCACCGGCACCACCGGCACCGCCCCCGGCACCACCCGATCCTCCGGCACCACCGGCACCACCGGCAACGCCCCCGGCACCACCCGCCCCTCCCGTTCCTCCGGCCCGCGCCCGGCCGGCGAACCCGCCACCGAAGCCGCCCGGCGCTGCGCCGGTACCACGGCCACCGGTGGTGCCCCCCGGCAACGAGCCCGGAGGGACGGCAAGCCCGTTGGGACCGGTGACGCCGTTCCCATGTCGGGCTCCGAGCCCGCCACTGCCGGCGAACCCACCGCCACCACGACCTCCAGGACCTCCAGCGAATCCACCGCCGCCACCGAACCCGCCGCCACCGAAGCCGCCGGGACCGAAGCCGTTCTGGATGGCCGGACCGGCGGACGGGATGGCCCCGCTGTGGGGCGTGGCCGCCGTGTTCAGCGAGTAGGCGGCCGGGGCGGCGATGATCGAGGCGATACCGAAGCCGGCGATGCCCGCGGCCAGTACCCCCCGGGCCCGTGGGACAAGGGCGATCTCAGCGCGGCGGCCACGCCCACCACCACGATGACCCAGCGCAGCGCCGGGTACCAGGTGGGGCTCCAGCCGAGGATCACGAAGGCCCAGGCCACGCTGGCCAGGACCGCCGCCACCAGGGCCAGGCGGGGGAAGAGCTCCTGGCGTCGCCGCCACAGGGTGGATGCGCCCATCCCCACCAGCGCGCCGATCGCCGGGGCCAGCGCCACGGTGTAGTAGGGATGGATGATCCCGTGGGCGAAGCTGAAGACGGCTCCGGTCAGCAGCAGCCACCCACCGAAGATGAGAAAGGCCGCCCGCACCGGTCGGTCCTCGGGGCACGCCGGGTCAGCCACAGCACGGCGACGAGACCGATGAGGGCTCCGGGGATCAGCCACGAGATCTGCCCGCCCATCGAGGAACGGAACAGGCGGTTCCACCCGGTCGGGCCCCACATGCTCCCGCGGCGACGCCGCCTCCACCGACGCTGCCCGTCTCGTTGCCGGTCAGCCGGCCGAATCCGTTGTAGCCGAAGATGAGGTTGAGCTCCGAATTGTTGGTCGAACCACCGATGTAGGGCCGGTCGGCGGCCGGGGTCAGCTGCACGGCTGCGACCCACCAGCCGCCCGAGACCAGGAGCGCCACTCCGGTGTAGACCAGTTGGACGATCCGGCGCCCGAGCCTGGGTGGGCCGGCGAGCAGGTAGACGAGGGCCAGTACCGGCAGGATGATCAGGGCCTGCAGCATCTTGGTGATGAATCCGAAGCCGATCAGCGCTCCGGCCATCACCATCCACCGGCTCCGGCCGCTCTCGATGGCTCTGACGGTCACATACGCCGACGCGGTCAGGACGAGCGTGAGCATGGCGTCGGGATTGTTGTAGCGGAACATCAACGTGGCCACCGGGGTGAGGGCCAGGACGGCGCCCGCCAGCAGGGCGGCCCCCGGTGAGAACCACCGGCGGACGGTGACGAAGAGCAGTCCGACGGTGGCCACCCCTTCCAGGGCCTGGGGGACCAGGATGCTCCAGGCGTTGACACCGAAGAGGCGGGCGGAGATCTCCATCACCCACAACGAGGCCGGCGGCTTGTCGACGGTGATGAAGTTGGACAGCGTCGGAGGAGCCGAAGAAGAAGGCCTTCCAGCTCTTGGTGCCTGCCTGCACGGCCGCAGAGTAGAAGCTGTTGGCCCATCCCGACCGGCCGAGGCCCCAGATGTAGAGGAACCCGGTGCCGACGAGCAGGACCACGAGGGCCGGGCGGACCCAGGCCGGGTCCTGCGGTCGCCCCCGAACCAGTCGGGTCAGCCGGCCGGCGGGAGGGGCGGGTGCCGGCGGTTCGGCCGGTGGGGCGGCGTCGCCCGGACCGCCGGAACCGGTACCCGGGGTGGTTTGGCCGGGGGCCCGGCCGTAGGGCACGGGGTCGACCGCATCGGGAGGGACGACGGTCGGGTCGACAACATCGGGACGGACGACGGTCGGGTCGACGGTCGGGTCGACAACACCGGGATGGACGGCAATGGCATCGGCCGTGACCGCCGACGGCCCCCCGGCGGTACTGTCGTTGCCGAGTTGCGTACTGCTCATGACGGCCTCCAGGCGACGGGCGAACCGGGCCTGGGAGCGTCCGGGCCCGCACCCGCTCCGGTCGAACCGGTGGCCAGGTGGGTCCCGAACTGCGGCCGGAACACCAAGTTGCGGAGGATGGCGAAGCGGATGAGGGCGGCACCGGCATTGCCCGCCGTCACCGCACACAGCTCGGGGGCGAGTGATCGCAATCCGACGGCGCGGGTGACAGCCAGGGCGCCGGTGGTGAAGGCCAGGCTGACTCCCATCAAGGCTGCCGCGGTGGCCATCCGCCGCCTCCGGTCGAAGGTCTCGCCGGAAGTCCCGGCCAAATCCCGGTGGGCGGTCGTGTTGCCCAAGCTGCAGGCGACAATGGCCACCGCGTTGGCCAGGTAGCCACCCAGGCTCGGTTCGAGGGCGGCGAAGGCGCCGGCGTAGGCCACCGTGCTGACCGCTCCCACCCCGGCGAACCGCAGCAGTTCGTCGGCGAAGACCTCGCTGTCGCCCGGAGCACCGGCCCCCTCCGACCGGGTGGGGTCGATGGCGGTCAGGCGCGGCCCGCCGGTGCCCCCGGAGCCGCCGGAGCAGCCGGTGCGGTCGGGCCGCCGGCCGAGCAATCGCCGTACGCCCCGCAGGTCGTCGAGGGCCGTGCGGATGACGTCGACGCGGGAGTCCGTGTCGTCAACCCAGTCGACCGGAACCTCATGAATGCGCAATCCGACCCGCTGCGCGGTGACCAGAACCTCGGTGTCGAAGAACCACTCGTCGTCCTCGACCAGGGGAAGCACCTCGGCCGCCGCGTCGCGGCGCAACGCCTTGAACCCGCACTGCGCGTCGGTACAGGGGCTGCGGAGTGCGGATCGGAGGAGCAGGTTGTAGCCGCGGGAGATCATCTCCCGGCGGGCGCCCCGGACCACATGGGCGCCGGAGCCGAGCCTGGTCCCGATGGCCACGTCGCTGTGCCCGGACAAGAGAGGGGCCACCAACGGGAGGAGGGCGTCGAGTCCGGTGGCCAGGTCGACGTCCATGTAGGCGACCACCGATGCGGTACTTCTCGACCACGCCGCCCGCAGTGCCCGGCCGCGGCCCTTCTGGTCGAGGTGGATGGCCTCGACGCCGTCCATCGTGGCGGCCAACTCCGTGGCGATCGACCAGGTGCGGTCGGTGCTGGCATTGTCGGCGATGGTGACGGTGGTGACGAATGGAAAGGACGTGTCGAGGTAGGTCCGGAGCGCAGTGATGCTCCGGGTCAGCTGTTCGGCCTCGTTGTAGACGGGAACGACGATCTCTACCTCCGGGGCTTGCCGGGCACCGGGGGTTTGGATGCGGGTGATGGGGATGACGCTCATGACTGGCACGATGGCAGGCCCAGATCGGGTCCCGATGGGAATGGGCTGTGAGTTCGATGAGAGCGCGGGTCAGGGGCCGGCCCATGTCGCTGACGTCAAACCGGAAGGATCGTTGTCAGGCCGCGACGAACCGACGGCGCGGCCGCGGCGGGGCCTGAGGGAGTGGAGGTTGGGTCAGAGATCCGTGGTCGACGCGCGGCGCGGGCAACAGCCGAAGGGACTGCGTGACGGCACTCGGATGGGGATGGAAGACGAGCTGTTCGAGTAGGCGGGTGCCTGACCCGGCCCCCCGTGCCGTGATCGAGCCCGCTCGGGCCGCGCTCGGGCCGCGGTCGTGCCCGTCGGGGACGCGCCCGGGTTGCCCTCGGGCCGCGCCGGGCCGGGGCCTCACTCCCGGAGGTCGAGCGGGGGCTGATCGGGGGGTGGCTGGCCGGACCGCCCCGGGCCGGTGCCCGGGGCTTTGGCCCCGGCCTCCCCCTTGCGCTTGGGCCCCGGTCGCTTGGGTGTCCTCGGATGCTGAGGGGCGGTCCACACCCAGCCCTCCGGGGTACGGCTGAGCTCGAAGCCGTGGTGGGTCCGGTCGAGGTGGTGCCGGTGACAGAGCCGGGCCAGGTTGTCGAGGGCGGTGAGGCCGCCCCGGGCGAAGTCGGTGACCCAGTGGTCGTTCTCCAGCCCCAGGCGGGCGTCGCAGTGGGGCACCACACACCTCGGGTCCCGCAGGAGGAGGGCCGAGAGGATGCGCTGGGGGATGTGGCGCCCGGCCGAGTAGACGGTGGTGACGTCGGTGCCCTTGGCGATGAGCACCTCCACCAGGGCCTGGCCCAGCAGCCGGCGGCTGTACTCGACGCTCACCGGGCCCACCCCGGGGATCTCGCAGCGCTCCCCGGCACCCACCGACCCCCGGCGCAGGGCCTCGAGGTCCACCACCACCGAGACGGTGGCCCGGGGATCGGGGCCCCGCCCCCTCCGGTCCCCACCGTGGCCGTCCCCCTCCGGCCCGAGGATGCCCCGGCCGGTGACGAGGGCCACCAGGGCGTCGGCCCGGTAGGCGTCGGCGGTCTCGAAGCGGCCCTCTCGGCGGGCGGCCTGGAACTGCCGGTCGGTCTGGGCCTCGAGGGCGGCCAGCACCTCGGCCCCGACCTCGGGGGCGAGCACCGCCTGGAGGCGGAAGGCCCCGTCGTCGTCGGTCCAGGTCCGACAGCTCCGCTCCTCGTGCAGCTTCTGGAAGTGGCGGGCCTCGGCCTCTTTTGTGCGTCCCTCGGCCTTGGCCCGCCGGCACCGCTCGGCCAAGGTGGCCTCGGAGTCGGACTCGGCACTGTCGACCAGCTCGGCCTCCCGCCCCGGGTTGACCGTGGCCGCCTCGGACACCCGGGCAGCCCGGCGGCGGGAGAGCTTGCCGGCCCTGAACGACTCGGCCAGCCCGGGCTGGTGGGCCAGGGCCTGCCCCAGGCGGATCAGGTCCTTTGCCTCCCCGACCGAGTCCCCGGTGGTGGCGGCCACGAACTCGGCCGGGGAGCGGTGGCCGGTGCGGGTGTGGTGGTTCCCCTGGGCCAGGCGGGCGGCCAGGGCGGTCTTGTAGGCCAGGACCCTCCGCTCGTGGCGGGTCACCCGGCGGAGCACCACGGCGGCGTCATCCATCGAGCAGCACTCCGGGTCGGTGGCATCGAGCGCCCGGTCGGCGGCGTCGAGGACAGCGAACAGGCCCTGGGCATCGCCGTGCTCGGCCTGGGTCTGGCCGGCCGCCGCCGGGTCGGCCTGGGTCTGGTCGGCCGCCGCCGGGTCGGCCTGTGTCTGGTCGGCCTGCTCGCTCTCTACCTGGTCGATGTGCGGGGCGGTCACGGCCATGCCACAGGATGGCAGGGGGGTGCGACACTCCCCGGTGGGCCGGGGACCCCTGGACGATTTGGCGCTATGGGCCCGACGGGCGCGGTGCTGCGGGGAGGGTGGAGCCTCCCGCCGGCGCGGCCGGCGTACCTGTCGGGGCCGGCGTACCCGGCGCAGCCGCCGGCGCCGGCGTACCCGGCGCAGCCCCCGATGCCGGCAGGGCCGCCGGTTCAGCCGGGGTGGGGGCGATGGGTAGCTTCACGATGAAGGTGGCACCCTCACCGATCCGCGCCTGGGCGGAGACACTGCCCCCGTGGGCGGCGACGATGGCGCTCACGATCGAGAGCCCGAGCCCCGCGCCTCCGTGGGCCCGCGACCGCGAAGGATCGGCGCGGTAGAACCGCTCGAATACCTGCTCGGCCTGCCGGGGGTCCATGCCCGGCCCGTTGTCGGTCACCGTGATGGTGGCCGTGGCGTCGTCTCCATCCACCCTGACCCGGGCCCGGGTGCCCGGTGGTGTGTGGGCCCGGACATTGGCCAGCAGGTTGTCGACCACCTGGCGCAGGCTGGTGTGGTCTCCTGTGACCTCGACGGGCCGGGCCGCCTCGAAGGTGACCGGCCATTGCGGCCCCACCGTGGACGCGGTGTGGACGGCCTCCGCGCACAGGGCCACCAGGTCGACCGATCGTTGCTCCATCGGCCGGCCCTCGTCGAGACGGGCCAGGAGGAGCAGGTCGGCGACGAGATGCTCCATCCGGGCCGTCTCCGTCTGGATACCGCCCATCAGCCGCTCGAGGTCGGCCTTCTGCTCGGAAGCCCCGCGGCCGAACAGCTCGGCATAGGCGGAGATGGCGGCGATGGGGGTGCGGAGCTCGTGCGACGCGTCGGCCACGAATTGCCGCAGGCGTTGCTGGGAGTCGCGGAGGCGGCGCTCTGAGGCGAGCCGGGCGCTGAAGGCGGACTCGATGCGGGTGAGCATGACGTTCAGGGTGCGAGCCAGCCGACCGACCTCGGTGTTCTCGTTCTCCCCGGGAACGCGCTCGGTGAGGTTGCCATCGGCGATGGACTCGGCCGTCCGCTCCATGTCGCGGAGGGGCCGCAGGCCGATCCGGACCAGGTAGAAGCCTCCGGCCAGGGCGAGCAGCACGGCGGCGCCGGTCACGGCCAGCTCGACCAGGAGCAAACGGTGCAGCGTGCCGACGATGTCGCCCAGCGGTTGGGCCACGACGAGGAGATCGCCGTCGTCGAGGATCGAGGCTCGGACCCGGAACGTCGGGCCCGCCGCTCTGGCTGGCCGGCGCGGTGAAGTACGTGACCTTCTCGCCATTGGCCTGGGTGGCGAACCCCGTCACAGTGTGAACCTGCGGCGTGTAGTTGGTGCCGTCCACATTGGCTGCACAGCTCTGCGAGTCGACCACGTGCCCCGAAGGCGTCAGCACCTCCACCGCCTGCACCTGGATGGCCGTGACGGGCGGCATCGAATCGCCGCCGCCTCCACCGCCGCCTCCACCGCCGCCTCCACCGCCACCTCCCGCACCTGCACCGGGCGTACCGGGACCGGGGGCGACGCCCGAGACGGCTAAGCAGGAGAGGAGCCGGCCACTGTCGACCCAGCTCTCGTACTCTGCGTGGGACGCCTCGAGCTGCTGGTCGATCCGCTGGTAGAGGAAGGACTCGAGCGCCGAGTAGGTGACCACGTCGGCGATGGCCAGGGCCACGATGGCGATGACGCCGATGGCGATCAGCAGTCGGGTCCGCAGGGACACCGGCTTACGTCGCTGCCGGCTCACGCAGTGCATAACCGACTAATCGCACCGTGTGGATCACCGGCGGGCCGGCGGCCTCGAGTTTCTTGCGCAGATAGCTGACATAGGTCTCGACCACGTTGCCGTCCCCGCCGAAGTCGTAGTGCCACACGTGGTCGAGGATCTGGGCCTTGGACAGCACGTGGCGGGGGTTGAGCAGGAAGAACCGGAGCAGATTGAATTCGGTGGCCGTGAGGGCGATGGGCTGTCCGGCCCGGGTGACCTCGTGGGCGCTCTCGTCCATCTCGATGTCGGCGAACCGGAGCAGCCCCTCGTCTTCCGGCTCGACCCCGACCCGGCGCAGGATGGCGTGCACCCGAGCCACGATCTCGGCCAGGGCGAACGGCTTGGTCACATAGTCGTCCCCGCCGACGGTGAGACCGGCCACCTTGTCCTCGACGGCGTCACGGGCGGTCAGGAACAGGATCGGGACGCGGATGCCGTCGGCCCGCAGCCTCCGGGTGACCTCGAGGCCGTCGAGGTCCGGCAGCATGACGTCCAACACGATCAGATCGGGTGGACGCTCCTGGGCCGCGGCCAGAGCCAGCCGTCCGTTGACGGCCTCTTCCACTCCGAACCCTTCGTAGCGGAGGGCGGTGGACACGGCGTCGACGATCGAGGGCTCATCGTCGACCACCAGAATGCGCTGATTGCGGGTCGGCACCACTTGCTCCTCCTGGAGTTCCGTCTGGTGCGTGGATGGGGTACCCCATCAGCATCGCACCCGGATTTGGACGGGACATGTGATCTACCTGTGAATCGGCTGAGAGCCCGATCCGGCGTGGTCGACGATTCACAGACAGCTCTCAGCTGGAGTGAAGGTGGCTTTCGGGTCGGCCCGGTCCAATGGCCGGGACGGACTGAACACCTGCTCCAACGCACACGTACCTCTGAATCGAGCTTCCGCGAAAGGTGGCCACATGGCACAGCACCATCGGCAGTCGGACCGGATCGACCCCCAGGCCCGCCGAGCCCGGGACGCGGCCACCGTACGGGTCAGGCGGGTCACCGCGCTGATCGGTACCGGCGCGACGGCGGCTGCGGTCGGTCTCGGAGTGCTGGTCGCTTCGGACACCACGGCGCATTCGGCCACCGCCACCGCCAACGCCGGCACGGCTACGACGACCCCAGCTGCCGCCACCACCAAGTCCACCAGCGCGGCCGACAGCGGAGGCACGGCCGGCACGACCACATCGACCGGAGGCACGGCCGGCACGACCACATCGACCGGGGGCACGACCGAGACGACCACCCAGACCACCCAGACGACCACCCCGACCACCCAGACCACCCAGACGACCACCCCGACCACTTCCACGGCCCGGGCGACCACGACGTCGGGGCAGTCATGAACCCCACCCTGACCGAGCCGGCTGGCCACCTCGACCCCGGCACCCCGATCGCCGTTCGGTCCATGCGGGCCATCGGCACCACCGCCGTGGTGGCGGTCACCGATCCCGAGCGGGCCGACGACGCGCTGGCCCTGCTGGCCGGGGACCTCGGGGCGCTCGACGACGGCGTGCAGCCGGTTCCGTCCCGACTCGGAGCTCCGGAGGATCGAGCAGGCCAGCCACGGCCGGCCGGTGGCGGTCAGCCCTCTGCTCTTCGATGTCGTCGAGGTGGCCTGTGTGGTCGCCGTGCAGACGGCGGGCACCGTCGACCCGACGATCGGCTCCGCCCTCATCGACCTCGGCTACGACCGGGACTTCGACGACCTGGTGGGCGAGTGCCAGGCCGCCGAATTCACGCCGATGCCTGCTCCGGGATGGTGGCAGGTCAGGCTGGACCGCGATGAGCGCACGCTGGCCATCCCGGCGGGGGTCCACCTCGACCTCGGGGCGACGGCCAAGGCCTGGGCGGCAGACCGGGCCGCCGACCGTGTGGCCTCCACCCTCGGCTGCGGCGCCCTGGTCAACCTGGGCGGCGACGTGGCCGTGGCGGGCCCCGGCCCGACCGGGGGGTGGGCCGTCGGGATCGCTCCGCGGTGCACCGCCCCACTCGACTCGGTCGACCAGGTGGTGGCGGTACACGCCGGGGGGCTGGCCACGTCGGGCACGACGGCGCGCACCTGGGTCCGCCACGGTCGTACCGTCCACCACATCGTCGACCCCTGGACCGGGGAGCCGGCGGGGCCGGTGTGGTCCTTGGTCTCGGCCACCGCGCCGAGCTGCGTGGAAGCCAACGCCTGGAGCACCGCCGCCGTGGTGTGGGGCAACGACGCCGTCGGGTCGCTCACCGATGTCGGTGTGCCGGCGAGGCTGGTGGACGCCGCCGGCGGGATCACCTACGTCGGGGGCTGGCCGGCGGCCGCCGACGGCCGCCATGGTGACCCTGACGGCGCTGTCGGCGGCGGGCAGTGGACGGTGCCCTGATGCCGGCCACCTCCTCGACGACCCTGTGGTATGCCACCCGGGCCACCGGCATCGTGTCACTGGTCCTGTTGACCCTGGCCCTCGTCTTCGGGATCCTGACCGCGGGCCGGGTGAGATCCCGATCGTGGCCGGCCGTGGCCCAGTCGGAGCTGCACAAGCGGGTGTCGGTCCTGGCCTTGGCGTTCCTCACCATCCACGTGCTCACCGCGGTGCTCGACACCTATGTCCACCTGGGCTGGGCATCGATCGTGGTGCCGTTCTCGTCGTCCTACGAACCTCTGTGGACCGGGCTCGGAACGGTGGCCCTCGACCTCATGCTGGCGGTCGCCGTGTCGAGCGCGCCTGCGCCAGCGCATCAGCGCCCGCACATGGCGGGCCATCCACTGGCTGGCCTACGGCAGCTGGCCGTTGGCCATGGCCCATGCCATCGGAGAAGGCACCGACGGCTTCAAGTCGTGGATGGACGTGCTGGCCGGGTTGTGCGCTGTGGCCGTGGTGGCTTCGCTCGGGTGGCGACTGGTCGAGCGCCGGGCGAGCAGGGAGCGGGCCCGCCGGGTCGGGGCCCGCACCCGGGCGGTGCCCGACCGGTCTCCGACACCCCCGTCCTCCCCGGGGCGGGCGCAGGCCAGGGCCGGCTCCAGGCCGAGCTCCAGGGCCGGCTCCAGGCCGAGCTCCAGGGCCGGCTCCAGGCCGAGCTCCAGGGCCGGCTCCAGGCCGAGCTCCAGCTCCGGCGCCGGCCGCCAGGCGAGCGCCACCGACCTGCTAGCCAGGGAACGGCCATGAACGCCGTGACCCTGGAAGCCGACCAACGCCTACTGCTGCCGGGAGAAGGATCCCGGTCCCTCGCCGACCTCGCCGATCATCTCACCGTCCACGGCACCCTCCACATCCCGTCCGGTGACCGACCGAACTGGACGGCGGGCATCCTGGCTGCCATCGAGAGGTCGGGACTGCTCGGGCGGGGCGGGGCCGGCTTTCCCACCGCGGCCAAGTGGCACTCGGCCCGGCGCGGCAGCCGCTCGCCGTTGGTGGTCGTCAACGCCATGGAGGGCGAACCGGCCAGCATCAAGGACCGGGTGCTGCTCACCCACGCGCCCCACCTGGTGTTGGACGGTGCAGAGGTGGCCGCCGCGGTGGTCGGCGCGTCGGAGATCGTGGTCTGCGTGCCCGACCACGCCGGCCTTCTGGCGGCATCGGTGGAGGCGGCCGTGGCGCAGCGGGCCGAGGCCGGTGGGCGCCGCCCCCGGGTCCGCGTGCAGCGCCCTCCCGGCCGCTATGTGACCGGGGAGGAGTCGGCGCTGATCGGCTGGCTCGACCGGCGCCGCGCCCTTCCCGTGCTCCGTATCGACAAGTCGGTCCCGCTCCGCGTGGGCGACGCCCGGCGCTGGTGCACAACGCCGAGACACTGGCCCAGGTGGCCCTCATCGCCCGCCACGGTCCCGAGTGGTTCTGCAGGCTGGGCAGGCCGGATGCCCCCGGGACGACGTTGGTCACCGTCAGCGGAGCAGTGAGGGCCCCCGGCGTGGTCGAGGTGGAGCTGGGCACGCCGGTGTTCGACATCGTGAACCGGGCCGGTGTGGACACAGAGCTGTCCGCCGTCCTGGTCGGAGGGTACGGAGGGGTGTGGCTCGACCCGTCCCGGTTTTCCGCGCCCTACGCCCCTGCCCCGCTGGCGGCCGTGGGTGCCGGCTGCGGCGTCGGCATCCTCATCGCCCTGCCGTCGGCGTCGTGCGGAATGGCCGAGACGGCCCGGATGGCCCGCTACATGGCCGGCGAGAGCGCCGGGCAGTGCGGCCCGTGTGCCTTCGGCCTGCCCGCCCTGGCCGACGATCTCGAGCTCCTGTGGGCCGGCCGGGCCGACGGACAGGTGCTCGAGCGGATCGAACGCCGGGCGGGGCAGGTCGACGGCAGGGGGGCGTGTGGTCACCCCGACGGCGTGGTGCGGTTGGTCCGGAGCGCACTGGAGGTGTTCGGGGCCGACGCCCGCGCCCATGCCGGCGGGAACCCGTGCGCCGGGTCCGCGGCCGTATCGGTTCTGATGGCACCGCCACCGCCACCGGCGTCCCCGTCCCCCTCGCCGCCACCGCCACCGCCACCGGCGTCCCCGTCCTCGGCGCTCCCGTCGCCGCCACCGGCGTCCCCGTCCTCGGCGCTCCCGTCGCCGCCACCGGCGTCCCCGTCGCAACCACCACCATCCTCACCGCCCTCACCGTCACCCGCGCCCCCACTGCCGCCGCCAGGGGCCGAAGGCGGGGCGTGGTGACCGCCCGGCGCCGGATCGGGCTGCGCCTCCGGGTGGACCCGGTGGCCTGTGACGCGTACGGCTTCTGTGCCGAGCTTCTCCCCGAGCGCATCACCCTCGATGAATGGGGGTACCCGATAGTCGACGGCACCCCGGTCGACCCCGATCTCGTCGACCTGGCCACCCGGGCCGCGGCCGAATGTCCTCGGCGGGCCCTGCTCCTCGAAGAGGTGACCGTGGTCCGCAGCTAGGGCGGACCGGGTGCGGAGGCGCGGGTCCGCAGCCAGGGCCGCGCCGCAGCCCGGCCCCAAACCGCAGCCGTGGACCCGGACCCGGACCCGGGCGGGCGGCCCGGGTCAGTGGCAGACGGTGCCGGGGTGGGGGAGGCCGCCGCCCGAGAGGTAGGTGGTGACCACCTGCTGCATGCACCCGTCGCCCGGACCGCTGAGCAGCCAGGTGTGTCCCCACCCGACCCACGTCACCATGCCGGCGTCGGGGAAGATGGCGGCCAGATGCCGGGCCCCGATGATCGGCGTGTTGGGATCGCCGGTGTTGCCGATGACCATGATCGGTGGCGTCCCCTTCGGGTGGAGATCCGTCACCGGCTGCCGGGCCGACGGCCACGAGACGCAACCGGCCATCGTGTAGGTCACCGAATACGCCCCCAGCAGGGGATAGCGGGTGTCGAGGGCGCGGGCGAGGTCGCCGGCGGCGATGGGCCCGGGGTGGACGGCGGCGTCGTTGCAGGCGATGGCCCATTGCGCGGTCGACCAGCGGCGCTCCGTCGATATCGGTGGCGAAGACGAGCGACAGCCTCCGCAGTGGCGCCCCGTCCCCGTGCTGGGCGGCCAGCAGGGCCGAGTAGTACGACTGCGGGCTCTGGACGACACTGAGCTCGAACAGGGTGGCCGTGTCCAGGTCTCCGACGGTCACCGGATAGGTGTCGCCGTGTCCGGGCGCCGGCCGCGGATGCTCGGTCAACGAGGCGGCCAGCCCGGTGAAGAAGGCCCGGGGATCGCTCCCGAGCGGGCACGGGGCCTGCTGCAGGCAGGTGGCGAACAGATGGAGGAGGGACTGCTCTTCGGCCGGCGCCGCTTCCTCGGCCTGTCGGGTCAGCGAGGCGTTCACGTCCACCGCCCCGTCGAGCACCATGGTGGCCACCCGGTGGGGGAAGAGGTCGGCATAGACCGCCCCGAGCACCGTCCCGTAGGAGAGGCCGTAATAGCTGATCGTGGGCACGCCCAGGGCCTGGCGGATCCGGTCCATGTCCCGCGCCGTGTCGACCGTGTCGATGAACGGCTCGGTGGCCGCCGCCCGGGCCTGGCACGCCTGGGCCATGTCGGTGAAGAACGGTGCTCCGGGCAGTGGCTGACCGGGCGACGGGGGGAGGACACCCACGCTGACGTCGCCCGAGGGTGAGGTTCCGCAACGGAGGGGAGCGCTGGCCCCGGCACCCCTCGGATCGAAGGTCACGATATCGAAGTGCTGCCGGATGGCCGGCGGCAGGTCGGCCAGGGCCACGGGGAGGATCTGGTTTCCGCTCTCGCCCGGCCCGCCCGGGTTGAACAGCAGAACGCCGGTCGGATGGGTTGGGTCGAGGGCCGGGGCGCGGCTCACCGCCACCGGGATGGTGGCCCCTCTTGGGTGGTCGTAGTCGAGCGGGACCGAGACGGTGCCGCACTGGACGGCCGGCTCGCCCGGGCAGGTCGTCCAGGCGACGGGGGCGGGCGGGGGCAGGGCCGGCAGGGCCGAATCGGACGGGCTCGACGGGGTGGGGGCCGGTGCGCCGGCGGGGCCGGCCGGCGAGCTGGAGCATGCGGCGCCGACCACCACCACGAGGCCGATTCCCAGCCAGGAAGCCATTCGTTGCCACCGGCCGACCGCTGTCACCGGTCGAGAACGTAGCAGCGCGCCCTGGCCGGAGGGGGCGCCGGTCGTGGTCCCGGGCCGCCGGCCGGGGAATATTGCCAGGCTGGACGGGTTGGGAGGGGTTGTGCAAGCGGTCACGCAATCCCTGCACTCGCTGATCAGGTCGCCCCGTTCGGTCGAGCACAGCTCACCGGCGGTGGTGGCGGCCAAGGTGGCGGCGGTGGCCGGGGCCATCGCCTACAACTGGTGGGTCGTGGTTCCCTTCGTGCCCGGCCTCATGCCCTCGGTGAACGGGTTCTTCTCCGATCTTGAGGTGGCCGGCCGGCCCCACGCCGGCGTGGATGTCGGACGCCGACATGGCCGCCGGGGTGTTGATGGTGGTGGCCCTGCTCCTGCGGGGCCCCTCCGCCCGCCACGGCGTGCGCCGGGAGTGGAAGTGGATGGTGGCCTTCGCCGTGGCCGGAGCGGTGGGCGGCCGGTTCCCGTACGCGTGCTCCGAGGGGCTGAGTGCCACCTGCCGCACGCTCGAGTGGCACCTGCAGCTGCCGCCGCACCACTACATCCACGTCGTGTCCGGAATCCTGGAGTTCGGCACGCTGACGACCGCCGCGGTCATCGCCATGCTCCGCACGCGCCATGAGGGCACCCTGGAGTCCCGCCTGTATGCGGGCATCGTCAGGGTGCTGGCGGTGAGCTACCCGTTCCTCGGGCTGGTCTACATCACCGACCGGCTGGGCACGCTCGTCGAGCCGATCTTCTTCGTCGCCTTCTCGGCCATGCTGTTGGTCGAGATCTTCGAGCCGACCGGCAAGGAGGTGGCCCCGATGAGCTGGCCCGAGCGGGTCGCCGCCCGGGCGGACGGCGGGGAGGGCAGCGGACCGAGCCACCCGGAGGCGGGCTCGGCACCGGCGGGCAGGGTGGGGACGGCCCTGAGGGCCTCGGGGAGGCGGCTGACTGATTGCCGCACCCGGTGGGCCCCGGGAGGTCCATCCGGTCCCACCCGGGCGGGGGCGGGACGGCGGAATTCGGGTTTTGCAGCGCCGCTCTGCCTTTGCGCCTAGGGTGATGGGGTCATCGACCCAATCACGCGGGCCGATGGATGTAGGGCTTCACAAATGGATCCCCGCGTTACCGTGCGTGAATTTCAAGGAGTGACAGTTATGGGTGTAGGTGCAGTTAAGTGGTTCAACGCCGAAAAGGGCTTTGGTTTCATTACGCCTGACGGCGGCGGGGATGACCTCTTCGTTCACCAGTCCGAGATCCAGATGGAGGGCTTCCGCGATCTCGCCGAGGGCCAGCGTGTGGAGTTCGAGACCAAGCAGGGCCAAAAGGGTCTGCAGGCGAGCCAGGTCCGCAAGATCTGATTCGGTCTTGGGTGCCGATCCGGCGGCCTGTCGGCCTACCGACAGCGACCGCCGGGTCGACATCCCCCACGGAGCCGGCGCCTCGACCGGCCGGGCTCCGGGGCTAGTAGTACGGGCCTGGCTGCGGGATCACTCCGTGGCCCAGCGCCCCTGCCGTGCGTCGATGCTGACCCGGCGACGCCGCACTCTCGCCCCTGGCGGCACCGGTCCCCGCAGAGACAGGTGCCCCGGGTGCCATGGGAGCCTGCCGACGCGCTCCGAAGCCCGGCCGTCGGCTGTGCCCGCCGCCCCGGGTCGTCCGCCGCCCCGGCGCCGTCGCCATCCGGCCGAGTGGTGGTGCAGAACTGATCTCAAGATGTTCGTCATCACCAAAAGTGATGAGACGGGGCCGTCTTCGGCCCGACCGGCGGTCCGGACCCGTGGTATTTGACGGTGGGCGGACGGTCAGAGCTTGCGTTCCATGAGCCGTGGCATTGACCCTCACCTTGACCCGGGCGGTGGCCCACACCCGCGGCCCGATGCCGACCAAATCGGGGGGAATGGGCAGGTTCGGGGGGCGTGGAGAGGGCGACCGAGCGGCATGTTCACGGTCAGGGATGAGGTGGGCGCGCTCCGTGGCTCTTCCCGCGTCCGTGGTCACCTCCCTTGAAATCGCAGGCACGGACCGATATTGTTCGGGCAGACGGTATACGCGCGTTTCACGCGGTTCTGGCGGATTTGGGGAAGGGGCAAGGAGCTTGGGGTCTGGAGAAGGGGCGACGGGGAATTTGGAACGAGCGGATCGTCCTCGGAGGCTGTTGGCCCGAATCGCCGGGGGAATCCTCAGCTAATTATCATTGCTTTTTTTCGCTAAAGGAGACGGAACCTCGGAGGGATTTAAAGGAAATGCCGCGAGGGATTTAGGCTGATTGCGGTGGCTCGGTCGATCGGGGTTTCGGACCCGTCGGCGGACGATCCGATGGTCGATACCCTGCTTGATGGCCCACGGAAGGATCGGGTGGATCTGGCCGACGCGGAGTAGTTGGTGCGCTCAGCTGGTGAGCGTCAGTTGTGCGCCAAGGGGGACCGGCAAGCGGCATTCTTGAAAAGGGGACGGGCGGTGCTGGAGAACAGACTCGACGGCGGGGAAAATGTGCTCCACGACCTCGGAGTGGCAAAGGGCGTCGGCGCGGGCGGCCTGGAGGCACTGGCCGCTTCGGCATGGGCGGAATCATCGGCCGATGAGCTGCGGGTGGTGTCCGGCCTCAAGGCCGACAGTCCGCGCATCGCCGTGCTGCTGCCCTGCCACAACGAGGCGACGACGATCGGCAAGGTCGTCACCGACTTCCAGCTGGCCCTCCCGACGGCGACGGTCTACGTGTACGACAACGCCTCCACGGACGGCACCGGCGGCATCGCCCGCTCGGTCGGCGCCGTCGTCCGGGACGTGCCCGTCAAGGGCAAGGGCAACGTGGTTCGGAGGATGTTCTCGGAGATCGACGCCGATGTGTACGTGCTCACCGACGGGGACGACACCTACGATGCCAAAGCATCTCCCGAGCTGGTCGAGCGGCTGGTCGAGCGGGGCCTGGACATGGTGGTCGCCGCCCGGGTCACCCATGAGGACGCCAGGATCCGGAGGGGGCACCGGATGGGCAACCGGCTCCTGACCCGGTCGGTCCACTGGCTCTTCGGAGACGGCAGCATCGACATGCTGTCCGGCTACCGCGTGCTCTCACGCCGGTACGTCAAGTCGTTCCCTGCGCTCTCGTGTGGCTTCGAGACGGAGACCGAAATGACCATCCACGCCGTCGAACTGCAACTTCCGTTCGAGGAGGTGGAGACCGAGTACCGGGAGCGCACGTCTGATTCGGTCAGCAAGCTGCGCACGGTCCGGGACGGGTTCCGGATCGCCCGGTTCATCCTCCTGATGTGGAAGGACTACCGGCCCATGAGGTTCTTCGGGCTCATCGCCGGTCTGGCCGTCCTGGCCGCCCTGGCCTTCGCCTGGGGCGGTCATGGCCACCTCCACGCCTGGACGCCGGCCACGTTCGCCCTGGCCGGATGCGCCGCTGTGGCCGGCATCGCCCTGCTGGCCGGCCTGGTGCTCGATTCGATCGGGCGCCGGCAGAGGGAAGTGAAGCGGATGCTGTTGTCGCCGGGGATCACGGCGGGGGAGTTCCCGAGGAAGTCTCGTTGACAGGTCTTGCGCCGGCGTGACGCGTCAGCGCATCGCCATGGTGTCCGACGCCGTCTACCCGTTCAATACCGGAGGCAAGGAACGGGCCCTCTATGAGATCGCCAAGCACCTGGTGGCCGACGGGCACCAGGTGGACTTCTACACGATGCACTGGTGGGACGGGGCCGGCACCACGAGCAGCGATGGGATCACCTTCCATGCACTGTCGAAACTCCACCCTCTGTACGCCCCCGAGGGCCGCCGGTCCCTCAGCCAGGCGTGCTTCTTCGCCCTGGCCACCACGAAGATGGTGGCCCAGCCCTTCGACCACCTCTATGTGGACAGCATCCCGTTCCTGCCCCTGCTGACCGGGCGGTTGGTGGCCTGGCTGCGCCGCAAGGACCTGACGACCATCTGGTACGAGTTCTGGGGAGCGTCCTACTGGAAGGCCTACCTCCCCGGAACGGCCGCGTCCATCGGCACCCGTCTCGAGATGATGGCCAGTTGGTGCCCGGACAAGGTCATCTCCATCTCCGATCACACCACCTCGCGCCTCGAGTCGGGCGCCGCGGCCAGGTGTGTGGTGACCGTTCCGCTCGGTGTCGACCTGCGCGCCGTCGACGATGCCGAGCCGTCGCCGGAGCGGATCGACGTGCTCTATGCGGGGCGGCTCCTCAAGAACAAGAACGTCGACCTGCTCGTCGAGGCCGTCGCCCTGCTGCGCAAGGAATCTCTGGATGTCCGGTGCGTGATCGTCGGCGGCGGCCCCGAACTGGAGCGTCTCGAGCATCTCGTGGACAGCCTCGACCTGGGCGCCAACGTCTCGCTCCGTCCCTTCCTCCCCTCCTCCTCCGACCTCTACGGTCTGATGAAGTCGGCCGGGGTCTTCGTGCTGCCCTCGGTGCGGGAGGGGTTCGGGCTGGTCGTCATCGAGTCGAATGCCTGCGGTACGCCGGTCATCACGGTCGACCATCCCGAGAACGCGGCCCGCGATCTGCTCACCCCGGGCCGGAACGGACTCCTGTGCTCGCCGGATCCGGAGGACATCGCCGACAAGATCCGACTGGTCCTCAGCGGCCGAGCCGATCTCCTCGACCGGGAGTCGTTGCGACAGGGCGCCGACGACTTCGACTGGAGCCACGTGGCCAGAGCCTTCGAGCGGGTGCTGTCCATCCCCGGGCCGCCCGACCAGCTGGCGCAGACACCGTTGGCCTCCTGAGTGATGCCGGGACGAGGCCTGTGAGACGCTGACGGTCCGGTCTGGCGTGGAGTAGAGTTCCTCGCTCGGCAACCACCGGGGGGCGTTTGTTCGATGACTGTAGACACCGACCTCGGATGACCTCCGCCCGTTCGGTTCTGGACAGAGCCGTGGCCCCGCTGCGGGCCACGGCCACCGACCGGCTGGTCCGCAATGCCGGCTGGATGTGGGTGAACGTCGGTCTCTCCTCGGGCTTGGGGCTGCTCGGATGGGTCATCGCCGCCCGCTTCTACCCACCGCGTGAGGTGGGAGCGGTGGCGGCGACCGTCGCCGTGTCCAACTTCATCGCCACCGCCGCCGCCCTGGGCCTGGTGGAGACGACCATCCGGCACCTGCAGGGGGTCGAGAACCAGCGGCGCTTCCTGGCCAGGAACTGCCTGCTGGTGGCCGTGGCCGGCCTGGTGGCCGGGATCGTGTGGTGGGGCCTGACCCATCACCTCCTGCGGTCCGAGGGGATAGGCACCTGGGCCGAGCTGGGCATCCTCTGCGGATCGGCGGTGGCGGTGACCGTCAACGTCGTCACCGACGGCGCCATCATCGGCGCCCGTCGTCCCGTGCTGCTCCTGTTCGAGAACTCGATCGGCGGCCTGATGCGGCTGTCGGCCATCGCCCTGGTGTCGCTGGGCGCGCTCGGACTCCTTCTCAGCTGGTCCCTGGCCGCCGTGGCCGGGGCGCTCGTCAGCCTGTTCGTCGCCTTCCGGCTGCTGGGCTTCCGGCCGAGTGGCGGGGTACGGGTCCCCCGGGTCCAGGCCTTTGCCGCCAGCAACTGGATCTCGGGCATGGCATCGCTGCTCACGCCGGCCATCACCCCCCTCCTGGTGGCGAGCAGCCAGGGGGCCCGGGCGGCGACATGGGTGGCCATCCCGCTCCTGACCGTCCCGCTGCTGACGGCCATCCCGGCGCTGCTGGCCCGGAGCCTGTTCGCCGAGGCATCCAAGTCGCCCGGTCACCTCTCCCACCTGTTCTGGCAGGTCCTGCCGCGTTCCCTGGCCCTCACCGCGGTGTCCTCGGGCGTCGTCGCCATCGCCGCCCCCTGGGTCCTGGGCTGGTTCGGCCCTGCCTATGCCGCCCACTCGACGACGCTGCTCCGGCTGCTGGCGCTGGCCGCCTTCATCTCGGCTCCCGAATTTCCTGGCCGACACCGTGCTCAACGTCCGGCGGGATGTCTCGGGGTACGCCTGGGCCAACGTGCTCGGGAGTTGCGCCTGCCTCGGCGCCGTCATCGTGGTCATACCCGGTTCCCCCACCGCGGTGGGCTGGGCCTGGGTGGTCGGCCAGGCGGCCTACGGGGTGATCTCGTGCTCGCTGGTGATCCTGCGCCGGCACCGTGGCGACCGGTTCGTCTCCACCGTCGTCCCATCCTGAGCACCGGCTCCGGCGCCCGGCGGCCCACGACGGATGAGCCCGATGGTGGGCCTACGTCCTGGCTCCGGAGGGGTGCAGCTTCGAGTCGATCACCTGCTCGGCCCCGGCCAGCAGCACCGTCCAGGCGTACTTGGCCACCTGGCCCCGGACCACGGTCGGGTCGACCTCGGCATCGCATGCCCGGCCGATGGCCTGCTTCAGACTCTCGTCCCATGATTCGTCGTCGAAGAACCAGATGTTGTCGAACCCGAGCCCCGTCACCCCGTCGAGCCGGCTGGAGACGACCTTCTTGGCCAGCGCCGAGTACTCGAAGACCTTCATCGGGCTGGCTGCGTCACGGAACCGGTTCTTGTCCGAGATGTTGAGGCAGATCTCGTGCCGGTTCACCTCATCCATGAGCCGCCTCCGGTCACGGATGTGGCCGGTGAAGGTGACCAGGTCCTCGAGCCCGTTGTCCTGCACGTACCGCTTGGCCGCGGGTATCTCCGGCCCGTCCCCGACCAGGGTGAGCGAGATGTCGGGGACGGACGGCCGGAGCTCCCGGACCACCCTGATCAGAGGCACCACCTGCGACCATCTGCCGTAATTGGTCACGTAGACCAGGGAGTGCCTCCGGCCCGGCGAGTAGGGAACCGACAGCACCCAGTCCTCGACCCCGTTGGTCAGCATGAAGATCGAACCGTCGTGGCGGTACTCCTCGGCGTAGGCCACCATGGCGCCGGAAACGCAGAAGACGGCCCGGCTGGCCCGGATCTGGCGGACGATGGTCGAATGCACCCCGAGGAGCCTGAAGGCCAACTTGTAGGCGGCCGAGCCGTAGATCTCCGGGTAGGCCTCGTGGTCGTCGGACACGTCGTAGAAGAGAGGCAGGTCGAGCGGGGGCTCGGTTTCGTTGAAGTAGGTCTCCGAGAGTATGAAGTCCAGCTCGTTCCGTTCGAAGATGGACCGGACCTGCCGCTTGAACCAGCGTTTGTTGACGGGCGGGCAGAACAGGGGGGTGCGCCTCACCTTGTGCACGATCACCTGCTCGTCCCGGTACTCGGCGCCTTGCCATGCACTGGCGAAGCTGTCGACGACACCTCGCCGAGTGAGTGGGTAGGGCATGCTCCAGGTGATCATGTGGACCTCGTGCCCGCGCTCACGGAGCGTCCGGGCCATCGGAGTGGCTCGGACCGCCGAGGGCAGGTAGGGGATCACCAGGATCTTCATGGTCTGGTCTCCATCTCAGATGCCGCTCTCCCATGGGCCCGGCCATCGCACCCCATGCGGTGCCCGGCCGGAACCGGCTGTGCAACCATGCCGGGCTAGTTCCTGACCGTGACGGTTATCCCCGGGCTGTGGCGGATGGCGCCGCCGTAGCCGGAGGCGACGCTGGTCAGCGTGTAGCTGCCGTCGGGGACGTCGGATGTATTCCAGTGCCCGGTCCACAGGCCGTGGTCCTGGGTGGCGGTACTGATCGTTCTGTCGTGCACTGCTCCACCTGTGACCCGGAATTCGACGGCGGTCAGACCGCTCATGTCTGATGCGCTGGCACCCAGGAGCTGAGTACCCCGAAGCGTAGCGCCGTCCCCCGGATAGAGCACCCTGGTCTGCGGTTCGGTCAGCTCCGGCAAGAGCCCCAGCTCGGCGTAGTAGGCCGGGGCGCCGGTGTCGAACAGGCTGAGCCTGTCGCTCTTCATGATCTGCACGACCTGGCGGGACTGGACCGGAAGGATGCCGTTGAAGAGGACGTTCCGGATCAGGGCGTCGGACGCCTTGTCGATGTTGACGGTCACATCGGCCGTGGCCTTCTGACTGTCGGAGAACGTCCGCGCCGAGCCCAGGCCGAAGACGTTGCCCAGGATGACCTGCAGGCCGATCACCACCAGCAGGGCGGACCAGGCCACGGTGGGAGCGGCGGGCCCGCTCCGCCCGCTCCGCCCTGCTGGCCCGCTCCGCCCGGCCCGGTCAGGGGTGCCGGGGGGAGTGTCGGGCGACCGGTCGGAGGTGCCGTTCGGCCGGCCGGCGGGCAGGAGGTCGGCCTCCGATCGACCGGGACGGACCCGGGACGGGGCCGGATCGAGGAAGACCAGGTAACAACCGACGAGGATCAGGAGACCCGGCGCCGTGTAGCGGGAGGGAACGAACAGGCCTCCCCAGGAGCGGCCTTCGGCGATGAGGACGGCAAAGAGGATGCCGAACGTGGTGACGGCCACACCGATCGGTGCCCCGCTTCTCTCGTCGCGCCGGAGGCCGTACCTGACGAGCACCCAGAGAGCGACGGCGAGGATGACCGCTCCGAGGAGGATGAGCGCCTCGGGGAATTTCACGGCGTGGATGGATCCCCAGCCGATGACGGATCCGATCATCACCACGAAGAACTCCAGTGAGCTCAGTGGATGGGTGAACACGAACGAGTGGTTCGAATAGTGGGCCGGGGCCAGGTGGTAGACGTAGACGGCGGCGACGATGAGCGCGGCCACCACCCAGATGATCACCGAATTCCTCGATCGGCGCCTCTGCAGGAGCAGGACGAGTCCCACCGGCCAGATGAGCAACCCCTGCAAGGACGAGAAGCTACCCACGGCGGCCACCGCCACCGCCCCGGCCAGCGCCGCTCCGGTGAGCACCGGCCGGTCCAGGAGGAAGATGGTGCCGGCGAGGGCGAGGGTGATGATGTACCAGGCGATCTGGAACCCCCACAGGGTGTTGTCCCATTGGACCAGCGAGAACAGCACCAGGGCCACCGGGCTGTAGTAGATCCAGGGGATGGCCGGGGACCGGCGCCTGTGGGCCAGGATGAGGATGCCCACGGTGGCGGCGAGGATGAGGCCGCTCAGATAGTCCTCGGCGATGATGTCGAAATGGGTGGTCTCTCCGAGCAGGAGGACGATGAGGTTCGGAACGAGCATCCTGTGATCGTTGTGGGACATCCACAGGTCGCCCAGGGTGAGCGTTCCCGAATGCAGGTACCCGAGCAGTTCGATGTTGGTCCACTGATCGGAATAGACGGCGTTGAAGGCGTACTGGTGAATGAACCAGAAGTAGGCTCCGATCGGCGCGGCAAAGACGAGTACCGTGAGGACGACGAGGAGCCTCGGATCGAATCGATCGACAAAGCGGGACTGGTCGGTCGGGGGCCCCTCCGGATCAGCGATTGTCGTCCGGCCCACCACATCCCCCGTCAACCCTCACACCGCCATCCGACTCTCGAGGACCCGAATGCCAAGGATACCCTCGGCGACCAGAAGTCCGGGGGTCAGCGATGGACCGGTCCGGAGGGGAATGGGCGAAGCACGCCGCCCATGTCGGAGTCTCCGGCATGCGACGGTTCTCACCTGACCCTTGAAGAGGTCCGCCAATCGGGTGGCTCGAAGAGAGTCACATACAATCGACGGGTCGATGCCGCAATGGCATCCCAGGACAAGCCGTCCGAGTACTCCCTTCCGGCTTGCCCCCGACGGAGGAGGTCCGTTCGCTCTCCGAGGGCGTCCCGCATGCTCTCGAGCAGCCCACCGGGTGAGAGAGGATCGTAATAGAAGCCGGTCTCCGGTGGCAGTACGCGAATCATCCCCAGGTGCGGCGCCAGCAGCGGGCGGCCGAACGACAACGCCAACAACGCCGTGCTGGTGGTGGTCGTCTCACGAAGAGGCAGGCAGACGACGTCCGATGCCTGAAAGTACGTCGCCACTTCATCGTTGGGGACGAAACCCTCGTAGATCGAGATGCCGGGGTGCGTGCCGGCCATTCTCAAGGGCTCCTTGAGGGCATCCTCGGTGCACTGACCGGCAATCACCAGACGGGTGTCCGGAGCATCCAACTCCACAAAGGCATCGATCAACCGGTCGACCCCTTTGTACCGGCGGATCAGGCCGAAGAACAGAAAGACGAACTCCGCATCCCCGAGTTGCAATTTCTCCCGGGCCTGTTCATCGCTCAGGTTGCTCGGATAGATGTTCCCGTAGGAACCGATGGGAATCACGACTGCGTTGTCCGTGCGCAGCCCGATCTCCTTCATCTGCAATATCGTCTGCTCGGAATGGGCGATGGCCGCATCGGCCAACGTGCTGATGTACTTGTTGACCATGCGCGCATCCCGGAAATTATCGGCGTGTGGCAGGTGGTCGTGCACCGTCCACACCAGGCGGTAGCCCAAGATCTTTATCCAGTAGACCATGGCGATGCAGTAGTACTGCATGAGGAATTGGGAGAGCGACCGATTGAGTCGCGGGATCCTGAATGAATAGGTCCAGTGGAGATGGAAGAGGCCATAACCCTCCAGGCGCTTTTCCACCAGGACGAAGGGCAACAAGATGAGGTTGACGGTTTGGTACTTCGTCGGGCCCGTCAGATACTCGATGGAGACGTCGGGGTACTTCTCCCGCATGGCGCCGTAGAGCAGTTCCTGGTACGGATTGGGGTCCTTCGGGAAGACGAGGACCTTCATGGCTTCCGTAGGCCTCTCAAGACTCCGAGGCCGTACACGATGTGGTACCCGACCGTCCGGAACGGCCGATGGCCGATGTTCCGCAACAGGGGCACGAGTAGGAGCAGGGGATAGGGCCAGAAGACGATGGTGAGGGGAAGCCCGAGGAGGTAGCCGGTGTACGAGAGGGCCATGATGTCGTCAGTGAAGAGGTTCCTCCAGCGACGGCGGTGCTTCCGGTACAGCTTCGCCCTCCCGATCCCGTACCGGTAGGTCCGTCTGAGGTCCTCCCTCGTGTCGCCCCAATTGTGGATCACTTCGGCTTCGGGAATGTAGAGGAGCCTGTAGCCGGCATCGGTGGCCCTCCAACAGAGGTCGATGTCTTCGGCGTACCCCAGCTCTTCATCGAAGGTCCCGACGGTATCGAACACCTGGCGGTGAATAGCCATGTTCATGGTCGGAGCCTCCGGGAGGTACGGCCTGTCCGCGACCGGGGCGGGGGAGCCGTCAGGTGCTGACGCGGCGGTGTCGTACATCGACGGCCCACTGGTCGACGAAATCCGGCCGGCCACCATGTACTCGTCTTCCTTGATGATGGGCGACACCAGATTGAGCAACCAATCCGGGCGCGGGATGCAGTTGGCGTCCAGAAAGACGATGATCCCGCTTTGGCAGTGTCGGATGCCGAGGTTCCTCTGCTCGGCGATGGTTCTCTTCTCCGGCACGGGGGACGGGAGCGAGAACCATTTGACGGACGGGAACGCATCCTTGATGTCATCGAGCTCTCCGCCGGAAGCGTCGACGACAACGACTTCAAATGAGATCGGGCTGGCAAGGGTGGCCAGCGCGAGGAGGGTATCGGTGATGCCGCGGTCGTGCCTGTTGACAATGACGATTGAGGCGCCACCAGATCCTTCGTGATTGGCCATTACATCAGTCAATGACGCCCGAGGAGTGGCCGCGACAGAGGACCCGGCGTACTTCTGGCTGCTTACCCCCATCGTTGTCGCTCCCCCCGGTACGGCGTTGCCCCTGTAGAACGCTGACACTGTCCGAGTATATTCGGTTTGGGTTCGTTCAGCGGATGCCGACCCTTTCGTCACCGGCGGTGGGAGAGGACCCGTTGGGCGACGGGGCGTGGTAGCGGTCCGGTGACCGGGGTGGGAGATGCGGGCCTCCGCCCTCTGATTCGTCCTTCAGAAGCCTTTCGAGACTGAGGCCGAACCGGGTGAGTGGCGCGAAATGCCCGCCGGCTGGGACTCTCCCGAGCTCAGCGGTACAACAGTACTGACGTCGGCGTCATTTGAAGCAAGCGCGGATGGCGGTTTGCCCAGCAGGTTGCAGCTCGTCCGGCTGCGATGAGGTGGTCGAGGTCATCAGGTTCCCGAAGTTGAAGTTGAATTCAGGTCCCCAGAAGTAGACACCGCCGAGCTTGTGATCCTTGGTGAACTGGCAGGCGGCGGTGAACCAGTAGGCCTGAATGGTCTGGTTGAATGTCCCGGGCGTATACGTATAGGGGGTCTTGTAGGCGCCATCGGTGGCATCGATGCCAACCTCGTCGATGGTGACGTTGCTGTTCGCAGTTCCGAAGTGATGGCTGGCGAGAAACGAGTTCCACCCTGACAGCAGCTTAGCCACCGTCGAACTGGGTGTCGTATTGGTGAGGCCTGGATAGGCATCGATGCCTACCGAGGTGCCCCCGTGTACTTCGCCGGCGCCGTTCGCGGCACTCGCCCTCCAGCTGGTGGCGAAGACGAGCTGGCCGTTGTACAGGCTTTTCGCCTTCGAGATGACGCTCGACCATTGCGAGGCATTCGTGAGACTGGCGAGCTCCAATGAGATGGTGAAACGGGTGACTTTGTCCGTCTTGGCCATCTGCAGGTACGGCTTCATCATGTTCTCGTAGCTGGCGAACCAGGCTGTCCTGCTCGCCGGCTCGAGCTCACCTCGCCACGAGCTACCGAGGTTGCCCTGGTAGAGGAGGGGACGGAGCAGGACGTGGAGGCCCTCGAGTTGGGCGGCGTGAATGAGAACGGTGAGCTGCGCCGTAGTGGGCGTTTGCGGATCGATCGCCCGCTGATAGGGCCCGTTGCACTGGTTGCCGGTGAAGACGCTGTTCGACTTCAGTCCCGACGTGTAGAACGGGTAGGCGATGGCCACAGCGTTGGCGTCCAGAGACTTGATGCCCTTCATCTCGTTGGTGGCGTTGGTCTTCCAGTTGGCTGTCGACTCGCAGTTGTCGATCACATAGACATTGACGCCGTACTGAGGCGTTGTGGACGCGGACGGGAGGGTGGCGGCGCTGCCAGGCGTGGCCGTCAGCGCGGTTGCCAGCCCGGAGATGGCGACCAGCACGACAATCGGAAGTACGAGAGATGACCTGAGAACTCGGGTAAGAGTCACGATAGTTACGCTCCAATTCATAAGTGTCAGCCGGCTGGAGGCGGAGCGACGCCGCATCAGAGATACTCTCGATGCCGCGACCGCCGCTACCATCTGCCTGACCTTGGAACGACCCGATCTCGCCCCTCAGTCCTTTCCGTTTCCGAATTATGACATGGGGAAGCCAACGGTGTCCATCGGTCCTGACCTGCACCGTCGGCTCAACCCAGCTGGGCCGTCCCGGTGCTGCGCGTGCCGATCTCCGGCCTGAACCGGATCATCAAATTCGATGAGGCCAACCACGGTTCCGGGCCGGCAAGGCCGGGGAAATGCCATTGGAAGCCACTCTTCCTTGAAGGCGATGGTGATCCGGAAGCCGCATTCAGACCAACTCCCGGAAGATCTCCTCCAATCGATCGGAGACCGATCTCCAGCTTCGTCCGGCCACCCGGAGTCGACCGGCCGCCGCCATCTCCATTCGCCGCGCCTGATCCCCGGCGAGGGCTTGAAGCCCTTCGGCTATCGCAGAGGGATTCGTCGGTACGACCAGTCCCACCCCGGCCAACGTCTCGCGGGAACCGGGCACGTCGGTGGCGACGATGGGAACCCCGGAAGCCATGGCTTCCAAAAACACGAGGGGCATGCCTTCCCTGTCGGAAGAGGAGACCAACACGTCAGCCCATCGGTACCAATCGACCAGCTCCTCACCCGTCTGATGACCCACGAACCGGATTCCTGGCCCACCGGCGTCGGCGACCCGACGCTTGAGCGCCTCACCCTGCACTCCGTCACCGGCGATCACGAGCTCGAAGGGACGGGTCAGGAGGCCTACCGCATCGAGGAGCCGACCGACGTTCTTCTGGCTGCTGAGCCGGCCTACGAAGAGGAGCCGGTACGGGCGATCCCCGATCTCCCCGATCTCCCCGATCTCCTTGCCGGAGAAGAACCGGGGGTGCACACCGTTGGCCAACACTCTGATCCGGTCCGCGGACACCCGGTACCAGTCCTGGACCTCGGCAGCCTGAGCGTCATCGAGGACGACGACACGGTCGGCACGCCGAAGGATCGGGGCCAGGACATGGCGCTTGTATGCAGTGAGCAGCCTCGGGCGGGAGGTGGGATTCACGTCGAAGTGGTAATGGGCCACCAGCGGGCGCTTTCCAGCAATCGCGCCCATTGTGGCCAGTTCCGGTGTGAACGCCTGAATGGCATGGACGTGCAGAATGGTGCGCCGGGGCAACGCCAAAATCGCAGGGAGAGCCGTCGGGAACACGGGAATATTGGCCATCTCGAAGGCTGGAAATCGGCGAATCGTCAGGTTGGCGGTCTCGAGCGTCGATCCTCTGCTCGCCCCGATGCTCGAGGTAAGTACACGGACCCGGTTGTTCACGGCGAGGCCTTCGGCCAGAAATGCAGCCACGGCCTCCATCCCTCCCAGGTGTGGCGGGTAGTAGGGGACGATCTGGGCGATGTCGAGCCCGCTCTGGCGCCCGTTCACCGGCCCGGGATCGGGATGCCGGTGTGGAGGTGCTGTACTCCGATGTTCACGTCGACCCGGAACGGAATGTGCCTTGTGGAGGGAACCGAACCGGACCCGACCGAGGGACTTCGTACTGCGCTCGGCATCGGCCCGGCGGAGCGGTTAGGTAGTGCTGCCTGACAAGCGTGGACGGGCTTTCGATTGGAAGAATGCAAAAAGTGTAACCCGCGAGATGACCCCTGGTAGGACACGGAAACTCCAACCTGCACCCGCCCGAGTCACGATCGGTCCGCACCGACCATGTGTACGCTCGGCTGCCCAAGATATTCGGTGCCGATGGATCAATTTGGGGCCCTTCGGAAATGAGTTCCAACGTCGAGATCAGGGTCCTCGGGGCCGATGACGGACATGCCGGTGGCGCCACGCCATCCCAAGCCCGGTCCCTCGTGTTCAAGCCTTACTGTGAGCCCGGCGTTGGCAGGCTTCGTGGAATCTCGTAGTCCCAGCGGACCGTATCGCGGTGGGTGGCCTTCGACGAGGGCCGCCTCAGCGCCCTTGCAGTCGGATCATTGCCCGGAGTGTGCGGGCGATGATCCGAGCGTCCAACTTCGCCCCTTGATGGCGGAGGTAGAAGAACTCGTACTGGAGCTTCTCCAGCGCGTCATGGACGCTCGCGCCGTAGCCGAACTTCACTTGTGCCCAACCCGTGAGCCCCGGGTTCACCAGGTGGCGCACTTCGTAGAAGGGGATCTTTTCTGTGAGCTCGGCCACGTACTTCGGCTGTTCGGGTCGCGGCCCGACCAGCGAGAGCTCTCCGCGCAGGATGTTTATCGCCTGGGGTATCTCGTCGAGGTGTACGCGCCGCATCCACCTGCCCACGACACCGAGGCGAGGGTCCTCGGCCGTCGTCCAGTCGCTGTCGTTCAAACTGGCAGGCATGGTTCTGAACTTCACAATCGTGAACTCACGGCCTCCTTTGCCGACCCGCTGCTGACGGAAGAAGAGGGGCCCTCGATTGCCGATGAGGTTCAGCAACAGGACCAGTGCACACGCAGGAACCAGAACGAGGACTCCGACGAGTCCGGAGACCAGGTCGACCAGACGCTTGATCCACGCGTAACGAGGAACATGCAACTCCTGGATGTCGAAGAACAGAGAGGTGCGTTCGAGCTCGCTCAAAGGGAGCTTTCCCAACCACTCGTCATAGAAGAATGCCAACGAGCGCACTCGGGTCCCGCTGGCGTGGAGAGTGGCTGCCTGAGCTACGACCGACTCGTCGCTTTGGGCTTCCCGTCCGAGAACCAACACTGTTGCCCGGCACTGGCGGGCCTCGTGGATTAGCCCCCCGATGGTTCCTCTCGCCAGACCCGACACGCTGGAGGGATGCAGGACGCCAGCCAGCTTGGCTGGACGTTCGGCGTCGTGTTTGAGATCTGCCTCGAGCGCGGCGGCGTCATCTGCTCCAACGACCGCCAGCACCCGGTCGTCACCTGCGCCCCTCCGATCGGCGTCGCGGGCGAGGACGGTGAGTCCGAGAAAAATCGGAAACAGCACCAGTGCGGAACCCAGGACCACGACCCGAGGAAGTAGGGGGGTGCCTCCGGAGAGCTGGATGAGAGATATGCCGGCAGCCCCGGCGATCGCGGCGCCGAGCGAGGACAAACTGGCTGCCCACTGCCCCTCCGAGACGTCGGGAATGCCGGCCAGATAGGCGGCCAGCTCGAGCAGCAGGATGTAGCCGATGACCCAACCGAAGCGTGCCGTCCCGGTGAAGCTGTAGTGGCCGATGAAGCGGGCGTGCAGCTCTCCGAGCAGCACAACGATGATCGGTGGCGCGGCCAGGACCGCCCACCGAGGGAAAGACCGGTTGAAGAGACTCCACGCTGATCCGTCCAGCGTCAATCGCTTCTCGTGACTCCCCGGCCTAATCACGGTTCTATATCCCCCGGTTCATGACCAAGATATCAGGCCTATTTTTGGATGGCAACGGCCGGACCCGCGGGCGACATTCGACGCGCCTCTGGGACAACCGGTACGGCGTGGCCCTGAGGGCGGTGTCAGGGACTCCGACCCCGCCTGACGGCTCGCCCGGGACCTTCATCGGCTCCGCACCCCCTCGAGGAGACCGCCAGAGGCCGGCCGGTCGACGATGATCCACGCTTGGTCACCGCTGCGGCCACCAGGGGCCCCCGGAACACGCCGGCCACAGAGTGCCAGTCGAGCCAGTGGTCTCTCGGAAGGCATGACGTCGAGCAGGTGTGGCCTGTCCTGCCCCGCACGGGATATGGCGGCCGGCACGTCATTTGCCAGCGAGCGGACCTGGCGCGCGAACCTTTGCTGGAGAGCTCCCGGCTTTCGGATTAGCTGAACTGTCCCGCGAGCCCCTCACCGATCATGACGCGAACGTAGCGCGACTGCACGGCTTGAAATGACGCGACTGCTCGGCTCGAAATGGGATGCCGGCCCAGCCGCGCTCGACGGCTGCCTGCCTTCGGTCGATCGGCCGCACGAAGCTCGGCGTCACCAGACAATGTCTGAGTGGTAGCTTGTGCATTTCGGGTATTCATGAAGGAGCCCAAAGTGTCGAACGCGGCTCAGCGCACACGCCTCAAGCGGTCAAGCCGCTGGACTGACCGGGTTGCCCGTACTGTCGATGGGGGCGCCTCGGGCACGGTGAAGGCGGCGGGAGGGCGCACGTTTCCCATCTGCCATCTGGCCGGTGGCCGGGGGCGACAACTCGTTCCGAAATGATCCCGGCGTCGGCCGGCGGTCCCGGCGAGCTTCCTTCTGTCTCGATACTCCTGCCGGTACTGAACGAACGGCATTACCTCCGCGACTGCCTGGACTCTCTGGCAAGGCAGGACTACCCGAACATCCTCGAGGTCCTGGTACTCGACGGAGCATCCAGCGACGGCAGCGTGGCTATTGCGACATGCTCCGGCGATCCCCGGGTCCGGGTCGTCGAAAACCCTCGTGTCACGGCCGCGGCTGCCATGAACGTAGGGATCGAGGTGGCGAAAGGGCAGATCGTCTGTCGCGCCGACGCCCACACGCTGTATGCGCCCGACTACGTTCGCCGGTGCGTCATGACACTGCTCGAGACCGGGGCTGAGAACGTCGGCGGCCCGATGCGCGCGGTGGGTACGACGAACTTTGGACGCGCCGTGGCGAGCGCGACTTCGTCGCGGTGGGGCATCGGGCCCGGGGTATTCCACTACGCGGAACGCCGCGTCGAGGCGGACACCGTCTACCTCGGTTGTTGGTGGCGGGCCACGCTGGAGGATCTCGGAGGATACGACGAGACTCTGCTGCAGTGGGCCGCCGAAGACCAGGAACTGAACTTCCGGATCCGTAATGCCGGCGGAAGGGTGATTGTGGATCCGAGCATCCGATCGTGGTACTTCCCCCGAGAGACACCACGTGCCCTGGCCCGCCAGTACCGCAACTACGGCCTGGCCAAGGCCTCCACCCTGGCCAAGCACGGCCGCCTCCCCACGTGGCGGCCCCTGGTGCCGGCGGCTCTGGTACTTGCGTCGGTGACGGCCGCCACAGTCGGGCGCCGCTGGAGGCGGGTAGCGATCCCGGTATGCCATGGACTGCTGTGCGCGGCGGTGGCGGTGAGGTCGGGGGACGATCCGGGCGTCGCGCCACATCGTGTGTTCGCAGCCTTCGAGATCTGTCACTGGTCGTATGGCGTGGGGTTCTGGGCCGGCATGTGGCGATTTGTCACTGGGCAAGAATTCGACAGTCGACCGACGGGCCACCGATGAGTCCTCGGCCGCGAAAGGACCAACTCGGTACCTATGCACTCAAAGGCCTGCACCTGGGTCTCCGCCAAGCAAAGCTGGCGCCCGAGCAGGTGGTGGCCCGACAGCTGCGTCGGCAGGCCATAGCTCTCGGGCCACGTACGGGAAAGCGGGTCGCAATCCTCACCCCGCGCGACTGGGCCGCCCACGTCCAATGGGAGGCGATTATCGGCCAGGCGCTGCGCGTCAGAGGCGCGCAGACGACCTTCATCACCTGCGGCGGGGGGCTGGAGCAGTGTGACCGAGTCAACGTCTACGAGGGGCCGCCCATGCCGTGTGCAACGTGCAGCCGCTATGTCGACGGATCGGTCGATTCACATGGCTTTCCCCGTGTCCGAATTCGTGAAGGCTGGGCGGTTGACGATCCGGGCGACTGGCCGGACCTGGACGGCATGTCGCTCGAC
>CAWIEV010000008.1:0-488151 GCA_963835325.1 uncultured Acidimicrobiaceae bacterium | reverse complement strand
GTGCTCGCAGTTGTCGAGCACGAGGAGCATCCGCCGGTCACTCAGGTACCGCACCAGCGCATCGGCCGTCGTGGTAGGCGCCCGCATGGCCGACGTCACCGCGGTGACCACCTCGTCACTTTCGCTGACCGGCGCCAACTCGATCAGCCAACAGCCGTCGGCGAAGTCCGCCGCAAGGGTGGCGGCGACACCCAGGGCCAGCCGGGTCTTGCCGACCCCTCCCGTTCCGGTCAGGGTGACGAGCCGCTCGTTCTCCACCAGGCCGGACAGGGCGGCCAGGTCGTCGCTCCGCCCGATCAGCTCCGTGCGAACAGTCGGCAGGTTGGTGGGTACGGCATCGACCGAACGGAGCGGGGAAACGGTTCGCCCCCCACCTGGAACACCTGTTCGGCCGTGGCCAGGTCACGAAGTCGGTGCTCGCCGAGACTGCGGAGCCCGACCGCGCTGTCGGCCAGTTCAGCCGTGGACCGGGTGCACACGATCTGACCGCCGTGGGCCGTGGCCATCAGACGGGCGGTCCGATTCACGGTTGGGCCGAAATAGTCACCTTGCCGCTCGGCCGCCTCTCCGGTGTGGAGTCCCATGCGCACCCGGATCGACGCGCCCTCCGGCCAGGACTCGACTCCCAGTTCCTCCTGGGCAGCCACAGCCGCAGCCAGCGCATCACCCACCCGGTTGAATGCCACCGCGAACCCGTCGCCACCGGTGGCG
Source organism: uncultured Acidimicrobiaceae bacterium (assembly GCA_963835325.1). GTDB lineage: Bacteria > Actinomycetota > Acidimicrobiia > Acidimicrobiales > RAAP-2 > Bog-756. The sequence goes on along the minus strand of CAWIEV010000008.1, from coordinate 487,440 downwards.
AAGATGTATCCGCCATGGCCCTCGACGGCGGTGCGGAGGATGTGATCGTGGCGCTCCAGCGCGGCCTGCATCGTGTTGGGCGCCGCGTCCCACAGACGGGTCGACCCTTCGATGTCGGTGAACAGGAACGTCACCGTGCCCGAAGGTCGCTGGGAACCCCCCGCCATCTGCGCCGCCTGCACCGCCTCACCATAGGCGACCAGGGGATTCTGGTGCCGAGATTCATTCGAGATCTGATCTACTCGGGAGGGGTTCGAACGTGGTCCCATCACTTCTGGCGCCGACCTTGCGGCAGGCTCCTCGGCCGCGAAATTGCGCCCAAAACCCAATTCTCACGCCAGAGTGTCCCTCGTCAGAAGGCCCAGGAGGGGTTCGAACATAGTCTCATAACCTCCACTCGTGTTGTAGGAAATACAACGTCCTCTCGGGAGCGTTTTCGCTGGTCACGACCAGTATTTCATTGGCACTTCCCAACCGCGGAAGATCCGGGCGCTCGAATCCTCCCGCCGCGTCGCAAGGAAGCATGGAGTACTGCTCGCGCCGGCAAGCGGAAGTCAGCATTCCTCGCCGGACAGTGCCCCACCCATTCGGTGTTATGGGGCAGGGTCAGTCGAATCGGGGTTCGAGTCCCAGGTTGTCTCCGCGTGAGGGGTCAAGCTCAGGCGGACCCGACGGGTAGATAGATATTGCTCTGGGCGAGGGTGCTCGCCTCACGCCTCTACCGCCCGTCGGGTTCGGGTGCAGTACCGAGGCTCATCGACCGTTCTACGGCGGTCACGAACTGCATGAGCTCCCCGCGGTTCTTCGGCACGGCCGCGGCTGGGGGTGATGGGAGATCGGCGATGCGGATCTGCTCCTGCACCCAGTCCTGCCCGTAGCCCATGATGCGGAACTCGCGGAGGTTGGCCTCCACGTACGCGTCGAGGATCGCCGCCTCCTCTCGATGTCCCCGCTCGGCGAAGCCGATGGCCAGCAGGCGAAGCGCGAGTTCGACCACGTTCTGCGCGTTGAGCCGGTCGGCGGAGCGAAGCGCCTCCATCAGCCGGAACGTGGCGTCGGGTTCTCCGAGGCCGAGCAGCGTCCACCCGTGCATGGTGCAGATCCACATGGTGTTCGTGCTGTCAACCGCTGCGACGGTCTGGGCGGATTCGATGACCTCCCGGCTCCGGACGAAGTCCGGTCCGGTCGGCCGGTTCAGGCAGTTGGAGGCCGCGGTGGTGACTGCGGCGTTGGTGTTGAGCGGGCTTCCTGACGCCTCCGCTCGGTCCATCGCCTCCGAAGCGGTGGCGACGCTGGCATCGAGTTGGCCGAGTTGGGTCAGCGACGCCGACACGGTGAGGCGAGCAACGACGCCGGGCGTCGGATCATCCACCGCAGCGGCCGCGTCTACTGCTCGTAACGAAGCTACATGGGAGTCGGCCGCACGGCCGGCGTACAAGGCCGCCTGACCCATCGCCACCAGTGCCCATGCGGAGTGGGCTGCGCTTCCGTCTTCTGCGAGCTCGTTGCTCCGCTCCGCCCAGCGTAGGCCTGGGTCGACATTGCCCAGCATGACTTCGGTCCATGCCAGGTCGCCCAGCAGGTCGACGAGGTCCTGGCGAGCGATCTCGGAGCCGTGCTCGACGAGCGGGAGTCGCCACTCGATGCCGTCGACGGGCGCCGACTGGAAGGTCAGGTAGTACGAGTCCCGACAGAACGAGGCGAGCTCACCCCACCGTTCGAGGTCGATGCACCATGAGGCCGTCGCCCGCAGGTTGTCCAACTCCGCCACGAGTGTGGTGTAGGCGGATTCGAATCGGTCCGTGTGCAACTGCGGGCCGAGCCATTTCACCAGGCCGAGGAAGTGGCGGGCGTGACGCTCCCGGACCTCTTCGGTTTCGCCTGCTTCGGCCAACCGGTCGGCCGCGTACTGCCGCAGGGTCTCGAGGAGTCGGTACCGGCCCCGGTCAGGGTCGAACTGGACCAGGGATCGGTCGACCAGGCCCGCAAGAGAGTCGATCACGTCGAGCTGATGGGTCTCGTCGGAGACGACCTGTTCAGCGGCGTCGAGCGTGAAGGACGCCGGGAAGACGGCGAGGCGCCGGAACACGCACCGGTCGTCTTCGCTCAGGAGGTCGTGGGACCATGAGACGGTCGCCGCCAGTGTGCGATGCCGCTCCTGGGCCCGACGGGACCCGCCGCTCGAGGAGACGGAATCGCTCGTCGAGGCGACGGGCGATCTCTGCGGCCGGCATCGACCCGGTGCGGGCGGCGGCCAGTTCGATGGCCAGTGGGATGCCGTCCAGTCGGCGACAGATCTCGACGACCGGGCCCACCGTGGCAGGGTCGAGGGCGAACCGGTCGGTGACAGCGGCCGCCCGTTCGACGAAGAGGCGGACCGCTGGTGCGGCCAGCGCATCCTCGACCGAGGCGTCCGGTGCGGCCGTGCCGAGGGAATCGACCCGTCGCACGACCTCGCCGTCGAGGCCGAGCGGCTCGCGGCTGGTAGCCAGCAGGTGGATGTCGGGGTCCCCGACGAGCACGGCGTCGACCAAGTCGGCCACGTCGCTGATGACGTGCTCGCAGTTGTCGATGATCACCAGCATCCGTCGGTCTGCCAGGTAGGTCACGAGGGCGGCGGCGGCGGTCACCGGAGCCCGCACTGCCGTGGCCGTGGCCACCGCCACCTCGGCACCATCCGCGACAGGAGCTAGGTCGACGAGCCAGCAGCCGTCCGGGTAGTCCGGAGCCACCGAGGCGGCCACGGCGAGGGCCAGGCGAGTCTTGCCGACGCCGCCAACCCCGGTCAGCGTCACCAGTCGCTCCCTGGCCGTCGTGGTGGCGAGTGTGACGACGTCCTCGGACCTCCCCACGAGCTCGGTGCGGGTCGTGGGCAGGTTGGTGGGCACGACGTCCACCGACCGGAGGGGAGGGAAGCGTCCCTCGCCGATCTGGAATACCTGCTCTGCCGCGGCCAGGTCACGCAGGCGGTGTTCCCCCAGGCTGTGGAAGTCCGCCGCACCGGCAGCAAGGTCTGCGGTGGCACGTGAGCAGACGACCTGGCCACCGTGGGCGGTGGCCATGAGTCGGGCCGCCCGGTTGACCGCGGTGCCGAAGTAGTCGCCGTCACGTTCGGAGGTTTCACCGGTGTGGAGTCCCATCCGCACCCGCAGCGGTGCGCCGTCCGGCCATAGTTCGGCACCGAGTGCCTGTTGTGCGTCGACGGCCGCGGCAACGGCGTCGCCGGCGCGGGCGAAGGCGGCCCCGATCCCGTCACCGCCCGTCGAGAAGACGTAGCCATCATTGGCGTCGATCGCCGAGCGGAGGAGGGCATCGTGGCGCTCGAGGGCCTGGCGCATCGCGTCGGGATGCGAGTCCCACAGGTGGGTGGAGCCCTCGATATCGGTGAACAGGAAGGTGACCGTTCCCGATGGTGCCGCCGCTCCCATCCCGTCAGCCTGCCATAGACGGTGGTGCGGCCGCCCAGGTCAACCTAGGTCGGCCCAGGTCAGGCCGCCGAGACCTAGCTACTTCCCCCTGAAAAAGTCGGAGTGACTCCGGGGCCAGTCTGGTCATCGCCTCCGTCCAATTTCGACTCCGATCCTGGTGGCGGCAGGTCCGATCCGTCCTATTCGGAGGCTGTCAGCACCCCGATCTTCACCAGGTTGTGGTTGAAGACCCCATAACCACACCAGGTGCGGGCTCCTTCGATCCCGTCGATCTGTGTCCGGTTCCATCCGAAGTCTCGTTTGAGACAGCTGATCCGCCCTTCGCTACCCGTTCTCCACTTCACCAGGCGCTGGAACTGCGGCCGACTCTCGACGACGCGGCGTGACGCACTCGGTTTGCCCTTGGTGGGAAGGACAACGATGCGGACTCCGAGTCCACTGAGCTGTTCACGGACGGAGGTTTCGCCATAGCCGCGGTCAGCAGTGACCGCTGTGGGCACTCGCTTGGCCCGGTGCGTGACGCGCTCGACAGCGGGAACGAGCATGGGCGCGTCCGGTGGATTGCCGACCTCGACGTTGTGGTCGATGACAACGCCGTCCTCGTTGTCAACGACCTGGGCCTTGTAGCCGAACTCGACGGGCTTGCCGAGTCGACCCTTGCGGATCGGACGGGCGTCGGGGTCATGCAGTGACACCAACCTGGTGGCTCCGTCGGGGATCTCGCCACGAAGGCGCTTGGCGGTCTGTCCCGCGATCTGGTCGACCAGATCAGCAATGAGCTCCAGGTCGCCGGCAATCGCGCAGAGCCTTGCCGGCGCCGCGTTCCCAAGTCGCTTCAGCGCCCGGCGGGCGTTGGCCGCGACGTTTCGAGCCTCGGCGACCGCCGTCCGGGCAATGCGGACCATGTCGGCATTGATGGCCAGGACCTGGTCTTTCGCCTCGCCGGTGCGCCGTCGCAGGTTGGCACCGATGGACCGGGCCCGGGCCTGCATCATCCGAGTCCGGTCCCGAGAGGTGGTCTTGGAAGCCAGGCCCGCACGCTTCAGCTTCCCGATGCCTTTGGCCATCTTGGCCACACCCTTGGCCATCAGGCCCGAGTCCGTCGGGTAGGCGACGTTGGCCGGAACTACCGTGGTGTCGGCCCGGACCTTGTTGGTCTTCAACATCTTGGCCGCCTGGGCCTTGGCCAACAACGCCTCGTTCAGGCCCTCGACCACCGATGACCCGCATCGGGTGGTGATCTTCATCAACGTGGTGGGATGCGGCACGGTAACGCCCAACGGGATCCGACAGAACCGCTGCCACGAAATCGAGTCGGCGACCTCCCGGCACAACGGCTCGAATCCCAGCCGGTAGCGGTACTTCAAGAACATCAACCGGAGGTAGGTCTCGATCGGCACGGACGGACGACCGAGGGCACGGTGGAAGTGGTCGCGGAACGGTTCGAAGAAGACCGGATCGTCCAGCAGGCGGTCGACTGCCTCCAGCTCAGAGGGCATCCCGAGGCACGTCTCGGGGAGGATGGCTTCCCACAAGGTGGGCTGCGCGTTTACAGTTCTCAACACGATGGCCTCGATCCGTACTAGTCCTACGGTTCGGGGCCATCTTCATCGATCTGGGTGCGAAACGCGAGTATCTACGGCTACTTTTTCAGGGGGAAGTAGCTAACAGGGGTATTCGTTCCCCGAGGTCGGGGTCTACGGCTATTCCACACGCCCGAATGTGCCGGAGAGTGGCAGCCCGCATTGAGCGAGCGGACCTGGGCCTGGTGCGCCGCCGACCCGGCAGCGAGGATTGATATTGCTCGCTGCTGGTCCACCACTCCGGACGGAGAACTGGCCAGCGTGTGGGTGAATGCCCGAGCCAGGTCTGACCCCATCAATACCGGCTGACGTCCTGTCGGACTGTCCTGAAGTCGATTCGTCGGCCTGGCTCGGACACTCATCCGGCACCAACCGGTCGGACGGAGTGACCTCATAGGAGCCTGCCGCACAGGCCCATCGCTGTCCTGTCCATCGTCCCTGCGGTGCGGTGCCACCCACCCCAAGCGAAAGGAACAGATGACGATGACCACTATCGCGCGCGGCATCACCGGAGGGGTCGACACACACCTCGATGCCCACGTGGCGGCCGCCCTCGACGAACGAGGAGGCCTGCCCGGCGTCCAGAGCTTTGCTGCCACCGGCGCCGGCTACCAGGAGCTACAGCACTGGCTGGAGAGCTTCGGCACCGTCGACCTGGTCGGCATCGAAGGGACCGGCAGCTACGGGGCCGGGCTCACCCGACACCTGTTGGGCCACCAGGTCGCCGTGGTCGAAGTGGATCGACCGAACCGCCAACGTCGTCGTCGCACCGGGAAGTCCGATCCCGAAGACGCCGTCGCCGCCGCCCGGGCCGCCCAAGGAGGAGACGCCACCGGCTCGGCCAAGACCAGGGACGGAAACGTCGAGGCCATGCGGGTATTGCGGGTGGCCCGCAGCTCGGCGAGGAGGAGCCGGACCCAGGCCCTCAACCAGATGCGCAGCCTCATCTCGACGGCTCCCGAAGAGCTCCGGGCCGAGCTCCGGGACCTCTCCATCTACAAGGTGCTCACCATGACCAGCGCCTACCGCCACACCGGACGGACCGACGTTGCCGGAGTGACCAAGATCACTTTGCGCACGCTGGCCCGACGGGCCATCTCCCTCGAAGAGGAGGTGAAGGAGATCGACCGGATGCTGAAGGCCCTTGTTGCCGAGACCGCTCCGGAGCTCTGTGCCATCGACGGGGTGGGCACCGACGTGGCCTCGGCCCTCTTGGTGGCTGCCGGCGACAACCCGGAGCGCTTGAAGAGCGAATCGACCTTTGCCAAGCTCTGCGGTGCGTCGCCCCTCGACGCCTCGAGCGGGAAGCAGCAACGGCATCGGCTCAATCGCGGTGGGGACCGTCAAGCCAATGCGGCACTCTGGCACATCGTCTTCACCCGAATGGTCTGCGACCCGAACACCCGGGCCTACATCGAGCGCCGGATGAAGGACGGGAGGACCAAGAAAGAGGCAATCCGCTGCCTCAAGCGCTACGTGGCGAGGGAGGTATTCGCAGCGCTCCCACGCTCACAGTTCGCGCTTGACAGTCCATAGGAGCTGAGCTTCCCCCGGTCCAGCGGACAGGTTGGTTGTGTTGATCATGCCGCGGCTGCGGCGGGCGTGTGGACTCGTTCGTAGTCGAGGGGGCTGAGCATCCCGCAGTAGGAGTGCCGCCTCGACGGGTTGTACCAGGCCTCGATCCAGTCGAACATGGCCAGAGCCAGTTGTTTCCGGGTCTCCCAGCGGTGCTCGTCGAGTAATTCGATCTGCATGGTCCCGAAGAAGCTCTCCATGGCGCTGTTGTCGAAGCAGTCCCCGATGGTGCCCATGGATCCGAGCAGTCCCGCGGCCCGGAGACGCCGACCGAAGGCCCAGGACGTATATTGCGATCCGTGGTCGGAATGGGCCACCGTTCGGCCCTTGGGTGGTTGCCGGCGCCAGATGGCCATCTGCACGGCGTCGACCACCAGCTCGGAGCGGATGTGGTCGGCAATGGACCAACCCACCACCCGCCGGCTCCAGGCGTCGAGGACGACGGCCAGGTAGACCTTGCCTTCTCCGGTCGGGTGCTCGGTCACGTCCATGACCCACAGACGGTCCGGCTCGGTCGGATTGAAGTTGCGCTGCACCAGGTCCTCGGCCGGGGTGGCACCCGGATCACGCCGGGTGCAGCCCCGGAACTTGCGCCGGTGGATGCCCACGATGCCGGCCTGGGCCATGAGTCGGGCCACCCGTTTGCGGGAACAGCGCTGACCCTGGCCGAGGACCAGTTCGGCATGGATCCGTGGGGATCCATAGGAGCGCCGGGACATCCGATGGATGTCGAACATGGTGTTGGTGAGGTTGGCGTCGTGCCAGTCCCGGTCGGACACCGGATTGGCCCAGAAGGCATAGAACCCCGACGTGGACACCCCCATGGCCCGACAACACGCTGCGACCGGCAGGTCCGAGCAGCGCTGGGCGATGAAGGTGTAGGTCATTTTGGGAGGACGTTCTCCCGGGCGAAGTAGGCGGCCGCTCGCCGGAGGATCTCGTTCTCCATCTCGGTGACCCGCAGCTTGCGGCGCAGTTCCACCAGCTCGGCCCGCTCGGACGAGGTGACACCGTCCTTGCGGCCCTCGTCGATGTCAGCCTTGGCCACCCAGGCACGCAGGCAGCTCTCGGAGATCCCGAGATCGTGGGCCAGGGCGGCCATCGGCTTGGCTCGTTCTCGGGCCAGTTCGATGGCTCGAGCGCGGAACTCCGGCGGATGAGGTCGTGGCATCAAGGACTCCTTCCCGAGGTGCTACCACCTCAGCGCAGGTGTCCGTCAAACCGGGGGATGCTCAAAGGCCAAGTGATGGGAGCGGCGATCTGTCCGTTAGGTAGCTTGGGACAGACGTGGCAGCTATCAGGAGGATCGATTCGTGTCCGACCGCAACGCAGGCACTTACGAGTCAATCGACTTCTTCTCCGACAGTACGATCATCGACGATCCCTACCCTTACTACCGTTACCTCCGAGAGGAGCACGGGCCGGTCTGGATCGAACCCAAGTGGGGCGTGGCGGTGGTCACGGGACTGGAAGAGGCCATGGTCGTCTACCGGGACCCGCAAACATTCTCCTCTTGCAACGCAGCAACTGGGCCGTTCCCTGGGCTGCCGGAGTCGCCGAAGGGTGACGACGCCACCGAGCTCATCGAGCAGTACCGCAACCAGATGCCCCTCTATGGCTACATGGCGACCTGGGACGCTCCCGAGCACCACGCCTACCGTTCGTTGCTTACGGGCCTGTTCACGGCGCGGCGGTTGAAGGAGAACGAGGACTTCATGTGGCGCCTCGCGGACCAAGAGCTCGACAAGTTCCTGGCCCGTGGGACCTGCGAGTTCATCCGCGAGTACTCCGAACCATTCGCGTTGCTCGTGATCGCCGACCTCCTCGGCGTCCCTCAGACCGAGCTCGCACGGTTCCGACAATGGTTCCGCACCAGTCGGGGCATCGGCGATCTCGACGAGAAGGTACTCCAGCAACGCCTTGGCGAAGCTGAAGAGATCAACCTGTTCGGCTTCTTCGAGGATACCTTCACGAGCTATATCGAGAATCGTCGCCGGCAGCCCCGAGCTGACGTGCTCACCCATCTGGCGAATGTCGCCTTCCCCGACGGATCCATTCCGAACATCACGATCCTGGCAAACGAGGCCGCCTTTCTCTTCGCCGCCGGTCAGGAGACCACCGCACGTACCTTGGCATTCGCGATGCGTCACCTCGGAGAGGACCCAGAGCTCCAGGCCAACCTTCGCGACAACCGGGCGCTGATCCCCGCCTTTACCGAAGAGATCCTCCGTCTTGAAAGCCCCGTCAAGGACCACTTTCGCATGGCCCGGCGGACCACAACACTCGGTGGAGTCGAGATCCCCGCCGGCACTTCCGTCATGCTCATGATCGGCGCAATCAACCGCGACCCGCGCGTCTTCGAGTACCCCGACGTGGTGCGGTTCGACCGACCGAACCGACACGTCGCTTTCTCCAAGGGGCCACACGCTTGCCTCGGCCAACAACTCGCCCGCACTGAGGTCCGAGTCTCCCTCGAGCGAGTATTCGACCGAACGGGTGATATCGGGATCTCTGAGGCGCAGCATGGGCCAATCGGTGACCGCCGTTACACCTACGACCCGACCAGCCTCTTCCGCGGTCTCACGGCGTTGCACTTGGAGTTCTCGACGGAGTCCTGATAACAGGCTTGGCGTCAGACACGTCCGCATCTGCTGAGTGCGACACTGACCCGATGTTCGGAGGCAATGTGGTCAGCTCGGGTTGCACAGAAGAGCCGCTGATTCTGGTCGAGTGCTCGTGAAATCTAGTCATACGCTAATGCTCAGTAGCATTTGTGGCTCAGAACTGGGTGAACAGACGATGGGGAAGTTTGATGGCAAGGTGGCTTTCATCACCGGGGCGGCCCGGGGACAGGGCCGCAGTCACGCCGTGCGTCTGGCCCAGGAAGGTGCCGACATCATTGCTGTCGACATCTGCAAGCAGATGGGGGTCGTTGGCTGCCCCATGTCCTCGCCCGACGACCTAGGGCAGGGGTTCCAACATAATCCCATCACTTTCCTGACGACCCTTGGCAAGTCAATCGCAGCCCGCGCAAAGCGGGTGAGGCGCCCAGCCGACGGGGTGACGCTCCCAAACTGATCAACCGAGAACCACAACGAATTAGCGGGACAGCCGACTCCTCACCGCTGAACGGGCACGGGCGACGACTGCTTGATCGTCGTGAAGGACGCTCACGATGTTTGTCCCGGCAAGAATGACACCGAGTTCGAATGCGACTTGCCCGGGGTCGGTTCCTGGCGGCAGTTCACCCTTCTCAACCGCCACGCTGGCTTCGCGCCCGAGCAGGTCTCGCCACTGCTGTTGAATGCGGGCCACTTCGTCATGGACACGTCCGGGGCGCGCCCCGACCTCGGCGGAAGCGGCGACGAAGAAGCAGCCGCCGGGGAAGATGCGTCGCTCCACGTAGGCGAGGAAGCCGTCACACAGGGCAAGCAGTTGTTCGCGCCCCGGCTCGGTTGCCAGCGCCGGCGTGACTACTTCGGTGATGAAGCTGTCGCGTGCTGCGTTGATGGTCGCCAGCTGGAGTTCCTCCTTGGAGCCGAACAGTGCGTAGACGCTGCTCTTCGCAGTTCCGGTGGCGTCAGCGAGTCGGCCGATCGAAAGCCCTTCAATGCCCTCAATCGTCGCAAGCCGTGCCGCCTCATGCACGATGCGGGCACGGGAACGCTTTCCGGGGGCCCGGGTCTGCTTCCTCGGTGCCTCCTCCCCTGGCATCGGCTCGTTTTCCCTCCTTCGCCTGACTGACCCCTTGCATCTTAGACGCACGATCGTTTACCGTTATTGTACGATCGTTCGTCTAGAAGGAGGTCGGAGTCAGTGCCTGCCGCGAACTGGGAAGAAGCGGGTCGAGGCTGGGGGGCGCGTGCCCTGCAGTGGGCGTACCTGTTCGAGCCCTACGCACGCCCGGCGAACGAGCTGCTGTTCGACCGCCTCGGAATCGGAGACGGTGCCCGCCTCCTCGACATCGCATGTGGGTCCGGGTTTGCTGCCTGTCTTGCCGCCGAGCGGCAGGCCAGGGTCTCGGGACTGGACGCAGCCGAAGCCCTGGTGACGATCGCGCGAACGAGAACACCGAGCGGTGACTTCCGCGTTGGGGACATGTTCGACCTGCCGTTCGCGGATGACAGCTTCGATGTCGCGACGAGCTTCAACGGAATCTGGAAAGGATGCGAGGGTGCGTTGCAGGAGGCTCGGCGGGTGCTGGTGGCTAACGGTCGACTGGGCCTCACCTTCTGGGGGCGCTACGACCGTCTGGGCCTCATGCCGTACTTCCTCAAGGTCATCGAGTTGTCGCCACCCGAACACGGGGCAGCCAACATGGAACACGGGGACACCGGCCGGGAAGGTGTCGTGGAGGAAATGCTAGGAGCGACGGGCTTCTCGTTGGTAGAGCGCGGAGATGTCGACGTTGTCAGCGAATGGCCCGACACCGACACGGCCGTTCGTGCCCTGGCGGCGGCGGGACCGTCCGTCCCCGCGATCGAGGCCGTCGGCTACGAGACGTTCTGCGAGGCGCTGCATGAGGTCATCTCGCCCCTGTTCGATCAGGACGTCGGCGTCCGGGTCACCTCCGAATTCGGATGGATCGTCGCAAGTGCCGACTGATCTGGTGCGCGTCCGACAACCACTGAACAGCGCCGACGTCAACTACGGAGTGATCCCATGACGGAACTGAGTATTCAGGAAACCCTGTATCCGGATCTCACGTGCTTCGGGTGCGGTCATGCCAATCCCGACGGCTTTCACCTGCGTAGCTATCGGGAACACGACGTCACCGTCGCCACGTTCACTCCTCGTGCCGAACACGACAACGGGTTCGGCTTCCTCAATGGGGGCATCATCTCAACGGCGCTCGACTGCCACACCGCGGCCGTTGTGATGTGGGAAGCCGATCGCCAAGGTTGGACGGCCGACGAAGGGGCACCGGTTCCCTTCATCACGGCTGGCTTCGACGTTCGATTCCTGCGGCCAACGCCGCTGGGACCGCCCTTGTCGCTTCGGGCAGAACCCGTGGAAGTTTCCGAGTCGGCCATCGTCGTGAGCGCCGAGCTCGTCCATGAAGGCAAGGTGCGGGCGACGATGCTGGCGAATTGGTTGCGATTCCATCCTCGGTAGGAGCGAAATGGTCGATCCCCATGAGGACCAACGCCGGCGAATTCGACCGGGTCACAGCCGAGATCGTTCGACGCCGGTTGGCCTCGTGCAGGGCCGGCAGCGGCTCAATCAGACTGTTGGTCCCACTTCTTCTGGGCTCTTCGCATTCAAGCTCCGCCGGGCTCGAGACAATGACACGTTCCGGAGCACCTGGAGGCTCCATGAGCCGACCGGTCATCAAGTCACAGCGAACTCTGTCTTCGTGACGTATTCGTTGCCATTTAGTGATCCCCTAGAGATCATGCGCGACGGAAAACTCACCCGCACCGACAGGCCACCATCGGGCACCGGATCGGCCGTGACGGAGGCACCATGTGCAGAGGCGATGGCGCGGACGATGGAGAGACCGAGTCCGTGGCCGTCCTTGTAGACCGCTCGGCGCGGATCAAGCCGTTGGTACGGTTGGAAGAGGTGTTCAACCTCGGCAGATGGGTGCCGTGCCGTCGGGCCGCGGCGACGAGTTCCTCTTCGCCGCGGGGGACAGTTCGGGAAGCGGAAGGGTCCCGGCCGTGGCCGGCCAACCGCACGCTCGCGTGAACTCCTCGAACCCGGCCGGTGTGACGAGAATGAGGAAGCGGGCCACCTGGAGTCGACACGGAACCGGTGGCGAACTCCCCGGGGTCCGAAGATGAAATCGCCGGGGATGGCCGAGCAGCACTCCTCACCCAACCAGAACGTCACCTCCCCCTCGAGGATGTACCAGGCCTCGTCCTCGTGGCGGTGCGTGTGGACGAGCGACCCCGACCCGCGAGCTGCACGGACCTCGGCCAGGGCCAGCTGTCCGTGCGTTCCGGTCAGCTTGTAACGAAGCAGACCGTCTGCGAACCAGACCCCCTCGCCCTCGTCGGAGCCCAACAGAAAGGCGGGTGGTGCCACCTCTGTCGTCATGATGTCGGCTCTGGTGCGCCGGCCCCTTCGGCGGCCTTCCTTGAGCTGGCCGAGCGTGTGCTGCATGCCGTCCCTCAATTCGCCGGCCCGGTTGGTCGGGACGTCCACGATCCGGGCCCACAGAGGAATCCATCGCACCACGTAGGACTCGACGACCCGGGTACCACCCTCGGCCGGCTCGAACCGGTAGTGCCACTCGGTGGACTCGCGCCCGCCCTCCTCGGTGACGAAGGCGAACTCACGACCCGGGTCGGCCGCCAGCACCCGGCCCCTTCGGGACCACTTCATCAGGTTGGCCGGTCCGCCCACGTTGTGCCCGACGAACGTCGCCCCCACGACGGGGTCGGTGGAGCCACCCAGCCACTCCACCTGTTGACACTCCGGGCTCCACTCGCCCATCCGGGGCATGTCGGCCACGAGTGCATAAATGCGCTCGGGGGGCGCATTGATGATGGTCTCGGTGCTGTCCTGCGTCAGCCACCAGCGTGTGCTCGTTTCGGCCATGTCTCCTCCGTCGATCGAATCGTCCCTCACGGATAGAAAGGCTAATACCTTTAGCTTATGCTGTCAAGCCTCTTTTATGCTATAGTTAGGGAAATGACCGGTACGACCAGCTCGCATGCGGCCGCCATCCCTCCGGCGGATCGCCGGGCCCGCCGACGGCAGGAGACCATCGACGAGATCCTCGATATCGCCGTGGCCATCATGTCCGAGGAAGGCGTGAACGGGCTGAGCCTGTCGGAGGTGGCGAGGCGGCTCGGCGTCCAGCCCCCCTCGATCTACAAGTACTTCCCCTCGCTCATGGCCATCTACGACGAGCTCTTCCTGCGTGGCCAGAGCGTGCACCTCGAAGTCATGCGCGACTCCATGGCCACTGCCGATCCCGGGCTCGATGCGCTCATCGCCGGCCTCGAGGCGAGCGGGCGCTGGTTGCTGGCCAACCGCGCGGTGGCCGAACTGCTGTTCTGGCGCCCTGTACCGAAGTTCGAGCCCTCGCCCGGGGCGATGGCCATCAGTCAGGAGATGATCGACATCCAGCGCGCCGCGTTGGTCGACGCCGTGACAGCCGGCCAACTCGGGCCCGGTGCCGACTCCGATGAAGCCGTCTTCCTGATCTCCACCTTGATCATCGGGGTCCTGAGTCAGGCGTTCGCTAACGAGCCTGATCTCGAATGGGGCACGGGGCGCTTCACCCCGCTGTTCCCCAAGCTCATGCGGTTGCTCGTGGCCGCCTACCCACCCCCGCCCTAGAGGTCGAGGCGCCTGGCCTCCCGACCGAGGAAGGGCGGATCTGCGCAATTATCCAGGCACGGCCTTGAGCCTCTCTACCGCCCGTATCTCTACCTCCACTACCGCCCCTCGACTGCCATGCTCTGACGACTCCCCAGCTGGCCAGACCGAGCGCAGGCCTCGAGCAAGCTCAGGCCCGGGTCGATCGAGACACCTTCCCCGACATGACCGCGACGGGACGGTGAGACATTCCGGATCAAGGAGCTGAACGTTCGGCGGCAAGCACAGTCTGCTCGATCAACATCGCGATCGTCATCGGTCCCACACCTCCGGGCACGGGCGTAATCAGCGCCGCGACCTTGCTCGCCTCGTCGAAATCGACGTCGCCAGCGTTGCCAGAGCTGTAGCCCGCGTCTATGACGACGGCGCCCTTCTTCAACCACTTGCCTCGGACGAACCCCGCCTTTCCGACAGCTGCAATCACGATGTCGGCCGAATTGACGATCCCGGCCAGGTCATGCGTACGGGAATGGCAATAGGTCACCGTCGCGTTCCTCGCCAGCAAGAGCATGCCGATCGGCTTCCCGAGGATGGGGCTCCTGCCGATGACGACAGCCTGACGTCCACATGGATCGACGCCATATTCGTCGAGCAACCGCACGATCCCCGCTGGAGTGTACGAGGAGAAGCCCGGCAGACCGAACGACATCGCCGCGAATGAGTGCATCGTGACGCCGTCCACGTCCTTTTCGGGCACGATCGCCTCAAACGCAGCCCGCTCGTCAACCTGGTCGGGCACGGGGTGCTGGAGGAGTATTCCGTCAACGTTGCCATCGCCAGACAGGTGGCGAATGGAGGCCACGACTTCCGATGTCGCCGCCGACTGCGCCAATCTGGTTATGCGGGAGTCGACTCCGACCGACTCGCACCTCTTCTCTTTCATCCGCACGTAGGTGACCGATGAGGGGTCGTCACCCACCAAGACCGCAGCCAGGCAGGGACGTCGACCAATCCTGGCGCTGACCGCTGCGGCCCGGAGGGAAGTGGATTGGAGGACTCGTCTGGCAAGGGCAGACCCGTCCATTATTTGAGCCGAGGTGGAGTTGATCATCTGCGCTCCTTGGGTCGATGGCAATCGCCCAGGGATCCTCGGACGGCCTGGGACCTTCAGCGTCGTACTGATCTATGAACCGGTCGCCTGCTTCTCGCCTGGTCTCGTTGCGGTCAAGGATTTTGGAGCCATGGCTGTTCCGGCGGATCATCACTGGGTCGTGCTTGATCGCTGCAATCGCCCCTCAAACCGCTCCGATAGCGATTGCGATTGTACTCGTCGCCCTCATCGATCGGCTCGAAATTCATGGAAGGGACGGCTACCGGAGAAGCCGGGAGGGTGTCCGGCACATCCGGGTTTCGAAAGACGGACCGGGAGTGAGCTCATCAACAGACCCCCGGAGGACCAACGGCCCTGGTGCCGCACCCCGTAGCCGTGGGACAATTCCTGGCATGGACGAGCCGACGGAGCTGCAACACGACGGACACTGGAGGACAGCCGTCTGGGCCCTCCGGGTGGGATTCGCCGCGCTGGTTGTCGCCATTGTCGGCCTCACCATGATGTTGTTGGGATCGACCCCGTGGATCCTGGGCGTCGGAGAGATCGCCTGGGTCGTCGCAGCCGTCGTCGCGTTGGGCGGGTTCTTCTGGGCCCGGCACCTGCTCCCCAAGCCGCGGCCCGGGTTCTGGTCGATGCGGTTCATGCTCATCCACGACAGCGTCCACGGTCGGTCGTCGGCCCAGCGGTCCTGACGGCGGCTCCGCCCACCACCGCTGCGTTGCACAGTCTCCCGTCCTGTCGACCTGAGGTGCCCGACCGAGCGGGCGTGGAGGATGCTCTTGACCGCCGGCTTGGGGTGCACACCAGTCATACCCGCTTCTCGCTAGGTCAGGACGACAAGATCCGTGCCCGTCGGACGGGCCCGCTCGCCTCGAGCGATCGCCCCGTCGAGGTTCCTCAGACCTTCGGCGAATTCACCTTCCGAGATCGGAGCCAGGGCGGAGTCGGTGTTCCTCATCGCCACTGCCCAGTCCCGTACGAGAGAGAGGTCTGACCAGCGTTCCTCTCGCACCGTGAACAGTTCGTTCCGGGAGAATCCGGCCTCGGCGAAGGTCGCTACGACCTGGTCCAGGGCCGGCCAGCGGGCGGCTACGGCAGCGGCGGCGGGGAAGTGCCGGAAGAGCTCCACTTCTTCCAGGCGCCCAGGGAATGAATTGCGGATCATGACCGAGGCTCCATCCACGAGCGCACTGCGTAACTCCCTGGCGCACGCAGAGATGTCTGTCAGGTGGTGCAACACGGTGGAGAGCCAGGCGGCGCGGAATACAGCGTGGCCGAAGGGAAGGTGCTCGGCGCTGGCCGCGGTGTAGCACGCCCGCGAAGGCAAGCCGATCTGAGTGCCCACCTCCCGCATGCCCGAGGAGGGCTCAAGGGCGATCACCGCGGCGTCGAACCAAGTGACGAAGGCTCTTGTCCACAAGCCGGTCCCCGCCCCGACATCGAGAAGGGGCTCGTCCCCTGGGCGAAGGAGCCCGTCGAGGACCGGACGCCAGGGCTCGATCTGCTCGAGAGGCACTTCCCGGCCTACCCGATAGCGCCCAGCCTCCTGGTTGTAGTCGATCCGCACCGTCCCCAGCTTGGCCCCAAACCGATCCGGTCTGCTCGACCTTGGCGGACTGACCAGCTCGAAGTGCTGATCGGCGAAACGGACCCCCGACGAGTGGGACGGTCAGCGACTCTTTGGCCGGAAGCTACCTACTGTCAGGAGGACCCAGACTGTCAGGAGGACCCAGACCGTCGCAACCAGGGCGAGCGTGACGGGCACCCTCAGACCACTGCTCCAAGAGATTGCACTGATCACAGCGGATACGCCGCTCCTCACCCCTGCCGAGGGCCCTTATGCGCTGCTGGTGGCGCCCCCTGCTACGACTTGGCCCCGGCGAGAGAAGCGGAGGAGGAAGTCAGTTGCCATAGCACGGATACCTTTCCCATCGGTGATTCGCTGACGATCGCCCCGGTTCCGATTCCAGAGACGCCATCTTGCGAAAGGTAAAGGGTTCCATCGGCGCCGGCGGCAATACCCTGTGGCCAAAAGGAGGTATTTCCGGGTAGTCGGTAGGTGAGGAAATTGGACACGGGTGGCTGTTGGGCAGCTCCGTAGGCAACCACACTCGCGCCGGCGACGGCAAGGACTCCCCCTGCTGGCGATGGCGTCAAAGCCGCCCATGCATCATGGGGACGGACCTGACCGAGCAAGCGCAGTGAGCCAGTAGCCGCGGCCTGCATGAGCAACACCCATGGGCTCGAGCAGCCGATGTACAGATCGCCGGCCTTGTCGAAGGCGAGCGAAGCCGGGTAGCACTGCTGCTCAAACATGGCTCCCGGATCGACCGAATCGAATGTCGATGCATCCTGCACGACCGCCAGGTCTCCGCCGGGTTCGATTTCCAGAACATCCGCTGATTCGGCAAAGTAGACCGATCCGCTCGGTCCGACGGCTACGGCCGTCGGTTGGCTGATCGGCGCATCGACTGCAGGTGTTCCGGAGACCGCTGGAGCCGAGGCGGGCGCTTGTTGCCCGTTTCCGGCGACAGTCGTGATGATCCCGTCAGGTGATACAGCGCGTATCCGATCGTTGAAGCGGTCGACAAAATAGATGGTTCCGTTCGCCCCCACGGCGATCCCCTGTGGACCGGCAAGCTCGGCATCGACAGCCGGGCCACCATCTCCCGAGAAGCCATACTTGCCATCGCCGGCGATGACGCGAAATCGGCCAGTCGGTGACCGAGCCAGAATCCGATTCTGGGCCTCATCGGCGACGAGCAGGGTCCCATCGGGCGTAACCGCAAGCGGGCCAGGTTGAGTCGGCTGAATCCCGGCGACCTCACCGGCCGGCGGTGTCTTGGTGTGACGAGTTGGAGCCGGGCTCGGAGCGGGACGTCGGCCAGTTTGGGACGAAACGACAATGAGGACAACGGTGATCGCCGAGGCCACGACGATCCCCGCTGTCCCCCTTACCAGCCGGCGCCGACGCCGCCGCCGGCGTGCCTCACGGATCACTGCCTCGGGACGCTCGGGAGCCAGCGGGCGGTCAAGGAGCGGCATCGATGGACCGGACATGATGGTGATACTATGTATGTCACCATGATGGATGTCAACCTGCTCCGGAGTACTACCCCGTTACACGACCAAGTGGCCGCCGAAATTCGCCGTGATATTGCCAACGGAGATGTGCGGCCGGGCCAACGCCTCCCGCCTGCCAAAGACATGGCGGCTGTGCTGGGCGTCCATCACAACACGGTGCTTCGCGCCTTGAGGCTCCTACGAGAAGAGGGGGTCTTGGAGTTTCGCAGGGGCCGGGGCATCACTGTCGTTGGAGAACCGGAGCGTGGGGTCATTGCGGCTCAGGCAAAGGCGCTGCTCGATTTGGCCCGTCAACATGGTCTCGGCCGTGAGGAGCTGGTGTCCATGCTTCAGCGTCTACCGTGACCTTCGAAGGATTGCTTTTCGGTCGAGGGGCTGAGGGTGTTCGAGGCTCGCTGTGACGCGAGACTCGTCGAAGCGGATGATGACCATGGACCGATCCGGCGTAGAGCGGCGTGAAGCGATGAGCCGTGATCGACCCCTCCCCCACGGTCATTCATCGATTTTCGATGATTACCAGTAAGGGTATGTAAAAAATATGACCATCGCCTGGGAGGGCGTTAGACCTTTGAAGTTCGAGTGGATCTGATTCATTTGCAGGATTGACACTGGCGACATTGTCGTCCTCCCCACTACGGTGATAATTGCGGTATAGACCGTGTACTGGTCACAGCGAAGGTGGGTTCCGGATGGTCATGACCAGACGATCCGGTGCGGCCATTGCCATGTCGCTGGGGTTAGCGGTGATGTCGTTGGGTGCCATGAACGGGTCTGCTTGGGCCGCTCGTGCCCGGTCGCCAAGCACTGCTGCCGTCCCCAGCGTGCCCTCCGCCCGGGATACCGGGTCATCCACGCTGCAATTCGCCGGGTACCCGTGGACTGTCAAGAGTTCGACGTCTCCGGTCGGGCCGGGTCCGAATGTCTTCGACGCCACCGGTCCGTTCGTCGATTCGTCGGGGGCACTCCATCTGCAGATCGTGAAGACGGCAACAGGGTGGGAATCTTCCGAGGTGATCCTCGAGCCGACCTTATGTTATGGCACCTACCGTTGGACCGTGGATGGACGTCTATCGACCCTTGACTCCAATGTGGTGTTCGCCCTCTTCACCTACGACGACTCAGGCACCTCGCCGTCGAACCGGGAGATCGATTTTGAAGCATCCCGCTTCACTGAAGCCGGGGAACCGACGAATGCACAGTACGTAGTACAGCCCTCCGAGACACCGGGCAACCTCCAACGGATCACCCTCCCGAGCTCGAACATCAACACCATCACCATGACGTGGCTACCGGGCACGGTTACCTTTTCGGCGGATTCGCTGCCGCTATGGACGAACAGCTCATCCTCCGTGCCGACGAGCTCGACCGAGCAGGTGCACATGAGCTTGTGGTCGTTTCAGGGCGCTCCTCCGTCGAACGGACAGCCGGTATCCGTGGAGGTGACCGACTTCCAGTTCACAGCGAGCGCCCCGACCGCAAGGATCAGCTCACCGGCCGACGAACAGACGTACGCGCTGGGCCGGTCCGTACCCACCAGATTCAAGTGCACAGAAGGGGCCGACGGCTCGCCCATATCTACCTGCCTGGACTCCGACGGAGCGACCGCCCCGGGAAGGCTCGATACCTCGACGCCCGGGACCCACGCCTACACGGTCACCGCCACCGACGGTGACGGTGAGCGCGGGACCGCCTCGATTACCTATGCCGTGGTAGGAACCGCTCCCCCGGCACCACCTCCCCCGCCATCGCACGGCTACTGGCTGGTGGGCTCAGACGGGGGTATTTTCACCTTCGGCTCCGCCGCATTCCACGGGAGTACGGGGAACCTGACCCTGAACCGGCCGATAGTCGGCATTACACCGACGGCCGGTGAGAAGGGCTACTGGCTGGTGGGTACCGACGGAGGAGTCTTCGCATTTGGTCATGCCGGGTTCTACGGCTCTATCCCAGGCCTCGGGCTGGCCCCGGCCGGCACGACGGTAGGTCGCAACCTCAGTGCGCCCATCGCCGGTGTGGTGCCCTCCACCGACGACAAGGGCTATTTCATGGTGGGCTCCGACGGCGGGGTCTTCGCGTTCGGTGACGCCCAGTTCGAAGGATCGTGTCCGGGCATCGGGGGCTGCTCGGGTCAGGCGGTAGCCGTGGCGCCCGACGGCAGTGGCCGAGGCTACTGGCTGGTCACCTCCACCGGGCGGGTCTACTCCTTCGGCGATGCCCCCTACTTCGGGGCACCGGGGCCCCAGAGCTCGGCCATCACATCCATGGTGCGGACGCCGAACGGCGGCGGCTACTGGATCCTCGATGCCAATGGACAGGTGTTCGGCTACGGGGATGCGGGCACCCTCGGTGGTGTCGCCGCCAACACCGCGGGCGGGGCCGACCCGGCCACAGCCATCTTCGCCACCGCCGACGGGCGTGGCTACTGGCTGGCTTCGGCCTCCGGTGCCGTCTATGCCTTTGGTGACGCTCCCTTCGACGGAAGCATGTCCCCCGAACACCTCAACGGGGCGATCGTCGCGGCGACAGGTTTCTAGCCGAGCATCGGGCCACCCCGGCGTGATGCCGCGGGGTTGACGATGTGAATCGAGATAGCCGTTTCCGCGTGTCGATCAGGCGACCATCCGCCTGAGACAGGCGCGGTCCGCCCGGGTTGGCCAGGCGTGGATGGCTTGTCGCGGACAGTGCGCAGTACCGGCATCCTCACCGGCAGGTGGCGGGAGCAGGCAACAGCCGTTCCAATGCTCGCGTTTGCACAGGTGATCGTCGCCGGTCGGTATCAACTCGACGGTGCCTGGGCGAGGGAGTCCGCTGCCCCGGGGAGCGTGAGGTCGATGAAGTGGATCCCGAATCGCATCAGTGATCTTCGGAGCTGGCCCAGGGTCCAAGGCCACCAACTCGTTCGGGTGTCACGTGGATGACGTGGCCCGCGGGCGGGTTGTCCATGGGTGGGAACCTCACCCCGGGGCCCACGTAGATTTCGGCCAGGCGCTGCAGCAGTTCCGGTGCGCCGCCTTCGACCAGGCGGGCCTGGCCGTGGACAATCAGGTAGTTGGCCATACCGACCGGGTTTGCGCCGTCGGCCTCGACGGTGAGTGCGACTCGCGGGTCGCGGGCGATGTTGGCCACTTTCCGGCCGGCCCCGAGGTGCCCGATGACGATGTCGTCACCATCGAGACCGCTCCACACCACGCTGACTTGGGGACTGCCGTCGGGATTGATGGTGGCGAGGTGGGCGAGCCGTCCAGCGGTAAGTGCTCGGCGCAGGTCGTCGGTGAGTGTGATCATGAGGGGTAGCCTATGGCAGACAGACAGGTCTGTCTAGCAAGGATCGGCATGCCCAAAGCTGAGATTTACACGGCGCGGAATCGGATACTGCGCACCGCGAGCGAACTGTTCTACGAGCATGGCTTCCACGCGGTCGGTATCGACCTCATCATCGAGCGAGCCGAGGTGGCCAAAGCCACGCTCTACCGGCACTTCCCGACGAAAGACGACTTGATATCCGCCTACCTCGAAGAGGCCGATGCCCGCTTCTCGGAATGGTTCAACGGCTCCATCGATCCCGATGCGACGCCGGCCGAGGCGCTCGTCGGGATCTTCGATTCGGTGGCGACTCTGGCAACCAGTCCTGAGTGCCTGGGGTGCACGTTTCAGGTGACGGTAGCCGAGTTCCCCGAGTCGTCACACCCCGGCCACGCCATCGCACTCGCGCACAAGCAGGCAGTGCGAGGACGCTTGCGAGAGCTCGCCACGAAGGCAGAAGCTCTCCGGCCCGACGAACTCGCCGATGGCCTACTCATGTTGATGGACGGAGCGTTCGCTGCCGCTCGTATGCATGGACGCCACAACCCCGGCGGCCGGGTCGGTACTGTTGCCCGCACGCTGATCGCCGCCCACACATCGCCACAAATTTTGTCCAGCAGGCATGGTCGGACCGATCCGTAAGCCAAATGGCGTCAACTACATGCCTGGCCTTACCTCCTGGCAATGTCCGTGCCCGCACGGGCGGGATCGACATATGGGACGGCTGGGCTCGCGACGGGCGGCACGCTCGCGAACGCGCCCCCAGGCCGTTTTCGCCGGGACTCGATGTCGTCAATCCCTGGTTGACGAATCTCGGTCCGTCAATGTAGGGTTGACGCATGACTCCATCGCCCACTCTGCAAGCGTTGATCGACACCGTCAAGGCCGATGCCTCCGATGAGGATCCCCTCACCCGGTTGTCCCAAGCGTCGAAGACCGTCAACGATCTCGAGCAGGTCGGTGATGCCCTGCTCGGTCATTTCGTTGACCAATGTCGCCGGAACGGGCGCTCCTGGTCCGAGATCAGTAACGCCCTCGGTGTCAGCAAGCAGGCAGCACATAAGCGGTTCACTTTCGAGGCCCCCAGGTTCGAGCGGTTTACGGACCGTGCACGGTCCGTACTGAGCCAATCCCAAGTGGAGGCGCACCGACTGGGACACGGATTCGTAGGCACCGAGCACATCCTTCTGGCTCTATTCGAAGTCCCCGAAAGCCTGGCCCTGAAGGTCCTCGATGAGTTGGGCATCGCGAAGCCTGTCGTCGAAGAGAAAATAGTAGGGCTGATCAAACGAGCGGTCCCTTCCGAGGAGGGAACACTGCCCTTCACTCCGAGGGCAAAGGCGGTTCTGCGGAGTGCCCTCGAAGAGGCTCTGCAACTAGGCCACAACTACATCGGCACGGAGCACCTTCTCCTGGGGTTGTTCGCCGATGAGGACTCGATTGCTGCCAAGGTCCTTCAGGATCTCGGGGCCAGTGAGGGCATTGCGAGAGATCGAACCCTCCAACTACTGGCTGGATACAGCCACGGTTGATCGGTTGCAGTGAACTCGTCACGGCCCAAACACACTGCCCCCGGCCTCGGGTGAGGGGCCTTTCCTTGGGATCTCACAAGTGGGTTGCGTCCGGCATGGGCTCGTCGGAGTCCGGTTTCTATTCTTCTCCCCCTGGATTTCCTACTGCCGGAGCACCGGGCGGGAGCCATCGGTTCGGAGGAGGGTAGGCGAACCTGGCGATGGTGCCAGAGACCCGGGCGATGACCCATCCACCAAACACAAGGAGAACGGCATGCGTCTTGTCACCCTTCCTTGCGCTGCCACAACAGCCAAAATGACGCCCCAGACCATGAAGCAGCCGATGCTGAATCTCCAGTAGTTCCGATATTTCGTCATAGCGCCACTATGCCCCTGTGACCCCGGCCCCAACACCAATGAACCACCCGATCGCCCCACTCCCTGGCGTCGAGCCGCGCTCCCGACGCGGGCGCTACCCTGCTGCTGTGTATGAGCCACTTCGTGGCGTCTGTTGGTACCCCTCGAGAAAGGGTGGGAACTGCCGTGAATCAGCACACTGCGAGTGACGCGGGCAGGTGGAGTGCCGTCCTTCTGATCCTCGCCGGAACCCTGGCCGCATGCGGAAGCGCGGCCACATCGTCCCCGGCGACGACGGCGGAGCCGACCGGTTGGCGGGCGCCGGCGGTGTTCAGCTCTCCGCCGGACACCGGACACATCATCGAGCCGTTGTCCGCCAATCCCACCGATCTGGCCGCTCACGGCTACGAAGAGCAGGAGTACTTCGCTTCGGGCACCGCCTACTCATTTACCAGCCGGTCCACACCATCCGACGGGAAGTGGACCATCGCCGTGGGCGGATCAGCGCCCTACCGGACGCGAATCATCGTGCGACGTCCGAGCGACCCGGCGAAGTTCGACGGTAACGTCGTCGTGGAGTGGATGAATGTGTCGGCCGGTGAGTCCGCTCCCGACTGGGACTACCTCAATCCGGCCCTCATGGACTCGGGCGCCGCCTACGTGGGGGTGTCCGCGCAGGCGCTCGCCGTCAACGGGGGGAAGGCGCTCCTCGGCTCCGGGTCGAGCCCCGGGCTTTCGCAAAAGGAGCCGGCCCGTTATGGGAACCTGCACCACCCAGGCGACCAGTACTCCCTCGACATGTTCGCCCAGATCGGCCAGGCGCTGCGGGCCTCCGCACCGTCGGTCCTCGGAGGGCTACGACCATCACACGTGGTGGCCGTCGGTGAGTCCCAGTCGGCGTTCTACCTCACCACCTACGCCGACGCCATCCAGCCCCTCGACCATACCTACCAGGGCATCTTCATCCACTCTCGCGGGGGCGGAGCCGCCCCCTTGAGCACCTTGAACGTCTCCTCGGCGATCACGGGCCATGTGCGCATCCGGACCGACCTCGACGTCCCCGTCTTCATGCTCGAGACCCAGACGGACCTGATCCAGCTCGGCTACGCGGCGGCACAACAGCCGAACACCTCAAGGATCCGGACGTGGGAAGTGGCCGGAACCTCCCACGCCGATGCCTACGAAGTGGGGGCGGCCGCTTCCCTCCTCGGCTGCACCACTGCGGTCAACTCGGGACCCCAGCACGAGGTGGCCCAGGCCGCCTTCGTCGCCTTCCTGCACTGGGTGGACGACGGGACCCAGCCACCCTCGCCGAGGCCGTTCACCCTCTCCTCCACTGACCCGCCCGAGCTGGCGCTGGATGCCCACGGGAACGTGGTAGGTGGCGTCCGCACCCCCGCGGTAGACGTGCCGGTGTCGACGTTGAGCGGTGCACCACCGCAAGGCAGCAGCGAGCTCTGCGGCCTGTTCGGGTCGACGGTCCCGTTCAGTCCACAGACGCTAGTGGCGCTCTACGGGACGAAGGCCGGATACGTCGCCGCCTACACCGCCGACCTCGACCGGGCCATTGCCGCCGGGTACATCCTGGCGGCAGATCGAGCTTCGCTGCTGGCGGAAGCGGCGCAAGTGTCGTTCCCCACTTGAGTGAGGTGTATCGAAGCCGATTGCGGATTATGTGAGTGGCAGCTCAGCGGGTTCACTTTGCTGAGCGAGTACGGCGCTCCGAAGCCCGAGTCTCGATCAGGGGTCGGCTAACGAACCCTCCGTTGCAGCAGCCGCTTGTGGTGTCACTCGGCTCATCCCCCAAGCCATCGCCTCAGAGGAACGTCATCCGGGTCGCCTCCTGCTTGCCTTGGGCGAAACCGGCACGGGCGGCGGGGGTGCGGGTCGCGGGATCCATCTGGTTCGTGCCCATGGCGGCCCGGGAATCGGCGTCCGGTTTGATCACCTCGACATGGCTGCCCTGCTCACGCAGGGCCTCGGCCTGGCTTGGCAGGTCCACGCCCCATTCCGGTGGTCTGCGCAGGCCCTCGAACTGACCTTCCGGCGGTGAGCCGCTTCGTGCGCCCAAGGGCGAGAGCACCACCACGTTCGCATGGCCCGAGGCAAGGTCGGCGTTGTCGGGGGAGCGCACGCCACCGTCGATGTAGCGATGGCCCTTGATGCTGACAGTAGGGACCAGACCAGGGAGCGCCGTGCTTGCGGCGACCGCATCCACCAGGTCGACGCCGGAATCGCGGTCGAACGCAGCCAACTCGCCGGTATGGGCGTCGACGGCGACCACGATCATCGGCCTGTCCGGCCATTCCCGGCGAGGCAACCGGGCGGCGACCGTTGCGAGGCGCTGTCCGGCCCAAGGTCCGAGTATCGAGTCGCTCTCCAACCCGAACGCGCCCATCGCACGACATAGATCGGCTGCCGAACTGGCGGCGGCGCCGATGGCTCTCATCCGGTCGAACACCGTGGCCATCGGCAGGGAGGGCGGCTGCTCCCGGCTCAGCCCGACCGGACGAGCCGGCGGGGACAGCACCGAGGCCAACAGTTCGGCCGGCGGCAGACCGCTGCGTACCTGCGCTGCCGCGGTGGCCCCGGCCGAGGTGCCGATCACCAATTTCTGCGGCCTCTGTCATGTCGAGACCAGCGTCGGCCAGGCCGGCGATGATTCCGATCTCCCACGCATTTCCGGCAGCCCCACCACCGCCGAGAACCAGAGCAACGCTGTGGACCACCTGCGGGTGCGACGTACGGCGCACCGAATCGAGCGTGAAGGATTGGTCTGTACCCTCGGTCGACGGGAGCGACTCTTGAAATTGCGACATGTCTTGGTCCCTTTCAGGGCATCCGAGATGCGGGCACCCAAGGACCGAGGACGACGAAGCTCTAGAGGCTCCAGCGTGAAGGGGTGAGCACCCGACTGTGAACGAAAACTATCGGACTCACCTCCTTTAACCATGCACCGCGCCGGCGCTCTCGAACGAACTGAGTTCGAAATGTAGCCGGGCAAGGAGCTCCATCGCAAACCACGAAGCGAGGGCACACCCCGTCGGCGCAAGCCGTGCATTCGACGTCCCGAGCTGCGTCCCGTAAGCGGAACGCCAAATGCTTAGGGCGGACTTCACTCGGCGTCAGATGTGATGAACAGACACCACCTCGCACACGAGGGGCGCTGGGGTCCCGATCTGACCGAGCGCTCTCAGATGCGCGGCCGCCTCGGGGTTGCGCCGCATGGCGTCGAGTGCCTCCGGGCTCTCCCACTGCGCGTAGTTGATGACCTTGGTGCCGTCGATGCTCCGGTGGAGGTTGGCCGAGATGAATCCGGGCAGATAACGGATCACCTCTTCGGTTGCTTGCTGCCAGTGTTCGGCGAGTCACTGCTGATCTTTCGGGTCGACGGCGAAGACGTTGACGAGGGTTACCGTCGAGGTGCCCTCCTGGATGGTTGATTGTGCCACGTTCTTTCTCCTCTTGGTGTGGTTGGTTCTTGTCGGCTAACTGACAGTGGCCGAAGCCTTGGAGGTCATGGCGGGGCTGGCTCCCTTGAGACCAACCGGCTTCACCTCTGTGGCCGGCTTTGGGGCCGGCGCTGCTGCCCGGGCCGGCAGGAGTCGGGCGGCGACCAGCGAACCGAGAGCGGCCGCCACCACGGCGACGAGCATGGCCCGGTCGGAACCGGCCATGAACGCCTGGCGGGCGCTGTTCACGACGACGTGGCCGAAAGATGCGGGAGCGTGTTGCCCGGCGGTCACGGCACCACCGATCGACCTCGTCGCCTCGGCCAGCTAGCGAGCGGGCATGTGGGTGAACACGGGACGGAGGTGGCTGGCGAAGGCCGAGGAGGCAACCGAGCCGGTCAGGGCGACACCGAGTGCGCCACCGACGAAGCGGGTGGTGTCGTTGACCGCAGAGCCCACCCCGGCCTGGGCCCGGGGCAGCGAACCCATGATCGACTCGGTGGCCGGCGCCATGGCCAAGCCCATCCCAGAGGCAACCATCATGGTGGCCACCATGAGCATCAGGTACCCGGAATGCGCGCGCTCGCCGTGGAGAGCACCCCGAAGCCCCCCACCATGGCCGCCAGACCTGCCGTGACAACCACCTTGGTGCCCACCCGGGCGGCCAGCTTGGCCGACACCGGCGACATCACGCCCATGGTGAGAGCGAATGGCAAGCAGCGGACGCCGGCCTGCAGGGCTGCCAGATCGTGACGAGGGAGACGGCCCCGGTTTAGGCCATTCGCCCATAACGCAGGGGACTTTGAGCCAACGGCTGGCCCCGAGTGCGGAGTGGGCGGGTTAGCAGTTGGACCCGCCCCGCCAACTCTCACTGTCCCGCAGGGGATCCCGCTCCGGGACATCACTGTTGCTCAACCACCAGCCAGCGATTTCGCTGTGCGAACCCAAACTCGCGATCCTCCTATAGGGACCCTCGGCGTTTCGGGCTTGACTTTGTGTAGCAATGCACTTTCGTTGGCCACACAAAGCTTGGGAGATCCGGAAAATGGACAACACACGAAGCGCGGACGAGCCGGCAATGCCAGTCGTGACCGCAGCGACAGAATCGTTCCGAGATCGCATAGCGCTACCAAGTTCCGCACCTTCTCGGAGGCTTGTGGCGGCGGTGGGCCGTCGCCGCCACAACGGTTCGCGGCGAACCCTCGTGCCGCCCGACGCCGATCGTGCTCGTCGTCGGCTCGTCCGGCAAGGGTTGGTTGAGCCGACTCTTCGGTGGTTCGGTCAGTGACTATGTAACGCACCATGCACCGTGTCCGGTCATGCTGGTCCGCCACGACCACTGACACGCTGCTGCCCGTGGGTTCACCGTCTCCGCGGCTGACCCGGCTCCTGGGTGGGCATCTGTTGGGAGACCGGCACGTTGACAGCTTCGGGCGGAGTGAGAAAGGGGAACGGGTTTGCGATGGTCGGACACCCCGCCGGAAGGTCGAGTGCCGTCGCCGGTAGCTGGGGCCTGCCGTCATTGGGCGAGGAGAAACCAAGTGTGGACGTCAGGTCCCCGACCACGCTCCGACGCCAGGACGTGAGATTCGGCACAGTCACATCGAAGCGCTCCTCGAGGAATCGCAGCAGGGACGTGTGATCGAATGTCTCCGAATTCACATAGCCACCCCGGCTCCAGGGAGACACGACGATCATGGGAACCCGGAAACCGAGTCCGATGGGACCGGCCAGCCCACCCCCCTCGACGCGCGCCGCGGTGGCGGTTATCTCCTCCCCCGGGGTTCCCGGAGGCGGAGTGGGGGGCACGACGTGGTCGAAAAATCCACCGTTCTCGTCGTAGACGAGGAACACCACCGTCTTCGACCAGACTTCGGGGTTCGACGTGAGCGTCCCGAGAACCTGGCTGGTGAACCACTCGCCGGCGGCCGGCGAGCTGTTCGGGTGCTCGGAGTAGGCCAGAGGTGGTAGCAGCCATGACACGCTGGGAAGTGTTCCCGCCTTGACATCGGCGGTGAACTCGTCCGGCCACGAGGGTAGGAAGGCGTTGCGGTAGAGGGCGGATGACGGGTTCGCCAGGTACTGCTTGAAGTACAGGAACGCATTGAACCCCGTGGCCAGCGCTTCATCGATGATCGGACCCACCGAGGTCCCCGGCGACTGGTAGACCTTCCACGAGACCCCCTTATCGGACAGCACCTCGGGCATGGTGTCCCAGCTCACCGAGCCGACGGCATCCTTCGCATTTGAGAATCCCGGGGTTTCCAGTACTGGACCGCCGTGCGCTCCGGCGGGGTCCAGGAAGGCGGAATACGAGTACAGCCGGTTCGGCATCGTGGGACCGATGACGGAACAGTGGTAGGCGTCGCAGATGGTGAAGGCATCGGCGAGGGCGTAGTAGTAGCCGAGCTGCTGCCGCGTGAAGTACCCCATTACCAGCGGACCCTGCGCTGCTCCGTCGTAGCGAGCCTCCGCGTGGGTGGCGACGAACTGAGTATTCGTACCGTTGTCCCAGCTCTGATGCTGGGGAGCCCAGTCGTGGATCGGGACGGAGGAATTCCCCGAACAGATCTGGGCCGTGGCTGATGCCAGGTTGAAGGGCAAGAGCTTGGTGGCGCCTCCGGCCCCGTCGGGCCACGGCTGGGCGAATCGCGCCATCGCCCCGTCGGTGCGGTCATCGAAGCCACGCACCCCCGGATAGGACCCGAAGTAGTGATCAAACGACCGGTTCTCCTGCATGAGGAACACCACGTGCTCGACGGCGCCGAGGTCGCTTCCGGGGTGCACGGTGTCCGAGGGCGATGCTGTGGTACCCGGGCTCCCACAGGCACCGAGGATCCCCGCACCGGCGACCCCCAGGCCACCCGCCAACAGATCGCGGCGGCTGATCCTCATCTTGTCCTCCCCGGATTCGTCAGGTACATCCAGACCTAGGCCGGGAGTGTAGCGAACGTGATGTTGCCCCTTGCGCACTGGTGCGGGATTCGCCGTCCTGGTAACGGACACCGATTCGAGATCTGTCTAAGCGATACCCGGCCCCTTCACGGTCACCATCCGGTTCGCGCTGTGCGGCCCAAGCTCCTGTACGCGTCCACGAACGCGAAGCCCGTGCTGGCACCTTGGACCTGATCCGAAGGTTGGACCTGGCCGTGCCGGGCCGTTCGGTCGTTGGAGGAGGACCGTGAGCGGACGGCATCGTCCTAGAATCGAGCTGCATGGGTGTGACCGTGCGCATGGCTGTCAAACAAGACGTTCCCGCGGTACTTGCTCTATGGGCAGTTGGCGGGGAAAATGCCAGCCGGCCGGAGGACACCGCCGAGGCCGTCGAGGCACTCATGGCGAGAGATGGTGAGGCCCTGATCCTGGCCGAGCTCGACGGTGTAGTCGTCGGATCGGTCATCGCCGGCTGGGACGGATGGCGCTACCACCTCTACCGTCTCGCTGTGCACCCTGACAAACGTCGGCAGGGTGTGGCCACCGCGCTCCTCGACCGGGCTGAGCAGCGCTTGGCCGAGCTCGGCGCCAGACGGGCCGACGCCATGGTCCTGGACGGCAACGAACTCGGCCAGACCGTCTGGGCAGCGCGGGAGTACCGCCGCCAAGCGGAATGGTCTCGATGGTCCAAGCAGATCCCGGGGCCGCGGGAGATAGTTGGAACTGTGGCGGGGAGAGCCGCCGCGGAGCCAAACGAGGCTACTCGTCGGATACGCCCGAGTATCCACCGATCAGCAGGGCCTTACTTCACAACGCGACGGCCTGGCCGCGATCGGAGTAGGTCCCGAACCGGATCCACGTTGACCATGTACTGACTGGCACCAACCGCGATGCTGTGTGCCCGTGAGGTTCCCCTGCGGACACGGTTCCATCCGTCCAGCAATTGACCCTTGGTACCGTTGCCGGTTCCTCATGCAGACACTCGCTGACCCGCATCGCTTGGGCACAACCGGTTTGCGAACATGACAGATTCCTTACGGACCGATGACCCTTTCATGGCAACCCTCAATAGCGCGGATGAGTTCGCTCGAGCGTTGCTTATAGTCGCCTGTTGCCAGTCGAGGGGGCGGGCGGGTACCGACAGCCCGCTCCCGACGACTGGCGCCACTCTCCTCCGCTCCCCGTGAGCACCCCGCCTCTCTTCACATTCTCAGCCATCTCTGATCGGCTACCGTCATGAAACGGCGAGACGACGCGCCGTCCGGTCATCCGGGCCAGTCGTTGCACGGGGATGGGGAATTCTCACCACGACTGTTCCACCGCCTGATGGGAGCTGGTCAGGGTCTGCTTGAGCAGGGAGCGGATGCGCGAGCCTGACGGCAATGCCACCTGATGGGTGCCCCGTAACGCGATCGACGTGACTGCTGACCTCGCCGCGGCAGGAAATCTCGAGGTTAGAGTGAGCGAGCGGTCCAGCTTCATGCAGTTTTCGAGCCGGCCGATCAGGGCTATAGGGGTTGGCCGTCTCGAGGCGCCCTTGCGGTCATCCGGGTTACCCCATTGGCCGGCTGCTCGAGGAGTCTACGCCTGCACCTTTCGTTCGAGAAGCGCTGAAGTCCGCGCCACGCGATGCAGCCGCGATGCCGACAATAGGGCCATTCAATGGGCGACCTGCCAGTGATCCGCCAAAGGGCGCAGTTCCAAATGCGAAGATGCCGCCGTCACTCGCGGCTGTCCAGTAGCCACCTCCATCAGGGTCGGCGGCGATACCGACCATTGGAGCATTCAGGGGCTTCCCGCCCATCGAACCGTGAAACCGAGCATCGCCGAAGCTGAAGACTCCACCGTCAGCGGCAACCAACCAATAGCCCCTTCCGTCTGGCGTGGCAGCAATGCCGACCACGGGCTGATTGAGTTTGGTACCACCCATCGATCCGAAGAAACCCGCATCCCCAAATGCAAACACTCCACCATCGGCGGCAGCGATCCAATAACCCTTTCCGTCAGGCATAGCTGCGATGCCGACCGGTACCGCATTCAATCGGATGGCAAAGAGGTCCCCCTCGAACCTGGCATCGCCGCATGCTGTCAGAACACCGCCGGAACTCACGAGCACGAATCCCCGACCGGTGGGGCTTGAGACCACGCCTACCCAATCACTCTCCGAGGGCAACTCAGAGGCGTCTGTGCAACTCCCCTGGAGTGGGTTTCCCGCATCCCCGAATGGCGTGACCCAGCTGTGAACATTGAGTAGCCAGTAGCCGTCCCCGTTGGGCGTCGCCTCAATGGCATCGCAGCCCAGAGCCGGATTCACCCTGCTGTGCAGCTGGATCGGAACTCGGCACGCTCCCGAAGAAACTCCCGAGCCATAAAATTCTGCGCTACCGAAGGAGAAAACGCCACCATCGGCCCCACTGAGCCAGTACCCCGGCGTATTGGATACGTCAGCAGCTCCTCCTTGGACCGGAAGTGCTACCAAGCTGACGCCCAGCACGATCCACGTCACAACGAGAGCTTCTCTGAAACGGGTTCGAGTCAATCGCACAACTTCCTCCGCTCGTGCTTCTTCGTCAGCCCATCAGCAGCTGGCATGTTCGTCAGCCATCAACCGCTGGCGCGCCAAGGAGACGGTCATGTCAGTATGACCCGATTCAGCGGAAGCCGCCTTGGCCCTCGGTCGCGTCAATATCTGTCACGCCCCGAACTGGCAACGAGGAACAACGGCTGTGGCCAATCAGGCGGTCGCTCGGGCCGCATTCGGAAGGTGGAACCCGATAGACCGCACATCAACGCTGCCATCGCCGGGATCGCCGCCGTGCCGAACTGACCCCCGATATCTCCCGTGTGCCAGTGTCATACCGCGCTTCAATACGCTCAGTGAGCCTGCCACCCGGCATGATCGTCCCCGATCAGCTCGCACGAGGGCTCTCGTCGTTACCCGCCACGTACTCAAGGACATCCCGGCGTCGGGTGAGGGCGATGAAGTGCCCTTCGCCCGGGTAGAGCGTGACTGTCGCCCCAGGAATACGACGTGCCAACTCGGATCCCCATGCCGCCGGCACCAGGAGATCGGCTTCTCCCTGAAAAACTCGAACCGGCACGGCGATGTCCTGTAAGGAAAATCCCCAGGGAGCGCTCATCGCGAGATATTCGTCGATGCCACCTTGAGGTTGACGGGCTCCCTCAGCCAAGATGGTCGCAAGCCACCGGCCCTGAGCGAGAACCGATTCGACCTCCGCCTTCGACGATCCCCGGACGGCCCTCCTTACCACCAGTTGTGGAGCCAGCCTGGCCACACTGTTGGTCAGCGTGAAGTAACACCAGGCAATCCTGGGTGCGTGCGTGGACAACTCGATGAGAGTCCGATCGAGGCGATTGAGGTGTTTGCGGTTCGCCGGATCGTCGAGGGGCAGGCAGCCCGCCACCACCGCGCAGCGGTTCACCCGCTGATGGAGCTCGAAGGCAACGGCCAGGGCATACTGGCCACCTTCGGACCAGCCCATCACCGACAGTTCGTCCACCCCGAGGTGTTCGAGAAGGGGAATCACATCCGCCCGTACCCACGGAACCATCCCGTGGCCAGGCAGACGATCCGTGCGGCAGACCCCGGGCCGGTCGGGTGACACGATGCAGAGCCCGAGATTCCGGGCTTCCTGATCCGCTGGTCCGACATCGTGCCCACTCACCAGGCCACCATGGCAGTTGAGGATGGGCGTTCCATCCGGATCACCGTAGATGGTGTACCCGAGGGTGCGACCGCTCGGCAGCTTCAGCTGCCGATCGCCGACAGTCCTCGCCATGTGGGGAGTCTACGCACGGCCCACCCGGGCTGTCGTTGGCGGAGCCATCATGTACGGCTCGGGGACCGTTGGAGAAACACCGACAGGGGACCAGGCACCTATCCGCATTCGATCGTGCATCAGGCGATGACCGACTCGCCCTTTTGGGCAGTATCCAGGCCTCGGATCGGGACCGGCTTGCGAGCATCGGGAAGCCACGTTGTGTCGGAAACAGCTTCACGACTCTCTGACCGCGGTTGAACTGATCAAGGTGGCGATAGCTCGAGAGCGCCCAACCCGACCCGACAGGTGCGCCCCTGATGTCAACCTCAGCGGTAACCGACGGTGACATCCCCCTGGTCGGAGGACGCGTTGACGACCCGATGGCTTGCCGGGTCGCTATCGACGGTGTCAGAGACGTTTCCCTGGCCCGAGCTGGCGTTGACCTGGTAGGAGTCCGGGCCCCTCGGAAGCTCGACGGTGACGTTTCCCTGGCCCGAGCTGGCGTTGACCCGCCGTGGTGCGACGACCAGACCGACGGCAACATCGCCCTGGTCCGAGTGGACGGATACCGAGGTGGCCGCTGATCGGGAGACGGTGACGTTTCCTTGTCCGCTTGACGCCTGCAGGGTATCGGAACCACCGATGATGGTGACATCGCCCTGACCGGAGTGGACCGACAGGGTACCGCCCATGTCGGCGACACTCACGTCGCCCTGACCGGAGTCAGCAGTCACTGCCGCCTCCGGTCGCAGGTGCACCACATAGTTGCGGGTGGCCGACCAGAGCGCCAGTACCGCCACGCCCAGCGCACCCTGGATCGGCAGCCCGAGCGACAGATACCCGATCTCCCGCCATCGGCTGGCGCTGGTCACCCGCTGGCGGAGCCGGCTCCACCAGTTCCCCGGTGCGAACGGGGCGTGCGGTGACGCGAGGTTGACGCCGAGAAGCGCGGCGGCCCGTGAACGTTCGATCCGGCCGAGCTGGGCGGCGATCAGGAAGGTGAACCACACCAGCGGAATGGCAATCACGAAGGTGACGGCGAAGCCGACGCTCAGTGCGACAAGCACCGTCACGCTGATACCCACCACCAGTCCGAGCGGGAAATCGAGAGCCTCCCAGGCCAGTGACCGCCACAGGGTCATGCCCCGCCACGGCCGGACCAGGAAGCCGATCACAGCCCCACCCTCGCCATTCGCCGGTTCCGGACGGGTCTGCAGCATGGGACCGTCATCCCACGGCAAGCGACGCGAGTCGCAGGGTACATCCCCGTGCTTCTCACACCATCGAGGTCCATATCGGCAGCCTACGAGTACCGAGCCCTCAGATCATTGGTGGTCACCGGCGTCTTGACCGGGGGGTTTTCCCCACCTCACGGTCACGGAGCGTCCGACCCGGCCTCTTCACCGTATCGGCCTCCGCCTGCCGGAGGCGGATCTCCTCGCCATACCCGCGAGCACAGAGCCTCCATGCAGGAGCTCGACCTCGGCTCACATCGGATGATGCGAAGGGGCCGAACTTCCTGTGGTAATCGCATGCTGCTCGCCCGTTCCCGATTCGACATGAGGGAGACGGCAGTCCGCCGAGGCCCTCCGTTCGGTGGTCCGGCACCTCAGACGGCGGTGACCTCACCGAGCACTGCAAGGGACCGCATGGTCTTTGTGCAAGCCTGCGCCGCCTCCCGTCCCTTCACCTCGAAGTGGGAAGAGAAGAACGACTCATGTTGCTCATGCTCGTGGAAATGGTGAGGAGTAAGCACGGCTGAGATGACGGGGACATCCACATCCAGTTGCACCCGCATCAGGCCGTTGACAACAGCCTCGGCCACGAACTCATGGCGGTAGATGCCGCCATCGGCCACAAGGCCTGCGGCAACGATCGACGAGTACCTGCCGGTCAGCGCAAGCCGCTTGGCGTAGAGCGGAAGTTCGAACGAGCCAGGCACTTTGTAGAAGTCCACACGGCTCAGCGGAACCCCGAGTTGCTCGACCTCCCCGGCGAACGCGGCCCGGCACCGCTCGACAATCGCCTCGTGCCAGCATGACTGTACGAAGGCAATCTTGGGTTCTATTGGCGTAGTCATATCAGCCTCCAAAGCCGCCCACCCATTATGCTAGAACTTGTTCTAGTTGTTGGCAACATCCTCAGACCGGCCGGAAACCACATTCGAGCGAGTACGTGCAGGATCATTGGCGGCGTGCCAGAAGGTAGGACCGCTGACTCGGATGTTCCGCGCCGATATAGGGTCCTCGGTCAAGTCTGGCCGCTGGTCCGAGTCCGGCTCTGGCCATCGCAGCAAGCTCCTCCGCGGGGTCGAGGAATCGGAATGTCAGCGCGACATCGTGACCCCACCATTCTGTTCGGGCTCTGGCCGCCCCGGCCGTGCTCTCGTCATCGGAGACATGGAAGGCCACGAGGACATGTCCGCCCGGCCGTACAACGCGGGCGAACTCCGAGTAGGCGGCGTCCCGTTCGGCCGTGCCCAGGTGTATGACCGTGTAAAAACAGATGATCGCCTCCATGCTCGACGAAGCGAGAGGGAGGGCTGTCATATCACCAGCAGCGGAGGGAATGCCTCGTTGCCGGTTGGCCGAGAGGCACATACGGCTCGAGATATCGACCCCGACGGTCGTAACCCCGAGGCCAGACAGGTACGCGGCAACGTGACCGGGTCCACAGCCGACGTCCGCGACGGGCCCGTAACCGGCCAGTTCGGCGATGACACCCAGCAAGGAACGATCCAAGGGTTTTCTGTCCAGCTCGGAGCCGAATTCGGCTGCGTATCGGTCGGCCACCGCGTCGTAGCTACGACGCCGGTCATCCATTGGCGCCGTCAGCCTCAACGGGGCCGAGTCGCTTCCTGAGCTGTTCCTCACAGGACGGCCACTCCGAATCGATGAAGGAGTACATGGCCGAGTCCCGCAGCTGTGATTCTTCGCCCAACACCCACGACCCCGACCAGTTGCGCAGAACGCCTTCGAAGTGCGCACCGAGTCCCTCGATCGCCCGGCGGGACCCTTCGTTGCGGGCATCGGTCTTCAGATCGACCCGGGCCACGCCCAGCTGCTCGAACGCATGTCTCAGGAGGAGGAGCTTGGCCTCGATGTTGATGCCCGTGCGCCGGGCGGAAGCAGCGAGCCACGTCCATCCGATCTCGACGGCACGGAGGCCCTCCCGGCCGGGCCAACAACGCGGCTCCCAATAGGCGGTGCACCCGACAGCTCGCCCATCGGTCAGTCTGATCTGAGCGAAGGGAATCAGGCTGCCGCCTGCGGCCCGTTCGAACTGGGCATCCAGGTACGCCGCGATCTCGGCCCCCCGGGGGACCCAGGTGAAGCCATACGCGCCGCGATCCTCCTCTGCGGCGATCGCAAGATCGGCGGCATGACGCCCGGATAGCGGTTCCAGTCGCACGAGAATTCCGTGCAGTGGTGGAACGTTAGGCAACAAGCCCATGAGCCCTCCTCATCGCTCCTGGCATTGGCACCTTGCCGTGTGGCAGGTTGCCGGATCTTCACCGGGCCAGGTCCCTCAGATCCTCTGGATGAACGAGGGCACATTATCGCGATCCGTCCCGCCCTTTCAAAGACCTGCGACCAGGATGCAGCGCCATTCACCCTCACTCATGTTTGCGGATGTGGCCCCCTTCGAAGGACAGGGTCTACCGTTCTTTTTGTCGAGGGCGAGGCAGAGTGGTGGGATGTTCAATGGCACCATGACGACAAAGGTATTGGTGGTCTGCGGAGCATCTGGCACCGGCAAGACGGTCACTACATGGGAGATTGGTCGCACGTTGGAGAGCCAGCAGATCCCCCACGCCCTGCTCGACACGGACGAACTCGACCGCGTCTGGCCCCAACCCGAGCCGGTCGACGCTCTCATCGCGGTCTCGCGCCGGAACCTCGAAGCCGTCTGGGCGACCTACTTCGATCTCGGATTCCGACGACTCGTTTTGTGCGGAGTCATGGCATCGATCCCCCAGAGCAGGTCCTGGATAGAAGGTGCCACCGCCGGGGCCCCTGCGACTTTTGTGCGACTGACGGCAAGCCGGGGTGTGCGAGAGCGGCGACTTCGGGATCGGGAAGCTGGGACTGGGTTCGAGCGCGAGATGGAGGCCTCGGACCGAGCTGCAGCATTCGTCCAGAATCATGACCCGGATGGAATCCCGGCCGTGGTCACAGACGGAAAGAGGGTCGCAGCCGTCGCTGAGGAAGTCCTCAGGGTCGCGGGCTGGAGCACGTAGCGAGCTACTGCATCACGAGATGGCAAACCGCAGTGGGTCGCCATCGACGCTCAGGGGAACGAGGACCGAACATCGTTTTCAATGGCGTAGAAGAACGGCCATCCCCGCTGTCGCCCGTCGAATGTGATCGGTGGCAGGCAAATGCCCTCAGAGCATCGACGGCGGGCCTGGTGACCTCTTCGAGGGCATCCTCATCGAGCTCCCACAGGGCGGGCCACGTGCGGTTGGCTATGGCCCGGAGCTCCTGACCGGTCGACGAACGCCATTGACGCTCGAGTTGGTGGACATTGCCGGTGAAACCGGCGGATTCGGCCCATTCGAGGACTTCCTCGACGGACACGCCGCGGGGACGAGACACACCCCGAAAGACGTCCACCCGGACACCCATCTCTTCCATGATGGCGCCCACTCGGTCGTCAGGCGACGAGCGCTGGGCCACACAGACGATAGAGCGGCCTCCCGGCCGGATCACCCGGGCCGCTTCCCGGAAGAGAAGGACCGGATTTGCCACCGAGTGGACCACCCACACGGACACTGCGTGGGGGACGCTCGCCGTGCCCAGTGCCATGTTCATGGCGTCGGAGAGAACTACGACCGGGCCGAGTCGCGAATGGGCACGACCGAGCATCGGCGTCGAGAGGTCCACACCCAGAACCGAACGTCCCCGTCGGCGAAGACCGAGAGCAACGACGCCAGTCCCTACTCCGATCTCCGGTATTGGTCCATCCCCCTCCGGAAGACACGCGTCCAGGTCTGCGGCGTACTCAGCGCCCCGCTGCTCACCCCCACGACTCTGGTCGTAGTTCTCGGGAATCCGGTCGAATTCGGTCACATCTCAATGTTGGCACCGTCGGACAGAGAAGACCTCCCAGTGGGGACGGAGCAGCAACCCACCGACCGGCACACACCGACGCACGGGACGTCCGCGGCTGATTAGCTGGTGGTGATGACCGGGCACCCCAACGATTACGAGTCTGCCCGCCGCATTGCCGCGGAGGGCTGGGCGTGTCACGATCCGCTGTCGGGGGTTCACGTCGGTGGTGACGGTCGACTCACCTGGCGGATCGGCGAGGAGCTCTGGCTTACCGCATCGCACGACGCCGACGCCCTCGGGCGCGAGAACGTGTTGCTTTCCCGTCTGCTTTCGGTCTTCGATGGGTCCAATGAGCCATTCACGGTTCCGGCGCCGGTGCCGACCACTGACGGAGCGCTGACCCTTCTGTCCGACGGCTTCGGGTGGCGGGCCACCCGTCACATCTCCGGCCGCCGCCCAGACGACGACTCCCGTGACACCTATCGCCAATCGGCGAAGACACTTCGGCGCCTGCACGAGGTCCTGCGCCCGCTACCCGGCTACGTTGCCGTGGCGCAGCCGGTGACCACCCTCAGCCGGGGTCTTGTCGACCGCACGCTCAGCTCGGCGTGGGAGACCGTCACCGATGATCCCTCAGAACGCCATGACGTCGTTCGGATGGCGACGTGGCTCAGCACCCGGCTCGAAGCACTGGACCGGGTACCGCATCAGATCATCCATGGCGATTGGGCGACGCCGAACCTGCTGATGTCACCAGACGATCCCCCTCGGATCGTCGCCGTCTTGGATTGGCAGTACGCCACGACTGGACCGGCTGTCGCCGATCTGGCCCAGGCCGCCTCCACTGTGCTGATGTGGTCTTCTTTCCCGGACAAGACCCAGGTCGTTCGAGAGTGCCTCGATAGCTACGGGGATGATGCTCAGTCGGAGCTGCTTGGAATCGCGATGGGGGCATTCTGGTTCTGGAACTACTGGCGCGATCGTGACGAGCTTGAACGAGATCCGCGAGCGAAGGCGGCGATGGATCGGCAGCCGGGCAGGCTTCGGAACGTGTTGGCCTTCGCCCAGCTCTGGGAGGACTCGATCGATTCATGAAGCCATGGGGAACGACCCGAGCGCGTAGGCCGTCGGCTCAACGGGCGGCGCCCACATCCCCGACTGAGCCGCCGTGATCAGGCGGTGGAGGACTGGAGAGCCTCCATCCAGTTGCTCAGATCGTCAGCGGGAAACGGCTCGATCAGTTTCGCCGGCATCGGACGGCCATAGAGATATCCCTGTGTCAGGTAGCAGCCAAGTTGGGTCAGCGTTTCGACTTGGCTGCGCCGCTCCGTCCCTTCGGCAATGACCGACAGGCGGAGCGACTCGCCCAGTGCGATGATGGCTCGAACAATGGCCACGTCCCCGAGGTCGTTGTCGATTTCGTCGATGAAGCTCCGGTCGATCTTGAGCGTCTCCACCGGAAAGAGCTTGAGACGGCTGAGGGATGAATAGCCGGTACCGAAGTCGTCGATCTCCAGATGAAGGCCGAGGCTGCGCAGGTCCTGCAGGGTACCCATCACCTCTTCGCTGTTGGACATGAGGGTCGATTCGGTGATCTCCAGCCAGAGACGCTCCGGGTTGATGCCGGATCCATCGATGGCGCTGCGGACGTGTTGAGGAAAGGCCGGGTCGAGGAGCTGATGGGCGGAGACATTCACCGACACGTTCAGCCTGGCTTCGTCCAGACCAACGGCGGTCCGGCGTTGCTCCCAGATCACGGTCTGCCGGCATGCCTCGTTGAGCACCCATTCCCCCAGGGGAACGATCAGTCCGGTGTCTTCGGCCAGCGGTATGAATTCCCCCGGCGCCAACAGCCCGCGAGACGGGTGCCGCCAACGGACGAGAGCCTCGACGCCGACCAACGTGCTGTTGTGAAGCTCGACGATCGGTTGATAGTGCAGCTCGAGCTCATCGCGATCGAGGGCGCCGTGGAGCTCGGTGGACATGCGCAATCGGTGCAGGTGGCTCACATCGTCGCTGGCCCGATACACCTCGATGTGCCCGGGTCCGAGCATCTTCGCCCGGTACATCGCCACATCTGCGCTGCGAAGCAGCTCCGACCCTGACTCCTTTCCGGTGGCCGCCAGGGCGATCCCGATGCTGGCGGAGACAAAGACCTCACTTCCCAACGTGTCCAACGGCTGTTCCATGGCCTTCACCATCCGCTGTGCGATCTCGACCGCTTGCGACTCGTCCATCACCTCGCACAGCACGGTGAACTCGTCACCGCCGAAACGAGCCAACGTGTCTCCGGAACGGAGGGTCTGCTGAAGGCGCTGAGCCACCCGCTGCAAGAGCCGGTCCCCCGCGTCGTGCCCCAGGCTGTCGTTGATCAACTTGAATCGGTCTATGTCCAGGAACATCACGGCAATGACGTGATGTTCACGCTGGCAACGTTGCAAAGCGAGTTCCATCCGGTCCATGAACAGCACCCGGTTGGGGACACCGGTCAGCAGGTCGTGGACGGCGGCGTGGGTGAGGCGGTCCTGGAGGGCTCGGCGCTCGGTGATGTCCTCCAGTTGGCCGATCAGATAGAGGGGCGCACCCTGGGGATCACGGACACAGGAGACGCTGACCAGAACCCACACGTCGTGACCTTCGGCGTGGCGGTATCGCTTTTCGATCTGATAGCGATCCACCGCGCCGGCGACACATGCCTCGAACTCGGAAAGGCTGAGGTCCCGGTCTTCGGCATGGGTGATGTCTCGGAGGGGGACCCCGGCCAGATCCTCGGGTTGGTATCCGATGACATCGGCGAATGCCCGGTTGACCCGTGAAAGGCAACCGTCGATGGTGGCCATGGCCATGCCGATCGGGGCGAATTCGAAGGCATTGCGGAACCGAGCTTCGGCATCGGCCAGGGCGACCTCTGACCTCCGCAGCCGGGCGCTGACCCATGCCACCGTCTCTCCCACCACGATGCAGCATGGAACTGCATAGACCACCGATGCCACACCAAAGCCGCGGTGCAGGTCGCCGTCGGCCCACAGAGGAGCGACATAGGCCAGTGCGACCAGGGGGGCGAACAGCAACGAGGTGCCCGGTCTGTGGGCCAGCCCGATCCAGACGAATGTCACCAGATAGAACAAGCTGGCGAGCGATCCCTCATCCCGGCTGAACGAGCTGAAGAGCGCGATGGCGGCAAAGGCCAGCGGCACGATCCAGAGTGTGGCCGATCGCCCCCAGGCGTCCCAGGGCAACAGCCAGATCCCGATGCCACAGCACACCGCGATGGCCCCCATGAGGACGACCCCTCTGGCGTTCGCTCCCGGCGGGAAGGAGACGATCGGCATCGTCGCCACGACCAGGAGTCCGCACGCGACCCAGAGGGCCCCCGACAGACGACCGATCAGGACCGGTGAGAGCGATTCACCAGCCGCATCGGGAAACGCGCCGTCATCCACCTCTCTACCATCGGCACGTCGCCCACCTCTATTTACC
Organism: uncultured Acidimicrobiaceae bacterium; assembly: GCA_963835325.1. GTDB lineage: Bacteria > Actinomycetota > Acidimicrobiia > Acidimicrobiales > RAAP-2 > Bog-756. Next base: position 445,514 of record CAWIEV010000008.1, on the reverse strand, counting down.
TCGATCATCGGCCCTCTTGCCGATCCGGAGGTCCGTACCTGGCATCAGCCGCTCTGACCAGGGATTACAGCCGATTTCGTCTCGGTCTTTCCCTCTCGGACCGCCGGGCCCGCATCAAGACGGTGAGCCTACGGCCAGGAGGACCCAGCCGGGACACATCGCCGGGGTAGAGGCGACCGGTCGAGCGAACCTCAAAGAAGACGTTCAAACGGCGAGGATGTCTACGGATGCCGGGGCATCCCCAGACGCGGCTCGTTCCGGCTCAACCCCGCCGAGGTGACCACTTCCATCGGCGCACTGCCACAAAAGCACCGGCAAGACCCCAGAGGGCGACGATGAGGAGATCGTGCCAGGCCCACGGGGACGCACCCATCTGGGTGTCGAAGGGTGCGAAGACAGCTGAGATGAAGTGGCGTACGGGGAAGTATGACGAGAACTGGGCCAGGCCCGACCCGGGCTTGATCGGGAACCACAGTCCGGAAAGGAACAGCAGCACGAAGAAGATGATGCTGATGACCGGACCGGCCGCGTCCTGGTTCGGGACGAGCGTGCTCATGGCCAGACCAAGCGCGGAGAAGGAGAGCATGCCCACGACGATGGCGACCACAAAGGCGCCCATATTGTCCGGAAAATGGACGCTGAACCCGATCCTCCCGACGACCAGGAGTATGGCCACCTCGACCGCGGCGATGATCATGGAGCTGATGACGATGGCGCTGAGCAGTGCCCATGTGGGCAGGGGGCTGAGCCTGAGCCGCTTGAGAAGGCCCATCTCGCGTCGGTTGACCAGGGTGATGGCCAAAATGTTGAAGCATGCCGCCATCACTCCGTAGGCGGCGAAGCCAGGTACGTAGTACTGGACGAGCCTGATGTTGTGCAGGAACGAAATGTGCGAGTTGCCTGCGGAGGCCCCCAGGAGAATGAGGAAGACCACCGAGAACCCCACGGTGAAGACTGCCCCGACCGGGTTGAGCCAGAAGGACAGCTGTTCGTAGTGGACCTGCCGGCCCACCAGCTTGACGTCACTGAACCCTTGGAAGGAACCGATGACGGGAGTTGTGCTCATCGTTCTCCCCTCGTCAGGTTGAGGTAGACATCTTCCAGGGTGACCCGGGCCACCGAGAGCCCAGGGAGACGGAGGTTGCGTTCGAGCGCCCAGCCGCTGAGCACATGCAGCACGGACAGCTCATCCTCGGTCCGGATCTCCACCGACCCGTCTGACTCTGCGTCGATCGGGACCGGTAGGTCCCCGGCAGCGATCCCGTCGGGCAACGTGAAACGGATGGTCACGGCACCCGAGTCCCGTCCGCCGAGCGAGGCCGGGGTCCCGGTGGCCACGATCTGGGCGCTGTTGAGCACCGCCACCCGATCGGCCAGTGCTTCCACCTCGTCCATGTAGTGGGTAGTCAGCAGGACCGTGGTGCCTTCGGATGCGAGTGTGCGGATGAGCTCCCATGAGTCCCGCCGGCCTGACGGATCGAGCCCGGTCGTGGGCTCGTCGAGGAAGAGCAGCTCGGGATTGCCCACGATGCCGAGGCCCACATCCAGCCGGCGTTGCTGACCGCCGGAAAGGGTCTTGACCCGGGCATCGGCCTTCTCGGTGAGGCCGACCAGGGCGATGACCTCGTCGACCGGACGGGGCGAGGGGAAGTACCCGGCGTTGCGGGTCAGAACCTGGCGGACCGAGTAGAACGGCTCCACCGCCAACTCCTGGAGGACGACGCCGATACGGGTCCGCAGCCAGCGTTGCGTGTGCCGGTCGGCCGGATCGACACCCAGGGTCTCCACCTGTCCGGCACTCCGGTCCCGGAAGCCCTCCAGGATCTCGATGATGGTCGTCTTACCGGCCCCGTTGGGGCCGAGCAGGGCAAATACCTCCCCCTGGCTGACCTCGAAACTGACGTCGCTCACCGCCCGCTTCTCGCCGTACGCCTTGGAGAGGTTGTGCACGCTTATCGCAGCCACACTGCCCCCCTGCTCACATCTTCCCGGTCACGGCCATGATGAGCCGGTCCCGGTTCCCCGTAGTGGAGCGCCGCCAAGCCAGCGTCATGCGTCCTACCGGGCCCAGCGACGACCTGCGGGAGGGCGTCGCTGGGCCGCCACCTCCGCCTTGGACAGTTCGAGCTTCTCGAGCAGCGTGGTCAGCGTCCGCACCTCCTCTCGGTCCCAGTCCGCCACGAACGAGGCGAAACGATCCAAGCCGACTTCGGTGAGACGTTGCAGCTCGTCGATACCGGAGGAGGTGAGGGTCACCCGGCAAGAGCGTCTGTCGCCCGCGTCCGGCGTCACTCGGATGAGCGCCTCCCTCTCGAGCTCGCGAACCTGTCGGGTCACCTGGGAGGGATGGACGTCCTGCGCGGTGGCGATCTCCGAGGGACGGATACCGGGAGTGGCGGCAACGACCTGGAGGAGGCTCAAGGTGCCGGCACCCTTCCTCTGACGTCTGGCCCGATCGAGCGCGGCGTTGGTCGCGAACAGGGCGGTCACCATGGAACGAACATCATCCCTGCTGGCCTTCATCGTGAATGTGACGGTACCATTAGTTGATAGACGCAATCAACTAGTACGCCCGTCTCCTCGACGGAGTCGGCCCGCCACCTCGGGGGCGACCATGCCGGCGAACCGGTCGAGGAGGTCCACGGGCAGCACGTACGACCGGTAGTGGCGGAGGTAGAAGCTGTCCACGCCGGCGTCCATGGCCGCCCGAAGCCGCGCCGCGAGTTCGTCGGCCATGCCGATCAGCGTGAAGACCCGCGCGTAGCGCTCCGCCGACGCGTCGTCGACCCAACGGCTCGCCACCGCCGCGGCCCGGTCCCAGTCCTCGGCATGGCCGATGTCGGGGTACACGCCGGGAACATGCGCAGGCACGGCCTGGCGCAGTCGCACCCCGGCCTGAGCGAGGACCGACGATGCCCCGCGCTGGGCGTCGGCCACACAGTGTGGCCGGGCCACACGCACCACATCGGTACCGTCGTCGGCAACGTGGCAGACGGCACCGAGGCACACCTCGATCTCGGAGCGGTCTCGACCCGCCTCTTCCAGCCCCTCTTCGACGTGCTGCAGTGCCCGACCCACCAGTGACGGGGTGACACCCGCCATCATGAGGACGCCGTCGGCCACCCGTCCGGCCAGGCGGAGGGCTCGTGGGCCGGTGGCCGCCAGGAACAGCGGCGGCACGCGTCCGGTTGCGTCCCGGAGCCGCATCGACCGATGGCCGTAGGTCACCGTCCGTCCCAGGCTCAACCGTCGAAGTTCGTCCATGCCCACCTCGACATCGGCCAGGCGGCTCGCCGACCAGCCCAGGCTCTTCACCGAGGTGTCTCCGGTACCGACACCGATGGCGGTGCGCCCCGGCGCCGCCTCCTCGAGGGTCTGCGCCGCGGATGCCGTGACCGAGGGATGTCGCGTGCGGAGGTTGGTCACCCCCATGGCCAGTCGAATGCGCTCGGTGGCCATGGCGCTCACCCCGAGGGCCATCCACGGGTCGCGGAAGAGGAATTGGGAGTCGGGAAGCCAGACCGTGCCGTAGCCGGCCTCCTCGGCCCGCTGCACGCACCGCACGGTGTCCTCGAGCGACGCACAGGGCGGGATGCGGATACCGAAGGGCGAGCGGCCGTCCGGGGCAGTGCACGCCGGATCGGTGTCGGGGGTCGTCGCGGGGGTATCCATCGTGTCGGGGACCGAGTGCAGGCCCGTCCTGTGTCGGGTACCGGCCCGACTAGCTCAGGACGAAGGTGACAGAGACCTGACCGTAGCCCGAGCGGTGGCCGGGTCTGGTGAATGCCTCCCGCGCTGTCAGTACACGGCGTCGACTGCCGGTTTCCTCGCCCATCGTTCCCCTCCTGTACACGGGCACTCACCCCGGATGGGCACACCCCTGCGCACGCGCCCTATCGGCCCACTCCGACCCGTCCTTGAGAGGTTTTTCGGGGAGGAGGACGACGTCGGCGGGCCACCGGAGTCCAAGCAGGCCCACTGCCGGATACATGCCTACCCTGCCCGAAGGGCGGCGACCGCTTGGCGGGGGCTGGGGTTGACGATGGGGTGCCCGTCCACCACGAGGGTCGGAACCGTCTCGCTGCCGTCAGCCACCGAGCGCACGAAGGCGGCTGCGTCAGGGTCCGCCCAGATGTTGACCTGGTGGACCGAGAGATGATGCCACCGCAAGGTAAGGCGCAGCCGCAGGCAGAACATGCATCCCGGTCGCCAGTACAACGTGGCCTTCGGACCGGCGCGGGACGACTCGGCGGGACGGCTCACGGACACAGTCAACCACGGTCTGCACTTTGGCCCGACGGCGTGCATGAGGCAGAATCGTCAGCCATGACCGATCCGCCCGCTCAGCCGGTACCCGACGGCGGCACGCCCAGGAGTGACCAGGTGCCGAACGACACACGGACTGACCAGGTCGGAGCGAAATGGGACGAACGCTACGCAGGTTCCGAACAGATGTGGAGCGGGGAACCCAACCTTGCCCTGGTCGCCGAAGTGAGCGATCTCGAGCCGGGCAGGGCCCTCGACGTGGGCTGCGGCGAGGGGGCCGACGCCATCTGGCTGGCCCGTCGAGGCTGGCAGGTTACTGCGATCGACGTATCCGACGTGGCCCTGCAGCGGGCTGCCGCCGCCGGCCGACGGGCCGGGGTGGATGTGGAGTGGATACATGCCGGGCTGCTGGAGGCGCCGCTGACCCCCGCGGGATTCGACCTCGTCACCGCCCACTACCCTGCGCTGCTCCGCTCACCGAATCACGACGCCGAACGGTCGCTGCAGGGCGCGGTCGCCTCCCGGGGGCACCTGCTTGTGGTCCACCACGCAGATCTCGACACCGAAGAGGCCAAGGAGCATGGGAAAGCCCACGGATTCGACCCGGCCGACTACGTATCGCCGGGCGATGTCGCTTCATCGCTGCATGGGGATTGGCAAGTTACCTTCGACGAGCGCAGACCACGCTCGGTGGATGCGGGCGCCGGTGCCGGTCACACCCACGACGTGGTCCTTCACGCCCGACGCCTGTCATAGCCCCTCGCCCGCGGGCCCGGGAGCGACGCAGAGACAGACCGCCTCGCTGTCGAACCGACCCTCCGGAGTCTCCGGAACGGAGACCGGCCTCCCCGTCAATCCTCAAGAGCCGCAGCCAGGCGGCGAATGGCCTGGTCCACGGCTTCGGGAAGCGAGTGCCGGTAGTACGGGATGTACCAGATCGTCTGTTCGACCACCCAGCCTCGGGCTCGCGCCCACGTGGCATCATCGAAGCCGAGCGCCTGGCGGAAGCCACCTCGTGCCTCGGGTGGCAGGGCCCACGCCAGCATTCCGTCGCACGCCGGATCTCCCACACCGAGCCCTGACCAATCGATCACGGCCGACAGCTTCCCGTTGTGGACGAGGACGTTCCCCGGCAGGAGATCACCGTGCACCCAGACCGGTTCTCCGTCCCACGGTCCGGCGTCGAGGGCATCCTGCCAAACCGACAGGGCCCGCCCGGGGTCGACGACATCTCCCAGCTGCGCAATGCCCATGCGGGTCGCCTGGTCCCGGTCGGCGATGGGCCGGCCCCTGTTCCCGGGTTTCGGTCCTCCTGTGGCGGGGACCTTCTCGAGCGCGACCACGAACTCGGCGATCTGGCCCGCCAGACCGATCGTCGTGGGTTGTTCCGCCCGATCCAGGCTGGTGCCGCGCAGCCATGGGTAGACCAGCCAGGGGTACGGATAGTCATGACCCGGCTCGCCTTTGGCCAGCGGAACCGGGACATCGACAGGCAGATAGGGGGCCAGGTGACGCAGCCACTCGAACTCCTTGTCCACCTGGGCCACCGCCCAGCGGATACGAGGCAGGCGAACGCCCATGTCGTCACCGAGCCGGTAGATGGCGCTGTCGGTACCGGAGTCCGGCCACCGCTCCAGGGATCTTCCGGACCATTGGGGGAATTGTGATGCGAGCAGGAGCCGGACCGTCTTATCGGTGACGCTCACCTCGTCCGCGTGCATCTTGGAGCCGTGTTCCGTCATGACGACTTCCCATGCTTCGGGGTCGGGGACCGCTCCGGTGGCTTGCCTCGCACCGGTTGATAGCCGTCGAAGGACAACTCGATACTTCCTTCGCCGCCGGTCAGGCCCGGCACCTGTGCTTGGAGATGTCGCGACCGGTCCGCCGGCATCTTCGCCTCTATCGTCGATAGGTTGCCCCGTGCCCGAGTCTCCTCGACGACGCCACCGAGCTGTGCGACCGCGCTCAACAGGCCACCGATGGCATCCGAAGGCGCTTCTATGCTGAGGCATAGCATCGGTTCGCACACGCGGGTGCCGGCCCGCTGGAGCGCCCGCCTGAGGACCCTCGGAGTCAGCTTTCGGAAATCGGCGCTCGTCGTCCGGGCCATCGGGACGTTCGGCTTCCCTGGTCCGTCCGATACGAAGTACCCGCACCTGATCAGCGTCACGATGCAATCGGTGACCTCCCATCCGTACAGGCCTCGCGCCAGAGCGAGGCGGGCGTACTCCGCCATGTGCTCGATGAAGAGGCTCTCCGTCTTGTAGATGTAGAGCGGCACCAGCCGCTGGTCGACATCGAGTCGGAACTGGACCCCGGACGCAACCGGTCCGGGTCCGACCCGGAGCCCGATTGTGGCCATGTACGGATTGGCGTCGGAGGTGAGAAGTTCGACGGCGTCACCGCTGCAGGCCGGGCGCTCGATGAAAACCGTGGTCGTCTGACGGAATCCGGCTTCTATCCCGTAGTCGGCCGCCAGGGTGGACTGGATCACCTCCTTCTGCACTTCGCCGTAGAGCGATACGGAGATCTCATTGAGATCGGCGTCCTGTCGCACCCTGATCAATGGATCCTGCTCGGCCAGCTCCCTGAGCGCGACCAGCAACCGAGCTCGGTCGAGAGGGTCATGGGCTTCGACGACCGACCCGAGCGCCGGCGGGGCGAACTGTCGATTCGCTTCCTCGGTGCCGGCGTGACCGATCCGGTCACCGATCTGGACCTTGCGAAGCCCCCACATCCTGGCGATCTCGCCGGCCGACACCGACAGCCCCATCTGGTCGGACCGGCGGCCGAAGGTGGCGACGGCGGTCACCTTGTCCTCGTGACCTTGACCGTAGACCAGCCGATCGCGGGTTCGCACCGTACCCGAGAACAACCGCACGTAAGCGATCTTCTCCCGCCTCGCTCCGCGCTCGATCTTGAAGACCATGCCCGACGGTCGAGCGTCAGGATCGCCGGGGGCAGCTACGGGGAGCAGATCCGCGATTCCGGATATCAAGGATCCGATGCCGGCCCCTGTCCGCGCTGACCCGAAGTAGGCAGGGTGAACGGCACCGGCTCGCGTTCGAGTTCGGATCTCCTGCTGAAGTTGCTCGAGGGGAAGTCGCCCTTGCTCCTCGATGTCGTCCGTCAGCATCCGATCATCGTGCTCCGCCAGTGCTTCGACCAGCACGGATCGAAATCCGGTGTCGCTCGTCCCCCACGGGCTGAAATCGGCCGCCCTGGTCCCGAGGCCCGATGTAGCTCCCATCGGGATGGCCACCAGCCCGAGCATCTGGGAGATCTCCGTTAGCAACGTCCCCTCTCGCGCCCCCGGGCGATCGATCTTGTTCACGAAGAGCACGGTTGGGATTCGAAGCCGCTGGAGCCCTCGCATCAACACCCGCGTTTGAGGTTGGATCCCCTCGGCGGCTGAGAGAACCAGAACTGCGCCGTCGAGGACCTTCAGTACCCGCTCCACCTCGGCGATGAAGTCAGGGTGACCAGGCGTGTCGATAAGATTGACGGTCAGGTCATGTGCGATGGGAAACGACGCCACCGCCGACTTGATGGTGATCCCGCGTAGCCGCTCGAGGGCCAGGGAGTCTGTCTGTGTGTCGCCCCTGTCCACACTCCCGAGTCGATCGATGACTCCAGCTGTATGGAGCAGCCGCTCGGTCAGGCTGGTCTTGCCGGCGTCAACATGCGCCACTATCCCCAGGTTCAACGATTGCATAACGCGTCAGGTCCTCTCGATAGGTGATCTCTCCTTTCTTGATGGACACAGACGCCTGGCGCATTCGTTTTCTCCTTGGTGATCGACTGGACTCAAGAGTACCGCAGGCAGCCCGCTGGCGCTGAGCAACAACCCCTGGTAGATCCCGGAAATGACGACCATGAGCTGGGCCAACAGCCGCCAGTCGCCCGGCGGACGGTCAGCGGCAGCAGTTCATCGCCACTGGGTGGCACCGTTCTCGGGTGGTGTTAAAGCGGGAGCCGGAGTCGGCCGATGCCAACCAGAGAGACTTTTGAAGGCAAAGTCGCCCATGAACCCGAACAACCAGCATGTGCTCGACAGCGCACTTGGAGCGGACGCGGAACGAGCCGCGTGGCAAGCCTTCTGGCTCACCCACATGCGTATCGGGTTCGGCATCTTCCTGGCCGAGACGTTTGTGGTGATCGGCTACCTCACCCTCACCCCCGGAGGTCCCCATCGCTCGATCCTTTGGGCGGTGTCTGCCTTCTGGCTCCTGCTGGCCGTCACGGGCATGTCCGTCGCCCCGGCCGTGGCCTCCAAACCCTGGTGTGTCACCTATTCGGTGACCTGGACGGCATTGTCGGCATTTGGAGTGGCGACCGTCGCCATCCTGGACGGCGGGATGGACAGCCCCATCCTCATCCTGCTCTTCCTCCCCCTGATCTTCGGAACGTTGATGTTCACCCCCCGAGCAGCGGGGATCTGCGGCATCTCCGCCGTGGCCTCGTTGGCTCTCGTGGCCCTGATCGATCGTCATGTCGCAACCTCTCCCGGCCGGGCATTCCTTCTCTTCGCCGCACTTGTCGGCGCCACCCTGCTCACGGTGGCCGCCGCCATCAATCGGACCCACATCGAAGAGCACGAAGCACAGCTCCAGGCGGCGCTGGCAGAGATGGCGGCCGTCGACGAACTGACGGGCTGCGCCGTCCGCAGGGTGCTCCGCCAGCGGATGGAGGAGGAGATTGTCCGATCCGTGCGCAGTCGAAGTCCTCTCAGCCTGATGATGATCGACGTAGACCATTTCAAGTCCGTCAACGATACCTACGGACATACCGTCGGGGATCACGTGCTGGCCGGCGTCGGAACGGTGCTGCGGCAGAGCGGGAGAGCTTTCGACCTGGTCAGCCGGGTCGGAGGAGACGAGTTCGCCCTGCTTCTCCCCGACACCGACGTCCCCGGCGCGGTGGGAGTCGCCGAACGCATTCGGAACGACCTCCCTGCCGAAGTCGAAGTCCCGGTAACAGTGAGCATCGGGGTCGGTGGGCTGGATCGATCGACACCCAGTGCCGAGCACCTCCTCGACAGCGCTGACTTTGCCCTGTACCAAGCGAAGCGATCGGGACGAGATGCCATCGCCATTCACCCCACGGGCCCGTCCCGAATTCCGCGGTGAACCGTTGTTGTCGAACCGTCGTGGGAAGCGCCGACCGTGCGCTCGTTCCTGTGCCCACGCCTCAGGAGTCCGTGGATCCGCCTGACCCGACTACGGCGGTGGCCGCCGGCGTGCGGAGGGCGGGTGACAGGTCTCTTCCATCGGCAGCCATCCCCACTACCGGAGCGTTGAGAGGCCCCCCACCGGCCGAGCCGTAGAAGCTGGCATCGCCGAAGGCGAACAGCCCGCCGTCGGAGGCCACCTCCCAGTAGCCGCCACCGTCGGGGGTGGACGCCATCCCCACCACCGGGGCGTCGATGGGCCGGCCCCCCATGGAGCCGTAGAAGCTGGCATCGCCGAAGGCGAACAGCCCGCCGTCGGAGGCCACCTCCCAGTAGCCGCCACCGTCGGGGGTGGACGCCATCCCCACCACCGGGGCGTCGATGGGCCGGCCCCCCATGGAGCCGTAGAACCTGGCATCGCCGAAGGCGAACAGCCCCCCGTCGGAGGCCACCTCCCAGTAGCCGCCACCGTCGGGGGTGGACGCCATCCCCACCACCGGGGCGTCGATGGGCCGGCCCCCCATGGAGCCGTAGAAGCTGGCATCGCCGAAGGCGAACAGCCCGCCGTCGGAGGCCACCTCCCAGTAGCCGCCACCGTCGGGGGTGGACGCCATCCCCACCACCGGGGCGTCGATGGGCCGGCCTCCCATGGAGCCGTAGAACCTGGCATCGCCGAAGGCGAACAGCCCCCCGTCGGAGGCCACCTCCCAGTAGCCGCCACCGTCGGGGGTGGACGCCATCCCCACCACCGGGGCGTCGATGGGCCGGCCCCCCATGGAGCCGTAGAACCTGGCATCGCCGAAGGCGAACAGCCCCCCGTCGGAGGCCACCTCGTCGTACCCCGGGCCGGCACCGGCACCGCCACCGGCACCGACGCCGCCGCCGACGCCGACGCCGCCGCCGCTGCTCCCGCTGACACACTTCGTCTGGGACCCACGGGCGAAGCCGTCGGACGGAAGGGTCACCCGAAATTCACCGTTGGCCGGCAAGGTGAGCAAGGGGTTGCCATTGCCGCCACCGCCGTACTGCTCGTTGTACGGGAAGGCATAGTTGCGGGAGAACCCGTGGAGCACCTTGGAGTAGATGTTGTAGGGGGCGGGGCCGAATGCAGCAGGCTTGGACGGGTAGGCCGGCCTCCCCACCGTGGGGCTGACGGGGGGGTTCCAGCTCTTCCAGAAGAACTTGTTGTCCTTCCCCGTCCCGTAGCCGCTGCCCCAGTAGCCGTAGTCGAAGGCGCTGAGCGCATCGTTGACGACCACGGCGTAGACGTCGTTGTAATCCGGCCACCAGGGCGGCGTCGGGCTCACGTTGTAGCCGCCGGTGGCATGCGGCCCCTGGGCCTCGCTGTAGACGGCTTCGGAGAGGTTGGAGATGGTGACCGTCCCACCAACGGTGCCACCCGACGGCGCCGGTGCCTTCTGGCTGACGTGCCCGATCAGTGTCAGGCCGTTTTCAGGCCCGATGTACCCCTGGTAGTAGAACCAGCCCGGTGCCGGATTGACCTTCCTCGAGTAGTAGCCCTCCACGGCGAACGGTCCCCGGTCGCCCGAGTACTTTCCGGAGGTGACGGCGGGCAAGGTCTTCTTGAACGCGTCGATGTAGCGGTTCATGCTCGGCCAGTCGGCCTGCTGGCTGGTGCCGTTGTAGGTCACCGGACCGATGATCCGTGTGAATTGTCCACCGTTGGTCTGTTCGATCGTTCTCCAGCCGGCGCCAGCCCCGGCCCGATCGACCGCCGTACGCATGGCGTTGACGATTTGGCAGGTGTTCCCGCTGAACGACGATCCCTCCTCCGGCTTCGAACCACCCGGGGTGGAGTACGCCTGCATGTCGAGGGGAAAGGAGAAGGCGTTCACATTGGTGAAGTCCGTGGTGCCTCCCACCCCCGGCGCTCCGAACTCGATTTCGCCCCACCGGTAGGGTGAGGTGACGGTCGGCTGGACCTTCGGTAGCCCAGCGATCGGGTGCCCGATGGACACCCAGAAGTTGCCGGCGCCCGAACCGGTCCAGTGGCTGTCACAGAAGTAGTGGGTGCGACCGCTCGGATCGTTCCGGTCGACCGGATAATCGGCGATGGGCTTTGAAACGTTCACCAGGTCGGCCGGGGTGATGCGGGCTGCGCCGGTCAGGGTCACGGCGCCGTAGGCGTCCAGACCGGCGTGATTGACAAAGGACATCTCCGTGCCGCCGGCGGGGCAGGGCTTGGTGGTGCGGGGGGATGCCACGACCCGGGCTGTCTTCGGAGCTGCAGAAGCTTCTGCGGACGGGAAGGCGACGGCTGCGAAGGTCAGTACCAGCGTCGTGGCCACTCCGGCCACGTTCCTCAGGTGCCGCATCGACCGTCCCACAGACGTCATACTCGCTCCTCGCTCAGCTTCCGGGCGCACGCGGCCACCGCCCGCCACTCTCGGCCGGCCAGGCTAGACGTCGGTGCGCCCACCGACGGGGACCTGCTCAGGATCGGAACGTGCCCGTCACATCCACACCAACGGCCGATCGGCCTCGCGTGACCCGACGACGTGTCGAATCCGGTCGAGCGGAAGCGTCACGCGTGCCGGTACCCGAGCACGGCTGTCGGGGCGAATACCACGACGAGCAGCAGACACCACCCGAGGGCCAGCGCTACGTCGCTGGTCGAGCCGACGAGCAAGGAACGGGCGGCATCGACCATCGGCGTGATGGGCTGGTAGCGGGCGAACGGCTGGAGCCACCCGGGCATCGAGCTGACCGGGACATAGGTACTCGAGATGAAGGCGAAGACGAATGCCACCATCGACATGCCCTGTGCCGCCTGAGCAGATGGGGCGGCCAGGCCCATGACGATGAAGACGAGTGTGAAGACCACGCCGTAGAGGAGACAAAGGCCCAGCGCGGCCAGCCCCTCGGCCAGGCTCCCCTGGAGTCGGAAGCCGATCAGAAAGCCAAAGGCGGCGGTTGTGCATATCGACCATGTGTTGGTTGTCGAGTCCGCGACGGTGCGGCCCAGGACGAGGGCACGTCGAGGGATCGGCAGTGAGAGCAGCCGGTCGGTGAAGCCCTGGTCGCGATCGTCGGCGACCGCGACCGCAATGCCGCCTCCGGTGAACAGCACGATGGTGGCCACATAGCCTGGCACGAGGAAATCGACGTAGCTGGAGGCGCCGGTAACGATGGCTCCACCGAACACGAACCGGAACATGAAGAGGAACATGATCGATTGGACGATGCCCATGGCTAACAGGCCGGGGGTCCGGAAATACTTGCGCAGGGCCCGGCGGGTGACCTCGACGCTGGCCCGGGTCGCGCCCGGGACTGCCGTCGGGGCGACGATGGTCTCGGACATCATGCACCGCCCTTGTGGGCCGCGGCAGGTGCGACGGCCGGAATCAGCCGGTCGCCGGTGAGCGCCAGGAAGACCTCATCGAGGGTCGGGCGTCTCAATCCGATCTCGTCGACACCGATGCCCGCGTCGTTCAGGCGTTGGATCATGGCCGAAAGCTGGTATTTCCCGTCGGCGGTCGAGGCACTGGCCCGACGCCCGGAACGGTCCGATCTGGTCGGGTTCGAGGTCACCTCCCGGAGTATCCTTCCGGCGTCGTCGAGGCGGGTCGGATCCGTCACGACGATTTCGATGACGTCGTGGCCGATGTTCGCTTTGAGCTCACCGAGGGTGCCCGATGCGATCGTCATTCCGTGATCGATCACCACGACCTGGTCGGCCAACTCGTCGGCTTCGTCGAGGTAGTGGGTGGTCAACACGACATCGGTCCCTCCGGCAACGAGATTGCGCACCGCGTCCCACACTTCACTGCGACTGGTCGGGTCGAGCCCTGTTGTCGGCTCATCGAGCAATAGCAGTCGTGGCGCCCCTACCAGGCTGGCCCCCAGGTCGAGTCGTCGGCGCTGGCCGCCCGAGTAGGTCGCACAGCGCCGATCGGCCACCTCTTCCAGATCGAGTTGCTCGATGACGATCGACGCGGCCCGGCCGGCGGCTCTCTTCGGATGTCCGAAGAGCCTGGCCGTCATGACCAGGTTCTCGCGCCCGGTCATGGCGGGCTCGACGGCGGCAAACTGACCGGCCTGTCCTATGTTCCGGCGGACGGCCATGGGACTCCGAAGCACGTCGTTCCCCTGCACCCGGAGCGTCCCGCTGGTCGGTGCGACCAGGGTGGCGATGGTCCGGACGAACGTGGTCTTCCCCGCTCCGTTGGGACCGAGAACGGCAAGGACCTGGCCCGCCGGGGCCACCAGGCTCAGGCCGTCGAGAGCCCTCACCTTCCCGAATGTGACCGTGAGATCGATTGCTTCGAGCAGCGGAGTGGTCATCGAGCCACTTCCTTTCCCGGCGGGGCGGCCTCGTTCGTCATAGTAGTTTGTTTACTAGTTATATATCAACTAGCTTATAAGTGTCTAGTCCTTAAATTACTAGTACGAGGTGGATCCTGTGTACCCTGGAAGCATGAGCGCCCCTCTCCGCCCTTCACCACTGGGGTTGGCGGTACTGGGTTTGCTGCAGGTGGGCCCTCTCCACCCCTACGGGATCCAGCGCCTCATCAAGCTCTGGGGCAAGGACAAGGTCGTGAACGTCGGGCAGCGGGCGAACCTGTACCGGGTGATCAACCGGCTCCACGAGGCCGGGCTCATCGTCGTTCGCCAGACCGAGCGAGATCAGCAGTTCCCCGAGCGCACCGTCTACGAGTTGACCGATGAGGGACGGGCAACGGCGCGCGAATGGCTCACCACCATGCTCTCCACACCACGCAACGAATTCCCCGAGTTTCCCGCCGCATTGTCGTTCGTGATGGGACTGAGCCCAGAGGAGTCACTGGCCGTGTTGGAGGAACGGGCGGAGGCATTGCGCGACATCGTCGCCCAGCACGATCGCGATCTGGCGGAGCACTCGGGGACACTCCCCCGGGTGACGCTGCTCGAGTCCGAGTACCTCCGAACCGTCACCGAGGCCGAGCTGCACTGGGTGGACGGGGTGATGGACGACCTTCGAAACGGCTCGCTGCGGTGGAGCTATGAGGACTTCGAGGCGGTCATCGAGGCCGACGAGGCGTCCATGGCCGCGCTCGACCCCGACCCGAAGAGCGTGGCCGACGTCTGAACCGACTGCATGCGCAAGCGTCAGCCGTGGTGCCGCGTCAATTGATCGAGGGACCGGACCAGATCTGCGAACCGTTCGGCACCGAGCTCCCGGGTCATGGCGTCCTCGGTGTCCCGAACCGCGTCGGCGACGATATCGGCGGCGAGGCGTCCCTTGGGGGAGAGCAGGAGGTCGGTCCGGCGCCTGTCGACGTCATTGGGCTTTCGATCGACGAATTCGCCATTCACCAGGGCATCGATGAGCTTGGACACCGCTTGCTTGCTGATGCCCATCTCGCGTACGAGCTGGCCGGCGTCGGTACCGCCCCTGGAGAGGATCATGAGCGCCCAGTACCCGGGCTGCGGCAGCCCTGCCAACCCGCCATCCGCCAGCCGCTGCCTGATGGCGGCCCGATAACGCTGGTTGGTCCGGCGGAGCAGCCACGGAAGCAGTGCCGCCGGGCCGTCCGGCCCCGGTTGGGCGCCCGCTGGCTCGTCTGGTCGATTCGTCATCTTGGTTGACAGTCTAGTTGATAGACTAATATGACGGTGGCATCCGTATCCGGAAAAGGAGCTCTCCTCATGCCCTACGGCAGCGGTCCTCTGGTCCGACAAGCCCTCATTCGGGCAACACCCTGGCAGCGCTCAGCGATCGGGATCGCCATGGTCGCTTTTGGTTCCCTACTCGTCCTGTCCGGCCACGTCGCGGGAGGCCTGCTGGCGGTCGCCGGGGTGCTTCTGTTGGGGCAGATGGTCCGGTTCCGCGTACGTCGAAGACGGGAGACTCGGGGCTCGGCCACCGGGCCGGGCAGTCCATGACCCGCTCACCTCATGGTTCGTTCCATGTCCCCTCTCTGATCATCCACCCCCCGGCAACGCGTGCCGCCCGGCACCCGTCCGCTCTCATCGCAGCCGGGCTGTTGGCAGTCGCCTCCCTGCTCGCGGCCTGCGGCACCAGCACCAGCACCAGCACCAGCACCAGCACCGGCACCACGACCACGGATACCGCCACCGTCTACCGATGGGGGGTGGTCGGCAACAGAGGCGCGATCACACAGCTCGAGCTCGACAGCCCGCGGGCGATCACCGGCATCCGAGGCAGGACCGTGCAGATCGCCACCTCCAATTCCGATGGCTATGCCCTCACTTCGACGGGTGCCGTCTATGCCTGGGGTGTGAACAGCTACGGCGAGCTCGGGAACGGAGAGTTGACGCCCTATGAGACAAAGGCTGTGAAGGTCGATTTCCCGGCCGGGGTCTCCATCACGTCACTGCCGAACCCGATGCCGTTCGACGCCGGCCTTGCCATCGACTCGTCCGGTCACGTCTGGGGATGGGGCCTCAACGGTGACGGCGACCTCTGCCTACCGGATCTCGTCAACAGCCGCCCACAAAAGCTTCCCCTCACGGATGTCACACTGGCGACGGGTGCCCGAACCCACGCACTCTTCGATTCGCATGGAAGGGTCTACGCCTGCGGAGGTGGCGACGCCGGCGAGCTCGGAAACGGATCGACCTCCTCCACCGGCACCCCGACGCCTGTCGTCGGACTGCCGAGCGGCGTGAACGTCAGTGCCCTGACCTCGTCGTGGGAGGGGTCCGGAGCCCTGCTGGCCAACGGGAGTTACTACAACTGGGGCTACAACGCGGCGGGCCAATTGGGTAACGGCTCCACCGCCAACAGCGCCTACCCCGTCAGAGTCGACCTGCCCTCTGCCGTCACCCGGGTCTTCCAGGGCGGAAGCGGGGCCAGAAACGGCCAGACGATCGCCATCCTCCGGGACGGAGGTGTCTGGGCGTGGGGCAACAACGATCGCGGTCAGCTCGGCATCGGGAGCGGGGCCGACTCCGCGGTGCCGGTCCGGGTGCACGTCCCCCGAGGCGTCACCTTCGTGAACGTGAGCTCGGGCGGCTACGCCAGCTACGCCATCGACTCGAGCGGAAGGCTGTGGGCCTGGGGCGACAACAAGAGCGGTCAGCTGGGGATCGGTCCGGGCCAGCCGCCCGTGACGCTCCCGGTGGACGTGGGGATCCGTCTCGGCCAGGTCTCTTCGACGGCCCAGAACGTGGCCGGACTAGGGCTGCGGGCCTGATTGCGCTCCCTGACGTGCCCGCTCGCCGTGCATCGACCAGGTGGGATCACGTCGCAACCAGGCACCTGGCGGACAGGGCGGCACGATCGTCCTGATCGGACGGCGAGCGTCGAGCCGATGCCGCGCTCCGTTGGACAGCGGGGTGAGCAGGGACGCCCTGTGCGAAAAAGCTGAGGCGGTATCGCTCTGCCACCCTGACCAGTTGCCTGGCGCAGTCGGGCCGCTCGAAGGGATCCACGTCTCGCAGTTCCAGATCCGAGAGTCGGTGCCCGTGGCCCAGGATGTAGGCGTAGTAGGCCTGCTCGGATCGGTGTGTCGTGGCCCCGCGGAGACCGTCGGGTACCCCGACGGCCACCTGCACCACGATGGCCACGATGACGACGGCCCTCCCCCACTTGAGGCCGGTGCCGTCCACCCAGGTAAGGACCCGCCCGGGGGTTCGCACCGGGGAGTGTGTCTCTGCGCCCGGGGAGGCCTCGGTGGAGCGCGGTTCGGCCGGGGATCTCTGTGGCGGGTGTCCGAGGAGGGCCAGGTAGATCCCGATCAGGATGAGGAGGTCGAACAGGGTGTAGCGGGAGGCGCTGGCCCCGACGTAGCCCAGATAGGCCCGGCCCTGGGTGACGAGCAGGGCGAACAGCAGGCCGAAGCAGATGAGGGCGACACCGATGGGACCGGGTCCCTGCTCGTCCCGGCGGATGCCGTAGAGGAGCACCACGGCCACGGCCAGCACCACGATGACCACTCCGAAGGCCAGGATGGCGGTGTTCCCCGGATGCCGGGCGGTCCGGTCCGATCCCACCACGTCACCCACCAGGAACAGAAAGAACTTCAGCGTGCGCAGCGGATAGTGGCTCCAGAAGTGGGGGTAGGCGCCGGCGGCCTTGTTCCTGAAGTTGTAGTAGTAGAGGACCACGGTGGCGGCGGCACACGCCACCCAGGCCACGGCCACCGGCCACCGGCGTCGTCGGTGGTAGATGAGGATCAGCCCCACCGGCCAGATCAGGAGCCCCTGGACCAGGGAGTAGCTCCCGACCACGGCGGCGGCCACCGCCCCGCCGAGGGCCATCCAGCCCAGGGTCCGGGCATCGAGGAGCACGATGACGGCGGCCAGGGACAAGAGCACCAGGTACCAGGCCACCTGGAAGCCCCACAGCGTGTCCCCGTACTGCACCAGCGAGAAGGCCACGATGGCCACCGGGCAGTAGTAGAGCCAGGGGGTGGACGGGGAGCGCCGTCGGTGGGCCCAGATGAGCAGGGCGGTGGCCGCCACCAGCATGGCCCCGCCCAGGAACTCCTCCACCTGGATGTTGAAGTGCACGGTGTGGGCCAGGACCACGGCGATGATGTTGGGGAAGAAGATCCGATTCTCGTTGTGGGGCGCCCACAGCGCCGACCAGTCGAAGTGGTGCGACCACGTCTGCTCGATGAGCGTGACGTTGCTCCACTGGTCACTGACGATGACGTTGACGCTGTCGTGCGCGATCAGCCAGACGTACGCGGCCAGCGGCAGTCCGAACCCGAGGACGGTCAGTGTGTTGACCAACCGGGGATCGAGACGATCGACGAGCCGCTTCGGGACCGGCGGTCCGGCCTCGGGCGGGTTCCCTGCCTGATCGTGCACCGGCGGCTCCTTTGGCTACATCCGAGGGCACGCCCTTTCCGGCCCCTCCCACTGCGTTGCATTCGAGTTCCTCGTGGCGCAAGAGTACGGCCGCCGATCCCTCTACGCCCGACCGTCCCCGACGACAGGGCCGGCGTCAGCCATCACCGGCTCGGGAGATCGGTCAAACGGCCCCGACCCGGCACGACCCCCAAGCCACGGACGGGCAAGCCGCCGCCCGTCCCCCGGATCTCCTCCGTGTCAGCTCATCTGCGACCGGGGGTCCCGTTCAGCGCCACCGCCGCTCGGACCAGAGCCTTGAAGGCCTTCTCGTCCACCTTCCCGCCTTCGTGAATATCGATGGCACGGCGCACGTTCCCCTCGAGACTCGAGTTGAACAGGTGTGAGGGATCCTTCAGGGAGGCGCCCTTGGCGAAGGTGACCTTCACATGGGTCTTGTAGGTCTCGCCTGTGCAGATCATGCCGTCGTGCGACCAGACCGGCACCCCATCCGGGTTCGACGGCTTTCGCCACTTCCGCTCCTCGACCACGCCGGGGTCGGCCTGTCTGATCAACTCGCCGATTCGCGACAGCGTGGCCCCACGCCAATCCTCGGGGGACGACCCACCCTTCGTCGAGTTGCTGCTCTTCGCCTCACCGGACCGTCCCTGGTCGCTCTTCTCCATGCTCGAGGAGGTTACCGTCGGACAGACCCTCGGTGGTCCTCATTGCGGAATGAGGTCGCTCAGCCCCCCGTCGCAAGTTTCACGGGTGGTCGTTGGCAGACGCCACTGCGAATTCGACATAGCCCATGGCCGCCCGTACGTCGGCTGACGACACCGCCCACACCACGGTCTGGTCCTGCATCACGATCGGTCCGCCATAGGCACCCGTGACGGCACCGGCACGACGGGTACGCCACACGTCCTCGAATGCCTTCATCCACCCCGGGGTGGTCTGTCCGGCGAGAAGCCATTCCACGGTCAGCCACCGCGAGCGCCGGCCGACGATCCGGGTCCGTCGGATCGAGACGGCGTCAGACGACGGATTCTCCGACCCATCCTCGCCGCCGCCCTCCACTCCATCGGGCATTTCCACTCCGCCGGGGACAGACCGCGTCAGCACCGGGCGACAGCCGATCGGGCGTCGCTGGCCCCGAGGAATCCGGCGAGATCGGTGTTCAGGTCCTCGACGACGGGCCGGAGCGCGGTGACAGAGGCGAATCCCCGCTGGAGCAGTGCCGCGTCCGATTCGACTTCGGCGCTCTCGTCCTCGCCGCCCAGGGTGACCTGCACCGGCCTTCCCTTCTCCTCGGTCACCGATGTCTGCGCCGCCCCTATGTGGGCCAACGATCCGACACGAATGCCCAACACCTCTTCGAGAGGCCGGTTGGGCACGTTGCAATTGAGAACGGCCGGCGGCTTCTCCACGATCAACCAGTCGAAGAGAAATCCGGCGATATGCGCCGCGCTCTCCCAGTGGACAGGATCCGACGCGGCCAGATCCAATACCGCCGATGACACGGCGAGAGCAGGGCAGTCCTGTTGGTAGGCGGTGAAGGCGGCCCCCACGGTCCCCGAATGGAGTATCGATCGACCGGTGTTGGCGCCCCGGTTGATTCCGGAGAGGACGACATCGGGACGTTGACCGAACCTCTCGTGCAGGGCGTAGAACACGATCAGGGCAGGAGTGGCGTCGACCGCCCTGACAGCGTCCTTGGCCCAGCCTTCCCACTCCCGCGGTTCGCTGACCACCTCGCCGATCTGGCTCACGCCCGTCACCGACGAACTGGCCCCGCTGGCATCCCAGCACGGAGCCGCGACCTGGACATCGTGACCCCGCAGCCTGGCCATGTCGGCCAGTGATCTGAGGCCGGCGCTGTCGATGCCATCGTCGTTGGTGATGAGGACTCGCATGGTCAGGGAAGGAACACTCGCATGGTCAAAAGGGTTGCTCGATGCCGGAGCGCGGACGCGACACCATCCGCGTCAGAACCCTAGCAATCGGAGATGAACACGACCTGACCGCAGTGAGAACGGTGGCCAATTTTTCTGACAACAGCCGCGGACGCAGCCGGAGGGGGGCCCGCTCGTCTCCGACCGGTCAGCTGGCCGGGCCCGGCCCACGGTGCACCGTGGGCCTGTGCATCACAGGTAGAGGAATCCGTAGCCCTCGTCCCTCACAGGCACACCGGCGTCGGCAAGGGCCACGTCCCAGTCTCCGGTCACGCTCGGATCGGCGAGCTGCATCCCATGGTCGGCCACCAGGAGGAAGGCGGTCCGATCGAAGACCCCGGCACGCTCCACAGCCTCGAGGGCGCGGCCGATGCGCCGGTCGGTGTCCCGGACGGACGCCGCCGCCATCGCCGAATAGGGCCCTCCCTCGTGGAACGCCGCGTCGGTCAACGTGAAGTTCATCCAACTGAACGTGGGCACCGACCACTCTCTCCCTCGGTAGCTGCCCCCCAGATGCCGCAGAACTGATCGGCGGCGGTGTGATCGATCAGGGAGGACCACCGGTAGTCCTTGCTGGGCCGGACGAAGCGCGTGGTGGCGTCGGGGAGGTCGTCTGCGGGAGGAGGACGGTCGATGGGTTCGCCCTTGCGCATGAGGTCGAAGATGGAATAGTCGGCTCCGACGTCGCAGGGCTCGTTGATCGATATCGTGACCGATCCCGGCAGTCCCCTGTGCACGGCGTCGTGGATGGTCTCGACTCCGGCGCTGAGCCAGGACATGGACGTCGGCCAGGTGGACGGTGAGTTGGTCACGACCTGGTCTCCGCTGGCCCGATCGATCCAGGCGTTGTGGAGGATCCCGTGATGACCGGGGTGGCGCCCCGTAAGGATGGTGGTGTGATTGGCCAGGGTCACCGTCGGGAGGGAGGCGACGGCACCATAGCGATAGGCCGTCCCCATCTGCATGAGGCGGGCGACGTTGGGGGCCTCGCCCCGGCCGGCCAGGTCGTAGAGCACATTCGGGTTCGTCCCGTCGAGCAGGAAGGCGACGACATGACCGGCGGCACCTGGTTCGGCGGCGATGTCCCGGACGATCTCACCGTCCTGGCCGATGAGCCTGGCGGAGGGTCGGGACGGCGACGGTGCCGGACAGCCGAGCAGCTCGAGGACGGTCGGGGCCACATCGATGAGCCGGCAGGAGGCATCGACCATTCCCTGCGCCTGCACCCCGGCTCCGGCGGCTATGAAGGGCGCCCGGGCCTGCACCACGCCCAGCGACCCGTGCTCACCCAGGTGGCCCCCCTGGTCCCCCCAGTAGTGGGAGGCGCTGTGCAGGACCACGAGGTCGGGAGCGGAGGGGTGGTCGAAGAGCTGGGCCAGGTGGTCGAAGGCATGGGGGTAGGAATTCGACCGCCGATCCGGGTGCGGGTCGGCCATCTCGTCGCCCAGCTGCCCGAGGTGCGAGACATCCTGTCGAGCCACCGGGTTCTCACCGTCGAGCAGGCGGGCGGCGTACCAGGAGGGTCGGTCGTCCCCGTCCCGACCCCGGTCCCGCGTGAATCGAAGGTGCCCGTGGGCCGAGGCCACTTCGTAGGTGTCGGCTGCCGGCGACCACGCCACCAGGTCCACGATGGGCTCGAGCGAGCTCGAGAGGAGCACCTCGAGGGCCTGTTCCCGTTGCCCCGGACCGCCCTTGGGCAGCGCCAGCTCCATGGCCCGCAGTCTAAGCCGGCGCCGGCGATCCACACCCTGAACCGGCGGGAAGCCCCTCCGGCCGGGACCGCGCCCGTCAGGCGTACAAGAAACAGGGGACCGGATCGGATCCGAAGCCGTAGGATCCCCACCGTGGCCGACCAGAAGCCGCCCCGGCTCGAGACGGGTGAGCGGGAGACACTCCAGGCGCTCCTGCAGTACCAGCGGGACTCCCTCGTCAAGAAGGTCGAAGGAGTGAGTGAGCACGCTGCCCGGGCGTCACCGGTGGCCAGCGGGACCTCCCTCCTCTGGCTCCTGCGGCACATGGCCCGGGCCGAATCCATCTGGCTTCTCCATCGCTTCGCCGGTCGTCCCCCCTTCGTCGAGGACGACGAGCTGCGCCCGGAGGACACGGTCCGGTCGGCGGTGGCCGCCTACCGTGAGACCTGGAGGCGCAGCGATGCCGTGGTGGCCGACGCTCCGGACCTCGATGCCCCCGCCCTGGACCCCGGCGCCGGGACACAGGTGAGCCTTCGCTGGGTCCTGATGCACCTGTTGGAAGAGACAGCTCGTCATGCCGGGCACGCCGATATCCTGCGCGAGCTGATCGACGGACAAACGGGCAGGTAGACTGCCAGAAAGAGGGCGGACCCAGGCCAGCGGGCCGTTTCCTCGCCGGGGGGCGGATGAACTCCTACGGCCGTAGTGGAAATAGGGGGGAATCGCTTCAGAGGTCGTCGGCTACTGCCGATAACGACCAGCGAGGGACCATCCGACTTGGTGGCGCCTGGGTGCGCCGCACCTGGTTTGGACATGCAGGCCGAGAGCAGGGAGCCCCCCTCAGTTAGAGGTATGCCATGGAACCGATTCGAAGGCTCGTGCCTCGACAGTTCACCGATTGGCGAGGCAAATTCATGTTCGAGGAGGACCCCGAGCACCAGTGGCGCGACTGTCGGGTCGTCGACGTGTCATCAGCCGGTGCCGGTGTCGAGCTCATCGACACCGGAGAGGACGAGATCATCGGGGGCCGGATGCTCCTCGCCGTTCACCTCCGCGGCGAGCTCCGTAACATCGGTGCCGGCCGCAACCAACGCCTGAGGGCGGGGATCCAGTTCGTCGACCTCACCGACGGTGAGCGCGCCTATCTCGACTCCTTCGCGGAGCTCCAGGTTGCCTGGTAGCGACTCCGTCGCCCGAACTCCCCCCGACGCCAGCGATGACCTGTCGGATCGCCACCCCGACCTGCGGCGCACCGGCCCGGCCATGAGCGGGGAGAGGCGTCCGTCCGGGAACGGCGGGGTGACCAGGGCTCGCCGCCTGTTGCGCTCCATCTGGGCTCGCACCACCTCCCGTCCCGGCGACCAGGACGTGCTGCTCGGATTCGGGCTCGTCGCCGCCTTCTGCCTGATCGTGATCGGGGCGGATGCATCCCTTCACCTGGCCCAGGAGTACCGCGGAGCCGTTGGAGCCATCGCCGGAACCACCGCGGTGGTGGACGTGCTGCTGCTGGCTCTCCTGAACGGCACCACCAGGAGGATTCTGCTGCTGTGCTTCCCGGTGCTCCTGGTCATCAGCGAGTTGGCCCTGTCGCTCCTCCCCCACGGCGGGGGTGCCGTCGAATACTCGGGCTTCCTCACCCTGGCCTTCGTCTACATCGGATTGACGCAGGCACGGGGCGTGGGCCCACGGTTCGTCTTGATGGTGGCGCCGGTCTGGGTCGTGGTGCAAAGACCGTGGACGGCCGAAGTGGGGGTGAGGCTCTTCTTGACGCTGGCCATCTGGCTGCTCATATCGGAGGTCCTCGCCGCCCGGTCGGAACGGGCCAGGCTGAAGACGAAGCGCCTGATCGTCCAGGCCAACACCGATGTCCTGACCGGACTGGGCAGCCGCCTCTACCTCTCGGACCGGATCGAGCGGATGGCGGGCAGTTCCGGTTCGGCACTGCTCTTCATCGACCTGGACGGCTTCAAGGTGATCAACGAGACCTACGGCCATGCCGCGGGGGACGAGCTCCTGGTGGCCGTGGGCAAGCGGCTGCAGTCGGACCTTCGCCACCATGACCTGGCCGCCCGCCTGGTGGGGGACGAATTCGTGGCCCTCCTGGATGGATGCACGATGGGGGAAGCCGAGGCGCTGGCCCATCGGCTTCTCGCCTCCCTCAGTGCGCCGTACTCGCTCAGCCGGGGTCGCGTGGCCGTCACGGTGAGCATCGGCATCGTCGAGATCGTCCCCCCGGCCACCGCAGAGTCCGTCCTGCGCGACGCGGATCGGGCCATGTCGGAGGCGAAGGCAGCCGGTCGGAACCGGATCTCCGTCTACGAGGGATCCATGCACGACCGATTGGTGATGCGGCTCGAGCTCGAGACCGAATTGAGAGACGCACTGGCCCAGGACCAGTTCGAGGTCCACTATCAGCCCGTGGTCCACTCGGCCACCAATGCCATCATCGGGGCGGAGGCGCTGTTGCGCTGGCGGCATCCGCATCGGGGGCTGCTCGCCCCGGACGCCTTCCTGTCGGTCTCCGAGGAGATGGGCCTGATGGAGCCCCTCGGCGACTGGATCTTGCGCCGGGCCTGCGTCCAGGCCAAGGAGTGGCAACTGATCGACCCGGCCCGGGCATGTTCGATTGCCGTGAACCTGTCGGCACCGGAAATGTTCTCCGCCGATCTCATCGGCCGGGTGGACAGGGCGCTGGGCGAGTCCGGGCTCCCGGGCAAGCTGCTGGTGCTGGAGATCACCGAACGCATCATGATGGCCGACACCCAGCAGGCCAAGCGCCAGCTGCAGGAGCTGCGCAAGCTCGGGGTCCGGATCGCCATCGACGACTTCGGCACGGGCTACTCGTCGCTGGCCTACCTCCGGGATCTGCCCATCGACATCCTGAAGGTCGACCGGAGCTTCGTCGATCCGCTCGGCTCGGACCACCAGGCACTGGCCCTGCTCAGGGCCATCGTGGGCATTGCCAACGCGCTCGACCTCGATGTGATCGTCGAAGGGGCGGAGACGGCCGCCCAGGTCGAGTTCCTCGACCAGCTCGGTTGCCATATCGTCCAAGGCTTCTACTACGGCCAGCCCACCACCGCCGCAGAACTGGGCCATCGCCTGGCCTGGCTCTCCTCGGGACTGAGCACGTCCACCTGACCCCGACGGCGTCGGAGGCGCCACCGACGGGTCCCGGCCGCGGCTGACCGACGGAGCTCCTTCCAGTTCGGCCGTCACCCGGATGCGACGATGATCTCCACGGCCTCGGGGATGGTGCCCACGGTGAAATCCGGAGCCGCCTCTCCCGGCGGCCAGGCGCGGCCCCGGGCCATCCAGATGGTCCGCAACCCGGCTCGGCGTCCGCCGGTGATGTCGGCCTCGGCGGAGTCGCCGACCATCCAGCCGGCCAGAGGAACCCGGCATCGGCGGGCCGCTTCTTCGAAGATGGCGACGTCCGGCTTCCAGGCGCCGACCACCGACGAGATGCAGACGGCGTCGAGCTCGCCGACGAGCCCGGCGGCCTCGATCTTGGCCCATTGCGATGGAGGTCCGTTGGTGACCACCCCGACTCTGACGGCGTCACCGCGCAGGGCTCTGATGGCGGCCAGTGTCCCGGGTTCGACCGAGAACAGGGCCGGGTACTCCTCGTAGTAGGCCTCCAGCAGGGCGCTTACCCCGGTGGAGAGGTGGAACGCCCGTCGCACGTCGGCCAGGAACTCCTGCCGCGGAACACTGCCATCCGCGTCCAGGCGCCGGATCACCTCCATGGCATCCCCACCCAGACCGTGCGACTCGATGAACCGTGCGCTCCACATCCCGAATGCCTTCTCCCGATCGAGGAGGGTGTTGTCCAGATCGAAGAGCGCCAAGCCGGGCATGGCCCCAGTATTGACGCGGCGGCGCCGCCACTGCCTAGGCTCGTTTCCATGCCGCCCGCCGGTGACTTCGACTACGAGACGAAGGGAGCCGGCTACTCGGTCCAACGGAGGACCGACCCGACGATCGCCTCCCTCGTGCACCGGAGCCTCGGACCGGCGCGCAGCATCGTCAATGTGGGGGCGGGAGCGGGATCCTACGAGCCGGCCCATCTCGATGTCACCGCCGTCGAGCCGTCAGCGGCCATGCGGGCGCAACGGCCGCCCGATCGGCCGCCGGCCATCGATGCCGTGGCCGAGGATCTTCCCTTTCCCGCCGGTTCGTTCGACGCCGCCATGGCCATGGTCACCGTGCACCAGTGGAGCGACCCGGACAGGGGATTGGCCGAGCTGCGGCGGGTGAGCCGCGGCCCGGTAGTCGTTCTGACCTTTGACGGCGACGCTCTCGATGACTTCTGGCTGGCGCACTACGTGCCCGAGCTCGTCGCCGCCGAGCGCCTCCGCTATCCACCCATCGCCCATATCCGCGACGTCCTCGGCGGCAGGTCCACCGTTACGGCTGTCCCGATACCGGCCGACTGCGCCGATGGGTTCACCGAGGCGTTCTATGCCCGGCCGGAACGGTTCCTCGACCCCGCCGTCCGCCGATCCCAGTCGGCCTGGGGCTTTGTCTCATCCGAGGACGCGCAACGGGCTGTCGACAGGCTCCGGCGCCACCTCGGGAGCGGCGAATGGGATCGACGGTACGGGTCGCTGCGTACCCAGCCGACCTACCTCGGATCACTCAGGCTCATCGTGGCCACGCCCGGTACATAGCCCGGTCCGTGGCCCGAGCTCCCCGGATCCGGGGCCGACAGGTGGGGGACGGAGCGACAGGTGGCAGACGGAGCGACGGGAGGGGAACGGGGTGTGCGACCGGCTCAGCCGAAGGTGAAGTCGTAGGCCTGCACTCCGGGCGAGGCACTGAACTCCAATGTCCCCATCGTGGATGAACCGCCGTGGAACAGGGTGTACAACTTCGGTACCCCGTCCACGGCGATGGTCCGGGTGTGCTTGCCGTCGACCGAGACCTTGACGGTCCCTGATCCCCCGAGCACCAGGTACACGTCGTCGGCCACGAAGCTGAGCTCCATTCTGGCGTGGGGGCCGGCGGTGGCCTCTTCGGCGTGGTCGGTCCACGTCCCCGACCACCCGAGCCCGCCGAGCTGCAGCGACGGGGGGAACCGGTAGATGGCCGGCTCGTCCTCCACGGGGTTGTCCTCGGGCTCGAGGTACTCCAGCTTCTGGTAGCCCACGTAGGTTTCGGGATTCTGCTCGCCGGTCGGTGTCTTGTTGGGGACGTTGGTCGCCCCGGGCAGGACGACACCCGGATGGGCGGCGGTGAGCAACTGGCGGATCAGCCGCTCGATGGCCGAATAGCCCCCCTCGCCGAAGCTCACGTGGCGCACCTGGCCCTCGGCGTCGATCAGGTAGTCGGCCGGCCAGTACTCGTTGTCATAGGCGTCCCAGGTCTTGTAATCGTCGTCGACGGCCACCGGGTAGCTGACCCCCAACGCAGCCGACTCGGTCCGCACGTTTGAGACCAGGTGCTCGAAGGAGAACTCGGGGGTGTGGACGCCGACCACGACGAGGCCGTCGGCGGCATAGTCGCGATACCACGCCTCCACGTGGGGAAGGCTCCGCTGGCAGTTGATGCAGGAGTAGGTCCAGAAATCGACCAGGACGACCTTGCCCCGGAGTTGTGCCATGGTCAACGGCTTCCCGCCCGGCGTGTTCAGCCAAGCCGTGATCCCGGCGAAGTCCGGCGCCGGTCCGCACTCGAGGAGGGTCGTGGCGTTGGGGTTGCAGTTGGCCAGCGTGGCGTTGCCCTTGGTCACGTTGCCGCTGAGGGCACTGAGCTGCCGGCGGACGGTGCTCCCGCCTTCGATCTTGTTCTGGAGGGTACTCGTATAGCCGGGCACGTCCCGCTGGAGGCCGGTGAACGCGTTCAGCCCGATGGCCAGGGCCATGACGAGGATCACCACCCCGCTGATCTGGCGAACCCGGGGGGCGTGCCGGCGCAGTGCCTTGGTGCGCTGGGTCAGCTGGCTGCCGGCCACGGCCACCACCAGCAAGGGGAGGGCGGCCCCCAGGGCGAAGGCCACGGTCAGGAAGACCGCCGTCCACCCCACTTTGTCGGTGGCGCCGGCCACCGTGATGGCGGCCAGGATCGGTCCGGCGCAGGGCACGAACAGCAGGCCAAGGGCCAGGCCGATGATGAAGCCGCCCGCCGACCCGTCCGGCTGGTGGCGAGTGGTCAGGCGGGCGAACGGCCGTTCGAGCACGGACGAGAGCGGCGGGAACAGAAACCCGATACCCACCACGACCAGCAGCACGATGCCCACGTCCCGCCAGAACCCCTGCGGGAGCCCGAGCGCCGACAGTATCTCCGAACCGGTGAGGATCAGCAGGCTGAAGCTGACCACCAGCCCCGCCACCACCGAGATCGGCCGCAGCTGGGCCCGCCACCTCGCCCCGGGACCGGGCGTGCCCCCGCTGTGCACCTCCCGGTCGACATCGGGCTGCGCCACCAACGTCGACGGCGCGCCGGCGATCGCCGCCGACGGTGCCGCCGGGTAGGCCCCGGTGGTCCCGGCCGGGCCGGGTGGCGTGGCTTCGCCGGGGGTGTCGGTTGGGGCGGTGACGCCGACAGCCAGGATGACGGGCAGCACCGGGAGGATGCACGGAGAGATGCCGGCGACGACTCCGGCCACGAAGCCAATGGCGATGAGCTCTAGCACCCGATGTCTCCTCCGTCCCGAGCCGCAGATGGCCCACGCCACTGTCCCTTCGGGCCGGGCAGGCGTTACGCGTCCTGGCGCAGCTCAGGTCTCGATCCGGTCATCGTAGTTGCCGTCGCAACCAGAACGGCGGCGGCCGCAGCAGTTCCGGTCCAGCCCACCGGGCCGGCGCGGGCGTCCGGTCGGGCTGTCCGGGCCGGCGGAGGCTGGGAAGAGACGACTCACCGGTCCGACCCCGACCGGTGAACGCAACCGTCGATGGGGACTGGGTAGCGTGGGGCCAACGCATCCGGAGAGGAACCAACGATGGCAGATTCGAACGAGGTGACGGGCCATGTCCTGCGCCTGGCCCAGGAGCGCCGGCTGATCAGATTCTGCGCCGAGAAGGGCTACGACCCCAACAACCCCGATCTGGACAACCCCGATCTCAACCTTCTCGCCCCCATCCTCGATGCCGAAGGAGCCATCGTTCCCGATCCCGAGGACATCGAGGCCGTCACCTAGACGCACCGTTGCCCGGACGACGGCGGTGCATCGAAGGGACTGACAGTGGGACGTTTGGACGGCAAGGTGGCCATCGTGACCGGCGGTGCCGGCGGTATCGGGGCGGCGACGGCCGGGGCCCTGGCCGAAGAGGGCGCCTCGGTCGCCATCTTCGACATCGACGGTGACGGCGCCGCCGGCGTCGCCGAGCGCATCCGGGCGTCGGGCGCCGATGCGACCTGGGAGCGGGTGGACCTCTCCGAGGAGGCCGAGGTCACCTCGGCGGTGAACGCGACCGTGTCCCGGTTCGGGCGCCTCGACGTGCTCCACAACAACGCCGCGCTGACCGAGTCCGGCTTCCTGTCCCGGGACACCACGGTGACCGATCTGCCTCTCGAGGTGTGGGACAGGACGATGGCGGTCAACCTGCGCAGCCAGATGCTCACCTGCAAACACGCCATCCCCGAGATGGTGCGCACCGGCGGCGGATCCATCATCAACATGTCCTCGGGGGCATCGCTGAAGGGCGACTGGACCCGGACGTCGTACGGGGTGTCGAAGGCGGGCGTGAACACGTTGACCATGTACGTGGCCACCGGCCACGGAAAGCAGGGCGTGCGGGCCAACACCATCGTGCCCGGGCTGATCATCACCGACGCCGTGCGCGCCCATCTCCCCGAAGGGGTCCTGGAGGGCCTGGGCCGGGCCACCCTCACGCCCTACCTCGGCCAGCCCGACGACATCGCCCGCCTCGTCGTCTTCCTGGCCTCCGAGGACTCGAGGTACATCACCGGGCAGATGATCGCCATTGACGGTGGGATGTCGGCCCACGTCGGGCGGCTCGGGCGGGACGACGGTTGACCGGGCACCGCCTCCGGCCCGGAGCGCGCGCCGCCGGCCCGGCAGCTCCAGAAGCGGTACCGTGACGGGATGGACTGGTCGGCATGGGCCGGAGCCCTCGAGAAGGCACTGGGTCCCGAAGGGGATTTCCCCTCCTTCTTCGCGCCGGGGGCGCTGTTCAGCGATCCTGTCAACGCCCCCACCACGGACATCGCCGCCATCGAGGAGATGACCCAGGCATCGTTCCCGGACTGGCAGCAGGAGATCCTCTGGGTGCGCGGGGACGACCGCGGTGGTGCGTTCGAATGGATCGGGAGGGGAACGCTCGGCGCCAGCATCCCCATCGAGATCCACGGCTGCACCGTCGTCGACGTCAACGGCGACGGACTGGTCACCCGTTGGCGCGACTACTTCGACCTCAAGGAGATCGAGCGCCAGGCGGGCGGGGGCGACACGGCCGACGCCGCCCCGCGCTAGTCGCCGCCGCCCGCGGCCACCGCACCGGTCCGCGCCTGCCGCCACGGGGTCAGGTCCAGGCCGGGATAGCGCCTGGCCACCCCGTCGAGGGTGTCGTCGGTCCAGAAGGCGTGGCCCGGCGCCGGGAACCCGAGGACCGCCAGCTGCCGCGGCGTGGCCCCCTGTACGAAGTTGTGCCATTCCGGGGAGAAGCCCCTGAACGGCCAGGCCTGATAGCCGCCCCACTCGGCGGCGGCGGGCCTGAAGGCGACGTGGAGCATGAAGCGGGCCCGGGCGGGATCGGTGAAGTCGCGGGACCGGTGGTAGACGTCGGGCCGGTAGGCGATGATCGATCCCGCAGGAGCCGAGGCATCGGCGGGATCGTCGTACAGCTCTCCGAACTCTTCGAAACCCAGCGTGTGCTGTTCCACGGGGATCGAGCGGGTACGCCGGCGGGACACGAAATGGGTGGCCCCGTTTTCGGGACCCACGTCGTTCAGGTACACGAAGGTCTCCATCTGGTGGTAGCCGGCCTCGGCCCTGGGCACGGTGAGGGTGTGGTTGGGAAAGTCGGTGTGGAGCAGCTGGTTGTAGCCTGACGGCTGTCCGGCGTACTTGGCCGAGACGATGGCCAGGTACAGCCTCACCTCGTCCGTGCCCAACAGCTGTTCGGCCAGGTCGATCATCAGGTCGCCCACGACCAGGCCGTTGAGCGACCGGCTCCGGAACGGGAACTCCGGCCAGCTGGCGTCCCAGGTCCGCCACTTGTCGTTCTCGCCGCCGCGGCCGGCGGTCGACATCTCCTCGGCACTCGGGAACAGCTTGGCCAGGGCCGCCTGGGCCGCCGCCAGCCGGTCGGGGGCCACCACCCGTTCCAGCACGCACCAACCGTCCTCGTTCCAGGACCGGAGCTGCCCGGCTGTGGCCACACCACTCACCCCGCCAGGGTAATCCGCGGGCCACCGGATGCCGAGGGCGAACGTCGAAGATTCGTGCACCAGGAAGAGGAACAGGCCCCGGTCGATCTCCGTCAGGGTGGTGTCCGTCGTGGCCACGGCGGTGAGGCTCCGGGGCAGGTGATCGATCAGGGCGCGCTCACCGAAGACGTCGTTGGGCCCGAGTGGCCCAGCGCTAGCCCGGTGCCACCAGCTCGATGGCGATCCCGTCGGGATCGCGCAGTTGCAACGAGGGGTTCCCGTTCTCCAGCACCACTCCGGGGTGGGCGATCCCGATCCCGGTGAGGTGATCGGCCCAGGCCTCCAGGGCGTCGCCGTCGGGAACGGCCAGGGCCAGATGGTCGAGGCCGCCACCACCGGCCCCGGGCTCCGCGCCGGCCGGCTTGGGCGTGAGGACGAACACCAACCTCGCTCCCCGGTGGCGGAGGGCGACGTAGCCGATCTCCGCATCCTCGGCATAGGGCTCGAGGCCGAGCGCGGCGGCATACCACTGTGCGCTCACGCCCACGTCGGACACCAGGAGTTGGGCATGGGACAGCCCGGTCACGGGAGCGGCGGCGGGCGGCTGTCCATCGGTCACGGACCTCACCCTACCGAGAAGGGGGTCGGGGCATCGACCGGTGGCCCCACCGCCGGCTACTCGATCGTCGTCCGCTCCCGGCGGAGCACCTGGGCCACCGAGCGCATGAACAGGACGGAGGCGAAGACCAGACCGAGGAATCCGATGGCCTGCAGGGACAGCCGGACGTCCCTCGACGGCGACAGCTCCGCCGCCACCAGGATCAGTCCCGAGGCCACCAGACCGATGCAGCCGAACACGGCCACCAGGACACGGTCGATCCACCCGCTGACCACCCGCTCGTCCCCGCCGGCGAACCGATCGAGGCGGAGGCTCAGCCGGCCGGCCCGCAGCTGGGTGGCCAGTTCGTCGACGTGCTCGGGCAGGGCCCGCAGTACCGGCAGGGACCGGCGCAGCTCCTGTTGGAGGAGATCGCCGGCCATCTCCTCGTCGGGGGGCCTCAGCGCCTCCGCCGCGGCCGTGGCCTCCGCCGCCAGCTCGAAGGCGGGGTCGATGATCCGCAGCGTCCCGTCCAGGGTGAGGAGCGCACGCGACAGCGCGGTCATGGCCCTCGGGACCCGGAGCCCGTGTCTGGTCATGACCGAGAGGACCTGGTGGATCAGCGCCGGATCGAATCCACCCGACGTCTCCATCATCAGCATGCCGATGTCCGACTCCAACGACTCGAGGTCGGCGGTGGCGTCGGCTCCGGCCAGATGCCGGACCGCCCGGGCCACCACCATCGGCTCGTTGGTGGACATCCCGATGGCCATGTCCTCGAGGCCCCGGCGGGTCGCCGGGTCGAGGATGCCCACGGCACCGAAGTCGAGCAGCCACAGGCGGCCCCACTGGTCGACCATGAGATTCCCCGGGTGGGGATCGGCGTGGAACACGCCGCCGACCAGCACCTGGTCGAGGAAGCTGGTCAACAGGGCGGCCGCCAGCAGGTGCGGCGGCGCACCACTGGCGGCCACCGCGCCGGGAGCATCGATCGGCCGCCCGGTGGCCTGCTCCATCACCAGCATCCGGTCGGTGCTCAGCTGGTGGAAGACGGCCGGCACCCGGATGACGTCGTCGGCCGGGTCCTCGTGGCCCATGGCGGTGCGGAGCCGGTCGGACATCGCAGCCTCGCGGAGGTAGTCGAGCTCCTGGTCCATGCCGGTGATCAGCTCCTCGGCCAGTTCCTCCACGCCGAACTGGGCGGCCTCGGGAATGCGGCGCGCCGCGATCCGCGCCACCAGCCGCAGGACGGTGGCGTCACGACGGAGCAGATCGTCGAGGCCCGGGCGCTGGATCTTGACCACCACGGGTTCGCCCGTCCTGAGCACGGCCCGGTGGGCCTGGCCGATGGACGCCGACGCCAGCGGCTCGAATTCGAACGAGGCGAACGACTGCTCGACGGGATGGCCGAGCTCCTGTTCGACCAGGGGACGGACCTGGTCGGCGGGGATGGGCCGGACGGCCGATCGCAGGTTGGAGAGCTCCTCGATCACCGGCGGCGCCAGCAGGTCGCTGCGGGTGGAGGCGATCTGGCCGAACTTCACGAACATGCCGCCGACGTCCTCGAGCGTGAGGCGCAGGCGGTGGCCGAACTGCGGAGTCGTGATGCCGGCGGAGGAGAGGAACTGGGGTCGGGCCAGCCCGCGGCGCCGGGCCGCCCGGAGCACCTCCACCGACCTCGAGGCAGGGGCGAAGGTGCGGCGCAGCCAGCGCAGGGGGTGCAACCACATCCTGCTCGAGCGCCGCCCCCGGGCCGGGACGCGGACCCGCGTGATGGCCTCGGGGATGATCAGCAGCAGCATGGTGGCCAACACCCCGAAGACGGCGGTGAGGGCGTAGGCCACGTCGAGGTCGGAGGGGCGGCCGTGCACCACCGCGTCGGCTCCGGCCACGCCGACGATGGTTCCGAGGAGCGCCGTCACGACGGCCCGGGATCGGCCCACCCGGATTCCCACCAGGCGGCCGCTGACCAGGCCCAGCACGATGACGAAGAGCACCGCCAACACGATCGAGAGCAGGTCCCGGAACGTGAACCGTACGGTGACGGTGGCGCCCAGGGCGGCGAGGTCGGTCATCGCTCCCACCCGGCTCACGGCCCCATGTTTACCTGACGATCGTCCGGCGTCCAAAGGCACTCGGGACCGTCGGAGCATGGGGACCGGACCAGGTCGAAGGGGTGGGCCGCGCCCTTCGGGGTCGGGATGCGCGGGCACGGCCGTGGCTATGATTCCCGCATCATGGGGCGGAGCCAGCCGGATCTGCGACGGACGTTGGGGGCCGCCGGTCGGCTGTGGGCGGCACCCGAACACCATCATGTGGACGACGAGTGGTGGATCGCCTGCAGCGGGCGGATGAACGTCAACTACAACGTGGCCTTCTGCCAGTCGTCGGACCCGGACGTGCTCCTCGAGCACTGCCTGCAACCGGTGCTCGATCTCGGCCGGCCGGCCATCATCATGTTGGCCGGCGCAGGACTGGCCAGCGCGCAGCAGCTGGCCGGGGCCGGCTGGGTCGGGGTCGGGGCCCTGCCGTTGATGACGTTGACGAGGTCGACCGGAGGGAGCGTCCCCGGCGGCGACGGGTCCGGCGTCAGGGAGCTCCCGGTCCAGGAGCTCCCCGCGGCCCGCGAGCTGCTGGCCGACACCTACGGGCTCGATGACGCCTCGGCGCGGGCCGCCATCCCCGACGGCATCGTCGAGCGGGACGACATGGGGGCCTGGGGACTGTTCGACGGGCGGGACCTGG
This sequence comes from uncultured Acidimicrobiaceae bacterium, assembly GCA_963835325.1. Lineage (GTDB taxonomy): Bacteria > Actinomycetota > Acidimicrobiia > Acidimicrobiales > RAAP-2 > Bog-756. The sequence continues at coordinate 410,996 of CAWIEV010000008.1, read as the reverse complement.
TCTCGTGCTTCACCGGCGTGGTGGAGGACGGCCTCTTCGTGGTGTGGTCGATGGCCACCCGGGTCCGAGCGCCAGGGGCGGGGCCACGGCCACCGCCTCCTCGCGGCCGTCCTCGACCGTCAGTTCGACGACGGCGTCTCCGGCTCGCTGCTCCAGTCGTCGGTGGCGGGCGAGAAGCTCTACCGGGGGCTCGGATTCGAGGTGGTCGAGTACTGGCAGCTGTGGTCACGCCCCCGCTGGGTCATGGCCAACGCCTGACCGGCCACCCGGCGCCGGGCATCCGGCGCCGCCCGCACGGTCAGCCCGGGGCCGCCCCGGGCCGCAGCTGGTCCAGACCGGCCTCGGCCAGGAGCCGGCGCTCGTCGAGCTTGCTCGACTGGGTGAGCGGGAGCTGTCGACCAGCTCGATCCGGTCGGGCAGCATCGTCTCGGGCAGGCGGTCACCGGCGGCCCGCCGCAGATCGATGGCCGAGGTCCTCCCGTCGGTGACCACGAAGGCGACGATGCCGGTCTCCCCGTCGTCGTCGAAGGCCACGCAGGCGGCCGCGGACACGCCCGGCAGGCCCCGCATGGCCTCGCCCAGCTCGATGAGGGAGATGCGCACGCCGAGCCGCTTGATGACCCGGTCGGCCCGGTCCACGTAGACGTAGTCGCCGCTCTCGGTCCGGTAGACGAGGTCGCCGGTGCGGTAGACGGTCTCGCCGGGCACCACATCGGTGCGCAGGACCTCCTCGGTCAGCTCGGGCGCTCCCCAGTATCCCGTCCATCAGCTGGTTCCCGCCGATGTACAGCTCGCCGACCCGGTCCGGCCGTCTCGACCAGGCGACCCTCCTCGTCGACCAGGTGGAAGGACACGCCGGGATGGGGCTGCCCGATCGGCACGGTCCCGTCGGCCATCAACTCCGGGCGTGAGCTCGACGTGGGTGACGGCGATGGTGGTCTCGGTCGGACCGTACCGGTTGAAGACCCGACGCCGGGGCGCCGCGGCCCACAGCGCCCGGATGTCGGCGGTCGAGCACGCCTCGCCACCCAGCGCCACCACCTCGAGCGTCGGTCCCGGCCAGCTGGTCCATCTGGGGGCTGGCCAGCAGCAGGCGCAGATAGCTGGGCGAGAAGCCGGTGTAGGTGATGGCCTCCCGCTTGACGGCGTTGAAGAAGGTGCGGGGGAACAGCAGTGCCTCCCGCGGCCGGATGACGACCGCCCCGCCGGAGAACAGGGTGGGGAAGAGCGTGCCGAACGATCCGTCGAAGTGGAACGGCGACACGCACAGGGTGCGGGTGTCGGCGGTCGAGCCGAGTGCCGTCCGACGTAGCCGCCACGGCGGCGGCGAAGGCCCGGTTGCCGATCAGCACCCCCTTGGGCGTGCCGGTGGTCCCCGAGGTGTAGATGGCGTAGGCGACCCGGGTCGAGGACGCCGGTCGGGCGCCGGCAGGTCCGCCCGCCGGCGAGCGCAGCTCCGAGATGCGGACCGGCGCGGGTCCGGGCCGGGACGCGGTACGCCGTCCATCGGCCTCCGTCTGGTCGTCCGCGGTGATCACCACCGCCGGTGCGCAGTCGGCCACGATGGTCGTCCAGCCTGGCCGCCGGGATCGGTCACGGCCAGCGGGACGAAGATGGCCCCGATCCACAGGCAGGCCAGGGCGGCCACCACGAAGTCGACGGAGTTGGGCAGGTGGAGGGCGACCCGTCGCCCTCCGTCACGCCCCGGGCGATCGAGCCCGGCGGCCACCTGGGCGGCCTCGTCGACCAGCTCGCGCGTAGGTCAGCTCCCGGTCCAGGTCCTTGACCGCCGGCCGGTCGGGCCCGGTCGGCCACGTGATCGACGATGGCGGCAAGGACGTCGGGCGCGGTCAACCCCGGTCCCCGGCCGGGACGGGCTGGGCGCCGCGGACCAGCGGCCCGGGAGCTCGCCGGTGGGGACGCCGTCCTCGAAGGTCACCGCGCCCCGCTTGACCGTCCACCGGTAGCCCGTGGCCGCCTGCAGGAGGCGGCGCCCGCCGGCGGGCAGGTCGGTGGCGATCTCCGGCGGGGCGCACTCCAGGTGCGTCGAGGTCGATGACGTTGAGGTCGGCCAGGTAGCCCGGGGCGACGACGCCCCGGTCGAGCCAGCCGAAGTGGGCGGCCGGGCGCCGGGTGATCTGGTGGACCACCGACTCGAGGGGCATGCCCGTCCCGTCCCGCCGGTCGCGGGCCCACAGCGACAGGTAGGTGGTGGTCATGCTGCCGTCGCAGATCTGCCCGCAGTGGGCGCCGGCGTCGGACAGCCCGAACATGGCCACCGGCGAGGTGATCATCTCGTGGACGGCGTCGAGGTTGCCGTGGGCGAAGTTGAACAGCGGCGTGTAGATGAGCTGGCGGCCGTCCCGCTGCAGCTGCACGTCGTAGGCGTACTCGCGCGGGATCGACACCCGGCGCGACGGGCCGACGGCCCCGAGCGACTGGCTGCTGTCGAGGTCGTAGTCGACCGGATCGTCGAGGACGTACATGTCGTCGAACCGGCCGAAGAAGGCGTAGCCCGGCGAAGGCGTCGGCGCCCGAGGTCAGCGTGGGCGTGGCCCTCGAGGATCCGCCGGCGGCGCTCGGGGTCGCCGCAGTGGCCGCGACCCGCTCGGCCGAGCGGGCAGCCCGGCGATCTTGCGCGTAGGCCCGCGTCGGGGTGAAGACGTTGGCCGATGCCTCGCAGCCCGAGCAGGACGCCGATCGGCCGGGGGGCCACCTGGGCCTTGACGTCGAGCCCCTCGGCCTGGAGCGACTCGGCCAGGGCCATCAGGTCGCGCCAGCGCTCGGGGGCGTCGATGTCCTGTTGCACGGTGTAGCTGACCGGGCGCCGGCTGGCCCGGGCGAACTCGGTGATCAGGGCGAACTCCGGCCGGGCGAACTCGTCGTCCGTGGTCCGGTAGCTGTCCGACAGGAACTGGAAGACGCCCTTGCCGCTGGCCCGCAGGACGCGAGGCCAGGGCCAGCAGCTCCGGCTCCCGGGCCCGCAGGGTGCCGAGGTTCTCGCCGGTGCTGGTGCGGTGCCGTTCCGTGCGCGAGGTGGACACCCCGAGGGCGCCGGCGTCGAGCCCCTGGCCGAGCAGCTTGGCCATCTGGCCTCGAGCTCGCCCTCGTCGGGATGCTCGGCCGGGTCGGCGCCCCGCTCGCCCATGACGAAGGCGCGCAGGGCGGCGTGGGGGACGTGGGTGCCGACGTCGATGGTCCGCGGCTGGCGCTCGAGGGCGTCGAGGTACTCGGGGAACGACTCCCAGTCCCAGCGCAGGCCCTCGTGCAGCGCGGTGCCGGGGATGTCCTCGACCCCTTCCATCATGGCGATCAGCCAGTCGTGGCGGTCCGGCGCCACCGGGGCGAACCCGACGCCGCAGTTGCCCATGGCCACCGTGGTCACCCCGTGGTGCGAGGACGGGGCCAGCAGCGGGTCCCAGGTGGCCTGGCCGTCGTAGTGGGTGTGGGGATCGACGAATCCCGGGGTGACGAGCAGGCCGTCGGCGTCGAGCTCGCGGCGGCCCCGGCCGATGTCGTCGCCGACCTCGATGATCCGGTCCCCGTCGATGGCGACGTCGGCCCGGCGCAGCGGGCCGCCGGTGCCGTCGACCACCGTGCCGTTGCGGATGACCAGGTCGGCGGTCATGTCGCTCGACCCCGTCAGCCCGGCCAGCGCCCACCGGCGCAGCGGCTTGCGGGCGTCGGACAGCTCGTCGTACTGCGCGTCGGTCAGGGTGATGCCGGCGGCGGCGCAGTTCTCCTCGAGGTGGTCGACCGACGACGTGCCCGGGATGGGCAGCATCACCGGGGAGCGGCGGAGGAGCCAGGCCAGGCACACCTGGGAGACGGTGGCGCCCAGCTCGCCGGGCCACCTGGTCGAGCGGACCGCCGGGCCGGCGACAGCTTCCCGCTGGCCAGCGGGAACCAGGGGATGAAGCCGATCTGGTGCTGCTCGCAGTAGTCGACGACGTCGTCGGCGCCGCGCTGGGCCGAGGTTGTACTGGTTCTGCACGCTGACCACGGGCACGATCCTCCGGGCCGCCTCGATCTGGTCGACGCCCACCTCGGACAGCCCGACCTCGGCCACCTTGCCCTCGTCGCGCAGCTCCTTGAGGGCACCGAACTGCTCGTCGGCCGGGAACCGCCGGGTCGACCCGGTGCAGCTGGAAGAGGTCGATCCGGTCCACGCCGAGCCGGCGGAGGCTGCCTTCGCACTGCTCGACGCAGGTACTCGGGACGCCCGCACGGCTCCCACTGGTCGGGCCCGGGCCGGGTGAGGCCGGCCTTGGTGGCGATCTTCAGCGCCGCCGGGTAGGGATGGAGCGCCTCGCGGATGAGCTCCTCGGCCACGTTCGGGCCGTAGGAGTCGGCCGTGTCGATCAGGTCGACGCCCGAGCTCGACGGCCCGGCGCAGGACGGCGATGGCGCCGTCGTGGTCGGCGGGGGGTCCCCAGACGCCGGGACCGGTGAGCTGCATGGTCCCGAAGCCGAGCCGGTGCACGGTCGAGCGTGCCCAGTTGCAGCGTGTCCCGGAGTCGTCGACCATCGTCTCCATTTCCTTCGTCGTCGGCTGCTGCGCTGCGTCACGATGCGACTGACGAAGGCGCCAGACCCGGGCAGTCATCTACCGAGCTTACTCCGTTAGACACGGCTCGGCAAACGGACGTCAAATGCTTGTCCTGACTCCGGTCGGCAGCGGCGTACCGTGGTTGATGCGGCAATGGCGAAGAAGGGGCCGGCAGTGAGCATGAGCTGTGCGGTGTCCAGTCCATCGATCCGCGCATCGGCGACCCGCACGCCGGGCCCCGTCCGGCTGCCCGGTCGCACGACCGATGATCGAGTTCGCCATCGTCGGGCTCGGCTCGTGGGGCCTGTGCGTGCTGGAGCGGACGGTGGCCCGGGCCCGCCGAGTCGACGCGCCCGATCCGGGTGCACGTGGTCGAGCCCGGCCAGCTCGGTGGCGGCGTCTACGCCATGGAGCAACCCGACTATCTGGTGCTCAACAATCCCTGCGGGCAGCTGTCGCTCTACGCCTCCCCCGACAGCGACGAGGACCCCCCTACGCCGTCGGGCTCTACGAGTGGGCGGTCGAGCAGGGGCTACCGCTGGGTCGGCCACGAATGCCGGATCGGCACCGAGGGCGGCCGATCCTGCCCACCGACTACCTGCCCCGCCGGCTCATGGGCGAGTACCTGGCCTGGTTCTACGACACCCTGCTGGCCGACGCCCCGCCGAACCTGGAGGTCGTGCGCCACTACGCCGCGGCCGTCGACATCATCGCCGGAGATCGGCGGCCGCGAGGCGGTGCTGCTCGACAACGGCAGACCATCAGCGTCGACCATGTGGTGCTGACCTCCGGCCACACCTGGAACGACGAGCCGGTCGGCGGCGCGCCGGACGTCCGCTACCTCCGGCCCTACCCGGTCGAGTACTTCGACGATCCCGCTGCCCCCGGGAGCGCCGGTCGCCATCGCCGGCATGGGCCTGGTCGGCTTCGACCTCCTCACCGCGCTCACCGTCGGGCGGGGCGGGACCTTCGAGGACGTGGGCGACCGCAAGCGCTACGTGCCGAGCGGGCAGCGAGCCGGTCATCTACCTCTACTCGCGCTCGGGCGTCCCCTACTGCGCCAAGTCGGCCCACGGCGTCGATCCCTACGGCGACTACCAGCCGGTGGTGTGCACGCCCGAGGAGTTCGCCGAGCTGACCAATCCGGGCGGCTCGCCCGTGCGCCGCCAGGTGGACTTCCGCACACGACCTGCTGCCCCTGCTCTTCGCCGAGATGCAGGCCCGCTACCACACCCATGCCGCCTTCCTGAAGGGCGGCGCCGACGAGTCGGCCGACGGCGCGGACCCTGCTCCGGGCCGGCTGGGCGGACGGCGACTTCGACGAGGCCGTCGAGCAGCTCGAGCCCGTCTACGGCCGCTTCGACCCGGCCAGCCACGTGTTCGCCGGCGCCGGCCGCCACTACGAGTCGAGCGCCGACTACCAGTCCCAGGTCTACGACATGGTCGAGACCGACCTCGACGAGGCCCTGGCCGTCGGGGGCAGCCCGGTCAAGGCGGCCCAGGAGGTCCTCCGCATCCTGCGGGACCAGTTGCGCTCGGTCATCGAGTTCGGCGGCCTCTCCCTCGAGTCCTACATCGACTTCCAGTCCAACGTCCGGGGCCGGATCAACCGGCTCGAGGCCGGGCCCCCGCCCCTGCGCTCCCAGCAGCTCCTGGCCCTGCTCGACGCCGGCGTGGTCGCGCATCCCGTTCGGCCCGTACCCCGAGGTCACGGCGCCGGCCGACGGCGCGGTCACCCTCCGGTCCACCCAGCTCGACCGAGGAGGCCGAGGCCACCGTCAACGGGGTGGTGCGCGGGCCACCTCGACCTCCCCTCGCTGGCCCGCTCCAGCTCGCCGCTGCTCAGCCGGCTCTACGCCAAGGGTCGCCTGACCCAGTTGAGCTACGGGGACACCGCGGTGGGCAGCGTGGCCATCAGCGAGGACTTCCACCCCTATGACGCCGAGGGCCGGCTCCAGCCGAACCTGTCGCTGCTCGGCGTGCTCACCGAGGGCGTCCGCTACTTCACCCACTACCTGCCCTCGCCGCGCAGCCGCCTGCGGGCGGTGCTCGACGCCCAGGACTGCGTGGAGAGCATCATCGGCTGACCGGCTGACCGGTCGCGGCTGACCGGCCGGGTCGATCGCCGGCAGCCGGCCAGCCGGTCAGGCGGTGGCCGTGTCCAGCGCCTGGTCGATGTCGTCGATCAGGTCGTCGATGTGCTCGAGCCCGATGGACAGCCGGATCGTCTCGGGACGGATGCCGGCGGCCACCAGCTCGTCCTCGGTGAGCTGGCGGTGGGTGGTCGACGCCGGGTGGATGGCCAGTGACTTGGCGTCGCCGAGGTTGAGGAGCCGCTTGAACAGCTGCGAGCGAGTCGAAGAAGGCCAGGCCGGCCTCGTAGCCGCCGGCGGCCCCGAAGGTGATGATGGACGGCACCCGCCCCTTGAGGTAGCGCTGGACCAGGTGGTGGTGGGGATGGTCGGGGAAGCCGGCGAAGCTCACCCACTCGACCCGCGGGTCGGCGGCCAGGTAGGCGGCGATCGCCCGGGCGTTGGCCTCGTGGCGCTCGAGCCGGACGGCCATGGTCTCCAGCCCCTGGAGCAGCTGGAAGGCGTTGAAGGGCGAGAGGGTGGCCCCGGTGTTGCGCAGCTGGATGGAGCGGGCCCGCACGGTGAAGGGCCGCTCGGGGAAGTCCCGGGCGAAGACCACGTCGTGGAAGGCCGGCTCGGGCTGGTTGAACATCGGGAAGCGCTCGGCGTGCTCGGTCCAGGGGAACCGGCCCGCCGTCGACGATGGCGCCGCCGAGTGGTCGTGCCGTGGCCGCCGACGAACTTGGTCAGCGAGTGGACGACGACGTCGGCCCCGTGGTCGGATCGGCTTCAGCATCAGCGGGGTGGCCACGGTGTTGTCGACGATGAGGGGCACGCCGGCGGCGTGGGCCACCGCGGCCACCGCTTCGAGGTCGACGACGTTGCCGGCCGGGTTGCCGATCGTCTCGCAGAAGACGGCGCAGGTGTTGTCGTCGATCAGGGCGCCGATCGACTCGGCCTGGTCGTCGACGGCGAACCGCGCCTCGATCCCGAGGGTCGGCAGCACGTGGGCGAAGTAGGTGAAGGTGGCCCCGTAGAGCTGGGGGGCCACCACGAAGTTCGAGCCGGCCCGGGCCACGGTGAGGATGGAGTAGCTGACCGCGGCCATGCCCGAGGCCACGCACCAGCGCCGCCGTGCCCCCCTCCAGCGCGGCGATGCGCTTCTCCAGGACGTCGTTGGTCGGGTTGTTGATCCGGTTGTAGTGGAACCCCGGGACCTCGAGGTCGAGCACGGCCCCGGCGTGCTCGGCGTCGATGAAGTCGTGGGCCACCGTCTGGTAGATGGGCACGGCCACGGCCCGGGTGCCGTCGGCCGCGTAGCCGCCGTGGATGGCGATGGTCTCGTCGTGCATCGCTTCAGTCGCTCCTCTTCGGTGACGCCGGCCAGCCAGTTGGCGTACAGCCGGATGGCCGCGGCCCGCCACGGCCAGGCGGCCCGCGCCCCGACCTCGTCGAAGGGGTACGACTCGACGAGCTCCGGATCCCGCTCGCCGCCGACGATCCGCTCGTGCAGCTGCCGCGAGCTGCGTCCCAGTCCTCCGGGGCCACGCAGTGCAGCGGCAGGCACGGGCAGCTCGTCCCGCTCGTGGAGCACGTAGCGCCGGACGTCGCGGTGGTACTCGCGCAGCAGGCTGGAAGGGTCGTACTCGGGGTGGCCCTGGACCAGCACCACCTGGGCGCCGCCCGACCGTCTGGGTGGCCACGCTCCACCCGACGGCGTCGGACTGCAGCGCGACCTCGTAGCCGGCGGCCCGCACCGTCTCGGCTCGGCACCGTGTTGAGTGCGCGAGTGGGGCAGGACGATCGGCGGGTCCGAGCCCGGCGGCCAGCGGGTGGTCGGAGTCGACCTGCTGGGGGAAGACGCCGGTGCACTTGGCGTCGAGCGTGGTGCGCTCGATGCCGTCGAACACGGTCAGGGCGGCGTGGGCCGACAGGCAGGACAGCAGCATGGACGGGACGTGCTCGCCGCCCCAGGAGAGCAGATCGGCCAGGTCGTCCCAGTAGGGCTCGTCCTCGATGCGGTCCTCCACCGGATTCGAGCCGGTCACGATGAGCAGGTCGGGCGGGTCCTGGCAGCATCGGCCTCGACCGGCAGGTACTCCTCGGCGATCCGCGCCGCCGTCCGCTCGCCCCGCGGGACGCCGGCCATGGCGTAGCGGCGCACCTCGACCACCTCGGCGTCCCGACCCGGCGTCGAGCAGGTCCAGGAACTGGCGCTCGGTGGCGTCGAAGGCGCCGTCGGGCATGTTGTTGACGAAGGCACAGGTCCAGCGCGCCGGCCGGCCGTCGTCGGCCGCCGCCGGCGTCCGCGGCCGCGGCCCGGACCAGCCGCACCGCCACTAGTGCCTCACGTCGGCGTAGGTGACCGTCACCTCTTTGTGGAGCAGCCGGTTGACCGCCTGCAGCTCGGCGTAGTCCGTCGGCCGAGCCGACCACCGCCATGATGTGGTTCCGCGATCCGTCCTTCCAGTCGAGGTCGGCGCCCGGGCCCCTGGTGCACGGTGATGGTGTCCACCCCGGGATGGTCGCTGACCGCTGTCGACACCCGTGATGGCCGCCACCGTGGCCGAGACCGCCGGCGGCTGGAGGAAGAACCGGTAGCCGATGCGCTCGGTGGCCACCGGTCCGTCGATCCGGATCTCCTCCCCGAGCGCCACCCGCAGGGTCAACTCGAGCAGCGGGATGCCGGCGGCCCGCTCGAGCATCTCCGGCACGCCGCCGCCGACGCGGCCGTTGACCTCGATGATCCGGGGGCCGTCGGGGGTGAACTTGATCTCGGTGTGGAGGCAGCCGGTGCGGACGCCGAGCGCCTCGATGGCCGAGGTGGCCAGCGCGAGCGCCTGCGCCCTGGTCGGCCTGGTCCAGGGCGGCGGGGATGAAGAACCCGGTCTCCCGGAAGTTCTCCGCCAGCGGGAAGCGGCCGGTGAGGGCCAGGTGGCTGATCACGCCGGCGGCCACGATGCTCTCCACCGAGACGTAGGCCGCGTAGGGGCCGTCCGCCCGGGCCGGGTCGTCGGCCAGGTACCCCTCGAGGACCATGTCCGGGCGGCCCGGACCCAGCGCATCGAGCAGCCGGTCCAGGTCGGCCCGGTCGTGGGCGAGGAAGGTGTAGCGGCTCCCCTGGGCCGACCGGGGCTTGAGGACGGCCGGCCAGCCCACCTCGGCCTCGATCGCCGCCAGCTCCGGCTCGGACTGCTCGGGGCGGATCACCTGGCAGGCCGGCATGGGCAGCCCGGCTTCGGCCAGGACCTGGCGCTGTTGGGACTTGTCGGTGAGGGCGGCGGCCGTGGCGTGCCGAGTGGAACGGCAGGTCCAGGGCCGCGGCCACCTGCGGCATAGCCGACCATGTCGGCGTCGAGGTAGGTGGCGAGCCCGTCCGGCCCGTAGGCCGGTCAGCGCCTTGGTCATCTGCTCGGCGTCGAGCCCGCTGATGTCGACCACCGGGTCCGAACCGGTTCAGCAGGTCGGCCATCTGGCCCATTTCGGGGATGGAGCCGTCGATCATCCACAGCAGGTCGCAGATGCCCGCGGCCGCCTCGGCCAGCTGCATGACGGGCACGCAGCGCGGCCCGTAGCCGACGGCGACCAGTGGCCGCCTGTCGATTGGATTTGGAAGCATTCATGCCCCTGACCACCGGGCAGATGTTAGCGTTGAACTGGGCCTTCACCTGAGGTATTGAACTGCCGATAAGAGCAGATGCGGGGAGGCCGGGCACGAGGTCCGGGCCAGATCGAGCCGGAGGAGCAACGCGCATGCCAGTCGAGATCATCGGGATGGTGGGCACGAGGGACGCCTCGGAGATCAAGGGGCCGCTGGTCGACGGGCCCGTCGTCGACTGGATGGACGGCCCGGTCATCGACCCGGACTACCTGGTCGACATCGCCCGGGCCCACGAAGACGGCGGATTCGACCGGGTCCTGGTCGGCTACGGGGCCGTGGCGCCCGAGGGTTGGGCCGTCGCCGCCACCGTGCTGCACAGCACCGAGCACCTGAAGGTGCTGGTGGCCCACCGGCCCGGCTTCGTGCAGCCGGTCCTGCTGGCCCGCATGGCGGCCACGCTCGACCACCTGACCGGCGGCGGGCGGATCGCCATCCACTTCATCACCGGCGGCGACGAGGCGGACCAGCGCCGAGAGGGCGACTTCGTGCCCCATGACGCCCGCTACGGCCGCACCGGCGAAGTCATGGCGCTGGTTCGCCGCATCTGGTCCGAGGACTCGCCCTTCGACTTCGAGGGGAGTTCTTCCGCTACGAGGAGGCCTTCAGCTCGGTCAAGCCGGTCACGCCCGGCGGGATCCCGCTGTACTTCGCCGGCGCCTCACCTCCGGCCATCGAGGTCGGCGCGGCCCAGGCCGACGTCTACGCCTTCTGGGGGGAGCCCCGGGAGGCGGTGGCCGCCCGGATGGCGACCATCGGACAGGTGGCGGCCACATGCGGGCGCACCCTCCGCTACAGCCTCTCCCTCCGCCCGATCATCGCCGACACCGAGGACGAGGCCTGGGAGAAGGCCGAGTGGATCGCCGACCAGACGGCCGAGCGGATCGAGCTGGCCAAGGAGCGGATGGCCGGCCACAAGGACGACGTACCAGGGGCTGGGCGGAGCGCAAACGCCACCTTCTCGGTCGACCGCGACACCGGGGGCACCACGTCGGTCGGCCGCAAGCGGCTGATCGAGATGTCGGCCGACCAGGACGTCTACGACGAGCGGCTGTGGATGAAGGTGGCCAACCTCACCGGCGCGGCCGGCAACTCGACGGCGCTGGTCGGGACGCCCGAACAGGTGGCCGAGGCCATGCTCCGCTACTACGACCTCGGCATCTCCACCCTGCTCCTCAAGGGCTTCGACCCGCTTGCCGACGCCATCGACTTCGGCGAGCAGCTCCTGCCGCTGGTCCGGGAGGGAGCGGAGCTGCGCGACGCAGCCCTTGTCCCCTGATCCGACCGGGGTCGTCCCACCCCGAGACCCCAGCATGCCGCCCCGACGGACGGAGGGTCTGAGCGGTAGGGTTCGGGGAGTGAGCGGCATGGACGATTCGATGGACCTCGAGCTGGCCGCAGCGTCACTGCGGGCCGACGGCTCCGACGTACGCATCCTGGTCAAGGCTGCTCGCCGACCAGCTGGCCGAGGCGCTCGGATCGCGCCTCGAAGTGCAGCGCTCGGGGGGACGGTTCCGCAAGTCCGATGACATCCGGTCCCTCCGGATCACCCTCGGCGACGACCAGTTCGACGCCGAGGTGGACGGGAGCACCCTCCGGTGCACCGTCGGCCACTCCTCCGGCGGCATCCGCATCCGGAGCGAGAAGGTGGGCGCCGACGAGTGGTTGGCCCGACTGCTCGCCGTGCTCAAGGCCGAAGCAGCCCACAGCCAGGCGGTCCGCCAGGCGCTCGAGAGCATGGTCATCGGAGGCAGCACATGACAGACGCACCGCAGGATCTGCCCAAGGAGGCCGGCCACCGGCTCGAGGAGCTCGAGCACGGGCTGTTCACCTCGGACCTGTCGGTGAACGAGTTCCTGCTCATCAAAGAAGTGGGCTTCCACCCGCTCGGGTTCGTGATGGGGTCCTCCATCTACCACACGGGCATCCAGACCCGGAAGTGGGGACAGAGCCAGGAGCTGACCAAGCTGACCGGTGCCATGTATGAAGCCAGGGAGCTGGCCATGAACCGGATGGAGGAGGAGGCGGCCGAGCTCGGGGCCGACGGAGTGGTCGGCGTCAGGCTCGACGTCAACTACTACGAGTGGGGCAAGGACGCCGCCGAGTTCATCGCCGTGGGCACCGCGGTGAAGGCCGAGAACGGCGTGTCCCACCTCAACAAGTTGGGGAAGCCGTTCACCTCCGACCTCTCGGGCCAGGACTTCTGGACGCTCATGCAGACCGGCTACATCCCCCAGGGCCTGGTCATGGGCACCTGCGTCTACCACATCGCCCACCGCGGTCTGGGCCAGACGCTGGGGTCGGCCGGGCAGAACGTCGAGCTGCCCAACTTCACCCAGGCCCTGTACGAGGCACGGGAGCTGGCCATGACCCGCATGCAGGACGAAGCCACCCGGCTGGACGCCTCGGGCATCGTCGGGGTCCGGCTCGAGGAGAAGTCCCACCAGTGGGGCAGCCACACCATCGAGTTCCTGTCCCTCGGGACGGCGGTGGGCAAGACCTCCGACTCGGTCACGCTCCCCACCCCCACCACCATCATCTCGCTCGACAACTGATGGCCGCCGAACCGGGCGACCTTCCCGAAGCCGCCGGCCGGCGCTTCGCCGAGGGCGCCTTCACCTCGGGCCTGACGGTGCCCGATTTCGCCGCCTGCCTGCAGATGGGGCTGGAGCCGGTCGGCTTCGTGCAGGGATTCTGCGTGATGCAGTGGCAGTGGTACGGGATGGGCTCCCCCTTCGGGACCTTCGGAGCCCCCTACCAGGGGAACGCCCGCGGCTACTCGGAGACCTGGCAGTGCCCCCACGGGTTCGTCTCGGCCGAGCACCGGGGCTGGGGGCAGAACTACGAGCAATCGTGGATCGAGGATGCCTGGCAGCAGGGGTTCACGTCGGCGTATGAGCGCATGATCGAAGAGGCGGGTGCCGTCGGCGCCCACGGCGTCGTCGGATTGGTGGACGGGTCCGAACGGCTCGGGGACATCGGCGTGCTGGAGTTCCGCGTCCAGGGCACGGCGGTCAAGGTGAGCGGCGGTCAGCCCCCCGCCGGCGGCCGCCCGTGGACGACCTACCTGGCCGGACAACGCCTGGCCAAGTCGATCGAGGCCGGATACGCGCCCGTGTCCATCGCCGCCTCGGTGGCGTCGGTGCGCGTCTGGGCCTACTGCCTGACCGAATACCTCACCGAGGGTTCCGGTTCCGGCTGGGGGTTCCAGCCGGCCACGGGCGAGATCGAGCAGACAGCCAGGGCCCATATGGCCGTGCGCCGCATCGCCCGGCAGCAGGTACGGTCCCAACTGGGCAGCGACTCACTCCACGGGGCCTCGATGGTCACCACCGAGCGGGAGCTCGGCCAGGGGGACGCGGAGCTCCAGTGCATCCTGCGTGGGAACCGGGTGCGCCGGTTCAAGGAATTCGACCCCATGCCCACCCCCCGACCCACGGTGCGCATGCTGTGACCGCGGATGCCGGCTTTGGAGCTCCGGCCGAACCGGTCGATCTCAAGAAGGAGATGCGGGATGCGGCCGCCTTCCTCAGCCGTCCCGAGCCGGCACCGGGCACGGCCTCGACGACCCACCGGGGCGGGAGGACGTCGGATCTCTCGATCGACGAGGAGCTCTCCCTCCACTCCATCGGGTGGGAGCCGATCCAGCTGGTGTGCGGCGCCTCGCTCTACTCGGTGCCGATCGGGGTGTGGAACTGGGGCCAGGGGGAGATCACCTACGCCTCGGACGCCTACCTGCGGGCCTTCGCCGCAGCCGGCGACCGCATCCATCAGGAGTGCACCAAGATGGGCGGGCGCGGTGTGGTCGGCGTCCACGTGGAGGCGGTGGTCCATCGCAATCACGTCGACGTGACCCTGGTGGGGACGGCCGTCCGTCCGGTCGGCTCCTCCGGCCTGTCGGCGGATCCCGTCTTCCTCTCCGACCTCTCCGGTCGTGACTTCGCCCTCCTGCACACCGCCGGCTGGGCCCCGATGGGCCTGGCCGTGGGAGCCAGCTTCGTCTACGCCCCCCGCCGTTCGGCCGGCGTGGCCATCAAACAGAAGGGGCAGAACGTCGAGCTGACCAACTTCACCGAGGCCATGTACTCGGCCCGGGAGTCGGCCATGGAGCGGATGCAACAGTCGGCCCTGGCCATGGACGGCACCGGCGTCGTCGAGGTCAAGGTCGAAGAAGGCCCGATGTACTTCGCCAGCCATGCGGTGGGCTTCACCACCTACGGGACGGTCGTGCGGCTGGTGGCCGAGCACAAGCGGCTGGCCCCGGCGATGATCCTGCCCCTCGACGACCCTTCGCCGGCCTTCGACGCGACCTCGCTACGCGGCGGCTGAGGCGGCCGGTCCGGCGCCCGGTCGCCCGGGCCGGGTCACCCGGGGCCGGTCACAGGGCTACAGGGGAAGTCCGGTCTCAGGACCCGGCCGGCGGCTGCCTTTCCCCCCGGGCGGACGTCCACTCGGCCAGCTCGATGGTCACATTTCCGGGGCCGACCAGGAACACGAGCCTCCGGTCGTGGAAGGTCATGACCTCGTTGCGGGTGCGCACTCCCCCGGCCGACAGCCGGGCCAGCGTGGCATCGAGGTCGTCCACGGCGAAGCACACGTGGTTGAACCCGAGCCGGGCCAGATCGGCCTCGTCCGAGACGGCGGCCAGCGGTGGCCGGTGGAACCGGAGGAGTTGGACCTCCTGGTGGGTGACCGCTCCGCGCAAGGTCAAGGTGACATGGTCGGCTTCCCAGTCGGGGATGCCCATGTACTCGGACATGCGCTCGCCGGACACGACCGTCCTGGCCGTCTCCTCGAACCCGAGCAGGCCGAAGAAGTGCTCGGCCTCCCCGAGATCGGCCACGGCGATGGTGACATGGTCGAATCCGTCGTGCACAGGTCGCTCCTGGGTCGTCCGGCCGGTGGCCCCGTCGGCCCACGACGGCCCGGACGCCGTCGCCGGAGCAGACGGCGTTGGCTACGTGGTCCCCGGCGCCGGGCCGGGCCGACGGCGTCGGAGGGACCAGCTGAACCAGGCGATGCCGGCGATCATCCCCAGGCCGAGGATCACGATGGCGGCCACCGCCGGCCCCGGGATGCTCCCGGACTTGGCCGTCACTGCCGGTGTACCGGCGCCGGCCCCCACCGCATGGCCGGCCGTGCCCGTACCTGGGGCCGTGGCCGTGGCCGTGGCCGTGCCCGTGGCCGTGGCCGCAGCCGCAGGCGTGGAGGCCAGGGCGCCGCCGGGGGTGGTGGAAAAGGCGACCACCTGATCGGCGGACGGGGCCAGCAGCAGGCCGTCCCCGATGCCCGGTGTCGGGAAGTGGTTGGCCGGGGTGCCGATCGACGCCTGCTGGCGGACGGCGCCGTTGGCCGGGTTGAGGCCGTACAGCGTACCGTTCCGGCCGATGGTCCACACCAGGCCGGCGGCCACGATGGGCGGCCCGCCCCCTGTGCCCGAGCTCCAGACGAGGTGGAGGGAGGCCGGTGACGCCACCACCCGGACGGCGATGGTGCCGCTCAGGCAGGGAAGGTAGACGGTCGTGCCCAGGACGGCGATACCCCCGTCGATGTCCGAACTGCACAGCGACCCGAGCGATGCCCGCTGGCCGCCGATGCCGCCCAGGTGGGAACCTTCGAGCAGGTAGGCGATGCGGGACTTGCCGGCGATGAGGACGTCGCCGTCACTCAACAGCGCCGGGACGGTCGTCATGTCCAGATCGGCCTGGTTGTTGGCGGGCCACGAGGTGGGGGCGAAGTACTGCTCCAGCTTCAGCGAGGAGGAGAGCTCGAGCACCCCGTCGCTGTCGTCGTAGGCGTGGGAGCTCGAGTACACGGAGCCGTTTCCCGTCTCCACCCAGATGTTGCCCTTGCTGTCGACCGCCGGCGCCCCGCCTCCCATCCAGACCGCGCCCTGCGACTCGCCGGCGGCCCCGTCCACGGTGAAGTCGACCGGGGTGCCGCCGGCCACCGGGACCGCCACCACCCGTCCCCGGTACGACGCGCAGTCCCCGTCGTTGCCGCCGAACCCGAAGACCACGTGGGCGTCGTCGAGGGTCAGGCCCGTGCGCTGCAGCAGGGCCGCGGGGGAGGCACCGGCCGGGTCGACGTGCCGGGTCATCTCCAGCTTGCCCGTGGTCGTGCTCAGGCCGACCAGCACATGGGCCGGCTTCCCGCCGATGAGCTCGTCGGCCACGGCGAAGATCTCGTCCCGCGGGGTGTCGATGACCGGTGTGCCGGTGATCCCCACCGTCGGGCCGATATCACCGCAGGGAAGCTGCGAGGCGGGCACCGGGGTGGCCACGTGGGTGGACCAGACGACCTTGCCGGTGGAGGCCGACAGCGCATAGACGGTGTCGTTCTCGGTGGCCACGTAGACCCGCCCGCCCGACACCAGGGGCTCGCCGTACAGCTCGCCGTCGAGCGTGGGCGACGTCCAGGCCCGGGCGGTGGTCTTGACCTTGGTCACCGACAGGGCCAGTCCGGTTCCTTGGGGACTGCCGTGGTACACCGTCCAGGACACGGGGGCCGCGGCCTTGGTGGTGGTTGTGGCGCCGCCGGGGCCCGCCAACCACACGGTCGAGCTGATGATGGAGACCACCGCCACGGCCGCCAGCCGGATGCGCCGGCGCCCTCGACGGGCTGACGCCGTCACGGCCTGGTTGCCGGCGGGGAGCGGTACCCTCACGTCGCACAGGCTACCGGCCCCCGGCGCGGCGTGGGCCGCGCCGGCCGGCGAGGTCCCTGCCTAGGAGACCGCCGGGCCCTGCTGCCGCACCGACTCGACCGCCTCCATGGCCTCCCGCAGGTCGCGCAGCCACTCGTCGGCATTGGACCCCACCAGCTTCACGCACCAGGCCAGGGCGTCGGAACGGCTGCGGGCCACGCCGCTGTCGACCAGGGTGTCGAGGACGAGCCTCTCCGGCTGGCGGAGCCGGGTCATCACCGGCACCGACAGGTTGGTGAAGACGAGGGTGGAGCCCCCGCTCTCGGCGCCCCAGGCGATGCTCCTCCCGAACAGGTGCTGCGCCTCCCGGTCGATGGCCATGCGCTCGTCGCGGGTCTCCTCCCGGAAGCGGGTGATCCGTCCCGCCTCGGCCGCCGACCTGGCCACTTCGTCGTCCCCGGGAACCTCCGGCGCCGGCACCCTCCCGACGACCAGGATCTCGTCGCGGTCGACGGTGACCGCCGGGGAGCCCTCGAACCAGCCTTCGGGCAGCCGCCCGACCAGCCAGCCACCGAGACCGTCGGTCGGCGGCTTCTCGTCGACGACGCCGCCGCGGTGCCGCCCCGGTCGTCCGCGGCCGCTGTCCCTCTTTCCCATTCCGCTCTGTCCCATCCTGCATCTCCTCACGCCCGTTGCCCGGGTCCCACTGTCGGTCCGGTCCACTGCGTCACCGGATTCCGGCCTGTTAATTACAAGATTACACTACAGAATTGATTACAGCATTGCAATAACAGGCGGACAAGCCAGTCCCCGGTGTGGAGCCCGGCGTCACGCCGGAGGTGGAATCGGGACCGACCGTGGCTCAAGGAGCGAGCGCCGAGGCCAGCACGGCCCCGACCTGCTCGCGCTCCACGAGGAACCCGTCGTGGCCCGTCCGTGAGCCGATGACCGTGACCGGCCGGCCCCCGGGAAGCAGGCGGGCGAGCTCCTGCTGCAGGGGCAGGGGGTAGAGCCGGTCGGTGTCGATGCCGGCCACGGTGACCTCGGCCCGCACCCCGTCCAGGGCCCGGCGCACGCCACCGCGGCCCCGGCCCACGTCGTGGTGGTTCATGGCTTCGCTGAGGATGATGTAGGAGTTGGGGTCGAACCGGCGGGCCAGCTTGTCCCCGTGGTGCTGCAGATAGGACTCGACCGAGTACCGCCCACCCTTGAAGGGGTCCTCCGAGGCCTGGGGGCGACGGCCGAAGCGGATCTCGAGCTCGAGATCGGTGCGGTACCCGACCTGGCCGATCCCGCGGGCCAGGGCCAGCCCCTCCACCGGCCGGGCGGCGGTGCCGTAGTAGTCGCCCCCGGCGAAGGCCGGGTCCGAGCGGATGGCCCGGACCTGCAGCGAGCACAGGGCGATTTGCTCGGCGGTGGCCGCCGCGCCCACGGCCAGGACGACGGCCCGGGCCACCCGGTCGGGATGGCCCACGCACCACTCGAGGACCCGCATCCCGCCCATCGACCCCCCGACCACGGCGGCCCACCGGGCGATGCCCAACCGGTCGGCCAGGGCAACCTCCGCCGCCACCTGGTCGCGGATGGTCAGCACGGGGAAGCGTGAACCGTAGGGTGCACCGTCCGGCGCCGGCGATGCCGGCCCCGTGGTGCCCCGGCAGCCGCCGAGCACGTTGGGGCAGACCACGAAGTAGCGGTCCGTATCGATGGGGGCACCGGGCCCGATCATGCCGTCCCACCAACCGGCCGAGGGGTGGGCGGGTCCGGCCGGGCCGGTGGCGTGGGAGTCGCCGGTGAGGGCATGGAGCACCAGGACGGCATTGCTGCCGGCGCCGTCGAGCACGCCCCACGACTCGTAGGCCACCGTGATCCGGGGCAGCCAGCTTCCGGCTTCGAGGGCCATCCCGGCCCCGTCACCGTCGCCGCCGCCGTCGAAGAGCACGGCCGAGCTCCGACCGTCGGGACCGCCGGTGGTGGGCCGACCGGCGGGCGGGACCTGCGTCACGCCCCCTTGACGGCGCGGAAGCCGGCCTCGAGATCGGCCAGGATGTCCTCGATCGACTCGAGCCCGACGCACAGCCGCACCAGATCCGGGGTCACCCCGGTGGTGACCTGCTCCGCCTCGGTCAGCTGCGAGTGGGTGGTCGAGGCGGGGTGGATGGCCAGGCTGCGCACGTCGCCGACGTTGGCCAGGTGGCTGAACAGTTCGAGTCCCTCGATGAAGGCGCGTCCGGCCTCGGCCCCGCCCACGATGCCGAAGGCCAGGATGGCTCCACCGCCGTTGGGCAGGTAGCGCTGCTGGCGTTCGTACCACGGGCTGGAGGCCAGCCCGGGGTAGGCCACCCAGCTCACCTCGTCCCGCGCCTCCAGCCAGGCGGCCACGGCGGAGGCGTTCTGGACATGGCGCTCCATCCTCAGGCTCAGGGTCTCCAGTCCCTGGAGGAAGAGGAACGAGTTGAGGGGGGCGATGGCCGGGCCGGTGTCGCGCAGGTACTGGAGCCGGGCCTTGAGCACGAACCGCGCCGGGAAGAGCGCCTCGGGAAGTTGGCCGAAGACCAGCCCGTGGTAGCTCGGGTCGGGTTCGGTGAAGCCGGGGAACCGGCCGCTGCCCTCGTAGTCGAACGAACCTCCGTCCACGATGATCCCGCCGATGGAGGTGCCGTGACCGCCGATGAACTTGGTGGCCGAGTGCACGACGATGTCGGCGCCGTGACGCAGGGGCTGGGCCAGGTAGGGCGTGGCCACGGTGTTGTCCACCACCAGCGGGATGCCGTGGGAGTGGGCGATGGCGGAGACGTTGTCGAAATCCAGCACGTCGCCTTTGGGATTGCCCAGCGTCTCGGCGTAGAAGGCCTTCGTGTTGGGCCGGACGGCGGCCCGCCAGGCCCCGAGGTCGTCGGGATCGTCGACGAAGGTGACGTCGATCCCGAACTTGGGCAGCGTGTAGTGCAGCAGGTTGTAGGTGCCGCCGTAGAGCGAGGCCGAGGACACCACATGCCCGCCGTTCTCGGCCAGGTTGAGCAGGGTGACGGTCTCGGCGGCCTGTCCGCTGGCCACCGCCAGCGCCGCCACGCCGCCCTCCAGGGCCGCCACCCGCTCCTCGAAGACGGCCTGGGTCGGGTTCATGATGCGGGTGTAAATGTTGCCCAGCTCCTCCAGCCCGAAGAGGGCGGCCGCGTGGGCGGTGTCCCGGAAGGTGTAGCTGGTGGTCTGGTAGATGGGAACCGCCCGGGCCCCGGTGGTGGGGTCGGGAACAGCTCCGGCATGGATCTGGCGGGTTTCGAATCCCCAGTCGGGCATGGCAGTGGCCTCCTTGGAGCGGTCTCCGGGCGTCGGTCGCCTGGTTCGCACTGTACCGCCCAAGCTTGGCAACTCTGATCGAGTTCATCAACAAGGAACGGGTCGGACCAGGCCATGCCCAGTGGCCCGGCACCGATCTGACCTCGCACTACTCCGAAGGGCTCCGGGTCGGGTACCGCTACGACCACCTGCATCACATCCGCCCGATGTACCCGTTCGGGTACGGGCTGGCCTACACCCGCTTCTCGCTCCATGGGCTGTCGGTCGGACGGTCCCGCGAGGGGTGACGCTCAGGGTGGAGGTGACCGACACGGGCACCCGGACGGGTACCACCGGCGGGCCGGTGCCGGTGTGGTGACCGGCGGGCCGGAGCCGGCCGGGGCCGGCCGGGGCCGGTCGGAGCCGGTCGGAGGGGCTCAGATCGGCTTTCCCCCCGGACACCAAGGATTGGCGGGCACGCCCGAGCACGGATCGGGCATGGTGGGCAGGTTCTTCGGCAGCGCGTGCATGACCACTCCGGTGTGCTGGGGATAGGAGGACCCCGCCGGGCACGTGGTGGAGACGATCCCCGAATCGCAGAGCACCTGGTCGAGCAGGGGACCGCCGGTGTTGGCCGCCGTGGTGGTCTTCCCGCAGGTGGGTTGGATCTGCTCCAGGTCCGGTGGGGCACTGCCGTTGGGCGCGGTGTTCCCGGCGAAGCAGTTCTGGGGCTGTCCGGGACTGAAGACGATCTGCCCGAAGTCGGAGTTGCTCGGGTTCCCGAAGTAGCCGTTGTGGCTGAACGTGTTGTGCACCAGGGCGTCGCCTTCGGGGTCGTACACGCAGCCGAAGCCCGACACCTCCACACCGCCGGTGGCCGGACAGCTCTGGCCGAGCGACGGCGTGCCCGAGTCGGGGTAGGGCACCATCAGGAATCCCCACGCCCCGTTGTCGGCGAAGGTGTTGTCCATCACCGTGTCGTTGCGCCCACCCGAGAGGGTCATCCCCGTCCCGATGGGACCGGCGGCGGCATTGCCGGCCTGGGGCACGTTGGGATTGTTGTTGTTGTGCGAGTAGTTGTGGATGAACACCCAGCACGAGTGGGTGTGGGTGATGGGGCTGATGCCGTTGTCCGGGCAGTCGCCGTTCTGGGGCGCCGGTGGATCGCCGTCGATCTGCGTGTTGGTGTCGGTCCCGTCCTGGTTGTTGTCGAACTGCGAGTTCTCGATGACCACCGCTCCGCCGGAGTTGGTCCCGGAGTAGCCGAGGGCGTTGAACTCCATCCAGGCGTGGTCGATGGTCACGCCGCAGAGCTGGTGGCACGCCCCCACGTACATCCCCGAGTCGTTGAAGTTGCTGGCGTAGAGCTGGTTCCACTGCCCCGGCCCCTCGGAATTCGACGCGAAGATGCCGTACTCGGCCGCGGTGGCCTCCTGCTGGTCGGGGGTCCCGGTACGGCTGAAGAACGTCGAGGTCGCGGTCAGGTAGTCGCCCTGGTAGCCCTTGAGCCCGATGGTGCCGCTCCCGTCCCCACCGTTCCACCAGATCTCGTTGCCCGAGCCGCCCGTGCCGGCGAGGAAGTTGCAGGCGGTCAGGTTCTCGATGGACACGTTGTCGGCCTTCCACACCACGATCCCGTTGCGACCCACGGCCTTGGCGTCCGGCCCGGTGGCACCGAAGTTCTGTGCCGCCGGGGTCGGGCTGCACGCCGTCGATCCGGCCTTGGTGCCGTCCACGATCACCGTGGACCGGTCCATCCCCCTCAGATGGATGTCCGGGGTGGTGATCAGCACCCCGCCCATGTCGCCGTCGGACGGATCGGTCCGGGCCCGGGACTCGTCGGCCGTCTCGTGGTAGTCACCCGGGGCGACGAGGATCCAGTCCCCCGGCCGGGCCGCGTCGACGGCGGCCTGGATGGACGTGTACGCGCCGGCGTGCCCGTGGAACGTCCCGACCAGAAGGACGGAAGCGGCGGTGGAGCTTCCCGGGGCCGAACCGGACGACGAGCTGCAGGCGGCCAGCAGGCCGGCGGCCATCACACACAGCGCCGCCAGGCGGGCCGCACGTCGGCCTCGGAGCATCGGATTCCCCCGTTCCCCCAGTCCCGCCGGACGACCCGGCGAGGACACGGTGGCGATCGTACAGGCCCGGCCGGGGCCGGGCCTGCCTGCCGTTCCGGGGGAGCGCCCGCCCATTGGGCTACCATTTGTCCGTCGTGATCTGGGGCGCAGGACCACCACCGGTGGCGGCCGGCCCCGATCTGATCGACCCGGGGCTCCGAGGTCCCCGTGCCGACCAACCCCGGCTTCCCTGGCGTGGCCGGCCACAGCGAAGGAGCCACCCATGAGCAGCGAGCAGCATCGTCCCGACTTCAAGGTGGCCGATCTCTCCCTCGCCGAGTTCGGGCGCAAGGAGATCGAACTGGCCGAGCACGAGATGCCGGGCCTCATGGCCATGCGGGCCGAGCACGGTGCCGAACAGCCGTTGCGGGGCGCCCGGATCACCGGCTCGCTGCACATGACCATCCAGACCGCGGTCCTCATCGAGACCCTGGTGGCGTTGGGAGCCGAGGTGCGCTGGGCCAGCTGTAACATCTTCTCCACCCAGGACCACGCCGCCGCCGCCGTGGCCGTGGGCCCGAACGGAACGGTCGACTCCCCCAAGGGGGTGCCCGTGTTCGCCTGGAAGGGAGAGTCGCTCGAGGAGTACTGGTGGTGCACGGAGCAGGCCCTGCTGTGGCCGGGCGAGGGACCGACCATGATCCTCGACGACGGCGGTGACGCCACCCTGCTCGTCCACAAGGGCGTCGAGTACGAGAAGGCCGGCGCCGTCCCCGATCCGTCCACGGCCGACTCCGAGGAGTTCGCCGTGGTGCTCGGTGTGCTGGCCACCGGGCTGGCCGAAGACCCCGCCCGGTGGACCACCATCGCCGGGGGGATCAAGGGCGTGTCCGAGGAGACCACCACCGGCGTGCACCGGCTCAACGAGATGGAGCAGGCCGGCGAGCTGCTGTTCACCGCCATCAACGTGAACGACGCGGTGACCAAGTCCAAGTTCGACAACAAGTACGGATGCCGCCACTCGCTGATCGACGGGATCAACCGGGCCACCGACGTGCTCATCGGCGGCAAGGTCGCCGTGGTGTGCGGCTACGGCGACGTGGGCAAGGGTTGCGCCGAATCGCTCCAGGGCCAGGGGGCACGGGTGATCATCACCGAGATCGACCCGATCTGTGCCCTCCAGGCGGCCATGGACGGCCACCAGGTGGCCACCCTCGAGGACGTGGTGGCCACCGCCGACATCTTCGTCACCACCACCGGCAACAAGGACGTGATCACCGCCGACCACATGAAGCAGATGAAGCACCAGGCCATCGTGGGCAACATCGGCCACTTCGACAACGAGATCGACATGGCCGGACTGATGAAGATCGACGGTGTCGAGCGGGTCAACATCAAACCGCAGGTCGACAAGTGGGTCTTCCCCGACGGCCACGCCATCATCATCCTGTCCGAGGGCCGGCTGCTCAACCTGGGCAACGCCACCGGTCACCCGAGCTTCGTGATGTCCAACTCCTTCACCAACCAGACCATGGCCCAGATGGAGCTTTTCAACAACGGTGGCGACTACGAGAACCGGGTCTACGTCCTCCCCAAGCACCTCGACGAGAAGGTGGCCCGGCTCCATCTCGACGCTCTCGGAGTCCGGTTGACCACGCTGACGAAAGAGCAGGCCGAGTACATCGGGGTGCCGGTGGACGGCCCCTACAAGCCCGACACCTACCGGTACTGACCCCGCTCAACGGGGCGGGGTCGCCCGGCTCCGACCGAAGCGCTCAACGATCGGCGGTCTCCATGTCGAGCAGGTGGGCGAAGCGCTCCCTGGCCTCGGCCCGGCGGGTGGGCACGTGCTCGCTCGGGACGTCGGTCGGCTTGTAGCCCTTGAGGGTCTGGCGGGCCACCGTCACCTTGTGCACCTCGTCGGGACCGTCGTAGATGCGGGCCGCCCGGGCGTGCCGGTACATCGACTCCAGGGGGAGGTCGGTCGAGAACCCGAGGGCGCCGTGGACCTGGATGGCCCGGTCGATCACGTTGTAGAGCACACCGGCCCCGTAGTACTTGATCATGGCGATCTCCACCCGGGCGGCCGAGGCTCCCTCGTTGTCCATCTTCCATGCCGCGTAGAGGGTCATGAGACCGCGCCGCGGTCATCTCGGCCAACGAGTCGGCCACCCAGTTCTGGACGGTCTGCTTCTCGGCCAGCAGCGAGTGGTGGGTGGTACGGGACACCGCCCGCTCGCACAGCATGTCGAAGGCCCGCCGGGACTGTCCGAGCCAGCGCATGCAGTGGTGGATGCGCCCGGGCCCCAACCGCTTCTGGGCCAGCACGAAACCTTCGCCCTCGAGGCCGATGAGATTCTCGTAGGGGACCCGCACCTCCCGGTAGATGATCTCGGCATGGCCACCGAACCGGCCGTAGTGCTCGACCGGATCCTCCATGGTGGCTACGTCACGGACGATGTCGACCCCCGGGGCGTCGGCGGGAACGATGATCATCGAGCACCCCTGGTAGGGGTGGACGTCGGGGTTGGTCACCGCCATCACGATGAGGAAGTCGGCCACCGAGCCGTTGGAGGTGAACCACTTGTGGCCGTTGATGACCCACTCGTCACCGTCCCTCACCGCGCTGGTGGTGATCATGGTGGGGTCGGCCCCCGCACCCGGCTCGGTCATGGAGAACCCGCTGCGGAGGCGGCCGTCGAGCAGGGGCAGCAGCCACCGCTCCCGCTGCTCCTCGCGGCCCGAGGATTCGATCCCGATGGCCAGCAGCTCGGCGTTTCCCGAGTCGGGGGCGTTGTTGCCGAAGGCCACCGGCCCGTAGGGGGTCTGGCCCAGGATCTCGTGCATCAGGCCCAGCTTGACCTGGCCGAATCCACCACCGCCGAGCTCGGGCGGAAGGTGCGAAGCCCACAGGCCCCGGCTCTTGACCTCCTGCTGGAGGGGTCCGATGGCCTCGAGCATGGCGTCGTAGCCCAACCCCAGTGTCTCGAGCGGGTAGAGCTCGTCCCGTACCACCTGGCGCATCCAGGCCAACTGCTCCTCGAACTCGGGCTCAGTGGAAAAGTCCCATGCCACGGTGGTCCCCCTGTCGTTCTTGCCGGTCGGTCCCCTGGGGCAACTACCGTACGGTGATGCCCGGCGACACCTCTGCCACCCCCATCCGTACCACCGTCACCCTCTCCGCGCCCAACCGGGCCCGGAACCGGGCCGAGCCGGCCCGGCCCGAGATCGCCGGATCCGCAGCCCGGGACCGCCTCCGGGCGGCCGAGCGGGCCCTCCTCGACGAGCATCGCCTGTTGAGCGTGGAGGAGCTCACCACCCTGGCCGAACTGCCCGACCCATGGGTCACCTCCCTCGCCTCGCTTGCCCACCAGGTCCGGTTGGACTGGTGCGGGCCCGCGGTGGAGGTGGAGGGCATCCTGTCGGCCAAGACCGGCGGCTGCCCCGAGGACTGCCACTTCTGTTCCCAGTCGTCGCGCTTCGACAGCCCGGTCAAGGCCACCCCCTTCCTCGACGCCGACGAGGTCCTCCGGGCCGCCGAGGAGACCAAGGCCGCGGGAGCATCGGAGTTCTGCCTCGTCCTGGCCGTGCGCGGTCCGGACGAGCGCACCATGGCCCGCATCCTCGAATTGGTGCCCCTGATCCAGGACGCCACCGGTCTCAACGTGGCCGTCAGTGCCGGACTGCTGAGCGATGACCAGGCCCGGCGCTTCGCCGAGGGCGGCGTCCACCGCTACAACCACAACCTCGAGACGTCCCGGTCCTTCTTCCCCAACGTGGTCTCCACCCACACCTGGGAGGAGCGCCGGGAGACCTGCCGCCTGGTGCGGGACCATGGCATGGAGCTGTGCTGCGGTGCCCTGATCGGGATGGGCGAGAGCGACGGGCAGCGGATCGAGCTCCTGGGCCAGCTGCAGGAGCTCGATCCCACCGAGGTGCCGCTCAACTTCTTGAACCCCCGGCCCGGCACGCCACTGGGCGACCAGCGACCGGTGGCCGCCTGGGAGGCCATCCGCTGGATCGCCCTCTTCCGGCTGGGCCTGCCCGGGGTGATCCTCCGTTACGCCGGCGGCCGGGAGGTCACCCTGCGGGAGCTGCAGTCGATGGGGATGACATCGGGGATCAACGCCCTTATCGTGGGGAACTACCTCACCACACTGGGTCGGTCGGCCGAGGAGGACCTCCGGATGCTGTCCGATCTGCGCATGCCGGTCGGAGCCCTCACCGGCGTCCTGTGACGGGTGGGCGGTGGCCGTCGGGCGGGCGGCCGTCGGCTGGGTCGGTGACTCGTCCGTGGCCGTCGGCTGGGTCGGTCGTCGGTGACTCGTCGGTCACCGGTGACTCGTCGGTGGTCGGTGACTCGTCGGTCACCGGTGGCGGGCGGCAGCCGATGACCGGCTACTGCACCGGCTGTGGCGCTCCCTCGAGCAGCTGCTCCGGATGCAGCCGCGCCCTCGACCCGCCGCGGTTCTGCCCCCGGTGCGGGCGCCGGCTCAGCGTGGCGGTGAGCCCGGGAGGGTACCGGGCCCGCTGTCGGGACCACGGCGAGGTCCTCAGCGGCTGAGGCCCGGCGAGCGGGCCGGGGTGACGACCTACACGGTGATCGGGCCCACTTCGTGCAATTCGACCGCGTTGCCGGCCGGGTCGTCGATGAACGTCTGGCGGTTGCCGCCCACGGCCACCGGATCGGCCACCTCGACCCCCTTCGATCGCAACTCGTCCACCACGGCGTCGAGGTCGCCGACGCGGATGGCGAAGTGCTGTCCCAGGTTGCGCGGCGCCGGCGCCTCGACCAGGTGGACCTGTTGGGCGCCGAGGTCGATCCAGGCCCCGGCGATCCCGAGGTCGGGCCGGTCGGTGCGGAGCGTCCCCCCGAGCACCCCGGTATAGAAGGCCACCCCCGAGTCGATGTCGGGCACGTTGACGGATACGTGATGGACGGCCAGGGGTTCCATGCCCCGAATTGTGGCCCGTCGCGGCCGCGGTGGCAACGGCACCGGCCCGGCCGGGGGCCCCGACCGTGGCCCGTGGCCGTCCCGTGTGTTCGAATGTCGCCATGGGCACGTATCGGGACGGTCGGATCGAGTGCACCGATACCGGGGTGTCGGTCCGCGGGTACTACTTCCCGTGGGGCACCAAGCGGATCCCGTACAGGTCGATCCGCTCGCTCCAACGCTTCACCATGACCGGCCTGGGTGGCAAGTGGCGGATCTGGGGCTCGGGCGACCTCAAGCACTGGGCCAACCTCGATCCGCTGCGTCCCAAGAAGTCGGTGGGGTTCTTCGTGGACGTGGGGCGATCGATCATCCCCTTCCTCACGCCCGACGATCCCGACACCTTCGAACAGGCCGTACGGGACCACATCGGCTCCGAGCCGACCGGCTGAAGGCCGCCGGGCCCGTCTCCCGGCCCGACCCCGGGCTCCGGCTCAGGGACCGGCCACCGGCTGGATGGGCACGACGAGCGGAGCGTGTTCCATCCGGGCCAACACGTGCCGGGCGAACAGGTCGCACTCGTGGAGATGCGGGTACCCCGACAGGATGAACGAGTCCACCCCGGCGTCACGGAGCTCCCCCAGGGTGGCCAGGACCTGGTCGGGATCGCCCACGATGGCGGCTCCGGCGCCGCTGCGGGCCCGCCCGATGCCGGTCCACAGGTGACGTCCGACGTAGCCCTCCCCATCGGCTTCGGCCCGCAGTTCGGCCTGGCGGGCCACCCCGGCCGACGCCGAATCCAGCGAACGGCCGCGGATGGTCTCGCCCGTGGCCGGGTCGAGCCTGGACAGCAGCCGACGGGCCGCCTCCCTGGCCTCGGACTCGGTCTCCCGCACGATGACATGGGAACGCCACCCGAAACGCAGGCTCCGGCCCAGGGCCCCGGCCCGGTCGGTCATCTCCCCTACCACGGTGGCGACCGCGGCGGGGGTGTCCGGCCACATCAGGTACACGTCGGCGCCGGCGGCTGCACAGGCCTTGGCCTCCTCGGACAGGCCGCCGAAGTAGAAGGGCGGGCAGCGGCCCGAGGTCGCCGACACCCGGGGTGGGTCGATGACCAGGTCGACGAAGCGCCCGGACATCTCGACCGGCCGGCCCGACATGAGGGTGCGCAGGGCGGCCATGAACTCGAGGGTGCGCCGGTACCGGTCCGGTCCCGGGAGCACCTCCCCGGGAACGTCGCTGGAGATGACGTTGAGCACCAGCCGCCCACCGGCGATCTGATCGATGGTGGCCAGCTGCCGGGCCAGCTGGGGAACGACGAGCTCACCCATGCGCACGGCCAACAGGAGGTTGATGGACTCGGTCTGGGTCGCCACCGCGGCGGCGAACGCCACACTGTCGATGCCCAGGGCGTATCCCGAGGGCAGGAGGATGCTGTCGTAGCCGTAGGACTCGGCGGCCACGGTGATGGTGCGGCAGTGATCCCAGCTGCTGGCCAGGCCGCCGTCGGGATGGCCGAGGAATTCGTAGTCGTCATCGCACAGTGCCGCGAACCAGGCGACTTCGGGTGGAGTGGCCACAAAACCACCCTAGGACGCAGTGTGCGTCCTCAGGCCGCCGATCGGATGGCTGGGCACGGCCGAGGTGGTGCTCCTGGCCCGGTCGCCGTCCGTTCTCCTCGGCGGTGGGACCGCCGGCGTACCGGAGCCGACCGAACCATCGACGTCGGCGACAGGACCCGGGGCTACGTTGAGCCGATGGCGGCCCTGCTGGTCTCTGTACTCCCACTGGCCCTGGGGGCGGCCGTGAGTCCCACCCTGTTGGCCCTCCAACTCCTGGTGTTGACCGGAGCCTCGAAGCCGTTGGCCCGGGCCTGGGCGCTGGCCGCGGGATCCGCGCTGGTGCTGGCCGCGTTCGCCCTGCTGGGGCTCACCCTGCTCAACCACCTGCGCCCGGCCGAGCACGATCACCATTCGGTGCGCGGAGCGGTGATCCTGTTCATCGCCGCCGGGCTGTTGGCCGCCCTCGCCGTGCGATCATTGCGTCGCCGGCCCATGCCGGCCGACAAGCACACTTCGCGGACGGCCGGCCTCCTCGAGACCGCCCCCACCTACTGGTTCGTCGGAGCCGGGGCCATCGGCATGGTTCTCAACTTCTCCACCCTGCTCCTCTTCCTGCCCGCGCTGCACGAGATCACCCGTTCCGCGGCGGACGTGCCGGCCAAGAGCGTGGCCTTTGCCCTGCTCTATGTCATCACCCTGCTGCCCGTTCTGGCGCCGGTCGGGCTGGTCACCGTCCTCGGCGAGCGGGCCACGCCGGCCCTGCACGCCACCCGCACCTTCGTGGCCGGGCACTCCCGCCAGATCGGCATCGTCATCGAGCTGGTCTTCGCCGCCTACCTGACGGTGAAGGGGATCGGCGAGCTTCCCTGACCGCCCGGACCCGGACAGCTCCGATGGGCGGGGTCCCCGGCGCGGCCCAGGGGATGATCAGCCCGCCGGGACCTTCCAGCCCCGGGACTCCGCGATCTCCTTGCAGGTCGGGCACAGGGGATAGCGCTTGGGGTTGCGGCCCGGAACCCAGATCTTGCCGCACAGTGCCTTCACCGCCGTCCCGTTGACCATGCCCTCCACCACCGTCGGGCCGGCTGCGATGTAGTCACCCTTCTCCGGCTTGAACCCCTCCAGCACGATGTGGGACATCCGCTCGTGGTCGCCGTCCAGCTCGGGATCGACCTGGGTGGGAGCCACGGTGATTCCGGTATCGGTCATGGCCCCAGGATCGCGCATCCGCCGGGCGGCCACACGTCCGGTGCACCGGGCGGCACCCGTCGGTTCCGCCCTCCCGACCGACCCTCCCGACCGACCCCCTACGCTGCTGGCCATGTGCCCACGTACGCTGGTCCTCGCCTCGGGCTCGCCGGCGCGGCTCCGGCTCCTGAGGGACGCCGGTTTCGACCCCCGGGTCGCCGTCAGCGGGGTGGCCGAGGAGGCGGTCCGGGCCGAGGACACGGCCACCCTGGTGGCCATCCTGGCCGCGCAGAAGGCCGAGGCGGTCACCGGCCGGGGGGCCGACGACTCCATCGTGGTCGGATGCGACTCGATGCTCGAGTTCGGAGGCCGCCAGCTGGGCAAGCCGTCGTCAACGGGCCAGGCCGCCGAGTGGCTCCGGTCCATGCGGGGTGGCAACGGGACGCTCTACACCGGGCACTGCGTGATCGACGGTGCCACCGGCCGGCGGGCCGCGGGGGTGGCGGCCACCACGGTGCGGTTCGGGGTGACCACCGACGCCGAGCTCGACGCCTATCTGGCCACCGGAGAAGCCCTGTCGGTGGCCGGGGCCTTCACCCTCGACGGCCGCTCGGCGCCGTTCATCGACGGGATCGACGGGGACCCCGGCAACGTGATCGGCCTCTCCCTGCCGCTGTTCCGTTCACTTCTCGCCCAACTCGGCATTGCCATCACCGATCTGTGGACCGGGGTCGGGTCGTGAGCGGGGCCCGGTTGCCGGCACTCAAGCTGGGGTCCGTGGCGGTGGACCCGCCGGTGGTGCTGGCCCCCATGGCCGGGGTGACCAACGTCGCCTTCCGGCGGCTGTGCCGGACGTACGGCGCCGGCCTCTACGTGAGCGAGATGATCACCGCCCGGGCCCTGGTGGAGGGCAACGCCAAGACGCTGGCCATGGCCGCGTTCGGTGAGGACGAGCCCGTCCGCAGCCTCCAACTGTGCGGAGTCGACCCGGCGGTGATGGGGGCGGCGGTGCGCCGTCTGGTCGGTGAGATCGGCGTCGACCACATCGATCTCAACTTCGGTTGTCCGGCCGGCAAGGTGACGCGCCAGGGGGGAGGGGCCGCCCTCCCGGTCCACCGGTCGCTCTTCCGGTCCATCGTCGCCGCTGCGGTGGGCGCCGCCGAATCGGTTCCCGTGACCGTCAAGCTGCGCATCGGGATCGACGATGACCATGTCACCTACCTCGAGGCCGGGCGCATGGCCGAGGACGAAGGGGCGGCGGCCATCACCCTGCACGCCCGCACGGCCGAGCAGCTGTACTCCGGCCGGGCTGACTGGGCCGCCATCGGCGAGCTGAAGACGCGCGTCACCTCCATACCGGTCCTGGGCAACGGAGACCTGTGGGAGGCGTCCGACGCGCTGGCCATGGTGGCCGCCACCGGCTGCGACGGCGTGGTGGTGGGACGCGGCTGCCTGGGCCGGCCCTGGCTGTTCCGCGACCTGGCCGACGCCTTCCAGGGGCGGTCCCCCGAGCCCCCGCCCGACCTGGGCCGGATCGTCCACATGATGCGGGCCCATGCCCGCCTCCTGTGCGACTCCTTCGGCGAGGACCTGGGGATCCGCCAGTTCCGCAAGCATGCCGGCTGGTACCTGACCGGATTCGCGGTGGGGCCGGTGGTGCGCCGCTCGCTGGCCCAGGCTTCGACCCTGGCCCAGGTGGCCTCCCTTCTCGACGGCCTCGATCCCACACTTCCCTTTCCCCCGGAGGCGAGGCGCATGGCCCGCGGCCATACCAACGGGCCGAGGCCGGTCCGGCTGCCCGCCGGATGGCTGGAGCCAGAGGCGCTGGACGACCTCACGCCCCCCGCAGGTGGCGACGTCCTGGCCTCGGGAGGCTGAGCCGCCGACGGGTGCCGGCTCGGCGGCATCCGATCACGCTCCGGACCCACCCCGATCGCACCCCCGCCACACACAACCGACCTCCCCCGTGTCGCCGGCCCGGGCACCGGGGTGTGGGAGACTGGTAGCGGTTGATCACGCCTGGTTCCCCGGCATCGACCCGGGGATGCACCCCGGTCGTCCCACGTGGTCACCGCCCTCCTGATGATCGTCGGCTCCTCCCTCACTATCGAAATCGGTGACCGGACCCTGCTCCGTGACGCCTCGTTCGTGGTCGGCGCGGGCGAGAAAGTGGCCCTGGTGGGCCGCAACGGCACGGGAAAATCGACGTTCATCTCGGTGATCATCGACGAGCCGGGCCGCAACGTGCGCTCCACCGGGAACTCCCGTATCCGGGGCACCTTCGGCTACCTGCCCCAGGTGCCGGTGGCCCACGGCCTCGGACTCGAGCCCAACGGCTTCTCCCACGTGCTGTCCGGCCGGGGCCTCGATGTCCTCGACGACGCTCTGGACAAGGCCCGCACCCAGATGAGCAAGGACCCGACGACCGAGAACATCGAGCTCTTCTCCGATCTCGAGGAGCAGTTCCGGGAGAACGGCGGCTACGAGGCCGAGTCGACGATGGCCCGGCTGGCCGATGGTCTCGGTCTGCGCCAGGAGCTCCTGCTCGACGACATCAAAAGCCTCTCGGGCGGCCAACGCCGGCGGGTCGACCTCATCCGGATCCTCTTCCAGGGGCCCGACACCATGATCCTCGACGAGCCGACCAACCATCTCGACCTTCCGGCCAAGCGGTGGCTGATGGAAGAGCTCGAACGGTTTCCCGGGGCCATCCTGGTCGTGTCCCACGATCTCAAGCTGCTCGACCGGTCGATCAACAAGGTGCTCCATCTCTCGGACGGGCGCCTGCACGAATTCAAGGGGACCTACTCGTCGTACATGGTCCAGCTCGAAGCCGACCAGAGCCAGCGCGAACGCTCCGCTCTGCTCGAGAGCAAGGAGATCAAGCGGTTGTCCACGCTGGCTGACTCCATGCGGGGCAGCACCAACCGTCGGGCCAGGATCGCCAAGTCGCTCGACAAGCGCGTCGAGCGACTCGAATCATCGAAGACCGAGGTGCACAAGCGCGAGAAGAAGAGCTCCTTCCGGTTGCCCGCCCCCAAGCGGTCCGGCGAGGTGCCGATCCGTGCCGTCGGCCTCTCGGTCCGCTACGGCACGGCCACGGTGCTCGAGAAGGTCGACTTCCACTGCCGGCGGGGCGATCGCATGGTCGTCATCGGCCGCAACGGGGCCGGCAAGTCCAGCCTGCTGCGATGCTTGGCCGGCGTGCAGACCCCGACTGCGGGCCAGGTCGAGCTGGGCGCCAACGTCACCCTCGGCTACTTCGCCCAGGAGCACGAGCAGGTCGACCTCGGGGTCTCCGTCCTCGACAACATCGACGACACCATCCTGGTCAACGAGACCGATCGCCGGGCCTTGCTCGGCTCGTTCGGGATCGCCGGCAAGGCGGCCCACCAGATGCCGGGGACCCTGTCGGGAGGCGAACGTGCGAAGCTGGGTCTGGCCATGCTGGCTGCGGGGCGGGCCAACGTGCTCCTGCTCGACGAGCCCACCAACAATCTCGACCCGTCCTCCATCGCCGCCGTCGGCACCATGCTCAGCCAATGGCCGGGGACCATCGTGGTGGTCAGCCACGACCGCTCCTTCGTGGATGCCCTGCAGCCGACCCACGCCTTCAAGCTCCCCGACGAGGTCTTCACCCACTGGGACGACGCCTACCTCGACCAGGTGGAGATGAAGTAGCCCGTCCTAATCTCCGACCTGGCCATCGATCGCCTCACGCATCAGATCGAGATGACCCGCATGCCGCGCCGTCTCCTCCACCATGTGGACCAGGATCCATCGGAGGCTGACGCGCTCGCGGTAGTTCGTCTCCCTGGCACTCAGGGCATCCAGTGAGGGGGCGCCACGGACGATCCGTCTCGCCTGGTCCACCTCGGATCGGTAGAAGGAGATGACGGACGCCACGGTGTCGTCGTCGCCCACCGCGAACTCGGCCGAGTTGTCACCGTCCACGTCGATCGCTTCCACGTCTTCACCGGCAAAGGTCTCCCGAAACCAGCCACGTTCGACCCAGGCCAGGTGGTTGAGGGTCCCGAGTGCGGACAGACCGGATGGCGTCATCTCCCGCTTGGCGTCATCGAGAGTCAGTCCCTCGACCTTCCGCTCGACGACGGCTCTGTACCAGTCGAGGAACCCTCCGAGCGTCTCGCGCTCACCTTGTCGCACACCCAGGGGGTCATCCACGACCGGAGCCTACGTTCGGGGGGGCACCCCGTCCGAGGCTCTGCCGGACCTCGGGGTCAGGGGGTGGCTTGGGGTGCCCGCCCGTTGCCGGCCACCCCGCTGTCATCGGACCCGCCTGCGTTCTGCATGGCGTCCACCAGTACCTGGGCCGCCCCCACCAGTCCGGCCGCCTCGTAGGGAACGACGACCTTCGAGTTCGGTGCCGTGGCCAGGGCCTGGAGGGCCCGCAACTGCATGATGGCCAGGGTGTTGGGATGGATGACCGAGGTGTCGATGGCATTGAGCGCGGCCGACTCGCCCTCGCCCCGCAGCTGAGTGGCCCGCTTCTCGCCGTCGGCCCGGAGCTCGAGCGCCTGCTTCTGAGCCTCGGCGGCCAGGATGGCGGCCTGCTTCTGGCCCTCCGCCTCGAGCACGTTGGCCTGCTTGCGACCCTGCGCACTGTTGATGGCGGCCTGCTGCTCCCCCTCCGACTTCAAGATGGCCGCCCGCTTGTGCTGCTCAGCCTCCTTCTGCTCGGACATGGCCTGGAGCACATTGGCCGGGGGGGTGATGTCGAGGATCTCGATGCGGTTGAGCCGCACCCCCCACTTGAGGGTGGCCTCGGCCATATGGTCCTGCATCTTGGAGTTGATGGTCTCCCGCTCCGACAGGGATTCGTCCAGGGTGAGCTCACCGAAGACGGCCCGCAGTGCGGTGCGGGCCATCTGGTCGATGGCCAGGCCGAAGTCATTGACCTCGAACAGGGCCAGCTTCACGTCGGTGACCTGGCAGAAGATGGTGGCGCTGACCCACAGGGAGACGTTGTCCTTGGTGATCACGGCCTGCTGGTCGCCGGTCCGGGGGAATTCCCGGACGTCAACCTTGTCCATCCGGTCGGCCAGGGGCAGCAGCACATGGAGCCCGGGCTGTTGGATGCTCTTGAACTCGCCGAACCGCTTCACCACCCCCACGCAGCCCTGCTGGACGACCTTGAGGCACGACTTGAAGAACACGACGATGAAGGCGAAGATTGCGACCGCAACCACCGCCAGTGCGATCGACGATCCTACGGAACCGATGATCATGAGGACCACCTCCTGGTCCCCACTGTAGGCACTCCGGGGAAGACGTGGGGCGCCGGGCCCCCGATCAGGCGCTCTCCGTGGGATACACGACCAGCAGGCCGCGCTCGACATCGGCCACCACCACGGTGGTGCCGGCGTCGATGGTGGTGCCCGGGAACAGCGACACCGCATACCACTCTTCACCCCTGGTGAGCACGGAACCGGGCTGATGCCGGTCGGACACCGCCTTGGTGACCACCGCCGTCTCGCCGATCATGCCCGAGACACCGTTCAACATCGCCGACTCCGTTTCCGACCTCGACTCCGAGTGCTCACACTTCCACCCACCTGCTCCTTACCCGGCACTATACGGCTTTCATCCGGACCCCACCCCGGGGCAGCCCGGGAGATGAACCGGAGTGCGAGCCGGGCTGCGAACCGAAGCCTGAGCCGGACCCCGCCGGGACACCGCCGGGCGGGATCGACAGCCCGGACCGACGGGTCGGCGCCGGATTACCGTGGGTCATGGCCGCTGACCCGACATCGACGGAGCCCGTGTCCCCATTGAGCGCCCGGAAGACCTGGCGGACCGTCGAGCCCCTCCACAGCATGATCTACTTCGCCCCCGAGGCGGCCGAGTCGTACACCCGTCTGGGTCTGGCCCCCGAGGCCGGCTACTTCGCCTCGCGCTCGGCCGCCATGGGGGCGGTGGGTGCCGACACGGTGATCGCCACCTTCTACAACTTCTGTCCCTCCCTGGTGCGGGCGGCCATCCCCGGTGCGTGGGAGATCTCGCCGCCGGCGGCCGTGCTCGACGCGCGGGTCGGGGCCGCCGACGCCGCCCTGCGTCGGATGCTGGGTGACGCCGTCGGCTCGCCCGAGATGGGCCTGGCCGCCGACCTGGCCCGGAGGGCGGCGATGCGCGCCGCCCTCCGGTACGAGGGCAGGCCGTTGTTCGCCGCCCATGCCGGGCTGGCCTGGCCCGACGAGCCCCATCTGGTGCTGTGGCATGCCCAGACGCTGTTGCGCGAGTTCCGGGGCGACGGCCACATCACCGTGTTGGTGGGGGCGGACCTCGACCCGGTGGAGGCCCTTGTCCTGCACCTGGCCTCCGGGGAGGTCCCCGGCGACTTCCTGCGCCACACCCGGGGCTGGCCCGATGCGGACTGGGACGCCGGCGTCTCCCGTCTCGTCACCCGCGGCCTGGTCGAGGTGGGCGAGAGCCACGAGGCGGCCGGTAGGCCGGCCCTGGTCCTGAGCGAGGCGGGCCGTTCGGTCCGCGGCCGAATCGAGGACAGTACCGACCGGCTGGCCCTCTTCCCCTATGGGGCCCTCGGTGAAGAGGGCTGCGCCGAGCTTCGCACTCTCACCCGCCCCTTCAGCCGGGCGGTGGTCGCCGCCGGCGGCCTCGGGCGCTGACCGGGGCGCCGACCCGGGCGCCGGCCAAGCGCTGACCGGGGCGCCGACCCGGGGCGACCCGGGGCTACCCGCCGGACCGCCCACGACCGGTGACCGCGTCGGCCAGCGCCGACTCCTGGCCGGGCAGGGTCACTACCGGGTAGCCGAGGCGCTCGACCAGCCAGTCACGGTTGCGCCGGTGGATGTCGTGGTGGCCGTCGAACCGGTCCAGAACCACGATGGGCACCGAGGTCCTCCCTCGGGTGGCCGTGGCCAACGCGTCCATCGACATCCGCACATCGTTGATGGTGCCGAGGCCGGCGTCGGACACCAGGACCACCGTGTCCGGGGCCAGCGCCACCAGCAGGTCGGTGGTGTCGCCGTCCGACGCCTGGGGGGACCGCACCCCGCCTGCGGTCTCCACTACGCCGACCTGGACCCGGACCGGGGGCCAGACCAGCTCGGAGATGAGGTCGCCGACGGTGAACCCGGGCAGACCCAGAGCCTCGGCGGCCATCGGGGGGGCCATGGCCCGGTGATAAGAGCGGAAGGAATGGCAGACCTCCTCCGGGTCCTCGCCCGACGCCGATCCCAGCACCTCGGCGTCGGTGGCTCCCCCGAGCCGGATCCCCTCCGAGTCGATGGCGAACGACTGGGCCGGCTTGCGTGCGGCCACCGACAGCCCGCGGCGGCGCAGCTCGCGGATCAGGCGGCTGCAGACCCAGGTCTTGCCCACCTCGGTGCCGGTGCCGCACACCAGCACGACCCGCTCAGGACGCAATGTCGGCCCTGCCCGGCGCGCCACGGCCGGGGTCCCCGTTGCCGGAGGCGCCCACTACCCCGTTGTGGGCGCCGGACATCGCCCCGTTGTGGGCGCCGGACATCGGGGGCGGCGGCGTGCTCACCCGGCCGAGTCTTGTCCACCGGGACGGCCCCGGTCGAACGGAGGCCGGCGTGGAACGGAGGCCAGGTGGAACGGAGGCCGGCGTCGAACGGAGGCCGGCGGGACAGGAGCCGTCGGTGCCCTCGGGAGGCGGGAGCCGGGGGATCGATCCCCGGTAGCATTGCCACATGGACCGGATCGGGGTGGTCGACACCATGTTCGCCCGCTACGACATGGGCGCCGAGGCGCTCGACGAGCTGAAGCAGTGTCCGGGCTTCGGCTCGACCTTCGAGGTCGTGTACCGGACGGTCCCCGGGTTCAAGGACCTGGCCGTCGAGTGCAAGCGGATCATCGATGCCGAGGAGTGCCTCATCGTGGTCGCCCTCGGGATGCCCGGCAAGGCCGACATCGACCAGGTCTGTGCCCACGAGGCGTCCCAGGGCATCATGCAGGCCCAGTTGATGACCTCGACCCACATTCTCGAGGTGTTCGTCCACGAGGGCGAGGAGGAGGATCCGGCCCGGTTGGCGGCGGTGTGCGTCGACAGGGCCCGGAAGCATGCCCGCAACGCTTACTGGATGCTCTACGAGCCCGAGCAATTGACCCGCCGGGCCGGCCAGGGCGTGAGGCAGGGCTACGAGGACGCGGGGCCCATCCCGGCCTGAGCGGCGGCGCCGGTCAGCCCGGTGGATCGTGAGGCAGGCCCAACGTCCGCTCGGCGATGATGTTGCGCTGTACCTGTGACGTCCCGCCCCCGATGGTCAGGGCCGGGGAGAAGAGGTAACCGTAGTCCCACAGGCCACCGGGCCACGGCGATCCCGTCTCACCGTCGGCGGTTCCGGGCTGTGGGCCCGGAGGCGCCGTGCTCTGGAGCATGCCCCGGGTCCCGGTGAGATCGCGGGCCAGGGCCATCACGTGCTGACCGTGCTCGTCGGCCAGTGCCTTGCGCACCGACGCCTCGGGGCCGGGCTCTGCTCCGGACACCACCGCCGACACCGTCCGCAGGCGCAGCCACCGGAGGATCTCGCCCTCCGCCCACAGCCGGGCCAGGCGCTGGCGGTCGAGCGGGTCGGAGGTGCCGCCGGCCCGCCGCACGGCGTCGACGAGGTCGGCCGCGGTGGGCCCCATCCCCCACAGGGACCCGGCTCCGGACAGCGAGACGCGTTCGTTTGCCAGCGTCACCTTGGCCAGGGACCACCCGTCACCCCGGCGGCCGATCAGGCTGTCGGGCGGCAGGCGCACCCCGTCGAGGAAGACCTCGTTGAAGGTGTGGGTGCCGGTCATGTCGACCAGGGGGCGGACGTGCACCCCCGGGGAGTCCATGTCCACGATGAAATAGGAGATGCCCCGGTGCACGGGAGCATCCGGCTCGGTGCGGGCCAGGAGGATCCCGAAGCGGGCGGCGTGGGCGTACGACGTCCACACTTTCTGGCCCCGCACCACCCACTGGTCACCGTCGAGGTCGGCTCTGGTGGTCAGCGAGGCCAGGTCGGATCCCGCGCCGGGCTCGCTGAACAGCTGGCACCAGATCTCCTCGCCGGCCAGCAGGGGAGTCAGGTAACGCTCCTTCTGCCCGGCGGTGCCGGCGAACAGGATGGTGGGCCCGGCCCATCCGATCCCGATGGTGTTGGTCGGACGCCGGACCCCGGCCCGGCGCAGCTCGTCGTCCACGATCAGCTGGTGGGTGGGGTCGGCGCCCATCCCCCACGGCGGGGGCCAGTGGGGGGCGACCAGGCCGCGCTCGGCCAACTGCCGGCCCGACGGTTCCGGGTGGGCCTCCAACCACCGGCGCACCGGCGTGCGGCGCGGGTCGTCGTCCGTCGGCAACGCGAAGTCCACGCCGGCCAGCGTAGGCTCGGGTCCGGGGATGAGGAGCGACCGTTGAGCACGTGGAACTTCGGGGATGTCTGGGAGGCGGTGGCCGACGAGCTACCCGGCGCGCCCGCGCTCACCCACGGGACGACCACCCTGAGCTGGGGTGAGCTGGACCGTCGGGCGGACGACCTGGCCCGGTGGCTCCTGGGTGCCGACGTCAGGCACCAGGACAAGGTGGCCATCTACCTCTACAACTGCTCGGAGTACCTCGAGACCAGCTTCGCCTGCTTCAAGCTCGGCCTCGTGCCCATCAACACCAACTATCGGTATGCCGACGACGAGTTGGTCTACCTGTGGGACAACGCCGACACGGTGGCGGTCGTCTTCCACGGCGTCTTCGCCGAGCGCATCGAGGGCATCCTGGACCGGCTCCCGTCCATCAGGGCCTGGCTGTGGATCGACGACGGTACGGCCAGCTGCCCCCAGTGGGCCGTCCCCTACGAGGAGGCGGCCGGCACCACCGGAGGGACGCAGACGGAACGGGTCCGCCCTCCCTGGGGCCGCGGCCCGGACGACCTCTACCTGCTCTACACCGGGGGGACCACAGGCATGCCCAAGGGCGTCATGTGGCGCCAGGACGACCTCTTCGCCCGTCTCAACAGCGCAGGGTTCCGGCGCTACCCCGAGGACGGAGGGCCGGACGATGTCCGCGCCGAGCTCCGGCGCAGCGGCCCCGGCATGACCCTGATGCCGGCGTGCCCGCTGATGCACGGCACCGGGGGCTTCACCGCGCTCGAGTGCCTGAGCGAGGGTGGCCGGGTGGTCACCTTGACGGCGCGCGCCACTTCGACCCGGTCGAGCTGCTCGACACCGTCGAGGGCGAGCAGGTCAACGGCCTGGTCATCGTGGGCGACGCCTTCGCCAAGCCCCTCCTGGCCACGCTGGACGCCCACCCTGACCGCTGGGACCTGGGCAGCCTG
The DNA here is from genome assembly GCA_963835325.1 of uncultured Acidimicrobiaceae bacterium. Classification (GTDB taxonomy): domain Bacteria; phylum Actinomycetota; class Acidimicrobiia; order Acidimicrobiales; family RAAP-2; genus Bog-756. The sequence goes on along the minus strand of CAWIEV010000008.1, from coordinate 370,741 downwards.
GTGGGCATCATCTCGTCCGGAGTGATGTGGAGCGAGGCGACCAAGCAGGGCCTCCTCCGCCACCACCCCGGGATGCTGCTGGTGGACGCCTTCTCGTCTTCCGAGGCCATCGGCATGGGCAGCTCCGTCTCGTCGGGGACCTCGGCCGCCCACACCGCACAGTTCACCCTGGGTCCCGAGGTCCGGGTGATCGGTGCCGACGGCGGCGACGTCGAGCCCGGCTCCGGCCAGAGCGGCGTCCTGGCCCTGGGCGGGCGCATCCCCCTCGGCTACTACAAGGACGAGGCGAAGACGGAGGCCACGTTCCGCACCATCGACGGTACCCGCTACTCGATACCGGGCGACTATGCCGAGGTGCGCGAAGACGGCTCCATCCAGCTGCTGGGCCGGGGATCGGTGGTCATCAACACCGGCGGGGAGAAGGTCTACCCCGAGGAGGTCGAAGAGGTGGTGAAGACCACCGACGGTGTCCTCGACGCGGTGGCGGTGGGGATCCCTGACGATCGATTCGGCGAGGAGGTGGTGGCCGTCGTCGAGCTGGCCCCGGGGACCCCCTCCGACCCGACCACCGAGAAGTCGATCATCGAGCACGTCAAGGCCAAGCTGGCCGGGTACAAGGCACCCCGACGGGTTCGGTTCGTGACCACCATCGGGCGGTCGCCCTCGGGCAAGGTCGACTACGCCAGGCTTCGACGGCAGACGGCGGAGTGGGCCGGGGTGGACCCCGACGGGCGGTGACGGCTGCCGCCCGAGCGCGACAGGTGCAGTTCGGCGCTCGGCGGGTCAGCCCTTGTTGGCCCCGTGGGTGCGAACGAAGTCGTTGACCTTGTAGTACGCGTCTATCGACTCGCCGGCGTCACCCCAGAACCCCTCGAGGATGTCGTAGGCCATGGTGCCCTGCGAGATGTAATGGTTGTTCACGTCGGTGATCTCGAGCTCGCCCCGACCCGAGGGCACCAGGGTGGTGATCACCTCGAAGACGTCCGAGTCATAGCAGTAGATGCCGGTGACACCGAACTTGGACTGGGGATGGTCGGGCTTCTCGGTGATGCCGATCACGCGGTTTTCGGCGTCGAATGACGGCACCCCCAGATGTCGGAGGTGTTCGTCCTCCTCCACCCGTGTGAGCAGGATGCGGGCCCCGTGGGGTTGGGCGGTGAAGGCGTCGACCATCGGCGTGATGGACCGTTCGACGATGTTGTCGGCCAACATGACCAGCACCGGGTCGCCGTCGACGAACCGGGCGGCCAACCCGAGGGCCTCGGCGATACCGCCGGGCCGTTCCTGGTAGCCGTAGCTGAGGCGGTCGATACCGAATTCGTGGCCGTTCCCGAGCAGGCGCAGGAACTCCCCTGCATGGGTGCCCCCGGTGACCAGCATGATCTCGGTGATCCCGGCATTGACCAGCGCCTCGATGCCCCAATTGATCATCGGCCGGTCGTAGATCGGCAGCAGGTGCTTGTTGGTGATCCGGGTCAGAGGATGGAGCCGCGAACCGGTGCCCCCGGCGAGGATGACGCCCTTCATGGCCCGAAGCCTAACGGGGAAGCGGGGACCGGACCGGCATGGATGCCGGCGCGTCACAAGCCCCGGCCTCACGGGGCGGCGGTCACCCGGCGCGCACGATCACACGGCGCGGCGCGGTCACAAAGGGCCAGCGCCGTACCCGGCCAGCACGGCATCGGCCAGGGCGGGCCATGACCGGACGGCCCACAGCCCGAACGGGCGGTCACTCAGCCCGGCACAGATGACGCCCGCCACCGGATCGACCCAGACGAAGGAACCGGACTGCCCGAAGTGCCCGAAGGTGGAGGGCGAGTTGGCCGTCCCGGTCCAGTGCGGCTGCTTGTCGCCCCGGATCTCGACGCCCAGGCCCCAGTCGCAGGGATCGAACCGCCGGAATCCGGGAAGTACCCCGGCCAGGCCGGCGAACTGGACCGAGACGACCTCCAGATGGGTCTCCGGGCTGACCAGGGTGGGCACGGCCAGCTCCCGGGCCAGAGCCAGCAGATCGACCAGCGGACCCGACAGGCCGGCCGCCGGCCCCCCGGCCCCGGCGTCGAACACGGAGCCGGACATGCCCAGGGGATCGAGCACCCCCTCGCGCAGGTAGTCGGCGAAGTCCATTCCGGACCGGTCGGCCACCAGCTTCCCGAGCTCCAGATAGCCGGCGTTCGAGTAGATCCGTCGCGTCCCGGGTCGGGCCAGCGGAGGACCCGGGTCAGGACCGAGCCCCGAGGCGTGGGCCAGCAGATGGCGGACGGTCGAGCCGGCGGGGCCAGCCGGTTCGTCCAGTCCGATCGTCCCCTCCTCGACGGCCACCAGCACGGCCAGGGCGGTGGCCGGCTTGGTCACCGATGCCCAGGGGAAGGGCCGGTCGACCGGTCCCACCGTATCCAGCGAAGGGGGCCACCCACCCGGTGATCGATGGCCCGTCCGGGGGACGGGGACCACGCCCACTGCTGCGGCCTCCACCGGCCAGCCGGCGACCAACTCCAAGGCGTCCATGGAGCCGCGATGGTAGATGACGCCGTCCATCCCCCCGGACGGTGAAACACGCGGCGGACAGGTGCGCTCGGTAGGCGCTGGGGTAGCGTTGGTCGGAATGGTCGGGAAAGGCCCGGGGGGCAGGGCGCGGACAGGTCGGTACACCTCGCTGAGCGGCGCGCGCCGGTCGGCGCTGGTCGTCGCGCTCGCCGTCGGTGTGACGTTGACCGCCTGCGGCGCGTCGCCCGTCGCCACCTCGGCCACCCGGGGCCACCCGGCCACCGACCCGTCCATGTCGCCCACCGCCAGCACCGAACCGGGCCCGTCATCCCTCCCGAACTCTGCTGACCCCCCAGGCTCGGCCGACCCCCCCGCCTCGGCGGACCCGCCGAGGCCGGCCGACCCCCGGCCCAGGCCGACACCAGCGGCAGCCTCGACGCGTTCTACAAGGTCCCAGCCAAACTCAGCCCCGAGCCGCCCGGCTCGATCATCCGGTGGAGTGTGATCCCCTCGGCCGGTCAGCTGCCGGCGGGGGCGACCGCGTACCGGATCATCTACCACTCCGAGTCGATCGACGGCGACGACGTTGCCGTCTCCGGATTGATCGTGGTTCCCGGAGGAGCCCCACCGGCCGGCGGCTTCCCCATCGTGAGTTGGGCCCACGGGACGACCGGGCTGGCCGCCCAATGCGCCCCCTCTCTCGGGCCGCTCGACTCCATCCCCTATCTGGTGCCGCTACTCCAGGCCAGGATGATCGTGGTCGCCACCGACTACCAGGGCCTCGGAACCCCCGGCGGTCATCCCTACCTCGTCGGTCAGAGTGAGGCCCAGGGGGTTTGGACGCGGCCCGGGCGGCGCGAATCCTCGAAGGCCGGGCCGCGTCCAACACGGTGGTCGTCCTCGGCTACTCGCAGGGGGGGCAGGCGGCCCTGTTCGCCGGACAGATCGCCCAGACCTACGCGCCCGAGCTCTTTCTGGCCGGGGTGGTCGCCGTCGGACCGGTGACGTCCCTCACCGAGCTGGCCCCCACCGTTCCCGATGCCGACACCGATGCCGATGCCGGTTTCGCGGCCATGGCGCTGTATGCGTGGTCGGCGACGTATGACAACCTGCCCCTGGCATCGGTATTGACCAAACGTGCGCTGAGCGACAGCTCGCTGATCGCCTCGTCCTGTGCGAGTACGGTCGCCAGCGCTGCTCGACTCGACACCGACGAGGTCTCCTTCAGATCCAACTGGAGCACCGACCGGGCGGTACGCGCCGACAACGCCGCCAACGAGCCCGGACGCGCACCCGATCTTCGCGCCGGTGATGGTCGTCCAAGGAGTCGACGACTCGTTGGTCCCCTACCGCACCACCACCGGGTTGGTCGACGACTGGCTCTGCCGAGCCCAACACGACACGGTGACCTACGTACCGATCCCGGGGGCCGGGCACAGCGCTGCGTTGCAGGAGGGGGGACCCGGTATCCTGCACTGGATCACATCGAGGCTGGCCGACGGGCCCCAGGTCGACTCCTGTCCGCGATGAGCGCCCCGCTGCTGGCCTGACCCGCGGCGGGAAATCGGATGCCGGGGAATCGGACGTCGAGAGATCAGGTGTCGACGGTCAGACGTCGAGGAAGCGGCGCACGGCGAACGCCGAACCCGCCACGCCGACCACGACACCGACCACCGCCACCAGGATGCAGGTGCCGGCCACCTCCCACCCATCGAGAGACATCTGGGCGATGATGCTTCCGCTGTTGGCCGCCGTCTTGGTGGCGTCCAGCCCGATGCCCCAGTAGAGGGCGAGAACGACCAGCACCGCCACCCCCGCGCCCAGCAGGCCCTGGATCAGTCCTTCGGCCATGAACGGCAACCGGATGAACCAGTTGGTGGCTCCGACCAGTTTCATGACCGAGACCTCACGGCGACGGGCGAAGATGGCCATGCGGATGGTGTTGAGGATGAGCACCGAGGCCGACAGGAGAAGGACGACGGCCACCGACAGGAAGACCCACTGGAGGATGCGGATCACGCTCTGCATGGTCTTGATCTGCTGACCGGGGTACTTGACGTTGAAGACTCCGGGCTTGCCGATGAACTCCTGGTAGACCGCGGGCGCCTGCGAAGGGTCGTTGAGGACGCACCGGAACGACGAGGGATAGTCGGCCTGGGTGGTGGCTTGGACCTCGTCCGCCGGCAGCATCACCTTGGCCTCGCTGTAGTCGTAGGACTGGCTGCGGAAGATGCACGACTTTATGTACGGGGACTGCATCAACTCGGTGTGGATGGCATTGGCCTGGGACGGCGAAGCGTTGGGGTTCACCCACACCAGCGCGTTGACCCCGTTCTGCCACTGCACGGTGGCCTTGGACGCGCCCTGCTTCAGGAGCAGGGAGGAGCCGACCAGGGCAAGGGACACGGCAACGGTCAGGATGGCGGCCACCGTCATCAGACGGTTGCGCCACAGGTTGGTGACCGCTTCCCGTGAGACGTAGCCGGCGGAGACTGGCATCAGGTGCGGGTGGCGAAGCCGCCTGGAACTTCGCTGCTCGGAAACTGATCAGCGAGCGAACCGGTCGGCGAACCGGCGCCGGCCGCGGCCACCGCGCTGTCGATGCCGTAGACCCCGTGCGCCTGGTCGCGGACCAACAGGCCCCGGTCCAACTCGATCACCCGGCGGCGCATCTGGTCGACCATGCCCGAGTCGTGGGTGGCGATGATCACCGTGGTCCCCGTCCGGTTGATCCGGTCGAGCAACCGCATGATCCCGAGGCTGGTGGTCGGGTCGAGGTTGCCGGTGGGTTCGTCGGCCAGGAGGATGAGCGGACGGTTGACGAAGGCCCGGGCCACGGCCACCCGCTGCTGCTCGCCGCCCGATAGCTCGTGGGGCAGATTGTCACGTTTCTTCGACAACCCGACCAGGTCCAGCACCTGGGGGACCTGGGAGGCGATGACGTGCTTGGGCCGTCCGATGACCTCCAGGGCGAAGGCCACGTTTTCGAACACCGTCTTGTTGGGCAGGAGGCGGAAGTCCTGGAACACGCAGCCGATGTTGCGCCGGAGATAGGGGATCCGCCATTTGGCCAGGTGCCCGATCTCCTTGCCAGCCTCCCAGATGCGCCCGGAGTCGGGCATCTCCTCACGGAGCAGGAGGCGGATGAAGGTCGTCTTCCCCGAGCCCGACGGACCGACCAGGAAGACGAATTCGCCCTTGTCGATCTGGACGGAGAAATCCCCGAGAGCGACGGTGGTGCCTTTGTACGTCTTGGTGACGTTCTCGAATGTGATCATGAGAGGGGTGTCACGGCGTGGGGCCTAATGTGCGGGCCGGCGTTGCCATTCTGGACCATGCTAGCCCGCCCGGCGGCGGTGGTGGTTCAGCCCCTCTGACCTCCGGGGACGTCATCTCACGGGCTGGCCCGGCGCAGTTCGGCGCGACGCCGGAGCTCGGCCTCGATGAAATCGTCGAGATCCCCGTCGAGCACCGCCTCCACGTTGCCGGTCTCCTCATTGCTGCGCAGATCCTTCACCAGCTGGTAGGGAGCCAGCACGTAGGAGCGGATCTGGTTTCCCCATGCGTTGTCGGTCCGGTCACCGGACAACTGGTCGAGCGTGGCCTGGTGCTCGGCCCGCTGTCGCTCGGCCAGCTTGGCCCCGAGCACCTGCATGGCCTTGGCTTTGTTCTGATGTTGGCTCCGCTGGTTCTGGCATGACACCACGATCCCGGTGGGCAGGTGGGTGAGCCGCACCGCCGAGTCCGTCTTGTTGACGTGTTGACCGCCCGCTCCCGAGGACCGGTAGGTGTCGATGCGGAGGTCCTTCTCGTCGATCTCCACCTCGTCGGAGACATCGTCGAGGAACGGGACGACGTCGAGGGAGGCGAAGCTGGTCTGGCGCCGGTGCTGGGCGTCGAAGGGAGAGATGCGGACCAGCCGGTGCACACCGCGTTCGGCGGCCAGGAGTCCGAACGCGTAACGGCCCTTGACGATGAAGGTGGCCGACAGCAGGCCGGCCTCCTGCCCCGGGGTCGCCTCCTCCACCTCGATCTCGAAGCCGCGCCGCTCGGCCCATCGCGAGTACATGCGCAGCATCATCTCCGCCCAGTCCTGGGCGTCGGTGCCGCCGGCGCCGGCGTGGATCTCGGCCACCGCGTCGCCGTCGTCGTACTCCCCGGCGAACAGGGAGCGCAGCTCGAGTGCGCGCAACCGCCGATCGAGGTCGGCGATCAGCTCCTCGACTTCGGGCCGCAACGAGTCGTCCCCTTCCTCCTCGATCAGCTCGTTGAGCGTCTCGGCATCGGAGAGGCGTTCGCTCAGGTCGTTGACCAGCTCGATGTCCTCGTTGACCCGTCCGAGCTCGGTGGTCACCTCCCGGGCATGGTCGGGGTCGTCCCACAGCCCGGGCTCCGAGGCCGCCTTCTCCAGCTCCGCCCGGCGCTCGTGCAGGTGTTCGACGCCCAGGAAGCGAGCCGCCTCGGCCAGGCGCTCCCTCAGCGACGCCAGCGCCGAGGGGATGTCGACGCGTTCGGGCTCACCGGCCCCCCGACGGGGGCCATCCGCCGAGGCCATCTCAGTTGGCGCCGTGGCAGAGCTTGAACTTCTTCTGGCTCCCGCACCAGCACGGGTCGTTCCTCCCGAGCTTCTCGCGATCCGACTTCACGATGGGCATCTGGGTCTCGCCGTCCTCGGCCAACCGGTTGGTCACGCCGGTGTGGCTTCCGTTCCCCCCGGGGAGGCCCGCCGAGGCCGCGACCTCTTCGATCTCGGCCGGCGTGGCCGCCGCGAACGCCGCCGAGATGGCGTCGTCACCCTGGACGGGGTCGTCGGCGGCGATGTAGTTGGCCCGATCCAGATCCGGCTCCGCAGCCGGCTCGGCCATGACCTGGACGTGGAAGACATAGCGGAGGTAATCGTCGTTGATCCCGTCCATGAGCTTCCCGAACATGGCGAAGCCCTCGCGCTGATAGGCCACCAGCGGATCCTGGTTCCCCATGGCCCGGAGGTTGATGCCCTCGCGCAGGTAGTCCATCTCGGCCAGGTGGTCCTGCCAGCGCTGGTCGATGATCTGCAGCATGATGTCGCGTTCGAGCTGGCGGGCCGTCTCCTCGCCCCCCGGGATGCTCTCGTCCCTCTCCGCGTAGAGGTCGAGGGCCTCGGTGACAATGCTCTCGGTGATCTGTCCGACCGTGCTGGCGCCGGCCAGGTCCTCGACCACGAACTTGGTCGGGAAGTACTGGGTCACCTCGGTGATCAGGCGGGACAGGTCCCACTCCTCGGCGTACTCCGACGGGCACGACGAGGCGACCAGTTCGGTCATCGTGCTCTCGAGCAGCTCGACGGTGTCCTCGCGGAGGTCCTCCCCCTCGATGATCTGGAAGCGGCGCCGGTAGATGACCTTGCGCTGCTCGTTCATCACGTCGTCGTACTTGAGGACGTCCTTGCGGGATTCGGCGTTGCGACCTTCGACGGTGTTCTGGGCCCGCTCGATGGCCTTGGTGACCATCTTCGCCTCGATGGGGACGTCGTCGGGCAGGGCCCGGCCCATCACCCAGTTCATGGCACCGGTGGCGAACAGCCGCATCAGATCGTCCTCGAGGGACAGGAAGAACCGGCTCTCGCCCGGGTCGCCCTGCCGGCCCGACCGGCCCCGCAGCTGGTTGTCGATGCGGCGGCTCTCGTGGCGCTCGCTGCCCAGTACGTAGAGACCACCGAGGCCGCGGACCTCGTCACCCTCCCGTTCGCAGATGGCGGTGAATTCCGATTCGATCTCCTGGAGCTGGACCTTGCCCTCGTCGGTGGACACGTCGATGCCCCGGGCCCCCGCCTCCCTGACGGCCAGCCCCTCGGGATTCCCCCCGAGGATGATGTCCACCCCGCGTCCGGCCATGTTGGTGGCCACCGTCACGCTGCCGACGCGGCCGGCCTGGGCCACGATCTCCGCCTCCCGGAAGTGCTGCTTGGCGTTGAGGACCTCGTGGGGGATGCCTCGCTTTTCGAGAAGCCGGGAAAGGTGCTCGGACTTGGACACCGACGCCGTGCCCACCAGCACGGGCTGGCCGATGGCATGGCGCTCGGCGATGTCGTCCACCACGGCGGCGAACTTGGCGTCCTCGGTCTTGTAGATCAGGTCGGCGTTGTCGGTCCGGACGAGGGGCTTGTTGGTGGGGATGGGCACGACGGGGAGCTCGTAGGTATTGGCGAACTCGGACGCCTCCGTCTCGGCCGTGCCGGTCATCCCCGACAGCTTCTCGTAGAGCCGGAAGTAGTTCTGGAGGGTGACCGTGGCCCAGGTGTGGTTCTCCTCTTTGATCCGCACCCGCTCCTTGGCCTCGACGGCCTGATGGAGTCCGTCGGACCAGCGCCGGCCGTCGAGGGTGCGGCCGGTGAACTCGTCGACGATCTTCACCTCCCCCTGGGCCACCAGGTAGTCCTTGTCCCGGCGGTAGAGCTCCTTGGCCAGCAAGGCCTGGGTGAGGTGGTGCACGTAGTTGACGGCCACCGCGTCGTAGAGGTTGCCCACGCCCAGCTGGCGCTCGACCTTCTCGATGCCCGCTTCGGTGGGGACGACGATGCGCTTCTCCTCGTCGACCTCGTAGTCGTCCTCGGCCCGCAGGGTCCGCACGATTCCGGCGAACTGGTAGTAGAGCTGGGCCGATTCGGCCGCAGGGCCCGAGATGATCAGCGGCGTGCGGGCCTCGTCGATGAGGATCGAGTCGACTTCGTCGACGATGGCGAAGTGGTGGCCCCGCTGCACCATGGCCTCGGTGGACCGGGCCATGTTGTCCCGCAGGTAGTCGAAGCCGAACTCGGTGTTGGTGCCGTAGGTGACGTCCGAGAAGTACGCCTCCCGCTTGGCCGCCGAGTCCTCGATGTCGGGGCCGACCCGACCCACCGTCAGACCGAGGAACCGGTGGAGCTGCCCCATCCACTCCGAGTCGCGGGTGGCCAGGTAGTCGTTGACCGTCACCACATGGACACCGTTCCCGGCCAGTGCGTTCACGTACACGGGCAAGGTGGAGACGAGGGTCTTGCCTTCGCCGGTCTTCATCTCGGCGATCCACCCGAAGTGGAGGGCCATGCCCCCCATGAGCTGGGCATCGAAATGCCGTTGTCCGAGGACCCGCCAGGCGGCCTCCCGAACCAGCGCGAACGCCTCGATCAGGATGTCCTCGAGGCTCTCGCCGTTGTCCAGCCGCTCGCGGAAGATGCCGGTCAGGGCCCGCAACTCCTCGTCGGAGCGCGCCTCCATTTCGGGCTCGAGGGCGTTGACCAGTGGTACCAGTTCGGCCAGGCGCCGAACCTTCTTGCCTTCGCCGGCGCGGAGAACCTTGGTGAGCACGCTCATGGGGTACTCACTCTACCTTCGGACGTGTCCGGGGCCGGCCGGCGCCCGGGCGCCCGGCGGGTTCGGGTCGTCCCGTTCCGCCGGGCCGGCCACCACCGGGGCATGCTCGCCGCCGTGTCCCGGCCGTTGCCGGTCCCCTGGGTCGCGGGTCCTGCTGTTGTCGGGCCCGGTCGGTACCGGTCGGCACCGTGGCGGGCGCCGGACCGGGGGAACCTTCAGGCGGTGCGGACCTTCTCGCGCAGGACCGAGACCGAGTTGGTGGGGCGACGACGGGGATGGGACCGGCCCACCAGCCGGCCCTTGGTCTTCTCGAGCTGGTGCTCGAGTTTCTCCACCACCAGGTCGACGGCCACCAGCGGAACCGGCCCCGCGGCCCTGGCCCGCACGGAACGTCCATGCCCGATGATGATCACCTCGCACCATTCTCGGTCGGCGATCCTCGGGTTGTGCTCCTCGGAGAACCGGACCTCGGCACGGTCCAGACCGGGGCACAGATGGCCGAGCCGGCCCACCTTGTCCTTGGTCAGAGCCCTCACATCGTCGGACACGATTCTCCTGCCATGCGCGATGACCACGTCCACTGCTCGCCTCCCTGGTTGATCCACTCGGGTGCTACCTCTGGTGTCGGCCGGTCCTCCTGATCGGTCCTCGGGCTCTCGTCGGAGAGCTGTCGGGTGAGTCGTTTCGTGAGCTGCGGGCGGCTGACCTGGTCTTTGACCCCACACTCGCCTGCCGTGAGAGTGGCGGCCGGACTCCGGCGGCTCCGACCGTCACCGGTCGAGAGCCCTGCGGAGCCCTACTGGCACGCGTCACCTCATCTCCGCCAGCCCCCGACAGCCGGGAACTCCGCGGGCAGGTCTTACTCCTAAGCCGCACCATGCTCAGCAACCACGAGTTGCCTTACGTGGGTCGTTTCGCCTGCGACTGGCTTCGACTTGCAACCACAGACCCGCACGCAGCTCACACCAGAAGTGTACGCCTCGGTGGCCCGATTACCAGGGCCCGAGTGCCCGAGTTCACAAGGTTGTGACCGGGCTGTCACTCAATGGCAACACGACCACCCAGGGTCGCCGACCGGGGCGGACAAGTGAAGAACTCCCTGTTCACAAGGGCGGAGTCGGCATCCGGGGGTCGCTCATGGGCGCTCCCTCCGCCTCACCGGCCGGCTTCACCGGCCGGGTGCACCGGCCGTCACCGGTCGCCCGGCGTCAGCCTCCGTTTGAGATCGTCGAGGACCGGGATGGGACCCGGGTCGATGCCCTCCTGCCCGGCCAGATGCAGCGAGACGAAGTCCCCGATCATGGCCAGATCGAGGAGTTGGGCCAGATCACCCTCCCCGGCGGCCCGAACCTCGATGACGTCGGCCACCACCTCGCGCAGCACGTCCACCACCAGGTCGAACCGGCGGCTCACCTGCGGATGCTCGGCGTCGTGACGCAGGTTCACCAAGGTGACCAGCTGGCGAGTGGCGTCGCCGTTCTGACCCCAACCGGCCAACTCGTTGTGGCACAGCTCGGGGTAGACGTTGAAGAACGCCGGGGTCTTGGCGTTCTCGTTGATCTGGGCCTTCCAACGCAACGCCGCCGCCGCACCCAGGTCCTGGGAGCTGTGGACGAGGGGAATGGTGCGCCCGATCCGGCGGGCCAGTTCCTCGGCCAGGTTGCCCGGCCGGATCAGTTCGTCACGACGGACCCGGAGCTGCTCCACCGCCTGGTCCACCCACTGCAGGGCACCGGGGAACAGTCCGATCTCCTCCAGCAGCACCAGCGGCGGGATGGCCAACGCCCCCAACGCCGCCCGGGGCTGGGGGATCCCCCCCGGGAGTGATACCACCGGGACGTCCCATTCGCCGGCCAGGCTGACCAGTGAGCCGCCACCGGCCACCACGATCAGCGACGCCCCCGCCTCGTAGGCCCCGGCCGCGGCCTCCAGGGTCTCTTCCGTCTCGCCCGAGAACGACACCGCGAAGACCAGGGAACCGGTGCCCACGTAGTCGGGCGCCTGGTACCCCTTGACCACGGTCACCGGAACGGGCATGAAGGGTGCGGCCGCCGCGGCCAGCACATTGCCGGCGAAGCCGCTCCCGCCCATGCCCAGTACCACGACATTCTCGACCCGCTCGTGACTGGGGAGGTCCTTGACGTCCCGGGCCGCGAACACGGCCGCCTCCACCTGCTCGGGAAGGGACGCGGCGGCACCCCACATGTCGAGGGAGTCGAGGGCCAGGGGGTTGGAGGTCGTGGCGGACGACCCACCTCGGTCGGCGCTCACGACGCAGCAGCCTCGCCGGTCGTCTGGGCCCCGCCGGCCTCCGCCTTGGCCGTGAGCCGGGCGTGCTCCTCTTCGTCGACCGTGGTCGCCTCGTCGATCAGCATGACCGGAATCCCGTCACGTACTTCGTAACTGCGATGGAGGCGGGGGTTGTAGAGCCGGTCCTCGTCGGCAAAGTAGAGCAGCGGGCCCTTGTCCTCCGGACACGCAAGCACCTCTATCAGGAGCCGGTCGAGCGTCATAGTGCATTCCTCTCTGGTCGAACGTTCTCGAAGATCGGCCCCCCGGTAGGCCGCCGCGTCCACACCTCCACCCTCAGGGCAGGAGCCGGTCGATGTCGGCCTGCACCTCGGCGACGTGCGCGGCGCAGGCTGCCTCGTCGGGGGCCTCCACGTTGAGCCGGAGCAGCGGCTCGGTGTTGGACGGTCGCAGGTTGTACCACCAGTCGCCCCGGTCCACCGTCAGGCCGTCCAACCGGTCGGCGGTCCCGCGTGCCCCCCCGGCCGCTTCCACCTCGGCCGCCATGAGCTCGACGGCCCGTGCCGGGTCGTCGACCACCGTGTTGATCTCTCCAGAATCGGCGTAGCGCCGGAAGGGTTCGAGCAGCTCCGAGAGCGGCCGGCCCGTGACACTCAGCAGTTCGAGCACGACCATGGCGGCGATGATGCCCGAATCGGCGCGGTAGTTGTCCCGGAAGTAGTAGTGGCCCGAGTGCTCGCCACCGAAGACTGCTCCCGTGTCGGCCATGACCTGCTTGATGTAGCTGTGGCCCACCTTGGTGCGGATGCCCACCCCACCCTTTTCGGCGATGACCTCGGGCACCACACGGGAGCAGATGCAGTTGTAGAGGACGGTGGAGCCCGGATGCTTGTCCAGCATCGACGACGCAACCAGGGCGGTCGTCAGCGAACCGGACACGGTTTCGGACTTCTCGTCCACCAGGAACACCCGGTCGGCGTCTCCGTCGAAGGCCAGACCGACGTCCGCGCCGACGTCGAGCACGGCCTGCTTCAGGGCCACGAGGTTCTCCGGCTGGATCGGATCAGCCGGATGGTTGGGGAAATTTCCGTCAAGCTCGGGGAAGAGGATCGACACCTCGAAGGGGAGACCCTCGAAGACCTTGGGCGCGACCAGGCCGCCCATGCCGTTGGCGGTGTCCGCCACCACCCGGAGAGGGCGGAGCGCACCGACGTCGACGAAGGACCGCACATGGGAGGCGTAGGCCTCGAGCACCGAGCGCTCCTCGAGCGGTGCCAGCGCGGCGGGATCAAGGGCTGGCGGGCTGCCGTCCCACTTCTCCAGCAGCGACTCCGCCGTGGCCTGGATCTCGGCCAGCCCGGTATCGCGTCCCACCGGGCGGGCTCCGGAGAGGCAGAGCTTCAGGCCGTTGTACCGGGCCGGATTGTGTGAGGCGGTGAACATCGCCCCCGGGGCGTCGAGGCTGCCGGCGGCGAAGTAGAGCATGTCGGTGGAGGCGAGGCCGAGGTCGAGAACCGTCACCCCTTCCGACCGCGCCCCGTCGGAGAACGCCCTCGACAGCTCGATACCCGACTCACGCATGTCCCGGGCCACCAGGAGCGTGGGTGCACCGGTGAAGCGGGCCACGGCCACGCCGATGGCCCGGAATTTCTCCGCGTTGAGCTCGTCCGGGACGACCCCCCGAATGTCGTAGGCCTTGAAGACGTCGGAGAGGCTGGTCATGGCCGGGCCATCCTAGCCAGCCGTCGCGCCGTGCCCCTGGGTCCTGCCCTACACGAAACCCCTCACACGGCCGGTGGCGGCCGCTGGTTGCGCAGTCGGTTGTGGAAGCTGCACAGGAGCCGCCCGTTCTCCTGGGTGGTGAGACCGCCCTCGGACCAGGGCTGGATGTGGTCGACCTGGCTGGACTGGGCGGGCCGGTCGCAGAAGGGGTGGGTGCAGCGGCGGTCCCGCACCTCGACGGCCCGGCGGGTGGCCCCGGTGAAGAACCGGGTGTTTGGGTTGATCTCGGGGCGGCGGGGCGGACCGAACACGGCCCGTTCCAGATCGGATGCGGTGGCCGGTCGGCCGGGACCGGGGACGAGCCGGGTGGCGGCCCCCATCTCCACCTTGCGGCCGGGACCGAAGACGGCCCGCTCCAGATCGGCCTCCTCCAGCCAGGACAGCACCGACCCGGGCGGGACCACGGTGCCGTCCTCCAGCTCGCAGATCCTCCCGTGGAGTGTTTCCCAGCCCACGAGGACGGTGAACAGGGGCCCGGGCCGGCGGGCCCCGGCCGGGCAGCTCTTCGAGCGGACGGCCATCTCCACCAGGGCGTCGGCCCGGCGCTGCCCGGGGGTGCGGGCGAGCTCGGTGGTCCTCGGGTCCCGGCCCAGGCTGGCTTTGGCCTCCGCCCAGTCGGCCTCGAACAGCCCGTGCTCCAGCCGTTCGAGCTCGGCCGAGACGACGGCCCCGCTGATGGGGTCGAGGGTCATGGCCCCGAACCAGGTCCCCTGGAAGCTCTGGGCCAGATAGACGTCGCGTCTGTCCCGCTGCCGTTGGCCGTCCCGGTCGGCCCCGTCGGGATCGGCCAGCTGCCTCCAGTAGGCGGCCGCCCGGTTGAACTGGGCGAAGGTCAGGGTGCGGGCCTGGTCGACCAGCATGGCCTCGTCCCGGGCCAGGGCCGCTCCGGTCTCTGGAGTGCGGAGGGAGACCATGACGTCCACCTGGGCCCCGGTGATCTCCCCCCTACCCCAGGCCGAGGCGGTCTCCGCCAGGAGATGGAGCTCCCGTCCCCTCCGGACCTGGCGTCGGGCCTCGGCCCGGGGGACCCGGCACTTGGCCGTGATCCAGGCCGGGGCGGTCTGGGCCCCGTCGGGGGCCCAGTTGCCCGAGCTGTCGAAGGCGCCGGCGGCCCGGGCCACCACGGCCTCCAGACGGGCGGCCACCCGCTCCAGCCCGACCAGGAGCTCCGGGTCGGCCAGAGCCGCCGCATCCCACCCACCCAGTCGGTCGAGGGCCTCGTCGATGACGTCCAGTTCCACCGCCACAGTCCAGCACCGGGGTGTGACGAGAGGTCGGGGGGAGGGCCGGGGCCGGGCCGGGTCGGGCGGAGCCGGGCCTCGA
This sequence comes from uncultured Acidimicrobiaceae bacterium, assembly GCA_963835325.1. Lineage (GTDB taxonomy): Bacteria > Actinomycetota > Acidimicrobiia > Acidimicrobiales > RAAP-2 > Bog-756. Next base: position 355,568 of record CAWIEV010000008.1, on the reverse strand, counting down.
GGCCGGAGGGCGGGGCCGGGGTCGGCCGGGGCCGGGGGCCGGGGCCGGGCCGGGTCGGGTCGGGCACCACCGGTCCTCCCGGAGCCGAAGCAGGACAGAACAGACTGGTCAGAGCCTCAGGACGGGTGTGGCCAGCCGGGGCCCGGCAACCGCCCTACTGCAGCTGGCCACCGGCCAGGAGCGAGACCACGTCACCGGCCATGTCCGTGCTCAGCTGGCACAGGAGCTCCATCTGGGCGACCAGGCCCGGACAGGCAAGCAGCCGCTGCCGGTCGATGAGCGCGAGTGGTGCCAGATCGCAGAGTCGCCAGCCGGTCTCCTCGGGCTGACCGGTGAGCTCGAGATCATGAGGGAGGGCGGGAACCTGCCCGAGCTCCGACAGGAGCGACCGCAACCTGCGGACGGCCCGTTCGGCCACGGCGACCGCCTCGGCCTCGGCGTTTCCGTGCCCGAGTGGAAGAGGGCAGACCTCGGCACGCGGATACGGGTGCTCGTCCAGCCATCGCTCGATGAGAATCCGCTCGACCCCACGGGCCATCACCAGCATGCGACCGTCTTCCAGCTCGGTGAGGTTGGTGATACGGGCCGTGGTTCCCACATCGACCCTCTCGTCGCCGCCGCCCACCTCGGAGCCCCGGGCAATAAGGACGACTCCGAAGGTTCCGTCTGCGGCCATACAGTCCCCCATCAACGCCTTGTACCGCTCCTCGAACACATGGAGAGGGAGAGGGGCGTGGGGGAAGAGCACGGTAGACAGGGGGAACATCCCCATGGTGCAGCTCACAAGCGGGTGCGGCCCGCCGGGAACTGGGTGCGGCCCACCGGCGACACCGTGCGGCTCACCGGCGACTCGGGCCGGCTCACCGACAACAGGGCGCGGCCCACCGACAACAGAGCGCGGCCCACCGGCCCACCCGGCTCACACCGCCCCCCGGGTCCCGCCGGGCGACCGGGCCCGTCGGGCCCGCGCCCGTCGGTCCCGCCGGGTCCGGCGCTCGACCACGAGGATGGCGGCGATGGCCACCACCGCCGCCACCGTGAGCCCCTCCCCGACCCGGTCGGCACCGGTGCTGCCGTAATTGAGGGTCACGTCGTGGCTGGTCGGAACCACCACCATCAGGTTGGGCGCCACCCGCCACGGACCTTCGGCTCCGCTGGCCTGCCAGTTGGGGAAGTACGACACCTTGACCTCGACCGGCGTGCCCACCCGGTCGACGTGGAACGAGACCGAGCTGTCGGTCTGGGAGACGTCCGATACCGTTGTGGCCGGCTCCGGCACGGCCGTCATCTTCGTGTCCGTAGCCGGCACTCGCGTCCAACTGGCCGGCCCGCCGGCCGAGGGAACCACGTTCCACTCGGCCGGGTTGTCGTACCAGGTGGTGGCAGGCTGCAACCAGCTGGTCTGGGCCGGCTTCACCCCGGCCCACACCACCGGCCGGTTGGCCAGCGGCGTGACCAGCGACGAGTCCCTGATCTCGTAGACCTTCCACGTGGTGTTGAGCGGCTCACCGTTGTAGTTGGTGCTCCACGGACCCGTGGAGGCCACCTGGGTCAGGTTGGGATCGGCGGCGGCGGCGGCCTCCACGGTGGTCGAGGCGGCCAGGAAGTACCGGACACCCAGCAGCTGGAGATGCCGGATCCCGAGCGGGACGTTCAGTCCCATGTACTGGAAGGCCGTGCTGTTCACCGCGTTGGAGGGATTCACCGACAGCTCGTTCTGGTTGATGAAGTGGAACGGGGTGGTGGAGGAGGATTCGAACAGCAGGCCCTCCATGGAGTCGATACAGCCGTTGGTCCAGTAGGGCATCAGCATGAGCGACATGGTGGTGCCGAACCGGTTCTCGGACGGGTCGTACTCCCACATGGCCCGGCCGCACCCCTCGTCCCGTCCCACCTTGGCCATCATGTCCATGACCGCGTGGTACTCGGGGTAGTCGGGCTTCTCCTGGTAGCCCGAGTAGTTCCACACGGCCAAGGGGCTGGGCTGGTAGGCCCCGACGGTGATGCCGATGCCGGCGAGCGTGGAGGCCGGCAGGGCCATGGCCGGCACCACCGTCAGGCACGCGGCAGCCAGGGCCACGATCGGACCCACCACGGCGCCGGGCGGGTTCCCACTCGGGGTGGGCCGACGGAAACGGCTGATGCGCTGACCCGGTCGCCACGGTATTCCCGCTCCTTCCACCAGGCGCTGGCGGACGACCTCGACCCATTGGTCGAGCCGCCGGCGGCGGTTCCACCGGGCCACCGCCGAGACCACCTCGAACAGGCCGTAGCCGGCCATCAGGTACAGGCAGAGGAACCAGAACGGCAGGAACCGCACGTTGTAGAGCTTTCCCTGGGGGTCGAGGCACACCACCGCGGCGGAGAAGCCCCCCATCACCGCGATGAACAGGCCCACCCGGTTGCGGCGGGCCACCATGGCCACCAGCCCGACCAGGGCTGAAGCCTGCACCCACCGGGACGACTCCGGGAACAGCAGGTGGGGAAAGCCCTCGACGTTGATCCAGCCCATGTTGGTGGTGTACGCCTGTCCGGTGGCGAACGGGACGAGCCAGAAGGCGGTCAGGCACACCCCGATGGCACCGGCCACGATCCCCCAGACCAGACGGCGCGACCACCGTCGCCGGGCCATGCGGCCCCGGAGCCCGCTCCGCAGACCCCTGACCAGATCGGCGTCGAGGAGGAGCCACACCCCCGCCCCGGCGGCGGCGAAGATGGCCGGGATGAGGTGGCAGAGCAGGGTGACGGCGAACAGCACGGCGGCCAGGACGCGGTGCCGACCGGTCTTCAGCCCGGTGGCCACCACGCCCAGGAAGAGCAGGGCGACCGAGAGACTGAGCGAGTAGGAGAACTCGCCGGCCAGGGTGGACACGATGTTCCCGCCGTAGATGGTGAAGCTCGGCTCGAAGAGGAACGGGAGGGTGGCTGCGGCCAGGCATGCCGGACCCGGGTCGCGCAGGCCGGCCAGGCGGCCGAACGCCCACGCGCAGACCGGAAGGGTGAGCGTGCCCAGGACCGTGACCAGCTTGAAGGCCACGTTGTAGGGGACCACGGCATTGAACAGCACCGTGATCAGGCCGGGGAGGGGGAAGTAGAAGGTGTAGAGGGGGAAGCCGTCGTACCAGTCCGGGTCCCATCCGGTCAGCTGGCCGTGGGTCAGCAGGTGCGACTCCATGAACGCCGGCAGCATCACGTGGGCGCCGGTGTCGCCTCCGGCCGTGGTCGTGTTGGTGAGGAGCAACGACGGATGCAGTTGGCTGAGGGCGACGGCGGTGACCCCGGCCACCGCGACCAGGTTGGCCCATGCCGGCCACGTCCTGCTGCCGATGATCCGGTCGCGCCACGGGGTGCCACGGGGCCGGGTGGGCGTCCGAGGCTCCTCGGCCGGCGTGGGCACGATCGGGGCTACGTCGACGGGCGTGGCCATCTCAGAACAGTGCCCGCGCTCCGAGTGCCACCGGCACCACCACAGCGGCCAGCGCGGTCAGGTTGAACGTGGCGTGGGCGATCATGTTCATGCCCAGGCGCCCGGTGCGGTAGGAGACGAAGGACAGGATGATCCCGAACGTGGCCAGTCCGAGCAGCTGCAGGGACTCGGCGTGAGCCAGGCCGAAGAGCACGCCGGTGATGATGATGGCCAGGGCCGGCCCCACCCAACGACCGATGGTGCCGAACAGCCGGGCCAGCGCCCGGAGCAGCACGCCCCGGAAGAACAGCTCCTCGAAGAACGGGGCACCCACCACGGTGCAGACGCCGATCAGCAGATAACCCGGGCCGTGTGAGGCCCCGGTCAGTCGCTGGCTCGGGGCGTCGAAGCGCTGGTTGAAGTTGCTCACATGCTGGGCGATGGGGACATAGATCAGCGCCACCAGGAACTGGCCGCCCACCCCGATGGGGATGCCGAGCAGGTCGACCCACCGGAACCGAAGCCCGAGGTCCCGGACCATGCTGTGGGTCCCACGGACGGACGACGACATCCAGGCGGCCCCGAAGAAGCCGGCCCACAGCCCGATGAGCGTCGACACGATGTACCAGGTGGGCGGTTCGGACAGCTTGGTGATGGCGGTCAGTGAGTGCAGGTTGCCGGTGAAACCGGCGGTCACCGCCACCGCGAGGGCGGCCAGGATCTGGCCGCCGAGGAACCCGAGACCGGCGAAGAGCAGCCACATCCACGCCGAGGACCGGGAGGACGGTGCCCCCCCCAGGGCCAGCTGGCGGCCGAGGGAGACGTCGGCGGCGGCCGCCACGGGCCCGGGGGCCACAGGTGCTTCGGCGAGTGGTGGCAGGGGCGGCGGGGGCGGCGCCCATCCGGGGGGCGGTGCGGTGGCACCCGGCCTCGACCCCGGTGGCGGAGGGGCCCATGCGCCCGGCGCCAGGGGATCTGGTGCCGCCGGTTGGGGGAAGGCCCCGGGAGGACCGGAGCGGGCGGCGGCCGCGGCCGGGTCCGCACCCTGTTCGGACCGCTCGATCACCCTTCTACGATACCGACCGGATCGCGCCCGCAGGCGGCGGCCCCCACCAGGGGGGCGCGATGCCTCGACCGGGCCCCGCTGCGCATAGCATGAAGGGGTGACTCCGCCGACCCCCGACGTGCCCAACGGTCCTCCAGGCACGGGTGGCCCCGGTGGCCCCGGCCAGGACATGCCGGGCCAGAACAAGAACCGGATGGTCATCTACACGCTCATCGTGGTGGCGGTGCTCGCCGTCCTGGTCATTCCCAGCCTGGTCCACAAGTCCACCACCAACACCCTCACCTACAACAGCTTCCTGAGCGACATCCAGAACAAGCAGGTCAAGACGGCCACCGTCGACCTGTCGACCGGGGTCATCACCGGAGACCTGTCCAACGGGGGCACCTTCACCGTCAACGGGCCCAACCCGATCGTCGACTCGGAGATCAACGCCCTCAAGCCGCTCGGGTCGAACTACCACCTGTCTCCCGGCACCTCGAACCCGCTGCTCGGCATCCTGATCGAGTGGATCCTCCCGTTCGCAATCATCGGCGGCATCTTCTTCTACATCAGCCGAAAGGCACAGGGTCAAATGGGAAGCATCATGTCGATCGGGCGGTCCAAGGCCAAGCTCTACTCCACCGAGCGCCCATCGACCACCTTCGACGATGTGGCCGGGTACGACGGGGTGAAGCTCGAGATCAGCGAAGTGGTGGACTTCCTCAAGACCCCCGCCCGGTTCAGGGAGATCGGGGCGCGGATCCCGAAGGGCATCCTGTTGGTGGGGCCCCCGGGAACGGGCAAGACGCTGCTGGCCCGGGCCGTCGCCGGCGAGGCCGGCGTGCCGTTCATGTCGGTGAGCGGTTCGGACTTCATGGAGATGTTCGTCGGGGTGGGGGCGAGCCGGGTGCGCGACCTGTTCGCCACGGCCCGAAAGCAGGCCCCCGCCATCGTGTTCATCGACGAGATCGACTCCATCGGCCGCAAGCGCGGCGCCGGCCTCGGGGGCGGGCACGACGAGCGGGAGCAGACCCTCAACCAGATGTTGTCGGAGATGGACGGGTTCGATCCCACCGAGGGCATCGTGGTGATGGCCGCGACCAACCGGCCCGACATCCTGGACGCGGCCATCCTCCGCCCCGGCCGCTTCGACCGTCAGATCGTCGTGCCCCTTCCGGACCTCGACGAGCGCCTGCCCATCCTGCAGGTGCACTGCAAGGACAAGCGGGTGGATCCGAGCGTCGATCTGGGCACCGTGGCCCGCGGCACACCGGGCATGAGCGGCGCCGACCTGGCCAACCTGGTCAACGAGGCCGCGCTGCACGCCGTGCGGCGTGGCTCCAAGGTCATCCAGAACGTTGACTTCGAGGCTTCGCGGGACCGGGTGCTGATGGGACAGCGCCGCGAGAGCCTGGTGTTGTCGGGCGCGGAGAAGGAGCGGGTCGCCTTCCACGAAGGTGGGCATGCCGTGCTGGCCTATGTGCTGCCCGATGCCGATCCGGTCCACAAGGTGACCATCCTGCCTACCGGTATGGCCCTGGGCGTGACGATGCAGCTCCCCATGGAGGAGCGCCACATCCACCCCCGCCAGCACATCGAGGATTCGCTGGCCGTCCGCATGGGCGGCCGGGCGGCCGAGCTGCTGGTCTACGGGGACCTGTCCACCGGGGCCAGCAACGACCTGGTCGGCAACACCGAGCTGGCCCGCAAGATGGTCCGCGAATGGGGGATGAGCGACAAGATCGGCCCCATGGCCTGGGGTTCACAGGGTCAGGTGTTCCTGGGTGAGGATCTCATGCACACGCGGGACTACTCCGAGCACACGAGCCAGATCATCGACGACGAGGTCGAGATCATCCTCCGCGCCCAGGAGCAGCGGGCCCTCGAGACCCTGGCCCGGCACCGTGGCGGTCTCGACGCCGTGGCCCGGGCCCTCCTCGACGAGGAGACCATCGACGGGGAGACCGTCGGGAGGCTGGTCGACACGGCCTACGGCCGGCCCGTCCACGAGCACGGCGTCAAGAACGTCCCGCCCATCTTCGTGGCCTCCCAGCACGGCCCGACCGGCTCCGGCGACGTCGACGGTCCGCCGGAGACCCCGGCCATCGGGGCGGGTGGAACGGGAACGCCGGCCGATGCTGCCGACGCTGCCGCCGCTGCCCCGGCCAACGGGTCGGCGGCCAGTGAGGATCCGGTGGCCACCGGCAGCGAGGTGTCCGCCCATGCCACCGACGAAACCGGTGCCACCCAACCCGGTGAACCAGGTGGCCCGGCGGGTGACGGTCGTTCCGGCCCGGCCCCGTGGCCACCACCACCGGCTCAGCCGGGCGGTCATTGGCCGGCGGCCCCGTCGCCCATTCCGGCCCAGCCCGCCCCCAACCACTGGCCCAAGCAGTCGCCCTGGCCCCCTCCCCCGCCGCCTCCGGCCAAGGGGTAGCGACAGGCGGTCAGGTTCGGGCCGGCCGGGTCAGGCGGCAGCGACGGGCGGAGGCGAACGGGCGGTCACGTCGGGCGGCCGAGTCAAGCCGTCGAGAGGAGCGAGCCGGTTCGACTCCAGGCCCTCCGGCCCGGGCATGAACGGTTCGGGCATAACCTTGCTTTCATGTGCCGGAACATCACCACGCTACGCGGTCTCGAACCCGAGGCCACCATCGACGAGATCGAGGCCGCAGCCCGCCAGTACGTCAGAAAGGTGAGTGGCGTGCAGTCGACCTCGAGCAGCACAGCGCCCGCCTTCGAGCTGGCCGTGCGCCAGGTGGCTGACGCCACCACGGCACTTCTGGCCGAGCTCCCGCCGCGTCGTCAACCTCCACCAACGCTTCCGCCCCTCAGGCGACGGGCCGCCGCCGGCATCTGACCGCCGGGTCCGACGGGCGGCCGCGCACCATGTCGCCGACGTTCGTGGTACGCCCCCGGCGACATCTCGGCTCCCGCATCTGATCCCCGACGGCGCCCCGGGGGCTCTGCCGATGCCGGACCGCTGTGGCGCCCTCAGCCGCCATCGGTGTCGACGATGAGCAGGCTGCAAGGGCAGTGGTGCGCAACCTTGTTGGGAACGCTGCCCAGTACGAAGCGCCGCACACCGGCCATGCCGCGGTTTCCCACCACGATGAGATCGGCGTGCACGGCTTCGGCCACCTTGATGATGGCGTCGGCCGGGTCGCCGTCGTAGGAGGCGAGCTCGGCGGGCACCCCGCTGCGCTCGGCCCGGGCCAGGAACTCCGATTCGATGCGGGCGGCCTCGTCGTGCTTGGCGGCGTTGGAAGCCTCCACCGCGGCGGCGTCGAGCTCGGTCCCCCCCACCAGGATGGGGCGCATGACATGGACACCGTGGACGTTGGCGCCCATCGCCTTGGCCAGGGCCAGCGCCTTGTCCACGGCCACCCCCGCCCGCTCCGACCCGTCCGTGCCCACCACGATCACCTTGTACACGCCATCCTCCGTCCACCGTCTCACCCCGGCCCGGTGGCGTTGACCCCCGGCGGAGCACCAACCTACAGTCGGACGCCGGAGCGGCGCAGGAGAAAAAACAGGAGGAGGCAGGGTGGCAACGGTGCTGATGCCTCTTCCGGATCTGGACTTCGACCCGACCGAGGTGGCGGTGAGCTGGAAGGTACTCAGCGAGCTCGGCCACCGGGTGAGGTTGGCCACGCCGGCGGGCCGGCCCGGTCGGGCGGACGATCTCATGGTCAGCGGACGCGGGCTCGATCCCTGGGGTCTCGTGCCCGGGCTGTCCCACCTCGTCGTCATGGGAAGCTTCCTCCGCGCCGATGCACGCGGCCGTTCCGCGTACCAGGAGCTGCTCAGGTCGCCTGAGTTCCAACACCCGACCGCCTGGGACGACATCGACATCGAGACGGCCGACGGGTTGCTCCTCCCCGGCGGTCACCGGGCCCGGGGCATGCGCCGCTACCTCGAGAGCCCGCTCCTCCAGGACGTCGTGGTGAGCGCATTCCACCGCCAGATGCCCGTGGGCGCGGTCTGCCACGGCGTGCTGCTGGTGGCCCGCAGCACCGACCCGGCCACCGGGCGGTCGGTGCTCCACGGCAGGCAGACCACGGCCTTGACATGGTCGCTCGAACAGCGGGCATGGCGCGTGGGCAGGGTGGCCCGTTGGTGGGATCCGGGCTACTACCGCACTTACGGGGACCAGCCCGGGCAGCCGGCCGGCTTCATGTCGGTGCAGCACGAGGTGAGCCGGACCCTCGAACGAGCGGCGGACTTCCACGACGTGGACCCGTCGGCGCCGGACGCGGCCATCAAGTCGAGCGGACGGCGACGGGACAGCCCCGATGACGAGCGTCCGGCCTTCGTCGTCCAGGACGGCAATTATCTCTCCGCCCGATGGCCCGGCGACGTGCACACGTTCGCAAAGCGGTTCGCGGCCATGCTCAGCCGGGACCGAGGGGCCGCGCCGCCCAACGGCACCCACCGACCGGCCAGGGGCCCCGGCTACCCGTAGAGGGAGTTCTGCTCGAGGGCGGCGGCGGCCAGGACCCTGTCCTGCGACAGGGTCAACGGAGCCGCCGAACTGCTGCTCGTGCTGCTGGTGGATGCCGCGATGTCGACGTCGATGGCTTCGATCGCCACCCTCGTGCCCGCCTGCCAGACAATCAGGTACTCAGGTGTGTGGCTGTGGGCGGCGAACGCAGCCGTGCCGAGCTGCTTCGGAACAGCCAGCGACGAATCGACGACGGCGTGCTCCCTGGCCACGGCCAACGCCGCCGACGCCGATGCCTTCGTGCTGCAGTTCAACACGTCGGAGATCAGCCCGGTCTTCGACCCGGCGTCCTCGTAGGCGGCCTCCACCGAGCTGGTGCATCCCTTCTCATCGGTCACCGTCGTCTGCTTGGCCACCTGGACCGTCTTCGGAAATCCGATGTGCTCGGCGTACCCGGCATCGAGCACGGAGGCGGAGGCTCCGAGCGCGGTCGGCGGCTTGGTACTCGAGGCGGAACCTCCCGCGGTCACGATCAGCACCACGATGACCACGGCGACGATCACCAGCCCACCGACACCGATGAGGATCCTGCCGGACGAGAAAGAGGAACGGTCCATCGAGGAGACCTTAGGGGAGCAACATAAGAACCGGCTGTGTGTGGACCCGGTCCCGGCCGGCGGTCAGGGCCGGGTTCCCTAGTGGCTCGGCTCGAACAGTTCGACCGATATCCGGTCGTCGTCCATCTCCTGGCCGAAGAACTCGCAGCCGGTGGCCTTCGCCACCCGCATCACCATCTCCGCGTTCGACGCATGGATCGACATGTGGCACGACCCGAGTGAGTTGAGTCGTTCCCACAGGATGCCCATCTCGAAGCCCCGGGCGAATTCCGGGTCGTCGGTGTCAAATCGAAGCTCCCTTTCCATGGTCAGACCATCGTCAAAGGGACCCCGTCCCTTTAGCGTCCGGGGCCGGCTTCTGGTCGGCCCCTCCCCGGTGAAGGCCCTGCCCGGTGGAGGACCCGGTGACAGGGCGGTGGAAGACCCCTGCCGGAGCCCGGAGCGACGGCCCCTGCCGGAGCCCGGAGCGGCGGCCCCTGCCGGAGCCGGAGCCGGAGCCCGTCACAGAGCCTCGAGCCCGGCCCCTGCCGGAGCCATAGCCGGAGCCTGCCCCGTCGTGGGGGACCCGGAGCGGGAAGAGGCGGCCCGGCCCTAGCCGGTGAAGGGGAAACCGGTGGACGAGACCACTCCGGACGCGCCGGAGGGGCGGTTGTCCTCCTCGACGTTCACGGGCTGCGAGGACACCACCGAGTAGGTGGCCAGGCCGCCCACCAGCTTGGCGCCGAGGACGACCAGCCGGTCGGGCACCACGTCGAAGGCGGCCACCGGACGGGTTCCCCCTAGCCGGATCACCTCCACCCGGGCCGCCGACGGCCCCGGATCGGCCACGGCCAGGCTCTTGATCTCGGCGTGGGCCGTACCGGGGATGTGGGCCACCCCGGGACCGGGGACCAGCCAGTGCGTGGCCAGGGTCACCGTGGCCGCCGAAGATCCCCACACCGGGGACGGGGTGCCGGCGCCCGCGAGCACCGAGCGGCCGACGACGATGGGCGCCGAGGAGTTCACCGTGACCGAGTACGGGACCTGACGCGGCAGCCCGGGCGCGGCCGAGGCGACGAAATCCACCACCGAGAGCGGCGGGAGCGAGACCTGACGGGGTGTCACCGACCCGGACGAAAGGCCGAAGGAAATGGTGGCCGTGGCCGTCTGGGTGCTCGGATTGGCGAGGTGGAAGCTGACCGTCGCGCCCGAGGCGTTGGTGGTCTGGGCGAAACGCCAGACCGTGGACAGGCGGGGCGACCCGAGCCGGAGGGACAGCCCGACGGCTCTCCCCGACGAGGTCTCCTGGAATTCGGAGCTGACCAGACCGCCGGATTGGGCGGTGATGAAGGTGGCGACATCGGAGGCCCGCTGGACGAATTGACCGACGTTCTCCACCAGCAGGCGGCCCGGGGGGACGACCAGACCCTGATACTCCTGCGGGGTGACGAGACCGGTGGGGGTGAGGAAGGAGATGTTCACCGTGGCCGCCGGGGCGGCGGGATCGAACAGCGCCAGCCGCAGTGTGTTCCCCGTCGTGGTGGATCCTCCGGAGAAGGCCCACTGGGACGAAATGCCCGATGCGCACGGGGCCATGCTCCAGCCCAGGGGGCCGGACACCACCTGGCTGGCCACCACCCCCCCACCGGCGAAGGCGAAGGACGAGGCCGTGCTCCCCTGGGGCAGTCCGGTGGACGGGTTCACCGCCGCCGCACCCAGGGGCGGCACGGTGACATCCCGCCGGACAGTGGGGGTCGGACCCCGGCGGGACTTCGGTCCGACGCTGGTCATGACTCCGGTGACGGTGCGCGCGGTCGAGTTGGTCAGGTACACGGTGCTGGCGGCCACGTCACCGGTCCCCGCCGGGCAGAAGGCCGACGACGAGGAGGCGCCGGCCGGGGGGATGGGGATCCCGTCGGCGGAACCGGGTGCGGGGGCGGCCACGGGAACCGGGAGTGCGGCCGAGACGATGGCGATCCCGATGACCACAACCAACACCGAGATGACCGCCGTCCAACGTCCGCGGACCGGCCGGAGCCTCGTCCGGCGCGGCGGGGCCGCAGGAGCCACCACCCCGTCGGGCCCGCTCACGTCGCCGTCCCGATCTCAGACGGGGCTCCCTGGTCGGCGGGAACCGGGGCCGCCGATCCGTCGGCGGCACCGCCCGGGTCGCCCGCGGGCCGGCGACGACCCGTCCTGACCCTGACCCACGACCGCCCCAGGCGGCGTCCGGAGACCACGGCGATGGCCGCCAGCCACACGATCACGGAGCCGATCAGCGAAAGCGGGGCCAACAGGCCACCGTCGAAGCGAAGCGTGCTGATCCCGGCCTCGGTCACCTGGTACCGGCCGGCCCAGCCGAACGAGGGCGACCTCGCCGCCCGGGATCCGTCGGGCTCCACGAGGTTCCACCGGCCGGCCGGGGCCGACGCCGTCAACACCGTGCCCTCCGACAGGGGTCCGCGGTAGGAGGTGGATGCCGCCGGACCGGGGAGCACCGGTCGCGCACCGGGGACGATGGGTGCGCCGGGAGATGACGGGGCCGGCGCGGCCGTCCCCACCGCCGAAGCCCCCCGGGACGCCACCGCCGTCCGCCCCACCCCGATCTGGGCCCGCTCGGGGATCCAGGCCGCGTTGGCATAGACGGTGATCCCCGTCCCGGACACCACCGGGGTGAGATCGAGTTGGTGCGCGAGGGCCGGGGCCAGGTCGGCCGGCACCGGGTACTCCTGTGGGGTCTGTTCCCCGGTGATCTCGGGGGCCAACGAAGTCAGCAGCACGATGTATCGCACGCCCGACGGGGCGAGCATGCTCCCCAGCCGGTCGGTGCCATCGGAACGGGCCAGGTTCACGGCCGAGGCCAGCTCCGACGCGGGTCCGGCCCCGGCTGCGTTCCACAGCCACCTGGCATCCGGACTGCCGTCCTCGGAGGTGGCGTAGGCCAACCCGTTGCCGGCACTCCACGACCCCTGGTTGAGGGAGCGGGCATCCCCCAACCAGAGCACCCGGAACGCCCCACTGGCCGTCCTGGCCTTCATCCAGACCACCGACTGGCTGAAATCATTGACGGGCAGGTCCCATCGACCGGGGATGGCCGACAGCAGCGTCGGGATAGAACCCAGCACCACCGCTCCGGCGGCGACCACCGTGACCAGCTGCCTCCATCCGAAGTCCGCGGCCCGCAGGTCCTCTTCGAAGGCGGCGATCCCCAGCCCGATGGCGGCGGCCAGCGCGGCGGCGGCCGGTCCCAGCAGCACCAACGGGTCGATGGCCAGGCTGCCGGTCCATCCCCGTCCCACGATCCAGGCCACGAACCAGAAGACGAGGGCGATCGACCAGCACCGTCCGGCCCAGCGGAACCTCTCCCCACGGGCCAGCAGCAGCGGGACCAGGGCGGCGACCGCGAACCCCCAGGCCAGGGGAGAGACCCCGATGGGACCGACGGCGAAGCGCACCAACGACTCCCACGACGCCGCCTCCGACACAGGCGTGGGCACACCGAACACGGCGACCGCTCCACGTCCGGCGGACAACACGCCGATCAGCCATGGAAGGCAGATGACCGCGGCCACCAGGGTCGAGCCGACAGCCAGTTGGACGCTGCGCAGGGTCGCCCGCCACTCACCGAAGACGGCCGAGGAGACGACCAGGCCCAGCGCGGCCAGCACCACGACGACGGCCGCGGCGGGGACGAAGGAGACGAGCACGGCCTCGAGCAACCCCAGGGCGACCACATCACGGATACCGGTCCGCCGTCCGGACCACCCGGACCCCGTGCCGGTGCCATACGGGGCCGAGCCGGTGGCCCGGAACAGCCGCACCAGCAGCCACGGGGCACCGGCATAGACGACCAGTGCCCCCCAGCGCCCCAGGGCCAGCGCGTTGTAGGGAAGGGCCATGGCCAGGTAGGAGAGGCCGGCGACCAGGGAGGCCCGCTGCGAGCCGAAAGGTCGTACCAGCCTGACCACGCCCCATACCCCGACCGGCAGGCAGGCGAAGACGAGGACCTTCTGGGTCAGGCCCATGGCGCCGAGGAGCACGGTGCCGACCATGCCGACCAGGGCCAGGGCGGGCGTGGCCGGTGCCGTGGTGCCCACGCCGGATGGATGCCAACCGGCGAAGAACTGGGCGAACGTCGACGACCAGCTCGGGAAGGGGACGAACTGGCCCACCACGGGCAGCCGCCCGCCAATGACCCCCCGCGAGCCGAGGACGACCACGAGCGTGGCCACCAGCCACACCGTGAGCCGGGTCCGACCGCTGAGGTGACCCCGGCCGGACCGGCCGGCCGGGACCCCGCCGACCGCGGGGCCGGAGGCCGGCACGGCGCCGGAGGCCGGCACGGCGCCGGCGGCGGACACGGCGCCGGGCAGGGCGGCACCGGCCCGGACCCCACCGACCGGGGCGGGGGCGGCACCGGCTGCGGCACCGGCCCCGGTACCGGCTGCGGCGGCCGCGGCCCCTGCACCGGCTGCTACGGCCGCCGTCCCGACCGGGACGGCAACGGGGTGGGGCTCGTCCAGGCCGTCGGCCGATGCCAGCTCGTCGGCGTGGGCGCCGTGGAACCCGAGCTGGAAGACCCGTCGGCCGTAGGCGGAGAGGCGGGCACTGCCGCCCACCTGCAGCAGGCGGATCTCCTTGTCACCGACCCGGCGGTTTCCCTTGAGCTGTTTGCGCTGGCGCCGGATGGTGCCCATGCGACCGAGGTTCCACCGCCACGCACGCACCACCGCCCGAGCCCGGGCCCGGTTGCCGGCCAGCTCGGCCACGACGACCTCACCCATGGCCAGCACCAGGATCTGGGGCACCACCCGGAGGAGGTGGAACGGGCCGTAGCACTTGAAGACGGCGAGGAGCTCGTGGCGGCGCTGGAGCTCCTGGAGCGTCACCGGGCGTGTCGACCCTCCCTCGTCGGCCCCGCCGACCAGGGACTGCTCGATGGCCCGTGAGCCGCTGGCCAGCTCCTCGAGGTGGCGCACCCGTGCATCGGGGGCGACGATGATGCGGGCACCGACCACCTGGGCCCGCCAGCACAGGTCGAGGTCCTCGCCCATGGCCACGATGGCGGGGTCGAACCCACCCAGCTCCGCGAACAGGTCGGCCCGCACCAGGGCGACCCCACCGGGGGCCACGAACACATCGCGTACCGCATCGTGCTGGCCGTGGTCGATCTCTCCGGGCTGCACCCGGTCGACCACCGACCCCCCCTTGTCCACGGTCATCCCCACGTGGACCAGGGAATCGGCATCGTCCCAGCTGACGACTTTGGGCGAGACGATCCCGGCATTGGAGCGAAACGCCTCTTCCACCAGCAGGTGGACGGCATCGGGGAACAGGGCCACGTCGTCGTGGCACAAGAGGAAGTAGTCGGCCCCGTCCACCATGGCCAGGACCTCGTTGGCCGTGGTCCCGAACCCCTTGTTCTCCTCCAGACGGCGAACGTAGGCACTGGGCAGCACCGCCGCCACCCGGGCCTTCAGATCCTCGGTGCTGGCGGCATCGAGCACCAGCACGGAGAGCTCCGCATAGTCCTGGGATTCGAGTGAGGCCAGCGTCTCTTCAAACCACGGACCTGGATCGTGGGCGACGACGACGGCGACAACCGGCGGGGCCAGTGTTTCCATCAGAGGTCAGAGGCTATCGGGCCGCGCCAGTCTGCAGGTAACTTCCCTGGTCCCGCCTCCGACCGGCCGAGTGCTTGCAACTGTTTATCATCGCGTATACACTTGTATCCATCGAGGGACGAGCCGGTCCCGCGGTGAGGGTCGGGGCCAGCGGGCGTCCGTCGCCGATGCACCACCCTCCGAACGCAAGGAGCGCACCATGCCAGAGATCAAGATCCCAGACATCAACACCGACTTCACCAAAGCGGCCAAGGACATCGCCGCCCTGGCCAAGGACGCCACCTACGTGGTCATCGGCGCGGGGGTGCTCGGCTTCCAGCAGGCCCAGGTGCAGCGCCAGGAGCTGATCAAGTTGCTGGCCGAGCCCAAGTCGGACATCGAGGACCGGGTGGCCGCCGTCCGCACCGATCTGAGCGGCGCCCTCCGCAACGTCGACTCCACGGTGGTCAGCCTGGTCGAGCGGTTCGAGGAGATCATCGAGCGCCTCGAGACGGCCGTGGCGCCCTTGGAGGACCGGCTCCCCCCCAGGCCCGCGACCTGGCCAAGCAGGCCCACGTCCAGGCCAAGGAAGCCCGCACCCAGCTCCGGTCGAGGATTCCGACGGTCGCAGCCTGACCTCCCGCGGGACCTCCCGCGGCGCAGAACGCGATGGACAACGGCCTGCCCCGGGCAGGCCGTTGTCCGCGTTCGGATGCCGCGGGCCCCGTGCCCGCGGTGGCCCGGGGTCACCCGGCCTGTTGGCGCCAGTAGGCCAGCACGTCCGCCAATGTCTGCTCCAGTGGGATCTCCGGCTTCCACCCGGTGGCCGCGGCCAAGCGGCCGGAATCGCCCCGCAGCACGGGGACCTCGACCGGCCGGACCAGCGACGGATCGGTCTCGAACTCGAGACTCGAGCCGGCCAGGTCGAGCAGCCGGTCAGCGATCTCCCGGATGGACACGTCACGCCCCGAGCAGACGTTGTAGACCGTGCCCGGCTCACCCGACTCGATGAGGAGCCGGTAGGCCCTGACCACGTCCCGCACGTCGGTGAAGTCCCTCCTGGCCGACAGGTTGCCCACCGGGATGGCCCGGGCCCCCCGCCGATCGGCCTCCACGATGCGCTTGGCCAGCGCCGGCACCGCGAACTGGGGCGTCTGCCCCGGCCCGATGTGGTTGAAGGGCCGCACGGTGATGACGTGCTGGCCGTGACCGAGGAAAGCCTGGGCCACCAGGGCCTCGGCCGCCAGCTTGCTGGCCGCGTAGGGCGTCAGCGGCGCGGTGGGCGACTCCTCGCTGAGGGGCAGCCGGGCGGGGTCGGTGACGGCGCCGTAGACCTCGGCCGAGCTGGTGACCAGTATCCGCGGGTCGGTGCCGCACTTGCGGGCCGCGGCCAGCAGGGCGGCGGTGCCGATCACATTGACCTCGAGTACCCGCAGCGGCTCGTCCCACGAGTCCCCCACGTGGGTGAGGGCGGCCAGGTGGTAGATGGCGTCGGGTCGGGCGCGTGACACCGCCGACAGGAGCGCGGCCGGATCGGTGACGTCGACCTCGGCGTCGATGGCCACGACCTCGTCGCCGAGCTCGCGCAGATGTTCGGCCAGCCAGGTGCCCACGAAGCCGCGACCGCCGGTGATGAGGGAGCGCACGACGGGTCACCCTACTGGCTGCGTGATGGGCCGGCACCACCGGGCGGCGGTGGCTGCCCGGCGGCGAACCGGTAGGCCTCCATGTGCCGGGAGGCGCTCGCCTCCCAGGTGTGGCGGGCCACGATGTCGAAACCACGCCGACGTCGCTCCTCCCCGGCCGGGGACGCCCGTCGGGGGCCGGCCAGCTCGCCGTCGAGGGCGTCGGCCAGACCGGCGACGTCACCCGGCTCGACCAGCACCGCGGCATGGCCGGCCACCTCCTCCATGGCCGTGCCCGCCGTCGTCACCAGCGGCGCCCCGCAGGCCAGGGCCTCGAGAGCGGGCAGCCCGAATCCCTCGTAGAGCGCCGGGTAGACGGCGGCGGCGGCCGACCGCAGCAGGACGGGGACGACCTCGTCGGGCACGTACCCGGTCCTCACGATGCGTGTGGAGACCCCCGACGCCTCCACCGCCCGGTCGACGGCGGCTGCGCCCCAACCGGCTCCCCCGGCCAGCACCAGGAGCGCCTCGGGGTGGCCACCGGCGATGCGGGCGAACGCCCCCACCAGCGAGGGCAGGTCCTTGCGAGGTTCGAGCGTGCCCACGAACAGCAGGAAGGGACGACCCCCGGCCAGCCGGTGGTCCAGGCCGGCCAGGTGGGCGGCGTCGAACCCGGCCTCGGGCTCGTCCGGACGGAACCGCCGGGTGTCCACCCCGTGCGGGGCCACGAACACCCGGGCCTCCACCGGGCACCACCGGGCCAGGTGCTCGGCGGTGACCCGGCTCGGGCAGACCACCGCCGCGGCCCGGCGGGCGGCCACCTTGATGGCCCGGCGGAACAGCAGGACCTTCGACCACTCGTGCCAGTCGGCCTGCTGGAAGAAGCTCAGGTCGTGGACGGTGACCACGGCGGGCACCGGTGAACGCTCGGGCATGGTGTAGTGGGGTCCGTGGTGCACGGCGACGGCCCTTCCGGCCAGCAGCCGGGGGAGCCGGGCCTGCTCCCAGGCCAGGCGGAGCGGGCGGGCCCCCGGGGCCCTGGGCTCCAGCTCGCCGTCGGGGGCCGCGGCCCGCCACCGGGCCGTGTCGGTACGGCGGCTGAACAGCACCAGATCGACGTCGGGCCGGGCGGCCAGGGCCCGGACCAGCTCCACCGTGTACTGGCCCGCACCCACCGGGTGGGCCGGCACCGCGGTCACGTCGAGCGAGAGCCGCAGGCCGGGATCAGCCACGGAGCGACCGGGCGGTCGACTCCCGCGCCTCGTTCCACACGCTGACATGGCGGCGGGCGATCACCGTCCAGGACAGCTCGGCGGCCCGCTGGAGCCCGAGCCGGCGCAACCGCTCCCGCTCGACCTCGTCGGTCGCCACCCGCAGCAATCCCTCGGCGATCGAGTCCGTCCGCCGCGGGTCGACCTCGAAGGCCACCGTCGTGCTGGGCAGCGGGCTGGCCACCACCGGGGCGCCGAAGGCCATGGCCTCGACGGGCGGGAGCCCGAAGCCCTCGATGATGGGGACGTAGGCCAGGAGCCGGCAGGTGGCGTAGAGCGCAGAGAGCTCCGCCGGCGAGACCAGGCCGGCCAGGATCAGCCCCGGGGCCGGCGTCACCTGCCGCCCCCAGCCGGTCGGCCCCACCAGGACCAACGGCCACGGTTCGGGCAGGGACCCCCGGATGCGGCCGTAGGCCTCGATGAGGCGGGCCTGGTTCTTGCGGGGCTCCAGGGTGCCCACGCTGAGGAGGAAGGGCCCGTCGACGCCCAGGCGGGAGAGGAGGGCGCTACCGGCAGCGAAGTCGGGCGGTGGCAGATGGTCGGATCCCATGGGGATCACCGTGATGGCCCGCCCGGCCGCGCCGGCGCCCTCCAGGTCGTCGGCCACCACGTCCGAGGGCACCACGAACCGGTCGGCCCGGCGCAGGGCCCGGCGCAGGGCCGCCTCGTGCCAGGCCCGTCCCCGGGCCGGATAGGCGTCGGGAAGCCGGCGCCAGAGGAGGTCGTGCACCGTGACCACCAGTGCCGACCTCGCCGGCTCCAGGGTGGACAGTGAGGTGGCGTGGACCACGTCGAATCCGGACGGGGCCCGGAGGATCCCGTGGTCCCAGGCCCGGGTCAGCAGCGGGCCCGGCAAGGGCGGGCGGTGCAGGGGGTGGCCCAGGAGGGACAGCGGATCGGGCCCGGAACCAGGGCCGGTGAACCGGCTGGCCAGCAACTCGACCTCGGGCCGCTCGTCCGCCGCCAGTGCGTCGAGGCCCTGCAGGAGGCCGTTGACGTAGGTGCCGATCCCCCCCGAAGCCGTCCGGCGCAGCTGCTCGACCATCATGAGCGTGCGCACCGGGTTCACCTGCGCCCACCGGTCGGCTCCGCTCCCGCCACCGGGGACGGCGAGGACCGGCAGGCGTCCGCGTAGAGGCGGGCCAGGCCTTCGGCGCACGCCCGCCAGCTGAACTCGCGGCTCCGGCGCCGGCCCCGCTCCACCTGGGCATCGATGCCGGCCCCACCGTCGAGGACCCGGGTGACGGCGCCGGCCAGTTCGTCGCCGTCACCGGGCGCGGTCAACAGCGCGCCGTCACCGACCACCTCGGGAACCGCCCCGGCGGCGGTGGCCACCACCGGGACGCCGGCCGCCATGGCCTGCAACGGAGGGAATCCGAACCCTTCGTAGAGCGACGGGTAGACGAGGACCGACGCATTGCGGAGGGCGGCATCCAGGTCCGCACCCCCGAGGTACCCGGGCCGCACGATGCGGGCCCGGGCCGGTGACGACTCGACGGCGTCCCGGTACCGCTCGACCCCCCAGCCGTCACCACCCACGATGACCAGGGCCACGTCAGGGTGGGCGGCGGAGACCGGTGCGAAGGCCGACACCAGCAGCGGATAGTCCTTGCGTGGCTCGATGGTCCCGACGGCCAGCACGTAGCGGTGACAGCCCTCGGGCAACCGGAACGGTGCCGCGGCCTGCGGGTCGGCATCGGCCGGAGGCAGGGGTATCCCGTGATGGACGGCACGGACCCGCTCCGGATCGACGGCCAGCTCGGCCACCACCTGGTCGGCCACGAACTGCGACGGTGTGTGCACCCACGCCCCCTCGCCGACCGCCCGGCGGATGAGGTCCGGGTAGGCCAGCGTCGGCGGGTCGCAGAGCTCCGGGTAGAGCACGACGGTCAGGTCGTGGACCGTCATCACCCGGGCGGCCCGGCGGGTCGGGGGCACCACGAAGTTGGTCCCGTGCACGACGTCGTGGCGGCCGATGAACCACTCGACGGGTGGCCGAGAGAACCGGCGCCACGATGCGTGCAACGGTCGGGCCGGCATGGCCCGCTGCCGGGTCGGGACCCCCGGGGGTACCAGGGATGCGATCTGGTGGCGCCGGCGCCAGCTCACCGCGAAGGCGGACACGTCGAGCCGGGGCAGGGCGGACAGGCCCGACAGGGCACCGGCGCAGAACAGCCCCACACCGGTGGGCCGTCCCAGCAACGGTGTGGCATCGATGCCCACCGACAGCCGGGCCGGATCGGAGGTGACAGATCGCTCCGGCGGCACGCAGGGAGCCTTGCACATCGCCAGTGCAGGCCGGTGCCAGCGGGTCGGCCCGCTAACCTGCCCCGATGACCACCCGGGCCCCGACCGTCGCCGCCCTGGCCGGCGGGGTGGGAGCCGCCCGGCTGCTGCGGGGGATGGTCGAGGTGGTGCCGCCCTCGGAGATCACCGCCATCGTCAACACCGGCGATGACACGGTGCTCCACGGCCTGCACATCTCACCGGACCTGGATACGGTGATCTACACGCTGGCCGACGCCATCAACCCCGACACCGGTTGGGGCCTCACCGACGAGACCTGGCGGGTCATGGAGTCGCTCGGCCGGTTGGGTGGGATCACGTGGTTCAACCTCGGCGACCGGGACCTGGCCACGCACTGCTACCGCACCCAGCGCCTGGCCGAAGGCGCCACCCTGGGCGAGGTCACCGGCGAGCTGGCCCGTTCGTGGGGCGTGGACGTGAACGTCGTCCCGGTCACCGACGACCCGCTCCGCACCCGGCTGCAGCTCGTGGACGGGCCGGAGGTCGGTTTCCAGGAGTACTTCGTGCGCCTCCACCACGAGGTCGCGGTGTCCGACGTCCGCTTCGACGGGGCCGCCGACGCCCGGCCCGGACCCGGCGTGCTGGCCGCCCTGGAAACATCCGGCACCGTCGTCGTCTGCCCGTCCAACCCGGTCGTCTCCATCGACCCGTTGCTGGCCGTGCCCGGGGTGCTCGACGAGCTGCAGCGTCGGCGCCACCGGGTCGTCGGCGTCTCCCCCATCATCGCCGGTGCCGCGCTGAAGGGCCCGGCCGACCGCCTGCTGCGTGAGATGGGATTCGAGTCCTCGGTGGTCGGGGTGGCCCAGTGGTACGCACCGTGGGTGGGCACCCTGGTCATCGACGAGGCGGACGCCGATCTGGCCGCCGGCGTGGAGGCCGAGGGGGTCCGGTGCGTGGTCGCCCCCACCGTCATGTCCAGCGTCGACGCGGCCGCCCGGCTGTCCCGGACGGTCCTGGATGCGGCCGGATAGCCCACCGGTGGCACCGGTGCCGACGGAGCCGGCCCCAGGGGGGCTTTCGATCTTCCCGGTCGCCGGGGTGGGCGAGGTGAGGCCGGGCGACGACGTGGCCGAGCTCCTGGCCGGGCTGCTGATCCCGGCCCCGTTCCGGGATCCCGCCATTCCCGGCGGGCTCCAGGACGACGATGTCGTGGTCGTGACCCAGAAGGTGGTGTCCAAGGCCGAGGGACGGCTGGTGGCCGTCGATGCCGATGACCCCGGGGCCAAGCGCCGGCTGGTCGAGCAGGAGTCGGTGCGCATCGTACGCCGGCGCGGCGATCTGCTCATCACCGAAACCCGCCACGGGTTCATCTGTGCCAACGCCGGCGTGGACCTGTCCAACGTCGAGGCCGGGACCGCGGCCCTCCTGCCCGTCGATCCGGACCGGTCGGCCCGCAGGATCCGGGAGGCGTTCCGCAGCCGGTACCAGGTGTCGGTGGGCGTGGTCGTGTCAGATACCTTCGGTCGCACCTGGCGGCGGGGGGTCACCGACGTGGCCATCGGTATCGCCGGCATCGCCGGGGTCGTCGACCTGCGCGGCACCCCCGACGCCAACGGCCGGATCCTCGACGCCACCGAGGTGTGCGTGGCCGACGAGCTGGCCGGAGCGGCGGAGATGGTGATGGGCAAGGACCGCGGCATCCCGGCCGCCGTGCTCCGCGGGGTGGATCCGGCGTGGCTGCGCCCGGCATCGGTGGCCGCCGAGATCGTTCGCCCCCCGGGAGAGGACCTGTTCCGCTGAACGGCCCGGGCGCCACCGGTTGACGCCCGGGCGCCGCCGGTTGTCGCCGGTTGACGCCGGTGATGATCCTCAGCCGGTGCCCGGTGAGGGACGGTGCTGATCCTCAGCCGGCGCCGTAGAGGTCGACCACGAACACCAGCGTCTCGTCGGGACCGATGACCCCGCCCGCGCCGCGGGCGCCGTAGCCCAGACGGGGCGGAATGGTCAGTCGCCGGCGCCCGCCCACCCGCATGCCGGCAACGCCCTGGTCCCAGCCGGCGATGACATGGCCGGCGCCCAGCGGGAACGAGAACCGCTCGTTGCGGCTCCACGACGAGTCGAACTCCTGACCGGTCGACCACGACACGCCCACGTAGTGGACGTCGACAGGCCGGCCGGCGACGGCTTCGGCCCCGTCCCCCACCTCGAGGTCCTCGATGACGAGGTCGTCGGGGGGCGGGCCGTCGGGAATGGTGACGAGGGGCTTGGAGTCGGGCGACATGGGGACGACTGTAGATGCTGGCCCGGCCGTCAGCCGAGGCCGGCCCGATCCTTCATCCGGTCCGGTCAGCGCCCCCGGCCTGAAGCCCCGGTGCTCCGCTTGGTGCCGACCGGGCCCCCTCGCCGCCGTCCGGCCGATCCTCCGGGTCGGCCCCCACCGGTGGCTCCGCTTCCTGCGTGGCCGCCTCCTGCGTGGCCGTTCCGTGACGACGGCGCGCCCGCGGGCTTCCCCGGCCGGGCGGGTTTCCCGTGCCGGGCGGGCTTGGACGGGCGGCCAGGCTTCCCCGACCCGGGCAGCTCGGCCCGCGTGTCCCGGCCGCCGGGGGCCGGGTGCTTCTTCTTGTGGCCGTTCTTCTTGGGGCGGTTGGCACCGGCGAGGCCGGTCCCGCCCGCGGGACCCTTCCCGCCCTGTCCCCGAGGCCCGCTGGGACCTCCGCGCTCGGAGTTGTCGGACCGGGAGCCCACCGCCGACCCGTTCCCGTCCGAGCCGTTCCGAGCCGAGCCGTTCCCGTCCGAGCCGTTCCGAGCCGAGCCGTTCCGAGCCGAGCCGTTCCGAGCCGAGCCGTTCCGAGCCTCGGCCGGCCGGGCTTTCCAGGGGCCGGTGGTGCGGCGTGACCGGTCGGGTCGGCTCCGGGGGCGCCCGGCGGTGCCGCCGGTGCCGGCGGTGACCGGCCGCCGGGGGTCGCTCGGCCGACGCTCGGGGGGCTCCCCGATGACGGCCCTGATGGCGGCGGCGTCGGGGCCCGTCGTGCCGCCGGGCAGGCCGAGGTCGCGCTGGATCCGCTTCACCGCACCGAGCTTGTCCGGCGTGACCAGGCTCACCACCACACCGGTGGCGCCCGCCCGGGCTGTGCGTCCTGACCGGTGCACGTAGTCCTTGGCGTCCGTCGGCGGATCGAAGTGGACCACTGCGTTGACGCCGTCCACATGGATGCCGCGGGCAGCGACGTCGGTGGCCACCAGGGCATCGACCGCACCCCGCGTGAACGAGTCCAAGGCCCGCTCCCGCTGTTTCTGGCTCCGGTCGCCGTGGATGGCCGCGGCCCGCACCCCGTGCTGTTCCAGCTGCCGGGCGATCCGATCGGTGCCGTGCTTGGTCCGGCAGAACACGATGGTCGGACCCGATGCCGAGACCACCTCGGCCACCCTGGCCACCCGTTCGCCGGAGGCCACCTTCCAGAAGAGATGAACGGCGGCGCCGGCGTCATCCTCGTCGGCAACCAGCTCGTGCCGGGACGGGTCGCGCTGGTAGCGACGGACCAGGACATCGATGTCGCCGTCGAGGGTGGCCGAGAACAACAGCGTCTGCCGGTCAGGAGGGGTCAGGTCGAGGATCCGGCGGACATCGGGGAGGAACCCCATGTCGGCCATGCGGTCGGCCTCGTCGATGACGACGATCTCGACGGCGTCGAGCCGGATGCTCCCGCGCTCGATGAGGTCCCCGAGCCGGCCCGGGCAGGCCACGGCGACGTCCACCCCGCGGGACAGCGCCTTCAGCTGCGGGCCGTACCCGACCCCGCCGTAGAAGGAGTCCACTCGCAGGCTGCGCGGTGTGGCCAGCGCCCGGAGCTCGGCGGCCACCTGGGCGGCCAGCTCACGGGTCGGTGTGAGCACCAGGACCCTCGGGTGCCGGGGGCGGGACGGCTTGCCGGTGAGGCGGCCCACGGCCCCGATCCCGAAGGCCAGCGTCTTGCCCGAGCCCGTGGGTGCCTTGCCACACACGTCCCGACCGGCGAGGGCGTCGGGGATGGTGGCCGACTGGATGGGGAAGGGCTCGGTGATCGACTTCCGGCCGAGGGCGGCCACGATGTCGGAGGGCACACCGAGGGAGGCGAATGAGGGCTGCAAGGGGGGCATGGGGCGCTTTCGTGCGACAGGGACGAGGCACCGGATGCGCCTCGGGGATGCCTGCCGCCAACATGAGTGCACCAGGACCACCCCAGGTTAGTGCCTGGACGGTGCCTCCCCGGCGCAGGCGGCTCGAACGGCCCTCGGCCCTCCCGCCGTGGGTGCGCCCCCTCCCCCGCCGGCCCGACCCCGGTCGGCCCGGCTGCGGGCCACGGGGAGCCGGTGGCGGTCAGCTCTCGGGCCCGCCGGTGTCGTGCTGCCGCATGAACTCGAGGACTGCGGCGGTGCCGGTGCCGAGCTCGGTCCACGGCTTCCATCCCAGCTGGATGCCGGCCCGGGTGGGATCGACGGTGTTCCGAAGCACCTCCCCGGCCCGGAGGGGCAGATGCTCGGGCTCGGTCTTCACGCCGGCCTGGTGGGCCATCTCGCGGTAGAGCTCGTTCACCGACGTCTCGTGACCGGTGCCGATGTTGCACAGCAGCCCGCCCCCTTTGGTAGCGGCCCGCACGAAGGCGTCGACCACGTCGTCGACGTAGACGAAGTCGCGGGTCTGGTTCCCGTCGCCGTAGATGGCCACCTGCTCGCCCCGGAGGAGACGCTGGGCGAAGATCGCCACCACGCCCGCCTCGCCGTGGGGATCCTGGCGCGGGCCGTACACATTGGCCAGGGCCAGAGCGGCGAACTCGAGCGCGTACATCTCCCGGTAGGCGACCAGGTAGTCGATGGCCGCCTTCTTCGAGACGCCGTAGGGGGACAGGGGCCGGTGGGGCAGGGACTCCTTGAGCGGGAGCTCCGACGCATCGGGTTCGCCGTACAGGGTGCCACCGCTGGCCGCGAAGACCACCCGACCGGACTCGGCCAGGCGCGCCCCTTCGAGTACCCGGAGGGTCCCGATCACGTTGACGTCGGCGTCGAACACCGGATCGGCCACCGAGACCCGGACGTCGGCCTGGGCGGCCAGGTGGAAGACCACTTCGGGAAGGCGACGGGCCATGAGGGCCACGATCTCCGCGGAACGCACGTCCATCTGGTGGAAGGTCAGCTGGTGGCTGGCCGAGGCGCGGGCATCGGCCAGATTGGCCAGGGAGCCGTTGGACAGGTCGTCGACCACGTCCACCGTGTGGCCCTCGGCCAGGAGACGGTCCACCAGGGTCGAGCCGATGAACCCCGCCCCTCCGGTGACCAGTGCGCGCAACGTATCAGACCCCCGCGACGATCCGTTCGCCGTCGATGACGGTTCCCGACGCCGTAATGGCGCCGGCACCGATCACCGACAGGCCGTGGATCACGCATCGCTGGCCCACGATGGCCCCCGGACCGATCACCGATCCCTCCACCGTGGCCGTCGACGCCACCCGGGCCGCGGGCAGGAGCACCGATCCGACCACCGAGGCCCCGTCCTCGACCACCGCACCGGCACCGATCACCGACTCCTCGACCACCGCACCGGTGCCCACCGACGCCCCCCGGCCCAGGACCGACCGGGTGACCGTCGCCTCGGACACGTCGACCTCCCCGATCCGCCACACCCCGGGACCGATGGTGGGGTCCAGCTCCGCCCCGGGGGAAGGCGGGCCCGTCCGCCGGCCGAGGATGAGGTCGCGGTGGGCCCGGAGGTAGGCGTCAGGGGTTCCGGTGTCCAGCCAGTAGGCGTCGGAACCCTGCGCGAACAGGGTGCCGTCCTCGACCATGGCCGGAAACGTCTCGCGCTCGACGGACACCCGCACGTCCGGGGGGATTCGGTCCAGCACCGACGGCTCGAAGATGTACGTGCCGGCGTTGATGAGATTCGTCGGGGCCTCGTCCCGGGGCGGCTTCTCGATGAACGCCTGGACCCGCCCTTCCTCGTCGGTGGGGACCACGCCGAAGGCACTCGGGTCCTCCATCGGGGTGAGGGCGATGGTGGCTTCGGCGCCACGGAGCCGGTGGAAGTCGATCAGCGCCGAGAGGTCCGAGTCGGTGAGCACATCGCCGTTGACGACGACGAACGTCTCGTCGACCGAGGAGTGACGGGCCGCGAAGCGGATGGCTCCGGCGGTGTCGAGGGGCTCCGGTTCGACCGCGTAGGCCAGACGGACCCCGGCGATGACACCATCGGGATAGGCGTTCATGAAGGCGTCGGGGCGGTAGCCGAGGGAGAGGACGGCCTCTTCGATGCCGTGGTCGGCCAGATGGCCGACCACCCGTTCGATCATGGGCTGCTCCACGATCGGGAGCATCTGCTTGGGGACCGTGTAGGTCAACGGTCGCAGGCGCGTGCCCTCGCCGCCCACCAGGACGACCGCCCTCACTTGTTGCTTCCGCCGGAATTCTGGGCTGTCGTGGGTGTCGTCGAGCCAGCCGTGGTCGCCGTGGTCGCGGCAGTGGTCGGCGTCGTCACCGGGGTGGTCGTGGTGGGCGTGGCGCCCTGGGACAGCGCGGTCAGGAGATTGGTGATGGCCGAGGCGGGAGGTTTGGGAACCGAAGCCGTGGCGGGCACGAACGCCATGGTGATGAGCTGGCCATTGGCGAACAGCAGGTCCTCGGGAGGACCACTCGTCTCGGTCCCCTTGCCCTTGGATTCGAAGTTGTTCCAGCTGTCCACGATGACCACACCGGGCTTGCCGGAGTCAGGTGTCCCCTTCGGGCAGACATCGCCGTTGCTGTAGGCCTGCTTGCCGGGGTACTGCAGGGTGGACGACGACAGCTGCAGGCCCTTGTACCCGGAGACGAACTTACCCAGTGTGGCGTTGGCACCCGACTCCGAGCTGTTCAGGGGGGCGATGGTGAGGACGCCGTTGCCGTCGGCGGTGAGACCGGTGCTCTTGGTGTTGGTGCTGGCGGGGAGGGCCGGTTCCATGGTCCCGCAGATGTCGATGCCCAGTGCCGCGTGCCACACCTGGCTGGTGGTCGGGGGCCCGGACGACGAGGCCGTCCGGTGGGTGCGCTGGTAGCGGCTGAACCCGATGAGCAGGAGGCCCACGATGCAGATCAGGACCAGGCTGGCATACCAATTGACCGGCATCTGCCCGCGGTAGGTCCGCCCGCCGCCCGTGGTAGCGGCGCGTTCCACCCATTTGCCGGTCGAGTTCTTGCCCGTCGAATTGCTCGCCATGGTCGGACGACACCCTACAACCTACGCCCGGGCGTCCCGGTCGCACGGGCTCAGGCGCGGGTGACCCGGGACAGGCAGGCCAAGCCGGCCCGGAACCCGATACCGAGGGCCACCAGGGGCAAGAGGGCCCGGCGCCAACCTTCCGAGGAGCGGGCGGCGAAGCGCAGCAGCGAGCGGTGGTGCTCGAAGATCATGCGGTACGGGTGGCGGTCGGTCGACACCCCGTGGAGGTGGGTCACCTCGGCCGTCGGGAGGTACACCACCAGCCAGCCGGCCCGGTGGAGCCGCCAGCACAGGTCGACCTCCTCGGCGTACATGAAGTAGGCCTCGTCGAACCCGCCGACCTGCTCGAAGGCCGACCGCCTGACCATGAAACACGCCCCCGAGACCCAGTCGACCATCTCCGGGCCCCGATCGGCGGTACCCAGGTCCACCTGGTGGTACGAGCGGGTGAAGCGGTTGTCGGGGGCGAAGAGCCCCAGCAGTGCGTGGCCCGCCGCGTCGATCAGGCCGGGGAACTGGCGGGCCGACGGATACCGCTCGCCGTCCGGGTCCCGGATGAGGGGTCCGAGCAGCGCGCACCCGGGCTCGTCGGCCAGTGCGGCGGCCATGTCGGCCACCGCCCCCGGACGGACCTCGAGGTCGGCGTTGCAGATCAGGACCATGGGGGCGGTGGTGGCGGCGACGCCCCGGTTGGCCGCCGCCCCGTACCCCAGGTTGCGACCCGGTGCTACCACCTCCACGTCCGGGAATCGATCGAGCAGCTGGCGTCGCGACCCGTCGGTCGACCCGTTGTCCACCACCACCAGCTCCGCCGGCCCCTCGGCCCGGAGCCCTTCGACGCACCGGGCCAGGGCCGGACCCGATTCGTAGTTGACCACCACCACGGCGACACTGGCGGCGGCACTGGCAACCGCCCCGTTGCGGGCGGTCGAGATGGCGGCAGGGGCGTCCGCGGCAGCCCTGTCGACGGCGGCCCGGCCCTGCTCGGCGCCGGGCCGGGAACCCGTCCCCGGGGCCGGGCGGATCCCCGCCCCACCGCGCCCGTCGCCCCCGTCGGGGCGCCGGATCATCGGTCGAGCCGGGTGAACCGGAACTTGACCAGCGCCTTCAGGGCGCCGAATCCGTCCCGCCAGGTGATCTTCTTGCCCTCGTCGGCCTCCCGGCCGGCATAGGAGATCGGGACCTCGTAGATCCGGTACCCACGGCGGAGCACCTTGGCGGTGATCTCCGGTTCGAAGTCGAACTTGTCCGACTCGATGGTGATCCCGTCGAGCGCCCGCCGGTCGAAGAGCTTGTAGCAGGTCTCCATGTCCGAGAGGGTGGAGGAGTACAAGAGGTTGGTGACCAGGGAGAGGAACCGGTTGCCGATCCAGTGGAGCGGCATCATGTTCTTGCGCTCGCCGGTGAACCGGCTGCCGTAGACGACCTTGGCCTTCCCGCGCAGGATCGGCTCGAGCAACTTGGACCAGTCGGCCGGGTCGTACTCGAGATCGGCATCCTGGATCAGGACCAGGTCGCCGCGAACCGATGCCAGCCCGGTGCGGACGGCGGCACCCTTACCTTTGTTGTGCGGGTGATTGATCACCCGGACGGTCGAGTCGCCCATGGCCGCCAGCACCTTGTCGGTCCCGTCGGAGGACCCGTCATCGACCACGACCACCTCGACGTCCACGGGGAGGTCGACGGCCCTGATCCTCCGGATCACCTCGCCCACCGTGGTGCGCTCGTTGAACACGGGCACGATCACCGACAGCAGCGAGTACTCGACGGCGTCGTCGCCCGCTCGCCCCTGTGCACCCGATGCACCCGATGCAGTCATGGAATCAGTCTCCTCGTCCCTCGCCCGGCGGGTGCCATCACCCTCTCCCATTGTTGCCTTTCGTCGACCCGTCGGCGGACAAGGGAACCGGCACGGCCACCCCGACGTCCTCGGCCAGGGCGGCCGCGGTTCGCAGCAGGCCGTCGCGGAGACTGACAGTCGGCTCCCAGCCCAACACGGCCTTGGCCAGGGAGATGTCCGGCCGCCGGCGGACGGGGTCGTCCACCGGCAACGGCAGATGCTCGATCGGGGACGTGGACCGCATCAGCTCCACCACCGACAGGGCCAACTCGAGCACGGTGTGCTCATCGGGGTTCCCGATGTTGACCGGTCCGGTGATGTCGGCGTCGAACAGGGCCACCAACCCACGCACCTCGTCATCGACGTAGCACAGGCTCCTGGTCTGGCTCCCGTCGCCGTAGACGGTGAGCGGTTCGCCCTGCATGGCCTGGAGGAGGAAGTTGGAGACCACCCGCCCGTCCCCGGGCCGGAGACGGGGGCCGTAGGTGTTGAAGATCCGGGCGATGCCGACATCGGTCCCGAGCGTGCGGTGGTGGGCCATGCACAGGGCCTCGGCGAACCGCTTGGCCTCGTCGTACACGCTCCGCGGCCCCACCGGGTTCACGTTGCCCCAGTACGCCTCGTTCTGGGGATGCACGTCGGGGTCGCCGTAGACCTCGCTGGTCGACGCCATCAGGAACCGGGCCCCGTGCCGGT
The DNA here is from genome assembly GCA_963835325.1 of uncultured Acidimicrobiaceae bacterium. Taxonomy (GTDB): domain Bacteria; phylum Actinomycetota; class Acidimicrobiia; order Acidimicrobiales; family RAAP-2; genus Bog-756. The sequence goes on along the minus strand of CAWIEV010000008.1, from coordinate 325,573 downwards.
GGGCCAGCTGGAGCCCGCGCCGGGTCCCCTCGCTTCCGGTGGCCAGGGTCTCGAGCGGCCGGGCCAGGTAGTCCGGCGGCGACGCCGGGCTGGCCAGGTTGAAGACGCCCGACACCGGACCCTCCACCGGCAGGGACGCCGAGACATCGGCTTCCACCAGTGTGAACCGCGGATGTCCGTCCAGATGGGCCACGTTCGAGCGGCGGCCGGTGGAGAAATCGTCCACGCACACGACCTCGTCCCCCCGTCCCACCAGATGGTCGCACAGATGCGACCCGAGGAATCCGGCGCCCCCGAGCACCACCTGACGGCCACTCATCGGCGCCCGATACCGGTGTACTCGAAGCCGATGCGGCGCAACTGGGCCGGGTCGAGCAGGTTGCGCGCATCCACCACGACCGGGCTGGCCATGGCCGCCCGTACCTTGGCGAAGTCGAGCCACCGGAACTCGTCCCACTCGGTCAACACCACCGCCACCGCAGCTCCCTCGCACGCCGCGTAGGCGTCGGGGAAGGCCCGCACCAGTGTTTCCAGATCCGACCGCTCCCCGCCGGGGGCGAGCTCGGCCAGATTGCTGATGGGAGTCGACGGCTGGCCGGCGGGCACCGCGACCGTCGGGTCGAAGGCCTGCACCGTGGCGCCACCCTCGACCAGACGCCGCACCACCTCGACGGCCGGCGAGTTGCGCAGGTCGTCGGTTCCGGCCTTGAAGGTGAGCCCCCACACCGAGACCACCGCACCGTCGAGCTTGTCGCCCACCGCCGCCCTGATCTTGTCGACCACCCGCACGAACTGCTCCTCGTTGGTGGCGATGGCCCCCCGCAGGAAGGAGAAGTCGTACCCGGCCTGCTCGGCGATGCACACCAGTGCCCTGGTGTCCTTGGGCAGGCAGCTGCCACCCCAGCCGGGCCCCGGACGCAGGTACTCGAACCCGATCCGCTTGTCGTACCCGAGTCCCAAGATCACGTCCCGCACGTCCGCGCCCACCGCTTCGCACAGACCGGCTACCGCATTGACGAAGCTCAGCTTGGTGGCCAGAAAGGCATTGGACGCATACTTGATGGTCTCGGCGGTGGCGGCGTCGGTGATCAGGAGCGGAGCGTGGGTGCCGGCGAAGAGGGCCCCCACCTTGGCTGCCGCCGACTGATCGTCGGCGCCCACCACGATGCGCTCGGGGTGCAGGCTGTCGGCCACGGCGGTCCCCTCCCGCAGGAACTCGGGATTGGAGACGACGGTGACGTCGTGGCGGTCGAGGACCCGCTCGACCACCAGGGTCGAACCCACCGGGACGGTGGACTTGTTGACGATGATCGTTCCGGGCATGAGCTTGGGGCCGATCTCCTTGGCCACCGCCTCGACGAAGGAGAGATCGGCGGATCCGTCGTCCCCCTGCGGGGTCGGGACGCACAGGAAGACGAACTCGGCGCCCTCGACGGCGTCGGAGGCACCGACCACGAACCGCAGGCGACCGGCGGCCTGGCCCTCGCGGACCAGCTCCTCGAGATGGTCCTCCACGATGGGCACCTGTCCATGGGCCAGCATGGCCACCTTGGCCGGGTCGGCGTCGCCACACGTCACCCGGTGCCCGAGATGGGCGAGGGTGGCCGCGGTGGGCAGGCCCACATACCCGACCCCGATGACGGCCACCGTCCGCCCCCGGCCATGGGGCAGCACCCGCACCGCGCCACCGCCCTGGCCGAAGTGAGCACCCGGCGCTCCCTGGTCGGCGCTGGGCGGGCTCTTCCGCACCGGGCCACCGGTCGACCCACCGAACACCCGTGCATTCGGCATCTTCACCGCTGAACTCCCATCATCTCAGCACCCGTCATCGTCTTGGTTCCATTCCCAGGCAGCCCCTTCCCATCTCGACCCATTCTCGCCCGTCCTGAAGCACAACGGCCCCGTTTCCCCCCGCCCCTGCCCGCCGCCACTCAGCGGCCCGCGGACAGGAACTCGACCAGGCGGGCCAGCGAATCGGTCCAGTCGGGCAGCAGAGGGAGGCCCGAGAGCCGGAGGGCGGCGTTGTCGAGCCTCGAATTGGCGGGCCGGGGAGCAGGCCGGGGTGGATCGAGCTCGGAGGTGGCGATGGGTTCGACGCACCCGGGGTCGAAACCGGCCGCGGCCAGCGCGGCCCGGGCGAACCCGAACCAGGTGGTCTCGCCCTGGTTGGTGACATGGAAGGTCCCCGGCCGGCGATCGAGCGCCAACCGGACCACCGCCCGGGCCAGGTCGGCCGTGAATGTGGGGCAACCGTGCTGGTCGTCGACGAACCGCAGGGGGCCCCCGGGGCTCTCCGCGGCCAGGCGCAGCACCGTCTTCACCATGTTGGCCCCGTGGGCGCCGCTCACCCAAGCGGTGCGGACCACCGTGGCCGACGGGCCGGCGGCGGCATGGACCTCGAGCTCCCCTCCGAGCTTGCTCCGCCCGTAGACCGAGGTCGGATTGGGTCGGTCCCATTCGACATAGGGACGGTCGAGCGTCCCGTCGAACACGTAATCGGTCGAGACGTACACCAGGTGGGCCCCGACCCCGACCGCCGCCTCGGCGACGTTGCGGGTGCCGATGGCGTTGACGGCGAAGGCGGTGTCGGAATCGGACTCGCAGGCATCGACCTTGGTGTAGGCGCCGGCGTGGAGCACGATGTCCGGCCTGAAGGAATGGGCCACCTCCCGCACCGCCGTCCGGTCGACCACGTTCAGCTCGGCGGAGCCCGGTCCCATGACCTCGAACACCCCCTTGCCCAGTGGCGGCAGGATGCCGGGAGCGCCGGCATCCGCACCACCGTCGGGAACGGCCCCGGCAAGCACGTCTTGGAGGTCCCGGCCCAGCTGTCCGTGCCCGCCGGTGACCAGCACCCGCAAGGGCGGGCTCATGAACCCGGCTGGGAGCCCGAAGCCGGCGGTCCTGACGCCGACCACGATCCTTCGACGACCGGCGCCCGGTCCCGCAGCGGTTCCCACCAGCTCCGGTTGTCGGCGTACCAGGCGACGGTGTCGGCCAGGCCCTGGTCGAAGGGCACGGTCGGCTCCCATCCCAGCTCCCTGCGGATCTTCGAGGAGTCGAGGAGGTAGCGGCGGTCGTGGCTGGGCCGGTCGGGGACGATCATCTTCAACGACCGGGGCCGCCCGGTGGCGTCGAGGACGGCGTCGGCGATCTGCTCGACGCTGGCCTCGACTCCGCTGCCCACGTTGTAGGTCTCTCCCACCTGTCCGTGCTGCAGGACCAGTTCGATGGCCCGGCAGTGGTCGTCGACGTGGAGCCACTCGCGCCGGTTCTGCGACGACGCATACACGGTCAGGGGCTGGTCGTCGAGGGCCTGGGAGGTGAACAACGGGATCACCTTTTCGGGGAACTGATACGGCCCGTAGTTGTTGCAGCAGTTGGTGATGGTGGCCTGGAGCCCGAACGTCTTCTGGTAGGCCCTCACCGCGTGGTCGGCTCCGGCCTTGGAGGCGTTGTAGGGGGTCTGGGGTCGGTACGGGGTCTCCTCGGTGAACACCTCGTCCGAATCGAGGGGGAGGTCGCCGTAGACCTCGCAGGTGGAGATGTGGTGGAAGCGCGACACCCCGTGCCGGCGGGCGGCCTCGGCCAGGGTCTGGGTGCCGAGCACGTTGGTCCGGAAGAAAAGGCTCGGATCGAGGATGGCCAGGCTGTTGTGGGACTCGGCGGCGAAGTTCACGATCACGTCGATCTCGTGGGTGGCGAGGGTTTTGGCCACCGTCTCGAGATCCCCGATGTCCCCGCGGACGAATTCGATCCGGTCCTCGACATCGGCCAGGTTGGGCCGGTTGCCGGCATAGGTGAGCGCGTCGTAGGCCACCACCGTGTCCTCGGGGTGGTGCTGCACCCAGAACCGCACGAAGTTCGAGCCGATGAAGCCAGCCCCACCGGTGACCAGTAGTCGCATGATCGGGAAATGTTACTCGTACCAGGTCCGACGACCGGGTACGCGGGTTCAGCCCGTGGGCCTCACGTGGACGACGTCTCCGGTGACCACCGTCCGTGTGCGACCGCCCACCTCGACGACCAGGTGGCCCTCGGGGGTGAGGTCGGTGGCCATCCCCTCGAACCGGTCGTCGGCCAGCTCCACCCGCACCTGGGTGCCGAGCGTGGTGCATCGGTCCCGGAAATCGCCGGCCTGGCGGGCACGGCCCGGGTCCGTCCCCAGGTCGGCGGCCCGTGGCCCGAGCGCCTCGAGCAGGGCGTCGAAGAGCTCGGAGCGGTCGACGGGCCGTCCCAATTGCTGACACAGCGAGGTGGCCGATCCGAGCAGCTCGGGAGGGAGGTCGCCGTCGTCCCGGGGCCAGTTGACGTTGATCCCGATCCCCACCACGATCGGCACCCGGGAGGTGCCGCCGGCGGGCGGGCCCACGGCGTCGGTCTCGGCCAGCACGCCGGCCAGCTTGCGGCCGTCGGGCCCGAGGAGGTCGTTGGGCCATTTGATCCCCACGCCCAGCCCGGTCACCCGGGCGACGGCGTCGGCGGCGGCCAACGCCACCACGCCGCAGGCCAGCTGCCGCTGACCGGCCGGGAGATCCGGGCGCAGCAGCACCGACATCAACAGGTTCGAACCGGGCGGCGCCTCCCAACGACGGCCGAGCCTCCCCCGACCGGCCGACTGGTGGTCGGCCACCGCCACCACGCCGTCGGGGGCTCCTCCACGGGCCTCTTCGAGCAGGTAGCGGTTGGTGGAGTCGATCGATTCGAAGCGCCGGATGTCGGTGAACCTCGAGCCCGGCATGGCACACACCCTACGGGCCGTGACAGTGTTGTACCGCCTCGAGGCCGCGGGACCGCCGCCACCTCATGCCCATCCGATTCGAAAGGCGCAGCGTGCTGAAGAAGGTTCTCATCGCCAACCGGGGAGAGATCGCCGTCAGGGTCATCCGGACCTGCCGCGAGCTGGGGGTGGCCACGGTGGCCGTGTACTCCGAACTCGACCGTGACGCCCTCCACGTGCGGCTGGCCGACGAGGCCTACGCACTCGGAGGCCAGACCGCGGCCGAGAGCTACCTGAACACCGAGGCCATCCTGGACGCCATCGAGCAGAGCGGGGCCGACGCCGTCCACCCCGGCTACGGGTTCTTCTCGGAGAACACCGACTTCGCCCGGGCCATCACCGAGCGCGGTGTGACCTTCATCGGACCGCCGCCCGGAGCCATCGAGATCATGGGCGACAAGATCAGCTCGCGGCACGCGGCGGAGAAGGCCGGCGTGTCGGGCGTCCCGGGCCGGTCGGAGGTCCTCACCTCTGCCGGACGAGGTGGTGGCGTTCGGCGACGAGTTCGGCTGGCCGGTGGCCATCAAAGCCGCCTTCGGTGGTGGCGGCCGGGGCATGAAGGTGGTCAACGGGCCCGAGGAAGCCCCCGACGCCCTGGAGGCCGCCATGCGGGAGTCGGCGGCCTACTTCGGCCGGGACGAATGCTACGTGGAGCGCTATCTGGCCTGGCCCCGGCACGTGGAGATGCAGATCATCGCCGATACCCACGGCACCACGCTGTGGCTGGGCGAGCGCGACTGCTCGGCGCAGCGACGGCACCAGAAGCTGGTCGAGGAGAGCCCGGCCCCCAACTTCCCCGACGAGATCCGGCGGGCCATGGGCGAGGCGTCGGTCAAGGTGGCCGAGGCCTGCGGGTACGTCAACGCCGGGACGGTCGAGTTCCTCTACCAGGACGGGGAGTTCTTCTTCCTCGAGATGAACACCCGCCTGCAGGTGGAGCACCCGGTCACCGAGCTCGTCACCGGACTGGACCTGGTCGAGTGGCAGCTGCGGGTGGCGGCCGGCGAACCGCTCGGCTTCTCACAGGACGAGGTGCGACGCGACGGGCACGCCATCGAGGTACGGGTCAACGCCGAGGACACCGCCGGCGGCGCCTTCCTGCCTTCACCGGGCACCATCACCCGCCTCATCTCTCCCGGCGGGCCCGGGGTCCGGCTCGATGCCGGGTACGGCTCCGGCGACACGGTCAGCCAGTTCTACGACAACCTGGTGGCCAAGCTGGTCGTCTGGGGGCACGACCGTGAGGCGGCCCGAAGGAGGATGCTGCGGGCCATCGGCGAGATGGAGGTCGAGGGGGTGGCCACCACGCTCCCGGCCGACGTGGCCATTCTCTCCCACCCCGACTTCGTGGCCGGGGAGCACTCGACCAACTGGGTCGAGCAGACCCTCGACCTGAGCGGCATCCCGGCCGGGGCCGGTCAGGCGCCTCCGGCCCCACCGGCGTCCCCGGACGGGGAAGCGCTCCCCCGGGTGCTGAGGGACGTCACCGCCGAGGTGGACGGACGTCGATACCAGGTCAAGCTGTGGGTTCCCGACCTGGGCGACGCCGTCGTCGCCGGCCCGGAGGCGGCCCGTGGCGCCGGGCCCAAACGGCCCAAGGCCGCCGCGGCCGGCGCCGGTTCGGGCACGGTGGCCGTACCCATGCAGGGGACCATCGTGAAGGTCCTGGTGGCCGTGGGGGACGAGGTCGAAGTGGGACAGACGGTGTGCGTTCTCGAAGCCATGAAGATGGAGAACAACGTCAACGCCGAAAAGGCCGGTACCGTCAAGGAGGTCAGGGTCCAGGCCGGAGCCTCGGTCGGGCCGGGCGATGTCATCGCCGTCATCGACTAATGGAGGAACGGTGCCCGTGGCCGACATCCCGGCGCTGAAGGACGCAGCCCGCCGGGCCATCGAGGCCGACCTGGACGGCCTGGTCCGGCTCAGCCACACCATCCACGAATACCCGGAGACGGCCTTCGAGGAGGACCGGGCCTGTGCCTGGACATCCGAGGCACTGGCCGCGGGAGGGTTCGCGGTGACCCCGGGGGTGGCCGGCATGCCCACCGCCTTCAGCGCCGAGTGCGGCTCGGGGCCGCTGGTGGTGGCGGTGTGCGCCGAGTACGACGCGCTCCCCGGGGTGGGCCATGCCTGCGGGCACAACATCATCGCCGCGTCGGCGGTGGGGGCCGGACTCGGACTGGCCGGGGTGGCCGACGAGCTCGGGGTCACCGTTCGGGTGCTCGGGACGCCGGCCGAAGAGGGCGGTGGCGGCAAGGTGACCATGCTCGAGAACGGCGTGTTCGACGACGTGCACGCGGCCATGATGATCCACCCGTGGCCGGATGACCGGCTCGAGGGGACCTGCCTGGCCGTCTCCCACTTCGACGTGACCTTCGCCGGCAAGTCCGCCCATGCGTCGGCCGCCCCCTGGGAGGGTGTCAACGCCGGCGACGCCATGACCATCGCCCAGGTGGCCATCGGCCTCCTCCGCCAGCAGCTCCGTCCCGGAGACCAGGTGCACGGCATCGTGACCGGCGGCGGGCAGGCGGCCAACATCATCCCCGACGAGGTCACCGGCCGGTTCATGTGCCGATCGACCACCCTGTCCGGGCTGGCGCTCCTCCAACCGCGGGTGACCGCCTGCTTCGAAGCCGGTGCCCTGGCCACCGGTTCGACGGTGGCCTACCGCTCCCTGGCCCCGGCCTACTCCCACATGGAATGCGACGAGGAGCTGGTCTCCCTGTACCGGTCCAACGCCGAGGCGCTGGGCCGGACCTTCCCCCTCGACGACGAGCGGGCGCCGCGGCCGACCTTCTCCACGGACATGGCCAACGTGTCGCTGGCCGTTCCCACCATCCATCCGCTGGTGGGCATCGAGGCCGCCGGGTCGGTCAATCACCAGCCCGAGTTCGCGGCGGCCTGCATCACCCCGTCGGCCGACGCCGCCGTCCGCGACGGCGCCCTGTCCATGGCCTGGACCGTGATCGACGCGGCCCAGGCCGGCCCCCTGCGGGATCGGCTCCTGGCCGGTTGACCCCGGGTCCCGGCTGACCCCGGGTTTCGGCCGGCGGCGGGTTTCGGCCGGCGGCGGGTTTCGGCCGGCGGCGGGTTTCGGCCGGCGGGCCGAACCGGGTACTGGGCCGAACCGGGTACTGGGCCGAACCGGGTGATCAGCCGTTCGGGTGGTACTCCCCGAACACCCCGCGGAGCACGTCCGACACCTCGCCCAGGGTGGCCATGCGGGCCAGCGCCACCTTCATGGGGACGAGCAGGTTCTGGGTCCCCCGGGCCGCCGCCTCGACGTCGGCCAGCGCCGCGTCCACCGCCCCCTGATCGCGCTCGGCCCGCACCCGCTTGACCCGGTCCATCTGCGACCGCTGCAGCTGGGCGTCGATGGGGAACACCTCGGTGGGATCGGGCTCCTCGTCGACGAACTTGTTCACGCCCACCACGATCTTCTCGCCGGCGTCGACCGCCTTGGCGAAGGCGTAGGCGGCCTGCTCGATCTCGTGCTGCATGAACTGGGCCTCGATGGCGTCCACCGCCCCGCCCATGGCATCGATGCGCTCGAGGTACTCCCAGGCATCCCGCTCCACCTCGTCGGTCAGCGACTCGACGAACCACGAGCCGGCCAGGGGGTCGACGGTGTCGGCGATGCCGGACTCGTAGCCGACGATCTGCTGGGTGCGCAGGGCGATCTTGGCGGCGCGCTCGGTGGGGAGGCCGAGGGCCTCGTCGAACCCGTTGGTGTGGAGGCTCTGGGTCCCGCCCAGAGCCGCGGCCATGGCCTGGACGGTGACCCGCACGATGTTGTTCTCGGGCTGCTGGGCGGTGAGCGTCGAGCCGCCGGTCTGGGTGTGGAAGCGGAGCAGCGTCGACTTCTCGTCCTTGGCCCCGAAGCGCTCGGTCATGATCTTGGCCCACATCCGCCGGGCAGCCCGGTACTTGGCCACCTCCTCGAACAGGTTGTTGTGGGCGTTCCAGAAGAAGCTGAGCCGCGGCGCGAAGGCGTCGACGTCGAGCCCGGCGGCCAGCGCCGCCTCCACGTAGGCGATCCCGTTGGCGATGGTGAAGGCGATCTCCTGCACGGCCGTCGATCCCGCTTCGCGGATGTGGTAGCCGGAGATGGAGATGGTGTTCCACGCCGGCAGGTGCTCGGCGCAGTAGGAGAAGGTGTCGGTGACCAGACGCATCGACGGCCGGGGCGGATAGATGTAGGTGCCCCGGGCCACGTACTCCTTCAGGATGTCGTTCTGGATAGTGCCGCCGAGCAGGGCGGGGTCGACCCCGTTCTCCTCGGCCACCAGTTGGTAGAAGAGCAGGAGGATGGCAGCGGTGGCGTTGATGGTCATCGAGGTGGTCACCTTGTCCAGCGGGAGGCCCGCCAGCAGGAGCCGCATGTCGGCCATGGAATCGATGGCCACCCCCACCTTGCCCACCTCGCCCTCGGAGCGCGGATGGTCCGAGTCGTAGCCCATCTGGGTGGGCAGATCGAAGGCGCAGGACAAGCCTGTCTGGCCCGCCCCGAGCAGGAACTTGAACCGCTCGTTGGTCGACTCGGCCGTACCGAACCCGGCGTACTGGCGCATGGTCCACAGCCGTCCCCGGTACATGTCGGGCCGGATGCCCCGGGTGTAGGGGTACTGGCCCGGCGAGCCCAGCCGCTCGTCGGGATCCCAGCCCTCGAGGTCGGCGGGCCCGTAGACGGGCCGGATCTCGATGCCCGAGTCGGTGAATCGCCTGTCGTCGGGCCGGTTGGACGCGCTCTTCGGTGCCATGGGCACAGGTTACGGTCGTCCGCCGGCGGCCCCGGAAAACGAACCGTTCGATCAGCCTGCCGGCGCCGCCTCCACCGTATGGGGCATGCACAGGTCGTCGTACTCGGCGATGACGATCTCGGCGGCGTCGGGACCGCACGCCGGGCAGTCCGGATCGCGGTGGACCTTGAAGGTGCGGAAGCTCTGCTCGAGTGCGTCGTAGGCCAGGAGGCGGCCCTGGAGCGTGTCACCGATGCCGAGCAGGATCTTGATGGCCTCCACGGCCTGGATCGATCCCACGATGCCGGGCAGCACGCCGAGCACGCCGGCCTCGGCGCAGCTGGGAGCCAGCTCGGCCGGAGGCGGCTCGGGGATCATGCACCGGTAGCAGGGTCCCTCGTAGGGGTTGAACACCGTGGCCTGGCCCTCGAAGCGGAAGATCGAGCCGTGGACGACGGGGATCCGCTTGAGCAGCGACGCGTCGTTGACCAGGTACCGGGTCGGGAAGTTGTCGGTGCCGTCCACGATCACGTCGTAGCCGTCGATGATGTCGAGGATGTTGTCGGCGCCCAGCCGGACGTCGTAGGTCACCACGTTGACGTCGGGGTTGAGGAGGGTCAGCGTCTTTTTGGCCGAGTCGACCTTCCGCTCGCCGATCCGGTCCATGTTGTGGAGGATCTGGCGCTGGAGGTTGGAGGCGTCGACCACGTCCATGTCGATGATGCCGAGCGTCCCCACCCCGGCCGCGGCCAGGTAGAGGGCGGCCGGGGATCCGAGCCCGCCTGCACCCAGCAGCAGCACCTTCGAGTCGAGCAGCTTGAGCTGCCCGGCCTCGCCCACCTCGGGGAGCAGCAGATGGCGTTGGTACCGGTTGCGCTGCTCGGGTGTCAGCGATGCCGGGGCCGACCACTCCCGGCCCTCGTCCTTCCAGCGGTTGAACCCCCCGATGACGGAGGCGACGTCGGTGTAGCCCAGCTCCTGCATGGTCTGGGCCGCGAACGCCGACCGGGTGCCGCCGGCGCAGTAGACGACGACGTGGCTCGACTTGTCGGGGATCCGGCCCTCCACCGAGGTCTCCAGCGTTCCCCGGGGGATGTGCACGGCACCGGGCAGCGCACCCTGCTCGTACTCGTCCGGCTCGCGCACGTCGAGGACCACGGCGCCGCCGGCGGCGATCTCCTGTTCGGCCTCGGCCGGCTCGACTTCTCGGACGGCCGCTTTGGCCTGGGCCAACATTTCACGGAAGGTAGGCACAACGATCACGATCCTTGCTTCGATGGCGCCGTCAACGGTGGTGGCCGGTCCGGCGCGATGTTCGACAACAGTTACAAACGTTACCAGTTGGGTCAACATTCCCACCTGGGGACGGAGCCCGGACCCGATGGCGGGCCGCCCCCCCGGCCTGAGCCGCGGCGACGGGCACCGCCGGGGCCAGGGGTCGGGGCCGGTAGCGTTCGCTCCCAGGAGGCGACATGGAGCTCACCGAGGCCGTCCGGCGGCGGCGAATGACCAGGAATTTCAGTGGACGGCCCCCCGGCGCCGGTGTCGTCGACCGGCTGATGGCGGCCGCCCTGCGGGCCCCCTCGGCCGGGAACACCCAGGGCCGGGAGTTCGTCGTCCTGGAGGGGGAGGACCAGACCTCCCGGTTCTGGGATGCCACCACCGACCCGCTCTGGCGGAGCGGTTCGCGGCGATTTCCGGGCCTGTCCCGGGCGCCCGTGGTGGTGCTCCCGTTCGCCGATCCCGACGCCTACCGGGCCCGCTACCGGGAGCCCGACAAGGCGGGCGGAGAGGGCCGGGAGGTCGAGTGGGTGGTGCCCTACTGGTTCGTCGACACCGGCTTCTCGGTCATGACCCTGCTGCTGGGGGCCGCCGAGATGGGGCTCGGCGCCGCCTTCCTGGGCAACTTCCGGGGCGAGGACGCGCTGCACGCCGCGCTGGGCGTACCCGACCGGTACCGGTGGCTCGGGGCCGTCCTCCTGGGGGAGGCCGCCGAGCCCGATCCGCCGTCGTCGTCGGCGGGAAGGCCTCGCCGCACCGTCGAGGGGAGCGTCCACCGCGGCGTCTGGTAAGCCCGGCCCGGGACCTTGCGGGCGGCCGGACCCGATGGCCGCCGATTCCGTTGAAACGCCCGGGTGACCGGCCTACCATCTCCGCAGTCCCGACGGTGCCGGCCCAGCGGCCGGCTCCTTCCCCCGGGGGTTGTGAGAGACCCGGGGGCGTCAGAGAGGAGCCAACGATGACCGACATGGCCGTGGATGTCGGTGCCGCCCCGCCGATCGCGGGTCAGGGCCCACCTCCCGTTCCCGACTTCTCGATCATCCCGGTGCGGGGGCTGCCCATCGTGGCCGTCCTCCTCGTCGGCCTGATCGTGGCCATCTCGTCCAACTCCACGTGGGCCCTCGACTTCTTCCACGTGGGCGGAGGGGCTCTGTGGACCAGCATCGACCTCTTCCTCGGCCTGATCATCGGACCGATCCTCGGTCGCCTGTCCATCCCCGCCCGGATCGAGTTCACGGTGCGGTTCATGCCCAAGATGGTGCTCATCATGCCGACGCTGGTGGCCATGACCCTGGGGGCCGGTTTCCAGCTGGCCCGGCACCTCGGCAACCTCGACGCCACTTATCCCCACCACGGATGGCTGGTGGCGTCGTACATCATCGTCGGGGTCATGGCCGTCATCGCCCTCGGGCTGCTCGAGCCGGCCAATCTCGCCGTCCTCTTCGAGCTCAAGAAACCCCGGCCCAACGGGGAACGGATCGGGCGGCTCATGAGGATCTTCGTCTACACCGCCGGCATCACCGGGCTCATGCAGATCGCCACCATCGTCATCATGACCTTCCTGGCCAGCCATTGAGCGCGGCATCGGGCGACGTCCGGCCCGCGCTCGACGAGGTGGACGAGCGGCAGGGGGACCTCCCGCCGGTCCACCAACTGGCCACCCTGACGTTGGCTCTCGTCGTCATCGGCGGCATCTACATGGCTGCTCACATCGATCGTTCGGGGACGCTGGTCCCGCCCACCGTCCTGGCCATCGCCGCCGCGGTGGTCCTGGGCGTCAACGTGGTGTTGCTCGCCCGCATCAGGGAGTTCGCCTGGGCCAGGTTCTTCCAGGTGTTCGGATGGGCCCTGCTCGCCTACCTGGTCATCGCCGGCATCCTCGAGTTCGTCTTCGTCTACGACCACACGCCTGGGCGCCAGCTGGTCCTGTTCACCGTGATGCTGGCCATGTTCGCCATCGACGTACCCCTGCTCCTCGGGTTCTCCGTGGCCCGCTACCAGCCCGTCTCCTGAACGGCCCCCGCCCGGCGGAGCCCTGATCCCGGGGGCGGGCACCGGCCATGCCCGGCGCGGCCAGGTGTCCCGCCAAGTGGCCGGCAAGCTCGGGGACAGGTGGGCGGCCGAGGCTGCCGGGACACAACCATTGGCGTCGGTCCGCCCCACCGGGTCGGCCTCGCCCCGTCCCGCATGGAGGTCAGCGTGCCCACCCCCACCGCCGTCACCGGTCCCCCCGCCCTGCCGGTCCGCCGCCGCCAGGTCCCGAGCCTGACGTCCGCCGAACGGCTCCGGATCGTCCCCTGGCTCGATCCGATCGCCGACCCCCACGGCGTCCACCCCTGCTCGCGCTACGTGGAGCTGTACTGGCTCGGCGCCATCGGCCCGAGCACGGCCTGGCTGCTGCGGCGGCTCTCCTACGGGCTCGAGGTCCGCCCCGACGGGTTCGACCTCGAGCTCACGGAGACGGCGCGGGCGCTGGGACTGGGCGAGCGGATGGGGAAGAACTCACCGTTCCGGCGGGCGCTCCAGCGTCTGTGCACGTTCGAGCTGGCCCGGCCCCACGGTCCCGGAGGGCTTGCCGTGCGCACCCGCGTGCCGCCGCTGCCCCTCAGGCACCTGAGTCGCCTGCCGGAGTCGCTCCAGTCCAGCCACCGGCGGTGGCTGAGCGAGCAACGCCTGCCCGGGCCCGAGCAGATGCGACGCCGGGCGCAGCGCCTGGCCGCCGGTCTGGCCGCCGCCGGCCGGGACCGGACCGAGATAGAGCGACAGCTGGGCCGGTGGCAGTTCCACCCCGCCGTGTCCTTCCGGGCCGCCGAGGACGCCACCCGCTGACCGCCGCCGGCCACGGCCGGCCACGGCCGGAGTGGATCAGGACGGTCCGGGACAGGGTGAGCGGGGACCGTCCAGGTCCACGTCGAACAGGGCGCCGTTGATGTCGTTGGCGTCGTCGTAGGTGCAGAACCCCGCAGTGGTCTCCGGCGTGTACTCCGCGTTGAACACGGCCTTCTTCCCCTCGTACGACGTCAGCTGCCCACAGGTGCTGTAGTAGTTGCACTGCTCGGTGATGATGCCGGAAGCCAGCGGCTCCATGACGGCGGCAAAGCCGTCGCCGGTGTCGTCCAGGTTCTTGGCGATCCATCCCAGCCCGAGCGAGTGCATGTAGTCGGCCAGCGTGGTCAGGTAAGTCTGCTCATCGGACTCGGTGATCGTCCACGGGGTGGTGCCCTCGTTGTCGTCGTACGTCTCGTCCAGGTCGGTCTCCACGGCGTCGAAACCCTTGTCGGCGCATTGCTGCTTGATCATCGACTCGATGATGCTGACCGCGGACGCCTGGTTGATGTCGATGAAGTACTCGGAGTAGCCCGGCAACTCGTTGGAGCTGAGATCACCCGCCGCCTGCAGCTGTTGGAAGTAAGTCGTGGCGATGCCCTCTTCGGCTGCCGGGTAGTAATCGCCCGCCGTCCCGACCTCGATATAGCAGACGGCGTGATCGCCCATGGCGTGGATGGCGGCCACGGTGCTGGCCGGGTTCTCGATGGCGTCGATGTCGTAGACGACCGGGTCCGGGGCCGCACTTCCGTCCGGCAGCTCGTCGTTCGTGCCCATCGCCGCGGGATCGCTCAGGTCCAACGGGCCGTCCAGATACCACTGCCACGGCAGGTTGCCCGGCGGCGCCACCCACCACGATCCCGATGGTTGCGTGGTCGTGGTCGTCGTCGGCGGCGGGGTGGTCGTGGATGTGGTGGTCGTGGTCGTGGGCGGCGGGGCCGTCGTGGTCGTGGTCGTATCGGGCGGGGCCTTCGTGGTCGTGGTGGTCGTGGAGGGCGGCGTGGTGGTCGTGGTGGTCGTCGGCGGAGGCGTGACCACCGCGGTTCCCGAGGAGATGAGCCCGGTCATGGCCAGATCCTCGAGCCCCGCCGTACTCCCGCAGGCTTTGAGAGAGGCCGCCGACGGCTTGGTCACCGTCACGGTGGCGGGGCCGGCGAACGAACCGGACGATCTCGTGGATTTGACGGTGGTCTTGGTGAACGGCGTCGCCACGCCGTTCCTCTTCCCCTTCCACACCAGGCTCAGCGTCGCCCCGGCCCCGGTCAGTTTCCGCTTGCAGGTCAGCGGGCTGTGTTGGAACGACCCGCTGACCGTACCGCCGGCAATGGTGATCCCTCTGGCCGTGGAGGCGCACCTGGACAGCGTCCCCTTGACCGAAGATGCCTTCGTTCCGCCACCGGACGCCTTCAGTGAGGGCAGGAACTTCACGGTGACCGAGTACTGGCAGGTCACCTTGCCCGGGGCGTTGCTGGCCGAGGCCGTGCTCGCCGATGACTGCAGCACGGGTACGACCACGAGCCCCACGATGAGAACGGCCAGGGCGATGACCCGGGGCACCAGGAATCTTCGGGGCTTCTGCACGATCATTTCCAGTCACGCGTCCCGGGGTCGCAAGGAGTGAAAAGAGAGCACAGACCGCTCAGCTCTGCCCGTACTCCAGCCTAGGGAGGTTCACCCCCCGGGAACACCCTCGAGTTGTGGCCGGCGACCCTTACCCGGACCCCGGTGTTTCGCGCCGATGCCGATCCGAGGGCCCTGCGGCGTCGTCGGGACAGGTCCTCCCGGGCCCGGGACCCGGCCGTTCCGGCTCGACCATCGAGCGTCCTCCGGGCACCGTAGGCTCGTACCGTGGGCGGCTTCGATCTGGTCATCTTCGATTGCGACGGAGTGCTCGTCGACAGCGAGCGCCTCGCCGTCAGGACCGAAGTGGAGATCTTGTCGGAGCTCGGGTGGCAACTCACCGCCACTGACATCGTCGAGCGGTTCGTGGGCCGGTCTGCCGCCTACATGCACCAGGAGATCGAGCGGCACCTGGGCCGGAGCATCGATTGGGAAGCTGAGTTCGAGCCCCGCTACCAGGAGGTGTTCGAACGAGAGCTCGTCGCCGTGCCCGGTGTCGTCGAAGCACTGGATGAGATCGCGGCACCGGTGTGCGTGGCATCGAGCGGCAGTCACGACAAGATGCAGTTCACCCTGGGCAAGACGGGACTGATCGACCGCTTCGCCGGCCGGATCTTCAGCGTCGACGAGGTGGCACACGGGAAGCCGGCTCCCGACATCTTCCTGTTCGCCGCCGAGAGGATGGGGGCATCGCCTGACCGTTGCGCGGTGATCGAGGACAGCGTCTCGGGGGTCACCGCCGGGCTGGCCGCGGGCATGACGGTCTTCGCCTTCGCCGGGGGCGTGACCGGCGCCGACCTGCTCACCATCGGGGACGCCGTGGTCTTTCACGACATGCGGCACCTCCCCGCCGTGATGATGCAGGGCCGGAACGCACCGTCGACGTGATGGCCCTCAGGATCCGGGCGTGATCGCCGAACGACTCGAGGAGCTCGGCATCGTGCTTCCGCCGGTCTCCCCGGCGGTCGGCAACTACCTGGGCTGCGTGGTCCAGGACGATCTGGTCTACGTGGGCGGGCACGGGCCCGTCGACGGCCGGCACGTCGTCCGCGGGAAGGTCGGCGGCTCGCTCTCCCTCGAGGAGGCACGGGGCGCCGCCCGCCTCACCGCGTTGTCGATCCTGGCCACACTGCAGGCCGAGTTGGGGGACCTCGACCGGGTCATGCGCATCGTGAAGGTCTTCGGCATGGTCAACGTCGCCCCCGGCTTCAACCAGACCCCGGCGGTCATCGACGGTTGTTCGGATGTGCTGGTCGAGATCTTCGGTGAAGCGGGACGCCATACCCGCAGCGCGGTCGGACTGGCCGAGCTGCCCTTCGACATCGCCGTCGAGATCGAGCTGACGGCACGGCTCCGGGAGATCTGAGGGACCGGTCGGGCGGCCGCGCCCGGGTGCCCGCCGGGCACCGACCGCTCAGCCCGGTTCGTCCTCGTGCCCGGCCGGGGTCAGCCCCCAGTACGCGCCCAGGGGATCGATCTCCCCTTTGACCACCTTGTCGATGGTGGTACAGATGGGCAGGTCGAGGCGGTGGCGTTCGGCCAGTTCGAGCGCCACGGTGGCGGTCATGACCCCTTCGGCGACCATGTGCATCTCGGCCAGGATGTCCTCCAGCCGCCGCCCCTTCCCGAGCTGCTCCCCCACCGCCCGGTTACGGCTGTGCGGGCTCGTGCAGGTGGCGATCAGATCCCCCATCCCGGCCAGCCCGGCGAACGTGGTGGGCTGGGCGCCCAGGGCCACTCCCAACCGGGCCAGTTCGGCCAACCCCCGCGACATGACCCCGGCACGGGTGTTGTCACCCACCCCCAGGCCCTCGCCGATGCCGGCGGCGATGGCGATGATGTTCTTGAGCGCCCCGCCCATCTCGCAGCCGATGACGTCGTCGTTGCGGTAGACGCGGAACACCCCCCGGGTGAAGACGGCCTGGATGGCGCTGGCCACCTCGAGGTCTTCGGTGGCCACGACCGACGCCGCGGCCTTGCCCGACATGATCTCGTGGGCGATGTTGGGTCCGGTGAGCGCGGCGACCGGGTGGCCGGGCACCACCTGCTTGATCACCTCGGTCATCCGCAGGAGGGTGCCCCGCTCAAGGCCTTTGGACAGGCTCACGACCGGGATCCACGGCCGCATGCACGGCGCCGCCTCCTCCAGCACGGCCCGGAATCCCGAGGTGGGTACTCCGACCACCAAGAGGTCGGCGTCGCACACCGCCTCGTCGAGATCGGCGGTGGCCGACAGTTCGGCGGGAAGGTCGAAGCCGGGCAGATAGGCCGGGTTGGCGTGCTCGGTGTTGACGGCCTTGGCCACATCGGGGCTCCGGGCCCACAGCACGGTGTGGTGCCGCGGGGCGACCAGCGACGCCACCGTGGTGCCCCACGATCCCGCTCCGAGCACGGCGATCCTCATGGGACCAACGACACCAGGGCGGCGGCGAAGTGGTCGGAGGTCACCAACTCGATCAGGGTGCGGACGCCGAAACCGGTCCCGCCCTTGCTCAGGTAGCGGCTGTTGTCCTCCGAACGGGCCGGCCCGGCGATGTCGAGATGGGCCCAGGGTACGTCGGCCACGAATTCGCGGAGCAGCATGGCCGCCGAGATGCTGCCCGGCCTGGCCCGGCCGCCCGACGTTGCGCATGTCGGCGATCTCCGACTCGATGTGGCTGCGGTAGTCGTCGGGCAGCGGCAGGGGCCACAGCGCCTCTCCGGCCCGTTCCCCTGCGGCCCGCACTTCGGCGATCAGGTCCTCGTCGTTGCCGAACAGGCCGGCTATCTCCTTGCCCAGGGCCACCACGGCGGCGCCGGTGAGGGTGGCCAGGTCCACGATGGCATCGGGCTCCGACTCCACCGCCAGAGCCAGGCCGTCGGCCAGCACCAGCCGGCCCTCGGCGTCGGTGTTGAGCACCTCGATGGTCTTCCCGCTCCGGGTGATGAGGACGTCCCCGGGCTTGGTGGCCGACCCGCTGGGCATGTTCTCCGTCAACGGGGTGAAGGCGGTGATCCGTATCCGGGCCCCGAGGGCGGCGGCGCCGTCGAGGGCGCCGAACACGGCGGCGGCACCGCCCATGTCGGTCTTCATCGTCTCCATGCCGGCCGCCGTCTTGAGCGAGAGGCCTCCGGAGTCGAAGGTGATCCCTTTGCCCACCAGGGCCAGGTGCGGCACCCGGCCGTCGATCTCGATGGGATCGGCCGGCCGGTACTCGGCACGCACCAGCCGGGGTGGCTGGGTCGATCCCCGGGCCACGCCGAGCAGGCCTCCGAGACGCTCGGCGACGATACGCTCCTCGTCCCACACGTCCACGGTCACCTCGGCCACTCCGGAGAACCGCTCGGCGAACGTATCGGCGAACTTCTCGGGCGTGAGGGAGCTCGGCGGTTCGTTCACCAGGTCGCGGGCCAGGCTGACCGATGCGGCCACCCGGGCCCCCCGGGAGGCGCCTTCCCGGACCCCGGGCACGTCGGCGGCGGCGTCGGCGTCGGCCACGATGACCAGCGTGGCCAGCTGCCCAGGGCTGTCGCCGGTGCGGAAGACGTCGTACCGGTAGGAAGCCAGCACCGCGCCCTCAGCCACCGCGTCGCCCGACCGACCGGGGTCGAGACCGGTTCCCACGGGAAGGAGGAAGGCGGCCGTGTCACCCTGGCCCACGGCACGGACGAAGGCGGCGGCGGCCCGGCGGAGCGACTCGAGTCCACGATCACCGGCCAACATCTCGGGCGTGCCCACCCCCACCAGGATGATCTCCGGGTCGGGCGAGCTGCCGCCCGTGGCGGCGCGGAACGTGACCGTCTGGCCGACCTTGGCCGCCGAACCCGTGTCGCTTGCACCACTCCGGATCGGGCGGATCGGGCGCGGCCGGCGCCAGGACAGCGACGGCTCCGGAGCCTCCGATGAGCCGAGGACCGCCTTCGGCTGAGACCGCCGGAATCCCCACGGCCACCACGCCGGGTGGGAGCGAGTCCCCGGTCAGCACCTCGATGTTCACGTCGGGCCTCCTCCTCGATCTCGATCCTCGTCGGTTGTCGCCGCCCGGCCCCGGCTTGGCGTGCTGCGGGCCAGGAGATGGTGCTCACCCTCGGTCCACCGGGCCATGGCCCACAGCAGGTCGGAGAGGCGGTTGAGGTACCGCCCGACGTAGGAATCGGCCAGGGACGACGACACCTACACCCGTTCGGCCCGGCGCACCACGGTGCGGGCCACGTCCAGTGCCGCCGACACCCTGTTGGCCCCGGGGATGGTGAAGTCGGCAGGCATGTCGAACCGTTCGATGAGCTCGTCGATGTGCATCTCCAGGGCGCCGACCATCTCGGCGGTGACCAGAGTCTTCCCTGCCTCGAGCTTCGACCGGTTGGACGGGTCGGTGGCCACTTCGGCCATGAGGACCCACAGATCCCGCTCGATCCGGGTCAACAACCGATCCAGCTCGGAGTCCGGCACCGCCTCGGCCCGGGCCAGCCCCATCATGGCCTGGGCCTCGTCCACCGCGCCGTTGATCTCCATCGCCGCCGAGTCCTTGGCCACCCGGCCCCCGAACAGGAGCCCGGTCGTCCCGTCGTCGCCCGTCTTCGTATAGATCTTCACCATGTTGCCGTCACCGACGACGATGCTAAACGACAATGCCCGAGGTCCCCGGGGGCACGGCCCGCGCGCCCGGGGACACGGCAGCGCCGGTGCCGGGGGGACGGCCCCGCGGACGAGGGGACACGGCAGCGCGGGTGCCGGGGGGACGGCCCCGCGGACGAGGAGGGCCGGCAGCGGGCGCTGGCCCGCCCGGCCGCCCGGCCCCGATAGCCTGGATGGCTCATGGACGCCAAACACGCCTCCAGCTCCAGCTACCTCCAGGCCGCCTCCGAACGGGTGGTCGTCTTCGACGGCGCCATGGGCACCAACCTGCAACTGGCCGGGCTGACCGCCGACGATTTCGGCGGCCCCGACCTGGAGGGTTGCAACGAGCTCCTGGTGGTCAGCCGTCCCGAGGTCGTCGACCGGGTCCACCGGTCGTTCCTCGAAGTGGGATGCGACGTGATCGAGACCGACGCCTTCGGGGCGTTCGCCCCGGTGCTGGCCGAGTACGGCCAGGCCCACCGGGTGCGTGAGCTGAACCTGGCCGCGGCGACCCTGGCCCGGCAGGCCGCCGACGACTTCTCCACGCCCGACCGGCCGCGGTGGGTGGCCGGCAACATCGGCCCCGGCACCAAGTTCCCGACCCTCGGACAGATCCGCTACGCCGATCTCCGTGACGCCTATGAGGAGCAGGCCACGGCCCTCATCGAGGGCGGCGTGGACCTCATCATCATCGAGACGGTGTTCGACCTGCTGCAGGCCAAAGCAGCCATCAACGGGGCCCGGCGGGCCATGAGGGCCACCGGCCGCACGGTGCCCATCCAGACCCAGGTGACCATCGAGTTGACCGGAACCATGCTCCCGGGGACGGAGATCGGTGCCGCGCTGTGCGCCCTCGAGGCCATGGATGTCGACGTGATCGGGCTCAATTGCGCCACCGGCCCGGCCGAGATGTTCGAGCCGCTGCGTCATCTCACCGGCCAGGCCACCATTCCGGTGAGCTGTCTGCCCAATGCCGGACTCCCCTCCGTCGTCGAGGGGGCCATGCACTACGACCTGACCCCCGAGCAGCTGGCCGAGTTCCACCGGCAGTTCGTGAGCGAGTTGGGAGTGTCGGTGGTCGGCGGATGCTGCGGGACCACGCCGGCCCACCTGGCGCGCGGTGGTGGAGGCGTGCGCCGACCTCACCCCTGCGCCCCGTCGGCCCGAGCCCGAGTACGGCGCCGCGTCGATCTACACCCAGGTTCCGTTCGAGCAGGACACCTCGTTCCTGGTCGTCGGGGAGCGCACCAACGCCAACGGGTCGAAGAAGTTCCGTGAGGCCATGCTCGAAGCCGACTGGGACACCTGCGTGGCCATGGCCCGGGAACAGGTCAAAGAGGGCTCGCACCTCATCGATGTCTGCGTCGACTACACCGGCGCCGACGGCGTGGCCGACATGGAAGAGGTGGCCTCCCGCTTCGCCACCCAGTCGACCGCGCCCCTGATGGTCGACTCCACCGAGGCCCCCGTCGTCGAGACCGCCCTGTCGTGGATCGGCGGGCGGGCGGTCATCAACTCGGTCAACCTCGAGGAGGGCGACGAGCCTGGGACCCGGCTCGACTCGTTCCTCACCCTGGCCAAGGAGTTCGGTGCCGCCGTGGTCTGCACGTGCATCGACACCGAAGGGCAGGCCCGGACCGCCGACTGGAAGGTGCGGGCCGCCACCGCCATCCACGACATCGCCACCCAACGGTACGGGTTGCGTCCGCAGGACCTCCTGTTCGACGCGCTGGCGCTCCCCCTGTCCACCGGCATGGAGGAGAGCCGCAGGGACGGCATCGAGACCATCGAGGGGATCCGGAGGATCAAGGCCGAGCTGCCGGGCGTGTATACCATCCTGGGCCTGTCCAATGTCTCGTTCGGGCTCAATCCGGCCGCCCGGCAGGTGCTGAACTCGGTCTTCCTCCACGAGTGCGTCGAGGCCGGACTCGACGCCGCCATCGTGCACGCGTCCAAGATCCTGCCGCTGTCGAAGATCGACGATCGGGCCAGGGAAGTCTGCCTCGACCTGGTCTACGACCGTCGGCGCGAGGGCTACGACCCCTTGTCCGAGTTGCTGGCCCTCTTCGAGGGGGCGTCGGCCTCCACGCGCGGCGGCCACCGAGGACCGGTCGGGTTGGCCGGTCGAACGCCGTCTCGAGCACCGGATCATCGATGGCGACCGCAACGGGATCGAAGCCGACCTCGACGAGGCCATGGCCGACGGGGTGACGCCGCTGATCATCATCAACGACTTCCTGCTGGCCGGGATGAAGACGGTCGGCGAGCTGTTCGCCTCCGGCGAGATGCAGCTGCCCTTCGTGCTCGGCTCGGCCGAGACGATGAAAACGGCCGTCGCCTATCTCGAGCCGTACATGGAGAAGGCGGACCAGGGGGGCAAGGGGGTGATGGTCCTGGCCACGGTCAAGGGTGACGTGCACGACATCGGCAAGAACCTGGTCGACATCATCCTCACCAACAACGGGTACACGGTGAAGAACCTCGGGATCAAAGTGGGGATCGGCGACATGGTCAGCGCCCTCGAGGAGACGGGTGCGGACGCCATCGGCATGAGCGGGCTGCTGGTCAAGTCCACCCTCATCATGCGCGAGAACCTCGAGGAGCTGAACCGGCGCAACCTGGCCCACATCCCGGTCATCCTCGGCGGCGCGGCCCTCACCCGCACCTACGTCGAACGCGACCTGCGCACGGTCTACGACGGTCGGCTGTTCTACGGCAAGGACGCCTTCGAGGGCCTCCGGACCATGGACCGGCTGGTGGAGCTGACCAGATCGGGCGAGGACGACCCCGACTTCGGGCGGGCCATCGGCGGCCGCGACCTCGGGCCCCGCAAGAGCGAGCTGCGCAAGCAGGCCGCGGCCGAGGCCCGCCAACGGGGGGAGACGCTGCCGACCCGATCTCCCGAAGTGGCCCTGGACAACCCGACGTTCGAACCGCCGTTCCTCGGGAGCCGGGTGGCCAAGGGGATGGCCATCGACGACATCGCCACCTTCCTCAACGAGACCGCCCTCTTCCGCAACCAGTGGGGGTTCCGCCCCGAGCCGGGTGAGGACGATGCAGCCTTCAAGGACAGGATCCGAGCACTCCTCCGCGACCAGCTGTCCACGGCCAAGGCCGGTCAGCTCCTGGTTCCGCAGGTGGCCTGGGGCCACTTTGCGGCCAACGCCGACGGTGACGATCTGGTCCTCTTCGAGGACGGCAGCCGTACCGGGGAGCTGATGCGGTTCACGTTCCCCCGGCAGACCGAGTCCCCCTGGCTGTGCATCAGTGACTTCTTCCGTCCGCTCGACTCAGGCGAGCCGGACTGGGCGTCGTTCCAGGTGGTGACCATGGGGGAACGGGTCTCCGAGGAGGCGGCGCGCCTGAAGGCGGACGACCAGTACCAGAACTACCTCTACCTGCACGGGCTCGGGGTGGAGATGGCCGAGGCCCTGGCCGAGTACTGGCACCGCCGGATCCGCGAGGAACTGGGCTTCGCCGACGAGGACGGCCCCTCCCTGACCGGG
The DNA here is from genome assembly GCA_963835325.1 of uncultured Acidimicrobiaceae bacterium. Lineage (GTDB taxonomy): Bacteria > Actinomycetota > Acidimicrobiia > Acidimicrobiales > RAAP-2 > Bog-756. The sequence continues at coordinate 302,224 of CAWIEV010000008.1, read as the reverse complement.
CTGTTCAAACAGAAGTACCGCGGCGGTCGCTACTCATGGGGCTACCCGGCCTGCCCCGACCTCGAGGACAATGCCAAGGTGGTGGAGCTCCTCGGGGCCGACCGCATCGGCATCGAGGTGAGCGAGGGTTTCCAGCTCGAACCGGAGCAGTCGACCACGGCGATCATCTGCCACCACCCCCAAGCCAAATACTTCCTGGCCTAGGACGGCTGCCTGTGCCGTCACGCCGGGCGCACCCTCCAGCAGCCGGGGCCATGACCAGAGCCCTCTCCGGAGCCGTCTCCGGAGCCGCGGCCATCGCCCTCTCGCTGGCCGTGTCGGTGTGGGTGGGCCCGGTCGACGCCGGCGCAGCCGGCACGCAGACCGCCCCGGCCCTCCAGTCGTTGATGATCACCCAACCCCTGCCCGGCTACACGGTGGCGCCGACGGGTCCGACCAATGGTCCGCTGACCCCCGCGGAGTTCGCCTCCCAGTCGACGACTCCCCAACGGGCCGAGCAGCAGTTCGACGCCCTCGCCGCCGATCCGGACTTCGGCGCCTTCATCCGCCTGTGGACCGACGCGACCGGCCCGGGCCAGGGCGCCAACGACGTGGCCGTGCTGTTGTTCCGCATCCCCCGGATCGATGCCGCCCAGAGTTTCGCCGCCGGACTGGCGGCGCCCTTCGCCGGCTCCGGCCCCTTCGACGTCCCGAGCATTCCCGGGGCCCGTGGCTACTCCGTGGACATCGCCTCCCCGGTCCGCGCCGTCGAGCAGATCGTCGTATTCCGGGCCGGGCAGTACGTCTCCATGACCGAGCTCGCCTCCTCGGCCTCGGCCTCCAATACGGCGGCGCTGACCCCTTCCCAGGCCATCGCCGTGAGCTTCCAGCAGTACGGCTCCGTTCGCCACGGTGATCCGAGCCGGTCCACCGACGCCCGCCGGGGGACCGCCCGGGCCGTGACGGTGAGGGCTCCGGCGGCCTCGGTGACCCCCGCCGTCGTCTTGGAGATCATGGGCCTGGTGGTGCTGACCGTCTTGGCCATGTGGGCCCTCGCCTTCCGGCCACTCCGCCGGCGCCGGCAGGCGTTGCCGGTGGCGGACCCGTGGGCGCCCGGGGGCATCTTCGACGGGCTGGGAGCGACGGTCCCGGACGGGGCCGCGGGATGGGAGCGCGCCGGACCCGTCCCCGAGCTGGCGACGGGTCCCTGGGCCGGGGCCCGGACGGTTCCCGCGCTGATGCCCGCGCCGTCGCTCGAGCCGCCGGGGGCCAGAGCACATTCCTCGCTGGCCGTGCCATGGGCGGATGCCGGCGCCAACGGGGTCGGACCTTCGGGCGTCGAACCGGCCTGATCCCGGGTCCGAACCGGAGCGGTCACACCCGGACCGCTCCTCAGGACAGCACCGGGATTTTCCCGGATACCCAGTGCGTTTCCGCCCACTGATCGCCTACCATGGGTGGGGATACTTCCAAACCAGGAGACACAGGATGCCCTCCATCGAGTTCGGCCTGATCTGCTTCGGTGCACTCATCCTGGTCCTGCTGGTGGCGGTCCGGGTGAAGCGCTCCCATGACAAGAAGATCCGGCGGGCGGCCAGTTCCGGCTTCTACGACCTCGACGTGGCCCGCTACGGAACCGGGGGCTCCTTGATGGAGAAGGCCGTCGAGGAGAACCGCCGGCCACTGGCACCCTCGTTCGCCGCCTCGGCCCGTGGCGCGGGTGCCACAGCCGAGGGCCCCGGCCCGAGGACGCCGATGCCGGTGCCCTCATCGTTCGGAGGGGTCGACCGCGCCCCGGTCGGTCCGCCGCCCGCCTTCGACCAGAAGGCGGCGGCCAGGGAACGCCCGGCCCCATCGACGCCTCCGCCCGTCTCCGACCCGCCCGAGTCTCCGCTGCCCCTCCTGGCGCAACCCCCGCCACCTGGGCCCGGGCCGCGCACCTAGTCCCGGACCGGCGGCGGGAACGGCGGCACGCCAACCGGCACGTCTACAGAGCCAGGGTGGCGCCGCCGTCGACGACCACGGCGGCGCCGTTCACGAACCCGGCGTGCCGGGAGCACAGGAACGCGGCCACCCGGCCGAAGTCGGCCGGATCCCCCATCACGCCGGCCCCGCCCAGCTCCCGCATGCGGTCGGTGGCATGCGGCCCCGGGCACAGCACGTTGAGGGTGATGCCGGTGCCCTCGGCCGCCAGGTCCTGAGCCGCGGTCTTCGCCCAGGCCCACAGGGCGGCCCGGGCCAGGTTGGACAGCGCCAGCCCGGGCACCGGCTGCACGACCGAATAGGAGGCGACGCAGCAGATCCGGCCCCACCCGTTTTCGCGCATGAGGGGAACCGCCTCCCTGGTCAGGCGCACCGCCGATTTGAGGTTGGCCTCGAGAGCACGGTCGATCATCGGGTCGTCGACGTCGAGGGCCCGGCCGGGTGGCGGCCCGCCGGCATTGGCGATCACGATGTCGATGGTGCCGAAGCGACGCACCGTGGCCTCGACCAGGTTGGCCGGTGCCGCCGGATCGGAGATGTCGGCCACCTCGACGGCCACGTCCGCCCCGGTCGCCTCGAGGCCCGCCCGGGCCGAGGCCAACGACTCCGCGCTGCGGGAGGAGAGCATCACCCGGGCCCCTTCTGCGGCCAACGCCTCGGCCGTGGCCCGACCCAGCCCGCGTGACCCGCCCACGACCAGTGCCACCCGGCCTTCGATGCCGAGGTCCATCCGGGACCCTCAGCCCTCGATGACGACGAGGTCGTGATCAGCGGAGTTGAGGGCCTCGGGCTCGCCGTCCTCTCCGATGACCACGATGTCCTCGAGTCTCATGCCGAAACGGTCGGGCCAGTAGATGCCCGGCTCCACCGAAAACGCATGTCCCGGCCGGAGGTGCTCGGTATTGCCGGCCACCAGGTAGGGATCCTCGTGCTCCTCGATCCCGATGCCGTGGCCGGTCCGGTGCACGAAGAGGTCACCGAAGCCGGCATCGTCGATGACCTGCCGGGCCACGTGGTCCACGTACCCGGCGGGCACTCCCGAACGGGCCGCCGACACGGCGCGCCGCTGGGCCGCCTGCAGCACCTGGTAGCACTCCACGACGTCGGCAGGCGCCTCACCGGTCACCACGGTCCGGGTGATGTCCGAGCAGTAGCCCACATCGCCGTCCACCGAGTAGGAGCCGCCGAAGTCGCACACCACGGTCTCTCCCCGACCGATGAGCCGGTCACCCGGCTCGTGATGGGGGCTGGCCGCGTTGGGACCGCTACCCACGATGGCGAAGTTGACCTGTTGGTGCCCCTCCTCGATCAGCCTGGCCGCGATGCGGGCCGAGACGGCCGCCTCCGTGCTCCCCACGAGCGGTATCTCACCCGCCTGCAGGACAGCAGCCACCCGGTCGGCCGCGGCACCGGCCAGCCTGAGCGCGTCCAACTCCGACGCGTCCTTGACGGCGCGGATCGGGGAGGTGACCGTGGAGGCCTCGATCCATCGGGCCTCGGGCAGGCGGCGCTGGAGGCCGAGGACCGTGGTGGTCCAGGCCCGATCGGAGATGGCCAGCGTGAGGGTGGTCCCGTCCACACCGGCCCGGCCGGTTCCGGGAAGGAGTGAGGTGACCAGATCGAGAGGATCTTCGACATCGGTCCACGGGAGGAGCGAGAAGAGCCGGTCGGCGGCGGCGACTCTCGGCGCCTCCAGGGCCGGCACGACCAGGACGGCATCCCCGGTCGCCGGCAGCACGAGCATGGTCAGACGCTCGAGAGGCATCGCCCGGTACCCGGTCAGCCAGGGAAGGTCGGCGCCGTGCGAGAGCAGCAGCGCGTCCACCCCCGACTCGACCATGCGCCGGCGCACCCGGCCGATCCGGTCACGGCGGGATGCCTGGGCCGCCTCCGACAGCATGGTCATGATCCGGTCACGACGCCGTGGCCGCCTCGGGTGACATCGTCGCCGGGCCCGGTCCGCCGACCACCACCTCGCTGGTCCCGTTGGCCGTCGCCCTCCACGGCTTGGCGGGCGTGATAGCTCGAACGGGTGAGCGGAGATGCCTGGACGTGGGCGAAGCCCATGGCCATCCCCGCCTTCCGGACCACCTCGAACTCGTCGGGCGTCCACCAGCGGGCCACCGGGAGATGGCGGCCGCTGGGCCGCAGGTACTGCCCGATGGTCACGATGTCGGTGCCCACCGCCCGCAGGTCGGCCAGGGTGGCCAGGACTTCGTCCGTCCGCTCGCCCATGCCCACGATGATCCCCGACTTGGTGGTGAGCCCGGCATCCGCGGCCCGGGCCAGCACGGTCAGGCTCCGGGCGTAGCCGGCCGAGGGGCGCACCGCTCGCTGCAGCCTGGCCACCGTTTCGATGTTGTGGTTGAGCACGTCGGGTCGGGCGGCGAACACGGTCCGGAGCGCCGACTCGTCCCCCTTGCAGTCCGAGATGAGGACCTCGACCGTCGTCCGCGGCATGCGCTTCCTGACGGCGGCGATGGTGGCTGCGAACCCGGAGGCACCCCCGTCGGCCAGGTCGTCCCGGGCGACGCAGGTGATGACGGCGTGGGCCAGGCCCATCAGCTCCACGGCTTCGGCCACCCGCTCGGGCTCCCCGGCGTCGAGGGGTAGGGGCTTGCGTGTGTCGACCTGGCAGAACCCGCAGGCACGGGTGCAGCGGGAGCCGTTGATCATGAAGGTGGCCGTCCCGTCGGACCAGCACTCGTAGATGTTCGGGCAGCCGGCCTCCTCGCACACCGTGACCAGGTCGAGACGGCGGAGGTCGTGCTTGAGACCGAGGTAGCCGTCGCCCATGTGCGCCTTGACCCGCAGCCAGGGCGGCTTGCGGCCGGCCAACGCCACCCCGGCACCGGGGTCGATCCCCGACCGCCGGAGCCGCCGGTCGAGGGGGCGCTCCCCCGACCTCGGCGGTCCGAGGGAGACGGCGACCGGCTCCGCCCCGCCGTGGTCGGTCGGGCCGTGGTCGGTCGGGCCGTGGTCGGTCGGGCCGTGGTCGTTCGTGCGGTGGTCGGTCGGGCCGTGGTCGGTCGTGCGGTGGTCGGTCGGGCCGTGGTCGGTCGGTCCGTGGTCGGTCGGTCCGGCCTGCGTCACCGGCCGACCCGCCCCTCGAGCCTCGGTCACCCGTTGGATGTCCGGGCAGGGACCCCAGGCGGACTGCGCCGAGGCGATGATTGCCTCCACCACTTCGGGCCACGGTGCCGCCAACCCCTCGGCCGCCAGCGAGGTCACCGGTTTGTCGGCGATCCCGCACGGCACGATGTGACCGAACATGGACAGGTCGGTGTGGACGTTGAGGGCGAAGCCGTGCGTGGTCCGGCCCCTCGAGGTCCGTACTCCGATGGCGCAGATCTTCCGGGGCCCGGCGGTCCCGTCGAGCCCGACCCAGACCCCCGGGTAACCGGGCAGCCGGCCCACCGAGGCCGGTGGGAGACCGAGGGAGACGAGGGCGTCGATCACCACCTGCTCGACCGTGGCCACGTGCCGGGGACCGCGGTGGGGCCCCGGGCCCACAGAGACCACCGGATAGCCGACCAGCTGGCCGGGCCCGTGATAGGTCACGTCACCACCGCGGTCGACCCTGATCAGGTCGGCGCCCACCGAAGACGGATCCACCAGCACGTGTTCGACGTCGCCGTTGCTGCCCAGGGTGTACACCGGCGGGTGCTCCAGCAGCAGGAGGTAATCATCGGTCGAGCGACGGCTCAGTGCACGCTGGAGATCCCACGCCTCACGGTAGGGCACCCGCCCGAGCCAACGGATCCTCATGGGTGACCGGCCGGCGGGCCGGTGGCAGCCACCGCCGGCCTACAGCTCACCGGCCCAGTCGCGATCGTTGATGAGCTCGGACAGCCGGGCCAGGTAGCGGGCCACGTAGGCACCGTCGACGGCCCGGTGGTCGAAGGTCATGGCCACCAGGCCGACCGAGTGGATGGCGATGGACTCGCTCCCGTCGGGCAGCTCGACCACCACCGGCTTCCGGGCCACGCCGTCGGTGGACAAGATGGCCACCTGGGGCTGGTTGATGATGGCCCCGGTGATGAGGGTGCCGAACGGCCCGGCGTTGGTGATGGAGAAGGTACCGCCGCTGATGTCGTCGAGGCTCAGCCTCTTGTTACGGGCCCGGTCGGCCACGTCCCGGATGCGACGGGCCATGCCTCGGAGGTTGAGCTCCTCGGCATTGTGCACTACCGGGACGATGAGACCTTCGTTGTCGAGGTCGACGGCGATCCCCAGATTGATGTCGTGGTGGATGATGAGCGCGTCGTCCCCCACCGAGGAGTTGAGGTGGGGGAACTCGGCCAGGGCTTCGACCGCGGCACGGGCCGCGAAGGCCAGGTAGGAGAGGCTGAACCCCTCCTCGGCCTTGAACCGGTCGCCGTGGCTGCGCCGGACCCGCTCGACCTGTTCGTAGTCGATCTCTTTGACCATCAGGGTGTGGGCCGACGTCGCCTTGGAGCGGACCATGTGCTCGGCGGTGCGGCGGCGGATGTTGGTGAAGGGGAGGACCTCGTCCCTGGACGTCCCCGGGCTCCGGACCCCGCCGGCCGGTGCCGCCGCCGGTACGGCCGCCTCTGGGGGACGTCGCCCCTGGATGCTCGGCACCGGGGCGGGCTCTCCGGCGTGGTCGGAGGACGCAGCCTGCGGCCCCGCGGCGATGGCCGACTCCACGTCGGACCGGGTGATGCGCCCGCCCAGCCCCGTACCGGTCACGGTCGACCGGTCGATGCCGTGCTCGTTGAGCAGCTTGCGGACGACGGGCGAGAGGACGAGCCCCTCCCCCGACGGCACGGCGGACATGGGTGGGGGCCGCTCGGCGGTCGGCGCCGGAGAGGGATCCCCGGTGTGCTCCGATGCCGGGAGCTCGTCGGCTTCGGCGGCGGCGACATCGCCCGGCTCGGGCCCGGCCGGAGCCGGCGGAGCGGGCGCGGGGGCGACGGGTGGGGCGGGGACGGACGCCGACCCGCTGCCGTTGGCCGAGGCCCCGTCGCCGATCACGGCCAGGGTGGCACCGACGTCGACGGTATCGCCCTCCTCCACCAGAATGGCGGTCAGCACCCCCTCGGCCGGGGAAGGCACCTCCGAGTCGACCTTGTCGGTCGACACCTCGAACAGCGGTTCGTCCCGGGCCACCTGGTCCCCGACGGCCTTGTACCACTTGGTGATGGTCCCTTCGGTCACCGTCTCGCCCAGCTGCGGCATGGTCACATCAGGCAAGGTGAAGTCCCCTTCCGGTCAGGGCCAGCACCGTCTCGCCGAACGTCTCGGACAGCGACGGGTGCGGCTGGATGAACTGGGCCACTTCTTCGGCGGTGGCCTCCCAGTTGACGGCCAGGTATCCGGCACCGAGCTGCTCGGTCACCCACGGCCCCACCATGTGGACCCCGAGGATCCTTCCCGTGGTGCCGTCCTCCTTGCGCTCGGCCACGACCTTGACCAGACCTTCGGTGTCCCCGATGATCCGGGCCCGGCTGTTCCCGCCGAACGGGTCCTTCTTCACGGTCACGTCGAATCCGGCCTCCCGGGCCGCCGCTTCGGTCAGGCCGGCAAAGGCCACCTCGGGATGGCAGTAGATGGCCCAGGGCACCCGCTGGTAGTCGACCGGGACCACCGGCTCACCCAGGATGCCCTTGATCACGACGATCCCCTCGGCAAATCCGACATGGGCCAGCTGCGGGGTGCCGGCCACCACGTCGCCCACCGCCCACACCCCGTCGGCCGCCGTGCGCATCGTCTCATCGGCGACCACGAAACCGTGATCGTCGATGACCACACCGGTCCCGGCGGCCAGAAGTCCCTCGGTGCGCGGCCGCCGACCGACCGACACGATGACCGCGTCGACCTCCAGCTTCTCGCCGTCGCCGTAGGACAGGGTGGTCCCCCGCCCCGACGGGTCGGGAGTATGGCCCTGCAGCTGCACCCCGGCCTTCACGTCGATACCGCGCTTGCGGAACGACCGGGCCACCGCGGTGACGACGTCGTCGTCACAGCCGCTCAGGATGGTCGGCAGTGCCTCGAACACGGTGACGTCCGTTCCCAGATCACTCAGCAACGAGGCGAACTCGCACCCGATCGCCCCGCCGCCGACCACCGCCACCGAGTCCGGCAGCCTCTCCAGGGCCAGCACCTCGTCCGAGGTCATCACCAGCCCCCCGTCGACGTCGAAGCCCGGAATGGTGCGGGGAACCGAGCCGGCCGCCAGCACGATGTCGGTGCCGGTGATCTCCGTGGTGGTGCCGTCGTTGGCGGCGATCCGGACCCGGTGACCGGGGAGCAAGGTGCCGCTCCCGCTGTACACCTCGATCCCGCGCCCCTTCAACAGCCCGGCCAGGCCCCTGAACAGCTGGTCCACCACCTCCTGCTTGCGGGCCTGGCTGACCGAGAAGTCGAGCGCCGGCGGACGGGCGTCCCCCCCGGCGTCGATCCCGAAGCGGCCCGATCCGGCCACGGTGCGGTAGACGGCCGCCGTCTCCAGGAACTCCTTGGCCGGCACGCAGCCGCGGTGGAGGCAGGTGCCTCCCACCTTGTCCATCTCGACCATGGCCACCGACAGCCCGGCCGCAGCCCCGTAGAGCGCCGTGGCATAGCCCCCCGGCCCACCACCGATGATCACCACATCGAACGCCGACCCGGATTCCTCCCCCCGGCCCGATGTCGCCGGCGTCTCCGCTACCACCTCGGTTGCCGTGGGAACCACCTCCTTCGAATGCTCGTCGACCACACGTGGACGGGGCTCAGCCTACCGGCCCACGACGACACCTCACTTCGGACGACGACGGGTCGGAGCCCCGGGCCCGGCCCCTCCGTACACCTCTGTGCACCTCCGCCGGTCACCGGACGTCCGGGGCTCAGGACAGTACCCGCCGCCGGAAATTCCGGAGCCCGAGGCCGAGGAAGAGCGCGAGGAATCCGATGATCACCGGATAGACGACGTAGAGGTGCATGTGCGGTGCGTCGGTGAAGGCGGCTCGCATGCCTTCGTTCACGTAGATGAGCGGGTTGATCAGCACCACGGTCTGCAGCCAGTGCCAGCCCCCCACCTTGACGGGCGCGAGTCGGGTCCATTCGTAGTACGTCCCCCCGAGGAAGGTCACCGGGAGGATGATGAACCCGAACATGAGCCCGATGTTGCGAGGCTCGAAGCTGGTCCCGAGCAGGAGGCCGAGCGACGCCATGGTGACGCAGGCCAGCGGGACGACGGTCACGATGATCCACCAGTGCAGGCTCAGCTGTGCCTCCACGCCCTTGGCATGCACCACCGAGGCGATGGGCAGGACGATGACCGCGGAGATCAGGCCCTGGACGGCCCCGGAGAGGACCTTGGCCATGGCCACCAACCAGATGGGACAGGGCGCCTGCACCCGGTCTTCGATCTCGCGGGTGAAGCCGAACTCCTGGGACATGATCAGGGCCACCGACTGCACGCCCTGGAAGAGGATGGAGATACCCACCACACCAGGGACCAGCAGGGTGGCAAAGGCCGACTCCGCCTTCGGTCCACCGGCGCCGCCGATGCCCTGGCCGATCTTCGGGAAGACGTAGAGGAAGACGAAGCAGAGCAGGAAGGGCTGCACCAGCACCCTGATGACGAACTCGACCAGATGCTTGCGCAGCACCACCAGATCGCGGAGGATCAGCGCCCACAGCGCGATCCGGCCGGCCTCGAAGGCCGAACGGGTCGGCGCCGAACGGACGGCCTCGATGGTGGGCCGGCTCTCGACGGTGCTCATCAGTCCCGAAGCTCCTTGCCGGTCAGGTTGATGAACACCGTCTCCAGGGTGGGCTCGGTGACCGAGAGGTCGAGGACAGGGATACCGGCGCGGTCGGCCACCTCGACGACGCGCGGCAGGAGGCGGTCCTTGCCCTTCACGTGGACCTCGACCCCGCCCTCGATGGCCCGGGTCCTGGTCACACCCTCGATCCCCTCGCTCAACACCCCGGCCAGCCGGTCGGGATCGCCCGAGGCGGTCACCGTGACGATGGTGTCGGCATCGACCTGCCGCTTCAGCGCCGCCGGCGTGTCCAGGGCGAGGATCTTCCCCCGGTCCATGATGGCCACCCGCCCGCACAGCTGTTCCGCCTCTTCCATGTAGTGGGTGGTGAGCAGGATGGTCTGGCCGGCGCCGTTGAGCTCGCGCAGCGTGCCCCACAAGGCCAGCCGGCTCTGCGGGTCCAGCCCGGCCGTGGGCTCGTCGAGGAAGAGGACCGCCGGACGGTGGAAGATGGCCCGGGCCACCATCAGCCGTTGGGCCATGCCCCCCGAGAGGGCATAGACCGATGCGCCGGCCCACCGCTCCAGCTGGAACTGCTCCAGGAGCTCGGTGGCCGTCCGGCGCGAGTCCCTGGCCGACATCCCGAACAGCCGGCCGTGGAAGTAGAGGTTCTCCCACACCGTCAGCTGGCGGTCCAGCGTGTTCTGCTGGCTCACGATGCCGAGGATCTGCTTGGCCAGCGCCGGATGGCGCACCACGTCGATGCCCTCCACGAAGGCCTGGCCCGAGGTGGGGATCACCCGGGTGGTGAGCATGCCCGCGGTGGTCGTCTTGCCGGCGCCGTTCGGACCCAGGAGCCCGAAGATCTCGCCCGGCTCGACCGTCAGATCGAGCCCGTCCACGGCCCGCAGGTCCGATCCGGCGTACACCTTGGTGAGTCCCACCGTCCGGATGACGGCGCTACCGGCGGCAGGGCCCTCAGCCCTGGGAGTGGAGACGGTGGAGGTCATGGCTCTCCAGCGACACTACCTGAGCACTCCGGCCGAGCCGGTCCGGCGCCGGTCGAGTCCGGATCCGCGGCCCGAGACCCAGTCCGCGGCCCGAGACCGGGCCCGGCGGGTGAACTACTTGGGAGGCATCCGGATCCCGCCGTCGAGCCGGATCACCTCGGCGTTCAAGTAGCTGTTGGAGGCGATGTGGGCCACCAGCTCTCCGAACTCGGCCGGGTTGCCCAGACGCTTGGGGAAGTTGACCGACTGGCCGAGGACGGTACGGGCCTCCTCGGGCAGCATGGCCAACAGCGGCGTGTCGAACAGCCCCGGGGCAATGGCCAGCACCCTGATGCCCACCACGGCCAGGTCGCGGGCGGCCGGCAGCGTCATGCCCACGATGGCGCCCTTCGACGCCGAGTAGGCCAGCTGCCCGATCTGGCCGTCGAATGCGGCCACCGACGCGGTGTTGACGATCACCCCGCGCTCGCCGTTCTCCTGCGGTTCGACGGTGGCCATGGCCGAAGCCGCCTTGGTCATGACGTTGAACGTCCCGATGACGTTGAGGTTCTGGATGAACTGGAACGGCGCCAGGTCGTGCGGGGATCCGTCACGGTTGATGACCCGACCCACCCATCCGCTCCCCGCGCAGTTCACGGCCAGGCGCAGGCTGCCGCCCTCGGCCGCCTGGTCGACCGCCTTCTGGCAATCTTCGGGCACGGTGACGTCGCCCCCGACGAAATTGGCGTTGGCACCGATCTCCGCCACCACCTCCTTGCCCCGCTCTTCGTTCCGGTCGAACACGGTAACCCGAACGCCTTCGGTGGCGAGCTTGCGGGCGGTGGCCTCTCCGAGGCCGGACGCGCCACCGGTGATGATTGCTGAGCTTCCGTTGATCTGCATGCCAGCAGGTTACGGGAGGGATCGACCGGCGCCAAAACCGGGGGTGGACCGGGGCGTCACTGGCGGGCGGCAGCCTCGGTGGCCAGCGAGTCCACCACGTCGTTCATCCGGTCCCCCGAGTGCCCCTTGACCCAGCTGAAGGTCACCGGGCGGGCCGGGTCCAGCGCCAGGGCCAGCAACTCCTGCCAGAGATCCTGATTGGCCACCGGCTTTCCCTGGGCGTTGCGCCAGCCCCGTCGCTTCCATCCCTCCCACCACTTCTGACGGAAGCAGTTGACGACGTAGGTCGAATCGCTCATCACGTGGAGGGGCCCCGACAGCGACTGCAGAGCACGCACCACCGCGGTCACCTCCATCCGCTGGTTGGTCGTGTGCGCCTCGGCCCCGCTGTCCGACCGGCCCCCGTCGACCGCCCACGCCCACCCTCCGGGGCCGGGGTTCCCGAGGCACGACCCGTCCGTGTAGACGACGGTCACCGGATCCGGGGTTGGGGGTGGAGAGCTCATCACGACAGCATGCCCGTTGCGCCCGGCTGATTGGTGCACGGCCCGTCACCGGAGCGCCCCCGGCCGTCCACCGCCCGCCGTCGGCCGCCCCAAAAACCGCGGCTGTACTTCCCCCAGGGCTCGCGCAGTGCAAGCATGGGGAGGTGCTGTTCGACGGAGTGAGCCATCAACTTCCTGACGCCGATCCGGTGGAGACGTCCGAATGGCTGGACGCGTTCGACGACGTGGTCGACGTCCACGGCCGGACCCGGGCGCGCTACCTGCTCATGCGGATCCTCGAGCGGGCCCGCCAGAAGCAAGTGGACTTCCCGGCCACCGTCTCCTCCCCCTACGTCAACACCATCCCCTCCGACGAGGAACCCGAGTTCCCCGGCGACGAGTACCTCGAGCGGCGCATCCGGGCCTTCATCCGGTGGAACGCCGCGGTGATGGTGGTCCGGGCCAACGTGCGCTCGGAGGCCATCGGCGGCCACCTCTCGACCTACGCCAGCTCCGCCTCCCTCTACGAAGTGGGGTTCAACCACTTCTTCCGCGGCAAGGACGACGGCCACCCCGGGGACCAGGTCTACTTCCAGGGCCATGCCTCCCCGGGCATCTACGCCCGGGCCTTCGTGGAGGGACGGCTGTCGGAGGAGGAGCTGGACAACTTCCGCTTCGAGGTGGGGACCGACGGGCTCTCCTCCTACCCGCACCCCCGGTTGATGCCCGAGTTCTGGGAGTACCCGACGGTGTCGATGGGGCTCGGCCCGCTCAACGCCATCGCCCAGGCCCACGTCAGCCGCTACCTGCAGGCCCGGGATATCGCCACCACCGAGGACAGCCGGGTGTGGTGCTTCGTGGGCGACGGGGAGTTCGACGAGCCCGAGACCATCGGCGCCCTCAGCATGGCCGGGCGGGAGCACCTCGACAACCTGGTGTTCGTGGTCAACTGCAACCTCCAACGTCTCGACGGTCCGGTGCGGGGCAACGGCAAGGTGATCCAGGAGTTCGAAGCGCTCTTCCGCGGGGCGGGCTGGAACGTGATCAAGGTGATCTGGGGCCGGACCTGGGACGACCTTCTGGCCAAGGACGTGGAAGGGGTGCTGCTCAACAAGATGAACTCGACGGTGGACGGCGAATTCCAGAAGTACGCCACCGAGTCGGGGGCGTACATCAGGGAGCACTTCTTCGGTCCCGATCCCCGCCTGCAGGAGCTGGTCAGCCACCTCTCCGACGAGGAGCTGCAATCGCTCCCCCGGGGAGGCCACGACTACCGCAAGCTCTATGCCGCCTACCAGGCGGCGACCGAGCACGTCGGGGCACCCACCGCCATCCTGGCCAAGACCATCAAGGGCTGGACGCTCGGTCCCGAGATCGAGGCCCGCAATTCCACCCACCAGATCAAGAAGATGACCAAGGCCCAGCTGCTGACCCTGCGCAACCGGCTGTTCCTCAACGACGAGATCCCCGAGCACGATCTGGACGCCGACCTCCCGCCCTACTACCGGCCCGCGCCGGGTGAGAAGGCAGCCGTCTACCTGGCCGAGCGACGGCGCGCCCTGGGCGGGCCGCTCCCCCGACGGGTGGTCCGGGCGAAGCCTCTCCCCCAGCCCGACAAGGCGGCGTTCGCCGACCTCCTGGCCGGCTCGGGCCGCCAGTCGGTCTCCACCACCATGGCCTTCGCCCGCCTGCTGCGATCGCTGGTGCGCGATCCCTCCATCGGCCGGCGCATCGTCCCCATCGTCTCCGACGAAGCCCGGACGTTCGGGCTCGAATCCCTCATCAGCGAAGTGCAGATCTACGCCCCCGAAGGCCAGCGCTACACCCCGGTGGACGCCGGACTGGCCCTCCACTACGCGGAGAGCGCCAGCGGCCAGGTACTGCAGGAGGGCATCAGCGAAGCCGGCGCCGTGGCCGCCTTCACCGCCGCGGCAACCTCATACGCCACCTGGGGCGAGCCGACGATCCCCTTCTACCTCTTCTACTCCATGTTCGGCTTCCAGCGGGTGGGTGACCTCCTGTGGGCCCTCGGCGACTGCCGTGGCCGCGGCTTCCTCCTCGGATGCACGGCCGGCCGGACCACCCTCAACGGCGAAGGCCTCCAGCACCAGGACGGCCATTCGCTGCTGCTGGCGTCGACGGTGCCGAGCGTGGCCGCCTACGATCCCGCCTTCTCCTACGAGGTGGCCACCATCGTCGAAGACGGCATCCGCCGGATGACCGGTCCCGAACCCGAGGACCGGATCTGGTACCTGACCCTCTACAACGAGAACTACCCGATGCCCCCCCTGGCCGGCGACCCGGAGGAGGCCGAACGGGTGCGCCTGGGCACGATCAAGGGCATGTACCGGTTCGCCCCCGGCGGCGAGGGGTCCATCCGGGCGTCCGTGCTCTTCTCCGGCTCGGCCTGGCAGGCGGCTGCCGACGCCCAACGGCTGCTGGCCACCGACTGGGGCGTCGATGCCGATCTGTGGTCGGTCACCTCCTACAAGTCACTGCGGGAGGATGCCATCTCGGTGGAGCGCTGGAACCGGCTCCATCCCGCCGGAACCCAGCGCACACCGTTCGTCACCGAGCAGCTGGCCGGTTCGCACGGCCCGATCGTGGCCGTCACCGACTTCATGCGGTCGGTCCCCGACCAGGTCTCGCGGTGGATGCCCAGGCCGTTCACCTCCCTCGGCACCGACGGTTTCGGCCGGTCGGACACGAGAGAGGTCCTGCGCCGCTTCTTCGAAGTCGATGCCGAGCACGTCGTGGTGGCGGTGCTCCACAGTCTCGTCGCCGAAGGCAACCTGCCCCCGGGCACGGACGCCGACGCCATCAAGCGATACGGCATCGACCCGGCGGCGGCCGACCCCTGGTCGTCCTGACCAAATCCCGTCTCGGGCCTCCCGGCTCCCGGCTCCCGCCTCCCGCCTCCCGGCTCCCGTCTCCCGTCTCCCGCCTCCCGGCTCCCGCCTCCCGCCTCCCGCCTCCCGGCTCCCGTCTCCCGTCTCCCGGTCAGACCACTGGATCAACCCCACCAGGCCACTGGATCCCTCATCTAGTGTCGGCACGGTGAACGCCGACCCCGCATCGAGCTCCGACGTGCTTCCGATCACGCTGCTCGGAAACCCGATTCTGCGCCGCCGGTGCCAGGAGGTCACCGACTTCGGCGAGGACCTCGCCGCGCTGGTCGACCAGATGTTCCGGACCCTGCACGCCACCGACAACGGGGTCGGGCTCTCCGCCAACCAGATCGGGCGCACGGAGCGTGTGTTCGTCTTCGACTTCCACGACGGGACGACAGGCCATGTGATCAACCCGGTGCTCGTCACCGTCGATGGCGAACTGCAGCAGGGTGAGGAGGCGTGCCTGTCCCTCCCAGGGCTGGGGTTGCCCACCGCCCGCCTCGAGCGCTGCCGAGTGCGCGGCGTGGACCGGCGCGGAGCAGCCGTCGACATCGGGGGCGAGGGGCTGGCGGCGCGATGCTTCCAGCACGAGCTCGACCATCTGAACGGGAAGCTGTACCCCGACCTCCACCCGGTGGGCGTACGGAAGCGGCTGGAGCGCGAGGCCGCGGAGCTGGCCTGGTACGGGCTCCAGGCCCTCGACCCCCGTTCGGACCTGTACCTAGGGCTGCACGAGCCGTCGGAAGGCGGCGACTAGCCCGCCGGATTCACCTCACCGGCGACCGAAGTGCTCTCATGTTGACCCGGTGCTGGAGAGGGGCACGCTCCGTGCTCGATGTGAAAGAACGGCACCCACCACGGCGTCGTCGTGGTGTCGCACCGAAAGGCTCACGACGCCGTCGAGTGGGCCGAATGTCTGGTGGCACGGTCCGCCGACGAAGTCGAACGGTGAATGGAACTCGCATACGCTGGCGCTATGTCCTTCTACCTCAGCGGCGATGCAGCCGCCGACGAACTCCTGAGTACCGATCCGCTGGCGCTTCTGGTGGGCATGGTCCTCGACCAGCAGGTGCCGCTCGAGAAGGCGTTCAGGTCGCCGTTCGAACTGAAAGAGCGGCTCGGCGGCACCCTCGACGCGGCCGCCCTGGCCTCCATGGACCCGGACCGGCTGGCCGAGGTGTTCAGCGCCAGGCCGGCCCTGCACCGGTTTCCGAAGTCGATGGCGCGGCGGGTGCAGGAGGTCTGCGCCGTGATCGTCGACGAGTACGGCGGGGACGCCGCCGCCATTTGGACGACCGCCTCCGACGGCAAGCAGCTGCTGGCCAACCTGAAGGCCCTTCCCGGCTTCGGCGACCAGAAGGCCCGCATCTTCGTGGCCCTGCTCGGCAAGCAGCTCGGTGTGCGTCCCTCGGGCTGGGCGAAGGCGGCGGGACCATACGGCGAACCCAAGTCGTTCCGGTCGGTGGCCGACATCGATTCGCCGGAAGCGCTGGCCAAGGTCCGCCAGTACAAGCAGCGGATGAAAGCCAAGGCCAAGGCGTCAGCAGCCAAGGTGTCCAAGGCGGGGTGAGCACCCGGGCCGGTCCGGCACCGGGCTGGGACCTCGGGCGACGGAGGCTCTATCTCTGCTCACCCGACCGGCCCGATCTCGAGCCGTTCATCGAGCGGTGCATCGAGGGCGGCGTCGACGTCGTGCAGCTCCGCGACAAGCACCTCAGCGACTCCCGCCTGGTCGAACGGGCCATCCGGGTCCAGCGGGTCTGCGCCGAGCACCGGGTGCCGTTCATCCTCAACGACCGCCCCGATCTGGCCGCGGCCATCGGGGCCGACGGGGTGCACGTCGGCCAGGAGGACATGGCTCCCGACGAGGCCCGACGCCTGATGGGCGAGCACGCCATCATCGGGCTGTCCACCCACGGGGCCGACGATCTGGCCCGTGCCCGCGGCGCCCCGGTCGACTACATCTCGGCCGGTCCGGTCACCCCCACGCCCACCAAGCCGGGGCGGCCGGGGACGGGGCTCGCCTACGTGGGCGATGCGGTGCGGTCGACACCGTGGCCGGTGTGGGTGACAGGAGGCGTCGATCCGACCACGGTCGTCGGGATGGTGGCGGCCGGGGCCGCGCACTTCGTGGTGGTCAGGTGGCTTACCGAGGCCGATGACCCCAGGGCCAGTGCCCGGACGCTCCGCCGGGCCATCGATGAGGCCGTCGACGAGGCCGTCGGGGCCATCGACGCAGCCGACGACGGTCCGGGACCGGAACGGTAGAACCCGACGGCGAAGGGAGCCGCCGCCCTGCTAGCCGGTGGGACTGGTCGGGCTGGCGGGGGCCTTCACGATCTTGGCCCCGCTCGGCAACGCCACCGGGGGCGAAGACCCGACCTGGGAGATCACCAACTGCACCGATGCCGTCTTGACGGTCAGGTTGAACTCCGAGATGTACTGCCCCGACACCGTGTAGGCAAAGTGCCCGGTCTCGCCGTTCTGGGTCAGGGTGAAGGAGTAGGTGCTGCCGGTCTGGTCGACGTGCTTGGCCGTAGTGGCGTACCGCAGATAGTTGTGGGTCGGATCGACGGCCACCGCACCCTGGCTGGCCTGCTGGTAGAAGACCAGATGGTTGGTGGAGGCGTTGGACGACACGGTGAGGCTCTGGTATTCCGTGTCCCCGATGACGTAGACGTAGGTGCGCTTGGTGCCGCTCTCCACGTACCCGCCCAACTTGTCCGGCGCCTCGAACACCAGGTAGTCGGTCTGCTTGCCCTGGGGGGTCGACTCGGTGACCACCTGGCTGTAATTGGAGGCGGCCAGGGTGTTGTCCACCGCCTTCTGCAGGGGCACGTTCTCCGGCGCCTGCGACACCCCGAGGACGGCCGCCCCGCCGCCCACCACGGCCACCATCACCAGGAGCAGCCAGCTGATCGTCAGTCTGAGATCGTTCATCGTGGAGACGCTACGCCAGTTCGGCGCGGACGAGGTTCACCGGCGGCCGTTCCGGATACCGACCCTCCCGCGGCACACCCCGTCGAGCTCAGATCCCGATCCGCTGGGCCAACAGCTCCCGGTGGTAGGAGGGATCACCCAGCAACAGCTCCGAGGACTTGGCCCGCTTGAAGTAGAGATGGGCGGGATGCTCCCAGGTGAAGCCGATGCCCCCGTGGATCTGGATGGTCTCGGCGGCAGCGTGGAAGTACGCCTCCGAACAGTAGGACTTGGCCAGGCTGGCCACCACCGGCAGCTCATCCGAGTCCTCGGCGGCGGCCCACCCCGCGTAGTACGCGGCGGACTTGGCCGACTCGACCTCGAGCAACATGTCGGCGCACTTGTGCTTGATGGCCTGGAAGCTGCCGATCGGTCGGCCGAACTGGATGCGCGTCTTGGCGTACTCCACCGAGCTGTCCAGACAGCGCTGGGCTCCACCCACCTGCTCGGCGGCCAGGGCCACCGCGGCCAGATCGAGGGTCCTGCTCAATCCGGCTTCGGCACCGCCGTCGGCGCCGATGAGCCAGGCGGATGTGTCGGCGAACTCCAGGCGGGCCTGCTTGCGGGTCTGGTCCATGGTGGCCAACGGCGTGCGGGTCAGACCGTCGGCATCGCCTCTGACCCCGAACAGCGACAGTCCGGCGGGGGTCCGCCCGACGACCAGGATCAGCCCGGCCACGTGACCGTCGATGACGAACGACTTGTGGCCGTTGAGCACCCAGCCCTCGCCCGACTTGGCCGCGGCCAACGTGATCCCGCCGGTATCCCAGCGACCCGAGTCCTCGGTGAAGGCCAAGGTGCCGATGGTCTCGCCGGCGGCCAACCCGGGCAGCAGGTACTCCTGTGCCCTCTGGTCGCCCGAGGTGAGGACGGCGTTGGTGGCCAACGCCACGGTGGAGAAGAAGGGGGCGCAGAGGAGGGCGGCGCCCATCTCCTCGAGGACCACGATCAGCTCCACATAGGAGAACCCCGACCCCCCGTACCGCTCGGGGACGATGAGGGACTGCAGGCCCAACTGCTCAGCCATCTGGGTCCAGACCGCGCTGTCATAGCCTTCGGTGGTCTCCATCAGCCGGCGGACCTCGGACTCCGGCGACTTGTCCTCGAGGAATCGCCGGACGGACTTGCGCAGCTCGTCCTGTTCCTCGCTGAAGGCGAAGTTCATCGTGTTCTCCATCCCCTGGGATCTTCCGGGCCGCCCCGAAACGGGGGTGGCGTGCCCCGTTTGTCTACCAGAACGTCGCATTGTTGACCAACGGGTCAAGAAGGCCAACTACGCTGGCCGGGGTGGCACCGGCCCCCGGCCCCGGGGGCGGCCGTCCGCCACCCATCCGAGATCCAACCCAGGTTCCGCCCCCCGGGCGGGACCGACGACCGGTGAGGAGCCCCTGACCCGTGCCAGATACCATCGTCGACTACAAGGACGCACTGGTCGAGGTCCATCGCGTGGTGGTCGGCCCCATGGACAACAACGTCTACATCGTGCGCTGCGTCTCGAGTGGCGAGTCCGTCCTGATCGACGCGGCCAACGAGCACGACAAGCTGCTCCCGCTGTGCACGGCCCTCGACGTACGCCAGGTGGTGGAGACCCACGGGCACTGGGACCATATCCAGGCCGTGGAAGCGGTCCGCGACGCCGGGATCGGCGTGGCGGTGACCGCGGCCGATGCCGCCATGCTGCCCTCCTACGATCAGATCCTCGAGGACCAGTCGGTCCTGGAGGTCGGGAGGCTGCGCATCTCGACCATCGCCACGCCGGGCCACACCCCGGGATCGATGTGCTTCGCCGTCGAAGGGACCCCGTTGCTGTTCAGCGGGGACACCCTCTTCCCCGGCGGGCCGGGCAACACCTCGTTCGAGAACGCCGACTTCCCCACCATCATCAACTCGATCGAGCGGCGGTTGTTCGCCGCCTACGACCCGGGGACCATCGTCCTGCCCGGACACGGGACGGGGACCACCATCGGGGCCGAGTCGCCCCATCTGGCGGAGTGGATCGAACGCGGCTGGTGAGTGGCCCGGGGCCGGGGCTCAGACCGCCGTCGACGGCCGGCGCGGCTCCCGGACCAGCTCGATCTCAGGGGGGAGGCCGTTCACGACGACCCCGCCCGGCACTTCGGTACCCACCTCGATGGTCACCCTCGACCCGCCCAGGGGGATACCTTCGACCTTGAGGTACCCGATCCACTCGGGCAGGTTCGGGCACAGCCAGGTCTTGCCGTAGGGGATCCAGGGGTCGAGCCGGAGCAGCGTGCGCAGGCACAGGAGCGGCGACGCCGCCGCCCAAGCCTGGGGCGAGCACGAGGTGGGGTAGCCCACGGGGACCGAGAGCTCCCCCCGGTCGAGCCCGCTGAACAGCTCGGGAAGCCTGCCGCCCTGCGCCGCGGCCGCATCCATGAGGGCGAAGATCAGCTTCTGGGCGGCCCCGTCGTAGCCGTAGCGGGCCAGCCCGGCGGCCACGATGGCGGTGTCGTGCGGCCACACCGAGCCGCAGTGGTAGCTGATGGGGTTGTAGCCGCCGCTGTCCCGGGAGAGCGTGCGCACCCCCCACCCGCTGAACATGGCCGGCGACACCAGGGCCTCGGCCACTCGGTGGGCCTTGTCCTCGTCGACGATCCCCGTCCACAGACAGTGCCCGATGTTGGAGGTCAGCGAATCGATGGGACGTTTGTCGGCGTCGAGCCCGACGGCGAACCAGCCCCTGTCCTCCAGCCAGAAGTCGCGGTTGAACGCCGCCTTGAGCTGGGCGGCCTTGGCCCGGAAGCGGTCGTAGGTGGCGGTGTCGCCCACCTCGAAGGCGAAGTGGGCGCTGGCCAGATAGGCACCGTAGGTATAGGCCTGCACCTCGCACAGCGCGATGGGGGCCTGGGCCACCCGGCCGTCACCGTACCGGATCCCGTCCCAACTGTCCTTCCAGCCCTGGTTGGCCAAGCCACGGTCGGTGGCCCGCCGGTACTCGACGTATCCGTCACCGTCGGCATCGCCGAAGTTCTCGATCCACTCGATGGCCCGCGCCGCGTTGGGAAGCAGCTCGTCGACCATCTCCCGGGCCTCGCCCCAGCGCCGCATCTCACCGAGCAGCATCACGAACAGGGGCGTGGCATCGGCCGATCCGTAGTAGATGCTTCCGCCGCCGAGGGAGAGGGAGGCGGCGTCCCCGAAGCGCATCTCGTGGAGGATGCGGCCGGGCTCCTCGTCATGGCGCGGGTCGACGTCGGTCCCCTGGAACCGGGCCAGCGTCTGCAGGACACCTCGAGCCAGTTCCGGATCCACCAGGAGCGCCATCCACGCCGTCAACAGGGAGTCGCGGCCGAAGACCGTCATGAACCAGGGGGCACCGGCGGCCACCACCACCCGTTCGGGGTGGTCCGGATCGAAGATGCGCAGGGCACCGAGGTCCTCGTTGCTGCGGGCGATCACCTCCTTCAGTTCCGGATGGCTGGTCTCGACCTGGGGAACCCGGCGCCGCCACTGGGCCAGGCGCTCGGACGGAGTGGCCCGGTCGATGGGCTGGCCGCACCGGTACCTCGGGTCGAACGGCGCCCCGTCGATGGCCGGTCCGACCTCGATGCAGGTCGACCACGTGTCCCGCGGGGGCACGACCACTTCGAAGGTGGCCAGATCGGTGGTGACGGCCGCCGGTTCGCCGAAGCGGACCTCCACGCCGCGGACCACACCGCCCCGTCGGTAGGAGTAGGTGATGGTGGGCGGCCGCTCGAGAGGGATGGGCTCGTCGGACTCACGGCGCCCCACCTTCGGGTTCCCGGCCTTGAGGCGGGCGGCCAACTCGGCCTGCGTGCCCACGGTCACCTTGGTGGAGACCTCCCCGGTGCCGGGATCGGACCCCACCCTTCCCTCCTTCACCGCGAACAGGTCGGCGAAGTCCGATCCCACGAATACCTCGACGGTGCAGAGGGCGGGCTCGTCGGCGAAATTGCGGATGGTGAGGTCCTCGCGCATCCCCTGGCCGACATAGCGGGAGCGGAACACCATCAAGGTGGAGTCGGCCCGGCCGTGGGCGGGGAGGCACCGGGACACGAACGTGGCCGAGAACGGATCGTCGGTGATGGCGGCCAGCGGTTCGGTCCTCGATCCGTTGACCAGGACCTCGAGCCGGGACAGGATCCGGGTGTCCCTGAAGAAGAGCCCCTGTGCGGCGCCGGCGACCATGTCACCCGAACTCCCGCTGATGGCGAACGTCGACTCGTCCACCAGGGTCACCACGCTGGTGGACGAGTCGAGGCGGGCCACCGGGCCGGCAAAGTTCCACGGGTCGGCCATCCGGTTACCGTACTGGTTGACCTGGTCACATGCGCAAACCGGCAGTTGCGGTGGGCCTGCTCTCATTCCTCCTATACCCGTAGGAGAAAGTCACGAATGGGGCTAAGATCATGCCGTGCCCAGCGATACCGACCAGCTCCCCGAACCGGCGAGCCCGCGGCCCCCGCTGCTCCAGATCGAGCAGCTCCACGTGGAGGTGGAAGACCAGCCCATCCTCAAGGGCGTCGATCTCACCGTCGACTCCGGCCAGGTGCACGCGCTGATGGGCCCGAACGGCTCGGGCAAGTCGACGCTGGCCAACGTGCTGCTCGGCAACCCGTCCTACCGGGTCACCTCCGGGGCCATCCGCTTCCGCGGCGAGGACGTGACATCGTGGGCCCCCGACGTGCGCGGCAAGGCGGGGATGTTCCTCGCCTTCCAGGAGCCCGAGGCGATCGGCGGTGTGCCCGTCATCCAATTCCTCCGCCAGGCCCTGTCGGCCCGCCGGGGCATGGACATGTCGGTGCTCGAGGTGCGCCTGATGATGATGGAGTGGATGGAGAAGCTGGGCATGGATCCGGCCTTCGGAGAACGGCACCTCAACGACGGCTTCTCCGGCGGCGAGAAGAAGCGCAACGAGATCCTCCAGATGGCCATCCTCGAGCCCGAGCTGGCCGTGCTGGACGAGACCGATTCCGGGCTCGATGTGGACGCCTTGCGTACCGTCGCCCGCGGCGTCCATGCCGTGCGGGAGGCACGGCCCGAGCTCGGTGTGCTCGTCATCACCCACTACCAGCGCATGCTCGACGAGCTGGCCGCCGACCGGGTGCACCTGCTCGTCGACGGGGTCATCGTGGACGAGGGCGGGCCGGAACTGGCACGATCACTCGAGATCGAGGGGTACGACGCATGGCGCACGTGAAAGAAGCTGCTCCCGGTCTCGATGTCGCCGCCCTCCGCAAGGACTTCCCCTTGCTGGGCCGGGAGGTGAACAGCCACCCCATCGTCTACCTCGACTCGGCATCCTCGGCGCAACGCCCCGTCCAGGTGCTCGACGCCATGCGGGCCTACGACGAGACCACGCACGCCAACGTCCACCGCGGGGTGTACTCCATCGCCGAGGAGGCCACCCGCCGGTTCGAGGCCGCCCGTCACGGGGTCGGCCGGTTCATCGGGGCCCCGGACCCGACGAGGGAGATCGTCTTCGCCAAAAACGCCACCGAGGGCCTCAATCTGGTCGCCCACACCTGGGGGCGGAGCAACCTGCACGCCGGCGATGCCATCCTCCTCACCGAAATGGAGCACCACGCCAACATCGTCCCCTGGCACATGCTGGCCGAAGAGCGCGGCCTGACCATCCGCTGGATACCCGTCGACGACGACGGACAGCTCGTGCTCGATGACCTCGAGCATCTGGTCGACGGGGTCAAGCTGGTCGGGATCAGCTGCATGTCCAATGTGCTGGGGACGATCAATCCGATCCCCCACGTCGCCGACCTGGCCCACCGCGCCGGCGCTGTCGTCGTGGCCGACGCCGCCCAATCGGTTCCCCACCTTCCCACCGACGTCACCGCTCTCGGAGTCGACTTCCTGGCCTTCAGCTCGCACAAGATGCTCGGTCCGACCGGGATCGGGGTGCTGTGGGGCCGCGACGAGCTCCTCTCGGAGCTCCCCCCCTTCCTCGGCGGTGGCGAGATGATCCTCGACGTCCGCAAGGACGGGTTCACTCCGAACGACATTCCCTGGCGCTTCGAGGCCGGCACGCCGCCGATCACCGAGGCCGTCGGCCTGGGGGCCGCGGTCGACTACCTGCGGGCCGTCGGGATGGAGGTGGTCCGGGCCCACGAGATCTCATTGACCGCCTACGCCCTGGCCGTGTTCGAGGAGCGGTTCGGCGACGACATCCTCGTCTTCGGGCCCGCGGACCCGAGGGATCGGGGCGGGGTGATCTCCTTCGCCTACCGCGACATCCACCCCCACGACATCTCCCAGGTGCTTGACGAGTTCGGGGTCTGCGTGAGGGCCGGCCACCACTGCGCCAAACCCCTCATGCGGCGACTGGGCGTGAACGCCACGGCCCGCGCCTCGTTCGGTCCGTACAACGACGAATCGGATGTCGACGCACTGGTTCTGGCCCTCACCGAGGCGGGGGCGTTCTTCGGATGAGCACCGGACGGTATTCTGATTCCGTGCGAAGTGACCCGGTGCCACCCTGCCGCCACCGTCGGGGCAGCCCGACCGAGGCCCTCGGCCGGCACCGTGGACGGCGGCCGGTCCCCGATGCCGCAGGGGGAGCATCCTGATGCCCGGGCTCGAGGATCTCTACCGCGAGATCATCCTCGACCACTACCGGTCGCCCCGCAACCGGGGTGAGCTGGAGTCGCCTCCGGCCTACCGGGTCGAGGGGTTCAACCCCTTGTGCGGAGATGAGATCGTGGTGACCCTCATCGTCGAGGGCGACACCGTCACGGACATCAAGATCGCCGGTA
Source organism: uncultured Acidimicrobiaceae bacterium (assembly GCA_963835325.1). Taxonomy (GTDB): domain Bacteria; phylum Actinomycetota; class Acidimicrobiia; order Acidimicrobiales; family RAAP-2; genus Bog-756. Next base: position 277,554 of record CAWIEV010000008.1, on the reverse strand, counting down.
CCGGCTGTTCGATCAGCCAGTCCTCGGCGTCGTTGATGTCGGCCGCCGTCAAGGGCAAGCCGGTCACCGAGGTGCGGGACCTGATCCGCACCTTCAAGGGGATGATGTCCATCCACGAGTCCACGCTGCCGTCTACCAACGGGGCCGCCGACGCCAACGGGGGCGGAGCGGACCTCGAGGGGGCCGAGCCGGAGTTCATCGACATCGACGCGCTGGGGGAGCTCGCCGCCCTCCAGGGTGTGGTCAAGTTCCCCGTGCGCATCAAGTGCGCCACCTTGAGCTGGAACACCCTGCTGCAGGGTCTCGACGAGAGCGAGTCGAAGACCTGACCGGTCAGCTGTAGGCCGCGTACCCCGTGCGGTCGACGGTCTCGGCCAGCTCGCGGCCGCCGGTGGCCACGACACGACCTTCCGACAGCACGTGCACGACGTCGGGACGGAGGACGTCGAGCAGCCTCCGGAAGTGGGTGATGGCCAACACGCCGAGTCCCCGTTCGGCCACCTCCTCCTGCACCCGACGCCCGACCGCACCCAGCGCGTCGATGTCCAGTCCGGAGTCGATCTCGTCGAGGACGGCGAAGCGGGGACGCAACACGCCCAGCTGGAGCGTCTCGTTGCGTTTGCGTTCCCCGCCCGAAAGGTCGACGTTGAGGGGCCGGTCGAGGAAGCGCTCGTCGAAGCCGATGCGACGAGCCTCCTCGGCCAGCCGCTGCCCGGTATCGACGGCACCGCCGCCCCGGGCCTCGCCGGCCGGGACCTCCGGTCGGGCCGCGGTGAGCGTCGTCACCAGCGAGACCCCGGGAACCTCGATGGGATGCTGCATGCCCAGGAACAGTCCGGCACGAGCCCTCTCCCAGGTCGGAAGGGCGAGAAGGTCGACGCCGTCGAGGGTCACCGAACCGCCCAGGACCTCGTAGCCCGGCCGGCCCATCAGCACGTGGGCCAGGGTGCTCTTCCCCGATCCGTTGGGCCCCATGACGGCGTGCACCTCGCCGCTGCGCACGGTGAGGGTGACGCCGCGGAGGATCTCCCGGCCGGGTATGCCGGCCCGGAGATCCTCGATGCGCAGCTCCCCCGTGCTCACGGCACCACCACCGAGACATCGTCCCCCTCGACGGCCACGGCGTAGACGGGAACCGGCCGGGTGGCGGGGAGGGAGCAGGGTTGACCTGTCCGCAGATCGAAGGTGGAGCCGTGCTTTGCGCACTCGATCTCGCACTCGTCGGCCAGGACCTCCCCGTCCGCCAGCGAGAAGTCCTCGTGGCTGCAGCGGTCGCCGACGGCGTAGAAGTCGTCGCCGATGCGTACCAGCGCCACCCTCAGACCGTCCACGTCGAACCGCCTGGCCTCACCGGCGGACAGGTCGTGACGACCACAGAGCCTGACCGATCGGGGCGCGCCGGCACCGGCTGCCGTGGCCTCAGGCACTGCGGGCTCCGACCCGGTCGGCCAGGGCGTTGCCGATCATCGACCGGGTGCCGGGCACGGGCACCTGGTCGGCGATGTCCTCGAAGAACCCGCCCACGATGAGTCGTTCGGCCACCTCCGGCTCCACGCCACGCGACTCGAGGTAGTAGCGCTGGTCCTCGTCCACCGGGCCCACCGTCGATCCGTGACTGCACCTGACGTCGTTCTCCTCGATGTCCAGGTTGGGCACGGAATCGGCATGGGCGCCCTCGTCGAGGACCAGGTTGTGGTTGGTCTGCATGGCGTCTGACCGCACCGCCCCCCGCCGGACCCGGATCAGGCCGCTGTACACGGAGTGCGAGCGGTCGGCCACCGCTCCCATGAACAGCAGATCGCTGGTCGTACGCGGGGCGAGGTGGTCCTGGAGGGTCCGGAAGTCGAGCATCTGGTCGTCCCGACCGACGAAGGCGGCCCGGAGCTTGCTGGTTCCGGAGTCCCCCTCCAGCGCCGAATCGGTCCGCAGCCGCGGATAGCTGCCCCCCAGGGCCACGGCAAAGCTCTCCAATGTGGCCTTGGTCCCGATGGAGCTGGCTTGATGGGCGAGCTGCCAGGTGTCGGGACCCAACGACTGGACGCTCACGTAGGCCAGGGTGGCGTCGTCGCCCACCCGGATTTCGGTGACCGGCACCACCAGGTACTCCGTGCTCCGGCTCCGGCTCCGGCGGTCGGACGGCGGCGGGAGGTTGGCGGAGGGGAGGTCGGCCAGCAGCCCGGCGTCGACATCGACGACGATCTCCACCACGCCAGCCCTCGATGCCGGGCCGCTGCGCACGAAGGTCCGGGGGAAGACCGCTTCACCGCCCCCGCCGCTGATCACGTGCACGATGACCACCGGATCCTCGATGGCGGCACCGGGGGCGATGTCGACGACGAGCGGGTCCACGGCGAACGCATCGTTGAGCAGAACGAACTCACGGGACTCGGAGATGACCGACCCCAACAGGGGCTCCATGTCGCCCTGCTCGCCGGGGCGACCGAGGGACAGGACGTGGTCGCCCATCGACGAGGCCACGGTGGCCAGCACCCCGTTGATGGTCACCATGAGGCCCGAACGCGGCCCCAGGCTGGCCACCAGGGAGTGGATGCGGTCGGAGGGCGACGGGCCGGGGTCGTTGTGGGCATCGACCGGTACCGTGCCGGAGGGGCGGAAACGGTCGAGGTCCAGGGCGTCGATCCGGCTGTACCGCCACACCTCGTCCTTCTCCGTGGGCAGGACCGACGACGAGAACGCATCGGCGGCAGCCACCCGTCGTCGTTGCAGCCAGGGCAGCCCGGGGAGGGTGGCAGCGGTTTCGGAGTTGAAGGTGGACAGAACGACGGCCTTTCGCGGAAGGAGGCCCGGGTCACGAGCCTCGGCCTCCATACTACCCGTCCCCCCCGACCCTCAGACCCCGGCACCCGGCGGCGTCGGACCGGCGGGCGAGACGTCGGCATGGTGCGCGGCCTACGCTCGGAAGCATGACTCCGCCCCCGGCTTCGGCCATCGATTCGTTCACCTCCGACGTCCTGTCCATGGAGACCGACGGGCCTGTGACCACCCTGTGGTTGGACAGGCCGGAGAAGCGCAACGCCCTCGGACCGGCCTTCTGGTCCGATCTCCCCCGGGCCATGGACGTCATCGGATCAGACCCCGAGGTTCGTGCCGTGGTCGTCGCCGCCCGGGGACCCCATTTCTCCGTGGGCCTGGACCTGGTGGCCATGTCCGGGCTGACCGGACCGCCGGCCGTCGGCGGCCCTCCCCCGTCGATGGCGGCGCGGGCCCGGTCGGCCCGGGCGGAGATCGTGCGTCTCCAGGCCTCGGTGACGTCGGTCGCCCAGTGCCGTGTGCCGGTCATCGCCGCCATCCAGGGCTACTGCATCGGCGGTGGGGTGGACCTGGCCGCGGCGTGCGACATCCGCCTGGCCAGCACCGACGCCGTCTTCTCGGTGCGGGAGACCAAGGTGGCCATCGTGGCCGACCTGGGCAGCCTGCAGCGCCTGCCCGGCATCATCGGCAAGGGTCACGTCGCCGAGTTGGCCTACACCGGCAAGGACATCACGGCGGACCGGGCCCTGTCGATCGGGTTGGTCAATCAGCTGAGCCCCGATGCCGACGGGGTGGTGCGCGAGGCCAGGGCCATGGCCGCGGAGATCGCGGCCAACTCACCCCTGGCCGTACAGGGGACCAAGGCGGTGCTCACCGCCGGGGAGGGGGGCTCGGTGGCCCGGGGCCTCGAGTACACGGCCACCTGGAACGCCGGCTTCCTGGCCTCCGACGACCTGACGGAGGCGATGACCGCGTTCATGGAGAAGCGACCCCCCACCTTCACCGGCCGGTAGGTCGAGACCGGGCTCCGGAGCCGACCCGCCGGGACCGACCCTCGGCGATCAGCCCTTGCGCCTCCACCAGCGGCCCTGCTTGCGCTCCTCCCGCTCGTCCTCCTTGCGCACCTCGGCCAGCACGTCGGGTCCGACCGCGTTGATGATGTCCTCGGCCTGGTCCAGCAGCTCGGCCGCCTCCGCACCGGGAACGTCGGGCATCTTCTCCAGCGGCGGCTCGACCAGCGTGCCGTGCGACCAGCCCACGTCGGCCAGGCGGCGGGCGTAGGAAGGGCAGTCGTCGGGGCACTTCCAGGGTGCCTCGGGGGCCAGGTCCAGAATGCAGAACCTGGCCACTTCCCCCGAGTCGTAGGTCCGGCTCTGAAAGTGCTTGCACTCTTCCCTCATCGGCATGAGTACATCTTGCCTCTCTGACGACCCGGCCGCTGGCCACGGTTCCCGCCGCCGGGACCCTTCAGGTCAACCGACCGAACCCTCCATCTGCAGTTCGATCAGGCGGCTCCACTCGACGGCGTACTCCATGGGCAGGGTACGGGTGATCGGCTCGATGAACCCGTTGACGATCATGCCCATGGCCTGGGTCTCGGACAGGCCCCGGCTCATCAGGTAGAAGAGCTGGTCGTCCCCGACCTTGGACACGGTGGCCTCGTGGCCGATCCGGGCGTCACGCTCTGCCACCTCCATGTAGGGCTTGGTCTCCGACACCGCCGTCTCGTCCAGGAGGAGGGCGTCGCAACGGACGAAGCTCTTGGCCTGCTTGGCTCCCTCGTCGACGTGGACCAGGCCCCGGTAGGTGGTGATCCCGGCGTCCTTGGAGATCGACTTGGACACGATGGTGGAGGTGGTCTCCGGCGCGGCGTGGATCATCTTGGCCCCGGCGTCCTGGTGCTGGCCGGCGCCGGCATAGGCCACCGAGAGCACCTCACCCGAAGCCTTCGGGCCCATCAGGTAGACCGAGGGGTACTTCATGGTCAGGCGGGAGCCGATGTTGCCGTCGATCCACTCGACGTGGGCCTCCGCCTCGGCCCGGGCCCGCTTGGTCACCAGGTTGTAGACGTTGTTGGACCAGTTCTGGATGGTGGTGTAGGTGATCCGCGAGCCTTCCAGGGCCACCAGCTCGACCACCGCCGAGTGCAGGGAGTCGCTGGTGTAGACCGGGGCCGAGCAACCTTCGATGTAGTGCACCTGGGCGCCGACATCGGCGATGATGAGCGTCCGCTCGAACTGGCCCATGTTCTCCGCGTTGATGCGGAAGTAGGCCTGGAGCGGCTGGTCGACGACCACGTTGGGGGGCACGTAGATGAACGAGCCGCCGGACCACACCGCCGAGTTGAGGGCGGCGAACTTGTTGTCGTTGGGCGGGATGATCGTCCCGAAGTACTTGCGGACCAGATCGGGGTACTCGCGAACCGCGGTGTCCATGTCGCAGAAGATGATCCCGAGGGCCTCGAGGTCCTCGCGGTTGCGGTGGAACACCACTTCGGACTCGTACTGGGCGGTCACGCCGGCCAGGTACTTGCGCTCCGCCTCGGGGATGCCCAGTTTCTCGTAGGTGTTCTTGATGGCGTCGGGCAGGTCGTTCCAGTCCTCCACCTGACCCGACGTGGGCTTGATGTAGTAGTAGATGTCGTCGAAATCGAGGTCGGGCATGTTGACGGCGAACCATTCGGCCATCGGGCGCTTCTCGAAACGCTGCAGAGCCCGGAGGCGGAAATCGCGCATCCACTCGGGCTCCTTCTTCATCGCCGACATCTCGCGGACGATGGACTCGTTGAGACCCTTCTTGGGCTTGAAGACGTAGTCCTCTTCGTCGGACCACCCAAGCTTGTACTTTCCGAGGTCGAGATCGGTGGTCGTCATATGGGCTCCCGAGACGCCGTCCGGGCGGACAGCTCGATTTCTCCTATACAGATAGTAACAACCCCCGGGCGGATCGAGAACGGGCGGGCACCGGGGGCGCCCCGAAAGACGTGCCATCCTGGTCGGATGCCCCCCAGCTCGATGTCCCGTGAACCTGCGGCCACCGTCAGGCCCCCGACCCCGGAACGGCGTCCGGTCAGTCTCGAGGCCCACGGTGACGTCCGGGTCGACGACTGGTTCTGGCTGCGGGACAAGGACGATCCCGCGGTCATCGAGCATCTCGAAGCCGAGAACGCCTACACCGAGGCGGTGATGGCGGGCACCGGTGCCCTGCAGGCCGAACTGTTCGAGGAGATCGTGGCCCGCATCGAGGAGACCGACCTCTCGGTGCCCGTGCGCAAGGGGCCCTGGCTCTACTACAGCCGCACCGTGGAGGGCAGCGACTACAGCATCCACTGCCGGCGCCCGGCGGCGCCGGCCGGTGGGCCCGGTGACGGGGACCACCGGACCGGCCGCCCGGTGGAGCGGAGGCCGGCCCCGACGGCGAGACGGTCATCCTGGACGAGAACCGGCTCGCCGCCGGTCACGACTACTTCGCCATCGGGAGCCTCTCGGTCAGTCCCGACCACCGGTGGCTGGCATACTCGACCGACACCACGGGCGGGGAGCGGTTCACCATGCGCTTCACCGACCTGGAGACCCAGGCACCAGGTCGCCCGAGTCGCTCGACGACACCTCCTACGGAGTGGCCTGGGCCAACGACAACGCCACCGTCTTCTTCGTGCGGGTCGACGAGGCCATGCGTCCCTATCAGCTCTGGCGCCACCGGGTCGGGCACCGACCCGGCCACCGACGTCCTGGTCTACGAGGAGCCCGACGACCGCTTCTACCTGGGCGTGGGGCGGACCAAGGACGACCGGTTCGTGCTGATGGGCCTGGATTCGAAGGTGACCTCGGAGGTCCGGGCCCTCCAGGCCGACGACCCGCTCGGCACGTTCTCGGTCATCGAGCCCCGACGCCAGGGGATCGAGTACAGCGTCGATCACGACCGCGGCGACCCGGCGGCGGGCGGGACCAGCCGGTTCCTCATCGTGACCAACGACGGGGCCGAGGACTTCCGGCTGATGGAGGCGCCCGACGACTCGCCCCGGCCGTCCCACTGGAAGGAGGTGATCGCGGGCCGGCCCGGGAGTGCGGCTCGACAGCGTGGACCCGTTCGTCGGCCACCTGGTGGTCTACGAGCGGGAGGGGGGCGAGACCCGGATCAGGGTCATCGACGCCGCCACCGGCGTCGTCCACGCCGGTCGACCAGCCGGAGTCCCCCTCCACCGTCTGGGGTGGGGCCAACCCCGAGTACGACTCGACCACCCTGCGCTACGAGTACACGTCCCTGGTCACCCCCCGGTCCGTCTTCGACCTCGACCTCGGGACCGGCGACGCCCTGCTCCTCAAAGCGCCAGCCGGTGCTCGGCGACTTCGACCCCGGCCGCTACCGGACCGAGCGGCTGTGGGCGCCGGGCCGACGACGGCACCGAGGTCCCGATCTCCCTGGTCTACCGGCCCGACCTGGTCACGGCCGGCGTCCGGCGATGCAGCGCCGACGCGGGGGGCGCCCGTGCCTCCTGTACGGGTACGGGTCCTACGAGGCGTCGATGGATCCCGACCTTCTCGTCGCTCCGGCTGAGCCTGCTCGACCGGGGATTCGTCTTCGCCATCGCCCACGTCCGGGGCGGCGGGGAGATGGGCCGGCACTGGTACGAGCAGGGAAAGCTGGCGGCCAAGCCCAACACCTTCACCGACTTCGTGGCCTGTGCCCGCACCCTGATCGACCAAGGGTGGACGTCGCCCGACCGGCTGGTGGCCCGGGGGGGCAGCGCCGGGGGCCTGTTGATGGGCGCGGTGGCCAACCTGGCCCCCGACCTGTTCCGGGCCGTCGTGGCCGAGGTGCCCTTCGTCGACTGCCTGACCACCATTCTGGACGAGACGCCTCCCGCTCACCGTGCTCGAGTGGGAGGAGTGGGGCAACCCGGTCGAGGACGCCGGGGATCTACGCAGGTCATGAAGTCGTACTCGCCCTACGACAACGTTCGGTCCGTCGACGACGGAGGGCGATCCGGTCCGCTACCCGGACATCCTGGCCACCGGCCGGCCTCTCCGACCCACGGGTGGGCTTCTGGGAGCCGGCCAAGTGGGTGGCCAAGCTCCGGGCGGCCAACCCGGAGAACCGGGTGCTGTTGAAGACCGAGCTCGGGGCCGGCCACGGGGGACCGTCGGGCCGCTACGACGCCTGGAAGGACGAAGCCTTCGTCTACGCCTTCATCCTCGACGCCCTGGGCCTCGTCGAGGGCGCCGGCGGCTCCCGCGCCGGCCGACGCCGGGCAGACCCCCGGCTCATCCACGTCCGGGCCGTCGGGGACCCGGGCGGGCGACGGCAGGGCCTCGATCCGGCGGCGGTGGTCGACCGGGGTGACGGGTGCCGTGGTCGAGGTGGCCGGGGACGAGGTGCCCGAGGTGGTCGGCTGGAAGGTGGCTACGAACGGCGTGTGCACCGGCACGGGCAGGACCACGGGCACGTTGTCGAGGGTCAGCGAGGCCGACGGGGCCCCCAGCTCCACCGTGATGACGCCGGTGGCCTGGATGACCTGGGAGCCCCGGCCTGGAGCGTCCCGGTCCACAAGGTCGACCCGGTGGCGGCTGGCCGTGGCCAGGACCCAGCACGGTCCCGACGCACTGACCGTCACGAGCGTAGGAGCTGGCGGCCGACCGGGTAGGTGGCCGTCAGCGAGGTCGAGGAGACGGCCACGATCTGGGTGGGACCGTCGTGGGGGTGGTGGTGGCCGTCTTGGCGCTGTGCTGTCTTGCCGTGGCCGGCGTCGTGGGAGTGGTGGGAGGTGGTGGGCGTCGAGGACGAGGTGGCCGAGACCGACGACGTGGCCGTGGTGTGGCCCGTCTTCGGGTGCCTGCTCCCGAGCACGGCCAGCGCCGGCGAACAGGACGGCGAGGACGACCACGACCAGTGACGGCGGTGGACCGCCGGGGTCGGCGGTTCATCGACTCGAGCGCATGGCGCTGGGCCCGGTCGGCCCGGTGCACGGGAGCGGAGTACGGGGATGCTCGCTGCGGTACCGGTCGGGCGGTTGGGAGTCGTCGAAGACGATCGGCGTCTCCGGGTCGGGGAACTCCCCACTGCCCCGCACCGGGACCGGCGGGACGCGCCCCGGTCCACCGGCTCGTCCCGCGCCGCTCTCGCCGGCCGGGCCTCCCCGGGCCGGCCCGGGCCGTCCGGCGGCTGTCACCACCCTGCCCGCGGCCGGGAGGTCCGCTCGGCCAGGTGCTCGATGGTCCCGAGGGCCGAGTGGTACTTCCTCACCGAGGCCAGATCGCTGGCCCGTGGCCGTCGGACCACGAGCGCGGCCACGGCCACCACCACGACCATAGGGCTGCGATCAGGATGATCAACATCACGACTATTCAACCCGAAGAGCCGGCCACAGGGTGAGCGAGGCCCTGTTCGGAGCGGGATCCGAGCCGGGTCGGACCGCCAGAATGCGTCCTGGCCGCTCAGACGGCGGTGATGACGGTCAATCCCCCGTCGATGGTCAGGTGGGTCCCGGTGATGAACGATGCCTCGTCGGAGAGGAGGAACCGGATGGGCCTGGCGATCTCGTCGGGGGACGACATCCGTCTGAGGGGGGTCCGCTCCTCGAGCTGCTGACGGAACCCCGGCAGTTCGAAGGCGGGAGCGAGCATCGGGGTGTCCACCGCACCCGGGCAGACGGCATTGACCCGGAAGCCCTCGGCGGCGAAGCGCTGGGCGATCGACCGCATGACGCCGATGCACCCCGCCCTTGGAGGCGCAGTAGGCGGTGAGGATGTCGCTGCCGAACAGGCCCTCGATCGAGGAGATGAGGACCGCCGCCGAACCGGGGCCGGCCTGGCCGAAACGGGTCCAGGAGCAAACGGCAGATCATCACGGCGGCCCGCAGGTTCACGTTGATGGTGCGTCCCAGATCTCGTCGTCGATGAGGTCCACGGCCGCAGCTCCGGAACCCCGGCGGCATGGACGAAGCCTCCCAGTGAGCCGAGCTCGGCCGCGGCCCGGGGCACGGCCGGTCTCGAGGGCCGGCGGTGTCGGCCACATCGACCACCGACCAGTGGTCGGCCGTCCCGTGGCAGGTCACGGCACAGAGCCGCCGTCTCCTCGGCCCCGTCGGCGTCGATGTCCCAGATGGCCACCGGTCGACCCGACCTCGGCCAGGGCCAGGGCCGTCTGCCTCCCGATCCCCGAGCCTCCGCCCGGTGACCAGGACGCCGGTCGCCGGGCGAGCCCAGTCGGTCGCCCCCGGGGCGGCGGCCTCGTCCACTCCGCCGTTCACGTCCGAGCACCGACCCTGGGCTGCAGCGCCGGATCGATCTGCGAACGCAGCGGATTGGACCGGTCCCGCTCCGAGAGCACCGGGTCGGTCACTCCCCAGTCGGCCGCGATGGCCGGATCGTCCCACGCCACTCCGAGCTCGTCGTCGGGGTTGTAGTAGTTGTCGACCAGGTACCAGAGGGTGAGGTCGGTGAGCGAGGCGAAGCCGTGGGCCACACCGGGTGGGATGAACAGGCCCCGGTCGTGGTCGCCGTCGAGATCGAGCGAGAGGGTGGCGCCGTCGGTGGGCGAACCCGCCGGAGATCGTGGAGGACGACCCGGGCCGTGCCCCGCAGCACGTACCAGTAGTCGGCCTGGTGGAGGTGGTAGTGGAGGCCGACGATGGCCCCGGCCTGCTTCTCGGACCGGTTGCCCTGGACCATCTCGCGGCCCAGCGGGAACCAGCTGCGCCGGTAGGTCTCCACGAACCGCCCCCGCTCGTCGCCGTGGGCGTCGGGCTCCACCACGATGACGTCGGCGATGACGTCGGACTCGTTGATCTTTGGCACTCGCTACCTCCTCATCCTCGCTCCGTCCCCACCGGTGCGCCCGGCAACAGTAGCGAACTTGCTCCGAAGAACAGGAGGGGCGACCCCTCGCCGATTCCCAGCTCGAGCACCCGACCGATGATCAGTTCGTGGTCGCCGGCATCGTGGACGAGCTCGACCCGGCAGTCCACCCAGGCCAGGCTGCCCTCGATCAGGGGGGCGCCGGTGGCCGGCGCCGGGCGCCACTCCACGCCCTCGAACTTGTCAGCCCCCCGGAAACGGCAAAGGCCCGGGCCAGATCCATCTGGTGGTCGCCCAGCACGTTGACGCAGAAGCTCCCCGCCCGGGCGATCCGCGGCCAGCTGGTGGAGGTGCGGGCCGGGGCGACGGCCACGAAGGGGGGATCGACGGAGAGGGAGATGAAGCTCTGGCAGGTGAACCCGACCGGTTGGTCGTCCTCCATGCCCGACACGATGGTCACCCCGCTGGCGAAGCGGCCCATGACCTCTTGAACTGGGCGGTGTCGAAGGTCATCGTCAGATGGGCCCCAGATCCACCGACATCCCTCGGCCGCCGCGCTCACTCGTCCAGGTCGTGCTGGGACGGCCGGATCCGCCGGGCGTGGCCGAGCATCCGGTCCACCTGATCGTCGGTGTGGGCCGGATCGTGGTGGAACAGGCACAGTCGCCGGGCACCCGCCTCGACGGCCACGCGGACGGCGTAGGCCGCCGTGGAGTGGCCCCAGTCGGACATGGTGACGAACTCCTTCTCGGTGTACTGGGCGTCGTGGAGACCAGGTCGGCGCCCTCGCACAGTTCGAGGACCTCCTGTCCACCGTCCGCCGATCGAGCGGAGCCTGGTGGTCGGAGATGTAGGCCACCGACCTGCCCGTCGGCCTCGATCCGGAAGCCCAGGGTGTGGCCGATGTGGGGATGGACCGCGCGCTTGACCTGGATGCCTCCGACGGCGAAGTCGGCTCGATCCCTCGATGTCGTGGAATCGCAGGTCGCCGTGGAAGTCGCCCATGGCGATGGGGAAGAACGGGGGCTGCGACCAGGCCGGCGAGCACATCGTCGCAGCGACCGCCCTGCTGGGAGGGCCCGTACACCTCGAGGACGGCTCCGGGTCCCGCATCGGTGAGAAGAAGGGCAGCCCCAGCACGTGGTCGTAGTGCAGGTGGGTGAGCAGCACCGTGGCCCGCAGCGGCGTCCCGGCGGCCGGAGCGGCGGGTGCAGATGGCCGCCCAGAGCGCGGAGGCCGGTCCCCAGATCGAGGATCAAGGGGTGGCTCCCCTTCCACCTCCACCAGGACGCAGGACGTGTTGCCCCCGTAACGGCGGTACTGGTCGGACGAGCACGGGCACGAGCCCCGGACTCCGAAGAAGGTGATCCTCACCGGAAGTGCAGGCTAGTCGGACGGCAGACAGGTGCCCGGGACTACCCTCCCGGGCATGGATCAGAAACGGGTGACCGCCAACGGCGTCGACTTCGCCTATCTCAGCGACGGGCCGGCCGACGGACCCCTGGCCCTGTGCCTGCACGGCTTCCCCGACACCGCCCACACCTGGCGGTACCTGCTCCCCCGGTTGGCCGATGCCGGGTACCACGCGGTGGCGCCCTTCATGCGTGGCTACGCCCCGACCGCGGCACCCGAGGACGGCCGCTACGACACGGGAACGCTGGCGCTGGACGCCTGCGAGCTCCACCAGGCGCTGGGCGGTTCCGACGACGCGGTGATCATCGGTCACGACTGGGGCGCGTTCGCCACCTACGGGGCCGCCGCCGTCCAGCCCGGGCGGTGGCGGCGAGTGGTCGCCGCCGCGGTGGCCCCCCAGGGCGTCGATGGCGGACGGGTTCTTCAGGTTCGACCAGCTGCGCCGGAGCTGGTACGTCTTCTTCTTCCAGACCCCGCTGGCCGAATACGCGGTATCGATGGAGGACTTCGCCTTCATCGACCGGCTGTGGGCCGACTGGTCGCCCGGGTTCGACGGCTCGTGGGACGCGGCCCAGGTGAAGCGCGCCCTGGCCTCCCCCGAGAGCCTCAGCGCAGCCATCGGGTACTACCGCGCCATGTTCGCCGGACCCGCCCCACGACCCCCAGGCGGCCGCGGCGCAGGCGGCGGCCGGGACCATCGCCCCCCAGCCCACCCTCTACCTCCACGGGGCCGACGACGGCTGCATGGGCATCGAGGTCATCGGGCCGGTCACCGACTTCCTGGCCCCGGGGTCGGAGATGGTGGTGGTCGAGGGTGCCGGCCACTTCCTGCACGTCGAGCGGCCCGACGAGGTCAACGACCACATCATCCGGTTCATCAGCGCCTGAAGCCGTTCGTCGGCGCCGACGGTCACCCCACCAGCCGCCCGCCGCCGGGAGACGGTCGGGCACCCCCGGCGGCCACCGATGCTCAGGGCAGGCGCAGTGTGCCGGCGCCGTCCCGGGCCACCAGGCCCTCGGCGACCAGTCCGGCGGCCACCCGCCCGGCCCGTTCGGGATCGTCCGGCCAGCCGGCGGCCGCGGCCACCCGGTCGGCCCGGACGGCACCCGCTCGCAGAGCATCGATCAACCGCCCGCGGCCCTGCCGATCGGAACCGGTCGAAGACGCTCTGGGGAGTCGAGACGCCGGCCGAGCCCGAGGCGGGATCGGGAAGGTCGCCTCCCCGGGCCGCCCACCGGCAGCGGCGGCGGACCGGGCAGTCGCGGCAACGCGGGGCCCCGGCCACGCAGACCACCGCCCCCAGGTCGAGCAGGGCCTGGCCGAACTCCCAGCCGCCTCCGGCCGGGACCATGGCGTCCACCAGATCCTGTGCCTCCCTGGCGCCGAGCGGCCGACCGGCGACCGCCCGCGAGAGCACTCGGCCGGCGTTGGTGTCCACCACCCCCACGTCCGCCTCGAAGGCGAAGGCCAGCACGGCCCGGGCCGTGTAGGGCCCGACGCCGGGCAGGCGCAGCAGGGCGCCGAGGTCGCAGGGCACCCGGCCGGCGTGCTCGGCCACGAGGACGGTCGCCGACCGGTGCAGGTTGCGCGCCCGCCGGTTGTAGCCGAGGCCCTGCCAGGCCCGGAGGACCGCACCCGAGCGGGGCGGCGGCGCAGGCGGCGGGGGTCGGGAAACGCGGCCAGGAACCGCCGGTAGGCGGGCACCACCCGGGCCACCTGGGTCTGCTGGGCCATGACCTCGCTGACCAGCACGGCCCACGGGTCACGGGTGGACCGCCACGGGAGGTCGGGCCGCCGCGAGCCCGCCTCCGGCCGCCGTCCCCCACGCCCGGATGGCCTGACCCAGGGCCCGGACCTGGGCGGGATGGCGGCCGCCCGGCCAGGGCCCGAGGGGAGCGCTCCGGACGCTCAATCCCAGACGTCGTCCCCGTAGGGACGCAGGCGGGGGGGGGCCCCGGCCCGCTTCCACACCATGACCTTGCGCCGGAAGAAGCACACCTCTTCGCCGCGCTGGTTGAACCCCTTGGACTCGACGGTGACCACGCCCCGGTCGTCCCGGGACTTCGATTCGACCTTGGAGATGACCTTGCTCTCGGCGTAGATGGTGTCCCCGTGGAAGGTGGGTGCCCGGTGGATGAGGGACTCGACCTCGAGGTTGGCGATGGCCGATGCCGCTCACGTCGGGGACGCTCATCCCGAGGACCAGCGAGTACACCAGGTTGCCCGACCACCACGTTCTTCCCCTGGACCGTCTCGTGCTCGGCGTACCAGGCATTGGTGTGGAGCGGGTGGTGGTTCATGGTGATCATGCAGAAGAGATGGTCGTCGGCCTCGGTGATGGTCTTGCCCGGCCAGTGCCGGTAGATGTCGCCCGGCTCGAAGTCCTCGAAGTAGCGCCCGAAGGGACGGTCGTAGGTGGTCATGGGGGCTGGTGTAGTACGCGACGCCGTGGTGTCCAGCGGGCCGGACGCCGTCGCGGCCCGAGGCCGGCCCCGACCTCAGTCGCGCACCAGGGTCGGCCGGGTGGTGAACCCGAGCACCCAGTCGGTCTGCGACTCGCCGTCGATGGCCATGCGCCACGTGTAGCGGGTGCCCGGGGTGAGGGGAAGCGGACCGAGGTTGACGGCCAGGGCCACGTCGATGGGAGAGCCCTCGGGGATCCCCGGCGGGCGGCCCACGGTGAACTCGCCCCGCACCTCGACCGGGTGCTCGCCTTCGGGCGTGTCCACCAGGACCGGGCGCCCGTCGGCGTCCTCGAGGAAGAGCTCCCAGTGGTGGGCCGACTCCGCCTCGTGCCAGCCCACGTCGATCTTCAGGGCGATGGCCGAGGGCACCGGGTCCGGGCCGGTCATGCTCCACCCGCCGCCCAGCACGTAGAGCTTGCCGTCGGACACCTGGGCGGCGTCGCACAACATCATGGTCACTCTCACGAGAGGCGAGGTTACCGGCTCCCGGGCGGCGGGCCGGCGATGCCGGCATCGGACGGCATCCCGGTGGTCGACGGCGGGATCGGCGCCGGCGCCCCGACGGACGCGGCCCACGGGCGACCGGTAACCTGGCCCCATGGAGCTGCGGGGACTGCGGGACGACGTCTACCGGCGGCCGCTGGCCACCGCCCTCGACCGGCTGGGGATCGGACCCGGATGGACCTGTGTCGACGTCGGTGCCGGCGGCGGCGACGTGACGGTGGCCCTGGCCGAGATCGTCGGACGCGAGGGACGGGTCTACGCCGTCGACAGCGACCCGATGGCCCGCGACGAGGTGGCCGAGGCCGCGGCCGCCCACAGCCAGGTGCTGGCCATCACCCAGGCCGGCGAGGACCTCCGGCTGCCCGAGCCGGTCGACCTGGCCTTCTGCCGGTTCCTGCTCCTGCACGTGGTCGACCCGGCGGTGGTCCTGGCCCGCATGGCCGGCGCCGTGCGCCCGGGGGGCTGGGTGGTGGCCCAGGAGCCGATCACCTCGGCGGGCCGCATCGACGGCGCACCCGTTCTCCATGCCCTCGGCCCGCCACCCCGACGTCGGCGCCCTGCTCCCCTCGCTGGCCCGCCAGGCCGGTCTGATCACCGTCGACGCCTGGGCCGAGGCCCCGGCCGGCGCCGGCCCGGGGCCGGTGGCCGACTACCTGAAGCTCCTCACCGAGGTCGACCCGGGGGACGACCCGGTGGTGCTGCCGCCGCTGGTCACCGTGGTGGCCCAGGCTCCCGGGCCGGCCTGAAGCCTCGACCGCAGCCGTCGGCGACCGGCTCCGGCCGCGTGGCCGGTGCCTGACGCTTCGGTAACCTGGGGAGGTGACCGCCACGCCTGCCTGCCCGACCCGATCTCGCCGCCGCCGCCGACGCCGTGGCGGTGGCCCAGTCGGTCGTCGACCGCCGGCGTCGACGCCCTGGCCCGGTCGCGGGGGGCCCGACGTGGCCCAGGTCCTGGCCTACGACGTCGCCCACGCCGCCGCCGCCGTGCGCACGGCCGAGGCGGCGCTCGGCCTACGGGGCGCACGGGCGACACCGAGGCCCGGATCGCCTGTGCCTTCGTCGCCGACGCCATGGCCGACCTGGCCGCCCGCACCGTCGGGCGGACCGGGAGTGGGGCGTGGCCCCCGACTGGATGGCGCCGGCCGAGGGCTTCGTGGCCACCTACCGGGACCCCGACGTTCCTGGCCGTCGCTGGCCGACCAGCAGGGCGCCGCGCCATCTCGACGCCGACTTCGAGCTGGTGCGCGAGACCTTCCACCGGTTCGCCGAGGAGCAGATCCGGCCCCGGGCCGAGCACATCCACCGGGCCAACACCGACATCCCCGAGGAGATCATCGCCGGCATGGCCGAGATGGGCGGCTTCGGCATGTCGGTCCCCGAGGAGTACGGGGGCTTCGCCACCGGGGGCGAGGCCGACTACATGGGCATGGTGGTGGCCACCGAGGAGCTGTCGTGGGGCTCGCTGGGCGCCGGCGGTTCGCTCATCACCCGACCGGAGATCCTCACCCGGGCCCTCGTCCACGGTGGGACCGAGGAGCAGAAGCAGCGGTGGCTGCCCCGGCTGGCCACCGCCGAGGTGATGGGGGCGGTGGCCGTGACCGAGCCCGACTTCGGGTCCGACGTGGCCGGGGTGGTCACCTCCGCCGTCCCCACCGAGGGCGGCTGGCTGATCAACGGGGTGAAGACCTGGTGCACCTTCGCCGCCCGGGCCGACGTGCTGATGCTGCTGGCCCGGACCGATCCCGACCGGGCCAAGGCCCATCGGGGCCTGTCGCTCTTCCTGGTGGAGAAGCCGCAGGCCGAGGGGCACGGGTTCCTCTTCGCCCAGGACGCCGGGGCGGACGGGCGGCCGGCGGACTCGCCGGGCCGGATGGAGGGACGGGCCATCGACACCCTCGGCTACCGGGGCATGCACTCCTACGAGGTGGCCTTCGAGAACTGGTTCGTGCCCGACGCCAACCTGGTCGGGCGGCGAGGACGGCCTGGGTCAGGGCTTCTACCTCCAGATGCAGGGCTTCGAGAACGGCCGGCTGCAGACGGCGGCCCGGGCCATCGGGGTCATGCAGGCCGCCTACGAGGCCGCCCTCGAGCTACGCCGAGCAACCGGGTGGTGTTCGGCGCGCCGATCGTCGACTACCAGCTGACCCGGGCCAAGCTGGCCCGGATGGCCGTGCTCATCCAGGCCACCCGCCAGTTCTCCTACGAGGTGGCCCGCCTGATGTCCAAAGGCGAGGGCAGCCTCGAGGCGTCGATGGTCAAGGCCTACGTGTGCCGGGCGGCCGAGTGGGTGACCCGGGAGGCGCTCCAGATCCACGGCGGCATGGGGTACGCCGAGGAGTTCGCCGGTGAGCCGCTACTTCGTCGACGCCCGGGTGCTGTCCATCTTCGAGGGTGCCGACGAGACCCTGGCCCTCAAGGTGATCGCCCGCCGGCTGCTGGCCAACGCCAAGGGCTGACGCCGACCGGCCGGACGGCGCCGGGCTACGTTGGGCCGGTGGACTACGCCTCCCTCGTCGAAGCGGTCGACGTCGAGGGCGCGGGCGCTGGCCGTCGCCCTCGAGGATGCCGGCGCTCCGACGATCTCGTTCCCACCTGCGAGGGTTGGAAGATGCGCGACCTCGCCGTCCATGTCGGCGAGTTCTGCGGGTTCTGGAGCCATGTGCTGTGCGAGGGCACCGGGCGGCCGAAGACCCCGTTCCCCGACCCCCCGGACGGCGACGCAGTCGGGCACGTGGGTGGCGACGCCTGCTCGGCACCTGATCGACGGAGCTCGACGCCACGCCTGCCGGCCACCGAGGTGTGGACATGGTTCGACGCCGACCACACGGCCGGGTTCGTGTCCCGCCGCTGCGCCCACGAGCTGGCCGTGCACCGCTACGACGCCCAGTCCTCCAGCCGCACCTGTACGCCCATCGCCTCGGACCTGGCCGACGACGGCATCAACGAGATGCTCGACGTCCTGGTCACCAGCTCGTGACGCGATCGGGCAGGGGAACGGGCCGGATCATGGCCCTCCGGTCGAGCGACGTCGGGGCCAGCTGGATCGTGGCCCTCGGGCACGACCGGATCGCGGTCGAGCGCCGGCCCCCGAGGCGAGGGCCGCCCGAGGGCAGCGACGTGGTCGTCAGCGGCACGGCCTCCGACCTCGAGCTCACCCTCTACCACCGCCCCACGCTGAGCCCGGTCGACGTGCACGGCGACTACACCGTCCTCGAGGAGTGGCACCGCGAGTTCACCTTCTGAGCGCGGCGCACCGCCTCGCCGGCCCGGCCCAGGTGTCCGGCCCGGTTCAGCACGGTGTCGGCCAGGTGTCCGGTCCGGCCCGGTTTCCGTCGCCCCCGGCGCGCTCAGCCCGGTGTCCGGCGCAACCCGGCCCGCTCGCCCCGGGTGACGAACTTGGTGGCCATCTTGCGGGAGGCCTCGTCGATCATCTCGTCACCGAACATCACCGCGCCGGACCGGTCGTCCTCGGTGGCCTTGCGGTAGGCGTCCAGGATGTCCCAGGCCCGGTCGAACTGCTCCTGGGTGGGCGAGTAGACCTCGTTGAGCACCCCGACCTGGTCCGGGGTCAGGGCCCACTTCCCGTCGTAGCCGAGGACCCGGGTCCGCTGGGAGAACTCGCGGAGGGCGTCGAGCTCGCGCACCTTGAGGAACGGGCCGTCGATGACCTGGAGCCCGTTGGCCCGGCCGGCCATGAGGATCTTCGAGAAGACGTAGTTGAAGTGGTCGCCCGGGTACTCGGGGATGGCCACCCCGCCGGTGAGGACCGGCATCTCCATCGACGCGGCGAAGTCGGCCGGGCCGAAGATGATGGTCTCCAGGCGCGGGTGAGGCGGCGCAGATCTCCTCGACGTTGATCAGCCCCCGGGTGGTCTCGATCTGGGCCTCGATGCCGATGTGGCCGACGGGCAGACCGCATTTCTTCTCCACCTGGGTGAGCAGCAGGTCGAGCGCCACCACCTCGGCCGCCGTCTGCACCTTGGGCAGCATCAGCTCGTCGAGGCGCTCACCGGCGTTGGAGACCACGTCGATGACGTCGCCGTAGGTCCATTCGGTGTCCCAGGCGTTGATCCGCACGCAGAGGACCCGGTCGTCCCAGGCCAGGTTCTTGATGGCATCGGCCACCTTGGCCCGGGCCGCCTCCTTCTCCAACGGGGCCACCGAGTCCTCGAGGTCGAGGAAGCTCATGTCGGCGGGCACCGTCGGGGCCTTGGCCAGGAAGCGCTCGTTCGACCCGGGCGAGGACATGCACGATCGGCGGGGCAGGTATCGTGAACGTTCGGACATACCCCGATGGTACGGCCCAGCCGGGATGAGCCCCAAATGGCGGCGGCTCAGGGCCGGGCCGGCCGTGCTCAGCCGTCGAACATCCCGACTGCCGGCTGGGCCTCCTCACCGATGTGGTAGCGCTCGGTGTAGGCGGCGAACTCCTCGCCCAGGCCGGCGTAGGTCCAACCGAAGTCGGCCGGGTCGTACCGGTGGTGGCCGAAGGCGTCCTTGGGTCGGTCCTCGAGGAAGGCCTGCATCCGTCGGGCGTGCAGGTCGCTGACCTCGTCGCCGAAGCTGCGGTAGAGGTCGCCGCACCGTGGCCAGCGGGTCGGCCATCAGGGCGTCGTAGTGGAGGTGCCGGCACCATCCTGCGGCCGACCTCTCGTCGAAGGCCACCGCCGAGCCCAGGGCGAAGACGCACTTACGCTTCCACTCCTCGGCGGCCGGACGCGGGTCGCGCCGGCGAGGTGAGGGGACGCTGGCCGGCGTTGGCCAGGCTGGCCAGCGAGGTCACCACCGGTCCCGGGTCCCGGTGGGTCCAGATGATGCGGGCATCGGGATAGGCGGCCAGCAGGGCATCGAGGTGCCAGAGGTGGTTGGGCGTCTTGAGGATCCACCGCTCGGTGGGCTGCCGGGACTGCAGGGTCTGCAGGGCCAGCCGGTGCTGGGCGTAGGCCGGTGCCATCTCGGCCTGCTCCAGCCAACGGGCGTAGGAGGGTACGTGGGCCTGGGTCTCGAGGGCCATGGAGCGGACGTCGTACATGAACAGGGTCACACACTCCTGGGCCAGGGTGGCCCCGAAGGGGTGCATCGCCTTGAGCGGGGGGTTGAGCTTCATCAACCCGTCGAGCTCCTTGGCGGTCTGGGCGATCCGCGGGTCCTCGTCCCCCTCGCCCAGGGTGGGCGGCGGGATGGGGTGGGCGGCCTCCCACTGGCGCAGGGGCCGGGACATGGGATCGAGCCCCAGCAGCATCGACAGCACGCTCGTTCCCGTGCGGGGAAGGCCGACGATGATCCAGGGGCTGTCGATGCGCTCGCCGTGCACCTCGGGGTGGTCCAGCGACCAGCGGTGGAGGGCGATGCGGTTGGCCAGGGCCCCGGCCAGCATCTTGGAGATCAGGATGCGGCCGAAGGTGGTCAGCTCGGCCTCGGTGGCACAGGCGTCGAGAAAGACCTCCAACGGGCTGCGGAAGGTGTCGGTGCCGAAATCGTCGGACCCGGCCAGCTTGGCGGCCGACGCCACCACCGACGACGGCGCCAGCGACGGGAGGTTCAGCCCCAACCGGGTCAAGCCGTCGCCCACCCGGTTGAGGGCCCGCAGCGCCGGACTCTGCAATTCGCTGTCGCGCCAGGTGTAGTCGATGTCGGGCGCCGCCCCGGTCACCGGGTCACCTGCACCACCGTCCGTCCCAGCGAACGACGGGCCTCGTGGTCGTCGAGGGCGGCACCCGCCTCCTCCATGGTGACCCGCCGGCCGACGTGCGGCTCAATGGCGCCTTCTGCCACCAGGGCCAGCAGATCCGAGTGGATCTCGTCCGCCTCCCGGCGCCCGAACGGGTTGAACCCGAACCTCCGCATGCCCGGGTCGACGTCGTCCAGCCAGGCCACCATCACGCCCACGATGTCGATGTTGGCGATGCACGCCATCCGGAGGGGCCGCCCGCTCATCCCGTTCTCGTCGTCGTCGGCGAAGCCCACAGCCAGGTAGCGGCCGCCCCGCGCCGTGCACCGCCACGATCGTTCGACGAAGTCCCCTCCGGCCAGGTCGTAGATCACGTCGGCACCCCGGTCGTCGGTGTCGGCCAAGACCGCCTCGACGAAATCTTCGGTCGTATGGTCGACCACCAGGTCGGCGCCCAGCGAGGCGCACAGGGCTCCCTTCTCCGGCCCACCCGCCACCGCGATGACCCGGGCGCCGGCCGCCTTGGCCAATCTGGATCCCCGCCGTTCCGAGACCACTGGCCGCCGCGTGCACCACCACCGTCTCGCCGTCGGCCAGCCGGCCCCGCCGGAACAGGGCCAGGTGCGATGTCTGGAAGGGCAGAATGAAGGCGGCCGCCTGCACGTCGTCGAACCGATCGGGCGCATCGAAGACGGAGACGGCGGGGGCGATGGCGTACTCGGCAATCCCGCCCAGCGCCGTCTTGGTGATGGCGACCACCCGCCGGCCCAGCCACGACTCCGCCCCCTCGCCCGTGGCGTCGACCACCCCGCACACGTCCATGCCGAGGGTGAACGGCGGGGGTGTGGGCACCGACACCAACGTTCCCCGGCACCGGTCGATGTCGTTGAAGTTGAGCGATGCGGCCCCGACCTTCACCCGTACCTCGCCCGGTCCCGGGTCGGGTCGCTCGACGGTGCGCACGGCCAGCACCTCTCCCGGGCTGCCGTGCGCGGTCACCTGCAGGGCCTACATGTCGGTCATCGTCACTCCCCCCGTTCCCGTCCGGAACGGCCGTGAGACGGCACGACCTTACTGTCTCACCGGGGGTCGGGTGGTGCCGGTGTGCGCCTCGAAGGCGGGGAGGAACCACGACGCCAGCTGGGCGCGGGATCTCGTCCGGATGCCGGCCCCCGTCTCCGGGCACCACGGCATAGGAGATGAGGATGCGGACGATCCAGTCGACCAGGTCCGTCAGGTCCCGCTCCGAGAGCAGGCCGTCGGCCAGGGCCGAGGCCACCAGGGGTCGGACACTGGCCTCACCGATGCGCCGGAGGGCGTCCGTGCGGATGGCCCTTCCTGCGGCCCACGCCGCGGCTTCACCCCCGAATGCGGCGGCGTGGACGGGCCGGTTCCTGATCTCCCCGATGCTGTACATCATCCCTTCGAGGATGCGCTGGGCCGGCTGGTCCACGCCGGCGCGGTCGAGACGCCCCTCTGCGTCGGCCGCCATCTCCTCCGCCTCCCGGGTGAGAACGGCGAGGAAGATGGCCTCGTGGCCGCCGCACCGCCGATAGAGGGTGGCGCGCGAGATCCCCGCCGATCCGGCGATGTCCGCCGCGGTGGTCTTGGCCACGCCGAGTCGCTGGTAGCACGACGACGCGGCATCCAGGATCTCGTCGACTCCTGCCTCCGGGCGGCGTTGGACAGGCATGGGCTCCTTGCGCGAGGCGTCGACGGGGAGTCTCCTATACGGCGGTCGCGTCGCCGCGCCGTCACGGCCCGGCCGCCCCGGCGTCGGCCCGGATCTGGGCTTGGAGCACGTCGGGAGTGAGCTGTTCGGACAGGAGCCGGTCGAATCGGCCCGGATCGCCGTTGACGAAGTTCCGGCAGAGGGGAAGTCCCTCCACGTAGCAGGTGAGGTAGGCCCGCCATGTGGGGTGGATGAGGAACTCGACCGCCTTGGCCGCCCGGTCCCAGGGCAGCAGGCCCCAGCGGGCCACCTCGCCGGTCACGGTGTCGGTATCGGCGCCGTCCTCGTGGAGGCGGAAGGCGGCATTCTGCCGCACGGCACCGAGGGCTTCACCCGCCTCGGACACCGCCGCCACCACTTCGGTGTCGTAGCGGATCCCGAGGGGCCGCAGGTGCCCGGCCACCACCTCCTCCGGGCGCCGGCCCATGACCACTTCGAGACCCAGGTCGGCGAGGCCCTCGGCCAGGAGGCACTGCGGGGTCCCCACGAGGAAGATGGACTCCTCCCACCAGTGGCGGCGCCGGACCAGGCCGACCTCCTTGCGGGTGTGCTCGGTGTGGTGGCCCGGGTACGACTCGTGCGCCACCAGGTGGGCAAGCCCGGTCGACAGCACGGGCAGGTCGGTGTTGACCGCCACCCGGCTGTGCAGATCGCCCAGGTAGTAGTTGAATCCGGACCACGGTTGACCGGACACCAGCTCGAACTCGACGTGTTCCCCCTCGGGCAACCCGAACAGCGTGCGGGTCCGCTCCCGCAGGTCGTCGGCCAGCGAGCTCATGGCCGGCTGCAGCTGGGCCACGGGCACGGCGTGCGACTCCCGCCAGGCCACCAGCCGATCGGCCAGGGGGCCGGAGCCCGGCAGCACGTCGTCGAGCCGGCGGTGGGCCGCCTCCAGCACGGCTTCGTCCACCCTGGTGGGCCGGACCCCGTAGCACGCCTCGACCTCGTCGGCGTACCCGATGGGGTCGCCCGCCAGACGGCGCGCGGTGGTGAGCAGCCCGAGTACCTGCGCCCTGAGCCAGTGCCGGCGCGCCGAGGCCGCTCCGGGTCCACCGTCGCCGCCGGCCCCGGGGGCGGAGGGCTCGAGCGTCTCACCGGCATCGATGGCACCCAACAGGCCCCTGGCCTCGGCCACCAGCTGGGCCGGTGAGCGCACGGCCTCCCTGCCGACCGTGGCCGCCCGCTCGGGAGGGCCGTAGTACGCGTCGACCAGACCGTCGATGTGGCGGCCGAGCCGCAGCCCGAGGGTCAGGTACCGTTCGACCAGACCCGGCTCAGTCACGGCGCCACGGCCCCGTGCCGGTGCCCGTCGCGCCCGTGCCGGTGCCGCGCAACCCGGTGCCGGTGCCGCGCAACCCGGTGCCGGTGGTGCTCAACCCAACGTCTGTCGGAAGAAGGCAACCGTGCGGTCCCACAGCTGCTCGGCCGATGCCGGGTGGTAGGCCTCCGGTCGATCCTCGTTGAAGAAGGCGTGGCCGGCGCCCGGGTAGATATGGAATTCGACCGCCTTGCCCAACGCCTTCAGCTCGCTCTCGAGCTGGCGTGCCGCCTCGGGGGTGAAGTAGTCGTCCTGTTCGGCGGCGTGGCCCTGCACGGCGGCTTGCAGCTTCGAATAGTCGGGCTGGGCGTCGGGCCAAGGGATCAGTCCGTACGCCGGCACGACCGCCTTCACCGCGTCGGGCCGTTGGGTGGCCAGGACCAGTGCCAACCCCCCACCCATGCAGAACCCGATCACACCCACCTCCGGGCGGCCCGTCCGGCGCACGAGTTCGTCCACCGCTCCGCTCAGCTCCGTAGCCGCCGTGTCCATCTCCAGCGCCATCATCTGCTTGCCCGCTTCATCCGGTTCGGTCAGGGGGACGACGGTGCCGTGGTACAGGTCGGGGGCGAGCGCGGTGAACCCTGCCTCCGCCAACCGGTCGCAGGTCCGTTTGATCTGGTCCACCAGACCCCACCACTCCTGCAGCACGACGATTCCGGCCGTGGATTCAGCCCCGACGGCAGGAAAGGCCAGGTAGCCACGGCCGGTCCCGCCGTTGCTCGGAAATTCGACGATCTCACCCATGAGGCCCGACGATACCCCGGGGTCGGTGGCCGCTCACATCGGAACCGGTCCGACCCGCGCCCCCGAGCCTTTGCCGGTCGGGCGGGGAAAGAAATCCCTGCTCACAAGGGCATCTTGGCGGGGGGTGCTTGTGGGCTCGGGCCGGTTGGACTAGAAAGTACTGCGATATGACTCACGCCGAGCGGTACTCGACGTCAGAGCCAAGTGCGCCTCCCCCTCCCCGAAAGAAGACCCGCAGAACGGTCATTTCGACGGTTGCACTTGCCACCGGGTTGGGCTTCGCAGCCACGGTGACGTTCTCGACGCGTCCCGCCTCGGCCGATCAGATCGCCGACGCCCGGGCCCAGGCCGCGGCCATCACGGCGAAGATCCAGGCCACCCAGGCACAGATCCAGACGCTGACCGGGCAGGTGACGGCGGCCGACTACCGCCTCTCCCAGTTGACCGACCAGATCACCGCCAGCCAGAAGCAGATCACCAAGGACCAGGGCACGGTCAACAAGGACACGGGTCAACTGCGCACCCAGGCCATCATCGACTACACCAACAGCGGCACGACCAGCGAGGTCACCCAGATGTTCTCGTCCAACGCGAACACGAGCGGCATCCGCTCCGAGTATTCGTCGATCGCCACCGGCAATGTGACCACCACCGTCGACAATCTCCATACGGCCCAGACGCACCTCCAGGCCACGGAGGATGCGCTCCAGCGGCAGAAGACCCAGGCCACCAACACCCGCAACACGCTCCAGCAGTCCGAGGCCCAGGCTTCGGACCTCGAGAGCCAGGACCAGGCCACGCTGGACAGTGTCGACAGCAATATCCAGCGCCTGGTGACCGAGCAGCAACAAGCGGCGGCCCGTGCCGCCCAGCAGGCGGCGGCGGCGGCGTTCAACGCCAAGGTCGCCCAAGCCCAGGCCCAGGCCGCCCAGGCCGCCCAAGCCGCACAGGTCACACAGGCCGCAGCCGCTCCCTCGGGCGGCGGAGGCTCCGACAGCTCGGTTCCTGCCGCGGCACCGGCCGCCCCATTGCCACCGCTGGCAAGCGGTGCGGCCGGTGCGGTTGAGGCGGCGGAGCGCGAGATCGGCGTCCCCTACGTGTGGGGAGGGAACACGCCGGCCGGCTTCGACTGTTCCGGCCTTGTGCAGTGGGCGTACGCGCAGGTGGGCATCAGCCTTCCCCACTACTCGGGGGCGCAGTACGACGACACGACCCAAATCCCGCTGGCTGACATCGAACCCGGGGACCTGCTGTTCTACGGTCCCGGTGGTGACGAGCACGTGGCCATGTACGTGGGGGGCGGGTCGATGATCGAAGCGCCCTACACGGGAGCCTCGGTGTGGATCACCGGCGTGCGTACCGGCGGTGACTTCGCCGGCGTCGGCCGGGTCACCTGAGCGGCGCCCCGTCGACCTGGCTCCCGGGACCGTCGAGGCCCGGGAGCCGCCGGAATCGGGAGCGGCTCGTATACCGCATACCCACCGGTGGGTAGAAGCCGTGGGTAGAAGCCGTGGGTAGAAGCCGGTGGGCGCTCGTCAGCGCTGATCGTGGGCGGCGAACCCCGCTGGCGGCATCTGGCCAACGGTGCCTCCGGCCCGCGGACCCGGAGGTCGGGGAAATCGGAACGGGACAGCCTCCCGACCGGCCTGGATGATCATGGCCTGGCCGCTCTCTTCGCCCCCGAGGCAATCGACCACCGCTTTCGACACGGCCGACACATCGATGAGCGGGAATCCGCTCTCCTCCAACATCTCGCGCATGTCATCGATGAGGGGTGTGTCCACGATGCTCGGGCAGACCGCGTTGATGGTGATGTGCCGCTCGGCCAGCTGGGGAACGAGCGACCGGACCAGGCCCACCACGGCATGCTTGGTGAGGCAGTAGATGGGGTCGGGCGAGAAGCCGATGAGGCCGGCCAGAGAGGCGGTGGCCACGATGGCGCCTCCCCCGCGCCCGGACAGGGCGGGCACGAGGGCCCGCACACCGAAGACGACGCCGTCCACGTTGACACCCACGGCGCGCCGGTAGATCTCATCGGTGACCTTGGTGATATCGGCCTCGCCGGTGATCACCCCCGCGTTCAGGTGGGCGAGGTCGATGCCTCCGAAACGGGAGATCACCGCATCGATGATGCCGGGCCACGCCTCGGACCGGCCGACGTCGGCCTGCAACCCGAGGCCTCCGAGCTCGGCGGCCGCCCCTTCGGCCGTCGTTCCGTCGAGGTCGACCACGGCCACCGAGGCGCCAGCCTCCGCCAAGAGAGTGGCGCTGGCCAGCCCGATCCCCGATCCCCCGCCGGTGACGATGGCCACTTTCCCCCCAAGCGATCCCACAAGCTCCACCCTTCCGTTCGGGCGCTCTGCGTGCGGCGCCGGGTCCCGCTGTCACCCTATCGGGCCCCTGAGGCATACTGGAGGGAGCTGATTGCGTCGCGGATCAGTTCCTCGCCGACCCATGAGACGTGCTGCCCATGAAACCCGCTGCTTCATGAGACCTGCTGCCCGATGAGACCCATCCCCGTCGCGTTCCACATCTGGTTCCTCGAGGTCCACACCTACGGGATCGGACTGGCCCTCACCTTCTGGTTCGGCCTGAGGTACACCGAGCGGAGACTGCGCAATGCCGGGTACCCGTGGCACTGGGTCACCGGGATGTTCGTGTGGGTGATCGTGGCCGCCATCGTCGGTGCCCGGGCCCTGCACGTCCTGTCCGATCTGTCGTACTACTCCCACTATCCACTTCAGGTGTTCGCCATCTGGCAAGGCGGGCTCTCGTCGTTCGGTGGCCTCTTGTTCGCGGTTCCGGTGGCTCTTGTCTCCTCCCGGCGACGCTGTCCTCAGCTCAAGCCGTTGCGTTTCGCCGACCTGATGGCTCCGGTGCTCATGGCGTGCTGGAGCCTGGGTCGGCTGCTCGGGCCTCAGCTCATGGTGGCCGGCGGTGGCCACCGGACCAATCAGTGGTTCGGCATGTACTACGCCGACCAGGTCGGCAAACGCCTACCGGTCCCGATCTTCCAGTCGATCGAGGACTTCACCATCTTCGCCATCCTCCTCCTGGTGGAGAGGTGGCTGCGTTCGACGGCTCCTGTTGCCGTCGGGACCGCCGGCGGCGACGGGCCGGGCCCGCGATTGCTCCCCCCCGCAGGCATCGTCATCGGAGTGGGCATGGTGCTGTGGGGCATCGAGCGGTTCTTCGACGAGCACCTGTGGCTCGGCGAGGACGGCCACCTCGGGTCGCTCCTGGTCCAGGGGGCCGGAATCGCCCTGGCCGTGGCCGGGACGATCCTGTTGATCACACGGATCGGACCACTGCAACGTTGGCGCCGCGGCGAAGGCGGCGATCCGGCACCACAACCGGTGCCCGAGTCCGCATCGCCGGGGGACGAGACCGGCGTCGAGGCGACGGACGGGTCCGGGCCGGTGGCGGGAAAGCCGTCCGGACCGGAGCAGGAACCGGACGGAAGGCCACAGGTGGGCGACTCCGTCCGGGTCTCGGCCGCCGGTGGGCCCGCCCCGTCCAGCGGCGATTGAAGGGGCCGGCCAACCCTCCGCCGAACGGCGAGAACATCGGGGAGCTCCACCCCCGACTGCTCAAGTCTCGGTGACCGCGCTCCGAGGAGGGACCAGATCGTCGGCGGCGACTGGAAGGAGCCCGGGGGCGCCGGCCCGGATGATGGCGGCGGCCACGCAGGCGGCACCGGCCGCCAGAGCCAGAGCTGACGGGGATCGAAGGTAGGCAGCGAGCACCACCGCCGAGGCGGCCTCCACCACGATCGTCGCCCGGCCCACGAGAGGTCCGGCATCGGTGAACCGGCGGTGGAAGAAGCGCAGCGCGGCCGGATCGGTCAGGTGCCGGGTCATGAGCACGGCGAGTCCCCGCACGACTCCGAAGCCGGTGCCGATGGCCAAGGCGGCGAGGGGAACGGTGGTGAGCGCAGCGAGGACCACCATGAGGTACACCGCCGCGGTCGTGATGTAGGTGGACAGGCCGGTACCGATCTGCCAGCCGAAGCCCGATCCGTAGACCCAGGGACGGTAGTGGTCGAGCCACCGTTCATTGACCTGTCGACGGTGGATCGGAATCCTCATCCCGCCGACCCCGGCGTCGGATGCGGCGGCCACCAGGGCCGCGCCGAAGGCAATGGCGCCGATCGTGACGGTCGAGAGGTGGAGGGCGTGGACCCCGAGAGCCAGGAGGGCCATGGCCGCTCCCAACGTCGCGCCCCCGGCCGAGGCGCCGAGCACGAACCACGCGGCCGTCGTCCGGTAGGAATGGCCCTTGGCCTTCTCGGCCAGCGGCGTGATGGTCGACAGCATCGAGAGCCCGCACGGCGACCAGGTCGAGCGGACGGCGGCGGCCAGGGCCACCAACCAGGCAACGGCGGTCATGCACACGGTCACGGGAGTCCTTTCATCGTTGTCTTGTCGGGCGGAGTTCTGTTGATCAGGCGGGTGACCCGAAGAAGGGGACGGCGAACGAGAAGATCCCACCGTCGGAGGCCACCAGCCAGTACCCGGATGAAACCACAGGGGGGGTCGGCGCGGCCGCCGCACCGGCCGGCACCGGCTTGCCCTTGGGGGTGGGCGTGGCCATGCCCACGATGGGCTGGTTGAGGACCTGGGCGCCCATCGACCCGTAGAACCGGGCATCGCCGAAGGAGAAGATGCCCCCGTCCGCGGCCACCAGCCAGTAGCCACTTCCGGTGGGCGTGGCCGCCATGCCCACGATGGGCTGGTTGAGGACCTGGCCCCCCATCGACCCGTAGAACCGGGCATCGCCGAAGGAGAAGATGCCGCCGTCGGCGGCCACCAGCCAGTAGCCACCGCCGGTGGGCGTGGCCGCCATGCCCACGATGGGCTGGTTGAGGACCTGGCCCCCCATCGACCCGTAGAACCGGGCATCGCCGAAGGAGAAGATGCCGCCGTCGGCGGCCACCAGCCAGTAGCCACCGCCGGTGGGCGTGGCCGCCATGCCCACGATGGGCTGGTTGAGGACCTGGCCCCCCATCGACCCGTAGAACCGGGCATCGCCGAAGGAGAAGATGCCCCCGTCGGCGGCCACCAGGTAGTAGCCACTTCCGGTGGGCATGGCCGCCATGCCCACGATGGGCTGGTCCAACAGGGTTCCCGACTCGTCGCCGTCATTGTCGAAGTCCCCGTAGACGAACAGCTTGCCGAAGGCCGTCATCACCGCGTAGCCGGCTCCGTCACCACTCGATGCTATGGCTACCACTTCACACATCGTCAGAGGAGATGCGCATGGCGGTGGTGGCGGGGAAGGAGGTGCGGCTGTCCAGCACGCGGCATTCTGCTCGGCGGTGCCGTCATCTTCGGCATTGGTGGTCGTGCAGGTGGCATCGACCTCCCAGGGCGGGACACACGCCACCACCCGACAGACGATCCGACCGATGCAGTCGACATCCTGGTTGCACTGGCCGTAGCGGAACTGGAAGCACCCCGTGAGGTACGAGTCGCAGCCGTCGGGCCCGCAGCCACAGTTGGTCCCATCGCAACCGGGCTCGCAGAAACCCCAGCCGTCTCCGCAACCCGTGTCGCACTGGCACACCGAGTTGCAGTCCATGTAGTAGCGCGGACCGCCGCAGTACGAGGAGTTGTCCGCCTTCCACCAACCGCCCATGATGGTACCGGTCGGGCAGTAGTTGTATCCGCCGTTGACCGAACAGCAGAACTCGCTGAATCCGGAGCAGCACGTCGACCCGCACCCGCAGTCGCCACTGCCGCACGTGCAGATCTGTCCGTAGGCGGTTCCCGGTCTGAGCACCAGATCGAGACCGGCTCCGATGGCGACGGCGCTCCCGGCGTAGGCGGACCGGTTGATGAAACTGCGACGCGAGATCCTCGACTCGAGGAAGCTCGACGCTCGCTCGACGAGGGTGCCGGTCATGGGCTCGGAACGGGTATCGGCCGTGCCACGGAAGGCGCGACCGCGGCCGGCCGGATCGCCGGCTCCGCGGCCGCCGGCTCCGCGACCGCCGCCTGTGGGATCACCTTCTCCGGGCTCGCCGTCTCCGGGATCACCATCTCCGGGATCACCGCTCGGACCGGAATGTGACGGCCGTCAGCCGGCGGGCGGCCTGCAGCTCGGCCAGGACCGAGATGGCCAGGTAGGCCAGCCAGGCACAGACGGCGCTGGCCACGAGCAACGGCAGGCCATGTCCCGGCTGCCGGGCGACGATGGACAAGATCGTCCCTGTCGGCCCGGCCACGGCCACGGAGGTGGCGGCCAGGGCCAGACCGATGTTGACCACGACGTGGAGCATCGTGGCAGGAGTGTCGGGTGTCCCGAAGCACCCGCAGCTGGAGATGGCACCACCCTGGTGCCGCTCCACGGCCACGACGACCGCGAACCCGGCGAACGACAGTGCGACCAACCCTGCCGTCGCGGACCGCGGATGGAGGAGGGCGGCACAGCCCAGGGCGGCCTCGGTCACCGAACCCATCCGCACCACCGGGCGGATCCCGGCCAGAGGCAGCCTCACCATGGTGGCGAGGGCGCGGGCGGTGTCGGTGGGGTGAACCGCCTTGGCCGTCCCCGCTGCGACCAGGAGCGCACAGGCGACCAGGTACAGGCCGATCAGTTCCACGCCGCACCGTCCGCCGGTATGGCGGCCGGAGCCGGGGTGACGGCGGGAACCGCCGGACTGATCGAGAGATCACCGATCAGCTCATTCAGCTCGGGTACCAACGCTGTCCGTCTGGCGTGGCTCCCGAGGACGGCGTAGAAGGTGAACGGCCGGCCCTTCTCGGTGAAGAACCACTGCGTCCCCGACTGGCCGCCCAGGCCGCGGCGGAGGACGTAGGGGCGGAAGTCGCCCGCGCCCAGCGATCGGGGCATCCCCTGCCGGGCGAAGAGGCGCTTGCCCACGCTTTCGGGGCCGTACTCGAACAGCACGGCGAAGATGTCGTTCACGCCCATGAGGTTCACCGCGCCACCGCCGAAGTCCGCCACCTGTTCGGGAAGGGCGAAGGTGGCGAAATGGGCCACCGGGTAAGGCACGCCCTCGCCCACTGTCGGTCGCACGAAGATCCGGCCTTCGAACCCACTGGGCAGTGGCGCCTCGATGCCGTACGCCCTCAGGGTGGCCACCTCAGCTGGCCCGGGTCGTCGGCCGGCTCGCCGGGGTCCCGGACGGTCGGTCGGCCCGACCGGCGGGTCCGTACACGTCATCGAGCGACGACGGGTACAGGCTCGGATCGCCGGGGAGAATCCCTGCGGCCATCAGCTCCCGGTCGTTGGCCAGCTCCCTGGCCGGACCGTCGAGGCCCTCGGCATACGCCCGGCTCCTGCTGCCCATGGTGAAGGACCGGGCGTCGACCTCGGCGCGCCGGACGAGCTCGGCAACCTGGTGGAAGTGGTTGGCCACCCCCTCGCCGATCCGGCGGCCGGAGCGCCCGTCGACCAGAACGAAGAACGGAGAGCCGGGAACCTCGTAGTCGCCCCAGGCCTCGGTCGACATCACCACCGACAGGCCCGGCGGGGCCTGTGCCGCCACCTCGACCGGGATCTCCATCTCCGGCCCCTTGGTGACCACCACCAACCGGGTGCCGACGGGAAGACCGAGATGCTCCGGTTGGCGGAAGGCCTTCCAGAAGCCCGCGCACGTCGAGCATCCCGAAGACAGGAAGGCCAGCAGCGTGAGATGGTCGCCCCCGGCCACGGCCACGGCCAGCGCATCGCCACCCGGCGTCACCCCGGCAACGGTCGGAGCCGCCGTCGAGTTCCGTTCTCCGGGCAATGGCGGCCCCATGGTGAGCGGCACGCTGACGGGTCCGGCGCGGCCGACTGCAGGATCGCCCGCGCCGGCGCCCTGGCGGTGGTCGCCGTGATCGCCGGCCGCGTGGTCACCCTCGGCGTGGTGGTGGGCGCCGTCACCGGAAGGTTCCCCGACCCCCACGCCGAGGTCGTGCAGGGCCTTGAGGATGTCGGCATGACTGCGTAACAACCCGGCGACCAGGACGGCCAACAGCAGCACCACAGCACTCAGGACAACGGCCAAGGCAACCAAGTGGGACCTCCGTGCGTTCGGCGGGTGCGGGCACCGATGCGGCAACCGCGGCTTCGGTGCTCATGCTACGGATTGTCGCGGCAAAAGCGGTGCATCTCCCCGGCACGCCGGGGGTCGCTCCCGGGCACGGCTCGGGCTGCTCCCGCCCGTCTCGGGCTGCTCCCCGGCCCCATCCCAGGATGCCGGCCGAGCCGAGCCGTCCGGCTCGCCCCGCGGAGGACGCGGGTGAAGAATGGCCGGG
This sequence comes from uncultured Acidimicrobiaceae bacterium, assembly GCA_963835325.1. Taxonomy (GTDB): domain Bacteria; phylum Actinomycetota; class Acidimicrobiia; order Acidimicrobiales; family RAAP-2; genus Bog-756. The sequence goes on along the minus strand of CAWIEV010000008.1, from coordinate 244,868 downwards.
TGTCGATACCCGCCCCGGGGCACCGGGGCCGGGCGAGCACCCAAGAGGAGGAATCGATGGCGCTGCGAATAGAGACCGTCACCGTCGACGCCCGGGACCCGTTGACCCTGGCGCGTTTCTGGTCGGCCGCGCTCGACTGGGAGCTGCGGGTGGACGAGGACGGCGACGTGTGGGTGGAGCCGGGCACCCGGCACCCCGACTACGGTTCGTGCCGCCCACTGCTCTTCATCGATGTCCCCGAATCGAAGTCGATCAAGAACCGGATCCACCTCGATCTGCGCCCCGACGATCAGGCCCTGGAGGTCGAGCGCCTCGAGAAGCTCGGGGCCGGTCAGATCTCGGTCGGGCAGACCGGCCTCGAGGACTGGGTGGTGATGGCCGACCCCGAAGGCAACGAATTCTGCGTGCTCGACGACACCTGAGCCGCCTTCAGCCCGCCTGGGCCTCCGCCGCCGCCTTGGCCTCGGCCGCCTTGCGGTAGGCCTCGAGCTGGTCGAGAAGCGGCATGCGCTCCTGTCCGACCGTGGAGTCCAACCGGGCGGCGATCTCCTCGGGAGTCCACCTCCCGTCGGCATAGACCGCCCGCACCTCCCGGGGCTGGTTCCACACCGCGATCTTCGGGCCCACCGAGGTGTAGACCTGGCCGGTCACGTGCTTGGCCTGGTCGGAGAGCAGGTAGACGACCAGGGGGGCGACGTCCTCGGGATCACCCATCTCGGCCAGGTCCATGGGGACCTCGGCCGTCATCCGGGTGCGGGCCACCGGGGCGACGGCGTTGGCCGTGATGCCGTAGCGGTTGAGCCCGGCGGCAGCCGAACGGACCAGGGAGACGATGCCGCCCTTGGCCGCCGCGTAGTTGGCCTGGGCCACGCTGCCGGCGAAGGCACCCGACGTGAAGGCCACCAGCGAACCTCCCCCCTCCTGCTTGCGCATGATGGCCGCGGCCGCCCGGAACACGGTGAAGTGGCCCTTCAGGTGGGTTTCGATGACCGCGTCCCACTCGTCCTCGGACATGTTGAAGAGCATGCGTTCTCGGAGAATGCCGGCCACGGCCACCACGCCGTCGATCCGGCCCCACCGTTCGACGCCGGCTCCGACGATCTTCTCGCCACCGTCAAGGGTGGTCACGCTCTCGGCCACCGCCACCGCCTTGCCGCCCGAAGCCTCGATCTCTGCCACCAGCGCCTCGGCGACCTCGCTCTTCGGGTCCCCGCCGTCCAGTGAGACCCCGATGTCGGCCACGACCACCTTGGCCCCTTCGCCGGCCGCGGCCAGTGCGACCGCCCGGCCGATCCCACCACCGGCACCGGTGATGGCGACGACCCTGTCTTTGAGGAATTCCGTCATTGCCCACTGCCTCTCTGCTTCGTGCTTCTTCGCTGCCCCGGCGGCCCCGGCGCGGCTCATCGGCCGGCCGGTGAAGCTCCGGGGGGGACACCACCCGGGAGAACGGACCCCCTGCCTGTCGGCCCGACACCCCGCTGGAGGTTGACCATTTCGAGAACCTGTTCTAGCGTCCCCACCGGGTCGGCGCCACCCAGGAATCGTGTGCGCACGCTTCTGCAAGCCGATCGTCGGTTCAGCCAGCAGCCGCCGCAAGCCGGCGGAGGGGGTAGGAGAGCACCATGGGCGACCTTGGATTTTGGGCACTGGCCCACGAGAACCCGGAGAAACTGGCCCTCGTCGCTCCCGACGGGGTCGAGTACCGCGCCGGCGAGCTGCTGGCCCGGGCCAACCAGGTGGTCCACGGCCTCCGCGGGCTCAACCTGAAGCCCGGGGACGTGGTCGCCACCCTCCTCCCCAACGGCGTGGAGATGTTCGAGCTGTACCTGGCCGCTCTGCAGGCCGGGTGGTATCTGGTTCCCATCAACCACCATCTGATCGGGCCCGAGGTGGCCTACATCCTCAAGGACTCCGACGCCAAGGCGTTCATCGCCCATGAGCGCTTCACCGAGGTGGCACTGGACGCGGCCGAAGAGGCCGAGCTCCCCTCGTCCCGGTGCTTCGCGGTGGGCGAGATCGTCGGGTTCGGCTCCTACGCCATGATGCGCGACTCCCAGCCCACCTCCGACCCCGCCGACCGCACCATCGGCGACGTCATGAACTACACCTCGGGGACCACCGGCAACCCCAAGGGCGTGTTCCGGCCGCTCAGCGGAGCGACCCCCGAGGAGGCGGCGCTCGGCCTGTCGGGGATCCTCTTCCTGTTCGGCATCCAGCCCCAGGACGAGAACGTCCACATCGTCGGCTCGCCGCTCTACCACACCGCGGTGCTCCGCTATTCGGGAGCCTCCATCCACCTGCTCCACACCGTGGTGCTCATGGACAAATGGATCCCCGAGGAGATGCTCCAGCTCATCGAGAAGTACAAGGTGACCAGCTCCCACATGGTCCCCACCCAGTTCCACCGGCTCCTGGCCCTGCCCGAGGAAACCCGGAACAAGTACGACATGTCCTCGCTGGAGCACATGATCCACGCCGCCGCCCCGTGCCCCGTCGACGTCAAGTACAAGATGATCGAATGGTGGGGCAACGCGGTCGACGAGTACTACGCCGCCTCCGAGGGCGGCGGGACCCTGGTGACGGCGGAGGAGTGGCTGCTCAAGCCGGGTACGGTCGGGAAGCCCTGGCCCATCTCGGAGATCGCCATCTTCGACGACGCCGGGAACCGCATCGAGGAACCGAACGTGATCGGCACCGTCTACATGTCCATGCAGACCGGTGGCTTCTCCTACCACAAGGACAAGGAGAAGACCGAGAGCAATCGCATCGGGAAGTTCTTCACCGTCGGTGACGTCGGCTTGATCGACGAGGACGGGTACCTCTTCCTCCGTGACCGCAAGATCGACATGATCATCTCGGGTGGGGCCAACATCTATCCGGCCGAGATCGAGAACGTGCTGCTCGGGTTTCCCAAGGTGGGCGATGTGGCCGTCTTCGGTATTCCCAACGACGACTGGGGTGAGGAGATCAAGGCGGTCATCGAGCCGGCCGAGGGCGTCGAGCCCTCGCCGGAGCTGGCTCAAGAGATCCTCGAGTACAGCGCCACCCGCCTGGCCAAGTTCAAGACGCCCAAGTCGATCGACTTCATCGAGTCCATGCCCCGGGACCCCAACGGCAAGCTCTACAAGCGAAAGCTGCGCGATCCCTACTGGGAAGGGCGCCAGAAGATCTGAACCCGGGCGTCGGCCCTTCCGGCCCGCCCGCCGACCACCCTCCGGGCCGGTCCGCCCGTGGGCGGGCTCAGCAATTCGAGCTCGCTGGTCCACGACGGGTCGGACGGCGGCGGGTTCCCGGGCCAGTGCCCCCCGGGGTCGGTGTCGTGGTGCTGGCGACCGAGCGGCACCAGCACCGGGAACAGCTTGGTGGCCACGACGCTCCCGGCGGCCGGCGTGAAGTGCACGCCGTCGGAACAGCGCATGACGGTGCCACCGATCGAGGGGGCGAAGTGATCGCCCGGGCTCAGGATGGTGGCCAGATCGAAGGTGGTGACTGACGAGGGCCCGGCCAGGCCGGTGACCGGTGCCGGGGGTGCCGGGGTCGGACGGGCCGCGCCGGCCGAGCCGCCGGAGACAACCTTGTCCGCCGCCATTTGGGCCCGGGCGGCGATGCCGTCGATGATGCTCGAATCGATGACCACCCGCTCCGGCTGGTCCTCCACGGCGGTGAGGTGCGCCGCTTCTCCCGAGTCCGACACCGCCGGCAGCATGAGCACGACGGCGGCACCGCGTGAACCCAGCACGCCGACCGCTTGACGGAACCGGGTCGCCACCCACTCGTCGAACCACCTCTGACCGAGATGGCCCCAACGGCCGCCGACCTCCTGGTCGAACTGCTCCCCGCGCCCTAGGTAGACGACGACGTCGGGGTTGTAGGCATCGACGATCTGCTGCCAACGCCGGAGGAGCGCATCGGGATGGCCCGGTTGGCAGGGGGAAGCCGGGGTCAGCCGGTACCAGAGCACCTGGAACTCCTGGTCCATCGAGACCGAGCACTGGGGTGTCCCGTAGTTCATCAGCTGCACGCCGTAGCGCGGTGCTTCGGCCCCCAGTCCCACACCCAGCGTCCCCGCCAGGGAGTCGCCGACCAGGAGGACCTTGACCGCGCCTCCGGCCGGAGCCGGAGCCGGAGCCGCGTCACCACTCCGGGCCGAAACCGTGTCGGCCGCCAGCGCGGAACCGGGCCGGACCAGCGCGGCGGCGGCCACACTGGTCCCGAGGGCGGCCACGCCGAAGGCCAGCCCGGCGGTGAGGGGCGCCGCCACCAGGGCCCGGCGCCAGGGCAGAGCACCTCGGCGGATCGGTTGCTCGACCAGGAAGTAGGAGATGGCGGCCAGGGTCACGGTGATGGCCACCCGCCACCCGAACAGCGGCCACAGCCCCAAGCCGGTCCGCGACTGGCTCACCACCAGGAGGACCGGCCAATACCAGAGGTAGACGCCGTAGGAGATGCGGCCCAGGGAACGCAGCGGCCACACGGCCAACGCCTGGGGTACCGGCCCCTCCGGCGCCTTGATCACACTGGCCACCACGGCCGCGCAGGCCAACGACACCAGGAGGAATCCACCGTGGAAGGCCAGCCAGGAGCCGTACGGCACACGGACCCACATCAGCCCGACGGCACCGGCGGCCACCAACCCGGCGGCGGCCCAGGCCACATGGCCCGACTTCGCCCGCCCCCGACCCCACAGGGTGAAGGCGGTGGCCAGGGCTGCACCCACCAGCAGGCCCTGGGCCCGGGTGTCGGTGCCGTAGTACGCCCGGTTGACCCCGTTGGCGTCGGCCGACAGGGCCGCCATCAGGACCGCCGAAACGCCGGCGCCGAACACGGAGATGTACAGCAGGATCCGGAGCCTTCCCCTCTGCCACGCATCCAGATCCGGACCGGGGGTGGAACCGCGGCGGGTGGCGTCGACCGCAGGGCTGTCGGTGGTGCTGTGCCCGGCCGGTCGGCGACCGTGCCTGCGCCAGCCGCCGAGGACGGTCAGCACCACCAGCGGCCAGACGAGATAGAACTGCTCCTCGATGGCCAGGGACCAGGTGTGGAGCAGGGGGGAGGGGGCGGCGCTGGCGTTGAAGTAGGTGACGTGGGCCAGCGCGTAGTACCAGTTGGCCGAGTAGCCCACCGTGGCCAGGGACTGCGACAGCAGGTCGGTGGCGGAGAAGGACGCTGGCCACACCACGGCCACCACGCCGATGACCAGGACGAGCACCAGCACGGCGGGCAGTAGCCGCCGCGCCCGTCGGGCCCAGAAGGCCCCGAGCCTGACGGTGGCGGCACCGCGCCACTCGGTCAACAGCAAGGAGGTGATCAGGTAGCCCGAGAGCACGAAGAAGGCGTCGACGCCGTAGTAGCCCCCGGGCAACCACGCGAACCCGTTGTGGTACGCGATCACGGCCAGGACGGCGAGGGCGCGGATGCCGTCCAGCCCCGGGCTGTAGGGCAATTCGGTCCGTCGTCGGGTTACTTCCATCACGATGATCGGCGACGATGACCTTCTCCACCGGCGATCAGGTGGGCCCGGCCGAGCGCTCGAATCCGACGTTGGGGACCGGACACAGCGCTGAGGTTACTGCAGGTCGAAGAGCTCGTGCCGGGTGTCGGGTGATCCCGACGGCGACCTTCACCGCTGGGTGGTCGGGGAACCACGGTGTTCGAGCTGGTCGCAGATGGGTGTGGGCACCGAGAGTGGTCGAATGCGGCCGGAGAGCACCGGGGTGGTCGAGATCGATGGCGGCGCCGACCCCAGCCTCACGTCTTCCGGTGGCGCCACCAGGTACTGCAGCCAGAGGGCCTGGGCACCGTCGACGGTGACGTAGACCAGCTGGACGCGGGAGCCGAGGTCCACCTGCACCTGGTGGGGCCCAGGCGTCACGGTGACGGCCGGCCCGTTGATCCATGTCCGCTCGGACCGGGGGAGGAGGGCCCCCGCGAACAGGTAGGAGAACCGGTAGCGATCATCACCCTCCCAGGTGACCGCCACTGCTTCCGGCGAGGAACCGGGGCCGCCGGAGACGAGCACGGGCTGCCGCCGCCCTGGACTGGTGCGGGGAAGGGTGACGTCGAACCGGAAGGCACCGCCGGCGGCCCCCAGCTCCACGGTCTGCCAGGAGTTCCCGTCGAACTGGTAGACGCCGGCGCACTTCCCGATCACAGCCAGATCGAGTGCAGTGGCCCGGTCGGGCAGCCGGGAGACGAACCGCACGCCCGGTGCCGGACCCTCGAAGAGCGATCGGTCGATCCGCTGCTGCAAGGAGACCAGTCCCGCCCGTTGGGGAACGGTGATCACCGGGCCGAGCTCCCGCTGGTAGAAGAGGCTGAGGGAGAACGAGGTCCACAACTGGAACAGGGCGAGCACGCCCACCAGGGCCGCCCCGGCCGTTCGTCCCCACCTGCTGCCCCCACCCCGACGGCCGATGACGACGTGCCATCCGCACAGGGCGGCGAGAAGCAGGAAGGGGATGACATCGGCCAGGTACCGCTCGGCGATGAAGGCGATGGTCAAGATGCCGACCGTGCCCGCCGCCGCCCCGACGAGCGGGATGCGCAACGCGGCGATCCTCGGTGTGACCGGTTGCCCGGCCGTTCCAGCCCGTTCCGGTGGCTCGGCTGCCGCCGGGCGGGGGACGGAGCGCCGGGCGTGGGCGTGGACGTGGGCGTGAACCGGGGACCGGTTGGGACGGAAGACCACGACGACACCCACGACGGCGAGGAGGAAGAGAACGGGCATGCTGGCCGGGACACTCGAGGTCCAGTCCCTGGTGTCGTAAAGGAGGTGGCCGAGGACGACAGCCTTGCCCGGAAAGAAGATCCAGGGGAACAGCCGGGTCGTCGTCAGTGCGTCCGGGCGGGCGAACTGGACCAGGTTGGTGGGCAGGAACTTGAGGCCGAACAGGCTTCCTCCGTTGGCGGCCAGGACGGCTTGCCGGTGGGGGCTCACCGACGAGATCACCTGGCGGTTCAACGGGATGGCGAACGGTGTGCCGAACTTGATCTCGTTGATGGCCCCGTACAGCGCGAGCGGGAGGCCCATCGCCGCCAGCAGGCCGATGGTGAACGGCCCGGTGGCGCCGGCCACCTGGACGCCGCTGGCCCGGGTGATGCGCTGGGCGAACCGCTGCCACCGGGGGACGCCCGCCACCATCCAGTTGACCAGGTACACGGCGGCGACCAGACCGATGGCCACCACCGGCCCGGCGCCCACCGATCCCCGGGTCAGCAGGGCCAACGTGGCCAGCAGACCGGTGGCCAGGAGGCGACCGGCGCTGGGCCGGTCCACAAATCCCACCACGGTGTAGAAGGCGCCCACGGCCAGCGCAGCTCCCCACATCTCGGCCTCTTCATAGACCTGGGGTGTGGTGCCGAGGAAGAAGAGCACGGAACCCACGCCGATGACCACCACCATCGATGCCGTCAGTCCGGCCTCCAGCCGTCCGACGCCCGCGTTCCCCCGCACCATTCCCCGGATCCTCCAGCTGAGGAGCGAGGCCAGGGTCAACGCCAGAAGGAAGGCGACCAGCAGCGACGGTTCGGTGAGCCGACCGTCAAACCGGTGGGTGAACACCAGGAGGGGAAGGCGAAGGAGCGCCGGGACCGGTCCGTAGTACATGTCCGTCCTGCCGTCCGTCCGGATCCCCTCGATGGTCAGCACGCCGGCCGGCATGCTCCACGTAGCACGAAGCAGTGAGCGGGCCTGGACGTCGTAGAAATTCGAGAAGGGGATCGACCGGAGGAACTGGAAGGTACCGCCCGTCACCAGCCAGGAGAAGGCAGCGCCGGAGGCAGCGATGCCGATGGTGGAAGCCCACACGAAACGCCGGCGCGACGTTCCGGGGTCGATCTCATCCGTCCGGTACGCGTCCGCTGGACCATCCGGACCGCCTCGCTGCATGGCTGGAGATTAGCGGTGCCGTCACCTTCGAATGGCCCGCTCGAAGTCATCGGCCGGCCCCCTGTCGGGCCATCCCCGGCCGGGGCGACCAGGTCAGGGGTGGGCGGAATTCTTCTCGTTCGGCGCCGGTTTTCCGTGCATGCTGGCCGCCACCGCGGCCGCTTCGGTCCGCATCGCCTCCAGCATCAGCGGGTCGGCGCTGTTGGGGTTGGCCTCGGCAATGGCCACCATCCCGGCCGGGCCGACCACGATGAAGATCCCTTCAGCCTCGGCCGTCAACACGTCCCCGTAGAAGATTCCCCCCCAGGTCTTCACCTTGCGCCCGCTGCGGCCGAGGCAACGGGCCTCGATGCGGAGATCGGTCCGCAGCGGAGTCGGCTTGCGGTAGCGGATGGTCAGCGTTCCGGTCATGCCCGCGTTGGCCGCCACCATGTTGGCGGCGCCCAACACCTCGTCGAAGGTCTCGGCGATCACCCCACCGTGGACACAGGCGGGTGGACCTTCGTAGGGGTAGTCGAAGTAAGCCTGGCCCCGGATCTCTCGATAGCCGCCGTCGTCACCCTCCACCATCCACACCCGTACGGGGGGTGCCAGTGGATTGAGCATGCCGGTGATCGGGCTGTTGGGGAAGAACTCCTGGGGCGGGTTGGTCATGTCGGGGGGCCGGCGGGGCTGCTTCCCGGGCTGGGCCTGTGCCACCAGGCCGGCCGAGATGGCTTCGACGGCCTCAGCCGCTTCTGTCAGGGCCCCGTCGTCCGCGGCCGCGGCCACGGTCATGTTGATCAGCGGGCGCAGCGCCGCGGCCAGCCGCTGGCGCGGTCCCTCCGCGGACAGGTCCGAGGTGACCGGACCGCTCACCGCCTTCGATAGTTGGCCGGGCGCTTCTCGGCAAAGGCCTTCTGGCCCTCCTTGGCATCCTCGGTGGCGAAGATCGGCCAGCCCAGCTCCAACTCGATCTTGAGCGCGTCCTCTTCGGGAATGCCCTCGGTCGCCTTCACCGACGCTTTGATCGCCTCGACGGCGAGTGGTCCATTGGCCCCGATCACTTCGGCGATCTCCAGAGCAGCTTCGAGAGCGGTACCGTCCGGTACCACCCGGCCGATGAGCCCGATCTCCTTGGCCTCCTGGGCGGAGACCTCCCGGGCGGTGAGCAGCAGGTCCATAGCCACCGTGAACGGGATCTGGCGCCGGAGCCGCACGGTCGATCCTCCCAATGGGAACAGGCCCCGTCGCGCTTCGAAGACGCCGAACTTGGCTCCCTCCCCGGCCACCCGGATATCGGTGGCCTGGAGGATCTCCGTGCCGCCGGCCACCGCCCAACCCTCGACCGCGGCGATCAGCGGCTTCTTCAACGAATAGTGACGCAGCAGCGCCTTCCAGTGGAGATCCGGATCCTCGGCCATCCGCTGCTTGACGGACTCGTTGCCCGGGCCTGACATCGACTTGAGGTCCATGCCGGCACAGAACGTGCCTCCGGCGCCGGTGAGGATCGCGCATCGGATGTCGTCGTTCGAATCGATCTCCACCCAGGCGTCGGCCATGCCCACGAGCATCGGGCCCGAGAGCGCGTTCTTCGCCTCGGGCCGGTTCATCGTCACCACCGCAGTGGACCCGATCCGCTCGTAGGTCAGGTGTTCGGTGCCTTCCACGTTGCTCCTTCCGTCAGAGGCCACCCACCGGTGGCCGGCGCGCTCAGATCCGCTCGATGATGGTCCCGGTGGCCAGCGCACCGCCGCAGCACATGGCGATGAGGGCCAGATTGGAGTCCGATCGCTCCAGCTCATGGAGGGCGGTGGTGATCAACCGGGCGCCGGTCGAACCCACCGGGTGACCCAGGGCGATGGCGCCGCCGTTGACATTGACCTTGTCCCAGTCGACGTCGTGCACCTTGCCCCACGACATGACCACCGAGGCGAAGGCCTCGTTGACCTCGAAGATGTCGATGTCGGCCATGGTCATGCCCGCCTTGCGCAGCACGTCCGTGGTGGCGGCGATCGGGCCGTCGAGGTGGTAGTAGGGATCGGAACCGACCAGGGTCTGGGCCACGATGCGAGCTCTGGGGCGGAGCCCGGCCTCGCCGGCCCGGCTCTGGGACATCCACAGCACGGCGGCCGCCCCATCGGAGATCTGCGAGCTGTTGCCCGCCGTGTGCATGCCGTCGGGCAGCACCGGCTTCAGTCCGGCCAGGCCTTCGCGGGTGGTGTCGCGTGGGCCCTGGTCCTTGGTGATCAGGGTCTTCTCACCGGTCGGGCCCTCGGGGCCGACCACCGGGGCTTCGAGCGGCACGATCTCCCGATCGAACCTGCCCTCGGCGACCGCCACTGCGGCCTTGCGCTGGGACTCGAAGCCCAGCCAGTCGACGTCGTCGCGGGTGATCTCGTACTTCTGGGCGATCCGCTCGGCGGCGCCGAACTGGTCGGGCATGTCCCAGGGGAAGCCCTCCGGCCTCGACCTGCCGGGACCGTTGAAGGCGTTGGCCCCGAGACCGACCCGGCTCATGGCCTCGACGCCACAGGCGATTCCGGCATCGATGGCATCCGCACTGATCAGGTTGGCCACGAAGTGGTTGGCCTGTTGGGCCGAACCGCACTGGCAATCGACGGTTGTCGCCGCGACCTCGTAGGGCAGGCCCTGGTTCAGCCATGCCGTCCGGGTGACGTTGGAAGCCTGCTCGCCGGCCTGGGTCACGCAGCCCCCGACGATCTGGTCGATGGCACCCGGATCGATCCCGGCCCGCTTGACCAGCTCCACCTGGGCATTGCCCAACAATTCGGCGGCGTGGAAGCCTGCCATCCAGCCGTTGCGCTTTCCGATCGGCGTCCGTACTGCTTCGACTATCACGGGCTGGGCCATGCTGGGTCCCCCTCGGAGGTTTCGGGCTCGCCGTTTCGAGCTCTGACTTGGAACGAAATCACGTGGAGTTCGGGCCGCGGCAACGACCGGAACCCCCGCGCCCCGAGTATAGAACCGGTTCTAGTGCCACCCGCCCGTGGCCCGCCGACCAGGCCGTTCGGGGTGGCTACCGGTGCGATTCGACCGTCGGCGTCCCTGACCGCCACCCATCGACCCGCACCCCGCCGCGTTCGGGCTGCGGCCACCGTGAACCACGGTCCGGTGACGCCCGGGGCGATCTTTGCCTAACATTCAGCTGGCGGCGCGACGAGGGAGGGTCTCGGGGGACATGGGGATCGAGTTCAGTGGCCAGCGGGTGTTGGTGACCGGCGCGTCCTCCGGCATCGGGGCCGGGCTGGCGGAGGAATTCGCCCGCCGGGGCGCCGTCGTGGGCATCTGCGCCCGGCGCCGGGACCGGCTGGACGAGGTGCTGAGCCGATGCCGCCGGCACTCCCCTGATTCGCGCAGCTGGGTGACCGATCTTTCGGATCCGGCCGCGGTCGACGCGCTGGCTGTTTCCGCGCTCGACGGGCTCGGGGGTGTCGATGTGCTGGTCAACAATGCCGGCATCCCCAAGCGGCGGCACGTGAGCCGCCTGGATCCCACCACGGTCGAGTCGGTCATGAACATCAACTTCTTCAGCCCGGTCCGGCTCACGTTGGCCCTGCTCCCCCACATGCTCGAGCGTGACAGCGGCAGGATCATCAACATCTCCTCGGTGGCCGCCACCCTCAGCTCGCCCGGCGAGTCCGCCTACGACGCATCGAAGGCCGCGCTGACGGCCTTCAGCGAGTCGATGGCCGTCGATCTGTGGCAAACCGGTATCAAGGTTCTCGTCGTCTATCCCGGCCTCGTCGACACTGAGCTCTTCTCCCTCCCCGACAACGACCCGGTGATCACCGCAGTGGAGGCGGTCCCGGTCAGCGAACTGGTCGACGGGGTGTTCGATGCCCTCGACGGCGGCGCCGTCCAGGTCTACGTGCCCGGGTACTTCGCCGATCTGGCATCGGGGAAGGCCGGCGACGTCCAGGGGTTTCTGACCGGTACGGCGAAGTACATCGCACGACAGGGGCACGGATGACCGCCTGCCCTTTCCCCTCTCACCAGGGTGTGCAAGCATCAGAAGCAGGCTGTGTCAGCATCAGAAGACGGACTACGGACGATCAAACCGCCCCGCGGCCGCCAGAAGTGCAGTATCCCTCCTCGCGTGAGGGAGGCTGCCGGCAGGCGTGGGGCTCGAACCAGATGAGGTGAACATGGAAACCGAAGCAGCGATTCTCCGGGGTATCGGTGCGGACTGGAAGGTCGAGACGATCAAGCTGGATCCGCCGAAGACCGGCGAGGTGCTGGTCAGAATCGCCGCGTCGGGCATGTGCCACAGCGACGAGCATCTCAGGACCGGTGACCTCGGGGGCATGTACCCGATCATCGGCGGCCACGAGGGTGCCGGTGTGGTGGAAGAGGTCGGCCCGGGGGTCGAGGATCTGAGTCCCGGGGACCACGTGGTGTTCGGATTCGTCCCGGCGTGCGGCAAATGCCCGTCGTGCGCGCGTGGTCACTCGAACCTCTGTGATGTGGGTGCCCAGCTGATGATGGGAGCTCAGGCCGACGGGACCCACCGTCACCACTCGTCGAGCGGCGAAGACCTTCACACCATGGTCTGCCTGGGTACCTTCGCCAAGCACACCGTGGTGAACCAGGCGTCCTGCGTGAAGATCCTGGACCACTATCCCCTGGACAAGGCGTGCCTCGTCGGTTGCGGAGTCACCACCGGATGGGGTTCTGCGGTCTACGCCGCCGAGGTCCAGCCGGGTGACGACGTCGTCGTCATCGGGATCGGCGGACTCGGTGCCTCCGCCATCCAGGGGGCCCGGTTGGCCGGCGCCGAGCGGATCTTCGCCGTCGACCCGGTTCCGTTCAAGCTCGAGATGGCCACCAAATTCGGCGCCACGCACACCGCGGCCAGCATCGATGAGGCGCTGCCACTGGTCAACGAGGTCACCTGGGGCAAAAACGCGGAGAAGGTCATCTGCACCATGGGCGTCGGCGAGGGCCGATTGATGGAGAGCATCATGCAGCTGACGGCCAAGCGGGGACGGGTGGTTGTCACCAACATCCATCCGATGGCCGAGACCGATGTCACGCTCTCGTTGACCTGGGTGACCCTGCTGGAGAAGCAGATCGTCGGCACCATCTTCGGCTCGGCCAACATCCGCTACGACATCCCCCACCTGTTGCGCCTCTACGATCAGGGCCAGCTCGACCTGGACACCATGGTCACGCGGAATTACAAGCTCGAGGAGGTCAACCAGGGCTATGCCGACATGCTCGGGGGCAAGAACATCCGCGGCGTCATGATCTACGAATAGGGCCCGATAGCCTCGGGCGGAGAGGCGAGGTAGGAGCTGGATCGCCTGTCCGCCGAGCGGCTTGGCACCGGGCTCCGGCGAGGGCTCGAGGGCTCGAGGGCTACCCAGATGACCGATCCACGAACCATTCTCATCACCGGTGCCACTGATGGCCTCGGGTACGCCCTGGCCCATCGGCTCTCCGCCGAAGGCGCCACCGTCATCCTCCACGGTCGGAACGCGGAGAAGCTCGACCGGGCGGCCACCAGCATCAGTGAGACCGGCGGGTCCCCCCGGCCGGCCACCGTGCTCGCCGATTTGGCCGATCTGGCTCAGGTGCGTCGGCTGGCCGTCGACGTGCAGACGGCGACCGACCGGCTCGATGTCCTCGTCAACAACGCCGGGATTGGCGCCGGGGAGCCCGAGGGCCGTACCCGGCGGCTCAGCGCGGACGGATACGAATTGCGCTTGGCCGTGAATTACCTGGCCCCCTTCCTCCTCACGCTCGACCTGATGCCGCTGCTCCGGGGCTCCGCTCCGGCCCGCATCGTCAACGTGGCGTCGATCCGTCAGGAGCCCCTCGACTTCGACGACCTCATGCTCGAGCAGAACTACAGCGGGATCCGCGCCTACGAGCAGAGCAAGCTCGCCCAGGTCATGTTCGGTTTCGAGCTGGCCAGTCGGGTCCCCGCCGCCGAGGTCACCGTGAACAGCCTGCATCCCGCCACCTACATGCCCACCAAGATGGTGCTGCAGGAGGTCGGGGACAGCATCGACAGCCTCGAGGCCGGCGTGGCCGCCACCCTCCGGTTGGTCGACGATCGGGACCTCGACTCGACGACCGGCAAGTTCTTCGACCGGACCCGCGAGGCCAAGGCCAATGCCCAGGCCTACGACGACTCCGCCCGGCGCGAGCTCTGGCGACGGAGTCTGGAGTTGGTCGGCCATCCGGACCTGAGGTGATTCCCGGGGCGATCAGATCGGACCGATCGTCTCGCCGACCGGCACCGGTTCGACCGGGCCCCCCGGGTCCGTCGGCCTCCCCCACGGCCCCGGGTTCGTGACGCCTGCGCCGGGCACCGACGTGCCTGTTGCAACGGGTCGAAGAATCCCGAGGCCCCTAGCCCAACAGCTTCTTTGCGATCACCACCCGCTGTATCTGGTTGGTGCCTTCATAGATCTGGGTGACCTTCGCATCCCGCATGAACCGCTCGACCGGGAAGTCCTTGACGTATCCGTAGCCGCCCAGAAGCTGGACCGCGTCGGTTGTCACGGCCATGGCGGTGTCGGACGCGAAGCACTTGGCCATGGCACCCATCACGGTGAGGTCGCCCTCGGGATCACCGGCGTCGATGACCGAGCAGGCCCGGTAGACCAGGGTCCTGGCCGCCTCGGTGCGGATGGCCATGTCGGCCAGCATGAAGCGGAGCCCCTGGAGATCGGCGATCGGTTTCCCGAACGCTCGACGGTCCTTCATGTATCCGGCCGCACAGTCGATGGCGCCCTGGGCGATACCCACCGCCTGCGCACCGATGGTGGGCCGGCTGCGATCGAGGGTGTGCATGGCGATGGTGAAGCCCATTCCCTCTTCGCCCACCAGGTTGCCGGCAGGGACGCTGACGTTGTCGAAGGTGACCGCCGCCGTGGGACTGCCGCGTAGCCCCATCTTGTCCTCGGGAGGGGCGACCTCGACGCCCCAGTCGGCCTCGACCACGAAGCAGCTGATCCCCCGGCGCCCCGCTGCCGGATCGGTAACGGCGAAGACGGTGTAGACGTCCGAGATACCCGCATTGGTGATCCAATACTTGGTCCCGCTGAGGACATAGTGATCACCGCTGCGCACGGCTCGGGTCCTCATGGCGGCGACGTCGCTTCCGGCGTCCGCCTCGGAAAGGCAGTAGCTGCCCTGGGTCTCGCCCGATGCCACCCGAGGCACATACCTGCGCTTGAGTTCCTCGGAACCCCAGTTCAGCACGGGCAGCATGCTGAGCTTGGAGATCAGAAGGTTCAACGACGTCGAGGCACAGACCCTGGCCAGCTCCTCGGCCATGATCGCCTGCGTCACCATGTCCGCACCGGCCCCTCCGAATTCGACCGGTATGCCCAGCGCTGGAAGTTCGAGCTCGACGCATGCGTCAAAGGACTTGCGCGGGTAGGTGGCGTCCCGATCCGCCTCAGCGGCGTTGGGGGCGATCCGGTCCTCGGCGAACTTGCGGAGGGTGTCACGGAACTGCCGGTGCGCCTCGGTCAGGTTGAAATTGGGCACGTCCATCCACACAAGCTACTCAGCGGCGCAAGAATTCCCCCACTCGGACCGGCACCGGCGCACTTCAAAATTTCCCGGAATTCGGCTAATTGTCGTCTCCACACGATAATTAGTGGCTGGGGGCAATAATTGCGTCAAAGCTGAGATGTGAAGGACCCGCCAGCCCTCCGACCATCCGATGGGGAGGTTCCACCTCCCCCGTGACCACCCGGAGGGCAGGTTCCGCCCCACAACTACCCCCCCCGGCAGGCGGAGTCCCGACTCCCCTGGGTCTCCCACCGGAGGCACGATGGACCCGGTACCGGAGATTTCACCTGACATCGGCCACACCCTCGGGTTAAGCTGCCCCTAATCGAATTAACACGCATAGTAGTGGAGGCATTTCTGTGAGTGATATATACGAGGGGCCCGATCAGAGGATGGCCAGCGACGGCAAGTGGTACCCGTCTGAGCTGCAACCCTCGTCCGGGGATGCTTCCCGCATGCAGACGGCGGAGCGGCCGCGCCACGACGCGGTTCAGGCCTCGCCGCCGGAGAGGGACGGTGCCCCACCTCCCGGGCGCCCCGGAGCGGGACGGGGATCGGAGCCGGCCGGGCACCCCACCCCTGGTGGAAGGCAGTTTCCCGATCTGTTCCAGAAAGCCCTCCAGGGCTCACATCTGGCCGACAACGTCACCGTGAGGTACGACGGCGACGACGAGCGCAACCAGCCCGGGGCGTCGAGCACCTCGCCGGCATGGCCGGAGGCGGGATCGCGTCGGACCGTGACCAGCGGCGGGAGAACCCCGGTAGCCGCCGGCACCGCGGGGGTCACCTTCGCGGCGCCGGCCAAGCGCAAATGGCGAAAGGGCCGCTGAACCGCCATCCGAGCCTTCGGCGCCGCCTGCCGCCTGTGGCGGCCGATGGTCCCGGTCGGGCTGATCAGCCGGGCTCCGGCAGCGTGATCATCGTCCTCCACTGCCCGAGCCGGTCGGCGACGGCTTCGGGGGTCAGCCGGAGCGCCTCCTCGTGCACGCTGTCGGCAATGGCTCGCTGGGACTTGTAGTGGTGGGCCGCTGACCGGAACAGTGGCCCGCGGGCTTCCACCAGATCGTCCGGGGCGCCCCCGAGGAACCCCCACAGCGTGAACCCGAAGGCGACGTCATAGACCGCCGGAGCTCGTCCGAACCGGGAACACCGCCGCGTGGCCACCGCGGTGCAGCCGGCGACGGCGTCTTCGACCGACTCACCTCCGACGACCTGCAGTCGGTCCTCGAACCTCCGAGCCAGCTTGAGGGCGAACCCCTGGTCGGGTCCGGGACTTCCGAGTTGGACGCCGGAGGGCCAGGCGGCACCACGGAGCTCCGACGGCCGCGACTGGGTCCAGATGTTCGGCACCTGGAGGCGGTAGGCGGGACGCACCTGGTCGGCCTCCACGATGGGTACGAAACTCGGTTGTGTCACGCTGAGACTCCTGAAGGACTGTGGGGGTTCACTCGTCGGCCGGTGCGTCGCCGGACGCTCCGGCATGGAGCAGACCGTAGACGATGGAATCGGACAGGGCCTGCCACGACGCCGCGATGATGTTTTCGGAGACTCCGATGGTCGTCCAGGTCCGATTCCCGTCCGTCGAGTCGATGAGGACCCTGGTGACCGATCCGGTCCCTTTGGCCGAGTCCAGGACCCGCACCCGGTAGTCGACCAGATGGACCCCGGCGAGTGCTGGAAAGTGGGGACCGATCGCCTTTCGCACCGCTCCGTCGAGGGCGTTGACCGGTCCGTTGCCTTCTGCGGTGGCGACGATCCGCTCGTCGCCCACCGTCATCTTGACGGTCGCCTCCGTACACTGCCCGTCACCATGGTCGGCGATGACCCGGTAGGACTCGAGATCGAAGAAGGGCTGCTCCCATCCGGTGGAGTTCCGAAGGAGCAATTCCAGCGATCCGTCCGCCACCTCGAAGTGGTAGCCCTCGTACTCCAGGCGCTTGAGGGAGTCGAGAACGGAAGCCATGGCCTGTGAATCCAGTTCGAGGCCCAACTCCCTTGCTTTCATGGCCAACGTGGATCGACCGGCCAGCTCGGACACGACGAAGCGGGTTCCGTTTCCCACCAGTTCGGGCGAGATGTGCTCGTAGGCATCAGACCGCCGGGCAATGGCTGAGGTATGCAGTCCCGCCTTGTGGGCGAAGACGGAAGCACCCACGAAGGGCTGCTGCGGATTCGGCGCGATGTTCACCAGCTCCGAGATGTGGTGGGAGACGGGAGTCAGAAGCTCCAGCCGTTCCGACGGGATGGTGCCGACCCCCAGCTTCAGGCTGAGGTCGGGGATCGCCGCCGACAGATCGGTGTTGCCCGCACGCTCCCCGTACCCGTTCACGCATCCCTGGACGTGGGTGGCGCCCCGGCCCACGGCAACCAGCGAGTTGGCCACCGCACAACCACTGTCGTTGTGGAAATGGACCCCGACCTGGGACTCGAAACGAGCCACCACATCGGCGACGATCCGTTCGATCTCGTGGGGCAGGCTCCCCCCGTTGGTGTCGCAGAGGACAAGGGTCTCGGCCCCGGCCTCTTCGGCGGCGCGGAGGATACGCGTGGTGAACTCGGGGTTGGCCTTGTACCCGTCGAAGAAGTGCTCCGCATCGAGGAAGACCCTCAGGTCATTGGCGCGGAGGAATTCCACCGAGTCGGCCACCATGGCCACCGCCTCGTCGAGGGTTGTCCGGAGTGCATCGACGACATGCATCTCGGACGACTTGGCCACGATGCACACCGCCTCCGTCTGGGCCTTCACCAGGTGGCGAAGTGTCTCGTCGTCCTCGGCCCTGACTCCCGCTCGCCGGGTGGAACCGAAGGCGACCAATGTCGACCTGGACAGCGAGAGCTCGGCCGGGGCCCGGGCGAAGAACTCCTCGTCCTTGGGATTGGCCCCCGGCCATCCGCCCTCGATGAACGTCACACCCAGGTGGTCGAGTTGCTCGGCAACCCGTAGTTTGTCGTCCACCGTCAGGGAGAGCCCCTCCTGCTGGGAGCCGTCCCGCAGCGTGGTATCGAAGACATCGACGGCGGAGGGGAAGGCGGGTAGCTCGAAGTCGTGCCCGGCTGTGGCTGGCTCCGCACCGCGCCGCTCCAACCCTTGGGCATGGGCGTGCTGGCCCGGGGTCTGCGGATGGCGGTGGGTCAGGCCGTTTCCGTGCGAATGGGCCTCTCCGGACCGCGCCCGGCCTCCTCGGAACGAGTCGTCGTTGAGAGTGGGACCGTCACTCGACATAGTCCAACCAGTCCTTGTACTGGTCCACCTCACCATGGAGCGCGGCGAAGAACGTCTGCTGGATCTTCTGCGTGATCGGCCCCGGCTTGCCGTCCCCCACCTCCCGGTCGTCGACGGCCCTGATCGGGACCAGCTCGGCGGCGGTACCGGTGAGGAAGGCCTCGTCGGCCGTATAGAGGTCGGTGCGGATGATGGGTTCGTAGGACACGGCGTACCCGAGGTCGCGTGCGATCGTCTCCACTGACTGCTGGGTGATGCCTTCGAGGGCCCCCGAGTCGGATGCCGGGGGGGTGATCAGCCGTCCTCTGCGGACGATGAAGATGTTCTCTCCCGTGCACTCGCTGACCTTGCCGTCCGGGGCCAGCAGAATCGCCTCGTCGTAGCCGGCCTTCAGCGCCTCCACCTTGGCCAGCGAGGAGTTCACGTACATCCCGGTGCCCTTGGCCGCGGTGGGCACCGCGTTGGGGTCGTGACGCCGCCACGAACTGATCTTGACCGACACGCCGTTGGCGATCCCGTCCTCTCCGAGGTAGGTGCCCCAGGGCCAGGCGGCGATGGACACGTTGACCGGGCACGGGATGGGGTTCAACCCCATCTCCCCGTACCCCAGGTAGACGATGGGCCGGATGTAGCAACCCTGGTCGAGTCCGTTCACCCGGACCACCGTCCGGGTGGCGTCCATCAGATCCTCCACCGAGTACGGAACATCGATCATGAAGATCTTGGCCGACAGGAAGAGACGCTCGATGTGCTCGCGCAGGCGGAACACCGCCACCCCCCGTGACGTCGGGTAGGCACGTATGCCCTCGAACACACCTGAGCCGTAGTGCATGGTGTGGGTGAGGATGTGCACCTTGGCATCGGCCCAGTCGACCAGTTCGCCATCCATCCAGATCTTTTCGGTGGGAGTCAACGGCATGGGTTACAGCCTTTCTGCGATGGCGTCGCCGATTGCGGCGGTCGAGAGGGTGGGATCGGGTCGAGAAGCGATGAAATCGGATACCGCCATGGCCACCTTCTGGCCTGCCGATGATTCGCCGAGGTGATCGAGCATGAGAGCTGCCGATCGAATGGCAGCCGCCGGATTTGCCTGACCGGTACCGGCGATGTCGTGAGCCGCCCCGTGCACGGGTTCGAAGAGCGAGGGCCCGGTGCGGTCGGGGTTGAGGTTCGCCGATGCGGCATATCCGATTCCACCGGCAACGGCACCGGCGAGATCGGTGATGATGTCGCCGAACAGGTTGTCGGTGACGATCACATCGTAACGGGACGCATGTTCCACCAGGTAGATACAGGTCGCGTCGACGTGGTTGTAGTCCCGCCCGACATTCGGATACTCGGCCGACACATCGTCGACCGTACGTTGCCACAGGTCCCCGGCGAACGTGAGCACGTTGGTCTTGTGCACCAGCGTCAGGTGCCGACGGGGCCGACCCGATGCCAGCTCGAATGCGAATCTGGTGCACCGCTCCACGCCGTGGCGAGTGTTGACCGAACCCTGCGTGGCCACCTCGAACGGCGTGCCACGGCGGAGGAAGCCGCCTTCCCCGGCGTAGGTCCCCTCGGTGTTCTCGCGGATGACGACGAAATCGCAATCGGGAGCCAGCGAACCGGGTACTCCGTTGAACGGTCGCATGTTGACGTACAGGTCCAGATCGAAGCGGAGGCGCAGCAGCAGGCCGCGCTCGAGGACGCCGGGAGGGACCGCAGAGGATCCCACGGGCGGCCCCACGGCTCCGAGCAGGATGGCGTCCTGTTGGCGCAGTTCGGCCAGGACCGGGTCGGGCAGCACCTCGCCGGTGCGGACGTACCGGTCCGCGCCAAGGTCGTATTCGGTCGTCTCCATCGAGATCCCGGCTGCCTTGACCACCTTGAGCGCCTCGGCCACCACCTCGGGACCGATCCCGTCCCCACCGATGATGCCAACCTTGTGTGTGCTCACCGTTCTCAGTTCCCTCTGCCGTCTCGTTCTGGTCGTCTTCCGGTCATGATCGCATCTCTCCGGCCGGGCTCACCCGTCCCGCCCGAGGTCTACTCCAGCCCCGGCCACCTTCCGTGGACCGTCGCTTGGGTGCCATTCGCCTCTCCGCGCTCCCCGACCGGATGGGACCGGCCGGTCCCGCAATTGAAAAACCGCCCACCAAGTGGACGGTCGAGGAGGCACATACCGGTGGGCACGTGCCTACTCAATAATGGTTACCGTGGTGCGGGAGTCGGATCGGGCTTCCATGACCTACCCAGTGTCCCCCGTTCGAGGGGGGACAGTCAACCCCACCCCCCCGCCGGCGGTCCGAAGGGGGGCGGCGGCTCTCTCAGGTGGTCTTGGCCACCAGTACGTGGCACCCTGCCTTGTGGGCGACCCGGTTCGGTACCGATCCCAGGATCCGCCTCGTCCCCTGCATCCCCTTGCTGCCCACGACGATCAGGTCGGCTCCGACCTCGTCCGCCACCCGGACGATGACGTCGGCCGCATTTCCCACACCGGTATGGATCTCCACGTCGAGCCCCTCGACCGTCTCGGCCATGCCCTCGAGCACGCTCTCGGCGGCTTTCCTCAGGACCGGGCCCCCGGCCGGATCCGAGAAGCTGGCCCCGCCGGAGGGCACGGCGACCGCCGTCGAGGAGTGGACACCCACCACGAGATGCAGCCGCGCGCTGTTCTGCCGGGCGATCTGAACGGCCAGCGCCACCGCCTCACCCGCCGTCTCCGAGCCGTCGGTGCCGACGACGATGCTGGAAAACACCAATGCCAACCCCCAGTTTCGATGCCCTCGAAGACCGAATGGTAGCGGACAGGGAGTCCTCACCTCCGATGGAGGCGCCCCGGACCTCGGACCAGGCAGCCCACCCCCGTCGGACAGCGGCAGGCGGTCCCCCACGGGGCGGACCCGCCCCGGTCAGGAGCCGTCGGGAGGGGATTCGCCGAGAGGCGGCTCGACGATCTCGTCCCACCGAATGGCACCCTCACGGAGGCACCGGATGTCCGGCCCGAGGCACTCGACAACGGTGGAGGGCAGGCCGTCGCACGTGCCACCGTCGAGGATGAGCGCCAGCCCTTCGAGGCCGGAGAACACGGCGGCGACCTCGTCGGCGGTGGACGCCGGCGGGGAACCGTGGAGGTTGGCACTGGTGACGGCCAACGGACCCAGCTCCCGGCCCAGCCGCCCCACAACGGGGTGATCCGGCCACCGTACGCCCACCGTCTTCCGTGCTGTCGCCGGTCCGCCCAGGTCGGCCGAGAATCCGTCGGCCCGGTGGACCACCAGGGTCAGCGGGCCGGGCCAGTACCGCACGGCCAGCTGCTCGGCCGGTCCGCTCCATGGGCCGGCGACCTCTTCTGCCTGATGCCAGGTGGCGACCAACATGGGCACGGCGACGTCCTTCGGACGCCCCTTGAGCAGGAACAGCCGCTCCACCGTCCCGGCCACGGAGGGAAGGACGGCGAGTCCATAGACCGTGTCGGTCGGCACGGCGACCACCGAGCCGGCAGCCAGGGCCTCGGCGGCGGCGGCACATCCGCCGTCATCGGAAGATTGGCGGATGGGGGCCGCGGTCACCGGCGAGCCAGCAGGATCCGGGGTCTGCCGGCGAGGTCCCGCTCGATGGCGGCATGGCCAAAGCCCGCCCGCCGGGCCGCGGCGATGGATGCGTCGGCCAACCCGGGGGCGACCTCGATCACCAGTGCACCGCCGGGCGACAGCCACGGCGGGGCCGTCGAGACGATCGCCTCGATGGCGGCCATGCCCTCGACTCCGTGGCTGTCCGCCGCCGCCACCAGCGCCTCCCGCGGCTCCCACTCCCGGACCGACGGGTCGAGATCGGGGTACTCCGACGCGGTCACATACGGCGGATTGGACACCAGGAGGTCGACCCGTCCGGCCAGCTCTGAGGGAAGCGCGTCGAACCACGAGCCGGCCGCCAGCCGCACCCGCCGGGCCGCCTCCGGATCGAGCCGGCCGAGAGATTCGAGGTTGGCACGGGCGACGGCCAAGGCGTCGATCGAGGCATCGGTCGCCCATACGTCGAGGTTCGGACAGCGGGACCCGCCCTCGACGGCCAGCGAGAGTGCGATCGCCCCCGAACCGGTACCGAGGTCCACTGCCGTCCGGCGGGCGCCCGGTCCCGGCGGTCCCGGCGGTGATGGCGGTCCCGGCGGTCCCGATGGCGGTCCCGGGGCTCCGGACGGCGGTCCGGCCCCCGGGTCGCCGCGCCGGCCACACATCCTGTCCAGCTCTCCCAGAGCCACCTCCACCAGGTACTCGGTCTCGGGGCGGGGGATGAGAACCCGCGGATCGACGTGGAGCTCCACGGTCCGGAACGGCCAGGAGCCGAGCACGTACTGCAGGGGCTCGCCCGCCCTCCTCCGATCGGCCATGGTTTGGGCCAGCTCTGTACCGGCGTGGTCGACGATCCACGTCGCCTCCCGCCTCGAGCCCAATTGCAGGGCGATGGTTTCGACCAGCTGCGAGCGGGACTCCGCCTCCCCGGTCATCCGACCGGTGCCCGCTCGTCCCCGCTCGTCGCCTTCCGGTGCGTCCGCCCCATGCCCTCAGTCCTCCCCGAGCTGCCGGTAACGCTTGTCGGCCATGAGGGCATTGGTCAGCTCGTCGAGATCGCCCATCAGGATTCGGTCGAGCTTGTGCAGGGTCAGCTTGATCCGGTGGTCGGTGACTCTGTTGTCCTTGTAATTGTAGGTCCGGATCTTCTCCGACCGGCCCCCGCTGCCGACCTGGCTGCGCCGCTGCTGGGACAGCTCGGCCGACTGCCGATCCTGTTCGGCCTTCAGCAGTCGCGACCGCAGGACGATCATGGCTTTGGCCCGGTTCTGGATCTGGCTCTTCTCGTCCTGCATGGCCACGACCAGCCCGGTGGGGAGGTGGGTGATGCGCACGGCCGAGTCGGTGGTGTTCACGGACTGACCCCCCGGACCGGTGGAGCGGTACACGTCGATCTTGAGGTCGTTGGGATCGATGGCGACATCGACCTCCTCGGCCTCGGGCAGGACCGCCACCGCGGCCGACGAGGTGTGGATACGGCCCTGCGACTCGGTCACCGGCACCCGCTGCACCCGGTGGGGTCCGCCTTCGTGCTCGAGCCGTTGCCAGGCATCCTCTCCCTTGACCACGAACGTGATCTCGTTCAACCCGTCCCGCTCCGAGGGGCTGGACGAGAGGACCTCGACCTTCCATCCTTTGGCCGCGGCATAGCGCGAGTACATCTCGTACAGATCCTTGGCGAAGATGTTGGCCTCCTCGCCTCCCTCCGCGCCGCGGATCTCCATGATCACATTGCGGCCGGCGTTGGGGTCACGCGGTACGAGGAGCAGACGGAGCTCCTCCGCCAGCCGGGACACGTCCTCCTCGGCCTGTGCCTCCTCGGCCTGAGCCAGCTCGCGTTGATCACCTGATGCGTCGTTGACCATCTCGCGTGCCACCTCGAGGTCGGACTCGGCCGCCTGGAGGCGATGCCAGCAGCCCACCACCTCCTCGAGCTCCCGGTGGCGCCTCGACACGTCCCGCAAGTGGCCCGGGTCCGACGATAGCGTCGGGTCATTGAGCTCGGCCAGCACCGCCTCGTACTCCTGCTCGAGCTCCTTCAGGCGGTCACTGAACCGGTCGTGGAGCACGGGCCAAGGGTAGCGCCAACCGCGCCGGGCGCAGCCCACCCCGGGGCTGCGGCCACACCCTCGGCTGAACCGGCCGGAGGGCGATCAGATCGGCAGCGATGGGATCAGGATGCGGGCGGGGCGGCAGACTTCTTTCGCGATCCGGTCTTCGCGTAGCGCCGCTGGAACCGCTCGACCCGGCCGCCGGAGTCCACGAGCTTCTGCTTGCCGGTGAAGAACGGGTGGCACTCGTTGCAGAGCTCGAGGTGGATCTCGGGCTTGGTCGAGCGGGTCGTAAAGGTATTCCCGCAGGAACAGCGCACGGAGGCTTCGACGTAGGAGGGGTGGATATCAGTCTTCATTGGAGTCTCCCGGAGAGGCGGAACGAGATGACGGGGTGCCGTTCCGCAGCGGACAGAGTGTACCGGAGGCGGCGACCGGTCCGTTCCTCAGGTGGCCGGACCCTTGGCGATCTCGGCCAGGAACTCGTCATTGCTCTTGGTGGTGCGGATCTTGTCCATGAGCAACTCGAGGCCGGCCGCAGCGCTGCCCTCGTTGGCCAGGGCATTGAGCACCCGACGGAGCTTCCACACCTGCTGGAGCTGAGACCGGTCGAAGAGCAGCTCCTCGTGGCGGGTGGAACTGGCGTTGACGTCGATCGACGGGTACAGCCTCCGCTCGGCCAAGCGTCGGTCCAGACGGAGCTCCATGTTGCCGGTGCCCTTGAATTCCTCGAAGATGACCTCGTCCATCTTCGAACCCGTCTCGACGAGCGCCGTGGCCAGGATGGTGAGCGATCCACCTTCTTCGATGTTCCTCGCCGCACCGAAGAACCGCTTCGGGGGATACAGGGCGCCCGAGTCGACACCGCCGGACATGATGCGCCCGGTGGCCGGTTGGGCCAGGTTGTAGGCCCGAGCCAATCGGGTGATCCCGTCGAGGATGATGACCACGTCCCGACCGGACTCGACGAGACGCTTGGCCCGCTCGATGGCCAACTCGGCCACCGAGGTGTGCTCCTCGGAAGGCCGGTCGAACGTGGAGGCAACGACCTCCCCCTTCACCGAGCGACGCATATCGGTCACTTCCTCGGGGCGTTCGTCGACCAGCAGCACCATCAGGTGCACATCGGGGTTGTTCGCCTCGATCGAATGGGCGATGTGCTTCATCACGGTGGTCTTGCCGGCCTTGGGCGGCGACACGATGAGCCCCCGCTGACCCTTGCCGATGGGTGACAGGAGATCGACGATACGGGCGGTCAGGTTTTCCTTGTCCCCGGGCGTCTCGAGGTGCAACCTCTCGTCGGGGAAGAGCGGCGTCAGGTCCTCGAAGCGCGGACGGCTGCGGGCCGCCTCCGGATCGAGCGACGAGACGGTGTCGATCTGCAGCAGTGCGGGATACTTCTCGGTGCTGCCCGCCGGCCGGCAGAAGCCCTCGATGCTGTCGCCTTTGCGAAGGGCGAAGCGACGAGCCTGGCTGATCGAGACGTACACGTCCTTCGTCGATGGAAGATACCCCTCGCACCGGAGGAACCCGTAGCCCTCGTCACGCAGGTCGAGGAGGCCGCGGACCGGGATGAGCTCGCCTTGGTACTGCTGGTCCTGATTACCTCCGGCCCCCTGGAGATCGCCTTCGGCTCCCCCACCCTGGCGGTCCCGTCCACGCCGACGCCGGTTGCTGCGACGGTTGCCCATGTCGTCGTTGCCGCCACCCTGGTTGTTGCGGTTGTTCCGGTTGTTCTGGTTGTTGGGGTTGTTCTGGTTACGGCCGTTCTGGTTGCGGTTGTTCTGGTTGCGGTTGCTGCCCTGCCCGCCACCTGGTTGCCCTCCCTGACGACCGCCATCGGTGCCCGGCTGAACGCCCGCGTTGGTCTGCACGTCGTCAGGAGCGGTGGAGGCCCGCTCCTGCTGCTGGACGACGGCTTGGCCCTGTCCCCCTCCACTGTCGCCGGCGCCGAGATCGATGAACTCGTCTTCGAGATCGACGGCCCCGGTGAGCTGGTCGGCGTCGTCCGCAGGACCGAATGAGTGGACCCCCGGCTGCCGGCCGCTGTCGGCAGAAGCACCCGTGTCGGAGGATCCGGCCCGGCTGACCGATGAGGTGGTCGAGGCACGATTTGCGGTGCTGCGACGACGGCTCGAGGACCGACCCGGCGAATCCCCGTTGCTCGACGCGCCGCTGCCGACGGCGTCGCCGTTGGCCGATCCGGCGTCGCCGTTGGCCGATCCGGCGTCGCCGTTGGCCGAACTGCGGTCGCCGTTGGCCGAACTGCCGTCAACCGAGACGCCAGTGGCCTTGAGTATGCCATCGATCATGTCCGCTTTTTTCGTTCTGGTGTTGGTCTTCACAGACAGTGCCTGGGCGATGGCGTGGAGCTCTTCTCGCTCCTTGCCCTCCAACACCGAGCGCTCGAGCTGCTGGTCGGCAGTCATCGGCATCCTCGTTTCGAATGTCCTCGTTGGCAGGTGGAGTGACTCCACCGCCAGGATTCAGGGAGCGGGGAATCGCATGATTCGAGATCGTCTCTCGCCTGCCATTCCCCCCGACGCCGTTACGGGCTGGCCGCGTCGTGCGAAGCGAGCCAGAAGGCCCCGCCCACAAGCCCGAAGGGGCAATTTGTGGAAAGCGAAGGTGCACACATACTACAGGGACGGGAGCACTCCGGCAACAATGCTCGTATCGGCCGCATCCTCTCCGACCTTCAGGCGACCGGGCCGGGCACGGAAGGGACAGCGGACAGCGATACCGGGGGACACGGAATGGACACGGGAAGGACGCGGGGCACGAGCGCGACGCCGGCTACAAGCCCAGCTCGTCGAGTACGGCGCCGAGGTCGGCATCGACCACCGTCGGCACGGAGATCTGGCTGATGGCGATATCGGGATCCTTCAGTCCGTGGCCGGTGAGCACGCACACCACGGTGACCTCCGGGCCGGCACCGTCGGGCAGGCCGGTCTTCAGAAGGCCGGCCACCGACGCCGCCGATGCCGGCTCACAGAAGACGGACTCCTCGGCGGCGAGGAAGCGGTATGCGGCGAGGATCTCCTCGTCGGTGACGGCAGCGATGCCACCGCCGGATTCGGAGGCCGCCGACGACGCACCGTACCAACTGGCGGGATTGCCGATCCGGATGGCCGTGGCCACCGTTTCCGGGTGTTCGATCGGGTGTCCTTCCACGATGGGAGCCGCGCCGGCAGCCTGAAAACCGAGCATGCGCGGGAGCCGGGTCGAGCGTCCCGCCTCCTTGAACTCGAGATAGCCCTTCCAGTAGGCGGTGATGTTGCCGGCATTGCCGACCGGTATGCAGTGCACATGAGGGGCGTCGCCCAGCTCGTCCACGATCTCGAAGGCACCCGACTTCTGTCCCTCGATCCGGTACGGGTTCACCGAGTTCACCACCGTCACCGGCGCCCGCTCGCCCAGCTCGCGCACGATGGCCAGTGACTGGTCGAAGTTGCCCCTGACCTGAAGGACCCGTGCCCCGTGGATCAAGGCCTGCGCCAGCTTGCCCAGCGCGATGTGGCCCTCGGGGATGAGCACGGCACAGGTCAGGCCCGCCCGGGCCGCGAAGGCCGCGGCCGACGCCGAGGTGTTGCCCGTCGACGCGCACACCACCGCCTTCGCCCCTTCTTCGGCGGCCTTGGAGATGGCCACGGTCATCCCCCGGTCCTTGAACGACCCGGTCGGATTGGCTCCCTCCACCTTCAAGAAGACCTTGGCCCCGACCCGGGCCGACAGGCGCGGTGCGGGAAGGAGGGGGGTTCCCCCCTCGAGCAGGGTGACGACCGGCGTGACCTCCGTCACCGGGAGGAACTGCCGGTACTCCTCGATCACGCCCCGCCATGCGGTGACTCCCGACCTCCCCGTCATCCGTCGGCTCCCACGATTCGCATCACGCCACCGATCTGCCCGACGGTGTCGAGCTCGGCCAGCGCCTCGAGGGTGGAACGGACGTCGCCCTCATTGGCCGAGTGGGTCATGAACATGAGCCGAGCCTCTCCGGCATGGTCCTCCTGTCCGGCATGGTCCTCCTGCTCCATCGAGCGGATGGACACATGATGGTCGCCGAAGACCTTGGTCACCGCGGCGAGCACGCCGGATCGGTCGGCGACGTCGAGGCTCACGTAGTACTGCGTCCGCAGCTCGGTTGCCGGTAGAAGTCGGGCCGGCGTCCGATCCGGCGACGGGGCCGTCGTGCCGGCCAGTAGGTTCCGGGTGGCGTCGATGAGATCGCCGAGCACGGCACTGGCGGTGGGCAGGCCTCCGGCACCCAGGCCGTAGAGCATCAGCTCGCCGGCCGCCTCGCCTTCGATGAACACGGCGTTGTACGCCTCACGGACCCCGGCCAGCGGATGCGTCTTCGGCACCATGGCGGGATGCACCCGTACCGACACTGCGTCGTCACCGGTCCGCTCCACGATGGCCAGGAGCTTGACCGCGTACCCGAACCGGTCGGCGAACTCGACGTCGACCGTCCGGATGCCGGTGATGCCTTCACGCATGACGTCGGCACCGGCCACGTCGTAGCCGAAAGCAACACCGGCCAGGATGGCGGCCTTGGCCGCGGCGTCGAAACCCTCCACGTCGGCGGTCGGGTCGCGCTCGGCCAAACCGAGGGCCTGGGCCTCGGCCAGGACGTCGTCGTACTCCGTGCCCTCCTCGCTCATCTTGGTCAGGATGAAGTTGGTCGTCCCGTTGACGATGCCCATCACCCGGTGGATGCGCTCGCCGGTCAGGGACTCACGGAGGGCTCGCACCAGTGGGATGGCCCCGGCCACCGCGGCCTCGTACAGCAGGTCCACCCCCTTCTCCTTGGCCAGTACCCGCAAGCCCACCCCCTCAGGTGAGGCGAGGAGCGCCTTGTTGGCGGTGACCACCGGTTTGCCGGCGTCCAGGGCCGTCCTGACCAGCGCCTCCGAGGGGTGGAGCCCACCGATGAGCTCCACCACGACATCGATCGACGGGTCGCCGACCAGTTCCTCCGCGTCGGTGGTGAGCAGTCGCGACGGGATATGGGGGGCACGGGGCCTCGACAGATCGGTCACTGCGATCCCGCCGATGTCGAGATGGGCCCCGCTCTGCACGACGAGTGCGTCGGCGCGGTCCTGCAGCATGCCGACCAGTGCGGAGCCGACCGTCCCGCACCCGAGCACGGCGACGCGGACCGAGCGTTCGGAGGAGGCCAAGGTCACCCGCTCACGCTACCGCCTGACCGGAGACGGGAGTGCCGGTCAACTATCCAGGCGCACCAGGTCGCCCAGTGTCTCCCGGCGTACGACCACCCGGCTCTCGCCGCCGGCCACGAAGACGACCGGGGGCCGGAGGACCTTGTTGTAATTGGAAGCCATCGAATGCCCGTAGGCACCGGTCACCGGGGTGGCGAGGATGTCACCCACCGACAGATCGTCGGGGACGAAACCCTCCGACACGACGACGTCGCCGGTCTCGCAGTGCTTGCCGACGACCCGGACCGGGCTCGGCCGGGCCGCGGCCACCTCGCGGGGCAGGAACGCCTCGTAACCGCTCCCGTACAGGACCGGCCGTGGGTTGTCGCTCATCCCCCCGTCCACGGACACGTACGTCCGGTGTCCGGGAACGTGCTTGATCGTCCCCACCCGGTAGAGGGTGATGGCCGCGGCGGCCACGATGGACCTCCCGGGCTCGGCGGTCACCCGGACCGAATCGGGGATACCCGCCTCCCGGCACGCCCTGCGTACCGAACCGGCCCATTGGGCCATCGGCGGCGCCTCCTCGCCGGCGACGTAGGCGACGCCGAGGCCCCCACCCACCACCAGCTCGGGGAGTCCGAGGGGGGCGAAGAACTCGGCCAGCACGGCGATGGCCTGGGTGAAGGGAGCCAGCGCGAAGACCTGGCTCCCGAGATGGGCGTGGATGCCGACGAACTCGACGACCCCCTGGCGGTGGAGGCCCGAAAGGCGGTCGACGGCGGCCGTGGCCACCCCCGAAGCCAGCCCGAACCCGAATTTGGAGTCGTCCTGTCCCGTGCGGACGAACTCGTGGGTGTGGACCTCCACCCCCGGGGTGACCCGGGCCAGGACCTTGGGAGGCGTCGAAGGAGGCCGGTCGGAGAGCAGCGTTTCGAGGCGGTCGATCTCGTCGAACGAGTCGATCACGATCCGGCCCACCCCCACCTCCAGGGCCGAGGCCAGCTCCGGCTCGGACTTGTTGTTCCCGTGGAGGACCAGCCGCGCAGGGGGCACGCCGGCCGACAGCGCCACATGCAGTTCGCCCCCGGTGGACACGTCGAGGCACATCCCCTCCTCGTGGGCCAGACGGGCCATGGCCAGGCACAAGAAGGCCTTGGTGGCGTAGGCCACGCCGTCGCCCCAGGCTTCGACCGCCTCCCGGCAGCGGGTCCGGAGATGGGTCTCGTCGTAGACGAAGAGGGGGGTGCCGGCCTCCTCGGCCAGGCCGACCAGATCGACACCACCGACCCGGAGCCCGCCGGTTGCACCGATCTCCGCCGTCATCGGCAGCAGGCCGAAGGGGATCGGGTCGGCCGGGCCGGCCGACGGCGGGACTGCCTGGCCGTCGGGGCTGCTCACAGCGCTTCCGGAGCGGAGACCCCGAGGAGGCCGAGCCCGATGGACAGTCCGATCCGGGTCCCTTCGACCAGCCACAGGCGCGCCTGGGCCAGCTCCGGATCGACCCCGTCGGCCAGGATGGGACAGTCGTGGTAGAAGCCGTGGAAGCAGGTGGCCAGCCGCCGCACCCAGGTGGTCACCTTGGTCGGTGCCCGATCGGTGGCCGCTTCGGCCACCACTTCGGGGAGCTCCTCGAGGCAGCGGATCAACTCGAGCTCGCGGTCATGGGTGAGGAGCGTGAGGTCCACCCGGGACCGGGGAACCCGCCCGACCCCCCGTTCGACGGCCTTCCGGCCCACCCCGCCGATCCGGGCACTGACCATCTGCACGTAGAAGACCGGGTTGTCCACCGACTGCTCCCTGACGGCGGCCAGATCGAAGGTGCTGGCCTGGTCCAGTGAGGTCATGAGGCTGAGAATCCGGGTGGCGTCGGGTCCGATGTCGGCTACCAGCGTGTCGAGGGAGATGGCGTTTCCGGCCCGCTTTCCCATCTTCACGGCCTCGTCCCCGTCCATCAACGAGACCATCTGGCCCAGCTTGACCTCGAGGCGCCCCGGGTCCACGCCGAGGGCCTCCACGCCTGCCTTCAGGCTGGCCACCTGCCCGTGGTGGTCGGCGCCGAAGACGTCGATGACCCGGTCGAAGCCTCGCACCAGGAACTTGTCGCGGTGGTAGGCAATGTCACCGGCCAGGTAGGTGGCGTCGCCGTTCTGCTTGCGCAGCACCCGATCGCGGCTGTCGCCCAGTTCGGTGGCGCGGAACCAGGTGGCGCCGTCCTGTTCGAAGACCAGACCCTTGGCGGCCAGGAGGGCGATGGTCTCGTCGACGGCTCCGCTCTCTTCGATCGATGCCTGGCTGTACCACTCGTCGAACACGATGCCCACCGCGGCCAACGAGGCCCTGATGTGGTCGAGGATCCCTTCCGCCGCCCACCGGCCCGCCACCGTCACGTCGTCGGGCCCCTCGTAGGTGGCCGCCAGCTCGGTCACGTAGTCACCCTGGTAGCCGCCCTCGGGCACCGGCTGTCCGTGCCGCCGGGCCAGCAGGCTCTCCCCCAGGGTCCGGATCTGGCCACCGGTGTCGTTGACGTAGTACTCCCGGCTCACCCGGTAGCCGGCGCGGGCCAGGACCCTGGCCAGGGAGTCGCCGTAGCTCCCCCACCACCCGTTGCCCACATGGATGGGACCGGTGGGGTTGGCCGAGATGAATTCGACCTGGACGCGCTCGCCGTGGCCCACATCGGGCCGGGCGTAGCCATCCTCGCCCTCGTCGAGGAGCTCGGCCAGGGCGTCGTGCAGCCAACCGTCGTCGAGCCGGAAATTGATGAAACCGGGCCCGGCGATCTCGATGCCCGAGGTGTGGGCGGGCGGGTCGGCGTGAAGCACCTCCACCAGCGATGCGGCCAGGGCCCGGGGGTTGGTTCCGGCCTGCTTGGCCATGACCAGCGAGATGTTGGTCGACCAGTCACCGTGCTCGCGGCGGGCCGGGCGCTCCAGATGGACCGACGCCGGATCGACCCGGAGGTCGAGGGCGTCCCGCTCGGCCACGGTGGTGAAGGCGTCGCTGACGGCCCGGGCAAGGTGATCTCTGATCGGCATGTAGCTGCGAGGATACGTGGTCGCGGGGCGCCGGCCGTCGGATCGGGGTCTCGATCAGGTGCCGCCGCACTACAGTTGGGCCCTTCGTGAGGGAGCGGTCGGTCCGACGGACCGGGTTCCTCACCGTCGCCCGCCCTCGTAGCTCAGCGGATAGAGCATCGGCCTCCGGAGCCGTGTGCGCAGGTTCGAGTCCTGCCGAGGGCGCCAAAACATTGCGCCGTGGCCCCCGCCGGCGCCGGAGTGGCCCACCGGCGTCAGGTCGTCGGCTCCGTCCGGCGTCAGGTCCAGCGACCGGCCTCGACCCGCTCGAGGTACTCGGCCCGGTCGTCGCCCGACCCCTCTGGCCGGTAGAGCGCCGGCGTGTTCTTCTCCGGGCCGCCCCCCGCCGGGCCGTTCTTCTCCGGGCCGTTCTTCTCCGGGCCGCCCCCCGCCGGGCCGTCGCCCGCCGGCCCGTCGCCGCCCCCGGGGTTCCGGCGGCCGTGCTCCCGGGGGCCGAGATAGTGCACGGCCATGTCCGAGGTCACCATCCGGGCCAGCTCGACCGCGCTGGCCCGGCTGCCGTCCGACGTGGCCGAGACGAACCGGCTGTCGTCGTGGTCCTGACCACCCCACCGGGCCATGCCCACCTGGCGCTCCCTGGTCCGCCACCATCGCCACCACGCCGCGTTGGCGGCCAGGGCGGCGGGCAGCGATTCGGGCACCCGGGCGCCGAGCACCGCCCGCGCCCGCTCCAGCTGCATGCCCGCCACCAGCCCCACCCGGTATCGGGCGGCGCGGCGGACGAGCTCGTCCCAGTCGACGGCCTCGCTGACGATCATCTGGTCGAGGTCCTTGAGCCACACCAGCTGGTCGCCGCCGGAGAGGGATCCGTGGAGGCACAGATACAAGATCCCGTCGACCGTGTCGAGCGTGGCCACATCGGTCCCGCCCAGGCGGACCGTCCTCCTCCGTTCGATGAGCCCGTCCATGGGCATGGCGAACCGCGCCCGGATCGAGGGGGTGACCAGCAGGTGCCAGTGGAGATCGGCGAGCATCCCGTCGGGGAGGACCATCGGGACCTCGGCCCGCATGAGGTCAACCATCATCGGCCAGTTGAGGTCGGTCACACGGCCACCGGCGGCCTCGATGCCCGTCAGTGCCGCCGACAGATCGGCGGGCGCCACCACGATGTCGAGGTCCTCGTAGAGGCGGGCACCCGGATCGCCGTAGCCGATCTCGGCCAGCACCGGACCCTTGACCACCAACCACGGGTGCTGGAGGTTCCCCAACGCCCCGGCCACCGTCCGCAGCTCCAGCAGGCACCGCCCGTGGGAGACAGAGGCCATCTGGTAGGCGGTGCGCAGCCCGGCGAACTCGGCGCCGCCCACCCCGAGCTCGGACAGGGAGCGGTACACCACCCCCGGCACCCGGTGGTGGCATGCCCGGTCGACCAGTCGCTCGGCGGGAATCTGGCCGAGGAGAGCCAGCGGGTCGGTCGTCCGGGCCTCGGGCCTCCTGGTCAGTTGGACCAGGGAGCGCCCGACCCGCTCGTCCATTCCCCCCGGCCCACCTCCCGCGCTCACGAGACCAGATCGGTGACGCAGGCCACGGCGGCGTCCAGGTCCGAGCCGACCCGGAACCTCATGCAGGGCACCGACTCGACCAGGGCGGCCAGCATGTCGAGATGGGCCTGGCTGGCCACCGGATCGGTGAGGAGCACGTTGGGCAGGAGCCCGATGAGGGCCTCGGACGGCGCCAGCGGTTCGACCTCGGAACGCGGTCCGGCCACCACCTGCGGGGTGATGAGGACGGTCGGGCGGCATCCGGCCAGCGGTTCGACGCCGAAGACCTCCTCGACCCGGAAGCTGTGCTTCTCGCGGCCCGGCAGCAGGGGCGCCCCGGCCAGGTGACCGAGCTCGGGAACTCTGGCCACCGTGTTGTCCGTCACGTCGACCTCGTCGGGGAATCCCGCCACCCAGATGCCGTCGGGTGACGGGATGAGGAAGACCGTGTCATCGGAGAGAAAATCGAAACCTGCCCGCACCAGTGTGACCGACGTGGTCGACTTGCCGGAGCCGCTCGCCCCCGGGATGAGCACTCCCTTCCCGTTGAGGGCCAGCCCGGCGGCGTGCAGGGGGAACCGCTCGAAGCGCTTCATCGTCTCGACCAGCGCGATGGTCAGGAGCGGGTGGGTGGCCAACACCTCGTCACCCGGATCGGAGCCGGTGATCGAGAGCTGGATGAGCCCCCGGGCGGGTGTGCACAGGAGCCGGGCGCGGTGGTCGTAGTCGACGAACAGCTGATCCGAACCGTCGAAATAGTCGATGTGGGTGCTGGGAGCGTCATAGATCGGACGGCCCGCGCCCTCGGGCTCAGGAGGCCAGCTCCGGTCACAGCCCGGCCCCCGGACCTCCACCACCACGTCGGGAGGTCGGTCGCCGTCCGTGTTGAGGCCACGGAGGCGGGAAGCGATGAGCTCGGCCACCGGGGGCTCATCGCACCTCACCTCCACGCCGAGGCCTCCGAGCCCGTAGGTGGCCGCCAGCGGCCATGCCACTGGCCCGGACACTGGCCCGTCCCGAGCCACGGGAAGGTCCGGGGTCACCGTCTCCTCCGGTCCCGACCCGGTCTCAGTGGGTCACTCCCGCCGGTGTCAGCCGGACCACCTCGGTGAACTTCGAACGGGGATCGACCCGTTCGAGCAGCGGTTCGCCGGCCTTGTCCAACCAGCAGTGACCGGCTACCTCCCCCTGGTCGGTGCCGACCCCGAAGCAGAGCGAGATGTCATCGCCCGCTCGACGGAGGGCGTAGTAGAGGGTGACCCCCCGGGTCAGGCAACCTGGGCGCACCAACGGGTGACCGCGCCGGATGATGCCGTCGACCCAGGCGCCCATCTGGTCCTCGATCCGGACACTGTCGGCGGGGTCGATCGGAGCGGGGGTCCGGCCCGGCTCGAGCCATCGCTGGAGCCCCGGAAGGCCGGCGCGAGCCAGGAAGGGCGCGGCCGCCGCCACCGCCGCCAACCGCACCAGGAGGAGCGGTGGGGGCCTTCGGGCGGCCGTCGTCCTGCTCGGTGCGCTAGGCGCCGGTGACAAGCCCGGCTCCGGCGAGGTGTTCGAGAAGCGCGCCGGTGTCGTCCAACGCCGTGTCCGCGGGCACGTCGTACTCGGAACAGATCGTGTCGGCCACCTGAGCCACGGACCGTGTGCCGTCGCACAGATCCCAGACACGTTTCCCCACCTCATTGAGGGCGAAGTACTCGCCGCTCTCGATGTCGAGCAGCACCGCCTGACCCTCGACTTCTTGAACCATCACCCGATCCCGTCGGCCGAAGACGCTGTTGTGGTCTAACACCTCAGCGCCAACGGTCCGGCCGGATCAATGAGACCAAGTGGTCTAGTACGGCTGGTGGTGGTTGAAGCTGAACTTGGTCAGCTCACGGAGAAGTCCGAGCCGCTGCAGCTCGGGCTTCTCGTACGCACGCTTTTCGTTCTTCTCGTTCATTGCTGCCCCTTTCCTTGGATCCACGAATCCTATCATCGGGGTCGACATTTGCGGCAAGCATTTCCGCACCTGGCGGCCTTGCCGACCCGTCAGCGGCGATGTCGGCCGTCGCCGGATCCGCTCGCCGGCACCGGCTCGTCGACCAGCCCCGACTGCCGCAGCGTCACGTTGAAGCGCCCGGCCCCCAGACCGATCGAAGGGTCCCCCGTGCCCGGCAGGACCCTGGGCACACCGTGGAAGGCGAGGCGGGACGGGCCCCCGAACACGAACAGGTCGCCCGATTCGAGGTGGACGTCCGTCCACGGCCGGCCTCGGCCGGCGGCGGTGCCGAAGCGGAACACGCAGGTGTCACCGAGGCTGACCGACACCACCGGCGCCGCGCCGCGCTCGTCCCGGTCGGCGTGCATGCCCATCCGTGCGCCCGGCCCGTACCAGTTGACGAGG
Source organism: uncultured Acidimicrobiaceae bacterium (assembly GCA_963835325.1). Classification (GTDB taxonomy): domain Bacteria; phylum Actinomycetota; class Acidimicrobiia; order Acidimicrobiales; family RAAP-2; genus Bog-756. The sequence goes on along the minus strand of CAWIEV010000008.1, from coordinate 208,486 downwards.
GCCACGTCGGGACGGTAGTCGGCCGGGTGGGCAGACATCTGCGGGTCCCTCCCCCACACCTCGTGGTCGACGCCGGCGGCGTCGGCCACCGCCCGTCGGCCGAGATCCTCCAACCACTGCGGGAACCCGGCCACCCTCCTGCCGTCGCCGTCGTCCACCGTCCACGAGTAGCGGTAGGGGTACCAGTGCCAACCCAGGCAGGTGATCTGCACCGACATCGTCCCACCCCTGGGCATGCGGGGGGCTCGGAAGCCGCCCGCATCCTCGGCCCACCGGCGGCACGATGCCACCAGCGCCCGTTGGCCGTCGACGTCGAGCCACCCCGGGACGTGCACAGCCCCCGGAGCCACCACCGACGGGCTGCGTGGGATCAGGCTCACCGCCAACCGGCCGCCGGTCCGGCGGGCCTCGGTCTCGACGACACCCGGTCCACTCCGAGATCCTGGCACATCCGCTCCGGTGTGGGACCGGTCACGTCGGCCCCGTCGGGTCCGGCCGGCCCGGTGGCCGGCGGATCCGGGGTGGGGCGGCTCAGGAGGACGCCGCGGGGTCCTTCCGGGCCAGCCAGCGCAGGCGGGCGGCCCGGGCGTCCCACGAGTACACGACGGCGGTGCCGGCCAATCGGTCGTGGAGCGCGTGGCGGTTGCGGCTGGTCAGGATGCCGAGGAACCCGAGCCCGAGGATGAGAAAGCTGAGCGGCAGGGCGAGCGTGCGAAGGACGGCCTGGCGTGGTCCGATCGGAGCCCCGTCGGTCGAGACCACACGGATCCCGAGGACGGCCATCCCGAGCGTCTTACCGCTCAGCGACCACTGGTACGCGAAGTAGATGAACTCCCAGACCGCGGCCGAGATCAGCGAGGCGAGCTGGTGGCTGCGCAATGAGAACGACGAACCCGAGACCAGCTGGACGGAGAAGGCCAGCGCCGCCGCGCCCACCGTGAACAGACCCCACGAGGCGCCTGCGTCGGCGGCGAAAGCGACCAACCTGCTGACCGCGCCCGCGTAGTGACCCTGCCGGCCCTCGATCGGCTCGGCCACAACGGCCCGTCCCGTCACGATGACGGACCGGCCGGGAGCTCGGCCCGTGGGGGATGGGGCCCGACCAGCGTCGGGGGGCCGAGGGGCAGGTCCGCGGGCGATCGGCGCAGGATCCGGTTGACCCATCGGGCGAAGAAGTCGTCCAGCCCGACGCCCTGGGCCCTGATCACGTCGAGGACCTCGGATGCGACCCCGGTGGTCGAGCGGGCGATGATGGTGCCCAGCTCCGTCTTCTCCATCAGGGCATCGATGTCCACCCGCTGGACGATCTCCTCCACGTCCACCCGATCGATGATCCTCTGGACATCGACCCGCTCGATGAGCTTGTCCACGTCGACCCGGCTGACCACCTTGTCCACGTCGACCCGGCTGACCACCTTGTCCACGTCGACCCGGTCGAGGAGGGCGTCGATGTCGATGGCGTCCATCACCATGGTGACCACCCGCTCGGCCACGGCCTGGGCCAACTGTTCCACGCGGCCGGAGCCGGGGACCGGGGTCATCGGGGTCGAATCGGCGACCGGGGATGCATGGCTGACAGCTTCCCATCGCACGGTGGCACAGGCGGGGACGGTGGGCACCCCCGGGGGAGCCACCCCGACCGCGGCGGTTCTCCCGTCGCCGGGCCAGGGGCTCACGCCACGCCGGAGGAGAAGTGCGTCAGGGGGAGGCGCGGTTCACGACGGCGAGCTGGTCCTCAACGCATCGAGGGCGCGGTCGGCGTGCACGTTCATCCGCACCTCGCTCTGGATCACATCGATGACCCGGAGGTCGGGCCCGATGATGAAGGTGGCCCTCTTGGTGGGCGAGAGTTTGGTGAACCGGCGCCGCACCCCGAACTGTGTGGCCACCGCCCCGTCCGGATCCGACAGCAGGGGGAAATCGAAGGAGTGCTTGTCGGAGAACCGCTTCTGCTTCTCCACCTGATCGGCGCTGATGCCCACCCGCTGGGCCCCGACGGCCTCGAATTCGGCCTTCATGTCACGGAAGTGACAGCTCTCGGCCGTGCACCCGGGCGTCATTGCCGCGGGGTAGAAGAACAGGACGACCGGGCCGGATGCGGCCAGATCGCTCAGCTTGCGCGGCGTGCCGTCCTCGTCGGGCAGTTCGAAATCCGGAACCAGGTCGCCTTTTTCCATGGTCGGAGGCTATCGCCGGCGGGCCCGCCGGGCGACCGCCATCCGAGGGCCGGGCCGGAGAGCGGAGCTGGTGGGACCCATCGGTGATCGTCGAACCGCCGGAGGCCACCGACCCCTAAGATGCGACGAAGCTCAGCCGTCGGCCAGCGGGCAGCGGCTCCGGACCGAGGTAGCGGGCTGTGGGCCGAGGCAGCGGGCTGTGGGCTGTGGGCTGAGGGGATCCCTCTCCGACTGCGGTCCGACGTCCACCCGGTCGCCGGACCGGGCGCCGGTGGCAGTACGACTCCGAGCTCCCATCGACCAGACAGGATCGCAACCGTATGCCGTACTCGATCGAGGCCGAACAACTCGAGAAGACCTTCAAGGGCAAACTCGAGGTACGCGCCCTCGACGGGGTCAGCTTCTCCGTCGCCGAGGGCACGGTGTTCGGCCTGCTGGGGCCGAACGGCTCGGGGAAGACCACCGCGGTACGGATCCTGACCACCATCTTGAAAGCTGACGGCGGTCGGGCCCGGGTGCTGGGACACGACGTGGCCAAAAAGGCCAGCCTGGTCCGGAGCCTGATCGGACTGGCCGGACAGTACGCTGCCGTCGACGAGAACCTGACCGGCCGGGAGAACCTCGAGATGGTCGGCAACCTCAACCACCTCCGCCGGTCCACCGTCGGCGGGCGGGCCCAGGAGCTGTTGACGCAGTTCAACCTGGCCGACGCCGGCGACCGGACGCTGAAGACGTATTCGGGCGGCATGCGCCGACGCCTCGACCTGGCTGCGGCCCTGGTGGCGCGACCGACCGTCCTCTTCCTCGACGAGCCCACCACCGGGCTCGACCCGCAGAGCCGCAACGACCTGTGGGAAGTGATCGAACAACTGGTGAGCGGTGGGACGACGGTACTGCTCACCACCCAGTACCTGGAGGAGGCCGACCGCCTGGCCGACCACCTGGTCGTGCTGGACCACGGGCGGGTCATCGCCGAGGGGACGCCGACGCAGCTGAAGGCCAACCTCGGGGCCACCGTCCTCGAGGTCGGTCTGAGCTCCCTGGACGACGTGGACCGCACCGCCGGCCTGCTGGGGGCGGTCGGCCCGCATGTGCCGGTGGTCAACGGCACGGTGGTGGAGGTGACGGTCGACCAGGGCCCGCAGGCGGCCATGGCCAGCCTCCGCTCGCTGGACCAGGCGGGGATCGTCCCCAGCACGTTCACCTTGCGCGAACCGAGTCTCGACGACGTCTTCCTGGCCCTCACCGGGCGCCGCACCGAGGACGAGACCGAAGCCCGGGACGACGGGCCCGAGGTGGACGGGCACGATTGGAGGAGAGATGCGGCACGGGCCGCTCCGATCGCCACAGGGGAGTTCCCATGACCACAGCCGTCGTCGCCCCCACCGTGGCCGGCGCCCCCCACTCGGACAGCATCGGGAGCCGGGTCCGCTGGGCCGTCTCGGACACGTTGACCGTCACCAAGCGGAACATCCTCAGCTATACCCGCATCCCCGAGGCACTGTTCTTCTCCACCGTGCAGCCCATCATGTTCGTGCTGCTGTTCCGTTTCGTGTTCGGCGGAGCCATCAACGCCCCCGGCACCACGTACGTCAACTATCTGATGCCCGGCATCTTCGTGCAGACAGTGGCCTTCGGCTCGGTGCAGACCAGCATCGGCCTGGCCGAGGACCTCCAAAAGGGCCTCATCGAGCGGTTCCGGGCGCTGCCCATGGCCCGCTCCGCCGTGCTGGCCGGACGCACCACCGCCGACCTGTGCCGGAACGTCCTGACCGTGGTCATCGTGACCATCGTCGGGTTCATCGTCGGGTTCCGTCCCAGCACCGGCGTCCTCCCCTACGTGGCCGGCATCCTGGTCATCCTCCTGTTCGCCTACGCCCTCTCGTGGGGGTTCGCGGTCATCGGGCTGTCGGCCCCCAACAGCGAGGTGGCCCAGGTCATCTCGTTCCCCATCCTCTTCCCCCTCACCTTCGCCTCCTCGGCCTTCGTCCCGGTGGCGTCGATGCCCAGCTGGCTGCAGGGATTCGCCACCTATCAACCGGTGAGCGTGACCGTCAGCGCCTGTCGTGCCCTCATGATCGGCGGGCCCACCGCCACCTGGGTCATCCAGTCCCTGCTGTGGGCAGTGGGTCTGCTCATCGTGCTCACGCCCCTCGCCGTCCACCGCTACCGCACCCGCATCTGAGAACCAGACCCGGCGAGCCCCGACCGGTCCTGACCGGTCCTGAGGGCAGGACGACGGGCTCGGGCCTCCCGGCGTCCGGGCGGGACGACCGTCCCGGTCCCACCGGCTCGCCGCCACCGCTCCGGGCGAGCAGAATGGGGGCATGGCCCACCCACCCTCCTCCTCGGTCTCACCGGACTCCTTCGGCGCCCGCGGCACCCTGACCGTCGCCGGCACCTCCTACGAGATCCACCGGATCAACGCGCTGGCCGACCGCTACGACATCGCCAGGCTCCCTTACTCGATCAAGGTGGTGCTCGAGAACCTCCTGCGCCACGAGGACGGCGTCGCCGTCCGTCCCGCCGACATCGAGGCGGTGGCCGGATGGGGCGACCATCCCGAGCGCCACGGCCTCGGTGCCGAGAACGCCGCCGAGATCGCCCTCACCCCCGAACGGGTCCTCATGCAGGACTTCACCGGTGTGCCCTGCGTGGTCGACCTGGCCGCCATGCGCGACGCCCTGAGCACGCTCGGCGGGGACCCGAGCCGGGTCAACCCGCTGGTCCCGGTCGAACTGGTCATCGACCACTCGGTCATCGCCGAGGCGTCGGGAGATCCCGGGGCCTTCGACGAGAACGTGGACATCGAGTACCAGCGGAACATCGAGCGCTATCAGCTCCTCCGCTGGGCCCAGCAGGCCTTCGACGGGTACCGGGTGGTGCCGCCGGGCACCGGCATCTGTCACCAGGTCAACCTCGAGTACCTGTCACGGGTGGTGTTCGCCACCGACGACGGGAAGGCGTACTGCGACACCCTGGTCGGTACCGACTCCCACACCACCATGGTCAACGGGCTCGGCGTCCTGGGCTGGGGCGTCGGCGGCATCGAAGCCGAGGCGGCCATGCTCGGCCAGCCGCTCTCCATGCTCCTCCCCCCGGTGGTGGGCTTCCGGCTCACCGGCGAACAGGCACCGGGTACCACGGCCACGGACCTGGTCCTGACCATCACCCATCTCCTGCGCCAGCACGGCGTGGTGGGGAAGTTCGTCGAGTTCTACGGCCCCGGCGTCGCCGCCGTGCCGCTGGCCAACCGGGCGACCATCGGCAACATGTCGCCCGAGTACGGGGCCACCTGCGCCATCTTCCCCATCGACGAGGTCACCCTCGACTACCTGCGCTTCACCGGGCGCGACGAGCACCACGTGGACCTGGTCGAGGCCTACGCCAGGGAGCAGGGGATGTTCCACATGACCGGCGGGGTCGAGCCGGTCTTCTCCGAGACCATCGAGCTCGATCTGTCCACCGTGGTGCCGAGCATCGCCGGCCCGGCCCGGCCCCAGGACCTGGTGACCCTGGCCGGTGCGGGGGAGTCGTACCGGACCGCCCTCGGGCGTGACCAGCGGTCGGGCACCGCCTTGCTGGGCGACGGGTCCACCACGGCCATCGGCGACGGCGCGGTGGTGGTGGCCGCCATCACCAGCTGCACCAACACCTCCAATCCCCAGGTGATGGTGGCCGCCGGCCTGGTGGCCCAACGGGCGGTGGAACGGGGGCTCGAGCCCAAGCCGTGGGTCAAGACCACCCTGGCTCCGGGCTCGAGGGTGGTCATGGACTACCTCGACCGTGCCGGCCTCACCGAGCCGCTGGCCCGGATCGGGTTCGACCTGGTCGGCTTCGGCTGCACCACCTGCATCGGCAACTCCGGGCCCCTGCTCCCCGGCGTCTCGGGCGCCGTGCACGACAACGACCTGTCGGTGGCCGCCGTGCTGTCGGGAAACCGGAACTTCGAGGGCCGGATCCATCCCGACGTCCGGATGAACTACCTGGCCTCCCCCCCGCTGGTGGTGGCGTACGCACTGGCCGGCACGATGGACATCGACCTCACCAGCGACCCGCTGGGAAACAGATCCGACGGCCGGCCCGTCTACCTGGCCGACCTCTGGCCGTCACCCGAAGAGATCACCGCGTCCATCCGGACCTCGATCACCTCCGACATGTTCCGCCAGCGCTACGCCTCGGTCTTCGACGGCGACGAGCGGTGGCAGACCGTCGAGACGGCCACCGGTGACACCTTCAGCTGGGACCCCGACTCCACCTACGTCCTGCGCCCCACCTTCCTCGAGGGCCTGACCATGACGCCCGCCCCGGTGACCGGCGTGGCCGGGGCACGGGTCCTGGCCAAGCTGGGCGACAGCGTCACCACCGACCACATCTCGCCGGCGGGCAACATCAGCGCCTCCACCCCGGCCGGCCGCTACCTGGCTGCCCACGGGGTCGAACCGGCCGACTTCAACTCCTACGGCACCCGGCGCGGCAACCACGAGGTGATGGTGCGGGGAACCTTCGCCAACGTGAGACTGCGCAACCAGCTGGCACCGGGCACGGAGGGCGGGTTCACCCTCCACCTGCCCGACGGGGAGGAGACCACCATCTTCCAGGCGGCGGAACGGTACGCCTCCGAGCGGGTCCCACTGGTGGTGCTGGCCGGCAAGGAGTACGGATCGGGCTCGTCGCGGGACTGGGCGGCCAAGGGCACCGCACTGCTCGGGATCCGCGCCGTGATCGCCGAGAGCTACGAGCGCATCCACCGCTCCAATCTCATCGGCATGGGCGTGCTGCCCCTGCAGTACCCCGAGGGTGAGCGCGCCTCCACCCTGGGCCTGACCGGGCACGAGGTCTTCGCCATCACCGGGCTCGATTCCCTCAACGAGGGGGTGGCCCCGAAGACCGTCGGAGTCCGGGCCGAGGACGGTGACCGGTTGGTGGAATTCGAGGCCAGGCTGCGCATCGACACCCCCATGGAGGCCGAGTACTACCGCCACGGGGGGATCCTGCCCTACATGCTGCGCCAGATGGCCGGCTGAGCGGCCTAGCCAGCCAGGGGCAGGACGAAGAAGGCGATGACCACGAAGTGCAGCGCGGCACCGACGATGGTGCAGGCGTGGAACACCTCGTGGTACCCGAACACCCCGGCGACCGGGTCGGGGCGCTTGCGGGCGTAGACGACGGCGCCGGCCGAATAGGCCAGCCCTCCGGCCAACAGGAGCGAGAACCCGACGCCGCCCAGGGCGTGGAGGAGCTGTGGGAGCACCACCACGGCGGCCCAGCCCACCACCACGTACGGCAGGGCGATCGCCCACTTGGGCGCATCGAGCCAGACCTGGCGGAGCGTGATGCCGACGAGCGCGCCGACCCAGACGATGGACAGCACTGCGGTCCGGGGCCAACCGCTGAGGGCGATCCCGGCGACGGCGGTGTACGAGCCGGCGATGGCGATGAAGATGGTCGAGTGGTCGGCGCGCCGCATCCGCCTACGGCCCACCGGTCCCCAGGTGTGCCGGTGGAAGAGGGCACTGACGCCGAACAGCAAGGAGATGGAGAGGGCGTACACGGAGAGCACCGCCTTCGAGCCCGGAGTCGGCGCCGCCCAGATCAACGCCGCGCCCGACACCAGCGAGACGAAGAAGGCGACCTCGTGGAAGACCCCGCGGAGCGCCGGTTTGACCGCTTCGGCGCCGTCCGGGGGTTCGGCCCTGGCCGCCGGCGTGTGGTCGGCGCCCGGCATCAGCGGCGCTCCGTGGTCTCCAGGGGGGTATCGCCGGCGGCGCCGACCGGCGTCAGCGACCGCCCGACGAACCGGCGGAGCAGCCGGCGGCCGACGGCCTCCACCTGAGCCAGGCGCGGCCCGTCCAACGAGACGCCGGCGGGGAGATGGGGCTGCCACAGGGCGGCCAGGGACCGGTCGACCTCGATGTGGAATTGCAGGCCGTAGGCGGCCTTCCCCCACCGGAAGGCCTGATGGGGGAAGGTCCGGGAGCCGGCCAGGTGGACTGCGCCGGGGGGCATCGAGAACGTGTCCCGGTGCCAGTGCACGCACGGCAGTGCGGTCTGGCCCAGACCGGTGTATTCGGGACCGGTCACGACGTCTCTCCGGCCCTCGGAGGTGAGCACGACCTGGCCGAGGCCGATCTCGGGCTCGGGCCCGGTGGTCACCTCGGATCCGAGAGCGGCGGCCAGCTGTTGCGCTCCCAGGCACACGCCGAGCACGGGCCGCCCTGTGTGCGCCACCTCACCGATCAGCGCCCGTTCGGCAGCCAACCACGGGTGCCGGCCGGCATCGTGGACCCCCATGGGTCCGCCCATCACCACCAGCCCGCCGATCGAGCCGCCGTCGGGAAGGTGATCGCCGCGGTCGGTCCGGACCACATCGAACCGGAGGTTCCGCTCGGCCAGCGCCTCGGCCACCAGCCCCGGACCCTCATGGGCCACGTGCTGGATGATCACCCACCGCCGGCCGTCCCGCCCCTCCCCGGCCCGGGGCGAGTGCCCCCCGTCGGAACCGGGGCCGGCCGGCCCGATCACCCGGTCGCCACCACGTGGAAGGCCTCGGCCAGGCTCCCGTCGGGCAGACCGGCAGCCAGCGCCGTCCCCGACATCCAGGAGCGCAGCAGGCCGTCGAGGTGGTCGCCGTCACCGACCTGGCTCCGGTGCGATCGCAGGGCGGCCAGCTTGAGCTCGAAGTACCCGGTGGCGTCGACCACCCGGTCGGCGCGGTCGGTGGCCATGATCCAGGTCTCGGGGACCGTATGGGGCTCGAGTCCTTCCTCGACCAGCTCGGGAAAGGCGAACGGGTTGCGCGAGTCCGGGTAGACGGCGCAGATGGCCGCCTCACCGGCGGCCAGGTGGTCGGGATGGCTGGCGTAGATGCGGGACCAGTTGCGCTCGGGGGACTGGGCCACGACCCGGTCGGGACGGAATCGGCGGATCACCCTGGTGATGGCCAGCCGCAGGTCGAGGTCGGCCCGGAGGCGCCCGTCGGGGAATCCGAGGAAGGTCACATCGGTCACCCCCACCACCTCGGCCGCGTCCAACTGCTCCTGGCGACGGGTCACGGCCATGTCCTCGCGCCTGACAGTGCGGTCCGACCCGCCGGCATCACCGTCCGTGACGATGCAGTAGGCGACCTCGATACCGGCGTGGGTCCACACCGCCACCGATCCGGCGGCACCGAAATCGACGTCGTCGGGGTGGGCGGTCACCACCAGGATCCGCCCGGTACCTTCGATGCCGGCACCGACGGTCATCGGTGCGCGGAAGTGACTCTCGGACATGGGCTCCTCAGTGGTCCCGTCCCCGGCCCCGACCCCGACCGGCGGAGCCGACGGGCCCGGCGGATCCGGCCGGCCCGGTCGCCGGGTCCCCGGGGGGAGGTCCGGTGTCGATGGGACTCGGTCGGGGGTCGATGGGACTCAGTCGGTACCGGGCTGCCACCCGGCCAGGTCAGTCAGGCGGGGGTCGTTGGAGAAGATCTCGACGATGGGAACCTTGAGCCCGATGCGGGTCTGGATGCGCTCGACCTCGAGGATCTGGTTCCACTGCACCAGGGTGACCACCAGTCCGGCCTCACCGGCACGGGCCGTCCGGCCCGAGCGGTGCAGGTACGCCTTGTGGTCCTCGGGCGGATCGAAGTGGACGACCACGTCCACCATGTCGATGTCGAGCCCGCGGGCGGCCACGTCGGTGGCCACCAGCGCCGGGAGCTTGCCGTCCCCGAAGTCCTTCAGGGTCCGCTCCCGGTTGGTCTGACGCAGATCCCCGTGGATGACGTCGGCCTTCACGCCCTCCTTGCGCAGCTGCTCGACCAGCCGGTCGGCGCCGCGCTTGGTGCGCACGAACACCAGGGTCTTGTCCGAGTTCCGGCAGATGGCCGCACACACCTTGACCCGGTCCATCTGGTGCACCTCGAGGAACCGGTGCTCCATGGCATCGACGGTGGTGCGCGGCGAGGCCACCTCGTGCAGCACCGGATCGGTCAGGTACCGGCTGACCAGCCGGTCCACGGCGCCGTCGAGCGTGGCCGAGAACAGCAGGGTCTGGTGCTCCCGCTCGAGCCGGCGGAGCACCCACTCGACCTGGGGCATGAACCCCATGTCCGCCATCCGGTCCGCCTCGTCGAGCACCAGGGTCTCGATGTCGGCCACCGAGAGCTCCCCCCGGTCGCCCAGGTCGATGAGCCGCCCGGGCGTGGCGATGATCACGTCCACCCCCCGACGCAGCTTCTTCACCTGGCGCTCGATGTCGGCACCGCCGTAGACGGCGGCGATACGGAGGCCCGCCTCCTTGGCCAGGGGCTCGAGGACTTCGCTGACCTGCACGGCCAGCTCGCGGGTGGGGACGAGCACCAGGGCCCGCGGACGGCCCGGGGCGGTGGACTTGGCGGCCATGGTGCGCTGGAGCAGCGGGACACCGAACGCCAGGGTCTTACCGGATCCGGTCTTGGCCTTCCCGCACACGTCCCGGCCGGCCAGGGCATCGGCCACGGTCATGGCCTGGATGGCGAACGTGGTGGTGATCCCTTGGCCGGCCAGGGCCTTGACCAGCGCCGGGTCGACCCCCAGCGAGGCGAAGGTGGGGGCACGGCCGGCTGCCTCGTCGCCGGCGTCGGGCGCCCCGTCGGCGGGATCGAGGACGCGGTCCGACGGGTCGATAACGGTTGTCATGGGGTTCAGAAGCTCGCTCTCGCTGTTCGGTGACGGCCGGAAGCCGACCGTCGACACCCGTGACACTCACGAATGCCTTCGGGCCCGCCTCGGGCCATCGTTCCGGACCGCGTCGGCGGCCCGGAGAACGGAGATGAGGAAGACCCCGGTGGAAGGCACTGCGCCTCACCACACGCACAGTCTACCCCGGAATGGCCCTCACCCGGAGCCATAGCCGGCAAGATGCCCTGTTCAGGTGGTCGAAGGCTCGGTGTAGACCTCTGATCCGGCCCGGCGGAACTCCGTCGCCTTCTCCTTGAGCCCGATCTCGACTGCCGAGGCGAGGTCCATCCCCTTGGCCTCGGCGTAGTCGCGGACGTCCTGGCTGATGCGCATGGAGCAGAACTTCGGACCGCACATCGAACAGAAGTGGGCTGTTTTCGCCGGCTCGGCGGGAAGGGTCTCGTCGTGGTACACCCGGGCCGTCTCCGGATCCATGGCCAGGTTGAACTGGTCCTCCCAGCGGAATTCGAACCGGGCCTTGGACAGGGCGTCGTCCCAGGCCTGCGCCCCCGGGTGCCCCTTGGCCAGGTCGGCGGCGTGGGCGGCGATCTTGTAGGCGATCATCCCCTGCTTGACGTCCTCCAGGTTGGGCAGGCCCAGGTGCTCCTTCGGGGTCACGTAGCAGAGCATGGCCGTCCCGGCCATACCGATGACCGCGGCACCGATGGCCGAGGTGATGTGGTCGTAGCCGGGGGCCACGTCGACGGTCAGCGGCCCGAGGGTGTAGAAGGGCGCCTGGTGGCAGACCTCCTGTTGGAGGGTCACGTTCTCCGCCACCTTGTGCAGGGGCACGTGGCCCGGTCCCTCGATCATGACCTGGACGTCATGGCGCCAGGCCACCTGGGTGAGCTCGCCCAGCGTGTGCAGCTCGGCGAACTGCGCCTCGTCGTTGGCGTCGGCGATCGAACCCGGTCGCAGGCCGTCGCCCAGCGAGAAGGCCACGTCGTAGGCGGCCATGATCTCGCAGATCTCCTCGAACCGGGTGTAGAGGAAGTTCTCGGTGTGATGGGCCAGGCACCAGGCGGCCATGATCGACCCGCCGCGGCTGACGATCCCTGTGGTGCGCCGGGCGGTCATGGGCACGTACCGGAGGAGGACACCGGCGTGGATGGTGAAGTAGTCCACACCCTGTTCGGCCTGCTCGATGAGCGTGTCCCGGTAGAGCTCCCAGGTCAGTTCGGCGGGCACGCCGTCGACCTTCTCGAGCGCCTGGTAGATGGGCACCGTGCCGATGGGCACCGGGGAATTCCGGATGATCCACTCGCGGGTGGTGTGGATGTCCGGTCCGGTCGAGAGGTCCATGACCGTGTCCGCGCCCCACCTGGTCGCCCAGGTCAGCTTGTCCACCTCCTCCTCGATGGACGAGGACACCGCCGAGTTGCCAATGTTGGCATTGACCTTGACCAGGAACCTGGCTCCGATGACCATGGGCTCGGATTCGGGGTGGTTGACGTTGGCCGGAAGGATGGCCCGGCCGGCGGCGATCTCGTCCCGCACCAGGGCCGCGGGCACACCTTCGCGGGCGGCGACGAAGTGCATCTCCGGTGTCACCTCGCCCCTGCGGGCGTAGTGCAGCTGGGTCACCGGCGCCCCCGTGGACCGGAGCGTCCTGCGACCGGACGGGGGGAAGGCCTCGCCCCGGGGCTCCACCCGGCGCACCGCGGCGCGGCCGTCGTCGCGCCGGGTGGCCTGTCGGCCCCGATGCTCGACGACGTCCCCGCGTCCCTCGATCCACGGGAGGCGGAGCGGGGGCAGTCCCTCGGCCGGCACCGAGCCGGGACCCGACGTGTCGTAGAGGGTCACCGGCCGGTTGGGTCGGGGCCCGTCGGAGCCCGGCGAGTCGGACAGGGCGACCTCGGTGAACGGCACGCGGACGCCTCCGGTCCCCTCCAGGTAGACCTTCCGCCGGTTGTGGGCCGGTTCCCCGGTCGACGGGGTGAAGGTGACGCGGTGGGCCGGTGCCGACCGGTTCGTCGAATCTGTCATGGCTGCAGTCCCTTCGAGCTCAATCGTCGTTGAGTCTCCCACGGTCCGCCCGCTCCCGCGGAAGCGGGTTTGTGCCATCGTGGGCGCCAGCACACGATGGGGCCGCCCGGGTGCGGACGGTACCCGCCCACCTCCCGCGAAAGGAAGTCCACCATGGGAAAGCTCGCCGCCGGCGACAAGGCTCCCGCCTTCACCCTCCCCGATCACGACGGCAAACCTGTCTCGCTCAAGGACTTCGCCGGCCAACAGGTCGTGGTGTACTTCTACCCGAGGGACGACACGCCCGGGTGCACCAAGGAGGCCTGCCAGTTCAACGACAACCTCCGTGCCTTCACCCGGTCCAAGGTGGCCGTCCTCGGTATCTCGGCCGACAGTGCCGACAAGCACCAGAAATTCCGGTCCAAGTACGGCCTCAAATTCCCGCTGCTCACCGATGCCGAGCACAAGGTGGGCGAGGCCTACGGGGCGTGGGGCGAGAAGACGCTCTACGGAAAGAAGTCGATCGGGGTGATCAGGTCGACCTTCCTCATCGCCCCCGACGGCAAGATCGCCCGGTCCTGGTACCACGTGAAGGCCGACGGCCACGCCGAAAAGGTCCTGGCCGAGCTGGCGGGCTGAACTCGGCCGGGCCGGGGGACAGGCCGGCGGCCGAGGCGGGGCGGAGGGCGCGGCCGGGCCGGCAGATCACGTCTGGTGGGCGGGGCACCACCACGAGGTCCGGCCGCCGACCGTGGACCGGACCAGCTCGGTCCCGTCACGCGGACACCTTCCCCCCGTGCGGCGCTCCTCCATGAGATCGCCCAGGTGCGACCCACCCCGCCCGGTCAGGTCCCCGATGGTCCGCAGCAGATGCCGGTGCAGCCGGCGCACCTCGGCCGGGGACAGTGACCCGGCCGGCCGCAGCGGGGACAGCCGGGACCGCCACAGGACCTCGTCGGCCATGAGGTTGCCCACGCCGGCCAGGCGCGACTGGTCGAGCAGGCGGGCCTTCAGCGGGGCCTTCGACCCGCGCAGGGCCGCGGCCAGGGCCGACGCTGTGACCATGGCCGCGTCGGGGCCGAGACCCGACACGTCCGGATCGAGCAGGATGCCGCCCAGCCGGCGCGGGTCGTTGACCACCAGGGTGCCACCGTCGGAGAAGCCGAGCGAGAACCGGTCCCATGCCGGCTCGTACCGCGGCGACGAGTAGATGAGCCGGTCGGTGCCCGGCTGACCGTCCACCAGCAGCGTGCCGGTCATCCCGAACCGGATCCCGAGCGTCGGCGCCTCCTCCACGTCGAGCAGGAGCAGCTTGCCGATGCGGCGGGCCGCGGTCAGCCGGCGGCCCACCAGGAGCCGACGGGCCGCCGGCCCGTCGGCTCCGCCCTTCATGAACCACGGGTCGGGAGCGGCGACCGACGAGATGGTGCGCCCGACGGCGGCCTCGGCCGTCCGCCGGTAGTTCTCCACCTCGGGCAGCTCGGGCACCGGACGAGGGTACCCAACGGGGGCGGTGCGGGCGCCGTGCCCCGGGGTCAGGGTCCGCCTGGATAGGGTAAAGCCCATGCCCCCCGAGAAGCCGCACTGGGCCGAGCTGTTCACCGAGGTCGTGACGTCAGGCCTGTGCACAGGGTGCGCCGCTTGCATCGTGGCCTGCCCCTACGACGTCCTGTCCTACGACGACACCGGCGGACGGTACAAGCCGTTCCACATCGATGCCGAGGGCGGTCCGGAGAGCTGCACCCACGGGGTCAAGGGCTGCACCATGTGCACCCGGGCGTGCCCGAGGTTCCGCCTGTGGGAGCCCGAGGTCGACACCCATCTCTTCGGGAGGGAGCGGACGACCGAAGAGGTGGCCGGGATAACCACCGACATCCTGCTGGTGCGGGCTACCGATCCCGAGATCCACCAGTCGGGACAGGACGGGGGGCTGGTCTCCGCCCTCCTCGTCTGGGCCCTCGAGCACGACGTGATCGACGCCGCGCTGGTGTCCGACCTCGAGGGGGACGGCACCACCTGGAAGGCGGTGCCCGCCGTCGCCACCACCCGGGCCCAGGTTCTGGCCGCCGCCGGGTCCCGCTACACCTACTCGGCCAATCCGTTGGCCTACCCGCTGGCCATCGAGGCCGGCGCGGAGCGCATCGCCCTGGTGGGCATGGGGTGCCAGTCGTCGGCGCCCCCGGTCATGCAGGCCCGCAAGGCGGGCAAGATCGCCCGGCGGCTGTCGCTGACCATCGGGTTGATGTGCTCGAAGACCTTCGACGACGCCATCTTCCCCGAGCTGTTCGAGGCCAAGTACGGGATCGCCCGGGCCGACATCTCGAAGATGAACATCAAGGGCGTCTTCCAGGTGTGGACCCGTGACGGGGGGTACCACGAGATCCCGCTCAAGGAGGCCCACGCCTGGACCCGGGAGGGCTGCACCAGCTGCCCCGACTTCGCCGCCGAGCACGCCGACATCTCCACCGGTGGCATCGGGGCCTTCAACGACTGGACCCTGACCATCGTTCGCACCGAGAAGGGCCGCGACCTCCTGGACCGGATGGTGGCCGACGGCGCCCTGGAGACCAGGCCGGGCGACGACGATCCCGGGGCCATCGCCCTGTTGCACAAGCTGGCCCGGGTCAGCCGCCGCCGCTGGCCCGAGACGGCGGTCCCCATGCCCCGCCGCCTACCGGCCGCGACATGAAAAATCCGGTAATAATCGGGCTCTTTCGGGCCTATCGGCCCTAGAGATCTGGCGGGGCGAGCCTAGGCTGAACCCCGA
The DNA here is from genome assembly GCA_963835325.1 of uncultured Acidimicrobiaceae bacterium. Taxonomy (GTDB): domain Bacteria; phylum Actinomycetota; class Acidimicrobiia; order Acidimicrobiales; family RAAP-2; genus Bog-756. The sequence goes on along the minus strand of CAWIEV010000008.1, from coordinate 192,872 downwards.
GCCCGGACCCGTCTGCCTCTGGGGTCCAGCCTTCGAGCCCTGGAGGAAATCCCGCTTGTTCGCCGCCCTTGGACGGTTCACCGTACGCTTTCGCTGGCTGATCATCGCCGGTTGGATCGTGGCCACCGTGGTCCTCACCGTGTCCCTTCCTTCGCTGACCAGCGTGGAGAAGAGCAGCAACACCCAGTTCCTGCCGTCCACCGAGCCCAGCGTCCGGGCCCAGGCCCTGGCCGCGCCGTTCAACTCGGCGACCTCCATGAGCACGACGTTCGTGGCCGCCAGCTCCGGCGCCCCGCTCACCGCCGCCGACGACACCGCCATCGACCGGGCCGAGCTGGCCATGCGGGCGGTGCCCGGGGTGACCACCGTGGTCGACCAGGGGGTGTCGGCCAACGGGAGGGCCCGCCGGGCACTGGTCGAGGTGCAGCTCCCGGCGGCCGCCGGGGAGAAGGCGGGCGACGAAGCCGTGGTCGAACTGCGGGCGACGTTCGCCAGGTCACAACCACCGGCCGGCCTGGACATGCACCTGACGGGGGGTGTGGCCACCTCGGTCGACGAGCAGAACCAGAACGGCCACATCCAGACCCTCACGGAGCTGCTCTCGGTCCTGTTCATCGTGGCCCTCCTGTTCCTCACCTTCCGGGCCCTGCTGGCCCCGTTGGTGGCGCTGCTCCCTTCCGCGGTGGCCCTGGTGGCGGCCGGGCCGATCATCGCCGAGTCCACCCACATCGGCGTCCAGGTCTCCGATCTGACCCCGATCCTCCTCATCGTGGTCCTGCTCGGGGCGGGCACCGACTACGGCCTGTTCCTCATCTTCCGCCTGCGGGAGGAGCTCCGCCGCGGCAGGAGCGTCGACGACGCGGTGTCGTTCTCACTGTGCAAGGTGGGCGAATCCATCACCTTCTCGGGCCTGACCGTCATCGGTGCCCTGGCCACGGTGGTCGTGGCCACCTTCGGGCTGTACAAGGGGCTCGGCCCCGCCCTGGCCATCGGGATCGGCGTCGCCCTGGCCGCCAACCTGACCCTGTTGCCGGCCCTGCTGGCCGTGCTCGGCCGCCGCGTGTTCTGGCCCCGGATCCCCAAGGTGGGCAGGCACAAAGGCGGTGTGTGGGGCCGGATCGCCGGCAAGGTGGTGGGGAGACCGGTGCTGACCCTCGCCATCGGCCTGGTCATCTTCGGCGGGCTGGCGGCGTCGATGCTCGCCTACTCGCCCACCGGGTTCAACAACCAGCCCGCTCCCGCCACCTCCGACTCCGGGCGGGGCCAGGCCGTCCTGGCCGCCGACTTCCCGTCGGTCCAGACCAATCCCACCACCGTGCTGTTCGAATTGCCGACCTCGGTGTGGACCGATCCGGCGGTCATGGCCGAGGCCCAGCAGGCGCTGGTCCGGACAGGGAAGTTCACCGCCGTGACCGGGGCCCTGAATCCCGACGGGCAGCTCGTCCCGCCCTCGGCGTTGGCCCGGGCCCGGGCCCGGCTGTCCCGGTTCGGTCCGGCCGACGCCCTTCCATCCGCCCCGCCGGCCGGTGTCGACGTCTCGCCCGCCACCTACAGCGCCTACCTGGCCTCCTCGCAGTTCATCAGCGCCGACGGGCGGACCATCCGGTACGAGACGGCGCTGCGGGCCGGCCCGCCGGACGGCACCGCCGCCGCCGCCGCGGTGCCCTCGGTGCGCCGGGCAGTGGCCCGGGTCGGCCGGTCGATCGGCGCCACGGCCAGCGGGGTCGGTGGCGACGCGGCGCTGGCGGCCGACGTCGGCACCATCTCGGGCAGCGACCTGTTGAAGATCATCCCCATCGTGATGATCGTGCTGGCCCTCCTGCTGGCCATCGTGCTGCGGAGCCTGGTGGCGCCGCTCTACCTGGTGGTGAGCGTGGGGCTCTCCTACCTGGCCTCCCTCGGGCTCGCCGTGCTGGTCTTCGTGATCATCGGCGGGCAGGACGGCATCAATTTCGTCCTTCCCTTCTTCATGTTCATCTTCATCATGGCCCTGGGCCAGGACTACAACATCCTGGTCATGACGCGGATCCGGGAGGAGGCCCACCACGCCCCGATCAGGATCGCCGTCCGGCGCGCCGTCGAGGCCACGGGGACCACCGTGACATCGGCCGGCCTCATCCTGGCCGGGACCTTCGGGGTGCTGACCGCCACCGGCAACACCCAGGTGCAAGAGATCGGCCTCGGCCTGGCCGCGGGGATCCTCCTCGACACCTTCTTCGTCCGCACCCTGCTCGTCCCCTCCGTAGTGGTCATCCTGGGCCGGTGGAACTGGTGGCCGTCCAGGCTCTCCGGCGAGGACCACAGCCACGACCCGGTGGCCCCCGGGGACGCCGGACCCGGCGACGGGTGCGAAGCCGTCGAACCCCTGGTCCGACCCCTGGCCGGCGTGGCCAACTGAGCCGGCCCCCGGCGGTGAGGCACCGGCCGGGCAGCCGGGGTGCCACCGGGGACAGAGTACGGTGAACGGGCGTGCCCACCCGAGCGAATGTCCCCGGCCGACCGACGGTGGTCCTGTTGGTGCGCCATGGGACGACGCCCACCACCGGCAAGGTGCTCCCCGGCCGGGCCCCCGGCCTCCATCTTTCCGACCAGGGGCGGGCCGAGGCCGAAGCGGTCGGCGAGCGACTGCGGGCATTGGTGGCCGCCGGCCGGCGGGCGCCGGTGGCCGTCTACGCCTCCCCCCTCGAGCGGACCATGGAGACGGCACGGCCCATCGCCCGGTGCCTCGGACTCCGGGTCCGCACCGAGCGCGGGCTCATCGAATGCGAGTTCGGCCAGTGGACCGGGGCCAAGCTGAGCGCACTGGCCAAGAAGCCGGAGTGGGGCCAGGTCCAGCGTTGCCCCAGCAGCTTCCGGTTCCCGGGGGGCGAGTCCTTTCCCGAGATGCAGGCCCGGATGGCTTCGGCCATCGGCCACCTCACCGGGTTGCACCGGGGCGAGACCATCGTCGCCGTGTCCCATGCCGACCCCATCAAGGCCGCGGTGGCCAGCTACGCCGGCACGCCGCTCGACCTCTTCCAGCGTCTGGTCGTGTCGCCCTGTTCGGTGTCGGCGCTGGCCTTCACCGCGGCCGGACCCCACGTCCTCACCGTCAACTCCACCGCCTCGCTGACCGAACTGGCCATCGCATGAGCGAGGGCTACGATCTCTCGGCGCCGGACCGGATCACGGTCGGGACGGTGGGTCCCGTCGGCAGCCGCCTCTTCCTGCTCCAGTGCCGGCAGGGCCCGGTCCTGCTCACCCTCAAGATCGAGAAACAGCAGGTGGCCGTGGTGGCCGACTACCTGGCCCGCATCGTGAGGGATCAGCCGAGCCCGGGCCATCTCCCCGATGAGCTCGAGCTGGAGGAACCGGCCGAGCCGGCCTGGGTGGTCGGGACGGTCGGCGTGTCCTACGACCAGGCCGACGACCGGGTCATCCTGGTCATCGAGGAGCTGGTCCCCGAGGACGAGACGGGCGCCATCGCCCGCCTGTCCATCTCCCGCGAGCAGGCGGCGGCGTTCGCCATCCAGGCCACCAGGCTCGTCGAGTCGGGCCGGCCGCCCTGCCCGTTGTGCGGCTCGCCCCTCGACCCTTCCGGACACGAATGCCCACGGACAAACGGCCACCGACCTCCGGCGGTGTGACGGGCTGGAGCCCCGACTGCGGTCACGGGCTCGGGGCGGCCGCCGAGCTTCTGGCCACCAGCGACTTCAGCGTGGTCGGTCGCCTGCCCTGGAGCTCGAACCTGACCTATCTGGTGAGCCTGGACGCGGCCGGTGACCACCCGCTCGACGCCGTCTACAAGCCGGCCGCCGGCGAGCGGTCCCTGTGGGACTTCCCCGAAGGCCTCTACCGCCGCGAAGTGGCCGCCTTCGCCCTCTCCGAGGCGCTCGGCTGGGGCATCGTCCCGCCCACCGTCACCCGCCAGGACGGGCCGATGGGCGAGGGTTCGCTCCAGCTCTTCGTCGAGGCCGACTACAACCAGCACTACTTCACCTTGTACGACGAGGGGAGCCACGAGTCGTTCCTACAGACCATGTGCGCCTTCGACATCGTGGCCAACAACGCCGACCGCAAGAGCGGCCACGTCCTGCAGGGATCCGACGGTCGCCTGTGGGGGATCGACCACGGGCTGTGCTTCCACCGCCAGCCCAAGCTGCGCACGGTGATCTGGGATTTCGCCGACGACCCGCTGCCCGCCGACCTGCTCGTCGATCTGGCTCGGGTGGTCCCGGACCTGCCCGACGAGGTCGGCCGCCTGCTCTCGGGTCCCGAGCGGGCGGCCGTCCAACACCGTGCCCGCCACCTGATCGAGACGGGGGTCTTCCCCGAGCCCGTCGGGGACCGGCCCCCCTACCCCTGGCCGCTGGTCTGAACCGGGCCGCTCCCGGCCCTCCGGGGGCTCACCTGCCCTTCCCTCCACCGTGGGCCGCGTCGGCCCGGGAGGGAGGGAGCGGAGGTGGGGCCTTGACCGCCTGGGCCAGAAGCGACGCGTAGTACCTGGCCCCGGTGGGATCGAGGTGGACCCCGTCGGGATAGAAGTACTGGGGATATGCGGCGCTGTCGGCGTACCAGTTGACCACGGTGGCATTGGGGTAGGACTGGGCCACCGCGGTGATGGTGTTGTTGACCTGCTGCTGCCAGGGGCGCGGGACCCGGGTGTTGACGAGGACGATCTTGCGCATGGGGCCGAGGGAGTTGATCAGGTCCTTCATCTGGGCCACGGAGTAGGGACCGTTGGTCCCGAGCTCGATGATCAGGCGGTCACCCACCGCCCCTTCGGCCTTGAGCTGCGGAACCGCCTCCTGTACCTGGTAGAGCTGCTGGCCGACCTGGGCGTCGATGGCGACGCCGGGCAGGAACTGCTGGAGGTAGGGAGCGGCGTCGACCATGATCGAATCCCCGATGGCGGTCACGTCCTGACCGGCCGGTGGCGGGGCGGTGGTCGTGCTGGACACGGCCACGCCCTTGCCCGTCTTGGTCGGCGGTCGCGGCTTCGTGTGATGGCGGGGCACGGGCACGATGCTGGTGATCTGGGACGCAGGGTCGGCCGAGGCCGAGACCACCCCGAAGAGCCCGAGCCCGCAGATGGCCGCGTTGGCCACCACGCCACCGACCAGGACCCAGGCGACGGGCCGCAGCCGCGGCCAGTTCCAGTCGCGGCTCCGGATCCGCTCCCACTGCCGGCCGAGCGAGCCGTGACGGACCGGTTGTTCGATGTAGCGCCACGACAGCGCCGCGATGACCAGGGTGGCCGCGATCTGGAGCGCGGCCCGCACCACGTTGGGCGGGGCGTTGAGGGGCGTGGTCAGGACGATCACCGGGTAGTGCCAGAGGTAGATGCCGTAGGACCGCTCCCCCACCCACCGGAGCGGCTCCCACCCGAGGACGATCCGGAGCTGGGACCCGGGGTGGACGGTGACGCCGATGACCAGGGCCGTGAGCACCGCCAGCAGGAGCATGCCGCCCTGGTAGGGGAACGAGCCGTACTGGGTGGTGCCCCAGTACATGGCGAGGATGCCGAGCAGGGCCGCGCCGCCCACGACGTTGAGGAGGCGCCTGGCGTTGGCTGTGACCGGGGCGAAAGGTCGGCTCCGCGGCAGCCACATGGCCAGGGCCGCTCCGATCAGCAGGGCGAAGGCCCGGGTATCGGTGCCGTCGTAGATCCGGGTGGGATTGAAGGTGGGGGCCGGGGAGTAGAGGATGGCCATCTCCAGCGCCGAGATCGAGGCCACGCCCAGAGTGGCCAGGATCATCGCCCGCTTGGAGTGCAACCAGCGGAACCCGGCCAGCAGGAGGAGTGGCCACACCAGGTAGAACTGCTCCTCGATGGCCAGCGACCACAGATGCCCGAGCGGCGACGGCGGGCCGAACCGGGCGAAGTACGAGACGTGGTGGAAGATGTACCACCAGTTGCTCACGTAGAAGATCCCGGCCGGGAGGTCGCTGCGCAGTGCGGACAGTTGGGTCCGGTCGAACAGCGTGGCCCAGCCCACCGTCACGAAGAACATCACGAAGAGCGCCGGGAGGAGCCGCCGGGCCCGCCGGATCCAGAAGTTCTTCAAACCGATCCCGTGGTGGCGGCTGTACTCGGCCACCAGCAGATCGGTGATCAGGTACCCCGAGAGCACGAAGAAGACCTGCACGCCGAGCAGCCCGCCGGAGGCCCACCCGAAGTTGAGGTGGTAGGCGATGACGGCCAGGACGGCGACGGCCCGGATCCCGTCCAGCCCCCGGAGGTAGGGGCTGGTCCCTTCTACTGGCCTAGGCATCTACTGGCCTGGGCACGGCGGGCCGGCGCCGACGGGACGCTCACCGATGTCAGTTCGACACGGCTACCGGAGGCGGGGGGATCCGTTTCCGACGCTCCACCGAGCCTCTCAGTCTGATCAGGACGGCTGCGGCGGGGTCGAGCGGTAACGATCACTTCCCTGGGAGTGGGTGCGGAGGTGAATCCGGGCCAACATTATGGCACGCCCACTTCGCCGCCAGGGGTTCGCTCGGCGGCAAATCCGCGACCTCACCCGCTTGCACGCGCCACCGGTGACCGGCGGGCCGATCGGCCCCGGTCCCCCTGCTCCGACGGGTGGGACCGGGCGGTTACGGGGTCCGGTCGAGGTCGACCGGGTTCAGCCGCGGGCCTTGATCGTCTCGATCAGCTTCGGGAGCACCTTGTGCACATCGCCCACGATGCCGAGGTCGGCCACCGAGAAGATGGGGGCGTCCTGGTCCTTGTTGATGGCGACGATGTTCTTCGAGTTCTTCATGCCCACCAGGTGCTGGGTGGCACCGGAGATCCCACAGGCCACATAGACGGTGGGCTTGACCGTCTTGCCGGTCTGCCCGACCTGGTGCGAGTAGGGCACCCACCCGGCGTCGACGATGGCCCGGCTGGCTCCGGCAGCCCCCTTGAGCAGGGTGGCCAGCTCTTCGATGAGCACGTACTGGTCCTTTTCGCCCAGGCCCCGCCCACCGGAGACCACGACGTCGGCCTCGTCGAGCTTGGGTCCGGTCCGCTCCTCGACGTGGTGGGCCACCACCTTCGCCGCGCCGGTGGCGCCGGTGTCGGGAGCAGGGGCGGCGACCACCGCGGCCGGCGATCCGCCTGACGGTTCGGCCGCGAACGACTTGGCCCGGATCACGTAGATGCCCGGACCCTCGCCGGTGAAGCGGGCAGTGACCATCTCGCTGCCGCCGAAGATGGCGTGCAGGGTGACCAGTCCTCCGTCGGCGGCGTTGAGATCGACCACGTTGGTGAGCACGGGGCGGTCGAGCTTGACCGAGAGGCGGGCCGCGATGTCCCGGCCGTCGTAGGTGGCCGGGAAGAGGATGGCGTCGGGAGCCGCGCCGGCGGCGATCGCCGCGGCGATGGCCGAGGCCACCGGTGCCCCGGGCAACGCTCCGGCCAGATCGCCGACGTCGTGCACGGTGGTCGCCCCGTACTCCCCGAGCGTGCCGGCCACCGAGGCGGTGGCGTCACCCCAGGCGACGGCCTCCACCGTCCCGGCCAGCGAGCGGGCCTGGGTGAGCAGTTCGAGCGAGGTGGTGATGGGGGCCCCGTCCGCCACCTCGGCGAGGACCCAGATCTTGTCGACAGACATGCGCTTTATCTCCTACCCGATCCCTACAGGACCTTCAATTGCTCGAGGAATTCGATGACCCGCAGGTACCCCTCGCCTTCGTCGACGACGATCTCGCCGCCCGAACGCGCCTCCGCATCGGCCACCTGGATGATCTCCTGGCGCGCCCCGGCGCCGCCTATCTGCCCGGCGTCGAGCCCGAGGTCGGCGACCGTCAGCGTCTCGACCGGCTTCGACTTGGCCGCCATGATCCCCTTGAACGACGGATAGCGGGGCTCGACCACGCCGGCCGTCACGGTCACCACGGCCGGAAGGGGGCTCTCCACCTCGTCGTATCCGGCCTCGGTCTGACGCTCCACCTTGACCGAATCACCGGTCACCTCCACCTTTTTGGCGAAGGTGACCGAGGGGAGGCCCAGCAGTTCGGCGATCTGCACCGGGGTGGTCCCCGTATAGCCGTCGGTGGACTCGGTGGCGGCCAGGATCAGATCGGGCTCGACCCTCTTGATGGCCGCGGCCAGCACCTTGGCCGTGCCCAGGGCATCGGTGCCGGCGAGGACGTCATCGCTGACCAGGACGGCCTTGGCCGCTCCCATGGCCAGTGCGGTGCGCAGGCCGGAGGTCTCCCCGTTGGGAGCCATCGAAACCAGGGTCACGTCACCGCCGCCGGCCGCATCGGCCAGTTGGAGGGCCATCTCCACCCCGTAGGAGTCCGAATCGTCGAGGATGAGCTTTCCCTCTCGGACAAGGTTCTTTGTCCCTGGATCGAGCGCCGGGGGGGCGGCCGGATCCGGGATCTGTTTCACACAGACAACAACGTTCATGGGCGTGCATTGTTGTTGAAATCTGCCCTTTCGACCAATCGGGCCGTGATCCCAGGTCAGGACACCCGGCCCGCGGCCCGGCGGTGGCCAGGTGGGCGGCGGCGCCGGCGGCCCGGGTCCGGATCAGCTCCCAACCCCTGATCAGGCGCCGATCCGGCCCCGATCAGGCCCCGACGGGGTCCGGCTCGGGCTCCTGATCGGGTCCGGCTCGGGCTCGTCCTCGTCAGGCGGCGGAGCAGGATCGTCAGGCGCGGCGGAGGGCGCCGAGCGCCATTCCCACGTCGTCGGTGATGACGGTGTCCACCGCCGCATCAACCGCCTTCTCGAGGTTGGTCCGGTCGTTCACCGTCCAGGTGGCCACGGACAGCCCCACCTCGTGGGCCCGGTCCACCACGGCCACGTCCACCAGGTCGATGTGGGGGTGGAGGGCCGTGCACCCGCGGCTCGTGGCCACGGTCACGCCGTCGAGGGGATCGGCCCACGAGGACCACAGGAGCCCGGTGACCAGGTCGGCCTGGGTGTCGCGGACCGCTTCGAGGGAGTCCGGCCAGAACGACGAGATGACCACGGTCGACTCGCGTCCGGAGGCCACCACCAGCTCGGCCACCTCGCGGGCCACGAGATCGGCGGGATCGAATCCGGGCTCGCCGGGCAGGTTCTTTATCTCGATGTTCACGGTGAGCCCGTCGAGGAGCTCGAGCACGGCCGGCAGCAGCGGGACGAACGACGGGAGCTCCGCCGCGGTCACCTCGCAGACCGGCCCGACACCCTCGACCACCGGGTCGTGGTGAACGGCCAGCCCGCCGTCCGACGTCATCCTGACATCGAGCTCCACCCCGTCAGCGCCCAGCTCACGGGCGCGCAGGAAGGCCTCGACGGTATTTTCGAGGACCCCGTGGTCGGCGTCGGGGCTGCCCCGGTGGGCCTGAATCGCCATCGATCCCATCGTCGCCAATCCTTCCGTACCACCCTCCGGTCCGGGCCATCAACGTGCGCAAAAGGCCGTGTGACGGACCCCGAGACTGCTTGCAACGGTGGGTGCCGGTGGTTACTCTAATGAACGAATCCTGAATGGCCGGTGACACCTTGGCGCCGAGCTATGTGAAACAGATCACAAACTGGAATCTCGGGAGTGGGAGCGGAGGACGCATCGTGGCTCTTATGTGGAACCGTACGGTCGAGTGGGACGACAACGACTGGAGGCAGTTGGCGGCCTGCCGCAGCACCGAACCCGATCTGTTCTTCCCCATCGGGACGACCGGTCCGGCCATCGACCAGATCGATGCGGCGAAACGGGTCTGCCGCGGCTGTGACGCCATGGAACCGTGTCTCGACTTCGCCCTGGCCACCAACCAGGAGTCGGGTGTGTGGGGCGGTACGTCCGAAGACGAGCGCCGCAAGCTGCGCAAGGTCTGGCTGGCCGCCCGCCGTCGCGCCTCCTGAACCCGCCCTGGGCGGGTCCGCCTAGTGGGGATCGACCACCTCAGTCCTTCTAGAGTCCCGCCCGCTGGGGCTCGGCCGCCGGGAGCTCGATAGCCACCACCGTCCCGGACTCCCCGGGACGGACATCGCCACGGTTCCGCATGGTGATGGTGCCGTCGAGCTGACTGCGGACCAGGTCACGCACGATGGACAGGCCGAGGCTCTCAGAGGCGTCGATGTCGAAGCCCTCGGGGAGGCCCGAGCCGTCGTCCACCACCTCGAGGGTCATGTTGTTGAGATCGTTGACCAGGTGGACCTGGATGTGCCCCACCGGCTGAGGCGGGACGGGCGCCTCCCCCGAACCCCCGTGGTCGCCCTTCCTGCCCTCCTCCCCATCGAGCTCGAGGAAGGCATGCTCGACGGCGTTCTGCAGCAGCTCGGCCAGGACGACGGCCAGCGGCGTGGCCACGTCGGCCGGGACCTCGCCGAGTCCCCCGATCACCTCGAAGGTCAGCGGTCGAGAGAGCACGACCGAGTCCTCGGCCATGCGGATCAACGAGGTCACGATCTCCTCGAAGGGTACCTGGTCCCCCGGGTCACGGGAGAGGATCTCGTGCACGATGGCGATCGAGCGCACTCTGCGCTCCGCCTCGAACAGGGCCACCCGTCCGCCTCCGGGCGGAAGCCGGCGGGCCTGGAGCCGCAACAGGGCCGAGATCGTCTGGAGATTGTTCTTGACCCGGTGGTGCACCTCACGGATGGCCGCGTCCTTGGACAGGAGCAGCCGGTCGAGACGGCGGACATCAGTGACGTCGCGGAGGAGGACCAGGCAGCCGGTGACCGCCTCGGCGGCCACCAGGGGGATGCAGTGGAGCAGCACGGTGACATCGGGCCGGCGCTCCACCTCCTCGACGACCGGGAGAGCCGAGGCCAGCGCCCACTCGATGGCGGACTCCTCGATGCCCAGGTCGGTGAGGCGCCGCCCCTCGATCTGCGAGTACATGCCCATGCGGTGGAGGGCGTTGGTGGCATTGGGCGATGCGTAACGCACGCAGCCCTCCTCGTCGACCAGGACGACCCCGTCGCCGACCCTCGGGGCCTCCTCGGTGGCGACCTCCTCGCTGGGGAACGGAAAGGTCGACTCGGCCAGCATGACTGCAAAACGCTCGAAGAGGTCACGGTAGGTCCGCTCGAGGTGGCCGGGGCGCCGGCCCGCACCGGCCGACAGCCGGACCAGCACGGCCACCATCGTCTCCTGGCAGCGGACGGGGATGCAGTGGATCCTCACCGGTTCGTCGTCGGGAGCGAGCAGGATCTCGCCCCTGGTCACCTCCCCGGACTCGAGGGTGAGCACCGCCTCGGGCCACTGGTCGGTTCCGGCGGACTCGCCCACCAGGTCGTGCTGGACGACGGTGGCGCTGTTCGAAGGGCGCATCTGACCGAGCACCACCAGCTCCATCCCATCGTCGGGGTGCTCTCGGGCCGCCGGCGCCACCGGAGCCAGGAGGACCAGATCGGAGAAGGACAGATCGGCCAGGATGCCCCAGGTGCCGAGCAGCCTCTGGAGGTGGCCCAGCTGCACGTCGTCGAGATTGGTGCGTTCGAAGGCCAGCTCCGCCGGGGTGGCCACGGTCATGCTCCCGCCGTCGGCGGGGCGACGGGGACTTCATAGGGGCGGCGGCCCCGGTATCCCTGCAGGCGGCTGATCCCGGCACCCGCCAACAGGACCCGCAGGTCGTCGGCCCGATCGGCCACGTCGGGGAGGGCATGGGCGTCCGAGGCCGTGGTGAGGGGGACGCCCCGCTCGACGAACCGCTTGAGCAGAGGCGGGGCCGGGTACTCCTCGCCCACCGGCTTTCTCCACCCGGCCGAGGACAGCTCCGCGGCCATGCCCGAACGCACCGCGGCTTCGGCGATCCGGTCGTAGAACTCGTCGGGCACCGCGGGCACCAGCCCGGCGATCTTGACCAGGTCGGGGTGGGCGAAGACATCGCAGACACCGGACGCGCCCAGCTCCTCCATGGCCCGCGTGTACTCGTCCCACACCGCGTCGATGTCACGGACCTCCCACTCGGCCAACACCTGGGGATCGTTGAGGACATCGAACCGCCACGCGCCCAGCCAGTGCACCGAGCCGAGCAGCACGTCGAAGGGGTAGTCGGCCAGCAGGCGGGCCACCTGGTCCATCCGCCCCTCGTAGTAGTCGACCTCGAGACCGAGCACGACGGGCAGCCCCTCCGCCTTCACCGCCCGGACCACCTCCACATAGGCGTCCAGATCCACCCGGGCGTGGTGGTCCCAGTAGGCCGCCATGCCGGGCCGGAGGGACTCCCCGGGCAGATCGTTCCAGAAACCACCCAGGAGGTCCTTGGCCTGGGTGAACCGGAAGAGGTGCTCGGTGACGGCGATTTCGGTCACCCCGGCTTCCACCGCGTGCGCGCAGTATGACGCCACCTGTTCGACAGTGGTCTCGGCGTCGCTCTGGCTGTGGGGCCACAGATGGAGGTGGTAGTCCAGCACGGTCGTACCCTCCGACTAGCCGGCCCGCCGGATGAGGGTCACCCCATCGCGGACCGTGGTCTGGACCACGACGACCCGCGGGTCGACGGCCAGGGCGTCGTTGAACCTGCGCAGAGCGACCGTGTCCTCGCTGGTATCGGCGGGATCGAGGATCCGGCCGCTCCACAAGGTGTTGTCGGCGGCGATGAGGCCACGGGGCGCCAGCTTGGGGAGGACGGCTTCGAAATAGTCGGCGTAGGACGCCTTGTCGGCATCGATGAAGACCAGGTCGAACGGGCCGTCCAGGGCGGCGATGGTATCGATGGCCCGCCCCACGACCACCTCGATGCAGTCGGCATAGGGACTGGCGGCGATGTGCCGGCGGGCGAACTCGGCATGGGCCGGGGCCAGCTCGCAGCTGACGATCCGGCCGCCGGGAGCCAGCCCCGCGGCCATGGCCAGGGCCGAGTAACCGCCGAAGGTCCCGATCTCGAGGACCGATCGGGCGCCTAGGGCGAAGGTGAGCAGCTCGAGGTAGCGGCCCTCGAGCCGGCCGACCATCATCCCCGGGAAGTCGAGCGTGTCGTGCAGGTCGGCGGCCAGTTCCTCGAGGTACGCGGGGGGCGCCGTGGTGTGCTCGGTGGCGTACGCCTCCAGGGCGGGTTCAACGATGTCGGTCATGGTTGCATCGTAAGTCAGGTGGAGAGCCGGCCCGTCTGGTCGGGGTCCCACTCCCTCAGGCCCAGATCTGCTCCCCCAACCTCATGAGGCCACCGAGATCGTAGAGGTCGGTGTCGAAGAAGGGCACGGTGGCCAGGACATCGGGTATCACCGAGAGCAGGGCGCGCTCCTCCATCTCCCTCAGGGCCACCACCTGGAAGTTGAGGTAGCTGTCGGCCACCTCGGTGAGGACCCTGGCGATCTGGTCGGTGTCTTCGAGGGTCTCGTCCACCTCGGCCAGGCTCGGGGCGAGCTCGGAGGCCAGCCGGCCGGCCCCCTCCTTGATCGATCCGGCCAGGGCGGCGCCGTCAGGGTCCCGGAGGTACTCCGGGAGCACCTTGTTCAACACGATGGCTCCGAGGTGCAGGTGGCGGGAGTTGAGCTGGTCGGCGAAGAATTCCGCCTCACGGAGGGGTACGGCTTCGAGAGTGGAGACGACGACGAAGGTGGTCCGGCGGTCCGACAGGAGGCGGCCCACCGACTCGGACCGCTCGACGAATCCGTTGTGCATCGTCTGGAAGAGGACGAAGAACTCGGAGATGTCGGCGAGGAACTCCGTCCCGAGGATCCTGTCGGCGATCTGGTAGAAGGGCTTGGTGGCCACGTTGACCAAGCGCGACCGGTAGGGGACGATCAGCCAGCGCAGGAGGCGGGACGAGAAGAAATCGGCCATGCGCTGGGGTGCGTCGAGGAAGTCGAGGGCGTTCCTGGTCGGGGGCGTGTCCACGACGATGAGGTCGTAGTCGCTCTCGGAGTGGATCTCGTAGAGGCGCTCCATGGCGATGTAGTCGTGGCTCTGGACGAAACGCCCGGCGATGTTCTGGTAGAGGGGGTTGGCCAGGATCTCGTCCCTGGTCTGCTTGTCGGGCGCGTGCCGCTTGATCAGCGCGTCCCACGACTCCCTGGTGTCGAGCATGGCAGCCCACAACTGACCCCTCGGCTTGATCCCGGCGGCCAGGAAGGCGTCGTCGGGAACCCGGTGCTCGGTGTTGCCGATGCCGTCGAGTCCCAGTGCGTCGGCCAGTCGCTTGGCCGGGTCGACCGTGAGGACGAGCACCTTGCTCCCGTGGCGCACGGCAGCCATGACGGCGGCGGCGGCGGCGGTCGTCGTCTTGCCCACTCCCCCCGGTCCGCAGGCGATGACGATCTCCTTGGCGGCCAGGAGCCCGTCGATCGAACTGCTGGTCGTCGACGGGGACGTGGATCCCTTGGCCGGCCCGCCCTTCCTGGTGCCCCGTTCGGCCCGGCCGCTCGCCCCGCCCGCCATCAGTACCCGAGCTCCTCACCGAGCGACGAAGCCACCTGACGGGTCGTGCGCAGGCCGTGGGAACGGGTGAACAGGTAGGGCAGGTAGAGCATGGGCACCGACTCGTCGATGCCCCGGCGCAGCCGGTCGAGATGGGTGGAGCGGGTGCGCCGCATGGTCACGGCCAGCCGGGCGGCCTCGAGCAACGGCCCGGCGTCCCCGCCCACCAGCCGATCGAGCTGTTCCGAAGGCTGCGGGGTGACCAGGGCGTCGAACACCTTCTCCTCCTGGCGGCCGAACAGCTCGGGCAGTACCCGGTTCACCACCACCGCCGACAGTTGCACGGTGGTCTCCTCCCTCACCCGGGTGGCCAGCTCGATGGTCTCGCTCACCGGCATCTCCTCGGGGGTGCACACGGCCACCAGGCCCGTCGTCTGCGGATCCGAGAGGATGTCGAGCAACCAGTCGGTCTGGGACCGGATGAGGCCCACCTTGACGAGGTTGTTGATGGCCTGGGGAGCGGCCAGGAGGCTGACGATGTGGCCCGAGGCCGGCGCGTCCACCACCACCAGGTCGTAGTTGCGCTCGCGGACCTCGTAGACGGGCTTGCCCACGGTGAGGATCTCCCGGACCCCCGGCGCCGCCGTGGCCACGAAGTCGAAGGCCTTGGCCAGCGGACCGATGCGCCCGACCACGGGGATGCGCAGCTGGAGCTTGAGGTACTCGCGCAGCGATGCCTCGGTGTCCATGGTCATGGCGAAGAGGCCGGGGAGGATCTCCTTCTCGTTGAACCCGGTGGGTGGCGCCTCGTAGAAGCCGGCCACGTCGCCCTTGGCATCCACCTCGCAGATGAGGACCCGTTTGCCGCGTTGGGAGGCGAACAGGGCCAGGGCCGAGGCCACTGTGGTCTTCCCCACACCGCCCTTACCGGTGACGAAGACCAGCTTGAGATCGAGGAGCGGGTTCATCCCGTCCACGGCGCCACGCCGGCACCCAGCGCGGGAGCTGGCGGAGGCCGGCGCTCGATCAGGAGATCCCGAATCCGACGCGACGGTCCGAGCTCGGCGGGTCCAGTTCGACGTAGGCCACCTTGCCGACGGGCACGCCTACCTGGCGACCCTTGCGGTCGGTCAGCCACAGGATGGTCCCCTCCTCGGCCAGCGCGGCCTCGATATCGGCCAGGACCTGGCTGCGGTCGGCATCTTCGGGCAACTCGATGTCGAGCTCCTTCATCGATTGCACGATTCCGATACGCACGTCCACCTGGCACGCTCCTCTCGACGGGGCCCCGGCATGGCTGCCGGGTGCCGGGTGCCCCCGACGATACAAGGTCGGGACACCCGCCGGTCACAGCCATGGTGCACACTGATCGGCGTGGAACCAGCCGAAAGCGATGTGGACCCAGGGGACGGCCGGGGCAGGGCGGCGGGGGCCGCCGGGGGCGGGGGCGAGAGCGGGGCCGCCAGGGGCAGGGGCGAGAACGAGCGGAACCGTCGCTGGGCCTCCACCATGGCCGGCCATGCGGGGTCGGGGGTCACCTTCGCCCACGCCGACAGCCACGCCGGCAACGGGTGCGAGGGTCCGGACCCCGGCCTCGAACGCGAGGCCCGGGAGTCGATCGAGGCGGACGGCCTGGCCCCGGGGGCGACCAGGGGGTCCGGCGCCGGCCACCGTGACCGGCCCGAGGAGCCCGATCCCTGGCGGACCTGCTTCGAGCGGGACCGCGACCGCATCCTCCACGCCCCCGCGTTCCGCCGTCTGGCCGGCAAGACCCAGGTCTTCGTCTTCCCCGACGATCATCAGCGCACCCGGCTGACCCACGCCCTGGAGGTGGCCCAGGTGGCCACCTCCATCGCCCGTGCCTGCCGCCTGAACGTGGCCCTCACCGAGGCCATCGCCCTCGGTCACGACTGCGGGCACGGCCCCGGAGGGCACGCCAGCGAGGATGCGCTGTCCCCCTACCTCGACGGCGGATTCGACCACGCCCCGTGGGGGGCCGATGTCTCCCTCGCCCACCTCAACCTGTGCTCCGAGACGCTCGACGGCATCCGCAACCATTCGTGGTCCCGGCCGGCGCCGTCCACACCGGAAGGCGAGGTGGTGAGCTGGGCAGATCGGATCGCCTACGTCTGCCACGATTTCGAGGACGCAGTGAAGAGCGGCATCGTGACCTCCTCCGCTCTCCCCTCCCTGGTGCGCGAACGGTGCGGCGACCGGCGCAGCCAGCAACTGGGCACCTTCATCGACGCCCTGGTGTCGTCGATCCTCTCCACCGGACGGATCGGCATGGCCGACGAGCAGGCCGAAGCGCTCGCCGCCTTCCGGGCCAGCAACTACGAGCACATCTACCTCCGGCCCAGCTCCGTGGCCCAGGGCCGGTCGGTGGTGGCCGTCCTGCGGGCGCTGGTCGACTACTTCGGGGACAGGCCCAACCTGATTCCCGACGGGGGCACCCCGAGGACCGAGTTCACCGGCGGTGAGCCGGCCGCAGTCCGTGCCGCGGTCGCTTACGTGGCCGGGATGACCGACAGGTTCGCGTTCACCCAGGCCGTTGCCCTGCTGGGTTGGGATCCGGAAAAGTTGCCCGCTGGTGTGGGCGTGACCACGCGGATCTGACCGCTCCCCGGGCCTGGTCGGCGGAGGCCGGCCCGGGCATGCCGCGGTGCCTGACCGGTGGCTTCCGGTCACCCCGGCCAGCTGCACATCGACCGGTAGTGTGCCCTGATGGATGGCAGTGACCGGTTGCACCACGAAGACCCTCCCCCGAGGTCCGTGCGGAAGACCCACCGCCCGAGCCGTCACGAGAGGGTGAGCCGGGGCAAGGCCGGGCGTCGACGGGCACCGCGTTCGTCCCACGGGGATTGGCGGCCGGCCGCCGACCGGCCCAATCCGATCGATCTCCTGGAGGAGCAGGCCGCCACCAGGGTGCCCGAACTGGTGCCCATCCGCTACGGACGGATGCTGGTCTCGCCGTTCACCTTCTTCCGCGGCGCCGCCCTGATCATGGCCGACGACCTGGCGGCCACACCGGACTCGGGCATCACCGTGCAGTGCTGCGGTGACGCCCACCTGTCCAACTTCGGGGTCTTCGGGTCGCCCGAGCGCCGGTTGATCTTCGACATCAACGACTTTGACGAGACCCTTCCGGGCCCCTGGGAGTGGGATGTGAAGCGCCTGGCCGCCAGCTTCGAGATCGCCGGCCGCGACAGGGGATTCTCCCGCACCGACCGGCGCAAGGTGGTCCTGGCGGTGGCCCGGGAGTACCGACTGGGCATGAGGAACGCGGCGGAGCAGGGCACCCTGGACGTGTGGTACTCGCACATGGAGATCGGCCAGATGCTCGAATGGATCCGCACGGAGGACTCGGACGAGCGGCTGGGAAAGCGGGAACACAGGGAGTCGGTCCTGGACGTGGCCAAGGCCCGGACCCGCGACAGCGTGCGGGCCTTCAAGAAGCTCACCGAACGGGTGGACGGCGACGTCCGCTTCGTCACGGACCCCCCGCTCATCGTACCGATCGAGGATCTCGTCCTCTCCGAGGAAGCCCGCCACCGGACGGAGCGGTCGCTGCGCAAGCTGGTCAAGAAGTACCGCCGCACGCTGGCCGACGAGCACCACCCGCTGGAGGAGTTCCGCTACCTCCACATGGCCCGCAAGGTCGTCGGTGTCGGCAGCGTCGGCACCCGCGCCTGGATCTTTCTCATGATGGGGGTCGACCAGCACGACCCGCTGATCCTCCAGGCGAAGGAGGCCCAGAATTCGGTGCTCGAACGCTACGCGGGGCGGAGCGCCTACACCCACCACGGCCAGCGGGTCGTGGTGGGCCAGCGACTCATGCAGACGGCGAGCGACATCTTCCTCGGATGGCAGCGGGTCAAGGACATCGACGGGGTGCCCCGCGACTACTACATCCGCCAGCTCCACGACTGGAAGGGCTCGGCCCACGTCGACACCCTGCGGGTCGCCGGTGCCGTCCGGTACGCCCGCATGTGCGGTACCACCCTGGCCCGGGCCCACGCCAGATCGGGCGACTGGATCGCCATCGCGTCGTACCTGGGCAAAGGCGACGGCTTCGACAAGGCCATGGCGGATTTCGCCTCCGCCTATGCCGACCAGAACGAGGAGGACTACGAAGAGCTGGTCCGGGCCGTCCGGTCGGGACGGGTCGCCGCCGAGACCGGCCTGTAGCCGACCGCGGACACCGGCCGGTCCAATAGGATCGGCACGAGCAACGATGGGGGCAGGTCGGTCAAGGAGGCCTCCGATGGTCACTGAAGTGTCGAACCAGCCCACGTCGAACCAGCCGGCCGTGCAGGTGGGGCCGGCCGGACCGGAGAAGCGGCCCGCCGGGGCGGCGGGAACCCTCCCGGACGGGCCCGGGCCGTCCCCCGCCCGGACCTCCGGGCACGAAGGGGCCGAAGGGGAAGGTGCGCCTCCCGGCAGCGCCGCCGATGCCCTGGCCCCGCTGATACGGGCACTCGTCGGCAGTGCGGTGCCGGTCCGGTTCGAGTTCTGGGACGGAAGCGGGCTCGGTCCCCGCGACGGGTCCGGCACAGTGCAGATCCGGTCCGTCGATGCCCTGCGCCGGATCCTCTGGGCCCCCGGCGAGCTCGGAGTGGCCCGGGCCTTCGTCACGGGTGACCTGGCCATCGAGGGGGACATCTACGGCCTGTTGCGGGTACTGCACGCCGCGTCGCCCCGTGATCTCCGCCGGATGGGGCTGCGGACACTGCCCACGGTCATCGACGCGGCCCGTCGGCTGGGTGCCCTGGGCCCGCCCCTGCCGGCTCCACCCGAAGAGTGCAAGCCGGTGGGGCGGCTGCACTCGCAGTCCCGCGATGCCGCAGTGATCAGTCACCACTACGACGTGGGGAACGAGTTCTACCGCCTGGTGCTCGGGCCGAGCATGACCTACTCGTGCGCACGCTTCGTGTCCGACGAGGTCTCGCTTGAGGATGCCCAGGCGGCAAAACACGAGCTGATCTGCCGCAAGCTGGGTCTCGACCGACAGCCCGGGGCCCGACTGCTCGATGTCGGCTGCGGATGGGGCTCGATGGCCATCCATGCCGCCCGCCACCACGGGGCCAGCGTGACTGGGGTAGCCCTCAGCCGCGAGCAGGTCGACGAGGCGAAGCGCCGGGTGGAGCAGGCCGGGCTGGCCGACCGGGTGGAGATCCGGCTGCAGGACTACCGCGACCTCCGTGGCGAACAGTTCGACGCCATCTCGTCGATCGGCATGTTCGAGCATGTGGGCGCAGCGCAGATGACCCGCTACTTCGAAACGCTCCGGTTGCTGCTCACGCCGACCGGTCGGTTGCTGAACCATGCCATCTCCAAGCCCGGTGGGTCCTTTCTGGGCAGGCGCACCTTCATCGGGCGCTACGTGTTCCCCGACGGCGAGCTGCTGGACGTGGCCGACGTGATCAGGGCCATGCAGCAGACCGGGTTCGAAGTGCGGGATGTCGAGTCCCTGCGCGAGCACTACTCCCGGACCCTGCACCGCTGGGTGTCCAACCTGGAGGCGCGATGGGACGAGGCGGTAGACCTGGTGGGCGCGGCCCGGGCCAATGTCTGGCGCCTGTACATGGCTGCCTCGGCCAACGGTTTCGATGACGGCGGTATCGCAATCCACCAGGTACTGGGGGTGGTCCCCGACAGCGAGGGCCGGAGCGGGATGGCGCCGAGTCGGGCCGGGTGGGGTTGAGCGCTTGCGGCCGGCCGACGGGCGCACGACATCGGAGCGGACGGGACCGCACTGCAACTACGGAATGACTACGGAACTACCGAAACCCCTCAGGCCGCCGGTGGCGGCCGCTGGTTGCGCAGGCGGTTGTGGAAGCTGCACAGGAGCCGCCCGTTCTCCTGGGTGGTGAGACCGCCCTCGGACCAGGGCTGGATGTGGTCGACCTGGCTGGACTGGGCGGGCCGGTCGCAGAAGGGGTGGGTGCAGCGACGGTCCCGCACCTCGACGGCCCGGCGGGTGGCCCCGGTGAAGAACCGGGTGTGGGGGTTGATCTCGGGGCGGCGGGGGGGACCGAACACGGCCCGCTCCAGATCGGATGCGGTGGCCGGTCGGCCGGGACCGGGGACGAGCCGGGTGGCGGCCCCCATCTCTACCTTGCGGCCGGGACCGAAGACGGCCCGCTCCAGATCGGCCTCCTCCAGCCAGGACAGCACCGACCCGGGCGGGACCACGGTGCCGTCCTCCAGCTCGCACATCCTCCCGTGGAGTGTTTCCCAGCCCACGAGGACGGTGAACAGGGGCCCGGGCCGGCGGGCCCCGGCCGGGCAGCTCTTCGAGCGGACGGCCATCTCCACCAGGGCGTCGGCCCGGCGCTGCCCGGGGGTGCGGGCGAGCTCGGTGGTCCTCGGGTCCCGGCCCAGGCTGGCTTTGGCCTCCGCCCAGTCGGCCTCGAACAGCTCGTGCTCCAGCCGTTCGAGCTCGGCCGAGACGACGGCCCCGCTGATGGGGTCGAGGGTCATGGCCCCGAACCAGGTCCCCTGGAAGCTCTGGGCCAGATAGACGTCGCGTCTGTCCCGCTGCCGTTGGCCGTCCCGGTCGGCCCCGTCGGGATCGGCCAGCTGCCTCCAGTAGGCGGCCGCCCGGTTGAACTGGGCGAAGGTCAGGGTGCGGGCCTGGTCGACCAGCATGGCCTCGTCCCGGGCCAGGGCCGCTCCGGTCTCTGGAGTGCGGAGGGAGACCATGACGTCCACCTGGGCCCCGGTGATCTCCCCCCTACCCCAGGCCGAGGCGGTCTCCGCCAGGAGATGGAGCTCCCGTCCCCTCCGGACCTGGCGTCGGGCCTCGGCCCGGGGGACCCGGCACTTGGCCGTGATCCAGGCCGGGGCGGTCTGGGCCCCGTCGGGGGCCCAGTTGCCCGAGCTGTCGAAGGCGCCGGCGGCCCGGGCCACCACGGCCTCCAGGCGGGCGGCCACCCGCTCCAGCCCGACCAGGAGCTCCGGGTCGGCCAGAGCCGCCGCATCCCACCCACCCAGTCGGTCGAGGGCCTCGTCGATGACGTCCAGTTCCACCGCCACAGTCCAGCACCGGGGTGTGACGAGCGGTCGGGGGGAGGGGGCCGGTCGGGGTCGGGGGCCTGGGGGCGGGGCCGGGGCCGGAGGCCGGGGCCGGTTCGGTCGGGCACCACCGGTCCTCCCGGAGGCCGATCGGGCACCACCGGTCCTCCCGGAGGCCGATCGGGCACCACCGGTCCTCCCGGAGCCGAAGCAGGACAGGACAGGCTGGTCAGAGCCTCAGGACGGGTGTGGCCAGCCGGAGCCGGGTCAGGAGAGACGCCGGGCGGGTGCCGGCCAGGACGGGAGCGGGACGAGGGCGGCGGCGGGTGGCAGCGACAGCGTGAGTCAGTGGATGGTGAGCTCCGAGCGATAGACCCGGGCAGGACCGAGCCCGGCGATCGACGCGGCCAGCCGATCGAAGACGCCGGCCACTTCGCCCCCCGGTTCGGCCACCACCACCGGCACCCCCTTGTCCCCGCCCTCCCGTAGGGCGGAGACCAACGGCACCTGGGCCAGGAGTGGCACACCGAGCTCACCGGCCAACTGCTGGCCTCCCCCGGCACCGAACAGCTCGTACCGCTTGCCGTCGTCACCGGTGAACCAGCTCATGTTCTCGATGACACCGCGCACGGTGAGCTTCAGCTTGCGGGCGGCATAGGCCGAACGTTGGGCCACGCGCTCGGCCGCCGGCTGTGGCGTGGTCACCACGTAGACCTCGGTCTTGGTCAGGTACTGCCCGAGCGAGAGGGTCACGTCGCCGGTTCCCGGCGGCATGTCGATGAGGAGATAGTCGGGCTCTCCCCAGTAGGCGTCGACCAGGAACTGTTCGAGGGCTTTGTGGAGCATGGGGCCACGCCAGATCACCGGGGTGTCGTCGGGGACGAAGTACCCCATGGAAAGGCAGCGGACGCCGTTGGCGGTGGGGGGCACCACCAGATCACCGATGATCAAGGGGTCCGACTGCACGCCGAGCATCCCAGGAACCGAAAAGCCGTAGACATCGGCGTCGAGTATCCCGACGTCATGACCCATCCTCGCCAATGCGACGGCCAGGTTGACCGTGACCGACGATTTGCCCACCCCGCCCTTCCCCGACGAGATGCCGAGGATGCGGGTCTTGGAACGCGGCAGCATGAACCGGTTGGGGCGACCCTCCTCGTGTCCGAGCTGGCCATGGGCCTCACCGTGACCGTGACCATGGTCGTGGCCCTCGGGCGCACCGCCCTCCACCGGCTCGCCCCGGAGCAGCATGCGGAGCCGGGCCCGCGGCTCCTCGTCCATGAGCGAACGCCCCACCGTCACCTCGGTGACACCGGGGAGCTGGCCCACCGCATGACGGACCCGGTCGGTGAGCTCGTCCAGCTGGGGGTAGTGGGCCACCGGGAGGGCTATCTCCACGGTGACCTTCTTGCGTTTCACCTGCACCGGGCCGACCATGCCCAACTCCCCCAGCGGACGGCGCAATTCGGGATCGACCACTGCGGCCACAGCCTCTGTGACCTGGGACTCGTCAGTGGACATGAAGGCTCCTCTCGGGGGATTTCGCCATCACCGGTAGACTAGGGGACGTGTCACCGGCCTTGGACAACGTCACATCCCTGGCAGATCCGGGACCCGAGGGATCCGAACCGCGGTCCGACCCGTCCGAGTCGGACAGCCATTTTTCGGCCGCGGTCACCGCGGTCACCGCCGCCTTCGGGGACCCCACCCGCCGTGAGATCTACCTTTTCGTCCGGTCGAACCCGGGGACCACGTCCTCAGAGGTGGCGGCCCGCTTCTCGCTCCACCCCAATGTGGCCCGCCATCACCTCGAGCGGCTGGCCACGGGAGGTTATGTCGAGGTGACCATGGAGCGTTCGGCCGGCAACGGAGCCGGGCGGCCGTCGAAGCGCTTCCGGGCCATCGGCAACGACCCCACCCTCGACCTGCTCACCCGTCGAGACGACCTGCTGGTCCTGTTGCTGCAGGAGGCGCTCCAACTCCTCGGACCGATGGCCGCCGAGGGCATGGCCGAGCGGGTGGGTGAGGAGTACGGCCGCACCCTCGCCGGCCAGATGTCGCCCGGTGACAGCCAGCGCTCGCTGCGCACGGCCATGCACGCCATCGCCGACACGCTGACCGCGCACGGATTCGCCGCCCACGCCGAAGACCAGGGAAGCACGACCGCGGTGGTGGCCGACAACTGCCCCTTCGGCAACGCTGCCTCGCAGTACCCGGTCCTCTGCGCGGTGGACCGTGGCATGGTCAAGGGCCTGCTGGCCGGCCTGTGCGGTGGGGACGCCGACGGTACCGTGCCCGTCGTGTTGTCGTCCTCACGTGCCCGTGGGGACGACGCCTGCGCTGCAGTGGTCTGACCGGCGAGCCAGCCAGTTGGCCCGTCACTATCTCGACCACGCGTCGACCACCCCGCTCCGTCCGGAAGCCCGCGCCGCCATGGCCGAGTGGGTTGACTCGGGCATCACGGCCGACCCCGGACGCGTGCACACCGAGGGGCGGGTCGTGCGGGCCAAGCTGGAGGAGGCCCGTGAGCGGGTGGCCGCGCTCTTGCAGGTCCGGCCCCGCGAGGTGGTGTTCACCTCGGGCGGGACCGAGGCCGTCAACACGGCCGTGTGGGGCGCCACCCGGGCCGACCCGGGACCCGTGGCCTGCTCGGCCGTCGAGCATTCGGCGGCCCGTGATGCGTCCCGACGGTCGGGGCCGGTCGTTCCCATCGCCGTGGACGGCCACGGTCGGATCGAGCCCGGCGCCGTGGAGGAGTCGATCGGGCGGTGCCAGGCCGACTTCGGGCGCATTCCCGCCCTGGTCCACTGCCAGTGGGCCAACCACGAGGTCGGGACCGTCCAGCCGGTGGCCGAGGTCGTCGAGCGGTGTGCCGGTCTCGGCATCCGCACACACGTCGACGCGGTGGCCGCGGCCGGCCATCTCCCCGTCGACGTCGGCCGGCTCGGAGCCGACCTGGTGTCGATCTCGTCCCACAAGCTCGGAGGGCCGGCCGGCATCGGAGCCCTCGTCGTCCGGCGCGGGCTCCGGCTCGAGCCGTTCATGGTGGGCGGCGAACAGGAGCGGGCCCGGAGGGCAGGCCTGGAGCACGTCGTCGGGGCCATCGGCTTCGGTGCCGCGGCCGCCGCCCTGACCGGGCCGGATGCCCTGCCCTGCGAGCAGGCGAGCGCCGGGCGCAGGACCGACCGCGTGAGGCAGGCCACCCGGGAGACGGCGGGTGTACACCTGTACGGCGATCCGGACCGTCGGCTGCCCCACATCGTCTGCCTGGGGGTCGACGGCGTCGAAGCCGAGCCGGTGCTGCTCGGGCTCGACCAGTCCGGCATTGCCGTCCACTCCGGCTCGTCGTGCTCGTCGGAGACCCTCGAGCCGTCGCCGGTGCTCGAAGCCATGGGCGTCGACGGCGAGCGATCGCTGCGCATCTCGGTGGGCTGGTCGACCACCGACGCGGACATCGATGCCTTCGTGACGGCGTTCCCGCGGGTCGTCGACGGGTTGCGGGCTCTGCGGAGCTGAGCGGGGCCGGGACGCCCGGCGCCAGGCGGTAGGTTTGCTGGCCGTGCGCGCCGTCGTCTGCAGGAAGCTCGGCCCCCTCGAGACCCTGGTCCTCGAAGAGCAGGACCCGCCGGTGGCGGGCGAGGGTCAGGTGGTGGTGGACGTCCGAGCCGCCGGCGTGAACTTCGTCGACGGGCTCATCTGCCAGGGCCGGTACCAGATCAAGCCGCCGGTGCCCTTCGTCCCCGGAGGCGAGATCGCCGGGGAGGTCTCGGACATCGGCCCCGGGGTCACCGGGGTGGGCCGCGGTGACCGTGTCATCGCCTTCACCGGATTCGGCGGGTTCGCCGAACGGGTGGCGGTGCCGGCCCTCTCCCTGGTGCCGATGCCGGACACCATCGACTTCGACCAGGCTGCCGCCCTCATCCAGAGCTACTGCACCGTGCTGTTCACCCTGACCAGGCGGACCACGCTCGCCCCCGGCGAATGGGTGCTCGTCCTCGGGGCCGGAGGTGGTGTCGGACTGGCGGCCACCGATGTGGCCCAGGCGCTGGGTGGCCGGGTCATCGCCGCCGCATCGACCCCGGACAAGCTCGAGGCGGCGCTGGCCATGGGGGCCGAGGCGACCATCGCCTACGAGGACGAAGACCTCAAGGCGCGGGCCCGGGAGATCTCGGGCGGCGGGGTGGACCTGGTGATCGATTCGGTGGGCGGCCGGCACAGCGAGAACGCCCTCCGGGCCACCGGGCACCTGGGGCGGTTCTGCGTGATCGGGTTCGCGTCCGGTCCCATCGCGTCGATCCCCCTCAACCAGGTACTGCTCAACAACAGGACCGTGGTCGGGGTCGACTGGGGAGGCTGGACCTTCAAGGATCCACTCGGCAACCGGGAGCTCATCGGTGAGGTGATGGACCTGATCGGGAAGGGCCGGCTCCATCCCGTCAAGCCGGCGGCCCATCCCCTCGGGGACGCGGCCAGGGTGATGTCCGGGCTCATCGACCGGTCCATCGTCGGCAAGGCGGTGGTGGTTCCCTGATCGGCAGTCCTACCCGATCATCGGTCGGATGCGGTCCTGGAGGAAGGCGATGACGGCCGAGGAGAAGGCATCGTTGCGGTCGCCTGCGATCATGTGCGCGGCACCGTCGACACCCACGGCCGTGGCTCCCGGGATCTGGGACAAGAGGTCGTCCACGCCGTCCTGGGTGACGACGTCGCTCAGGAGCCCGTGCACCAGCAGGGTGGGCACGCGGATGTTGCTCGTGGCCACATCGAGCAGCCCGGCCAGGCGGTCCGGCACCACCTCCGTCCGGCCGTGGCCGATCACCCGCGGGTCCCAGTGCCAGTACCAGCGATCCCCGCGCTGGCGCAGCACCTTCATGAGGCCGCGGGGGTTGACCGGCCTGGTTCGTTGCGGCGTGTACGCGGCAATGGCGGCGGCGGCGTCCTCCAGGGACTCGAACCCGTCCACGCCCGACAGCATGAACGTCCTGATCCGATCGATGCCGAGCGGATTGGTCTTGGGCGTGATGTCCACGAGGACCAGTCCGCACGAGACCGTCCGGTCGCTCGTCCCCTCGGCCAGCATGGCCGACATCCCGCCGAGAGACGCCCCCACCAGCACGGGCGGCCGGCCCAGCTGGTCGGCCACGGCCACGCAGTCGGCGCAGAAGGCGGTGAAGGAATAGTCGCCGTTGGCGGCCCACTCACTGTCCCCGTGGCCCCGCAGGTCGAGGGTCACCGTCCGCCATCCCTGGGCGGCCACCTTCTCGGCCGTCGATCCCCAGGCATGTCGGGTCTGACCGCCTCCGTGGAGGAAGAGCACGGGACAGGCGTCCGGCTCGCCCCGGACGTCGGCCATCAGTTTGAGACCCTCGAAGCCTTCGAAGACGACCTGCTCGCTATCCATGACCACCATCGTCACACACGCGGCGCCGTCGGGCGCCGTCGGGGCCGGTCAGGGCCGCTCAGGGCCGACCGGGTCCCGGGCGGGATGATCGATCCGCCACCGTCTGGTCATGTGTTGGTCTCGTCGGTAGGGACGATGTCCGAGCCGGGCAGCGGGGGGGCGCCGTGCAGCGGCCCCTGGTCGGGGTAGCTGGCGTCGAGGGTGTACGAGGTCATGGAGAGTGAACCGTAGGCGCAGCCGTCCACTAGGACGTCGGTCACCGACGGCGCCGCCGCGGCCAGACCGGCCAGGTAGAGGAGCGGGATGAAGTGGTCCGGGGTGGGCACCGCTTCGGCGAAGTCGGCGTGGTCCCGCAGCGCGATCACGTCCGCCGGCGACGTGGTCATCCGCCCCCTGGCCGCGTCGTCGAAGCGGTGGGCCCAGTCCAGGCCCCCGTCGGGCATGCCCCAGTCCACCCGACGCAGATTGTGGACGACGTTGCCGCTGGCCACGATCAGGATGCCCCGCCGGCGGAGGGGTGCCAGCTTCGACCCCAGCTCGAGGTGGTACTCGAACGGCTGCTCGGCGTTGATGGAGAGCTGGACGACCGGGATGTCGGCGTCGGGGAAGGCGTGGACGAGCACCGACCAGGTCCCGTGGTCGATGCCCCAACTGTCGTGGTCGAAGCCCACCCAGGTCGGCTTGACCACCTCAGCCACCTCCTCGGCCAGCGCCGGGTCACCGGGCGCGGGGTACTCCACGGCGAACAACTCGTCCGGGAACCCGTAGAAGTCGTGGATCGTCTTCGGTCGGGCCATGGCCGTGACGGCGGTGGCATTGACGTACCAGTGGGCGGAGATGGCCAGGATGGCCCGTGGCCGCGGGACGCCGGCGCCGAACGATCGCCACGCCCGGGTGTACCCGTTGTCGGCCAGGGCGTTCATGGGGTTCCCGTGCCCGAGGAAGGCGGCCGGCATCAGATCGTCTGGCACCCGTCGATCATCCCCCACCGCAAACCGGACAGCAATGTCTCGCACGACGCCGGTACCGGCGACGGCACAGGCACAGGCGCCGGCGCGCCCGACCGACCGTCTCTCGGAACGTCAACCGTCGCACCAAGGAACCTGGACGCACTGCCAGGTACCCAAGAAAGGGGCCAGGCCGAAGCTGAAGATGCCGCCGTCGGCCGCCACCAGCCAGTAGCCGTGGCCGTCGGGGGTCGAGGCCATGCCCACCACCGGTTGGTTGAGATGGATGGACCCGGTGGACCCGTAGAACTGGGCGTCGCCGAAGCTGAAGATGCCGCCGTCGGCCGCCACCAGCCAGTAGCCGTGGCCGTCGGGGGTCGAGGCCACGCCCACCATCGGTTGGTTGAGATGGATGGACCCGGTGGACCCGTAGAACTGGGCGTCGCCGAAGCTGAAGATGCCGCCGTCGGCCGCCACCAGCCAGTAGCCGTGGCCGTCGGGGGTCGAGGCCATGCCCACCATCGGTTGGTTGAGATGGATGGACCCGGTGGACCCGTAGAACTGGGCGTCGCCGAAGCTGAAGATGCCGCCGTCGGCGGCCACCAGCCAGTAGCCGTGGCCGTCGGGGGCCGAGGCCATGCCCACCATCGGTTGGTTGAGATGGATGGACCCGGTGGACCCGTAGAACTGGGCGTCGCCGAAGCTGAAGATGCCGCCGTCCGCGGCCACCAGCCAGTAGCCGTGGCCGTCGGGGGTCGAGGCCATGCCCACCATCGGTTGGTTGAGGGGCTGTCCCCCGAGTGATCCGAGGTAAGGCAGGCCCCCGAAGGCCGCCGCCCCTCCGTCCGCGCCCACCTCTCCGTAACCGTCGGATGCACGATCCACTCCCATGCCGACGACCCGAGAGTCGCGCACCTGGCCGCTTGTCGACACGACCACGCTGAGCGGGGACCCGTCCGGGCTGGCTACCCCACCGACGGCGGTACAGATCAACGCAGCGCTACAGGCGACGCCGAGGAGGGGCGGTGAGCCCCCGGTGGGGGATCCGATCTCGCCGATCTCCCAGGTGGTCCCATTCCATGTCTCGATGAGCGCGTAGGGGATACTGAACGCGCTCCCCCCGCTTTCAACCAGACCCACCGCGGCGCAGAACGACGGCCCTGAACATGAAACCGCCGATAGTTCGTTTGCCGCATCCCCGAAGGCGTCGTCATTCGGGCTCGGCGCGATCGACCAACTCGATCCGTTCCATCTCTCGGTCAAGGTCTCGTCATACATTGCACGCCAACTGCCGACCGCCGTGCACGAGGACGCCGAGGTACAAGAAACCCCGGAGAGGGACGAAGGGAGGGCAAACACGTCCGGAGTGGGAACAATGGACCATGACGTGCCGTCCCAATCCTCGACGAGGGTCCCCGTGCTGCTGCCGTCCGAGCTTCCGCCACTTCCGACCGCGGTGCACCAGTCGGCGCCGACGCACGACACCGCCGAGAGTGACGCAGATGGCGTTGCGGGATCAGGGCTCGAAACCGCGGACCAGGTAACCCCGTTCCACTGTTCGATCAGGGTGCCGGTGGGCACGGGCCCCTGGGTCCCCGACCCTTCCGCCATCTCGCGTGAGCCAACGGCGAAGCACGCCGACGGCCCCGAGCACGAGATGCCGGTCAACGCCGAGCGCGTCCCGGGGACATCGAGGACGGACCAACCCACGCCGTTCCAACGTTCGGAAAGCGGTCGGAGGGAACCGGGTGGGCCGGCGCTCGAGCCGACGGCTATGCAATCGGTGGTCGACGGACAACTCACTGCGGACAGCGAGGGGCCCGTGCCGGGAGCCTTCGGGGAGGGCACGATCGACCATTTGGTGCCATCCCAGAGCTCCGTCAGCGTCGACCCGAACGAGAAGCCAACGGCCATGCAGAACGACGAACCGATGCACGAGACTCCGCCGAGGCTGCTCTCGATCGTCCCTGGGGGATTTGGATTGGCAATGGTTGACCAGATGGGTGCGGTCAGACCCGATG
Source organism: uncultured Acidimicrobiaceae bacterium (assembly GCA_963835325.1). Classification (GTDB taxonomy): domain Bacteria; phylum Actinomycetota; class Acidimicrobiia; order Acidimicrobiales; family RAAP-2; genus Bog-756. The sequence goes on along the minus strand of CAWIEV010000008.1, from coordinate 163,213 downwards.
CCGAGGCTGGCCCCGCGCCACTGCCGATCACACCGGCCAGCAAGGACAGCCCGCCCAGCAGCACGACAACCCGGGCACGGTTCATCTGCACGGCTCCCATCATGAAGATCATGCGGCTGTCCGGCTAGGGCCAAAATACCCAGGAGGGATGGGCAAGATTGCCTCTTTCCGATTATACGAGCAGCCGGGGGCATGGGGATGGGCCCGAGGTGAGCTACTCAGGTGACGATACCCATGCCGATGGCCAATCGGGTGAGTGCCGCTCGACGGCGAAGCCCCGTCTTCTCGCCGATGCGGTCCAAATGCGATCGGACAGTGCTGGCGCTGATGAACAAGCGCTCAGCGATCTCTCGGTCGGTCAGACCCCGCGCCAGCAGTGTCAGCACTTCGAGTTCTCTGGCCGAGAGTTCAGGGCCCTCCTCGAATCCCTCGGTGTCTATCTCAGTGGCATTGGGATCTTGGTCATCGAGGTAGATGATCGTGCTGCCTCCAAGCTGGATCTGATCGCCGTCACGTAACGGACGGTGCTCGACGTGTCGCTTGTTCACTCTTGTGCCGTTGCTACTCCCGAGATCACGAATGACCCACCCACTTCCGCCGAGGCGAAGCTCAGCATGGGAACGGGAAACTTTGAGGTCATCGAGAAGGACAAGGTCATTATCCGCATCTCGTCCGATCCTCAACGTGTGCCCCGTCAACTGATGACGTTCACCGTCAGGCAACTGGATCCAAGGCACAGCAGAAAGCCTATGGGACGACATCGATGGACGATAGCCAGCCTCGGTAGTCTTATGACTGTGGCGCGGATGATGGAAGCGTACCCATCGACACTCAATGGTCGCTACCGGCTTTCGAGGATCATTGGCTCTGGTGGCATGGCGATGGTGTGGCGCGGCTACGACCAGATCCTCCAACGCCAGGTCGCGTGCAAAGTTCTCTCAGGCCCGATCGGGAACGACCTGGTCATCCAAGAGCGATTCCGCCGCGAGGCCCGCCACATCGCATTGCTTTCGCATCCAAACATCGTCATGGTCTATGACGCCGGTGTCGAGGGTGACCTTGCCTACATCGTGATGGAGTATGTGCAAGGTCCTTCCCTTCGCCAAGTGATCTCCTCAGGCGGCGTGATCCCGATCGAAGCCACTGCGGCTTTGGCGGTCGATGTTCTTGGTGCACTCGGACATGCGCACGGGCGAGGAGTCATCCATCGCGACGTCAAGCCGGCCAATCTCCTGCTCGAGCTCGGCGGGAGTGCGAAAGTAGCCGATTTCGGCATCGCCAAATCACTCAGCGAGATGACCGAGCTCACTGAGGCTGGCGCATTTGTGGGGACATCGGCCTATGCCTCTCCCGAGCAACTCGAAAGAGGCACGATCGGACCATCATCCGATATCTATTCGGTGGGCTGTGTCCTCTTCCACTGCCTCACCGGACACCCTCCCTATGGGGCAAGCACAGCTCAGCGTCAAGTGCTGCAGCAGAAGTTTGGCGACCTACCGTCGGTGAGGGAACTCCGATCCGATGTTCCATCCGAGCTATCTGACGCGATCGTCCGTGCGCTGGCCAGCGACCCCTCAAATCGGTTCTCCGATGCGCTCGAGATGCGGGAAGCATTCCTTGGGTTCGCGTCCCACGGTGCGCTTCACGACCTGCTCTTCACGCCCGATCTCGCTGACCGCGGTGACGAGGCCGAACCCACGGCGTCCGAAGTTACCTCCGCCCCGTCTGGCGAATCGACAGCCGACACGCAACTGCCGTTGGTCAAGCGACGCTTCGGTCCAACTGGGCCAAAACCCTTGAGAGGCTACCGGCGAAAAGGACCCCTTCTCGTGGCTGCGGCAGTAGTGCTGGCCATCTCGGCGATCGTCATCGTGGTCATCTTCAGACCAATGACAGTCGAGAAAGGGGTGGTCCCGTCGGCGATTCAGTCAGGCGGATTCCTCGAGCCTGGCCGAGCCATCGCCTCCCGCAACGGGCAATTCACTCTCGTCATGCAGTCGGACGGGAACCTCGTTGAGTACAGGATGCCTTACAAAGCTGTCCGATGGGAAAGTGGCACGAGTGGAAATTTCAACGCGTACGTCGTCATGCAGGGCGACGGCGATCTGGTCGTCTACCCACCCGGCAAGACCGCCCCCGCTCCGGGGCAGCCCACAAGCGCACTTTGGAGCTCTGGGACATTTGGAAATCCCGGATCATCAGCAGCGTTGTTGGACAATGGTGAATTCCTGGTTAGGGCGCGGACGGGAGACGTTCTGTGGGAAATGCCGTCGCCGGTGACCACCCGATCCCGATCGAGACGGATTTGATACCGGATGGACACACCCCCCCGGGGCGGGTGCAGCACTCGAGATCAGATGCAGCGGGAATGTTGAGCCAGAGCGGCGGCCAAGATCGTTCAGGCCGTCGCATCATCAGATCGAACGTTCGGTGATCGTGGACGAGACCGACGGCGACATCAGGGTCGTCCAGGACCTCCTGGACCGCAGTATGGAAGAAGCCGGGCCGCACCTCCGCGAGGTACTCACGCCGGATCGCAGGATGAGCGCCTCGGATCTGTGCGCCCGGCTCACCGGGATGCGGTTGCTGGCCCTGGCCACCGTCACGGCGGACAATCGCCCGCTCGCGGGACCGGTCGACGGCATCTTCTACCGGGGATCGTTCCACTTCGGCTCGGCTCCGGACTCGGTCCGGGTCCGGCACATCCGTCAACGGCCCCAGGTCAGCGCCACCCACGTGCCCGGGGAGGAACTGGCTGTGACGGTCCACGGCCGGGCCACCGTGCTCGACATGCGGGCCCCGGCCAATGCGGGCCTCCGCCGGGCCATCCTCGACATCTACACCCCCCGCTTCGGCCCGGCGTGGGAGGCGTTCCTCGACGCCAACATCTACGCCCGGATCGACGCCGACCGCCTCTTCACCTTCCACCTCGACTGAGCATTGCGCACCCGTCCGGCGCCCACCCGCCCGAGCCCACCTGACCGAGCCCACCTGCCCGAGCCCACCTGTCCGGCGCCCACCCGCCCGAGCCCACCTGACCGAGCCCACCTGACGGGGACCGATCTCCCCACCTGGGCCGACGCGCCGTCCGGCCGCCGGGTCCCCGGACCTCCCGGGCCGGCCGGCGGGCCCGGCCCCACCCGAGTACGATCCCTGGGGTCCAGGTCGATATCCCGGGGCAGGTGGAAGTGGGTATGCCGGCTCTCTCGTGGCTCAACCAGCACAAATTCCTTGTCCTCGGCGCTGGGGTCGTCGTCCTCATCGCCGCGGTCGCCGTCGGCTTCTGGTTCTTCATCCTGCGGGACACCACCACCCCGGTGAACCTCCGCCAGGCCCTCCGGCTCTACCGGCAGGACCAGCGGGCCGGAAGGGCCGGGGACGCGTCCGAGCTTCCACCTCCAGGGGTCTACCGGTACCGGACGACAGGTGACGAGCAGCTGAGCTTCGGGGGGATCAAGCGCCTCTTTCCGGCGGCCACCAACATGATCGTGACCGAGGACGGATGTGCAACCGAAGAGTGGGAGCCGTTCGAGCAACACATGGAGGGGATGGTGGAGTGCCCGCTCCTGTCGGGCGCCTACGGGATCACCTCCACCCTCTCCTACGAACAGATCGCCGGCACGCAGACCACGGACGTCGTCCGCTGCCCGTCCGACTCGTACCTGGTACCGCCCCATGCCCGCGCCGGTGAGCGGTGGCACACCGTGTGCCACTCGACCGGGCTCAACGTCGGTTGGTCCGGGGTGGTGGTCGGGAAGTCCTCGGTGAACGTGGGGGGACACCCGGTGCCCGCCATCCACACCCGCCTGACCCTGGACTTCTCGGGAGCCGAGTCGGGAACCAATCCGAACGACTATTGGATATCGGCCACCAACGGCCTCATCCTGTCCCAGACCGAATCCGTCGACGTCTCACAGAAGGCGGGGCCGCTCGGGTCGGTGCGGTACAGCGAGCAAATGGCCATCAGGATCGCCTCGGCAACGCCGGTCCGTTGAGCGGGCCACCTGGGGGCTGACCCGATCCCGGCCGCATCGGCCGGGCGCAGAAGCCGACGATCGCCGATGTCAGGGCCGTCAGCCGCCGGCGGCCACCTCCCGGAGGACCCGGGCCGGGTTGCCGACCACCACCACGCCGGCGGGGACGTCGCCGGTCACGACGGCACCGGCCCCCACGACGCTGTTCTCACCGATGCTGACGCCGGGCAGGACAATGGCACCCCCGCCCAGCCAGACGTTGTCGGCGATGACGATGGGCTGGGCGCCCTCCCACTTGGCGCGACGGAGATCGGGGTCGATGGGGTGGGTGGGGGTCAGGAGCTGGACGTTCGGCCCGATCTGGACATCGCTCCCTATGGTGATGGGTGCCGGGTCGAGGGCGACGAGCCCGAAGTTGACGAAGGTACGAGCGCCGATCCGGATCTGGGAGCCGTAGTCGCAGAAGAACGGGGGCCGGACCTCACTGTCCCGCCCGAGCTGGCCCAGGAGCTCGTCGAGGATCCGGACCCGGTCGGCGGTGGCATCGGGAGCTGTGCGGTTGAACCGGTCCATGAGACGCCTGGCCCGGCGATGGGCGGCGGCCAGCTCGGGGTCGGACCCGAGATAGAGCTGCCCGGCCAGCATCCGCTGGCGATGGGACCGTCCGTCTTCGGGGACCATGGCTTCGGGGACCGTCGGGCCGCTCACCCCACCAGCATGCCCTCTGTGCTCGAGGGGGCCCGGAACGGGCTCAGCTGCCGACCTCGGACGGGATCGGATCACCCGCCTTCACGAACACCTCACGCAGTTCGGGGGCGGCCTGCTTCACGATGGCGGCCGGCGGACCGTCGGCCAGGAACTGCCGGTACTGGGCCACCGCTCCCCTGGCGTCGCCGTCCTGTTGCCACAGGACCGTTCCCAGGTAGAGCCGCACCGCGTAGTCGCCGGGGTCGAGGCGCACGGCCCGGTTGAGCTTGGCCGTCCCGTCGTCGATCAACGAGGGACTGTTGCCCGCCCGGCCCGTCTGGAACTCCAGCCAGCCCAGCTGGGCCATGGCCACCTCGTTGTCGGGGTGCTTAGTCAGCACGGACTGATACAGCTGTGCGGCCTGGTCGAGCTGGCCCTGGTTCTCGTCAGTGGCCGCCTGGGCCAGGGACTCGGCGATCTGCTGCTGCGGGGACTCGGCGAAACTCCCGGTAACCGACTGGCCCGGTTGCCGGGCGGTGGCGAAGAGGATGACCGCCACGACCAGCGCAGCCCCGAAGGCGGCCACCGCCCCGCCGAGGAACCACCGGTTGCGGCTCCGGCCCCGCGGCGGCGTCGGGACCCGGGCCGGCCGGGCCGGGTCGCCGGAGGCTTCGGTCTCCACCGGCCCGGACGCCGGGACCGGGTCACCGGCGACGATGACCGCGGTGCGGGAGTGGTCCCCGTCTCCGGCCTCCACACCGGCCGTGGCGGTGCCCAACGCCGCCAGCCGGAGCATGTCCCGGTGCCGCAGGGCGAGATAGTCCTTGTCGGACAGATCCCCGGCCAGGTATTCGGCGTCGGCGTCGGCCAGCGACTGGACGAGGAAGCGCCGCCTGTCCTCGGCCGCCTCCGCCGTGAGCCGGTCGGGCATCCGGTCGACCGGGTCGGTATCGGTGCCGGCGCCGGTGACGTTGCGGCGGCGGACGAACAGGACCCCGAGGAGCGCCACCGCCACCAGGCCGCCGAGGAGGGGGAGCAGCCAGACCAACAACGACCACCCGCTGGCCGGGGGCTCGAGCACGATGGAGGACCCGTACCGTGCCACCAGGTAGTTCTCGATCTGCTGGTTGGTCCTTCCCTCGGCGATCAGTTGGGCCACCGTCGCCCGCACCGTGACCGCCGTCGACGCACTCGATTCGGCCACCGACAGGTCCTCGCAACTGGGACAGCGCAGGGCCGATTCGATGGCCTGGGCCCGTTGGGCCGGAGTGGGCGGGGACGAGGACAGGGCTCCGCTGCCCACGACCAGCGCGGCAACCAGCACGACACCAAGGGCCGTCCACAGGGGAAACCGGCGCGTTCTCACGCGTCCTCGGCTCTGGCCTTGGCGATGATCTGGTCGAGCTCGGCCGCGGTCACCGGGGCGACGATGGCGGCCACGACGCGGCCGTCCGGGGCGATCACGAACGTGGAGGGAAGCTGCCTGACACCGAAATCGAGGGCGATGGTCCCCCCGCCGTCGGTCAGCGTTGGCCAGGTCACACCGAGCTGGGTCTGGGAGGCCCGGGCGTTGCTGGCGCTGTCGCTGAACACCACGCTGAGCATGCTGGCGTCGCCGGTCCGGTGATGTTGGAACTGGAACTCGACCAGCTGGGGACCCTCGCTCTGGCACTGCTCGCACCAGCTGGCGAAGAAGCTGACCACCACGAACCTCCCGGGGGCACGGGGCAGTGAGTAGGCGGATCCGGCCAACGTCTGCCCGCGCAGCGGCGGGGCCATCTTGCCGACCACCGGGTTCTGCACCTCGTCCACCGTGGCCGGTGGGCGGGTGGCCAGCACGGCGATGAGCCCGGCGGCGATGACAAGGACGCCGATGGCCGTCCAGCGGGCGGTGTGGCGGACGGGCGCCGGCTCCGGTTCGACGTCGGCAGCGGTCACCCCGGCTCACCGGCCCCGACCGGAAGCGGGTCGGCCGTCTCCTCGGGCTCGCCCTCCGCCCCCACCCGCCGGCCTCGGCCCGGGCCACCGGTGTCGTCGTCCGACGGCCCGGACACGGCCACGGCAGGAGTGGACACGGGGTCGGTGGGACGCCGCCTCCGTCCGGGTATGGCCGAGAGCACAGAACCGAACCCGACCAGCACGGCTCCGATCCACAGCCACATGACCAGGGGCTGCTCAACCACATCGAAGGTCCAGGTGCCGCCGCGGCTCGGAATGTCGGCGATGGTGAGGTAGAGGTCGTTCGACCAGCTGGAGTCGATGGCCGGGGTGCCGACCGCCTGGGTCCCGCTCCCGAACTGGCTGATAGCGGGGTAGAACCGCCCGCCGTGGTCGACCACCAGGACCGCCTCGAAGGCCGAGCGGGACGGTGACGTGACGTCACGGGTGCCGGCGAAGAGCACCGTGTGCCCGGCGAAGGAGGCCGACCGGCCCCTGGAGAGGGACAGCTCCCCGCGATGGAGGAACGACGTGGCGGCGGCCAGGGCGATGGCGATGACGACCACGCCGATGTGGACCACCATGCCACCGTTGGCCCGCCCGACGAAGCCGCGCCAACCCGCCACCACCGACCGGGCCGGGGAGGAACCCCCGGCGCGCGCGCCGCGGTACGCACCCCGGACAGAGAGCACGAGGGCCCGGCCGGCCGAGGCACCGGCGAAGGCGCCGAGCCCGAAGGCCAGCAGGGGCTCGATGCCGTGGATCCCGGCGAGCACGCAGGCCACCACGACCAGGACGCCGAGAGCGGCGGGCACTGCCAGGCGTCCGCGCATCACCTCGATGGTCGTCTTGCGCCAGGGGAGGGCCGGAGCCACCGCCATCAGGAAGAGCAGCGCCAGTCCCACCGGAATGAAGAAGCGGTTGAAGTACGGAGCGCCGACGGTGACCGAGGAGTTCGCATTGAGGGCCTCGTACAAGAGCGGGAAGACGGTGCCGAGCAGGACCACGAAGGCGAACCCCACGAACAGGACGTTGTTGGCCAGGAAGGCCCCCTCCCGGCTGACGGGCGAGTCGATGCCGCCAGAGGAGTGGAGCCGGTCGCCCCGCCAGGCGATCAATCCCACCCCGGTTACCACGACCACCCCGAAGAAGCCGAGGAGCAGTGGCCCGATGGTCGAGTCGGAGAAGGCGTGCACCGACTCGACCACGCCGGAGCGGGTGAAGAAGGTTCCGAGGATGGTCAGGCTGAAGGCGGCCACCACCAGTGAGAGGTTCCAGATCCGCAGGAGCCCGCGCCGCTGCTGGACCATCACCGAGTGGAGATAGGCCGTCCCCACCAGCCAGGGGAGGAGGGCCGCGTTCTCGACCGGGTCCCAGCCCCAGAAGCCGCCCCATCCGAGCACCTCGTACGACCACCAGGCCCCGAGCAGGATCCCCATGGTCAAGAACGCCCAGGCGAACAGCGTCCACCGGCGGGTCTCCCCCTGCCAGTCCTCGTCGATCCTGCCGGTGATCAAGGATGCGATGGCGAAGGCGAAGGGTAGCGTGAACCCCACCAGTCCCAGGTAGAGCATGGGCGGGTGGATGAGGACCAGCGGATTGTCCTGGAGAAGGGAGTTGGGACCGGGGCCGTTGGCCGGGATGGCTCCGACCACATGTTGGAACGGATCGGACGGACCCAGCATGAGTCCGAAGAAGAAGGCGGCGACCACGTAGACCACCAGGGTGGCCCACCCGACCAGATCCTCCCCCGAACGCTTCCGGAAGCGCCACACCATGGCGGTGGCGTACCCGCCGAGCACCAGGCCCCACAACAGGATGGAGCCGGCCAGCGCCGACCACAGGCCGGTGATCGAGTAGAGCGCCGGGGTGTCCCGGCTGTTGTTCTGGGCCACGTAGCTCAACGAGAAGTCATGGGTGAGAAGGGCGTGCTCCATGGCCACCACGGCGATCACACCTCCCAACAGGATCAGGGGGGCGTAGATCTGGCCGTTGCGGATGATCGACGTCCGGCCTTTGGCCAGCCCGGTGGCCAGGACGACGATGCCGACCACGGCGGCCACGAACCCGAGCAGGACTCCGGTGTGGCCGAGTGTTCCGTTCACCGGTGGCGACCGGCGGACCGACGGCGGACGGCGTGCCGGTGCCGGAGGCCGGACCGGTGGGGACCGGCGGACCGGCGGCGGGCGGCGTGGCGATCCGTCATCGCTTGCTCCCGTTCGGGGCCGTGACCCGCCCTGGATGCGCGGCGATGTAGCTCGACGAGTGCTTGACCAGGATCTGGTCCGAGACGAAGATCGAGCCGCTGAAGTGGCCGACGGCGATGACGGGGATGCCCGCCTGGAAGAGCTGAGGCGGGCTGCTCGAGTTGTCGACCTCCAGCCTGGTTGCTCCCGAGGTGACGACGAAGTCCACCCCGTTCCGCGTATTGCGGACCGACCCCGGCTCGACCAGGCCCTCGAGGTTGAAGGTCTGGTTCCCGAGACTGGCCTTCTGGGCCACGGCCTGGTCGGCGGGCAGATAGAAGTCGAGCGCCGAGGTCAAGCCCTTCACCAGCAGGAAGGCCAGCGAACCCACCAGGATCAGGCCCACGATCAGGTACCGCAGCCGGTGACCGGACCGAACGGGTGGGTCGGCCGCGAGGGGAGGGGTGGTGCCGGTGCCGTCCGGTCCGCCCACGCCGGCCGGCGCCGGCCGGACGGGGGGGGCGGTCGTCATCGGTCCCGGCCCGGATGCTCGATGGCGGCGTTGGCCGCCACCACCCGCGCCGCGGCCCGGTTGAGCCGACGGCGCCGCCACAGCAGCTGGACCCCGTAGAGGAACAGGATGGACAGGACGATGGAGTAACCGGCGATGACGTAGTTCATCGGGCTCCTCCGTGCACCGCGGGGACGCCCTGGCCGCCCGCGTCGGCCTGCGGGTCGGAGACGGGGGGCTCGACGGCAACGACGTTGACCGCGGCCGGTGCCCGGTAGCGGTCGGCGGGGTCGTCGCCGGAAGCCATCCCTTCCCCCTGGCGCTCACGGAGGGCCACCTCCAGCTCGCTGCTCCCCAACCAGTCCTCGAGCACGCCGATCCGGTACCGCACCAGCAGCATCCACACGAAGACCAGGGTCAGGGCGATGAAGCTGAGCAGCAGGGTCCAGGCCATCGACCCGTGGATGGTGGGCGTGAGGTCGGGGTTGAGCACGGTCGCGCCTTGATGGAGCGTCCTCCACCACAGGACGGAGAAGTGGACCAGGGGGATGTCGACGGCGGCGAAGAGGGCGACGAAGGCGCTGCGCTTGGCCCGCTTCTCGGGTTCGGCGGGTACGCGGCGCAGGGCCATGTACCCGAGGAAGAGCACGAGAAGCACCGCCGTGAGGGTGAGCCGGGCGTCCCATGCCCAGTACACGCCCCAGGTCGGCTTGCCCCAGATGGAGCCCGAGATGAGCGTGCACACGTTGAACACCACGCCGACCTCCACCGCCGCCGCGGCCAGACGGTCCCAGAACATCGACCGGGTGCGGGGCCACAGGTAGAGCAGGCTGGCCACGGCGGCCAGCCCGAAGGCCAGGTAGAGCGCCACCCAGGCCACCCCGGGATGGATGTAGACCAGGCGGACGAGATTGCCCGGCACCGTATTGCCCCGGGTGACGTCGGGCGGGGTCACCCACAGTCCGAGCCATACGGTGGCGGCCATCGCCACGGCGGCGGTGATCCCGATGATCCGGACCGTCCAGCGGGCCCGGTCGGACTGGAGGGGGGCACCGACCGGAGCGCCGGCACCGACCCGAGCACCCGCACCGCCCTGGCTCTGCACGCTCTGGACCTGGCTCATGCCGACTCCTGGATGGGTCCGTAGACGACGACACCGAGGGCCAGGTAGACGGCATCGAACACCACCAGCAGGCGGAGCCACTGACCCCCGTCGGCGGGAACACCACCGGTCAGCGCCGCTTGCCAGATGCGTGTGCCGGCCAACAGGACCGGGGCGACGATGGGGAGCAGCAGGAACGGCAGCAGTGTCTCTTTGACCCGGAGCCCGGCGGAGAGCGCGCCATAGAGGGTGCCGGTGGCGGCCAACCCGATGGTCCCGAGCACGCAGGAGGCGACGATGAGCCACGGCTGGTCGATCCTGGCCCCGTAGAGGAGGGTGACGCCGACTCCGAGGACCACCTCGAGCACCACCAGTTGGGCGGCCACGGCCGCCGCCTTGCCCAGGAACAGCCCGGCCGGGTCGAGCCCGGAGAGACGCAGGGCGTCCCGGGCCCCGTCGACCGACTCGACCGAGACGCTGCGTTGGATGGCCAGCACGGTGCAGAACAGCACGGCGACCCAGAACAGTCCGGGCGCCCCCTTGGCCATCAGGGTGCGATCGGGCCCGAGGGCGAAGGCGAACAGGCCCAGGGCCACCACCCCGAAGGGCGCAACCTGGGACAGCGCCACCCGCGACCGGGCTTCGATGCGCAGGTCCTTTCCGGCCACGAGGAGGGAGTCACGCCACATGGGCCACCCGCCCCTCCGGTGGTGACGGTGAGACGCCGGGTACGACGGCGGCAGGAGCGGGAACGGCTTGCGCAGAAGGTGCCTCCTCCGGCGTCCCGGTCATGGCCCGTTCGGCAGTCACGCGGCCCCCGGTGACCATCACGGCCCTGGTGGCCAGAGACTCGACGAAGTCGGCCTCGTGGGAGGCGATGACCACGGTGACACCGGAGCGGGCGGCCTCGGTGATCAACTGGTTGAGCGTCTCCCGGGCCGATGCATCGAGCCCGGCGTGGGGTTCGTCGAGCAACCACAGTTCGGGCCAGCGTGCGGCCAGCACGGCCAGCGCCACCCGCCGCCGCTGGCCGGCGGACAGCTTCGACGCACTCGTCTTGAGCAGCCGGCCGGTGAGCCCCAGCCGGCCACAGGCGTCGTCGATCCGGCCGGTCTCCGCCCCGGCGGCCCGGACCGCGAACCTCACATTCTCCCGCACGGTGAGATCGTCGTAGAGATGGGAGGCGTGGGAGAGCAGGCCGACACGCCGGCGGACCTGGTTGTGGCGGCGGACCGGATCCAGACCGAGCACCCTGACCGTCCCCGACGCCAGGGGCACCAATCCCGCACACACCCGGAGCAGGCTGGTCTTGCCGGCACCGTTCGGCCCCTCGACCAGCACCGTCTCGCCGCTGGCGACATCGAGGTCCACCCCGGCGAGCAGGGGGAACCGTCCGGACAACGCCACCGCGTGGTGGAGGGAGATCGCTGGGGAAGGAGGGGCTGGTGGGGCCATGGCCGGGCCTCATGCTACGGGGGCCTGGGTTCAGGAGCCAGGCGGGGCCGCGGGCCGGTCGGGGCCGGCACCGCCGATGGGAGGGCCCGGGCCCCGAGGGGCTCGGCTCAGCTGGTGGCCAGCCGGCTCAGGTGCAGGTCACGGAGCCACTGGGCGATGTGGGCGGAGACCACGCCCACGTTGCCGGTCAGCAGGAGGAGCCCGAAGACGATCAGCACCGCTCCGCCGACGAGGTCCACCACCCGGAGACGGCCGCGCACCCGGGCAAGGGCGTCGGTCATGCGGCCGAAGGCCAGCCCGCTGAGGAGGAACGGGACCCCGAGGCCGAGGGAGTAGGCCAGCAGCAGGGCGATCCCTCCGGTCGGCGATCCCCCGTTGCCGGCGGCCAGGGTGAGCACGCTGCCGAGGACGGGGCCGATGCACGGCGTCCAGGCGAAGGCGAAGGCCATCCCCATGACCGGGGGGGCCCAGGCCCCGAGGGCCGACGGTCGAACGATGAACCGCCGCTCACCGGACAGGGCCATGGGCAGCCCGACACCGGCGGCCACGGCCACCAGCATGGCCCCGAAGACCACGATGGCGACGCCCGAGACCGTCTCCAGCGCACCCTGATGGGTGAGGAACAGCCTCCCGAGGGCCGAAGCCGATGCCCCGAGGATGGTGAAGACCACCGTGAAACCGGCGATGAAGGCCAGGATGCCGCGGAACAGATGGCTGCGCCGGCGGCGCAGGTCGGCCGCCGTCGGGCCCTCCCCGGCCGCCGTCGGGCCCTCCCCGGCACCGACAGCACCGATGGCACCGACGGCGTCAACCGTGTCAGCCGTGCCGGCGGGCCCGCCTCCGGGGGCGGTGGGAAGGTCCGGGGGTCCGGCGCCCACGGCGACCGGCGAGGGTGCCGGCCGGGGCACGGGACGCAGGGCGCCCAGCTCGGCCGCCGACAGGCCGGACACCATCGACAGGTAGGCGGGCACGAGGGGCAGCACGCACGGGGAGAGGAAGGAGAGCATGCCGGCGCCGAACGCCACCAGGAGACCCAGGGGGTCGGCGTGGATCGCCGCCAGCACGGCCACGGGTGCGCTAGGCCAGCTGGCTCTTCACCAGCGCCAGGTCGGCCTCCACCATCATCTGCACCAGCGCCGGGAAGTCGACCTCGCGGTGCCACCCGAGGACCTTCTCGGCCCGGGACGGGTCCCCGACCAGCAGGTCGACCTCGGCCGGCCGGAGAAATCGTTCGTCGATCACCACGTGCTGCTCCCAGTCGAGCCCCACGGCGGAGAATGACAGCTCCACCAGCTCCTTGACCGAGTGGGTCTCGCCGGTGGCCACCACGTAGTCATCGGGCTTCGCCTGCTGGAGCATCAACCACATGGCCCGCACGTAGTCCGCCGCGAACCCCCAGTCGCGCTGGGCGTCGAGGTTGCCGAGGGCCAGCTTCTCGTCGATGCCGGCCTTGATCCGGGCCACGCCGTGGGTCACCTTGCGGGTCACGAACTCGAGACCGCGCCTCGGCGACTCGTGGTTGAAGAGGATGCCCGACGAGGCATGGAGCCCGTAGCTCTCGCGGTAGTTGACGGTGATCCAGTGGCCGTAGACCTTGGCCACGCCGTACGGGCTGCGGGGATAGAAGGGCGTGGACTCCCGCTGGGGCACCTCGAGGACCTTGCCGAACATCTCCGACGAGCTGGCCTGGTAGAAGCGGATCTCCGGATCGACGATGCGGATGGCGTCGAGCACGCGGGTGACGCCCAGGGCGGTGGTCTCCCCGGTCAGGACCGGCTGGTTCCACGACGTCTGGACGAAGGACTGGGCGGCCAGGTTGTAGACCTCGGTGGGATGGTTGTCACGCAGGATGTTGATCATCGACACCTCGTCGAGGAGGTCCCCGGCCACCAGCGTGAGGCGGTCCTGGATGTGGGCGATCCGCTCGAAGTTGAGGGTGCTCGACCGGCGGACCATCCCGCAGACCTCGTACCCCTGGCCGAGCAGGAATTCGGCCAGGTAGGAGCCGTCCTGACCGGTGATGCCGGTGATCAGTGCTCGTTTCGCCATTCAGGAGCTCCTCGGGTCTGCGTGCGTTTCGTTGTCATCTGTGCCCGTCTGCCAGGATGGCGGCCGCTTCTCGGTGAAGGCGGCGATCCCCTCGGCAGCTTCGGCTGTCTGGCTGGTGACCGTCAGCATGGCATGGAGGTAGGGCAGTGCCTCGGTCGCCGCTGAGTCCAGCACAGCGTAGAACGATTCGCGACCCATCCTCATGACACCTGGCGGTTTCGAGGCCAGCACCGCGGCCATCTCGGCCACTTCGGCGTCCAGCCGGTCACCCGGCACCACCCGGGTGGCGAAGCCGATCCGCTCGGCCTCGGCGGCCCCGACCACCCGGCTGGTCAGCATCAGCTCGAGAGCCCGCTTCGGCGGCATCGACCGGAGCATGGGAACGGTCACCATGTAGGGCCACAGCCCCACGTTGAGCTCGGGCGCCCCGAACCGGGCGTGCTCCGAGGCGATGACCATGTCGCAGGCCAGGGCCAGGCCGAACCCCCCGGCCATGGCCCAGCCCTGGACCCGGGCGATGGTGGGCTTGCCCAGATGCCACAGGTCCTCGAACAGCTCGGCCAGCCAACCCCGGGCGGCGTGGTGGTCGGCGTACTCGTCGGTGACGCCCCCCTGGCTGTGGGGAACCATGCCGGACAGGTCGGCCCCGGCGCAGAAGGCCTGGTCGCCGGCACCGGCCAGTACCACCACCCGCACCAGGGGATCGTCTTTGGCCCGGGCCACCTCTCGGCGCAGTCCGGCGATGACCGCCCAGGTCATGGCGTTGCGACGCTCCGGTCGGTTGATGGTCAGGGTCAGGACGGGGCCCCGCCGCTCGGAGAGGAGGTCGGACCCGGACCGGTCGGCTGCGGGCGGAACGGGCTCTGGCTCGCTGGCTTCGGGCACCGGACGACGCTAGCTCGCGTTCCGGGCCCCTCGCGCGCCGGCAGGTCGTCGATGGCGGCCAACTACGGTGACGCCATTCCCACCGCAGCTCTCCTCTCCTTCCGGCTCGGCGGCTCCGACGGGGTGTCCATCGAGGCCGCCAAGTGGCAGTGGGCCTTGGCCGAGCTCGGGTTCGCCACGGTCACGGTGGCCGGGGAGGGCCCGGTGGACCGGTTGGTCGGCGGGCTGTCCATCGGTGCCGTGGAGCCGCCGATCCGCTCCGAACTGGTCTCCGCGCTCGACGACGTCGATCTGGTCGTGGTCGAGAACCTGTGCTCACTCCCCCTCAACCCTGGGGCCGCCGCCCAGGTGGCCTCGATCCTGAGTGGTCGGCCGGCCGTCCTCCACCACCACGACCTTCCCTGGCAGCGACCCCAGTTCCGGACCGATCCACCCCCTCCCGTCGACCGCTGCTGGAGCCAGGTGACCATCAACGAGCTGAGCCGCGGCCAGCTGGCCGAACGGGGCATCGTGGCCTCCACCGTGTACAACACCTTCGCCGTTCCCGGCCCGGCCGGCACCGGCCCCGCCCCCGGCGGTGACCGGCGGCGAGCGATCCGTCAGGCCCTCGGCGTCGACGACCACCGTCGCCTGGTGCTCCAGCCGACCCGGGCCATCCCCCGCAAGAACGTGGCCGGCGGCATGCGGGTGGCCGTCGAGCTCGATGCGGTGTACTGGCTGCTCGGTGCGGCCGAGGACGGGTACGGCCCGGAACTCGACGCCCTGGTGGCGGCGGCAGAGGGTCCGGTCATCCTGGGCACACCGGACGGAGCCACCGCCGTCACCATCGGCGACGCCTACCAGGCCTGCGACGTGGTGGCGCTGCCCTCCACCTGGGAGGGGTTCGGCAACCCCAGCATCGAATCGGTCGTGCACCGGCGCCCGCTGGCCATCGGGCCCTACCCGGTGGCCCGGGAGCTGGCCGCCTTCGGGTTCGACTGGTTCGCCCTCGACGAGATGGACCGGCTCCGGGCCTGGCTGGCGGCCCCCGACCCCGGCCTGTTGGAGGGCAATCTGGCCGTGGCCGCCGCCCACTTCTCGGTGCGGGACCTGCCCGACCGGATCGCCTCGGTGATCCCCGCCCTCTGACCGCGGCGCGTGTCGGGGCCCCGCCTCCCGGTGGGACCGACGAGTACGATGACCAGCATGAGCGGAGCACTCAGCGCGGACCCGGCTCAGCGTCAGACGGACCCGGACCAGCGTCGGACGGTTCCGGGCGCTCGGCGCCTGACCGCCGGTGCCCGCAGGCGGCAGCTGTTCGAAGTGGCCCTGTCGCTCTTCGCCGAACACGGGTACGCGGCCACCACCATGGACGACATCGCCGAGGCCGCGGGCGTGACCAAGCCGCTGGTCTACCAGCACTTCGAATCGAAGCGGGCGCTCTACCTGGAGCTGATGGACGCCGTCTCGCGGGAGCTGGTGACACGCATCGTCAAGGCCACCGCCACCGCCTTCGGCCCGCGCCAGCAGGTCGAGTTGGGATTTGCCGCCTACTTCGAGCTGATGGTCGACAACGAGGCAGCGTTTCGCCTGCTCTACGGGCGCGACGCCCCCGATGACCTGGAGCTCGGGGCCGCGCTGCGCCGGGTCGAAGAGACCATCGCCCAGGCCATCGATCCGCTCATCGACGCAGGGCTCGACCCCGAGCACCGACTGCTCCTGGCCCACGCGGTGGTGGGGATGGCCGAGGGCGCCAGCCGTCACTGGCTGACCACGAGCGGGCAGCAGAGCGGCTCACGGGCCGGGACCGGTGGTCAGCCTGCCACCGACTCCGCCGATGTGCGCCGGGCCGAGGCGGCCCGGTTGGCCACCCGCCTGGCCGATTTCGCCTGGGCCGGTCTGCGCCAGGTCCACCGCATCTGAGGCGACGGGGCAGCGGCCCGGCCCGACCCGGCCCCGGCCCTGCGAAGAGGTCAGGCGGTGACGTCCCCTTCCACCACCGGCCGCCTGGTGCTCTGGACCACGCCTCCGGCGTGTTCGGCGGTGATGGCGAACGCGTCCACGGGCAGGTTCCCGGCCACGCTGAACGGGACCACCCTCGGGGCTGAGCCCAGCAGGCCGAGCGAGATGGTCCGCCGGCCGATCACACCCCAGAGCTGGTAGGTCCCGCCGTCCGGGAGGGACGACAGCCCCCCCGCCTCGACGAAGCCGGTACCCGTCCTGGTCAGGAAGACCGTGACCTTGCCGACCGGCATCCCCCCCGTGGACGGCGCCTTCATCGTGACCTCCCTGGTCGACGGGGACGCCATGGCCGACTGCTCGGCCCGCGTGAGCGGCGTCGAGGCCCTGAGCGCGTTCACCTGCTGGTCGAGGTGGTGGACCCGGATGCCCAACGCGACGGCGACGACCGCGGCCGCGGCGGCCACGACGACCGCGACCCGAATGGCGGTGCGGCCCCGTCGGGGCGCCGAACCGATGGGCGCCGCCTGTCCCCCTCCGGGAGCGGCCGGTGGCGACGTTCGCGTCCCCCCCGCCTCTTCCCCCCTTCCTCCATCCCCTCGTCCGGGGCCGGACCGGGCTCGGGACCGAGGCGCTCGGCCAACCGTTCCCACGGCGGTGGGCCGGAGGTGTCGAGCCGGCGGGCGATCCCGTCCCACAACCCGGCCGGCGACGCACCGCCCGAGTTGCCCAGCAGGCCGGCGACCTCGTGGTGCCGGGCCACCTCCGTCGAACACCTGACGCACTCGGCCAGGTGCCGCTCGACCAGGGCGGCCGTGTCGCGATCGACGGCGTCGAGGGCGTAGGCGCCCAGAAGCTCCTGTATCTCCTGGTGCACGGCATCGGGCTCTGGCGTGGTCACGACTCTGCTCCTGCCGGCTCCACACCGAGCTCGACCAGCTTGATCCGGAGCCGGCCCAGTCCCGATCGGATGCGACTCTTCACCGTGCCTTCCGGTTCGTCGAGGATCTGCGCCACCTCGCGGTACGTGTTGCCCCCAAAATAGGCCAGGAGGATGGGCTTGCGGAGGTCGTCGGGCAGGCCGCCGAGCGCTACCTTGACCTGGTCGGCCACGGCCATGTCGAACAGTTCGTGATCGATGTCGTACCCGGCCGTGGCCGTCTCCTTCGAGGTGCGCTCCTCCCGTCGGCGGCGGGCCGTCTCGGACCGGACGAAATCGACCGATTTCCCGTGCGTGCGCGCCAGCAGGTACGAGCGCAAGGTGCCTCGCTGGGCGTCGAACTTCTCCGGTTGCCTCCACAGGTCCAAGAAGATCTCCTGGGTGATCTCCTCGGCCGGAGGATCGCTGCGCAGGATACGGCGGGCCAGCGCGTGCACCGACCCGCCGTGGCGCCGGTAGATCTCGGCCAGCGCAGGTTCGTGCCATCGGCCGACGGCCACCACCAGGGTGGCGTCGCTTGCCTGCTCCAGTTCGATCACCGCACTGTATTCGACGCCGGCTCCCGGGCCGGATGATTCGACGCCGGCTCCCGGGCCGGATGATCCGACGTCGGCTCCCGGGCCGGATGATCCGACGCCGGCTCCCGGGCCGGATGCTGCCGGCTCCGGGGCCGGATGATCCCCTCCGATCATCTCCAGCTCGATCGGCGACGAACAACAGCCATGACGTTCGATATGACGACCTACCGGCGGCTCTCGGAGAAGCTCGAGATCGACGACATCGACTTCGGCGCCTTCCACGAGCAACCGCTCGGACCCGACGCCCTTCGCTGCCTTCGCTCCATGCACGACGTGGAGAACCACACGATCTGCTACCTGCGTGACGTCCTCGTGACCCGGGCCCACCTCGACCCCGAGGTGACGTCGTTCCTCACCCTGTGGAACTACGAGGAGTTCTGGCATGGCGAGGCCATCGCCGAGGTGCTGGAGGCCCACGACGAGCGGGCCGGCACCGGGAGGATCGCCGCTCTCCGCCAGCGCCTGCCCAGGCGCGAGGCGTGGAAGCCGCTGACCTTCCAGCTCGGCTCGGCCCTCACGCCGCACCTGACCGCCGTGCACATGACCTGGGGGGCGGTCAACGAGTGGACCACCCAGGCCGCCTACGCCCGCCTGGCCAAGCTCGCCGATCACCCCACGCTGACGGTGCTGCTCCGTCGGGTCATGAGACAGGAAGGCCGCCACATCGACTTCTACGCCGCCCAGGCCAGGTCCCGGCTGGCCGACAGCCGTGCGGCCCAGCGTCTCACCCGGTGGGCCCTGCGGCACTTCTGGGCCCCGGTGGGCAGCGGGGTGATCTCCGACCAGGAGGTCGACTTCCTTCGCTCCTACCTGTTCGGGGACGACGACGGGCGCTCGGTGGCCGACCGCATCGACCGCCGGGTGGACCGCCTGCCCGGCCTCGAGGGCCTGGGGCTTCTGCGGGGGGCCGTCTCCGCCGCCGCCTGACGGGAAGGCCGCACGGCCCGACGCGGCCCCGGGGAGCCCAAATCCGACCGACCCGATAAACTAAGTGGGTGTTCAGTTTCCCGAATCCCGTCAACGAGTACGCGGCCAGAACGGTGGCGGCCGGGGTCGTGGTCATGTGCGTGGCCGCCCTGGCCTTCCGGCAGCCCTGGATCCTCATCCCGCTCGCCTACGGGTTTTGGGCCCGCGTCCTGACCGGGCCCACCTTGAGCCCGCTCGGCCAGCTGGCCACCCGGGTGGTGGCGCCGCGTCTACCCGGTGAGCCTCACCTGGTGCCCGGTCCACCCAAGCGGTTCGCCCAGGGCATCGGAGTGGTGTTCTCCACAACGGCGCTGGTGCTCTGGTACGGCTTCGGACTGGGCGCCGCCGCCTGGGTGGTGGTGTCCCTGCTGGCCGCGGCCGCACTCCTCGAATCGGCCTTCGCCATCTGCCTCGGGTGCATCGTCTTCGGCTTCCTGATGAGGGTCGGCGTGGTCCCCGAGGAGGTGTGCGCGGCCTGCGCCGACATCTCGCTCCGCCATCCCGAATCGGTCTCGGGCCAGCCGACCTGAGCACCGCCGACCTGAGGCCGACCCGGGCACAGCCGACCTGAGCGCGGGGTCAGGACAGCAGAGGAAGCAGGCGGGAACAGAGACCGGCCAGCTCCTCGACGCAGGTGAGGTAGATCACGTCCTCGCCGCCGGCCGGGTCGGCCACGTCCTCCCACGGTTCGACGGGGAGCGCGGCGAGACCCAGCGAGGCGATCCGCTCGGGAAGGGAGGGGGGTCCGGCCGGCAGGTCGCGGCACAGTCTCTTGAGCGATGCGGTCCTCGACGCCGCCGCCGGGTAGCGGCGGCGGATGTAGGAGACGTGCTCGCCGGCCATGGCCAGGATGAGGTCGGCGTCCTCGACGTCACCGTCGGTCAGCTGGTGGCTCCGGTGCCCGTCGGCCCGGAGCCCCACCGAGGCCAGGGCGTCCCTGGTCCTTCTGCTCATCGGCTGGCCTTCGACCACATGGGTCCCGGCGGTGACGATGGTCACAGGTCCGGGCCGGAGCATGACCCCGGCCATGACCGAGCGGGCCGCGTTGCCCGTGCACAACGTGAGCAGTCGGATCGGGCGGACCGCAAGGTCCGGGGCCCTCGCCTCGTCGGCCTCCACCTGCGGGCCCGAGCCCGGCATCGCGGTCGGTGCCTAGTTGATGTGGACGCCGGAGATGGCCCGGCTGATGATCAGGCGCTGGATCTCGCTGGTTCCCTCGAAGATGGTGTAGATCTTCGAATCGCGGTGCCAACGCTCGACGGGATGCTCGCGGATGTAGCCGTAGCCGCCCATGATCTGGATGGCTTCCTCGGTGACCCACACCGCGGTCTCACCGGCGTAGAGCTTGGACAT
Organism: uncultured Acidimicrobiaceae bacterium; assembly: GCA_963835325.1. Lineage (GTDB taxonomy): Bacteria > Actinomycetota > Acidimicrobiia > Acidimicrobiales > RAAP-2 > Bog-756. The sequence continues at coordinate 142,651 of CAWIEV010000008.1, read as the reverse complement.
CGAGCCCTCGCCCGAGGTGAACTCCTTGCCGTTGCGCCCCATCCACGACGCCCGCCAGATCAGCAGGCGGGATGCGTCGATACGGGTCTTCATGTCGGCCAGCTTGAAGGCGATGGCCTGGTTTTCGATGATGGTCCGACCGAAGGCCTTGCGCTCCTTGGCATAGGCGAGGGAGTACTCGTAGGCGGCCCGGGCGATCCCGAGAGCCTGGGCCCCGACCGTCGGGCGTGAGGCCTCGAAGGTCTTCATCGCCGCCTGGCTGGTCGAACGCCTTCCCTCACGGGCACGGGCCAGCTTCTCGTCCAGCTTCTCTTTGCCCCCGAGCAGGCAGTGGCCCGGCACCCGGACATCGTCCAGCACGACCTCGGCGGTGTGGGAGGCCCGGATCCCCATCTTCTGGAACTTCTGCCCCTGGGAGAGCCCGGGGGTCTTGGGGGGGACGATGAAGCTGGCCTGCCCGCGGGAGCCGAGCTCGGGGTCCACCGAGGCCACCACCACGTGGATGTCGGCGATGCCGCCGTTGGTGATCCAGGTCTTCGTCCCGTTGAGGACCCACTCGTCCTTGGCCGCGTCGTAGACCGCCCGGGTGCGCAGTGACGACACGTCCGAGCCGGCGTCCGGCTCGGAGACGGCGAAGGCGGCCAACTGGATCTTGTCGGGGGTGCCGAAGCACTGCGGGCCCCACTCCATGAGCTGCTCGGGCGTGCCGTTGCTGGCGATCCCGGCCAGGCCCAGCGTGCTCCCGAAGATGGCCAGGGCGATGCCGGCATCACCCCAGGACATCTCCTCATTGGCGATGGGCAGCAGCAAACCGCTGTCGTCGGAGAAGCACTGGATGATGAAGTCGAAGGAGTAGAGCCCGATTCGGGCCGCCTCCTCGATGATCGGCCAGGGCGTCTCCTCGCGCTCGTCCCATTCGTGCCCGGCCGGGCGGATGACGTTCTCCGCGAAATCGTGGACCCACTTTTGGATCTGGAGTTGGTCCTCGTTCAGGTCAAGTGAGAATTCGGCCATGGTGCCTGCTCCGTTCCGGCCCTGGGCGGGCCTCCACCCCTTAGTTACTCCATAGTAACCAAGAAACGGGCGAAGTGCCACCGCCCGGTGGTACAGCACCGGAAGCTCGGTCGGCGGACGCGCACCGGCGACGGCCGGCGGGGTGCGCCGAGGCGCCGCCGGGGCTCAGGTGGGCGGGCCGCCAGGCCCTTGCGGAGAGGAGCCGGTTCTAGGCGGGCTGGGCCAGGCGCACATCCACGGCCTGCAACCCCTTGGGACCTTCCTGGAGCTCGAACTCGACAGCCTGACCCTCTTCGAGCGAGCGGAATCCGTTCATCTGGATGGCGGTGTGGTGCACGAAGACATCGGCCCCACCATCCGGTTGTGAAATGAAGCCGAAGCCCTTTTCTGCATTGAACCACTTGACTGTTCCGGAAGCCACGGTGGCATTCCCCTTTCCTCCACACGCGTAATGCGCAGAAGCCCCCGGGGGAGAATGGGTTCCGACCCCCGCCTGCAAGCGGGTCTCCGGACCACCTACCCAAGGTGACGTGCTGCCCGTCAAACGCTAGCAGTCCTCTGCTCGGGATCAACAGCCAACGGACCGCTCGGAGTCCCTGTTCACGCAGCGTTCACTGATGCCGTATCCGGGTGCCGTCGGGGCCGTCCTCGACCACGTACCCCAACCCCTCCAGCTCGGAGCGGAGGGCGTCGGCCCGGCCATAATCACGTTCGGCGCGAGCCTCGTCACGGAGGCGAACCAACTCGGCCGCAGCCGGATCGACCGCACCGGCGGATCCGGCCCGCAGCGCCAGGCCCAGGGCCGCGCACAGCAGGGCGGCGGTGGCGGCCGACCGCCGGGCCGCCGCGGCGTCACCGGCGTCGGCGGCGACATTGGCCCGGCGCACCAGGTCGAACACCCCGGCCAGGGCACCGGGCGTGTCGAGGTCGTCGTCCATGCGCTCGCGGAACCGGGCCACCGCCTCGGAATCCAGGCCGTCCCCGCCGGCGCCCCCGCCTCCGGAGTCCCCACCCGGGTCCACCACCGGTCCGCCGGCCAGGGGGTCGGCAAGCTCGAAACGGCGGGCCAGCTCGTCCAGCCGGGCCAAGCCGGACTCGGCGTCGGCCACCGTGTCCGGGGTCACCTCGATGGGCCGCCGGTAGTGGGAGCGGAGCACGAGCAGGCGGTAGGCGCGGGCATCACTCCGATCCAACAGGTCCGAGAGCGAGGTGAAGTTGCCCAGCGACTTGGACATCTTCTCGCCGCCGACGGTGACCCAGCCGTTGTGCACCCAGTGCCGGGCGAATTCCCGTCCGGCGGCCACCGCTTGAGCCCGTTCGTTCTCGTGGTGGGGGAAGATCAGGTCGATGGCCCCGCCGTGCAGGTCGAAGCCGTCGCCCAGCAGGTCGAGGGACATGACGACGCACTCGGTATGCCACCCCGGCCGGCCCGGCCCCCAGGGCGACGGCCAGGTCGGCTCGCCGGGCTTGGCCTTCTTCCACAGCACGAAGTCGAGAGGCGAGCGCTTCTGTTCGTCGGCCTCGACCCGGGCCCCCGACCGGAGTGAGTCGAGGGATTGGTGCGCCAGCAACCCGTAGCCGGGGACGTCCCTCACCGACAGGTAGACACCGTCACCCGTCTCGTAGGCCACACCCCGGGCCACCAGATCGGCCACCAGGCTGACCATCAGCTCCACGTAGGCGGTGGCGTGGGGGGTCTCGTCGGGCCGGAGGACCCCGAGCGCGTCCATCGCCTCCCACCAGACCGCCTCGTAGGTGGCGGTGAGCTCGGACTCGGGAATCCCCCGCTCGGCGGCCCGCTCGATGATCTTGTCCTCGATGTCGGTGATGTTGGAGACGTACGTCACCTCGAGACCGGAGAAGAGCAGATAGCGGCGAAGCACGTCGAACACCAGAGAGAACCGGCCGTGCCCAAGATGTGGTGCGTCGTAGACGGTCGGGCCGCACACGTAGAGCGAGACCTTTCCGGGCTGCCGGAGCCGGAGCGGTGCCACCTCGCCGGTGGCGGTGTCGTGGAGCTGGAGCACGCAGGGTACGGTAACCCGATCATGGCCAGCGACGCGAACCGACCGGCGGCCCCTCCGGTCGAACCTTCCGGGATCCCCGACAAGCCCGGACTGGAGGGGCTGGAGTCGAAGTGGTCGGCCCGGTGGGAGGAGGAGGGCGTCTACGCCTTCGACCGCACCGCCACCCGCGCCGAGGTCTTCTCCATCGACACCCCGCCGCCCACGGTGTCCGGGTCGCTCCACATCGGGCACGTCTTCTCGTACACCCACACCGACACCGTGGCCCGCTTCCAGCGCATGCGGGGCCGGGCCGTGTTCTACCCCATGGGATGGGACGACAACGGGCTGCCCACCGAGCGCAGGGTGCAGAACTACTTCGGGGTCCGCTGCGACCCGAGCCTTCCCTTCGACCCCGGGTTCGAGCCCCCGGCGAAACCGGGCAAGGAACCCGTCTCCATCTCGCGTCCCAACTTCGTGGCCCTCTGCCACCGGCTCACCGCCGAGGACGAGCAGGTCTTCGAGCGCCTGTGGCGGTCACTCGGGCTGTCGGTGGACTGGTCGCACACCTATGCCACCATCTCCGAACAGGCCCAGCGGGTCTCCCAGCGCGGCTTCCTCCGCCTGGCCCGGCGTCACGAGGTGGCCCAGCACACCGCCCCCACCCTGTGGGACGTCGACTTCCGGACCGCGGTGGCCCAGGCCGAGCTCGAGGACCGGGAGATCCCCGGTGCGTACCACCGGTTGCGGTTCCCCCGGGCCGGCCACGAAGGGGCCGTGGACATCGAGACCACCCGGCCCGAGCTGCTGGCCGCCTGCGTGGCGCTGGTGGCCCATCCCGACGACGAACGGTACCGGGACCTGTTCGGCACCGAGGTGGTCACTCCCCTCTTCGGTGCCCGGGTGGCGGTCGTGGCCCACGAGCTGGCCGACCCCGAGAAGGGGTCGGGCATCGCCATGGTGTGCACGTTCGGCGACACCACCGACGTGGTCTGGTGGCGGGAGCTCTCGCTGCCCACCCGCACCATCGTGGGACGGGACGGCCGCCTCCTCCCGGTCGCCTGGGGGTCGGTGGGATGGGAGTCCGACGACCCCGAGGGTGCGGCGACCGCCTACGGGGAGCTGGCCGGCCGCACCGTCAAGCAGGCCCAGGCCCGCATCGTGGAGCTGTTGGAGGACACGGGCGCCCTGATCGGCGCCCCGAGCCCGATCACCCACCCGGTCAAGTTCTACGAGAAGGGCGACCGGCCCCTCGAGATCGTCACCTCCCGCCAGTGGTTCGTGCAGACCCTGCCCCTCCGCGACCGGCTCCTGGCCCGGGGCGATGAGCTCCGGTGGCATCCCCCGTACATGGCCCACCGCTACCGGGCCTGGGTGGAGGGGCTCAACGGCGACTGGAACATCAGCCGGCAGCGGTTCTTCGGGGTGCCCTTCCCCGTCTGGTACCCGGTGGACGCAACCGGCGAAGCCGTCTTCGACAGCCCGATCTTCGCCGACGAGGACGGGCTTCCGGTCGACCCGTCGACCGACATCCCCGGCGGCTACACCGAGGACCAGCGCGGGCAACCGGGAGGGTTCGTCGGCGACCCGGACGTCATGGACACCTGGGCCACCTCGTCGCTCACCCCCCAGATCGCCGGCGGGTGGGAGGACGACCCCGATCTGTTCGGCCGGGTCTTCCCCATGGACCTCCGGCCCCAGGCCCACGAGATCATCCGCACCTGGCTGTTCGCCACCATCGTCCGCTCCGAGCTCGAGCACGCCGCGCTTCCGTGGTCGGACGCGGCCATCTCCGGATGGGTACTCGACCCCGATCACAAGAAGATCTCCAAGTCGAAGGGGAATGTCGTCACCCCGCTCCCGCTCATCGAGAAGCACGGGGCGGACGCGCTCCGCTACTGGGCGGCGGGCGGACGCCCGGGCACCGACACCGCGGTGGACGAGGGCCAGATGAAGGTCGGGCGGCGTCTGGCCATCAAGGTGCTCAACGCCTCGAGGTTCGCCCTCGGCCGCATCGCCGGCGAGGACGGTACCGTCGTCGCCCCGCCGGTCGAGTCGGTGACCGCCCCCATCGACCGCGCCATGCTGGCCCGGTTGGGAGCGGTGGTCGACGAAGCCACCGCCGCCTTCGAAGGCTACGACTACGCCCGGGCCCTCGAGCGGACCGAGGCCTTCTTCTGGTCCTTCTGCGACGACTACCTCGAGCTGGTCAAGAGCCGGGCCTACGGAGCGGCGGGAGCAGAGGGGGGAGCCGCGGGGGGCGCCGGAGCAGCGGGGGGAGCCGCGGGGGGCGCCGGAGGAGCAACCGGAGGAGCGGGAGCGGCGGGCACGACCTCGGCTCGGGCGGCGCTGGCCACCGCCCTGTCCATCCAGTTGCGTCTGCTGGCGCCCGTCCTCCCGTTCGTGACCGAGGAGGTCTGGTCGTGGTGGCAGGCGGGGTCCATCCACCGGTCACGGTGGCCGACGGCCTCCGAGCTCGGCCCGGCCGGCGGAGGGCTCGGCGACGAGGACTCCGTGCTCGACATCGTCGCCGACGTGCTGGGGCGCATCCGCCAGGCCAAGTCCACGGCCAAACGGTCGATGCGGTGGCCGGTGGCCGCCCTGACGGTGGCCGACTCGGAGCCCCGGATCGCCGCCCTGCGGTCGGCCGAGGACGACCTGCGCGATGCCGGAGGCGTGGTCGAGCTGGTGACCACCGTGTCCGACGAACCAACCGTCGAGGTGGTCCTGGCCGACGAGCAGTGACCGCCGGGCGTGAGTGACCGCGGGGCGTGATGTGACCGGCGGACATGCTCCGGGCCGCGAGGAGTCACCGGACAGCGGGGCGGTTCAGGCCGGGGGGCGGTCAGGACAGGTAGACGTTGAGCGCCGCCTCGGCCATCTCGGCCGGTGTTCCCTCCTGCTGGATGCGACCGTGCACCATGATGGCCGCCCGGGTGGCCACCGACAATGCGGTGGTCACGAACTGTTCGACCAGCAGGATGGTCATGCCCTGGCGGCCGAGCTCGCCGACCAGCTCGTAGAGTTCGGCCACGATCAGCGGGGCCAGGCCCATGGACAGCTCGTCGAGCAGCAGGACCTGTGGATCGGTGACCAGTGCCCGGGAGATGGCCAGCATCTGCTGCTCGCCACCCGAGAGGGTCCCGGCCAGTTGGCCCCGTCGCTCCCTCAGCCGGGGGAAGGTGGCGAACGTCCTGTCCTCGACGTCCTTGGTGGTGATGCCGCCCCGGTACGTCCAGATGCGGAGGTTCTCTCGCACCGTCAGGTTGGGGAAGATGCCCCGGCCCTCGGGAACCGCGCAGACCCCGCTCCGGGCCAGCCGCTCAGGGGGACGCTTGCCGACCGCCTGGTCCCCGATCAGGACCTCCCCGGCGGTCGGCCGCATGCGGCCGCTGATCACCTTCAGGAGCGTCGACTTGCCGGCGCCGTTGGGCCCGAGCAGGGCAAAGACACTGCCGGGAGGGACCACCAGGTCGACACCGTGGATGACCTCGATGCGTCCATAGGCCGCCCGCACCCCGCTCAGGGCGATGCTCGGGGGGAGCCGCCGGGTCGGGGCCGACCGGACCTCGGTCGTGTCGGTCATCGACCGGTTCCGTCGTCGACGGCGCCACCGGTGTCCGGCGCCTCACCGGGAGCAGGTGCGGCCTCCCCCAGGTAGGCGGCCTGGACCATGGGGTCCTTGCGGATCTCCTCGGGCGTACCCGAGGCGATGATGTCGCCGAAGTCGAGGACGTAGATGTGGTCGCAGATCCGCATCACCAGTTCCATGTCGTGCTCCACCAGCAGTACCGCCATACCGTCGGCGGCCAGCTTGGCCAGCAGCTTCCCGAGGGCGTTCGACTCCACCTCGTCCAGGCCCGAGCCGGGCTCGTCCAGCAGCAGGAGCTTCGGACCGATGGCCAGGGCACGGGCCAGTTCGACCATCCGGGCCAGCCCGGTGGACATGGCCGACGCGCTCTGGTCCCCCCGCCCCGCCAGTCCCACCCCCTCGAGCAGCCGGTCGGCGGTGACGCCATCCGGGGAGCCGGCGACGGAGGCCACCGGGTCGTCGGGTGCCTCCGGTTGGGTGACGACGTGACGCCGTCGCAACCGGAGCTTCCGAGCCAGGTTGTGCCACTCCCACCACTTGACCGTCGATTCCAATCCGACCTGGACGTTCTCGCCGGCGGTGAGCGAGCCGAACAGCTCCAGGCGCTGGAAGGTGCGGGCCAGTCCGAGCCGGGCCCGACGGTGGGGTTTCATCTTGGTGACGTCGGTCTCGAACAGGTGGACGGTGCCCCGTCCGGGCGACTGCAACCCGCTGATCACGTTGAACAGAGTGGTCTTGCCCGCGCCGTTGGGGCCGATCAACCCGGTGACGGTTCCGGGGTGCACGACCAGGCTGACGTCGCTGAGGGCGGAGACGCCGCCGAACCGGACGGCGACCTCCGACACGGTCAGGACGGCACCGCCACGGGTGGAGCCCTCAGCCGGCGGCACGTGTCCCACCCCCGAAGGCGACGTTGCCGAGCGGCGCGGCCGGTGCCGGGGTGTCGTCGGCGGCTCCGTGCTTGCCCCACGGGAGGTGGGCCTGGATGGCCTCGATGCCGAGGATGCCGCCGGCCGCCCTCCCGATCAGGATGATCCCGGCGCCGGCGAAGAGGCCGAGGCCGTTCATCCACACCTGGTTCAGCACCACGAAGGTCAACGCGGCGAGGAACGCGCCGGCGACGGTCCGGATGCTCCACACGGTGACGAACAGGACGAAGATGATGCCGGAGAAGAAATCGAAGTCCGAGGTGCCCACCGTCTGTTGGACCGTCCCGTAGAGGGCACCGGCCAGGCCGGCCATGCCGGCGGCGATGGCGAACACGGCCACCTTGGTGGAGCCGATGTTGAGCCCCACCGTGGCGTAGGCCGCGGGTGAGTCGTTGAGGGCCACCAGCCTGCGGCCGAACATGGAGCGCCGTATGGCCAACACCATCCATGCGGCCAGGACGAAGAACGCGGTGACGAGGAGGAATTCCGAGGCGTCCCCGCCGAAGGACAACCCGGGCAGCACGATCCGGCCCACGTTGAGGCCGCCCGAGCCGTAGATGTGGGTGTCGGTGAAGAAGCCGGTGGCCACCGCGTCGGCGAAGGCGAAGGTGGCCAGGGCCAGGTAGAGATCGCGGAGCCGGATGGTGGGGAGGGCCACCAGGGCCCCGACCGCGGCGCAGATGAGGGTGGCCGCGATGAGACCGAGGAACGAGCCGCCGCCGGCCACCTTGCCCATGACGAAGGCACCGATGCCCATGAAGGAGAACTGGCACAGGGAGATCTGGCCCGAGTACCCGGTGAGCAGCACCAGCGACAGACCGACGATGCCGAGGGTCATCACCACCCCGCCCAAGGTGAGGACCGTCGTGCCCTGGAACGGGGTGTTGTCGAAGATGAGGGCCAGGAGGGCGGCCACGGCGAAGAAGACGACGCCGGCGATGAGTGACTCGCGGCCCCCGGCCACCCGGGGGGTCCGCACCTTGGTCAGGCGACCCACCGCCCGGAGCCGCACCGACGGCAGAGTGACCAGGGCGATGAACAAGAAGATCATGGGCAGCACCGTCTGGCCGTCCGTGGCCAGGCTCTGGGGCAGATGGGGCAGCAGGTAGTTGATGACATACTCCTGGAGCAGCCCGATGCCGATGGCGGCGACGAAGGTGACCGGGATGTTCTTGAGACGGCCGACGATGGCCGCGGCATAGCCGTTGACCACCAGGAGGGTCATGGCCGGGATGCTCAGCCCGATGGTCTGGGTGGGTGCCAGCAACACACCGGCCAGGGCGGCCATCACGAACCCGAGGATCCACCCGTACTGGCTCATCCGATTGGGCGACGCCCCCGACATGGCCAGCAGCTCGGGATCGTCGACCACGGCCCGGAGGGCGACCCCGGTGCGGGTCTGGTAGAAGAGCAGCCGCAGCCCGACGGCGACCACCACCGCCACCCCGATGATCAGGACCTCCTGGTACTGGATGTTGATCCCCACCAGGCGGAACTGCCCGTTGACCATGTTGCCCACCAGGTGCTGGGTGCTCGGGCTCCAGATGACGGTGGCCAGCCCGGTGAGGATGACCAGCAGGCCGAGCGTGACCATGACCGGCCGTTCGGCCGAAGCGCCGTGGAGCCTGCGCATCAGCACCCGTTCCACCAGCGCGCCGGAGATGGAGGCACCGAAGACCAGGATGATGACCAGTGCCACCAGGATGTTCACATTGTGGTCGGTGACCAGCTCCCAGTAGCAGAAGGCGGCGATCATGCCGACGGCCCCCTGGGCGAAGTTGAAGACGCCCGACGTCGTATAGGTGACGACCAGGCCCGTGGCCGCGATGGCGTAGCCGGCACCGAACATGATTCCGAACACGCTGTACTGCAGGAAGTTGCTCACCGAATCAATCCCGTTCCCCGATGGACCTCATCAGACAGCTCCGGTGCCCCCGACCCTGGTCAGGAACTCGGCGGCTTCACATAGGAGTAGTCGCACCGGTACCCGTTGGTCGAGCTGTTGATGGGAGTGTCGTCCTGGCGGACCCACTTCGAGTTGAGCACCTGGCCGACCAGATAGCAGTTGGAGGTGGTCCGGGCGGCGGGATCGCTGGTGGTCACGATGTTCCCACCGTTGAACGAGGTGATCTTGGACAGAGCGGCCAGGATGGACCCGCGGCTCGGATCGGCCCCCGCGTTCTTCAGGGCCTGGGCGAAGAGCTCGCACGACACCCAGCCGTAGAGGGTGAACAGGTCGGCGTGGAAGCCGGGCGAGGCCACATTGACCCAATGGAGGAACTGTGACACCGCCGGGATCGAGGACGCGTCCTCTCCCAGATAGAGAGAGGCGTTCTGATCGAAGTTGGAGCCGTCGACGGCGGCCGGTCCGCCGGCGGCCGGGATCAGCGCGGTCGAGTAGGTCGCCGCTCCGAGCACCACGATGGGGTGGAAGTTCTGCTGGACCAGGTTCTTGAGCAGCGCCGAGGCGTAGACCTCGGCCATCTGGTCGATGAACAGCACCTTCACGCCGGCGTTGCGCATGGCGATGACGTTGGGGGTGAAATCGAACTGGGTGTCGCCGTAGGTCTGGTCGTAGACCACCTTGTAGCCGACTTTGTTCATGACGTACTTCTCACCGGCCCAGTCCGCTTCGGGCGACGGTAGGTCGGCCACCAGTGTCCCCACGTGCTGGAGCGGCTCCGAGCCGAATTTCTTCCAGAAGTACTGCAGGGGGCCTTCCTGCCACCCTCCCTCGAGGGGGACGGCGCTGTACACGTTGGGCAGGGCGTTGGTCGCCGGGTCCAGCACCTGGTCCACGTCGGGGACGCCGGGGTTGGCGGCCACCACTGTTCCCCCGAAGCTGTCGAAGGTGGAGAACCCACCGACCAACGCGGCGTCGGTGTTGACGGCGTTCTGGGTGGCGTCCTTGTTGCCGGTGCCCGTGTACTGGTCGTCAGCGCTGTCGACGATGATCTTGCGTCCGTTGATCCCCCCGGTGGAGTTGACGTAGTCGGCGTAGGCCTCGGTGCCGACCAGGGCTCCCTTGAAGAGGCCGCCGAGCGCCAGCGTGGACACATTGCCCACCCGGATCGAGGAGGAGGTGATCCCGGTGTGGTCGCTGTAGGCGCTCGCCGGTACGGACCTGCCCGATCCACCCGATCCACCCGACCCACTGCCCGAGGTGGTCGTCGTCGTCGACGAGTTGGTGGAGCTGCACGCCACCGCGGCGACCGCCACCACCGTCACCATGGCCAGCGCGGCCATGCGCGTCTTCAACGATGCGGAACCCAAGGCTTCCCCCTTTGTTCTCGGTCTTGGCCATGTCGGGCGGGATCTGGTCCCGGGCAACATGACGGAAATATGAATATGTGACTCTACGTCAGAAACCCGTCCGCGTGTCTAGCACTTCATCCGAGAAAGGTCAGAAATCCGAGGCCGGGACAGGGCTCGGCGCCCGACGTCCGGCCCGGGTGCGCATGGCCTCCAGAAAGCGGACCGCACCCATGGTGGTGTGCCGGCACCGGATGGAGGCCAGCACGTCGAAGGCGTGCTGGGCACGGGGCAGCTCCACGTAGGCCACCGGCGCCTCGGAGGTCATACGCAGCTCGGCCACGAAATGACGGGCGACGGTCACCGGAACCAGGGTGTCGTTGACACCGTGCATGACGAACATGGGCGGAGCCGAGGACGTGACCCGGTGGTCCGGTGAGGCCTGCTCGAATTGCCGCGGGGTTGTCCGAAATCGTGGTTTTCATCACCCGGCGCTCGAGGAGCTCGAGGAGCCCGGGACCGTAGGCGCCGGACAGGGCCGGATCCACGGTGGTGTCGTAGACGCCGTAGTAAGGCAGGCAGGCGTCGACCGAGGTGTCCAGGTCCTCGAACCCGGGCTGCCACTCGGGTCGGTTGGGTGTGAGGGCCAGGAGCGACGAGAGATGGCCGCCGGCCGAGCCCCCGGACACGGCGATGAAGCCGGGGTCACCTCCGTACTCGGCGATGTGCCCCCTGACCCAGGCCACGGCCCGCTTGCAGTCCACGATGTGGGCCGGCCAGGTGGCCCGCGGGCTGAGCCGGTAGTTGATGGCCACGCACACCCAACCCCTCCGGGCCAGCTCGTGGAGCATCGGGATGCCCTGCTGGCGTTTGTCCCCCATGATCCACGCCCCTCCGTGGATGTAGACGAGGACCGGTGCCCCCTCGGGCACCACCGACCGGCGGGTCAGGATGTCGAGCTTGTGCCGGTAGTTCCCGTCCCCCCAGTAGTCCACGTTCCTGACCCGCTTGATGCCCCACCAACGGAAGGGCACGGCGATCACCAGGCGCCACCACAGGTTCCAGGACGGGGCCGGATCGAAGCCGTCGACGGTGATCGCCCCGCCCTTGGCCGTCCGGAGCGCTTCATCGACCAACTCGCCGGCACCGTGGGCGACCACGGCCAGCTGCACCAGCCCGGCCCCCGAGCCGGCGGCGATGGCCAGCCCCACCCAGCCCGGCCACGACCCCAGGCCTCCGTTCCAGGCGAAGATGGCGACACCGGCGGCCTCGACGGCACACACCTGCAGGGGCAGCTCGCCCGGTATCCAGCCCAGCGCGAAGCTGAACACGGTGAACGGTTCCCGCTTGACCGGGCGGTAGGCGTTGACCACGAGGACCGCGAAGGCAATGCTGACTGCGAGGAAGACCCAGGCCACCCCTCCATCAAACACGGTCCGGCCCGTGTTGGGAAACCAATCGGACCACCAGGGGGGTCGGGGGTCGGTGGCCGTCTGTGAAGGGATGGGGGATGGAACGACTCAGTGGACTCGACGCCAGCTTCCTCTATCTCGAGACCCCGAGCCTCCACATGCATGTGGCCATGACGCTGGTCTTCGACCCCTCCACGGTGCCGGGAGGGTATTCCTTCGAGCGGATGAAGGAGGATTGCCGCCCGCATCCCCGAGGCCCCCGTGTTCCGACGCCGCCTGGTCGAGGTACCGCTCCGCCTCGGCCACCCGGTATGGATCGACGACCCCGGTTTCGACATCGACTACCACGTGAGACGGGCGGCGGTGCCGAAGCCCGGTGGCCTGCGCGAGTTGGCCGACATCACCGGCGAGATCACCGGGCATCAGCTCGATCGGGCCCGGCCCCTGTGGGAGATGTGGGTCATCGAAGGCCTCGCCGATGACAACATCGGCTTTGTGGCCAAGATGCACCACTCGACCGTGGACGGCGTCTCGGGGGCGGAGCTGCTCTCCGTGCTCTTCGATCTCCAGCCCGATCCGCAGCTCCAGCCCGACCGACCCTGCCCACCGGCCGACGAGCGGGTCCCCTCCGGGCTCGAACTGATGACCCAGGCCGCGGTGGCCCGGTCCATGCGCCCCTTCGAGATGGCCCGGGACATCGTCCGGACCGGTCACCGGGTGCTCAACGTGCGCAAGGTCCGGCTGGGGACACCGGACCGGAGCGACCGGTCGAAGGCCGCCCTCCCCCTGTCGGCTCCCCGGACCTCGTTCAATACCGCCCTCACCTGGCGCCGGAGCGTGGCCCTGACCGCCATCGGGCTCGACGACGTCAAGCGGGTGAAGAACGCCACCGGGACCACCGTGAACGACGTCATCCTGGCCGTGTGCACCGGAGCCCTGCGCACCTTCCTGGTGAACGGCGACGAGCTCCCCGACAAGCCGCTGGTGGCCGTGGTGCCGGTGTCGGTACGGCCCGACATCGGATCGCCCAAAGGCTCCAACCAGCTGTCGACCATGTTCGTGCACCTCCCCGCCCACCTCCACGACCCCATCGACCGGCTGACGGCCATTCACGACGGGACCAAGGGGGCCAAGGAGGAGCACAACGCCCTCGGGGCCGACACGTTGCAGAGCTGGACCGAGCACGCCACCCCCAATGTCTTCGCCAGCGGCGCCCGGCTGTACTCGGCCATGCGGTTGGCCAACCGTCACCGGCCCATCGCCAATCTGGTCATCTCCAACGTGCCGGGTCCGGACTTCCCGCTCTACCTGGGCGGTGCCGAGCTCAAAGCGGGCTTCCCACTCGGACCGGTCATGGAGGGGATGGGGCTCAACATCACCGTCATGAGCTACCGGGGCGTCCTGTACTGGGGGATCATGGCCTGTCCCGAGTCGATCCCCGGAGTCTGGAACCTGACCGCGGCCATCCCACCGGCCCTCGACGAGCTCCTCGAGGCCGCCGCGGAGCCGCCGGCCACCTACCGGTCCGAGGACGCGGCCGCGGCCGTCAGGGCATCGGGGCTCGACGTTCGGGTGCCCGGTACCTGAGACGTTCGGCCCGGTTCCTGAGACGTTCGGCCCGGTACCTGAGACGTTCGGCCCGGTACCTGAGACGTTCGGACGCCGGGCACTCGCCGTTCCCCGACCTCGGTCACGGCGCCCTCGCCACCGCCATGGACGACGCTCCGGGGCACACGACGATCGGGCGCCCGAACGTCGGGGACCCAGGTTGGTAGGGGATGACGGCGTCGAACCCGTCGACCACGAAGGCACCCGTGTGGCCCGGACCGAACACGATGTCGGTGGGGTGCCCGGTGCCCGCCCGGGGCGGGAGCCGCACCGGATCGGCGGGATCGGCGAAGGCGGCCAACGACACCGGGTTCACCCAGTTGTTGGCCGCGTCGGCCACCAACAGCTCGGTCCCGGCCGGGTTGATGGCGACGGCCGCCGGGTCGGAGATGCCGAACTTGTCGAACCCGGTCATGGGCTGGGCGGCGCCGGTGGCGGCGACGATGGGGAGCACCCTCCCGCCGTAGTCGGTTCCGCCCTGTCCGACCACGTAGACGGCGGCGCCGTTGGCGGACACCGCGATGCCGTGGGGCGAGTACACCGACGATACCGACAGCCTGGTCGGGATCAGCTGCCCGGCGGTGGCGTTGGCCGTGTCGACCGGGAAGACACCACCGGCGACCAGTGCGTACAGGGTCGTGCTCGCCGGGTCGAGCGCCAGCCCGAAGACGGTGTCGCCGGGACCGAGGTCGAGCGGGGCACCGACCTGGCGGGTGGCGGCATCGACGGGGACGATGGTGCTCCCGCTGGCCGCCAGCACCGTCTTCCCCCCAGGCATGACCACGATGGCGTGGGTGCCGCCCTGGCCGGGGATCTTGATGGGCGTCCCGGCCTGTTGGGTGACCAGGTTGATGGGTATCACCACGTTCTGGACACGCACCCCCGAAGACGGGACGGCCGTGCCCTCGGTCGTCGCCGTCGCACCCGTGGTCACCGGGGACAGCCCGCGGCCGTTCGACGGCGAAGGGGTCACGCCGTCACTGGTCACCACATAGGCCCACCGACCGTCCGGTGACGTGGCGATGGCGAAGTTCCCGAGGTCGGGAGCCCCCGAGATGGGGAGCCGGATATCGGGTTCGGCCGTGTGGGTGGCCAGCTCCACCGGTGTCACCGCGTCGGGGCACACCACGTAGCCCACGGCGCCCGGAGGCGACAACGACGGTCCGACGACCGTCGGGGGCACCGGCGCGGAGAACAACGAGCAGCCCGTCGAGCGCGGTCGCCACCACGAGCAGTGCCGGCGCCACGCGGCGATGGTCCCGGTCCGCGCCCGGTGGAGGCACGCCTTTGGCATCATTCATAGCTTCTCCTCCGGCCCGGGCGCCCCGGCCGCGGGAGCCGGACAGGCCGGGCGGGTGGCAACCGATGGTACCGGTCGACGACGGGTCGGTCGCCGTCACCGGGCGCTGATGGCCCGGACCGCCAGCGGGACCGGCATGCACCCGGAACGGGCCAGCGAATCGTGGAAGTCCCTGAGCCCGCCTCCTCGGGCCAGCCAGTCGTCCCGTGCCCGCTCGATGGCCATGGCCCCGGTCAGGTATGCCGAGGCCTGGGTGGGCCAGGCACAGTAGCGGGCCACCTCCGAGCGGGCCGTGGCCAACGGCAAGAGCGCCTTGTCGTGCATGAAGGCCACGGCGTCGTCGAACGACATCTCACCGGTGTGGAGTGAGGTGTCGACCACGATGCGGGCGGCCCGGAAGAGACGGGCCTCGAGCTGCCCGAGCTCCTGCTCTGGGGTGAAGAACCCGGCCTCCCGCATCATGCCCTCGGCATAGAGCGCCCATCCCTCGGCGAAGTAGTCAGACGTGAAGATCCTGCGCACCTCCCGCGACTCCTTGGTGGTCATCAGGTGCCAGTGGTGGCCGGGGTAGGCCTCGTGCACGGCAGTGGTGGCCATCGAATAGGTGGCGTTGCTCTCGAGCAGTCCATCGACCTCTTCTGCGTCCCCACCGTCCACCGGGTAGGGCACGAAGAAGTAGCCCTCCCGCGAGGGCTTGAACATGGGCGGGGCGACGTAGCAGGCCACCGCCAACGTGGCCCGGACCGCGGGCGGAGCCGGCAGGACGTGGCAGCGTTCGTCGGGGGGATCGGTGACCAGCGACCGGTCGATCATGAACTGCCGGGCCTCGAGGCAGACCGTCTCGTACTGCGACCGCATGGCTTCGATCGACGGTGGATGGACCTGCTGGAGCTGCCTGACCACGGCGGCCCAGTCGCCCGACCCGCCGGTGGTGCGGGCGGCGACCTCCCCCATCATGGCGGCCACCCGGTGGTACTCGTCCCAGCCCTGCTGACGCAGGGTCCGGGCATCGGTATCCAGCAACTCCCCCTTGGCCAGGACATCGTTGTACCGGTCCTCACCGAAGACATAGGTCCCGGCGCAGGCCGGGGCCAGCCCCCGCAGGTGGTCGGCGAATGCCTCGTAGGCCCGGGCGCCGACCTCTCCGGCCTCGGCCAGCCGCCTCCGGTTGCCGGGCTCCGTGGCCAGACGGGCCACCTCGTGGCGGGCGAAGCCGACGTTGGCCACGCACTCGGCCAGGCCGCGCTCGACGATCAGCCGGCTGGCCAGGGACGGGTCGAGGTTCGAGCGGGCCTCGTCGAGCACCTCCCCGATCCCCCGGAGCCTGGCCACCGCGGCATCGGTGAGCTCGTCCTCGGACCGCATGGCCAGGAGGAAGAGCTCGGTGATCCCGGTGTCGAGGTAGCCCTCGGGGGAGCGACGCCACTCCTCCCAATCGGCCACGGCCACCCGCCGTTCCAGTCGGGCGATGACCAGTGCACGATCGATGGACTGGTCGAACGAGAGGCTGTCGGCATCGAACTCCCGGAAGCGCCGGACCCAGACGATGTCGTCGGCCGCTCGACGTTCGAACCCGGCCGCCGAGAGATCGTCGAGGCGTTCGTCGAAGCCGTCCCGGCCCACCACCGACGCCATCCGGGGCGATTCGTCGAACTCCCGGGCCATGAGTTGGCCGATCGCCTGCTCGAAGGTATCGGTCGGCGCGGTCATCCGTGGAGTATAAGAACCTGTCCGGAGGCGGCAGGGGTCCCGCGCCCGTGCTCGGTGTCAGAACGGCAGGTACGACTCCGATCGACCGCTGGAGACCAGTGCAGAGGCCACGTGGTCGGCCAGCATCTCCAGAGGCCTGATCTCCTCGCTGCTCAACTGCACGGGCCGGGAGTGGGCCAGGACGAGGCTGCCCACCCGGGTCCGTTGGGCCCACAGCGGGAGCACGACCACGGCCCGGGCCCCACCGTCGCGGAGGGATCCGGTCCCGACGAAACCCCGGCCGAGGGCATCGGACCCCGTGTAACACGATCGGATCTCGGCCACCAACGAGGCCAGCGCGTGGAGGTCGGCCGGCGCCAGATTGAACAGGTCGTCGGCCAGGGGACCGGCGGCCGCGGCCACCGACGGCCGGCCGGTCGTGGCCAGCACGAGCGCGGCCGAGTCCAATCTGTGAGGCATCTTTCACGCACCGCACCAGGCGCTCAGCCATACGCGGTTCGTCGGTGATCCCCGAGATGGCCACCGATGCCTGGACCGTCCGGTCCCAGGACGATTCCTCCAAGGTGTCGCCGATGACGTGGAGCCGGTCGGCCAGCATGGCCGCGGCCCGCTCGAGCTGCTCCAACATGCCTGCCGGCAACGGGACCAGGGACTCGACGTTGAGGGCGCCGATCGTCGAGTCGCCGATCGTGATCGGAACACAGATCTCCGAGACCACCCCGGGGATGGCCTCGAGGTAATCGGGGCTCACCGAGACGTCCGGGACGACGACCGGCTCGCCGGTCGTCCATGTGCGTCCGGTGATACCGGCCGATCCGCGCATACCGTCGAGGATCTGCCACAGGCCCCGCTGGGCGATGCAGCGCAGCTCGCCACGGCGCTCGAGGTAGACGCTCGGCATGACCTGGCCCTGCCGGAACAGATGCTCGACCACCACCGAACAGGCCCGGCGGGAGTCCGGTGCCCGGTCGAGCGCGTCGGACAGCTTCCCGTCCCACGATGCGCCGCGGCCCACCCCCCGGATCACCTCCGTGCCCGACGGGTCGTCGCACTCGAGTGACGGCCACGCGGGTCCGGGTCGGGCGAGGAGATACCCCTGGACCAGGTGGACTTCGGCGTCGCAGAGGATGTCGAGCTCGGACTCGGACTCCACCCCCTCGGCGATCACGCTGGTGCCCACTTCGCGGGCGAAGGCCACCATGGCGCTGACCAGAGCTCGGCGGTTCTTGTCCGTGCCCAGGTCGCGCACCAGCTCGCGGTCCAACTTCAAGAAGTCGGGGGTCAGCTCGATGACGTGCCGCAGGCTCGAGTACCCGGCCCCGGTGTCGTCGATGGCTATCCGGACGCCCCGGGCCAGCCACGGCTCGAGGTCGCGGCGGAGCCGGAAGTAGTCGGCCACGGCCTCCTGCTCCGTCAATTCGATGACCAGGCGGTCGGGGAGGTCGTCGAGGATCCGGATGGCTCCCGGATCGGCGAGCAGCGACGGGCTGAGGTTGACGAACAGCAATCGCTCTTCGGGGATGGGACCGAGGTTGGCCGCGGCGACCAGGCAGGCGACCTCGAGGTCGCGGCGGAGGCCGAACTGCTCGGCTTTGGCCAACCACCAGTCGGGCGGCCGGGCGGGTTCGAGCGGCATGCGAGCGAGGGCTTCGTAGCCCACGATGAGCTGATCGGCCGGCCGGACCACCGGCTGCACCACCGACTCCACGGCTCCCGGCTGGCACAGCAACCGGACCGACTCGCGCACCGCAGTGGCGTCGTCGCGCTCCACGCCCAGGCGAACAGTACGCAGAGCCATGTGGCTGCATCGACTGGAACCGTCCGCATCTTGAGCCCGCGGGGCCAACATTTTCGTCACCGCCCGGCCGGCGGGGGCTCGGCGGCCGGCGGGGGCTGGGCGGCCGGCGGGGCGGCCGGACGCTCGGCGGGGCGGCCCCTCAGGCGGCGGCCCCTCAGGTGGTGGCGACGAGGTCCGCCGGCACGGTGACGGCGAGCAACCCGGCCACCGTCGGCGCCCACCAGGTGGCGCTCGGCCGTCGGTGGTCGAGCGCCGCCCCGAGCCGGAGGGTCGCAGGATGTCCCCCGGTCACCACGGCCACCTGCGGCGCGGTGCGGGGGCTGCCGTGCACGCCCCGGACCGGGAGCTCGACCGCCGAGAACCAGCGACCGGTCCGGGCCCAGGCGAGAACGGTGTCATCGTCGAGCCGACGTGTGGCCCTCGACGCCTGGCACATCGGTCATCCACCCGTCGTCGCGGGCCATCTCCCCGCTGGCGACGGCGACCGCGCCGTCGTCGATGACCAGTCCGTCGAGCCCGAGCCGGCCGGCCGCGGCCCGCAAATCGATGGGTTCGGGTTCGACGACGGCCTCCTGGCTGTGGTCGCTCACCACGATGACCACCCAACTGCTCCATTCCCTGCGCAGCGCCTCGGTGAGCGACCCGAGGAGGGCGTCGGTCCGGCCGTAGCGCCGCAGTGCCTCCGGGCTGTCCGGGCCGAAGATGTGGGCGTCCGTATCGGGCTCGTTCAGCTGCGCCACGACGAGCTCGGCGTCACCACCCACCGCTTCGAGCACCCGCGCCGTGGTCTCGCGGTCCTTGGCGTAGCCCAGCACGTCGAGGTCGACGCCATCGGCGAAGCCGTCGTCGGGCCAGACGGAGTCGGCCGCCCGGGCCCCGGTGACCCCGACGAGGTGGTGGTCGCCGAAGACCGCCGCGCTGCGGCGCCCGGCGGCGCACATGGCGTCGAAGATGGTCGGAGATGACGGGCCCAGCTCCCAGGACGGGACCGGGCCGTCGGGTGTGGGGACCTTGTTGGCCACGATCCCGTGCCCATCCGGGGCCACGCCGGTGACGAAGGTGGCGTGGTTCGGGTAGGTCGACGTCGGCATGACGCCGAGCCCGCCCTCGGGACGCCACCCGCCGGTCCGGGCCAGCGAGGTGAGGACGGGCATGGCGTCGTCGTTGACGTGTCTCGGCGACACGCCGTCGAGCACCAGGAGGAGCACCCTCATGCGGCCCCCGCCGTCACGGTGCCGGTCTCCACTGCGCCGCGCTGGACGTCACCCGGCGATCTGCTCCAGTGTCGGCAGCCAGGTGTCGAGGCCCGGCACCCTGGCCGCGGGGTCCTTGGCTGCCTCGTCCGCCCGCCGCAGCTGGACCATGGCGCCGAAGAAGGGGGAGGAGCGGAAGCGGGACAGCTCGTCAGCCGTCATCGACGCACCCTGCTCGGCCAGCGTCCGCGTGCTGCCCTCCGACAACCGCTCCCGATACGACCCGTCCACCGTGACCAGGAAGCGTTTGGCCGGAACGTGGCCCTCGATGAGGGCCGCCACCCGTTGGCCGAAGACCGGTCGCACGAACGCCGCGCCCACCGCGGCGTGCACATCGGCACACCCCGGCATGAGCACGTGGCCCACGTCATGGAGGAGTCCCGCCGCCTGGAGCTCGCCATCGCCGGGATGGGTGGCCGCCAGGTGCGCGGCACACTGGAGCCCGTGGTGGAGGATGCTGAGCCCGGTGATCTCCTCGTTGGGCTCCTCCATCGATCCCGCGTCCCCCAGCAGGTCGATGACGGCGGCCAGGGTGGGTCGGTCGGCGGCAGCCTCACTCATCGTCCAGATCCTAGGCTCGGTCGGCTGGGGGAGGCAGGCCCGAGCCGACGGAACGGCTAGCGGAGGCCGGGGACCAGAAACTCGTCCACGAACCGGCGCACACTTCCCGGATCGTCGACGTCCACGGCATCACCGGGGACGGTGACGAGCGACAGCACCGTTCGCATGACCCACTCCCCCCCACGCACGATGTCGAGGTCGGCCCGCACCTCGCCCCGGGACCGGGCCGCCTCGAGGTACGGGTGCCAGAACACAGCCATGCCCGGCATCATCTCCCGCAACCCGACTCCGACCGTCTCGGCGTAGGCTGCCGGTTCCTCCGCCTTGAGCCGGAGCAGGAGGGCCCCCGGCTTGTGCTCCCTCGATATCCGCACCGCCTCGGCCACCTGCGCGGCGATGCCGTCGTAGGCCGAGATGCGGGCGTGGGCGTCGGTCCAGAACAGCTCGTCCGTCCGGGCCAGCGCAGCGACGACCAGTGTCGCCTTGTCGGGGAAGTGCTTGTACAGCCAGGCCCGGGACATCCCCGCTTCGTGCGCGATCTCGATGACCGTCGTCCGACGGATGCCGGAGCGGCGCAGGCAGCGTTCGGCCGCGTCCAGCAGGCGGTCGCGGGTCCCGATACCGCGCAGGTCGGTCGCCGTGCTCACCGCAGGTCGGTCGCCGTGCTCACCGCAGGTCGGTCGCCGTGCTCACCGGACGACGGGTCGCCGTGCTCACCGGACGACGAAGTCGTCCAGATCGGGCTCCTTCGTCCAGCTCCAATAGTCGACGAGGCGCCACGGGCTGAGGACGTGGATCTCCCCGTAGGCGTTCTTGAAGAACGAATGCCGTACCGACGGTTGCGACCACACCAGCTTCTTCATCTCCTGCTGGGAGCGCTCGTGCCAGTCCTCGTACTTGTCCTGGCGCGGCTCCATCGAGCGGTGACCGCCGACGATGAGCTCTTCGAGGCATTGGGTGATGTAACGCATCTGGCACTCGGAATGGAAGATGAGGCTGCCGCCGTGGGCCAGGTTGGTACCCGGTCCGTACATGCAGAACAGGTTGGGGAACCCGGGCACGGTGATGCCCAGATAGGCCGCAGGCCGTTCGCCCCACAAGGAGCGGAGATCGGCCCCGTGGCGCCCGGTGATGTCGAGTGGCCACAGGACCCGATTGGCGTGGAAGCCGGTGGCGTAGACGATCACGTCGGCCCGATGGTGCTCGCCGTCGACAGTCACGACGCCGTCGTCTTCGATGTGGTCGATGCCCGTGCGGACGAGATCGACGTTGTCCCGGGTGAGCGCCTTGAGCCAGCTGCCGTTGTCCTGCAGGGTGCGCTTCCCGGTGGCCGGGTAGTCGGGGACCACCTTGGCGACGAGATCGGGATCGTCCCCCACCTGGCTGACGATCCAGTCGGTGAACATCTGCCGGGTGAACTCGTTCGTCTCGCTCACCGCCCGCTGCTGGTCGGGGTAGTCGGGATCGACCCGGGCGGCTTCGAGGCCCTTGTCGCATCCGGGCCACAGGATCAGGAACCGGTACCAGCGCCCGTAGAAGGGAAGGTGGCGCAGTGCCCACCTTCCGCCCGGGCCCACCGTGGCGTGATAGTTCGGATTGGGGAACATCCACTGGGCGGTGCGCTGGAAGACCGTCAGGTGCTCGACATCCCCGGCGATGGCCGGGGCGATCTGGAAACCGCTGGCCCCGGCGCCGATCATGGCCACCCGCTTGCCGGTGAGGTCGACCGTGTGGTCCCAGCGTGCCGAATGGAACGCCGGCCCGCCGAAACGCTCCCGGCCGGGGATGTCGGGGACGTGGGGCCGGTTCAGCTGACCGACGGCGGAGATCACCGCCCGGGCCACCAGCGTCGACTCGGTGCCGTCCTCGGCCCGGGCCCGCACGGTCCATGTGCCGGCCTCGTCGTCCCACACCGCACCGAGCACCTCGGTTCCCCAGCGCACGTGGGGCCCGATGCCGTGCTTGTCCATCACCGCCTCGAAATACGCCTGGAGCTCCGGTTGTCGGGCGAAGAACTCCGTCCAGGCGTCACTCGGTTCGAAGCTGTAGCAGTAGAAGTGGCTGCCGACGTCGACCCGTGCGCCGGGGTACGAGTTCTCCCACCAGGTACCGCCGGGCCCCGGGTTCTTCTCGACGATGGTGAACGGGATACCGGCCTGCTTCAACCGGATGCCGGCCAGGAGTCCCGACTGCCCGCACCCGATGACCACGACGGGGAAGGCGTCGCGGGCCGCGGTGTGGGCGGGGGCGGGGGCCCGCCGCAGGTCGGCTCCGTCCAGCTCCATCTCCTCCATCAGCATGGGGACGTACTCGGCCGGGACTTCCTCGCACACGAGCCAGGTCATCATCTCGTGGAGCAACTCGGCGGGGATCGGATCGGGCTCGGGGCAGCCGCGGTCGCGGTAGTCGGCGATGATCCCCACCGCCATGGCGCGGACCTCGGCCTTGTCCTCTTCGCTCATATAGCCCTGGACCTCGTTGAGGAAGAGCCCGGCCGGGCGCAGCCGTCCCCGGATGAGCTCGGGATCGCCGGACATGTGGACCAGCGAGAGCATCAGGGTCGGGATGCTCACGTCCATCAGCGCGTCGGCGATGTCCTCGTCGGAGGTGTCGAACGGCTCGCCCGCGTGCGGGTTGCGCATGTGATGGCCCTTTCTCGGCGCGGACGTGCACCTGCCGGGTGTGCCATAGTACACAACATCGCAATTGTGTCTACTGAGTGGTGGTAGGGAGGGTCATGCGCCAGGTCGTCATCGACGGGCCGGAACACGTCCGCGTGGTCGACGCGCCCGACCCGGTGCTGCCCGGTGCCGACGGTGCCGTCGTGACCGTGGCGTCCACGGCCATCTGCGGATCGGACCTCCACTTCTACGACGGCGACATCCCGGTCGGCGACGGGATCGCCGTCGGCCACGAGTTCGTCGGCACCGTGGCCGAGGTGGGTCCCGACGTCCGCCGCTTCCGGCCCGGTGACCGCGTGCTCACCGCCTCGGTCGCCGGTTGCGGACACTGCGACGGATGTGCGCACCGGCGATCCGGTCACCTGCGTCGAGGGTCCCAAGGTGTTCGGCTCGGGGGCGCTGCCCGGTGGTCAGGCCACCGCGGTGGCGGTGCCCTCGGCCGACTTCCAGCTCCTGTCCGTCCCCGAGGGGATGGACGACGAGTCGGCCCTCCTGCTCACCGACAACCTGGGAACCGGCTGGATCGGCGCCGAGCGGGCCGACTTCCCCGCGGGAGGCACCGTGGTCGTGCTCGGCCTCGGCGCCGTCGGGCTCTGCGCCGTCCGTTCCGCCCTGGCCCTGGGCGCCGGCCGGGTGCTGGCCGCCGACCCGGTGGCCGGCCGGCGCGCCCTGGCATCCGACTCGGGAGCGGTGGCCGTCGAAGGCCCGACGGTGGAGGCCGTGCTCGAGGCCACCGGGGGCCGGGGGGCCGACGCGGTGATCGATGCCGTGGCCAGCGACACCACGCTGGGCGACGCGCTGGCCTGTGTCCGTGCCGGCGGCACGGTGTCGGTCATCGGCGTGCACGACCTCCGGCCCTACCCGTTACCGGTGCTGATGGGTCTGTTCCGCAGCATCACCTTGCGCATGACGACCGCCCCGGTCCATGCCACCTGGAAGACACTGGTCCCCCTGGTGACCAACGGCCGCCTGCGGACCGACGGCATCTTCACCCACCGGTTCCCGCTGTCCGACGCGCCGCAGGCCTACGCCGCGGCTGCCGCCCGCAGCGCCGACTGCATCAAGGTCCTGATGCGGCCCTGAACCGACGCGGCCCCGGGGGCACTACGCCGTGGCGCTCACCGCCTTGATGATGACGGCGTAGAGGTCGTGCCACTCCGGTGAACCGAACCCCGCCGCGGTGAGCAGGCGCGTGGCCCGCCGCTTGGTGCGGGCCTTCCCCCGGCGGCCGGCCAGCAGCGTCGGGACCAGCCACAGGGAGAACTGGTCGACGAGCACGAGGCGACCACCCGGGCGGAGGGTCCGGTAGCACTCCTCCAGCCCCGCCCGCTGATCCGACCAGTGGTCGAACGAGGTGGTGCTCACCACCAGATCGAACCGGTCGTCCGGACCGGGCAGGTGCTCGGCGACCCCGACGGAGTAGCTGAGGCGTCGGTCGGCGGTCGTGGTTTTGGCCGCCTCGATCATCTTCGGGGCGGGGTCGACACCCACCAGCTCGGTGGCGTCGGGAAAGCGGCCGGCCAGCAGGCGGAGGAGGTAGCCGGTGCCACATCCGACATCGAGGACCCGCCGGGGTGCTCCGGCCTGTGCCGCGGCCAGGGAGGCTGTCCGACGGGAGATCTCGTGATGGAGCCCGCCGTGCCGGCCACCGTCATAGGTGGCCGCCCGTTGGTCGAAGGCGGCGACATCGCGGTGGGGAGGCACGTGGCCGAGTCTGGCATCTCCGACCGACCGTCGGCGGCGGCGCAGGCGCCGGGTCGGCCGGTCCCCCGTCGATCGATCCACGACGCACGATCGATCCACGACGCGCGACCGGTCCACGTCGGGCGACCGGTCCCCGGGCGACGATCGATCCACGAGGGGTCACCCTGCCCGGCATGCCGGCGGAAGTACCATGCACCGGCAAAATCCTCTGGCCCCCGACGGCCGGCGGCCACAGCCTCCCTCCGACAGAAGGCGGATTCGATGCACGGGGTTCTCGGAACACTGCTCCCGTTGGCCATCGCGGTGACGATCTCGCCCATCCCGATCATCGCCGAAATCCTCCTCCTGTTCACCGAGCGGCCGGTGGCCACCGCGTCGGCCTACCTGGTCGGGTTCATCGTCGGTGTCGCCCTGGTCCTCGGCGTCCTGGTCGTGGTGGCAAACGCCATCGATCTGTCGGACTCCGGACCGTCCAAAGGGGCGGGCACGCTCCAACTGGTGCTGGGCATCCTGTTGCTGGTGGCCGCGGTGCGCCGCTTCCGGCACCGCCCGAGGGAGGGTGAGGTCGCCCCGTCGCCGACATGGATGGCGGGCATCGCTTCGTTCACGCCCGGGAGGTCGCTCGGGATCGGTGCGGCCATCGGGGCCGCCAACCCCAAGAACATCGCCGTGGCCGTGGCCGGGGCCGCGGCCATCTCCTCGGCCGGACTGTCCGGCGGGCAGTCGATCGTGTCCATTGCGGTCTACGTGGTCATCGCCGCCGCCGGCGTCGCCGCTCCCCTGGTCGTGATGGTCAGCCTCGGCGACCGGGCCCAGGGGGTCCTCGAGAGCTGGAAGGCGTGGTTGGGGGCGAACAATGCCACGGTGATGGCCGTGCTCCTCCTGGTCTTCGGCGTCGTCCTCGTGGGCAAGGGGATCGCCGGCACCTGAGCCGGCCGCCGCGCTCGGGCTGACCGGTCTACAGACCGGACTCCACTGTGATCCGGCCGGAGGCCGCAGCCTGCTTGAGGGCCTCGTAGTCGCGTTCGTTCTGATCGGCATAGGTCTCGGCGAACTCGGCGATGGCCCGGTCGAAGACGGTGCCGGTACCGAGGTAGCCGGCGATGGCGATCCGGTCTCCCGAGCGGGCGTGGGCCCGGGCCAGCGCCTGGGCGCACACCCGGGAGTATGCGGCCAGGCCCGGCGGGATGGACCCTTCGATCTCGAACGAGCCCTTCCAGTCGCGGAGCTGGCGGATGTAGTAGTCACGGACCACCCCGTCGGGGCCGGTGGTCTGCTGGTACCCGAGGAAGATGTCGCTGGCCGCCTGCATCAGGTGCTGGCCGGCCACCACCCGCTCGCCGTGGGTGGCGTACCCGCTCTTGCCCACGAATTGCTCCAGCACCGACGCCTCGGCCTCCTTGGCCTGGAGGATGAGGGGGTCGTCGCTGTCCCGGCCCACCATGAGGACGACCCAGGCCCGGGTGCCCACGCTGCCCACGCCCACCACCTTGCGAGCCACCTGGATGAACTGGAATTCCTCCAGGAGGTGGCGCCGGTCGGTCTGCAGGCTGCGGCGGTAGCCGCGGCATCACCTGCCGGAGCAGGTCGAAGAGAGCGTCCCTCTCCACCTGCGGGAAGATCTCCTCGATGGGGACGATGAGCGGCGGGTCAGCGATGAAACGCCGTTGGCCGTCGACCACGGTGGTGAGCTTGTCCAGGGCCTGCAGGCTGTCGCGGGTTCTGGCCTTGGTCACGATCCTGGCCGTGCGGTCGGCCATCCGCTTGTCCGCCTTCGACCCGGTGGACCCGGCCCTGGCTTGGAGATCGGCAAGGAGGCCGGCCACGTCGATGCGGGAGTACCAGACGTCGAGCGTGGACATCTGGGCCAAGCTGGCCATCTCCTGGCGGTAGCCGGCCCCCACGGCGAGGGCCGCAGTCCGCGCTTCCTTGTCGGTGAACTGGCGGTCCCGCGCCGCGATGACCACGCTGGCGGCCAAGCGCTTGACGTCCCACTCCCACGGACCCGGCAGGGTCTCGTCGAAGTCGTTGACGTCGAACATGAGCGAGCGCTCGGGCGAGGCGAACAGGCCGAAGTTGGACAGGTGGGCGTCGCCGCAGATCTGCGCGGAAAGTCCCGAGCGCGGCGTGGTGGCCAGATCCGAGGCCATGACCAGGGCGGCGCCCCGGAAGAAGGTGAAGGGGGACACCAGCATGCGTCCGTAGCGGATCGGAACCAGCTCGGGCACCCGGGTGGCGGCCTGGCCCTCGAGGAGGGCGACGGGGTCGGGACGGTCGCCGGCCGGCGCGAACTCCGCCTGGGACGAGCGGGGGGCGAGGACGCGGGCCTCCTTGCCGAGCTGGGCGCGCTCATCCACGCTCAGGTGGCGCACCGTCGCGGCGGCCGACCCTCCGGTGCTCGTGGTCGTCTGTTCCACCATGGCTCCCCCGATCGCGGTCCGCGGACCGCCGCTGTGCTGCGTCGTCATGTCCAGGCCCACCGTACGCGCTGACGGCCGCCGCCCACGACCGAACCGCCCCGGGTGACCCGTACAGGGGTTTCTGCAGACGGGTGGATCCCGTGCCCGCCGGTCGGGCCGGACGCAGCTCAGTCCCCCGGAAGAACTCAGTCCCGCCGGAAGAACCAGTGCACGCCGTACCGGTCGGCCAGGTGTCCGTAGGTGCCGAAGGGCATGTCCCGCAGGCTGTCGAGCAGGTCCTCATCGGCCCCGACGGCCAGCTTCTCGAAGACCGCCCTGAGCTCCCCGTCGTCCTCCGTCTGCACGTAGACGGCGACGGTGTTGCCCGGTTTCGGCATCCGGGTGGGGTGGAGCCAGTCGGTGGCCGAGAGCTCGGCGGAACCACTCCTCAAACTGGCATAGGCCACCTTGTGCTGCTGACCGGGTGGAGCATGCTCCCCCATCGGGGTGTCGCCCACCCGGGTGACGGTCAGCTCGCCGCCCAGGCAGGACCGGTAGAAGGTCATGGCCTCGGCGCAGTTTCCGTCGAAGAGGAGAAAGGGGGTGAGATTCGTGGCCCCCGGCCACGGCGCCACGGTCTCACACCCGAACTCCTCAGGGGCCACGTCGCGCCGCGTCTCGGCGAACTGCCAACGGTGGCCGGCGAGGTCCTCGACGGTGCAGTCCCGCTCGCCGTACTCCCGCTCGGTCGGACGCTCGACCACGCCGGCTCCGTGAGCCCGAGCCTGCTCGAAGCGGGCTTCGACGTCATCCACCCGCACCCGGACCAGGGCGGAGACGACCCCGTCGATCGGGGGCTGCTGCTCGCCGCCGGCTGCGGCCACGATCACGGCCCCGTCCCCGCCGATGCTCATCTGGGCCCGGTGGCCCTCGCCGATCCGGGTCCGCTCGACGAAGCCGAACGCCCGGCTCAGCCAGGACACGGCCTCCCGGACGTCGGGATAGACGAGGATGGGGACGACCGTCGTGGGTGGGGTGGACCGGTTTCGCTGCGGCACTCGGTGTCACCGTAGTCAAGGAACCGGAGGCCCCCCCTGCGGCGGAGCCTCAATTCCGCTCGTGGGCAAGGATCTTGACTATCAAGATACTTGTCCGTACCGTGGGAGCATGGACGGTGGCGACGCCGACAAGGACGGCCGCGACGGGAAGGACCTCGCCACCCCGACCCTGATGAGATTGGCCCGCGGCGTGTACGCCCAGTCGATCAGAGCGGAACTGCACACGCTCGGCATCGACGACCTGCCGAGGAATACCGCCGCCGTCCTGGCCGGCATCGACAACTCCGACGGGCCCAGATCGGATCTGGCCCGGGAGCTGGGTATCACCAAGCAGGCCGTGAGCCTGGTCATCGACACCCTGGTCAACCGGGGCTATGTGGAACGCCGACCCGATGCCGACGATCGCCGACGGGTCGGACTCGAACTGACCGACGCGGGTCGGGAGGTGCTGGAGGCAGCCGTGCGCGGGGTGGAGGCGGTCGAGCACCAACTCGAAGAGCGGGTGTCGAACGAACAGATCGGTGCCATGCGGTCGGCGCTCGTCGCCCTGGCCGAGATCAAGACGACCGCCGTCGCCAGTGGGACGGGCCGGCGTCGCCCGCCTCGTGACATGCGCCGATTCGAGCCGATCTTCCCGGTGCGCAACCTGCGGTCGGCGCTGGACCACTACGGGGCGCTCGGCTTCACCACGTTCCCCACCGACGACGGCGACGAGTACGGCTTCGCCCAGCGCGACCGGGTCGGGTTGCACCTGGCCGTGTGCTCCGAGGAGGACGGGACGGGCCCGGGGTCGGCCTATCTCTACGTCCGCGACGCCGACGCCCTGTACCGGGAGTGGAGCCGACCCACCATCGCCGGGCGGACCCGACCGGTCGAGGCGACCCCCTACAAGCTGCGCGAGGGCTCCCACGTCGACCCGGACGGGAACCTGATCCGCTTCGGCTCGCCCATCGAGGAGTGAACCCGATGGCCCGCCGGAGTATCGAAGCAGTCCTTGCTCTCCTGGGGGCGGCCGTCGTGGCGGCCGGCTGCGGCGCAGCCGGCACATCCCCCGCCGTCAGCAGCACGAGCACGGCCCGGGCGCGGCTCGTGCGTCGATGAGGTCAAGAGACGTATCGCCGGCAGCCCCGCGCCGGTCTGGCTATACCTGCGTATAGTTGATTAGCATCTCCTGCCAACAGCTCACGTCCAGGGAAAGGACGGCCGTCCCATGACCACCGCACTCGGGGAACCGGCCTTGGAGGACCTGACCGCCCGGGCCCGGATCAGGGACGCGGCCCTACGCCTGTTCGGTCAACGGGGCATGGACGCAACGACGATCCGGGACATCGCCGCCGCAGCCGGCGTGTCCGGGGGACTGGTGCGCCACCACTTCGGGTCGAAGGAGGGTCTGCGCGACGCCTGTGACACCTACGCCCTCGACCAGCTCATGCGGATCAAGGAACAGGCCATCGTCGAGGGCCGGCTGGCGGCGCCGGGCTTCCTGGCCGACGCCCAGCCCACGATGCTGCTCTTCTACCGCTACCTGGCCCGGTCGATGCTCGATGGCTCTCCGGCAGCGGCGGCCATGTTCGACGAGATGGTCGACCTCGGGGAGAGATGGCTGCAGGAGCACCACCCCGGCCTGGTCGGCGACCAGAGGGCGTACTCGGCCCTGCTGGTGGCCATGGAGCTCGGAGCCCTGTCGATGAACGAGCGCCTGTCGCAGGCCCTCGGGGCCGACATCTTCGGCCCCGAGGGCCTGCTGCGCCTGGCCAAGGCCAGGATCGACTTCTACTCACGGCCGTTGCTCAGCCCGGAGTTCGCCGCCCACGCGCACCAAGCCATCGACGGGCTCCAGGCCGGCGCGGCCACGAGCCGGGATGCCGGTTCGGCGCCGGGGAGGGCCACGTGAACACCGCCGCCGCCGTGCGCACCGAGGGACTCACCAAGCGGTACGGCGCCACTGATGCCCTGAGCGACCTCACCCTCGAGATCGGGCCGGGCGAGGTCCTCGGTTACCTCGGGCCCAACGGGGCGGGCAAGACGACCACCATCCGGCTGCTGTTGGGACTGATCCGGCCGACGGCCGGCCGGGCCGAGATCTTCGGGCTGGACTGCCAGCGCCGTCCCGTCGCCGCCCACCAGCGCCTGGCCTATGTGCCGGGCGAGGCGAACCTGTGGCCGGGGCTCACCGGTGCGGAGACGCTCCATCTCCTGGGCCGGGTCCAGGGCAGGGTGGACGAGCCCTACCGGGACGAGCTGGTCGCCCGCTTCGAGCTGGACGCCGACAAGAAGGTCAGGGCGTACTCGAAGGGGAACCGCCAGAAGGTCCTCCTCATCGCCGCCCTCATGTGCCGGCCCGACCTGTTGGTCCTCGACGAGCCGACCGCGGGGCTGGACCCGCTCATGGAGCAGGCGTTCCGGCACTGCATCCACGAGGGCCGGGACCGGGGCCAGAGCGTGTTCCTGTCCTCGCACATCCTGAGTGAGGTGGAGGCGCTGTGCGACCGGGTGGCCATCCTGCGCCAGGGGCGGTTGGTCGAGACCGGCACGCTGGCCGAGATGCGACACCTCTCCGCCGTGACGGTGGAGGCGACCTTCGACGGGCCCATCCCCGACCTCGCCGGGGTGCCCGGCGTCGCCGCGGTCCGGACCGACGGACGTCTCGTGCACCTGCAGGTGAACGGTTCGGTCGAGCCGTTGCTGCGGGTCCTGGCCGGGTGCCAGGTGACCAAGCTGTTGAGCCGGGAGCCGTCACTCGAGGAGCTGTTCCTCGCCCTCTACGGCGAACAGGATCCCGCCGCCGAGCCCTCCGTTGTCGGCTGACACCGCCGCCGGACCGGCCGCCGTCCGGCCCCCGGTCCGGGACGGGGGCGCCGCCGGTGTCGTGGTCCTGCGCCGGACGGCGCGCCAGGCGGCTCGCTCGGGGGCGGTGTGGGGCTACATCTTCGGCGCCGTGGCGGCGTCCGGGGCCATCAGCTACACGAGGATCTACAAGACACAGGCCGAGCGTGCGCATCTGGCCGCCGCCTTCGGCTCCAACCACGCCTCGAGCGCCCTGTTCGGTCCCGCCCCCCGGCTGCAGACAGTGGCCGGCTTCACCGTGTTCAAGAGCTTCATGGTCCTGACGGTCCTCGGCGCGCTGTGGGGCCTGCTCACCGCCACCCGATCGCTCCGGGGTGAGGAGGACGCCGGCCGCTGGGAGCTGCTGCTCAGCGGCCGGACCGACCGGCGCGGGGCCACTGCACAGGCGCTCGGCGGCCTGGTCGTCGGAGTCACCACCCTGTGGGTCGTCACCGCGGTGTTCGTCGTGGCCGCCGGCCAGTACCCGAAGATCGGCATCGCCCCGGGGCCCGGCCTCTTCTTCGCCCTGGCCCTGGTGTCGAGCGCGGCCATGTTCGTGGCCGTCGGTGCCCTCACCAGTCAGCTGGCCGCGTCCCGCCGGCAGGCGGCGGCCTACGCCGGGTGGTTCCTCGGCGGCGGTTACGCCCTCCGGATGGTGGCCGACGCCGGTGTGGGACTCCACGGCCTGGTGTGGGCGTCGCCCCTGGGTTGGGTCGAGGAGCTGCAACCGCTCACCGCACCCCGGCCCGCCGCCCTCCTGCCCATCTTCGGCTTCACCGCCGCGGTCGGCCTGGTCGCCGTCCGCCTGGCCGCCGACCGGGATGTGGGCGCCGGCCTCCTGCCCGACCGGGCCCGGTCCAGACCCCGGACCCGGCTGCTCTCCGGTCAGCTGGGCATGACCATCCGGCTGGTGCGCCCGACCGTCGTGGCGTGGGCCTGCGCCCTCGGCGCCACCGGACTGGTGCTGGGCCTGATCGCCAAGTCCACCGGGACCACGATCTCGGGCTCCTCGGTGAGGACGGTCTTCTCCCGCCTCGGCGCCCCGGGCACCGGTGCCGAGGCCTTCCTCGGCGTGGCCTTCCTCGTCGTGGCCGTCCTCGTCGCCTTCGTGGCCGCCGGGCAGGTCACCGCCACACGCCTCGAAGAAGAACAGGGCCGGCTCGACCACCTCGTGGCCCGACCGGTCTCCCGCCTGGCCTGGCTGGCCGGGCGGATCGGGGTGGCCGTGGCCGTGTTGGTGGCGGGCGGACTGGTCGCCGGCCTGGCCACCTGGCTCGGCACCGCCTCGCAGGACGCCCCGGTGCACGTGGGGACGCTGCTGGGCGCGGGAGTGAACGTCGTCCCTCCCGCGCTCTGCCTCCTCGGCATCGGCGTCCTGGCCATCGGCGTCTGGCCGTGGTCGAGCCCGTATGCCGTCTACACCGTCCTCGGTTGGTCGCTCCTGGTCGAAGTCGTCGGTGGCGTCGTCGCCACCAGCCACTGGCTGGCCGACACGTCGCTCTTCCACCAGATGGCCGCGGCCCCGGCCGTCGCCCCGGACTGGACGACCGGGGCGGTGATGGTAGGGATCGGGGCCGCCTGCGTCGGCATCGGCGCCCTGGCCTACCGGCTCCGGGACATGACCGGCGAATGACTCCGGCCCAGCCACCTCCGGCAGCCCGCTAGCTTCGGGAGATGGTCGACCCGGGCACCGGACCCCTCGAGGTCACCATGCACGACGGGTTCTGGGCTCCCCGCGTCGACCTGCTGCGCAACCACACCCTGCCGGTGCTCCTCGAGCGGCTCGAGGCCCACGGGGTGGTGGACAATTTCCGCCGGCTGTCCGGACGCTCGGCGGGGGGCCACCGTGGGCTCTGGTTCACCGACTCGGATCTGTACAAGTGGATGGAGGCGGCGGCCTGGAGCGGAAGGGTGGACCTGCTCGACCCGATCATCGAGATCGTCTCCGGGTCGGCCCACGCCGACGGGTATCTCCACAGCTTCTACGACAGCGGCCCCGGATCCCAACCCCGGTATGGCGACCTGGGCAGCAGCCATGAGTGGTACTGCGGTGGCCATCTGATCGAGGCCGCCCTGGCCCACCACCGAACCACCGGGTCCGACGCCCTGTTCGGCCCGGCCCGACGTTGGGCCGACCACTTGTGCGACACCTTCGGCCCCGGCCTCGACGACCGGGTCGACGCCCATCCGGAGGTCGAACTGGCCCTGGCCCGGCTGGCCGCCCACACCGGCGAGGAGCGGTACCTGGCCCAGTCCCGGTGGATCATCGAGACCCAGCTGATGCGGGCCGGCCTGACCTTGGACACGGTGGATCTGGCCGGCCATGCCGTCAAGGCGTTGTACCTGGCCTCAGCGGTGGCCGAGGTGGCCCTGACCGGGACCGCACCCGGCTACGACGACGCGGCCCGCCGGCTGTTCGACACCATGGTCGGACAGCGCTCCTACCCCACCGGCGCGGTCGGCGGTCGCTGGTTGGACGAGTCGGTGGGCAAGCCGTACGAACTGCCCGACGCCATGGCCTACGCCGAGAGCTGCGCCGCGGTTGCCGCCACCCAGTTCTGCCGCCGCATCTGGCACCTCTCGGGCGACCAGCGAAGCCTCGAACAGGCCGAGCTCCTCCTCTACAACGCGGTCCCCTGCGGCACCGGGGCCGACGGGGAGAGCTGGTTCTACTCCCAGCCCCAGGCCGTGGCCGAGGTGGCGCCCGAGTCCAACCCCTGGGGGCAACCCACCGAGTACCAACAGCAGATGCTGCTGCAGTGGTTTCCGGTCCGGCGCCATCCCTGGTTCGACGTGACCTGCTGCCCGACCAACCTGGCCCGGATGGCCGCCACCGTCGATCAGTACGTGGGCGAGCTCACCGAGCACGGCGACCTTCTCGTGCACCTCCCCCTCGCCGCCCGGCTGACCGGTGGAGGGTGGGACGTGGAAGTGGTCTCCGGCTACCCGGAGGATGGCCGGGTGCGGGTGACGGTCCATGCCGGGCCCGAGGGAGCATCCCTGCGGGTGCGGGTACCCGGCTGGGCCGGAGGCCACGGCCACGAGCCGGTGGCCGGCCAGCGGGAGCTGGTCCTCCCCGTCCACCCCCGATGGTGGGAGACCGACCACCGGGTCGAGGGGGCGGGCTCGACGGTGTTCCTCCGCTGCGGACCGGTCGTCCACTGCGTCGAGGGGGTGGACCTACCCGGTGTCGACCTGCGCTCACTGGTTGTCGACCCGGCCGATCCGGTGGAACGGGCCTTCGCCGTCCGGCCCTCCGATCCCCCCGGGTTGCTCCATTTCCCCGCCGACCACGACCGGCAGGAGCCGGCCGCGGACACGACGGTAACCACCACGCCCTACCACGCGTGGGCCAACCGTGGCCCGACCACCATGCAGATCCGCTTCCCCCGTCGCTGACCCGGGCTCCCCGGCCGACGGCCGTGGGTGCCCGGTGCGCCGAGACCGGCCTCAGTGACGGGAGCCGCCGGCTCCGGTGGGCCCCCGAACACGACCGGGAGCCGCCGGATCCCCCGAACGAGGGGGCGAACGGATACCGTTGAGCCCGGTTGCGGCCAGGCCAGAGGCGCCCTGCGACCTGGCCCACCGGACGAGGAGAAGGACAATGGCGACGTCTGACGGGTGGCGGTCTTCGGGGCCGTGGTTCTCCCCGAGTGGCCCGGGGAGCCGGGAACGTGCCGGTTGACGGCAAACCGGTGACCGACCCGGCTGCCGCCGTCCCCGCGCCTGGCCTGGGGCCTCCTCCACCGTGACCACCGATGTGCTGCGGGACGCGGCCGGCGATTCCGCCCTCGGTCCCCACCGCGAGCTCGAATCTGGGGCCCCTCCCGGGCGGCGGCGGGAAGAACGGTGGCTCACGCCTCCCCCGAGGACGGGGCTCCCGCTTCACCTGGTCGCCATCGCCACCTACCTGGCCGTGGCTCTGGTCCTGTGGAGCCACGTCTGGTTCGGTGGCAACCCCGCCCACTCCATTACCTGCAACTGCGGCGACACCGTGCAGCAGGTGTGGTGGTTCGAGTGGCTGCCCTGGGCGGTGACCCACGGCCACGACCCCTTCCTGACCAACGCCATGTGGTCGCGCCTGGGCGGGGTCAACGTGCTCTCCAACACGAGCTGGTTGGCACCCGCCGCCGTGCTGTCCCCCGTGACCCTGCTCTTCGGGCCCGTGGCGTCGTTCAATGCGGCCAACCTGCTGGCGCCGGTACTCTCCGGTTGGGCGGCGTTCGCGCTCGCCGGCCGCTTCTCCCGGCTGGCCGGTGCCCGGATCATCGCCGGAGGGTTGTACGCCTTCTCTCCCTTCGTGCTGCGCAACACCGTGCTGGGCCATCTCGACCTCACGCTCACGGCCTACCTGCCACTGGTGCTCCTGGTCGGCCTCCGGTTGCTGAGCCGGGAGGCGCGCCCGGTCGGCACCGGTCTGCTGCTCGGCGCGCTCACCATCGCGGAGTTCTTCACCAGCCTCGAGGTGCTGGCCATCACCGCGGTGACCGCGGGACTGTGCGCGTTGGGGTTGGTCGTCTGCCGGCCTGCCATGGTGGTGGCCGCCGGCCGACGGCTCCTGGCCGCCACCCTGGCCGGGGCGACGCTGGTGGCGGTGGTCCTGGCCTACCCCGTCTGGTTCTACCTGGAAGGACCCCGCCACGTCGCCGGGCCCTTCTGGCCGGTGGCATCGGCCTCGGCTTCGGGGATCATCTCGGCCGGACCCAACGTCTTCAACGCCCATACCAGTCTCAGGGCGGTGGGCTACCTCGGACCCCAGGGTCCCAACGTCGACTTTCTCGGGGTCGGGCTGCTCGTCGCCATCGCCGCCTCGTCCCCGCTGTGGTGGCGGCGCCGGTCCTGCCTCGTCATCGCCGGAGTCGGCGTCGTGACCTGGACGCTCGAGTTCGTCCCCGCCGGGTTGTGGGCCCGGCTGCCCTTCCTGTCGAACATCACCGTCAGGCGATTCGCCCTCCCGGTCTCCCTGTGTGCCGGCCTCCTCCTCGCCGCCTCCATCGACGGATGGTGGCGGGCCGCCGGCCGGCGGTGGCCCGGGGCCGCCCCGGCCATGCGCCGCCGCGGCGCCCGCCTGGCCGTCATGGCCTGTGTGGTCCTGGCCCTCGTCCCCATCGTCGACACGTACTCGCTTCCCTTCCGCATCACCACCGCCGCGGTACCGGCATGGTTCCAGCACGACGCCGGGAAGCTCCCGGCCGGTACCGCGGTGCTGGCCATCCCGTTCCCCTACGTCGTCACGTCGAACCCCATGGGCTGGCAGGCCGAGACGGATGACGACTTCGACCTCATCGGCGGGTTCGTCTTCGTACCGGGGGGCAACGGCGTCGACGACGAGATGATGAGCGCACTGGGCGGTCCGGTGGGCGCCCTGCTGGAGTTGAGCACCGACCCGGGTGGCCTGACGGCAGCCGAGCGGGAGGCGATCCGATCAGCGCTCATCCGCTGGCGACCCCTGGTGGTCGTCGTGATCCCCCAGTACGCCAGAGGAGGGACCTTGAGGGCCCTGACCGGCATCCTCGGTTCTCCGCCCACCTCGTCGGACGGAGCGTGGATATGGAACGTGAACGGTTCGACCCGGATCGGCGCCGGCACGGGGCCGTCGTGATCACCGCCGCGTTCGCCGCTCAGAGGGGAAGGCCGGATTCGAGGTTGGCCAGCGCCTCGTCCAACAGCGCCACGAGATCGGTCCCGGGGTGCTCGACCCAGTAGAACTCGGCCGAGATCAGGACACCGAGGATGGCACCGGCCAGCGAGGCAACGGCGAAGTCGTCACCCGGGCGCCCGGCCCGTTCGGCCACCACGTCGGTGAGCTGGCGGATGACTTGCGCCAGCTGGTCGAGCATGGCCGCCCGTAGGTCGGGAACCAGGAGCGCGAGCTCCGCCCGGTCTCTCATGTCGCTGACCTCCCGGTCGTCCATGCCCTCGAACACCGTCCGAAGCCCCCGACGGACGGCCGCCACCGGACCGAGCTCGGCCGGCTGGGAGCGGCAGGCCTCGATGATGAGCGGGTCGAAATCGTCGGTGAGGACGAGGTCCTCCTTCGAAGGGAAGTAGCGGAACAGGGTGCTGGGCGAGACGTCGGCCGCGTCGGCGATCTGCTCGGTGGTGGTGTCCGCATAGCCCTGCAGGCGGAACAGGCGGAGGGCCTCGTGCTGTATGGCGGCGCGGGTCTTCACCTTCTTGCGCTCCCGCAAGCCGACCCTCGACCGGGCCTCAGACGGGGATCCGCTCACCTGATACTCCGATTCGCCCACCCCGTGCTCCTTCCTGGTCGAGTGTGGCAGCGCCGATGTGCGAGGGCAAGAACATCAGGGCCAGCAGGACCCCGGTCACGGCGAAACCGGCCGAGACGACCAGTGCGGCATCCATGCCCTGGACGAAACCGGTGCGCACCGAGGTGAGGAGCGCCGGCGACTTGATGGCGTGGGCGACGGCGATGCCCTGGAAGACACCCTGTCGAGCGATCTCCGCGACCGGCCGGGGGAGGGCGCCGACATCGATGTGGGAGGCGTAGACGGCCAGGAGGGTGCTGCCCAGGACGGCGCTCCCGAGGGGCGCCCCGGTGTTCTTCAGAGCCTGCAGGACGGCAGAGCCGATGCCGGCCCGTTCCTCGCTCAGCTCGGCCAGCGCGGCCGATGCGGTGGTCGTCATGGTGAG
Source organism: uncultured Acidimicrobiaceae bacterium (assembly GCA_963835325.1). Classification (GTDB taxonomy): domain Bacteria; phylum Actinomycetota; class Acidimicrobiia; order Acidimicrobiales; family RAAP-2; genus Bog-756. The sequence goes on along the minus strand of CAWIEV010000008.1, from coordinate 104,897 downwards.
CCCGGTGCCGACTCCGGCGACGGCCAGCCACAGGGCGTTGAATCCTTCGCCGGATGCGAGCGTGGTGGTGGCACCGAGGGCCAGCCCGGCGGCGAGGATGGCGAATCCCGCGGCCACGGTCAGTTTGGACCCGATCCGCCTGGCGACGACCGTGGCGGGCACCACGCCCACGAGCAGGCCCCCTACGACCGGGAGCAGACGGATCCCCGACCCCTCGGCGTTGGTGCCCATCACCCCCTGGAAGTACTGGGGCAGAGTGAACAACAGCCCGACCAGCGCCAGGGTGAGCACGGTGAAGAGGATCACCCCCCAGGTGAAGGCGGCCGAACGGAACAAGGAGAGGTCGAGGAGGGGCTGGCCGTCGGGGCGGTGCTCCAGGAGGCGCTCCCAGGCGAAGAACCCGACAGCGAGGCCGACCCCGGCGATCATCGGGACGATGGCGCCCGGCGCACCCCATCCGTGCTGACCGGCCTCGATGAAGCCGAAGGTCAGCACGACCAGCCCGCCGCTGGACAGGGCGATGCCGACCACATCGAACCCGGGCCGCTGTTCGGAGCGGGACTCCGGCACCAGGGCGGCGACGGCGGCAAAACCGACCGCCGCCACCGGCACGTTCATCAGGAAGACCCACCCCCACCAGTAGTGGGTCAGGATCCACCCGCCCAAGATGGGTCCGATGGGGAAGGCCACCATGTTCGCCGCCGCCCAGATCCCCACTGCCTTGGGTCGCTCCTCCTCGGAGAAGAGCACCGCCAGGGCGGACATCGCCATCACGATGATCCCGGCCCCGCCGAAACCGAGCAGGACACGGGCGCCGAGGAACTCGGCCACCGTCCGCGATTCGGCGCAGGCCAGGGAGCCCAGGGCGAAGAGGACGAGGGACGACAACATCACCTTCTTGCGGCCGTAGCGGTCCCCCAGCAGCCCGGCGGGCAGCATGGCGGCCGCCAGCACCAGGGCGTAGCCCGATGAGAACCACTGCAGGTCGGACTCCGACGCCTTGAGAGCTCGCGACAGCGTGGGTAGGGCCACGCTCAGCACCGTCAGGTCCATCCCGACGGCCAGCACGGCCAGCACCACCGCGCCCAGTGCCCACCATCTCCGAGCCCCGCTGACAGCCACGGCCGTGCCTCCAGTATCGATTCCCGGAGTTCATCCTAACTGATAGTTACTTCCAAATACTAGTGACTTCTACTCTGTGGGCGGTCGGCAGATGGGCGTGACGCTGAACCACACCATCGTGTGGTGCCGCGACAAGGAGGCCTCGGCCCGCTACCTCACCGGGGTTCTGGACCTCGGGGAGGCCGCGGGGTGTACTTCAAGGACCCCGACGGGCACCTCCTGGAGATCTTCACCCGCCCCTACGGCTCCGGAGGTACGCCTTCCTGATCCGGCGACGGTCCCTCGGAGATGAGCCCGTTGTCGCCGTCGCCGTCGCCGGCGGCCGTCCCCGCCGCCGGCGCTTGGCCCCATGCCGGAGCTCTGCAAAGGTGGGCGGATGACCAGCTTCGCGGTGTCCTCCGGCGGCGCCGGCTACGGCTTCCTGGTCGACGACCGAGGTCGGCTGCGCCAGGCCGGGTTCGGGCCGGACATCGACACCCACATGCGGCACCTGCCGGCCGGTGTCCCACCGGCGTTCTACCCCCTGGCCTATCCGGCCTACGACGAGGAGCCGACCCGGGCGCCCTCGCTGCGGGTCACCCACAGCGACGGCACCACGACCACCCGCTTGCGGGTGGAGGACGTCCGCGTCGCCGGCTCCGAGACCGACATCCTCCTCGTCGATCCGGACTGCCCGCTGGCCGTCACGGTGTCCCTCCGGGCCGATGATCACGGTGTCCTGCGCCAGTGGGTCGGCGTCACCAACCGCCAGGCCGGGCCGGTCACCCTCCACGAGGTAGCCGCCGCCTCGCCCCTGCTGGCCACCGGCTCTCCCCATCTGATCCACTTCGGCGGGGGCGACTGGTCGGCGGAGTGGACCACGACCACCGAGCCCCTCACCCCGGGCACCAAGGTCGTCGACTCGCGTGGCGGCGTGCAATCCCACCTGCGGTCCTGCCCATTCTTCCTGCTCGCCCCGGACGGTCCACCCGAGGAGTCGAGCGGTGCCGCCCTGGCCGGTTCTCTGGCCTGGGGCGGCGACACCCGATTCGCCTTCGAGCGGACAACCGCCCCCACGGTGAGGGTCTGGTGCGGGCACAACCCGGCGGCGGCCGAGTACGTGCTCGATCCCGGTGCCACCTTCGTCACCCCCGAGCAGGTCTGGGCCTGGTCGACCGACGGAGTGGGCCCTCTGAGCCGCCGCCTCCACCGCTGGGTGCGCGAGCACGCCACCCGCGACGGCGACCGGCTGCGGCCGATGGTGGTCAACAACTGGGAAGCCACCTCGTTCTCCTTCGACACGGAGCGGCTCCTGGGGCTGATCGACGACACGGCGGACCTCGGTGCCGAGCTCTTCCTGCTCGACGACGGTTGGTTCGGCGACACCCACCCCCGCAACGACGACACGGTGGGCCTGGGTGATTGGCGGGTCGACCGGGCCAAGCTGCCCGGTGGCCTCGATCCCCTCGTGGCCCGGGCCACCGAGCGCGGTGTCCGGTTCGGGTTGTGGGTCGAACCCGAGATGGTCAACCCCGGCTCCACCCTCTACACCGACCACCCGGACTGGGTGGTGGGCCAGCCGCGGCGGCACCCGCGCCGGTGGCGGAACCAGCTCGTCCTCGATGTCCTCCAGCCCGACGTGGCCGACTTCGTGTGCGCCGTGGTGGACCGCGTCCTGGCCGACAACCCGGGCATCAGCTATCTCAAGTGGGACGCCAACCGTCCCCTGACCGATCCGGGGTCCCCCACCCTGGGCGCCGACCGTCAGGCCAACTACTGGGTCGACCACGCCCGGGCCACCTGGCGCCTGATGGAGACGGTGGCCGAGCGGCATCCCGAGCAGACGCTCATGCTGTGCGCCTCGGGCGGAGGACGCGTCGACCTCGGGTCGCTGCGCTGGTTTCACGAAGTCTGGCTGTCGGACAACACCGATCCCGTCCACCGCCTGCGGATGCAGTGGGCGGCCTCGCACTTCCTCCCCGCCAACGTGGTCGCCGCCCACGTGACCCGGGAGGGCGACCGGCCGGTGGCCTTCGGCTGCGCCGTGGCCATGAGTCGCGCGGTTCGGTTTCGACCTCGACCTGGCGGCCATCACCGACGACGAGCGCGCCGTGTGCCGACGGGCAGTGGAGCTGTACCGAGAGGTCCGGCCGCTGGTCCAGCAGGGGGACCTGTGGCGGTTGATCCCCCCGGGCCATCGCGCCGCCCTCGCCTACGTGTCGCCGGACGGCCGGCGGGCGGTCCTGTTCGCCTTCCAGCTGGCCACGGGCACCGACGACGGGCCGGTGTACCCCGCCGGGCTCGACCGGGACCGGACCTACGAGGTCGCGGCCGTCGATCTGGCCACCGGCCCCGTCCCGGCCGGCCCCGGTGCCGACCGACGACCGGGCGCGGCGCTCATGGAGGAGGGCCTGGAGTGGCCCCTGCACGAGCCCTGCACCGCCCGCATCTGGGTGCTCCGGTCCGCGTAGGGATGCACCTGTGAGCGAACCCGTCGGAGCTGCGTCGAGGTTCCCTCTCCGACCCCGCATCGCTGGAGCCGCTGTTGCATCCGAGCGATCAAGCCACGGAGGCGGCGTCGGCCGGCCGCCAGCCGGATCCAGAAGATGGAGTCCTTCCAGGTCGTGATGCAGATGCTGCTCCTGCCCATGCTCTTCCTTTCGGGAGCCCTCTTCCCTCTCAACGGGCTCCCCGGCTGGCTGACCGTGGTCACCCGGTTGAACCCGCTCACCTATGCCGTCGCCCCCTTCCGCGATGTCGTCTTCTCGGCCCAGAACATGCCGGCCGCGGCGCGGCCCCGGTTCCCGACCAGCGTCACCCTCTTCGGCTACTCCTTACCCCATCGTGGTCGTCTTCGCCCTGGTCTTCTTCGTGCCGGCATTCCGGGGGCCTCTCCCGCACCGAGTGAACCGCCGGTTCAGGGTCCCGATGTCTGACCGGGCCGGTCCGATTGTGACACCCCGACCGCCCCGGCCGGGAGGAGCAGGGCCCTGAGTTCGGGCGCTTCGCCGGTGATGCTGCGCGCAGCATTGACTCCGTAGAGCTCGGTGGCCAGAGCCGATCGGGCCAGGCCGGTGTGCAGCAGATCTTGAGCCCTCCAAGCCGCGTACTCGGCCTCGAACCCGAAACCGTGCCCGCCCCAGGCATGCCCGATGAGATCGTGGACGGCGCGAAACCTGTCGAATGCGCCACCGAATTCGCAGCCCAGGATCGGGTGGAGACGGCCCTCGGCCGTCGCCGCCGACGTGACTTCGAGCGTGCCCCCGGACCCTACGGCGACAATGAGCTCCGCGGCGCTGGCATACGGTCGGGGGCACCGTGTGAACTCGACCCGAGGCACCGAGGAGACCGGATCTCTGCTCACGATGGTGAAGAGCAAATCCGTCTCGATTTGAAGCTGCCTGTACGCCCCCCTGACCTTGGCGCAGCCGTGCGCGCTGGGAGAGTCCAGATACCAGTCCGCCACCCTGGCCGTCGCCCAACCATCAACTCCCTCGCCCTCGCCCGCCTTCGCCCTCCGGTCCGATCGCATACCGCACATCCGCCTCGACGGCTCATCCTGCTCCGGACGACCTCTCAGACCGGTGGGCTCACGAAGGCAGATCCTGGCCGGACCTTTCGCTCACCATGTAGGTGGCGTACCAATCCGGCCAGTTGGGGTCCGCCTTGCCGATCCGCTTCTCGTGCTCGCCGTGGGCGGCCGAAGCCCGACGGAGCGCACCCGCCAGATCGACCGCCGACGGGAAACACGTGGCGACCGGATCGATACGCCCCGGCAACCGCGTCGTGACCTCCTGGAACAGCCAGCGGTTGCCGTCCGGGTCACTGAACGAGGCATACGAGCCGTAGCTGCTGCGGTCGGCTGCCGGGCCGGCCACGCGGTCGGCTGCATGGAATCGAGCGCCGGGCGACCCCTCGTGGAACACCTCACCCACCGTCACGCCCCGCGCCACCAGGTCATCCCGCGCCGCCTCGACGTCGGAGACGACCAGATACGGGCTCTGAGCCGATCCGGGTTGAGCAGACGTCAAATTGATGCCGAATTGCACGGAACACCCTGAGCCCGGGGGCGTGAACTGGACCAGACGGAAACTGTCGCCACGGGCGACATCGGCGTCCAGCCTCCACCCGAGGTTTCCGTAGAACTCCTTGGCCCTGTCGACGTCCGTGACGGGGATGACGATGACCTCCAGGTTCATGTCCACAACGGCCGGAGCCGGGACCCCCCTCGACGTCTCGGTCTCTACCTCAGTGCCACTCATGGCTACCCTCCTTCGATCTCCTCCGACGAGCCATGGTCGCGCATCGGGCCGGTCCTCGCACCCGGGCACATCCCTGGTCGGTCCAACCGTCCCGGCGGCACCACTCTCGACCGCACCGGGATGAGTCCAGGCTGCCGACCCGGCCGTTCTCTCCTGAGGATCGCCCGTGGGAATGCCCGCGGCAATGCCTTGGGAACGACCTGGGATCATCTGGGGCGACAGAAGCGCCGGCCCCTGGGACCGGCCCTTCTGTTCGCCACCTGAGAGCAGCGGGCGTGCGCCGCCATCACTCCTCGATGAAATCCAGCATGTCCTTGTCCAGCTCCCCCTGATACGCGCCGTAGATGCCGTGGGGAGCTCCCGGGTACACCTTGAGAGTTCCCCGCTGGACCAGCTTGATCGACTTGTCGGCCGCGGCAACGATCGGCACGATCTGATCGTCGTCTCCCTGTGCGATGAGGATGGGGGCCTCGATGGCCATCAGGTCCTCCGTCTGGTCGGTCTCGGAGAAGGCCTTGATGCAGTCGTAGGCGGCGGCCAGGTTGGCCAGCATCCCTTGCCGCCAGAAGTCATCCTTGGCACCCTGGGAGACGTCCGACCCCTCGCGGTTGGCGCCGTAGAACGGCTCACTGAGATCCTTGTAGAACTGGGAGCGGTCCTTCAACACGGCTTGGCGCTGGCCGTCGAACACCTCGATCGGAGTCCCTTCCGGGTTGCTCTCGGACTTGACCATGAGGGGCGGAACGGCGCCGGCCGTGATGACCTTCGACACCCGATCCCTGGCCGGACCGGCCGCGCACTTCACCACCTCACCGCCCCCGGTCGAATGCCCGATGAGGACGACGTCACGCAGATTCAGGACCTCGATGAGCTGGGCCAGATCATCGGCGTAGGTCTCCATGTCGTTGCCCTTGTACATCTTCGTGGACCGGCCGTGACCGCGCCGGTCGTGTGCGATCGCCCGGTAGCCGGCATCTGCGAACAGCTTGAGCTCGACCTGCCAGGCATCCGAACACAGAGGCCAGCCGTGGCTCAGGACGATCGGCTGCCCGTCGCCCTGCTCGGTGTAGTAGATCTCGGTCCCGTCTGATGTCGTGATTGACGGCATGTCTCGTCTCCTTTGTCTGTGTGTGTATCTGTGTGTGTTCGTCTGTCTACGGGCTCACGGGCACGGGCCAACGCTGCTCGATGCCTCACTTCGGGTCGGGGGCCACCCCGGAAGCCTCATGGGCGGATCGGGTTACTGTCACACCATCACCATGGCAAGACGGCGGGAACTTCGAACCCGTAGCGGACCCTGGTGTTCGTGCCCAGTGCATCCAAACGACCTGCTCCGCCACCCGCTTCCAGCCGACCGGGACCGGCGTCAGCACCGAGCCACCCGGGCCCCTCAGGACCACCGACCATCGGGGAGCGGCCATACCTACCCCACTTGCGCAGCTGGCCGCACGGCCCCCACTTGCGCAGCTGGCCGCACGGCGCAGCGCTCGCACCCGATGACGAGGCTGCCCCCGAACGACCGCACGCTGTCCATCAGGCTCAGCACCGCCTCGAGACCCGCACCGTCAATGGATGTGACGGCCGACAAGTCGAAGGTGACCCGCGCCTCGTTCATCAGGATCGGCTCGATGCCCCACAGGGCGGTACTGGTCTGGGCAACGACGTCACCCGTCATCCGCACTTGCGATCCGCTCACGTCTCCCAGCAACTCGATGTCGAGCCTCGGATCGTCGACCGCCGTCTGTCCTCTCCCCGGGGCCATGACCGGCTCGCTCCCAGACCCACGAAGTTCCAATCCCGCTCCTTCACGCCCGGGCATCGACGACGAGAGCATGCGCCAGCACCCCCAAAGCGTCGAGGGAGGAGATCCGGTACCTCGAACCCGCCTCTTTGGCCCACAGGGCAATGTCCGGATCCTCCAGCAATACCGAGAAGGTCGGCGTGGGGACCTGACCGCCCTGCTCGCTCTGTCCGGCACGCAGTTGCGTGGTTGGGAGTCTCATGGTCTTGCAGCCTGCTCCCCCGCCGCCCTCGTCGCGCCCGTGAAAGGCCCGGGTGCGGTCAGGCTCTGGGGAACACCGAGCACGATGGGCCACGACGAGGGCCGGGGCCTTCGCCGTCGCCAACCCGACCCGCTGCGCGACGGACTTGTGAAACCTGATATTACACAAATTTGTGTTTTCTCAGGAGGCTGTGTAGGGTGAAGACGTGCCCAGCGACGGCGAGATCACGTTCGCCGACCATGCCGGTCGCTTCTATGCCCGCCGCTACGGGATGGCCCCGATGGTGGGACGTCTGCTCGGCTACCTGGGGGTATGCGAGCCCCGCGAGCAGTGCATCACCGAGCTGGCCGACGCCCTCCTGGCCAGCAGAAGCGCCATTGCCGGCGCCGTCAACACATTGGAGAATCTCGGACTGATCCGGCGGTCCCGACCGGCGGGCGAGCGGATGGACCGGGTGTACATCGACATGTCGTCACCCCGGGCCATGGGATTCGACCTCACCGAGTACGAGGAACAGGGGGAGCTGGCCCGAGAGGGTCTCCGGCTCCTCGCCGACGCTCCGCCCGAGCGGCGAGCGGTGCTGCTCGAATGGGCTGCGTTCGCCGACTTCCTGGTGGATCGACTTCCGGTTCTCGAACAGGAGTGGAAACAGTTGCGGGAGAGGCTCCGCGCCGCCGGCGATCTCCCCGATCCCCCAGCTCCGCATCGAGGAGGCAAGGCGTGATGACGAACCCGGTCGCGCCAGGGATCGTGGCCCGCGGCGTCTGCAAGTCGTTCGGCGATCATCTTGTGCTCGACGAGGTGAACCTCGAGGTCGAAGAGGGCGCGATCGTGTCGCTGCTCGGCCCCAACGGGGCCGGCAAGACCACCATGGTCCGCATCCTGTCCACCTTGATCCCGGCCGACTCGGGTTCCATGCACATCGCCGGTCACGACGTGGTTTCCGATCCGGATGGGGTGCGGGCCGTCATCGGCGTCACCGGCCAGTTCTCCGCCGTGGACAACCTGCTCACCGGGGCAGAGAACCTCCAGTTGATGGCCGACCTCCGCCATCTCGGCCGTGACGCCGGGCGGCGGCGAGTCGTCGAGCTGTTGGAACGCTTCGAGCTCACCGACGCCGCCGACAAGCCGCTCTCGATCTACTCGGGTGGGATGCGACGACGGCTCGACCTGGCGATGACGCTCGTGACACTGCCCCGGGTGATCTTCCTCGACGAGCCCACGGCGGGGCTGGACCCGCGCAGCCGCCGCACGATGTGGCAGATCATCCGCGAGCTCGCCTCCGACGGGGTCACCATCCTTCTGACCACCCAGTACCTCGACGAGGCCGACCACCTGGCCGATCGGATCGCGGTGCTGGACCAGGGGCGGATCGTCGCCGAAGGCACCCCGGCCGAACTCAAGAGCCGCATCCCCGGCGGTCACCTCCGACTCCACTTCGCCGACCTGCAGGTGCTGTCCTCGGCGGCCGAGCTCTTCCCGGCGGCCGCCCCTGACCAGGACCAGTTGGTCCTGCAGGTGCCCGCAGATGACACCGGGGACTCCGTCCGTGAGCTGCTCGACGAGTTGCACGAGGCCCATATCGCCGTCGAGCGCCTGTCGATCCACACCCCGGACCTCGATGACGTGTTCCTGGCCGTCACCGGCAGCCACGTCGCCGGCGTCCATGTCGCCGGCGTGCCCGACGAGAGCCCCTCCCCGCAAGGAGCGCAGCGATGACGACCCTGGCCTACACGCTCAGTGACTCGCGGGTCATGCTGCGGCGCAACCTCAAGCACCAACTCCGCTATCCGTCGATGACCCTGATGCTCATCGGTCTGCCCATCGTGCTCCTCCTGCTGTTCGTCTACGTCCTGGGCGGGCAGCTCGGTGCCGGCCTCGGCATGCACGAGGGCCGACGCGCCTATCTCGACTACGCGGTCCCGGGGCTCCTGCTGGTGACTGTGGCCGCGGCCGTTCAGGGCACGTCGATCATGGTCGCCATGGACATGACCGGAGGCATCATCGACCGGTTCCGGACCATGGCCATCGCCCGCGCATCGGTCCTCACGGGCCATGTACTCGGTAGCCTGATCCAGACGCTGGCCGCGCTGGGCGTCCTGATCGGGGTCGCCTTCGGCCTCGGATTCCGCACCACCGCCGGGCTGCCGGCATGGCTGGCCACGGTGGGTGTGCTGGCCCTCTTCGCCTTCGCGCTGATCTGGCTGGCCGTCGCGCTCGGCTTGGCCGCCAAGAGCGTCGAGACGGCCAGCAACACCCCGATGATCCTGTTCCTGCTTCCGTTCCTCGGCAGCGGCTTCGTGCGGACCCAGACGATGCCCGACGGGCTGCGTCAGTTCGCCGAGTACCAGCCCTTCTCCTCTGTCGTCGACACCGTACGCGGCTTGCTAACCGATACCCCCATCGGCACCCATGCCATCGCTGCCATCGCCTGGAGCATCGGTATCGCCGTCGTCTCCTACCTCTGGGCCACTCGCCTCTACAGCCGACGCCGCGCGGCAGACCCGGCGTAACGGCATCTCCCGACCGGCCCCGACAGGCCGGCACCCGACGCGCCCCGCCTCGGACCGGAGACGAAGCGGTCAGGTCCCACCGATCAGTGACCGAGCCTCTGCCGGGCCGACGACGAGATCGTGGAGGTCACCGCCCACCTCGAATCGACCGGACTGTTCGACGCCACCGACTTTCACCGGCTCGAAGCCGGCCGTTCGGATCAAGCGCTCGACTTCGTCGGCGGCACCGCCATCGTCGGTAGCGTAGAAGAGGACCGCCGGCACCGGTGACCGGTTGCTGGAGGACTCCAAGAGATCGCCCGACATGCTCCCGAACGCCATGGCCAGGCGCGCCCCCTCCGGCAACCACCCGGCTACCACCTGGCCGGAGGATTGCCCATCGGGCAGGAGGCGCGAGAGCTTCCCCTCCGTGTCGATGCCCACCGGATTGCTCGGTACGACCACCACCTTGTCGGTCAGAGAGTCGGCGACCTCGGCGATGACTCCCTTCAGCACCCCGAACCGCAGCGCCAGAATGACGGCATCGGCGCCCTGCAACGCGTCGCGGTTGTCGGCGGCGACAACCGCAGCCCGACCGATCTGTGCGGCCAGCTTGCGCGCCGACTCCTGGTCGGCGCTCGACAGCCGCAGAGCCTCGCCGCCCGAGGTGAGCCGGCGGGCGACGACCGATCCGAGCCCGCCGGTGCCGATGATCGCGGTGGTCATGTCCGGAACCTCCTCATCTCCACAGTATGGACAAACGGACGGGGAAGATGAACAGATCCCGACAAAAAAGGCCCGAAGCGAGGCGGACGCCGATGGTCCGCCGGGCTCGGAATGGCTGGTCGGGCGGCTCGACCAGGAAGGGTCGGTCACATGGCGCCGGGCGGTGCCGGGGCCCGGCGCAGGCCGATCCGGGAGCGACGGGTCGGCACCGGACGGCAGGGTCCGCCCCGGGTCGGTGTCTGCGCAGGCGACGACCCACCCTCCGGTCGCCAGGCTGTCGACCTCCCGCGGCGCGCTACTGTCAAGGCCGAAGAGCACCAATGACGGACTCAGCCGACCACCCGAGCGCGCCTGCGGGGCGGCAAGCGAAAGGGGGCGATCCCCATGGCATTCGCCTTCTTTGACGACGACGGATTCAACTTCGAGGTCCAGAACCTGCTGGGGTCGGTTCGTGTCGGTTGTGGTGACGCCGGCGAGATCCTCGCCACCGTGGCCACCATCACCAACGGCAGCGCCCAGAGCTGGGTGGCGGCATGGCAGACGCTCGGTGAGCGCGTGGCGGCCATCGCCGATGCGGCCGCGGCCGGGCATCACCGGACAAGTGCCAAAGACGCGTACCTGAGGGCGGCGACCTACTTCGCAGCCGTGCTCGGATCGGTGGACGGGGTGGATGAACCTGACGCGGCATTGCAGCGCGCATTCGCCCAGCTTCGCCGGTGTTTCGACGCCTATGTCGACCGGCTCGACCCGCCGCCGATGAGGGTCGAGATCCCTTACCAGCCATCGAACATGCCCGGCTACCTGTTCGTGGCCGGCAACGGAGGTTCCCCGCGGAGGACCATCGTGCTGAACAACGGCAGCGACGGAGCGGTGACTTCGATGCTCGCCATGGCCAAGGCCGCCTGCGACCGCGGTTACCACGCGTTGGTCTTCGACGGTCCGGGGCAACAGTCGATGCTGTTCGAGCGGGGCATTCCGTTCCGGCCGGACTGGGAGCATGTCATCACCCCCATCGTGGACTTTTTGTGCCGGCGCCCGGAAGTCGACCGGGACCGCATCGCTCTCTACGGGATCAGCCAGGCCGGCTATTGGGTCCCGCGCGCGCTGGCCCATGAGCATCGGATCGCCGCCGCGGTGGCCGATCCGGGGGTCGTCGACGTGTCGGTGTCATGGCTGAAGCATCTGCCGCAGGAGATGGTCGCCATGCTGGACGAGGGCGACCGCGAGACCTTCGATCAGTGGATGCAGTTCGGCACGTCAACGCCGCAAGAGTCACAGGAGTTCGCCTGGCGAGCCAAGCCGTACGGCATCAGCGATCCATTCGATCTCTTCACGGCCGTCCGCAACTACCGGCTGGACCCGGACGTGATCCGGATGATCACCACGCCACTGCTGGTGACCGATCCAGAGGGAGAGCAGTTCTGGCCCGGCCAGTCCAGGCAACTCTATGACGCACTCCCGGCGACCAAGCAGATCGTCAGTTTCACCGCGGCAGAGGGTGCTGACCGTCACTGCGAGCCGATGGCGCGGTCACTGCTCGAGCAGCGGGTGTTCGACTGGCTCGACGACACCCTCGGCTGAGCCCGACAAGCGCCATGGGGAGTGGCTCGCCCCCCGGCGCAGGACGACGGCCGACCCAGCTGGCGCTCGGGGGAACGACCGCCGAGTCCGTGGGAGCATCAACTCATGACCGATCCGGCCGACGCCGGGACGCTTTGCCCTCCTACGCCGTCGCCCACTGGGCCGGCGATCTGACCGTGCAACGGCCGCCCTCGGCGCGGACGGGACCAGATCCGGCCGCCCATCTCCGGGTCGTTCCGAACCCGAAGCCGTCAGTCGTCGCAGAGAAGGAGCGTCTTGGCTACGGTCTCTCGGGATTCGATCGCCAGATGGGCTTTCGAGGCCTCGGCCAGTGAGAAGGCTTGGCCGACAAGAGGGGCCAGTTCCCCGGCGGCAAGCTCGGTGAGCACGGCCACGAGCAGCCGAGACCGATCGCCAGTCCCGAACCGGAGGTCGGTGATGGTGGTCACGATCACGCCACGACGCTCCGATTCGACCGGGTCGATGGTTGCGAACGAGCCGCTCGGGCTTCCATGCGCCGAAAACCGCCCGCCGTCGGCGATCACCTCGAATGCACTCCCGCCGACGGCGCCCCCGACGCCGTCCAGCACGACTGTCGGGCGACGTCCGCCGGTGGCATCGAGGATCGCAGCTGTCCAGCCAGCTTCGCCGTAGTCGATGGCCGCGGCTGCGCCGGCTTCCGCCACGACGGCCCGCTTGGCCGAGCCCCGGGCGGCACCGACAACCAGCACGCCCCGGGCGGCCAGCAGTTGGACGAGGAGGATCCCCATGCCACCGGCGGCGCCCAGAACGAGCGCCCACTCTCCCACCTGCGGAGCTGTGGTCTCCATCACACGCAGCGCGGTGGTGCCATCGTGGAGCACCGCAGTGGCATCGAGTAGGTCGATCCCGTCGGGTACCGGGGCACAGAAGGCGAGGTCCACCGCCGCCAGCTCGGCATAGCCGCCGGTGCCGCCGGGCCCACCCGTGTGTGCCACCACCGGCCGACCCAGCCAGCCGGCGTCGACCCCTTCGCCCCGGCCGACGACGGTGCCGCCGAGACCGTTGCCCGGTACGTACGGCGGCCGGATCGGGAAGTAGTCGGCGCCCTGGCCCGAACGGATCATGGTGTCAACGAACAGCACGTCGCACGCCGCGGCCGCCACCACCACCTGACCCCGATCCGGTGCGGGATCGGGAAGCCCGCGCAGCTCGAGGACCTCCGGGCCGCCGAACCGGCTGACCTCGACGGCGCGCACGTCAGGCCACCTCGTCGCCGAGATCGCCAGGCACCACACCCCTGGCGGCGAAGCCCGGGTGCTCGGGATCGACGTTGAACGAGATGATGCGCCGGGGATGGATCCGGATGATCTCCGGCGCCAGGTGCCCCTGGGGATCGTGGGTGCCGACCGCAGCCTCGGCGGTGCCGCGGACCTCGAGGAAGTGGGCGCCCTCCATCGACGGTTCGGTGACCTCGTCGACGACGAATGCGACGTTCGGATTCACCTGGACGTTCCGGTATTTGGCACTCCCGCCCATCTTGAACCCGGTGATATCGATGGTGTCGAGTGCCGGGTTGTAGATGAAGCCCAGAGGCTTGACCTGAGGGCTTCCATTGGGCCCCATGGTGGCCAGGTGGCCGCGGGGCTGGCGGTTGAGGAATCGCACTTCGGCGTCGCTGAATGACATGTGGCAAGGTTAGAACCTCAAGTATCATTGAGGTCAAGCCCATGTCTGCATCCTCTCTCCCCTCCGACGACTTGACGGTGGGCCAGGTGGCGAAGCGCAGTGGCGTCGCCGTCTCCGCCCTCCACTTCTACGAAGCCGAAGGACTCATCCACAGCACGCGTACTGCAGGGAACCAGCGCCGGTTCCCCCGCGAGGTATTGAGGAGGGTGGCGTTCATCCGTGCTTCCCAAGCCGTGGGCATCCCGCTCCGGCGCATCAGGGACGCCCTCGATCGACTGCCGAACAGCCGTACGCCAACCCGACGGGACTGGGAGCGACTCTCTGCGGCGTGGCGGGACGATCTGGACCAGCGAATCGTCGGCCTGCAGCACCTGCGGGATCGACTCAGCGGCTGCATCGGCTGCGGCTGCCTGTCCCTCGGGCTGTGCAAGCTGGTGAACCCGGACGATCTTCTCGGCCAACAAGGGCCCGGGGCGCGCAACCTCTGAAGCTATTCCCCGGTCGGCCTGCCAAGTCGGCCGGTCCCGTACGGATGCGGACCGCCCGGAGAATGGCGACGGCGGCCGTCCCACGCCCCCTTGACCTCAAGTTTGGTTGAGGATTTACGCTACCGGCGTGGATGACATTGCGGAGGCAGGAGATGGCGGCGGCGAAGCGACGGGCAGCCGAGCGCCGAGTTCATCGTTGGCCGTCCTCGACAACGCCCTCGACCGGGTGTCAGCTCTGGATTTCGAGATCCCAAACCCCTTCGTGAATCACGCGCCGATGGCCGTCGAGGCGCTGGCGGCATTGGGCCTGGATCCGGTGATCGGCGACTGGGTCGAGCGATACGAGACGTTGATGAGCCGGGCCGTCGCGCCCGTCACACCGGACTGGGCTCCCGGCTTTGACTGGAACGGACTCGTGGGCGACTACCGGCTCCTGCCCGAATGGATGGGGTACTTCGGCCGGGCCATCGACGACGAAGGCTGGCGGCAGGTCGTCGGGCTATGGGTACCGAGGCTCATGCCCGGACTGGTTGCCGCTCTGTTCCATGGGGTGATCCGAACCTCACATGCCGTTCGGGCTCTCGGGGTCGCCGAAACCGATGCCCGCCGGGCGGAGCTGGCCCGGGCGCTGGGGAACTGGGCGGTGTGGTTCGCTCCCGGTGAGCCGGCCGACGAACCTGCCCGTTTCGACGACCCGCAGGCCATCGCCCTCGACGCCGCCGCCTACGGCGCCCGCTGTTATGTGGCCGATCCGACCATCTTCAACCTCCACGGGGTCACCGGTGCGATGGCCGTGCACCTGCTGGCCGGTCATCTCTCCGCACCCGATGCTCGGTCGGCCGTCGTCCAACTCGGCGCCGAACACCGGTCGTTGTATCGAGGAACGACACCGGTGGCCGAGGGGGATGAGGGGTACTGGGATGGCGGGACCATCCGGGACGCGTCGGAGAGCCACGACGCGCACCAGATCAAGCTGGTCGAGGCATGCCTCCGGGGCTTCAAGTTGACCGGGGACGCGGCGTTCCCGCAAGCAGCCGAGCTCGTGACATCGCCGGGCGGCTGAATCCACCCGGACCTGGACACCGGCCGCTACGAGCCGGACGACGAGCAGTAGCCGCAACAGAGTCGGCCGACCACCTCTGCACTAGACGCCGGTGGCACCGCCTCTCCATGCACGGAACAAGTCGGCGTGGCCATTGTGACCGAGCCCATGGCTGCGGCCGGTGGGGCTACGGCGCCGGACTGGCTTGCTGGGTCTCGATGAACGCAGCGAGCAGGGTCTGTAGTACGCCGAAGTCGGCGTCGAGCTGCCTGCGGGTGTGATGACGGAATCGTCCGGAGACTTCACTGACTGCGAACCCCAAGATGGCAGTACTGACGAGACGCTCCACCTGCCCGGTCCGGTCCTCGGGCACACCCGCCTCGGAGAGCGCCAGGTAGACGGCTTCCCGCGTCCGACGAGCCTCGACAGTGGTGGCTGGGCGCTGGAGGAGGAGCGGGAAGACGCTTGGGTGTCGGCGTGCCGATGTCCGGATGTTTGCGGCGAGCGTCGAGAGACGTTCCGGCCAGGGAAGCACGGATGGGGGCGGTGGGAATTCGGTGAGGAGGAGTTCAACGACGCCGTCGAGCAGGTCCGCCTTGTTGGCCACGTGACGGTAGAGGGCCATGGGCGTGACACCGAGGCGCTCGGCAACACCTGCCATGGTGACAGCGTCGAGCCCTTGCTCGTCGGCCATTTCCAAAGCCTCGCCTAGGACCCGAGCCCGGTCGATGCGCCTCGGCCTTCCCACAAGCTTTAGTATATATTATATACATATGAGGGTGCTGCTCAGCGACGGCTCGGGGCTGACGGCCCGCCAGTGCGCCACCCGGCTGTCGGCGGACGGTCACGTGGTCGATGTTCTGTCGCCCGACCCGATGTGCCTGTGCCGGTTCACCCGCTCAGTCCATCGAGTCCATGTGGTTCCCCCCTACGGAGCCGACCCCATGGCATGGCTCGACGCCGCGATCGACGTCTACCGGTCAGGTCGCTTCGATGTGCTGTTCCCCACTCAGGAGCAGGTGGCGGTGCTCTCATGGGCTAGGGACCGGCTGGGGAAGGCCGGGGTCGCCACCGCCGTGCCTTCCTTCGCTGCGCTGGCCGCGGTGCAGGACAAGATCTCGGCGTCGGCCACGCTCCGCCGACTCGGGATTCCCCAGCCGCCCTCGGCCGTCGAGGTCGAGGTCGAGGTCGAGGTCGAGGTCGAAGGCTGGGATCGGTTTCCAGCCTTCGTCAAGGATCCGATCGGCACTGCATCGGGAGGCGTCCGTCGGGTCACTACCGCCGCGGAGTTGCAAGGCGCAGCGACCGGAGGGCCGGTGCTGGTCCAAGCGGCGGTCGACGGCCCCCTGATCATGTGCCAGTCGGTGTTCGACCACGGATCGCTTGTGGCCTTCCACGCCAACGAGCGCACAATCGAGGGGGCGGGCGGGGGCGCCAGCCACAAGACGAGCCTGTCGATGCCCGACGCCCGCCGGTGGTTCGAGATCCTGGGCGGCGATCTCAGCTGGCACGGGGCGCTCTCGGCCGACCTCATCCTCGGCGACGAGGGCCCGGTGTTCATCGACGTAAATCCCCGCTTGGTGGAACCGCAGAACGCCTACTTCTCCGGAGTGGACCTGGTCCAGGTGATGATGGACCTGGCTGTCGGTGGCCACCCCGCCCCACAACCCGAGGGCCGGACCGGCGTCGCCACCCACCAGCTCCTGCTCTCCGTGCTCGGCGCCGCCCAGCACGGCGGCGGTCGCCTCGGTGTCATCGCCGAGATTCTCCACGCCGGACGAAGAGACCACGAGTACCTGGCCAGCCGCGAGGAGCTCACGCCTCTGAACCACGACCCCAAGTCGTTGGTCCCCCTGGCCCTGGCCGCCGCAGCCACCACCGCTGTTCCGAGGAGCTGGTCCTGGTTTGCGTCAGGGAGCGTGTCCAACTACGCCCTCACCGGGGAAGGATGGGACCAACTCTTGAATACCGACCCCTCCGACCAGCCTGACCGTCTACGACCTCCGGATCCGATGGCGGAGCGGCGAGGCCTTCGCCCAGGTGCCCCATCCGTAAGCCGGACCGCCGGGTTGATGGCCGTACAGCGGGGTCTCGAGTCAGCCCGGCCGTCGAGCACTCGATTGTTCGAGGATCCGCTGGCGGGATCGTTCGTCTCGCTTCCGTGGCGCATCGCGCTCCGCGCTGCCCGCCTCCCCCCGGTCCGGCAGACCATCGAAGCGGGCTATGACCTCGTCGGTGGGCCTGGCCCCCGAGCATCGGCCATCGCTCGCACCAAGCTGATCGATGACCTCGTCGAGCACCTGGTCCCATCCGCCGATCAGGTCGTGATCCTTGGCGCCGGCTTCGACACCCGGCCCTATCGGCTCGCCAGCCTCTCCACCGTTGCCGTCTTCGAGGTCGACCATCCCGGCACCCAAGCGCGCAAGCGCTCAGTCCTCCGCCGAACTGGCACCGCGCCCACAAGTGTCGCCTTCGTTCCTGTGGACTTCGAGACCGACGATCTGGCCGAAGCGCTGCTCGATGCCGGCTACGCGCCGGATAGGCCGGCGTTGTTCCTCTGGGAGGGCGTCACGCAGTACTTGTCCGACGTCGCTGTCGACGCCACCCTCTCTGTCATCCGGCACCTCGGCGCAGGCGGGAGCATCCTGGTGTTCACCTACGTGGACCACGCCGTCATACGCGGTGAGGTGAAAACGTTCCCCGAAGCCGGCAGATGGCTCCGGGGCGTGGACAAGCGCGGTGAACCGTGGATCTTCGGGATCACCCCCTCCGAGGCCCCTGCCTTTTTGGCCGAACGAGGCTTCCGTCTCATCGACGACGAGTCGACCCGGCAAGCAGGCGCCCGCTACTTCGACCCGATCGGCCGGCGCGACCGCGGGTCGGGCCTCTACCACGTCGTAACGGCCGCCTTCGACCTACGAACGCCCGACCGGCGTGACAGCGTCCTCGAGCACACCCCGGCCGTTGCCGGAGCCGACGATGGCGCCGTCCCGGTCTGACGCAGAGCACAACCCCGACCGACACATCGGCGCGCGAGCCTCTCGGCCAGTATGGTCGGGGCCGATCTGACCACCGTGCGAGTCGACCTCGAATCAGAGTACGCCTGAGCCGGGTCGAATGCCGCCGAGGAACCCCGCTCACCTTAAGGATGCGATGGGCCGCCTGCTCGTGGGGGCGAGCTGGTCCTAGTTCCCAGCGAGCAGCAGACCGCCGTCGACGGTTTGCACCGTCCCGGTGACGTACTGGTTCTGCATGAGATAGAGGTGTGCGGCGGCTATTTGTTCCGGCTCGCCGACCGTTCCGGTCAAGGTGCCCTGGGCCAAGCGGGCAAAAAGCGCCTCGCGCTGGGCCTCGGGGACGCCATCCCAGAGCGGTGTCCGAAAAGCGCCGGCCCTGACCGCGTTGACGCGGACCGGGGCGAGTTCGACCGCCAGTCCCCGGACCAGGCCTTCGGTGGCTCCAGCGCCGGCGGCGGCGAGCGCTGCGCCGGGGACCGGTCGCTGGCCGACGGTTCCGGTGGTCAACCCGATCGATCCTCCTGGCCTGATCCGAGGCGCTGCGTGCTTGATGACGGCGACTGCACCCCAGAAGCGAACGTCGAAGATGGCGTGCGCGTCGCTGAGGCCGAGGTTGGCAAGTGGACGCGGCATGAAGGCGTCGCCGGCGGTGAACACCAGGTGATCGAATTCGCCGACGCGTTCGAACAGGGCGGCGATCCGCGTCTCGTCTCGGACGTCGAGGGTTGTGCCGACACAGCCGTCCGGCAGTTCGCCGAGCGCCGCGTCGACCCGTTCCTGTCGGCTTGAGGCGATGGTGACCTCGGCACCGTCGAGCGCCGCTGCTCGCGCCGTCGCCAGGCCCATGCCAGAACTGCCTCCAACGACAACGATCCTTTGACCATCCAGGCTCATGATTGCCTCCAGGCTGTTGATGTCTCAATGAGACATCAACAGTAGCACCAGCCATGACTCACTGGGACATCACTGTACGCTGAGCGGCATGGCTCGATGGGATGCGGCGGCAGAAGAACGACTGCGGACCGCCGCCATCGAGCTCTTCCTCGAGTTCGGCTACGAGCACGTCACGGTTGCCCAGATCGCAGATCGTGCCGGACTGACCCGTCGCACGTTCTCCCGCTACTTCACCGACAAGCGCGACGTGCTCTTTGCCGGCTCCGAGCGGCTACCGGGCCTGCTGGCCGAGGGGCTCAGCCGGGCCGACCCCGCGCTCACCCCGTTCGAAGCGTTGCTGACGGCGCTCGCCGACGTCGGCGCGGTACTGGGCGCCCAGGTCGCCCCGCACGCCGTGCAGCGCCGCGAGGTCATCGCTCGCAGCCCCGAGTTGCAGGAACGGGGACGGACCAAGTTCGCCGACGTGGCCGACGCACTCGCGGCCGAGCTGCTTCGGAGAGGCTGCCAGCCTGCGAGCGCCACGCTGCTGGCGGACGTCGGAGTGGTGATATTTCGAAATGGCTTCAACCGGTGGGTCGACAATCCCGACAGTGACGACCTGGCCACTTGCCTGCGCGAGGCCGGCGCCGAGCTCGCCGACGCCGTCGCGACATTCAGCGACAGCTGAAAAGCGGAGTCCGCAAGACCACGAATAGCACCCTGACGGATCGATGGCGGAAAGGCCCCGCCTTCGGATCATGAACCCGATAGGCGTTGCCAACGTTCATTGTCGTCGCGATCAACCTGTCGGACGGTAGGTGGCGATGAGGGCCAGGGCTGCGTCGAGTGCGCGGCACAAAGCCTGGGGCTCTCGGCGGGCCTGGGTCAGGACGGGGCCGGCTTGGAGGCTCGCCAGCGTTGAGGTCGCCAGCCAAACGACGTCTGTGTCGCCTCAACCAGACGACACGCGCCAACTGGCGAATCAGCGCTTGGCGACTGCTTCGCGGATAGCGGGCACGACCTCGTGCGCCCACAGATTCAGTGTCCTGTCGTCGATGCTCTCGCCCGGCGGGACCAAGTAGACGAAGGCGGAGGCGCCGTGTTCAAGCACGGCGAGCGTCAATTCCTCCACCCATTGGGCCACTCCGCCCCCGATCCAACGGCCCTCGTCGTCGCGGCTCTCTGGCCGCGGATCGTGCGAGATGCGCCCTGAGACGTTGTAGATGGTGTCGATATCACCAGGGTTTCTCCCTACCGAAGCAGCCGCCTCGTCGACGAGGGGCCGGGACTCGGCGACCTCCGCACTGCGCCAGTCGGCGAGGTGTCCAGGTATCCAGCCGTCCGCGTGTCGGCCGGTTACGGCCAGGTTCTTCGGGCCGAGCGCTCCGACCCAGATCGGTGGCGTCGGTGCGGCCGCCGGTGTCAGGTCGGTGACCCGGTAGAACTCGCCGTCGAACGTGACCGGTTCGCCGCCGCCCGAGAGCGCCCTCACGACGTTGATCGCCTCTTCCAGCGCTCGTACGCGGGCTGCGGGCGACAGGCGGGGAATGCCGAGGGCGACGATCTCCTCCCAACTCCCGCCAGCACCCAGTCCGAGCACGACACGACCGCCAGAGATCGTCGCCAGTCCCGTGACGGTGCGGGCGAGAATTGGAGCAGGACGGCTCAGCAGGTTCGTCATGATCACTGCCCCGGTGATGTTGCTGGTTGCTCCCAGAACGAACCCCAGCGCGGCGTAAGCGTCGAGACGATCGGCGAAGTAGGGATGGTCGCCAACGGTGACGAGGTCGAGACCCGCCTCGTCGGAGAAGCGGGCGTGCCCGAGCATCTCGCTCACTTGGTGGACGCCGGCTTCCAGCCCGAGGCCGAAGAGGACGTTGGGCTTGGCGGTCACTGAACGAACAGCGTACGTGACGAACGACGTTCTTGCAAGTAGAGTCCGGTCCGACATGCCTCTCACCGATGCCCCGATGAACCCCCCGGTCCGTCATCGCTCGACTCGCGACCGTCCGGCAAAAGCGCCGCTCAGCGAGGACGCCGTGGTCGACGCGGCCCTGACCATCCTGCAGGCGGACGGTTTGGAGGCAATAACGATGCGGCGGGTCGCCGCCGCCCTGGACACCGGAGCAGCCTCGCTCTACGTCTACGTCTCGGGCCGCGAGGGACTGCTCAAGGCCATGATGGATCGCGTCGTTTCCACGATTGAGCTCGAAGTCCCGGACCCTGCACGTTGGCGTGCTCAGCTGCACTCGCTGCTTGAACGCATGCGCCAAGCGCTGGCGTCTCATCCTGGAATCGCCGCCATAACCCTTGCCGATGCACCCACGACCGCGTCGGTTCTGCGCCTGACCGAGAACCTGCTGGGAATCTTGCTCGCTGGCCGGCTCGACCAACAAGACGCCGCCTGGGCTTGCGACATCTGCGTGACGCTGGTGATGGCTACCGCACGTGAGGAGGACGTGCGGCGCCCGACCGGTCGCAGTGCGGATGGCGACCGGCAAGAGCAAGTCGACAAGCTCTACAAAACCATCGCCGCCTTACCGGCCGACCAGTTCCCTCTTCTCTCCGCCCATGCCGCGCAGATGGTCACCGGCGATGGCGATGAGCGGTTTCGCTTCGCCATTGACGTCGTTCTCGACGGTATCCGCGCCAGAGCAGCCCGACGGTGATCCACTTCCCGGAAACGACCGCGGAGTCGGGTGAGCTGGACCCTTGTGAGCTGCTACACCGGCCACTGTCACACGGCGCCGACGTTTCCGGTCACCGGGCGAACCTCAGCACGCGTTCACTCATCGTCCCTTCGGGTCGGGATGAATCACATGGCCCTGAGCCAGCGAGTCGACCAGCCGCTCGATTCGCCGTGCCCGGGTATCGGGACGCCGGGCGGTTGTGACCCGGTAGAGGACGGAGTAACGGTTCGCCTTGTTGAGCCGTGCAAAGGCTTTCGAGGCCCGGGGGTTGGCGGAGAGCGCCCTTTTCAGGTCGTCGGGGACCTCAATGCTGGCGGCACCGCCATAGGCGGCGTCCCAGGTCCCATCGGCCTTGGCGCGCTCCATCGCACGAAGCCCGGCTGGACGCATCCGACCTTCGGCGGTCAGTCGTTCGATGATCGCGATGTTGCGCTTTGACCAGGCGCTTCCTGCACGACGAGGGGTGAATCGTCGCCGGAAGGTGCCGTCATCGCGGCGGGCGAGCTGCCCGTCGACCCAGCCGCAGCAGAGGGCTTCCTCGAGGGCCTGGTCGTAGGTGAGCGAGGTTGGGCGCGTTGTGCCCTTCTTGGCGAGAACCAGCCAGACACCCTCTGAATCCGAAGGGCACTTTGCCAACCATCGCCGCCAGGAAGCGACGTTCGAGACGATCAGCTCCACTGAATCGAGTGTCATGAGAGAGATGCCAACTGAGTCGTGCCTCCCATCAATTGCATGCCTGCGTCTTGGCGGCCTTGGACCCTTCAAGTCGACGCTCCACACCCAGCTCGCTGAAGTTGGCAACGGGACAGGCACCCTGGTCACGACCGCATGCGGAGAAGTCGCAGAGCCGGCAGAGCCATCCACCCGGCGGAGTCTTGGAGCTTGCCCGTTCGCCGAGTCGTGCTGCGGTCAATGCGTGGAGGAGACGTTCCAGAAGTGGTGTGAGCCTCTCGATCTCGCTGGTGCTCAGCCCCGCCAAGAGGATTTCGGTCCCTGCTCGGCGGGCGGCCAAGACCCGCCGTGCTGCGTCGCGGCCACGACGGGTGAGCGTCACGGCGCGAGATCGCCCGTCGGGTCCAGGGCCACGCCTCACGAGACCAGATTCGCTGAGCTTGTCGATCAGACGTACCGCACCTGATGGAGTGAGCCCGACGACTTGTCCGAGCTGGTCGATCGAAGTGCCACCCAGGAACTCGTGCAACGCCACCAACGCCGCCGGGGCGGCTGATCCGTGACCGGCCGCCGTCTCCTCGGCGTCGCGGATGCGGTCGTTGAGCCCCACCGCCAGGGTGGCGAGCAGATTCGCCTGTCGCGCCCCCGCCGACTCGTCCATAGTGAACAGCCTAGATAACATGTGTGACTCATTCAATATTTAGCTCACGAAGGAAGGGGTGATCCCCGGGAGGTGTGCGCGATGAGCTCCGGGCGGTCGGCGAGCCTGTACACGGTCAATCTGGACTGCGCTGATCCCCGGGCGATGGTTGGCTTCTACTCGGCCTTCTTGGGCTGGGAGCGGTGCCCGAGTTCCCGATGCCCGATGCTGCAAGCGATCCGTCCATGTTCCCATCCACGGGTTGGTGAGCGGCTCGGCAGATGTTTCATAGGCGATGCCGACGATCGTGGCGATCTCGTAGAGGCTTACCGGGGCTTCGTCGATGAGTTGAGGATGTGTCCGTCGGCTGCGCCGGTCAGGGACAGTTCGACTGCGCGATCAGAGCACCGCACGACATCGGCTTGAACGATCAGCGATCAGTGAGACAAGCTTGTCCGGCAGCTCGCGGTGTAGTGACTTCACATCCCCGGCTGACGCTGCCTCGCTGAACGCGTCAGGCGCCAAGATCGCCAGTTCATCGACGCGAGCCATGAGCCGGTCAGAATCAATACCGAGGTCCCTTGCAGCTCCTGGCCATGTGTTCTTCCAGGGATAGACGCGGTAATCGCCGCCGATCTTCATCGCAAACCGCAGCTTCTTCTCGTGCCCGCCGTAGGGCAGATCTGAAGCAATGTCGTAGAGCGGGGCGAGGCGGACCTGATTGCCGGCCAGCAGTAGCGAGTAATTTTTCGCGTGGGCGTCGGTGCCCCCCACTATCCAGTTCCAGATCAGTGCGTCAGCGAATCGCAAGATGGCGGAATCTGCGATCCGAGGCGGCATGATGCGCCGGAAGAGCCCGGCGATATCCGCCGGGCTGGGTCCGCCTTCGTTCTGGTATTTCTTCGAGGGCGGAAGTCCAAGGGCTTGGCACAGATCCTCCTGATGGACCCGAGTAATCGTGGAACCTCGACTGACCCGGTCATAGCGGGTGACGACGACAGCACTCTCGTCCGAGAAGCGATCGGCCTGTGTTCTGGCCACGATCAGACCGCAGCGCCGGGCCGCGTCGAGACACAGATGCTCATTGAGATCGTGGTCGTCGAACCCGGAAACAGCCGGCTTGAGGATGTGAGTTGTCGGTGTCGACCCGGTGGGAACGCCCCAGCGACCGTCGCCATAGAGGAGAGCGGTCTTGGCTTGCGCTCCCGCGAGGCTGAACTGTCCTGCGAACGTGCTTCCAAGCCACGCTGTCGAGTCGTCACGCAGCTCGCGGCAGGCGTTGCGCGAGGCCGCCCTCGTCAAGCCACGTCACGTCGCCAGGGCGTGCCAAAATGCGGTCGAGTTGATCCGGTGGCGCAAAGCGCACCGCCCCTGCGCAATCCTCGCCGATGGGCGTGGAGAGCATCGAGGCCGGCGAAGAGGCAGAGACGTGAAAATGACGAGCCCATCTGTTGAGCACTCCGTCGTTGTCGGGAAGCAGACCCCACAGCCACGGCGTGACGACGTGGTCCGGGTGTGATGCGACCTGGGTCGGCATCGAGACCGAGAGCGGGGTCGCGTCGGATCGGCTCCGGTAGGTGTCGTCGTAGTCGAAGCGCAAGCGTCCGCGAGCAACCTTCGACAGCGTTCCTGCCACCTGGCCGTCCAGGATGACGATCAGGGTGTCACTCATTTGTTCTCGTAGTCGCTCAGGAGGGCGTCAAGGTCGACGGTCCCGACCTCGTCGCCGGTAGCCCCCAGGCTCAGGCTCAGGCCGAGGGCGTCCAGCAGCCTGATGATGCGGCCGAACTCGGCTGTGGGCTTGCCGGCCTCGACGTTGCTCAGCCAGGGACGGGAGACGCCGGCCCGTTTTGCCAGGTCTGCCTGGCTGAGCCCTAGGCTGGATCGTCGGCCTCGGACGGCCACAGCAAGGTCTCGTGTCGAACTGATCTTCATGGGAACCTCGGTAAACGTTCGTTGACAGCCGCTCTTTGTAGCCGTTCGTTTACCAGTGTACCATGTAGCCGTACGTTTACAATCACCCAATGCAAACGTACGGCTATAGCGCTGCCCGTCCTCTCGCCAAAAGCGAGAAACTGTTCCAGCCTGGCCTTCGGTACCAGGATGCGGTTTCCGATCCGGATGTGCGGTATCTCGCCCCGATTCACTGACTGATCCCAAGAGCGTGCGCCGCCTCCTCGACGGCGTAGGTGAATCGAGGCACCAGTTCATCAATGTCTGTCGTCTGGGTTGGGATGCGGAAGACCGTGCTGATCAGGTCGCCGACAAACCGTCCGGGAAGGCGGCAGAGCGACCGCACTCGCTCGATCGGCGTCGCCGCTCTGTCCTGCGGATAGGGGATCCCCGCCAAGCCCGCAGCGCCTCATACAACTCGTCCGGGTGCTCGGACCAATACACCGGGTCCGAAAGCACGACGAGGTCTTCGTGACCTGCATCGCTCGGATCAGGCATCGGAACGTTCGCTCTCCGGCTGCAAATCACCTGTCGGCTTGCGGCCAGGACCGAGCACTTGGCCCATGATGTCGGCCACCGCTTGGTCTTGTCCTTCGAGGGTATGGCTGTAGACCCGCAAGGTCAAAGCGGGCCCGAGTGCCCGAGCCTCCGGCGACGGTGCGGACGTGATGAGCGCTTGGATGATCTTGCCTTGGGAGATCTCCCGGTCGTACCGAGACCCAACCCCGGACGCAGCACCGTTCTGCTCCTTCGCGAAGCCATAGGATTCTGAACGGCGGGCACCGAACGCAAGGCGGTAGCAACAACGGCCGGGACCCAAGCCAAGTCACATCGAGCCCGCCTTCGCCGCAAGAATCACGGATGAACCAGTGTGATCACTCACATCCGGTGTCAACCGAACCGACAGCAGACCCACCCGAAGGCCTGCTGGAGCGTGGCGATCATGTCCGTTTTGATGACTCGGAACCGTTCTTTGACTTTCTGTCCGATGCCGGGAAACGGTTCCAGATGAGTGTCTCGTAGTGGGGGCAGCCGTCAGGGGCAGCGTCATGGTGGGACGCGACGTGCTCGAGAAAATCACGGGCGGCCTCCATCCGTTCGATCTTGCTGCTGAGCGACCGAAGCTGCTCGTCGACAACCTGACCCCAACGTTCCGCGCGTTCTGGACCGGCCAGGATCTCGCCGATGTCGTCAAGACTCATGAGGCCCGACTCCTGCCAGTAGCGGATGATGGCCAAGCGGCGAAGTTCGTGCGTGCCGTACCAGCGCCGGCCAGAATGGCGGGATACAGGGTCGAGCAGACCTCGCTCTTCGTAGTAGCGAATCGTCGAGGCCCGAATCCCGAAGCGGCGCGCCACCTCGTCGATGGGCACAAGATCCGATGTCTCGGTTACTGGCTCCGTCACGGCACTGCCTCCTCCGCCATCGTTCCTCTCGGCATACTTGCATTCAAGTCGGCTTGAACTAGAAGGATAGTCTTCGTGGCCCGCCGATTTCTCATCGATCTGACCCCGCTGCAAGCCAGTCGGGACTTCCGACGGCTGTTTGCCGGTCAAACGATCAGCATGATCGGCAGCCAGCTCACCGTGGTGGCCATCGGCTTCCAGGTGTACTCGCTGACCGGCTCATCGCTCCAGGTGGGAGCGGTGAGCCTGACTCAACTGGTGCCCTTCATCGCTGGGACCATCGCTGGCGGGGCCATCGGCGAGGCCGTGGACCGTAGACGGGTCCTTGTGGTGTCCTCGTCGCTGCTCGCCCTCACCAGTGCCGGGCTGGCACTCAACGCACTCTCCGGCCCCCGTGCCTCGGTCCTCGCCATCTATCTCGTGACCGCTGTGGCCGCCGGGCTCTCGGGGATTGTTGCTACCGCGGCGACGGCCACGGTGCCCGCTTTGGTGGCCGCCGGCCAACTGACCCCCGCCTTCGCCACCATGCAAGTCATCGACCAGTTCGGCATGGTGGTCGGCCCAGCACTTTCTGGCTTGCTCATCGCCGCGTTCGGTCTTCCGTGGCTCTACGGCATCGATGCCCTCACCTTCTTGTGGACTGCGTCATTCATGTGGCGCATGGCCGCGATGGTCCCAGGTGGAGCGTCGGGCCCCCGACCCGGAGTGCGCTCGGTACTCGAAGGGCTGGGATACATACGTGGTCGTCAGGAACTCCAAGGCGCTTATGTGGTCGATCTCTGCGCCACCATCTTCGGGCTCCCGCGCGCGCTCTTCCCGGCACTCGCCCGGACGGTCTTCCATGGCGGGCCGGTGGTCCTCGGCTTCCTTTACGCAGCTCCTGCGGCCGGTGCGCTTGGGGGTTCGCTCACCTCAGGGTGGCTGAGCGGTGTTCGGCGGCAGGGCCGCGCCGTAATCATCGCCGTCATTTTCTGGGGAACGCTGATCGTGGCCTTCGGATTCGCACGGGTCCTGTGGGTGGCGCTGATTCTTCTGGCGCTGGCGGGATGGGCTGACGTGATCTCGGCGGTCCTGCGCAGCACGATCGTCCAAACTGCAGTTACCGAGCCGTACCGCAGCCGGATCACCGGGGTGCAGATGGCCGTCGTCGAAGGGGGGCCGCGACTCGGCGACCTCGAGTCAGGTGCGGTCGCAACAGCGGTGTCGACGCAGTTCTCGATCGTGTCAGGGGGTGTCGTCTGCGTGATCGGAGTGCTGGCCGTGGCTGCACTCCTACCCGGCTTCCGCCGATACATCCAACACCCGGGCAGATCGTGACCGATTGCCCGCCAATGGTGCCGCCAAACTTCACCGCCTCCTGAACGAACTGCTCCGTCAACCCACTCGCCAAAACCTTCAACATGACCGAGCGCGTGGCGGACTTCCCCGCTTCCTCTGCTCTGACATCGCTCCATCCTCTCAAGGGAAGGAGCAGTCACGGAACCCGGGGCGGTTCAGATCTCGACGGCTCGTTGAGTAGGGCAAGTGCATAGGCACGCACAGGGCATGCCCATGCACCGCTTCGTCCCGACCCAAGTCCGCGGCGAAACCGCTGCGTATGCAACGGCTGAGTAGGTCCCCACAAACTTGTCCCCATAAACGCAGAAGCCGCCGACCAAACATGCTGGTCAGCGGCCTGTGCATACGCAACGAGGCGCCAACAACGCCCGTACTTGGTGGCGGGGGGTTGCCGCTATCAAGCCACCTGAGACCTCCGCGTCACCAAACCCGCTGGTCAGCCGCCCTGCATAGGGCGCTGCATACGCAGCCACCTGCTCAATGGCGCGCCGCCCAGGGCCGGGGTTCCCAGAAACTCGACCGCACCCCGTCAACCTTCGGGTTACGTGCCCGACGGTCTCGGCCGAACGCCTTGGAGGGACAGTTCGAGATGGCGACGCCAATCGTTGTTCGGGGTCATGTTGGTCATGACTCCCCGGGTGATCATGATGAAGTCCTTTACACCGAAGTCCGACCGCAGGTAGCCGGCATTGACGGCCTTGGCGATGATTGGTTCAGCCACGGCGAGAAACGCCTCCTTCTGCGCAGCGAGGTCGGCCCAATCAAAATCCTCCGGTCCGAGCAGGGCCGCCCGGAACGCTGCGTCTTGTTCGGCGGCTTCCAGGTAGGTGTACACAAGCGCCTGAAACGCCTCCCCTGGCTCGTCGATCGACCCAGCCATCTGGGCCAGGTGGGCCATACCCTCGAATCGCTGGGCGACGATGGCGGCCAGTAGGGCTCGCTTGGTTGGGAAACGTCGGTACACCGTGCCCAGCCCGAGGCCGCTCCGTCTGGCTACTTCTTCCATCTGCACCGTGCCGCCTTGTTCGGCGAACATCGCCCCAGCCGTGGCCAGGATCGTCTCGCGGTTGCGTTGGGCGTCCGCTCGCCTCGGAAGATCGTCGGTGCTCACATTTGGAAGCGTACCTCCGCTTCCGCTACGGTGGGACCGGAACCGGACGTCCGCTTCCTCCAGGAGGTCACCTTGATCGTCGCCACCACCCCCACCGGGCAGATCGGCAGCCAGCTCGTCCCGCACTTGCTCGCCAAAGGCCAGCCAGTCCGCGTCATCGTCCGCGATGCCTCCAAGCTCAACCACAGTGTGCGTAAGCGGGTTGAAGTGGTCGAGGGCTCCCACAACGACCCGGCGGTTCTTGACCAGGCGCTGCCCGGGGCAGAGGCGCTGTTCTGGCTCGTGCCCCCCAACCCCCAGGCGTCGAGCGCCGAGGCGCACTATCTCGACTTCGCCCGGGCGGGCTCCGACGCCATCCGTCGCCACCGCGTCGGGCAGGTTGTCGGGGTCTCGAGTGCCGGGCACAGCTGGCCGAAGCCGGCCGGTCTTCTGTCGGCTGCCTTCGCCATGGACGCCGAGCTGGAGCGCTCCGGCGCGGCGTATCGGGCGTTGAGCATGCCGTTTTACATGGAGAACCTGGAACGCAATCTCGACGCCATCCGCGAGCAAGGCGTGTTCTCCCTGACCTACGCGGCCGACCGGCCGCTCGCGTTGATCGCCACTCGTGACGTAGCCCAAACTGCGGCCGTCCTGTTGACCGACCGCTCCTGGACCGGGCAAAAGCGTATGCCGGTATTCGGGCCCGACCGGCTGACCCCTGAGGAGATGGCAGAAGTGATGACCGAGGTGCTCGGCCGGCCCGTCGCCTACCGCCAAACCAGCGCCGACAAATTCACCGCGGGAATGGCGGCTCGTGGCGCCAGCGAGCAGGCGATCCGCGACATGACCGAGATGCACGTCGCCCAAGACGACGGGCTGTACGAGGCCGACTGGGCGGCCGCGACCCCCACCGCGACCGGCTTTCGCACCTGGTTCGAAGAAGCGGTCCGATCCGACGCCAGGGCGCGTAAAAGACCACAGTGAACACCGACACATCCTACGAGCGTGTGGCCGTCATCATTGGCAGCACGAGGCCGACTCGAATCTGCCCGGGAATCGCGAAATGGACCCGGGACACCCTCAACGAACAGAGCCCGCTCCACTACCAACTGATCGATCTGGCAGAGATAAACCTGCCACTGCTCGACGAACCGCTCAAAGCCGCTCTGCGCGACTACCAACACGACCACACCAAAGCGTGGAGCGAGCTGGTCAGCAGCTTCGCCGGGTTCGTGTTCGTGTTCCCCCAGTACAACTGGGGCTACCCAGCAGTACTCAAGAACGCCCTCGACTACCTCTACCACGAGTGGCACGACAAACCGGCCACTACCCTCACCTATGGAACCCGCGGCGGCGGCCTCGGTGCCGACCAACTC
Source organism: uncultured Acidimicrobiaceae bacterium (assembly GCA_963835325.1). GTDB lineage: Bacteria > Actinomycetota > Acidimicrobiia > Acidimicrobiales > RAAP-2 > Bog-756. The sequence goes on along the minus strand of CAWIEV010000008.1, from coordinate 74,479 downwards.
CGGCAGGTCCTCAACGGGCTGCACATGCGAGCCCTGCCCGACCGGGTCGAGGTCAAAATCACCGACGATCAAGTCGACGAGGAGTGGCAGCTCACGGACCTCGCAGCGGCCATCAGCCCGTACCGCCAGCACCTGCGCGTGATTGATAGCCAAATGGTCGAGGCACTCGAGGACAGCCAGGAACAACGACCAAAACGTGCCGAAGCGGCTCCCTGACCGACATGAGAAGAGGTTCCGTACGCAGCCCTCAGGCGACTCTCACCTGGAGTGGTCGTCGTAGGCGTCGCTGCGGGAACCACAGCAGGACGAAGTTCTTATGGGACGTTTGAAGGATGTCGACCTTTACGGCGTCAACGTTCCCTGCAAGGTTGCGTATGTCGGTTTGGTCGACGCCGCTGAAGTCTAGAGCGGCAAGGAACGGGTACTTGTCACTTCGCATCATGATGGGCCAGGTCGGTTGCCCGACCGCTCGTTCCACTTCTTGGTGGACATGAACTCCTCGCGCCGCCACGTGGGCGGTGACGATGATCGCGGGGTCCGTTCCAGCACGATCGCCGCGACTACCCCGGGATGCGCTTCGGCGTACCGATGGAACGCGGCATGGAACGAGGACCCGTAGCGGTTGGCGAGATACGAGATGGTCGCCGTGGAGATCTCCATGTCGGCAGCGTCACGAGCGAAGTGCTCCCGTTGGAACAACAGCTCGGCCGCACCCTGGTTGGCCTCGCGTTCGAAGAGCCTGTTGGCAGTCCTGAGCAAGGTTTCGTGGTCGTCGGCGTAGAGGAGATCCTGCTGGTGAAGGAGGATGTCATGGACGGTTTCGTGCAACCGTACGAACCATTTCTTGCCCTCGTTCTCGATCTCTGTGGGCGATCATCGAAACCCGTGCCGGATAGCGATGCTGGCCTGTCCTCGAGGCGGTTGTGAGCAGGGCAACTGCATAAGCACGCACGGGGCATGCCTATGTACCGCTCCGCCCAACTCCAGCCTCGGCCGCGAAACCGCCAAAAGAGGGAGGAACCGCACGATCGAGACGAGACCAGTCACCGGGGCACCGCAGCCAGTCCGGTGGTGCGCCCGGCTACGCCCGCTGAATGGCACCTTCGAGGTCGAGTTCTCCTTCAGGGGACTGCGCTCCGGCTTCGACGGCTCGCTTGACCCTCTCGACGATCTCGTCCGGTGCGGGGTAGACGGCTACCAGCGCTTCGCCTTCCCGCGCGAGGGCGGCTTTCAGGTCGTCGTGATTGAGGGCTCCGCTGACCGCCGCCTTGGCGGCGGCGATCTGGGCCGGACTTCGCTCTGCGATTCGCCGGGCGAAGCCGTCTACGGCATCATCCAGTTCGTCGGGAGGAACCGCTAAGTTGATCCAACCATAGAGTTCGGCGATCCGGGTGTCGTAGAGGTCTCCGCCGAGAATGATCTCAAGTGCTCGCGCCCGGCCAACCAGTCGAGTGAGCAGCTGAGTCCCTCCGCCTCCGGGGATGATGCCGATCCGGCTCTCGATCTGCGATAGCCACGTCTCGCCCGCGGCAGCGAAGCGCAGATCTGCAGCCATCGCGAACTCGTTCCCACCTCCACGCAGGCGTCCATGAAGCTTCGCGATGGTGACTTGAGGTAGGGACCGGACAGCCAGGGTCAGGGATTGCATTGGGTTAAGGGCGCCGTCCCCTGGGACCAATTCGGCAAGAGCCGCGAATTGCTCCGGATGCTCCATGAAGCCGAAGTCCACATGAGCCAAGAAGAAATCGGGGATGGCGCTTTGAAAGACGATCACTCGGATCTCTGGATCATCAGCGACCGTAGCCACGAAGCGACCGAGTTCCCCGATCAGTGCCGTGTCGAGCAGGTTGACCGGCGGATGATCGATCGTCACATAAGCGAGTCCGTCCTGACCAGTGATGTGGATTGATTCGTAGTCCTCGTACATGTTTGCCCCTTCTCTTCTGGCTTTGGTATTCGCCGCTTACGGATGGATGATGATCGTATAGATCATGGGTGATGATGTCGATGATTATTTAGACCAGAATCATATCTATTTGCATCACCAGCTTCTCATAGATGCTGGATTCAGATATGTCGAGTACCAGCTACATTGGGTGGCATGGACCTGCTTGCCGAGATGCTGAAGGTGTCGGGCGTGCAGGGCACAATTGCCGCCCGAGTGGACGCCGGTGCTCGCTGGGGCTGGTGGAATACCGAGATAGATGGGGCAGCCTTCCATGCAATCACCGCCGGGACCGCATGGCTGGGCGTACCGGGTCAGCAGCCTCTGCAGTTGATGCCGGGGGACGTGGTGCTCCTGCCCAGCGGCACCGACCACGTCCTTGCCAGCGACCCCAGCCTGGTATCTCGTGACCGACGAGCAGATGACGTATCGAGCGATGGCGGGGTGTACCGGATCGGCTCGGGCCCAACCCAGACCCGTGTGCTTTGTGCGCGCTACCACCACGATCCGGCGGTAGTAACTGACCTCTTGGCCTCGCTGCCCGAAGTGATGCACATCCGAGCATCGGATGCCGACGATGGTCTGGGCCATACGGTCCATCTCATCGCACAGGAATTGGCTTGTCCTCAGTTCGCGACGGAAGTGATTTTGAACCGACTTGTCGACGTGCTGCTGGTCCAACTACTGCGTGCCTGGCTGTCGTCCGAGAGTGTCCGGGCCGACAGTACCTGGATCGGCGTCCTCAACGATCCGCTCGTCGCTGGCGGGCTGACGAGGCTTTTCGGCGACCCTTCAAGAGATTGGACAACTGAGAGCCTCGCTGCGGAACTCTCGGTGTCCAGAGCCACCGTCTTGCGGCGTTTCCTCGGCGTGACCGGCGAAAGCCCCAGCAGCCATCTCACCCGTTGGCGGATGGACATCGCAGCTCTTCGCCTGCGAGATACCGACAAAAGCCTCGAATCGATCGCGCAATCCATCGGTTACACATCTGTCTACGCCTTCAGCCGAGCGTTCAGTCGCAGCCGCGGTCAACCACCGGGACGGTTTCGGACCATTTCCCGTCAGTCTCTAGAAAGAGACATTGAGAAGACCGCTGATCGATTGGTTGCCCACGCGGTGCGACCTCCTCTCAGCCGACCGATTTAGCGATGAGCGGTGACTTAACGACACACAGACAGCGCCACAAAGGTCTCGGAGCCTGACCCTCTAGCCCGGACACCTGTCCGGAGAGGCGGGTCAGGCTCCAGGTCACAAAATAATGAGAAGAGGGTCGATTACTGCAGCCGCGTAGGGCTGCACCAGTGCTAACCAGGTCAGCGACATGGTGCTGGGGATAGGGCCCTCGCGCCCTATCCCGGCCGGCCGCGAGCGACCGCGAACGCTCAGTCGAAGTAGTGGCCCGCCTTGAGATCGGCGATCAGCCCCGGACGGGCCGGCTCCCATCCGAGCAAGTCACGCGTGACCTGTGCTGAGGCAGGGCCGTCGACTCCCCAGAAACCGCTGAGAAAGCCGACGTATTCTCCGGCCTGCTCGGGGGACACGGATACGACCGGAATGTCGAGACCCTCGGCGAAGGCCTGGGCGATCTCACGTATCGGCACGCCCTGTTCGCCCACGGCATGCAGCACCGACCCGGCCGGCGCTGACTCAACCGCCAGGCGGAACAGGAGCGCGGCGTCGTCGCGATGGACGGCCGGCCATCGGTTGGTGCCGGCGCCAACATAGGCTGCGGCACCCTTCTGACGAGCGAAGGCGATGGCGGTCGGAATGAACCCGTTGTCGCCGTTCCCGTGAGTGGACGGGGGCAACCGCACGATCGAGGAACGGACCCCGCAGTCGGCCAGGGCGAGCGTGAAGTCGGCGTTCGCCATCCGCCCCTCGCCGCCGGAGATGGGACTCTGGCGATTCGCCGCGTCGACCGCGAGCCCGTCGCGCTCGGTGGCGACGACCCCGTTCGGGACCCCGAGCACACCGAGGATGCCCGAGGCGATGACGAACGGCTTGCCCGTACCGGCGAGGGCCTCGCCGAAGGTCTCGATCGCTCGGCGGTCGGCGTCGGTGGCCCCAGCGAAGTCGCCCGCAAAGGCAATGTCGTGCTTGAACGCCAGGTGGATGACGCCGTCGGACGAGGCGGCGTTGTCGCGCAGGGTGTCAATGTCGTCGAGCGAGCCCGAACGAACCTCGGCACCCGCCGCTCGCAAAGCTTGAGCCGCGGCATCAGATCGGGCGAGACCGGTGACGCTGTGGCCAGCGGCAATCAGCTCGGGGACAAGCCCGCGGCCGATCCAGCCTGACCCTCCAGTGACGAAGACGTGCATGAAGAACCTCCAGGACGTGGGCGCCCACCGAGCGGATCCGCGGCGGGCTGAAACTGCCAATTATCAGTACAGTCGTACTACTAACTATTGTTAGTACGGTAGTTCTAGGAATGTCAAGCTTGGCCAACATGAGGAGGCGGCGATGGTGGGTCGACCGGTCAACCAACAGCGGCGGGTCGAGCTGCTCGACGGGGTGGTTAACTACGCCGTCGAGAACGGGTTCTCCGAGGTGTCGTGGCGCCCAGTTGCCGCTGCCCTCGACGTGTCACCCACCGCGCTGGTGCATCACTTTGGTACCAAGGAGCAGATGCTCGTCGCCATCCTCGGGCGCCTACGAGAGCGGATCATCGTGGCCATGAACAAGCCGTCCGGCGAGCGGATCGACGTAGTGACGGCAACCCGTCAAGCCTGGAAGGCGGCCTCCAACCCGAACCGCCGGGGTGAGTACCGGTTGTTCTTCGAAGTCTACGGACGTGCGCTTCAGGCGCCCCAGCCCTTCGCTGAGTTCCTAGAGCACGTCGTCGCCGACTGGATGCGCGCGCTGGTGGAGGCACAAGGACCAGACGTCGACCCAGCGACCGCGGCGCGCACGGCGACCCTGATTATTGCAACGATCCGCGGATTATTACTCGATCTACTGGCCACCGATGACCGCGCCCGTGTAGAGAACGCGGCAGAGTCCTTCCTGGACAATCTCGAACGCCATGCACACGATCCCGCTGTCTCGCCCGACCAGCATTCTCTTGACGTCCCTTTGGGCAACTAACCCGAAGCTTGGGGGGCGCCGAAACCTGAGGAAACTCGGACAGGCAACGGGCGCGTTAGTCGCCGGATCACGCCGTCGATCCGCTCCCGAAACCGCCATCGGCGTCGACACCGTTCCCCTCGACCTGCCCGCCGTGATCTCCGCCGAAGTCGACATCGCAGTGCCCAAACGCTGGGGCACTTTGAGTAGGGCAACTGCATAGGCATGCACAGGGCATGCCTATGCACCGCTCCGCACCGCCCATATCTCCGTCGCGAAACCCCAGCCCACGGGCCACTTGCGTCCGCGCCACCCTGCGTATGCTGCGTATGCAACGGCTGAGTAGGTCCCCACAAACCGTCCCCATAAACGCAGAAGCCGCCGACCAAACATGCTGGTCAGCGGCCTGTGCATACGCAACGAGGCGCCAACAACGCCCGTACTTGGTGGCGGGGGCAGGATTTGAACCTGCGACCTTCGGGTTATGAGCCCGACGAGCTACCAGACTGCTCCACCCCGCGTCGTGAACCGACAACTTACCATCTCATCGGAGGGTGCGAATCAGCACCCGCCCCGGCTTCAGCCCGACTTGGTCGAGGTGGTGGTCGCGGTGGTGGGTGAGGTCGTCGTCGTCGAGGACGTGGGCGTGCCGGTGGGGGTGGTGCCGCCCGTCAGCTGTTGCACCTCCTGCAGGTCGGTCTCGAGATTGTCGATATCGGTCTGGTAGGCGCCCAGATTGCCCGCCTTCAGGTCGGCCTGTGACGCCTGCCACGACTGCTGGGCCTCGGCCAACAGGGCGCGGACCTGCGGGGAGAGCGTGCCTGTCACGGCATTGTTGCCCGACGCCGTCGACACCGGGGCCTGGAACACCTGGGACAGGGCCGACGACAGCGTGGGGCCGATGGCCGCCGGAAGACTCCCGTACACTGCGACCACCTGCTGCAGCTCGGGAATGGCGTTGCGCGACGACTCCACGTACAGCGGCTGGATGTAGAGCAGCGAATCGGCCACCGGGATCATCAAGACGTTGCCCAGGAGCACCTGTGAGCCTTCCTGGTTCAACAGCGAAATCTTGCCGGACACCGCCGCGGTGGCATCGATCTTGGCCGCCACGATGGCCGGACCGTTGACCGGGTTGTTCCGCGGGGTCACGAACATCTGAAGCTGCCCGTAGTGACCGGGGTCGGAGCCGGCGATCATGAAACCGGACAGGGTTTGGATCTGGCTCTGCCCCGATATGGGCACGAAGGCGTCGAGCAGGTTGAAGGTCTGCTGGTTCTGGCCCGGCACCTTCAACACCTGGTACAAGGGCGCCATGGGGACGAGTTGGCCGGTGGACACCTCCTCGCCCTGGGCGTTGGTGGTGGTCAGCGTCTGGAGGGCCTGGGACGGCGACCCCGACCCCGGTGACGGCGACAGCGCCCAGGCGTCGGCCGCACTGTAGAAGCTCGCGGCATTGGTGATGTGGTACTTCCCGTACATCGAGGCCTCCACCGTGAAGATGTCCTCCGGATAGCGGAGGTGGGCCTTGAGATCCGCACCCATCTGCGATGCCGGCGTGAACATGCCGGGGAAGGCGCTCTCATAGGTGCGGATGATCGGATCGTTGGGATCCATCACGTAGAAGGTCATCTTGCCGGTGTAGGCGTTGACCAGCACCTTCACCGAGTTGCGCACATAGTTGAAATTCTCGTTGAGCCCGCTGGAGGCCGGGAGCGCCGTGATGTTGGCGTTCTCCGCGTACGGATAGTTGTCGGTGGTGGTGTATGCGTCCTGGACCCAGTAGATCTGGCCGTGGAGCAGGACGGGATACGGGTCGGAGTCGAGGCTGAGGAACGGGGCGGCCTTGGACACCCGGGCCTGCACCCCCCGGTCGAACATCAGCCGGGACTGGCTGGTGATCTGGTTGGAGATGAGAAGGTTGAAGTCGCTGAACCGGACGGCGAACATCGCCTGGATGAAGAAGTTCGAGAGCTGCACCCCTCCGTCGCCCGCATAGTGGGTCTCGTCGTTGGTCCCGTTGGTGAGCTGGTAGTTCATCTCCGGCTGTTTGGTGTTGGCCACAACGTACCCGGCGTTGTTGAGCCCGAAGTAGACCGAGGGCTGGGTGATGGTGGGCAGCCCGCTGTTCGAGACCGGGGGGACACCTCCCACCGCGAACTCGGGATCGCCGTTGCTGGTGGCGGTGTTCGCCGGTGAGACGACCATGCCGTAGCCGTGTGTGTACTGCAGGGTGGTGTTGACCCACGAAGAAGACGGAAGGTCGTTGGGGTTGATCTCGCGGACGCCCACGATCACCGGGGTCTCCGTCCCGTTGACCATGTACCGGTCCACGGCCAGGCTGTTGAACTGGTACTGGGTCCGGAGATCCTGCAGCTTGTCGAAGGTCTGCTGGGTCTGGGTCGGATCCCACAGCCGGACGTTGGCCAGGGTGTCGCCGTTGGCCGACAGCTCGGACGCGGTGAGGCTGGCCGCGGCCGGGTAAGCCACCGTCTGGACGTTGTCGAGGCCCATGGCCGTCCGGGTGGCGTCGATGTTCCGCTGGATGTAAGGCCGCTCGAGATTGTTCTGCGACGGGTTCACCTTCAGCGCCTGGATGGCGGCCGGATAGATGGTGCCTGCGGTGAGGGCCACCAGGAACCACAGCCCCACGCCCAGTATCGGCAACGCCCATCCCTGGCGGCGGATGTTGTAGATGAGCAGGACGGCGGCGGCCAGCGAGACCAGGATGAGGAGCTCGAGGGCGGGGAGGCGGGCATGCACATCGGTGTAGCCGGCACCCTGTACGTACCCGTTGGACGAGAGATCGAGGTTGAAACGGGCCAGGTAGTAGCCCACCGCCTTGACCAGGGCCAGCAGTCCCAGGATGACCGAGATGTGGGCCTTGACCGCCGGGCGCACCCGCGGGCGCGAACCCTGCATGCGGATCCCGCCGTTGAGGTAGTGGCTGAGCACCGTGACCACGAGCACCAGGAACAGGGCCACCAGGGCCCAGTGGACCAGGAACTGCTCGAAGGGCAGCGACATCACGAAGTAGGCGACGTTGCGGTGGAACTGCGGGTCGGTGGCGTCGAAGGGCGTGCTGTGGCGGAACAGGATCCAGTTGTTCCACTGCCCGATGGCCTGGGATCCGACGATCAGCGACAGCACGACCACCACGCCGGCTCGGAGCCAGCCGCGCGTACGGACCGATCACCTCCTGGTACCGCTTCACGAACTCGTCCTCGGCGTCGAGCGAGGGACCCTTCGGGGCGAGGCGCTCGGCCACCAGCAGGCTGGCCATCAGCAGGACGGCGAAGATGAGCGCGAATACCACCATCAGCCCGGCCTTGATCTCGAGCAGCTTGAGCCACACCGAGTGCAGGTTGACCGAGGAGAACCACAGGGCGTCGGTGTAGAAGACGGCGAACGTCCGCAGGAAGGCGAACAGGATGATCAGGATGATGACAACGGCGATGATCCACCGGCGGCGACGCGTCGGCGGGCGCGGGATCTGAGAGATGTCACTGGGGGGGCGCACGGCTGCAGCCTAGGTTGCAGATGGCGTCAGGAGGCATCGACACCCGGGGTGGGCCGGTGGATGCAGGTGCCCGGTGGGGAATTCCTGGCCGGGCTGCTGGGCGCCGCTGAGGCCGTTGTCCTCGCAGTCGGGGCACGGAGCGTCACCCGAGCCCGCCACCGCCACCCACTCCAGCTCGGCGTCAGCTACGGCCGACAGGGTCCCGGCCGAGAACGCGGCCACCACGTGGTCGCCGGCCAACCGCTCGATCCGCTCACCCTTCCACTCGCGGAAGGCGGACCCGACGTGCTCGACCACCACTGCCTCGTCGGCACCGGCCAGACCGCCTTCCTCGTCCGAGAGGCGGCGGCGCAACGGACCCACCACCGCTTCGGCCAAGTCGTGGGCGATCCCCACCAGCACGTCCGTCCGGGGGCCCTGTGCCGCCTCGGGTCCGGCGAACGAGACGCCGGCGGCGGCGGCCTGCTCCAGGGCGGGCAGCGCCGCCGTGGCATAACCGTCAACGTGCTCGGTTTCGTCGGGCAACAGCTCGATCGACCAGGAGGATCCACCTGACCTGAGCCTGTCGAGCAGCTCGTTCTGGCTGTCCTGGAGGGTCCGCTTCAGGCGGCGGGCCAGCGAGGTCACAATGGGATCGATCAGCTCGTCACGCCGGATGGCCAGGGGGTTCCGGTCCTCGGGGGGCAGATCCTCTACCCCCTCGCTCTGTTCCCCACGCTCCGGCCCCCGATCGGCGAGCTCGTCGGCGGACGGTTCTCCGCCGGCGGCGACCCCTTCCCCATCGTCGGCGTGCGGCGGCCCGGACTCAGCCCTGGCGGCACGGATCTTGGCGAACAGAGCATCGACCGGGGACTCCCCGGTGGACGACCCCTCCCCGTCCACGCTGCCGGCGTCGTCCACGCTGCCGGCGTCGGCCGGGCCGCCGGCGGGCGCCGCCACCTCGCCGGTTCCGCTGCCGGCCCCCTCTGCCTCCGCCACCGCCGCCGCCTCAGCCACGACCTCTTCAACCACGACCTCTTCAGCAACGACCTCTTCAGCAACGACCGCCTCTTCGACCGCCGCCCCTTCGACCAGCGCCTCCACCGCCTCCACCATCACTTCTGATGTCACCCCGGGGTCGGCCTCACCCGGTGCTACCGGCGTCACCCGCAACAACTCCTCGTCGGCGGCGGCCGCCGCCTCCTCGGCCAGCAACAGCGCCGCCACCTCCTCGGGCGTGCCCTCGTCGGGGCGCCCGACGGCCTGACGGCCGGCCTCTTCGGCAGCCAGGCGGGCGTTGTCCTCGGCCGCGAACAGATCCTCGGCGATCGAGTCGATGGAACGGCGGACGTCCTGGACCGTCTCGGCCAGCCGCTCGCGACCGGCCCGCAACTGTTCGATCTGAGCGTGGAGCACCTTGCGGCGTCTGGACAGGTCGGCCAGCACACGCGAGCGGAGGCCCTGGGCCTCGTCCACCATGGCTCGGCATTGCTCCCGGGCGTTGGCCAGCAGATCGTCCGCCTCGTTGCGTGCCTGTTCCATCTCGGCGGCAACCTGTTGGTCGGTCCGCTCCAACAGCTCGGCCACCGCTGCGTCGGCCGCAGCCCGGTGCTCGGCCAGTCGGGCCTCGGTGCGGGTCCGGTTCCCCTCGATCTCCTCTTCCGCCTCGGCCCGCAGCCGGTTCGCCTCCGCCTCCGCCTTGGCCACGATCTCTTCCGCCGCCTGGTGGGCGCTGTGGAGCACCCGGGCCGTCTCGGTGCCCAGGGCCGTGGTCAGTGCGGCATCGTCGAGCACGGGGTTGGCCGCCCGGTGCTCGGCGTCGGCGACCTCCTGGAGGAGCTGGTTCTCGCGTTCGGCGATGGCCCGGAGACCAACGGCCAGAGACTCGAGATAGGCACGCACCTCGTTGGGGTCGAAGCCTCGCCGCACCGAGCCGAACGTGTGACGGGCCACTTCGTCCGGAGCCAGGTGGGAAGAGGAAGTGACGGACCGCAATCGTTCCTCGGGCATGCCGAGAGCCTACGACTGCCGGTCCTCCGATCCGGTCATCCCGGGGCCCGGGACGGGGCCGGCGAGGTCGCCGGCACCGAGCCCCCGTGGGCGGCCAGGATGGCCAGCGCCTGGTCGAGCGTGGACACCGGGTAGATCCTCAGACCCGGCCGGTCCTTGCTCATGGCATCCTTGTACTGCGCCGGCGGCACGAGGAAGATCGAGGCGCCGGCGTTCTCCACGGCCACCGTCTTCTGGGGGACGCCCCCCACCTGGCCCACGTCCCCCTGGGCGTCGATGGTGCCGGTGGCGGCCACGGTGAGACCTCCGGTCAGCGACCCCTTGTCGAGGGCGTCGATCACGCCGAGGGTCATGGCCAGGCCGGCGGACGGGCCCCCGATGTTGGTCACGTTGATCGACACCGGGAACGGGTAGGTGTAGTCGACCTGGTCCTCGGGTTCGATGCCCAGGTTCACCGAGGCCGTCTGGCCCCCGCCCAGGTCGACGACGGTGCGTTTCAGGGTGACGACCACGGGGGCCGGGGCCGCGGTCCCTCCCCGCCTCACGGTGAGGGTCACGGTCTGTCCCGAGTGATGGCGGGCCAACACGGTGTTCAGATCGAGGGCGTCGGGCGTGGCCACCCCGTCCACGGCGGTGATGACGTCACCCACGTTGAGCACCGGGTAGGCCGGCGTACCCGGGAAGGTGCCGAAGATGACGGCGCCGGATGGGGTGGCGGCGACCTTGTAGCCGAGGTGCCGCAACCCGGCCGTCTTGGCCGCCGCCTCGGCCTGTGACATCTCGAGGGTCCCCTGGGCATCGAGCTGCGACGGCGGTGTACCACCGGTGATCTCGTCCACCGGATAGAGGGTGGTGTCGCCCTGGAGCTTGTAGAAGAGGTAGGAGAGCGCGGTGACCCGCCCCTCTTCGACATCGGTGAGCAGTACCGGGTGCCTGACCGGGTGGCTCTTGTCCGCCGGGACGGTGATGAACTGCTGGACGGACTGGGCCGTGCCCGGCTGGAGGGCGTAGTAATTGAGGTTGACACGGGAAGCCACGGCCACGGCCACGGCCAGCACGATGAAGACGACCCAGGGCCACCGCCGGCGCCGACGGTCGGTTCTTCCGCCCCGAGGTTCTGCCCCCCTGACACCGGGGTGCGCCGGAAACCCGGGCCCCGGCTGCGGGAACCGGGCATCGGGCGCCGGAAACCCACCCGGGCCCGACCGGTCCCCCCCGGGGGATCGGTCGCCGCTCCCACCTGCTCGTCGTCCCCGGTCATAGTGGTGTTGTGGTCACTCCTCCGTCCTCGGACCCGTCGGCCTCCGGTCGGGCCCACGAGCGCGTCCAGAAGACTGCCACGGAACTTCTCCGACCAGGTGTCACCGAGCGGCGCCGGGTGGCGGCCCTGGCCGGCCACGTCGGTGACGAACAGACGGCGCGCCGCGCCCTCCTCGACGACGCCGCCTCGGTCAGATCGACCGCACTGGGCGCCCTCGACCGGCTCGGGACGCTGACCGAGACGGACGTCGGCGCGGCGCTGACCGACCCGTCCCCCGGCGTGCGGCGACGCGGCTGCGAGCTGGCCAAGGACTTCCCCGCCGTCGACGTCTCGGAGGCGCTGGACGACACAGACGCATCGGTGGTGGAGATGGCCGCGTGGGCACTGGGCGAGCGGCGGGAGACATCGGCCGTGCCCTCCCTGGTCGAGCTGGCCTCGGTCCGGTCGGGCCACTCCGACCCGCTGTGCCGCGAAGCCGCGGTGGCCGCGCTGGGGGCCATCGGCGACCCCGCCGGACTGCCCGCCGTGCTCGCCGCTCTGGAGGACAAGCCGGCCGTCCGCCGACGCGCCGCCGTGGCTCTGGCCGCCTTCGAGGGACCCGCGGTCGAGCCCGCGCTCCGACGGTGCCTGGAGGATCGTGACTGGCAGGTCCGTCAGGTGGCCGAGGACCTGCTGGCCGTGGAGTGATCCCGCCGGGTCAGGATTCGGCCGCGGCGAAGATCGGCCGCAGGCTGTCGAACGAGTCGAGGCAGATACCCGCCCCCAACACCACGCACTCGAGTGGCGTGGCCACCAGATGGACCGGCACCTCCGTCTCATCGGCCAGGCGATTGGCCAGCCCCCGGAGCATCGCTCCCCCACCCACCAGATGGATTCCCTCGTAGATGATGTCCTGTGCCAGTTCGGGCGGCGATTCGGCCAGGCACCCCATGACGGTGTCGACGATCAGGTCGACCTGATCGCGGAGGGCGAAGCGCACCTCCTCCGGGGTGAGGACAACCGTCTTGGGCAGGCCGGTCCGGATCTCCCGGCCCCGCACTTCGGCCTTGACCTCATCGGCGTAGGGGAGGGCCGATCCGATGGCCAGTTTGAGCTCCTCGCCGGTGCGCTCACCGATGGCCACACCGTGCTCGTGGCGGACGTAGTGCTGGATGGCCGCATCCATGTCGAAGCCGCCGCACCGTATGGCCTGGGATGCGACCACCCCTCCGAGAGAGATGACCGCCGTCTCGGTGGTGCCCCCTCCTACGTCCACCACCATGTTGCCCACCGGCTCGTGGATGTCCAGTCCGGCCCCGATGGCCGCCGCCATGGGCTGTTCGATGAGATGGGCGGCGGACGCACCGGCGCGGCGCGCCGCCTCCTTCACCGCCCGGCGCTCGACCGAGGTGATGGCCGAGGGCACGCAGATGAGCACCCGCGGCCGATTCAGCTTGGTGACCCCGGCGCGCCGGAGGAGCAACCGGATCATGCGTTCGGTGATGTCGAAATCGGTGATGGCCCCTTCGCGCAGGGGACGGACGGCCACGATGTACCCGGGGGTCCTGCCGATCATCTTCCACGCCTCGTTCCCCACGGCCAGGACCTCGTGGGTCCGGGTGTTGAGGGCGATCACCGTAGGCTGGTTCAACACGATGCCCCTGCCCTTGGCATACACGAGGGTGTTGGCCGTCCCGAGATCGATAGCCAGGTCTCGAGCCACGCTGTCATCGTAGGGCCACCATGGATACCGGCGTGATGGATGGGCCGACCCGGACCCGCGGCCGGGCTATCGGATGGAGGCGACGCCCCTGACAACGCCGTCATCGGTAATCTCGGGTCCGTGGACGAAGACGACCAGGAGGGATCGGGTCGGGATCCCGAGGACGGTCGGTGGGACGAATCCGACGGCGAGCGGCTGCGCGGGTGGATACCTCCCGACGATCGGCTGTGGCGCCATCCGTCGGAGGCGGGCCGGGCCTCCACCGGGTCGGGATCCGGCGCGGCGACGTACCAGCCCCCCACCCAGGGACGCAGCACCACACCGTGGGTGCTGGGCGGGGCCACGGCCTGCGTCGTGGTGGCGCTGGTGACGGCGGGACTGGTCATGATGGCCACCGGGACCGACCAGTCCTCGAACGGGCCGAAGGTGGCCACGTTCGTCGGGACACCCACCACCGACCCGGGGCTGGCCCAGACCACCCGGCTGGCGGCCATCGAGGCCATGGTGGCCTCGGTGCGCCCGTCGACGGTGGCCCTGCGGATCGACGGGGCGTCCCGGGCCTGGTCCACCACCGGTCTGGTCGCCGAGTCCGGCGGGATCATCGTGACGCTCTCGCAGGCCCTGACCGGGGCCGACTCGATCACCGCCATCGAGCCGGACGGGTCGCGCCAGCCGGCGGCGCTGGTCGGGGTCGACCGGACCTCCGGTCTGGCCGTGCTCCGGATCGGCGACGATCTCCCGGCCGCCACCTTCGACGACGACGATCTCCCGGTTGGGGCGATGGCCGTCGCCACCACCATCAGACCCGGCCGGAGGGCGGGCTCGGTCCCCTCGTCCCTCGTCTACGCCGGCACCGTCGTCTCGACCGGCCAGGCGACGGGCCCCGGTGCCCATACGGCCGGGTTCTCGGCCACGACGGTCCGGGCGCCGCTGGCCCACGACGACCTGGGTTGTCCCCTTGTCGCCGGAGACGGCCACGTGATCGGCTTGCTGGAGACGACCAGGGGCCGGGGAAAGGCGGCCACGGCCGTCTTCCTCCCGTCCGAGCTCGTGCTCGGGGTGGCCCTCCAACTGATCGAGTCCGGGACGGTGGAGCACGGCTGGACGGGAATCGAGGCCAGTGACGCCGGAGGCCCGGTCACGACCGCCGACGGCACCATGGTGGAGTCGAGGGCCACGGGTGACGGTGCCCGCGTGGACTCCATCGAAGCGGGCAGCCCGGCGTCCATCGCAGGATTGAGACCGGGAGATGTCATCACCGCCATCGATGGGAACCAGGTCCAATCGGCGGCCGAGCTGCGATCGCGCCTCTATGCCGACCCTCCGGGGACCGATCTGGCCGTGACCTTCCAGCGCGCCGGGACGACGGCCGAGGTCTCGGTGGTCATGGCCGACCTGGACGGCGATGCACCGCAGGATGGCTCATCGCCGTAGCATGTGTTGATGGCACCGCCTGACCCAGGGGACTCGGGAAACCCGTTCCAGTCACTGCTCGGCGACCTCATGAACATGCTCGGCACCAATGGGCCGGACCAGTGGGAGATGACCCGGTCCTTCGCCCTCAACGTGGCCACCGGCGGGGAAGCCGAGCCCAACGTGGAGCCGATCCAGCGGATCCGCCTCGAGCAGCTGGCGCGGGTGGCGGAGCTGAACGTGATCGAGGCCACCGGGATGCCCGTCTCCCCCGACGGACGGCGCTTGACCTGTGTGCCGGTCGGCCGGGGCGACTGGACGGTGCGAGCACTCGACTCATGGCGGCCGATCCTGACCGCCATGACGCCGGCACCGGGCCCGGTGCCGACGGCCCCGACAGAACCGGGCCCGGTGTCGCCCGATCTCTCCGACGGGGACGACCCGCTGGGTGGGTTCGGCAACCTGCTCGGCCAGTGGGCGACCGCCATCGGACCGATGTTCTTCGGCCTGCAGGTGGGATCGGTGGTCGGCCATCTGTCCCATCGGGCGCTGGGGCAGTATCCGTTGGCCGTTCCGTGGGCGCCGTCTGATGAGCTCCTCCTGGTGACCTCCAATATCGCCTCGTTCGCCGAGGACTGGAGCCTTCCCGAAGAGGAGGCGCTGCTCTGGGTGTGCGCCCGCGAGCTGGCTTCCAATTCCGTGCTCACCCGGCCCGGGATCAGAGCCCGGATGGAGGAGTTGCTCCTCGCTCTGGCCGAGTCCTCGGCCTCGGCCCAACAGGATCTCGCCGGACGACTCGGAGAACTCGGTGCCCCCGGGGGTGTCGGCGGTACCGGAGGCATGGACCTCGAATCGCTACAGGGCATGTTCGACGATCCCGAGGCACTCCTCGGTGGTCTCCTGACCCCTGAGACCCGCCGATCGTCCGATCAGCTCACCGGTCTGGCCGTGGTCATCGACGGCTACGCCGACCACATCGCCGACCTGGTGGGCCAGAAGCTGGTCGGCTCCCACTCGCAACTGACCGAGGCGTGGTACCGGCGCCGGACCGAGCGGGGCAAAGGGGAGGAAGCCGCCGGGGCCCTGTTCGGACTCGACCTGGATCAGACCCAGGTCGACCGGGGGCGGTCGTTCATCAGCGGGGTCGTGGAGCGGGCCGGTGAGGACGGGTTGGCACGGCTCTGGTCGTCGGCCCGCAACCTGCCCACGCCCTCGGAAGTGGATGCTCCCGGCCTGTGGCTGGAACGGATCAGCCTGCCCGAGCTCGACGATCCCGCGGCTGGCTGAGCGCGGCCGTCGCCACCGGCGGGAGGTTCAGGGTTCGACGGCCGGCACCGGCTCGCCTTCGGCCTCCGGCTCGGGCTGGTCCACATCGGCCACTTCCTCCTCAGGCACACCCAGGTCCCACTCGAGAAGGATGTTCTCCCGTTCGGCGTCGCGGATGACCCGCTCACGGTTGCGGCGGTACTGCGGATCGTGCGGCGGCAGGAGCACCAGCCGGGCCAAGGTCCGGCGGCGGAACTCCTCGATCAGCGCCGGGTCCCCGTAGTCCGAACGCACCTCCCAGTGAGGAGCGACCGGGCCCAGGTACACGACCCGGACATGGCCGACCGGAGGCAGTGGCTCTCCGCCGTCCTCCGGCAGGATCTGATCGTCGGTGACCGGGGTCATGGCAGTGCTTCCTCCTGGGATGGCGGCACCGGGCATCCTACCCGTCGAGCGGTCGGGCTCCGAGCGTCACGGCCACGTCGATCAACCTGGGGCCGCGATAGACACCGAGGGTGACACGGTCACCGGGGGCCAGGGGATGGATGGCCGCGGTGAGGTCGTCGGGGGTCTGGATGCCGGTGCCGTCCAACGACACGATCACATCGCCCACCTGCAGCGCCGACCTCTGCGCCGGGCTGCCCGGCTCCACCGACAGGATCAGCGCGCCCGAGGACGGGGTCAGGTGGTCGGTCTGTCGCAGGGCCGGGGTCACCGGCCCCACGGTCACCCCGATGTAGGCCGAGTTGGCCGCCGGGCCGAGCTCGGGGAGGGGCGATCCCGCTCCGCCGGTGCCGCCGGTTCGCAACTTGGCCAGCAGCGGCTTGACCGAGTCGACGGTGATGGCGAATCCGATGTTCTGGGTGGGGGCGTTGCCGCCGGTGTCGGAGGCCACCGCGGTGTTCATGCCGACCACGTGGCCGTCCGAGTCGACCAGCGGCCCACCCGAATTGCCGGGGTTGATGGCGGCATCGGTCTGGATGAGGCCGGTCAGGTTCTCGGTCTGCCCGTTGTCGTTCTCCGCCGTCAGGGAACGGTTCTCCGCCGAGACGATGCCCTCGGTCACCGAAGGCCCACCGGCCAGGGCGAGGGCGTTCCCGATGGCCAGCACGGCGTCGCCGACCCGGGTCTGCGAGGAGTCGGCGAAGGTGACGGTGGGGAGGTTGGAGGCGTCGTCGATCTGGATGAGAGCCAGATCGTCGCTGGGATCGGTTCCGAGCACCCGGGCCGGCAGGGCGGTGGTCTGGCCGAACAGCGTGACCGTGACCGAGTCGGACCCGGCGATGACGTGGTTGTTGGTCAGCACCTCCCCTCCGGGGGTCAGGATCATGCCGCTGCCCGCCGAATCGGTGTAGTCGCCCCCGACCGATCCCGTACCTCCCCCGGACTGGCTGTCGATGGAGACGACCGCCGGCTCCACCTTGGCCAGCACCTCCTGGATGTCCTGGGGCCTGGCCAGCACGCTGCGGTTGGGGAAGTACTTCTCGATGACGGTCTGCTGCGTGTTGGCCCCCACCACGGCCCCGACCAGTCCGCCGAGCAACGCGGCCACGATGGCGGTGACGACGACCACCCACACCCATGTCCTCCGCTGCAGGGTGTGCCGGACCAGCTGCGGCGGAGGCGGCCCGGAGTAGGGGGAGGGATACCCTCCCCCGGCGGTGCCCGGCGAGGCGGGGTAGGCGGCGAACGCGGGGTAGACGGGAGGGGCGGGAGCGGTCGGAGGCGCCGGAGGGGCCGGGAGGGGCGGGGTGGACCGGGGGCGCCGCCGGCGGGTACCCGGGGGCGCCGGCAGAGGGCGGAGCCGTGGGGGGTCCGTCGACAGGCGGGGCCGGTGGGGCGGGAGCGGCGGGAGTCGGCGCATGCGCCGGTGGCGGCGGGGTGTGGCCGTCTCCCTCGGGCAGGATGGAAGGCACGCTCCGGGGGGCCGGTGGCGGGTCCGGACCCTGGATCGGAGCCGGGCCGGGTGCTCCGCCGGGCGGACTTTCATAAGAAGGCCCTGGTGCCTCATAAGAAATTTGTGAGGATTCCGTCAATACCGGCTCATTTCGCACTTCTCGACCAGCCCGAAATGCGACACTAGTGGCGTAACGGACGGCGACGGCACCAGGGCTCGGGGCACCCTTCGAGACCCACCGCAGCCTCCTCGAGTCCGATGGAGGGACCATGGATACGGAATGGATGAGCGTGGGGAAGTGCAAGAGATCTCTCCCCCACCATTTTCTTTCCGAGCGACGGCGTCGGCGTGCAGGCCGCCCAACGCATCTGTGCCGAGTGCCCGGTGGCCGAGCAGTGCCTCGAGTACGCCCTCGAAGAGCGGGTCGACCACGGCGTGTGGGGCGGCAAGTCCGAGCGTGAGCGCCGGCGGATGCTCCGGCGCCGCCGGGTCGGGCAGCCGTCTCCGTCTGATCCTCTGGCCGGAAGCGGCGCCGACGTGGGTCCCGGGTCGGGTCACTGGCCGAGTGCGTCGTCAACATCAGTGAGGGCCGGGACCGGGCCGACCATCGACGCCGTGCGAGCCGCCGGGGGCGCCGTGGTGCTCGACGTCCACTCCGATCCCGAACACCACCGCTCGGTCCTGACCCTGGGCGGCAACCTCGAGGCGGTGGAGGACGCGGCCCGCCATGTCGTGGCCGCCGCGGTGGCCCGCATCGACCTGCGGACCGCACACCGGCGTCCACCCCCGGCTCGGGGCGGCCGACGTCGTGCCGTTCGTGCCCCTGCCGCCCTCCCCGACGGCCCGGTCCGGGGTGGCCCGATCCGGGGACCTCCCGGCCACCGGTCCCCTCCCACCCGACGTGCTCGGAGCACGGGACCGGTTCGCCGCGTGGGCGGCGGAGCCGACTGGACCTGCCCTGCTTCCTCTACGGGCCCGAACGCTCACTGCCCGATGTCCGCCGGGCGGCCTTCACGTCACTCGAGCCCGACGCCGGGCCGTCGAAGCCCCACCCGACGGCGGGGAGCCGCGGCGGTGGGCGCCCGACCGGTGCTGGTGGCCTACAACGTGTGGATCGCCGGCGGCCGCCGACGACCGGACACCGACGCCGGACGGGCCCACGCCCTGTCGGTGGCCCGCTCCCTGGCCGACCGAGCTGCGGGGCCCCGCGGTCCGCAGCCTTGGGGCTGCCCGTCGGCAGCCGGGGCCCAGGTCAGCTTCAACCTCATCGACACCGTTGTCCGTCTCCGTGGCCGACGTCTACGACGCGGTCGCCGCCGGGGCCGAGTCGGCGGGCTGCACGGTGCTCAGGGCCGAGCTGGTCGGGCTGTGCACCGGCCGCGGCCGCTCGATCAGGTCCCCCGCCGCCGCTGGCCGAACTCGACCTCAGCGGAGACCGGACCATCGAGGCGCCTGAGCGGGGGACGGTAGTCGGCGCCGGTCGGCCGCGCGGCCGGCGGTCGACCTCAAGAGGCGCTGACCACGGCCCGGCGCTGCATGGCCCGCTGGCGGCGCAGCCGCCGGCGCTCGCGCTCGGACAGTCCGCCCCAGATCCCGAACTTCTCCCCGTTGGCCAGGGCGTACTCGAGGCAGTCCTCGCGAACCACGCACCCCCGGCACACTTCCTTCGCCTCGCGGGTCGACGCCCCCCGCTCGGGGAAGAACAGATCGGGGTCCACCCCCATGCAGTTCGCCCTGGTCTGCCAGCTGCGCTCTTGGGGCCCGTACATCAATGACACCATGTCCATTGACAGGCCTCCCTCCCACTCATCCACACGGTTCCGGACGAAATCGCATAGCACGGATGTAACTACAGATATGTCATCTTTCACTATCGAAGCGGGAAACGCAAGAAAAAGCTCTTTGTGAACAGGATCGCAAGCTCCTGGGGGGCGTCTTGTCCGCGGCATGGGCCCCCGGCGGGCCGGGGCTCATCGCCGGGCGACGGCGCACTCCGCCCCTCGTGGACTGCCCGGACGGGGGCGTCCGGACCGGGCGCCGGGTGGACGGGGACGGAGGGCGCCGGGCAACACGGACCGGGTCGGGCGGGACGGGTCGGGCCGGGCGCGGGCCGGGCGCGGGCGGGGCAGGCCAGGCGGGGCGGCTCAGCCCGCTCGCCGACCCCGGGCTCGCAGGGTCGTCTTGTGGGCCAGGAAGTCGACCAGCACGTAGTCGCCCAGCTGGTCGGGCGAGGTGGCGAAGGTGCGGCCCCGGTTGATCCGCGACAGCTGCTCGATGAAGCCCTGCAGGCCCCGGTCGGGGTCGAGCAGGAAGGTGTTGATGGTGATGCCCGGCCTTGGTGCACCGCATCACCTCGGCCAGGGTGACCTCGAGGGTCTCGGGAACCGGCGGGTAGTTGAAGTAGACGTCGTACCCGACCCCGCCCTCGTAGGGGATCACGTGGGCGGTGGGCTCGCCGTCGGTGACCAGGATGATCTGCTTGGTCCCCTGCTGGTGGGCCAGCATCTTGCGGGCCAGGATCAGGCCGTGCTGCAGGTTGGTCCCGTAGACGTAGTCCCAGCTCACCGTGGGCAGATCCTCGGGCTCGATCTCCCGGGCCACCTCCGAGAACCCGACCAGTCCCAGGTAGTCGCGCGGGAACCGGGTCGAGATGAGGGTGTGGAGGGCCATGGCCATCTTCTTGGCCGGGACGAAGTTGTCCCGCATGGGCATCGACAGGGAGAGGTCGAGGAGGAGGACGGTGGCCGAACGGGTCAGCGCCTCGGTCTCGATGACCTCGAAGTCGTCGGGGGACAGCCGAACCGGCACGCCGCTGCCGGCCCGCCGCACGGCATTGTGCACGGTGCGGGACAGGTCGAGGTTGAAGGGATCCCCGAACTCGTAGGGCTTGGTGGTCTCCTCCCGGTCGTGGCCCGGTCCCCGTCCAGGTGGTGCGGTGGTTGCCCACCCGGTCCTTGTCGAGCTGGTCGAACAGGTCGGACAGGGCCTGTTGGCCGATCCGGCGGATGCCCTTGGGGGTGAGCTCGAATCGGCCCTCCCGCTGGTCGATGAGCCCGTCGTCGGCCAGCTGCTTGGCCAGCTTGGACAGCCGGTCGAGCGATCGGGCGGCGTCGTCGCCCAGGTGGCTGCCGCACCTTGTCCAGATCGACCTCGGACTGAGCGATGCCGGCGAGTTGGCCGAGCGCAGGAAGTCCTCGAGCTCGTCGAGGTCACGCAGGCGCCCGGCGGCATCGGTGCCCTCCCCCATGCCCATGGGCTCGTCGCCGCTGAAGCGGAAACGCTGGTCCCAACCGGCCCCCGGGAAGGCCCGCTGCAGATTGCCGGCCAGCCGGTCCACCTGCCAGCGGAGGTCGAGGTCCTCGAGCAGCGACTCGGCCAGGCCCTGGAGCTGGGCGCGCTGCTCGGGGGACATCGAGTTCCACATGGCCTGGGCGGCGGCCATGCGGGCCGCCAGCTGTTCCAGGAGCTCGTCGAGGTCGGCCGGGTTGCCCGGGAAGAGGTCCCCGTAACTGCTCCATGAACGACTCGAACGAGGGATCGATCGCCTCGCCCGCCTCCCGCTGCTCGATCATCCGGTTGAGGGCGTCGAACGCCTCGCGCATGTGGGCCAGCTGGGCGGGATCGGGATTGGACAGCGCCTCGGACATCTGATCGAAGTAGGTCCGGGCCACCTCCTCACGCAGCCGCTCGATCAGTTCCTCGAAGTGCTGGCGGGCCTCGGAGGAGACGAACTCGTAGTTCTGCAGCCCCCGCACCTGGCCGGCCAGGTCGTTCGGGAGCAGATCGAGCTGCATCCGCCGTTCCGCGGCCACCTCGTCGGTGACCTCCCGGCGGCGCTGGTCGCCGGAGGCGCCGGCGTCGGCCTGGAGCTGCTCGATGCCGATGCGCTCCTCGGACAGGACCTGCTGGAGCTCTTCGGCGATCTCGCGGTAGGCGCCCCCGAGGTCACCCCGGTCGAGCTGCTCCTCGCGCTCCAGGCGCAGCTGGTCCAGCAGGTCGCGCAGCCCCTGGACCTGCTCGCCGTCCGGGGTCGTCCACCCCCGGTTGAGCATCCGTTGCAGCGCCTCGTGAAGGTCGCCGTTGGCCAGCAGGTCGTCGGTCAGCTGCGACAGCACCGATCGGTGTCGTCGACCAGCTGAGTCCTGGGTCCCGTCCCATCGGCGGTAGTCGAAGCGCCAGGTCATCCCCGGCCCCGGTACGTCGCCCTGGCCCCGGCCGCCTCCTTGTTGAGCCGTTTGGTCAGGTGCAGCCCCTCCAGGAGGAACTCGACGGCGCTGGCCACCAGCGCCCGGGTCCTCGGATCCACCGGTGAGGGCCAGCACCGGGGCCGACAGCGCCGGGATCTGGGCCAGCGTGGCGGCATAGGCCGTGGCCGGAAGATCGTCTCCGGCATGGACCACCGTGTCGGTGGTGAAAGCCCCGACCACGCTCTGGGGGTCGGCCAGCACCACCCGGCGGCGGAAGACCAGCAGCACGGCGGCCGACACCAGTCTGGGCCAACAGGACCTGTTCGCGCCCCTCCTCGAGCGACTCGATCTCCACCTTGCCCTGGGTGGAGGAGACCAGGGCCTGGAGGTCGGACACCCGGGGCACGGCCTCGGTCTCCCCGTTGCGCAGGGCGCGCCGGGTGGCGTTGGCCACCAGGGTCTCGTAGTTGGCGATGGTGAGGCGCACCGACACCCCGGAACGCTGGTTGAGGTGGGGGCTCTGGCGGGCCAGCTGGCTCAGCTCGGCCACCACCTCGGCCATGAAGTCGGGCACCTCGACCTTCGCACCGGTCTCGCCCGCCCCGGTCGCCCCACCCGAACCGGGTCGACCGGGCAGATCGGCCTCCACCTCGGCGATCCGCAGCTCGGTGGCGGCGTCGGGTGGGTAGTGGGTGCGGATCTGGGCCCCGAAACGGTCCTTCAGGGGGGTGATGATCCGGCCCCGGTTGGTGTAGTCCTCGGGATTGGCCGTGGCCACCAGCACGATGTCGAGCGGGCAGGCGCACCCGGTGGCCGCGGATCTGGACGTCGCGCTCCTCGAGCACGTTGAGCAGCCCGACCTGGATGCGTTCGGCCAGGTCCGGGAGCTCGTTGACGGCGAAGATGCCCCGGTTGAGCCGGGGCACCAGGCCGTAGTGGATGGTCAGCTCGTCGGACAGGTACCGGCCTTCGGCCACCCGGATGGGGTCGACCTCGCCGATGAGGTCGGCGATCGAGGTGTCCGGCGTGGCCAGCTTCTCGCCGTAGCGGTCGCTCCGGTGGACCCACGCCACGGGCAGGTCGTCGCCCGCCTCGGCCAGCAGGTCCTTGGCGAAACGGGAGATCGGGGTGGTACGGGTCGTCGTTGATCTCCGAGTGGGCCACGACGGGCAGCCACTCGTCGAGGAGCCCGACCATCGACCGGATGATCCGCGTCTTGGCCTGGCCCCGCTCGCCGAGGAGGATCACGTCGTGCCCGGCCAGGACGGCGTTCTCCAGCTGGGGCAGCACGCGTGTCCTCGAAGCCGAGCACCCGGTGACCAGCGGCATCACCGTCGGCGATCCGGATCGAGGCGTTGCGCCGGATCTCCTCGGCCACCGGGATCGACTTCCAGCCCGACTCGCGGAGGCGGCCGAGGGTGGTGATGTCGGGAGGAGGGGTCGACCGGACCGAGAGGTCGAGGGCCGGCTGGGCTGGCGTCCGTGCTGATCAGAGGGTTCCGGCGTGGTCATGGACCGAGCCTACGCGGCACGATCGGGCCGCGGTGCGTCGTGACCGTGTGGTCGGGCCGGGGTGGCACCGGCCGCCGTCGGGTTCGGTTCCTGATCCCGCCGGACGCCCCCACCGGCCGCTGGTGGCGGGATGTTTCGCAACGGATGTCCCCGGGGTGGAAAGATGAGGGTCCGTCAGCCGCCTTCGACGGGCCGCACTGGGCCCAGCGCGCCGATCGGTGGCCGGAATGCGGCCAGATCAGGGAGAGAAGACTTGACCACGTTGGAGGACGCCACAGCAGCCCCGCCTCACCCCGGTGGTGCTGGGAGGAGCCCGGGGTGGCCCGGCGGTCCCGACCCTCCGCCGGGACAGGTGGTGGATCCAGCCGGTCGTCACGGTGACCGTGCTCACCGCATTCGTGGGCTATGCCAGCTGGGCGGCGTTCGTCAACAAGGACTACTACGCCGGAGCCACGCTGCACCGCGACCTGATCTCGCCCTTCTACTCCCCCTGCCTCACCGAGAGCTGCGTGCCCGGCAGCCATCCGGGCACGGTGATCACCTGGTGGGAGATCTCACCCGCCCTTCTCATCCTGATCTTCCCCCTCGGCTTCCGCCTCACCTGCTACTACTACCGGAAGGCCTACTACCGGTCGTTCTGGTTGGCCCCACCGGCCTGCGCCGTCTCCGACGGCCACGGCGCCTACAGCGGTGAGACACGGTTCCCCCTGCTGCTGCAGAACATCCACCGCTACTTCTTCTACTTCGGGCTGGTCTTCAACGTGATCCTGACCATCGACGCCATCGTGGCCTTCCGCCAGCCGGGCAACGGCATCGGGTTCAGCGTGGGCACCGCGGTGCTCCTCATCAACGCCACCCTGCTGTGGCTCTACTCGCTCAGCTGCCACGCATGCCGCCACCTCTGCGGGGGCGGGGTCAAGCAGTTCTCGGCCTCCCCCATCCGCCACCGGATCTGGAAGACCCTCACCCCGCTCAACGCCCGTCACATGGTCTTCGCCTGGATGAGCCTCGTCTTCGTGGCCTTCACCGACTTCTACGTCCGGCTGGTGGCCAGCGGGACCATCCACGACTACGGCTTCCACTTCTGAGGGGTATCGGGACCGATGGCTGAGTACGAGACCCACGATTTCGACGTCATCGTCGTCGGCGCCGGCGGCGCCGGGCTGCGGGCCGCCATCGAGGCGAAGTCCAGGGGGCTGCGCACCGCGCTGGTGTGCAAGTCGCTGCTGGGCAAGGCCCACACCGTCATGGCCGAGGGCGGTGTGGCCGCCGCCCTCGGAAACGTCTACGCCGAGGACAGCTGGAAGGTCCATTTCCGGGACACCATGCGGGGCGGCAAGATGCTCAACAACTGGCGCATGGCCCAGCTCCACGCCCAGGAGTCTCCGGACCGGGTGCGTGAGCTCGAGGACTGGGGCGCCCTCTTCGACCGGACCAAGGACGGCCTCATCCTCCAACGCGACTTCGGGGGCCACCGCTTCGCCCGCCTGGCCCACATCGGCGACCGGACCGGCCTCGAGCTCATCCGCACCCTCCAGCAGAAGGCGGTGGCCGACGGCATCGAGGTGTTCATGGAGGTCAAGGTGCTCCGCCTCCTCCACGACGCCGACGGGGCCGTCTCCGGGCTGATCGGCTACTGGCGCCCCTCCGGCGAGTTCGTGGTGTTCACGGCCAAGGCGGTGGTCATGGCCACCGGCGGCGTGGGCAAGAGCTGGCTGTACACCTCCAACTCGTGGGAGTCGACCGGTGACGGGCACGCCATGTCGCTGTGGGCCGGCGCCGACCTCATCGACATGGAGTCCGTCCAGTTCCACCCGACGGGAATGGTCTGGCCCCTGTCGGTGCGCGGGATCCTGGTCACCGAAGGGGTCCGGGGCGACGGTGGCGTGCTGCGCAACTCGGACGGCCGGCGGTTCATGTTCGACTACATCCCCCCGATGTTCGCCGCCGAGACGGCCGACTCGGAGGACGAGGCCGACAAGTGGTACGACGACCATTCGGCCGGTCGGCGTCCGCCCGAGCTGCTCCCCCGGGACGAGGTGGCCCGCTCGATCAACAGCGAGGTGAAGGCGGGCCGGGGGAGCCCGCACGGGGGCGTCTTCCTGGATATCGCCACCCGCCGGAGCGCCGAGGACATCCGACGTCGGCTCCCCTCCATGTACCACCAGTTCAAGGAGCTGGCCGGGGTGGACATCACCGCCGAGGCCATGGAGGTGGGCCCGACCTGCCACTACATCATGGGCGGGGTCAGGGTCGACGCCGATTCGGCGGCCACCACCGTGGCCGGACTGTTCGCAGCCGGCGAGGTGGCCGGCGGGATGCACGGCGCCAACCGCCTCGGAGGCAACTCCCTGTCCGACCTCTTGGTGTTCGGCCGCCGGGCCGGCGTCGGTGCGGCCGACTACGCCTCGGGCCGCCCCGGGGCCGTCGGCCTCGACCAGGGCCAGGTGACCGAAACCATCGAGGCGGCCGTGGCCCCCTTCGAGAACGAGGGCGGCGAGAACCCCTACGAGATCCATCACGACCTGCAGGTGACCATGCAGAACCTGGTCGGGATCATCCGCACCGGTTCCGAGCTCGAGGAGGCGCTGGGGAAGCTCGAAATGCTCGAGGAGCGGGCCAAGCGGGTATCGGTGAGCGGAGGGCGTCGCTACAACCCGGGGTGGAACCTCACCACCGACCTCCCGTCCATGCTCACGGTGTCCCGGAGCACCACGTTGGGGGCCATCAACCGCAAGGAGAGCCGGGGCGGGCACACCCGCGACGACTACCCGAAGCCCGACCCGGAGCTGGGTACGGTCAACTTCGTGCAGCGGATCCCGCCGGCCGACCGGGGCCACGGCGGCGTCGGTGGCACCCCGTCGATCCAGTGCATCACCGTCGACCCCGAGCCCATCCCGGTGATGCCCGACGATCTCAAAGAGCTGTTCGAGGAGGCGACCTGATGGCCGAGGAACCCACGGAGGG
Source organism: uncultured Acidimicrobiaceae bacterium (assembly GCA_963835325.1). Lineage (GTDB taxonomy): Bacteria > Actinomycetota > Acidimicrobiia > Acidimicrobiales > RAAP-2 > Bog-756. Next base: position 47,757 of record CAWIEV010000008.1, on the reverse strand, counting down.
CGGAGACGCCGCCGAAGCCGGCGCGTCCGGCGACGTCGGCGGAGTCGGCGTGCTCGGTGACGTCGGCGGAGTCGGTGACGTCGGCGCAGTGAGCGAAGTGAACGGTGTCGGGGGGGTCGGCGGGACCGGGCGGGGGCGAAGTCACCATGCGCCTGTGGCGCGGCGACGAGACCGGTGGCGAGTTCTTCGACTACCAGCTGCCCGCCCAGGAGGGCGAGGTGGTGCTCGACGTCATCCACCGGGTCCAGGCCACCCACGCCCCCGACCTGGCCTGCCGGTGGAACTGCAAAGCGGGGAAGTGCGGGTCGTGCTCGGCTGAGATCAACGGACGGCCTTCCCTCATGTGCATGACCCGGATGGACACCCTTCCGCCCGGGCGAGGCGGTGACGGTGGCGCCCATGCGGGCGTTCCCCATCCTCCGGGACCTGGTCACCGACGTGTCCTACAACTACGAGGTGGCCAAGCGGATACCCCCGTTCCAGCCCCGGCCCAAGACGGCCGACGAGGAGGAGGCCGGCGGCTACCGCATGCAGCAGATCGATGTGGAGCGGAGCCAGGAATTCCGCAAGTGCATCGAGTGCTACCTGTGCCAGGACGTGTGCCATGTCATCCGGGACCACGAGGAGAACAAGACCGCCTACGCCGGCCCCCGCTTCTTCGCCCGCTCGGCCGAGTTGGAGATGCATCCGCTGGACGTGAACGACCGCCGTGAGCTCCTGCAACAGGAACAGGGACTGGGCAAGTGCAACATCACCAAGTGCTGCACGGAGGTGTGCCCCGAGAGCATCAAGATCACCGACAACGCCATCATCCCGCTGAAGGAGCGGGTGGTCGACGCCTCATACGACCCGATTGCCTGGCTGGGCCGCAAGATCCGGCACCGCAAGAAGGGCACGCCGGCCGAGGCGGCCGCCAGCGCGGCCGCGGTGGGACCTGCCGCGGTGCAGCCCCGACCCGAGGTCCACGGCATCCCCGCTCCCGGCGGTGCCGTCTCCACCGCTCCGGGGCCGGCCGACGACGAGGTGGGCGTGGCGGCGGCGGCTCCGGATCCGGCTCCTGAGACCGCCACGGCTCCGGAGGCGGCCGAGGACCCCTCGGCCGGGTGATCCGCTCCGATCCGGCGCGGGAGACAAGCGGTTGACGGCCGGGACCGGGAGCGTGACGTGGTCCGCTTCCTGAGCTCCCGGTGGGCCGAGGAGTTCAACACCGCCCTGGAGGATGTGACGATCCCGGGCCCGGGTCCCGATGCCGGGCTGGCCGCCGCCGACGGCAGGTTCACCGTCGTCCAGGAGGTCCGGGGCGGCCCCGACGGTGATGTCCGTGTCGTCCTCGGCGCTGTCCGACGGCACGCTCCGGTTGCACCTGGAGCACCCCGCTGATGGCGGTGCCCGGCTCGACCCTGCAGACGGCGGTGCCCCGTCGGACGGGGCCCACGAACCGCCCGATGTGACCGTGGTCATCTCCTACGACGACGCCGTGGCCATGTCGAAGGGCGAGCTGGCCGTGGCCGAGGCGCTGAACAGCGGCCGCATCCGGGTCCGGGGAGACCTCTCGGTGCTGGTTGCCGCCCAGGAGATGCTGATGGCGGCGCGCACCAGCACCCGGGACCTGGTGGCATCGACGACCTACTGAACAGCGACGAGCCGGCCGGCGCCGTGGGGCTGCGCCGGCGGTGCTGGCAGCGGCCGGGACGACGTGACAACGTGGTGGCCGCACCGGCATGGGAACCGAGGAGACGGGCGGCACCGTGGACGTTCTGACCAGCAGAACCATCATCCATCCGACCGATCTGGAGCGGTCGTTGGCCTTCTACGGCGGGGCCCTGAACCTGCCGGTGGCCCGGGAATTCGGTGAGGGCGAGGGCCGCGGTGTCGTCTTCTTCGCCGGCGGCGGCCTGATCGAAGTGGTGGCGGCGAGGCAGGGCGGCGTCCCCTCGGGACCCGATCGACGGCCGGCCGACGGGCCGGTGACGCTGTGGTTGCAGGTCCGGTCCATCGACGCCGCCGTCGACGAGCTGGTGGGGCGGGGCGTGGATCTGGTCCGTCCCGCCACCCTCGAACCATGGGGGCTCATCGAGGCGTGGATCACCGATCCTGACGGGCTCCGGATCCATCTGGTCGAGGTGCCGGGAGACCATCCCCTGCGGCGGGACCAGCGCAACCTGGCCACCGGGGGAGGCCGGCCGTGATGGCACCGGCCCACCTGATCGTGGGGATCGACCACGTGCAGCTGGCCATGCCTCCGGGACCCGAAGCCGAGGCCCGCGCCGAGGAGTTCTTCGCCGGACTGCTCGGGCTGCCGAGGGTTCCCAAACCGGCTGCCCTCGCCGCCCGGGGCGGCTGCTGGTTCGAACTGGGAACGGCCAAGGTGCACCTCGGGGTGGAAGAGGATTTCCGGCCGGCCCGCAAGGCGCATCCGGCGCTGGTGGTCTCCAATCTCGACTCGCTCTGCCGGCAGCTGGACGGGGCCGGCTACCCGACCCGGCGGACCGAGGACGTCCCCGGAAAGCCGCAGTGGTACGTGGACGACCCGTTCGGCAACCGCATCGAGCTGATCCCCAAGTGAGCGCGGTCCCCGGTCACGGCCCGGAGGGGGAGCCGTGCCGGAACTGAGCCTCGACGGTGTCACCATCGCCTACGACGTGTTCGGATCGGGAGAGCCAGTGGTGCTCGTGTGCGGCTGCGGCCAGCCGTCGGTGGCCTGGCAGCTGACCCTGGTCCCCGCGCTGGTCGATGCCGGCTACCAGGTCCTCACCTTCGACAACCGGGGCGTGGAACCTTCGTCGTCACCGCCACCGCCCTACTCGGTGGCGGACCTGGTGTCCGACACCCTCGGCCTGCTCGACCACCTGGACATGCCGGTGGTGCGCATCGCCGGGCACTCGATGGGCGGTTGGGTGGCCGAGACCATGGCCATCCGCCACCCGCACCGGGTGCTCGGGGCGGCCTTCATGGGCAGCTGCAACATGGCCACCGCCTGGGAGAAGGCGATCACCACCGTCGAGCGTGACCTGGCCCGTCTCGATGCCCCCCTCCCGCCGCTCTTCTACGCCACCGAGACACTGCGCTACCTCCCCAATCACGAGCTCCAGGACGACACCGTGGTCGACTCCTGGTTGGAGATGATCGGAGACCTGCCGCCGTGGCCCAACCCGGGCCGGTTGGGCCAGTACGAGGCGTGCCTGGCCTGGTCACTCGATCTCGAACGCACCCGTCAGTGGTCGACCATCCAGGTGCCGTGCCTGGTGATGGCCTTCGAGCACGATGTCGACTCCCCGCCCGAGCGCGCCCGCCAGGCCGCCGCCGCCATCCCCGGCGCCCAGTTCACGGAGATCGCCGGAGCCAGCCACCTCGGAGTGTTCACCCACGGCGACCAGGTGAGCGCCCTCCTGGTCGACTTCTTCTCGCAGCTCTGAGCGAGCGGCCGCTGCGACCGCGTAGGGCGGTCAGGGCAACAGCTCGGCCACGTCGGCCCGCTCGGCCTCGAGCTCCTCGGTGGTGATGCGGATCCGCTCGGTGGCGAACGGATCGTGCTCCAGTCCCTCGACCACGGTCCAGCCGCCGGATCCGTCCGACCGGACCGGAAACCCGAACTGGAGCCCGGCGGGGATGCCGTACTCACCGTTGGACACCACCGCCAGGGAGGTGAAGTCGGCACCGGGGGTGGCGGTGCGGATGCTGATGACGGAGTCGACGGCGGCATTGGCCGCCGACGCCGCCGAGGACAGGCCCCGCGCCTCGATGACGGCTGCGCCCCGTTTCTGGACGGTGGTGAGGAACTCCCCCTGCAGCCACTCGGTGTCGTCGATGACCTTGGCCGCCGGTTCGCCACCGATGAGGGCGTTGGCATAGTCGGGGAACTGGGTGGCGGAATGGTTGCCCCAGATGGCCACGTTGGAGACCGCCGACACCGGCACGCCGGCCTTGCGGGCCAACTGCGCCTTGGCCCGGTTCTCGTCCAGTCGGGTCATGGCGAACCACCGGTCGTCCGGAACCTCCGGCGCGTTGGAACGGGCGATGAGGCAGTTGGTGTTGCACGGATTGCCCACCACCAGCACCCGCACGTCGGAGGCGGCATTGGCCGCAATGGCCCGGCCCTGGGGGCCGAAGATCCCCCCGTTGACGGTGAGCAGATCGCCCCGCTCCATGCCCGCCTTGCGGGGGATCGATCCCACCAGCAGGGCCAACGAGGTGCCGTCGAAGGCGGTGTTGAGGTCGGTGGTGCAGACGATGTCGCTGACCAGCGGAAAGGCGCAGTCATCGATCTCCATGACCACACCCTCGAGCGCCTTCATCCCCGGTTCGATCTCGAGGAGCCGCAGCACGACCGGCTGGTCGGGGCCGAGCATCTCGCCGGAGGCGATCCGGAACAGGAGGGAGTAGCCGATCTGTCCCGCGGCCCCGGTGACTGTGACGTGGATCGGAGGTTTGGCTGCCATGGGATGGAGGCTAATGGGAATCGTCCGATGCGGTCGAACCGGGACGGGCGCATCGGGCTGGCGCTCACTGCTCGCCCGACTCCTGCCGGGCCGACTCCTGCTCGCCCGACTCCTGCCGGCCCGACTCCTGCCGGCCCGACTCCTGCCGGAACGACCGCTGCCGGAACGGCCGCTAGAGCCGGTCGACGATGGCGGCGGCGAACTCCGAGCACTTGACCTCGGTGGCGCCCTCCATCAGCCGGGCGAAGTCGTAGGTGACCACCTTGTCGGCGATGGTCGCCTCCAGGGCGGCCACGATGTCGGCGGCCGCCTCCGTCCATCCGATGTGCTCGTACATCATCACGCCGGACAACAGCACGGAGCCGGGGTTGACCTTGTCCAGCCCGGCGTACTTGGGCGCCGTCCCGTGGGTGGCCTCGAAGATGCCGTGCCCGGTGACGTAGTTGATATTGCCGCCCGGGGCGATCCCGATCCCGCCGACCTGGGCGGCCAATGCGTCGGAGAGGTAGTCGCCGTTGAGATTGGTGGTGGCCATGACGTCGAACTCGGCCGGGCGGGTGAGCACCTGCTGGAGGGTGATATCGGCGATGCTGTCCTTGACCAGGAGCTTGTCGCCGGGCTTGCCGTCACAGTCGTCCCATCCGACGGCCACGTCGGCGAACTCCTCCCGGACCAGCTCGTAGCCCCAGTTCCGGAAGGCGCCCTCGGTGAATTTCTGGATGTTCCCCTTGTGGACGAGGTTCACACTGGACCGGCCGTGGCTCAGCGCGTACTTGATGGCGGCACGGATGAGCCGCTTGGAGCCGAACTCCGAGATGGGCTTGATGCCGATTCCGGAGCCCTCGCGGACTTCCCAGCCCATCTCGTCGCGCAAGAAGGCGGACAGCTTGGCCGCCTCCGGACTGTAGGCCTCGGCCTCGAGGCCGGCGTAGATGTCCTCGGTGTTCTCCCTGAAGATGACCATGTCCACCAACTCGGGATGGAGCACGGGTGAGGGCACGCCGGTGAACCACCGCACCGGCCGGAGGCAGACGTAGAGATCGAGGATCTGGCGCAGGGCGACGTTGAGGGATCGGATCCCGCCGCCCACCGGCGTGGTCAGGGGACCCTTGATCCCGATGAGGTGGGTGCGGAAGGCCTCGACGGTCTCCTCGGGCAGCCAGTCGCCGGTCTCGTCATAGGCCTTCTGCCCGGCCAGCACTTCCTTCCACGCCACCGACCTGCCGTACTTGGCGGCGGCGGCGTCCAGGACCAGCTTGGCCGCCGGCCAGATGTCCACTCCGGTGCCGTCGCCCTCGATGAACGGGATGATCGGCTGGTCGGAGACGTGGAGCTCGCCGTCGGGCCCCTGCGTGATGAGTTCAGGCATGGCGGCAGCCTATCGGCACCCCTGCCCACCTCCGCCAACCCGGGCAACCGAACCCTCGTCCCTCGCCGGGGGGTCGTACCCCGCCTATCAGCTGGCCGGTCGTGATCGCCCGGGCGGGGGCAGTGTCAGAAGTCGTACCCCGCCGATCAGGTGGCGGCGAGGTCCAGGGCGGCGTAGATCTCACGGGTCGCGCTCGACCGGTTGAGGGTGTAGAAGTGGAGACCGGGGACGCCGGCGGCCAGCAGTTGCCGGCACAGCTCGGTGGCGATCTCCACTCCTTCGTGGCGGACGGCGTCGGCTCCACCCTTGCGGTCCGCCCGTTCCAGCCGCTCCACCATCCAGCCGGGGACCGCCGCGCCCATGACGGCCATGCGGGGCACCGACGTGAGGCTGGTGACCGGCATGATCCCGGGCAGCACCGGCTTGTCCACGCCCCGTTCGGCCAGGTCGGCCACCAGGCCGGTGTAGTCGGACAACTCGAAGAAGAACTGGGTGACGGCGAAGTCGGCCCGCGACAGTTTGGCGGCCAGGTGGTCGCGGTCGCTGGCCGGGTCGGGCGAGAGCGGGTGGCACCCCGGCTGGGCGGCCACCCCGATCGAGAACCCCCCGATGGCCGAGGCCAGCTCCACCAGCTCCGAGGCATGGCTGAGCTCACCCGGCCCCTCGGCGGGATCGGCCGGTGGATCGCCGCCCAGGGCCATGAGATTCTCGACGCCGGCCATCCGGTAGGCCACCAGAATCTCGGCCAGCTCCAGCCGGGTATGGGCCACGCAGATCAGGTGGGCCATCGGCACCAGGGTGGTGGTGCGCAGCATGCCGGTGACCAGGTCGAAGGTCCGCTTGCGGGATTCGGCCCCGCCCCGGTAGGTGACCGATACGAAGGACGGACCGAGGGGCTCGAGGTCGCGGAGCGTCTTCACCAGGGTGGCCTGCTCGGCGTCGGTCTTGGGCGGGAAGAACTCGAACGAGTAGGTCCGCCCCTTGGCCAACAGATCAGCAATCCGGGTCATGACCGGACCAGCCTACCGGGGGAGCCGGTCCCGTTCCCGGGTCAGGCGCCGAGAACATCCCTGGTCACCGCCCGATCACCGCCCGCCCCGGCTCCTCCCGGCCCCTCCCGGCTCCCTAGCGTCACCGGGCACGGCGGGCACGGGGAGCCGCGCCGATCCGGGTGGACAGGCTGGCCAGCGCCCCGCTCAACTCGGAGTACCGGGAACGGCGTGCTTCGTCGGCCTGGGCCAGCTGGACCCCCGTGGGGGCGGACACCCCCTGACGGAGCAGCCGATCGGCCTCCACGGCGAAGGCCAACCCTCGCAGGGCGGCGGCGGCCCGGGTGGCCAGGTCGGCGGCTTCGGGGTCCGGTGCGGCCCGGGCGACGCCCTCGAGGGCGGTGGCGGCCCTCTCCACCTGGACCTGAACCGCGCCCCGGAGGCCCGGGTCGTCGGACATGGCGTTGTCCGAGAGGACCGCGTCCCGGGCCAGCTGCGCATCGCTCAGGGCCGGGACCACGGCCCGGTGCCACCCGGCCTCGATGCCCTTCTTCTTCCGCGACCGGAGCAGGACGACGACGAGCACGATGGCGATGACCAGCACCACGATGAGGGCGATGAGCCCCCAAGGGGTCTTGCTCGACGTGGACTTCGATGTCGGCGAGGTCGTGGTGGTGGTCGGCACCGGAGCGGTGGTGGCGGTGTGCTGGGGACGGGTTGACGTGGTCGGGGGAGGCACGGTCGTGGTGGTGGCCGGCTCGGTGGTGGTCGTGGTGGCCGGCGGCGCAGTCGTCGTGGTCGGCGCCAGGACGGTGGTGGTCGTCGATGCCGGCCCGGCGGCCGACCCCGAAGTGGCGCCGGCGGTGGCGGGCACCGTCACCGCAGACAGGGCCAGGCCCGTGGCCATCACCAGGGCGGCCACCGCCGGCCGGACCCCGGGGAGCCGGCCGCGCCCCTCACCGGTCGACCCGGCCGAAGTCGTCGTCGAGCCGGACGGTGTCGTCCCCGTCGCCCACGAGCACGGTGCCGGTCCCCCACGGCCGTCGGTCCGACCCGGGGGCGGGGGGTGCGTTCACGACGCCCGCTCCGCGGCCCGCACCGCGTTGCGCAGGAGCATGGCCCTGGTCATGGGCCCCACCCCGCCGAGGCGCGGTGTGATCCACCCGGCGACGTCGGCCACGGCCGGGTCGACGTCGGACAGCAGCTTCCGGCCCTCCCACGAGGTGCCCGCCCCGACCACGGCGGCACCGGGCTTGACCATGTCCGGGGTCACCAGGCCGGCCCGGCCGGCAGCGGCCACCACCACGTCACCCTGGGAGACCAGGCCGGCCATGTCCTCGACACCGGTGTGGACCACGGTCACGGCCGCATTGCACCCCGGGCGCTTCATGGCCATGAGCAGGGCCAGCGGCCGGCCGATGGTGAGCCCCCGACCGATGATCACCACGTGCTTCCCCTCGACGGGGACGTCGTTGGCCCGGAGCAGCTCCACGATGCCCGCCGGTGTGCAGGGGAGGGGACCGTTGGCCCCCATGACCAGGCGGCCGAGGTTCACCGGGTGGAGACCGTCGACGTCCTTGTCGGGATCGACGGCCAGGAGCACCCGTTCCTCGTCGAGCCCGGGAGGGAGGGGGAGCTGGACCAGATAGGCGTGGATGGCCGGGTCGGCGTTGAACCGGGCCACCACCGCCTCCAGCTCGGCCTGGGAGACGTCGGCGGGGAGGTGCTCGTGGGCGGAGTGGATGCCGACCTCGGCGCAGTCCTCGTGCTTCATGGCCACGTACCGTGCGCTCGGCCCGTCGTCGCCCACCAGGATGGTCCCCAGCCCGACCACGACACCGGCCCCACGCAGGCGGGCCACCCGATCGGTCAGCTCGGCCCTGATCCTGGTGGCCAGCAGCTCACCGTCGAGCAGGATCGCCGTCATCGCCCGAGCCCCCTGCGCCGTGTCCGCACCCACCCGATCATCACATCGCTCCTCTCTGCTTCCCGCCCCCAGTTCGGCTCCCCGCCCTCCAGCGCGGTCTCCGCCCCTCAGACCAGCCTCCGCCCTCAGTGCCGGAAATGCCGTTCGCCACCCGCCATCACCATGGTCACGCCGGCCTCGTCGGCCGCGGCGATGACCTCGGCGTCGCGGATCGAGCCCCCGGGCTGGACCACGGCGGCCACGCCGGCCTGGGCCAGGACCAACAGACCGTCGGGGAACGGGAAGAAGGCGTCACTGGCCGCAGCCCCGCCCCCGGCCCGGGAGCCGGCCTTGGCCACCGCGATCTCGGCGGCCACTACCCGGGACTGCTGGCCGGCCCCGACCCCGACGGCCTGGCCGTCGGCGACCACGGCGATGGCGTTGGAGGTGGTGCGGGCACAGACCTTCCAGGCCAGAGCCAGGTCCCGCCACTGGGCCTCGGTCGGCCGGGCCCTGGTCACCACCTCCCAGGAGGAGGGATCGACCACGAACCGGTCGGCGTCCTGCACCAGCACGCTGGCCCCGAGGCTGCGGATCTGGCGCACCACCGGTTCGGGGGAGGGCGCCGACAGCAGCCGGGTGGCCTTGCGCTTCGAAGCCAGGCGGGCCAGCGCCTCCTCCTCGTAGGACGGGGCGATGATCACGTCGGCCTGGGGCCCGGCCGAGATGGCATCGGCGACCGGGCCCGTCACCGGCCCGCCGATGGCCACGATCCCCCCGAAGGCCGACTGCGGATCGCAGTCGAGGGCCCGCTGGTAGGCGACGGCCAGATCGGCATGGAGGGCGACCCCGCACGGGTTGGCGTGCTTGATGATGGCCACCGCCTGGTCGACGCCCCGATCGGCGACCAGCTCGTGGACCAGCCGCCATGCCGCATCGGTGTCGAAGACGTTGAGGTACGAGAGCTCCTTCCCGCCGTGCTGGACCATGTCGTCCCACCACGAGTGCTGGCCGGCGATGCGGTAACGGGCCCCGTGCTGGTGGGGGTTCTCGCCGTAGCGCATCGAGGCCGCCCGTTCGAGGGTGAGATGGAGGCTGGGCGGCAGGAGGGCGGTGGTGGTGAAGACATCGTCGCCGTCGGACGGCGCGGACAGGGGCACCTGGCGCTCGTCGAGCCACTCGACGATGGCGGCGTCGTATCCGGCCGTGTGGGCGAACGCGTCCCGGGCCAGCCGTCGCCGGGTGGAGTCGGAGAGCGAACCGTGCTCCCGCAGCTCGGCCAGCACCCCGGGGTAGTCGGCGGGCGAGACCACGATCCCGACGTGATCGTGGTTCTTGGCCGCGGCCCGCACCATGGTCGGCCCTCCCACATCGATCAGCTCCACCGACGGGTCCGACGGGAACGGATAGAGGTTGCAGACAACCAGGTCGATGAGGTCGATGCCGTACCGCTCGACCTCGGCGAGGTGGCCGGGCACCGAGCGGTCGGCCAGGATGCCCCCGTGGATCGTCGGGTGCAGGGTCTTGACCCGACCACCGAGCATCTCGGGGGCGCCGGTGACCTCGGCCACCTCGAGGTGGTCGATGCCGGCCTCCGAGAGGGCGGCCGACGTGCCGCCGCTCGATATCAGTTCCCAGCCCAGTTCCGAGAGTCCGGAAGCCAGCTCGACCAACCCGGTCTTGTCGTACACGGACAGCAGTGCCCTCATGGTGCAACCTCCGTTGGTGATCCTGACCCATCCCCCGCCGTCGCCGCCAACCCGTCGATGAACCGGCGGATGGTGTCGGGGTAGAGCGTGCGCTCGATCGATTTGATGCGCTCGTGCAGGGTCTCCTCGGTGTCGCCGGGCAGCACCGGCACCGGGGCCTGGGCCAGCACCGGGCCGGCGTCCATCTCCAGCGTGGCGATGTGGACGGTGGTCCCCGTCTCCTCGACGCCGGCGGCCAGGGCGTCGGCCACCGCGTGCCAGCCCGGGAAGGCGGGCAGCAGCGCCGGGTGGGTGTTCAGGATGCGCCCGGGGAAGGCGGTGTGGACGGCCTGGCCCAGGACCGTCCCGAATCCGGCCATCACCACCACGTCGATCGAGTGGGCGATCAGCACGTCGGTGATCGCCTCGGTGTAGGCGTCACGGTCGAAGGCGGAGCCGAACCCCCCGAACCCGGCGCGGTCGACGAGCACCTCGGGCACCGAGGCGGCGGCGGCCACCCCGAGGGCCCGGCAGGGCCGGTCGGCGATCACCACCCGGACCGGAAGGTCGGCGGACACGATGGACTCCAGGATGCTCCCCGTGCCCGACGCCAGTACCCCGATGCTCACGGCATTCGGCGTGGCCTCTCGGGATGGAGCGGGGTTCACGGCCGCACGCTACCAGCGCCGCCCGGCGGCGATCCGCGTCGCGGTGCCGCCCGGCGGGGATCCGCGTACCAGTGCCGCCCGGCGGCGATCCGCGTCGCGGCCGGGCGGCGGCGCCCGAACCCGGGCGCGCTCGACTCTTCCCCGGCAAAAGGACCGGAGCGACGTGGCCCGACCGGCCTGCCTCCGGTACCGGGCCTCCGTCGCTCGGTCTCCCCTGCCCAGGGAATGCCCCTCGTGCCTCATCTATCGGCACCGATGGGACATTTCCGAAGTGAAAGTTTGGGCGGTCAGGCCGTCCGGCCCTCCAGCGAGCGCAGCAGCTGCTCGTCGAATCCGGTGAGCGAGGGGAGCAGCGCGTCGCAGAATCCCCATCGCGGCGAGCCCACCGCGTCTGGTTCGGGGACGACCACCACCCGCATGCGGGCCGCCTTGGCCGCGATGGCACCGTTGAAGGAGTCCTCGACGGCCAGGCAGGCAGTCGGGTCGAGGCCCAGCTTGGCCGCCGTGGACAGGTAGCTCCCCGGGTGCGGTTTGCCCAGCGGCTCCCACTCGGCCGAGTGCCAGACGGTGACGTCGGATGCGATGCCCAACCGGGCCAGGGCGGCTTCGATGACGACGGCGTAGGAACCGGAACAGACGGCCACCGGTAACGCCAGGCGGGCACAGAGGGACAGGGATTCGCGGGCGCCCGGCATCGGCTCCCCGGACCGGCCGATCAGTTCGGCCACCCGGGCCGTCACGGCGCGCTCGACCTCCACCAGGGTCATCCCCGACCAGGGGAACCGGACCCACCAGTGGCGCACCGCGTCATCGATGCGCAGGCCCATGGTCTGGCGCACGTCGGTCTCGGTCAACATCAGCCCGAGGGAGCCGAACACCTCGATCTCCGCCTGGCGCCAGAACGGTTCCGAGTCGATGAGCAACCCGTCGAGGTCGAAGATGACGGCCAGGATGGGCCGATCGGCGAGCGCCGCCGCCGAGGGGAGCGGCACAGCCGAGGGGATGGCTGTCCTCAGTCGAGTTTCCGCACGACGTCGACCATGGCCTCCCCGGCCTCGGTCGGGTTGAGGGCGACGGTGACCCCGGCGGACGACAGGGCCTCCATCTTGGCCTGGGCCGTACCCTTGGAGCCGGAGATGATGGCGCCGGCGTGGCCCATCTTGCGTCCCGGGGGCGCGGTGACCCCGGCGATGTAGGAGACGACGGGCTTGGTCACCGAGGAGTCGATGAACTCGGCCGCCTCCTCCTCCGCCGACCCGCCGATCTCGCCGATCATCATGATGGCCCTGGTGTCCGGGTCGGCCTCGAAGGCGGCCAGGCAGTCGATGAAGCTGGTGCCGGGAACCGGGTCTCCACCGATGCCCACGCAGGTCGTCTGGCCCACGCCCTGCTGGGAGAGTTCGTGGAGCGCCTGGTAGGTCAGCGTCCCCGAACGGCTCACGATGCCCACCGGACCGCCGGGCATGGCGATGTCGCCCGACGTGATGCCGATGTTGCACTTCCCGGGGGAGATGATGCCGGGGCAGTTCGGGCCCAGCAGCCGGGTGTCGGGGTGGAACCGGACCAACCGGTTGTAGGCCAGTGCCTCGTCGCTGGCCGGGATGCCCTCGGTGATGCACACCACGAAGGGCACGCCGGCCGCGGCGGCCTCCACGATGGCGTCGGCGGCGAACTTGGGGGGCACCGAGATGAACGAGGCGTTGGCCCCGGTGGCCTCGACGGCCTCGGCCACGGTGGCGAAGACGGGGATACCCTCGATCTCCTCGCCGCCCCGGTTGGGGTTGGTCCCGGCCACCACCTGGGTGCCGTAGGCGCGGTTGCGGAGCCCGTGGTAGAGGCCCTGGCTGGTGGGGCTGATGCCCTGGACGACGACTTTGGTGTTCTCATCCACGAAGATGCTCACGATTTGCCTCCTGCAAGGGCGACCGCGCGGCGCGCGGCATCGAGCATGGTCGGTTCGGCGACCAGGCGATCGGACAGATGGTCGGCCAGGATCTGGCGGCCGGCCTCGGCGTTGGTGCCGTCGAGCCGGAGCACGATGGGTGAGCTGATGTCCACCCGCTTCAGTGCCTCGAGCACGCCGTTGGCCACCTCGTCGACCCGGGTGATCCCCCCGAAGATGTTGACGAGGATGGAACGGACGGCGGGATCGGAGTTGATGACCTCGAGGGCGGCCGCCATCACGTCGGCGTTGGCCCCACCACCGATGTCGAGGAAGTTGGCCGCGGCCCCGCCGCACTGGTTGACCACGTCGAGCGTGCTCATGGCCAGCCCTGCCCCATTGGCGATGATCCCCACCGAACCGTCCAGGCCGATGTAGTTGAGGCCGCGGGCTTTGGCCCGGGCCTCGCGCTCGTCCTCGATGTCGCTGCCGGCGAACTCCTCCCACTCGGGGTGACGGAAGGCGGCGTTGTCGTCCAGGGTCACCTTGGCGTCGAGGCAGTGCACCCTCCCGTCCGGCGTGTAGATGAGGGGATTGATCTCAGCCAGGTCGCAGTCCCCTTCGGTGTAGCAGGCGTACAGCTTGACCAGGATCTCCGCCGCCTGGTCGCGGGCCTCCACGTCCAGCCCGGCTCGCTCCACCCACTGGCGGGAAACCTCGAGGCTCAGGCCGTCGACCGGGTCGATATGGAGCAGGGCGATGGCGTCGGGATTGGTGGCGGCCACCTCCTCGATCTCCACCCCGCCCTCGGCCGACAGCATGCCCAGGTGTTTCTTGGCGCTGCGGTCGAGGGTGAAGCTGGCGTAGTACTCGCGGTCGATGTCCGAGGAGTGCTCGATCCACAGCCGCTTGACCAGGTGGCCCTTGATGTCCAGTCCGAGGATGTTGCCGGCATGGGTGCGCAGCTCGGCCTCGTCGTCGGCCAGCTTGACACCGCCGGCCTTGCCACGGCCCCCCACCTTGACCTGGGCCTTGACCGTCACCGGATAGCCGGCCGACGCCGCCACCTCGACGGCCTCGTCCACGGTGTCGGCCACCCCTCCCTTGGAGATGGGCAGGCCGAAGCGGGCGAAGTACTGCTTCCCCTGGTATTCGAAGAGATCCACCGGATCCGATCCTCTCTGTTGTGACGCTTGCGTCCCTCGGTTGTGGCTATCCGTGCTGTCGTTACTGTCGTTACTGTCGTATTTCGGTTGTGTCGTTCTGCGGGTGTCGTGCTGCGGCTGCGTCCCGGGCTTCAGTGCCCCGGACCGGCGGTGTGTTCCCGTCCGCCCCGGGCACCCGGTGGGCACCGGAGATCCGTGCCTCCGACGGCTGCGTGGTCGAACCGGCGAGGTCGGCCCCGTCGCCGGTGTGGCGCGTGGGATGCGGCCAGCGGGCGTGCTCGGGTCAGGCGACCTCACCATCTTCACGCGCATCGAGGGCATCGCCCAACCAGGCTCCGATGGCGGGCAGCGGAGCACCGGGGGTGAACACCTCGGCGACCCCCATGTCCTTCAGGACCGGGATGTCGGCGGCGGGGATGATCCCACCCACCAGCACGAGCACATCGCCGCGGCCCTGCGCCTTCAGCCCTTCGATGACCCGGGGAACCAGGGTGAGGTGGGCACCGGAGAGCAGCGAGAGGCCCACGGCGTCGGCGTCCTCCTGGATCACCGCTTGGACGACCTGGTCGGCCGTCTGGTGGAGCCCGGTGTAGATGACCTCGAAGCCCGCGTCACGCAGGGCCCGGGCGATCACCTTGGCCCCGCGGTCGTGCCCGTCCAGGCCGGGTTTGGCAACCACCACTCGATACGGGCGCTTCACGGGGGCAGATACTAAGCGCTGACAGGGCCGAGAGCCCAGACGGGGGGTGGCCGGATGCCTCCGCGGCCCATCATCGGCGCTGGTCCGGAGGCCGTCAGGCCCTGGCCCGGAGGGGTCCGTGGTACCTTTCCCTCGGCGTTCACGCAACGACCAGAACTTCCAGAGGGACGCCATGAGCACTCCGGCTGAAGCTGTGGACAGACCCGACGAACACGCCGGTGGCCCGGCTGCGGCGGAACCGGGTGCCCTGTGGGTTGCCCTGGTGCTCCTGGCCCGGCCGCGGCAGTGGATCAAGAACCTGTTGGTCTTCGTGGCCCCGGCCTCGGCCGGCGTGCTCTTCCACCGGAGCGCGTTTTGGCACACGATCGCCGCCTTCGGGATCTTCTGCCTGGCGGCATCGGGCACCTACTACCTCAACGATGCCCTGGATGCCGCTTCGGACCGGGAGCACCCGACCAAGCGCCTCCGTCCGGTCGCCGCCGGGCTGGTGGCCGTGCCCCTGGCCGTCTCGGTGGGGCTCGCGCTCCTGGCGGTGTCGATCGTCCTCGGGGAGCTGGTGGCGGGCTGGCACCTCGCCCTGGTCATGGGCCTCTACGCCGTCGTGAACCTGGCCTACTCCCTCGGGATCAAGGACGAGCCCGTCCTCGACCTCGCCGCCGTCAGTGCCGGCTTCGTGCTCCGCGCCGTGGCCGGCGGCGTGGCCACCGGGATCGTTCTGTCCAACTGGTTCCTCATCGTGGCGTCGTTCGGATCGCTGCTGGTCGTGACCGGGAAGCGGTCGGGCGAGAAGCAGCTCCTGGTAGACGGGGAGACGGACGAGCGTTCGGTGCGGACCACGCTCGTCTCCTATACCCCGAGCTTCCTCCGGTCGGTGCGGACCCTGTCGGCGGCGGTCACCGTGACCGCCTACTGCCTGTGGGCCTTCGAGCGGGCCGGCCAGGTACACCCCGGCCACGACCCGATCTGGTTCCAGCTGACCATCGTGCCCTTCACCATCGCCCTGCTCCACGTCATGCGCATCCTCGATGCCGGCGACGGCGCCGAGCCCGAGGAGCTGGCCCTCCGGGACCACCGGCTGCAGATCTACGGCCTGGTCTGGGTCGCCCTGTTCGCGGTGGGCGTCTACGCGTCATGACCTCGCCCGACCCCCACCGGACCCTGCTGTCGGGGTGGGGGCGCACCGCACCCACCGCCGCCGACGTGGTCCGGGCCCTCGACCCGGACGTCGTCGACCGGGCCATGGCCGACGCCGTGGCCTCCAGGGCGGGCGGCGGCCGGGGCATCATCGCCCGCGGGCTCGGCCGCAGCTACGGCGACCCCGCCCAGAATGCCGGCGGCACCGTCGTCGACGCCACCTGGCTGGACGCCTACCACCACGTGGACCTCGACGCCGGCCTGGTCACCGTGGGAGCCGGCGTCAGCCTGCAGTCGTTGATGGAGCGCCTGGTTCCGCTGGGGTGGTTCGTGCCGGTGACCCCGGGGACCCGGCTGGTCACCGTGGGTGGCGCCATCGCCGCCGACATCCACGGGAAGAACCACCATGTCGACGGAAGCTTCTGCTCCCATGTGGTCGAGCTGACCGTGGTCACCCCCACCGGGACGATGACGGTGTCTGCGGACTCGGACCCGGATCTGTTCTGGGCCACGGCTGGAGGCATGGGCCTGACCGGCATCATCACCCGGGCCACGCTCCGGATGGTCCCGGTCGAGACCAGTTACATGCTGGTGGACACAGAACGGGCCGCCGATCTGGACACGGCCATGGACCTGATGCTCACCGGTGACCAGGCCTACCGCTACTCGGTGGCATGGATCGACTGCCAGTCGACCGGTGGCCGGCTGGGACGCTCGGTGCTCACCCGCGGCAACCACGCCCGCTTCGAGGACCTGCCCGAACGCCTGCGGCGGCAGCCCGAACGGGCCAGGGGCTTCGTGCCCAAGATGCTGGCCCGGGTTCCCGTCACCCCTCCGAGCGGCCTGCTCAACCCGCTCACCGTCGGGGCGTTCAACGAGTTCTGGTTCCGCAAGGCCCCGGTGCGCGAGGTGGCCAGGCCCCATCACATGACCGGGTTCTTCCACCCGCTCGACGGGGTCGGCGCCTGGAACCGCCTCTATGGCACGAGGGGATTCCTCCAGTACCAGTTCGTCGTCCCCGACGACCAGGAAGGGACCGTGCGCCGGGTGATCGAACAGCTCACCGACGTGAAGGCGGCCTCCTTCCTGGCCGTGCTCAAGCGGTTCGGTCCGGGCGATCCGGGGCCGCTCTCGTTCCCCATGCCCGGCTGGACCCTGGCCCTCGATCTCCCCGTCGGCCACCACGCACTGGGCGCCCTGCTCGACTCCCTCGACCGGGCCGTGGTCGAGGCCGGTGGCCGCGTCTACCTGGCCAAGGACTCGCGGGTCTCCCCGACGGTCTTCCGGTCGATGTACCCGCGCACCGACACCTGGCTGGCCGTGAAGGACCGGGTCGACCCCGACGACGTCCTCCGGTCGGACCTCGGACGCCGGCTCGGGCTCTGCCACCGTGACCGGGCTCCCGACGCCCCGGCGCCCCGCACCGCCCGGAGCGGGGCCCGAACCGGCCGGGTCAGGCCCCGGCGCCCCGCCCGCGGAGCTACCGCCGCCTCCACAGCTCCGGCCCCCTCGGCAGCTCCTACCTCGTCTACAGCTCCGGCCCCCTCAGCAGCTCCTACCTCGTCTACAGCTCCTACCCCCTCGGCAGCTCCTACCCCCTCGGCAGCTCCTACCCCCTCCACAGAAGGGAATCCATCATGATCGACTCCGTCGGGCGACCCCAGTCGGTCCTCGTGCTCGGGGGATCCTCCGAGATCGCCCGAGCCATCGTGGCCCGGTTGGTCCCGGTCCGGTGCCGCACGGTCGTGCTGGCCGGACGCCAGGGACCCCGGCTGACCCAAGCGGTGGACGAGGCCAAGGCGTCCGGAGCCGAGGTGGCCGAAGCGGTGGCCTTCGATGCCACCGACGTTGCCGGCCACCAGGCTTTCGTCGATGGGGTCTTCGATCACTGGGGGGACATCGACCTGGTCATCGTGGCCGCTGGCGTGCTCGGCGACCAAGCCGGCGACGAACGGGACCCGGTGGCGGCGGCCGCGGTGATGACCACCAACTACACCGGGCCGGCGGCAGCCATGCTGGCCGTGGCTGCCCGACTCCGCCACCAGGGCCATGGCCGGCTGATCGTGCTGTCCTCGGTGGCCGGCCTGCGGGCCCGCAGGGCCAACTTCATCTACGGCTCGTCCAAGTCCGGCCTCGACGCGTTCTCGCAGGGCCTGGGCGATTCGCTGGTCGGATCCGGAGTCCACCTGACCATCGTGCGCCCGGGATTCGTGATCGGGCGGATGACCGAGGGCATGACGCCGGCTCCGTTCTCCACCACGCCCGATGCCGTGGCCGATGGGGTGGTCCGGGGTATCGAATCCGGCGCCGCCGTGGTATATGTCCCACCCCTGCTTCGGTGGGTGTTCGCCGTCATGCGCCTCCTGCCCTCGGCGGTGTGGCGCAGGATCCCCGGCTGATCCGCCTGAACCGGCGGAGCCCGCCCCCGGCGACGGCCGCCTCCGGGCGGGACCGACCACAGAGCCGGGCCGGGGTCAGGTCGGAGTCAGGCCACAGAACAGGGCGGGGTCAGGCCCGCTTGAGGGGGGCCATCCGCAACAGGAGCTTCTTGCGCCCGACCGACCCGAAGTGGACCACCGCCTCGGCATCGTCGCCCGCGGCGGCCGTCTCCAGCACCGTCCCCTCGCCCCACTGGCCGTGCACCACCTTGTCACCGACCTCCAGACCCAGCAGCTCGGCTCCGGTTCCGTGGTCCCGGCGCCGGCGACCGGTGGCGTCGAATTCGCCCGCCGGCCGGGCCACGCCGCTGCCGAACGTGGTCCGCCCCGGTGTCCCCCGCTCGTAGCCCCCCGGATACCGGTCGTCCCCCGACCGGTCCCGGTCACCGAAACGCGACCCGGTGTCGACAGCCACCTCCCGCACCAGCTCGGAGGGGATCTCGTTGAGGAACCGGCTGGGTATGTTGGCGCTGCCCCTCCCATAGAGCATGCGGCTCCAGGCGTGGGAGACGTAGAGATGGCGCTCGGCGCGGGTGATGCCCACGTAGCACAGGCGGCGTTCCTCCTCGAGCTCCACCGGCTCCCCCAGTGATCGCATGTGGGGAAAGACGCCGTCCTCCATCCCGACCAGGAACACCGCCGGGAACTCAAGGCCCTTGGCGATGTGCAGGGTCATCAGCGATACCTTGGTCCCGTCCCCTTCGAGCTCGTCGGAGTCCGCCACCAGCGAGGCGGCCTCCAGGAACTCGGCCAGGGTGCGGTACTCATCGGCCATGCCCACCAGCGTGTCGATGTTCTCCACCCGTCCCAGC
The DNA here is from genome assembly GCA_963835325.1 of uncultured Acidimicrobiaceae bacterium. Lineage (GTDB taxonomy): Bacteria > Actinomycetota > Acidimicrobiia > Acidimicrobiales > RAAP-2 > Bog-756. The sequence continues at coordinate 28,566 of CAWIEV010000008.1, read as the reverse complement.
GCCTCGATGGTGCCCTCGGAGAGGAGCTCGCTCCGGTACCCGGTGTCCTCCACCACCGCAGTGACCAGCTGGCCGGGGCCGAGCATGGACGCCGGGTCCTCCCCGCCCTCGGGGACGGCAGCTCCGTCAGGAGCGGTGGCCCCCAGAGCCGGCTCCTCGGCCTCCGCCGGGGCGATGGGCTCGCCGTCCTCGTCGACCAGGGGCGGGGCCGCCATTCGCGACCGCATCCCCTCCAGGAGCTCGGACAGGTCGACCAGGGCCCGGCCCGCCTTGCCGCCGATCCCGACCTCCTCGGCGTGGGCGACGGCGTCGCCGAAGGACAGGTGGCGCGACCCCGCCCACCCGGCCAGCTTGGCCACCGAGGTCTCCCCCACCCCGCGTTTGGGCACGTTGACGATCCGGCGCCAGCTGACCTCGTCGTCGGGGTTGACCAGCACCTTCAGGTAAGCCATGACGTCCTTGACCTCCCGCCGGTCGTAGAACTTGGTCCCGCCCACCACCTTGTAGGGCACCTCGGCGTGGACCATGGCTCCCTCGAGGGCCGCGCTCTGGGCGTTGGTCCGGTAGAAGATGGCCACGTCGCCCCACCGGAGCCCCTGTTCGCGGCGGAGTCTGACGATCTCGTGGGCCACCCATTCGGCTTCGTCGTGCTCGTCCTCGGCCCGGTAGCGGACGATCTTCTCCCCCTCACCCCCGTCGGTCCACAGCGACTTCGGCTTGCGGGACACGTTGTTGGTGATCACCGCGTTGGCGGCGTCGAGGATGGTCTGGGTGGACCGGAAGTTCTGGTCCAAGGTGATGGCGGTGGCGTCGGGGAACGCCTGCTCGAAGTCGAGGATGTTGCTGATGTCGGCGCCCCGGAACCGGTAGACCGACTGGTCGCTGTCCCCGACCACCACGATGTTGCGATGGCCTTCGGCCAGCAGCACGGCCAGGGCGTTCTGCACCGAGTTGGTGTCCTGGTACTCGTCGATCAGCACGTGGGTGAAGCGCTTCCGGAAATGGTCGAGCACGTCGGGGTGCTCCCTGAACAGCCTGACCGTGTTGAGCAGGAGGTCGTCGAAGTCCATGGCGTTGGCCGCCACCATCCGCTGCTGGTACTGGTCGTAGACGTCGGCCACCCGGCGGTCGAAGATGGTCACGGCGGTGGCCCGGTACTCCTCCGGGCCGAGCTGGCTCGACTTGGCCTGGCTGATCTGGCCGAGGATCGAGCGCGGCGACATCTTCTTCGTGTCGATGTCCAGCTCGCGGCAGACGATCTCGATCAGCCGGCGCGAGTCGGCGTCGTCGTAGATGGTGAACGATCCCCTGTAGCCGAGGCGGTCACCGTGGGCCCGCAGGATGCGCACGCACGCCGAGTGGAAGGTGGACACCCACATCCGCCGGGCCCGGGGCCCGACCAGCTCGGCCACCCGGCTACGCATCTCGTCGGCCGCCTTGTTGGTGAAGGTGATGGCCAGGATCTGCCAGGGCGCGGCGTCGCCGGAGGCGATCAGGTGGGCGATCCGCCGGGTGAGCACCCGGGTCTTGCCCGACCCGGCACCGGCCACGATGAGCAACGGGCCGCCGCGATGGACCACCGACTCCCGCTGCGGCCCGGTAAGTCCCTCGAGCAGGGCGTCGGCCCGGGACCGGCGCCGGCCGTCGGCATCGTCGTTGGCGTCGGCCGGGGCGCTGGCGCCGGTGTCGGTGTCGGCCGGGGCGGTGTCGGTGTCGGTGGGGGCGCCGGCGTCGGTGTCGGCCGGGGCGTCGGCGGGGGCAGGGGCGGCGTCTGCCGCGTCCGGGCCGGAGACGGCCCCGAGATCGCCACCGGCGAGCAACTCGGCGCTCCCGCCAGCGCCGGTCATTCCCATTCGATGGTGCCGGGCGGCTTGGACGTGATGTCCAGAGCCACCCGGTTGACGCCGTCGACCTCGTTGATGATCCGCGAGGAGAGGCGCTCCAACAGGTCGTAGGGGAGGCGGGCCCAGTCCGCGGTCATGGCGTCGTCGCTGTTGACAGCCCGGATCACGATCGGATAGGCGTACGTGCGCCCGTCGCCCATCACGCCCACGGTTCGGACGGCGGGGAGCACGGCGAAGCTCTGCCACAGGTCGCGGTAGAGCCCGGCCCGGCGGATCTCCTCCACCACGATGGCGTCGGCGGCCCGCAGGATGTCGACCCGCTCGGGCGTCACCTCGCCCACGACCCGCACGGCCAGACCGGGACCGGGGAAGGGCTGCCGCCACACGATGTCGGGAGGGAGCCCCAGTTCCTCCCCCACCGCCCTGACCTCGTCCTTGAACAACAGGCGGAGCGGCTCGACCAGGTCGAAAGCCAGGTCGTCGGGAAGGCCTCCGACGTTGTGGTGGGACTTGATGATGGCTGCGCTGTCCGATCCCGACTCGATGACGTCGGGGTAGAGGGTTCCCTGCACGAGGAAGCCGGATGCTCCCCGGTGGGCCTCCGCCGTGGCGCCGGCTCCGGCCGGCCCGGAAGGTACACCGGTGGCACCGGCCGGCTCGCCGGTGTCGGCACCGGCACCGGCATCGGCATCGGCATCGAACCGCTCGACGACCAGCTCGCGGGCAACCTCCTCGAAGATGCGGATGAACAGCTCCCCGATGATCTTGCGCTTGGCCTCCGGATCGGTGACCCCGGCCAGCGCTTCGAAGAAACGATCGGCCGCCTTCACGTGGACCAGGTCGACTCGGAATTGGCGGCGGAAGGTCTCTTCGACCTGTTCGCTCTCGTCGGCCCGCATGAGGCCGGTGTCGACGTAGACACAGGTGAGCTGGTCCCCGATGGCCTTGTGCACGAGCGCCGCGGCCACGGCCGAGTCGACGCCTCCCGACAGGGCACACAGGACCGGCGAGGAGCCCACCACCTCCCGCACCGCCTGCACCTGGCTCTCGATGATCGAGGTGTGGGTCCACGAGGGGAGGCAGTGGCAGATGTCGTAGAGGAATCGCTCGAGGAGATCGCGGCCGCGCTCGGTGTGGACCACCTCGGGGTGGAACTGCACGCCGTAGATGGCCCGCTCGGCGTGGTGGAGGGCGGCCACCGGGGCGTCGGGGCTCGCGGCCGTGGCCACGAAGCCGGCGGGGACCGCAGTGATGGCGTCGGCGTGGCTCATCCACACCTCGCAGTGGTTCGGCCAATCCACGAAGAGCGGGGAGCTTCCGGTCACGGTCAGCTGCGTCCGGCCGTACTCACCTCGTCCGGTGCGCGACACCTCGCCCCCCAGCTGCCGGGTCAGCAGCTGCGCTCCGTAGCAGATGCCGAGGATAGGGACGCCGGCATCGTAGATGGCCGGGTCGATGGACGGCGCCGGGGTCTCGTTCACCGACTTCGGACCGCCGGACAGGATGATGCCGGACGGGTGCCGGGCCACCAGCTCGGCCGCGGTCGAGCGGTGGGGGACGATCTCCGAGTAGACGTGGGCCTCGCGGACCCGTCGGGCGATGAGCTGCGCGTACTGGGCGCCGAAGTCGACGACCAGGATCGGACCCTCGCCGGATCCGGCGGGCACCGGGCTCAATGGCCCATGCCGACACCCTGGGAGCGCTGCAGGTCCTTCCCCTCGGTCTGCAGGGCGGGGGCGACCATCACTTCGGCCTTCTGGAATTCCTTGACCGTCTGGTAGCCGCACGTGGCCATGGCCGTGCGCAGGGCACCGAACAGGTTCATGCGGCCGTCGTTCTCATGGGCCGGGCCGAGGAGGATCTCCCGCAGCGTTCCTCTCGTGGTGGTCCGGACCCGGGCCCCCCGGGGAAGGGTGGGGTGGAACGTGGCCATCCCCCAGTGGAAACCGCGGGCCGGTGCCTCGACGGCAGAGGAAAGGGGCGACCCGAGCATGACGGCGTCGGCGCCGCAGGCGACCGCCTTCGCGATGTCGCCGCCCTTGGACATGCCACCGTCGGCGATCACATGGCAGTAGACACCGGTCTCGTCGAGGTGGCGCATCCGGGCACCGGCGACATCGGCGATGGCCGTGGCCTGGGGAACGCCGATACCCAGCACCCCCCTGGTGGTACAGGCGTTGCCCGGCCCCACCCCGACCAGGACGCCCACTGCGCCCGTGCGCATCAGGTGGAGGCCGGCTTGATAGGACGCGCAGCCCCCGACGATCACCGGAATTTCGAACTCCCGGATGAACCGCTTGAGGTTGAGGGGCTCGGATGTCTTCGATACGTGCTCGGCCGAGACCACGGTCCCCTGGATGACCAGCAGGTCCAGCTCGGCGGCCAGAAGGGCGGGGGCGAACTTCTCGGTCTTTTGCGGGGTGACCGATGCCGCGGTGGTGATGCCGGCGTTCTTCATCTCCTTGATCCGCTCGGTCACCAGCTCCAGTTGGACGGGCTCGGCATACATCTGCTGCATTCGGGCGGTGGCCTTCTCGGCGGGAAGCTCCCGGATCTCGTCGAACAGGGGGGTCGGGTCCTCGTAGCGCGTCCACAGCCCCTCGAGGTTGAGGACACCCAAGCCACCCAGCCGCCCGATCTCGATGGCGGTCGACGGGCTGACCACCCCGTCCATGGCCGACGCCAACAGGGGGAGCTCGAACCGGTAGGCGTCGATCTCCCAGCTGATGTCGACATCCTCGGGATCGCGGGTCCGCCGGCTGGGAACGATGGCGATGTCGTCGAGCCCGTAGGCCTTCCGACCCGACTTGAAGATGCCGATCTCTAGCTCAGCCACGTGCATTCCCTCCGGACCCTGGTCGCAGTTGTCGAATTCCTCCGATCGTGCGGCAACCCGACAACGTGCCGACCGACTGCCCACACGATACCGCCTCGACACGTGGAACTGGTCGCTGTCCGGGAGCCGAGGGAAGGTGCAGCCGCGGCCGTCGGGCGGCCGAGCTCCTCATACGGGCCGGAGGGTCGAAGGTACTTCTACCCCGAGGACGAGACAGAGCAGCTCGACCAGGGTCCGGGCGGTCGCGCCCCACACCGTCTCGCCGGCCACCTCGAAGAACCACACGGGGAACTCGCCGTCGGGGAACTGCTCCGCCCCGGCACGGCTGGGCACCGACCACCACTCCTCGTGGAAGACACCCTCGGCCGCCAGCTCGCTCAGCGCCACGTCGAACACCCGCTCGACCTCCGCCGGATTGGCGGTCAGCGACGGGCGGGTCTGGAGCGTGGCCACCACCGGGGTCATCACCGCATCGGACGAGAGGGTGGGCAAAGCCGTGAGCTGGGCCACCACCGCAACCAACCCCGGCTGCAGGCCGACCTCCTCGAACGCCTCCCGCAGCGCGGCATCGACGACCCCTTCGCCCTCCTCGAGGCGACCTCCCGGGAATGCCACCTCACCCTGGTGGGAACGGAGCCGGTCGGACCGGACGGTCAGCACCACCCGTGCCTCGCCCCCGTCCTCGAACATGGATACCAGGACGGCGGCCGGGCGGGCGGCGGGCGGCGCGAGGAGGTGCCGCCACGGTTCGGCCCCCCGGCCCAGGCGCCGGATCCGTTCGTCGGTCAAGGCCTCCACCACCCGGTGCAGGGAGATTCCGGTGCGCTCGCCGACCGGCACCCGGGCCCAGGGTGCGGGCATGCCGGGGCGACTGTTGGGCGGTCGGAGGATGGGCCTCCTCCCGGTGGCCACAGAAGGGGCGGGGGCGACAGGGGCGGGGGCGACAGGGGCCGTTGTGGGGGCAGCGGGGGCAGCGGAAGGGGCCGTGGCGGGGGCAGCGGAAGGGGCCGAGGCGGGGGGGTCTCCGGGTTGCATGGCGGAACTCAGGTTAGAGGCCGCCGGTGCCGGACGGGCCGTCGACGGGGCAGGCGGGGGGGTCGGCGGCTCCCGGCCTCGGGCCCCGGATACGGAACCGGCCGGACCCGAGGGCCCGGCCGGTTCACGCATGGGTTGCGCCCTATCGGCGCTTCTGGCTCGACGAGGAGCCAGGACGCCACCTACATCATCCCGCCCATGCCGCCCATCCCGCCCATGCCGCCGCCCATGGCAGCTGCAGCGGCGGCGGCGGCGGCCGGATCGGCCTTTTCGGGCTTGTCGGCCACCAGTGCCTCGGTCGTCAGCAGCAACCCGGCGATGGACGCCGCGTTCTGGAGAGCCGACCGGGTCACCTTGGCCGGATCGATGACGCCGGCCTTGACCAGGTCGACCAGCTCGCCCGTGTTGGCGTTGAGCCCGATCGAACCGGTCTCGGACTCGACCTGGCGCACGTAGACGGAGCCTTCGAGCCCGGCGTTGCCGGCGATGGCGTGGAGCGGCGCGGCCAATGCCTTGGCCACGATGGACGCGCCCGTGGCCTCGTCTCCGCTGAGGGAGGCGACAACCGCGGCAACCGCCGTACGCGACCGCAGCAGCGCGGTCCCGCCGCCAGCCACGATCCCCTCTTCGACGGCAGCCCGGGTGGCGGAGAGCGCATCTTCGATGCGGTGCTTCTTCTCCTTGAGCTCGACCTCGGTGGCCGCGCCGACCTTGACCACGGCGACCCCTCCGGCCAGCTTGGCCAGCCGCTCCTGGAGCTTCTCGCGGTCCCAGTCTGAGTCGGTATCCTCGATCTCACGCTTGATCTGCGCGATACGACCCTTCACGTCCGACTCGTCACCACCGCCCTCGACGATGGTGGTGTCGTCCTTGGTCACGATGACCCGGCGGGCCTTGCCAAGGAGGTCGACGGTGGTGGTGTCGAGCTTGAGGCCGATCTCCTCGGAGATGACCTGGGCACCGGTGAGGACGGCCATGTCCTGGAGCATCGCCTTGCGGCGCTCACCGAAGCCGGGAGCCTTGACGGCCACCGAAGTGAACGTGCCCCGGATCTTGTTGACCACCAGGGTGGCCAGCGCCTCACCTTCGACATCCTCGGCCACGATCAGCAGCGGCTTACCGGTCTGCATGACCTTCTCGAGGACGGGGACCAGGTCGTGGACCGCGCTCGACCTTCTGGTTGACGAAGAGGATCAGCGGGTCGTCGAGGACGGCCTCCTGACGCTCGGCGTCGGTGACGAAGTAGGGCGACAGGTAACCCTTGTCGAACTGCATGCCCTCGGTGAACTCGAGGTCGATACCGAAGGTGTTGGACTCCTCGACGGTGACCGTGCCGTCCTTGCCGACGCGGTCGATGGCATCAGCCAGGACCTCGCCGATGGCGGTGTCGGCGGCGGAGATGGACGCCACCTGGGCGATCTCCGTCTTCGAGTCGATCTCCTTCGACTGCTCTTTGATGGACTCGACGGCGGCGGTCACCGCCTTGTCGATGCCCTTGCGCAGTCCGAGGGGATTGGCACCGGCGGCCACATTACGCAGCCCCTCCCGAATGAGGGCTTGCGCCAGGACGGTGGCGGTCGTGGTCCCGTCGCCGGCCACGTCGTTGGTCTTCGTGGCAACCTCTTTGACCAGCTGTGCGCCCATGTTCTCGAAGACGTCCTCCAGCTCCACCTCACGGGCGATGGACACGCCGTCGTTGGTGATGGTGGGAGCACCGAACTTCTTCTCGATCACGACGTTGCGACCCTTGGGCCCAAGCGTGACCTTGACCGTGTCGGCCAACTTGTTCACACCGGCCTCGAGGCCGCGGCGTGCGGCTTCGTCGAACTTCAGGATCTTCGGCATTACTTGGACACCTTGGCCAGCACGTCGCGGCTCGACAGGATCAACAGATCCTCGCCCTCGGCCGTGATCTCGGTGCCTCCGTACTTGGAGTACACGACGGTGTCGCCCACGGAGATGCCGAGGGGGATCAGCTCGCCGGTGGACTCGGCACGACGGCCGGGACCGACGGCCAGGACTTCGCCCTGCTGGGGCTTTTCCTTGGCGGTGTCGGGGATGACCAGCCCAGATGCGGTGGTTTCCTCGGATTCGCCGGGGCGGACGACGATACGGTCGTCAAGGGGATGCAGACTCATGTGTTCGGGCCTCCTGTGGCACGCATTAGCAGTCGAGGGTTGAGAGTGCTAACGATAGCGATTTCCGCGGCGCTTGGCAACCGGCCAGGCAGAGTGCCAGCGAATTTTCCGACATCCCGACCGCCCCGAAGGCCGGACCATGGTCCGACCGCCCTCAGAGCGAAGCCACCAACCTCAGGTTCGGGTCGGCCCCGAGGGTCAGCGGGCTGGGGCCGCCGTGGTGGAGGCGCCACCACCCGGCCGCGGCGACCATGGCCGCGTTGTCCGTGCACAGGGCGCGGCTGGGCAGGAAGGCACCGATGCCGTCCTCGGCGCAGACCCCCTCGATCCGCCGGCGCAACAGGGAGTTGGCGGCCACCCCGCCGGCCAAGCACAGCGCGGTAGCGCCGATGTCGGCGGCGGCCTGGCGGGACCGGGCCACGAGCACGTCGACCACCGCCTGGCGGAACGAGGCGGCCACGTCGACGGTGGATGCGTCCGGGTGCTTCCGCACCGTATTGACCACCGAGGTCTTGAGCCCGCTGAAGGAGAAGTCGTAGCCGTCGCCGGGCATCGATCGGGGGAAGGCGAAGGCGGAGGGATCTCCTTGGTCGGCGATGCGGTCGATGGCCGGGCCGCCCGGGTAGCCCAGACCGAGGAACCGGGCGACCTTGTCGAAGGCTTCGCCGGCGGCATCATCGATGGTCCCGCCGAGGATCCGGTAGCGACCGGGATCACGGACCTCGATCAGCAGGGTGTGGCCGCCCGACACCAGCAGGACGGCCAGCGGCCACCCCAGGTCCGGCTGCTCGAGCAGTGAGGCGAAGAGGTGGGCCTCCAGGTGGTTGACCCCGACCAGCGGCACGCCCCATGCCAGTGACAGGGCCTTGGCTTCGGCCACCCCGACCAGCAGCGAGCCGATGAGCCCGGGACCGTAGGTGACAGCCACCGCATCGATCCCTGTTCCCGAGGTGTCGGACCCGGCCAGGTCCAGGGCCTCGGCCAGCACCGGGGTGAGCAGCTCGACATGGGCCCGGCCGGCCAGCTCGGGAACGACACCTCCGTAGCGGGCGTGCAGATCGATCTGGCTGCTCACCACAGACGACACGATGGCCGAGCCGCCGTCCACCACCGAGGCGGCGGTTTCGTCGCACGAGGTCTCGATCCCGAGCACGCGGTCGACGGTCCCCGTACCTGGGCCCGCATTGGTGGCCATCTCCATACCCGGGACACTAGGGCCCGCCCTGATGTTCCCGCGACGATCCCGTGGCCGGGCGTCGGAAGAACGGCATGGCCCGGGCCTCGTCGTCACACCCCCCTGGAAGCATCTGTCCATGACCCCGGTGGCCGGTGCAGTGAAGGAAGAGGCGGCAGCCGGCGGCGCCGGTGGCGCCGGTGTCGCCGGTGCCGATGGTGCCTGGGTTCCCTCGACCGGTGCCGATGGTGCTCCCGACGGTCCCGGTGGTGCCGACGGTCCCGGGGCCCGGCTGGATACGGCCACGGCCCTGGTGGGCTCGGTGGTCTCCGAACTCGAGCCCGACCGGTTGACCGGCGCTGGTGCCACCGGCCTCTACCGGTCCCTGGTCGACCTGGAGCGCCTGGTGGTGGCGGGCAAGACCCTGCTCGCCCCCCGGATCGAGGCCTCGGGGATCTGGCGGGAGGACGGGTACCGCTCGGCCGCGGTGATGCTGGCCGCCTTGGAGGGGGTCTCGACCGGCCAGGCCCACACCACCCTGGCCAACGGCCAGCGCCTGGCCCGGCTGCCGGCCACCGAGGCCGCCGTGCGCACCGGGCAGCTGTCTCTGCCCAAGGTGACCGAGCTCACCTCGGCCGGGGTGGTCGCCCCCGAGCGGGAAGGAGAGCTGCTCAGAGGGGCCGGGTCCGCCCCCCTCTCGGCCGTGCGGGAGCGCTGCCGGCGGTCCCGGGCCACCTCGGCCACCGAGGACCCTCTGGCCGCGGTCAGACGGATCCGGGACGGCCGCTCCTTCTCGTCGTGGACCGATGCCGAGGGGGCCTTTTGCTACCAGGGCCGGGACACCGCAGACCGGGGGGCCCAGATCCTCTCCCGCCTGGGCCAGGTGGCCACCCGCCTGCGCCGGGCCCGACGGGCGGCCGGAGAGGACGCCGGTCCCGAACGGGCGGTGCGGGCCGATGCCCTCTTCGCCCTCATCACCCAGCGCCACCCCGACACCGGGGACCGGCTCCGGCCCCCGTCACCACCACGAAGGACCGCCCCGGTCACCGGCGAGGACTCCGACCACGGCAATGTCACCGCCGCCGACGATGTCAACGGGGACGATGTCACTACCGCCGACGATGTCACCGACACCGACGACGACGATGTCAACGGGGACGATGTCACCACCGCCGGGGACACCGCCGACGAGGATGTCAACGGGGACGATGTCACTACCGCCGACGATGTCACCGACACCGCCGACGACGACACCGCCGGGGACGACCCGTCCTCCCTCATCGACGGGCCCCCGACCTGCTCGGTGATGGTCCGGGTGGACCTGGACGCCCTGCTGCGGGGGCACACCGAGGGCGACGAGTGCTGTGAGATCGACCACCAGGGGCCCGTCCCGGTGGCCATGGCGAGGGACCTGGCCAACGACTCCTTCTTGCGCCTCGTCTTCCACCGGGCCGGGGACATCCGGGCCGTCTCCCATCAGGGCCGGACCATCAACCGGACCTTGCGCACCGCCCTCGTCCACCGGGACACCACCTGTGTGGTGCCCGGCTGTCGGACCTCGTTCGGGCTCGAGATCGACCACATCATCCCCTTCGCCGAAGGCGGGCCCACCACCCTCGACAACCTGGCCCTGCTCTGCCACCACCACCACTTCCTCAAGACCTACGAGGGATGGATCCTCTCCTGGGAGGGGACCGGACCGGGGGGCACCCCCCGGTGGCGGTTCGAGCCACAGCCCCCCTTCGGCCAGGAGCCCGACCTCGGGATGGACACCCCCGAGGCCAGGGCCAGGCGGAAACAGGACCGACAGGACGAGTGAACCCCGTCGCATCGGGTCGGATCCAAAGGGCGGAGGGCGGGAGGGGCCGGGCGGAGCGGCCGGGCGGAGCGCGGATCCGGGGCATCTCGCCGATCGGCGCGAGCATCCCGGATCCGGATCAGCGCCGCGAGGTCACATCCAGGTCGGCCGGCAGCGACCCTTCGATGTCGGCCAGACGCTCGGCGTACTCCTCGGAGTCAATGTCCCGCGCCCACATGACCAGGGCGTCGTCGCCGGTTACCGGGTAGTAGTTGCGCCGGACCCCGACGGGGGCCATCCCGAACCGCTGGTAGAGGGCCAGCGCGGGCCGGTTCCCGACCCGCACCTCGAGGGTGAGGTGCCGGGACCCGCGTCCGAGACCGGTACGGACCAGGTCCAACATCAACACGACGCCCAACCCCCGACCCTGCCATGCCGGTGCTACCGCGATGTTGTTGACGTGCGACTCGTCGTCGATGAACATCTGCCCGGCGAATCCCACGATGTCGTGCCCGACCCACGCGGCGCGGTAGGCGCGGGACGTGCGCTGGCGTAGCTCTTCGACGAAGAGCCGGTGCGACCATGGCTCGGGGAACACCGCCTCTTCGATCTTGAGCACGCCCCGGAGGTCCTTGGTGCGCATCGGGGCCACGATCACCGACGCAGGCGTGCATTCCGGCTGCGGGTCCGATGTCACGGGAGCGGGACCGACATCACGGGAGTTGACCCGGACCGCCCGGGCCCGCCGCCGACTGCGGTGTCCGAGGGGCACGCTGCTCCCAGTTGATCCGGGCGTCGGCCGGCCGTCGGTAGTCGGGCAGGAGCGCCCCAGCTCCCACCGGGCGATCACCGGCGGCTAGCCGGCGGCCGGCCAGACGGGCCAGTACGAGCGGGGAGGGCGCCGACAGCTCCTGGGCCGACCCGAGCTCCACCCGCGGGTCGGCAGACAGGAGCCGGTGGTAGCGGACGGCACCGTCGCCCACCACGGTGACCCGGCCGGACTCCCGGCACAGGTCCGTCAACCAGGCCAGCATCGTGTCGGGATCGATCGGCTCGAGGCGGTCGTCGACCACCGACCGAGGGTCGGCGGGTCCACCGTCGACGGCCGGGTCCGGCACCTCATCGAACCGGTACGACGCCGCGAACACTTCACCCCGGCGGGCGTCGACCAGCGACACCACCCGGGTGGAGCCGCCGGCTCCAAACCGCTCCGCGGCCGCGGCGGCCAGCACGTCGAGGCTGGTCACGCCGAGCACGCCGATGCCGAGCGCCTGGGCCAGCGCCTTCGCCGTGGCCACCCCCACTCGCAACCCGGTGAACAGCCCGGGGCCGATGTCGACGGCGAGCTGGTCCACCTCGGCGACAGTGCAACCGGAAAGGGCGCACACTTCCTCGATGGCCGGTGCCAGGAGCTCGGCATGGGCCCTCCCGCCCTCGTGGACCCGTTCCGCCGAGCCGCCGTGGTTGCGTACGAGGGCGACCCCGACGGTGTCGGTGGCCGACTCGATGGCCAACAGGGTCATGGGACCGCCCTCCACGGTCGGAGCGCTTCGACCAATTCCTCCCACCGGCCGGACCAGGCGTCGTCGACCGGGGAGATGGTGACCACCCGGCTGTCGTCGTCGTCGCCCACGTCCAGCCGGACGGCGAGGGCTCCGGAACCGAGCACGGGCGCCGCTACGTCCCCCCACTCCACCAGGGCCACCCCCCCGTCCTCGACCAGCTCGCCGAGCCCCAGTTCGACGATCTCGTGCAGACGGTCGAGCCGGTAGACGTCGGCGTGCACCAGGACCCTGACCGGTGCTCGGTCGTCCACCGGATGCTGCTTCACCGGGGACTGCTCGACCGGGGACTGCTCGACCGGGTACTGCCTGACCAGCACGAAGGTGGGACTGGTGATGGGCTCGGTGATGCCGAGCGCCGACCCGAAACCCTGGGCGAAGGTCGTCTTACCCGCACCAAGGTCGCCGACCAGCAGCACCACGTCGCCGGGCAGGCACAACGGAGCCAGGGTCCGGGCCAGCAGCCGAGTCTGATCGGCGCAGTCGGTGACCACCACCAAGGCATCGGGGGTGGGCGGCTCGGGCAGGGCCACGGGGCGGCTCACGAGGCCCATCCCAGAAGTTGCTTGGCCCGGATCAGGTCGGCCCGCATCTCGGCCACCACCACTCCCCCCGACCGCAGGGCGGCCGCCGGGTGGTAGGTGGGAACGAGCTGCCACGCCCCCATCGGATAGGAGCTCCCCCGGACCTTGGAGATCCCGAGGTCGGTGCCGAGGAGCAGCTTGGTGGCGAAGTTCCCCAGGCTGACGACCACGACAGGGCGGATCAGTTCCAGCTGGGCGGCCAGGTACGGTCGGCAGGCGGCGATCTCGTCCGGCTTGGGGTCGCGGTTGTCGGGAGGCCGGCACTTGACCACATTGGCGATATAGCAGCGGGAGCGGTCGACACCGAGCTCTTCGAAGACCAGCCGGTCGAGCAGTTTGCCCGAACGGCCTACGAAGGGCTCACCCTGGAGGTCCTCGTCGCGCCCGGGTGCCTCGCCCACGAACATGAGGTCGGCCACCGGATCGCCCACGCCGAACACCACCTGGGTACGCGAGCCGGACAGGGGGCAACGAGTGCAACCGGCGGCCTCCCGGGCCAGTGCAGCCAGATCGGTCCCCGGTGCCACGGGCGAATGGTACTGCCCGATGCTCTCCGTCCCGCACCGGCCAGCCGCCGGCTCAGCCCCCCGACCTGCCGGCGCCTTCCACCGTGACCCGGGGAACCCTCGGCCCGATACCGCACAGCACCTCGTAGCTGATGGTGCCGAGGAGCCCGGCCCACTCGTCGGCGGTGACCTCCTCCTCGCCCTGTTGTCCGAGGAGGACCACCTCGTCTCCCACCGCCACCGCGGCGGAGCCGACCGGTCCGCAGTCGATGATCACCTGGTCCATGGTCACCGTGCCGGCCAGATGCCGCCGGATCCCACGGATCAGCACCTCACCGCCGTGGTCGAAGAGGCGGCGGGGAACGCCGTCGGCATAGCCGATCGGTGCCGTGGCCACCGTCGACCGCCGTTCCAGTGGCCGTTGCCGGCCGTAGGACGGCCGCTCCCCGGCGTCGAGATCGCGCACGTAGGTGACCCGGGTCCGGAGGGACAGCACCGGCCGGAGCTCATCGCCCCCGGTGGCGGTGGCGATCGCGCCGGCCAGGGCCGGAGTCGGGGCCACCCCGTAGACGGCGATGCCGCAGCGCACCATGTCCCGCCGGGCCTCGGGCACGCCGATGGCTCCGGCCGAGTTGGCCACGTGGGTCATGGGTGGACGGTGCCCGGCCGCCGACAGGGCGGCCACCACGGTGTCGAAGCGCTCGAGCTGCGCGGCGGTGAACTCGCGGTCGATTCGGCTGTCACCCTCGGCCACCGCCAGGTGGGTCCACAGGGCGCCCAGGATGAGCCGGGGATCGGCCGCCACGGTGGCCGCCAGACCCGCAGCATCCACGGGATCGGCCCCCACCCGGTGCATTCCGGTGTCCACCTTGAGATGGACCTCGACCGGCGGGAACCCACCGTCGGCCACCGCCGCGCTCAGGTGCCCGAGGCCGGTGTAGGTGTACAGGGTGGGGACCAGGCGGCGGGCCACCGCCTCGGCCATCGCCTCCACCGGGGGCTCGGACAAGAGCAGGATGGGTGCATCGATGCCCGCCTGGCGCAGGGCGACCCCCTCCTCCACCAGGGCCACGGCCAACCAGTCGGCACCGCCCTCGAGAGCGGCCCGGGCCACGGGCACCGCGCCGTGGCCGTAGCCGTCGGCCTTGACCACTGCGCACAGGGCCGCCGGGTGCGAGAGGCGGGCGAGGACCGAGGCGTTGTGGCGCACGGCGTCGAGGTCGATGTCGGCCCATGCCGGCCGCCAACGGTCAGCCACGGACCCCGGCCTCCGGGTCACTCGACCGCAGCCGCGACAGGACCCCGGCCTCCGGGTCACTCGACCGCAGCCGCGACAGGACCCCGGCCACCAGGTCGGGCAGATCACCGGCCATCAGGCCCTCGCCCCGGCCCTGGGCCCCGGCCCGGCCGTGCACATGGGCGGCCAGGCCGGCCGCCTCCAGAGGCTCCATGCCGCGGGCCAGCATGGCCCCGATGATCCCGGACAGGACGTCGCCGGTGCCGGCGGTGGCCAGGGCGGTGGTGCCGGCCACGCCCAGCAGGACCCGGCCGGCCGGGTCGGACACCGCGGTGGTGGGCCCCTTGAGCAGGCCGACGGCCCCGGAGGAGGCGGCCAGCCGCCGGGATGCGGCGATGCGGTCCGGGCCCGGGTCGGCCCCGGTCAGCCGGGCGTACTCCCCGTCATGGGGGGTGAGGACCACCCGGGACCGGGCCCGGAACGAGTCGTCGCCGCCCACCCGTCCGAGCGCGAAGAGACCGTCGGCGTCGACGACGACCGGCACCGGCGACTCGGCCACCAGACGCCGCACCTCACCGGCCGTGCCCTCCTGGCGGCCGAGACCGGGCCCGACCACCACCGCGGCACAACGGGAGGCCGCCTCCAGCGCCTCCGCCGACCAACCCTGCCGGGGCAGCTGCACGCTGACCGCCTCCGAGGCGGGCGAACCGGACAGGTCGGCGCCGGGCACGCCGAGGCGGACCATCCCCGCCCCCGACCGGTAGGCCGACCGGGCACAGAGGGCTGCGGCTCCGGTCATCCCCGGCGACCCGGCCACGACCATCAGGGCGGCGGACCACTTGTTGCCGGCGTGGCGGCGTGGGGGGAACAGGGCGGTCACGTCACCGTCCTCCACCACCGAAATGTCCGGGGTACCGGTCGGGAGACCGATGTCGGCCACCGACACCCGGCCGGCCAGACGGGCCCCCTGGCCCTGGAGGAGCCCGGGCTTGAGGGCCACGAACGTCACCGTGCGGGACGCGGGGCTCGGGCTGCCCGACACCTCCCCGGTGTCCCCCTTCACCCCCGAGGGGATGTCGACGGCCAGCACCGGGGTCCCCGCCACCAGGATCGGGGAACGGTACTCGCCGCGGAACCCGGTGCCGTAGGCGGCGTCGACGACCAGGTCGGCCGGACCGATGGTCTCCACCGAGCCCGCCTCGACGATGCGCAGGCGGGCCCCGCGCCGGCGGAGGACCGACGCTGCCACCCGACCGTCGGCCCCGTTGTTGCCCCGGCCGGCGATGACCACCACCCTGCGTCCGTAGGCCCCGCCCAGCATGCCCATGGCCGCCAGGGCCACGGCCAGGCCGGCCCGCCCGACCAGGACCTCGAGGGACGACGACTCCAGAGCGGCGGCGTCGATCCGGTTCATCTCGGGCACGGTCAGGACGGGCAGCATGCTCGCGACGCTACGGCGTGGCGGGCCGGTCCGGGGGGAGGGAGGCACCGGAAACATCCGGTCCCACCCCCCCTCTGCTCCCCGGACCGCCCTCGGCGACCACCACGGCCATGGCCACCTGATCGGTGTGGGTCAGCGAGAGGTGCCACCGCACCACGCCCGCGTCTTCGGCCCGCGCCAGGGCCGAGCCGTGGAGCACGAGGGACGGCGCGCCGAGCCCGTGGCGGACCACTTCGACGTCGGCGAAGGGGAAGGCGCCCAGGCCCACGCCGAGCGCCTTCATGGTCGCCTCCTTGGCCGCGAAACGGGTCGACAGCCGCGGCACCGGGTCGGTGGCGGCGCCGGCGTAGGACCGCTCCCCCCCGGTGAACAGCCGGTCGGCCAGGTGCACCCGCCGGGCGAGCACCCGACGGAACCGGTCAACGTCCACGGCGTCGACCCCCACCCCCACCACCGTGCCGGCCAGCCCGCTGCGGGCGGCCAGCTCCCGGGCCGCCCCTGCCAGCGTGGAGGACAGCGGCCCGACCCGGTCTGCCGGGCTCACTCGACGGTGACCACCTTGGCCAGGTTGCGGGGTCGGTCGACGTCGTGACCGTGGAGGCGGGCCAACGAGTAGGCGAACAGTTGCAAGGGCACGACATCGACGATGGGTGAGAACAGGTACGGGGTCTCGGGCACCCACAGCACGGCGTCGGCCTGGCGGGCGGTCTCCTCGTCGCCGTCGTTGGCCACCAGCACCACCGCGGCCCCGCGGCTCTTGACCTCGGCCACGTTGCTCATCATCTTCTCCCAGACCGGGGTACGGGTGGCCACCCCGATGACCACCGTCCCCGGCTCCACCAGGGCGATGGGCCCGTGCTTGAGCTCGCCGGCGGGGAAGCCTTCGGCCCGCAGGTAGGAGAGCTCCTTCAGCTTGAGGGCGCCCTCGAGGGCCACCGGGTACCCGACCTGGCGGCCGAGGAAGATGAACGAAGGCGAGTCCCGGTAGAGGCGGGCCACCTCGTCCACGTCAGCGGCCCGCTCGATGGCCTGGGCCACCTGGCCGGGGAGCGCTCCCATGGCCTCGAACAGGCTCCGGGCGTCCGCCGGCTGCAGGGTCCCCCGGACCTGGCCCAGATAGAGGGCCAGGATCTCGAGCGCGGTGATCTGGGCCAGATGGGTCTTGGTGGCGGCCACACCGATCTCCGGCCCCGCCCTCGTGTAGAGGACGGCATCGGCCTTGCGGGCCATGGAGGAGTCGACCACATTGGAGATGACCAGCACCTTGGCACCCAGCCGGCGGGCCTCGGCGACGGCCTCGATGGTGTCGGCCGTCTCCCCCGACTGGCTCACCCCGATGACCAGGGTGGTGGCGTCGAGGACCGGATCGCGGTAGCGGAACTCGCTGGCGATGTCGATCTCCACCGGCAGCCGGCCCCAGTGCTCGATGGCGTACTTGGCCATCAGCCCGGCGTGGTAGCTGCTGCCGCAGGCCACGATGAACACCTTGTTGAAGGCCCGGAACTCCTCGGCGGTGATGTGGACCTCGTCGAGGACGAGCGTCCCGTCGGGGAGCACCCGGTCGAGCATGGTGTCGGCCACGGCCCTCGGCTGCTCGCGGATCTCCTTGCTCATGTAGTCGTCGAATCCGTCCTTGCGGGCCGAGTCGAGGTCCCAGTCGACCGTCAGCCGGTCGGGCTCCACCTCGGCCCCCTCCATGGTGGTCACCTTGACCGAACCCGGTCGCAGCTCGGCGATCTGGTCGTCCTCGAGGACCAGGAACTGGCGGGTGAGGCCGAGGATGGCCGGAACGTCGGAGGCCAGGAAGGCGGCCGAGTCGCCGATCCCCATCAGCAGTGGCGACACCCGGCGGGAGGCCACGATGAGATCGGGCTCGTCGGAGTGGACGACGGCCACGGAGAACGACCCCCTGACCCGCCCCAGGGCGTCACGGACGGCGCCCACCAGCCCGCCGCCGGGCTGGGCGGCCAGAGACGACTCGATGAGATGGGCCAGGACCTCGGTGTCGGTCTCCGACTCGAAGACGTGGCCGGCGGCCCGGAGCTCGTCCTCCAGCTCGACGTGGTTCTCGATGATGCCGTTGTGGATGAGGGCCAGGCGGCCCGAACAGTCGACCTGGGGATGGGCGTTGGCCTCGGTCGGGCCACCGTGGGTGGCCCACCGGGTGTGGCCGATGCCGGCGCTGGCCCCCTCCGGGGCCCCCTCGGTCCGCTTGACCAGGTCGTCGAGCGAACGGGTCCCGTTGGCCGCCCGGGCCCGCCACACCCCCGGCTGGCCGGCCGCCCCCACCAGCGCCAGCCCGGCCGAGTCGTAGCCCCGGTACTCGAGGCGGGCCAGACCCCCGAGAAGGGCGTCGAGCACCGCCGCACCGTCGGCGTTCCCGGGGCCGCAGGTGATCCCGATGATGCCGCACATGGTCCGCGAGGCTAGTGGTTCACCCGTGGGTGGCCGCGGCAGCCTGGAGCTCGAACTCGACCAGGTGGCCGAGCCGGGTGGCGATCTCCTCGGCCACGCCGTCGCCGACGGCCTCCACCATGACTCTGACCAGCGGCTCGGTTCCGCTCGGCCGCAGCACCACCCGCCCACCGTCGCCCAGCCGTTCCTCCTCCTCGGCCACGGCCGACCACACCGCCTGGGCCGCGTCCAGGAGCTCGGTGTTGGGCACGGGCACGTTGACCAGCACCTGGGGAACCTGCACGACCAGCCCGTCCAGCAGCTCGGCCAGCGGTCTGCCCTTCCGGGCCACCAGGTCGGCCAGGACGAGCCCGGTGAGGAGCCCGTCACCGGTCGTGGCCAGCTGCCGGAAGACGATGTGCCCCGACTGCTCGCCCCCGAGGGCGAAGCCTTCCTTGTCCAGGGCGGCCAGCACATGGCGGTCCCCGACCGGGGTCTCCTGGACGGCGATGCCCCGCTCCTCCATGGCCAGGCGGAATCCGAGATTGCTCATCACGGTGACCACCACGGTGTTGCCGGCCAGCTGGCCCCGCTCGGCCAGGTCGAGGGCGAACAGGGCCAGCAGCTCGTCCCCGTTGACCACCCTGCCCCCGTGGTCCACGGCCAGGAGGCGGTCGGCGTCCCCGTCGAGGGCCAGGCCCAGATGGGCGCCATGCTCGACCACGGCGGCGGCCAACGTCCCGGTCGAGGTGGACCCACACCCGGCATTGATGTTGGTGCCGTCCGGTTCGCAGCCGATGGCCACCACCTCGGCTCCCAGCCGCTCGAAGACGTGGGCGGCCAGGCCGGATGCCGCCCCGTTGGCACTGTCGACGACCAACCGCACGCCGTCGAGCCTGCGCCCGTCCACCAGCGATCCGAGGTGGTCGACGTAGGAGTCCTCGATGCCGGGCTCGGCGGCCAGGCTGCCGACGCTGCGCCCCTCGAGGGCCCGCGGGCCCCGGGTGGCGGGGTCGAGCACCCGTTCGAGCTCGTCCTCGATGGCCGCCTCCTCCTCGGGGCTGAGCTTGACCCCGCCGGCGGCGAACACCTTGATCCCGTTGTCGGCGAACGGGTTGTGGGACGCCGAGATGACCACGGCGGGCACGCCCCGGGTGGCCGACAGCCAGGCCAGGGCGGGCGTGGGCAGGACCCCGACATCGACCACGTCCGCCCCTTCGGTGGCCAGTCCGGCCGACAGCGCGGCCTGGAGCATGGGGCCCGACCGGCGGGTGTCCCGACCGACCAGGAAAGTGGTGGCGGCCATGGTGCGGCCGATGGCCCGTCCGAGAGCGAGGACCAGATCGGTGGTCAGCTCGACGTTGGCGACACCCCGGACGCCGTCGGTGCCGAACCGGATTCTGGCCACCTGGCTACCGCTTGGAGTACTGGGGAGCCTTGCGGGCCTTCTTCAGGCCGTACTTCTTCGACTCCTTCTCCCGCGAGTCACGGGTGAGGAACCCGGCCCGTTTGAGCGTGGCCCGGAGCTCGGGGTCGAGCTGGCACAGCGCCCGGGCGATCCCCAGGCGGAAGGCGCCGGCCTGGCCGGACACCCCGCCACCGTCGATGGTCACGTCGATGGCCCACGACTCCGCGGTGTCGGTCAGCCGCAGGGGCTCGGTGACGATCATGCGATGGGTGGCGGAGGTGAAGTAGTCCTCGAAGGCGTGCCCGTTGACGGTGATGGCCCCCTGACCCGGACGGATCCGGACCCGGGCCACGGCCCGCTTGCGACGGCCTGTCGTCTGGCAGATGGGGGCGGCAGTGGCCACGGTGGGTTCCTCGCGATCGGTCGGTGTGGTTGCCTGGTCGGCGACGGTGCTCACGCGCCACTCCGGGCCGACGCCGTGCGCCGTGCGTCCGGAAGCTCCAGGGGTTGGGGACTCTGGGCCGCGTGGGGGTGATCCGAACCGGCGTACACCTTGAGCTTGGTGGCCATCTGCCGTCCCAGGCGGTTCTTCGGCAACATCCCGGTGATGGCGTTCCGGACCACCTGGTCGGAGTGGTCGATCATCAGATCGCTGTAGCGGGTGGAGGTGAGCCCCCCCGGATAGCCGCTGTGGCGGTAGGCCAGCTTGCTCTCCGCCTTGCCCGACGTGAGCACCACCTTGTCGGCGTTGACCACGATGACGTGGTCACCGGTGTCGAGGTTGGGGGCGAACATCGGCTTGTGCTTGCCCCGCAACACCGCCGCCACCTCGGTGGCCAGCCGGCCGAGCACCAGGCCGTCGGCGTCGACGATGTGCCAGGCACGGGTGATGTCGGCGGGTTTGGGAGTGTACGTACGCACGAGGATTCCTTGTTCAGTGGTGCAGTCAGGGCTGCACCCCGGGTTCGAGGGCCGGCGGGAGCGGTAGCCCGGCCACGAGCGATGTCCCCGCTCCCGACACACCGATCCTGGGCCCGACCCGGCGACTGCCCAGGATACGACCAAACGGGGCCCCCGGGCAAGCCGCTCAGGCATCGTAGCGGACGGCCATGAGGGTCAGTCCCTGCGGCGGAGCCGGCTGGGACGCCTGCTGGCGATCGGCCGAGCGCAGGATCCAGACCATGTCCGAGGCCCGCTTCCGGCCCCGGCCGACGTCGACCAGTGTGCCCACCAGGGACCGGACCATCTGGTGACAGAAGGCGTTGGCCTCGATCTCGAAGGCCAGCAGGCTTCCGACCGCGGGGACCAGCGCCGGGGTCTCCCCCGGTAGGGGGGGCCGGCCGGAGGCCCCCCCTGGAGCCGGGCCGGATCCCGGGCGTGGAGCCGGGTCGGGCCCCCGGCCTGCAGCCGGGTCGGATCCCCGCAGCCCGGTCGGCTCGGGGGGGTGGCTCAGGCACGTCCACCGGGTGTCGATCACCCGCCGGTTGATCGGGTCGTCCGGCGCCGTCCCCGGCACCCGCCGGCAGAAGGCCCGGAAGTCGTGCTCACCGAGGAGCGCGTCCGACGCCGCCGCCATGGACCGCAAGTCGAGCGGATCGGCCACCTGCCAGGACAGGCCGGCGAGCAGCGGGTCGGCCACCGGGGCGTTCACCACCAGGTAGCGGTAGCGGCGGGCCAGGGCCGAGTGGCGGGCGTCGAATCCGGCCGGGGCTATCTCCGCCTCACGGACCACGATGGCCGGGGCGAGCTGGCTGTTGCAGGACCTGACCACGGCGTCGGGGTCGAGGCCGGCCGACAGCTCTCCGGGCAGATCGAAGTGGACCACCTGGCCGAGGGCGTGCACCCCGGCGTCGGTGCGCCCGGCGCACGAGAGGGACACCGAGGTGCGGGTGACCCGACCGAGCGCCCTGCTGAGGGCGCCGGCCACGGTGGACTGGCCCTGCTGGGCCGCGAAACCGTGGAAGCCCGATCCGTCGTAGGCGACCTTCAGCCGCCACCGGACGGACCGGTCATCCGTCCCCCCGGGCCGGGGGGGCAGGCTCACACCAGTTCGATGCGGGCCATCGGGGCGTTGTCGCCCAGCCGATTGCCCAGCTTGAGGATGCGGGTGTAACCGCCGGGCCGTTCGGCGTAGCGGGGGCCGATCTCGGCGAAGAGCTTGTGGGCCATGTCCTTGTCCCGGATGAACGCCACCACGTTCCGCTGGCGGGCCACGCCCCCCTTGGCTGCCGCGGTGATGACCTTTTCGGCCACCGGGCGCAGGGCCTTGGCCTTGGCCTCGGTGGTGACCAGGTACTCGGCGGCGATGAGCGACGCCACGAGGTTCCCCATCATGGCCTTCTGGTGGGCGGAGCTACCGCCGAACCGGCGGCCTTTCTTCGGCGTACCGAGCATGGCGCGACCTCAGTCCTTGACCCGCAGGGAGAGTCCCCGCTCGTCGAGCTTCTGGAGCACCTCGTCGAGCGACTTCTGCCCGAAGTTGGTGATGTTGAGCAGGTCGTCGAGGGTGCGGTCGACCAGCTCGCCGATGGTGTTGATCTGCGCCCGCTTGAGGCAGTTGCGGGGCCGCTCGGTGAGATCGAGGTCCTCGATGCGCAGGTCGAGGTCGGGGGAGCCGGTGCCCACCGTGCCCACCTCGCCCAGCTCGAGGCCCAGCGGCTCGTCCTCGAGATCGGCCACCAGGCCGACCAGGGTGCGGAGGGTGTCGCCGGCCGAGGCCAGTGCCTCGCGGGGGGTCAGGGACCCGTCGGTCTCGATGTCGAGCACCAGGCGGTCGAAGTCCGTGGACTGCTCCACCCGGACCGGCTCGACGGTGAAGGCCACCCGCCGGACCGGCGAGAAGATGGCGTCCACCGGGATGACCCCGATGGTGGGGGCCCGCTTGGACTTGTCGGCCGAGAGGTAGCCCCGGCCGCGCTCGACGGTGAGGTCGACCGCCAGCCGGCCCTTGGCGTTGAGGGAGGCGATGTGCTGGGACGGGTTCAGCACCTCGACGTCCGCGGTGACCTGCAGATCGCCGGCGATGGCGTCCCCGGGTCCCCTCTTGTCGAGGCGGATGGTCACCGGCTCGTCGCTGTACACCCGGAACAGGAGGTCCTTGAGGTTCAAGATGAGGTCGGTGACGTCCTCCTTCACGCCCGGGAGGGTGGTGAACTCGTGGAGGGCGTCGTCGAACCGGACCTGGGTGATGGATGCGCCCGGGATGGAGGAGAGCAGGGTGCGCCGCAGGGAATTGCCCAGGGTGTGCCCGAAACCGGGGTCGAGCGGTCCGACGGCAAACCTCTGACGGTTGTCCTCTTCTTCACCGATGGCTTCGACGGTGGGTCGCTGGATGATGAGCATGCTGATCGTGGCTCCTCGGCAGTGTGATGCGCAGTGTCGGTCTGGGTCGGTCGTGTCCGCTGGTGCGGGTCTTCGGTGATGCGGTACTGGTCGGTCGATGGATCGGGAGGTGGGCTACCGGCCTGGGTGGGCTCCTTGGACAGTGGTTCCTCGGAAATTGGCTCCTTTGGGTGGTGCTCCTCGGGAGGTGGGCTACTTGGAGTACAGCTCGACGATGAGCTGCTCCTGGACGGGCTCGTCGATGTGCTCGCGCAGGGGTAGAGAGAACACCCTGACCTCGAAGCGGTCGCCGACCGTCTCCAACCAGGGCGGCAACGGCCGGTCGAGGGTATCCATGTTGCGTCGGACGTGGAAGAGCTCCCGGGACGAGGGCTTGAGGGCCACCACGTCTCCCTGGCGCACCCGGTAGCTCGGAATGGTCACCCGCTTGCCGTTGACCAGGACATGGCCGTGACGCACGAATTGGCGGGCCTGTGACCGGCTGGCGCCCCAGCCGGCCCGGAAGGCCACGTTGTCGAGCCGCAGCTCGAGCATGCGCAACAGGTTCTCGCCGGTGATCCCCGGGGCCCGGCTGGCTTCGACGTAGAGGTTGTGGAACTGCCGCTCCAGCAGGCCGTAGATGCGGCGGGCCTTCTGCTTCTCGCGGAGCTGCCCCAGGTACTCGGAGCCCTGGCGCATACGGTCGCGACCGTGCTCACCCGGAGGGTAGGCACGGCTGTGCCGGTCGGTCACCGCCTCGGAGACCGGGCACTTCATGGAATAGCAGCGCTCCCCCTTCAAGAAGAGCTTGGTGCGCTCCCGGCGGCAGAGCCGGCAGACGGGTCCGGTGTAGCGAGCCATCAGGTGAACCTCTCGTTCCTTCGCATCCCGGCCTAGACCCGGCGCCGCTTCTTGGGGCGGCAGCCGTTGTGGGGGATGGGTGTCACATCCTTGATACCGGCGACCTCGATGCCGGCCGCGGCCAACGACCGGATGGCCGTCTCCCGACCCGATCCCGGCCCCCGGACCAGCACGTCCACCCGTCGCACGCCGTGCTCCATGGCCCGCTTGGCACACTGCTCGGCGGCCAGCTGAGCGGCGAAGGGCGTGGACTTGCGGGAGCCCTTGAAGCCGACGTTCCCGGCGGACGCCCAGGCCAGCACGTTCCCCTCGGGGTCGGCGATGGAGACGATGGTGTTGTTGAACGAGCTCTTGATGTGGGCGACCCCGAAGGTGATGTTCTTGCGCTCCCGTTTGCGGGGACGCCGGGCCGCGGGGCCCGATTTTGCCGTCTTGGCCATTACTTGCGCACCTTCTTCTTTCCGGCGACCGTCTTCTTCGGTCCCTTACGCGTTCGGGCATTGGTGTGGGTGCGCTGGCCATGGACGGGGAGCCCCTTGCGATGGCGGATTCCCTGGTAGCACCCGATCTCCATCTTGCGCTTGATGTCCTGGGACACGTCCCGGCGCAGATCCCCCTCGACCTGGAGGTTGGCGTCGATGTAGTTGCGGAGGCGGGTCACCTCCTCGTCGGTGAGATCGCGGACCCGGGTGTCGGGGTTCGTCTCGGTGGCCGCGCAGATCTGCTGCGAGGTGGTCCGGCCGATGCCGAAGATGTAGGTGAGGGAGATCTCCAACCGCTTCTCGCGGGGGATGTCCACGCCTGAAATACGGGCCACGTGCTCTTCCTTCTCTCTTACGCCGCGTCCGGGCGCATCAACCCTGGCGCTGCTTGTGGCGCGGGTTCTCGCAGATGACGAGGACCCGCCGGTGGCGACGGATCACTTTGCACTTCTCACACATCGGCTTGACGCTCGGTCGGACCTTCACGTTCTCGTCCTTGTCTCGTACTGGTACTGCATCGACTGCCACTGCACCAACTGTCACTGCACCCCTCTGACCTGCACCATCCGGCCTGCCTGCACCACCTGGCCCGAACTGACCATCCGGCCTGGCCTGACCGTCCGGCCTGGCCTGCCACCGCACCTCCGGCCCCCGGCCGTCCCCTCGGCCGGAAGGGCGGGACCGGTCACGCTCCGGCGGGAGACGGCTCACTTGTAGCGGTAGGTGATCCGTCCCCGGGCCAGGTCGTAGGGCGTGATCTCCACTTGCACCTTGTCGCCGGGAAGGATCCGGATGCGGTGCATCCGCATCTTCCCCGAGCTGTGGGCCAGCACCTTGTGGCCGTTCTCGAGTTCCACCCGGAACATGGCATTGGGTAGTGGCTCCACGACCGTGCCCTCCAGCACGATGGCATCTTCTTTGGGCTTGGGCAGGTGAATCTCCTCGGTACTCTGTCGTTTTCGTCCGCTCGACCCGAAGGCCGACGTGCGTCACGAACCACCCCGTCGTCGTTCGTCCGCACCGCATTCGGGGGCACACCTCAGGAGCACCACCGGGAGCGGGATCGGCATGCCACAGCACAGCTGTGGCCAGCCGAAGGAACAGTTTAGCCCCTCAGCGGCAAATTGCCAGTTCGACCTGCAGATCGGCCGGGAAGGCCAGGTCCAGGGCCTGGTTCACAGGACGGTGAACACCTCCGGGCCCTCGTCGGTGACGGCGATGGTGTGCTCGAAGTGGGCCGAGAGGCGGCCGTCGGCCGTGACCACGCTCCAGCCGTCATCGAGCAGTACGGTCCCCGCCCCCCCGGCGTTGACCATCGGCTCGACGGCGAACACCATCCCCGATTTGAGGGTGGGACCGGGGGATCCGGGCCAGTAGTTGGGCACCTGGGGCTCCTCGTGCATGGCCGTCCCGATGGCGTGGCCCACGTACTCCTTGACCACCGAGAATCCCGCCGCCTCGGCCACCTCCTGGACGGCCCGGCCCACCTCGTGGAGGCGGTTCCCGGGACGGAGCTGCTCGATACCGGCGAACAGGCTCCTCTCGGTGACCTCCATCAGCCGGGCCGCCTCCTCCGAGACTTCGCCCACCCCCATCGTGTAGGCGGCGTCCCCGTGGTAGCCCTCGACGATGGCCCCGCAGTCCACCGAGATGATGTCCCCCTCCCTCAGGATGACCGACGGGTCGGGGATGCCGTGGACGATCATGGAATTGGGCGACGTGCACACGACAGCGGGAAAGCCGTGGTAGTTGAGGAAGTTCGACCCGGCCCCCCGCTTCTCGAGCACCTCACGGGCCACGCGGTCGAGGTCCGCGGTCGACACCCCGGGGCGGATGATCGCCCTGGTGGCCTGGTGGATCTCCGCCACCACCCGGCCCGCCTTGCGCATCTTGGCCAGCTCGTCGGCGGTGCGCCTCATCGGAACCCGATCCCCCTCCGGCGCCGGGACTCGATGACCTTGACCATCCGGCGGGTGACCGCGTCCGGCGATCCGGTACCGGGCACCGACTCGAGCTGGTTGCGGGCCCGGTACCACTCGATCAGCGGGGCGGTCTGGTTCTCGTAGAGCTCCAGGCGCCGGGAGATGGCCTCTTCGGTGTCGTCCTCCCGCTGGACCACCTCGCCGCCGCAGACGTCACAGGTCCAGTTGATCAGGGGCGGGGAGGAGAGCGAGTAGTTGGCGCCGCAGTCGACACAGACCCGCCGGGCGGCCAGCCGGCGGAGGACCTGGCTGGTGTGGATCTCGATGTCGACGGCGAGGTCGAGATCGAAGGGGGCGAGGATGGCCGCCAGCCGCTCGGCCTGGGCCACCGTGCGCGGGCAGCCGTCCAGCACGAAGCCGCGGGCCCGGACGTCGCTCTCGCCCAGGCGCTCGGCCACCATGTCCATGATCAGGTCGTCGCCCAGGAGCTCACCCCGGTCCATCAGGTCCTTGGCCTTCTGGCCGATGGCCGTCTCCTGCTTGACCGCGGCACGCAGCATGTCCCCGGTGGAGACGTGGGGCACCACGTAGTGATGGGAGAGTCGCACGCACTGCGTCCCTTTACCTGCCCCCTGTTTGCCGAGGACGACGAGCCTGGCTCCGGGTACCACTTACTTGAGGAAGCCCTCGTAGTTTCGCATCATGAGCTGGCTGTCGATCTGCTTCATCGTCTCGAGTGCCACCCCCGTAGCGATCAGAAGTGTGGTCCCGTAGAAGGGATAGCTGGTGATGTTCCACGCCGCCATCAGCAGCGACGGCGTGATGGCCACGCCGCCGAGGAACAGGGCGCCCGGCCAGGTGATCCGGTTGAGGATATGGGCCAGGTACCGCTCGGTGGGCTGCCCGGGCCGGATGCCGGGGATGTACCCACCCTGTTTTCGGATGATGTCGGCCTGCTGGTGGGGATCGAAGGCCACATAGACGTAGAAGAAGGTGAAGAGCAGGATGAACACGAAGTAGGTGAGGATGTAGAAGAGGCTGGTCGGCGTGACGTTGGCGTTCACCCAGGTACGGAAGGCCTGTGACGGGATGATGTTGGACAAGAGGATGGGGATGTACAGCACCGAGCTGGCGAAGATGATGGGAATCACCCCGGCCTGGTTCACCTTCAGGGGGATGTAGGTGCTCGACCCGCCGTACATCTTGCGCCCCACCACCCGTTTGGCGAAGGTGACCGGAATCCGCCGCTGGCCCTGATCGACGAAGACGATCAGCACCAGCAGGGCCAGGGAGACCACCAGGATGGTGGTGAACTTGACCCGGCCGCCCTCCTGCAGCACGGTGTTCAACCCGGATGGGATGCCCGCCACCACATTGGCGAAGATCAGGATGGACATGCCCTGCCCGATGCCGCGCTGGGTGATCAGTTCGGCCAGCCACATGACGAAGGCGGTGCCGGCGGTCAGGGTCATGACGATGAACGCGGCCCGCCAGATGGAGTAATTGAGGATCAGGTCGATGTTCTGGGTGGAGCCGAAGAGGCCGCCCCCGCCCTTGTGGAACAGGTAGACGAGGCCGGTCGACTGCATGAGGGCCAGGGCCACGGTCAGGTAGCGGGTCGTCTGGGTCAGCTTCTTCTGGCCCACCGCCCCCTGGTCACGCCACTCCTCGAGCTTGGGGATGACGGTGGCCAGCAGCTGGATGATGATGCTCGAGGTGATGTAGGGCATGATCCCCAGCCCGAACACGGCCATTCGGGTGAGGGCACCGCCCGGAGAACAGGTTGAGGAAGCCGAGCACCCCCGAGGACTTGGACGCCGCCTCGAGCTGCTGGACCTTGGAGAAGTTGACGAAGGGGACCGGTACGTTCGCCCCGGAATTGGTACAGGGCGATGATGGTCAGCGTGAATATGACCTTCTTGCGAAGGTCCGGAATCCGAAAGATGTTGGCCAGGCTGGCGAGCATTGGGCTCCTCGATGCCGCAGTTGGCCGATGCTACCGGTTGGTGAGGGCGTTGCCCTG
>CAWIEV010000007.1:0-397099 GCA_963835325.1 uncultured Acidimicrobiaceae bacterium | reverse complement strand
CTCAGCATTGCCCCATGGCACGTGGACAGGTCGGTCCCGGCGTTGGGCCGGGATCTTCTTGGCTTCACGCCCATCAGGCCCGGGCCTACCGGCCGGCCGCCGAAGGCAGTCGGAGAGCCCCCACACCTACGCCACTTCGTCGTCCCTGTGGGCTTGAGTCAGAATGAGGCTGTCTCATCCAGTCCCGGGTGGTCCCAACCGCTCTAACGGCGGCGCGGCCGACTGTTGGCTTTTTTTCAGATCCCTTTAGGGTCGCCATGCTGGGCTTTTAGGCCCAACTGCAGATACTTGTTGGCTACATTGCTTACGCAAGTAACTCTATAAGGCTGTGACCTGGACTTATATGGCGCGCTCGGCAGGATTCGAACCTGCAACCTTCTGATCCGTAGTCAGATGCTCTAGTCCGTTGAGCTACGAGCGCAGTGTCACCCCGGTGCGAGATGTCCCTCCCCCCCGGCCTCACGTCGCCGTGATGCCCGGTGCCACCTTGTTCCGGAGCGGTTGCCCACTCTAGCCGACCGGATCCCGGCCCCACCCTGGGGCGGGAAGATGGCCACCGGAGTCTGACAGGCCGTCAGATACACTCCGACCATGGCCGCTGAAGCACCCCTGCACGGGATTCGAATCATCGAGTGTTCGGCCCTCGGCCCCGCTGCCATCACCATGCCCCTGGTCGACCTCGGGGCCGAGGTCATCAAGGTGGAGCCACCCTCGGGCGATTACATCCGCGAGATGACCTGGCCCATCGTCGAAGGCGTCTCCCTCATGCACCTGCACATCAACCGGGGGAAGCGCAGCATCGTCATGGACCTCCGCAACGACGAGGACGTGGCCATCTTCAAGGCATTGGCCGAGACGGCCGACGTAGTGGTGGAGGCCATGCGCCCCGGCGGCCTCGCTCGCCGGGGGGTCGGGTACGACCAGCTTCGCCTGATCAATCCGAAGATCGTCTTCTGCACCATCTCCGGGTACGGCATGACCGGTCCCTATCAGAACCTCCCGGCGCACGGCGTGGCCTTCGACACCTGGGCGGGGATTGTTTCACCGCAGGTCAACGAAGACGGATTCGCCTATCTCCCGGAGCATGCATCCATGGGGATCCACGCCGGACCCCTCTTCGGTGCGCTCGGCATCCTGGCCGCCGTGCTCCGGGCCAGGTCGACCGGTGAGGGTTCGTTCCTCGAGGTGGCCCAGTCGGACGCCGCCGCGGCCATGGATTGGTACCGGAGCGAGACGTGGAAGGCGTACGAGCGACCCGAATCCGAGGTCACCGGCAACAAAGCCGACGGCTACGAGCGACGCGAGCCCGGCACGGCCGGGATGATCGAGGGCGTGCGGTACCAGGTCTACGAGGCCAAAGACGGACGGTACGTCCTGTTCATGGCCTCCGAACAGGCCTTCTGGAGGAACTTCTGTTCCGCCG
Source organism: uncultured Acidimicrobiaceae bacterium (assembly GCA_963835325.1). GTDB lineage: Bacteria > Actinomycetota > Acidimicrobiia > Acidimicrobiales > RAAP-2 > Bog-756. The sequence goes on along the minus strand of CAWIEV010000007.1, from coordinate 395,676 downwards.
TCGACCGCATGGACATGTTCGAGAAGTGGCCGGGCTCCAAATTCGCCGACCACGCCCGCAACAATCTCGAGATGCGGGCCGAGCTCCGGGAGATCTTCCGGACCAGGACGGCAGAGGAGTGGATCGATTTCGGGGTCACCGCCAACTTCCCGGTGAGCCCGGTGAACTCCCCCAAATCCATCGCCGAAGACCCCCAGTTCAACGACCGGTTCCACTGGTTTTCGCGGGAGCGGCTGGGCGCCGAGCAACTCCCGACCCCACTCAAGTTCGTGGGGGAGGAGCTGCCCGTCCCCACCCACGCCCCGACCGTCGGGCAGGACACTGACGGAGTGCTGCGCGATCTGCTCGGATGGGATGACACACGCATCGCCGAAGCCAGGGCACGGGGCGCCCTCGGCGGCGACGGGTCCTGATCCCGGCCTGCCTCCCGATTACGCCCTACGTCTCCCGATTGCGCCCTACGTCTCCCGATTCCGGCCTACGTCTCCCGATTCCGGATTCCGTCTCCTGATCCCGCCTTCCGTCTCCTGATTCCGGCCTCCGTCTCCCGACCGACGTCTCCTGACCCCGACCTCCGTTCGGACCCGGCGCTCCACGACCCGGCTCCGCCCGTGTACCCGATCGGTCTCCGCACCCGATCGGCCATACCCCACGACCCGGGCTCCTGATCTGACGGGGCGTTAGAATCGGCCGATGCCTCCGGCCAAGACCCGCCTGCCCGCCATCGACGGCTGGTTCACGCTCGATGAACGCTCTCCCGCCCTCCTCGGGAGCAAGTGCACGACCTGCGGCAACTATGCCTTCCCCAGGGAGACCTTCTTCTGCCGGAACCCGCAGTGCCAGGGGACCGAGTTCACCGAGACCGAGCTCAGCCGGGTGGGGAAGATCTGGTCGTACACCGACGCCTGCTACCAGCCCCCGAAGCCCTACCAATCGGCGGACCCGTACGTTCCCTTCGCCCTGGCCGCGGTCGAGCTGGCGACCGAACGGATGGTGGTGATGGGTCAGGTGGTGCCCGGAGTGGTGGTCGGCCAGCTCGGTATCGGCACCGAAGTGGAGCTGGTGCTCGACACCCTCTACGAGGACGACGAGCACGAGTACCTGGTGTGGAAGTGGCGACCTCTGACCGGACCCGGCACAACCGACCCGGGTTGGAAGGAGGCGTCCCATGCCTGACGACAAGCGGGTCGCCGTCCTGGGCGCGGGCATGCACCCCTGGGGGAAGTGGGGCCGCAACTTCGTCGAGTACGGGCTGGCCGCCGCCGGCGACGCCCTCGGCGAGGCCGGTCTGCCGTGGACGGACATCCAGTATGTGGCCGGGGCCGACACCATCCGCAACGGCTATCCCGGATTCATCGCCGGGGCCACGTTCGCCCAGGCCCTGGGCTGGACCGGAGCCCGGGTCTCGTCGGCCTACGCCGCCTGTGCCTCGGGAGCGCAGGCCATCAACAACGCCAGGGCCCAGATTCTCGCCGGGCTGTGCGAGGTGGCCCTGGTGGTCGGAGCCGACACCACCCCCAAGGGCTTCTTCGCCCCCGTCGGCGGCGACCGCAAGGACGACCCCGACTGGCTCCGGTTCCATCTGCTGGGAGCCACCAACCCGACCTACTTCGCCCTCTACGCCCGCCGGCGGATGGAACTGTTCGGCGCCACCGAGGCCGACTTCGCCGCCGTCAAGGTCAAGAACGCCAGACACGGCCTCGGGAACGTCAACGCCCGGTACCGCAAGGAGGTCACCGCCGCCGAGGTGCTGGAGTCGCCGATGGTGGCCGATCCGCTGCGACTCCTGGAGATCTGCGCCACCTCGGACGGCGGCGCCGCCCTCGTCCTGTCCAGCATGGAGTTCGCCCGCCGCCACGCCGGCGCCGCCGACCTCGTCACCATCGATGCGGTGTCCACGGTCACGCCCCGCTTCCCGCAGACCATCATCGAGATGCCCAACTTCTCCACCGACTCGGCGGCCACGGCCGCCTCGGTCGGACCCACCTTCAAACAGTCGGTGGCCACGGCCGCCTACGAGGAGGCCGGCATCGGCCCCGAGGACGTCGACATGGCCGAGGTCTACGACCTGTCCTCGGCCCTCGAGCTCGACTGGTACGAGGACATCGGGCTGTGCAAGGAGGGCGAGGCCGAGCGCCTCCTCCGCGACGGCGACACCACCATCGGGGGCCGGGTACCGGTCAACCCGAGTGGCGGCCTGTCCTGCTTCGGGGAGGCCATCCCGGCCCAGGCCATCGCCCAGGTGTGCGAGCTGGTGTGGCAGTTGCGGGGCCGGGCTGCGGGGCGCCAGGTCGAGGGGGCGCGGGTCGGCATCACCGCCAACCAGGGGCTGTTCGGCCACGGGTCGTCGGTCATCGTCTCCCGGTAGCACCGACCGTTGCCCGTCCCCGACGGGACCGGTAGGGACCCGACACCGGCTCGACCATGGCGGCGCCGCCTGACTTTCTGGCTCTCCCCGGAGGACCAACCCGGGTGGGCTCGCCCGATGCTCCTCCTCGTTGCCGCGTCGTCCGTGTTCCTGACCACGTGGCGGGGAGCGACCTACCTCGAGGGCTACTACGCCGCCGCCGTGCGGAGCATGTCGATGAGCTGGCACGATTTCTTCTTCGCCGCCTTCGATCCCGCCGGTACGGTGTCGGTCGACAAACTGCCGGGGGCATTCTGGCTCCAGGCCCTTTCCGTCCGGGCCTTCGGCGTCAACGCCTGGGCCATCGTCCTCCCCCAGGTGGTGGAGGGCGCGTGTTCGGTACTCGTCCTGTACCGCATCGTCCGGCGGCTGTGCGGTCCGGTCGCCGGACTCGCCGCCGCCATCGTGATGGCCGTGTCGCCGGTGACCGTCGCCCTCGACCGGGGGAACATCTCCGACACCCTCATGGTCCTGCTGCTCCTACTGGCGGCCGACGCCACGGTCGCCGCACTGACCACCGGACGGTTGGCGGGCATGCTGCTCGCCGGCCTGTGGGTCGGGCTCGCCTTCCAGGCCAAGATGGTGGAAGCGTGGCTGGTCCTCCCCGCCTTGGCACTGGCCTTCTCGATCGCCGCCACCGGGGGCCGCCCGAGCCGACTGGTCCGGATCGGCGCCATGGCGGCCGTCGCCGCGGCCGTGTCGTTGAGCTGGATGACGGTGGTGACCCTCACGCCTTCCTCGACCCGCCCGTATGTCGACGGGAGTCAGAACGACTCGCTCTTCCAGCAGGTCTTCGTCTACAACGGCTTCGGCCGCCTCGACCAGGCATCCCCCAACCAGCTCCTGACCCGGGCCATCGGCATCAGGATCCCACCGCCACCTGCCCCCGGGTGGAACCGACTGCTCAGCGGCGGATTCGGTCGAGGCATCGGCTGGCTGGTGCCTGCCGCTCTGATCGCCCTGGTCGCCGGACTGGTCGAGCCCCGGGGCAGGGCCAGAGGTGACCCCGTCCGGGTCAACGCCGTGCTGTGGGGTACGTGGCTGCTGACACTGGCGGTGGTCTTCAGTGCCGGATCGAGCATCAACACCTACTACACCGCCGCACTGACCCCGGCCATCGCCGGGCTCGTGGGCGCCGGCTCCGTCCTGGCCTGGAGGCGCCGGGCATCGGTCTGGGTCAGGCTCACCGTCGCGGTGACGGTGCTGATAACGGCCGTCTACGCAGCCTGGCTCCTCCCGGCGACCGGAACCGGCCTGCCGGCATGGCTGGAACCGGCCGTCCTCACCGCCGGAGCGGTGGGCGTCGTGGCCGTCCTCGTCTCGTCGTGGCGTTCCGTCGCAGCCGCGCTCCTGCCGGTGGGCCTGGCCGTGTCGGTCGTGGCCGTGATGCTGGTCCCGACGGTGGCGTCGGTCTCCATCGCTGCCGAGCGCCTGGGCCCGTTCGACACCCCGTTCCAACCGGTGGCCGTCACCCACGGGGTCCGGGCCTTCTTCGGGGTCACCTCTGCCGCGGCACGACTGATCCCCGGCCTGGAACAGGTGCGCCGGGGTGCCCCGTTTCTCATGGCCACCCAGACGTCCGCCCTGGCCGCACCGTTCATCTTCGTGAGCAGCCAGGAGGTCCTGCCCATCGGTGGCTACACCGGCACCATCCCGGAACCGTCGCTGGCCGCCCTCATATCGATGGTCCGCTCCGGGAGCTTCCACCTGGTCCTGCAATCGCCGTCAGCGACCGACCCCCGCCTCGTCTGGATCGCCCGGCACTGCCTTCCCGTCCCGCAGCCGACGGGCAGGGGGGCGCCGTCCGGGCCGCGCTACGCCATCTACTACTGCCTGGAGGGCTCCTGACCCGCCACCCGGCCCTCGCCCACGGAGCCGCCGGAAACCGCAGCCCGATACCGCCGGCCCGCCGACCCCGCTCGTCGGGGGTGCCGTTCAGTTGACGAGGACGATCTTTCCCAGCTTGTCGCCGGCCGCGAACCGCTCATAGGCCTCGCCGGCCCGGGAGAGGGGAAAGCGTCCGGCCACCGGGACCACCACCGTTCCCTCGGCCAGGAGGGGGACCGCATGCTCCTCCACGGCCCGGGCCACGGCCGACTTCTCCTCTGCCGTCCGCGACCGGAGCGTCGATCCACCGATGGTCGAACGGCTGCCCATCAGGGCCAGGAGATTCAGTTCCAGCTTGGCCCCGGATCCGACGCCGATCACCACCACCCGGCCGCCCACGGCCAGCACCGGGAGCACGGCCGCCACCCCACCCGCCCCGACCAGCTCGAGGGAGACGTCGTAGGGCCCGTGCTCCGGTACCTGACCGGGTTCGATGACCTCGTCGGCGCCGAGGCTGCGGACCTCGGGGTGCCGGGGCGCCGACCGCACCGACGCCACCACATGGGCCCCGGCGGCGTGGGCCAACTGGACGGCCGCGGTTCCCACGCCACCTGCGGCCCCGGAGATGAGCGCCCGCTCGCCCGCCTCCAGACGGGCCTGGGTGAAGAGGGCGTCGTAGGCGGTGCAGAACACCTCGGGGAATCCCCCGGCCTGGTCCCACGGGATCCCGTCGGGCACGGCCATGGCGATGGTCTCCCGGGTGACCGCCAACTCCGCCTGGCCCCCGCCTCCGGTGAGGGACATGACCCGGTCCCCGATGGACCAACGGCTGGTGCCAGGGCCCAAACCGACCACCTCGCCGGCGAATTCCATGCCCGGGATGTCGGCCGGGTACCCCGGGGGCGCAGGATAGAGCCCGCGGCGCTGCATGAGATCGGCGGCGTTGATCCCCGCGGCCCGCACGGCCACCAGGACCTCGCCGGATCCGGGGCTGGGGTCGGGATGCTCGAGCCACTCGAGGGTGCCATCGACGATGGTGACGGCGTGCATGCCCCCAGGGTAGACCGCAGGTCCTCGCCTGAGCCCCGTCAGCCCGTACAGTAATAGCAACTGTCGGTAGGAGGCATCGGCCATGACCGCCGAATTAGCGGAAGAGGGAGGACGGGAGGTTCCCGCAGTGCAGTACCTCCGTCGCGTCCCCGGCATCCACCCGGACGAAGACCTCCCCGGGCCCTCCGCCGGCATGGTCCTGCACCGCGTCCTGGCCGGCTCCGCCCGCACCTTCCTGCTCAACGACATGGGCAATGAGCTCCTGGACGAAAAGAAGCAGTGCGAGACGGTGGGGGCGCTCAACATCATGATGCAGACCCGGCCGGTATGGGCCGAGTCCGCCGCCAGCGAACTGGACGGGAGCCAGCGGGGCACCACCCAGACCGAGCGGATCCATCAGAGCCGGGTGGCCATGCGCCGCATCCGGTCCAACCTGCGGACGTTCCGGCTGCTGCTGGATCCGGCGTGGGGCACATCCTTGCGGGCCGAGCTGTCCTGGTACGGGAACTGTCTGGGGCAGGCCCGGGACCTGAACATCATCGGCGAGTTGCTGGCGGGCAATGGGGCCGAGTACATCGACCCGTTCGCCGTCACGCAGCTCGAAACGATACTGACGGAGCGGACGGCGGCCGCGCTGGCCGCCATCGGCGCCCAACGGGGTGGCGCTCGGCGGTTCCAGCTCACCGAGCAGATGATGGTCCTGTGGGACGGACCGGCGTTCAAGGCCAAGGCAGCCAAACCGGCCGACGAGGTCCTGCCCCGCATGCTCCGGCGGGCCTGGCACGACGTGCGCGGTGCGGCCCACGCGGCCCGCAAGAACCCGAACTTCGCCAATCTCCACATCCTGCGCATCCGGATCAAGGACCTTCGTTACGGCTGCAATACCGTGGCCCTCGTCGACGGGGGCCCGGCCCGCAAGACGGCCAGGGCGGCCGAGCACCTCCAGGTCAAGCTGGGCGATCTGCACGATGCCTACTACTCCATCGAGTGGCTCCAGGCGCTGGCTGGGGAACGCCGCGACCTGGTCCGGCCCATCGAGACGCTGATCGCCCTCCAGCGGGAAGCCGCGGCTACGGCGCGCAAGGGCTGGAAGAGTGATCTCAAGGACCTCGAACGACGTTGGAGGCGATGGCAGGGCTGAGCAGGGCCCGATCGGCCAGCCTTCCGGCTGCCGGCCTCCCGGCCTTGTGGCCCTCTGCCGGTTGACCTACCCGGGAACCTTGTTCACGGTCAGATGGTCCTGGCTCCACAACTTGATCCCACCGAGGATGCCGGCGCTGTTGTCGACGATGGTCACATCGTCGTCGAGATGATGGCGGGTGACACGGCGTGAGTTGCCGCCCCCGATGTAGAGGTGATCGAAGAACAGCAGGGCCCGCAGGTTGGCGATGGCTTTGTGGACGCGCTTGTTCCATCGCTCGTCGCCGATCTCCTTCCGGGTCGCTTCACCCAGCTGGTCGTTGTAGGTCTCGCCCTTCCGGAACGGTTGGTGGGCGATCTCGAGGTGGGGCATCAGCTGGCCTTCGTAGAACACGCCGGTCCCGAAACCTGTGCCCAGCGTGATGGCCAGCTCGAGGCCCTGGCCGCTTATCACCGCCGCGCCCTGGATGTCGGCGTCGTTGGCCACCTTGGTCGGGAACCCGAACCACTCGGTCAGAGCCGAGGCCAGATCGAACCTCGACCACAGTGCGGCCAGCTGCGGGTCGACCGGGCTGCCCGGACCTTCTTTGGTGGAGAAGTGAGGAGCGGAGAGGATCTTCCCGGCCCGGACCATGCCCGGAAAGCCGACCGAGGCCCGCTCTGCCGTCGGCAACGGAGCCACCAGCCGGGTCAGGTCCGACACCAGCTTGTCCGGGGGAAGCGGGTACGAGGTCGGCACCCGCACCCTGTCCGCCACCATCAACCCGCTTGCGTCGAGGACCGACGCCTTCAATCCGGTCCCGCCGATGTCGACGGCCAATGTGAAAGGGTGCGTCGGCTTGCTCCCGGCCTGCCCCGGAGCGGCACCGGGCTGCCCGTCACCCGGCCCGGAGGCATCGCCGCTCTGCGGCTGTGGATCGTTGCTCATTCCCACACGCTAGGCCCACGGCGGCGCCGTAATGCGCGCACGGCGGAGAGGGGACCGGGGTGCCGACCTCGCACCGGTTCGCCGGTTGCCGGTAGCGTCATTGGCCGTGAGCGATCAGCCCCGGCCCGGAACCAGCTGTCGCCCGGGCACCGGGGTCGCACCCGTCGGCGCCGACGCCGGTGGCCCTCCGCGACCCGCCCGCTGGCCGCACCGGCCAGCCGTCATATCCACCTTTTCGTCCTAGCCCACCGCCAAGAGGAGACACCCGTGCGCATCGATCTCTGGATACCCACGGCCAACCCGTTCACCACCCCGGAGCTGTTGGCCGTGGTCGCCGCCGAGGCCGAGCAACGCGGCATCGGCACCATCTGGGTGGGAGAGCACGTCGTCCTGTTCGACGAGTACGCCTCGTCGTATCCGTATGCCGAGGACGGGCGCATCCCCGCCCCTCCCGGAACCGGCTTGTTGGAGCCCCTGTCCACCCTCTCCTACCTGGCCGCCCTCACTTCGAGGGTGCGCCTGGGGACGGCCATGGTGCTGCTTCCCCAACGGAACCCGGTCTACACGGCCAAGGAGGTGTCCACCCTCGACTGGCTGTCCAACGGCCGGGTCGACCTCGGTGTCGGCGTGGGGTGGCTGGAAGAGGAGTTCAATGCGGTCAACGTGCCGTGGCCCAACCGGGGGCGGCGGACCGACGAGTACCTCGAGGTGCTGCGGACGCTCTGGTGCGACGAGTCCTCCTCCTACGAAGGGGAGTTCTACTCGCTCGATCCGTGCTCGATGTTCCCGAAGCCGGTGCAGCAGCCCCATCCGCCGATCCACATCGGCGGCGAGAGCGACGCCGCCCTGGCCCGGGTGGCCCGGGCCGGACAGGGGTGGCACACGTTCAACCGGAGGCCTGACCAGCTGGCCGAGCCTCTCGGCAAGCTCGATCGACTCTTGGCCGACCAGGGCCGCAACCGCGACGACCTGGTCATCACCGTCTGCCCGTACTTCCAGCCCCTCGACGCCGACATCGCCGCACAGTATGCGGAGGCGGGCGCGGACGCGGTCTCCGCCCTCCTGCTGGCCTTCAGCGCCGACGATGTCCGGACCTCGCTCGACGGTCTCCAGCCCGTCTTCGACCGCGCCGCCGCATCCTGAGGCCGGTGCTCTCAGGGGGTCGGATCGACGGGTCTGATCCCGCTGGTTGCCGCCGGGTTGCCGCCGGGTCGCCGCCGGGGCGCCTGGCGGCTCGTCCGGGTCGCCTGGGTCGCCTGGGCGGCCGGCTGGTGACCGTTGCCGGCCCGGAGCGAGCTGCGATCAGCCGTGCATGGCCACCGGGAGGGACTCCATCCCTCGCAGGACCACGTTGGTCTTGTAGGTCACGTCGTCGACGGCAAGGGCCAGCCGTGGAGCACGATGCACCAACGAGGTGAGCGCCACCTGGGCCTCCATGCGGGCCAGCGGTGCGCCGAGGCAGTGGTGGATCCCGAACCCGAACCCGAGGTGGTTGTTGGGGCTCCGTGAGATGTCGAACCGCTCGGGATCTTCGAACTGGGCTGGATCGCGGTTGGCCGACGCCAGCAGCAACATGGCGAAGTCGCCGGCTCGGAATCGGACGCCGCCGAACTCGCACTCCTCGGTGAGCGCCCGACCCGTGAGTTGCACCGGGGAAACGTAACGAAGCATCTCCTCCACGCCGCTGCGGGTGAGCTCCGGATCGGCGCGGAACTTCTCCCACTGATCGGGGTGTCGCAAAAGGGCGAGGGCACCTCCCGCGATCAGGTTGACCGTGGTCTCGTGTCCGGCCACCAGCAAGAGGATGCATGTCGAGAGCAGCTCGGGCTCGCTCAGGACGGCACCGCCATCCTCCGCCTGGACCAGTCGGCTGAGCAGATCGTCGCCGGGGTTGGCCCGCCGCTCGGCCAGCAGCTCGAAGAAGTACTGGGAGAACTGGAGCACGCCCGCGGTCCGGGCGGCGATGACCTCCGGCGAGAGGAGGAAGTCCGGATCGAGCCCACGGGCCAGGGCTCCCGACCAGACCTTGAACCGGTCCTGGTCCTCGAGGGGAACGCCGAGGAGGTCGCAGATGATCCGCACCGGTAACGGGTAGGCGAACTCCTCGAGGAGGTCGACACGATCGGCCTCCATCGCCGCCCCGAGCAGCTCGTCGACCACCTCCTGGGTCCGGGCCCGCAGCGACTCGACCACCCGCGGAGTGAACGCCTTGGAGACCAGGCCCCGTAGCCGGGTGTGGTCGGGCGGATCCCGGAAGAGGAACGGCCGCATCTCGAGCATGGCCGCGGCCACGGGGTCGTCCCCGTCGATGGGCGTGCGGAAGCCCTGGGGCATGCGCTCGACGGCGACATTCAGACTGTCCGAGCTCGCCCGCCGGTCGCGCAGGATGGCCAGGCAGTCGGCATGCCGGCTCACGACCCAGAACCCGAGCTCGTTCCTGCGGATCGGCCCGCGCCGGCGCAGCTCGGCGGCCAGGAAGTCGCTCGCCGACGGCGACTCGGCGGATCGGAGCCGGGAGCCGATGCCCCGTCGTGGGCGGCTGGGTCACTGGCGTGCCTGCTGGTGGGTCACTGCGGTCGATGGTACCGACCTTTGTGGCGTCGCTGTCTTGCAGGCCGACCATCGGCTCCTCCCGGCCCCGTTCTCTCGTCTCATGCTTTGGCACCCTCCGATCCTGCCCCGCACCGTCTTCTCTCTTGTCGAACCCCCGCCGAACCGGGCCGTCGTCACACCCCCCTGGAAGCATCTGTCCATGACCCCGGTGGCCGCGGAGTGAAGGAAGAGGCGGGAGCCGCTGCCGCCGGTGCCGACGGTCTCGGGGCCCGGCTGGATGCGGCCACGGCCCTGGTGGGCTCGGTGGTCTCCGAGCTCGACCCCGCCCGGCTGACCGGCACCGACGCCACCGGCCTCTACCGGTCCCTGGTCGACCTGGAGCGGCTGGCGGTGGCGGGCAAGACCCTGCTCGCCCCCCGGATCGAGGCCTCGGGGTGTGGCGGGAGGACGGGCACCGCGACGCCGCGGTGATGCTGGCCGCCCTGGAGGGGGTCTCGACCGGCCAGGCCCAGGCCACCCTGGCCAACGGCCAGCGCCTGGCGCCGGCTCCCGGCCACCGAGGCCGCCGTGCGCACCGGGCAGCTGTCGGTGCCCAAGGTGACCGAGCTCACCTGGGCCGGGGTGCTCGCCCCCGAGCGGGAGGCGAGCTGCTCGCCGGGGCCGGGGCCGCCCCCCTCCAGGCCGTGCGGGAGCGCTGCCGGCGGTCCCGGGCCACCTCGGCCACCGAGGACCCCCTGGCCGCGGTCAGGCGGATCCGGGACGAGCCGCTCCTTCTCGTCGTGGACCGACGCCGAGGGGGCCTTTTGCTACCAGGGCCGGGACACCGCCGACCGGGGGGCCCAGATCCTCTCCCGGCTGGGCCAGGTGGCCACCCGCCTGCGCCGGGCGCCGACGGGCGGCCGGAGAGGACGCCGGTCCCGAACGGGCGGCTGCGGGCCGATGCCTTCTTCGCCCTCATCACCCAGCGCCACCCCGACACCGGGGACCCGCTCCGGCCCGACCGTCACCACCGGACCCGGACCGCTCCCGGCCCCGGAGCGGACCTCCGACCCCGGCCTGTCACCGCCGACGAGCCGACGCAACGGGGACGATGCCACACCGCCCGGGGCACCGAGCCGCCGACCCGATCCGGCGAAGTCACCGGGTACGCCGACGACACCGCCGGGGACGACCCGTCCTCCCTCATCGACCGGCCCCCGACCTGTTCGGTGGTGGTCCGGGTGGACCTGGACGCCCTGCTGCGGGGGCACGCCGAGGGCGACGAGTGCTGTGAGATCGACAACCAGGGGCCCATCCCGGTCGCCATGGCCCGGGACATGGCCAACGACTCCTTCTTGCGCCTCGTCTTCCACCGGGCCGGGGACATCCGGGCCGTCTCCCATCAGGGCCGGACCATCAACCGGACCCTGCGCACCGCCCTCGTCCACCGGGACACCACCTGTGTGGTGCCCGGCTGTCGGACCTCCTTCGGGCTCGAGATCGACCACATCATCCCCTTCGCCGAAGGCGGACCCACCGCCCTCGACAATCTGGCCCTGCTCTGCCACCACCACCACTTCCTCAAGACCTACGAGGGATGGGATCCTCTCCTGGGAGGGCACCGGACCGAGGGGCACCCCCGGTGGCGGTTCGAGCCCCACCCCCCTTCGGCCAGGAGCCCGACCTCGGGATGGACACCCCCGAGGCCAGGGCCAGGCGGAAACAGGACCGGACGGGACCGGCAGGACCGACGAGTGATCGAGCTGGAACCGTCGATCGGACGTCGGGTCCGCCACGCCGTCGGGACGGTCGGCCGCGCCCGTTCCTCGCAACCATGGATCGGCGAACCACGTGCGAAGCCGGAGCCGGGCCGGATGAAGGTCTCCATAGATAAGCACCGCCTCCCCGGGCGGGATCCGTCGCAGCACATCCGGTGGCGCCAGCTTCCGCACTGATGGCGAGTGGGTCGAGCTGGACCGCTCCGACCGCCGACCGTCGCGTCGGCAGCACCACCTCCTCATCACCGATGAGATGGCTGGCATAGTCGAGCGTCGAAGGATCGGAGATCCCGGACAGGAAGAGCTTGGCACGGTGGTTGTTGGCCACGGTGGCGGCACGACTGCCATAACGGGCGTTGATCTGAGCGAGGTCGTGCCAGATCGTGACCAGTTGCACCCCGTGCCCGGCGGCCGTGGACGCCAACGCGTCGAGATCCGACAAGGGGGCGATGTTGGCCGCCTCGTCGAGCACGACGAGGAGCGGGGGATCCAGGGGATGCCGGGTGCGGGTGACCTGGTCGTACACATGCTCGATGATCTGTCGGACCACCGATGCGAACAACGGCGTCAGTCGACGCTGGTCATGAGCCGGTGCACACAGGTAGAGCGTGTTGGCCCCCTCGACCAGTCGCCCGGGATCGATCTCGGCGCCGTGCGAGAGGGCGTCGTCCGTCGATCGGAAACGCCTCGGCGAACGGCTCGAGAATGGTCTCCACCGTGGTATAGATCGAGCTGCGCTGGCGGTCCTCCTTCCCGAACATGGACTGGGCCGCATGGACGGCCTCGGGAACGCCGGCTGGCGGCGAGCAGGTCGATCACCTCGCTCTCCTCCTGGGTTGTCGACCCAACGCACGACGTCGCCCATGCCGTGGCCACCGAACGCAGCCGCGAAGAGGAGCGGGGCCAGCATCTTGGTGGCCGTGGCGTACCAGAAGTCGCCGTCGGTCATCGGGCCCACCGACGTCTTCGCCACATCGGTCAGGCCGGCGGCCGCCCGTCGGGCTCCGGGCCAGGTTCGGGATGCAGGAACGGAGACCACCGGGCAGAATCCAGGCCCGTCGACCCGGACGGATCGAAGCACAGGATGGTGCCGAAGGCGCGCCGATGCGCCGATGGTGTGCTCGAGCAGGTCTGTCTTGACGCTGGCGGCGATCACCGGTCCCTCCCACCCCAGGATCGCCGGGACGGCCAGACCGGACGTCTTGTGCGACTGGGTCGGGCCGAAGACGATCAGCGACTGGGCCCGCTCGGACGCGACAAGGTGCCTGCCGACCCGCCCGAGTACCAATCGCCCTGCCGGCGGCGGCCCGGCTGCGGCCGGACCGCACGAGGAGCGGCCGCAGGTCGCCGGGTCGCGCCCATGCCGCGGCTCTCGCCCGATCGGACCTCCGACCCGCCCCTGTGCCTCCCCACCCGCCGCGCCCAAGCGAAGCGAGGGGTGGTACCCGGCGCCCGGGAGGGGGCGGGTGCGGGCGCCGGGTACCGAAGTGGGAGCCGACCCTTCCCGGCCGGCCCGACCAAAGGCGGTCAGGACCGAGCAGAGCCGCTCCGACGAAGGCGGACACGCCTGCAGCGGAGACCGCTTCCGAAAGAAGTCTCATTCCCCGGCCATACCGGGCCGGGCTGCGGCGGCATCCATCGGAGTGATGTTCGCGTCAGCGGGCGGCGCACCCGAGCCCGGGCCCATGGCGCTCATGGTCCCGTCGGCCATGGCACTGCCATTTGTGGTGCCGTCGGCCATGGCACTGCCGTTCATGGTGCCGTCGGCCATGGGGCTGCCGTTCATGGTGCAGTCGGCCATCGCTCTGCATTGTGGTGCCGTCGGCCGTGGGGCTGCCGTTCATGGTCCCGTCGCCCTGGCGTCGTCGCCGGTCAGGACCGAGTCGGTCATGGCCTGGTCCGTGTCCGTCAGCCACTGCTCGCTCGAAGACAGTCGATGCTCGACGAGAAACGAGCGACGACCGACCTTCCACAGCGCCATGCCCCGGCGCAACTGGGTGACGAGCTCCGCTTCGGTCTCGGTCAGGCCGAGGAGCTCACCCGAACGAGCCGCCTCCCCCGGAGACTGGGCGTAGACCACCCTGGTCTCCGAGTCGGCCAGCAGCCCTTCGGCCAGATTGACCTGCTCCGATCCCTCGGTCCCCACTGATCGAAGGTCGGACAGGCGGTGGAGGACGGCCACGTTGGCCGACTCCGAGCGCCCGCGAAAGCTTCCACGATGTCTGCAGCCATCTGGCCACCCCGAGGTTGGACAGGATGGCCCACGCTTCGTCCACCACGACGATGGTCCGGTTGCGGTGCTCCGATCGGACGGCGCTCTGCAGCCAGGCCGCAGCGCAGGCCATGAGAACGCCGAGGGCCGGGGAGTGGTACACCGCAGCCAGGTCGAGCACCACCAGGGGGCCGTCGAGGCGCAGGCCCGGCGTGGTCGGCCCGTCGAACATCCCGCAGAGGTCGCCGTGGACCAGCCGACGCAGCTCGAGGGCCACGTCCCGACCGTCCTCCATCAGGACAGACGCGGGTGGTGCGGAGCGCCTGGTACGCATCCACGCCGGGATCGAGCAGCGCGTCGACCACCTTGGGAAGGGTCGGCGCAGGCATCCGGGCACTCCCGGTCAACAGATCAGCGGACGGTCGGGCACCGGGCAACCGGGCATCTCCGGCCAACCGGGTGGCCTCGGCGACCGCGACATCGATCGCTGCGCGCTCCCTGGGGAGGAGGTCACGACCGAGACAGGCGACTGCCAGTGACGAAGTGAGTACCACCCTTCGTCTCATGACCTCGTCGCCGGCCTCGGAGCCTGCGGCCCGGGCCGCGTCCTCGGTGTCGAGCGGATTGAGACGTACCGGTCCGCCGGGACGGAGTGCGACCGGAGCCACTCCCCACGCTTCGGCCAGCGGCCCGTACTCCCCCTTGGGATCGATGACCCAGGCGCGGCGACCGAAGACGGCTTGACGCCAGAGATATGACTTTACGAAGGAGCTCTTGCCCCTTCCGATCTGACCGAAAACGACCATGTTGGGATTCGTGATCACGCCTTGCCCGTACAGGACGAAGGGGTCGTAGACGAACGATCCGCCGAGCACGTCCCGCCCGATCAACACTCCCTCGTGGCCCAGGCCGGCCTCGCTCACGAACGGATAGGCGGCACACAGATGACGGGTGGTGGTGACGTGGGCCGGAACCCGGGGTGTGAGGTGTCTCACGTGAGTCCACGACCCAGAGGAAGCGAGCAGGCGAAGGCGACATCCTGGGCCCCGTACAGGAGCCGGAGCTCTATGCCCGCCTGTCCCGCCGCCTGCTCGGCGGCGGCGCATGAGGTGGTGAGCTCTTCGCGGCTGTCGGTGGTGACCGTCACGTAGCCCGAGAACCGGTATTGGGCATGTCCGTCGGCCAACTCGACGTCACGCTCCTCGACGCTCTCTTTCTCCCGGGCATGCCGGGCGGTGGTCAGAAACCCGCCCCGTCTCCGCAACTCACCGTCAGCAAGGTCCGCGGTCCGGGCCTGGGCCACCTGCCGGGCGGCTCGACTTGGACTGACCGGTTCCATGACCAGGCTGATCGAGCGCCGCAGCGGGGAGAACAGGAGCGGTCCCAGAAACTCGGGGGTGACGTCGACCCGTGGCCATTCGGCGATCCAGTAGGTGGCATGCCAGGTCGCATCGGTGCGCAGGGCGTCCCAGGTCGGCTCGACGGCCATGGGCCACGGCCAGCGACTCGGTCGTCCTTCCCGTGGCGCCGGGAACCCGTCCTGTCCGAGCACCCGGCCCGATAGCGGCCCGGCGCCAGAGCCGAGGTCGACCCCCTCCCCGATTTCGTCGAGTGCGGCCGATGCACGGGCGATCTCGCGGGCCAGTGCCCCCGGACCGAGCACGCCCTCGACGCTGACGTCAGCCCCGTCGAGAGCCCGGTGCAGGGACACCACCTCCCGGGCGAGCACCCCACCGATCCCGGCCGTGGTGCCGCCGGAGGATCGAACGGCACGCGACGACCGCCCGGTGCGGATCGACAGAGCGACGAGCACTTGATGCCGGCGGGTCACGGGAGCGGCTTCGTCCACCAGTGCCCGGTAGGAGCGGGCTGCCGATGATTCAGCGCCCAGCACGGCATGGCCGGCCAGATGCCGGCGGACAGCGCCACCGTCGTCGGGCAGGCAGGACTCGATCCACTGGACCCGGTGGATCTCGGAACCTTCGCGAGCCATGGACGACAGCACCCTGGCCCACCCGGCAATCCGCCCGTCCTGGTCGCCGGAGCTGAGAAGGGCAAAACTGTGGCCGCGCACGACAACCGCGGCCGTGGCCGTGCGGGCCCTGGAGTCGAGCACCATGCCGAGCTCCGGGACCGAGCTCTGAGACCCGAACGGAGTCCCCACCACCTCCAGGCCTTCGAACACCGTCCGACCGCCGGTGCGGAATTTCGGGTCGGCGGGTCGAACCTCGATCGACCCGGGACCCGACCGAGTCATGTCGACCGTCGCCAGGTACCCGAGGTCCGGACCCTGAGCCAGCTGCCTGCGGCCCCCGGTGCAGGCCGACCACAACCACCGGGCGACCAGTGGCAGCCACTGCTCGCCCGTGCGTCCCCGGATCGGCCAGAACGCCAGCGCCAGCCCGGCCGCCAATCCGACGAGGGCAAGCACCACACCTTCCGCCGACGGTCGGCTCCGGAGTACCACCACGTCGACGAGCAGGCCGCCTGCCACCGAGGCGATCTGGCCGCCACGCCACCCGGCGATCACACCCCTCCGTTCCAAGGGAGAGAACCGGTAGCGCACCCGCTGACCACGGCCGCCGTCAGGAGCCACTGTTGCCCTCCGTGTCGCCGTCGGCCCGAGACTCAGGTGGCATCGCCGGCCCAGGCGGCGCACCGATCAGGCGCACGCCGAGATCGTCACGGCCCAGGGCGTCGGCTTGCAACGCACCCGACTGCCTCGGCAACGGTTTGACGTGGCCGGCACCTCCCACCTCGGAGCGCGCCGCAGCCAGCCCGTGCGGCCTTCCCGCCCGAGCGGGAGGACCCGCGGGGCTGGACGGTCCGGTGAGAACCGATCGGTCGGTGAGAACCGGCGACACGCCGGGATCAGACGGTCCGGTGAGAACCGGCGACACGCCGGGATCAGACGGTCCGGAGGGATCCGAACCGGCCATGCGAGCCGATGCGACCGGGTGGACAGCCCACGCCGGGATGCCGTGACCCGGCGACTCCGTCGTTCCCACCCCGGTCGTCTCGGCCGAGGAGGGTCCGGGATCGGGCCGGGTCCCCTCGGGTCCACCCCCACCCGGACCCGGATCCGGGCTCCCGCCCCCGGCCTGGACCCCGCCTGCGACAGCGGAGGGTCCGAACGAGCCCGCCGATCGGGATCCGCCCGTGCGTGGGCCGCCCGACCCGGCCCCGGCCAGCGAACCGCCCAGCAATCCGCCCATCGAGCCCGATGCGCCGCCGGCCACCGATCCGGGGGCCGCCCGCATGGCCACCTGAGCCAGGCCCTTGGCCGGGGCACTGACGCGCTGGCGGGCCCGGTAGCTGACGGATTCGAGGTGTCCGACCGCTCCCGCCTCGAGGAACGGCAGCAGGCGAAAGAGTGCCCAGGGGGCGAACGCCGCGAACAGCAGCAGCGCCGCCCCGCCGAGCACGGCTGCAAAACCTCCGCCCGAGCCCCCGGCTCCGGACCCGCCCGCTCCGGTGCCGCTCCCCCTCCCGGCAGCGATTGGGTTCCCCCGGCCAGGGCGCCGGCCGCCAGGCTCAGGACGGCGACGATGACGAACTTCCCCAGCACCAGGGCGACGAGGGTGTCGACGAGGCGACGGCACCAGTGGGCGATGGCCGGCCAGGCCAGGCTGGCCAGGGCCAGCGGCAGGAAGAGGACGGCCACGTAGACGGCGGCGGCCCGGATCAGAAGCTCGACCCACACCATCAACGCCCCGAACACCACTGCGAGCCCGCCCACGAACATGACGAATGCCGGTGCCGACGGCTCCCCGCCTGATGTCACCGACAGTCCCACGGTGACCGAGGCCAGAAAGTGTCCGCTGTCGAGGCCGGCCCCCTGGGCGATGGCGGCACTCATGGCGTCGGTGATCGAGAGCCCGAGCTGGACCAACTTGACCGCCACCGCGGTCAGCAGGATCGCAAGGGGTACATTCACGAGTACCGACCGCACGAGGGTCGACACGTTCTGGCGGTAGATGGACTGCATGATCCCGAGCAGGAGCATGGGCACGATCACCACGCCGGCCAGGGCCACCATGATCCGGTAGTGGGTGGTGAACCACGAGGCGCCCAGATCGATGGTCGTGGTGGCCCCTATCACGGAGCCGATCTGGCGCAGAAGCCAGGTCGCTCCATCGGACACCCAGCTGCCGAGTGCGTTGAGGACACTGTTGGCCCCGAAGCCGACCAGGCTCGAGGCGGCCGACCCGGCCACGTGCTTGGCTCCCGAGACGACCTGACACACCGGGCCGAGACCGGCGGTCCCGAGCGCGGCGGCCGTCGGCGGGCAGGAGACGCCGGCGATGACCGGTAGGCCTCCGACGGCCACCTCAGTGCACGCCCTGTCCGGTGTTGAAGAAGAAGTTGACGATCCCGGGGCCGGCACCGATCAGCAGTGCCGCCAATCCGGAGATGAGCACGGCACGACGGCCGACGAAACTCTGTTGATAGTTCTGCCCGTGTGATCCGAGGGCCCACGCCGCGGCACCGACCACGAGCCCGACCAGCGACAGTGCCAGGGCCCACCCGTCGAGACCGTTCATGAGGTGCTGCAGGACATTCCCACCGGGGAGGGCACTCGTGTCCGGGCTGAGCTGGAGGTTGGCGGAGCTGGCCAGCACCCCGTGGGCCGGAGTCCACCGGACCGGGTATCCGAGCAGCACGACCAGATGGCCGAGGGGGACCCCCACGTGGCCGCCCAGACGGCCGAGGGCCGTGCCCGGTCGACCGAAGACCAGCCCTGCGTGGCCTTCCAGGCGGCCGAGAGGGATGGTCGCATGGGCGGGCCCGGGCTTCGGATTGACAGACGGATGGGCGGCGGCGGGAGCGGATCTCATGGGGAGCCACAGTACGTAAGGCCCACTCCCCTTTCAATACTTTTCATGTTTTTTCATGTTGTTTCTGTCGCGCAACGGCGAAGCGCCACGGCCCAGCCACCGGCCTGTCATGCTTAGGCGGTGAAGCCGTACGTGATCGGGTACATCGCCCTGGGCGTCGTGGCCGTCCTGGCGGTGATCCTCGCCAACTGGCTGGGGCGCAGGGCCGGCCGCCGCAGCCTGCAACAACGCCTGACCTCCCTGTCCAACCGCCTGGGAGTCCAGCCGCCCGACGAGCGCGGCGTCGAGCCGCTGCTCAGCCACCTCGAACGGGTCACCGGCGAGGCCGCCGAAGCGGTCACCGAGGCCAGCTCGGACTCCATCCGGCTGCGCCGGGCGCTCGACACCCTCCCACAAGGGGTCATCGTGTGCGACGAGAACGGCGACGTGGCCTTCCGCAACGCCCGGGCCGTGGCCTTGATGAACAACCGTCACGGGGACGCCCTGGCCGCCCAGGCGGTGACCGAACTGCTGGAGAACGCCTGGCAGGACGGATCTGCCGAGCGGACGCTCGATCTCTACGGACCACCCCGGCAGACCCTGACCGTGCGGACGAGGCTGGTCGACGACGGTCGGCGGCCTCTCGGGGTCATCGCCATCATCGAGGACGTATCCGAGCGTCGGCGGCTCGAGGAGATCCGTCGGGATTTCGTCGCCAACGTGAGCCACGAGCTCAAGACCCCGATCGGTGCCCTCGGGCTGCTGGCCGAGACCCTCACCGTCGAGCCCGACCCCACCGTCGCCCAACGCCTGGCCTCCCGGATCAACACCGAGGCGTTCCGGGTCAGCCGCATCATCGACGACCTGCTCGACCTCAGCCGTATCGAGTCCGAAGAGGCCCCACCCCGCGAGCCCATCTACGTCAACCTGGTCATGGCCGAGGCGGTGGAGCGGGTCAAGTCCGCCGCCGATCAGCGGCGCATTACCATCGAACTCGATGAGCCCGACCCCCCGGTACACGTGCTCGGCGACCGCCGCCAGCTCGTTTCGGCCATGCACAGCCTGCTCGAGAACGCCGTGACCTTCTCCTACGAGGACTCCGTCGTGCGGGTCGTAGGCAACCAGTGGGCAACGAGGTCAACCTGGCCGTCATCGACGTCGGCGTCGGGATCCCGACCCGCGACCTCGAGCGCATCTTCGAACGCTTCTACCGGGTCGACCACGGCCGCAGCCGTGACTCGGGGGGACCGGGCTCGGGCTCTCCATCGTCCGGCACGTGGCCAGCAACCACCAGGGCCATGTCGAAGTGGATTCGCGGGAGGGCGAGGGATCGACCTTCACCCTCGTCCTCCCCTGTCCTCCGGAGTACTCGGCATGAGCAAGAAATCGGTGGAGCCCACCGAAGTCTCCCAGACCAAGGTCCTGCTGGCCGAAGACGACGAGTCCTTCATCGATGCGCTGGTCATCGGATTGGCCCGCGAGGGATTCGACGTGACCGTGGCCCGCGACGGCAACGAGGCGCTCCGGCTCTTTGCCGCCGACGAGCCCGATCTCGTCCTCCTCGACCTGATGTTGCCCCGGCTCTCGGGCATCGACGTGTGCCGGTCGATCCGGGCCAGGTCGACGGTGCCGATCATCATGGTCACCGCCAAGGGAACCGAGATCGACACCGTGGTCGGCCTCGAGGTCGGGGCGGACGACTACGTGGCCAAGCCCTACCGGCTCCGGGAGCTGGTGGCCCGCATGCGCGCCGTGCTGCGGCGGACCCCCTCGCTGGACGAGGTCCACGCCGGCCGCTCTGCCGGCGGCGCCGGGCCGGCCGCCAACCACGCCAACAACCATGACCAGCCGGACACCAGCGCCGTGCTCGAGGCCGGTGGGATCCAGATCGACCCGGATCGCCATCTCGTCTTCGTGCGGGGATCAGATGTCCATCTCCGGCGGAAGGAGTTCGAGCTCCTGTCCCTGCTGATGGAGAACGCCGGCCGGTTGTTGACCCGCGACGTCCTCATCGACCGGATCTGGGGATCCGACTACTTCGGCGACACGAAGACGCTCGACGTCCACATCAAGCGGTTGCGGAGCCACGTCGAGGAGGACCCCTCCTCGCCCAAGCTGATCACCACCATCCGGGGGGTCGGCTACCGGTTCGACGCCCCTCGGGACTGAGGCCCGCCCCGACCGACCCTGCCCAATCCCCGGCCGGCACCGACCCTGCCCGGCACCAGGCCCCTGGCCCGAATCAACCCCTGGCCGGGATGACCCCCTCGCCCCGCAGGTAGGGGCGCAGCACCTCCGGGAGCACCACCGAACCGTCGGCCTGCCGTCCCGTCTCGACCAGCGCAGCCCAGATCCGGGCCCAGGCCAGTGCCGATCCGTTCAGGGTGTGCACGAGCACCGGTCCGCCGCCGCCCTTCGGCCGGTAGCGGATGTTGGCCCGCCGGGCCTGGTAGTCGGTGCACCAGCTGACCGAGGAGACCTCCAGCCACTGGTCCACGCCCGGAGAGTAGACCTCGAGGTCGAAGGTGCGGGCCGCCGAGATGCCCATGTCGCCGGCACAGAGATCGAGCACCCGGTAGCGGAGCCCGAGCTCGATGAGCAGGCGCTCGGCCCGGGACACCATCTCGGCCAGCAGGTCCGGGGCCTGGTCGGGAGTGGCGAAGGCGAACAGCTCCACCTTGTCGAACTCGTGGACCCGTAGGAGACCCCGCGTGTCACGACCGGCGGCGCCGGCCTCGCGACGGAAGCAGGAGGTGGCCGCGGTCAGACGCAGGGGCAGGTCGGCTTCGTCGATGATGTCGCCGCGCCACATCGAGGCCAGCGGCACCTCCGCCGTCGGGATGGCCCAGAGGTCGTCCCGCTCGATGTGGTACGCATCCTCTTCGAATTTCGGGAGATGTCCCGTCGACACCATCGTCTCGGTGAGCACCATGGTGGGCGGCCGGACCTCCTCGAACCCGTCGGCGTGACTGTCGAGGGCCAGAGAGGTCAGCGCCCGGAGCAGGCGGGCCCCGAAGCCCCGGTACAGCGGGAACATCGACCCCGACAGCTTGGCCCCCCGCTCCATGTCCAGGATGCCCAGCTCGGTCCCGATATCCCAGTGCGGCACCCGCTGGGCGTCGGTGTAGACCGGTTCGGGGTCGGGCCACGACCGGGCCACCACGTTGTCCTCGGGGCCGCCCCCGTCCGGAGCATCGGGCGACGGCAGGTTGGGCAGGAAGAGCAGCGCCCGGCGGACCTCGTCCTGGGCGGCGTCCGCCTCGGCGCCGAGGTCGCGCTCCTCCTCTCCGATCTGCCGGCTGCGGGCGGCCAGCTCGTCGGCGATCGGGACCTCGCCCGCCCGCCTGGCTTCCCCGACCTGTTTGGAGAGGATCTTGATCTGGGCCCGGAGCTCGTCCCGCCGCCCGACGGCCCGGCGCGAGCCTCTCGTCCAGCTCGACCAGATGGTCGACCTCGGACGGATCGACCCCCCGGCGCCCGAGGGCGGCCTTCACCGAGTCGCGGTCGTCTCTCACCATGCGGATATCGATCATGACGGTGACAACGGTAGCGTGACCCCCCGTGGACGACGCGATCACTCCGGCTTCCCCCGCCGTCGTCTGTGAGGACATGGTCGTTCGCTACGGCGACACCGTGGCCGTCGACCGGCTGTCGTTCACCGGGCACGCCGGCCAGGTGGTGGCCCTGCTCGGGCCCAACGGTGCCGGCAAGACGAGCACGGTCGAGGCCCTGGAGGGCTACCGGACCATCGACAGCGGCTCGCTGCGGGTCCTCGGGCTCGACCCCGGCGCGACCACGCCGCACTGGTCCGCCGCATCGGCGTGATGCTGCAGCGCGGCGGGATCTATCCCATGCTCGGGTCGAGCCAGGTCCTCCACCTCTTCTCCCGGTACTACGACGATCCCGAGGATCCGGACATGTTGATCGATCTGGTGGGGCTCGGTGGGGTCCGCCGGACCCCGTGGCGCCGGCTGTCGGGCGGGGAGCAGCAGCGACTGTCCCTGGCCCTCGCCCTGATCGGGAAGCCCGATGTGCTCTTCCTCGACGAGCCCACGGCCGGGGTCGATCCCGAAGGCCGGCTGGCCGTCCGTTCCATCATCGCGGCCCAGCGCGACCGGGGCATCTGCGTGATCCTCACCACCCACGAGCTGGCCGAGGCCGAGCGGCTGGCCGACCGGGTGATCATCATCGACCGGGGACGCATCCTGGCCCAAGGAGCGCCCTCGGACCTGGCCTCGGGCCGCGCCGACGGCTCGATCCGCTTTACCGCCACGCCCGCCATCGACGCCGGGGCACTGGTCGGCGCCCTGACCGCCAGCTTCGGGAGGGGCGCCGTTCTCGACGAGGAACAGCCCGGCTCGTACCGGCTGGCGCCCCCGGCCGGGGCGGCCACACCCGCGGTCATCGCCGTCCTGGCCGGGTGGTTGGCCGAACGCGATCTGGCTCTGGGCGATCTGCGCACCGGGCGGTCGCTGGAGGAGGCCTACCTGGCCATCACCGCCTCCCGGGACGGGACGGACCGGTCGATGCCGACGCGGAAGGGCCGGACGGGGACCCGGCCGGGCACGGCGGGCAGTCCGGGCCGGCCGGGCAATCCGGACCGGCCGGACGGTCTGACCGGAACCGGGACCGGAACCGGGGGAGCAGGAGGAGCCGATCGGGCCGGCCACGAGATGAGCGGCGGTGACGCCACTCACCGCCCAGTTGCGGGCCGAGCTGACCATGATCTTCACCAACGGGGAGACCGTCTTTCTCACGCTGGGCATTCCCGTGGTGTTCCTGCTCTTCTTCTCCGGGGTCCATGTCCTCCCGACGGGCACCAAGCACCCGGTCGACTTCCTGGTCCCCGGCATCCTGGCCCTGGCCGTCATGTCCACGGCGATGACCGCGCTCGGCATCGGCACCGGATTCGAGCGCGGCTACGGAGTCCTGAAACGCCTGGGTGCCACCCCGCTCGGCCGCCCGCGCCTGATGGCCGCCAAGATCATGGCCGTGACCGCGGTGGAGCTGATCCAGGCCGCGGTGCTGGTCTCGGTGGGACTGGGCCTGGGGTGGAATCCGGGGGGCCCGGGGGCCGGAGCCCTGGTGGGAGCGGCCATCGTCGCCATGGTCCTCGGGACCATCGCCTTCGGAGGCATCGGGCTGTTCCTGGCCGGGAGGTTGAAGCCGCTGGTCAACCTGGCCGTGGTCAACGGGCTCTTCGTGGTCCTCCTGCTGCTCGGGGGGATGCTCATCCCCCTCGCCAAGCTCCCGGGGTGGCTGGCCGGCATCGCCCGGGTGCTGCCGGCGTCGGCACTGGCCGATGCGTTGCACGGCACCCTCGGGCACGGGACGCCGGTGACCGGCGGTGACTGGGTCGTGCTCATCGCCTGGGCCCTGGCCGCGCCGGTGGCGGCCGCGTGCACCTTCCGGTGGGAGTGAGCCGGGTCCCCGCCGGTTCCCTGTGGCTCAGTCCGTCGGAGTGCCCAGCCGCTTGAGCCACTGAGCCGGGTCCGTGCGGCTCAGTCCGTCGGACTGCCCAGCCGCTTGAGCCACTGGGCCAGCTCCGCCGGCTTCAGCGCGCCGCGCACGTGCCCGATGACCGTGCCCCCGGCATCGATGAAGAAGGTCTGGGGATCGCCGTAGATCCCGTAGAGACCGGTGCTCACCTGGCCGTCGTCGGTCACCACCGGGTACCTGATCCCGGCCTTCTGGACGAAGGGGATGGCACTGGACTTGGGATCGAGCGTGTCCACGCCGATGAACTGGACCTGCGATCCCTCGGCCTGCTCGGCGTCGGCCGTTCGGGCCAGCAGGGGGGTCTCCTCGCGGCATGGCTCGCACCACGAGGCGAAGAAGTTGAGCACCACCGGACGGTGGCGCTCCTTGCCCAGGGCGTAGAGATTCACCTCTGGCCCCCCGGTCAGGGTCGGAAGCGTGAAGTTCGGGGCCGCGGTGCCGATTCCCGCCGGTCCGCTCTTGGCCCCCGGACCCGATTTCGGACCCAGCCCGACGAAGAGGGCCACGGCCAGCACGGCGGCGATCACCATGCCGATGATCAGTGAGCGGAGGCGCCTCGGAGCCGGCGGTGGTTTCGGTGGTGCCGACGGGTCGGTGGGGCCCGGTGCACCTTGGTCGGGGGGCGCCGTGGTCAATGCTTGGTGAAGATGTCGACCGCCATCAGCACGAACAGCAGCGTGAGATAGGTGATCGAGTAACTGAACAGCTGCATGGCCGCCTTCGGGGTGGCCCGCCGCCACAGCCGCACGGCCAGGACGAGGAACAACGCTCCCAGCACGGAGGCCGAGACGACGTAGATCACGCCGAGTCTGGCCACCGCGGCCAGCAGCAGCGACACGGCCACCAGGACCACGCTGTAGAAGAGGATCTCACGGGCGGTCCGCTTGAACGTGGCCACCGCCGGCAGCATGGGGACACTGGCCGCCTGGTAGTCGTCTTTGTACTTGACGGCCAGGGCCCAGAAGTGGGGCGGCGTCCACACGAAGATGATGGCGAACAGCACGACCGGGGTCCACGACAGGCTGTCGGTCACCGCCGCCCACCCGACCAGCACCGGGACCGCACCGGCCGCCCCGCCGATGACGATGTTCTGGCTGCTGGTGCGCTTCAGCCACAGGGTGTAGACGAAGACGTAGAAGAGTGTGGCCGACACGGCCAGGGCGGCGGACAGCAGGTTCACCCACGCCCACAACTCGACGAACGCCACCACCTCGAGGGTGATGGCGAAGATGAGGGCGTTGCGAGGGCTGACCGCACCGGTGACCAGTGGGCGGTTGCGGGTCCGGTGCATCAGCTTGTCGATGTCCCGGTCGACGACCATATTGATGGCATTGGCCCCTCCGGCGGCGAAGGCACCCCCGAGCAGGGTGGCCACCATCAGCCACAGCCGGGGGAGCCCACGCTGGGCCACGATCATGGTGGGCAGCGTGGTGATCAGGAGGAGTTCGATGATGCGCGGCTTGGTGAGCGCGACGTAGGCGCCGAGGCGGGCTCTGACCGGGAGACGCTGAGCCATGACGACTGCGGGAAGCGCCATTGACGGAACACTAGTGCGAACCCAGCAGGGCGTTTCCGCGCCCGGGGCCGCCCAGGCAGCCGGTCCGCCCGGGCCGGTACCATGAGGAAACGGTGTCCTCCCTGCGTATCGGCCCTCGGCCATTCCTCCTTCTGTGCCGGATCACCACGGCCACGATCGTCCTCAATGTGGTGACCGGAGCTGCGGTCCGGCTGTCGGATTCGGGCCTCGGCTGCCCCGACTGGCCGACCTGCTCGAGCACCACCTGACGCCCCCGCTGAGCCTCCATCCGCTCATCGAATTCGGAAACCGCCTGGTCGTCACGGTGCTGGTGATCGTCTGCGCCGTGACCGTGGTGGCCTCGTTCCTGCGGCGACCGGCCCGGAACGACCTGCGGTGGCTGTCGGCCGGGCTCATCCTCGGGGTCCTCGGCGAGGCGGTCATCGGCGCCTTCGTCGTCTATTCCAACCTCAACGCCTACGTGGTGATGACCCACTTCATGGTGGGCGTGGCTCTGCTGGCGGTGGCGGTGATCCTGACCCTCGAGGCCGGGCACGGTCCGGGCCGGGGCACCCTGACGGTGTCCCGGAGCGCGCTCTGGCTCACCCGGACGCTGCTGGCCCTCATCGTGATCGTGCTGGCGGCCGGAACGGCCACCACCGGCGCCGGCCCGCACGCCGGCGGGAAGGGGGCCAAGCGGGTCCCCATCGGGCTCGAGGACATGACCCGGATCCATGCCGAGATCGTCCTGACCGCCGGGGTCGTGCTCCTGGTGCTGCTCTGGGTGCTGTGGCGCACCAACGCTCCCGCCCGCGCCCAAGATGCCGGCCGGGTCCTCCTGGCTGTCATGGTCGTCCAGGGGATCATCGGGTACACCCAGTTCTTCACCCACCTTCCGGCGCTCCTCGTCGGAATCCACGTGTTCGGGGCGTCGGTGGTGTGGGCCACCGCCCTCTGGTTCCACCACACCCTGTCCGACCACCCACCCGAGGAACCCGAGGAGCTCGGGGGGCCGGATTCGGACGCGGTCTCCGGACCCGACGCGCAAACCGCGCCTGGTCCCGGTCCTGACGCGGTGCGGGAGCCGGTGTGACCGGTGCGGGAGCCGGTGTGACCGGTGCGGGAGCCGGGGTGACCGGCGTGGGAGCCGGTGTGACCGGTGCGGTAGCCGGGGTGACCGGTGCGGTAGCCGGGGTGACCGGTGCGGTAGCCGGGGTGGCCGGCACGACCGGCGTGGCCGGCGTCCTCCTCGCCCGTCAGGCAGAGGCACTGCCGGTGGAGGCGGAACGCCCGGGCCTCGACCAGGCGCAGGCGACCGACCGTCCATGGCTGGTCATCGTATGGAACGACCCCATCAATCTGATGTCGTTCGTAACCTTCGTCTTCCAGAAGCTCTTCGGCTACTCGAAGGAGAAGGCCACCAAGCTGATGCTCGACGTCCACCACAAAGGTCGGGCGGTGGTGTCCTCGGGAACCCGCGAGCGGGCCGAGCTCGACGTCTACCGACTCCACGAACACGGATTGTGGGCCACCATGGAACAGTCCACGTGAGCGCACCCATCCGGCGTCGACGCGACGGTCGGTACGCCATCAAGCTGGATCCGAGTGTGCGGGCCGTGCTCACGACCATGTCCGAGCAGCTCTCGCCGATGATCGGTCCGGATGAGCCGATGACCCGCAGGCTCTTTCCTCCGGCCTATCCGGAGCAGGACGACCGGGCTGCCGAACAGGAGTACCGGTCGCTGGTGGACAACGCGCTGGTCAACCACCACCGGCAGGCCTTCGCCGTGGTGGCCGAGACCGCGGAGGCCGAGACCCTCAGCGAGGCCGAGCTCAACGCCTGGCTGTCGGCCGTGGGATCGATCCGGCTGGTCCTCGGCACCCGCCTGGACGTGAGCGAAGACATGGCTGCGCCGGATCCCTCCGACCCGGCCGCCCCCGAGTACGCCCTCTACGAGCTGCTCGGCCAGTTGCAGTACCTGATGATCGAGGTCCTCGCGGCCGAGCTCCCCGAGGAAGGCCGGCAGGAAGGGGTCCTGTGATCCCTCTGCTAATCTCCAAAAGCCCCGATCGGGTGTGAGCCCCCATCGTCTAGCGGCCCAGGACGCCGCCCTTTCAAGGCGGTAACACGGGTTCGAATCCCGTTGGGGGTGCCGTATGCCCCAGCGAAGGTGCTGGTTGGGGACCTGTGGTGCAGTTTGGAGTGCACGCCGGCCTGTCAAGCCGGAGGTCGCGGGTTCAAATCCCGTCAGGTCCGCCACCTCGGTTCGCCGAGGCGAGGTCGGGTAGCTCAGTTGGTAGAGCGCGCGCCTGAAAAGCGTGAGGTCACCGGATCGACGCCGGTCCCGACCACCGGAGAGTCCTGATCGGGACGTGCGCAGATCCCGCGGACCGGTGGGATCCGGTCGGGCTGGGTGGGCCGATGAGCCGGGCCGGCTGGCCTCGGCTGAAATCCCGGACCTGGGCCGGGCCGGTCCCAGCCGGTCGAATCCCGGACCCGGGCCGACCAGGCTGAGGCGGTCGCATCCCGGACCCGCCGGCCACGTGGGTCGGGTCGGGCGACGACCTAAGGCGACAGGCCGGTGTCCGGGCGCTCACCTGTTTCGACGAGGTTCTGGGCGACGTCGCGCAGCTTGATGTTGAGGTGCTGGGATGCCCGCCGCAGGATGTCGAAGGCCTGGTCGGGGGTGACGCGCTCCCGCTCCATGAGAATGCCCTGGGCCTGTCCGATCATCTCCCGGGTGGCCAGCGCCGCCTGGAGGTTGGCCGCCCGCCGTTCGTCGTCCTCGTGGACCCGGGTCGACGTAACCGCCATCCTGGCCATGGTGGCCAAGAGCACTCCCCTCCCCCTGTCGATCACGCCGAACGCGTGCGGGTAACGGGCATAGAGATTGAGCGCGCCCTGCTCGCCGTTGACCGAAAGCGGCAGAGCCAGCAGGCTGCGCATGCCGACGGTGACCGCCTGGGGTCCGAACCTGGGCCAGCGAAGGTCGTCTCCCAGGTCCTCGGCGTAGAACAGGGCCTCGTGATGCAGTGCGTCCAGGCAAGGGCCCTCCCCGGCCCGAAGCTGGAGGGTGTCGAGCTCGATCACGATCGGATCGCTGGCGTACGGGGTGCCGACATCGTCGCCGTCCGATACGAAGACGCCGGCGAAGTCGCACCCTTCGATGGTGGCCACGGCGAGGGTGACGAGTTGGCTCAATGTGCCGGCCACGTTGCCCTCCCAGAAGAGGGACTCGACCATCCTGGAGATGGATCCGCTCAGCTCGGCAGCGGGACCCGATTGGAGGCCGGATACTTCTTCGCCAACCATGAGGTGTACTTCCGTTCGTTCTTCCCCCCGAACAGCCACAGCATCTCACCGTCTCCGAACGCGTTCAACAAGCTCCCGAGGTGCTCCCTCCCGGATGATGGTACGGTGTGAATACCTTCGAACGAGAGGGCGTCCCACTCTGAGGTAGGGGCACCGTGCCCGTCCCACCGTCGTCGAAGGTTCACCGCACCGGGGCTGACCGGGGCAGGCTGCCTGGCCTTTTCTCGGGCGAGCCGTCTGGTCTTTTCCCGGGCAAGCCGTCTGGCCGTTCCCGCCCTCGGAGCTGCCGGCAAGGCTTCACCCGGCGCGTCGCGGGGTCATCGTGAGCACGGCCGGCGGGCATGGCAACCGGTTCACCATCCTGACGGACTTCTCGGAAGACGAAGCCGTCATCGTGGTGCGGGGCGCACCCGACGCTCTTGCCGTGCCCCAGTTCCGTGCCCTCTTCGACATGGTGGTGGCCAGTGACATCCCTTCGGTCGTCGTCGACCTGGGCGAACTGGACACGCTGACACCCGAGTGCCTGGCCTTGGTGGCCAATACGGCCGAGCGGCTGGCCACCCGCGGCCGACAGATACTGGTCCGATCGCCATCGACACGGGTCCGGCGCCTGCTCGACGTGAGGGAGCTGAAGGACCTGGTGACGACAGAATCCCTATCGAGCCCGGGCTACCTGGACCACGAGCGCGGTCCCGGTCCGCGGATCAACTCGGCCCTCGGGTCCGAGGACGATGTGGTCGATGGCGCCCTCCGGATGGTGGTCGCGTTGACCAGGGCCACCGTGGCCACCGCCGACGGGGTCAGCGTGTCGCTCCGGCGTCGTGGTCACCTGGCCACGGTGGCGGCCACCGACCAGACCATCTTGGACATGGACACCTACCAGTACGCCACCGGCGAGGGCCCGTGCGTCGACGCGTCCGTGGAGGGACATCGGTTCCACGCCCCGTCCCTGACCGACGAGCTCAGGTGGCCCGCCTTCACCCCGAGGGCGCGCTCGCTCGGGATCCGGTCGATCCTCTCGGCGCCACTCCACGCCGGACAGGAGCCGGTCGGAGCCCTCAACATCTACTCGCGCCGGCCCGACGTCTTTGCCCGACGGGACGAGGAGCTGGCATCGACGTTCGCGGGCGAGACCTCGGCTGTCCTGACCGGCGCCAAGGTCAATGTGGCCGGGGAACAGCACGGTGCCCGCGTCCAGGCCGCGCTGGAGACGCGCGAGATCATCGCTCTGGCCCAGGGCATGGTCATGGAGCGGCAGGGGACGTCGCGGGATAACGCCTTCACGGCACTCCGCATCGACGCCCAGGCGGCCGGACGCTCCCTGCACGACCATGCCGACCAGGTCGTCTCCTCGGCCCTCCGACCCGATCCGGAGCGCGGGTCCGCACCTCCCAGAGGCCATCATGGGTGAGAAGCCCGACACCCTCGACTGCTTCCGGCAGCAGGCCGACCTGTCCAGGGGCGAGTTGTGGCTGCGCTATTTCGAACTGGGAGGCATGAGCACTGCGCTCGAGCTCGAAGCGTTCCTCTACGGCGCCCTCAAACCGAGCTCCCATGATTACGATGTCATCGCCCACGCCCTCAACGAGCGATTCGTTGAATTGGGTGGAAACCACCCGGTTCCCTACGACGGCGACGGGCACACCGATCAAGCGCGCGACGGCCACACCGACTGACCGTGGCACGGCCGACCAGCCGGCCGGGAATCACGGTGGCGGCTTCCGACCCGGTGGGCTCCCCGACAGGGCAATGGGGCGTGGGCCATCCGCGTGCCCGGCGGGACGAACCGACAGAATGGCGCCGGCAATCCGTACCGTGGTTCGGGCGCCGATCACCGCGCTGGCCTCGACGCCCGACGGCCGCGGCGACTGGCTGGTGGGCGCCGACGGCGGAGCGTTCGCCTTCGGGGACGCAAGGTATGCGGGCGCGATACCCGGGGTCGCTGTCTCGTTGTCGGCGGCCGGTGCTACCACCGCTCTCGCCAGTCCACCTTGACGTCTGGGTCCTGAGCCGCCGCCCCACACCCGCGCCCCTCGCCCCACGTCTCACGCCCCTGCTCACCGGGCGCTGGACCCCGGGCCCTGAGGGCCGGCCCTGATCCTCCGAACCCTGAGCTGCGCGTCGCCGCGGCCTGGAAATCGGCAGTTCTGATCCGTAGCCCTCGGCCCGGGTGCCGAACTCCGGGTTCCCGTTACCTGCGGTCCCGGACTCCGAGCCCCGAGCTCCGAACTCCGGACTCCGAGCTCCGGGCCCCGTTCTCCGATCGGCATCTTGAGCCTCTTGACATCTGTTGTATTGCGATATATCGTAACCGTATGAGAGCGTTCTAAGCAGAACCTCCCAAGTCCATCGGGCCGGCCGGGAGCCGACCCAATCCGATACGCCGCCGTCCCGACGTGGGCCGGCGGGACCGATACAGAAGTAGGAGAAGAGATGCACGGACACAAGCGATTCGAGCAGTGGCAAGAAGGCGGACCCGGGTCGGGACCCGGATTTCGCGGCGACAGAGAGGACCGGGACCGCTTCGGTGGAACCAACCGGGGCCGGAACGGGGGCCGGGGGCGGGGGCGACGTGCCGATGGCTACGGACCCGGCTTCGGCCGCCACGGCGGGTTCGGACCCGGCTTCGGGGGCCCGATGTTCGGCCGGGGGCCGAAGGTCGGCCGGGGCGATGTCCGGGCCGCGATCATCGCCCTCCTGGCCGAGGAGCCGATGCACGGCTACCAGATCATCACCGAGCTCACCGAGCGCAGCGGGGGTGTCTGGCGGCCGAGCCCGGGTTCGGTCTATCCCACCCTCCAGGTCATGGAGGACCAGGGACTGGTGACCGCCGACAAGTCGGAAGGCCGCCGCGTGTTCAAGCTGACCGAGGAAGGCCGGGCGGCAGCCGATGCGGCCGGCGACGGACCCGCCCCGTGGGAGGAGGCGGCCAGAGGCGCCGACCGCTCGTTGGTCGACCTCCGCGGTCTCATGGGCGAGGTGGGAGCGGCCATCATGCAGGTGGGGCAGGCCGGCTCCGACCGACAGGTCCGGGCGGTGGGCCAGATCCTCAGCGAGACGAGGCGCCGGATCTATCTGGTGCTGGCCGACGGAAGCGACGGAGACCCGGCCTCCGGGTCCGACCCGGGGGCCGGCGTCGACCCGGGGTCCGGCATGGGCGCAGGCGTGTGACTTCCGATTCCGAAAGGCTGGAGAAGAAGCGACGCGCAGCCGCTCACCCGGACCGCCCGGGTGAGCGGTGCGCGGCACCGAAGGGAACCTATGTCCCGGTCGTCGACCATGCCCGCTGCGAGGGGAAGCGCGACTGTATCGACGTATGCCCCAACGACGTCTTCGAGGTTCGCCGCATCGACGAATCCGACTACAGGTCGTTGGGCCCCATGGGGCGCCTCAAGCTCAGAGCCCACCGCATGGTCACCGCCTACACACCGAATGCCGACGACTGCCGGGCCTGTGGGCTGTGCGTGGTCTCGTGTCCTGAAGATGCGATCACGCTGATCCGACCGGGCTGAGCCAGTTCCAGGCTCGGAGTCCACTCCGCCTACGGCGGTCCACGTCACTCTGTAGCGGTCCACTCCGGCGGTGGCGGTTCAGCCGCCTTCGTAGTCGAACCCGAGATCGGGGGCCGTCAACAGGGCCCGGAACGGGATACCCTCCCCGGCGGCCATGGCCTTCACCGTTCCGCCCCGGTCCACGACGGCCACCAGCATGACGGGAACGCCCCCGGCCTCGGTCACGGCGTGGGCGGCCTCCAGCAGCGACGTGCCCCTGGTCACTGTGTCTTCGGTCACGACCACCCGGTCACCGGGGTCGAGGGCCCCGGCGATGCGCCCGCCGCCCCCGTGGTCTTTGGCCTCCTTGCGGACGCTGAACGCCTTCAGCATCCGACCACGCGTCGCAGCCACTCCGGCGGTGACGAACGCCACCGGGTCGGCCCCCATGGTGAGGCCTCCGATGGCCTCGACCTCGGAAGGGATCACCGAGAGTACGGCGTCGGCCATCAGGGTCATGGCCTCGGGGCGGCACACCGTCTGCTTCGAATCGATGAACCAGTTGCTCCGGCGCCCGGACTTGAGCACGAAGTCGCCGCGCTTGACCGAGTACTCGAGCACGTGCCGGCGGAGCGCCTCGAACCGGGTGGGGGGAAGCGGGTCGCTCACGCCGGTGCAACGGGACCGTCGGCCGAGGGGGCCGGATCGTCGGATGCCGGCCAGAACCCGGGGCCGACGAACTCGAGGCCACCTCGGCCGGCGTCGACCCGACCCACCACCGTGGCGCCGACATCGGCGCCTGCGAGCGCCCCGAGAACGTCGTCGACCGAGGCGGGGTCGACCATCATGACCATGCCGAGCCCGAGGTTGAACACCCGGGCCATCTCGCCGGCGGCCACGTTCCCCAGGCGTCGGATCTCCCCGAAGATGGCCGGGACCTCCCACGTCCCCCGGTCCACGACCGCATGCAGGCCGTCGGGCAGCGAGCGGGGCACATTCCCTTCGAGCCCACCGCCGGTGATGTGGGCGACGGCATGGACCCCGGACCCCCCGCCGGCGTCGGGCCGGGGTTGCGCGGCGGCGATGGCCGCCCGCACCGCCGGGGTGTAGATGACCGACGGCCGGATCAGCTCGTCGGCCAGCGAAACGGCGGCGCCGGGCCACGCCGGGGCGGTCAAGCTGACCCCGGACCGTTCGGACAACACCTGCCGGGCCAGGGAGTAGCCGTTGCACCGCAGGCCCGGAGAGGCCAGCCCGATCAGCACGTCGCCCGGCCGGACCCGGTGCGGACCGAGGGCCTCGTCCCGCTCGACCACACCGACCGCGAACCCGACCAGGTCGAACTCGCCCGGCTTCATGACGCCGGGGTGCTCGGCCATCTCCCCGCCGATCAGCGCGGCCCCGACCTGGCGGCAACCTTCGGCCACCCCTGCCACCAACTCGGCCATCTGGGACGGCTCCACCATCCCGCACGAGATGTAGTCGAGGAAGAACAGCGGCTCGGCCCCCTGGCACACCAGGTCGTCCACGCACATGGCCACCAGGTCGATCCCGATGGTGTCGAACCGCCCGAGGTCCTGGGCCACCACCGCCTTTGTGCCCACGCCGTCGGTTCCAGCCACGAGGACCGGTCGGCGGTAGCGGTCGGTGTCGAGTGCGAACAGACCGCCGAAGCCGCCCAGACCTCCGATCACCTCGGGACGGAGGGTGGCCGCCACCAACGGCTTGATGAGGTCGACGGCATGCTCACCGGCCGCGATGTCGACGCCGGCGCCGGCATAGGTCGAGCTCGCCGGCCCGTCCCGATCCGCGGCCGACGACGCATCCGACCCACCGGGCGTCATGGCCGCGGCACCAGCCCCTGGCGCTCCGGATCCGGCGGGCGCAACTGGGGCAGGGGTCGGGTGTGAATCGACCCCGATCACCCCCGGGTCCCGCTGGTCGCGCCACTGAGGGCGGGCCGCTCCGAGAGCTCGACCTGCACCGGTACCGGGTAGTTGCCGGTCAGGCAGGCGTTGCAGAAGCCGGCCCCCGGCGCATCGATGGCAGTGACCAGATTGTCGAGGGTCAGGTACTCGAGCGAGTCGACGTCGAGGAACTCGACGATCTCCTCGTTGGTCTTGATGGCCGCCAGCAGCTCGGTCCGGTCCGGGGTGTCGATCCCGTAGAAGCACGGCCAGCGGAACGGTGGTGAGGAGATGCGGAGGTGGACCTCGGTGGCTCCGGACTCGCGCAGCATCTTGACCATGGCCCTCGTGGTGGTGCCCCGGACGATCGAGTCGTCCACCACCACGAGGCGCTTGCCGGTGATGTTCTCGCGGAGGGGGTTGAGCTTGCGCCGCACCCCGTTGGCCCGCTCGGCCTGGGTGGGGGCGATGAAGGTGCGCCCGATGTAGCGGTTCTTCACCAGTCCCTGGCCGTAGGGGATGCCCGAGGCAACGGCGTATCCTTCCGCAGCCGGAACCCCGGAGTCGGGTACCCCCATGACCAGATCGGCCGGAACCGGTGCCTGCGAGGCCAGGAGCTGGCCCATCCGCCGGCGGGCACCGTGCACCTCGTTCCCGTAGAGAGTGGTGTCGGGCCTGGCGAAGTAGACGAATTCGAAGATGCAGAGTTTCGGGTTGAGGCGTTCGAAGGGGAACGGCCACTCCGAGCGGACCTCCTTGCCGTCGATGACCACCATCTCGCCGGGTTCGAGCTCACGGATGAACGTGGCCCCGATCACGTCGAGGGCGGGGGACTCCGAGGCCAGCACCCAACCCGTCTCGAATTCCTCGGTGGCCTCGAGCCGCCCGAGGCACAGGGGCCGGAACCCGTTCGGGTCGCGGACGCCGATGAGGCGGTCGGCATCCAGGAGCACGAAGGAGAACGCGCCCTCGACGGAAGGCAGGACCTTGATGAGGGCGTTCTCGAGGTCGTCGGCGATGTCGTCGCGGGCCCGCTCGGGAACCTCGGGAGGGAACGCCTGGCCCAACAGCTCGGCGACCAGATCGCTGTCCGACGACACCAGGCCGGGCAGCATGTTGGCCAGCTCGCCCAAGGCCACCGTGTTGGTCAGGTTCCCGTTGTGCCCAAGGGCGAACCCGGCGCGTCCCACACCCCGAAAGACCGGTTGGGCATGGATCCAATCACTGGAACCGGCCGTGGAGTAGCGGGTGTGGCCGATGGCCAGGTGTCCGCGCAGGCCCGAGAGCTTCCGCTCGTCGAACACCGTGGTGACAAGGCCCATGTCCTTCATCACGGTGATGGCGTCGCCGTCACTGACGGCCATGCCGGCCGACTCCTGGCCGCGATGCTGGAGGGCGTAGAGACCGTCGAAGGTCAGGTGTGCCACTGGCCGCCCCGGGGCATAGACCCCGAAGACTCCACAAGCTTCCTTGGCCTCCATCATCGGTTGGTCACCGCACACACCGGGGTCGTCGGGCTCATCCTTGACGACCACATCCTAGTGGTGCCACCCGAGGGCAGCGGCCTATCCGCCCCCGCCGGGGGTCCGCTTCCAGACCCCACCCGTCGTCGGGAACCGGCCGCCCGGTAGCCTCGCCGAGGATGATCGACCTCCACACCCACTCCGACGTGTCCGACGGCAGCGACCCCCCCGAACGGATCCCGGAGCTGGCCGTCGAGGCCGGCTGCAGCGCCGTGGCCCTCACCGACCACGACTCCCTGGCCGGGATCGGACCAGCCCGTCGTCGGGCCGGGGAGCTGGGCATCACCTTCGTGCCCGGGTGCGAGATCTCGTGCCGATCGGCCGGATCCGGCGGCATGCACGTGCTGGTGTACTTCGTGGACGACGATGCCAGCCCGCTCGGTGAGGAACTGGTCCGGCTCCGGGAGGACCGCCGGCGGCGAAACCTGGCCCTGACCGATCGGCTCATCCACCTCGGCGTGCCGCTGACCTACGAGATGGTGGTCGCCCAGGCCGGGGGCGAGGCCGGTGTCGGTCGGCCGCACTTCGCCGCCGCCATGGTGGCGGTGGGCGCCGCCGACTCGGTTGACGATGCCTTCGACCGGTTCCTGGCCAACCGGCAACCCGGGTTCGTGCCCAAGGCTCGGCTGTCGGCGGACGAGGTGGGCCGGTTGGCCCGCGAATCGGGCGGGGTGGCCGTTCTCGCCCACCCTTACAGCATCGGGCTCGAAGGTGCCGAACTGGCCCGGGTGGTGGAGGACCTGGCCGCGGTCGGGTTCGCGGGCATCGAAGCCCTCTACGGCCGCTACTCGATCCGCCAGCGCCGCGAGCTCGGCAATCTGGCCCGCCGGTTCGACCTGGTTGCCACCGGTGGCTCGGACCATCACGGGCTGGTCAAGCCCGACCTCAGCGTGGGCACCGGACAGGGTGACCTCAAAGTGCCCGACCGCGTCCTGAGCCAACTGCAGGCCCGGCGACCGGCAGCCTGATCGGCGGGCACCGCCGATCGGCGACGCAGCCGGATCAGCGGCACGCAGCCCGGACAGACGTCACCGGTCGGATCGGCGGCACCGGTCGGATCGCCGGCACCGTTCAGGAGCCCGCGCACGGCGGTCGGAAACGGGACCGCCCCCGATAAGCCCGGGCGCTCCGACGCAGTTCAGGACAAGACCGGCGCCGCGTCGTCCAACAGCGAAGGCAGGCGGCCGCGCCAGGCGGCGGTGACCTCGTCCACCCCGAGATCCACCAGGCCATCCACGACCAGCCGTCGGCCGCCGGCGGTACCGAGGACCCGGAACCCGACGCCGGCCTCGGCCGCCCGGGAGATCAATTCGTTGCGCCGCGTGGTGCACACCACCACCCGGGACGGGGCCTCGGTGAACAGCTCGTGGTGGTCGGCGATGCCGGCGACCTGCAGCCCGATCCCCGAACGAACGGCGAACTCGGCCAGCGCCACCCCGAGGCCCCCTCCGGAGACGTCGTGGATTCCCGAGACCAGCGGGTCGCCCCCGGCTCCACTCCCGACGGCGTTGTCACCGCCGGCGGCGTCCCGACCGGCCGTCCCCGCACCCCCTCCGGCCACACCCTCGGCGACCAGCCCGCCGACGAACTCCACCAGGCGCCGGTGCCCGTTCAGGTCGAGGACGGGGAGCGTCCCGTTGCGGTGGCCCCGGCATTCGACCGCCCAGCGCGATCCCGGCCAGTGACGGCGGATTGCGGCGGCCGGCGGATACACCCACGCTGGCGTCGAGGAGCACCAGCGCGGCCCCGTCGACCAGGGTCACGCCGGGGGGACGGGAGGCCAGCCGATCGATCAGGCCGAGCACGCCGATGACCGGGGTGGGGTCGATGTCGACCCCCGCGCTCTCGTTGTAGAGGCTGACGTTGCCACCGATGACGGGGAGGCCCAGGGCCACGCAGGCGTCGCTCATCCCGTCGATGCACTCGGACAGCTGCCACATGACCTCGGGATGCTCCGGGTTCCCGAAGTTGAGGCAGTTGACGACGGCCATGGGTCGCGCCCCGGTGCAGGCCACGTTGAGGGCCCCCTCGGCCACCGTCGCCGCGGTGCCGGCCCTCGGGATCGATCGAACACCAGGTCGGATTGGAGTCGGTGGTGAGGGCCAGCCCCTTCTCCGAGGCGGGCAGACCCGGGAGCGGCCAGCCGGAGCACGGCGGCATCGCCACCGGGACCGTCCACCGTGTTGAGGAAGAGCTGGTGGTCGTACTGGCGGTAGACCCACGACGGATCCGACACCATGGCCAGGATGTCCGCCCCGCAATCGTCCGGCGCGGTCAGCGACCCGGGGTCGTCGGCCGCCCGGGCCTGATGGTCACCCGGCTGGGCCATGGGCCGGTGATAGAGCGGGGCATCCTCACTGAGGGCCACCGCGGGGACGTCCGCCAGCACCTCACCGTCGAACCCGTCGAGGATACGCAGGTGCCCGGCCTGGCCGGGAGGCGGGTCGGTGACCCGGCCCACCACCGCCGAACGGACCTCCCACCGGCGGCAGACCTCCTCGACGCGGGCCAGATCCTCGGGCCTCACGATGGCCAGCATCCGCTCCTGGCTCTCGGACGTCATGACCTCGTAGGGGGCCATGCCCGGCTCGCGCCGGGGGACGGCGGAGACGTCGACGTCCATCCCCACCCCACCCCGGGCCGCCGTCTCGCTGGTCGCGCAGACCAGGCCGGCCCCGCCCAGATCCTGGATGCCCACGACCAACCGGGCGTCGAGCAGCTCCAGGCAGGCCTCGATGAGACGCTTCTCCTCGTAGGGGTCGCCGACCTGGACGCTCGGCCGCTTGGATTCATCCGTGGCCCGCGGCCCGCCCTGCCCGCCGTGGCCCCGCTCGCCTGCCGTGGCCCCACTGCCCGCCGTGGCTCCCCACCCGCCCCCTCCGAATCCGGCCGAGGCGAGAACGCTGACTCCGCCGATCCCGTCACGACCGGTGGACGAGCCCAGCAGGACGGCCAGGTTGCCGACGCCCGACGCCTGCCCGAGCACCAACCGGTCGATGGGCAAGCAGCCCCATGCACAGCACGTTGACGAGCGGGTTCTGGGCGTAACAGGCGTTGAAGGTCAGCTCGCCTCCGACGGTGGGCACGCCGACCGAATTGCCGTAGCCCGAGATGCCGGCCACCACCCCCTCGATCAGCCACTGTTGACGGGATTCGTGGGGATCGCCGAAGAACAGCGGATCCATCACGGCCACCGGCCGCGCCCCCATGGTGAAGATGTCCCGGAGGATCCCGCCTACCCCGGTGGCCGCCCCCTGGTAGGGCTCGATGGCCGAGGGGTGGTTGTGGCTCTCGATGCGGATGGCCACGGCGATCCCGTCGCCGGCGTCGATGACCCCGGCATTCTCGCCCGGACCGACCAGCACGTGGGGCGCCTCGGTGGGCAGGCGCTTGAGGTGGACACGCGACGACTTGTACGAGCAGTGCTCGCTCCACATCACCGCGAACAGGGCCAGTTCCAGGTGGTTGGGGGGACGGCGGAGGACGGCCTCCACTTCGTCGCGCTCGCCGTCGGTCAGACCCAACGCCCTGTGGAGGGACCCGTCGTCTCCGGTGGCGGCGCGCTCGGCTGTCCTGGCGACCCGGTCCATGGAACCCGAGCGTACCTGCCGCCCCCACCCGGCCTCGCCCCGGCGCCGGTCGGCCGGACGACGGAGCAAAAGGAGGCGGTCGGAATGGCGGGGACGGCGATGTGGATCCACCGGGATCACCGTCCAAGCAGTGCTCGGTATTGCCTCGTGGACCGGGCCATGAATGGACCTGATCCCAGAAAGGTTGACGCTGTGTTCCCATTGATCAGGTCATCCATTTGCCATCTATGGACATGTCTGGGATGCTCAGTGAATGGCAGCTACCACTTCGACCAAATCGCGCAAGAAAACCCCCATGTCCGACACCCACAAGGCGGCTCTGGCCAAAGGTCGTGAAGAGGGGCGGATCGTGCGCCAATACCTTGAGGCCCTCGAATCGACCAAGCCCAGGCGGGGACGCAAGCGGACTCCGGATTCGATCCGCCGCCGGCTGGCAACCATCGAGTCCACACTGCCGGGAGCCGAGCCATTGGCCCGCCTCCATTTGGTCGAAGAGAAGCAACGACTCGAATCCGAACTCTCCCACAGTGGCGATACCGTTGACATGGCCGCGCTGGAGAAGTCCTTCATAAAGGTGGCCCGCATCTACGGTGAGCGCAAGGGCATCTCTTACTCGGCATGGCGGACGGTGGGAGTCAGTGCCTCGGTACTGCAGCAGGCGAAGATCCCCCGCACCCGCAGCTGAGCGGACCTCAGGCCGCAGCGAGCGGCCAGGCCAGTGCTGCCGGCGGGCACCGGCATCCGCCCCCGCCGACGGGCCGGTGGCCGTGGCCAGCAGCGCCCGGAGCAGGACCGAGCCGTCGACCGAGCCCAGCAGCGGATCCGAGGCCCGCTCGGGATGGGGCATCAGGCCGACCACGTTGCGACCGGCGTTGCAGATGCCGGCGATGTCGTCCACCGAGCCGTTGGGGTTGTCCACGTAGCGGAGCACCACCCGGTCCTCGCCGCGCAGCTGGGCCAGCGTGTCGGGGTCGCAGATGTAGCTGCCTTCGAAGTGGTTGATGGGGATGCGGAGCACGGTGCCGACGGGCACGCCCGCGGTGAGTACCGAATCCGGAGACTCCACCCTGACCTCCACCGGGGTACAGAGGAAGCGGAGGCCCTTGTTCTTCTGGAGCGCACCGGGCAGCAGGCCGGCCTCGGTCAGCACCTGGAAGCCGTTGCAGATCCCGACCACGGGGCCGCCGTCGGCGGCGAAGCGCCCCACCGCCTCCATGACCGGCGAGAAGCGGGCGATGGCGCCCGGTCGCAGGTAGTCACCGTGGGCGAATCCTCCCGGCAGGACGAGGGCGTCATACCCGGCCACCGATGTGTCACCGTGCCAGACCAGGTCGGCCGAGGCCCCCAGCCGGCGCACGGCCAGGACGGCGTCGTGCTCGCAGTTGGTGCCCGGAAACACGACCACCCCGATACGGGCCGGCATCAGGCCCCCGTCCCCTCGGTTCCGGCCCGGTCAACTCCCGGCCCCCGCGACCTTCGGCCTCCCGGCCGGCTGGACGGTGACCGACGACTCCTCGATGACCGGATTGGCCAGCACCCGTTCGGCCACCACCGTGGCCCGGGCCAGCGCGTCGGCATCGTCGGAGGCGGCGATGTCGAACCGGAAGGCCTTCCCCGCCCGCACCCCGGAGACGCCGTCCAGCCCCAGCGCAGGCAGGGCCCGCTCGATGGTGGCCCCCTCGGGATCGGCGATGCCCTCCCGCGGCCTGACTTCGACCAGTACCGAGAAGTGTTCGGACGGCGCCACTAACCGGCACCGTACCAGTCGGACAGACGGCGGCCGCAGACCCGTTCGTAGGCGTCGACATACCGGTGCGAGGTGGCGGCCACGATCTCATCGGGCAGGGCCGGCGGTGGCGGCTGCTTGTCCCAGGGCTGGGTCTCCAGCCAGTCGCGCAGCGGCTGCTTGTCGAAGGAGGGCGGGTTGGTGCCCGGGGCGCAGTCGTCGGCCGGCCAGAACCGCGACGAGTCCGGGCGTCAGCACCTCGTCGCAGATGGACAGGGCGCCGTCGATGTAGCCGAGCTCGAACTTGGTGTCGCAGATGACGATGCCCTGCTCCTCCGCCCTCGTCGCCGCCCGCCGGTAGGCGGCCAGGCAGAGCTCGGAGGCGGCCTCGGCCGCCTCCTTCCCCACCAGGTCGATGGCCTCGGCCATCCCGATGTTGAGATCGTGGCCCTCGGTGGCCTTGGTGGAGGGCGTGAAGATCGGTTCGGGGAGCCGGTCGGCGTGACGGAGACCGGCGGGCATGGCCATCCCGTGGACGGTCCCCTCCCGCTCGTACTCCTTGTAGGCCGAACCGGCCAGGTAGCCACGAACGATGCACTCGATGTCGAGCATCTCGGCCCGCCGCACCAGCATCGAGCGGCCGGCCAGTCCGGCCAGTCCCCCGGGGAGGGCGGCGGCACCGCCGGGGAAGTCCGCCGTGTCCGCGCTGATCAGATGGTTGGGGGCGAGATCGGAGAGCTCGTCCAACCAGTAGGCGGTCATGGCCGTGAGCACCCGGCCCTTGTCGGGGATGGGCTCGGCCATGATCACGTCGAAGGCGGAGATCCGGTCGGAGGCCACCATCAGCAACCGGCCCTCCCCGGCGTCGTAGAGCTCCCGGACCTTTCCGGATTGGATCAGCGTCGGCGGTTCACTGGTCGATGAGACGGTCATGGTGCGAGCTCCTCCAGGGCATCGGTGAATCGGTGGACATGGCGCAGGGCGTGCGACAGGTCGAAGGCTCCGTCAAGGACCTCCGGCGGACAGTATGACCTCGGGATCCTCGTCGAGCACCTGGCGGAACGGCCGGCCCTCGGCCCAGGCCGCCCGGGCGTCGCGTTGCACGATGCGGTAGGCGGCGTCCCTGCTCAGGCCGCCGTTGACCAGGGCCAGCAGGACGCTCTGGCTGAACACCAGGCCCTGGCTCCCCTCGGTCAGCGTGGCCAGCGCCCGCTCCGGGTGGAGCACCAGTCCCTCGACCAGCCCCCTGGCCTTCTGCAGCACGTAGAGGGTCAGCATGCTGGCGTCGGGCAGCACCACCCGCTCGACCGAGCTGTGGGAGATGTCCCGCTCGTGCCAGAGGGCCACGTCCTCGAGGCCGGCCGAGAGGTAGCCCCGGAGCACGCGGGCCAAACCGCACAACCGCTCCGAGAGGATCGGGTTGCGCTTGTGGGGCATGGCCGAGCTGCCCTTCTGGCCCGGCTTGAACGGCTCCTCGACCTCCCCGAGCTCACTGCGGGCCATGTGCCGGACCTCGGTGGCGATGAGCTCGACGGTGGCGCCCGACCGACGCGCAGGCCCACAGGTACTCGGCATGGCGGTCGCGGGCCACCACCTGGGTGGCCGGCGTCGGGGTCAGGCCCAGCGCCCGGCAGACGTGCTCCTCCACCCGGGGGTCGATGTTCGAATAGGTACCGACCGCCCCGGACAGCTTGCCCACCGCCACCCGTCCACGGGCGGCCCGGAGGCGCTGGACGTCGCGGTCGGCCTGCAGCGCCCACAGTGAGAACTTGGCCCCGAAGGTGGTGGGCTCGGCGTGCATCCCGTGGGTCCTCCCGGTCACCGGGATGTCGATGGACTCCGGCGGCCCGCTCCTTCAGCGCCGCCACCAGGGCCGA
This sequence comes from uncultured Acidimicrobiaceae bacterium, assembly GCA_963835325.1. Classification (GTDB taxonomy): domain Bacteria; phylum Actinomycetota; class Acidimicrobiia; order Acidimicrobiales; family RAAP-2; genus Bog-756. The sequence goes on along the minus strand of CAWIEV010000007.1, from coordinate 352,543 downwards.
GGCGGCCTCGATGAGCAGGTCCGAAGCCTGGGTCAGCGTGGCGCACGAGGGCGGTGTCGACCACGTCCGAGGAGGTGAGGCCGTAGTGGATCCACGACCCCTCCGGCTGGCCGATGGCCTCCTGGACCACGTCGACGAAGGCGGCCACGTCATGGTCGGTGACCTTCTCCCGTTCGTCGACGGCGGCCACGAAGACGTCGTCGACGACCGGGGCCCGGCGCCGGCAGGCCTCCGCGGCCTCGGCCGGGACGTCGCCGACCTCGACCCACCCGTCGGTGGCCAGCAGCTCGACCCTCAACCACATGGCGAACCGGGCCTCGGTCGGAGAAGAGCCGGGCCATCTCCTCGGGTGCGTAGCGGGGGATCACGGCGCGCCCTCCAGTTCGCGGGAGGCGACGCCGGCGATGTCGGAGCGGAACTGCATGCCGGGCCACGAGATGGCGGCCACGCCGCGGTAGGCGCGCTCGCGGGCCTGGCCGAGGGAGTCGGCCAGGGCGGTCACGCCGAGAACGCGGCCCCCGGCCGTCTGCACCGGCACCCTGCCACCGGTGGCCTGACCTCCGGTGTCGGTGACCGCGGCCGTCCCGGCGTGGAACACGGTGACCCCCTCCACCGAAGCGGCTTCGTCCAGACCGGCGATCTCGTCCCCGGTACGGGGTGCCTCGGGGTAGCCCTCGGAGGCCAGTACCACGCACACGGCCGCTTGCGGTCGGACGCGGGGGACGGTGGTGAGGGAGCCGGCGGCCACCTCGGCCAGCAGCCCGGCCAGATCGCAGTCCAGCCGCGGCAGCACCACCTGGGCTTCGGGATCGCCGAAGCGCACGTTGAACTCGAGGACCCTGGGTCCCTCCCCGGTCAGCATCAACCCGGCGTAGAGCACGCCGCGGTAGTCGATGCCGCGGGCAGCCAGCGCGGCCACCAGCGGTCGCACGGCCTGGTCGAGCAACTGGTCGACCAGTGCCGCGCCCATGAAGGGCAGCGGCGAGTACGCGCCCATCCCTCCGGTGTTCGGTCCCCGGTCGCCGTCCCCCAACCGCTTGAAGTCCTGCGCCGGGGGCAGGGGGGCCAGCCGCTCACCGTCGCACAGCACCAGCAGTGAGCACTCGGGTCCGGTCAGCCCCTCTTCCACCACCACCTGCCGGCCGGCCGGGCCGAAGGCTTCGCCGGACAGCTTGGCTTCGATGTCGGCCTCGGCCTCGGCCTGCGAGGCGGTGACCAGCACGCCCTTCCCCGAGGCCAGCCCGTCCGTCTTGACGACCCACGGCCCCGGCAGCGTGCGCAGGTAGGCCCGCGCGTCGCTGGGATCGCCGAAGACCCCGAAGCGGGCAGTGGGCACACCCGCCTCGGCTAGGACCTCCTTCATGAACGCCTTGGACCCTTCGAGCCTGGCGCCGTCGGCTCCGGGCCCGAACACCAGGCGGCCCGAGGCGCGCAACCGGTCGGCCAGGCCGCCGACCAGCGGGGCCTCGGGGCCGATGACGAACAGGTCGGCTTCGATCTCCCCGGGCGGCGTGGACACACTGGTGATGGTGTGGCCCTCGGGGGTCATCCCGCTTATGCCCGGGTTCCCCGGTGTCACCACCACGTCGGCGGTGCGTCCGAGGACCACCGCCAGTGCGTGCTCACGTCCCCCGGACCCGACGACGCACACCCTGCCCACGCGGCCTGCGTTGGGCGGCGGTCCGCTCATGCGGCGAAACGGACGAACTGCTCGCGGCCGGGGCCCACCCCGACCAGCCTGACCGGGGTGCCGATCTGCTCGGCCAGGAAGTGGACGTAGTCGCGGGCGGCCTGGGGCAGGTCGGCGATCTCGGTGGCCCCGGAGATGTCCTGCTCCCACCCCGGCAGCTCCTCGTAGACGGGGGAGACCTGGTGGAATACCGACTGGTGGTACGGCGGGTGGGTGAACCGTTCGCCGTTGGCCTCGTAGGCCACGCACACCTTGACCGTGTCGAAGGTGTCGAGCACGTCGAGCTTGGTCAGGGCCACGCCGGACAGCGAGTTGAGTCGCACCGCCTGGCGCATCATCACCGCGTCGAACCAGCCCGGGCGGCGGCGGCGGCCGGTGTTGACCCCGTACTCGTGACCCCGGTCGACCAGGATGTCGCCGGTCTCGTCGGTCAGCTCGGTGGGGAACGGCCCGCTCCCCACCCGGGTCACGTAGGCCTTGGCGATGCCGATGACCTCGTCGATGTATCGCGGGCCGATGCCGGCCCCGGTGCAGGCACCGCCGGCCACCGGATTGGACGACGTCACGAACGGATAGGTGCCGTGGTCCAGGTCCAAGAACGTGGCCTGGGCCCCCTCCAGCAGCACGTGGGCGCCCCGCTCCAGGGCGTCATGGAGCAGGCCCACCGTGTCGGCCACCATGGGGGAGACCCGGGGGGCCAGTTCGTCGAGGTAGTGGGCGCAGATCTCGTCCGCCGACAGGGGCAGGCGGTTGTACACCTTGGCGAGGACGGCGTTCTTCTCCTTGAGGGCCACCTCGAGCTTCTGGCGGAAGATCTTGGGATCGGACAGGTCCTGCACCCGCAGCCCGACCCGGGAGGACTTGTCGGCGTAGGCGGGACCGATCCCGCGCTTGGTGGTGCCTAGTTTGTTCTTGCCCAGGTAGCGCTCGGTGAGCCGGTCCAACTCGTGGTGGTAGGGCATGATCAGGTGGGCGTTGCCGCTCACCAGCAGCCGCGAGGTGTCGATGCCCTTGGCCCCGAGGGTGTCGACCTCGGCCAGCAGGACCGTCGGGTCGACCACCACGCCGTTGCCGATGATCGGGGTGATGTGGTCATAGAGGATGCCGCTCGGCACCAGCTGGAGGGCGAACGTCTCGCCGTCCACCACGATGGTGTGGCCGGCGTTGTGGCCGCCCTGGTAGCGGACGACCAGCTCCATCTCCTTGGCCAGGAGATCGGTGAGCTTGCCTTTGCCCTCATCACCCCACTGGGTCCCGACGACGACAGTTGCCGGCACGCGTCACTCCTCCGTTGCGGAAAGCGGATTACGCACCAGTGTATCCCGCACCCACCGCCGGCGTGACCTGGAACCCCCAGGTCGGAGCGGGTGATTGTTAGGGTCGGGTATGGCGAGGCCGGCCCACCGGGTCACGACATCGGAGACCGAGCCCGGCGTCCGGCTCTTCTGGACATGGATGGTGATCGGGCTGGCCCTGCGCCTTCTCGTGCTGCGCTCGTCCTGGGCCCGTACCGATGCCGACGAATCGGCGGGGATCGTGATGGCGCTGCGCGCCTCGGAGGGCCACTTCTTCACCTTCTTCTGGGGGGCCAACTACGGGGGCACCGTGGTCATCTGGCTGGAGGCCCCCCTGGTCCGGCTGTTCGGGACGCAACTGGCCCTGTTCAGGGTGGTCGACCTGGCGGTCACCTTCGTCGACGTGCTGCTCCTGCGGTCGGTGGGCCGACGGGCGGTGGGGCCGCGGGCCGGGAACGCGGCCGCCGCCCTGTTCTGGGTGTTCCCCGCCGCCTGGGTCTTCTGGAGCGCCCACGAGTACGTGTTCTGGCTGGCCGGGTGCGGCTGCGCCCTGGGGACGGCACTGGCGTGCCTGCGTTGGCGGGACGAGCGACGCGACGCCCGGCTCTGGCCCATCGGCCTCCTGCTGGGCCTGACGGTGTGGATGTACCCGCTCTACCTCTGTGTGGCCCTGCCACCGGTGGTGGCGGTGCTGATCAGCCAGCGCGCCCGGTTGACCGGGATGGCGAGGGCGGTGGCCCTCGTGCCGCTCGGTGCCGCGCCGTGGATCTACACCAACGCCACCCGCTCGTTCGAATCACTCCACCACCCCATCGCCGGGACCCTCGGCTTCGGTGCCGGGGTCCACCTGGCCGTCACCGAGATCCTGCCGGCCGCGCTGTCGGCCACGTTCACGTCGGTGGGCGTCGTCTGGGGAATCCACGTGCCCCCCCATTCCCTGCTGCTCCTGATCGCCGGCGTGGCCATGGGAGGGACCTTCGTCTGGACCGTCTGGTTCCTCGTCCGGCGCGACGTCACCCGCGTGTGCGTCGGGACCACCGTGCTCCTGTGGCCGCTGTTCGTGGCCGCCGCACGGGTTCCCGAGGCGGTCAGCACCTACCGTTACGGCCTGGTCATCGTGCCTAGCCTGCTCCTCATCCTGGCCGACCTGGCCGTGCGCATCCGGCTGTCCTTGCCCCTGGTGGTGGCGGGCACGGCGGCGACCCTGATCATCGGGGGTATCGAGACCAGCGGGTGGGCGGCAGCGCCGATCTGGCCCTCGGGGACGACCAGGGTGGCCCACTACCTCGAGGCCCACCACCTCACCCACGTCTGGGCAGGCTACTGGGAGAGCTACCCGCTCACTGTCCTCACCACCGGCCGCGTGCAGGCCAGTGCCATCTCCCCGATCCGCGACCGAAAAGCGGCCGATACCGCCACGGCGGCAGCCCGGTCCACCATCGTCACCCTGACCGGGACCCCGCTCGACGCCGAGCTGCAGGCCTGGGTGGCCGTCCACCATGATGCGGCCCGGGTGGTGGTGGGCGACTACGCCGTCTACCGGTTCGACGGCCGGGTGGACCCGTCGGTCATGGGACTGTCCTCGCCCGTCTGACCGACCCGTACGGGCCGGCCCGCCCGTCACACCAGGACGATGTCCCCGTCCTTCTCGTCCACCACGACCGTGGAGCCCTCGGGATAGCGACCCTCGAGCAGGGCCAGGGCCAGAGGGTCCTCCACCCGGCGCTGGATGACCCGGCGGAGCGGGCGGGCCCCGAAGTCCGGGTCGAAGCCGGCCCGGGCCAGCCACTGCTCGGCCGCCGCGGTGACCGACAGCGAGAGCCGGCGTTCGGCCAGCCGGCCGCGCAGGCCGCCGAGCTGGATGGTGACGATGCGGGCCAGGTCGGCCTCGGTCAGCGCATGGAAGCGGACGATCTCATCGATCCGGTTGACGAATTCCGGCTTGAAGAAGTCGACGGGTTCGCCCGGGAGGTTGGATGTCATGATCAGCACGGTGTTCGTGAAATCGACGGTACGGCCCTGGCCGTCGGTCAGGCGACCGTCCTCCAGCACCTGGAGCAGCGTGTTGAACACATCGGGGTGGGCCTTCTCCAGCTCGTCGAGCAGCACCACCGCGTAGGGCCGGCGTCGGACCGCCTCGGTCAGCTGTCCGCCCTCCTCGTAGCCCACGTAGCCCGGGGGCGCACCGACCAGCCGCGCCACCGAGTGGCGCTCCATGTACTCGCTCATGTCGATGCGCACCATGGCCCGGGCGTCGTCGAAGAGGAACTCGGCCAGCGCCCGGGCCAGCTCGGTCTTGCCCACACCCGTCGGCCCCATGAAGAGGAACGAGCCGATGGGGCGGTTGGGATCGGACAGGCCGGCCCGGCTGCGGCGGATGGCGTTGGCCACCGCCGAGACCGCCTCGTCCTGTCCCACCACCCGTGCGTGCAGCGCGTCCTCCATGCGGATCAGCTTCTCGACCTCGCCCTCGAGCAACCGGCTGACCGGCACGCCGGTGGCCCGGCTGACCACCTCGGCCACGTCCTCGGCGTCGACCTCCTCCTTCAGGAAGCGCTGCTCCTTCTGCAGCTCGTTGAGGGCGTCGGTGGCCGCTTCCACCTGGCGCTCCAGGTCGGGGACGACCCCGTAGGTGATCTCCGAGGACTGGGCCAGATTGCCGTCCCGGGCCAGGCGGTCGGCTTCCCCCCGCTGCCGCTCGAGCTCCCCCTTGAGCGTCTGGATGGTGTTGATGGCCTCCTTCTCGGACTGCCAGTGGGCGGTCATGGCCACCGACTCCTCCTGCAGGTTGGCCATCTCCTCGTCCAGCCGGGCCAGACGCTCGGCCGACGCGCTGTCGGTCTCCTTGGCCAGCGCCATCCGCTCGATCTCCAGCTGGCGCAGCCGCCGGGTGACCACGTCGAGCTCGGTGGGCATGGAGTCGATCTCGATGCGGAGCCGGCTGGCCGCCTCGTCCATCAGATCGATGGCCTTGTCGGGCAGGAAGCGCCCGGTGACGTACCGGTCCGAGAGCACGGCCGAGGCCACCAGGGCGGCGTCCTGGATCCGTACCCCGTGATGGACCTCGTAGCGCTCCTTCAGGCCGCGCAGGATGGCGATGGTGTCCTCCACCGAGGGCGGTGGCACGAAGACCTGCTGGAAGCGCCGTTCCAGTGCCGCGTCCTTCTCGATGTACTGGCGGTACTCGTCGAGGGTGGTGGCGCCGATCATTCGCAACTCGCCCCGGGCCAGCATCGGCTTGATCATGTTGCCGGCATCCATCGCCCCTTCGGCACCGCCGCCGGCACCGACGATGGTGTGGAGCTCGTCGATGAAGGTGATGACCTCGCCCTCGGCGTCGGTGATCTCCTTCAGCACCGCCTTGAGGCGCTCCTCGAACTCGCCGCGGTACTTGGCCCCCGCCACCATCGACCCCAGGTCGAGCGCGATGAGCCGCTTCCCCTTCAGCCCCTCGGGCACGTCACCTTCGACGATCCGCTGGGCCAGGCCCTCGACGATGGCCGTCTTGCCCACCCCGGGCTCACCGATCAGGACCGGGTTGTTCTTGGTGCGGCGCGACAGCACCTGGATGACCCGGCGGACCTCCTCGTCGCGTCCGATGACCGGGTCGATCTTCCCCTGGCGGGCCAGGGCGGTGAGGTCGCGGCCGTAGCGTTCGAGAGCCTGGAAGGTCTCCTCGGGGTTCTGCGAGGTGACCCGGTGGCTGCCGCGGACATCGCGGAGGGCGCTGAGCAGCTGGTCGCGGTTCACGCCGATCCGGTCCGACATGGCCAGCAGCAGGTGCTCGACCGACAGGTACTCGTCGCCCATGTCGGTCCGCTGGCTGTCCGCCGCGGTGAGCACGTCCCGGAGGGCCCGGTTGATGGCCGGCTCCTCCCCGCCGACGGCCTGGGGCAACCGCGCCAGCTCACCGGCGATCCGGTCGCGCACCACCGACGGCTCCACCCCCACCCGGGTGAGGACGGGGCCGGCGATCCCATCGGCCTGGTCGAGGATGGCCGCCAGCACGTGCTCCGGGGTGACCTCGGGATTGTGGGCGGAGCGGGCGCGGTCGACGGCGGAGGCCAGCGCCTCCTGGGTCTTGAGGGTCCAGCGGTCCGGGTTGATGGTCATCGGCTTCCTCCTGCCCCTCGGACATTGCGGTGGGACGAACGCGCCAGCGGCACGGGCATCTGGGACAGCGGGACCAGCTCGCGGCGGTACTGCCGGTGGGTCACGGCGACCGCCTCACGGGCTTCGGCCCGGGTGGCGGCCAGCTCCTGGCGAAGCCGGGCCACCTCGGTCTCGAGCTCCATCACCCGGCGCACCCCCTCCAGGTTGACTCCCGCGTTGGTCAGGCTCTGGATGTGCCGGAGCCTGTCGAGGTCCTGGTCGCTGAAGCGTCGGCTCCCACCCTCGGTGCGGCTCGGGTCCAACAGGCCCTTGCGCTCGTAGACCCGGAGGGTCTGCGGGTGGACCCCGGTCAGCTCGGCGGCCACCGAGATCACATACACGGCCCGTGATCGGGGATCGTCAGTCATGTCACACTCCCAGTACGTCGCGCGCCGGCGGATCGACCACCTTGGCGAGGGCCTCGACGGCGGCGCGCTGATCATCTGTCAATTGGTCGGGCACCGCCACTTCGACGGTGACGAGCAGGTCGCCGGCGACGCTCCTCTTGCCGGCCGGGACACCCCGGCCCTTGACCCGGAAGGTGCGGCCAGACGGCGTGCCCGGAGCCACCCGCAGGGTGACCGGTTCGGTGAGGGTGGGGACGGTGAGGGTCGTGCCCAGCGCCGCTTCGGGATAGGAGATGGGGACGGTGAGGGTCAGGTTTCGCCCGCGGCGGCCGAACATCCCGTGCCTGTCCACCCGGACCACGACATAGAGATCGCCGCTGGGGGCGTTGCCCCGGCCGGCGGCACCCTTCCCCTTCACCCGGATCCGCTGGCCGTCCTCCACCCCGGCGGGTATCCGCACCTTCACCGTGCGGTTGCGGTGCTCGACACCGGTTCCCGAGCAGGTCGGGCAGGGCGTGGTCACCACGGTCCCCCGACCACCGCACTGGGGGCAGATCTGGCTCAGCGAGAACAGGCCTTGGTTGTCCTGGAGGGTGCCCGAGCCACCACAGCGCGGGCAGGTCACCGGTTGGGTGCCCGGCGCGGCCCCGCTGCCATGGCAGGTATGGCAGCGGACGTCGGAGGTGAGGTTGACCGACGTGGTCACCCCGTTCACCGCATCCTCGAACGAGAGGTGCAACTCCGTCTCCAGATCGGCACCCCGTTGCGGGCCGGTGGACCCGCCCCCACGCCGGCCGCGCCCGAACAGGCCGCCGAACAGGTCGCCGAGGTCGCCCATGTCCTCGACCCGGTAGCTGCCCCCGCCCCCGGCCCCGCCGAAGCCGCCGGGAAACCCGCCCCCGAAGCCACCCGCCGCCGGGCCCATGGCCCGCACCTCGTCGTACTCCTTGCGCCGGTCGGCGTCACCGAGCACGTCGTAGGCCGCGCTTATCTCCTTGAACGTCTCCTCCTGGCCCGGGTTGGTGTCCGGGTGGTGCTTCTTGGCCAGCTTCCTATAGGCGCTGGTGATCTCCTTGGCCGTCGCCGTCGAGGAGACCCCCAGCGTCTTGTAGTAGTCCTTTTCGAACCATTCGCGTTGTGGCGCCACGTACCCTCTACCCGGTCCCTCTAGCCCCGCACCATCACCATGGCCGGACGCACCACTGTGCCCCGCCAGCGGTACCCCGGTCGCATCACCTCGGCCACCACCGGCTCGCCGCGCGCCGCCCCGGCCCCGCCCTCTCCGGATCCGTCGGTTGCCGGCCCGCCCGCTTCGTCCCCGGCCGCCACCTGACCCACCGCCTCGTGGGCGGTGGGGTCGAACTCCTCATCCAGCGGGTCGATGCGTTCGAGGCCCTCTTTCACCAGCACGTCGCGCAGCTGGCCCGACGCGGCCAGCAGGGCGCGCCCGTCGGCCGACTCGGCATCGCCGATATGGGAGATGGCCAGATCGAGGGTGTCGAGCACCGGCAGCAACTTCTCCACCAGGGACAGCGCGGCGCGGGCCGTCTGATCGCTCTGCTGCTTGGCCACCCGCTTCTTGTAGTTCTCGAATTCGGCCTGCAGCCGGCGCAGCGAGTCGAGGTACTCGTCGCGCTGGGCCAACGCCTCCTTCAGGTCGCCGAAATCGGGGCCTTCGCCGCTCACGATCTCGGTGACCCCGTCGTCGAGCTCGCCCTCGACGACCTCTGCGTCCACCACATCGGCATCGGCCGGCCCTTCGTCATGGAAGGTGGTACCACGGTCGGACCGGGAGCCGGAGATCTCCTCGACCTCCGGCTCCTGTTCCACCGCGTCCCGATCTGACCCAAAGATGTCGGTCATCGACGATCAGCTCTTGTCGTCGACGATCTCGGCATCCACGACCTCGTCGTCAGAGGTGTCGTCGGCCGGCACCTGGCCGCCCGGAGCGGCGGCGTCAGCCTTCGATGCCTCTTCGTAGAGGCGCTGGCTGAACGACTGGCTGGCCGTCAACAGCGTCTCCGTCGAGGTCTTGATGGCCTCCACGTCCGTCCCCGCCAGGGCTTCCTTGAGGGAGGTCAGGCCGACCTCGACCTTCTCCTTCTCGTCGCCCTGGAACTTCTCGCCCTGGTCCTTCAGGAGCTTCTCCGTCTGGTACACGAGGGTGTCGGCGTTGTTGCGCACCTCGGCCTCTTCCTTGCGCCGGCGGTCGTCCTCGGCGTGGGCCTCGGCGTCCTTGACCATGCGCTCGATGTCATCCTTGGCCAGCGAGGACTGGCCGGTGATGGTCATCGACTGCTCCTTGCCGGTGGCCCGGTCCTTGGCCGACACGTGGACGATGCCGTTGGCGTCGATGTCGAAGGTGACCTCGATCTGGGGCACCCCGCGGGGGGCGGGAGGCAGGTCCACCAGCTGGAACTTGCCCAGCGTCTTGTTGTACATGGCCATCTCGCGCTCGCCCTGGAGCACGTGGACCTCGACCGAGGGCTGGTTGTCGTCGGCCGTGGTGAACACCTCGCTCCGCTTGGTCGGGATGGTGGTGTTCCGCTCGATGAGACGGTGCATCACGCTGCCCTTGGTCTCGATGCCCAGCGAGAGCGGGGTGACATCGAGGAGGAGGACGTCTTTGACCTCACCCTTGAGGACGCCGGCCTGCACGGCGGCGCCGATGGCCACCACCTCGTCGGGGTTGACGCCCTTGTGGGCCTCCTTGCCCGTCATCTGCTGGACCAGCTCCTGCACGGCGGGGATCCGGGTGGAGCCGCCGACCAGAACGACGTGGTCGATGTCGGACTTGGACAGGCCCGAGTCGGCGATGGCCTGGTCGAACGGGCCCTTGCACGCCTCGACCAGATCGGCCGTCAGCTCGTTGAACGTGGCCCGGCTCAGCTTCACGTCGAGGTGCTTGGGGCCCTCGGACGTGGCCGTGATGAAGGGCAGGTTGATTTGGGTCTCCTGCAGCGAGGAGAGCTCGATCTTCGCCTTCTCGGCAGCTTCCTGCAGCCGCTGGGTGGCCATCTTGTCGGTGGAGAGATCGACGCCCTCGGTGTCCTTGAACGTCTTGACCAGCCAGTTGATGATCCGCTGGTCCCAGTCGTCGCCTCCCAGCTTGGAGTTGCCGGCGGTCGACTTGACCTCGAAGACCCCGTCCCCGATCTCGAGGAGGGACACGTCGAAGGTGCCGCCGCCGAGGTCGAAGACGAGGACCGTCTGGTCCGCACCCTCCTTGTCCAAGCCGTAGGCCAGGGCGGCGGCCGTGGGCTCGTTGATGATCCGCAGGACCTCGAGACCGGCGATGGCGCCGGCTTCTTTGGTGGCGGTGCGCTGCGCGTCGTCGAAGTAGGCGGGGACGGTGATCACCGCCTGGGTCACCGTGTCGCCCAGGAACGCCTCCGCGTCCCTCTTGAGCTTGCCCAGGATCCGGGCCGAGATCTCCTGCGCGGTGTAGTCCTTGCCGTCGATGTCGATCGTCCACGATGTCCCCATGTGACGCTTGACCGAGCGGATGGTCCTGTCCGGGTTGGTGATGGCCTGGCGCTTGGCCACCTCGCCGACGAGCACCTCGCCCGACTTGGCGAACCCGACGACCGACGGAGTCGTCCGTCCGCCCTCGGCGTTGGGTATGACGACCGGCTCACCGGCCTCCAGCACGGACACCACCGAGTTGGTCGTTCCGAGATCGATTCCTACGGCCTTGGCCATGTTGTTCCTCCTACTCACTGCCCCTTCGGGCACTCTCTCACTGCCCCTTCGGGCACTCTCTGCGACTCGGCACTGCGTCCGACTCTGTTCTTCCCAACGCTCTTCCCAACGCTCTGCTGTTCAGGAACTGTTGTGCGGAGCTGCCCGGTCCGGCCTCAAGGCTCCTATCCGGCATCCCCTTTTCTTACCTATGCAACTATATCAAAGTTGAGTGCTATATGCACAAGTTTTTTGTATGGGATGGTAAGAAATACCGTCGTCTCCGGTGACTGACAAAAGCCCTGGTCAGATGAGTACACCGGGGCCCGGTGGCGTCCGTCGCCGATCGCCGGTCCGGACGGGACCGGGTCGGGGCGGGGCCGGGACGTCCCGGTCCGTCACCCGCGCAGGCCCCCGCTCCCCGGCGGGACCGGAGTCGGCGGCCCGGCGCCGTCGGGATACGCTCGGACCATGCCCCACCTGGTACTGCTCCGCCACGGCCAGTCGCAGTGGAACGCCGAAAACCTGTTCACCGGGTGGCACGACGTCGACCTCACGGAGCTGGGCCGGTCCGAGGCCCGGGATGCCGGTGAGCTCCTGGCGGCGGACGCGCACCTGGACCTGCGGGTTCTCCACACCTCGGTGCTGGCCCGGGCCATCCGGACGGCCGAGCTGACCCTCGAGGCGGCCGGGCGGTCGTGGCTACCGGTCCGCCGCCACTGGAGGCTCAACGAGCGCCACTACGGCGCCCTGCAGGGAAAGAACAAGGAGGAGACGGCGGCCGAGCACGGGGCGGCCCAGGTGCTGGCCTGGCGGCGCAGCTACGACACGCCGCCGCCGCCGGTCGAGCCCGGCAGTCAGCACCATCCCGCCGACGACCCCCGCTACCGGGACGTCCCGGCCGACGTGCTGCCCACCACCGAGTGCCTGGCCGACGTGGTGGCCCGCGTGCTCCCCTACTGGGAGGACGCCATCGTGCCCGACCTGCTGGCCGAGGGCGCCCGGGGCGGGGCGGTGCTCGTGGTGGCCCACGGGAACAGCCTCCGGGCGCTGCGCAAGCACATCGACGGCATCAGCGACGAGGAGATCGTGGGCCTCGAGATCCCCACCGGCTTCCCCTACCTCTACGAGTTCGACGACCAGCTGAGCGTGGTATCGAAGGACTACCTGGGCGACCCCGAGGCCGCCCGGGTGGCCGCCGAGGCCGTTCGTCGCCAGGCGGGCTGACCGGTCCGTCGGATCGCAGGGATCGACGACCACGACAGAGGGCCGGCTCGATCGAGCCGGCCCTCTTGTCATTCAGGTCCGTCTGTCCCCACAAACGCAACCATGAACCGTTCGGTGGAAAAGCCTCAGAGGGCTTCCGATCCGCGCTCTCCTGTCCGGACCCGGATCACCTCCTCGACGGGGAGGACCCAGACCTTGCCGTCACCGATCTTTCCCGTTCCCGCGCTGTCGACGATGGTGGTGGTCACCTCGTCGACCTGGGAGTCGTCGACGAGGATCTCCAGCCGGATCTTCGGCACGAACTCCACCTCGTACTCGGCACCCCGGTAGACCTCGGTGTGGCCCCGCTGCCGACCGAAGCCCTGAGCCTCGGTCAGGGTCAGGCCGTGGACACCGAGACTCTTCAGTCCCTCCTTGACATCGTCGAGCTTGAACGGCTTCAGCACCGCTACGACTAACTTCATGGCGATTTCTCCTTGGGTTCGTAGTGGTCGAGTTAGAGGCCGACGGTGTCGGGCGGTGGCCAGTCACCGGGTTTGCTTACTATCGATTCATCCACTCTGTCCGAGACGGAGAGTTCGTTCCCGCCCCCGCCTCCACGTGAAGGGGCGTCACCGGCCATGGACATGGCTCCGACCCGCTCAGCGAACGTCTCTTCGGGGAAGGCTTCTTCGCCGTGGATGGCGAGGTCGCCGACCTCGAGGATCTCGTCCTTGTAGCGGGCGCCACGGAGCACGAGTCCGATGAGCTTCATCAGGATGAACGTGATGAGCGCCGACCAGATGATGACAAAGACGGCGGCCCGGAACTGCTCCCACAGCTGGTGGGCGGATCCGGTATAGACCAGCCCGTTCACACCGAACGGAACGCAGGTGCCCTTGGCCGTGGCGTACTGCGTGGCGGTGGTGGCGATCACCTGGCCGCTGCCGTCCAGGTGGCCGCAGCCGTACTCGAGCATGTTCGGATCCCCGAAGATGCCGAGGAGCAGGCCACCGAAGAAGCCGGCGATGCCGTGGGTGTAGATCACCCCGAGGGCGTCGTCGACCTTCGAGAAGGGGCGCACCTTGGACAGGAAGTTCCAGGCCACCCAGACGATGCTGGCGCAGATCAAACCGACGTAGATGGCTCCTTGCCCGTTGACCCAGCCGGCGCAGGGCGTAATGCCGACCAATCCGCAGATCATGCCGTTCACCGCACCGAGGAAGGTGGGTTTCTTCTCCTTGGAGACCCAGGCGTCCCAGGCCACCCAGGTGAGCAGACCGGCCGCGGTGGCCAGGTTGGTGTTGACCACGGCACTGGCCGCACTGGCCCCGGCGTAGTACGGGTCGCCGCCGTTGAAGCCGTTCCAACCCAACCACAGGATGCCGGCCCCGACTGCGGCCATGATCAGGTTGTTGGGCAGGAAGTGTTGTCGGTCACGGAGCAACCTGGGACCGAGGACCCAGGCGGCGACGAAGCCCGACACGCCGGCCGACATGTGGATGACGTACCCACCCGAGAAGTCGAGCGACCCCTCCTGGGCGAAGTAGCCACCGCCCCACAGCAGGAAGGCGTCCACCGAATAGACGCAGGTGGTCCACAGCGGCACCAGGATGCACCAGGCCACGAACTTGATCCGTCCGAGCACGCTCCCGAGGAAGAGCAGCGGGGTGATGGCCGCGAACACCAACTGGAAGTACGCCAGCGACGCGGTCGGGAAGTGGAACGGGATGATGGTGTTGGCAGCCGACACCGCCTGGGCCTGTTCACCCTGGGGGCTGGTGACCGGCCCCGGTTTGCCGAGGAAGTTGTCGATGAAGTGCGTCCAACCTCCGACACCGGACAGCTGGGTCTGCACCCCGTCCTTGACGCCGCCCCCGAACGAGTTGGCCCCGAATCCCATCTTGTAGGCCCACAGGAACCAGGCGATCATCACCAGGGAGAAGCCGGCGAACATCATGGCCACCACGTTGACGGCCCATTTCTTCGGCACGATGGACGCATAGAGGACCGCCAAGCCGGGAAGGCTCATCAGGCCGACGAACGTGGCGGCGGTTATCTGCCACGTGTTGTCGCCGGGGTTGAGCCAGCTCGGATACGGCACATATGACACTGCTGCGGCTAGCACGCTGAAAGTGCTCCTCTCTTGTTGTCACTGCGTCATGACCAGCCCGCGCCGTCAAAGAGGGCACAAGGCTCGCCAAGGGCAAGACGAGCAGTTCGGCTTGCCGCCGCAAACAATGCAGGGTGGGGATTTCGGCACGGTCACATCTGTGTTACCAACGTGTGAACTGATGCAATGACCCTGGTGGAGGCCCAGAACCGGCATGGAGGCGCGGTGACGCACCGTTGCCGGCTCCGCGCCGGAATGGACGGGCGGGGCCGGTGACCGGCCCCGGATCAGCCGGCCTCGAGCTCCTTGCCCGGCTTGGGTTTCGACGGTCGCCGGACCGGCGCCGCCGGAGGGGTGTAGCGCTTCGAGGGCTGCGAGCGCGGCCCGGTCGAGCCGGGCCCGGCGACACCGCCGGTACTCCCGTCCGCCTTGGCGTGCTTGAGCTTCTCCGACAGACGGTAGGCCCGCACCAGGTACCAGGCACCCCCCAGGATGAACGGGAGTCCGAATCCCCAGTAGTGGAGGTTGAAGATGGACAGCCCGTACAGAGCCATGGCGATCCCGATGAGAACTCGCTTGCGGAACCAGGCCGCGCCCAACATCAACAGGGCCAGGGCCAGGGTGACGGCCCCCAGCTCCTCGTAGAGTGACGGGTTCACGTGCAGCTTGTCGACCTGGCCGTTGCTGTACAGGGCACTGGGGTCGTGCGCCACCAGGCTTCCCACCACCAGCAGGGCGACGGCGGCGGCGACCGGTGCCGCCAGCAGCCCGATGACCCGCTCCTTGTCGTCGGCCCGCTTGATGGCCGCTTCGATCTCGGGAATGGTGGTCGGTCCGCCGGCCTTGGTCGACGACGGATCGTCGGAGGCCTTCCCACCCGTGGCCGGCTTCAGCATGAAGTTGCTGACCGCCCCGGTGAACCGCTGCCGCCTACTCATCGGGGGCGAGGAGCCGTCATCGGCGGCGTCCGGATCGTGGCTGGCCATGCGCGAGGCTACCTCGCCCGCCGGGGGTCCGGAAATGCTGTTTCAGCCCGGTCTACCGCTCGGCCGGAGCATCATGCGCACGGTTCCGCCTGCTGGTACGCACGAAAATCGCCGCCCCGAGGAGGACGATGACCAACAGGGTCGCCGGCGCGATGAACACTCGCCATGAAGCATGCTCGTCGGTCACCTGGCGAGGAGTTGACAGCAAGCCCGGATCACCGGGGACGATCACGCCCCGGACGACGCTCCCGGGTCGGAGGAGAGCACTGCCCGGAATGTCCCGTTCGTACTCACGGCCGTCGAAGGTGTATCGCCCCTGGCAGGAGTAGCCGGCGGCATTGGATCCGCTCCCGCCCAGGAGACCCTCACAACCGGAAACAGTGACGGCGACCGGTACCCCGTGCTCGTGCAGATTGGACGCCTGGGCGTTCTTGTTCAGGCCGGCCACCACGAGGACGACGGCGACAGCCAGGAGCACCACCCCGGCGGCACCGACCACCAACCCGCGGGCCCGGCGCGGGTCGATCTCCACGCTCGCCCCACGGAGGGTCGTCACCGGTGCCTCGGGCGATGGCCCGACCGGCCCGGGACCGGATGGCGACCGGTCACCCACCGGCGTGGGCTCGGACCTGATCATCGGCCGGTCCGCCCGCCGCCTGGCGCTTGATCCTGACCCGTCTGTGGTGCTCCAACGATCCGAGAAGCGTAGCAGCGGACCGGCGCTGGTCGGACGGTGGGGACCCGGCATTTGTCCCCCGGCGCGTCGGGCGCGGCCGGGCCGTTGGGGAGGGTCCGTACGGCGCCGATATGCGGCTCCGCCACCCGGCGGCGAAACGGCGCCGCGGCTAGCCTCACCACCATGTCCCCACGCTCGAAACCACTGGACCTCAAGGCCATCTGGCTGTTCTCGAGTTGCTCGGCGTCCGAGCTGCGCAAGATCCGCGGCTCGCTCGACGAGGTCGAGGTGCCGAAGGGAAAGGTGCTGGTCGAAGAGGGGCGGATCGGCATGGAGTTCTTCCTCATCGTGAGCGGCACCGCCGCCGTCACCCGCGAAGGTCGGAGGGTGGCCACCCTGGGCCCAGGCAGTTACTTCGGCGAGTTGGCCCTGCTCGACCGGAGGCCGCGGTCGGCATCGGTGGTGTCGGAGACGGACATGGATCTGCTGGTGCTCTCGCAGCGCCAGTTCAACAGCCTGCTCGAGTCGGTGCCGACCATCGCCAGGAAGATGCTCTCGGCCATGGCCAGCCGGCTCCGGGATGCCGACGCCCTCGCCCTGGCCCTCGACTGACCGCGCCCCCCTGGGTCCTCCACCGTCGGGCACACCCGGTCACGCCTCCGGGGCCGAGCCCGGATCCTCCCGAGCCGCTCGTCGGCTCCGGACGGATCCTCAGGCAGGTGCTCCGGGCGGTTCCTCGCCGGCACCGACGGGGACCGGCCCGCCCATCGACTCCTCCAAGAGCTGGGAGAGATCGAGCACCCGCACGTCGTCCTCCTTGGCGTTGGCCCGCACGGCGTCGTCCAACATGATCATGCAGTAGGGGCAGGCCGTCGACACCACGTCGGCACCGGTGCCGATGGCCTCTTGCGTCCGCTCCATGTTGACCCGCTTGCCGATGTTCTCCTCCAGCCACATGCGAGCCCCGCCGGCACCGCAGCAGAAGCCCTTCTCGCGGCACCGCCTCATCTCCACCTGGGTGGCCCCGGGGATGGCGTCGATGACGGAGCGGGGCTCGTCGAACACCCGGTTGTGCCGGCCCAGGTAGCACGGATCGTGATACGTGACCGTCCCCGTGTACCCGCCACCGGGGGTCAGCCGGCCCGCCGTGACCAGGTGGTCGAGCAGCTGGCTGTGGTGGATGACCTCGAAGTTGCCACCGAGGGAGGGGTACTCGTTGGCCAGTGAGTTGAAACAGTGGGGACAGGTGGCGATGACCTTCTTCACCCCCGCCCCCTCCAGGGTCTCGATGTTGGTCCGGGCCTGCTCCTGGTAGAGATACTCGTTGCCCAGCCGGCGGGCCGGGTCTCCGGTGCACCGCTCCTTCGGCCCGAGTATGCCGAAGCTGACGCCGGCCCGGCGGAGCATCCGGGCCGTGGCCTGAGCTCCCTTGCGGGCCCGTTCGTCGAGCGCTCCGGCACAGCCGACCCAGTAGAGGTACTCGATGTCGTCGGGGATGGTCCCGCTGATGACCGGGACCTCGAAGTCGAGCACGTCGGTCCAGTCGGTGCGTTTGGAGCCGCCGAGCCCCCACGGGTCGCCCTGGTTCTCGATGTTGCGGAGCATGAGGCCGGCTTCGGTGGGGAACTTCGATTCCATGAGCACCTCGTACCGGCGCATGTCGATGATGGTGTCGATGTGCTCGATGTCGACGGGGCACTGCTCGACGCAGGCCCCGCACGTGGTGCACGACCACAGCACGTCGGGATCGATCACCGTGGGGACCAGGTTGTCCACCTCGACGCCGGCAGCCCGGTTCTTCGCCATGACACGGTCGGCCGAGGCAAAGAGGTTGTCCCGCAGGTCCATGATCAGTAGCTTCGGCGAGAGCGGCTTGTCCGTGTTCCAGGCCGGGCACTGGGACTGGCAGCGACCGCACTCGGTGCAGGAGGCCATGTCGAGGAGCTGCTTCCACGAGAAGTCCTCGATGCGACCGGCCCCGAACACCACCTCGTCGTCGTCGCCCACGTCCTCCATCGACATGTCCGGGGTGGAGGCCAGGGCACCGAGGGCCCGGGGGCGGCGCGAGGTGGCCACGTTGATCGGGGCCAGAAAGATGTGCAGGTGCTTGGAGTAGGACACGAAGACCAGGAAGCCGGTGATGATGGCCACGTTGGCCAGGAGGGCCACTGTCTCGATGACGCTGTTGACCCCGGTGCCGAGGGGTTTGAGGGCGTCGGCCACACCGTGCGAGGCGAAGGCCCACCAACCGTAGGGGAAGTTGCCCGTGTTGACCTGGGCGGCCCGGTAGAGCAGGAGGGTGATCATCACCCCGCTGATCATGGCCAGGACCAGCCAGGCCGCCCCCGTATGCGAACCGAAGAATCGTGAGCGCCGGTTCTCCCGGGCCGGAGAGTGCTTGACCCGGATGGCCACGAAGACGGCCAGGGAAACGAGAACGGCGACGGCAAAGAAGTCCTCCAGGAAGCCGATCACCGCCGTGTGGCCGATCAGGGGGATGTGGAAGTTGCGCTGGAAGAGGCATCCGTAGGCCTCGATGATGGTGAGGAAGAGGATGGTGAAGCCCCAGAAGGTGAAGGCGTGGGCCAGCCCGGGGACGGTCCACTGCAGGAGCTTCTTCTGCCCGCCCACCTCGACCAGTTCCGCCCTGATGCGCTTGGGGACGTCCCGGAAACGGTTGGGCACCGCCGGCTGGCCGGCCGAGATGAGCTTGAAGAGCCAGAAGAACCGGCGACCGGCGATGGCGAACATCACCGCGGTGATGCCGAGGCCTACGGCAAGTCTGAGGGGCACTGCGTTCCTCCTAGGTGGTTACTACAGAGTGATAAAGACCGGCATCCCTGTTGACCTGGGACGTCGAGTCATTGACGGAAGTTGTCGGCATACCGGCTGGGGGTCGGGCCCCACTGACCCTGGTACTTCGACTTGAGCCCTTCCGACCCGTAGGGATGGTCGGCGGGGGTGGTCATCTGCAGGAAGCTGATCTGGCCGATCTTCATGCCCGGGTACACGGTGATGGGCAGATTGGCCACGTTGGAGAGCTCGAGGGTGAGATGACCGTCCCAGCCGGCGTCGACGAAACCGGCCGTCGAGTGGATGAGGAGACCGAGGCGGCCCAGCGAGGACTTGCCTTCGAGGCGGGCCACCAGGTCGTCGGGCAGGGTGACCTTCTCCCTGGTGGACCCGAGCACGAACTCGCCGGGGTGCAGGATCAGCGGGTCCTCGCCGATGTCCACCAGCTCGGTGAGGTCCTCCTGGTCCTCGCGCACGTCGATGACCCGGCTGGTGTGGTTGCGGAACAGCCGGAAGTAGTGGTCGACGTGGAGATCGACCGACGACGGCTGGATACAGCCCTCGTCGAAGGGCTCGATGACGATGCGACCGGCGTCGAGCGCCTCACGTATGGAGCGGTCTGAGAGAACCATGCCGGACAGACGATAGTGGTATGCGCACGCAGGGGCCTATCCCGAGCGGATCGGCGCCGCCCGGCCGGAGCCGGCGGAAGACATTGCAACTACTAGTTGCAGTCGGCTCCGACGGCGGCGATACTGTGGGCTAACCGGGCGGTGGCTGTCGGACAGCTCCTGGCGGAAGGACCCGGTCGCCGGCGATCGACGGCCCACGAAGTGCGGCGGACGGAGACGATCGATTGGTGCAGGTCAGGCGTGCGACGGTTGGATGGATCCGTGAGGCCGGGATCCCCGGCGGGGTCGATCCCGAGTCCGAACCCGGGTCCGGCGGAGGCGCAGCCCGGGGGCCGGTTCCCGAGGCCCCGCCCCCCGGGGCGGAGCCGACCGGCTTCCCGCAGGAGGTTCGCGCCGATCTGGCCGAGCCGGATCCGGCACCGGTGCCCGACCTGGGTCGGGGCCGGGCCCCGGACTCGGGTCGGGACCTGTCCCCGGCCCTGGGCTATGCCACCCCGCTGCTCGTCCTGCTGGCTGCCATGTCGACCCTCGAGGGCTACATCTGGTTGAACCTGGTCTCCGCCGACCGGTGGCGTTCGTGGGCGGTGGGCTTCGCCGTCCTCACGTTCGCCGCCGCCATCGCCCTCGTCCGGCCGCGGCAGCGCACGGACCGGCTGGCGACCACGTTGGTGGTGACCGTGGCCCTCCTCATGCTGGGGGCGACGGTGGTGGCCGTGTTCGCCAGGGGTACGGCGGTGGCGTGTCTGGCCGGCGCCGCCGATCTGCTGTTCGCCCTGATCGCGCTGGGCACGGTGGCGGCCACAGAGCACTCCGCCCGCCGGCCGGACTGAGCCCGACCCCGGGGCCGGCTCAGTCGTCGGCGAAGGCGGTCGTGAACCATCGGGACACGCCGGTGCCGGCGGTGACCGCCCGACCGAGCAACGTCGAGGCCTCCGCCACCCGCCGCGCCGTCCCGGGAGCGGCACCCTCCACCAGTTCGTTCCAGAAGATCCCCCATCCGCCGGCCAGGGCACGGCCGACCAACGGGGCGGTAAGCAGTCGGCCCACCGCGGCGACTGCGACCGGCCGGCCCACCAGCGCCGCATGCCCGGCGGCGCTGATGCGCTGGTAGGGAAGGTGGGCCCGGGCCAGCCGGTGGCGGTACCCGATCGCCGCCCGGCCCGGGGAGGACAGGATCGACCGCGCCGCCGCCCGGCCGCTGGACATGGCCTGAGCGATGCCCTCGCCCTGGAGGGGGTTGACCAACCCGGCGGCATCACCGACCAGAAGAACCCTGCCGGAGGCGGGTGTCGTGCCCACCATCCCCATCTTGAGCCACCCGCCCAGGCGCCCTGACAGGAGGTGGTCGGGAACCCCGTCCACCAGGCCGAGGTGGGCCAGGTGGTCGAGGTAGGCCGGCAGCATGCGCACCGCGCCGGCCCCGCGCCGGCGGTCGGCCAGCGTTCCGATGCCCACTCCGAGGTTGGCCACGCCCCCCGGCCCGGGGAAGATCCACCCGTAACCCGGAAACGCACGCCACCGGGTCTGCTCCCACAGCGTGATCGCCGGGAGCTCGACGCGCTGCTCCAGGTAGCCGCGCACGGCGAATCCCCACAGCACGCGCCCCTCCTCGACGAGCCCGGCGCTCCTGGCCACATGACTGGTGGCTCCATCGGCCCCGATGACGAAGTCGGCCCGGAGCTCGTCACCACCGGTCTCGAACCCCTCGAGGGAGGAGCCCGAGCCGAGTGGCCGGTCGGCCCGGCCGGCGCAGGGGACGGCTCCGGCGTCGATGGCCGCGGCCCGAAGGGCCGCATCCAACTCGACCCGCGTCACCGCCCGGGCTCGACCGGGGTAGGACTCCCCGTCGAAGCAGGGCAGGACGACCCGTCGACCGGTCGGACCCACCACCACCATGTCCCCGACGTCGAGCCCGGGCGGCTCGGGGAGGCCGAGGTCGGCCAGGACCTGAAGGCCCCTCGGACCGATGAAGTCACCACAGGCCTTGTCTCTCGGGAACTGCGCCTTGTCCAGCAGGGCCACATGGGCGCCGGCCCGGGCCAGGACCAGCGCGGCGATGCTGCCAGCTGGTCCGGCCCCGACCACCAGCACGTCGAAGCGCCTCGAGCTCACTCCACTCCTCCCGGGCGTAGACCGCTACGGTGAGATCTTCGCATCCGAGGGAGGCGTCATGGAGATCGCGGAGCCGGACCACCCCAACCGCTTTGCCCGGCAACTCTTCACGCCACTGCCGGAACGCTACGACCGCCTGGCCGAAGTCCTCTCCATGGGACAGAACGGGCGCTGGCGGCGGGCCATGGTCGACCACATCGTGGTCGACCGCCCCCGGTTGGTGCTCGATGTGGCCTCGGGCACCGCCGGGGTGGCCATCCAGATCGCCGATCGGACCGACGCCCGGGTGGTGGGGCTCGACCTCACGCTCGACATGTTGCGTCGGGGAGCCCGCAACGTGGCCGAGCACCTCGTGGAAGACCGGGTCCAGTTGGTGGCGGCCCGGGCCGAAGAGACGCCCTTCGGCGACCGGACCTTCGATGCGCTGACCTTCACCTACCTGTTGCGCTACGTAGCCGATCCACAGGCCACCCTCGATGAGCTGGCCCGGTTGGTCAAGCCCGGAGGATCGGTGGCCAGCCTCGAGTTCCTCCTGCCACGGAGCCGCTTCTGGCGGTTCTGGTGGTGGCTGTACACACGGTTGGTGCTTCCCGCCGGTGGTTGGCTGACCGGGGGACGCGAGTGGTTCGAGGTGGGCCGGTTCCTCGGTCCCAACATTTCGGCCCACTACCGGCGCTATCCGGTGGCATGGACGGTGGAGGCATGGAAACGGGCCGGTTTCGTGGATGTCGAGGTGCGGCGCATGAGCCTCGGTGGAGGTCTGGTGATGTGGGGGACACGTGCCGATGAATGAGGCTCCGGCACCGGGCGGCTCCCAGCCCGAGCCACGACCCTCCTTCTACGCCGCCCGGCCCGGCGGCTGGCGGGACTGGTGGACGCTGATCCACCCGCCCTATACGGCATGGCACCTCGCCTATGTCGTCATCGGCGCCTGCCTGGCCACCGACGTCAACCTCACCCGGATGCTCGCCACCCTGCTGGCCTTCTTCTTCGCTGTCGGCCTGGCCGCCCATGCACTCGACGAACTGCACGGGCGGCCGTTGCGCACGACGATCCCCGCCGGCGCCCTCGTGGCCACCGCCGGGGTGGGCATGGGCGGGGCCGTCGCCCTCGGGATCGCCGGGGTCGTCCAGGTCGGGCCGCCGTTGGTTCCCTTCCTCGTCGTCGGTCCCCTGCTCGTCGTGGGCTACAACTTCGAGCTGTTCGGCGGCCTCATCCACAACGACATCGGCTTCGCGGCCAGCTGGGGGGCGTTCCCGGTGCTCACCGGCTACGTGGCCCAGACCGGACGGCTCGCCCCGGCCCCGGTCATCGCCGCGGCCGGCGCCTTCGCCCTGTCCGTGGCCCAACGGGCCCTCAGCACACCGGCCCGGCTCCTCCGCCGACGGGCGGCCCACGTGTCCGGTGCCATCGTGCTCGTCGACGGGCAGTCGGTCCCGGTCGAGCGCGCCGTCCTGTTGGCCCCGCTCGAGCGGGCGCTCCGGACCATGTCGTGGGCGGTGGTCATGCTGGCCGCAGCTCTGGCCGTCGCCCGTCTGCACTGATGGCGCTCCCTCCACGGTTCCGAGGACAGCTTCCGAGGACAGCTTCCGAGGACAGGTTCCGAGCGCACTGTCCGAGGGCAGGCTCAGAGAGCCTCGATGCGGCGCCGAAAACCGGCCACCGTCGATTCCACCACCCGATCGTGACCCCACTGCAGGACGGGACGACCGATGCGGCTGGCCAGCCTCATCGCCGGCTGGCACATCTCCACCGACCACGCCGCCTCCACCCGGGTACCCCGGTCCTCGGGCCGGAAGCGGAGATGTGCGTCCCCGACCAGATCACCGCTGATGGTGGCATCGATGCCCGCGGGGCGAGTGCACTCCCCGAGCTCGGCATGGACACGCATCCGGTAGGGGAGGGGTGGGCTGACCGTTCCGTGGAGTACCGAACCGGCCGACAGGCCGGGACCCTCGAGCCAGAATTCGGTGAGCCAGGGCCACCAGCTCTCGAACTGGTCCACCACCTCGATCTGCTGCCAGAGACGGTCGGGGGCCAGGTCGAACCGAAAGGCGCTGCGATAGGTCAGCACGGGCGCCGCCACGGTCCCAGGGTAGGGGCTGGGCGGGCACCGGGCTCAGCGGCGCCGGGGGTTCGGGGCCCGGTCGGCGCCGGGGGTTCGGGGCCCGGTCGGCGCCGGGTGCTCTGGAGTACGGTCGGCCGGTGTGAACGGATGCGCCTCGTGCCGCGCACCTGGCCCGCCGGGACGGGTGACCGGCCGGCCCCGGTGGCACTGTCCACCGCCCTGCGGCACAACGCCGGGACGGTGACCGAGTTGCTGGAGCACCTGGCCGGCGAGCCGATCGACGCCGACATCCGGCATCAGCACGTCGGTCCGGCGCTGGGCGACGACCGGCTCGGGCAGCCTCCGGGCCCGCCGTGTCTCGAGCGGGCGGTGCTGCTCACCGGCCGGAGGACCGGGCTGGCCTTCGTCTACGCCGAGTCGACCATCGCCGCCGACCGCCTGCCCGGCTCGGTGCCCTCCCGACTGCAGACCAGCCGCGACCCGATCGGGAGGGTGCTGCTCGACCACCGCCTCGACGTTCGCCGGGACCTGCTCGACGGCGCCGTCGTCGCCGGGCGCGCCGACCCGGACGTGCTCGCCCTGCTCTCCGGGGCGGTCCAGTCGCGGCCCTGACCGCATCATCATCGGGGACGTCCCCACCATGGTGGTGAGCGAATGGTTCCTCGGGCCCGCCTCGGCCGCCCTTTCTGCGCACCTTCGGTACCGGGGTCGCAGAAGAGGGAGGGGGCTGAGCCCCCGGCCCCTCCGGCCCCTCCGGCTCAGGAGGCGGGGCCGACCACCGTCACCAGCGTGCCGATCGGGGTCAGAGGCCAGACCTGGGCCGCTTCGGCGATGGGCATTTCGACGCATCCGTTGCTCTGCGGGAAGCCGTAGGACGCCCGAACGAACCCGTGGAGCGCGTCGCCTCCGTTGAAGAAGCTGGCCCACGGGACGTCGGGGTCGTCATAGGTGGACCCGTCCGGGTTGGTACCCACCATCCGCGAACTGACCACATGCTCGAATACCGGATAGGTCCCGTCCACGGTGTCGGCTCCGGGCGCGCCGGTGTTGACCAGAATGTTGACGAGCTTCGGAGCTCCGTTCTCGAAGAGGGTGAGGGCTTCGGGCAGTTGCTTGGATACGAAGACATAGGTGTACGGGTTGGCGTTGAGCTTCCCCGATGCCACGTCGGCCAGCAGGGCGGACCAGACCTCTCTGCCGGCCAGACCGTCCACCGCCAGCCCGTTCTGGTTCTCGAAGTTCATCACCGCGCCCTTGGTGATGACGTCCTCGGCACCCTCTGTCCACAGCGAGGAGAGTGACACCGGTGTATCAGGCCAGCGCCAGCGGAACGTCCCGGCCTGGGCCGTCGTCGCCTGGGTCGGAGAGGCCAGGGGGCGGCCGGGGTGAAGGTGAGCGGCAGGTAGCCCAACTCGGCCAGCAACTGCTGGAGGCGCTCGGTGCTGGCCTGGGCCACGGTGAAGGTGACGGTGACGGGAGCATCGAGCACCTTCCCGCCGGCCCCGCGGGGACCCGAGGACGCCGGCCGGGATACGGAGGGTCTCCTTCGTGGTCGGGATGAACGGCGCCCTGGCGGCGAAGGACAGCGAGGTCGGACCCACCCGGATCCACGATCCCGGCACCGGGGGATCGAAGGTGGGCATACCCGCGGCAACGGCCACCGGCGCCGAGAGCCTGACCGTGACCAGCTGGTCCGACGGAACGTTGGCGGCGCCGTTGGCGGGCACGGTCGACACGACGGTGAGCGGCTCCGGTCTGATGGTGGTGGCGACGCCCCCTCCGGTCCGGCCCTGAGCGGTGTGACCGGATCCGGCGACGTGCCTTCCCACCGCGTACGCGCCCACGGCCACCGCGACGACGGCGATGGCGACGACGGCCACGATCCAGGTCCTCCCGCGGTCGTTTCGGTGGTGGAACCAGTATCCGGTATTCGGTCATGGCTATCGGCACTCCGGTGAAGGTTGTCGTGACGTACGGCTCAGGGCTCGTGGATGCCGCCGAATCTCCACCGCCGAGAGTAGCCAGTGGACACGCCGACGCGGCTTCATGGCCTGTCACCGGCACCGACCCTTGGCGGGCACGGTGCAGCCCTGCCCGCCGATCAAGACGGTCGAGAACTCATCAGGGAGCCCCGGACCTCGATTCCGGTCGTGCTCGGCCTGACGGGAAGGATCCGGTATCTCGGATCCGAGCGGGCGATCGCTGTTTCGATGGCTTCCCTGTCGGCACCGGTTGCGCTCAGGATCGTCACCGATCCGCCATCGCCCCCGGCCCCGTTCACCTTCCAGCCCAGGGCCCCGTGAGCCATCGCCGTCCCTGTGACCCGGTCCGCGTCCACCCCGACCAGGCCCGGGTGCAGCGATCTCTGCGCCTCGGTGTTGTCAGCCATGGCCCGCCCCAGCCCGTCCAGATCACGGGCGAGGACGGCGTCACGGGCCGCGGTGGCCGCCTCCCGCAACCGGGAGAACACCGGCGCTTGGCGCCGGCCCAGGCCCTGGATGACCTGGCGGTGCAGGTCGGACGAGTCGTGGGCGCGGCCGAGGAAGACGAGCGACAGTACGGGGGCGAGCCCCGTCCAGGTGGGGAGAGCGTGGACCACCGCTTCGGGGTACGGCTCGATCTCGATGTAGTTGATCCCACCCAGCGCCGCGCACAGCTGGTCCTGGATCCCGCTCTGGGTGCCGAGGGTGTCGACCTCGAGCCGATGAGCCGCGTAGGCGATGTCCAGCGGCGAGAGCTGTTCGGATCGCAGCGCCGCCAGCGCGGCCAGCAGGGCGACGGACACGGCCGCCGACGTCCCCGTGCCGCAACCGGGCGGGACGGCCGAACGGACGCTGATCCGCACGGCGGGACCTGCGGGTGGGGGGAAGGCGTCGATGGCGCTCTCCAGCAGAGGGTGCCGCGCCTCCCGGTGGGCCCCGGGGACGAGGGGATACCGGTCGCCGAATGCCTCCACGGCCAGCACTACCGGGTCCGGACCGCCCGTGGGGCCCACCGAGACCTCCACCCCGGGAGTGGCGGCGACGTGCAACACGCGCCCGGGCCCGCCGAACCAGGTATCGGTCCAGCCGCCGTTGTCGCAGATCCGAATGGGAGCCGAGGCCCTGATCACGACCCACCTCCTGTCCGTTCCATCCTGCCCGACCCAGCCCGCTTGACCTCATGCCCCTTATTCAATACATTACGTCTCGGATTGATATACGGGCCGGGCCGGTGGTGCGCTCGGTCACGTCATCCCGATCGGAAGGAACCCATATGCCAGCGCTCGATCGCAAATGGTGGACCCTCATCGCCGTCTGCACGGCCACGTTCATGCTGCTCCTCGACATCACCGTCGTCAACGTCGCCCTCCCCGACATCCAGCAATCGCTGCACTCGACATTCAGCGACCTGCAGTGGGTGGTCGACGCCTACTCCCTCACCCTGGCCGCCTTCCTGCTCACCGCCGGGGTGGTCGGGCGACATGTTCGGACGGCGTGAGGTCTTCGCCGTCGGTCTGGGCGTCTTCTCGCTCTCCTCCCTCGTGTGCGGGCTGTCGCACCTCCTCCCTCATGCTCAACCTGGCCCGTGCCGTGCAAGGGGTGGGCGGAGCCATCATGTTCGCCACGTCACTGGCCCTGATCGCCCAGGCCTTCTCCGGCAAGGAGCGGGGCACGGCGTTCGGGATCTACGGCGCCGTGATCGGTGGGGCGGTCGCCGTCGGGCCGCTGGTCGGCGGGGCCATCACCAGCGGCATCGGGTGGCGATGGATCTTCTTCGTGAACGTGCCCATCGGCGTGCTGGCCGTCTTCGTGACGCTGGCCAAGGTCGACGCCTCCAAGGACCCGAACCACCGGCGCATCGACTGGATCGGGTTCCTGTCCTTCTCCGTCGCCCTGTTCATGCTGGTCTTCGCCCTGGTCCGCGGTCACCGACGACGGTTGGGGCAGTACGCTCATCACCGGCCTGCTCGTCGGTTCGGCGCTCCTGCTGGTCATCTTCGTCGTGGCCGAGTGGCGACAGCGCGACCCCATGCTCGACCTGACCCTCTTCAAGCGGCCGGCCATGGTCGGCGTCTCGTTGGCCGCATTCACCATCGCAGCTTCCATCTTCGCCCTGTTCTTGTACCTCACGCTCTACATCCAGGATGACCTCGGGTACGGACCACTGGCCGCCGGGGTCCGGTTCCTTCCCATCACCGTGCTCGCGTTCGTGGTGGCCCCTTTCGCCGGGAAGTTGACCGTGCGCATGCAGGCCAGATACCTCCTCGGCACCGGCCTGCTCCTCATCGCCATCGGCTGCCTGCTGATGGCCACCACCCACGCCTCGTCGGGCTGGACGGTCCTGCTGCCCGGTTTCATCGCCGCCGGCATCGGGATCGGGACCGTGAACCCGGTGCTGGCCTCGTCGGCCATCTCGGTCGTCCCCCCCCAACGCAGCGGTATGGCCTCGGGCGCCAACAACACGTTCCGCCAGGTCGGGATCGCCACCGGGATCGCCGGTCTGGGCACGGTGTTCCAGACCCAGATCGAACACCGGACCCTCACCGCACTCGGTGGATCGCCCGCCGGCCAGGCGGTGGCCGCCCACGGCGGCTCCGCCCTCCAGAGTGCCCTGGCCGGAGGGGGCGTGCGCGAGGCCATGACCGCCATTCCCTCGGCCGCGTCGCGCAGTGCGCTCCTGCACGCCTACCGGGTCGGGTTCTCGGCCACCCTCAATCACCTCATGGTGATCGGCGCGGTCATCGCCTTCATCGGCTCCGTCGCCTCCTTCGCCCTGGTGCGTCAGCGGGACTTCGTGCCCAGTGTGGCCCATGCCCCCGCGGCGGCTCCGACCCCCGCCACCACCGCCGCGGCTCCTGCGTGAGGAGCACCGAGGCGACCATGGAGACGGCCGGACCACCAGCTGCCACACGGGGGCCGGGTCGACCCCGCGATCAACGGGCCAGCTCCGCCATTACGGGAGCCGCCCTCCGCCAGCTCGACGAGGTGGGCTACGCCGGGGTGTCGATGGAAAGCGTGGCCAGCGAGGCCGGCGTGGCCCGGGCCACCATCTACCGTCGCTACCGGGACAAGGCCGACCTGATCACCGCGGCCATCGCCAGCAACAACTCCACCCACCTGTCCCCCGGGTCTTCCCGCCATCCACGCCGGGACCTCGTCTCCTATCTGACCGAATTCGACGAGCGCTTCGCCGAGAGCTGCCTGGAGGTCGTGGGCACTCTCATCGGGTCACGGGAGAACCCTGCCGCCCTCGCCCTCCATCGACAGCGGGTCGTCGGGCCTCGCATGGGGTACCTGCGATCGCTGCTGGAGACCGCTGTGCAGCTGGGCCAGCTCCGTCCAGAGGTCGACCTCGATCTCGCACTTCAGATGCTGGCGGGATCGGTCTTCGCCCGACGGGTGGCTGGCGAACCGTCCGTACCGGGGTGGGCGGAGCGGGCGGTCGACATGATCTGGGCAGACCCGGAGGGAGGCCAGCCGGTACACGGAGAGGCGCACCCGGCGAACGGAGGGTGAGACCTCAGGGAGTGATCTTCATCCGCTCGAGCGCGGCCGCCATCTGCTCGTGTACCAGGTTGACCGCCCGCAGCGGCCGGATCATCACCCGGAACTCGACGATGCGGCCGGCATCGTTGCCGCGGATGATGTCGACCCCGTTCACATAGGTGCCCCCGATGTCGGTCTCGAACTCGAGGACCGCGGTGTCGCCCGCGCATACCGACTTCGTGTACCTGAACCCACCTCCCGTACCACCACCCTCACCACCACCCGTGGCCGGCGGCCGGTCGCCCGGGAGGGTCTGGGCGGCGGCCTGCAGGTAGAGGGCGGTGATCGCCTTGCCCCGCTGCGGGGTGAAGACGATCGGCGAATAGAACACGACGTCGTCGTCGAGCAATTCGTCCAGCCCACCCGGCAGCTGGCCGCGCAGATAGGCATGCCAGCTCTCGATCACCCGCTCGATCATGGGCCCTCCTCGGTCCACCAGACCGTAGCCGAGGGACGCCCGGATCCCGGCCCCGCCGGCCACCGACCAGCCCGGCCCGGACATGCCCGCCCACGTCAACGGAGGTGCCGGCCGGGCCCGAGCCCGCAACCGCTCCGTCAATTACATTTGGTCCGGTGAGCTCCGTCATCGATTCGGACCAGCACCTGTACGAGATCCGCTCACTGTGGGCCGACCACATCGATCCGGGCATGTCCGACGAGGCGCTCTCCATCGAGGACGACGAGCTGGGCTATCCGTGGCTCACGTGGCGGGACCACCGGCTCGACCTGGCCGACGTGCAGCTGCCCGGGGACACCGTAGCCATCGGGCGCAACCGCCAGCGGTGCCGCCAGCATCTGCCCCCCGAGTACTCCTACGACGACATGCTCCCTCGTGACTACTGGGAGCCACGGGCCAGGGCGACGCAGCTGACCTCGATGGGACTCGACCAGGCGGTGCTCTTTCCCAACTTCGGGCTGCTGTGGGAGCGCCGCCTGTCCGAGTCGTTGGAGGCGCTCACCGCCAACATGGGCGCGTGGAACCGCTGGTGCGCCACGGTCGTGGCCGACGGTGCCGGCCGTCTTCATCCGGTCGGCCACCTCACCTTGCGGGACCCGGCATGGGTCGAGCGCCAGCTGTCGGAGCTCTCATCGGCCGGGGTGAGGCTGGCCATGATCGCTCCGGCCTCGGTGGACGGCAGACCGCTGTCCCATCCCGATCATGACCGGCTCTGGGCCTCGTTCGTCCACCACGGCGTCGCACCCGTGTTCCACGTCGCCGACCAGCCCCGCCTCTTCGACGAAGCCTTCTATCCGGATCCCGATGCGTCCTTCGTGCCGGCCATCGAATCGATATTCCTGTGGGTGCCCCCGGCCGTCGCCGTCACCGATCTGATCGTCAACGGTGTGCTCGACAGGTACCCGGACCTGAAGCTCGGAATCGTCGAGCTCTCCTCCATCTGGGTCCCGCAGTACCTGCTGATGCTCGACGGGGGCTGGGAGTTCACCTCCGTTCTCAACGGCCAGGTGCCGACGAAGCTCGACCACCGACCGAGCGAGTACTTCCAGCGGCAGGTTCGGGTGTCGTCGTTCTCCTACGAGCAGCCGACCCGGTTGTCGGCCAAGGCCGGCGACCTGTTCATGTGCTGCAGTGATTACCCGCACTCGGAGGGGACGGCCACGCCGGTCGAGGATTACGCACGGGGCGGAGGTTCGGCCGAGGGTGCCCCCGGCCTCTTTCACGACAACGTCGCCGAACTCCTCGGTCGCTGACCCCGGGCCGTCCCACCGGAGTCAAAGGCGCTGTTCGGTGGCCGGATCGGTGTGACCGCCGAAACACCGGTCGAGCACCTTCTGGAATGACGGTTGCCCGGGATCTGCGCGAAGGAACAACGTCATCGACGAACGGAGTTTCTGCGCGTCGAGGATGCCGAGGACCTGTTCGGCGCGGCCTCGTGGTCCGGCGGCGACAATGCCCGCGCATTCGACCAGGCGCGGACCGAGCACGGGGTGGTCGAGATAGGCCCGGGCCTCCCCCAGGCACGAGATGGCGAACGCCTCTGATGTCGCACTCCGCCCGAGGCCGGCGATCTGAGGGAACACGAACCACATCCAGTGGCTCACCTTGCGCCCGTCCCGCAATTCCTTGACGGCGCGGTCGTAGGCGCCCCCGGAGTCCTGGGCGACGACAAAGCGCTCCAGGTGGTACGGATCATCCATGGTTGCTCCTACCTGCGGCCCTCGATCGCACCCCCTACACATACCTCCTGGGCTACCTTGGCATCCAGAGCCCAACAGCTGGGCCGGCGAGGTGATCTGACGTGCGTCCGGCATACTGGTTCCCACTCCTCGTCTGCACGGCGCTCGTGCTCGCCGCCTGTGACGGCAATACCGCGGCCCGGACGACCACCACCGGGGCCACCTCCTCGGCTCCGGCCCCCTCCACCTCGGTTCCCGGCCCATCCGGGTCCCTCCACTTCGCCCGTCCCACCACTGTGGCCTCGGGGGCGGGACTGGCAGCCGTATCCTGCGGCAGTCCCACCTCCTGCATCGCCTTCGACAGCGCCGGCCGGGCCTACGTCTTCAACGGCACCGGTTGGACCGGACCCGATCCGGCGGGCGCACAGCCGGTCGGCGCCGGCGCCATCTCCGTCTCCTGCTCCAACCCGACCTTCTGCGTGGCCGTGGCGACAGCCGGAAACCAGGTGGTGAGCTGGGACGGTCAGGCGCTGTCCCCCCGGTCACCGTGGACGGAGCCAACAGCCTGGAGGCGGTGGGGTGCGCCCCCACCGGCTATTGCGCCGCCGTCGATGCCGAGGGCAACGCCTTCGCCTACAGCGGCGGCTCGTGGACGGGCACCAGCGGGGACTGGGGGTCCGTGTCATCCATCTCGTGCGTCTCCCCGGTGTTCTGCATGTCGGCCTCCGGCGGGATCTCGCAGTGGAACGGTGAGCAGTGGACCATGCCGGACTCCTTTTCCGATGCCTCCTCCTTCGCCGGGGTCTCGTGCCCCACCGTCTCGTTCTGCACCGCCGTCGATCAGTCGGGCGGCACCTTCTTGTGGAACGGGGTGTCCTGGTCCGGCCCCGTCCGCATCGAACCGGCGCCGGCATCGGCGACCGCCATCGGGGTCAGCGTCACCGGCATCTCCTGTCCCTCCGGTACCTACTGCGCGGTCAGCGACGACGCAGGGGGCGTGCTCCAGTGGGACAACGACACCTGGACCCGCGCCGATGTCGACGGCGGGCACCACCTGACGTCCATCTCGTGCCCGTCGACCTCCCTCTGCGTGGCCGTCGACCAGTCGGGCGATGCCGTCGTGGGGAAGCCCTGACCTGCGGCCGACGGGGCCGCGTTCGGTAGGAACGGGGGCCGGGCCGCGGGCCCGGTCAGAAGGGCAGTGAGTCGGCCTGCAGGACCATCAACTCGTCGAAGATCCTGCGGCAAGAGGCCTCGTCGGCGGGCGAGAGCGGATCGCGACGGAGCGCGTCGAAGGCAAGAGCCGGATCCCCCTTGATCGCCGCCTTGACCACCAGATCCTGCAGTTCGATCTGGGTCCTCATGAACTCGGCCAGCGGCTCGACGACGGGGGGCATCTCCGATGCGGTGACACCTGACCCGTCGGCGACGGCCGGGACTTCGACGATGGCTCCCTCGGGCACGTTGGGGACGTATCCCCGATTGGGGACATTGACCGCGTTGAGGGTACGTACGTCGCCCGACCAGATGGCCCCGATGACCGGGAAGACCTCTTCGGCCGACCGCCCCGCCTTGTGCATGGGGATGAGGGAGTCGCCCCTGCCGTAGCGGTTGACCATCCGCTCCACGCGGGTCATGACCCCCTGGTGGAAGTAGACCGGAACCGGGTGCCAGCCGGCAACTTCCTTGGCGAAGGGGACGTACTCACCGATGTGGCTGTCGACCGAACAGGGCAGGAGTCCGTACTCGCGGAACATGTGGGCCACGAGCGGTGAGTACATCTGCTCGACCAGCATCTGCACCCAGGGAACCTTCACCAACTGCTGCGCGGCGGCCGTGACGGGCGGCGGGAAGTCGAAGAACCGGTTCTCCCACAGCCGCCGCAGGCGCGGATAGAGGTCCTCCCCCGTGTCGGACCGCCTGATCTCGGTGAAGAAGGTGAAGTGGTTGATACCCGACGCCTTGGCGGTGATCTTGGCCCTCGGGATCCGCAGGAGCCGGGAGATGCGCCCCATCCCGCCTGCGAACTCGTGGCACAAGCTGATGTTCTTGATGGCGGTACCGGTGTTGATGGCCAGGGCCACCCGGCTGAGCGGATTGGTCAGGTTGATCAGGAACGCGTCAGGGCAGTACCTCTCCATGTCACCGCAGATGCCGAGCATCGTCCTGATGGAGCGCAGCGAGTGGAAGACGGCACCGGGCCCCCCGTTCTCGCCGGTGATCTGCGTGGCGCCGTGGCGGACCGGGATCTCGTAGTCCTCGATCCAGTGCTGCCAGCGTCCCACCTCGGCGCTGGTCAGGCAGAAGTCGGCGCCCGAGAGGGCCTCGCTCGGATCCAGCGAGGCCTCGATGGTGATCGGACTCCCGTTGCGCTCGTTGACCCGGACGGCGAAGCGGCGGGCCACCTCGAGGCGCTCCGGGCTTATGTCGTGGAGCATCATCGTCGCCCCCCGGATGCGCCGGGTATTGATTGCGTCGAGGACCATCACCGGTCCGAAGGACATCCCTCCGGCGCCGATGAGACAGATCTTGGGTCCCTCTCGTTGGGCCATGTCCTCCCCGATCATTGGGCCTACCCGATAGTAACGGGAGGGGACCGGGGCCCGCAGCCCGCAAGCGGTGGGACCGGACCGGACGGCTGGATCAGCCCGGTCGGCGCGGAGCGGGGTCGGATGGTGGGGGATCTGTCCCCGGGGAACCGTGGTCGGTGACGTGCTCGGTCCATTCGGTCCCCGACCAGTACCTCTGTTCATGCTTGAAGAACGGGTCGGCGAACCACCCGGGCGCGGTGCCGGTGGCCGTCTGGTCGGAGACCTGGTGTCCACTCGGGGGCCTCCCCGTCGGATCGTAGGGATTCCCCCTGGTGAACGAGCTACCGGGGCCCCACGTCCCGCTACGTCCACCCCGGCGGCGCTGGGAGGACATCATCCGGAACACGAACGTGGCGGCGATGAGCACCAGGAAGATCCACGAACCGTGTCCGTAATAGAACATCGATAGCAGTGTACGGCCGGCGGACGCCGGGCCGGCATCGGCCCCGGTCGCTCAGGCCGGGTCAGTTGGGCCGGCATCGGCCCCGGTCGCTCAGGCCGGGTCAGTTGGGCCGGCATCGGCCCCGGTCGCTCAGGCCGGTGGCGCCAGGTGTGCTTCGTCGAGCCGGCCCAGCGCCTCTCGGAGGTCGGTCCCGGGTGGGGACCGCGAGCGCGACCCGCAACCCCTCGGCGAACCGCGGGACGCCTCCGTGGGACGGATGACGGATGTAGGGCGCGCCGGTGGCCCCCTCGGCGAACCGGCCGACCGCGAACACCGCCCTTCCGCCACAGACCAGGTCGAGCACGTGGGAACAGGCCGCCACCTCCGCCCGCACGGGATCGCGGTTGCCGGGGGCGAAGAGCATCGAGGCGTTCCAGAGCAGGACCTCGTGCTCGCAGCCCAGTTCCGACAGGACCCGATGCACGATGGTGGCCGTCGGCTCGGCCGGTCCTGATCCGCGGAGCTGTCGACACGAGGTGAACGGCACCCCGCTCCACCGTGCGCCGTCCTTTCCGAGGGCCTCCCCGACCAGGACCGCGGGAGCCGCCCAATGGGATTCCAGGTGGTCCCGGAGGGCGAGCCGGCGGGCCGTGGCCAGACCCGGTTCGTCGCCCCATCCGATGGATTCGTCCTCGTCATAGATGTTCAACGCACCGGCGACCCTGATCCGCCCCAGCCGATCGAGTACCTCGTCGACCGAGGCACCGCCGACGTCGGCACCGGCCACGTCGGTACCCGCGACGTCCACCCTCACGTCCCGTGCCGTCCCCCGACGGCCGGATCGGTCGTCGACGGGCTCACCGGCTGAGCCGCCGTGACGGCGTCGATCCACTGGAGGTAGGCGGGAGCACCCTGGTCGATGGCTACGGCGACAACTTCTGGAACCTCATAGGGGTGGTCGGCGACGACGGCCTCGATGACGCGGGTGGCCAGCTCTGAACGTGTCTTGAGGATGACCAGCCACTCCTCCGCCTGCCGGCGTGAGCCCTCCCACCAGAAGCGGCTGGACACCGGTCCCAACCGCTGGCCACAGGCGACCAGCCGCCGGGTCAGGAGCGATTCGACGATGGCATCGGCCCGCTGCGGATCGTCGATGGCAAACTGAACCTGGACATGTCCCAACTCGCACCTCTCAACGGACGGTGATGGCTCAACGGACGGCGATGGCCCGGGCGGGCCGGAAACGCAGCATCACGGCGGCTCTTTCACTACCCTGGGGCGCTCGGAGATCGGAGGCCGACGCGTTGGCAGAGGGAGCCGACAACGCCTGTTTGTCGGTACCCTACCGGCTCAATAGGGTTATGGGCTGCCAGACGGGCGCCGATGCCCGGTGATCAGTGGCCGTCGGACGTCGGCCGACAAGGAGCGACAGAGATGGGCGCGAGGAGCTGGTGGAATCCGGTGGGAGGGCTGACCCGGGCATCGGGCCCCGATGGCCGCCACCCCGGTTCGGCCCCGATCAAGGCCCTGGCCGTCGTGGCCGCGGTCCTGGTCGGCGCGGCCGCCTGCGGGTCGTCGTCGCCCTCGACCTCCCCCACCACGACGGCGTCGACCGGCGGGTCCTCCGCCGCGTCCCCCAGCCCGGTCAGTTCGGCCAGCACCTCGACCCGCGGGATCACGGGCAACACCATCAACGTCGTCTTCCCGGTGGTGTCCCTCAATTCGCTGGCCGGCCAGGAGGGATTCGCCTCGGACCCCGAATACGCCGAGCAGGACAAGGCCATCGACTTCTACGTCAAGCAGATCAACGATTCCGGGGGCATCAACGGACGGAAGATCAACCCCATCATCGCCAGTTTCGACCCGACCAACGAGACCCAGATGCGGGCGCTGTGCAAGACCTGGACCGAGGGCTCGCCCGCCGCCTTCGCCGTGCTGGACGGGATCGGGGACTGGACGGGCGATGACCAGCTGTGCATCACCCAGGAGGGCCGCACCCCGCTCATCGGGGCGTGGACCACGGTGACCAACTGGACCAACGAGGGCTCGCCCTACCTGTGGTGGACGGGACCCGACCAGGCCACCATCCTCCAGGCCGTGGTCAACTGGGGGCTCAGCGCCCACCTCCTGGGTGGGACGACCAAGGTCGGGATCATCGCCGGAAACCGGGCCTCGGACCAGTTGGCCCTCAACGACTACCTCATCCCCGACCTGCGTAACGCCGGTATCACCGCGGTGGTCAAAACCATCGACTCGGACCCCGACGACACCGCCACCACCGACTCCCAGGCGCCACTGGTCGTCCAGCAACTCCGCAGCGCCGGCGTGACCTCGGTGATCCCACTCATCCCGTTCAACGTGTTCTATCCGGTGCTCCAGGCCGAGACCTCCCAGCAGTGGTATCCCAAGCTCCTCCTCAGCGACTACGAGGAGAGCATCGAGTCGGCACTGGGGCTGATCCCGGTCCCGTACGAGAAGGCCCTCGACGGCCAGGAGGGGCTGACCACCCAGACGCTCGGGGGCGGCACCAACCCGTCCGGCTACACGGGGCCCCGGGGCTACGACACCGGCGTGGAGGCGTGCTGGACGCCGTGGCACAAGGCGTATCCGCAGATCCCGCAGGGAGCCACCACCGACTACATCGAACAGCAGGGGCCCGTGGTCGGCTGGTGCCAGGCCATCACCCTGTTCGCCAAGGCGGCGCGGGACGCCGGGCCCGACCTCAACCGGCGCTCCTTTGTCACCGCCATGTCGAAGATCACCAACTTCCCCGGCACCTCGACCCCCATCCTCAGCTTCGGTCCCGACAAGCGCTACGGGCCGACCGAGTACAAGATCGTCAGGCTGCACAACAACGTCCCTCCCTCCTCGCAGTGCCAGCTGACCTCCCAGGGCAAGGCCCAGGGCACCTGCTGGGTCACCGTCAGCCCCTTCTCGCCGCTTCCCTCCGGTTGATCGATCGATGAGCATGTCGAGATCATCACCGGCTCCCGGGCCCGGGCCGGCTCCCCGATGAACGTCGGGCACGCCACCGACGCCGCCCTGGAGCGCGTTTCCGACCGGATCGCACTGGTCGTGGATGGCCGCCAGTACACCTTCGGGCAACTCGAATCCCACATCAGACAGGCCTGCTCCGCCCTGGCCGGGCTGGGAGTGGGCCCCGGTGACCGGGTTGCGCTGGTCAATCTGGGAAGCGCGCTGTCGGTGGCCACCATCTTCGGGGCGGCACGGCTGGGGGCGGCCACTGCCCAGATGAATGCGTACCTGACCCCCGGCGAGCTCGGACAGCTGGCCGAGCTGGTCGGTGCCCGCGTCGGGGTGGCCGGCACCCAGTTCGCCGACGGGCTGCGCTCGGTCGTCCCCGGGCCGGTGCTGACGGAGGAGTCCGTGTGGGCGGCGGACCCGGACGGCGTCGCCGGGACCTCGACGGTGGGCGATGGCGACGACACCGCCCTCGTGCTCTTCACCAGCGGCACCACCGGCCTGCCCAAACCCATCTCCATCAGCCACGGCGTCGTCAGCGACCGGTTGGCCTTCTATTCGAAGCCCATCGACCCAAACGCGGCCCAGGTCATCGACATGATGTCGGCTCCCATCTTCCACATCGCCGGGACTCTCGGTCTGTTCATCTCGCTCCACCAGGGCAAGCAGCTGGTTCTGATGCCCAAGTTCGAAGCCGGGCTGTGGCTGTCGCTGGTCGAAACCCACCGGGTCACCCAGACATTCGTGGTGCCGACCATGTTGCGCCGGATCCTCGACCACCCGCGGTTCGCCACCACCGACCTCAGCTCCCTCCGGGCCCTCAGCTACGGCGCCGCGGCCGCTCCCGTCGACCTGATCCGCCGGGCGGTGGCGGCCCTACCCGACGTCGACTTCTCCAACACGTTCGGGCAGACCGAGACGCTCGGGGCCTACGCCGCCCTGACCCCCGACGACCATCGACGGGGTGACCGCCTCGGCTCGGTGGGCCGGCCACTGGCCGGTGTCGACGTCAAGATCGTCGACCCGGTATCAGGTGAGCCGGTGGCGCCCGGCAGCGTCGGCGAGCTGGTGGTGCGGGCCGAGCAGAACACCACCGCGGAGTGGCTCCACACCGGCGACACGGGGTGGCAGGACGACGAGGGCTACCTGTATCCGTCAGGCAGGCTTTCCGACACCATCAACCGCGGCGGCGAGAAGTTCGGGCCCGTCGAGGTGGAAGACGTGCTGCGGACCCACCCCAGCGTGGCCGATGTCGGCGTGGTCGGTGTGCCCGATGACGAGCTGGGCGAGCGGGTCGGTGCCGTGGTCGTGGCGGCCGAGCCGGTCTCGGCCGAGGAGCTCGCCGGCTACTGCGCCTCGCAGCTGGCCACCTTCAAGGTGCCCGAGTTCCTCCAGTTCGCCGACGAGTTGCCCCACAGCGTGCTCGGGAAGCTCAACCGACCGGCCCTCCGCGACCTCCTGCGCAACGCACCGGTCATCGGGCGGGCGCGTTCGTGAACAGGGGCGACACCCTGACGTCCACGGGTGGCCGGCTGATGACCCCCTCGGGCAACGACCTCGTCAGGACGGTCCGGGGCAGGGCGAGCGCGTCCCGTCCAGGTTGACGTCGAACAGGACGCCGTTGAGACCGTCGGCGTCGTCGTTCGTGCAGAACCCCGGATACAGGGCCGAGTCGTACTCGGCGTTGAAGATGGCCTTCCTCCCCAGATAGCTGCTCAAGGCACCGCAGGTGTTGTACTCATTGCACTGCTCGCTGATGCCCCCGGAGGCCAGCGGCTCCATGACGGAGGCGAAGTTGTCTCCGGTGTCGTCGAGGTTCTTTTCGATCCAGCCCAGCCCGAGCGAGTGCATGTAGTCGGCCAGCGTGGTCAGGTAGGTCTGCTCGTCGGACTCGGTGATCGTGAAACCGGTCGGACCCTCGTTACCGTTATAGGTCTCGTCCAGATCGGTCTCCACAGCATCGAAACCCTTGTCGGCGCACTGTTGTTTGATCATCGACTCGATGATGCTGACCGCTGACCCGGCGTTGATGTTGATGAAGTACTCGGAATAGCCCGACAGCTGTTCACCCAGATCGCCCGCCGACTTCAGCTGGTCGTAGTAGGTGGTGCCGATCCCCTCCTCGCCGGCCGTGTAGTAGTCGCCGGCCGTCCCCACCTCGATGTAACAGATGACATGGTCGTGCATGGCGTGCAACGAGGCCACGGTGCTGGCCGGGTTCTCGATGGCATCGATGTCGTACACGACCGGGTCGGGAGCGGCACTTCCGTCCGGGAGCTTGTCGTTGGTGCCCATCTGGGTCGGACTGCTCAGATCCAACGCACCGGCGAGATACCACTGCCAGGGCAGGTTGCCCGGGGGGGCCACCCACCACCCCGGTGATGGTGCGGTTCCCGTACTCAGGGTGCCGCTCATGGCCAGGGACTTGAGTCCTGCGGACGTGGTACAGGCGCTCGGTCTCTTGGCCGGCTTGGTCAGCTTGACGTCAGCGGGACCCGAGAAGGAATCCGTCGCCCGCGTGCCCCCGAGGGTGGTGGAATTGAACGTCACCGGACGGCTGCTCAACTCGCCCTTCCAGCGCAGGGTGAGCGTCGGTGAGGCGCCGGTCAGCGCATCCGTCTTGCAGGTCAGGGGGCTGCGGGCGAACGACCCGGTGAACGTGCCGCTGCTGATGGCCACCGACCCGTTGGTGGTATGGCACTTCGTCAACTTTCCGCCGGTCACCGCCGACGCACGGGTGCCGCCTCCCGAATCCTTCAAGGCCGGCGAGAAGGCCACCGTGACCGTAAAGTTGCAGGTCACGTGCCCGGTTGCCCTGGTCCTCGGAACCGCTGCCGAGGCCGGACCGGAGGCGAGGGACGGCACGAAAAGGCAACCGGCCAGAACTACCATCGCCCCGAAAGCACGGGCTGACCGAGAGCGGCGCAACCTTCCCATGCGAACCCCCCGGCTCGGCCCTCCGAGGCTCGGGACGAACCGGCGGGCAGCAAGCATCACGATCGTTTCTCCGTTAGGAGTTGTCTTCCCTTCCGGAGCCTACGGGTCCCCACCGTCACGGTCCACCCTCGACCTTGCCCGC
Organism: uncultured Acidimicrobiaceae bacterium; assembly: GCA_963835325.1. Classification (GTDB taxonomy): domain Bacteria; phylum Actinomycetota; class Acidimicrobiia; order Acidimicrobiales; family RAAP-2; genus Bog-756. Next base: position 312,094 of record CAWIEV010000007.1, on the reverse strand, counting down.
GGTCACCCCCGCCCCCGGCCCGACCACCCCTCGGCATGACGAGGGTGCGGACACCCGGCCCCCGGCCCCACCGGGGGTCGACCGACGAAACCGGCCCGCCCGCGTCACCGAATCGCCACCGGACCGAGCCCGGTTTCGATGCGCCGGCAGAAATACATTGAGGATCGGGAAATTTTCGCGCCGTGGTCCGACCACTGAGCGTGGGAGGACGGACGGGTGCAGAAGCACTCCACGCGTCGGGTTTACCACTGTCGGAATGATCTCTGTTTCTCAAGACGCGTCCTGACCGCTCAAGGTGACCGGGCGTTCACTACACGGATCGGCTGGATGGAGCCCTGCCGTCGCCGGCTCCTGATGTAACGAACAGTGTGGCCACCTCGTTACAGATTTCCTTAGCAATAACGCGCGCCAGCCCCTACGATACGGATATGAAGAAAGCACAAACTGTCATCGACTTCGATAACAGTTGCTCGGCGGAGTGCCAGTTGTTCGGCAATACAAAGCATCTGTCGGGTGACGCCTCAACATATGACGTTTCACCGGTGCTGACGGTACTGACCACATGTGCCCCGGTGTATCGGCATTCTCGATCCATCGACGGACGATGCTGCTCGGCATCGGATTTCGGCAGGGGCTCGTCGTGGTCGTCTCTCAACTAACGCCGCCACCCACCGACCGCCGCTCGCGCACGCTGATCGGTCCTCGGCTCCTCGAACGGAGTCAGTTCCTGACCGAGCTCGAGGCCATCTTCAACCGGTCCCTCAACGTGCCCAGCCGGTGCATCGCCATCGAGGGGCCGTGGGGATCGGGCCGCACCGCACTGGTCAACGCCGCCTGCGGCCTGGCCACCCACGCCGGCTGCCTGGTTCTCCGGGCCAGGGGTGGTGAGGTGGAGAAGCGGACCCCCTTCGGGGTCCTCCGTCGGTTCGTGGAGTCGGCCGCCACCCACATGAACGGGTCCGAAGCACCCTCGGACCAGGCGGCGGCCATCGAAGCGCTGATCAGCGACGGCGGCGCGCGGTCGGGATCCCAACGAGATCGGCCCGATGTTCTACTCGCTGGTCATTGCACTCCGGGAGATCGGTCCTGTCCTGTTGGCCGTCGATGACGCAGATCTGGCCGACCGGGAGACGATGGCCGTTCTGCAGTACGTGGTCCGGCGCCTCGAGAACCAGCAGATCTGGCTCCTGGTCAGTGCCCGCCCACTCCACCCCGGGGTCGGTCTGCGCCCGATCGAGTCGCTCCTGACCGAGCCGGGGATCCGCCAGTTCACGCTCGAGCCCCTGCGCCCCGAGTCGGTCTGGATGATGGTCGCCGCCTTCTTCGGTGAGGAGCCCGACCCCGCCTTCGTGGCCGCTTGCTTCGAAGCCACCGGGGGAACGCCCATCTTCCTCAAGGCCCTTCTCTCCGCCCTCGGCCACCGGCGGGTGCGTCCTACCGTCGACATGGCCGGCGTGGTCGAGCGCGTCCCCTCGCCGAAGATCACCCAGTTCGTCCTCAGCCGCCTGGCCCATCTGTCCGTGGCCGCCTCCGATCTCCTGCAGGCCTGCGCCATCCTCGGCGAACGAGCCGATTCGTCGGTGGCCCGGCAACTGGCCAAGATCGACGCGCTGGCCGCCGAGCGAGCGGCCGACGAGGCCGCCCAGATCGAGCTGGTCAGGCCCGGACGCCCCATCACCTTCACCTCGCCCCTGATCCGCTGGGCCATCTACCACGACATCCCGACGGCGAGGCGATCCCAATTGCATGCCCGGGCGGCACGGCTCCTGGCTGAGCACGGCGCCGGTGTGGCGACCACTGCAGAGCATCTGCTGGCCACCGAGCCGGCGGGCGACCTCGAGACTGCCGACCGGCTCCAGCAGATGGGTCGGACCGCCCTCGGGTCCGGCGACGTCGACCTGGCCCTGCGCTGCTTCAACCGGGCTGTGCTCGAGTCGCCACCTTCCAGCCAGGGAGGTGGCCTGTACCTCGATCTGGCCTCAGCGGAGATTGCACTGCAGCGCCCATCGGCGCTGCTCCACCTCCGGCGCGCCATCCAACTGGGGGTGGCCGACAATGCGGCACTGATCAGGGTGGCCATCGGGCTCCTGCGCGATCCGGCTGACGCGCCGCAACTCAGGACCGATGCGATCCGGACGGTGCGCGAGCTCAAGGACCGGCTCGATACCGTCGACCGCGACCTCCGTATCGAATTCGAGCTGGCCCTCACCATGGCGTCGAACCACCCGGCCGAGCGGAGCCAAGGCCTCGGCCGGCTGAAGGCGCTTCTGGCCGAGCCGGGCCACAACACGCACGTCATGCCCCAGATGGCCGAGGTCCTCATCGACATCGACGAGGCCGCGGCCTCGTCGATCTCAGCCGATGAGTTGGCCGAAAGGCTGGAGAAGGTGGTCGGCATCGATCAGCTGCTCAGTTCCGATCCCATCGTGGATCGGGTCCAGACCATGGCCTGCTTCGGGCTCCTGTGCGCCGATCGCTTCGCCGTCGTGGACGGCATCCTCCAAGGGGCTTCCGATCGCGTTCAGGCCCTGGACGGTGTCGCCACCGGTCGTCGGCTCTCGCTCCTGTCAGCCATTTCACTCCTGTGGCAGGGATCCCTGACCGAAGCGGAGGAGGAGTGCCGACGGGGCGACAAGCGCGACGCCCGCAGCATGAGCGGACGCCGCCGCCCGACGATCGGACTCGTCGACGCGCTGGTCGGGCAGGGCAAGATCGACGAAGCCGTACGGGTCTCGGACTCGATGCCCATCGATGAGATCGACGACTCGATCCTCCGGGGCCTCGCCCGCCTCGAACGGGGCCGGCTCCTGGTGGCCCGCGATCGCCAGAACGAGGGCCTCGAGGAGCTCCTCGGAGCCGGCGACGAGGCGCTCAGTGCCGGGGTCGTCAATCCGGCCCTGAGTCCGTGGCGGGCCGATGCGGCCATGGTGCTGGCCGCGTTCGGAGAGTGGGACGACGCCGGTCGTCTGGCCACCGAGCATCTCCAGCTGGCGCGGTCCTTCGGCGCGGCGCGCACCATCGGCATCGGTCTACGGGCCATGGCCGCGGCGACACCCGACCTCGAGGAGAGGACGGTCTGGCTGGTCGAGGCGGCCGACCTGCTCGAGCCCTCGCCGGCCCGGCTCGAGGCGGCCAACGCCCTGGTGGAACTGGGAACGGTGCTGGTCGACAGGAAGAAGAAAGAGGAGGCGAGAAGCGTGCTCCGGCGGGGAGCCAACCTGGCCTCCATGTGCGGCGCCCACCAACTGGTGGAGACCGCCGGCATCCAGTTACGCGCCGCCGGGGCGCGACCGCGCCGGCTCGGCTACACCGGTCCCGACTCGCTGACGCCTGCCGAGCTCCGGGTGGTTCGTCTGGCCGCCAGTGGCAAGACCAATCAGGGAATCGCCTCTGACCTCTACATCTCCGTCAAGACCGTGGAGGGCCATCTGGCCAAGGCCTACCGGAAGCTGGGGGTCGGTTCACGCCGCAACCTCGCCGTCGCCCTGTCCGGTGACGACGACTTCCTCGACGCATCCTCGCTCTGAGCGGGTACGGGGCCGCTCCGGTCCCCGCCGGCCGCGGCGGAGCCGGTCGGGCGCCCGACGGCGGGCGCCGGTCGGACGGGGTCAGGCCGATGGAGCTGCCGGCGGACTCGTGGACCGGCCATCGCGGGGGAGAGCCCGATCCTGCTCTTGTGCCCAGTACAAGGATGGGATGGTGCCGTAGGGGTTGGCCTGCGCGTCGTTGGTCACATAGATGTACCCGGCCTTCCGGCTCTTGCTGAGAGCGACCACGCTGTCCATCTCGCTCTTCGTCGCCACCCCGTACACGATGTTCCAGATCCGGTCCGGATCGACCGGCGCCCAATCGAGTGCCCGGTAGGCGCCGGCCGGAGCCGCGGATCTGCCCAGGTACGCCTGGTAGTCGCCCTCGAAGGTAACGAGCACGTCAGCCGAGTTCTGGTAGCAACGCGGAACCGCGGTTCCCGGGCTGAGAGCGGTCAGCGCTCCCGGGTGCGCCTCCTTCACATACCGGGTGAGCGTTTCGTATTCGTCGGCGTACTGGTCCGAGGAGGCTGTGGGTCCACACACATCGGTGCCCTGGTCGAAGTAGATCCCGTCGATGTCGGATCCGTAGAACCGGTACCACGCGTTCACGTCCGCCTCGGCCTGGGTGATCCAGGCCCCGAGTCCGGAGCTCCCCGCCCGGGTCGGGAGTCCATCGGGGTGGCCACCGACCGGGCTCCCCAGGTAGCCGGTGTCCACGTAGCCGAGCACCTTGGCTCCGCCGGCACGGGCTTCACGGATCACCGAGGCCCAGGCCGGCACGGGCTGGGAGCCGGGCCCACTGTCGACGTTGGCCACCACGAGTCCGACCGTTCCCGGCCGCGAGCCGGTCAGCTGGGTCCAGCCGGCCTCGTCCGAGGTCGGGCTCATGTAGGCCGGAACGGCGAGCTGCTGCCTGAGGTCCTGACCAGTGGATCCACCCGGCCCACCGCGTGTGGACGAGATCACCACGACCAGCAGCAGGACGACACAGCACGCCGCCGCCGCCATCGCCACTCGCCGGGAGCGCCTGCCCACGCGCACCGGCATCAGCCCGGGAGCCGAGGTCGGGCGGCTGTCATGGTGCTCCCCCGGACCTCGCTGCGCCCGACATGCCTATTCGACCGTGACCGTCTTGGCCAGGTTGCGGGGACGATCCACGTCGTGACCGTGCGCCTGGGCCAGCCAGTAGGCGAGGAACTGCAGGGGCACGACGTCGACCACCGGCGAGAGCATGGGCTCGACCGGAGGGACCCACAGCATGTGATCGGCCAGATCCGCCGTCTGGTCGTCGCCGTCGCTTCCCACCAGGACGATGGTGGCGCCCCGGCTCTTGACCTCTTGGATGTTGGAGCACATCTTCTCCCACAGGGGGTTGCGGGTGGCGACCCCGACGACCACGGTGCCCGGCTCGATCAGGGCGATCGGTCCGTGCTTCAGCTCACCCGCCGGATAGCCCTCGGCCCGCAGGTAGGAGATCTCCTTGAGCTTGAGAGCGCCTTCCATGGCCACGGGATGGCCGACGTGCCGCCCGAGGTAGAAGAAGTCGCGTGCCCCGGCCAATTGCCGGGCCACACCGGCCACATCGTCGCTCCGCTGGAGGGCGGCGTCGAGTTGGTCCGGAAGGGCGAGCATGTGGTCCATGACACCGTTGATCTCGTCGGCGGGCAGGGTGCGACGCGCCTGGGCCAGCACCAGGGCCAGCAGCTCGAGAGCCACGATCTGGGTGAGGTGGGTCTTGGAGGCGGCGACGCCGATCTCCGGCCCGGCCCGCGTGTACAGGACGCCGTCGGCCTCCCGGGCCATGGACGAGTCCACCACGTTGGAGACCACCAGGACCTTGGCCCCCAGGGCCCGGGCTTCTCGCAGGCCTTGGAGCGTGTCGACGGTCTCACCCGACTGGCTCACCCCGATGGTCAAGGTGCGTTCGTTGAGGACCGGGTTGCGGTACCGGAACTCACTGGCGATGTCCACGTCGACCGGCAACCGTGCCCACTGCTCGATGGCGTACTTGGCCACCAGGGCGGCGTGGTAGCTGCTCCCGCAGGCGACGATGGACACCCGTTCGACGGCCCGCAGGTCCCGGTCGGACAGCCCCGCGGCCTCGTCGAGGGCAAGACTGCCGCCGGCGCCCCGATGGCCCAGCAGGGTGGCCGCCACCGCGGCCGGCTGCTCGTGGATCTCCTTGCTCATGAAGTCGTCGTGCCCACCCAGGCGTGAGGCGGCCACATCCCAGTCGATGCTCAAGGCGGTGGCCCGGGCGTCGGCGCCATCCAGGGTGGTCACCCGCATCGAACCGGGCCTGAGCTCCACCAACTGGTCGTCCTCCAGCGCGAACAACCTCCGGGTCGAGCCGAGGAGGGCGGGTATGTCCGAAGCCAGGAACGACGTGCCTTCACCCAGGCCGACGATCAGTGGGGAGACCCGGCGGGCGGCCACCACCAGCTCCGGATCGTCGGCATGCACCGCGGCCACGGCGAAGGAACCGCGGACATTCCTGAGCGCGGCGCGCAGGCCCTCGGCCAGGTTCAGACCGGCGGCCATCTCCGCCTCCACCAGGTGGGGCAGCACTTCGGAGTCCGTATCCGATGCCAGCACGTGGCCGTCGGCCACCAGGGAGCCGGCCAGCTCGGCGTGGTTCTCGATGATGCCGTTGTGGACGAGCGCCAACCGCCCGGTGCAGTCCAGGTGGGGGTGGGCGTTGCCTGTCGTCGGCCCTCCGTGGGTCGCCCACCGTGTGTGCCCGACGCCACCGCTGCACCTCGGTGCATCCTCACCGAGCAGGCGCAGGTCGCGCGACGGAATGGGTCCCCTCCGCCGCCCTGGTCCGCCAGAGGGCGTCCCCGGCGACGAGCACCACCCCGGCCGAGTCGTACCCCCGGTACTCCAGCCGGCCGAGCCCGTCGAGGAGCAGTGGCAGCGCGTCGTCGACCCCGGTGACTCCGATGATTCCGCACATGTTCTCAGACTCCTGACTTCCAGAGGGCCGCCACGGCCTGGGCGATAGGTGTGGACGGGACCCAGTTGAGGTGGCGTCGGAGGAGGGAGACGTTGGCCTGCTGCCACGGCACCGCGGCCGAGCGCAGAGAACCGCCGGGCTCCTCGAAGACATCTCCTTCGAATCCGGCCGCGTCTGCCAACAGTTCCACCATGGACCGGCACGACATGGCCACACCACGTCCGACGTTGAGGATCGGGTGCGAATCGACACTGTGGACGGCGCGCACGGCTGCGGTACCGACGTCGGTGCTGGCCAGGAAGTCGCGGACGGACCAGAGGGGTCCGAGCGTGATCGACGCCTCGCCCGAGGCGAGTGCCCGCTTGATCTGGTGGGCGGCCATGCCGGCCAACGAATCGGCCGGGGCCCGGGGTCCGACCGGGTTGAACACCCGGAGGACCGTGGCCCGGATGCTCCCCTCGGCCACCATCTCCGTCACCAGGTCGGTGGCTTCCAGCTTGGTCCTCCCGTAGTCGCCCACCGGGCGGGCCGTCGCCGTCTCCTCGATGGCGACCCCCTCGGGCTGGCGCCCGTACTCGGCCGCCGAGCCCATGTGGACCAGTGGAATGGCATCGGTGACCGACAGTGCCTGGACCAGCTTTTCGACGACCACGGTGTTGACCGCCTCCAGCTGCTGGAGTGAGCCCGACGTGCAGCCGACACAGTTGATGATGGCGTCCGGCCTGCTCTTCCCGACCAGCACTCTCAGGTCCCGGGCCGAGGCGCGTACCAGGTCCATCTGCTGCCACCGGCCGTACGCCGGGACACCGAAGCGCGGGGCATGGCCACTGACCGCCACCAGGTTGGATTCGTTGCTCGACCGTTCGATGGCTTCACGTACCTGGCTGCCCAGGAATCCGTTGGCTCCGAGGAGAAGGTAGGTCGTCACTGAAGGCTGGGGAGGAGGCGCGGACCCAGCACGTCGAATTCGCGATTCGCCTGGTCGTAGTCGTCGGGCCTCCCGATGTCGAGCCAGAACCCTTCGAACAGGTAGCTGGCCGGCAACGTTCCGCGTTCGATGAGGTCGAGCATCAGTTCGTCGAAGCCGTAGGGCAGCCCAGGGGTGTACCGCTCGAGATGCCGGGTGCTCACCCCGTAGATCCCCATGCTCACCGCGTAGGAAAGCGGGGGCTTTTCGGTGAAGTTGGTGACCTTGCAGTCGACGACGTCCAGTACACCGAAGTCCACCTGGTGAACCCGCTGGTAGGTCGCCACGGTCAGGGGAGCCTTGTTGGCGATGTGGGTGTCCAGCAGATCGGCGTAGTCCAGGTCGGTGAGAATGTCGCCGTTCATGAGGAGGAAGTTCTCGGGGAGCCGGTCGAGGACCATCAGGGCGGGCCCGACCGTGCCCAACGGGGACTCCTCATGGACGTAGTCCACCTCGATGCCCCACTGGGACCCGTCACCCACGTAGGCCTCGATCAACTGGCCCAGATGGCCGATGGCCAAGGTGGCCCGCAGGAATCCCTTCGATGCCAACTGGCGGAGAACGATCTCGAGAATCGAGTACTGCTCCCCGATCGGCACCAAGGGCTTGGGGATGACGGTCGTGTACGGACGCAGTCGCACCCCCTTCCCTCCGGCCAGGATCACGACATGTCGCATGTCAGTGGAGCGGTCTTGTCGAGCCAGGGTGATTTCAGTCATGAGGTCCCGCCTTTCCGAGCGCCATCATCAGACGTTGTACTGATCGGGCTTGTAGCGACTGAGATTGTCCGCATCGGAGAACCATTCGATGGTCTCCCGCAGGCCCTCAGCCAGGGTGTGCTCCGGTTTCCAGGACGCGGCACGGCGGATGGCGGAGCTGTCGGAGACCAACCGCGTCACTTCCGATTTCTCGGGACGCAGCCGCTCGTTCTCCACACGGATCTCCACCGTGGTCCCCATCAGGTCGGCGATGAGCTTCACGGTGTCGGCCACCGATATCTCCACGCCCGATCCGGCGTTGAAGGTCCGACCGACGACATCCCCCAGCGGGGCTTCGAGCACCGACCGGAATGCGCTGGCGGTATCGAGCACGAAATTGAAGTCCCTGGTCGGGGTCAACGAGCCCAGGGCGATCTCCCGTCGCCCGGCTGCCAGCTGGGAGATCACCGTCGGGATGACGGCGCGAGCCGACTGCCGGGGACCGTAGGTGTTGAACGGCCGCAAGGTGACGACCGGGAGGTCGAAGCTGAGGTGGTAGCTCTCGGCCAGCTTGTCGGCGGCGATCTTCGACGCTGAGTAGGGGGATTGCGCCTGCAGCGGGTGTTCCTCGGAGATGGGAACGATCCGGGCGCTGCCGTACACCTCGCTCGTCGAGGTGCAGACGATCCGGGACGTCCCGAGCGTCCGGGCCGCTTCGAGCACATTGAGAGTGCCGCCCGCGTTTGTCTCCAGGTAGGAACCGGGGGCCTGGTAGGAGTAGGGAATGGCGATCAAGGCGGCCAGGTGGCAGACCAGGTCGGCGCCCGTCATGAGGGCCATGACCGAGTTGCGGTCACGGACATCGCCGGGAACCACATCGATGGATTCGAGCGTGGCCGGATCGAGGGAGTCGAGCCATCCCCATGAGCCGAACGAGTTGTACTGCACCATGGCCCGGACGTGATAGCCGGATGCGACCAGCGTTTCGGTCAGATGGGAGCCGATGAATCCGTCGGCTCCCGTGATGGCTACGGTCGTGCTCATCTTGTCGGATCGCTTTCTCTCGGGGTCGGACTAGTAGTTGAAGGGCGACGGCAGGACGCGCAGCGCCGAGACGGACAACAGGACGATCGCCGTGCCGGTGGACACGAGCAGGGTGACAAGACCCACGGCCGGGGCGATGTGGCCCCGGGTGGCGTGGGCGACCGCCAACGCGGCCGCGAACACGACCACGGTGGCTCCGAAGCTCACGAGCACCAGGTTGATCTGGCCCGAGGAGGCGAGCAGCAGGGCCAGAAAGAAGGACAGGCCAATGGCGGCTACCGAGGCGACCAGCAATGTGACCAGGGAGTCGTGCCTGTCGTGTCCGATCACGATGCTCACCACCGAGAGGACGGCCAGGGCGCCCACGTAGGCCCCGGCCGAACGCAACAGGGCGGAGCGGATCCGGCCCGCGAACTGGGCGAGCCCCGGCGTGGTGGACAGAGCCCGCTTGGCCCGGCTCTGGAAGGACCGGAGCTGCCACTCCATCAGGCCGAGCGTCGCCAGCAGGGGGAGGACGGCGACCACCAGAGCACCGCCCTTGGGATTGGACTCGTCGGCGAAACCGATGAAAGCCGAGGTGAGAAGACCGGACGCCAAACCATAGAGCGAGTACTTGAAGGCCCGGACCCGATCGCTCCCCGCCAGGCCGGGCCTTCGCCAGCCCGCCGGCCGAATACGTGCAATGGCGACAACCACCACCACCGCCACCGTGGACACCACCAGCCAGGCCGAGATCCGGTGGGTCATGGTGAGGGGCAGCAGGCCGATGTAGCAGAGCGACCCCACCGCGGCCGGCAGCATGCACAGGGCCAGGAGCCATTCGGAGCCGTGGAAGACGAGGATGCCGGCGGCGGCGACGTACGCGGCCACCCCCACCGCTTCCAACACGCTCGCCTCGTTCCCCCCCATGAGTCGCCAGGCCAGGACGGCGCCGCCGAGGCACACCGCCGTGCTGGCCACGATCGATGTCATGGCCACCAGGGAGTCGCTCCGTCGGTCCTCGCGGGCCCGGAGGGCCCAGCCGCAGACGGCCGCAGCTTGGCTGACGGCCCACGCCACCGTGAGCCCGATCGGCATGGCCCACCAGTGCGAGTGGACGGCGAATCCGGCCACGACCACGGGCAGGAACACGGCCGGGAGGGCGTAGAGCGCTCCGCGCAGCAGGTCCGAGGGTCCCCCCATGGGTTCGGGTTCGGCGCTGGCCACCCCCTCGACTTCGAAAGGCAGGGATGCGTAGACGAACTGGGCGGTGGAGAACACGTCGGAAAAGCCGAACGATTCGACCGCCACCTGTTTGCTCAGTCCATGGGTCTCGAGCCGGGCGGCGACCTCCAACGGGTCGACCGCGGCGGCACAGGCCGCCGACAGCTCGGGATCGCTGTTGACCCAGTCGAAGATCCCGCCATCCGGACCGCCGACATCCGTCCGGCCGGGACGATCCGCCCTGAGCGCCGTCATGGGCCGCACCTGCTGTGAGTGCCGCTCCCGAGGAGGAGCGGGGCGGCTCTGGACACGGTGGGAAGATCCGAGCGCCGGATCGATCGCTCCCGGCGCGGAACCAGGGCGGCCTGCCCTGACCGGCTCAGATCCTGCTCGTGCTTGAGCACGTGGGCACTGGCGATCCGGCCGGTCACCTCGCGGTAGAGGTCTCCGAAGATGGCCAGGCTCTGCTCGAGCGTGAACAGCGAGAGGATGCGGGCGCGGGCGGCGCGCCCCATGGCGTGGCGGAGATCGGCGTCGGACAGCAGACGGAGACAGGCTTCCGCGGTCTTTTCGGGGTTCTTCGGAGGTACGATCAGACCCGCGTCACCGGTCGCCTCCCTGACCCCTCCCACGTCGGTGGCCACGGTGGGCATGCCGGAGGCCATGGCCTCGATGAGGGAGTAGGGGAAGCCCTCCGAGATGCTGGTCAACAGGACGATGTGGCCGGCGTGGAACGCCTCGAGCACCGACGGGGCCCGTCCTTCGAAGATGGCGGAATCGACCAGGCCGAGGGAGTCCCGCAAGGCGATGCACCGGTCGAGGTACTCCTGGTTGCCGGGGGAGGCGCCTCCGAAGATGCGGAGCCGGGCCGTGGGCAGGACGTCGTGCACCTTGGCAAACGACCGGATGAGGGTCTCGACGTCCTTCAGAGGGTCGATGCGCCCCAGCCAGACCAGGGTCGGGACCTCCGGCTCGCACGGACTGGCCACGAAGTTGGCCACCTCGACGCCGTTGTAGATGGCGTTGATCCGCTCGGGTGCGGCTCCGTTGGTCTCCTGCCACTGCCGGTTGTACTCGCTGCCCGGGGCAATGGCACTGGCGATCTGGTATCCGGCCCAGGTGAGACGTTTGAAGAATTGCAGCATGATGGAGCGCAGCGGCGTCGAGTGGGACTCGTGGCCGTAGGACAAGTACCGCTCGCGGAGATAGATCCCGTGCTCGCTCATGACCAGTGGGGTATCGCGGGACCATTTGGCCGCGAGGGCCAGCAGGATCGAGAGCCCGTTGGCCGTGGCGTGGCACAGATCTGCTTCGGGGGCCGGCGCGAACAGTGGCCGGAGCTGGTGCTCGATGAGCTCCAGCGCCAATCTTGCATCCGAGACGGTCACCGGTGCCGGTTCCGCGATGCAAACCCGGTCGTCCGGGCCCGCCCGCATCACGTCGAGGAGGACCTCCATCGACTCTGTCGACCGGAGGGCACCGGCCACGGGAGTCTGCCTCGACAGGGCGAAGAGCTGGCGGAGTGCATCGAGGAAATCGTCCTCGCCACCTTCTTCGAACAACGACGTGGCCAATTGCCGGAAGGTGCTCCGGAGCTCCGACGAGTTCCGAACCTTGCGCGCCACCCGGGGCGTCGGACCCCACAACGGGACGGAGTAGATCCCGACCACATTGTCGGGTATCTCCCAGACCGGCGTCCCTCCGGGTCTGGCCGTTATGGCATGCACGGCAAACCGATGGGGTGCCAGCCCACGGACGAGCTGATCGCACCAGACACTTACGCCGCCGGGGTGGTACGGGTAGGTGCCCTCGGCCAAGAGGGCAATGTCCATTGTCTAGCCGCACCTCTTCGATCATGGGTGGTCGGTGGTGTGCTTGTCGGTCGGACGACCAACTCACGTAGGTTCCTGTCCGGTACGACAGTAGAGATCGGGAGCCGAGGTGACCACCCCCGACTTTCGCGTTGGTCATCCCCAGCGCCACTCGCTTCATCATCCTCGGACCCGAGTGAAATCTCCGCCTACCCCCGCAAGATGGCTCCACCACCCTTGAGTTAGTACGCCGCACGGTTCGATGGCGGGTCGGCCGGCACCACCGGCCCACGCTCCGGTCGAGCTGGACCCATCGGAGGGCGCCGCTATCGGCAGTGCCGAGCGAATCCGCCGTGGTGACCGGATCGTGACTGAAACGCCGGGGTGGCCGCCGCTCGGCCCCACCAAAGTTGAGGGTGGTCGGGCCGCAGTGCAGGGTATCGGTGGACCGCCCCCGCCCGTACTGTTCGTAGAGGCGTTGTTCCGCAAGAGCTTTGTGCGCAGTGAGCCGCGCGGTCAGCGATACATCCAATAGAGGGGCAACTCAGTTCCATGAACCGTTCGTACCGTCCTGTCATCACCGTCGTCCTGGCCTGTCTGCTGTTGGGCTCCCTGTTGTCGGTGGCCGTGAGGTCGGCGGGGGCGGCCACCCCGGTGACCCTCGACCTCAAGGTGCTGCTCATCGGGACCGGGTCGTCCGACCCGACCACGGCGGCCTGGGCCTCGGCCCTCACCAGTGAGGGGGTGCCCTACACCGAGGTCACCGCCACCGGCGCCTACGGGGCAGAGACGGTCACCCTGCCCACCTTGTCGGCCGGTTCGGTGGGCGACTACAACGGGGTGGTCATCGCCGACTCGCCGGCCGCCTTGGCCGCCGGCCAGCTCAGCGCCCTCGACACCTACGAGTCCACCTTCTCGGTGCGCCAGATCGACGGCTACATGTACCCGTCGCCGGCCCTGGGCCTGACCGATGCCTCGGCCGGGGCCCTCGACGGCACCACCGGGACGTTGACGGCGGCGGGGCTGTCCGCCCTCCCCGGCCTTGCCGGCCCGGTGCCCTTCGACACCGGCACCTACGGCTACCCCTCGACCGTGGTGGCCGGCGCCCCCCTCACCCCCTGGCTGGAGAACGCCTCGGGCCAGGTGCTGGCCGGCGTCTACCAGCACCCGTCGACCGACGCCCAGGCCGGGGTGGCCGAGCTGTCGCTCACCTTCGACTACAACGCCACCCAGCTGCAGTGGCTGCTGCTGGCCCCCGGTCTCATCGACTGGGTCACCGAGGACACCCACCTCGGCCTCTACCGCAACTACTTCGGCCAGGACATCGACGACAACTTCATCTCCGACAACGAGTGGAGCTCCCAGTACCAGTGCACCCCGGCGGCCACCGACCCGGTCGACTACACCTGCCCGGCCGCCGTCCAGGGGGCCACCGAGGGCTCGGCCCCGGGGGTGCCGGCCGACGTGCAGATGAGCGCGGCCGACGTGGCCGACGTGGTGGCCTGGGAGAAGCAGACCGGCATCACCTTGAACCTGGCCTTCAACGGGGTCGGCGCCTGCACGGCCCCGTCCACGGCCGACGAGTCCTCGGCCGACTGCACCGGGTCGGTCACCGATCCGGGCGGGACCTATGCCGACCCGGGACAGACCGTCGATGCCAGCTATCCCGACGACCAGGGGCTGATCAACGCCCTCCTGGCCGACAAGGCCGACTTCAACTGGATCAACCACACCTGGTCCCACCAGTTCCTCGGCTGCATCGTGTGGCAGCCCCAGGCCGTCAACTCGGTGACGGCCAACGCCACCGGGGGCACCTTTGCCGCCGGCAACTACAGCTACGAGATCACCGCCGCCACCGCCTACGGCGAGTCGGAGCCGTCCCTGGCCCACGCGGTGAGCGTGGGCACCGACGGATCGGTCACCCTGTCCTGGCCCGACGCCACCAACGGCACCGGCACCGACGGGACCCCCGGACCCACCTTGTGGCAGGAAGAGGCCGACCACACCGGGGGCACCGGCTTCTGGGGCTACAACATCTACCGGGAGAACCCGGGCTCGTCCACCTACGGGCTCATCGGCCAGGTGGCCGAGAACCCGACCGGGGCCACCACCACCTACTCCTACACCGACACCGGGGCCGCAGCCCCCGGGGCCGAGCCCGACTCCTCGGACACCTACCCGACGGCCACCAACCCGGGCATCGACTGCTCCAGCGCGGCCGCAAGCTGGGACCCGGCCACCTCCACCAGCCCCGATGCCTCCATCGAGCAGGAGATCGGGATGAACCAGGCCTTCGCCGCCGCCAACGGCCTGCCCAACTTCTCCCCGGCGGCGGTGGTGACCGGTGAGCACTCCGGCATCGAGAACCCCAACACGCCCTCGGCCTTCGCCGGCAACGGCATCACCACCTTCGCCGCCGACGCCTCCCGTCAGCCCACCCAGTACGCCGAGACCTCGGGGACCAATGTGGCCACCTCGGCCCCCCGCTACCCCAACAACATCTACTACAACGCGTCCACCTGGGCCGATGAGCTCAACGAGTACAACACCCTCTACGTGGCCCAAGGGGTCTCCCTCGGCAACGCCGCCTTCCCCGCCGAGACCGGGCACTGCACCGACACCTCGGCCACCACCTGCCTGTCCGCCCCGGCCACGGAGGCCACCTTCATGGCCTCGGAGTCCCACATCATGCTGAGCCACATCCTGGCCAACAACCCCCGGGTGCAGTACGACCACCAGACCGACCTGATCGGGCCCGACTACACCCTGTTGACCCTCATCGACGACATGCTGTCCCAGTACGACACCTGGTACACCAGCGCCACCCCCATCACCCAGATGACCGACGTGACCGAAGCCCAGGTGCTCTCGGACCAGTCGGCCTGGTCGGCGGCCGAGACGGCCGGCACCGTCACCGCCTCCGAGGAGAACGGGGTGGTCACGGTGACCAACACCGGCGCCGGGGCGGTCGGCGTGCCCGTCACCGTGCCAGAGGGCACCACGGTCGCCAACACCGCCTTCGGCTCCCCCTACGGCGGCCAGCTGTCCGGGTGGACCAGTGTGGCCGGCACCGGCACCACCACCCTGACCGAGCACGTGTCCCCCACCATCACCAGTGCGAACTCGGCCACCTCCATCGTCGGGGCACCCTTCTCTGACACGGTGACCACCACCGGTGCCCCGGCTGCGGCCCTGACCGAGACCGGGGCCCTGCCGAGCGGCATCACCTTCGTCGACAACGGCAACGGCACGGCCACCATCTCGGGCACCCCGGCCGCCGGCACCGGGGGCTCGTTCCCCCTCACCATCACCGCCACCAACGCCTCGGGCACCGCCACCCAGGCCTTCACCCTGACCAATTCGGAGGCCCCGACCATCACCTCGGCCTCGACCGCCGCCTTCACCACCGGGGTGGCCGGCACCTACACGGTGACCACGACCGGCTACCCGGCCGCCACCATCACCGAGTCGGGCACCCTGCCCACCGGGCTCACCTTCGCCGCCGGCACCACCGGGACGGCCACCATCGCCGGGACGGCGGCTACGGGCACGGCCGGGACCTACCCGGTCTCCGTCTCGGCCACCAACAGCTCGGGGTCGACGGCCACCCTGGCCCTCACCATCACCGTGGCCACCAGCGGCGCCCCCACCATCACCAGCGGGGCCAGCGCCGACTTCACCCTGGGGGAGGCCGGCGCCTTCGCCGTCACCACCACCGGCTCGCCCATCCCGGCCATCACCGAGGCCGGCACCCTGCCCAGTGGGCTCACCTTCACCGACCAGGGCAACGGCACCGCCCTCGTCTCGGGGACGCCCACGGCCACCGGCACCACCGTCCTCGAGGTCACCGCGGCCAACTCGATCGCCCCCAACGCCACCCAGGCCCTGTCGGTGGTGGTGGGCCAGGCCCCGACCATCACCTCGGCGGCCGCCGACACCGTCGTGGCCGGCACGACCTTCTCCTTCCCGGTGACCACCACCGGCTACCCGGCCCCCGCCCTCGGGTTCACCGGCACCCTGCCCACCGGGGTCACCTTCGTCGACAACGGCAACGGCACGGCCACCCTGGCCGGCACGCCCACGGCCACCGGGGATCCCTCCTTCGGCATCACGGCCACCAACGGCACCGGCACCACCACCCAGACCTTCACCCTGACGGTGAACTCGGCCAGCGCGGCCCCGGCCATCACCTCGGCGGCTTCGGAGACGGCCAAGGTGGGCACCGCCTTCACCTTCCCGGTGACGGCGACGGGCACCCCGGCCCCGACCCTGACCGAGACGGGCACCCTGCCCGCCGGGGTCACCTTCGTGGCCGGAGCGGCGGGCAGCGCCACCCTGGCCGGCACCCCGGCGGCCGGCACCGGCGGCTCCTATCCCGTCACCATCAGCGCGGCCAACACCGCGGCCACGGTGACCCAGAGCTTCACCCTCACCGTCGACCAGGCCCCGGCCATCACCAGCGCGGCCACCGACACCGGGGCGGTGGGCACCGCGCTCAGCTACACCGTGACCACGACGGGCACCCCGGCGCCGGCCCTGACCGAGACCGGGACCCTGCCCGCCGGGGTCACCTTCACCAACAACGGCAACGGCACGGCCACCCTGGCCGGCACCCCGACGGCGGCCGGGACCTCCCGTCTGACCGTCACCGCCACCAACACCCTCGGCACGGCCACCCAGGCCCTCACCCTCACCGTCTCGGCGGCGGCGACGCCTCCGGCCTTCACCAGTGCGGCCACCGACACGGCCACCCTGGGTGACGCCTTCTCCTTCGCGGTGAGGACGACCGGTGCTCCCTCGCCGGCCCTGACCGAGACCGGCGCACTGCCCGCCGGGGTCACCTTCGTCAGCAACGGGAACGGCACGGCCACCATCGCCGGCACGCCGACGGCCACCGGCTCGTTCCCGCTCACCCTCACCGCCGCCAACGCCGTGGGCACGGTGACCCAGTCCTTCACCCTCACCGTCGACCAGGCCCCGACCATCACCAGCGCCGCCACCGACACCGTCACCGCCGGCACCGCCTTCTCCTTCACCGTGACGACGACCGGGTACCCGGTGCCCACCCTCACCGAGGCCGGCGCTCTTCCCGCCGGGGTCACCTTCGTCAACAACGGCAACGGCACGGCCACCATCTCCGGCACGCCGACGGCGGCCACCGGAACAGGCCGGGGGGGCTTGGGTGGAGGGGGAGGAGCGCTCCGCATCACGGCGACGAGTACGGCCGGACACGTGACCCAGACCTTCACCCTCACGGTCAGTGCCGCCCTGGCCATCACCAGCGCGGCCACGGACACGGCCACGGAGGGCAGGGCCTTCAGCTTCGCGGTGAAGACCACCGGCAGCCCGGCGCCCACCCTCAGCGAGAGCGGGGCCCTGCCCGCGGGAGTCACCTTCACCGCCGGCACCGCCGGGGCGGCCACCATCGCCGGCACGCCCGCGGCCAGCGGCGTGTTCCCGATCACCATCTCCGCCACCAGCACCTCGGGCACGGTGACCCAGAGCTTCACCCTGACCGTCGATCAGGCCCCGACCATCACCAGCGCGGCGTCGTACGCCGCCACCGCCGGTGACCCCTTCTCCTTCACGGTGACCACGACCGGGTACCCGGTGCCCACCCTCACCGAGACCGGCACCCTGCCGGCCGGGGTCACCTTCGTGGCCAACGGCAACGGGACGGCCACCATCTCGGGCACGCCGACGGCGGCGACCACGGGGACGGGACGGGGAGGCTTGGGCGGAGGCGGAGGTGGGCTCCGCATCACCGCCACCAATTCGGGTGGCAGAGTGACCCAGACCTTCACGCTCACCGTCGCCACCTGAGGGGCACGTGGTACGGCTCGATCTGGTGCTGCTCGATCTGAGGGGCTGACGGCAGGAGCCCCCCTCAACAGCCGGTCTCAAGGCCGACGGTAGCCAAGGGGCGGGCTGGCGCGGGATAAGCCGAAACGCCGGACGGTGTCAGGGTCGGGGCGGCTAAGAGCAGGGTGCCGTCGCCGAGGGTTCGGTGGCCGCCGCCCCCCGGCGCAGCCCGAACTGGAGGGCTGACGGCTGCGACCGCCCGTGGCCACGGGCAGGGCTGCCGCGCCACTCGGCTGGGCGCCGGCCGAGGGCAGGGTCGGTGCGGCAAAGAGCAGGGTGCCGAAACGACAGTGCCGGGTGGCTATTCATCTTGACCGGTCTTACGTTTCTTGAAAGGGCAACTCGGCGGGCATTTGCGCATGCATCCGGAGATGGGGCGATCCGACATCATGATTCGAGTCGTACGGTCTGTCATCACCGTCGTCTTGGCCTCGTTGCTCATGGGCTCGTTGTTGTCGGTGGCCGTGAGGTCGGCGGGGGCGGCCACCCCGGTGACGCTCGATCTCAAGGTGCTGCTCGTCGGGACCGGGTCGACCGATTCGACCACGGCGGCCTGGGCGTCGGCCCTGAGCCAGGAGGGGGTGCCCTACACCGAGGTCACCGCCACCGGCACCTACGGGGCCGAGACGGTCACCCTGCCCACCTTGTCGGCCGGTTCGGTGGGCGACTACAACGGGGTGGTCATCGCCGACTCGCCGGCCGCCTTGGCCGCCGGGCAGCTCAGCGCCCTCGACACCTATGAGTCCACCTTCTCGGTGCGCCAGATCGACGGCTACACCGCCCCCTACACCGGCATCGGGCTCACCGAGGTGTCGACCGGGGCCCTCGACGGCACGACGGGCACCCTGACCGCAGCCGGCCTCTCCGCCCTGCCCGAGCTGGCCGGGCCCATCCCCTTCGCCACCGGCACCAACGGCTACTGGGCCACCCCGGTGGCCGGGGCCCCCTTCACCCCCTGGCTCGACAACTCGGCCGGCCAGGTCCTCGCCGGCGTCTATGAGCACCCCTCGACCGACGCCCAGGCCGGGGTGGCCGAGCTGGAGCTGGGCTTCGACTACAACGCCACCCAGCTGCAGTGGGAGCTGCTGGCCCCCGGGCTCGTCAACTGGGTGACCGACGACTCCCACCTCGGCATCAACCGCAACTACGTGGAGATGGACATCGACGACACCTTCACCCCCGACAACGCCTGGTCGGTGGCCGTCCACGACAACGACTACTCCGACGCCGACTCCCAGCGCATGGACCCGTCCGACGTCATCAGCGCCGCCGACTGGTCCGACCCCACCCAGGAGAACGACGCCTCGGCCCGCCCGGCCGGGGAGCCGGCCACCGCCTTCCGCCTGGACCAGCTGTTCAACTACGGGGGCACCGTCGAGTACCAGAACGGCGAGCTCGACCTGCCCGGGGAGCCCGCCTCCTGCGATACCGCCGGGGATGCGGCCGGCACCTGTGGACCCGATCCGCTCCTGGCCCAGTTCCAGGCCACCGACCCGGCCACGGGCAAGCCCTACTCGGACGACTTCGGCTGGCTCAGCCACACCTATGACACCCCCTACCTCGACGTCGGCTGTGCCAGCCAGGACTACATCGAGGCCGAGCTCAACGAGAACACCTCCGATGTGACCGCCGCCCCGGGCACGACGGCCGGCACCGGGGGCCTCGGGCTCCCCGAACAGAGCATCGCTTCGGGGGCGAGTGACGTGGCCGACCCCTACGGGACCTACAACCCCCAGGTGTTCGTGCCCGGCAACCACTCGGGCTTCGCCGACCTCGACCCGGGCACCCCGGCCACGGTCGATCCCCCCGACCTCGACGAGGTCGACCCGGCCACCACCGGGGGCACCCTCGGGGCCGGCACCTATGAGTACGCGGTGACCGACCAGTTCAACGGGGCCGACCCGACCAGCACCGACCAGTCCCAGGCCTATGTGACCGACGGGCTCCAGGGCGACCTCGCCCCGGTGGTGGTGACCGGCTCGACCGGGTCGGTCTCCCTCGTGTGGCAGTCCATCTGCCACGCCGCCAACTACATCATCTACCGGGCCCCGGTGACCGGGACCACGGTCGGGCCCTGGACCGAGATCGGCACCTACGCCACCCCGGACTCGGCCACCCTGCCCGATGCCAGCTCGGGGGACACCAGCCCGGCCCAGTCGGCCACGGTGTGCTCGGGCCCCACCTATGCCCCCACCTCGTGTGCCGGGGAACAAGAGCTCACCTTCACCGACACCGGGGGGACGAGCGCCACCCCGCCGGCCGGGGTCACCTACCTCGATGACCCCATGCCCGCCGGGTGGACCCCACCCGTCGTGGAGGACGCCAACGAGCTGCCCTGGGAGCAGAACCCCTACTTCTCACCGGCCCTCACCGCGGCCGGCATCACCACGGTCGGGGCCGACGCCTCCAAGGCCTACCCCGACCCGGCCAATGATGCCTTCGGCATCGGGGCCGACTACACCGGGGCCACCTACGCCGCCGGCCAGCCCTTCGTGGACGGCACCTCCCAGGTGGCCCCCCGCCACCCCATCAACATCTTCTACAACGTGGCCACCAACGCCCAGGAGCTCGACGAGTACAACACCCTCTACACCTCGAGCGCCCCCGACTCCCAGTGCCACGACACCGCCACCACCACCTGTGCCACCACCCCGTTCACCTTCGCCGACGTCATCAACCAGGTGGTGTCGGGGATGCTGACCAACGTGCTGTCCAACGACCCCGAGATCAGCTACGTCCACCAGACCAACATCATGGGCACCCCGCCCTACTCGTCCATCCTGCCCCCGGCGGGCTACGTGCCGGCGGCCACCGCCCAGCCCGGCACCGACGGGGACGGGACCCTCTATGAGGTGCTCAACCCGCTCATCTCCGAGTACGACTCCTACTTCACCGCCGACACCCCCTACGTGCAGCTGACCCTGGGCGGGGTGGGCCAGGTCCTGGCCGACCAGACGGCCTGGACGGCGGCCGAGACGGCCGGCACCGTCACCGCCTCCGAGGAGAACGGGGTGGTCACGGTCAAGAACACCGGCACCGGGGCGGTCAACGTGCCCGTCACCGCCCCAAAGGGCACGACGGTCGGGACCTCCGCCTTCGGCACACCCTATGACGGGCAGTCGTCGGCCTGGACCAGCGTGGCCGCCGACGGATCGGTGACCCTGACCGAGAACCTGGCCCCCACCATCACCAGCGCCGACTCGGCCGCCTCCATCGTCGGGGCACCCTTCTCCACCACGGTGACCACCACCGGTGACCCGGCCCCGGCCCTGACCGAGACCGGCGCCCTACCGAGCGGCATCACCTTCGTCGACAACGGCAACGGCACGGCCACCATCTCGGGCACCCCGGCCGCCGGCACCGGGGGCTCCTACCCCATCAACATCACCGCCACCTCCACCGCGGGCACCACCACCCAGACCCTCACCCTGACCAATTCGGAGGCCCCGACCATCCACTCGGCCTCGACCGCCGCCTTCTCCACCGGGGTGGCCGGCACCTACACGGTGACGACGACCGGCTACCCCGCCGCCACCATCACCGAGTCGGGCACCCTGCCCACCGGTCTCACCTTTGCCGCCGGCACCACCGGGACGGCCACCATCGCCGGCACGGCGGCCAGCGGCACCGCCGGGACCTACCCGGTCTCCGTCTCGGCCACCAACAGCTCGGGGTCGACGGCCACCCTGGCCCTCACCATCACCGTGACCGTGGGCACACCACCGGCCATCACCAGCGGGGCCAGCGCCGACTTCACCCTGGGGGAGGCCGGCTCCTTCGCCGTCACCACCACCGGCTCGCCCATCCCGGCCATCACCGAGACCGGCGCCCTGCCCAGTGGGCTCACCTTCACCGACCAGGGCAACGGCACCGCCCTCGTCTCGGGGACGCCGACGGTCACGGGCACGTTCCCCCTCACCCTCTCCGCTACCAACGGCACCGACACCGCGACCCAGAGCTTCGCGCTCTCGGTCGACCAGGCCCCGACCATCACCAGCGCCAGCACCGACGGTGTCAACCTGGGCGCCGCCTTCTCCTTCCCGGTGACCACCACCGGCTACCCGGCGCCCACCCTCACCGAGACCGGCACCCTGCCCCCCGGGGTCACCTTCGTCGACAACGGGAACGGGACGGCCGCCCTGTCCGGGACACCTACGGCTTCCGGCCCGTTCTCAGCCTCAGTCACCGCCACCAGCACGGCGGGCACGGTGACCCAGAGCTTCACCCTCTCGGTCGACCAGGTCCCGACCATCACCAGCGCCGCCTCGGACACCGCCACCCTGGGCGCCGCCTTCTCCTTCCCGGTGACCACCACCGGCTACCCGGCGCCCACCCTGACCGAGACCGGCACCCTGCCCCCCGGGGTCACCTTCATCGACAACGGGAACGGGACGGCCGCCCTGGCCGGGAAACCTACCGGCGCCGGAGGGTTCCCGCTCACCATCACCGCCACCGGCGCGGCGGCCAGCACGGTGACCCAGAGCTTCACCCTCTCGGTCGACCAGGCCCCGACCATCACCAGCGCCGCCTCGGACACCGCCACCCTGGGCGCCGCCTTCTCCTTCCCGGTCACCACCACCGGCTACCCGGCGCCCACCCTGACCGAGACCGGCACCCTGCCCCCCGGGGTCACCTTCATCGACAACGGGAACGGGACGGCCGCCCTGGCCGGCACGCCCACAGTCGCCGGAGGGTTCCCGCTGGCCATCACCGCGGCCAGCGGGGCGGGCACGGTGACCCAGCACCTCACGGTCACCGTCGACCAGGCCCCGACCATCACCAGCGCCGTTTCGGACGCCGCCACCCTGGGCGCCGCCTTCTCCTTCCCGGTCACCACCACCGGCTACCCGGCGCCGACCCTCACCGAGGCCGGTACCCTGCCCGCCGGGGTCACCTTCGTCGACAACGGCAACGGGACGGCCGCCCTGTCCGGGACACCTACGGCTTCCGGCCCGTTCTCAGCCTCAGTCACCGCCACCAGCACGGCGGGCACGGTGACCCAGCACTTCACGCTCACCGTCGACCAGGCCCCCACCATCACCAGCGCCAGCACCGACACCGCCACCCTGGGCGCCGCCTTCTCCTTCCCGGTCACCACCACCGGCTACCCGGCACCGACCCTCGCCGAGGCCGGCACCCTGCCCGCCGGGGTCACCTTCGTCGACAACGGCAACGGGACGGCCACCCTGGCCGGCACGCCCACAGTCGCCGGAGGGTTCCCGCTGGCCATCACCGCGGCCAGCGCGGCGGGCACGGTGACCCAGCACTTCACGGTCACCGTCGACCAGGCCCCAACCATCACCAGCGCCAGCACCGACGCCGTCGCCCCCGGCACCGCCTTCAGCTTCCCGGTCACCACCACCGGCTACCCGACGCCCACCCTCACCGAGACCGGTACCCTGCCCGCCGGGGTCACCTTCGTCGCCAACAGCGACGGCACGGCCACCCTGGCCGGGACCGCGTCCGCCCCCGGAGGATTCCCACTGACCATCTCGGCGGCCAGCACCTCGGGCACGGTGTCCCAGCACTTCACGCTGTCGGTCGACCAAGGCCCGAGCATCTCCAACGCCAGCTCGGACAGGGTCACCCTGGGTACCGCATTCAGCTTCCCGGTGACCACCACCGGCTACCCGGCGCCGGCCCTCACCGAGACCGGTACCCTGCCCGCCGGGGTCACCTTCGTCGACAACGGCAACGGCACGGCCACCCTGGCCGGCACCCCCACAACCTCGGGAGGGTTCCCGCTGGCCATCACCGCGACCAGCGCGGCGGGCACGGTGACCCAGGACTTCACGCTCACCGTCGACCAGGCCCCGACCATCACCAGCGCCGGCTCGGACACCGTCACCCTGGGCGCCGCATTCAGCTTCCCGGTCACCACCGCCGGGTACCCCTCGCCCGAAGTCACCGAGACCGGTACCCTGCCCGCCGGGGTGACCGTCGTCACCGGCGCCGACGGGGTGGCCAGCGTCACCGGGACACCCACCTCCACCGGTGTGTTCGTCCTGGCCATCACCGCCACCAACGGCACCGGCACCGCCACCCAACGCTTCACGCTCACCGTCGACCAGGCCCCGACCATCACCAGCGCCGGCTCGGACACCGTCAAGGTCGGCACCGCCTTCTCCTTCAAGGCCACGACGACCGGCTACCCGGCGCCGGCACTGACCGAAACCGGAAGCCTGCCGGCCGGGGTCGCCTTCGCCGCCGGTGCCAACGGCACGGCAACCCTCTCGGGTACCCCGACCGTCGTGGGAACCTCCACGTTCATCGTGACCGCCACCAGCACCGCGGGTAGGGTGGCCCAGAGCTTCACCCTTACGGTGGACCAGGCTCCGGTCATCACCAGCGCCGGCTCGTACACCGCCACCCTGGGTACCGAGTTCAGCTTCCCGGTGACCACCACCGGCTACCCGGCACCGACGCTGACCGAGACCGGGGCCCTGCCGGCCGGGGTCACCTTCGCCGACAACGGCAACGGCACGGGAGCGCTGGCCGGCACGCCCACGGCCACCGGCGCGTTCGCACTGACGGTCGGCGCCGACGGCACCGCGGGCACGGTGTCCCAGCACTTCATGCTCACTGTCGACCAGGCCCCGACGATCGGCAGCGCCAGCTCGTTGGCGGCCAGAGTCGGCACTGCGTTCTCCTTCAAGGTGACCACCACCGGCTACCCGGTGCCGACCCTGACCGAGACCGGGGCCCTGCCGGGTGGGATCACCTTCGTCAACAACGGGAACGGCACGGCCACGCTGGCCGGCGACCCGACAACGGTGACCACAGCCATGGGAACCGCACTCTCCGTCACCGCCACCAGTGCCGCCGGAACGGTGACCCAGATCTTCACGCTCACAGTCACCAGGTCGCCGTCCATCACCAGTCCCGGCTCGTACACGGCCAAGGTCGGCACCAGCTTCAGCTTCCCGGTGACGGCCGCCGGCACCCCGGCGCCGACCCTCGTCGAGTCCGGAATCCTGCCCGCCGGGGTCACCTTCACCGACAACGGGAACGGGACGGCCACCCTGGCCGGCAAGCCCACCGCGGCGACGGCGCCCACGGGCGCCAAACTCTCCATCACAGCCACCAACCCGGCGGGCACGGCCACCCAGATCTTCACGCTCACCGTCGACCGGTCCCCGACCATCACCAGTGCCAGCTCGTACACGGCCAAGGTCGGCACCGCCTTCAGCTTCCCGGTCACCACCACCGGCACCCCGCTACCGACCCTCACCAAGTCCGGAACCCTGCCCGCCGGGGTCACCTTCACCAGCAACGGGAACGGGACGGCCACGGTGGCGGGCAAGCCCACTGCGGTGACGTCGGTCAAGGGGGCCAGACTCTCCATCACGGCCACCAACACGGCCGGCAGAACGACCCAGATCTTCACGCTCACCGTCGACCGGGCCCCGGCCATCACCAGCGCCGGCTCGTACACCGCCACCCTGGGCACCGCCTTCTCCTTCCCGGTGACCACAGCCGGCACCCCGGCCCCCGTTCTCACCGAGACCGGAGCCCTACCCGCCGGGGTCACCTTCGCCGAAAACGGGAGCGGGACGGCCACGCTCACCGGCACTCCTTCCGCCTCCGGCGGCTTCCCACTGACCATCACCGCCACCAGCACGGCGGGCACGGCGACCCAGCACTTCACCCTGGCCGTCGGTCGGGCGCCGACCATCACCAGCGCCGGTTCGGACACCGCGGTCGTGGGCACCACCTTCTCCTTCCCGGTCACCACCACCGGCTACCCGGCGCCGGTCCTGACCGAGGCCGGTGCCCTGCCGGCGGGAGTCACCTGGGCCAAGAACGGGAACGGGACGGCCACGCTCACCGGGACACCGGCGGCCTCGGGGAACTTCCCCCTCGCCATCACCGCCACCAGCACGGCGGGCACGACGACCCAGAGCTTCACGCTCACCGTCGACCGGGCCCCGACCATCACCAGCGCCGGCTCGGACACCGCCACCTTGGGCACCGCCTTCTCCTTCCCGGTGACCACCACCGGCTACCCGGCCCCCACCCTGGCTCTGGCCGGAACCCTGCCCGCCGGGGTCACCTTCGCCGACAACGGCAACGGCACGGCCGCCCTGGCCGGGACACCCACGGCCACCGGCCGGTTCGCCCTGGCGATCACCGCCACCAACGGCACCGGCACGGTCAGCCAGCACTTCGCGCTCACCGTCGACCAGGCCCCGACCATCACCAGCGCCAGCTCGGACACCGCCACCTTGGGCACCGGGTTCTCCTTCCCGGTGACCACCACCGGCTACCCGGCCCCGACCCTCACCGAGACCCACACCCTCCCGCCAGGGGTGACCTTCGTCGCCGGTGCCGCCGGCACCGCCACCCTCACCGGGACGCCCACCGAGACCGGTCTGTTCGCGCTGGCCATCACCGCCACCAGCGCGGCGGGCACGGTGACCCAGAGCTTCACCCTCACCGTCGTCCGGGCCCCGGCCATCACCAGCGCCGCATCGGACACCGTCGCCCTGGGCTCCACCTTCTCCTTCCCGGTGACCACCACCGGCTACCCCGCATCCGAGGTCACCGAGACCGGCACCCTGCCCGCCGGGGTCACCTTCACCAACAACGGGAACGGGACCGCCACCATGGCCGGGACGCCCACCGAGACCGGCATGTTCGCCCTGGCCATCACCGCCACCAACGCCACCGGCACGGTCAGCCAGCACTTCAGCCTCACCGTCGACCAGACCCCGGCCATCATCAGCGCCGCATCGGACAACGTCACCCTGGGCACGGCGTTCTCCTTCCCGGTGGCCACCACGGGCTACCCGGCACCGGCCCTGACCGAGACCGGCACGCTGCCCGCCGGGGTGACCTTCGCCGCCGGCACCACCGGGACCGCCACCCTGTCGGGTACTCCGACGACGGTGGGGACCTCCACGTTCGTCATCTCCGCCGCCAGCACGGCGGGCACGGTGACCCAGGGCTTCACCCTCACCGTCGACCGGGTCCCGGCCATCACCAGCGCGGCATCGGATACCGTCACCCTGGGCACGGCGTTCTCCTTCCCGGTGACCACCACCGGCACCCCGGCCCCGGCCCTGACCGAGACCGGCACCCTGCCCCCCGGGGTCACCTTCGTCGACAAGGGGAACGGGACGGCCACCCTGGCCGGGACGCCCACGGACTCCGGTTCGTTCGCACTGGCCATCGCCGCCACCAACATGGCGGGCACGGTGACCCGGAGCTTCACCCTCACCGTCGACCAGGCCCCGACCATCACCGAGCGCGGCATCGGACACCGTCACGTTGGGCGCCGCCTTCTCGTTCCCGGTGACCACCACCGGCTACCCGGTGCCAACCCTGACCGAGACCGGCACCCTGCCCCCCGGGGTCACCTTCGTCGACAAGGGGAACGGGACGGCCACCCTGGCCGGGGCGAGCGCGGCCACCGGCCCGTTCGCGCTGGCCATCACCGCCGCCAGCGCCGCGGGCACGGTGACCCAGAGCTTCACCCTGACCGCCGACCAGGTCCCGGCCATCACCAGTGCCAGCTCCGACACCGCCACCCTGGGCTCCGCCTTCTCCTTCCCGGTGACCACCACCGGCTACCCGGCGCCAACGCTGACCGAGACCGGCGCCCTGCCCGCCGGGGTGACCTTCGTCGACAAGGGGAACGGGACGGCCACCCTGGCCGGCACAGCCACCGCCTCCGGAGGATTCCCGTTCACCATCTCCGCCACCAGTGCCGCGGGCACGGTGACCCAGAGCTTCACGCTTGCCATCGTCGAGGCCCCGACCATCACCAGCGCCAGCTCGTACACGACCAAGCTCGGCGCCGCCTTCGACTTCCCGGTGACCACCAGTGGCTACCCGGCGCCGGCGGTCACCGAGACCGGCACGCTGCCCGCCGGAGTCAGCTTCGCCGCCGGCGCTGACGGCACCGCCACCCTGGCCGGCACACCCGCGGCCACCGGCACGTTCCCCCTCACCATCACCGCCACCAACGCCACCGGCACGGTGACCCAGAGCTTCACCCTCGCCGTCGACCAGGCCCCGACCATCACCAGCGCCGGCTCGTACACCGCCACTCTGGGCACCGCCTTCCGCTTCCCGGTGACCACCACCGGCTACCCCACGCCTTCGGTCACCGAGACCGGCACCCTCCCCACCGGGGTCGGCTTCGTCGCCGGCACCACCGGGACGACCACCCTCTCGGGTACCCCGACCACGGTGGGGACCTCCACCTTCATCCTCTCCGCCACCAGCACCGCGGGCACCGTGTCACAGAGCTTCACCCTCACCGTCGACCAGGCCCCGGCCATCACCAGTACCGGCTCGTACACCGCCACCCTGGGCACCGCCTTCTCCTTCCCGGTGACCACCACCGGCACGCCGGCCCCGGCTCTCACCGAGGCCGGCCCCCTGCCCGCCGGGGTCAGCTTCGCCGACAACGGCAACGGGACGGCCGCCCTGACCGGGACACCCACGGCGGCCGGCCCGTTCCCCCTCACCATCACCGCCACGAACGCCGCGGGCACGGTGACCCAGAGCTTCACTCTCACCGTCGACCAGGCCCCGGCCATCACCAGTACCGGCTCGTACACGGCCGAGGCCGGCACCGCCTTCTCCTTCCCGGTGACGACGACCGGCTACCCGGCACCGATCCTCACCCAAACCGGGACCCTGCCCGCCGGCGTCAGCTTCGCGGCCGGGGCCGACGGCACCGCCACTCTCTCGGGCACCCCGACCACGGTGGGAGCCTCCACCTTCATCATCTCCGCCACCAGCACCGCGGGCTCGGTGACCCAGAGCTTCACCCTCACCGTCGTCCAGGCTCCGGCCATCACCAGTGCCGGCTCGTACACCGTCACCTCCGGCACCGCCTTCTCCTTCCCGGTGACCACCACCGGCAGCCCGGCACCGGCCCTCGCCGAGGCCGGCGCTCTTCCCGCCGGGGTGACGTTCGTGGACCACGGCAACGGGACGGCCGCCCTGGCCGGAACACCCACCGTGGCCGGTGTGTTCGCCCTCTCGGTCACCGCCACCAGCACCGCGGGCACGGTGACCCAGAGCTTCACCCTCACCGTCGACCAGGCCCCGGCCATCACCAGTGCCGGCTCCTACACCGCCAAGGTGGGCGCCGCCTTCTCCTTCCCGGTGACCACCACCGGCTATCCCGCGCCCGTGGTCACCGAGACCGGCACCCAGCCCGGGGGGGTGGCCTTCATGGCCGGCACCGACGGGACGGCCACCCTGGCCGGAACACCCACCGTGGCCGGTGTGTTCGCCCTCTCGGTCACCGCCACCAGCACCGCGGGCACGGTGACCCAGAGCTTCACCCTCACCGTCGACCAGGCCCCGGCCATCACCAGTGCCGGCTCGGACTCGGTGACCCGGGGCACCGCCTTCGACTTCGCGGTGACCGCCATCGGCTACCCCGCGCCCGCCGTCGACGCCACCGGGACCCTGCCCGCCGGGGTGACTTTCGTCGCCGGCGCCAACGGGACGGCCACCCTCTCGGGCGCGCCGACCACCGCGGGTACGTCCACCTTCATCATCTCCGCCACCAACGGGAGCGGCACGGTGACCCAGAGCTTCACCCTCACCGTCGACCAGGCCCCGGCCATCACCAGCGCCGCCTCGTATACCGCCATGGTGGGCACCGCCTTCAGCTTCCCGGTCACGACCACCGGCTACCCGGCACCGATCCTCACCGACACCGGGACCCTGCCCACCGGGGTGACCTTCGTCGCCGGCGCCAACGGCACCGCCGTCCTCTCGGGCACCCCGACCGCGGTGGGAACCCCGACGTTGACCATCACCGCCACCAACGGAACGGGCACGGTGTCCCAGCACTTCACGCTCACCATCGACCGGGCTCCGTCCATCACCAGCGCCAGCTCGTACACCGCCAAGGTGGGCACCGCCTTCTCCTTCGAGGTCACGACGGTGGGCACCCCGGTGCCGACGCTGACCGAGACCGGGGCCCTGCCCGCCGGGGTCACCTTCGCCGCCGGTGCCGGCGGCACGGCCACTCTCACCGGCACGCCGACCACCGCGGGAACGTCCACCTTCATCGTCTCCGCCTCCAGCACGGCGGGCACGGCGACCCAGAGCTTCACCCTCACCGTCGACCAGGCCCCGGCCATCACCAGCGCCGCCTCGTACACCGCCAAGGTGGGCACCGCCTTCACCTTCAAGGTGACGACGACCGGCTACCCGGCGCCGACGCAGACCGAGACCGGGGCCCTGCCCGCCGGGGTCACCTTCGCCGCCGGTGCCGGCGGCACGGCCACGCTCACCGGCACGCCGACCACCGCGGGAACGTCCACGTTCACCATCACCGCCACCAACGGAACGGGCACGGTGTCCCAGCACTTCACCCTCACCATCGACCGGGCTCCGTCCATCACCAGCGCCGCCTCGTACACCGCCAAGGTGGGCACCGCCTTCACCTTCAAGGTGACGACGACCGGCTACCCGGTGGCGACGCTGACCGAGACCGGGGCCCTGCCCGCCGGGGTCACCTTCGCCGCCGGTGCCGGCGGCACGGCCACCCTCACCGGCAAGCCGACGGAGGCGACGGCGGCGAAGGGAGACGGGCTCTCCATCAAGGCCACCAGCGCGGCCGGAACGGTGACCCAGGACTTCACACTGACCATCGACAAGTGAGGCGAGGAGAGATCACGAGCTGAGCGACCGTCGCCTTCAGAGGGAAGACGGCGGACGAGGACACCGGTCGGGCTCCCCGGCCGGCTACACAGGGGGCAGGTACGACATGATGACGAGAGGGCGGGGCCTGTTTCGCAAGCCCACCAGCGGGGCCGCGTCCGCGGCTGGCCGCCATCCGGGCCATCGTCGAGCTGGCCGACGACCACGAGGGCCGGGACGCGGCGGTGGCGCTGCTTCTCGTCCTCGGAGCGTCGTCGCACGAGATCGCGGCGGCAACCCTCGGGCTCAGTACCGAACAGCCATCCTGCGGAGCACGACTCTTCGAGAAGCCTGAGGCCCGATCGTGCGGGCGGGCGGTCCGGCCCTGATCAGTCAACGGCGTTGTCTCCTCCGGAGCCGGAAGGCGTCCAGTCGGGGTCGATCTCGAAGAACGTCTGCAGGAGTGCCTCCAGCCCGATGGCGAACAGCGTCCATTCCTCGTCTTCGCCCTGTGGCCCGGTCGGCCGGAGAATGCCTTCCATCTGCTCGTCCACACGACGTCGGAGCGAGCACCCTTCGGCCAGTGCACCGACGGCCACCGACAGTTGATGGAATGTCAGAGGCTCCCTGACCCGCATGCCGAGGTAGGCGGCGAGCCCGCGGTAGGCGTCCTCCCAGAGCTGGGTGAAGCCGTTGTAGCCCTCGAGCAGGGCCGCTCGGATCCTCTGCTGGTAGCGGGCCTCCTGCCCGTCGCCCGGTGGGGTGTCGGCCGTCGCCAGCGACCACACCGCTATCCACAGCGACCAGTTCGGGGACTGCAGGAGCCTGAGGACCTCGACGCCGCCGGCGATGCGGCACACCTGGCGAAGCGACCGACCGCGTCCTTCGGGCGTCGACAGGTCGAATCCCTTCAGGAGCGGGACGAGGGCCTCCATGGTCTTCTCGAATTCCCCGAGCCCGGCCGATGCGGCGATGGATGCCAGGACGTCGGCCTGGTAGTCGGCCTGGTTGTCCCACACCCGGCGGATGATCGAAGCGTTGGAGAGCCGCAGACCGGTGTCGGACTCGACGCGCTCGAAGACACGCTTGAAGGTCAAGGTGTCGGTTCTGATCCCGAGCCCCTCCTCGATCAGAACGGCCCGGCCGGTGCGGAGCAGCAGGTCGCGAAGCGCCTCCCGGCTCTGCCGTGGTTGACGCTTCTCCGTCATCGATGACACCTCAGGCCCTACCCCATCATCTGGCCGCATCCGGACAGGGTGAGCCTACCTGGACGGCATCGTCATTCCTCCCGGACGGTCCCCGGGGCCGGACCCGCGGGGGTAGCCCATTTGCCCAACGGGCGGGGCCCGGGTGAAAGTCTCGACCATGGATCGGCCCCGCACCTACCGGACCACTGTGGGATCCCAAACGCTCGAGCTCCCGCTCGTGCCCCTCTCCGACGACCTCACCATCGCGCTGCTGATCTGCGTCGACCACGGAGTGGCCTTCGCCGACACCGCCGGGCGGGAGCTCGCCGCCGAGCTGGTCGGATTCGAGCCCGAGGTCGTGGTGTCGGTGGCCACCATGGGCATCCCCCTGGCCATCGAGGTCACGAGGCACCTGGGGCTGGACGACTATGTGATCCTGCACAAGACGCCGAAGACCCACCTCGGAGAGACGTTGGCCGAGCCGGTCCGCTCCATCACCACCGGCGCTCCCCAGACACTCCGTCTGGACCCGGCACGGGCCCCGGCCATTCGTGACCGCCGGGTGGCTGTCGTCGACGACGTCATCTCCACCGGGGCCTCGACCCTGGCCGCACTGAACCTGGTCCGCCGGGTCGGAGCCGAGCCGGCTGTCATCGGAGCCCTCGTCACCGAGGGCTCCGGCTGGCGCACCGCTCTCGGACCCGACGCCGCCAATGTCCGTGCCCTCGGAGCCATACCCGTCTTCCGTTCCTCGGACGAGGGACTGGTCGAGGATTGGGGCTGACGGCCCCGGGGACGGCGATCAGGCCGGCGGACCGTTCTCCAGGGCGATCCCGGCCGACTGGGTCTCACCCGAGGAGTTGGTCCACTGCAGCTGGACGACGTCACCGGGGTGGTAGCGCTCCAGCACGTTGCTGAGACTCGACGACGAAGTGACCGTGGCACCGTTGACGGCGGTGATCACATCGCCCTGCACCAGTCCGGCCTGGGCGGCAGGGGAACCCGACAGCGTTCCCTCGACGACCGCGCCCGGCGTCGTCGTCCCGGTACCACCGCCATCGCCACCGAAGCCGCTGCCCCCGAAGCCGCCGGCCCCCTCGGTGCTGCTGGAGGACTCGACGCTGACACCGAGGAATCCGGTCGCTCCGATGTGGATCGTGGACGAGGCGTCACCGGCTTCGATCCGCTTGGCGATGGACAGGGCCGTACCGATGGGGATGGCATAGCCCTGGTTGGCCGCTGTCTCGTACCCCGAGTCCACCGATGCCGCGGTGTCCATGCCCAGCACCCGGCCCGACGTGTTCACCAGCGACCCGCCCGAGTCGCCGGGCTGGATACCGGCATCGGTCTCGATGAGCCCGGTCAGGTTCTCGGAGTTGCCACCACCGTCATCACTGGCGGTGATCGACTGGCCCATGGCCGTGATCGAGCCACCGGCCGCGCTCGGAGTTCCGCCGGTGCCCCCGGCGTTGCCGACGCCCACGACGGCCTGGCCCACCGCCGCGGTCCCCGTGCTCGTGGTCACGGTCTGCAGCCCGCGGGCCCCGACCAGCTTGATCACGGCCACGTCGCCCGTCCGGTCATAGCCGACGACCTTCGCCACGTACGTCTTCTGGTTGCCCACGTCGGTCACGCTGATGCTGGTGGCGCCGTCGATGACGTGGTTGTTGGTCAGGATCAGGCCCGACGGGGTGAGCACCATGCCGGTTCCGGCCGCCTGCTCGTCCTCGTAGCTCAGGTTGGTGTTGATGTCGACCAGGCCCGGATCGACCTTGGCGGCGATGGCCGAGATGTCCGAGGGGGCGCCGGCACCGGTCGAGGAGCCCCCCGAGCCCGCCGAGCCCGATCCGCCCCCGGAGAAGCCCTGGCCTCCCGAGGAGCCCGATCCGAACGGCGAGGTGGCACTGCCCGAGGAGCCCGATCCGAACGGCGAGGTGGCACCGCCCGAGGAGCCCGACCCGCCGGGCACCAGGTCACTCGGCGTCGAGGTGGCAGTGGACGAAGGCCAGACGAAGTGCCCGAGTCCCGCCCCGGCCAGGACGGCCACGATGGCCAGGACCGCGGCCATGGCGGCCACCAGGCCGCTGTGCTTCTTGCCGGCGCCCGACGGCGAGGGCGGAGCGGGAAAGCCCGGCGGCGGCGGCCATCCGCCGTACGGCGGGGTCGTCGCCCCCGGCCCGCCGCTCCAGCCACCACCGGGGACCGCGCCGGCGGCCGGGCCGGCGCCCCAACCCGGATAGGGCGGCGGCGGCCAGGTGCCCGACGGCGGGGTCGGCGAGCCGGTGCCCACCACCGGATTCTCGTCCGTCGGGTAGTGGCCGCTCGGAGGGCTGGGCTGGGGACGGTACCACCCGTCCGGGTCCGGGGAGGCGCCTCCGTCAGGGCCTGCCGCGTACGGGTATTCACGCCGGTAGTCGGGCTGGGCCGGCCCCAGGGGGATGGGGCTGCCCGCGGCGGCCGGGGGGACGCGGCACCGGCTCGGCCGGCATCGCCGGCATCCTCCGGTCCGGTTGAAGGGGGCCAGGTCTCGCTCATTTCCATCTACCTTCTGCTTTCCAGTACCGCGCCGGCAAGAGATCCTTACCCGGCCATTGGACACCCGCCATCTAAGGGCACGGTGAACTCAGGATATGAATTCCCTAAACATGCCGGTCGGCGTGGCTTCCGGGGCCACGGACGGCCCGGCGGGGGCGCCGGACGGCCCGGCGGGGGCAGCGAGGCCAGGCGGGGCCCGGTGGGGCCACCCGCCTACTGCTCGGACATGATCCGCTCGAACTCCACCATGGGGTTGACCGGTACCTCCTCGCTCAGGGTGACGGTGACCGTGTGGATGGTGGCGGTGCACCTGAAGGGTGCCTCGTAGCCGTCCCCGACGGCCGGCCCGAGCTCGTATCCGCAGGTCAGGCCGGCTCCGGTGGCACTGAAGGCGGCGACTGTGAAGGTCGGGATGGGCCCCTCGGCCACCACCGCCCCGTCCACGGTGAGGACCCCTGTTCCGCCCCCACCCTCCCGGCGCTCGAAGCGGAAGCCGAGGCCGTGACGGCCCGGGTCGACCGGCGTCCGGGCGGCGATCTCGTGGAGCTCCTTGCCGTAGAGATTGTGCACGTAGCGCGGGCATCCGTCCTTGAGGTGGAGGGAGAAGCCCCCCAGTACCGAGCCCTGGGCCAGCAGCACCCCCTCCGGCGGAGCACCGGGGGGGACGGTCAGGTCGACCTCGATGGCATGGCCGCGGTTCTTGACGTTGACGGCCACCGTCTCTGGAACCGGGGAGGCGCCCGGATAGTACGTGGTGGTGAGCCGGGGGGGCCTCCAGTCCGGTTTCGGGTTGACCAGCGTGTGGAGCACGCGGTTGTCCAGAGGCAGGACCTGGTTCCGGCGTGCCTCGACCCACCACCGATCGATCATCCCGGCCAGGCGGTCGGGATGGCGTTCGGCCAGATCGTGGATCTCGGCCGGATCGGACTCCACGTGATAGAGCTCCCAGCGGTCCTCGCTGAAGGGGGCGTTCCAGTTGATCCCGTCGTCGTAGAGCGGTCCGATGGGCTTGAACGTCACCGCCTTCCACCCGTCGTGGTACAGCGCCCGGCTCCCGAACATCTCGAAGTGCTGGGTGGTGCGGTGGGCCGGGGCGTCCGCCCCTCCGGCGGCCAGCAGGGAGGCGAAGCTGATCCCGTCGATGCGGGTCTGCGGCACGTACTCGATGGTTTCGGGGGCCCCGATGCCGGCCAGTTCGAGCACGGTGGGAAGGACATCGACGGCGTGGGTGAACTGCCGGCGTATCCCACCCTCCGAACCGAGCCCGGCCGGCCAGCTCACGATGCACGGATCCGCCACCCCGCCCTCGTGCACCTCCCGCTTCCATCGTTTGAACGGCGTGTTGCCGGCCATGGTCCAGCCCCACGGGTAGTTGTTGTGGGCGTTCGGTCCTCCCAGCTCGTCGATGCGCCGGGACAGCTCGGCCGGGCCCGCCGGATCGAAATTCTGGAGCCGGTTGTCGTTGATCGACCCGCTGGCGCCACCTTCGGAGCTCGCACCGTTGTCCGAGACCAGGATGATCAGGGTGTCGTCGCGGTCGCCGGTGCGGTCGAGGAATTCCAGCACCCGGGCCAGCTGGGCGTCGGTGTAGGACAAGAAGGCGGCAAAGCATTCCATGAAGCGGGCCGCCACCCTCCTCTCTTCCGGGGGCAGGTCGTCCCACGCCGGGACCCAGGGGGGACGCGGTGCCATCTCCGCCCCCGGGGCCAGCAGGCCCGACCCGACCTGACGGGCGAAGGTCTCGTCCCGCCACCGGTCCCAACCCCGGTCGAACCGGCCCCGGTAACGCTCGATCCACTCGGCCGGAGCGTGGTGCGGTGAGTGGCAGGCGCCGGTGCAGAAGTAGAGGAAGAACCGGCGGTCCACGTCGACGGCGCGCAGATCGGCGAGCTGGGCGATGGCCTGGTCGGCCAGATCCGCGCTCAGGTGGTAGCCCTCCTCGATCGACCTCGGGGGTTGGATCGAGTGATTGTCGTGGTAGAGGGCGGGGACGAACTGGTGTGTCTCGCCCCCGTGGAACCCGTACCAGCGGTCGAATCCCCGGGCCAGGGGCCAGCTGTGCCGCGGCGCGGCCATGTTGGTCTCGTCGTCCGGCGTGAGGTGCCATTTCCCCACCGCGTAGGTGGCGTACCCGCTCTGGCGGAGGATCTCGGAGAGAAACCCGTTCTCCCTGGGGATCTCCCCGTTGTAACCGGGATATCCCATGGCCAGGTCGGCGACCCGCCCGAGGCCGTTGCGGTGGTGGTTGCGGCCGGTCAGCAGGCAGGCCCGGGTCGGGGAGCACAGCGCGGTGGTGTGGAAGTTGGTGAGGCGCACGCCCGACCGGGCCAGAGCGTCGATGGTCGGGGTCTCGATGTCCGACCCGTAGCAGCCCAGCTGGGCGAAACCGACGTCATCGAGGACCACCAGCATCACATTGGGGGCACCGGCCGGCGGAGCCGGTACCTCGGGCCACCACGGGGTGGAGTCCCTCCAGTCGTCACCGATGACACCTCGAAACTCCGGAGTCTCCATCACCACCTCCTGACCGCCCCGCGGCCGCGCCGAACATCTGCGTCCGCCGAACCTACCGGGGATCGACCGCTCGCACCGGTGCGGTCCCGTCGGGCCGGGCCCGGCGGCTACGGCGCCACGAACACGGTCTTGCGGCGGACCATCTCCTCGATCCCCGCCCGTCCGCCTTCCCGGCCGAAGCCGCTCTGCTTGTACCCCCCGAACGGGGTGGCCGGCGAGATGCGGCCCATCCCGTTGACGGCCACGGTGCCCGCATCGATCTCCCGGACGAACCGTTGGACACGGCGGAGATCGCGCGGTGTGGAGATAGGCGCCCAGGCCGAAGGGGCTGTCGTTGGCCAGCACCAGGGCCTCGTCGTCCGAGGAGAACCGCAGCACGGCCTGCACGGGGCCGAAGACCTCGTTGCGGGCCAGGTCGCTGTGGTGGTCGACGTCGCCGAAGACGGTGGGGGCCACGAACCAGCCCGGCGGCCAGCGCCCCCCCGAGCCGCTGCCCACCGGCCAGGAGATCGGCCCCCTCGGCCCGGGCCCGCTCGATGGTGGCCAGGATGCGCTCCATGGCCGCCTCGGTCACCACCGGACCGACGAAGGTCCCCGGGTCGAGCGGGTCCCCGACGGTGAGGGCGGCCAGGGACGACACGACCAGCCGCCACCATCTCGTCGTACACGTCGTCGTGAACGTAGAGCCGGGTGGGGAGCGCGCATCCCTGCCCGGTCAGCAGCGCCGTCCCGAAGCAGGCGCTGGCCGCCGCCGTCTCGAGGTCGGCGTCGGGGAAGACGATGTTGGGTGACTTGCCGCCGAGCTCGAGGGCCAGCGGGGTGAGGTTGCGGGCCGCCTGCTCCATCAGCGCCCGGGCGGTCGTGCCACCACCGGTGAAGCTGATCTTGTCCACCCCGGGATGCCCGGCCAGCGCCGCCCCGGCCTCGGCCCCGCCGACCACCACGTTGAGCACGCCCGGCGGGCAGGCCGGCCTCCAGGGCCAGCTCGGCGAAGCGCAGCATGCCGAAGGGCGCCAGCTCGGGCGGTTTGGCCACCACGGCGTTGCCGGCGGCCAGTGCCGGGCCGCACTTCTGCCCCATCCCCATCATCGAGCCGTTCCACGGAGGGATCACCGCCACGACGCCGTAGGGCTCGAGGCGGACGAACGACAGCCCCGGCTCGGCCGACATCATTTCCCCGTCGAGCTTGTCGCACCACCCGGCGTAGTAGCGCACCCAGGCGGCTGCGTAGCGGCCCGGGTTCATCACGCTGATCGGGGTGCCGTTGTCGAGGGCCGCCGAGCTCGGCCGCCTCGGCTTCGTGCTGCTCGAGCAGATCGGCCAGCCCGAAGAGGACCCTGGCCCGCTTGAGCGGCGCCAGCGCGGCCCACGGCCGGTTGTGCGGTCCGGGCGGCCGGCACGGCGGCGTCGACGTCGGCGGCACCGGCCAACCCGACGCCGGCCTGCACCTCGCCGGTGGCCGCATAGCGGTGGTCGTAGTCGCCCCCGGCGTCGCTCGGGGTCCACGATCCCCCGATGAGGTGGCCCTGTCCGGCCAGCCGCTCCACCGTCCGGATCGAGGCGGCCGTTCTCAAGGGACCACGTACCCGCCGTCGACCGGAAGGGCCACCCCGGGCACGGCACCTTCACGGGCGAAGATCCGGGCCGATGCCCTGCCGATGCCCACTGCGCCGCCGGTGACGACGGCCACCTTCCCCTCCAGGGCCCCCATCGGCGTCATGGTACCGGGCCGTCGGGACAGCCACTACGTTTCACCGCATGGCACGATTCGAGGGGAAGGTGGCGCTGGTCTCGGGTGCGGCCAGCGGCATCGGGGCGGCGGTGGCCGATCGGCTGGCCGCCGAGGGCGCCACCGTGGTCGGGTGCGACATCCGGGCCTCGGCCGATGGCGTGGCCTGCGACGTGCGCGACGAGGACGTCTGCGCGGCCGCGGTGGCGGTGGCCGTGGATCGCCACGGTCGGCTCGACATCCTGGCCAACGTGGCCGGCATCGGCTTGGCCCGGGCCATCGGCGACCTGCAGCCCGACGAGTGGCGGGAGGTCATCGACGTCAACCTCACCGGCACGTTCCTGCTGTCCCAGGGGGCGCTGCCCGCCCTGGTCGAGTCCACCGGGGTGCATCGTCAACATGGCCTCGGTGGCCGGCCTGCGGGCCACGCCCTACAACGCCGCCTACTGCGCCTCCAAGGGCGGGGTGATCATGCTCACCAAGTCGATGGCCATCGAGCTGGCCAAGGCCGGCGTCCGGGTCAACGCCGTCTGCCCGGCCTCGGTCGACACCCCGTTCCTCCGGAACTTCGAGATTCCCGAAGGGGCCGACCTGTCGCTGTTCGCCCGGGCCGCGTCGCCCATGGGTCGCCTCATCGACCCCGCCGAGGTGGCCGCGGCCGTCGCCTACCTGGCCTCCGACGACGCCGGCCACCGTCAGCGGCACCACCCTGGTCATCGACGGGGCCGCTACCGCCTGACGATCGGCCAGCGACACCGTGTCGGTGTCCCGTCCCGAGCGCAGCACCCGGCCCGGTCGCTCGCCGGTCACCTCGCCGTCGACCACCACCTCGCTCCCGCCGACGAGGACGTGGTCGACGCCCCGCGAGCCGGCAACCAGGCGCTCGCCCCCACCGGGCAGGTCGTGGAGGACCGTGGCCGGCAGCGCTCCCCACCCTGGCGGGGTCGAAGACCACCAGGTCGGCGTGCCAGCCCGTCGGCGATCCGGCCCCGGTGGCGCAGCCCGTAGTGGCGGGCCGGGCGGTCGGTCATCATCTCCACCGCCTCCTCCAGGGAGAGCAGTCCCCGGTCGCGCACCACCTCGCCGAGCACCACCGTCGGGTAGTTGGCGTGGCACATCAGGTCGAGGTGGGCCCCGGCGTCCGAGCCCCCGAGCATCACCCGGCGGTCCTTCCAGACCGCGACCCGGGCCGCCCAGCCCTCGTCGGTGCGACCCAGTGACGGGGTCAGCGAGGGCAGGACGACGAACAGGGTGAGACCGTCGGCGAGGACGACGTCGATGAGCACGTCGATGACGTCGGTGCCGCCCCTGGCGCGGCGATCTCCCCGAGCGACCGGCCCACCCACGCGGACTCCGGGTCGGCCACCTCCATGAGGCCGAAGTCGGACAGCACGCCCATGGCCCGGGCCGCCACCTTCTCGGCCCCGGCCCGCAGCCGGCCCGGGTCCGCGGGTCGGCGGCCGCGGCCGCCCGGCGGTCCCGGTCGAGGCCGAGGACGTCCCGCCAGCCGGGCAGGCCGGGCAGCAGGTTGCTCGACCGCATCCGCATCATGTCGGGCAGGGCCAGGGCGACCACGTGGGCGCCCTTGGCGCGCGGCCAGGTCGGAGGCCTCGAGCTGCTGCTCGTAGATCTCCTCGGAGGCCAGGCTGCCGAGCAGGTTCCAGTTGAGCGGCCGGTCGGCGGCCAACGACATGTCGGCCATCAGCTCCATCCGCTCCTCGGGGATGGGCCCGACCGTCGGGATGAACTCGAGGGTGGTGCCCGGGTGGTCCCGCACGGCGCGCGGCCAGGGCCACGAACTCGTCGAAGGTGGCCGCGCTGCGAGGGCACCGGCCGGCGGTCGCCGTCGAGGTGGCCCTCGCCCAGGGAGGAGGAGAACCCGAGGGCCCCGCCGGCCAGCGACTCCTCCGACCAGTCCGGCCATGGCCGCCAGCTGCTCGGGCGTGGCCTGGCCCGTCGGTGGCGGCCTCGCCCATCACCACCCGGCGGACGGTCGAGTGGCCGACCAGGAAGCCGGCGTTGACCGACAGGCCGGCGTCGACCCGGTCGAGGTACTCGGCGAACGAGTGTCCAGTCCCAGGCGCCCCCGCCCTCCAGTGCCTCGAGGGGGATCCCCTCGACCACCGCCATCATCGCGCTGGATGTAGTCGGCGTCGCCGGGCCCGAGCGGGGCGATGGAGAACCCGCAGTTCCCGCCGAGCACGGTGGTCACCCCGTGGAGGACCGAGGGGCTGGCCGTCGGGTCCCACAGCAGCTGGGCGTCGTAGTGGGTGTGGATGTCGACGAATCCCGGGCAGACCACCTGGCCGGCCACGTCGATCATCCGGCCGGGCCGGCTCGTCGATGTCGCCCACGGCCACGATCCGGCCGTCGCGGATGCCGACGTCGGCCACGCCGCGCCGGCGCACCCGGTCCCGTCGACCACGGTGCCGCCCCGGAGCACCAGGTCGAGCACGTCAGCCTCCGGCCAGCAGCTCGGTCGACGGCCGACTCCACCACGGTGCCCTTGAAGAAGGCGGGGTTGGTGCCGGTGTAGAAGCGGGCCGGGTTGGTGAAGACGAACTTCTCGAAGGCGGCCGGTCGTCGATCCACCCGTGCTCGACCATCTCCCAGGCCTCCTCCAGCACCTCGGACATGTCGGGCACGTCCCAGTGGGCGATGTCCGAGCCCATCATGGCCTGCAGCTCGGCGCCGAACGGGTTGACCGCGGTGTTGAAGGCCATCGAGGTCAGCGGGTCGTCGGCCTCGCACCCGAAGCAGAACCGGTCGGCGAACAGCGCCCTGATGTCCTCGGCCTCGCTCGATGCCGCAGGCCGCCCACTCGTCGAGCATGTCCTCGGGCTCGGCCGGCCGCCGGGTCAGCGGTCGCGCGGAGCCGGGGGGCGTCGGGGGCGTAGCGGGCCAGCATCTCGACCATGAGGCGCCGGTCGATCAGGGCCGGGTCGAGGTTGGCCCGCAGGGCGGCGAGGTTGCGCTTCTCCCAGTGGCCGACGATGTCGCTGTAGAGGGCGGCGGCCCAGGCCACCCCGCCCTCCAGGAAGGCGAAGTTCATGTCGGGGAACCGGCGGGTCACCCCGCCGAGGAAGAGCGACTTGGCCAGCGACTGCTGGCCCTCGGCCAGCATCGACAGGTGGTTGGACACGTAGCTGGTAGGTCGACCGGTACGGGGTCATCCCGATGAAGCCCGAGTGGAAGGCGATGGACACGCCGAGCTCCTGGGCCCTGGCCCACACCGGGTCGTAGTCGTAGGCCGAGTCGATGCCGAACTGGTCGAGCCAGAAGGCGTAGCGGGACACCTCGGGGTCGTTGCCGGCCAGGGCGTCGAAGGGCCGCTGCACGTAGCCGGCGCAGACCACCGCCTTGAACCCGAGCTCGGTGACGGCGTACTCCAGCTCGGCCACCGCCTCCTCGGGGGTGTGCATGGGGATGGCGGCCACCGGGGTCAGGCGGTCGGCCAGCGGGGCGAAGGTCTCGGCGTTGGACCGGTTGAGGGCCCGGCAGGCGCCCCGCCGGTACCGCTCGTCCGTCGGTGTGGAGGAAGACCAGGCCGAGGCTCGGGTAGACCACCCCGAAGTCGATGCCCGATCTCGTCCAGGCGCTCGTAGAGCAGCTCGGGGAACAGGGCGGTGGCCAGGTCGATGGTCCGGCGGGCCGGGGCGCTCCACCACGGGCCGCGCGGGGGTCCGGGTGGCGGCCCGCTCCTCGGGGGTCTGGTCGTGCCAGGCCCGGTCGGTGCCCCCGTAGGGCGGGACCAGGCGGCGGAGCGCCGGGATGGTCGAGGAGAGCCCCTCCTGCTCGAGGTAGGGGGCCAGCGTGGGCAGGTGCTCGGCCATGTGGCCGTCGATGTCGATGACCGGGTGGCCCAGGCGGCGGTGGATCTCCGACGGACGACGCCATCGCGTCTAATCTACGCGCATTACCCGCCGCCGAGCGAAGGAGTGACGCCCAGTGACCTACGACCTGGTGATCCGCAACGGCACGGTGGTCGACGGCTCGGGCCTCGGCTCGTACCGGGCCGACGTGGGCGTCGTCGGCGACCGCATCGCCGCCGTCGGGCCGGATCCGCGAGCGGGGCGCCGACGGAGATCGACGCCGAGGGCCACGTCGTCACCCCGGGTTCATCGACGGCCACACCCACATGGACGCCCAGGTCTTCTGGGACGCCACCGGATCCAGCTCGTGCTGGCACGGCGTGACCTCGGCGGTCATGGGCAACTGCGGCTTCACCCTGGCCCCGGTCCGGTCCGACCAGCGGGCCCTGGTGGTCCGCAACCTCGAGCGGGCCGAGGACATCGACCCGGCCGCCCTGGCCGCCGGCATCGACTGGAGCTTCGAGACCTTCCCCGAGTACCTCGACGCCGTCGACCGGCTGCCCAAGGGCATCAACTTCGCGGCCAACGTCGGCCACTCGGCCCTGCGCACCTGGGCCATGGGCGAGCGGGCCTTCGAGG
This sequence comes from uncultured Acidimicrobiaceae bacterium, assembly GCA_963835325.1. GTDB lineage: Bacteria > Actinomycetota > Acidimicrobiia > Acidimicrobiales > RAAP-2 > Bog-756. Next base: position 268,992 of record CAWIEV010000007.1, on the reverse strand, counting down.
AGGAGGCCACCGACGACGACCTGGCCGCCATGGAGGGCCAGCTGGCCGACGTCGCTGCGGGCCGGGGCCATCGGCTTCTCCACGTCGCGCACCGAGCACCACGAGACCTCGGACGACCGGCCGGTGGCCTCGCGGCTGGCGTCGTGGGACGAGGTGGTCCGCACTGGTCGGCGTCATGGGCGACCTCGGGCACCGGGCATCTTCGAGGGCGCCGACGCCGGCATGTCGGCCCCCGACCCCGAGCGTGCGCCGGCGGCCCTCGACCGGATGACGCGGCCTGGCCGCCGACACCGGGTGCCGATGACCTTCGGCTGGTGGCCACCCGGGGGTCGGGCTACCTCCTCGACTTCCTCGACGAGGCGGCCGCCGCGGGCGCCCGGATGATCGCCCAGACCCACTGCCGGGGCATCTCGGTCCTGCTGTCGCTCAAGACCCGGCTGCCCTTCGACCTGCTCCCGGCCTGGGCCGACCTGCGGGCGCCGCCCGGTCGACGAGCAGCTGGCCGTCCTCGGCGGACCCCGAGCGCCGGCGCCCCTACGTCGATGCCGCCGTCGACGCCGACTACGGCGCGCTGGACCGGCGTGGGCGCCCAGGCCCGGCCCCCGGACTTCGAGGGCATCCGGGTCTACCGAGCACGGGCTGCCGCCCAACCCGTCGGTGGCCGACGTCGGCCGCCACCGGGGCGTCCACCCGGCCGAGGCCATGATCGACCTCTGCGTGGAGTCGGGGGGCGACCAGCTGTTCATCCAGCCCAGCCTGTACCCCCAGGACGAGGAGGTCCTGCTGCGGGCCCTCCGCCACCCGCGGACGGTCATGACCTTCTCCGACTCGGGCGCCCACCTCAGCCAGATCGCCGACTCGTCCATCCACACCCACCTGCTCGGCCACTGGGTGCGCGACCGCCAGGAGTTCACCCTGGAGGAGGCGGTGCGCATGATCACCCTGGCCCCGGCCCTGGCCTGGGGCTTCTCCGACCGGGGGCTCGCTGCGGGCGGGCATGGCCGCCGACCTCAACGTCTTCGACCCGGACACGGTCGGCCCGGCCGTGCCCCGGCTCGTCGACGACCTGCCCGGCCGGGGGCCGCCGGCTCGAGCAGCGGTCGCCGGCTTCCTCGCCACCGTGGTGGACGGCCAGGTGACCATCCGGGACGGCGAGCCCACCGGGGCCGGCCGCCCGGCCGGCTCGGTGCCGGCAGCCGGCCGGCCTGAGGCCGGAGCCGCCACGCAGGCCCGCCGCGTCCGCCGCGCCCCGCGTCAGCGCATCCAGACCGGGGCGACGACCGCCGCTGATCACCCACCGGCCCTGCTCCGGACCACCTCGTCGAGGTAGCGGATCCCGAGGGTCAGGTCGCCGTGGCCGGCCGCGGATCGCTGAGCTGGTAGACGACGGCGTAGGTGTCGACTGGCCCGGTCCGGCCCGGTCTCGACGTCGATGAGCGGATCACCGAGCAAGTGCATGCTGGTGGGGAAGGCCCGGGGGGCCCGCATGGTCTCCAGCCACTCCTCGAGGGTCTGGCTCCGCCCGGGCCCCGGTGATCTGGCCTCGGGGTGGAACAGCGCGGCCAGCGCCTCGACGTCGCGCTCGTCGGCCGCCCGGGCGTAGCGCTGGACGAGCTGCCCGCAGATGTCGTCGTGGCGAGGTCACAGCACGGCCACCGGATTGACCGGGCACCCGGTGCCCTTGGCGATCCGCAGCGGGCCATGGTGAAGAGGAACTCCCATCGCCCGGCCGCGGCGCACCGCTCGGCCAGGGGGGCCAGGGCGACGTTGTCGATGAGGTGGAGGCCCATGGCCGTGATCCCGATCTGGTGGACGGGGAACGGCCAGTCCGGCGTGCCCACGAAGGGCATCGGATCGGAGATCCCGTCGCTGCCCAGCACGGCCACCTCCCGCTCCTGCAGCCAGGGAAGGCACTCGGCGTGGAGGCCCGAGAAGCCGTCGAACCCCCGGGTGGCCGCCCGCCGGGCCTCGCGGCCCCAGGCCACCAGCAGGATGTCGCCGGTCCCCACCCGCACCCCCTGGGCGTCCTCGGCCGCCTCGAGGTCGGCCACGGTGACCACCTCCCCGGCGTCGAGGTAGTCGGACCCGAGCGCCCGGGGCACGTCGAGCAGGACGCCCGCGGCCGATCACGCCGTCGGCCATGGACAGCACGGTGTTGGAGCGGGCCCCGTCGCTGCGCACCTCGCTGGCCGGCCGGCCGCCGTACATCTCCCCGCGGACGAACATGTGGGAGAGGGCGTCGACGTGGGTGGTCAACAGGCCGTGGACGTCGAGGGCCAGGTGGTCGCGGGCCGCCTCGTAGCCGGCGATCCCGTTGGCGTCCCGGGCGTCGCCGGAGGCCAGCATGTGGTGCTGGACCGGGTGGGGGTGTTCGGGCAGGGGCTCGGTGGCCAGGTCGTGGGACAGGCTGACCGACTCGCCCGTCCCCACCAGACCGGCCGCGGCCGCACGGCGGGCGTCGGTGAGGTGGTTGAGCGCACCCCGCTGGTCGTCGGCTCCCCAGCGGCCCCAGTTCTTGAGCGAGTCGTACATGGCGTCGAGCTCCTCGGTGGTCGGGACCTCGTACTCGCTACCCATGGGACCAGCTTGTCAGCCGCCGAGGTGGGGTGCGGTCATGGCCCCGATGACCATGTCGACGAGATTGTCGACGAACCGGTCGTCCGAGAGGATGTCGCCTTGCCCGCCCCGGTCCGACGCCGCGGGCCCGGTCGGCGGCGGCCCGCCCGATGAAGACGATGCAGATCTCCCGGCGTAGGCGCCACAGGTCGGCGGGAACGTCCGGGCACCGCTGGCGCAGCAGGTCCCACGCCGCCTGGCCCGCCGTCTGCTCCATCAGGTCGCGGATCTCGGACGGGGCGCGGTCGACGGCTCCGCTCAGCTCCGAGCCGATCTGGAGGTAGGCCCGCTCCCGCCAGCCCCGCTGGGCGAACTCGGTGACGGGACGGACGATGGCCTCGGCCGCCGACCGGACGTCCGACGGCGGCCTGGCCCGGGCCTGCTCGAGCAGCTCATGCCGGCGCTCGGCGATGGCCGGGACGTGGCGGGCCAGGACCGCCCGGAGCACCTCGTCGCGGCTCCCGAAGTGGTAGTGGACGGCGGAGGAGTTGCGTTGATCGGCGGTCCGGACGATCTCGGCGATCGAGACGTTGTCGATCCCCCGCTCGGCGAAGAGCAGCGCGGCGGCGTCGAGCAACAACTCCCTCGTCGACGACGAGGCTCCCGTGCCGGCGGTGGACGCTCCCATCCCGGTGGTGACAGTAGCGGCCGGTGCCGGTCTCACGGCCAGCCGGGCAGAAGCCCGAGCTGGCGGCACGGCACCTGGGCCCCGATCCACTCCCCGTCGCCCTCCCGCGCCTCGGGGGCCGAGACCAGCCAGGCGGCGACCGCCCACCCGGCCGTGATCGACCGGTGGCGGCCCCGGAGCAGGGCGGCGGAACCCAACTCGACGGGGCCGCCGGGCGGGGACAGTAGCGAGGGCGATCAGGAATCGCCAACCCGCCTGGTCAGGCCGACGCCTCCCGTCCGCCCCGCCGGCACGGGGAACACAGGTGGTTGACTCGGCTCTGGGCCGGCACCATAATGTCGACTAAATCGATTGTATTTAGAGACATATGACGATGCCCATCCCGACACCATCCGAGCCGACCTCTTCCCTCCTCCTCGACAGGCCGCGGGGCGGAAGCTGGGTGCTGCCGGGCGACAGGAGCGCCGACGCATCACGGGGGCGGGATGAAGGTGGGCCCACCGCCGGGCAGCTGTCCGGGTCGTCCGCCGCGTCCCAAAGCAACCAGGTTCTGGTCTCCCCGGGCGTGGCCCTCCTGGTCACCGTGTCCATCCTGGAGGGCTACACGTGGATCGGGGCCCTTCCCTCCAGTGACTCGCGGCTCTCCACTCTGGTGTTCGGTCGGGGGGGCGCCCTCGTCTTCGCCGCGATGGCGGCGGTGGCGGCGGTGACACTCACCCGGGCCGGTGCCGACGGGCGACGCACGCTCTCCCAGAGGCTGGTGCTCCTGGCCACGGCGGCGCTGATCACCTCGACCGTCCTGCTCCTGGTGGGCACGGGCGCGCCGGCCAGGGACGTCGTCGGGGTGTCGGATCTGGCCCTGGCCTCGACGCTGGCCGGCACGCTGATCGCCGGCGAGCGAACGCGGCGGGCCCGCCGGCACGATGGGACGCCGAACCTCAGGGGCGATCGGACCGGCCGATCCCTTCCCCTGGCCTAGGTAAGCACGGACGAAGGTGTCGTTTCCTGACTTCTTCGTCATCGGCGCGCCCAAAGCGGGGACCACGGCGCTCCACGCCGCCCTGGCCGAGCACCCGCAGCTCTTCATGTCGCCGGTCAAGGAGCCCAAGTTCTTCCTGTGCGACGGGCCACCTCCCGGACCACGGCGGTCCGGGCGACGCCCACAGCTACCGCGAGTGGATCTGGCGGCCCGACGAGTACGAGCGGCTCTTCGACCGACGCCCCGCCCGGGACGCTGCGGGGCGAGAGCACCCCGTTCTACCTGGCCGACTTCGCCGCCCACGAGCGCATCCACGGGGCCGTGCCCGATGCCCGGCTGATCGTCGTCCTCCGCGATCCGGTGGACCGGGCCTACTCCAACTGGGCCCACCTGTGGGCCGACGGCCTGGAGACCATCGACGACTTCCTGGCCGCCTGTGCCGAGGAGCCCCGCCGCAGCGAGGCCGGGTGGGCCCCGTTCTGGCGCTACCTCGAGACCGGGCTCTACGGTCGCCAGCTCCAGCACCTCTACACCCTGTTCCCCCGCGACCAGGTCCACATCATCCGCTACCTCTCGCTGGTCGAAGAGCCGGCGCGCCACCCTCGACGGCGTGTGCCGGTTCCTCGGAGTGGAGGAGGGCCTGATCTCCGAGGTGCCGGCCCGGAACGTGGGCGGCTACGTGCCACCCACCCTCTACACCGAGGCGCTGCGGGCGGTCTTCCGTCACGGGGCCACCCTCGGCCGCCACTTCCCGCCCCAGGTGTGGCGCAAGGCCAGCCTCCCGCTCCAGTGGCTCATCCAGCGGACCCCCCAGCACCGGCCCGAGCTGGCGCGAGTCCGAGCGGGCCGAGCTGATCGACTACTTCGCCGACGACATCGCCATCGTCGAGGAGGAGACGGGTTGGGACCTCGGAACCTGGCGCACCTACCGGGCAGGGCGGCACGTACTCGGTGCGCAAATCGTGGGCCCCGTCGCGGCGGCTGGTCTCGTAGTACAGCCGGGTGCCGCCGTCGGGCAGCGCCACCGCCGACAGGTAGCGGAGCGATCCCCGGCCGTCGGGCCACGCCCCGAAGCAGCCCCCGGTGGCGGGTCAGCGATCCGGGGGCGTCGCCCACGGCCACGCCGGTGCGCTCCTCGGCGTTCTCCTCCTTGTTGGCCCGACCGTCGTAGTAGGCCAGCCACCGGCCGCCCCGCGACACCACGTCGGCCACACGGGCGCCCCGCTGGTCCCACCTGCCGGGCGTGCCGGCCAGCGCCACGCCGTGCAGGTCCCAGTCGATGCCGTCGGCGCTGGTGCCGTAGCGGGTGGACATCCGGTCGGTGCTCTCCGGGAGATCCAGCGGATGGCAGCACAGCCACATGTGCCACCGGCCATCCGACCACCTTGACCACCGGATCCTTCACCCGACGGTCCCGGTCGCCGGGGAGGACGGTCCGGGCCGAGGCCGGCGTCGAACTCCGACGGATCGGTCGGCCTCGAGGGCGTCGACCCGCCAGTGCTTGGTGCCCGGCGTGGCGCAGCTCACGTACAGCCGCCAGGTCCCGTCGTCGGGCGCCACCAGCGCCGGCCGCTCGAGGGAGTCGCAGCCGAACTCGTCACGCTCGAGGACCACCACCGTCTCGAAGTCGCTCACCGTCGTCCGACCGGGCCACCACGTTGGCGTAGCCCCGGCCGACCCCGACGGGTCGGCGCAACCGGTAGGCCAGCCAGAAGGTCCCGTCCTCGTCGCAGGACGGCGCTCGGTCCGCCGGCCCAGTAGCCCGGCGCCGTCGCCGGGCGCCGCCACCACCACCTGGGACCCCTCGGGGCAGGGCCGGGGAAGTTCGTCGCCGCCAGCCATCGTCAACGGTACCCCCCTCTGGCCGATGCGCCGCGTCACCGGCGACGCGGGGAACGCCGAATTCTACCTTCAGGCAGGACATCGGCCCGGCGGCCGGGCTGCCAACTGACACGGCGCCAGGCCGCCGGATCGGCGCCGACGGCCACGGCGGCTGATGGACACGGCCACCGAGCGTCGATATCGTCCATCCGTGATGCCCCGATCCGCGTCCGAGCAGGGGCCCGAGCGAGTACGAACGTTCGACGGCGTGATCGAGCGCACCCAGGCCGAGTCGACGCCCTGGTGGCCCACCCCGGCGCACCCGGGCGAGGGCGCCCCCAACGTGGTGGTCATCCTCCTCGACGACACCGGCTTCTCCCACTTCGGCTGCTACGGCTCCGACCTGGCCACCCCCAACATCGACCGCCTGGCCGCCGGCGGGCTGCGCTACACCAACTTCCACGTGACCCCGCTGTGCTCCCCCACCCGGGCCTCGCTGCTCACCGGGCGGAACCACCACACCGTGGGGATGCGCTCGCTCGCCAACTTCGACAGCGGCTATCCCCACATGCGCGGCCACATCACCAACCACGCCGCCACCGTGGCCGAGGTGCTGCGGGACGAGGGCTACGCCACCTTCGCCGTGGGCAAGTGGCACCTGTGCGCCATGGAGGACGCCTCGGCGGCCGGGCCCTACGACCAGTGGCCCTGCCAGCGGGGGTTCGACCGCTTCTACGGGTTCCTCGAGGGCGAGACCGACCAGTTCCATCCCGAGCTGGTCTACGACAACCACAGCGTCGAGCCCCCGGCCACCCCCGACGAGGGCTACCACCTGAGCGAGGACCTGGTCGACCACGCCATCGGCTTCATCCACGACACCACGTCCATCCGTCCCGACCGGCCCTTCTTCACCTATCTGGCCTTCGGGGCCATGCACGCGCCCCACCAGGCCCCGGCCGCCTACCTCGAGAAGTACCGGGGCCGCTTCGACGACGGGCTGGGACGTGGCCCGCGACCGGTGGTTCGCCCGCCAGCAGGAGATGGGGCTGCTCCCCCCCGGCACCGAGCTGGCCCCCCGGAACCCCGGGGTCGAGCCGTGGGACTCCCTGCCCGAGAACCAGCGGCGGCTGGCCGCCCGGCTCCAGGAGGCCTTCGCCGCCTTCCTCGAGCACACCGACGCCCAGATCGGCCGGTTCGTCGCCGCACTCGAGCACCTGGGCCAGCTCGACAACACCCTCATCCTGCTGCTGTCGGACAACGGCGCCAGCCAGGAGGGCGGGCCGTTCGGCGTCATGCACGAGATGAAGTACTTCAACTTCCTGGCCGAGACGCCCGACGAGGCGGTCGAGCGCATCGACGACATCGGCGGGCCCCACAGCCACTCCAACTACCCGTGGGGCTGGGCCCAGGCCGGCAACACCCCGTTCAAGTGGTACAAGCAGAACACCCACGAGGGCGGCGTCCACGTGCCCCTCATCGTGCACTGGCCCGACCGGCATCGCCGACCGGGGCGGCTCCGGCGCACCAGTTCCACCACGTGAACGACATCGTCCCCACCATCTACGAGACCCTGGGGGTCGAGGCCCCGTCCGTCTACCGCGGCCTCGAGCAGATCCCGGTCTCGGGAGTCTCCCTGCGCTACACCTTCGACGCGCCCGACGACCCGGCCACAAGCAGGTCCAGTACTTCGAGATGATGGGCCACCGCGGCCATCTACGCCGACGGGTGGAAGGCGGTCACCCGCCACCAGCCCGGCGTGCCCTTCGACGACGACGACTGGGAGCTCTACCACCTGGCCGAGGACCGCTCCGAGTGCCACAACCTGGCCGCGCGATGCCCGACAAGGTGGCCGAGCTGGTCGACCTGTGGTGGGCGGAGGCCGAGGAGTACGGGGTGCTCCCCCTCGACGACCGGACCATCGAGCTGTTCTTCACCCGCTACCGGGACCGCTCGCCCCACCCCACCAGCCGCCGCTACACCTACTTCCCCCCATGTCGCCGCTGCCGGCCCAGGTGGCCCCGGCACTCGGCGGGCGGGGGTGGGACATGGCGGCCACCATCGACCGGCCCGAGGGCGCCGGCGGCGTCCTCTACGCCTCGGGCACCGAGAACTCCGGGGTCAGCCTCTTCGTCCAGGACGACCGGCTGGTCTTCGACTACAACTGCTTCGGGGACCACCACGTGGTCGAGTCGGACGGACCGGTCCCGGTGGGCCCCTCGGTCGTCGGGGTCCGGTTCCGCCGCACCGGGAAGGGCGGCGAGGCCACGCTGGTCATCGACGGCCGGCCCGTGGGCCATGGCCGTCCCGTTCGTCATGACCATGATCTCGAGCGTGGGCCCGAGCGTCGGCTACGACCACGGTTCCCCGGTCAGCGAGCGCTATGCCGGCCCGTTCCCCTTCGAGGGGAGGCTCGAGCGGCTCGACATCACCTGGTCCGGCCGGCCACCGGCGACGAGGGCACCGGCCGAAGCCGACCGGCGGGCGGCCATGTCCCGCCAGTGACAGCGAGGGAGCCGGGGTGGGGCGGACCGCGGCCGATCAGGCGGTGAACCGGGCCGAGGCGCCGGCGTCGACGTCGATGACCGAACCGGTGATGTGGCGGGCCGCCTCGGAGGCCAGGAAGACCACGGCGGCGGTGATCTCCTCGGGCTCGAGCCACGGCACCGGCTGCACGTGCAGCGCGGCCATGCCGGGGGCCACGTCCTCGCGGGTGGGGTGGTCGAGGTCCGGCCGCATCAGGCCGTAGAGGGCGTCGTTGTGGATCATCGGGGTGGAGACGTTGCCCGGGGCGATGGCGTTGACCGTCACCCCGAAGGCGGCCAGCTCGAAGGCCACCGACTTGCACAGGCCGATCACCCCCCACTTGGAGGCCACGTAGGCGGGGATGCCCGGGTTGGACGACCGGCCCATCATCGACGAGATGCCGATGATCCGGCCCCATCGCTGCCGGCGCATGTGGGGGGCGCAGGCCCGCATGGCGTTGAACACCCCGGTCAGGTTGGTGTCGATGGTCTCGCTCCACTGGGCGGCGTCCATGGTGCAGATCGAGCCCAGGGTGGAGATGCCGGCGTTGGCCACCAGGATGTCCACCGAGCCCAGCGCGTCGTGGGCCTCGTCGACGAAGGCGAGCATGGCCTCGAGGTCCCGCACGTCGGCCACCGCCGACACGCACCGGCGGCCCTGCGCCTCGACCAGTCGCACCGTCTCGGCCAGGTCGTCCGGGGTGGCCAGGGGGTAGCCCACGCTGTCCAGGTCGTGGCACAGGTCGGCAGACGGCGATGTCGGCGCCCAGCCGGGCCAGCTCCACGGCATGGCTCCGGCCCTGGCCCCGGGCCCCCCCGGTGATCACCGCCACCCGGCCCGCGAAGGGTGCGCCGTCCTCGGGTCGGTGCCGGTCGGCTCGCGGTTGGGTCATCGGGTCTCCTCCGTCTCGGTCGATGGGTGCACCGGTCCGGCCGCACGCCCTTCACGACGGGGTCGGGTGCCCCGGTCCGTGTCGATCCGTACGGGCGCGACGGGCGGCGCGGCACTTCACCGGCCGAGAGCCGGCCACCGGGTCAGGCCGAGCGGCCCCAGCGTCGAGGACCTGGCGGTACCGCCGGTCCCACCGTTCGTAGGCGCCGACGCAGCGACGGCGCCGGGCCACCCGTCGGGCAGCAGCTCGGCGGGGAGCAGGGGGTCGGCCTGCAGATGGCGGAGCACCGCGGCCGACAGCACGAACCCCGGGGCCAGATCGTCCGGGCCGTCGGGGCGGGAGCCTCCCATCCGCCCGAGCAGCTCGCGCCGCCCGTCCGGCCCAGCCGTCCGAGATCCCACAGCCCGGCGGCCAGCGCCGCCGGGTCGCCGTCGGGCGTGGCCGGTGAACAGGGCCACGTCGGGATCGTCGCCCGGGTCGGGAACCAGGTCGATGTTGTCGGGGCGGAGCCACACGCCCTCGCGCTGCTCGGCCAGCCGGGCCAGGGCCAGCCGCTTCCGCCGGGCCAGGCGCGGTCGTCGGCGCGCCAGGCCCGACGTCGGTCACCACCACCATGCGCCACGTCCCCTCCCACGGCCGGGTCTCGCCCCGCCGGCTGCCGGTCTGGCGGCCCTGACGGTCGAGCAGGTGGCCGGTCAGCCGGTAGCGGCCGGACCCGTCGGTGGTCACCTCCCCGGCGGCGACCATCCGGCTGAGCGCCACCCGGGCCCGGTTCTCGTTGATCCCGAACAGTCCGGCCAGGTGGACCAGGTGGGCCACCGGGAGCTCGGGGGGTCCTCGCCCAGCAGGGCGCTGGCCAGGACCGACCGGGCCGTCAGCGGTGCATTACTTTCTTGCATCATTTGTCTCGATTTCTGTAATATGCCACACATGGCACCCACCATGGTGGCCGATGCCGGCCGCCCGGCCCGAGGTCTTCCCGACCGACCGGCTGATGGAGAACGGCATGGCCCGGCCCGAGCTCCGCCACGACCTGCGCCGGATCGACGAACGTGCGCAATGCCGTCACCGTGGCCGTCGGTGTGGCTGTGGGTGGCGGTGCTCATCGGCGGCGCCGTGTGGATCGGCAACCCGCTGGCCTACCTGGCCGCCTTCATCCTGATGGGGCCGATGTACGCCCGCTTCGCCATCCTCATGCACGAGGCGGCCCACAAGCTCCTGTTCACCAACAAGCGGGTCAACGACTGGGTCGGCACCTGGCTCATCGCCTATCCGACCTGGACCCCGATCTCCATCTACCGGCGGGGCCACTTCGCCCACCACAAAGAGGAGTTCGGTCCGCGCGAGCCGGACATGGCCTTCTACGGCGGCTACCGCGTGCGACCGGCGCGACGCTGGCCCGCCGGCTGGTCCGCGACGCGGTGGGCATCTCCGGCTGGAAGAACTTCACCCCGCTGTTCAAGGCCCTGAGGAACAAGGCGCAGCCGGCCGGTGGCCGGCTCCATCCTCGGGGTCCAGGTGGTGCTGTGGGCGGTCATGTGGGCGGCCACCGGACGGTGGTGGATCTACCCGCTGCTGTGGTGGCTGCCCGTGGATGACCCAGTGGCGGGTGATCAACCGGCTGCGGGCCATCGCCGAGCACGGCGGGCTCGAGGCCGGTACCGGACCGCCGGGTCACCACCCACAACGTGCGCCAGTCGCTGCTGGCCCGGTTCTGGTTCGTCCCCTACAACACCGGGTGGCACCTGGCCCACCACGTGGACATGGGGATCCCGTTCCGCAACCTGCCGGCCTTCCACGCCGAACTGGAGCGGGCCGGCTACATCACCGAGGGCATCACCTACCCCAACTACCGGTCGCTGTGGAAGGCGCTGGCCTCGGCCTGACGGGCCCGGCCCTCGAGCGGTCGGCACCGAGCCCTCAGTCGGGGCGGTCGCGCAGGCTCCGGTAGCGACGGACCAGGGCGGCGGTGGAGCTGTCCTGGCCGCCCAGGTCGGGGGCGGCGGCGTCGGTCAGGGCCGGCGCCAGCTGCTCGGCCATGACCTTGCCCAGCTCGACCCCCCACTGGTCGAACGAGTCGATGCCCCACACCGCCCCCTCGGTGAACACGGTGTGCTCGTAGAGGGCCACCAGCTGGCCGAGGACCGACGGGGTCAGCTTCGGGGCCACGATGGTCGAGCTCGGGTGGTTGCCCGGGCATCACCTTGTGGGGCACCAGGTCGGGTGGGGTCCCGTCGGCGGCCACCTCCTCGGCCGTGCGCCCGAAGGCCAGGACCTTGGCCTGGGCGAAGCAGTTGGACATCAGCAGGTCCTGCTGGTCCCCCGTCTCGTGGGTGGACTCGCCGAAGCCGATGAAGTCGGCGGGGATGAGCTTGGTCCCCTGGTGGATCAGTTGGTAGAAGGCGTGCTGGCCGTTGGTGCCCGGCTCGCCCCAGAAGATCTCGCCGGTCTGGCCCCACACCGGGCTGACCCGTCCCGGCGCACCGACTTGCCGTTCGACTCCATGGTCAGCTGCTGGAGGTAGGCGGGAAACCGGGCCAGGCGCTGGCTGTAGGGCAGGACGGCGTGGGTCTCGGCCCCGAACAGGTTGTTGTACCAGACGTTCAGCATGCCCTGGATGACCGGCATGTTGGCCTCGAGCGGGGCGGTGGCGAAGTGCTCGTCGATGGCGTGGAACCCGGCCAGCATGTCGGCGAAGGCCTCGGGACCGATGGCCACCATCAGCGAGAAGCCGATGGCCGAGTCGTAGGAGTAGCGGCCGCCCACCCAGTCCCAGAACCCGAACATGTTGGCCGGGTCGATGCCGAACTCCGTCACCGCCGCCTCGTTGGTGGACACGGCCACGAAGTGCCGGGCCACCGCCTCGTCCCCGCCCCCCAGCCCGTCGAGCAGCCACTGGCGGGCCGCGGCGGCGTTGGTCAGCGTCTCCAGGGTGGTGAACGTCTTCGAGCTGACGACGAACAGCGTCTCGGCCGGATCGAGGTCGTGGGTCTTGTTGTAGAGGTCGACCGGGTCGATGTTGGACACGAACCGGCACTCGATGTCCGGGGCGGCGTAGTCGCGAAGCGCCTCGTAGGCCATGGCCGGGCCGAGGTCGGAGCCCCCGATGCCGATGTTGACCACGGCGCGTGATCCGCTCGCCGGTGGCGCCGGTCCACTCGCCGGAGCGGATGGACGGTGGCCACCGCGCCCATCCGGTCGAGCACCCGGTGCACGTCGGCCACCACGTCCTGCCCGTCGACCTCGAGGCGGGCGTGCCCGCGGCATGCGCAGGGCCACGTGGAGGACGGCCCGGTCCTCGGTGGTGTTGATGTGCCGGCCGGCGAACATGGCGTCGCGTCGCTCCTCGACCCCGGCCCGGCGGGCCACGGCCATCAGCGCGGCCATGGTCTCCGCCGTCGACCCGGTGCTTGGAGTAGTCGAGATAGAGGTCGCCGGCCGTCACCGTCATCGAGGTGCCGCGATCCGGATCGTCGGCGAACAGCTGGCGGAGGTGGCGGTGGCGGAGCGACCTCGTAGCTGGTCGAGCCAGCTCCGTCCACTCCTCGGTGGACGGCACGTCCACCACGTCCGTCGTGTTCCTCTGTCGTGTCGCTCATGTCGCTGCCGTCCACGACCTCTCGGATCGGCGACTGCGGCGTACAGCATGGTTGCGGCTGCGGATCCCTGTCGCTGGCCGTGCCCGCGCAGAAGATTACCCACCATTCATCTTTCCGTGACACGGGCATTGCGTTTCGTTCACCTGGCCTTCTTAGGGTGAGCAGGCGATGGGAGCCGAACCACGACACCGCGTGCTCACGTCCCGCCCGGCCACCCAGCCGGTCCCGTGGGCCCGCGCACCGCTCGTCGGTCTCGCTCCGTCCGGGGGCCTGGCCCCTCCTGCCTCTCACGGCAACTCCTCTACCGCGTCTCCGCTCGAGGCACGCCCAGCAGCGGCGTGGCCGCCCGGGCCCGCCGCCGCGGACACCGTGCACACTGCCGGGCACCGGTTCCGGACGCCAGGGGCCACCGATGACCCTGGCCTTCCGCGAAGCCGACGAACGGCGTACTCCCCCCGTCGGGCACCCGACCATCCTGATCATCGACGACGACGCCCAGTCGCGGGACTCGTTGGCCGCCACCCTGTCGGTGGAGGGATTCGACGTGGTCACCGCCAGCGACGGGGACGAGGGATCGCCCTGGTCGCCGTCGGCCGCATCCCTCGTTGATCCTGCTGGACATGCAGCTCGCCGACTCGCAGGGCCTGTCGGTCTTCCGGCGCATCTCCGCCATCTCCCCGGTGCCGGTCATCATGGTCACCGCCCGCGACGACGAGCTCGACGCCGTGCTGGCTCTCGAGGCCGGGGCGGCCGACCACATCACCAAGCCACCACGGCCCCGGGAGCTGACGGCGCGGATCCGGGCCGTCCTGCGCCGGGTCGGCCGCCAGCCGCCGCCCGACGGCCGATCGGCCGCACCCCGACGGCATCTACACGCTGGGCCCGGTCCGCATCGACGTCTCGCTGCGCCAGGCCGTGGTCCGGGGCAAGGAGGTCGACCTGTCCCGCAAGGAGTTCGACCTCCTGGCCCTGCTGGTCTCCGAAGTCCGGGCACGTGGTCACCCGCAAGCAGTGCATGGAGAGGATCTGGCGGGACCGCACCAAGGGCGACAGCCGCACGCTCGACACCCACGTCAAGCGGCTGCGCAAGAAGATCGAGCTGAACCCGGCCGAGCCCCAGCACGTCCTGACCGTGCGGGGATCGGCTACCGCTTCAAGCCGTAGGGGTCTGCCCGACGCCGCGCTCCACCACTGCCTCCCCCACTGGTCGACGATCGGTGTGCGGGTGGACCCCTACGGTTTGAAGCGCAGGTCACGACCACTGGCCCCGGTCCTGGACCCCCGGGAACGGCCGGGGGAAGAGTCGAGCAGGGAGAAGGCCGAACGACCCACAACGTTCACCGAACGATCACCGCCAGGTTGCCAACGGGCCGTTTCCCGTTCACCTGGCTTCTCTAGGGTCGCCTCGGAGGTCGCCCTGCCCATGGTCGCCGTCGGCGAGAGCATCAGAGTGCTGGTGGTGGAGGACGAGGAGTCCTACCGCGCGGCGCTGTCCTCGGGGCTCAGCCGGGAGGGCTTCGACGTGGACGTGGCCGCCGACGGCTTCGAGGCCCTCCAGCTGTTCACCGACCGGCCGCCGGACATCGTCCTGCTCGACCTGCTGCTCCCGGGCATGCACGGCATCGAGGTGTGCCGCCGCATGCGGGCCATCGCCCCGGTGCCCATCGTCATGGTCAGTGCCGTCGACACCGAGCTCGACGTGGTCCTCGGCCTCGAGCTGGGGGCGGCCGGCTACGTGACCAAGCCCTTCCGCCTCCGCGAGCTGGTGGCCCGGATGCACGCCATCCTGCGCCGGGTGTCGCCGCCGGCCACACCGTTCCTGGAGCCCGTTCCACCCGTCGCCGGTGGACCCGATGCCGACCCGGGCCGAGCGAGCAGCGTCCCGACGCCGCCTTCGGCTCGGTCACCGTCGACTTCGTCCGCCGGGAGGTGACGGTCGACGGCCGCCAGACCCACCTGTCCCGGCGCGAGTTCGACCTGCTGGCCGTGCTGCTGTCCCCGGCCCGGCGGGTCCGGACCCGAGACGAGCTGATCGACCTGCTGTGGCCCGACCGGTACCTCTCGGACAGCCGCACCCTCGACACCCACATCCACCGGCTCCGGGCCAAGCTCGAGCCGGACCCGGCCGAGCCCCGCTACATCGTCACCGTGCGGGGCGTCGGCTTCCGCATCGACCCCGACGGCGCCCGCCCGCGCCGCCGACGGCACCGGACTTCGGTGACCTGCACGGTTCGGCGGACCACCGGCCGGGGGCGGCCGGTCTGGGCCTGCCCCTGCCCTGCAGCTGAGCCTCGCACTGAGGCATGGCCCCCTGAGGCTGAGCCTTGCCCTGATCCCTAGCCGAACCGGCCGTTCACGTAGTCGAGGGTCCGGGGGTCGGTGGGCTCGCTGAACAGCTTGGCCGTGGGGCCGAACTCGATGAGCTCGCCGGCCTTGTCCTCGCCCATCAGCAGGAAGGCGCACCGGTCGGACACCCGCATGGCCTGTTGCATGTTGTGGGTCACGATGACGATGGTCACCCGGTGCTTGAGCTCCCCGACCAGCTCCTCGATGCGCTTGGTGGCGATGGGGTCGAGGGCCGAGGTGGGCTCGTCCATCAGCAGCACCTCGGGCTCGACGGCCAGGGCCCGGGCGATGCACAGCCGCTGCTGCTCGCCGCCCGGACAGCGTGCTGGCGTGGGTCTTCAGCCGGTCGCGCACGCTGTCCCACAGGGCCGCCGCGATCAGGGCCGACTCGGCCGCCTCGTCGAGGAGCGCCTTCTTGCGCACCCCGTTGAACTTGAGCCCGGCCACGGCGTTCTCGTAGATGCTCATGGTGGGGAAGGGGTTGGGGCGCTGGAAGACCATGCCCACCCGGGTCCGGAGCAGCGTGGCGTCGGTGGAGGCGGCGTTGACGTCGAGGTCACCGAGCAGGATGCTGCCGGTGACCGAGGCCGTCCGCACGCGTGTCGTGCATCCGGTTGAGGGCACGCAGCGAGCGTGGTCTTGCCCGAGCCGGACGGACCGATGAGGGCGGTGATCTCCCCGGCGTGGACGTCGAAGGTCACGTCGCGGACCGCCGTGCGGCCGGCGAAGGCCACCGCCACGTCGCGAGAGCCGCATGACCGGTTCGCCGGCCGGTGGCTCGAGCAGCACCTCGCCGGTGTGTCAACGCGACGCCCTCCTCCGCCGCCGGCGGGGTGGGGGTCGGGTCGATCATCGTCTCTCCCTCTGCAGGAACGCGGCGGTCACACGGCTCCCGATGCTCAGCACCAGCACCACCACCATCAGCAGCAGCGCCGCCCCCCAGGCGATCTGGACCAGGTCGGGATAGGGCTGGCTGCTGTTGTTGAAGATGACCAGGGGCAGGGCGTCCATGGGCTTGGTCGGGTTCCACTGCATGTACTGGTTGCCGAAGATGGTCAGCAGCAGCGGTGCCGTCTCGCCCAGGCCGCGGGCCACGGCCAGCAGTACCCCGGTGATGACCCCGGGCAGGGCGGCCGGGCACCACCACCCGGCGGGCGATGGTGGCCTTCCGGGCCCCGAGGGCCAGGGCCGCCTCGTTCAGGCTGGCCGGGCACGCCCCGGAAGGCGGTCTCGCCGGCCCGGATGATCACCGGCAGCATGATGATCCCGATGGCGAAGGCGCCGGCCAGCCCGCTGTAGCCGAAGTTCTTGACGATGGCGATGTAGCCGAAGATGCCGATGGTGATGGAGGGCACCCCGGTCATCACGTCGGCGGTGAAGCGGACGGCCGACGGCGACCCTGCCCGTCCGACTCGGCCAGGAACAGGCCGCACGGCAGCCCGAGGGGCACGGTCACCGCGGTGGCGATGAGCCCGATCTCGGCCGTGCCCACGATGGCGTTCCACACCCCTCCGCCGGGGATCCCCTCGGGCGTCGGTCGGGTGGGTGAAGAAGTCGGCGTTCCAGGCCGGGAGGCCCTTGATGACCACGTAGGCCACCACCGCCACCAGCGGGACGATGGCGATGCCCAGGAAGCACCCAGCACACGCCCACGGCGATCTTCGAGTAGACCTTGCGGCGGCGCAGCGAGGCCGCCGGCCACGTCCTGGATCTCGCGCCGCCGCTGGAGGATCGGGTCGGACGAGGCGTCGAAGGTGAGGGTGGTCGCCATCAGGCCACCGCCACCGAGGCCGCCGCCGCCCCGGGCAGCGTCGACCGCACCAGCACCGGGCCAGGGCGTTGACGGACGATCCCGATGACCAACAGCACCAGGCCGCCCCGAACAGGGCGCCAGCTCGGTGCCGGTGGCCTCGCCGAAGTTGTTCACGATGAGCGAGGCCAGCGTGGCCGCCGGCGACTTGATCGAGTGGGCGATGAACGGGCGAGTTGCCGATGACCAGGGCCACCGCCACCGTCTCCCCCAGGGCCCGGCCCATGGCCAGGGTGAAGCCGCCGAGGATGCCGGTCCGGGCCCCGGGCACCACCACCTTGCGCAGCACCTGCCAGCGGGTGGCGCCGAGGGCCATGCGCCCCCTCGACCTGCTCCTTCGGGCACCACGGCCAGCACGTCACGGGAGATGGCCACCATGGTGGGCAGCACCATCACGAACAGGATCACCCGGCCAGCAGCAGCCCGACCCCGTCGTCGGGACCGTTGAACAGCCCGGTCCACCCGAACACCGAGGTGAGGAAGGGCTCGACGTGCTCCGGAACACCGGGGCCAGCACGATCAGCCCCCACAGGCCGTAGACCACGCTGGGCACGGCGGCCAGCAGCTCCACCGCGGTGGAGAGCGGCGGCCGCAGCCGGTCGGGGACCAGATGGGCCAGGGCGATGGCGGTCCCCAGGCCGATGGGGACGGCCAGCACCAGGGCGATGGCGGTGGTCTCGATGGTCCCGAGGATGAACGGGAGCAGCCCGTACTTGTTCTGGTTCGGGTCCCAGACCTTCTGGAAGATCCACGAGAACCCGAGGGTGGAGAAGGCCGGCCTGGACTGGACGATGATCGAGATCAGGTACCACGCCACCAGGGCCGACGAAGACGGCCGCCACGACGATGAGGAGCCCCCGGTAGGCACCGTTGGGCAGCGAGCGGCGCCGGCCGCGGCCTGCCTGCCCTGTCGGTGTCGCTGTCTCGACGGTGGTCACAGCGTGTCGGTCAGCCCCTCGCGGTCGATGGGTCGTGGACCCCGGACGTTCACTTGGTCAGCAGGGCCTGCCCGCTCGGGCCCGGTCACCGTCAGCAGCGCGGTCCGGTTGGAGTTCTGACAGCCCGGGAGGGAGCACCACGTAGCCGAGGCCGGCGCCTGGTCCTGGCCCCCGCCGGTATGGGTGGTCCAGTCGAGGACCTTGACCACCTGGGCCCCGGTGGTGGCGCTGGTCTGCTTCTGCAGCAGGATGGCCCAGCTGTAGCCGGCGATCGGGTAGCTGGTGGCGCCGGGCTCGTTGACGATGGAGAAGTCGGTCGGCGTGACCCCGAGCCTCTGGTCGGCGTCGGCGGCCACCGTGGCCTGCGGAGGGCACCACGTAGACCCCGGCGGCGTTCTTGATGGCGGCGAAGGTGAAGTTGTTCTGGAGGGCGTAGGCCAACTCGACGTACCCGATCGAGTAGGGCGTCGACTTGATGCTCGACGCCACGCCCGAGTTCTTCGGGGTCTGGATCGCCACCGACGGCCAGGTGATGGTCTTGCTGGTGCCCAGCGTCCACACCGTCGGGGCCGCCGCGGTCAGGTAGTCGGTGAAGATGTAGGTGGTGCCCGAGCTGTCGGCCCGCACCTCGGGCACGATGGCGTTGGACGGCAGGGTCACGCCCGGGTTGAGGGCGGTGATCTGCGAGGCGTTCCACGTCTTGATGGTGCCGTCGAAGATGCCGGCCAGGGTGGCGGCGTCCAGCTTGAGCCGCTTGGTCACGCCGGGGAGGTTGTAGGAGACGGTCACGCCGCCGAGGATGTCGGGGATCTGGATGACCGGGCCCGAGGAGGCCGGCACCTTGGCCAGGTCGGAGCTGGACATGGGCACGTCGGAGGCGGCGAAGTCGACCGATCCCGGCCTGGAAGTCGGTGATGCCGGTCGCCGCTGCCCACGCCCGAGTAGTTGACCTGCAGGCCGGAGTTGAGCCGCGGTGTAGGTGTAGAAGGCCTTGGTGAAGAAGGGCTGGACGAAGGTCGAGCCGGCCGCGGTCAGCGAGCCCGCCGGGGCCTTCAGGTCGGCGGCGATGTAGGCGGCGTTGCTGCCGCTCAGCTTGCCGCCCGGGGGCGACGGTGGTGGTGGCCGGCGTGGACGACGAGCTGCAGGCGGCCAGCAGGATGCCGGCGCCGACCAGGCCCACGAGCAGGAGATGCGCGTCCTGCGCCGCGGTCCCGTCGCGTCGAGAGGGGTCGGCTGAATCCACTGGTGCTCGGACCTCCGTGTGGCGTTCTGCGGCCCGCGCTCGCCGGCCGCACGCAGAAGGGGTGCAAGAGGCACCCCGCGTGACCGTACCGATCGGAGGTGAACGTCGGGCGAACCTGGGGTGAACACAGTACGAACATCAGGTGCTCTGGGGATGAACTCTCAGCGTTACACCGCCGAGCCCATGTCCCCTTCGTGCTCGTGGCGCAGGACCCGTAGCAGCTCCTCGTAGGGACCGAGCAGATAGGCCTGGTCGCCGGGAGCGAACCGGGTGCCCCGCCGGGGCGGGTGCTCGAGGCGCCCACCGTCGGCGGCCCGGCTGAGGGCGATCACCCGGGTCTGGGCCGGAAGGTCCACCATGGCCAGGCCGTCGAGCCCCCGCCCGGGGCCACGGTCAGCCGCCCGACCAGGAACGGCTGCTGTCCCACGGTGAACGAGCCGAGGATGTCGAGGCCGAGGGCGGCACCGACGAACCGGGGTGCGGCCAGGGCCGACGTGGAGCGCACGTGCCGGAAGTCGAAGTGGTGCTCGACGGTGTGGCCGAGGTCGCGGTCGAACACCCGCAGCACCACCGGCACGCTGACCCAGCGCTCGCCCAGGAAGTCGCGGACGGCCAGGCCGGTCTCGATGTTGGTCAGGTCGTCACTGGTCAGCACGGCCACCGCCGCGGCCGAGTGGACGTTGGCGTCCTCGAGGGTCTGGCGTTGGGTGGAGTCGGCGATGAGCACCGGGACGCCCCGGGCCCGGGCCTGGTTGAGGAAGCGGTTGTTCTCGTTCCGCTCGACCACCACGACTTCCCGCCCTTCGGCCTGCAGCCCCTCGAGCACCCGGATGCCCACCGAGCCGAGACCGATCACCACCACGTGGCCCTCCATCCCCACCAGCTGCTGGCGACCGAGCGACTGCTCGATCCGCCACGACACCAGGAGATTGGTGATGAGGGCGAAGACCGTGGTGAGCAGGGTGGCCCCCACGGCGATGAGGACGATCCCGAAGACCAGGATGCCGGTGGACTGGTGGGAGAAGCTGAGATCTCCGAAGCCCACCGTGGAGATGGTCTCCACCGTGAAGTAGAGGGCGGTGAGCGCCGACATGTGACCGCCACCGGGGTGCGGTAGCCGGCGAGGAGGATCACGACCGAGAGGACGACCAGCCCGAGGCGGCCACCACGGCGAGACGCAGGGTGCTGTTGGCGTCCGAGCCCACCACCGAGGCCACCCGCCGCACGAACCCCGGCACGCGTCGGGGACCTGATTCGCAGACCCGGGCGGTCCTCCCGACCTGTCGCTCCGATTCCGGCCCCGCCCAGCTCCTCGGGGGTGCCGAGCACGGTGACCCGGTCCCCGATCGACACCATGTGGTCGCGTCCCGGGCAGGCCACCGTGGCCGACCCGTCGGACGGCACCACGGCCATGGGGGCCAGGGCCCCGAACAGTGCCCGCAGCGACGCATACCGCTCCACCTCGACCTCGCAGGTCATGAACCGGGTGCCCCCCAGCTCGATCTGGAAGGAATCGCTGCCCAGACAGGCCTCGACGATGGAGGGTGCGGCCAGCGCGGCCACGTCGAGCACGGTGCCGGGTCCGGTGACCTGGGAGACCGCCGCTCCCACGGCGGCATTGGCCAGTTGCACCACCACCCGGATGTCGGGCCGCAGCTCGCTGATGAGCAGGGCGGTCTCCAGGGTCTGGACCTCGGTGCGCTCGGCACAGACGACGGCCCGGGCCCTGGCCAGCCCCGCCTCTTCGAGGACGCCGCTGATCCGGGGATTGCCCACGATGAAGGGGATGTCCCACGCCTCGACCACCCGGACCAGACGCGGATCGGGCTCGTCTTCGACCACCACCACCTCCACCCCGGCCTGGTGGAGCTGCTCGACCATCCGCAGACCGACGCCCTGGAGGCCGCAGACGATGACGTGGCCCTCCCGCTGCCCCTGGCCGTCCTGCTCCTGTCGCACCGGGGATCGGCCCATCCCGTTATCGTGCCCCACCTGCATTTCCTCCCGATTGCCGGAATGTTTCGGGCACGTGCCGGACATGAGCCCCGGCCCGGCCCCGGCGCTCCCGTGGACCCGGCCAGGCGTGAAAGGGAATACACGTTCGACTTATCTGTTGACCACTGGACAGCAAAGTTCAACAGCACGGTGCTGGTGACATCCGGAGGAACGATGGACGAATTGGACAATTGACCGAGAACCTGCCCCTTCTGCCCCTGACATCGGGGGTGGTCCTCCCGGGCATGGTCTTCACCATGGCCCTCGAGTCGGACGAGGCCAAGGCGGCGGCCGAGGCCGCCGGGGCGGCAGGCGGCCATTTCGTGATCGTCCCCTTCATCGACGGGCGCTACGCGTCGGTCGGCGTGGTCGCCGAGGTCATGGAGACCGGCGAGCTGCCCGGTGGCATGCCGGCGGTGGCGGTGCGGGGCGTCGAGCGGGCCCGACTGGGCACGGCGGTGCCCGGCACCGGACAGGCCCTCTGGGTCGAGGTCGAGCACATCGCCGAGGGCCCGGCGACCGACGAGGCCGCCGAGCTGGCCCGCGAGTACCGGGCCGTGGTCGAGAACATCCTGCTGAGCAGGGGCGCGGGCCGGCTGGCCGAACGCCTGGCCGACGTGACCGAGCCGGGCCGGGTGGCCGACATGGCCGGCTACTCCCCCGATCTGTCCCTGGCCCAGAAGGTCGAGGTCCTGGAGACCGTCGACGTCGAGCAGCGGCTGCGGCTGGTCATCGCCTGGGCCCGCGAGGTCCTGGCCGATCTCACGCTGCGAGAGCGGATCAAGACCGACGTCGAAGAGGGCATGGAGAAGACCCAGCGCGAGTTCCTGCTGCGTCGCCAGCTGGAGTCGATCCGCAAGGAGCTCGGCCAGCTGGGCTGACGGTGACGACGAGTGCACCTGACGACTACCGCGAGACGGGTCGAGGGCAGGGATCTGCCCGAGGCCGTGCGCAAGGCGGTCGACCGCGAGATCGACAAGCTCGAGCGGATGAGCGAGCAGAACCCCGAGCACGGGTGGATCCGGACCTGGCTGGACACCGTGTTCGAGCTCCCCTGGGGCGAGCAGTCCGAGGACCGGCTCGACGTGGCCGAGGCGTCGCGCATCCTCGACGAGGACCATGACGGCCTGCGACGACGTGAAGGATCGCATCCTCGAGCACCTGGCCGTGCGCAAGCTGCAGGCCGAGCGGGGCCTGGCCCCGGTCGGCGGGCGTGGCGCGGGCGCCATCCTGGCCCTGGTCGGGCCCCCCGGGGTCGGCAAGACCTCGCTGGGCGAGTCGGTGGCCCGTGCCCTCGGACGCTCCTTCGTCCGGGTGGCGCTGGGAGGTGTCCGCGACGAGGCCGAGATCCGTGGCCATCGCCGGACCTACGTGGGTGCCCAGCCCGGTCGGCTGGTGCGCGCCCTGCGCGAGGCCGGGACCATGAACCCGGTGATCGTCCTCGACGAGGTGGACAAGCTGGGCGCCGACTACCGGGGAGACCCGTCCTCGGCCCTGCTCGAGGTGCTCGACCCGGCGCAGAACCACACCTTCCGCGACCACTATCTCGAGGTCGAGCTGGACCTGTCCAAGGTCCTGTTCATCGCCACCGCCAACATGGTCGACACCATCCCCGGGGCGCTGCTCGACCGGATGGAGGTCATCCGTCTCGACGGCTACACCGAGGACGAGAAGGTGGCGATCGCCCGCCACCATCTGGTCGGTCGCCAGCTGGAGCGGGCGGCCCTGGGCGCCGACGAGGTCGACATCACCGACGATGCCCTTCGGGTCATCGTGGGGGACTACACCCGTGAGGCGGGGGTTCGCTCGCTCGAGCGCGAGCTGGGCCGGCTGCTGCGCAAGGTCGCCGCCCGGATCGCCTCGGACGGCACCGGTTCGACACCCCTGACCGTCGACGCCGACGACGTGCGCCAGTGGCTCGGGCGGCCCGCGCTTCTTCTTCGAGGCGGCGGACCGCACCGCGGTCCCGGGGGTCGCCACCGGCCTGGCCGTCACCGGAACCGGTGGCGACGTCCTCTACGTGGAGGCCACGATGATGGACGGGCCGGAGGGTCTGACCCTGACCGGGCAGCTGGGCGACGTCATGAAGGAGTCGGCGGAGATCGCCCTGTCCTACGTGCGCTCCCATGCCGCGGAGCTGGGCATCGACCCGGCCGTGTTCACCGGCAAGCGGTTCCATCTCCACGTCCCCGCCGGGGCCATCCCGAAGGACGGGCCCTCGGCCGGCGTCACCATGACCACCGCGCTGGTCAGCCTGCTCCGCGACGTCCCGGTCAGGTCGGTGCTGGGCATGACCGGCGAGGTCACCCTGCAGGGGCGGGTCCTCCCCATCGGCGGCGTCCGCCAGAAGGTTCTGGCCGCCCACCGGGCCGGGCTGACCACGTCGTGCTCCCGGTCCGCAACGGGCCCGACCTCGAGGACGTCCCCGAGGCGGTGCGTGAGGAGATGACCTTCCATCTGGCCTCGGACATCGGCGAGGTGCTCGATGCCGCTCTGGCTGACGGAGCGCAGGTACGGAGGGGAGGCCGGACGCCGGGCCCGGGGCCGGGCAGGTCGCGGCCTGAGGCCCCGGGTCGCCACCCGGGGTCAGTCCCCGGCGAAGAACCGGCTGAGGATGCGGGCCAGTTCGACCGGCTGGTCGCCCTGGATGCTGTGCCCGGCGCCCTCGACCATTACCACCGGGTCGGTCGGCCGGCGCCGACGGAACTCGGCTTCGTCGGCGTCGTCGACCACCGGGGAGAGCTTGCCCCGGGCCAGCAGGACCGGTACGGCGATGTGCTCGAGATCGTCCCACAGGGAGCCGAAGTCGAGCGAGTCCACGTGGAGTCCGGTGCCCGTCGACGGCCGACCCAGTTGATGGCGCCAGGTCCATGACCCGTCCTCCCGCTGCACCGCGTTGTGGAGCACCCCCCGGCGTAGCGACGACTACCGATCGGGTCGGATTGAACTGGATGGTCCGCTCGAGTATCTCGTCGAACGAGGCGAACGACTCGGGACCGGCCAGAAAGGCGGCGATGTCCGAGCTCTTGTCGTGATCGACCCCGGGGGTGATGTCCACCAGGGCCAGGCGCCTGACCAGACTCGGGATGCCGGGCGGCCAGGGCGATGGCGGTCATGCCACCGAGCGACATGCCCACCACCATGCCTGCGTCGGGGGCCAGTCGGGCCGTCACCGTGGCCACATCGTCGGCCATGGCCCCCGGGTCGAGGGCGCGCCGGTCCCCGGCCAGTCGGAATGTCCGTGCCCGGGCAGGTCGACGGCCACCAGGGGCACGCCGAGGGCCAGCGCCACCGTGTCCCAGGTGTGGGCGTTCTGGCCGCCACCGTGGAGGAACACCATCTCGGGCGGTTCCGACCCCCACACCAGGGCGCTCACCTTCCGGCCGCCGTCGACCTCGACCGACTCACGGCGCACCGTCGGCGGACCCGACCAGGGGAGACCGGCTTCGCGTGGCGTTCTCCTCGAACAGCGAGAACTCGTCGTAGTGCCCCCCAGACGCTCCGCTCACCGTGTCTCACCGTTCGTGGGACCGGCCTGCGCTCCGGTCGCGGTCGCCGCTCCGGCTCCGGCCTGCACTCCGGCTCCGGTCGCTGTCGCCGCTCCGGCTCCGGTCGCTGTCGCCGCTCCGGCTCCGGTCGCTGTCGCCGCTCCGGCTCCGGTCGCTGACCCGGCTCCGGCCAGCACGTCCACCAATTCCCCAGGGTCCGCTCGGAGACGGTCGAGGGCGTGTAGAAGCCGACCCGGTCGACCTGGCCGTCGAACCGGTCGACGACCAGGGCGGCAACCTCCTTTGGCGACCCCACGGCAGCAAGCGTGGCGAGCATGGTGTCGTCGATCATGTGCGGCATCTCCTCCCAGCGACCGGACTTGGAGAGCTTATTGAGCTCCGGTTGCAGATCCTCCCATCCCTCCACCTCGAGCACCGGCCGGTAGGCGGGCGTGGATGCATAGAACGAGAGGAGCCACCGGCCGGCGAGCCGGGCGGCCTCTATCTCCGCCTCGGTGCGTGCCGCAGCACACGATGACCTCCCCGGTGACGGTCAGCTCCGTCCTGGATCGACCGGCTCGCGCCAGGCCCTCGCCGATGGCCGGGACCGTGCGCTGCCGGAAATGGCGGGCGGTGTTGAACGGCATGACCAGCAGGCCGTCGGCCACCTCGGCGGCCAGGCGCACCATCTGGGGTCCCAACCCGCCGATGGCGATGGGCGGCATTCCGAAGGGATGGGGGCCGGGGTTGAACGTGGGAGGCATCAGGGTGTGGGAGGTGAACTCACCACGGAAGTCGAGCTGATCGCCGGACTCCCACGTGGCGAAGATGGCCCGGAGGGCACCGACCAGCTCGCGCATGCGGGCGATGGGCCGGTCGAACGAGGCACCGTAGCGTTTCTCCACCTGGGCCCGGATCTGGGATCCCAGCCCGAGGGTGAACCGTCCCTTGGACAGCAGCTTGGAGATCGTACGCCTGGTGGGCGAGTTGCACCGGGTTGCGGGGGAAGGCGATGGCCACGTTGGTGGCCAGCTCCAGATGGGTCGTCGACACCGCGGCCAGGACGAGGGGGGTGAACACATCGTGGGGCCCTTCGAAGGTGAATGCCCCGTCCACCCCGAGCTCCTCGAGGCGACGGGCGTGATCACCGGCGTCCTCGAGTCCGGGCAGCATCGTGTCGAACTTCAACGTCCGTCCGACCCGTCCCGTACCGCCGACCCCACCGCTTCTCCCCGTCCGTCGCACTCGGTCATCGGCACCATGCTCCCACCACCGGGGACCCGGTTGCCCCGGATTCCGCCGGGGGTGAGCGGGTGTCCTCTCGGGGCCGGTCCCGGATGGCACACTGGGGCCATGGCCCCCGTCCCCTGCACGCCGGGCGGACCCGCCATCGGACATTACCTCCGTGATTTCGCCGCCTCCCACCCCAGCCCCCACGACGGTATTGTCGCCGGCCTGGCCTGTCCTCCGTCCACGTGAGCGGAGGGCACCGCCCGGCGTCCCTGACGCTGGCCACCTTCAACATCCATCTGGGCGTCGACGGCTGGGGGCGGCCCTTCGACGTCGTCGGAGCAGTGCCGGACCCTCGATGCCGACGTCCTGGTCATGCAGGAGTCATGGGCACCCGATGACGGGGGCCCGAGCACGGCCACCACGGTCGCCGGCCGGCTGGGCTATTCCGTGGTGGCCGAGGTCGGCCTGGCCCACGGCCGTCTCTTCGGTCCCCATCCGACCGCCTCCGAGCCGGTGGGGACCGCCGATCGGACCCTGGCGGACGTCGTTCCGGCTCGACGAGGAGCACTGGCGCCGGAGTTCCGATCCGGCCGGCACCGGGTACGTGGACGGAACCTGGGGCGTGGCCATGCTGTCCCGGGTGCCCGTCCACCGAGTGCGAGGTCATCCCGCTGAAGAAGCTTCGCCGGGACGCGGCCCGGCGGGTCGTCATCGGCTGCACCGTCGACCTGGGCGGCGGGCCGCTCGCCGTCTTCGGGACCCACATGTCCCACATCACCCATGGATCGCACGCCCAGTACCGCCTGCTGCGCGACCCTGCTTCCCCCGCCGACCAGCGCCGCCGTGCTGGCCGGGGACATGAACCTCTGGGGACCCCCGGTCAACTCGTACCTCAGAGGATGGCGACGGGCGGTGACCGCCCGCACCTGGCCCGCCTACCGCCCCCACAGCCAGCTCGACCACGTGCTGGTCACCCCGCCCGTGTCGGTGCTCGAGGCCCGGGTCGGCGTCGTTCGCCGGGTCCGACCACCTGCCCGGTGGTGGCCACCCTGGCCGTGGCCTGAGGTCGGGACTCGACGCCGAGGCCGAATCCCGGCGGCGACGGGTAGCGTCCACGCCGTGGCCGACCCACTGGCGGGGTTCGACAGCGTCCTTCTCCGCCGAGGGCGAGACCCGGGCCGTCTACCGGGCCGGGTTCCGGGCCGGCCGTCATCGTGATGAGCGAGATGCCCGGCATCACCCCCGCCGTCGCCGCGCTTCGCGGCGCAGGGTGGCCGACGCCGGGCTCACCGCGGTGATGCCCCACCTGTTCGGCGACGACGGCCGGGCCGCCACCGCCGGGTACACCCTCTCCTCGATCGCCCGGGCCTGCATCGCCAGGAGTTCACGGTGCTGGCCCAGGGACGGACCAGCCCGTCATCGGCTGGCTGCGGGCCCTGGCCGCCGACGAGCACGCCAGCGTGCGGCGGGCCCGGGGTGGGCGCGGTCGGGCATGTGCTTCACCGGCGGCTTCGCCCTGGGCATGATGGTGGACGACGTGGTGGTGGCCCCGGTGCTCAGCCAGCCCTCCCTTCCCTTTCCCGTGACCAGGTCCCTCCGCGCGCGACCTCGGGCTGTCACCAGCCGACGTCCGGCCGGGTGCAGGAGCGGGCCGCCGCCGGGGCCTGCGTGCTCGGGCTCCGCTTCACCGGCGACAAGGCCAGCCCGCCCGAGCGCTTCGAGCACCTGCGCGAGCTGCTCGGCGACGCGTTCGTCGGCGTCGAGCTCGACTCGTCCCCGGGCAATCCCCACGGCCACAAGAAGGCGGCCCACTCGGTCCTCACCGAGGACCTCGACGATCGGCCCGGAACACCCACCCGGGCCGCCCTCGACCAGGTCCTGGCGTTCTTCCAGCGACCCGTCTGATCGGGTGAACCGGCCGGCCGAGGCGTGGAGGGCCCGGGGCGCGACACCGTCACCCTGTGCGGCCATCGGCATCTTCACCGTCGACGTCCCGCCAGCCGGCGCCGAGCTGCAGGCGCCGCTGCTCGTCCTCCACGGCTTCCCCACCTCGTCGTTCGACTTCCACCGCGTGGTCGACCGGCTGGCCGCCCACCGCCGGGTCCTGCTCTTCGACATGCTCGGCTACGGGCTGTCGGAGAAGCCCGACCGGGCCTACGCCTTCGCGCTCCAGGCCGACGTGGCCATGGCCTTCCTCGATCGGCCGTCGGGCGTGGACCGCCTGGGGCTCCTGACCCACGACGTGGGGGACACCGTGGGCGGCGAGCTGCTGGCCCGCCAGCTCGAGGGCGAGCTGGGACGTCGAGATCACCGACCGGGCGCTCACCAACGGCAGCATCTACTTCGACCTGGCCCAGCTCAGCGCCGGCCAGCGCTTCCTGCTGGCGCTGCCCGACGAGCGGCTGCCCGACGACGCGCCCCTCGACCAGGCGACGGTGATGGCCGGCGTGGCGGCCACGTTCAGTCCCGGCCAGCGTCGTCGACGACGACGAGCTCGCCGGCCAGTGGCAGATGATCTCCCACCTCGACGGGCAGCTCCTGCTCCCCCGCCTCATCCGCTACGTCGAGGAGCGGCGGCGACGGAGGCGCGCTTCACCGGGGCCATCGAGCGCCACCCTTCCCCTCTTGGGTGGTGTGGGGACGGGACGACCCCATCGCCGTGCCGGCCATGACCGATCGGCTGCGTGTCGGCGCCGGCCCGACATCCGCCGTCCACCTGCTGGACGGGGTCGGCCACTACCCGATGGTCGAGGCGCCCGACCGCTTCCTCGATGCCCTGCCTCGGGATCGGCCCGTCGACCGTCTGAACCGCCGGCCGTGTCAGGCGGCGCAGACGACCTCGCCGTGGAGCACGGCGAACCAGCCGTCCGGCGCCGCCGCCCACCGCCGCCAGGCGGCGGCGAAGGGCAGGTCGTCGGGGGTGGCGATGCCGTGGGCCAGCAGCTGCTCGGCCATCGACGACCGGGTGAAGCGGTCGGCCCACAGGTCCCCCCACCAGGCCCGGTCCTCCGGCGTGGCGAAGCACCAGGTCGACGCGGACGGGACCACCGAGGCGAACCCGGCTCCGAGGCCCAGTGCGAGCAGCCTGCGGCCCGCATCCCAGTTGGCCCCGTTGAGCCGGGTCAGCGCCCCGTAGGCGGCGAAGGCCCGGCCGATGTCAGGTCGTCGGGGAAGTACCGCATGGCCGGGTAGTCCGCGTCCCGGACGGCCACGATCCCTCCGCGGCGGCAGACCCGGCGCATCTCGGCCAGGGCGGCCACCGGGTCGCCCACGTGCTGGAGCACCTGATGGGCGTGGACCACATCGAAGGTCCCGTCCTCGAACCGGAGGTCGAAGAGATCTCCCACCTCGAAGTGGAGCGAGGGCGACGCCGGCCCCGGCCGCGGTCGCTCGTGCCTCGGCATGACCTCAGCCGAGGCGTCGACGCCGA
The DNA here is from genome assembly GCA_963835325.1 of uncultured Acidimicrobiaceae bacterium. Classification (GTDB taxonomy): domain Bacteria; phylum Actinomycetota; class Acidimicrobiia; order Acidimicrobiales; family RAAP-2; genus Bog-756. The sequence continues at coordinate 239,451 of CAWIEV010000007.1, read as the reverse complement.
TCACCTGGCCCGGAGCCACCCGGCGGGCCAGGTCGCAGGTGATGGTCCCCGGTCCGCATCCCACGTCCAGCAGGGTCATCCCCGGGTGGAGGCGCGCCAGGAGGTAGCCGGCCGAGTTCTCCGCCGTTCGCCAGCGGTGGGACCGCAGCACGCTGTCGTGGTGGCCGTGGGTGTAGGGAACGTCGGTCATCCTCCCAGCATGAGGCTCCAGCAGTTCCATTGGCAAACAAGATTTCTGAACAGCTGTATATAAGCTAACCGAATGGCTGCGTCGGAGTGGCTCCGCACCTTCGTGGCCATCTACCGGTCGGGGTCGGTCAGTGGCGGGGCCGCTCAGCGGAACCTGTCGCAGCCGGCGGCCAGCCAGCAGTTGGCCGCCCTCGAGCGGCCGGATCGGTCTTCCCCTCTTCATCCGTACATCCCACGGGGTCGAGCCCACCCGCCGGGGCGCGAGCTGCACGCCCAGGTGGCCGAATCGCTCGACCGGCTGGAGCCGGTGCTGGTCGGCCTGGACGGCGGCGGTCGGCCCGGCGGCCCCGACCATCCGCTTCGGTTCGTCGGCGGAGTTCTTCTCCGTACGCCGTGGTGCCCCGGCTGACGCCGGACGCGCCCGCCCTGACCGCCCGGTTCGGGCCGGACGACGAGCTCCTCGACCTGCTGGAGCACGGCGAGCTCGACGTTGCCGTCACCAGCATCACTCCCGGGCGGCGGTCCCTGACCTCCGACGCCCATCGGTACCAAGCGGTTCGTGCTGGTCGGCTCGCCGGCTCTGGCGCCAGATCGGCCCCTTCGCATCGCTCCCGCGCCTCGGCTCGTGGCTGGTCGGCCAGCCCTGGGTGGCCTTCAGCGCCGAGCTGCCCCTGACCCGCCGATTCTGGCTCTCCGCCGCTCGGGCGCTCCTTCCACGCCGACCTTCGGCTGGTCGCACCGGACCTCCGGGTGGTGGGCGCTGCGGTGGCCCACGGGCTCGGCATCAGCCTGCTTCCCGCCTTCGCCTGCGCCGACGCGCTGGCTCTCGGATCAGTGGTCGAGGTCCATCCGGTGACGGACGCCATCCCCGTCGAGCCCTGGTTCGCCTGCACCCGGGTGGCCGACCTCGGTCGGGAGCACCTCAACCGGTTCCTCACCTGGCTGCCGTTGTCGGGGGGTGGCCCGCCCGTCGGGGCCTGACCGACCCGATGGCGCCCTGTCCGGTGGCGCCCCGCCCGGTTGCGCCCGGCCGGGTTGCGCCCCGCCCGGTGGCGCCCCGGTCATCACCTCACCCGGTCACGCCGGGGTCATACCTCACCTCACCCGGTCACGCCGGCGACCGGCCCCCTCTTCGAGATAGAGGGGACCGGTGGCGGCCAGCACCCGGCCGACCCTCCGCCCCACCGGGCCGCTCAGGCGTCGGACCGCCTCCTCCGGGCTCGGCCCACCGGTACTCCTCGATCTCCTCGGCCTGCAGCACGATCCCGTCCTTCTGGGTGCCACCGACCGAGCCGCAGTCAAAGAGGAACCGGAGCCCGCCGGGACGTCTGGCCTTCGGGCGGAGGAAGTCGACACAGACCAGCCGGCCGGCGCTCACGGTGAGCCCGGTCTCCTCGAGCACCTCGCGTCGGCAGCCCTCCCACGGGGACTCCCCGTCCTCTTCGATCTGGCCGCCGGGTACCGTCCACCCCGCTTTGTAGGTGGGCTTGAGGATGAGGATCCGACCGTCCCCGTCACCGATCAACGCTCCGGCCGAGGCGGGTATGCGAGGAATGACGAACTCGGTCACCGGGACATCATCACCGAAATCGGGGGCCGGCCCGTCCATGGTTCCCGCCCGGGCCCGCCGGCGAACCCCTGTCCACCCACAGAGCCGTCTTTCCAATTTCCAAATTCCCCGGAATATCGGCTGCAGGGCTGCAGGCGTTAGAACGGGCGGCTTGCTATCCCCCCGGGCCCCGGGCCGATAATTCGGTCGAATTCAAAAAACAGACCAGCCACAGCCGACGGGTCCGGAGGCCGGCTCCGAACGCCCGGCGCCCGGGCCGCTAGACCCGGGCCGCTACACCCGGGCCATGTTGTCGAACCGGGCATGGTGGCCGATGAAGGCCAGCCGCTGCACCCCGGTCGGGCCCGTTGCGGTGCTTGGCCACGATGATCTCCGCCGTGCCCTGGCTCTCGGTCGACTCGGGGTTGTAGATCTCGTCGCGGTAGATGAACAGCACCACGTCGGAGTCCTGCTCGATCGAGCCCGACTCCCTCAGGTCGGCCAGCATCGGGCGCTTGTCCTGGCGCATCTCCAGGCCCCGGGAGAGCTGGGACAGGGCCACCACCGGCACCTCGAGCTCGCGGGCCAGGATCTTGAGGCCCCGGCTGATCTCGGACACCTCGACCTGGCGGTTCTCCGCGCCGTGCCGGCCGGTCATCAGCTGGAGGTAGTCGACGACCACCAGGCCCAGTCCCTCCCGGCTCTTGAGCCGGCGGGCCCGGGCCCGGATGTCCATCACCGTGAGGTTGGGATTGTCGTCGATGAAGATCGGGGCCTCGCTCATCCGGCTGATGGCGTTGCCCACCTTGGCCCAGTCGGCCTCGCGCAGGTTGCCGGTGCGCATCCGGTTGGCGTCGACCCGGGCCTCCGAGCACGAGCAGCCGCTGGGTGAGCTCCATGTGGCTCATCTCCAACGAGAACAGCAGCACCGGTATGTTGAGCTTGATGCCGGCGTGGGCCACCATGCCCAGGGCGAAGCTGGTCTTGCCCATGGCCGGGCGGGCGCCCACCACGATGAGGTTCGACGGCTGGAGGCCGGCCAGCTGCTCGTCGAGATCGGCGTAGCCGGTGGCCAGGCCGGTGATGGACGTCACCCTGGTCGTAGAGCCGCTGCGAGATGGTCGAGGCCCTGCGCCGAGGAGATCCCGCAACGGGGTCATCGAGTCCACCACCCGGCGCTGGGCCACTTCGAAGACCAGGCTCTCGGCCCGGTCGAGCACTTCGGAGACGTCCTCGGGGAGGCTGTAGCCGAGCTCGGTGATCTCGCCGGCCACCGACACCAGCCGGCGCAGCAGGGCCAGCTCCTCGATGATCCTGGCGTAGTACTCGGCGTTGCCGATGGAAGGGGTGTTGGCCTGGAGGGAGACGAACACCGACGGGTCCCCGATGGTCTCGAGCAGCCCCCGCCGCCGGAGCTCCTCGGTCACCGTCACCCAGTCGGCCGGCTCGCCCTGGCTGAACAGCGAGGTGATGGCCGAGAAGATGTGCCCGTGGGACGACTTGTAGAAGTCCTCGGGCTTGCAGATCTCCATGGCCGTGGCGATGGCGTCCCGCGACAGCAGCATGGCCCCGAGCAGCGACTCCTCGGCTTCGAGATTGTGGGGGGGATCCGGCCGGCCGGACCACCGTTGCCCCCCATGGGGGCCATGAGATGTCGGGGACGCGTGTCGTCAAGTGCTTGAACCATGGTCCGTCAACCCTCGCCGAGATGCCCTGTGGAACGTAAGGACATCTTCCTGGGGATATGGCCGCCCCCGGGTGTGGACGAACCGTGGACAAGGGGTCGGCTGCGGACGGCGGAGCGCGACACCGACATCGTCCCCGGAGGTGTGACATCCGCAGGTGGATCGCCGTCGTGACCGGTGACCCGGCCGGTCATGCCCGACCCGGGCGGACCGGTCAGCCCTCGGCGACCACGTCCACGGTCAGCTCGAAGACCACGCCGCCGACCAGCTCCACCCGGACGTTGTGCTCCCCGACCGTCTTGATCGGCTCGTCGAGCACCAGGTCCTTGCGGTCGATCACCGCACCGGTCTGCTCCTCGACCTGGCGCACGATGTCGGCGGCCGACACCGAGCCGAACAGCCGGTCGCCGGTGGCCCGGGCCGGCAGGGTGATCACGTTGCCCACCAGGGTGCGGGCCACCGTCTCGGACGACTCGCGGTCGCGGGCGTCACGGAGATCCCGCGACCGCCGCATGGCCGCGGCCTGGCTTCTCCAGGCCGGGGGAGGCGACGATGGCCTTCCCCGCCGGCAGCAGGTGGTTGCGGGCGAACCCGCCGGAGACATCGATGATGTCACCGCGCTTGCCCACGCCGTCGATGTCGCTGCGCAGCAGGACCTTCATCTCAGCCCTCGCCGCCTTCGACGAGGACCTCGTCGACGATGACCTCGGTCAGCGGTGCCGTCGCCGGTACCGGTGACCTCGAGCACCTCTCTCGACCACCGTCCAGCCGGCGTGGGCGTCGTCGGCCACCGCGGTCGACGTGGCGTCGGCGGACAACGAGCGCTCCTCGTCCGCGGTCGGCGGCCGCCCGGAGCCGCCCTGACCGCCGTAGCCACCGCCTCGCGGCCGCCGCGGCCGCCACCGCGGCCGCCGGGCCGCTCGGTGGTGGTGCGCTGGGTGTAGGGGAGCAGCACCAGCTCACGGGCGGTCTTGATGGCGATGGCCACATCGCGCTGGTGCTGGGTGCAGTTGCCCGACACCCGGCGAGCCCGGATCTTGCCCCGGTCGCTCATGTACTTGCGGAGCATGCCGACGTCCTTGTAGTCGACCCACTCCACCCGGTCCTTGCACAGGGCGCAGGGCTTCTTCTTGATCCGCCGGCCGGTGTCCTTGGGAGCACGCCGGGTGGTGCCTCCACGATCGTTGTTGCGTGCCATGACTAGAAAGGCTCCTCGCTGTATCCGTATCCCTGGGGTTCACCGGCGTCGGGTCGCGCCGCCTCCCCGCCGGCCCCGCCGGCGCGGCCCGCCGCCGGCCGGCGCCGGCCCGCCTTCACCCGGTCCGCGGCGTTCGTTCTTGGTCACCTGGGCGGTGGCCCACCGGATGCTCGGACCGATCTCGTCGGCCACCACTTCCACCTTGGACCGCTTGTCGCCGTCGGGGGTCTCCCAGCTGCGCTGCTCGAGGCGACCGGTGACGATCACCCGGGAGCCGCGGCTCAGGCTCTCGGCGGCGTTCTCGGCCATCTCGCGCCAGCACACGATGTCGAAGAACGAGGTGGCCTCTTCCCACTCCTGGGTCTGCCGGTTCTGCCACCGCCGGTTGACGGCCAGGCCGAAGCTCGACGTGGCCTGGCCGGTGTTGGTGAAGCGCAGCTCGGGATCGCGGGTGATGTTGCCCACCAGCGTGACCACATTTCCGTTGGCCATGCTCAGCCCTCCCCACGCTGGTCGCGGCGGCGGCGGCGGCCCGTCGTCCGGCCACCTTGTCGGGAATCCGCATGACCTTGTGGCGGAGCACCTCGTCGGCCAGGACGAACACCCGCTCCATGTCGGCCACGGCCGGCGGCTCGGCCGTGAGCTCGATGACCACGTAGTAGCCCTCGCGCTTGTGCTGGAGCTCGTAGGCGAAGGTGCGCCGGCCCCAACGCTCGACCCGGCCCGGGTTCCCGCCCTTGGCCTTGAGGGCCTCCAGCGCCCGGTCGAGGACGCCGTTCACCGCCGCCTCGTCGGCACCGGTATCGAAGATGACCATCGTCTTCGTATGGCCGCACGGGCGGCTCACCTCCCTCTGGATCGGGCACACGGCGGCCCGAGCCCCACGGCGTGGGGCAGGTCGGAACTGGGCGGCCACCCGCAGGTGGCCGGGACGACCGCACCTACTCTACCGGCAAACCGCCGCGGTCCCGACCGGCGATCGGCGCCGGGGCCGGCCGCCCGGATCAGTGCTCAGTGGTAGACCTCGGCGTCGGCCGGGAAGGCCCCGGAGCGCACATCGGCGGCGTAGGCGGCCACCGCCGCGGCGGCGGCCGTCGCCCAGCTCGGCGTAGCGGCGCACGAACTTGGGCACCGTGGCGTTGAACCCGAGCAGGTCGTGGAAGACCAGGACCTGGCCGTCGCAGTCCGGGCCGGCCCCGATCCCGATGGTCGGCACCTCCAGCGAATCGGTGATGGCCGCGCCCGACCCGTTCGGGAACCCCCTCGATGACCACGGCGAAGCAGCCGGCGGCCGACGATGGCCTTGGCCCCGACGGCCAGGGCGTGGGCGGCGGCGTCGTCCCGACCCTGGACCCGGTAGCCCCCCATGGCGTTGATCGACTGCGGGGTGAGGCCCGAGGTGGCCCATCACCGGGATCTCGGCCGGCGACCAGCGCCTCGATCATGGGCACCCGGTTGGCGCCGCCCTCCAGCTTGACCGCCTGGGCACCGGCCCGGATGAGGACGGCGGCGTTGCGGACCGTGTCGACCGGGTCGAGGTGGTAGCTCATCCAGGGCAGATCGGCCACGATCAGCGGCTTCGGCCTGGCCCGGGCCACCGCCGCCGTGTGGTGGGCCATGTCCTCCACGGTCACCTGCAGGTTGTCCTCGTAGCCCAACACGTTGTTGGCCACCGAGTCACCGACCAGGATGATGTCCACCCCGGCGGCGTCGGCGATCCGGGCCCCCGGGGCGTCGTAGGCCGTGACCATCACCAGCGGCGGGTGGCCGTCACGCCGCTTGGCGGCGCGCACGGCGGGCACGGTGACCGGTGTGGACCGGGGCTCGGGCATGGCAATCCTCCTGATCGACCGTCCAGCGCCCGGGGGCTGCCGGCGGCATGGGCGGTGACCGATGGCCACCGCGGAGCACTACGTACTGCCGGCCCCAGGCTAGCTGGCCGGCGGACGGCATCGGAAGGGCAACGGGTGTCGACGCGGCGCCGACGACCGGGATCCGGTGCCGGCTCGGCGCGGGGTGGGACGGGAATCGGTGCCGGCCGCCTCCGGATGGCCTTCGAAGCCGGCGTCAGCGGCCGCCGCGTCGGTGTCCTGCTGGACGCCGCGTCGCAGCCCGATCAGGCCGACCACTGCCGCCACCGCCATGGCCACGGCCATCCCGATAGAGCACGCTGCGGGTGGCGTAGGCGAAATCGAGGCGGACGAAGTGGGGGATCGACTGGCGCGCTGCCGCTGCCCCCCTGGGCCTGGGCAGATGGTCGCCGCCTCCTGGGCCGCCTGGCCCGAGGGCACGCCCTGGGACACCAGCGACGTGGTCACGTGCGACCGCATCTGTGAGACCAGCACCGTGCCCGAGGATGGCCAGGCCCAGGCTGGCCGCGTAGTTCCGCACGGTCTGGGTGATGCCGGTGGCCTCCCCGTAGGAGAGGCGTGACGCCCGGTTGACGGCGTCGGTGCTGGCCGGGCCCAGCATGAGGCCCATGCCCGCACCGGCCAGGACGACGTACCACTGCTGGGTGCCGAAACTCGAGCTGCGGTCACCTTCCCGGCCCACAGGGCGAACCCGACGGCGGCCAGCACGCAGCCGGCACCACCGGACGCTTGGCCCCGCCCCTGTCGAGCATGCGCCCGCCGATCTGCGCGGCGACGACGAAGCCGATGAAGAAGTACAGCAGGAAGAGCCCGGCCTCGGACGCCGACTTGGCCAAGGAGATCTGGGCGTACTCGCTGGCGAAGAAGAACACCGGGATGAAGGCCAGCATGGACACCCCGAGCACCAGGTTCTCGACGAAGAAGGCTCGCGGATGCGGAAGATACGGACCTCCATGAGCGGTGACTGGGTGCGGAGCTCCACGAAGTAGAAGGCGACCAGGAGCGACCAGGCCGCGCGGCGATGCACAGCCCGATACCCGGGTTGGTCCATCCCCAGATGGTCGACTGCTGGAACCCGAAGACGCTCAGCGCCACGCCGGAGGCGATGAGGACCAGTCCTCGGTAGTCCACCCGGGCCGCCTTGTACGACGTGGTCGGCTTGGAGAGGGCGATGAGCACCAGGGCGATGATGGCCACCGGGATGTTGACCCAGAAGATGGCCCGCCAGGTCCACTGGGTCAGGTAGCCGCCGAGGATCGGGCCCGACGGCGGTGAGACCGCCGGCGATGCCGAAGAAGGCGGCCAGAGCCTTGCCCCGTTCGCGGAGGGCGAAGGTCTGCACCACGATGGCCAGCGCGGCCGGGAACATGATGGCCCCACCGGCACCCTGGACGACCCGGAACGTGACGATCCAGGCCTCGGCCAGGCAGCCTTTGGGTGTGAGCCCGCACATCGTCGAGGCCAGAGCGAAGACGATGACCCCGAGGACGACCATCTTCCGGTGACCGACCGTGTCGGCCAGCCGGCCGCCGAAGGCGAAGAGGGCGGCCAGCGACAGCAGGTAGGCGTTGACCGCCCACTGCACGCCCGGTGCTGCTCAGACCCAGCTGCTTTTGGATCTCGGGGACGGCGATGGACACGATGGTCTGGTCGATGAACGTCATCGAGACGGCGAAGATCATGGCCGCCAGAACAGGTTCTTCGACCCTCCCCCGGCTGAGCTGGTGCTGGCCATGGCCACCTCCGCAATCGGTTGTCGTCCGGTCGCCGTCCGGCGGAAAGATTAACGTGGCACGACCGCGCCGGGGCCCCAATCCGGGCCGCGCCCCTCCCACCGGGCCACCGGGCCGCAAGGGCCTACAGTCTGGCCATGCCTCCGGAACGATTCAGTGGACGGACCGCCCTCGTCACCGGCGGGGCATCCGGCATCGGGCGGGCCACGGCCATCCGCCTGGCCTCGGAGGGCGCAACCGTGGTGGCCGTGGACGTCAACGCCGACCTGCTGTCCGGGCTCTCCGGCGAGGCCGGAGGAGGGAACGGATCCGTGTCCACCCTGGTCGGCGACGTGAGTTCCGAGGACGGTGTGGAGCGCCTGGTGGCCGAGTCGGTCGGCCGCCTGGGCACGCTCGATGTCGTGGTCAACGTGGCCGGAGTGCTGTCGTTCTCGCACACCCACGAGCAGTCCCTCGATGAGTGGAGCAGGTTGCTCGCCGTCAATCTGACCGGCACCTTCCTCGTCTGCCGCCAGGCGCTCCCCCATCTGCTGGCCAGCCGCGGCAACATCGTGAACCTGGCTTCGACCGCCGCCCACAAGGGCCAACCGTGGGCTGCGGCCTATGCGGCGTCCAAGGGCGGGGTGCTCGCCTTCACCCGGGCGCTGGCCGTCGAGTACGCAGCAGCCGGTCTGCGTGCGAACAGCATCAGCCCCGGGGCCATCGACACCCCCATCACCTCCGCCTTTCATCTTCCGGAGGGCGCGGACATCAAGCTGTTGAACCGGGTGACCCCGATCGGAGCCTTCGGCACCCCGGAAGGCATCGCCGCGGCCATCGCCTACGTCGCCTCCGACGAGGCCTCCCACATGAACGGAGCCGACATCCTCATCGACGGCGCCACGGTGGCCTGAGCCGGAGCCCTTTCGGGACCCGGCGGGGGCCCTTCGGGACCCGGCGGACCCGGAGCGTCGTCCCTCAGCCGAGCGTCGACCGCCCGTCCGTGGCCCACCAGTCCGCGGTCAGCCTGAGGCCCTTGATGGCCGACCTGGGCATCAGCTCCTCGTAGGTCCGGCGGTAGCCGGTGTGGGCGATGAGCCAGTGCCCGCCCTCTTTACGTACCGGTCGGTGTAGAAGGCCGCACCCTGCACGTTGACGCCGACGTCGGTCAGCACGACCACGTCCTCCAGGGCCCACACGCCGGTGGCCGTGGCCGGCCCGGTCAGATCGATCTCGGGATGGTGGCACCGGTGGCTGCTCAGCATGGTGGTCGCCCCCATCGAGGCCCGCAGGAACTCCATGATGGCATCGCGGCCGTCGAACTCGTAGAGCCCTCCGCCGTAGCGGGCGGTGGCGTCAGGGGTGAAGCAGGTTTCGATCTCGTCCCACAGCTTCTGGTCGAGGCACCGCAGGTAGCGGTACTTCAGCCGCTTGATCAGTTCGATCTCGACCAGGTCGTCCGGCGTCATTGGTTGCTCCCCCTCACCGTGATGCCACGCGAACCGGCGTGTCGGGATCCGGTCATCGGATGGTACCCACCCCGGGGATGAGGGGCAGGTCGAGGGCCGTGACCCACCCGGGGGGCAGCCGGTTGACCGCCGGTACCGCGTTCAGAGCCCGTAGGCCGGTGGCCAGGCAGCCGGCCGCGGCGGCGTCCCGACCACTTCCGTCGGTGAACCGGAAGGCCGTCTCCTGCATGATCGAGGGCGTTCCTTCGATCTCGACCCGGTAGACGTCGTTCTGATTGCCCCGGGGCCACTCGGGCGCGGCGTCGTTTCCGACCCGGTTGACGTGTTCGAGGCAGATGCGGGGCTCGCCGCGGTAGATCCCGTTGATGGTGAACCGGATGGCGGCGACCCGGCCCGGTTCGATCAGTCCCTTGGCCGTCACCGACGGGCTTGTCGGTGGCCCACTTCTCCCACGTGCTGGTGATCTCGTCCAGCTCGATGCCCACCGCGTGCGCCATCATCGGCACCGTTGCGCCCCAGGACATGACCAGGATGTCGGTGTGCTCGAGGAGGGGCACGAACTCCGGCGGGCGCCCGATCCCCATCTCGTCCTCGTAGTCGCCCTCGTAGTTGATGTAGTCGAGGATCTCGAGGGCCCGCACCTGACGCACCTCGCTGCACAGCCCCATGAGGGTCATCGGGAACAGGTCGTTGGCGAATCCGGGGTCGATGCCGGTGGTGAAGCACGATGCACCGCCGGCCTGGCACGCCTCGACGATCGGTTCGGTCCAGCTCGGCGGGTTGAGAGCCATCGTGGGCCACACCCAGGGCGTCATCGCCGTCGAGCAGACATCGATGCCGGCCCGGAGGAAGGCGCCGATGTCGCGGATGTTGTCGTCGGCGTGGGCCGCGGTGGGCCCGAAGTGGACCAGCGCGTCCGGCCCCAGCGCCACCAGGGCGTCGACATCGTCGGTGGCCGCCAGGCCCACGGGGCCCGACCCGCAGAGCTCTCCGACGTCGGCACCGGCTTTCCCCGGATCGTGGACCCCGACCCCGACCAGCTCGAAGGCCGGGTGGCGGAGGACCTCGGGGATGACCATCTTCCCCACGTACCCGGTGCCCCAGACGACGACCCGCTTGACCTGGTGGCTCACCGGTGCATCTCGCCCGAGTTGACCAGCAGGTACTGCCCGGTCACCGCTCTGGCACGATCCGAGGCGAAGAATGCGGCCACATCGGCGACCTCACCGTCCTCGGTCATACGCCGGAGCGGGAACTTCCCGACGATGTCGTGCAGGACGTCGTCCGGCGACCGGCCCGTGTGCTGGGCCGTGCCCGTGACGTACATCTCCACGTTCGGACCCCACATCCAAGAGGGAACGACCATGTTGAGGCGGATGTTGTCGGGGCCGAGCTCCTCGACCAGGTAGTACATGGCCGTCAACAGTGCGCTCTTGGAGGCCGCGTAACCGCTCTGTGGGAGGGCGGGCTGGAACATGGACTGGGAGCCGATGAGGACCACCGACCCGCCGCCGCCCGCCTTCATGGCCTCGGCCACCGGTCTGATCACCATGAGGGCGCCGAAGACGTTGGTCTCGAATGCTTTGCGCCAGGCCTCGAACTTGAGGTCGTACAAACCGCCCCATACGTTTTCGTAGGCCGCCACCTGGATCAACGCGTCGACCGACCCGAAGCGGTCCTTCGCCGCGTCGACCAACGAGGCACACGACTCGGCATCGGTGATGTCGGTGGCGTGGGTGGCGACCCGTTGGCCGCCCGGGTCGAGCTCGCCGGCGATGGCTGTGAGCGTGTCGGCCGTGCGGGCGGCCATCACCACATTGGCCCCGTCCCGAAGGGCGCTGGCCGCGCATTCGCGGCCCAGGCCCTTTCCCACGCCGGTCACGAGGACGGTCTTGCCTTCGAGGATCATTCCCCTCTTCTACCGGGGATCGACCACCTCGTCCACTTGGTGTCGGCTCGTCCGGTTGGTGCCGGCCGCGGTGCCGGTGCCGGCCGCCGGTATCGGCCGGAGCCGGGCAGGCCGACCGTCGCGTGGCCGGCCCTCCCCCGGCCGGTCCCTCCTGCCCATGTACCCGCCCCCGGGTCAGAGGCTGGCCCGACCCCGGAGCGACTTGGGGGCCACGGCGTCCACCCCGGCGCCGGCCGGGTACATGCGGGACAGGTGATTCCACGAACACTCCGCGCACACCTCGATGACGTAACAGACCACGGGCTCCTTGCGCCGCCAGTAGCGGGCCAGCTCGGTCTGCGTGGCCACACAGCGGCCACCCGGTGGCAGCCGCGAGCCGAAGACGAACGTGACCTCGACGAGGTCGCACTCCTCGCAGATGGGGCACTGGCCGCCCGTCGGGTGGCCCAGGTTGCGGGCCACCCGGAGCAGCTCGGGGTGGGCGTCGCAGACGTCCAGCCGGGAAAGCCGGCCCTTCCGGTACTCGCGGATGACGGCGTTGCGGGCGAGCAGATACTCGACCCGTCCCCCGGTGGGCGATGTCTGTGCACCTTCGAGTGCCCCGGATCGGAAGCTCACAGAGTCCAGGGTAATCCGTCGGGGGCCATCGGGCACTGTTGGGCCAGGGTCCGCCCCCGAGGTGCGCCGGACCGTCGGGTCCGGATCCACCCGCCGGTGACCCGCCACGGGCCGGGCGGGCCCATGTCTTGATCGATATATCGAATTGATATATCTTCTTGATATGCAGCGCGACGGTATCGGGCCCCGGAAGCCCCCGGACCTCCGAAGGCCGGTGGCGCCCGCCGGCCCTCGGGCCGGTGCTTCTGATGCTCGACCTGGCCATTCTCGGTCTCCTCTACGAGCAGGAGCTCCACGGCTACGAGATACGCCGGCGGCTCCGCGACGAGCTGGGCCTGTTCGCCAACATCTCCTTCGGCTCGCTCTACCCGGCGCTCTCCCGCCTGGAGGCGGGCGGCGCCGTGGCCGTCACCGAGTCGACCGGCACGTCCGCCGTGGCCCCCATCCCGCCCACCGGCTCATTGAGCGGCGATCGGGCCGGGCTGCGTGCCCGCCGGGCCGGCACCACGCGGGGTACGAAGCGGTCGCGCAAGGTGTACCGGATCACCGCACAGGGTCGCGCCCACTTCGAACAGCTCCTCGACGCCGACGAGCCGGCCGGGTCCGACGACGCCCGGAGCTTCGGCCTGCGCCTCGCCTTCGCCCGGCATCTGGCCCCCCAGGCCCGGCTCGCCCTCCTCGAGCGCCGCCGGGCCCAGCTGATCCGCCGTCTGGCCAACGATCAGATGCGGGCCAGGGGGGACACCCTCGATGTGTACACCCGGTCGCTGGTGGAGCACGGCACCGAGGCCACCGAGCACGACATCGCCTGGCTCGACCGCCTCATCGAGCTCGAGCGACAGAAGCAGCCGACATCCAGGTCCGAGAATCGCGAACCCCACCGCGGGGGCGCAGTGAAAGCAACGAAGGGAACCGATACATGAGCACCATCCGTGTGGCCATCGCCGGCGTGGGCAACTGCGCCAGCTCGCTCGTCCAGGGAGTGGAGTACTACCGGGACGCCGATCCGACCGAAACCGTCCCCGGGCTGATGCACGTGGTCCTCGGTGGCTACCACGTCTCGGACCTGGAGTTCGTCGCCGCCTTCGACGCGGATGCGGCCAAGGTCGGCACCGACCTCGGGAAGGCCATCTTCGCCGGCCAGAACAACACCATCCGCTTCGCCGGGGTGGGAGAGCTCGGGGTCATGGTGCAGCGGGGTCCGACCCTCGACGGGTTCGGGAAGTACTACCGCGAGACCGTCGAGGAGTCGCCGGCCGAGCCCATCGATGTCGTCGCCGCGCTCAAGGACGCCCGGGCCGACGTGCTGGTCAGCTACCTTCCCGTTGGCTCCGAACAGGCCCAGCGCTTCTATGCCGAGGCCTGCCTGCAGGCCGGGGTGGGCTTCGTCAACGCCATTCCCGTGTTCATCGCCTCCGACCCCGGCTGGGCCCGCCGTTTCCGGGCCGCCGGCCTCCCCATCGTGGGCGACGACATCAAGAGCCAGGTGGGCGCGACGATCGTCCACCGGATCCTGACCCGGCTCTTCGAGGACCGGGGGTTGGCCCTCGATCACACCTACCAGCTCAACGTGGGCGGGAACATGGACTTCAAGAACATGCTGGAAAGGGATCGGCTCGAGTCGAAGAAGGTCTCGAAGACCCAGGCGGTGACCAGCCAGATCGAGCACGGTGCCCTTCCCTCCGACGACGTCCACATCGGTCCTTCGGACCATGTGCCCTGGCTCCACGACCGCAAATGGGCCTACATCCGGATGGAGGGCCGCAACTTCGGGGACGTCCCGCTCAACCTCGAGCTCAAGCTCGAGGTGTGGGACTCCCCCAACTCGGCCGGCGTCATCATCGATGCGGTCCGGTGCGCCAAGCTCGCCCTCGACCGTGGCATCGGCGGTCCCCTGCTCGGACCCTCCGCCTATTTCATGAAGTCACCACCAGTCCAGTACCACGACGACGTGGCTCACGACCTGGTCGAATCGTTCGCCGAGGGAGACCCCGGCCCGGTGTGGCCGGAGGACTGACCGCGCCCCCGGTCACACCTCGACCGCGTCAGGCCCGAGCCGACCCGCTCACGCCTGCTGCGACCACCAGACGCTCAGCCGCTTGCGGGCTTCGTCCTCGCCCAGCGGCCCCTCCTCGAGTCGCAACTCGAGGAGGAAGGCCAGGGCCCGACCCACATCGCGGCCGGGCTCGAGGCCGAGTTCGTCCATGACCTGTGTCCCGTCCAGGTCGGGGCGGATGGCATCCAGTTCCTCCTGTTGACGGAGTTCCACGATGCGGGCCTCGAGCTCGTCCATGCGGCGGCCGAGGGCTCTGGCCTTGTTGGCGTTCCGGGTGGTGCAGTCGCACCGGGTCAACTCGTTGAGGCGGTCGAGCAACGGGCCCGCGTCACGGACGTAGCGGCGTACGGCGCGGTCCGTCCACCCCAACCGGTAGGTGTGGAAGCGCAGATGGAGGTTGACCAGCTCGACCACCACCTCCACCTCGTCGTTGGGATAGCGCAGGGCCTGCATGCGTTTCCGGGTCATGCGCGCCCCGACCACCTCGTGATGGTGGAAGGTCACTCCTCCGTCGGCGAACGCCCGGGTCCTCGGTTTGCCCACGTCGTGGAAGAGGGCGGCCAGGCGCAGCAGACGATCGGCGCTGGTCTTGTCCACCACCGCCAGCGTGTGGGCCAGCACGTCCTTGTGCCGGTGGATGGGGTCCTGCTCCAGCGCCAGCCCCGGCAGCTCGGGCAGGAATTCGTCGGCCAGCCCCGTGCGGACGACGAACCACAGAGCCACCGAGGGCACCGGCACCATGACGATCCGGTTCAGTTCGTCCCTGATCCGTTCGGCCGAGACGATGGAGAGCCGGTGGTGGCCGGCGCGGACCGCGGCCACCAGCTCAGGGGCCGGTTCGAGATCGAGCTTGGCGACGAACCGGGCGGCCCGGAGCATCCGGAGCGGATCGTCGGCGAAGGAGACCTCGGGGTCGAGGGGCGTGCGGAGCCGGTGGGCGGCCAGGTCCACCAGGCCGTCGAACGGGTCGATGAGCTCGAGTTCGGGGAGGCGGAGGGCCATGGCGTTGATGGTGAAGTCCCGTCGGGCCAGATCCTCCTCCACCTTGTCCCCGAAGGCCACGTCGGGCTTCCGCGAATCGGGGTGGTAGGCCTCGGCCCGATGGGTGGTGACCTCGTACTTCTGGTCGCCCCGCCGGAATCCGATGGTGCCGAAACGCTTCCCCTGCGTCCACACGGCGTCGGCCCAGCCCGTGACCACCGCCTCGATGGCGTCGGGTCGGGCATCGGTGGTGAAGTCGAGGTCACCTCCCCCCCGTCGACGGCCGGGTCGGCCTCGCCGGAGATGGCGTCACGGACCGAACCCCCGACCAGGTAGAGGGAATGACCCGCCGACCGGAACCGGTCGGAGAGCTCGGCGGTGGCCTCCACCAGAGGTTGCAGTCGCTCAGGGAACACGCCGCCGAGGGTAGTGCGACTGGCGTAGGCTGCCGTCCGAAGTGGATCGGGAACGAGGCAGCCCATGCCCCAGCGGCAGCCGACGGAGGTCCTTGGGTCACCCGGGTTGCCGGGCGTCCCTCGGGCCCGGACGGGGCGTTCTCCTCCTGGTCCTGTTCCTCGCCCCCGCTCTGGTCTTCGCCCCCGCCGGCGGCGCCGCCCCCACCCGCTCAGCCGTCGTCGAGGCCACCCCCTCCCGGACCCCGCCCGCTCCCCTGACCCTGTTGGCCCAGACTCCGTGGGTATCGAAGGACCGACCGTTCACCGTCCAGCTCGAAGCGGGGAAAGGGGCCCCCCCGACGGCCCAGCTCGGGGTGTCGGTCGACGTCTATCCCTGCCTGTCCAGTGTCTCGGCATTCGACCAGTCGGTGGCTGCACCTCCCGCGGGGTCCCCCATCTCCTCCACCAGGGCCCCCCTTCCGGTCAGCGGGCTGCCGGCAACGGCCGGCGGGGGCTTCGAGCTCTCGCTCCCGGTGAAGGTGGATGACGCCCAGGCCGCCTCCCCGGCCGGCGGCTTCACCATCGACCTGGCCTCCGTGGCCGACCAGTGCGGTCTCTACCCGGCAGGGGTGTACCCGGTGCGGATCGACCTCGTCGACACGGCCGACGGCCAGGCCGTGGGAGGCATCACCACCCACCTCATCTACACCGATGCGCCGGCCAGTACCCAGAAGCTGCGGTTCGCCCTGGTGCTTCCCGTCCGTACCGCCATCGTGGCCGCGCCGGCACCGAAGGTGAGCCAACTGCAGGCCCGGCCGGCCGCCGCCCTGGCCGCGCCGTCCGCCACCGCCGTGGCCGCGCTGGTGGGCACGATCGGCGCGGTGACCCGGAACCCGACCGTCCCGGTGACCCTGATGACCAACGCCCAGGCCGTCGGTGCCCTGCAGTCGACCGGGCACCAGGGCGCCGTCAACCAGCTCGCCGCCCTGGCCGCCGATCCCGCCGTCCATCAATTCGCCTCCTCGACGTTCGCCCCCGTCAACGCCTCGGCCCTGGTGGCCGCCGGCCTGAGCGACGAGCTGGCCATGCAGGTCACCCGCGGCACCGCCGTCGTCTCCGCCCAGGTGACCCATCTGGCCACGGTACCGGGCCACCTGGGGGCCTGGATCTCCGACAGGGGACTGGACACCACCGCACTCGACCAACTGCAGGCGGACGGGTACAGCCAGGTGATCATGCCCGCCGGCAGCGTGTCGTCCCCCCCGACCAACGGCTCGACGGCCAAGCCGTTCGTCCTGGCCACGAGCGGCGGCGCCGATGACCGCCTTCGCCTCCAACCTTTCGGCCCGGTTCACCCAGCCGGCCGGTAATCCCGTCCTCGCCGCGCACCAGTTGGTGGCCGAGCTGGCCCAGATCTACTACGAACAACCCAACGACGACACCGCCCGGGCCATCGTCGCCGTTCCCCCCGGCTCCTGGTCCGACGACCCGTCCTTCGTCAACGCCCTGCTCGGTGCGCTGGCCGGCAACCCGATCATCCAGCCGGTCACCGTCTCCAAGCTCTTCGACAGCTTCCCCGCTTCGACCGCCTGTCGCAACGCGTGCCGGCTGCTGTCGGGCACCGGGGACGCGGGACTGCCGGCGGGCGCCATCCGCACCCAACGGCAGCGGATCGACGGCTTCGCGGTCGGCCGCACCGACGGCTCCCTCGCTGAGCGCCCCGTTCGGGGAACCTGGTCCTGGCCGGTGAGTCCGAGCCCTGCTGCGACCGGCCCAGCAGTCGGCGGTGCTCCGGCAACGCCGGATCGGCCGTCGACGCCCAGCTGGCCCAGCTGGAGGTGGCCAGCGGCCAGTCCCTCACCCTGACCTCGCAGCAGGGCAAGCTGCCCATCGACATCGTGTCGTCGGCGCCCTACCCGGTGACGGGCGACGCTGACGGTGACCAGCGACAAGCTCCTCTTCGCCAACGGGACGACCGGTTCGAGAGGGCCGACCACCGTGTTGCCCGGGCACAGCCATACCAACGTCGTCTACGTCAACGTCAGGGCCCGCACCTCCGGGGTCTTCACCGTCGATGTCACCCTCGACTCGCCGGCCGGCGGTCTCCAGCTCTCGAGCGGCCAGATCGTGCGTCCGGTCCACCGCCACCTCCATCGTCGGAATCGTCCTCTCGCTCGGTGCCGTCCTGGTCCTGGCCGTGTGGTGGGTGAGGACCTCCCGCAAACGGCGTTCGCTCCGGCTGGCCGAGGATGAGCTCCGACCGGGAGCGACCCGCCGGTGGACGATCGGTGACCGACACCGAGATCGACGGGCTCCCGGCCGCGCCCGGGGGCGGACGGAGGCGCCTGGCCGGCGCCACCGTGGGAATGGCCGTCGGGACCACCTTGTCGAGGATCACCGGCCTGGCCAGCGTGGTCGCCCTCACCGTGGCCCTGGGTGGCGGGGGGTTCGCCGACGGCTACAACCTGGCCAACACCACCCCCAACATCATCACCGACATCGTCATCGGCGGGGTGCTGTCGGCCACCTTCGTTCCCGTCTTCGTCGACCACCTGACCACCCGGCGGCCCGACGAGGCCTGGGAGGCCATCTCGGCCGTGGTCACGGTGACCATCACCGTCCTCCTCGTCGCCACGGTGGCCTTCTTCGTGCTCACCCCGGACATCATCCACCTCTACACCGTGACCAACCACAACCCCGATGTGGTTCAGCAGCGGCAAGAGGCCGTCTTCTTCCTGCGCTGGTTCGTACCCCAGCTGACCTGCTACGGACTCATCGCCCTGTTCACCGCCCTGTTGAACACCCGCGGGCAAGTTCGCCGCCCCGATGTTCGTCCCCATCGCCAACAACCTGGTGGTGATCGTGGTCCTGGTGTGGTTCCACGCCCTCGTCCCCCACCCCAGCCTGGCCTCGGTCGACGCCCACCACTCACGGCCTGGTGCTCCTGGCCGTCGGGACCACCCTCGGAGTCGTGGTCCAGGCCGCCCTCCTGGTCCCGTCGCTGCTGCGCGCCCGACCTGCACGTCCGCTTCCTGTGGCAGCCCGGCCCACGAGGCCATGCGCACCATCACCCGGCTGGCCGGGTGGACCTTCGGTTGGGTGGTGGCCAACCAGGTGGCGCTGGTCGTCATCCTGGCCCTGGCCGATGGGGCCAAGGTGCCCGGTGCGGTGTCGGCGTACACCTACGCCTACCGGTTCTTCCAGCTCCCCTACGGGATCGTGGCCGTCTCGGTCATGAGCGCGGTGACCCCGTCGCTGTCGGCCCGCTGGGCCCGCGGCGACCTGGCCGGCCTTCCGGCACCGCATGGCCTTCGGGCTGCGGGGGATCCTGGCCATCATCATCCCGTCCGCGGTGGGCATGCGTGATCCTGGCCCACCCCCTCATCGACCTGGTGCTGGCCCACGGGGCCGAGACCGCCTGCCGAGGCCGACTCGGCGGCCACGGCACTGGCCATGTTCTCGCTTGGGTCTCCCCGGCTTCTGCACCTTCCTCTACATGGTCCGCGTCTCTCCAGGCCATGCAGGACACCCGCACCGCGTTCCGCCTCTACCTGGTCGAGAACGGCCTCAACATCGTCTTCGGCCGTGGCCCTGGTCGGCCCGCTCGGGGTCCGGGGCCTGGCCCTGTCGCTCTCCATCGCCTACTCGGCCGCCGCCCTGCTGGCCATGGCCGTCATCCGCCGGCGGGTGGGCGGCCTCGGGGGCGACGACCTGACCGTCCCGGTCAGGCGGGTGCTGGCCGCGTCGGCCGTGATGGCCGTGACCACCGTGCTCGCCGTCAACGTGTCCGGCGCCCCGTCCGGCGTGGGGCTGTTGGCCCGGGTGGTGCTGGCCGTGGTCGTCGGCGCTGGTCACCTACGTGGTCACCGCCGCGGTGCTGGCCGAGCGCCGCCGAGCGCCGTCCCGCGGTCGACCGGCGTGGACGGGCCTCCGGTCGGGACGGCCATGGAGATGTGGTCCGATCCGTCGGACCGTCGGACGGCCCGACCGACGAGCAGTTCCGTGGCAGACTCGACGATCAGTCCGGCGGGTTCCCTACCGGTCACCTGCGACCGGTGAGCGTCGAGGCCGAGGGACGAAGAGCCGGCCGGGGGACGAGGAGGAGGCCCGATGGCCCGAATACGGGTGGTAACCGATAGCGCCTGTGATCTCTCGGCCGAGCTGGCGGCGGAACGGAACGTGACCGTCGTCCCGCTGTCCATCCGGTTCGGCTCCGAGGAGTTCGTCGACGGCTCCACGCTGACGGCCGACGAGTTCTGGGCCCGCTGCGCAGCCAGCGCCGTCCTCCCCGAGACGTCGGCGCCCTCGCCGGGCGCCTTCCAGGAGGCCTTTCTGGCCGCGGCCGACGACGGCTACGACGGGGTGCTGTGCATCAGCCTGTCCAGTCGAGGTCTCGGCCACGCTACCAGGCGGCGGTGACTGCCGCCAAGGCGGTAGCCGACCGGATCCCGGTCCGCACCGTCGACTCGCGGTCGCTGACCATGGGCCTCGGGCTCATCGTGCTCGACGCCGCCGACATGGCCGCCGGCGGTGCCACCCTCGACGAGCTGGCGACGCGGGTCGACCAGCTCATCGCCCGCACCAAGGTGTTCGGCGCGCTCGACACCCTCGAGCACCTCGAGAAGGGCGGCCGCATCGGCGGGGCCCGGGCCCTCCTCGGCTCGCTCCTGTCCATCAAGCCGGTGGTCTCGCTGGTCGACGGGGTGGTCGAAGAGGAGTCGAAGCAGCGCACCCGGGGCCGGTCGCTGCGCTACCTGGCCGACAAGGCCGTGGACTCGCAGCCGATCAGCCGGCTGGCCGTGTGCAACGGCGCCGCCGCCGACATCGACGAGTTCCTCGCCATGCTCGACGGCGTGCGATCCGAGCACCCCCTGGTGGTCACGAACCTCGGCCCGGTGGTGGGCACCCATACCGGCCCGGGCACCGATCGGTCTGTGCATGATCACGTCCGACTGACCGGCCGACGAGGGCATTCCGGCAGGCCACGCTGGGAGTCCGACTATCCTCGCACCATGGATTCCGAGCCCGAATCACCTCCGACCCGACTGCCCGGCTCCGGTGCCATCAACGATCTGCCCACCCGCGGCACCGACCTCGTCGACATCGCTGGTCGACCCTCCTCCGCGACAAGACGGTGCGACCGCTCACCCTGGCCACCCGGGCCGTGGTGTTCGGGATCATCGTCTTCGCCGCCACCGTGGTCACCGTCGTGCTGGTGTCCGATCTCCCTGATCCGCCTCCTCACCGTGTACGCCTTCGACGGTCGGGTCTGGCTGTCCGACCTGGTGGTCGGGGCCGTCTTCGTCGTCGTCGGCCTGGTGGCCTGGAGCCAACGGACCGACCCCGGCGGGGCTCGTCCACGGACGCGGCATGACCGAGTCCCGCCAGGTGGTGATCGTCGGATCGGGGCCGGCCGGCCTCACCGCGGCCATCTACGCCTCCCGAGCCCAACTGTCCCCCCTGGTCATCGAGGGGGAGCCCTCGTCGACCAGCGACCAGCCGGGCGGCCAGCTCATGCTCACCACCGAAGTGGAGAACTATCCCGGGTTCGTCGACGGCATCATGGGCCCCGAGCTCATGCAGGCCTTCCGCGAGCAGGCGGCCCGGTTCGGCGCCGAGTACCTGACGGCCAAGGTCTCCCGGGTCGACCTGTCCAGTCGCCCCTTCGGCCTGTGGGTCGGTGACCCCGAGGCCGAAGAGCCGACCTACGCGGCCGACGCCTTGATCATCGCCACCGGGGCCCAGTCGCTGATGCTCAACCTCCCCAACGAGGAGCGGCTCCTCGGCTACGGCGTGTCGACGTGTGCCACCTGTGACGGATTCTTCTTCCGGGAGAAGGAGATCGCCGTGGTCGGAGGGGGTGACTCGGCCCTCGAAGAAGCCATCTTCCTCACCCGGTTCGCCGACAAGGTGACCGTCATCCACCGGCGCGGCGAGCTGCGGGCTTCCAAGGTCATGCAACAGCGGGCCTTCGCCAACCCGAAGATCGCCTTCCGCTGGAACACCTCGGTCGATCGACGTCCTCGGGGACACCAAGGTGACCGGCGTGCGGGTCCGCGACAACCTCAGCGAGGAGGAGTCGGACATCGAACTGTCCGGGCTGTTCGTGGCCATCGGGCACCAACCCAACACCTGGTTGTTCAAGGGCCAGATCGAGTTGGAGGAGAACGGCTATGTGCGCACCTTCGGCGGGACCCGGACCAATGTCGACGGGGTCTTCGCCTGCGGCGACGTGCAGGACCACCACTACCGCCAGGCCATCACCGCCGCCGGCTCGGGCTGCATGGCCGCCATCGACGTCGAGCGGTGGCTCGAGGACCAACAGTCGTCCCGCTGAGCCGTCTGGGCCGCGGCACGACCGGGAATGCCCGCACCTGAAACGCGGTTGACATAACGTGTTCCCGTCGGGAGCACGAGGCAGGGCCCGCAGGACCGGGCAGGAGGAACGATCGACATGAGTGAGAAGATCACAACCCTGAGCGACGCTAGCTTTGACGAGCATGTCAAGTCGTCGGACGTTCCCGGTGCTGGTGGACTTCTGGGCGGAATGGTGTGGCCCGTGCAAGATGATCGCCCCCGTACTCGAGGAGATCGCATCCGAGCAGGCCGGGAAGCTCGAAGTGGCCAAGCTCAACATCGACGACAACCTCGACATCACCCGCCGGTTCGACGTGATGAGCATCCCGACCCTCATCCTGTTCAAGGACGGGGAGCCGGCGGCCCGCATCGTCGGGGCCAAGGGCAAGGGTCAACTCCTGCAGGAGCTCTCGGCCCACCTCTAGCAACGGGTCGCCTCCCGCTCGCCGATTGGCCCTCCCGGAGGGTCCAGGAGCAGGCCGCCGGGGTCGGGTGGTGAGTCAGGAGCGCGAGATCCGGCTGGTCGTCGGCAATTCGGGGCCGGCGGTGGCCGACGTCCAGCAGCGGCTCGAGCGTCTCGGTTTCTCGATCGCCGTCGACACGGCCGGGCAGCTACGGAGCCGGGACCCGGGCCGCCGTCGAGGCGTTCCAGTACCGCCGGGGTCTCCGGGTCGACGGTGTGTGCGGGCCTCAGACCTGGTCGGCCCTGGTCGAGGCCGGCCGCACCTCGGGGACCGCTTCCTCTACCGGCGGACGCCCATGCTGCGGGGCGACGATGTGGCTGAGCTGCAGCAACGGCTCAGTGCCCTCGGATTCGACTCCGGACGGGTGGATGGGATCTTCGGCGACCTGACCTCGGCCGCACTGGGGGAGTTCCAGCGCAATGTGGGACTGCCCGTCGACGGCATCGCCGGGGCCTCCACGGTGGCCGAGCTCCTCAGGTTCGGCTCCCGCCACGACGACACCGAGCTGGTGACCTCGGTGCGGGACCGCGAGCAGCTGCGGACGGCGCCGCGGACCCTGGCCGACCGACGGGTGGCCATCGGCGAAGAAGGCGGGCTCGACTCCACGGTGGCCGCCCTCCGGCGGCTGCTGGTCAACCAGGGGGCGGTGGTCACCACCCACCACCATCCCGACGGATCGATCCAGGCCGTCGGAGGCCAATGCCGGCGGCGCCGAGGTCTACATCGGCCTCCGCCTGGACTCGGACCGACCACCACTGCACCACCGCCTACTACGCCGGTTACCGGTACTCCTCGCCGGGCGGGCGGCGACTGGCCGAGCTCCTGCAGGGAGCGCTGGCGAAGGCGCTCGACCTTCCCGACGGGGGGAGCCAGGGGATGTCGCTCCCCCTGCTCCGGGAGACCCGTATGCCCGCCGTCATCATCGAGATCGGCCCGGCCACCGTGCTCGTCGAGCAGGCGGCGACCATTGCCCAGGCCGTCGTCGCCGCCTTGGCCGAGTGGGTGGGCAGCGCCTGGGATTGAGACCCTTCGGCAACCGTCCACCTTCCCCTCACCCCACCCCGGTACGGACGTAATCCACAACCTCATGCACAGGTTGTGGATTAGTCTCTACCACCGATTGAGGGCAAAGTACCACGTCAAGTGAGATAATTTCCACTGATTCCCGCGATTATGTCCAATATTGACCACTCAGAGTGGCCAATCTAGACGGCGGTGGATTCAGCCCGTCCAACCATCAGCTTGTAGATCCGCTCGAGATCCTCGAGCGTGGCGAACTCGACCACCACTTTTCCACGCTTCGACGTCAAGTCGACCTTGACCCTGGTGTTGAGATGGCTGGAGAGCAGCTCCTCGAGCTCGAGGATTCCGGGTGGAGGTAGCCGGTCGGGGGACCGCGGCGGTCCCGCCGGCAGGAGGACGGGGCACCTCGTGCCTCTGTTCCGGCGAAGGCTGGCCGGCCGGACCGGCGACGGCCTCTTCCTTCTGCGCCGATGGTCACGCACCATCTCCTCGATGGCGCGAACCGTCAAGCCCTCGGTGACGACCGCCTTGGCCAACACCTCCTGATACCCACGATCAGGTGTCCCGAGCAGGGCCCGGGCGTGGCCGGGGCTGATCTGCCCCTCGGCCAGCAACCGCTGGACCCCGGCCGGAAGCTGGAGCAGTCGCAGCGTGTTGGTGACCGCCGTGCGGCTCTTGCCGACGCGGGTGGCCACCTGATCGTGGGTGTAGCCGAACTCCTCGATGAGTTGCTGGTAAGCGGCGGCCTCCTCGAGGACGTTGAGGTCCTGACGGTGCAGGTTCTCGACCAGTGCCTGCTCGAGACTGCGGGTCTCGTCCGAAGTCTGCACCAGGACCGGGATGGTCTGGAGTCCGGCCCGCCGGGCGGCCCGCCACCGCCGCTCTCCGGCGATCAACTCGAAGTCGTCGGCCGCCTCGCCCCCGATCTGCCGGACCAGCACGGGCTGGAGAACACCCAGCTCCTTGATCGACGCGGCCAGGGAGGACATGGTGTCCTCGTCGAAGTTGACCCGCGGCTGCCGGGGATTGGGCTTGATGCTCCCGATCGGGACCTCCCGAAGAGCCGTCGACCGGTCGCCGGCCACCTCCGTAGGGATCAGGGCACTCAGCCCCTTTCCCAGCCCGCTACGACGTGCCACCGCTGACCTCCTTGGCTAGTTCCCGATAGGCGATGGCACCACGGGACGTGGGATCGAACGCGGTGATCGGTTGCCCGAAGGACGGCGCCTCGGACAGCCTCACGGTCCTCGGGATGACACTTCGACATACCTTCGATCCGAAGTGCTGCCGGACCTCATTGGCCACCTGATCGGCCAATTTGGTCCGGGCGTCGTACATGGTCAGCACGATGGTAGAGATGTCGAGTTGAGGGTTGAGGTTCGACGCCACCAGGTGGACGTTCCGCATCAACTGGCTCAGCCCCTCCAGGGCGTAGTACTCGCACTGGATGGGGACCAGGACCTCGTCCGCCGCCGCCAGGGCGTTGACCGTGATGAGGCCCAGTGACGGAGGGCAGTCGATGAGCACGTAGTCGAAGTCGTCGAGCACGGACTCGATCGACCGTTTCAGCTTCAACTCTCGGCTGAATGCCGGGACCAGCTCGATTTCGGCGCCGGCCAGGGCGATGGTGGCCGGAGCGACGAACAGGTTCTTCATGCTGGTGGGCTCCACGCAGTCCTCGAGCGACGCGTCCCGCATCATCACGTCGTACATGGAGAGCTCGAAATTCCGGGCATCGATGCCCAGACCAGTAGTGGCGTTTCCCTGCGGATCGAGATCGATGACCAGGACCCTGAACCCGAGCTCGGCCAGAGCCGCACCCAGGTTCACCGACGTCGTGGTCTTGCCTACGCCGCCCTTCTGGTTGGCGACGGCCATCACCCGGGGGAGGGGATTGCCGGACGCCGCCTGGGCCTCCTCGCCGGCGCCCGTCCCCGTAGCCTCAGCGTCCGCGGCCATGGAGTCCGGATCGGGCGTCGGACCGGTGACCGGCTCGTCCGGTGCCACCTCGAGATTGACTTCGCTGACGGTTACCGGAGATGCCACCACCTGAGGAGCCGGGCGGGGCCGCTCGGCGGCGGCCAGCACGGCACTGGGGATCTCCGCCTCGTTTTCGACTTCTTCGACGACCCTGTCCGCGGGGCTGGGCGGAAGGACGCTGTCGAGTTCTGCGTGGGCCGTCGCCACATCCGAACTGGTCTTCTTGATCGGGGTCGGCGTCCGCGGCTGAACCTGGCTGTCGGTTGAGGGTTCGACCAGTTCAGCCGACGACACTCCGGCCGGGGAACCCTCTACCAGCTTGACCGACCCGGACTCGGTGTCCGACTCGGAGCTGGGGTAGAGGTCATCCTGGGGGGCGGGCCTGTTTCGGCCCCGACGACGGCCGAGCACTATCGTCTCTTCGATCGGGCAGGAATCAAGGAGTTCATCCTCCCCCGAGCTGAAGATCAGGTCAAGCCTTTCCGACAAAATGTTTCACGTGGAACGTCCATATTCACCGTTGCCGGGGTTATCCGCGACGGGCTTCGGGGTGCGGGCTCAACCCGGGTGCGGGCCTCTCCGGTGTGGCCCTGGGAAGTACGAGCCTCCGGTGGGGCGGCGGTCTTCGGCGGGTGCTGGGCACACGGGTCTTCGAGAGGCGGGGGCTACGGCCTTCCGCCGGGCACGGGTCTTCGGGAGACGCGGGGGCTACGGAGTCACGCGGGCCTTGGGGAGAGGCGGGGGCTACGGCCTTCCGCCGGGCACGGGCCTTGGGGAGACGCGGGGGCTACGGCCTTCCGCCGGGTGCATTCCTTCGGAGGTTGCAGGTCCTTCGGGTGGTCAGCCAGAGGAGCAGCTTCTCCGGGGACACGAGGATCTTCAGAATGGGCCTCCGAGGTGCGGACCTCTCGGGGGAGCTTCCTCTGGATGCCGGCGACCCTTCGAGCAGGGGGCTTCTGATGCGGTCACCTAGAACGACCGCACCCGGCACCCACTTCTCCTCACGCTGGGCCGGCCAAGATTCCCGTTCCATTCACCACGCCATGTTTCACGTGAAACTTCCCTGGTGCACGCAGAAGGGCCTCCCTCGAAGTGGAGTCCCTGGTCGGACGATCTCCCGGTGTCGTCAGAACAGTGGGCGCTTCGCCGGAATTCCCACCCGCCTCGGGAACCGGTCCGACGTGGCCGCAAGCTTGGTCAGAACCTGGTAGCCGAACGAATCGTTGAACCGCAGCCGGATCGATGCCTCCAACCCAAGTTGATCCAACCCTTCCGGCGGCCATCGACTTCCATCGCTGTCCGGCGGCTCGGATACGACCATAACCCCACCGACGGCCAAAAAGGGGGCTCCGCACTCCGCAGCGACCGCGGGGGCTCCGAACGAGCGCGATGTGACCACATCAAACTGACCGCGAAGAGACGGGATGCGGCCAGCCTCTTCGGCACGACCGCACATCACCTCCACGCTTCCCTCCGTCCGGCCGGTGAGCTCGGCGAGAAGAAAGTCGGCCCGACGCTCGTTGCTCTCGACCAGAAGGGTACGGCTTCCCGGCCAGCACGAAACCAGGATCAACCCGGGGACTCCGCCACCGGACCCCAGGTCGACAACCGCCGCGGGAGGCTCCTGCCGACTTGATTCGACAGCGTGGACGAATCCCAGCGCATGGTCGATCTGGTCGCCCAGAGGCATCGAGCCCAGAAACCCGAGCTCCAACGATCTGCTCAGCGCCGCCTCAACCCAGGGCTCGACCCGATTCCTGAGCTCCAGGACAGGCCCGCCTGGCTGCTCTGGTGGGGTCACCGCCCACACCCGACGAGCATCAGCTCGACGGAGCGATCACCACGTACCTTGACGGCTCCGTGCCGTCGGAACGGGTCTCGACACCGTCGATCTCGTTGACGGTGTCGTGGACGACTTTGCGGTCGGCCGGCGACATGGGCTCGAGCGCCCGCTCCTGGCCTGAATCGATGACCTCGTTCGACGATTCCTTCCGTGAATCGACGCAGAGCGGCAACCCGCTTCTCGCGGTAACCACCGACGTCGACCAGAATGCGGTCGGTCCGATTCTCGGACTGCCGCTGGACGAAGGTGCGGGTGAGATCCTGGACGGCCGACAGTGTCGCCCCCCTGGGCCCGACCAGCAGACCGAGGTCGTCGCCCACGGCGGCAACCTGCACGGTGTCCTCGTCGATCTCCGAGTAGCCGACCTCGGCGTCAAGCCCGAATTCCCGGACCAGGCCGGCGACGAAATCAGCCGCGGCCTGCCCCTGCTGCTCGAGTGTCAGTGACTCTTCCATCTTGTTCTCGCTCTCGCTCTGCCCGGACCTGCGGCCGGTACTCTCTTTCCCCTGCTCTTTTGGCTGACCGCCATTCCGGCCGCCACTTCCACCCCGGCCCCCGCGTCGCCGGCGCGTCGACCGGCCCGATCCGTTGGACTCCTGTACCGATCCGTTGGATTCGTCGACACCGCCGTTCACGCTGGCTCCCATGTCGTCAGTGGCCTCGCCGGTGGCGGGACGCCCGGCGCTGCCCCCATCGGAGGTACGGGCGCCATCTTCCCGCTCCCCGCGACCGGAAGCGGCCGAACCTCCCTTCCGGCCCCCGCCACCGTTGCGAGGTCGATCGACCCCCTCGCGCCGACGGTCCGACTTGGGGCGCCGGCCACGCTTGGGTGGCGGGGCTACCGGCCTGACCCGGGCTTGCACCCGGGCCTCCCCCCGCATGCGGCCGAACAGACCGGCTTTGGGCTCGCTCAGCACCACGAATTCAGCGTCGTCCTCAGCTACTCCGAGGAGGTCGAGAACGATCTCCTTGGCCTCGGGCAGCGTCTTCCCACTGGCTTCCACCCACTCCACCTGTTACCGGGCCTTTCTCTCACGCTTCGCCTTGGAGCGCGGGTGCTCCTTGGGTTGGGCCGCGGCTGTCGGCATCTGCTTCCGCGGCGTCAGACCCGTTGCCGTTGGTCGTGTTCCGCGTGCTCTTCTGTCCCGCTCCGGCGCCGGCACTCGGGCTCTTCCGCCCGCTCGACCCGTTTGTCGATCCCGCCTGCTTGCCCTGGGCCGGCTTCGCCGTGGGCTTCCTGGCTGTGCCGGGTCGGCCCGCCCCGTTGCTGCCGTTCGATCCTGGGGTGTTCTTCGCCCCAGGCAGGGCCCGTTCGCTCCGATCAACGACGGGACCCTTTTTGGTACCCGATCCGGAAGGCGTCCTGGGTCCGCTCTTGGCCCCCGCTCCTGCCGGGGCCGCCGGGGGACCGGCCACGATGCCCTTCCGGAACAGGATCTCCTGCGTGAGGATACGGATGGCACTGGAAAATATAAAATAGACATTCAAAATAGCTGCAACATTAAGATAAATGAACCCGAAGATGAGTGGCATGTATTTCTGGATCATTGCCGCCTGAGGATTTGCCTGAGACGCTTGCGGGTTTCGGGCGTTGAGCCTGGACATCTGCAGGTACTGCAGACCCACAGCCGCGGCCACCAGCACCAGGTAGGGGATGGCCGACGATCAAGCTGCTGTGGTGGGACAGCAGCTTTTGGGCGAAGTCCATCCCGAAGGAGTTGAGTTGCCCGTGGGCAGCGACGATGTCCGTTCGCATCTTCGACGGATTGGGGATGTACCGGGGGATCGGCCTTGACCTGAGCTTGAACGACCGTCTTCGTCCCGTTGACCGTAATCGTGTGCTTGGGAATGGTCACGGTATTGGTGATCCCCCGGATCACGCTGTAGAGAACGAAGAATGCCGGCATCTGCAATAGCATCGGCAGACAGCCTGAAGCAGGGTTGACATTGTGCTCTTTGTAGAGCTTCATCATTTCTTCGTTCATCTGGGCCCGGTTTTCGGCGCCCTTGTACTTCTGCTGCAACTTCTTCATCTCGGGCCCGAGGGCCTGCATGGCCGCCATGTTCTTCGTGCTCTTGACGGTCAGCGGGGTGAGGGCGGCCATGATCACGATGGTGAGCAGGGCCACGTCGATCGGGTAGTTCGGGATGATCGAGAAGAAGAAGGCCAGGACGGAACCGACGAAGTCCAGCAGGGGCTGGAAGATCTTGCCGATCGGTGTCGTCAGTGATCCGAGCATGGGGTCCTCCGATCGGGCACGGGATCGACGCCATGTCCACCCCAGGGAGTACACCGCATCAGCCGCCGGAGCGTGAGCGACGCGCGCCGCGGGTGGCACCGTGCACCTCGATGGCCTGGACCGCGTAGTCAGAACAGGTCGGGAGATATCGACACCCTGTCGGGCGTCCCGATCGGACCAGTTGATAGCCCCGGATGCCGGCGATCATCCAACCGGCCACCGGACCACGGCGGATCTGAGGGTCGGATCGGGGGCGCCAGGACGTCGTGGGGGGACGGTCACCGGGCCGCCTCGGCGCCGCGATCGGGTCTGTCGGCCGGTGAACGGCGGGGCCGGCCGTCTCGTGGCCCTCTCCAACGCTTGGCTCATAGCCACCCTCAGTTCGTCGAATCCCAGCGCCGGCCCTCCGGGCCCCGCGCGTACCACGTAGGCACCGGCGGGAAGGGACGCGCCCTGTTCGGACATGATGGCCCGCAATCTCCGCTTCAGCCGGTTCCTCACCACAGCACTTCCCACTCGCCGATTGACGGCGTAGGCAACCTGTATCCCTGACCAGGAAGGTTGCTTCAAAAAACTCACGGTCAGAGGTCCGGAGCGCCCTCGAGCACCGTGATGACGGAGCTCTTCGAACGACCGGCGCGACCGGATCGCTCCCCACCCCGGTCGTCATCCGGTCGGCCGGCGCGGCTGGAGCGTTCACACCGACAGCCGATGGCGTCCCTTCGCCCGGCGCGACCGGATCACCGCGCGCCCGGCCTTGCTCGACATCCGCTTGCGGAATCCGTGGGTCTTGGCCCGTTTGCGTACGTTTGGCTGATAGGTCCGCTTCATTCCTCCGACTTCCTTCCTCGCCCTGACCGTGGACTCCGGTGTCGCGTGCGGCAGGGGACCCCGATCACCGGGATCTGGGCATTCCCCTACATGCTAGGCGCAAACCGACCCCTGCTCTAGTCGCTCGCCAAGAGGCACGCCGAGTGGTCACGGTGTACCGTTCCGAACACAGCAAGTGGCTACCGGACGCCAGAGCACCCACCCCGGCCGCTTGCCCCGACGAACGAAGCGGGTATCCGATCGAAGCAGCTCCCGGGTCGTGGCCCGTCCAGCGCTGCACACGCCATCGGGTACTCGTCCACAGCTGTGGAAATTGCTGTGGACCGAACTAGACAGCCGAAGGGCGGAGGCCCACGTGAACGACACAGAAAGCTTGTGGATTTTGTGTTCGGAGGCCCTACGCGAGCAGGTCTCCGATGCCATCTGGCAGGCCTACCTGTCCGGGATCACGCCGCTGTCCATCAAGGACAGCGAGATCGTGCTGGCGTACCCAACACGCTCATCCGGGACCGGGTCGAGTCCCGGTTCCTCGGCCTCATCCAGGACACCGTCACCGGCACCGTCGGGCGTGACCTCGAAGTTCAGCTCGAAGTAGTGGCACCGGTCTACGAACCGCCCGAGGAGAGCCTGCCGGTCGTCGACCCCGAACTCACCAACACCCGGTCCGCCGCCGAGCTCCCCGGCCGGCCGGCCCTGTGGCGAGACGGTTCGAAAAGGCCAGGTCAAGGTGGGTCGGGGGATCGGCTCGACTTCCCGGTGCTCGATCCCCGCTACACCTTCGACACCTTCGTGATCGCCTCGTCCAACCGGTTCGCCCACGCCGCCGCCCAATCGGTGGCCGAAGTCTCCGGCCCGGTCGTACAACCCCCTCTTCATCTACGGCGACGCCGGCCTGGGCAAGACCCATCTGCTCCATGCCATCGGGAACTACGTGCTCGAGAACTTCCCCGGTCGCCACGTGCGCTATGTCACCACCGAGACCTACATGAACGAGTTCGTGGACGCCATCCGCACCAACACCACCACTGCGTTCAAGCGACGGTACCGGGAGTGCGACGTCCTGCTGATCGACGACGTCCAGTTCATGGAGCGCAAGGAGTCCCTCCAGGAGGAGTTCTTCCACACGTTCAACTCCCTCTACGGGGCGTCGAAACAGATCGTGCTCACCTCGGACCGCCCCCCGAAATCGATCGCCACACTGGAGGACCGGCTCCGGAGCCGGTTCCTTTCCGGTCTCATCACCGAGGTGCAACCACCCGAGCTCGAGACCCGGCTGGCCATCCTCCAGACCAAAGCCGAACACGAGCAGGTCGACGTGCCCGACGACGTCCTCGAATTCATCGCCACCCACGTCAAGGACAACATCCGCGAGCTGGAAGGTGCCCTCATCCGGGTCACCGCCTTCGCCAGCCTGAACCGCCAACCCATGAGCAGGGAGTTGGCCGAGGTGGTGCTGTCCGACATCGTCTCCGCCGACCAACCCCGGCGGATCACGCCCGATGTCATCCTCAATGCCACCGCCGACACGTTCGGCTTCTCCGTCGAGGAGATCTGCGGTCCCAACCGCCGGCGGCCGCTGGTCACGGCCCGCCAGGTCAGCATGTACGTCTTCCGGGAATTGACCGACTTCAGCTATCCGGCCATCGGTCGGGAGTTCGGGGGCCGCGACCACTCCACGGTCATGCACGCCGTCGACAAGGTCGCCAACCTCATGAAAGAACGCCACCAGACCTACAACCAGGTGACCGACCTGATCGTCCGCATCAAGAGTGGTCCATGACGATCCGATCGCTCGGTCGGCGGTCCAACGTCCGACGCTGCGAAGGTGTTTCCATCCCCGCCTGCCCGCCTGTATCCAGAGGTTGTGCACTATCTGTGGATATCTCCGGCCCTGACCTGGGGCAATTCTGTGAACTCAGATGAACTTGTCCATAACCAGTCACCCAAAGAACATCCTGGTGGCACCCAGCGGCCATATTCGGGGGATGACCACCGGATGGAGAAACCGCCTCTGTACTGGGCCCTAGGACGCTTATCCACAATCCACAGGCCTTACTACCATCACTACCTGAATTTAAATACCTAACAAAGACAAGAAAGGACCTCCTGGTGAAGTTCCGATGTGAGCGCGACTCCTTGGTGGAGGTCCTCACCACCGCCGGCCGCGCCGTGAGCTCGCGTACCTCGACCTCGATGGCCCTCGGAGGGGTCCGGATCGAAGCACAGGCCAACCACCTCGCCGTGGTCGGCACCGACCTCGATCTCACGGTCCACGCCTCGACCGAGGTCATCGGCATCTCGGACGGGGTGTGCGTGGCTCCGGCCAAGCTGCTGGCCGACATCGTGAGGTCGCTCGAGCCCGGAGCGGTGACCATCGAATCGGAAGGGGAGAAGATCGAGATCGGCGCGGCCCGGTCCCGCTTCAGCCTTCGGACCTTTCCAGTCGAGGACTTCCCTTCGTTGCCGGAGCCGCCCCAACCGGCCACGTTCCTGCCCGTGTCGAGTCTGGCCGGTGCCCTCCGCCAGGTGGTGCGGGCCGCGTCCAGCGATGATGCCCGCCCGCTCCTCACCGGCGTGCTCATCGCGGCCGAGGGTGGCGGCATCCGGTTGGTGGCCACCGACTCCTACCGGCTGGCCATGCGTGACATCGAGGGGAGTGACGTGCTGACCGACAGCTCGCAGATCCTGGTGCCGGCCCGGGCATTGGCGGAGCTGCAGAAGCTCTCGGTGCTGGGGGCCCCGGCCAAGGAGGAGGCCGTCCGACCGGGCGGACGAGCGCGGTGCGGCACCGGCCATCGGCCTGTCCATCGGGGACCACGACGTGACCTTCACCGCCGGTGACGTCAAGGTAAGCACCCGGCTCCTCGACGGCAGCTATCCCGACTACCGGCAGTTGATCCCGTCGGAGTATCCCAACCGGCTCCATGTGGGCAAAGACTCGTTGCTGGATGCACTCCGACGGGTACGGCTACTGGTGCGGGACAACACCACCCCGGTGCGACTGTCCATGCGTGCCGGCGGCGTGGACCTCACGGTCGTCTCCCAGGAGGTGGGCGACGCCAGCGAGACGGTCGACGCCGACTTCGAGGGGTCCGACCTCACCATCGCCTTCAACCCGACCTACCTGATCGACGGGGTGGAGGCGGTGTCGGGGGACGAAGTTCTCCTCGAGACGCGTCGACGCCACCAAGCCGGCCACCGTCAGGGCCGCCGAAGAGACCAACTTCCGCTACCTCCTGATGCCCGTGCGGGTCTCGTAGTCCTCCCGAACGGACACCCGGCCCTTCGTGCACCTCGTCTCACTGGAACTGTCACCGACTTTCAGGAACATCGTCCAGATGCTCATCGAGCCCGACCCGCTGGGCACGACCGTCATCACCGGCCGCAACGGCGCAGGCAAGACCAGCGTGTTGGAGGCGGTCGCCTATCTGTCGACGCTCCAATCGTTCCGTCGCTCACCGCGGGAGGCCCTGGTCCGACGGGGCGCGGACCAAGCCATCCTGAGGGCAGTGACCGAAGTGGACGGACGGACGCTGACCATCGAGGCCGAGCTGTCGAGTTCGGGCGCGGTCGCGTACGATGGTCAACCGGCAGACCGTCCGTCGTCGCAGCGATCTCCACGACGCCTTGAGGACCACGGTGTTCTCCCCCGAGGACATCGGGGTGGTCCGGCTCGGGACCGGCGGAACGCCGGCAGGTTCCTCGACGAGACCATGGCCGTGGTCGATCCGAAGGCGGCCCGGGCGGCCGAGGACGTGGACAAGATCCTCCGTCAGCGATCGGCTCTGCTCCGAACGTCCGGCCGGAGGCTGAGCGCCGAGGTCGCCAGCACACTCGATGTGTGGGATGCACGACTCGACTCCGCCGGGACGACCCTGGTCGAGGCCCGGGAGTCCCTGGTCGAGCAGCTGGCACCCATCACCGCCTCCCACTATTCGAGGCTGGCCGGCGAGGCGACCACCATCACCCTCGACTACCAACGGTCGTGGACGGGTCGCCTGCTCGACGCACTGGCCGAATCGAGGGTGAGGGACATCGAGCGGGGCCTTTCGCTCACCGGGCCCCACCGGGACGACCTCGAGCTGTCCCTCAGGGGCCTCCCCAGTCGCACGCATGCCTCGCAGGGAGAGCAACGGTCCCTGGCCCTGGCCCTGCAGCTCGCCGCCCACCAGCTCGCCACCGAACGCCTGGGCACACCGCCGGTGCTCCTCCTCGACGACGTGTTCTCGGAGCTCGATCCGTTCCGGGCCAAGGCCCTGTTGGCCGGTCTCCCCCCCGGGCAGGCCCTCCTGACCACGGCCCTTCCCGCCCCCGGGGAGGTGGCGGCGGCGAAGATCTACCCGGTTGACGCCGGCGGCCGCGTGCCCGGCGGCGGTGCGGTGGGCAGCGCGGTGGGTAGCGCGGTGGGCAGCGCGGAAACGGACCAGGGCTGATGGCCCCCGGTTTCAACGAACGAGAGCCCGGTCCCCGTCGCCTCGACACCTCACTCGACGCCGTGACCAGACAGCTGGGCCTGGAGGACTCGAGGGGCCTCGGGCTCCTCTTCGCAAAGTGGCCCAGCATCGTCGGTCCGGCCATGGCCGGCCACGTCCAGCCCGTCCGACTCGACAACCAATCCCTGGTGGTGACGGTTGACCACCCGGCATGGGGTACCCAGGTCCGCAGCCTGGGGGACGAGCTCTTGGACCGGGTGGTGGAGGAGACCGGAGCACCCAGGCCCGCCCGCCTCGAGGTGCGGGTCCGCCGGTAGTCGGAAGCCCCCCGTTGCCCCCGATCATCGTTCGGGGAAGGGGCCTCCGACGGCTACACTGGAGCTTTGGAATCGGGTACTCGCAGTGGCCGACAGAAGGCGTCGTCTGCGCTGGAGGCTCCTCGTTGCGCTGGTTCCCGCTCAGTCAATCGATGTTGGAAAGGGCGCGCCTGTGGCGCTGAAAAAAGAACGTGGTGTAGGGGAGGAGGCACCGACCTACACCGCTGAGGACATCACTGTTCTGGAAGGTCTCGAGCCGGTCCGGAAGCGGCCGGGGATGTACATCGGATCGACCGGGCCCACGGGTCTCCACCATCTCGTGTGGGAGGTCGTCGACAACGCGGTGGACGAGGCCATGGCCGGCTTCTGCACCCAGATCGACGTCACCCTGCTGGCCGACGGAGGGGTGCGGGTCGCCGACAACGGGCGGGGCATCCCGATCGGACCGATGAAAGAGCATCAGGGCAAGTCGGCCGCCGAGGTGGTGCTCACCGTCCTGCACGCCGGCGGGAAGTTCGGGGAGGGTGGCGGCTACAAGGTCTCCGGCGGACTCCATGGGGTGGGGGTCTCGGTGGTCAACGCCCTGTCCACCCGCCTCTTGTTGGAGATCGACCTCGACGGCGACCACCACGTGCTCGAGTTCGTCGACGGCGGCAACCCGACCGGCAAGCTCGAGATCACCGGCCGCGCTCCCCGGGGCCGGACCGGGACCACAGTGACGTTCTGGCCGGACGCCACCATCTTCGAGGACGTCGAGTTCCGGGCCCAGACGGTGACGGAGCGCCTACAGGTGATGGCTTTCCTCAACAAGGGGCTCGAGATCCGGTTCGCCGACGAACGACCCGACGGCAAGGAGTCACAGGTCTTCAAGTACAAGGACGGGATCATCGACTACGTCCGTCATCTGAACGCCTCCAAAGAGGCGCTCTTCCGCAAGGTAGCCTCGCTCGAGCAGCGGGAGGAGACCATGGAGGTGGAGATCGCCCTCCAGTGGAACACCGGCTTCTACGAGAGCATCCACTCGTTCGCCAACGGCATCTCCACCATCGACGGCGGCATGCACGAGGAGGGGTTCAAGAAATCCCTCACCAATGTGGCCAACAAGTACGCCCGGGCCAAGGGGACCCTCAAGGAGAAGGACGACAACCTGCTGGGCGAGGACATCCGCGAGGGCCTGACGGCGATCATCTCGGTGCGGCTCCAGGATCCTCAATTCGAGGGTCAGACCAAGGCCAAGCTCGGGAACGTCCCTGTTCGCTCCCTCGTCGAGCGGGCAACGAACGAGAAGCTGAGCGCCTGGTTCGAGGAGAACCCCCGCGAGGCCGGCCAGATCATCCAGAAGGGCATGCTGGCGGCCCGGGCCCGTGTGGCCGCCCGATCGGCCCGCGACCTCACGCGGCGCAAGTCGGCCCTCGATGGTGCCGGCCTGCCCGGAAAACTCGTCGACTGCTCGTCCCGTGATCCCCGGGAGAGTGAGATCTTCATCGTCGAGGGCAATTCGGCCGGAGGCTCGGCCAAGGACGCCCGCAATCCGCAGACCCAGGCCATCCTCCCCATCCGGGGCAAGATCCTGAACGTCGAACGCGCCCGCATCGACAAGATGTTGAAGAACACCGAAATCCAGGCTCTCATCTCGGCCATCGGCGCCGGCCTGGCCGAGGACTTCGATGTCACGAAGATCCGGTACCACAAGATCATCATCCTGGCCGACGCCGACGTCGACGGCTCGCACATCCGGACCTTGCTGTTGACGTTCTTCTTCCGGCAGATGAAGCCGCTCGTCGAAGGCGGTTTCGTCTACGTAGCGCAGCCGCCGCTGTACTCGACCGAGGTGGGCAAGGAGAAGGCGTACCTCAAGGACGACGCGGCCAGAGCGGCCTTCTTGCTGGAGAACCCAAATCACACCAAGGAGTTCCAGCGCCTGAAGGGACTCGGCGAGATGGACTACGCCGAACTGCGGGAGACGACGATGGATCCGGGCAAGCGCTCCCTGCTGCAGGTGGCGGTCGAGCAGGCGGCCATCGCCGACGAGGTCTGCTCGGTGTTGATGGGCGAGGACGTCGACCTCCGCCGCCAGTTCATACAGACCAACGCAAAAGACGTGCGTTTCCTCGACATCTAGCCGGTGCCGCGGCCGGCAGCCCCGACGGGCAGCCACGATGTCGAACGCAGTGACAGTCAGAGACGCAGATAGGACCTAGAAATGCCAGGACGTGACAACGACGGGACCGGGGGATCGGGCACCGACGAGGAGATCTCGGGGTTCATCGAGCCGATCGAGATCCAAGAGGAGATGGAGCGCTCCTTCCTCGAGTACTCCATGTCGGTCATCGTGTCCCGGGCCCTCCCGGACGTGCGCGACGGCCTGAAGCCCGTCCACCGCCGCATCCTCTATTCCATGTACGACCAGCGGCTGCTGCCCGACCGGCCCCGCAACAAGTGCGCCAAGGTCGTCGGCGACGTGATGGGTTCCTACCACCCGCACGGCGACTCGGCCATCTACGAGGCCCTGGCCCGGATGGTCCAGGAGTTCTCCATGCGCCACCCGCTGATCGACGGCCACGGGAACTTCGGGGGGACCGGGCCCGACGAGGGGCCGGCGGCCATGCGCTACACCGAATGCCGTCTCGGGGCGCTGGCTCTCGAGCTCATGCAGGGGATCGACCAGGAGACCGTGGATTTCGTCGCCAATTACGACGCCACCTCCGAAGAACCGACGGTCCTGCCCGCCCGATTCCCCAACATGCTGGTCAACGGTTCGCAGGGCATCGCGGTGGGGATGGCCACCAACATCCCACCCCACAACCTGGGTGAGGCCATCGATGCCACGGTCCACCTGTTGGAGCATCCCGACGCCACTCCCGACGAACTCATGGCGTTCGTCAGGGGTCCCGATTTCCCCACCGGCGGCTTGATTCTGGGTCGGCAGGGGATTCAGGACGCCCTTCGTACCGGCCGGGGGTCCATCAAGATGCGGGCGGTGGCCGAGATCGAGGAGGGGCGCTCGGGCGAGACACGGATCGTGGTCACCGAAATGCCCTACCAGGCGTCGATCGCATCGGTGTCGAAGAAGATCGAGGACCTGGTCCGGGCCGGAGACCTCGACGGCATCGCCGAAGCCCAGGACGATTCTTCGGGGGGCAAGACCAGGCTGGTGATCCGCCTCAAGCGGGATGCCAACGCCAATGTGGTGCTCAACAACCTCTTCAAGCAGACGCCGATGCAGACCACGTTCAGCGTCAACGCGGTGGCGCTGGTCGACGGGGTGCCGCGGACGCTCAATCTGGCCCAGATCCTGACCCATTACGTAGCCCACCAGGTCGACGTGGTGACGCGCCGTTCGCAATTCCTGCTGGACAAGGCGCAGGCCCGTGCGCACGTGGTCGAAGGCCTACTCAAGGCCATCGACATGCTGGACGAGGTCATCGCCGCCATCAGGAGTTCGGACGACCGCCCGGCCGCCCTGGCGACCCTCCAGGCCTCGCCGTTCGAGTTCTCGGAGGAGCAGGCCAACCACATCCTCGACATGACGCTGGCCCGGCTCACCCGGCTGGGCCGGACCAACCTCGAAGAGGAGCTGGCCAAGCTCCTGGAGGAGATCGCCGAACTGGAGTCGATCCTGAGGGACCCGGCGAAATTGCGTGGGGTCATCGCCACCGAGCTGGGTGAGATCCGCGAGAAATTCGCCAACGACCGCCGCACCGTGATCACCCACGATCCCGGGGACATGAACGTCGAGGACCTGGTCGACGACGAAGAGCTGGTCGTGACCATGAGTCGTGCCGGTTACATCAAGGCGGTGTCGGCCGACGCCTTCCGCACCCAGGGCCGGGGTGGCCGGGGCGTGCAGGGGGCGAAGCTCAAGGAGGAGGACCTCATCGACGACGTCGTGCACACCTCCTCGCACGCGCACCTCCTGCTGTTCTC
Source organism: uncultured Acidimicrobiaceae bacterium (assembly GCA_963835325.1). Classification (GTDB taxonomy): domain Bacteria; phylum Actinomycetota; class Acidimicrobiia; order Acidimicrobiales; family RAAP-2; genus Bog-756. The sequence goes on along the minus strand of CAWIEV010000007.1, from coordinate 200,404 downwards.
CAATCGGGGCCGGGTGTTCCGCCTGCGGGCGCTGGAGATCCCGATGAAGGAGCGCACGGCTCGGGGTACGGCCGTCGTCAACCTGCTCCCGCTGGCCCCCGACGAGAGCATTCAGGCGATCATCGGCACCCGCGACTTCCCGGCCGAGAGCTATCTCGTGTTCAGCACCAAGATGGGACAGGTCAAGAAGACCTCCTTCAGCGAGTACGACAAGTCGCGGCGCGAAGGGTTCATCGCCATCAACCTGCGCCAGGGTGACGAGCTGGTCCGGGTGGTGGAGACCCGCGGTGAGGACGACGTGTTCCTGGTCACCCAGTCGGGCATGACCATCCGCTTCTCCGAGGAGGACGTCCGGCCCATGGGTCGTGACGCGGCCGGCGTACGGGGAGTGCGCCTGAAGGCCGGGGACGAGGTGGTCTCGTGCGACGTCGCCCGGGACGAGGCCGACATCCTGTTGGTCACCGACGCCGGGTACGGCAAGCGGACCAAGCTGGAGCGCTTCAACCGGCAGGGACGGGGGGGCCAGGGGGTGCGCGGGATCCGTCTGACGGCCAAACGGGGCCGCGTGGTGGCCGCCTTCATGGCCGCGCTGGAGGACGAGATCCTGCTCATCTCGACATCGGGGATCGTCATCCGGACGGCCGTGCGCGAGATCGCCTCGCAGGGCCGTGACGCCACCGGGGTCCGGGTGATGAACCTCGACGGCGGTGACGCCGTGGCCGCGGTGGCCGCGGTGGCCGGCGAGGTCGGTGGCGACGCGTAGTCGGTGGTGTAGCGTCGGACACCGGATTGCGGGGCTATAGCTCAGTCGGTTAGAGCGCAGCACTGATAATGCTGAGGTCACAAGTTCGATTCTTGTTAGCCCCACCAGTTGTTGTACCTGGTAGATCGCCCACGGCCCATGTGCTGACCTTTCCGTCGAGGCGAGACCCGTCGGAATCACTCATCCTTGACCTGCCGTTGCAGATCGAGGAAGCCCATCGAGAGACGCACGCATGGGCTTTGCCCCGGCGAAACCCCGATGAGGACCCTTGAAGGCAATGGCCGTCTTGGTCACTGTGAGGTCGAGGGGGCCGCAGGTGGAAACCAGTTCGACGAAGTGCTCGTACAGGTCGATCACACTCTCCGGCACGTCCGCCAGGTGACGCGCCACGGTCCACTCGCCATCTGGGGCCATCGGCGACAGGATAACGATCGTGCCGGACCTCCGGCCGCGGCGGATGTGTGCAAAGGCTTGGGTTGTCGACGGCCCGTGCGTCCGTATCCTCGCTCACGCCCCCGACCCCGCCGGCGGCTTCGTACGCGTCAACCGGAGATGGCTGTCGGGAGCTGGCGCCGTGCTGGTGGGTAGGGCACACACCCCGATGTCGGCCGGACCGACCCAGACCACTCAGGGGAGTCGCTCCACCACGTAGCGAGGAAATAAGGGACGAATTTATGGTGGGGGAAGGGACAGATGGGTAGTACCCGGCTATCAATCAAGCCGATGGTCGGCAACTCCTAAAGAGATTATCCCAAATATTGCGTAAAAACGTCGTGTAGATCCTGTGGATATCGCTGATTTTCCACCCCATATGCCCAGCTCATAAGGCATATCATAGGAGCTGCACACAAAGTTGGCCGGCTTCCGCTATAGTGTGCAAAGGGCATCGACGCCGAGCTGACTCGACACCGAGATCGGGGCGTCCTACCGGGGCCGGCATGAACCGGCAACAGGTAGCACCGCAGCGTGCACCAAGCTCCCCGCTTGGATGGGCGCGCCCTCGTGGCCACATGGCCACCGGCACATCGGAACCCGACCGCTTACTGACGACGAGAAGAGTGGTGACGCCACGACGCAATCCTGGGCATAACCAAACCGGCCGCACACCCTGAGGCGCCACGCCAGGACGGACGATGCCTTCCCGCTCGCCGTCCGGGGAACGAATGCAAGGGCCGGAGCCCGCCAACACCAAGCAGAGGAAGGCGCTTCTACGCGCCCTACGAAGGGAGGTGCCATGCGGACCCGCATTGCACTCGTGGCGATCGTTTCGATCGCGCTCATGACCGTCAGTACCTGTACCCAGGCTGCCTCTGCGCAGCCTGTCCGATCAGTACCAAAAGCATCCCCCTCGGGGGCTGTGCGCCGCATGGCCACGGCCCCGGTCGACCCGGTAGTCCATGGCGCGCCTCTACCGGGATCCACGGCTACCGGAAAAGGCGCCTTGCCGTTCCTGATCAACGTCGGGTTGCTGGTCAGGCACATCGTCCCCACCGTCGACCTGACCACGCCGAACCCGGTCTCCGTGGCCGCGGTCACCGCGCCCGCGCCCGCCAGTGCTCCGCCGCCGCCACCACCACCACCGACGACCCAAGTGGTGGCTCCCGTTGACACCGTGACCCCCGAGGAACGTGAAGCGTGGGAACAGGTGGCCATGTGCGAAGAAGGTGGCGATTGGAGCTCCGACGGGCCGTCGTTCAGCGGCGGGCTGGGAATCAGCCGAGCCAACTGGGACGCCTACGGTGGGCTCCAGTTCGCCCCCGAGGGTGCCGAGGCTTCCGAGGACCAACAGATCATGGTGGCCGAGCGTATCCAGCCCAGCCCCCCGGATCAGGACGGATGTAGGGGTTGGTAGCCGGCGGTAGCGCGCCGGATCGACTCCTGATTGCGACGACCCTCCCCGACCGTTGATGGCGGGGTGATGTCGAGGCGCTCCGGTGACGGATGCCTTCCGATCGGCGGGCCCCTGACCGGTGGCGGCAGGGGTCAGCCGATGGTGTGGGCGCGGAACGTGTCGCAGCGGAAGGTCACGTCGGCGGCGGCGTCGCCCTCGATGCCGAGCCGGTCGCGCAAGAGGGTCCGGGCGACCCCGAGGACCTCGTCGCGTCTCGCCGGCTCCATGGTGATGATCCAGCTCATGGTGCCCAGCAGACCGATCAGTTCGTCCGCCGTCATTCCCATCTCCCAGACGAAGGCCCGGTACTCGGGCTGGGTGAAGGGCATGCCGGCGGGGATCTCCAGCGCGTAGTCGGTCCGCTGAAGGTCGCCCCCGATGGCGTCACGCAGCCGGACGGCCTCGGACTCCTCCCCGACCCCGTCGGTTCCGACCCCGAGGAGGGCCCGCACCCGCTCCATGAACGGACCGGCCTGGTCCGGCCCGGTCCACATCACGCCGACCAACCCCCCGGGGACCAGGACGCGTCGGACTTCGGCGAGCGTGGCCGCCGGGTCCATCCAGTGCCAAGAGGACGAGGCCAGTACGGCGTCCACCGACCCGTCGGCCAGGGGAAGCGACTCTCCCCGCCCGTCCACCGGAGACACGCCCGCCACCTCGTCGGCGAGAACGGCGCGCATCCGGTCATCGGGTTCGACGGCGACGACGCGGTCGGCGTGTTCCACGAGCAGGCGGGTGAGGGCTCCGGTACCGGCGCCGAGGTCCGCCACCGTGCCGACCGGTTCAGGGAGAAGCCAGGCCACCGCGTCTTCGGGCGGGCCCGGGCGGTAGCGCTCATAGTGGGTGGCGACGGCGCCGAAGCTGCCCGACCGCACGGCCCTGACCTCGTCGGCCAATGGCGGCGGCGGGTCGTCAGGGGGCCGGGGTCCGGACACGACGTCAGTGTACCGACGTCCACGCGGCCGGCTCATCCGGGATGCGCGGGACGGGGTGTCGGGCGGCGACCCCGGCTCCATACCGGGCCTGGACGTCCCCTTCGAACCGGCCGCCCCCGCCCCGTCGATGGCGGGGGTCGACCGATAGGATGATGCCGTGACCAGGCCGGCAGATGCGTTGACCGAGGAGCCGGGCAACGCCGGCACACTCGAGGGGGCACTGGCGCTGGTCCGCCAGCACGGTGGGCGGATCACGTCCTCCCGGCGGTTCCTTCTGGAGGCCATCTTCGAGGCGCGGGGCCACAGTACGGTCGAGGAGCTGGCCGCCAAGGTGCAGGCCAAAGCCCCCGACGTGCATCTGTCGACCATCTACCGGAATGTGGAGGAGCTGGAGAAGCTCGGGGTCATCGTCCATTCCCACCTCGGACACGGTGCCGCCACCTACCATCTCGCCGAGGGTGCCCATTCCCACTTCGTGTGCGAGGTCTGCGGCGCCACCTTCGAGGCCCCCGATGCGCTGTTCCGCAGCCTGTCGAAGAACGCCCGGACCCAGTTCGGGTTCGAGATCAATCCCCATCACTTCGCCGTCTACGGACGGTGCCGGAACTGCCGGTAACGACACCGGCCCCTCCCCGGGAGCCTGTTCGGATGACACCTCCGAAGACACCTCGGCGATGACGGGCCGCGACCCCACCGCGGCCCGGGCCGGAATGCCCGGGACATCGTAGTGTGGTGGGCATGACAGCCCGGCGTGTCGTCGTCGTCCCGCACACCCACTGGGACCGGGAGTGGTACCAGCCCTACCAGGAGTTCCGCCTCAACCTGGTCGACCTGTTCGATGCGCTGCTCCCCCTGCTGGAATGCGACGACAGCTACCCCTACTTCCTGCTCGACGGGCAGTTGGCCGTGGTCGACGACTACCTCGAGGTGCGACCGGAGGCCGAAGAGCGGTTGCGCGCCCTGGCCGCGGCGGGCCGGATCGGGATGGGTCCCTGGTACATCCTGATGGACGAATTCCTGGCCTCGGGCGAGACCATCATCCGCAACCTGCAGATGGGCCTGCTGCGTGGCGCGGCCTTCGGCGGCACCATGGACGTCGGCTACCTGCCCGACATGTTCGGCCACATCGCCCAGATGCCCCAGATCCTCAAGATGGCCGGGTTCGACCACGCGGTGGTGTGGCGGGGTGTTCCCTCGGCCATCACCAAGACCGGGTTCTTCTGGGAGGCGCCCGACGGATCCGTGGTGCGGGCCGAGTACCTGCCCGTCGGCTACAGCAACGGTGCCGCGCTCCCCGACGATGCCAAGGCCCTGGTGCGACGGGTGGCCGACCACCTCGGCGAGGTCCGGAGCTTCGTCATCGACGACCTGCTGATCATGAACGGCTCCGACCATCTCAAGCCCCAGCCCTGGTTGGGCCGGGTCCTGGCCGAGGCCAACGACGCCCAGGACGACCTCACCTTCGAGATCGTCCCGCTTCCCGCCTACCTGGCCGGGGCACCCACCGAGGGGCTCGAGCACTGGAAGGGGGAGCTCCGTTCGGGCTTCCGCGCCGACATGTTGATGGGCGTCACCTCCAACCGGGTCGACGTCAAGCGCTCGGGCGGCCTGGCCGCCCGGCAACTGGAGCGGAGGGCGGAACCCCTGGCCGCACTGTTCCAAGAGCCGTCGGCCTGGCCGCAGAGGCTGCTGGAGCTGGCCTGGAAGGAGATGGTGCGCAACTCGGCCCACGACTCCATCTGTGCCTGCTCGGTGGACGATGTGGTCGACGCCGTCCTGCACCGCTATGCCGAGGCGCGCACCATCGCCACCGGGCTGGCCGATCGGGCCGTCGACTCGCTGGCCCGATCGCTGGCCGAGCCTGGCCCCTACGTGCTCAATGCGACCAGTCGTGCCCGCCCCGGCGTGGTCGAGCTGGTGGTCGGAGCGGCCGAGCCACCCGGTCCCGACGAGCAGGTGCTCTCGGAGCAGGCCGGCCCCCGCGGGTCGACCGAGCTCGATGCCGAGACGGTCCGGTCGCTGCTGGGCATGCTGCAGGGCCCCCAGATCGACAACGACCTCTGGTTGCACGACATCGTGGTGGAGGAGGACGAGGACGGTATCGGGATCACCTTCGCCGTCGGACCCGACGAGCGCCCCGACGTGCCCATGGCCCGGGCCAAGCAGGACATCTACGCCCGCCTGGAGGCGCGCCCCGACGCCGTGATCCGCTTCGGCCTGGACCAGCCGCCCACCCGCCGGATCACGGCCCGGGTGGCCGACGTGCCCGGGTACGGATGGCGCCTGTTCGAGCCGGCCGCCCTGGCCCAACCGGTGGTGGTCGGTGGCACCGGGGACCCGGTGTCGCTCTCCAACGGTCTGGTGTCGGTCGAGGTCGACGCCGGCCTGGGCACGTTCTCCCTCAACGGGCGACCCGGATACGGGCGGCTGGTCGATGGCGGGGACCTGGGCGATTCGTACAACTACTCGCCCCCCTCCGCGGATTCGTGGGTGGACACGCCCGAGGAGGTCACGGTCCGGGTGACCGAACCGGGGCCGGTACGCGCCCGGGTGGTCATCGAGCCGCGGTACCGGTGGCCCGACCATGTCGACGTCGGCTCGCAGGCCCGGGTCGGGGAGCAGACCGTGGCGGTGGAGACGACGCTCGAGCTGCGGGCCGACGAACCGGTGGTCCGGGTCACCACGTCGTTCGTCAACCCGAGCCGCGACCACCGCCTCCGGGTCCATCTCCCCCTGCCCGAGCCGGCCCGGACGTCACGGGCCGAGAGCGCGTTCGCGGTGGTCGAGCGGGGGCTCACGGCCGAAGGCCGTCCCGAGGAGTTCGGCCTGCCCACCGCGCCGGCCGACCGCTTCGTCTCCGCCGGGGGTCTCACCGTGGTCCACGACGGCGTCTGCGAGTACGAGCTCATCGACATTGCGGCCACGCCCCACGGCGATGCCGCGTCGACCCTGGCGCTGACCGTGTTGCGTTCGACCGGCATGCTGTCCCGGTTCGGCATGACCTACCGGCCCTTCCCGGCCGGCCCGTTGACCGCGGTCGGGGGACTGCAGATGACCGGACGCCACGTCTCGCTGCACTACGCGCTGGCGGTCGACGTCGATGATCCCTACGCCCTGGCCGACGACGTCCTCCTCCCGCTCGAGGCACTGACCAGCCCGGGCGGGGGCACCCGACCGCCCACCGGGAGCGGGCTGACCGTCAGCGGCGCCGAGGTGAGCGCGGTGCACCGGGACGGCGGCGTCCTCGAGGTCCGGGTGTTCAACCCCAGGCCCGAGGTGGCCACGGTGACGATCGAAGGACACACCGGATGGCTGGTCGACCTGCGGGGCTATCCGGAGCGGCCGTTCGAGGGCTCCTTCGAACTGCGCCCGTTCGGGCTGGCCACCGCCAGGCTGCACGGCACCGAGGCCTGAGGGGATCACCGGCCCGGTGGCGGCCGGCTCCTTCCGGGAGGGACGCCGGTCCCCGGAGGGGTGCCGATAGGGTTCCCCGTCATGGAGGATCCGTTCGCCGCTCCACCCGATGCTCCCTGGAACCGGGTGTCTCCCCGCCTGGCCCGGATGCGTCGCACCGAGCTGGTGGTGGTGGGCACGCCGGTGGTGGCCGGCGTGGCGGTCGGGTGTGGCCAGGTGTCGACCGTGGCCGGGGTCGCCGTCGGGGCGGCCGGTGTCCTGTCCCTGGTCCTGGGCTGGATCTCGATCGGTCGGAACCTCCGGTCATGGGGGTATGTCGAGCGGACCGACGACCTGGTCGTCACCCACGGGGCCATGTTCCGGCGGCTGACCGTCGTGCCCTACGGGCGGATGCAGCTGGTCGACGTGGAGGCCGGACCCGTCGAGCGCTCCTTCGGCCTGGTGAGCGTCAAGCTCCACACCGCGGCCGCAACCACCGACGCCAAAGTGTGCGGTCTCACCCCCGTCGTCGCCGGCCAGCTCCGCGACCGGTTGACGCAGCTGGGGGAAGCCCATGCCAGCGGGCTCTGAGCCGCCCGAGCCACCGGATGGGACCGGCGAGGAGACGTTCCGGCTCCATCCCCTTACCCCGCTGGCCCTGGGGGGGCGGATACTGGGCGTGCTCGTGGTCTTCGCCCTCTTCAGCCTGGCCGGGAGGCAGGCGGGACAGGGCAGCGGTCCCAACGTCACCGCCCTCGCCATCTACGGCGGCCTGGCCGTACTGGTGGTGATCCGGGGGCTGGTCACGGTGGCTGTGACCCGATACCACCTGCTCGGGGGCGAGCTGCGCATCGACAGCGGCCTCCTTCGAAAGCAGTCCAAGCGGGTCCGGCTCAACCGGGTCCAGAGCGTCGACGTGCTCGAGCCCTTTTCGGCCCGCATCTTCGGCCTGGCCGAGGTGAAGGTCACCACCGCCGGTACCGAGCGATCGGCCGTCCGCCTCCGCTACCTGTCCCTTCCCGTGGCCAGACGGCTCCGGGCCGATCTGCTGGGACGGTCGGGCGGGGGCGATGAGGGGGCGCCGGAAGCCCCGGAACGCCCGGTGGTGGCTGTCCCGCACGGGCAGCTGGTGGGATCGGTGCTGCTCGAGATGGTCTCGTGGCGGCTCATCTTCCTGTTCATCGGACCGGTCCTCACCGTCATCGGGCAACAGAACGGCCACCGGGCCACCTCCGGCATCGGCATCGCCCTGTTCCTGTGGTTCGCCTTCCTGATCGTCACCGCGGTGTGGCGGCGGGTCTCCACCCTGTGGGACTTCACCGTGACCGAGTCCCCCGACGGCCTCCGGATCCGCCACGGGCTGCTGTCGACCAGCCGCCAGACGGTGCCTCCGGGCAGGATCCAGGCCGTCATGATCCACCAACCCGTGGGCTGGCGCCTGTTCGGCTGGGCCCAGGTCCGGATGAACGTCGCCGGCTACGCCGGCGGTGGGAACTCGAAGTCCACCATGCTGCTCCCGGTGGCCCAGCGCGACTACGCGCTGGCCCTGGTGGGTTGGCTGTTGGGGGGAGTCGACCTCGGCGGCATCCCCCTCGAACGCCCTCCCCGGCGGGCGTCCCTGCGGGCTCCGCTCTGGTGGCGCGCCCAGCTGGTGGGCTCCGACGACCACGTCTTCACGGCGCGTCACGGGTTGCTGTCGCGCACCATCGATGTCGTCCCGCACGAGCGCACCCAGAGCGTTGGGCTGACCTCGGGCCCGCTGCAACGTGCCCTGTCGCTGGCCACCGTGCACCTGGACTCGACGCGGGGCCCGGTCAAGATCCGGGCGGCCAACCGCGACGCCATGGAGGCCCGGGCCATGCTCGACCGCCAGGTCGAGCGTTCCCGCCGGGCCCGGTTGGGTCAATGGGTCCCGTCGTCCCCACCGCGGTGACCGGGCCCGCCGACGGGTCGGCGCGCCGGGGATCGGGTCTGGAAGAATCGGGCCATGCCACCGGACCCGACCATGGACGACCGCGACGTGCAGGACGACCGCGACGTGCAGGGCGATCGAGACGAAGAAACGGCCAAGTCGCTGGCCATGCTGTTGGGCCCGTCCGACCTGGTCGGTCGGGGGTGGGAGATCGTCGAGGAACGGACCTGGCCGACCGGCGAGCTCGACTCCGAGAGCGGGAAGAGCCGGCGGGCCCACGCCGCCGGGGGCATCACGGCATGGCGGTCCCTGGCCGAATCCGGGTCGGCCAGGACGGCGTGGTTCGAGGTGGTGCCCTATGCCTCTTCCGACGACGCCGAGCAGTCGCTGCGCCAAGTGCCCAGGTACTTCGTGGGCACCGCCCGGCCCGACCAGACGATCGTGTCCGAACGGGTGGTCGACGATCAGGTCCTGCCCGGCTGGACGGACACCTGGATCTTCGAGAAGCGGACCACCGGGCCCGGTGGCGACGACCTGTCACGGTACGTGGGGGGAACGGTCGACCGGATCCTGTTCCTCACCTCCTTCGGCGGCTCCGACGACGCGTGGTCGTGGGCCGACGTCATGGCCCTGACGGCACGTCAGGGGGACCGGGTCCGGTCGGCTCTGGGGCTCGCCTGAGCAGTTCCGGGCCGGATCCGATCGGTCACCAGGGGCGGCCGTAGCGATCCCGGTGGACGCGCTCGGCGAGAGGCAGACGCCGGGGCGGTCCGAGGGGACGGGCGGGCCAGCCCACGGGGACCACGGCCATGGGGTGGACCGGTGCGGGGAGGTCCAGCAGCTGGCGCAGCTCGTCGGCGAACCGGGTGGCCAAGGTGGTCATGGCCGATCCGAGTCCCGAGCGCGGTGGCCGACAGGAGGAGGTTCTGGGTGGCCGGGAAGACCGACGAGGGCAGGGTCGACTCCAGTCCGATCGACCGCGTCCCCACACACCACGATGATGACCGGGGCCGAACCCAACCCGCCCTCTGCCCCCTGGTCGACCTGGCGGAGCAGCGAGTCCTCCAGGCGTCCGACCGAATGCTGTCGCCCGCCCTGGCGCCATGCCCGGCGGGTCAGCTCGGCGATCCCGGCCCGGAGCTCGTCGTCCCGGACGACGACGAACACCCAGGGCTGGAGGTTTTCGGCGCTCGGGGCGTGGGTCGCGGCCCGGAGGCAGCGTTCCACCAGCGCGTCGTCGACCGGCGCGTCGGCGAACCGGCGGGACGCCCGTTGGTGCAGGACCACGTCGAAGAACGCGTCAGCGTCGGGCGCCCCGGCCCCACCCTGTTGTCGACCCGGTGTCATCTCCGGTTCCCCCACTTCGGCCTCCCCGACCCGTCGTCGGGCCCGAACCTAGACGATGCCCGAGCGTGAGTTCCGGTGGTTCACTAGAGTCACCCACGACCGGTCCGGTGCCACCCCAGCGGGGAGTGGGGCGTGGTGCGTCGGACATCGAACCCTGGGCTCGAAGCCCCAAACCCGGGAGGCCACGTGGTCGTCGGCACCGTCCCTCGTGACTGACCTCTTGCCCGATCAGCTACGGCTGATGGCCGCCGCCTACCCCGATGAGGTGGCGTACCGGAACCTGGGGGACGGCACGTCGATCACCTTCGCCCGGTGGGAGCGCGAGTCGAACCGCCTGGCCCGGGGCCTCCGGGACAGGGGGGTGGCCAAGGGCGGTCTGGTGGCCATCTATCTCGAGAGCGACCGGATCCTGGAGTGGATCGTGGCCTACAGCGCCGTGCACAAGTTGGGGGCGACGGCGGTCCCGATGAACAACCGCCTGTCGGCACCCGAGGCACAGGCCATCCTCGAGCACGCCGAGGTCACCGCGGCCATCGTCGGCCGCACCTACGGGGAGATCGTGGCCCCGCTGGTCGGCTCCCTCGCCTCGCTGACGGTGGCGGTGTCGGTGGGCCCGACGGTTCCCGAGGGGTTCGTCGATCTCGAGGAGGCCAAGAGCGCCTGCGGCTCCGCCATCCAGGCTCCCGTCGACGGTTCCGATCTTGCCGACGTCATGTACACCTCCGGCACCACGGGCCGGCCCAAGGGTGTGGCGGTCCGGTACGACCAGGTCGCCCTGGCCCCCAACGGGCGTCCCGAGTGGCGGGGAACCGGCTGGTTCACCGCGTCCCCGGTGTTCACCTTCGCCGGTCTCGGATTCATCCACAACCCGATGAAGGCGGGCATGACGGCCCTGTACCTGCCGGCCTTCGACGCCGGCCGCTGGCTCGGGATCGTCGAACGCGAGCGACCGGTGATCGCCTTCATCGTCCCGGCCATGGCGCAGCTCATCATCCACCACGACCGGTTCGAGTCGTCCGATCTGTCCAGCCTGGGCCGGATCATCCTGGGCAGCGCGCCGCTCGCTCCGGGCACACTGGTGCGGCTGCAGGAGAAGGTACCCGGGGCCGCCGTCCTCAACAGTTACGGTATGACCGAGGGGGGCCACGCCACCTTCACCATGGACCCGGAGGGGGCCCGGACCCGCCCGGGGGCGGTGGGGAAGCCGAGGCCTCCGGTCGAGGTCCGGATCGTCGACGATGCCGGCATCCCCCTGGCGACAGGGGAGGTGGGCGAAGTCGTCACCCGGAACCCCGACGGCCATCGCCGGTACTACAAGGACACCGAGGCCACGGCGCGCATGTGGGAGGGGGGTTGGCTCCACACCGGGGACCTCGGCCACCTCGACGAGGAGGGCTACCTCTTCATCGTGGGCCGGAAGAAGGAGATGATCGTGCGGGGCGGCATGAACGTCTACGCCGACGACGTCGAGGCCGTGCTCCATGCGCATCCCTCGGTCGTCGAGGCGGCGGTGGTCGGAGTCCCCCACGACGTACTGGGTGAGGACATCGCCGCCTTCGTCGTTCTGGATGCGGACGGGGCGGTGGCCGTCGACGAGTTGACGTCGTTCGCCGGTGAACGGCTGGCCGATTACAAGGTGCCGCGCCGTGTGGAGTACCTGCCCGCCCTGCCCAGGAACGCAAGCGGGAAGGTCGTCAAGTCCGAACTTGTCCGGTTGGCGACGGGCAGATGAGTCGAGAGGAGAACAGGTGCAGGATCACAGGTTCGATTTCATCGTCGACGGGACACCCGAGGAGGTCTGGGATGTGTTCTGGGGCCGGATGCGTTCGGGCTTCGAAACCGACACGGTGAAGATCGAGATCTACCACCCGGGGGACGAGGACGGGAACGGGTTGGTGCGGCACTGCGACTTCGAGGTGCCCAGGTACCTCCTGTCCAGGGGCAAGGCGCAGTCATGGGAGTGGATCACCGAGGCCAAACGCCCGCTGTCGTGGCGGTACGACGCCATCGGGAAGCCGCTGTGGTCCAAGGCGTCGGGCTGGACCCGGTTGGAGGACCTGGGCGACGGGCGGACCCACGTCTATTTCCGCGAGACCTATGAGGCCTTCAACCCCGTCATGCGGGCGCTGCTGGAGAAGAGGGTGCACGATTTCATATCCAGGGGCAACGACAAATTGATCGAGGCCTCCCTGGTGAGGTCGCTCCGCAAGCTCCGCGAGAAGAAGGGGGACCCGGCCTGAGGATGCCGGCCCGGTCCGGGGCCGGGCCCTACGGAGCGGAAGGGTCCCCGTCCCAGCGGATCATCGACCGGAACGGCGCGGCCAGGAGCGGGCGGGTCGGTGCCGCCGACCACCAGCGGTCGAGGACCGGCCCGAGGCGCCCCCCCACCGCGGCCGGGTCGTCGTCGAGGTAGCACACCGTCATCCGGTAGTCGCCTTCGGTGAACACCGGTCGCCGGATGGACGGGGAGGTGGCGAAGGTCCAGGCCCCGGCGACGCCGGCCACCGACACCAGTTCGGGAAGGAGCTCGACGTGCATCCGCTGGGCGTAGGCGTCCCGGGCCGACCGGTCGGCAGGCTCGACGGGCTCTTCGACGATCAGGTAGATGCCCTGGTGCGGCCGGAACGGAACCACCTCGGACGAGACCAGCACCCGGCGGGCGGCGAGCGTGTCGAGGAGGCGGAGCGCCCCCCGGTAGTGGGAGGGCAGTGAGTACGGGAAGCGGCCCAGCTCGGCCAGATGGCGACCGAGGGCGAAGAACTCGTCGATCGTCTCGTCGACGGGGTTCCCCATCAGGTAGCAGACGACGTGCTCGACCGACGACCACCCCTCGGCATCGGCCGCCCGGGCCGCCCGGCAGGCCGGGGTCGAGGCCCACCGTTGGCCGAGGACCAGCCCGGGGAGCTGGTACTGCTCGGGCATGTGGTCCATCCGGTGCCATTCGAGGTACGGGCGGTCGTCACCGCCCGGCGAGGGGGAGGTCAGCGAGAAGAAGCCGACCTTGACCCGGTTCACGGGTGCCCCGGTGCGCCGGCCAGGCCCATGACCCCGGCCATGGCCTCGAGCTGCTCCAGGTAGTGGGCCGGCGAGTGGTGGAGGAACCACAGCTGCAGCCCGGTGGCGCCGGCGGCGACGAGCCGGTCGACGATCTGGCGGGCCCCGTCCGGATCGCCCACCGGATCCAGCGCCCGACCGTTGCGCAGCACCACCTCGAGCCGGTGGCGGCGCCGGGCCCAGGCCGGGGTGTCGCGGGCGGCCGCCATCATGGCGGCCACATCGGCGGCCCGGATCCCGAAGGGCACCCAACCGTCGCCCAGTTCGACCGCCCGCCGGAGCGAGCGTCGGGTGCGCCCCCCGATCCACACGGGCACCGTGCTCTGGCGGGCGCAGGGATCCAGCACCACCCCCGAGTAGCGGTAGTAGTGGCCCTCGTACTCGGGCAGTCGCTCCGACAGCGAGGACCGCAACGCCGAGATGGCATCGTCGGCTCGGCCCCCCCGGTCGTCGAAGGGACGTCCGAGGAGTTCGAACTCCTCCCGCAGGGAGCCGACCCCCACCCCGAGGATGAGCCGCCCGCCCGATACCTGATCGAGCGTGCCGTACCGCTTGGCGATCTCGAGCGGGTGGTGGTAGCCGAGCACCAGCACGTTGGTGGCCAGGTGGATCCGCGACGTGACCGCGGCCAGGTAGCCGAAGGTGGCCAGCGGGTCCCAGTAGCGGCTGCCCCGGGTGGCGGCCACGCCGGTGGGGACGATGACGTGCTCGCTGCACGTCAGATGGTCGTAGCCGAGGCGCTCGGCCGCCCGGGCGATGGCGGCCACGTCGTCGATGGTCCCGTCCACCTCCCAGGGGGCGTGGGCGTCGGGGAGCATGCTGACCACCGGAGTGGTGATACCCAGCCGCATCCCTTCCCCCGTCTCTCCTCGGTGCGGTTCGCTCGACCGGGCGACCGGGCCATCCGCTCGACCGGGCAAAGGGTACCATCGCCGATCGCGGGCCCGTCCTGGCCCGGCCGGCCGTCGGGCGAGGGAACCGTCAGCCCGCGGACCGCCGACCGGGAGCCCGCTCGGCCCGGGCCAGCGCCTCGGACAGGGACAGATCGCCGAGCGACCCGGTGACCACGTCGGCGGCGGAGAGATCGAGGTCGGAGGTCAGGCCGTGGGGCACGGCCACGGTGAACAGGCCGGCGGCCACGGCGGCTACCACGCCGTGGGGTGAGTCCTCCACGGCCACCGATCGGCCCGGGTCGGCTCCGAGCCGGTCGCAGGCCAGCAGGTAGGAGGTCGGCGCCGGCTTGGCCGGGACCCCGGTGTCGCGACAGACCAGGCAGGAGAAGAAGCCCTGCAGCCCGAGACGGTTCACGTGACCCTCCACCCACTCGGAGGGCGAGGACGAGGCGATGCCGACCGGGACGCCCGACGCCTCCGCCTCCGACAGCCAGCGCAGCACGCCGGGGCGGAGTCCGTGGCGCGCCTGGAGCTCGTCGCGCCGCAGGCGGCGGCGGTCCCGGGCGTCGGGGTCGAGCGGGCGACCGATCCGCTGCTCGAGCTCGGTCAGCGGGTCGAAGACGTCATCGGTCCCGATGTTCCTCTGCCAGTCGGCCCGGGCCAGGCGGTGGCCGTGGTCGGCCCACAGCTCCGCCCACGACCGGTAGAGCGAATCCTCGGTGTCGAGGATCGTCCCGTCGAAGTCGAGGACGAGGCAGGCCCGGCTCACGCAACAGATCATGGCAGGCGGCCGGGTCCCCCGGGCTGGGCCCCGGGCGGGCGGGTCTGCCATGCTCTCGGGCATGTTCGATGATCTCCTGCAGGCCAACCGCCAGTATGTCGACGGCTTCGAGCTGGCCGGGATCCCGGCCCGCGCGGCCAGGGAGTTCGCCCTGGTCACCTGCATGGACAGCCGTATCGAGCCGTTGACCATGCTCGGGCTCCGGCCCGGGGATGCGAAGATCCTTCGCAACGCGGGCGGCCGGGTCACCCCTGACGTCCTCCGGTCCCTGGTCCTGGCGACGAGGTTCCTCGGTGTGCGCCGGATCGCCGTCATGCAGCACACCCAGTGCGCGCTGGCCGACCGGAGCGACGACGACATCAGGTCGGAGCTGGCGGCCCAGGGGGTCGAGCGGCTCGATGGCTCCGAGTTCCTGACCATGCCCGACCCCGACGCCGCCCTGCGGTCCGATGTCGCCGCCCTGCGCTCCTGTGATCTCCTGCCCGGCGACGTCCGGGTCGAGGGGTGGCGGTACGACGTGGCCACCGGCGAGATCGTGCCCGTCGTCGGGTCCTGAGCTCCGGGGCCCGCCGGACCGGCCCGGGGGACCCGCGGTGGCGGTGGGGCCCGAATGGGAGGGCGGAGCCGCGATCGCTAACCTGTGGTCGTGCCGGAGATGAACGGAATGAGCCGGGTGGCGTTCACCTCCCACAACGCCCTGACCCGGTGGGAGTTCAGTCCCTTCGCCCTCCTGGTCCTGGCCGTCGCCATCGTCACCGGGGCCTGGTACCTCAGAGCCGGGTGGACCCTGTCCACCCGGGGCCGGAACTGGAGCGTCAGACGCACCCTCTCCTTCATGGCCGGCCTGGTGGCCGTGGTCATCGCGCTGCAATCACCGGTCAGCACCTTCACCATGGAGTACTTCCAGGCGCACGTTGTCCAACACCTCCTGCTGATGGTCATCGGCCCCCCCCTCCTGGCCATGGGGGCGCCCATGACGCTGGCCCTCCAGACATCGAGCCGGAGCGGGAAGATCAAGCTCCTCGCCATCCTCAACAGCCGGCCCTTCAAGGTGCTCACCCATCCGCTCCCGGTCTGGATCCTCTACTACTTCTCGATGTTCGCCTTCTTCCTGACCTTCGCCCTCAACTTCGCCATGACCCACATGTGGGTCATGGATCTGGTCAATCTGGGCTTCTTCTTCGCATCGACGCTGTTCTGGTGGCCCCTGGTCGGCGTCGACCCGGTCCCCCACTGGAAGATGAGCTACGGAGCGCGGATGGGGAACCTGCTCATCGGAGTGCCGGTGGAGTCGTTCCTCGCCCTCGCCCTCCTGAGCGAGACACGGCCCGCCGCCTCCATGTACACGGTGGGCAGCACCCACTCGGGTGCGGCCATCCTGTGGATCGGCGCCGAGCTCTTCACGTTCCTCGCCATCATCCCGATCTTCATCCAGTGGGTGAGGTTCGAAGAGCGCAAGGGCGCACGCTTCGACGCCCAACAGGACGCCGAGTTGCTGGCCGACGGGACCCGGGCCTTCCCGGTGGTCGAGCGCTGACCGTTCGGGCAGAACCGGTCGGCTCCGACCGCGGGCTCAGGAGCTGGACGGTGGAGTGAACGTGTAGGTGAACGGCGTCACCTGGGGCGAGTTGAGGAATTCGCCCTTCCCGTCGATGTAGATGGCGACGGCCACGGCGGACGCTCCCACCTGGACGGTCATTGTTCCCCGGGCCGGGTAGCTCAAGACCTTGCCGGCCGCCTGGACCCCACTGACCAGAGGCGTGGGCGAGTCCGAGCTGGTGACCTGCACCCAGCACCGGCCGGTGGTGGCCACGTTGACGGTGAACTTCTTCGAGCTGACCGCCCACGTGGAGCTCTGCAGGGTGTAGCCGATCCCGACGACCTTCTGCGCCTGATCGCTCTGCCCCGCCCCTGCCGCCCCACCCGAGCCCGGGGTGGTGCGGGTGGGTGCGGCCACCCGGAGGATGTGCGACCGGACCAACCACTCGGGGCGCCACTGCTGGATGGCGAATCCGGCGATGACCGCCAGCACCAGGGCCGCGGCCACGAAGGTGACCACCTTCAGCGACGTGGGTGCCCGCAGCCGGCGCCTGGCCTTGGCCACCGCCCGTTTGCTGTGCCTGATCTCCTGTCGGGGCACCACGGGGAACGTGCCGGTGGGCGGGCCCGACGCCACCCGGTTGCCGGAGGCTCCCGAACCCCGTGCCGCCGACCCGGCGCCCACCCTCGGTACCTCGCCGGTCTGGGTGAAGGCCCGCAGGTGGTCGGGCTCCGACGTCACCGCGGTGACCACGTTGGTGACGGCGCCCGCCCCGACCTGGGCCCGCTTGGTCCCCGTGGACGCCAGCGCGCTGGCCGGGCCCGCCGCCGACCAGGCATCGATCATCTGGAGGGCCAGGGCGTCTCCGTCCAGGCCGAGGAACGCGGCGTAGCGCCTGAGGGTGGACAGGGCCAGTGCCTGATCGGGGAGACCGGCCAGGTCCCCGTTCTCGAGCGCTTCCAGCTGGGTGATCGGCCGGCCCAGCCGGTCGTGGACGGCCAGCAGATCCAGGCCGCGCTCCTCCCTGGCGGCCCGAAGCAACCAGCCGATGCCCTCGGCGGAGGAACTCGGCTTCTCATCGTGGTCGTCGCGACGGCGCGCTGTCCCGCCGCGTTGCCAGATCACCTTCTGTCTCCTGACTGTTCCTGTACGTCAAGCGTACCTGTTCACTCGTGCTTTTCACCGTTACCGGCGCCAGACTGTGACCAGTGCTCCACAGGGGGAGCCATGGCGGACGCCATCCGGTGCCCGGAAATGTTGCGAGCACAACTAGTGTTGAACGTGACGAGGCTCTCACCAGGAGACCAGATGTGCGGTGTCCGACCCGACACCGAGAGGGAGGTTGGCCATGCCGGCAGTGACCGTGGACGATGTGCTCGCCCTGCCCAGGGTGGAGGCGCCGGATCCGGCGACCAGGGTATCGAGGCCGGTGGTCTCGGTGACGACGGCGCCCGCCGGCTTCGAAGGAGAGGGGTTCCCGGTCCGCCGCGCCTTTGCCGGTGTGGACCGTCACTATCTCGATCCGTTCATCCACATGGACCAGATGGGCGAGGTGCAGTACGCACCGGGCGAGCCCAAGGGCACCCCGTGGCATCCCCACCGTGGCTTCGAGACGGTGACCTACATGATCGACGGCACGTTCCGGCACCAGGACTCGATCGGTGGCGGCGGCCTCATCACCAACGGAGACACCCAGTGGATGACCGCCGGGGGAGGCATCCTCCACATCGAGGCGCCGCCCGAGGAACTGGTGGCCAGCGGCGGGTTGTTCCACGGGATCCAGCTGTGGGTGAACCTACCCAAGGCCGACAAGATGATCGCTCCCCGCTATCAGGACATCGGTGCCGGCAATGTCGTGCTGCTGACCTCGCCCGACGGCGGGGCCCTGTTCAGGGTCATCGCCGGTGACCTCGGAGGCCGGGCCGGGCCCGGATCGACCCACTCGCCCATGGCCATGGTCCATGCCACGCTGTCGCCGGGGGCCAGGATCGACATCCCGTGGCGGAGCGAGTTCAACGCGCTGGTCTACGTGCTCGGCGGCCGGGGCACGGTCGGGGCCGACGGGCACCCGGTCGACACCGGGCGCCTCGCCGTCTTCGGCGAAGGGGATGCGCTCACCGTGACCGCCGACGCCGAGCAGGAGTCGCGGACCCCCGCGTTGGACATCCTGATACTCGGCGGTAGGCCCATCAGGGAGCCGGTCTACGCCTACGGGCCGTTCGTCATGAACACCAAGGAAGAGATCGCCCAGGCGTTCGAGGACTACCAGGCCGGACGGCTGGGAACCGTCCCCGCCGATCACATCGGCTCGTAGCCGCACCACCCGTCGCCGGACCGGGTGGACCCCCAGCCGGTGGACTCAGCCGCTGGTGGACCGGGCCGGATCGAGGCCGGGCAGCTCGGGGCCGACCCCGTTGCCCTGCCCGTCGGCCGGGGCAACAGCCGGGGCAACGGCCGGTGCCTGTTCCGGCCGTTGCGGGGTGGAGCCGACGATCCCGAGGTCGGCCGGCCGCAGCCGCAGCGTGTCGTACCAGTAGCGGACGGTCCAGGTCGGCCAGTTGTTGGTGACCCGGCCCGACGCGTTCTTGTACCAGCTCGTACAGCCGGCCACCCACGCCGTGGTGGACAGCAGGCGCTGGGTCTTCCCGTCGTCCCGCCGGTAGGCGTCGTCGCTCACGCCGATGAGCGGAGCCTCCCCGTCGGTGGTCGCCCGGACCTGGACGGCCATGGCCTGCAGGATGAGGTTGATCTGGCGCTCCACCATGAAAAGGATCGAGTTGTGGCCGAGGTTGGTGTTGGGCCCGTAGAGCAGGTAGCAGTTGGGGAAACCCGGCACCGCCGTACCCAGGTAGGCGTGCGCGCCGTCATGCCACGCCTCGGCCAGGGACCCCCCTCCTTCACCGACCACGGGAATATGGGCGAGGAAGTCGGTGGTGGAGAAACCGGTGCCGAAGATGAGGACGTCGGCCGGTCGCCGTCGTCCGTCGGCCGTCACGACGGCGTCGGACTCGATGTGCCCGATGGGCTGGTCGACCACCTCGACATTGGGCTGCATGAGGGCCGGATACCAGTCGTTGGAGATGAGGATGCGCTTGCAGCCCACCGGGTAGTCGGGCACCACCGACCGTTCGGGCAGGCGATCGGAGACCACCTCCTGCCGGATGCGCTTGGTGAACAGCTGCCCCAGCGACCGCCCGGCCCATCCGTCCTTGCGGAAGCAGATCCACCGGGACTCCAGACCCCAGTAGATCCACCAGCGGTAGGCCCGTTCGATGACCCTGGATCTGTCGAGCAGCCGCCGGGCCACCGCGCCGTAGATCCGGTCCTTCTTGGGGGCCACGTAGTTCGGGCTGCGCTGGTAGATGGTGAGCCCGGCGGCCTGTCGGGCCACCGGGGGAACGAACTGGATGGCGCTGGCCCCGCTTCCCACCACGGCCACCCGCTTCCCGGTCAGGTCGCATCCGTGGTCCCAGCGGGCCGAGTGCCACATCGAGCCGGCGAAGTCCGTCATGCCCTCCACATCGGGCACGTGGGGACGGTTGAGCTGGCCGCAGGCGAAGATGACGGTGTCGGCTTCGATCTGCTCTTCGCCCCCGGCCGACGTGAGGACGAGCCGCCACCGCCGCCCGGACTCGTCGAACTCGGCCCGCTGGACGGTCGTGCCCAGACGGAGGTGGGGTCCGAGCCGGAACTGCTGCACGCACCGCTCGGCGTAGGACAGGATCTCCGGCTGCTCGGCGAAGCGGCGGGTCCAGTCCGACTTCGGGAAGAAGGAGAAGGAGTAGAGGTGGGAGGGGACGTCGCACCCGCTCCCCGGATAGGTGTTGTCCCGCCAGGTGCCGCCCACCCCATCGGACTGCTCGACGATGGTGAAGTCGCGCACGCCCGACCGGACCAGTTGGATGGCGAAGGCCAGTCCGGAGAGGCCGGCCCCCACGATGACGACCCGGGGTGTCGGCCGTCCTTGGCGGCGAGCGGCCCGGATCTCCCGTCCCAATCTCCTGCGCCCGATGTCCAGCGCCATGTGAGCTCTCCGGTTCCGGCCCGTGTCCGACCCTCGGACCTGCCTGGCGGTACCCACCGATGGTAGGCCCGACGGCCGGCGGGCGTCAGCGGGGCCGCCGGCGCCGGCCCGACCCCGGGGCCTTGCGGACCCGGCCTGCAGTCACCAGACTCGTTGGGTGACCGACCGGCTGCCGGAGTCCGGACCGGTGCCGCCGGGTCCGCCGCCGTCGCGCCGGGCCCGGGCCCGGGCCCGCTCGTCCCAGGCGCTCAGGTCCCTGCTGCGCCCGGAGGGGCTCCCGGCCGAGGCCGCGGCCCAGCTCGAGGCGGCCTTCGGGAGCGTGGGCCGGGCCGCCATCTCCGGAGGGCGGGGGAGGCTCCGCCGGGTCCACCGCCAGGTGAAGGCGGCCCCACCCCGGTTGCTCGACTGGATGTCGGGTCAGGTCCTCGACCACCCCGCCCCCCTCTACGACCAGAAGGGCGTGGAGCTGCTGGCCTCGCGCCAGGGACGGTCGATCTCGACGGCCATGGGCGCGCTGCAGCTGGCGCTGGCCACCGCGGCCGCCGCCACCACCCTCGAAGGGGGTCCGCTGCTGGCCCTGGCCATCGACGGGGCGGTGGGCCAGATGGCCTCCGTGGTCCACGGGTTCTGCGACTGGTACAACACCGGCTCCTACCTGGTGCGCCGGCTCGACGAACAGGGGATCACGGTCGACCGTACCGAGGTGCGGCGACTCACCAACGCCGCGTTGATGTCGAGGGGGAAGGCGGTGGACCAACGGGCCCTCGCCCGTTCCACCGAGCTGCGCCTCGTCCGGAGCTGGGTGGGCCGTGGGCTGGTCGACGCCCTGCCCTTCGGCTCCACGCTCGGCCGGGCCTCACTGCGGGCGGCCTCCCGTATCGACGAGTCCGACCTGTCCGGGCTGGTCAACGCGGTTCGGGACCGGCCGGGCTGACCGCGGAGGAGCAGGGGCCGCCCCGTGTCGGGGCCGGCGCCGGTTCGGGCCGTGCCGGCGGGCCCCGTAGGATGAGGCGACGGTTCCGAGGCTGCCACACGAGGGAGCGAGACATGACCGAGGCGTCGACAGTGGGGGCAGAACCGCCTGCCGGTCTGTCCCATCGTCGGGTCCTGGTGGTCATCGGTGCCCTCATGCTGGGCATGTTCCTGGCCGCCCTGGACCAGACGGTGGTGTCCACCGCCCTGCCCACCATCGTCGGCGACCTGCACGGCGCCTCGCACCTCACCTGGGTGGTGACCGCCTACCTGTTGGCCTCGACGGTGTCCACGCCGCTGTGGGGAAAGCTCGGCGACCTCTACGGGCGCAAGTTCTTCTTCCAGGCCGCCATCGTCATCTTCCTGATCGGCTCGGCCCTCTCCGGACTGAGCCACTCGATGCTCGAGCTGATCGTCTTCCGCGCCGTGCAGGGTCTGGGCGGCGGCGGCCTGATGATCGGGGCCCAGACCATCGTCGGGCGACGTGGTCTCCCCGCGGAGCGGGGTCGCTACATGGGCCTGTTCATGGCCATGTTCGGGGTGACCACGGTGATCGGACCCCTCATCGGCGGCGTCTTCGTCGACTACCTGAGCTGGCGGTGGATCTTCTACATCAACATCCCCATCGGGGCCGTCGCCCTGGTGGTCACCGCGTTCGCCCTTCCCGGGGCCCTGCAGCCGGGTCCACCGGGTCATCGACTACCTGGGCACCGCCCTGATGGCCCTGGCGGCCACCTGTCTGGTCCTCTTCACCAGCCTGGGCGGGACCTCGTACCCGTGGTCGTCGCCGTTCATCATCGGCCTGGCCGTGGCCGGGGTGGTCTTCGGCGTGGTGTTCCTGCTGGCCGAGCGACGGGCCGTGGAGCCGATCATCCCGCTCCCGCTCTTCGCCAACAAGGTGTTCAGCGCGGCCAGTGCCATCGGGTTCGTGGTCGGGTTCGCCATGTTCGGGGCCCTGACCTTCCTCCCCCTGTTCTTCCAGGACGTGAAGGGGATCAGCCCCATCCAGTCCGGGGTCCGCCTGTTCCCGTTGATGGGCGGCCTGCTGGTCGCCTCGATCGGCTCGGGCCAGCTCGTCAGCCGGTGGGGCCGGTACAAGGTCTTCCCCGTCATCGGGACCGCGCTCATGACCGTCGGGCTCTACCTCATGTCGCTGATCGGGGTGACCACCGGTGCCTGGACCATCGCCGGCTACATGGTCGTCTTCGGCCTCGGGCTCGGCCTGGTCATGCAGGTGCTGGTGGTGGCGGTCCAGAACGCCGTCCCCTACGAGGAGCTGGGCACGGCCACCTCGGGGGTGACCTTCTTCCGGATGATCGGCGGCTCGTTTCGGGACGGCGGTGTTCGGCGCCATCTTCGCCAACCTGGTGGTCTCGCAACGTCCTCAACGCCCTGCACCTGACCAGAGCCCCGGCGGGGTTCAGCCTCAACGCCGAGAACCCGTCGGCCATCCACCATCTGCCGGCCGCCGTGCAGGCCGGGGTGATCAGCGGTATCGCCCACACCATCCAGACCATCTTCCTCATCGGGGTGCCCATCGCCTTCGTGGCCTTCCTGCTCAGCTGGACGCTCCCCGAGATCGAGCTGCGCAAGTCGATCCGGACCTCGGAGCCGGCGCGAGAACCTCGGGATCCCCGAGCCCCGGACCTCGCTGGGCGAGATCCAGCGCATTCTCGAGCGGGCCGCCAGCCGCGAGAACCGCCGCGAGCTCTACGAGACGCTGTCCACCCGGGCCGGGCTCGACCTCGAACCGCGGGCGGGCTGGCTGCTCTACCGGCTGGCCGACCGGCCCGAGTGCAGCCTCGAGGAGGTGGGCGCCCGCCTGAAGGTCGATCCCGATCGGTCTGGAGGCGGCGGTGGACTCCGCTGGTGGAGGCCGGGATGGTCGGCGCGACGGTGCCCCCGGGGGGAGCGAGCTGGTGCTCACCGCCGTCGGGGAAGTCGGCCATCGACCGGCTGACCGTGGCCCGGCGCGACTCGATGACCGAGCTGCTGGAGGGCTGGGACCCCGAGACCCACCCCGAGGTGGTCGAGATGGTCCGCCACCTGGCCAAGGCCCTGCTGGCCGACGACGACAAGCTGCTGGCCGACGCCCGCACCGCCGCCGTCTGACCGGATCCGCCGGCACGCACCCGGCGGTGTCCGCCGGCAAGTACCCGGCGGTGTCAGCCGGTGCGGCCGAGGATGGTGACCAGAGCCTCGGCCATGACCGCCCTGGCCTGGTCGATGTCGAGGCCCTGGTCGCTGCAGAGGAGATGACGCGATTCGAAGGAGGCGAGCACGTCGGCCGCGGCCAACGACCTGACTGCCACCTCCGGTGCCATGCCGGCCAGCTCAGGGGCGAAGAGCCTCTCCATCTGCGATCGCAGGAAGGCGCGGTTCTGCGCCAGCGAGGCGGCCAGCAGCGGCTGGAACGGGGAGCGCAGCCTGACCACGGCGGCGGCGTTGCCGACCGCGCCGAAGAGCCGGAACCGCTGCTCGACCAGCGCAGCCACTTTGACCGCCACCGGGGCGTCCGGCGCCGCATCGATCATGACCAGCGGGATGGCCCGTTCGATCTGGCGGTCGACGGCCTCCCTGATCAGGTCGTCGACATCGTCGAAGTACCGGAACAGTGAGCGGGGCGACAGCCCCGACTGGGTGGCGATCTCCTCGGCACTCGGCCGCAGGTTGCCCTGGCTGTAGAGGTCGAGCAGCGCCTCGACGACCGCCTCCCGGTTGCGTCGACGGCGCAGCTGGCGTCCATCGGCGGGGGCGGGTCCCTCCGGTCCGGGCTGACCATCCGAACCGCTGAGGTGGGTCGAACCGGTCTCCGTGTCAGTGGTCATAGTGACCATGAGGTTACCGGCCAGCCGGGTCCGGGCCATGCTCACGCCAGCGGGCACCGCCACCCCCGGTCCGGAGGACCTAGCCTGGCCGGGTACGCGGCGAGCCGGGGCGCCGCGCCACCCCGTGGCCCGGTGAGGAGGAACATGGCCGTCGAACTGGTTCTCGACTCACTCCAGCGCCGCATGCACGGCCTGCACTCGCTGTACTACGACGCGGTGGCGACCATGGACCTCGAACAGGTCAACCACTTCGAGCGTCAAGGGGTGCTCCCCATCGCCTTCAGCCTGTTCCACATCGTCAACATGATGGACGCATCGTTCATGCTGATGACCGGGACCCCGCCCATCTGGGACGACGACTGGGAGGAGAGGGTGCAACCGGCCATCGCCGACCACGGCAAGCACCGGACGGTGGCGGAGATGGTCCACCAGCGCATCGGGAACTACGCCGCCTTTCAGGGGTACATGGGTGCGGTGTTCGCCCGGACCGAAGCGTGGCTCGAGAAGCTCGACCCCGACGAGCTCACAAGGGTTGTGATCGGCCGCCCGTTCCCGCCCCAGGTGGCGAGCACCTACAGCGCCCGGGTGGCCGGACCCGGCGGGATCACCCTCCTCGACGCGGCCGAATGCTGGATCTACCAGCACGGGCTGCGCCACATGGGCGAGATCGAACTGGCCCGCGGTCTGGTCGGTCTGGGCGGCATGACATCCTGAGCGGGCGGCATCCCGGAGGGCCGCGGTACCGGCGTTCAGCCCGGATCCGCGTCCGGGGCGGGATCGGTGCTCCCGTGGCGGCGCTCATCTCCGGACAGGTGCCGGTCGACCACGTCACTGACCGCCGACCGCGCCGAAGCGTGGCCCGCCAGCGTCTCGATGAAGTGGTCCTTGTCGAGAGAGAACAGCAGGCAGTCGGTGACGGCGATCACCGTGGCCTGCCGCGGCACGTCGCGGACGAGGGCGATCTCGCCGAAGCCGCCGCCGCGCCCGACGGTCCCGACGTCGATGCCCGACCGGGTGACGGCCAGCCGGCCGTCGGCGACCGCGTAGTAACGCTCGCCCCGTTCGCCCTCTGTGATCACCACCGTCCCGGCCGGTACCCGCTCGGACCGGAGCTCCCGGGCCACGCCCTCGAGCGAAGGAGGGCTCAGGGCGGCGAAGATGGGGAGCGCCCGCAGCAGCTGTATCTCCACGTGGGGAACGGTGGCTCCCGCATCGATCTTCAACAGCTGCCGCCAGAGGACGGCCACGAGCAGCACGGCCAGGACGGCCGGGGCCACCAGTGCGGCCCGCACGCCCCCGACGGCGATGCCGACCCGCACCAGCACGGCGCCGGCGGCCAGGCCGAAGTCGGTGGTGGCCTCGAGAATTGAGAATGCCCCGGCGATGGCGTCGGGCGGGGCGGCCCGCTGCAGCAGGGTGCGACCGGTGATGTCGAAGACGGTGCCGGCCAGGCCGACGGCGGCGATCAGGAGGAAGGCCGCCGTGGTCCTCGGGATGACGGCGATGAGGGCCAGAGCGCCGACCGACACGGCGAGCGAGAGGGTGAGTGTCCGGGAGAGGTGGCGGCGGCCGACGAGGAAGGCGGTGACGAAGCCGGCCAGCAGGGCCCCGGCGCCGAGTGCGGCGTTGAGGTAGCCGGCACCGCCGGCACCCAGGTGGAGGATGGTGAGGGCCAGGATGACGCAGAGCAGGTCGAGCGAACCGATGAGGACGAAGTAGAAGGAGTGGAGGGTCAAGAGGACGCGGAGCTGCGGGTTGCGCATGCCGTCGGCCAGGGTGGACCAGGCTCCGGCTGTGATCGAGCCCGGGTCCGACGGGGCCGGCCGTGGCCCCGCTCCCGTCGGGATCGCCGCTCGTTCCGCTCCCACCGGTCTCGTCGATCCCGCCGTCAGGACCGGGGGCACCGGCCGTACGGCCGCCGCCTCGTCGGCCCGGACCGCGGCCAGGGGGCCGGCGACGCCGATGACGAGGATGGTGGACGACGGCCACCAGCACGCCCATCACGGCGACGGCGAGGGTTTGGCCGCTCAGGGCGAGGACGACACCGGCGATGGCCGGGCCGGCCAGGCTGGCGGCACCCTCGGTCCATCCCGTCATGACATTGGCCGCGGTGAGCTCGTCCGGCGTACGCACGATGGCCGGCAGGAGGGCGGCCTGGGCCGGCCGGGTGGGCGTCATGCTGAGCGCGGTGAGGGCGGCGAGCACGTAGATCACCACCGTCGGCGCACCCGTCCTGATGCCGATGGCGACGGCGGCGAACGATGCCGCCTGGAACCCGTAGCTGGTGGCCAGCACCCGGCTCGGGCGACGGCGGTCGGCGAAGGAGCCGATGAACGGGGCGAGCACGATGCAGGGGACGAGCTGCACGAGGACCATGGTCATCCCCGCGGTGGGGCCGCCCCTCTGGTAGGCGAAGACCAGCAGGACGAGCCAGATCCCGAACTCCGCCGTGGCGAACAGGGCGTAGGCCGTACCCACCCGCCGGAGCGTGGGGTTGCCGAACGCGGAGCGGAAGACCGACAGGACGAGATGGAGGCGTCGGGACATGGTCGTGCTCGGCCTCAGGTTCGGGCCCGGCTCCCAGCCCGTTCCGGCTCAGCCCGTCTCCGGCCGCCTTGTCACCCGGAGGTCCGGGTCAGCTGTGCGAGGCGCCGAGCAGGTTGAGGATGTGAAGCACGCGGTTCCCGTCGTGGCCCCCGCGCTTTCCGTGGTGACCCCCATGGCCCCCGTGGCCCCCATGCCTCCCGTGACTGGGGGCAGGAGCGACCCGATGACCGACTCGACCGTGGTGAACGGGATCGCCTTCACCTGCGAGGACGGTGGCACGGTGATGGTCACGGGATCGCCGTACCCGCTGAGGTCGAGGCTGGCCGTGACACCGAGTTGGTGCTTCTTCGTGTCGCCGACGCAGTCACGTCCGCCTGGACCAGCTGATCCGACGAGTTGGCCCACAAGCTGGCGCTGATCGTGGCCCGGTGGTGGCCGTGGTCGGCGTCGATCTGGTCGCCGGTCACCGGCACGCTGTCCACCACCGAGCTGCCCAGCGAGGTCACGGTGGCGTGATGGGACTGGGCCAACCGGACGATGGCGTTCACGTTGCCGAGGCCGAAGGCGACTTTGGAGAGGATGCCGTTGACGGCGGTGGCATCCGAGGCGGGGAGGGCGACGGAGATCCACGGTTCGCCCACCAGTGACTGGAGGCTCGGGACATCGAGATAGACGGTGCCGCCGGACAGGACGGCCTGGACGGTCTCGGGTGCCGCCGAGCCACCGGGGATCAGCGCGCCACCACGGCCGGGAGGTCGACGCTCAACGACGCCTCATCGGTGGCCAGGTCGGCCTGGCCGGAGCCGGTCACGTCCACCGGCGATGCGGTGAGACCGGTGACGGCCACGCTGAAGGTGAAGCTCGCCGTCGTCACCGGTGGCCCCGCAGCGTGCTTGACCGCCCGCGAGGAACTCGACGCGGCACCGGCGGAGCCGACGAGCCCGAAAGCCGCTCCGGCCCCGACGGCTCCCACGACCCCGACACAAGCCAACCACTTGGACGTCTTCGCGATCTTCATCAGAACCCCCTCCGTGCCGGCTCCGCGCGCCGGGAGCCATCCGGAAGCGTACACACTGGTCGCCGCCGGGGGGCATCGCCGACGGGTGCCCCGACGGCCCTAGCCGCCCTCCCCGGAGGGATCCGGCTCCAGCAGGCACGGATCGAGCCGCAGTTCGTTCCTGGCCATGGCCTCGAAGAACCCGAGGAACCCCTCGCCGTCGGAGGCCCGGAAGAACGACCGGGCGGGGTCGGGGAGCTCCCGCCCGGGCCCCAGGGCGTCGACATGCCACGCCCGCGAAGACCGGTACTCGAGGGCGACGGCGCGCTGGTGGACGGCGCGGATGCTCCCGCCGGTGACGAAGACCCCGTGGTTGGCCAGGAGGGCCATGTCCGCCTTTCCCATCGAGGCCACCGCCCGGGCCGCGCTGTCGCGGGCGTTGACGGGGCCGTCGTACTCGTCCACCACGACGAGCTCCCCACCCCCGAGGGCCGAGCTCTGGTCGTAGCACGGGGGGACGCGGGCCAGGTCGGCCCAGATGGTGGCATAGCGCGGGTGGCTGTGGACGGCCACCACCACATCCGGGCGCTGCCGGTGCAGCTCGAGGTGGAGGGGAATGCCGAGAGGCACCGGCCACCGGCCGTCGAGCACGTTCCCGTCGAGGTCGATGACCAGGACGTCCTCGGGCCGGATCTCCTCCCACAGCAGGAGCCACGGGTTGCACAACAGGGTGCCGTCGGGCTGCCGGTAGGTGATGTGCCCGGCGAGATGGTCGTCGTAGCCCTCCCGCCACAAGGTACGGGCCAGCAGGACCAGCTCCTGGCGCGGGGTGAGGTCGGGCAGCAGCGAGTCGGCGGTGGGAACGAACCGGGCGCCGCTCACCGGGGACTCACGGGACGGGATTGATCGGGGAGGGGCCACCGGTAGAGCCGGGCGGCATTCTCATGGGTCAGCTTGCGCAGGTCCTCGACGGGCAGATGGCCCCAGCAACGTTCGATGACGTCCTGGGTGTCGGGCCACGTCGAGTCGCCGTGGGGATAGTCGACCTCCACCATGATGTGGTCGATGCCGATCCGGTGCCGGGTCTCGATGGTGGAGGGGTCGTCGATGGTGCAGAACCAGAAGTTCCGGGCCAGGACCTGCGCCGGCAGCAGCCCCGACGGGTCGTAGTCACGTCCGTAGCCCGACCGCTCCACGATGTTGTCGAGCCGGTCGAGCAGCATGGCCACCCAACCGATCCCCCCTTCGCTCATGGCGATCTTGATCCCCGGGATAGCGTGCCGGCAGCCCCGACCAGATCCATTCGGCGCAGGCCGACAGGGACATCTGGCCGAACAGGGTGGCCCCGAGGGCGACCAGCGGGCTGTCGGGGGGCATGTCGGGCATGCCCGAGGAGCCGACGTGGAGCGAGATGACCGTGTCGGTCTCCTCACAGGCGGCCACGATGGGGTCCCAGTACCCCGAGAAGAGGCTGGGCAGCCCGATCCGGTGGGGTCGCTCGGGGAGGGTGACCGACCGGAATCCCCGTTCGGCGTTCCGCCGGATCTCGGTCGCCCCCAGTTCGGGGTCGGCGAGGAAGGTGATGCCGCAGGGGATGATGCGATCGGGATAGGGCTGCCACCACGCCTCGTAGAGCCAGTCGTTCCAGGCCCGGGTGACGGCCAGGCCCAGCTCGGGATCCTTGGCCCCGGAGAACACCCGTCCCGAGAATCCGGTGATCTGCGAGGGGAAGTTGAGTGACGCCCACACCCCGTTGATGTCCATGTCGGCGATGCGGGCGTCGATGTCCCAGCAGCCGCGGCGCATGTCCTCGAACCGGGTCGGCTCCAAGGTGACGCACTCGGGGCGCCGCCCGGCGACCGCGTTCATCCCGACCTGGGAATAGAGGTTCCCGTCGAACTCCCACAGCTGGAAGCCCTTGGAGTTCTCGACCACCTTGGGTGCCTGAGTCGGCGAAGCGGCGGGGAAGGCGGCCCTCGAACATGTCCGGCGGCTCGACCAGGTGGTCGTCGACGGAGATGACCGTGTAGCGCACGGCCCTCGGCTCGGGGTCGGGGAGCAGGGTGTCCCGGCGGGTGACGGTGGTCATGTCGAACTCCCCACCGTCCGATTATGCCAGTCCCGGTCCGCCCGACCCCGTGGCCGGGGCGCCGCCACCCGGGCCGGTCCGACCGAACCGTGAAGGACCGTCGCCCTCCCGGCGGACCGGACCTTGACATGTGACCAAATGGTCACCTATTATCAATCGAGTGGACGATGTGTTCAGGGCCCTGGCCGATCCGACCCGGAGGAGCCTGCTTGACGAGCTCTTCCGCCGGGACGGCCAGACGCTGGGCCAGCTGGAGGGGCGCTTCGCCATGTCGCGTTTCGGCGTGATGAAGCACCTCAAGCTGCTCGAAGAGGCCGGTCTGGTGGTCACCAGGCGGCGGGGGCGGGAGAAGCTCCACTTCCTGAACCCGGTTCCGATCCGGCTCGTCCACGACCGCTGGGTAAGCAAGTACGCCGAGCCCTGGGCCGCCGCGCTCAGCGGACTCAAGGACAGACTGGAGAATCCCATGGAGAAGGTCTTCGAGATCTACATCCGGACGACACCCGAGCGCCTCTGGGAGGCGATCACCGACGGCGAGATCCGGAGCAAGTACCAGTTCGGTGCGCGGGTCAACTCGAAGTGGACGCCGGGCTCGCCTTTCGAGATGGCCGCCCCGGGCGGCATGCCCCTCGGGGAGGGGGAGATCCTCGAGGTCGACCCACCCCGCCGGCTGGTCCAGACCATGACCGCCCTGTGGAGCGACGAGGTCAAGCGCGAGGGAGCCTCGCGGATCACCTGGGAGATCGAGCCGGTGGAGGATTCCTGCCGCCTGACCGTCATCCACGATCTGCTCCGCGAGGGGGCCAACGAAGAGCTCTACGGCGGGTGGCCGATGATCATCTCGGGTCTCAAGACCTGGCTCGAGACGGGCGAGCTGCTGACCACGCCCGGTTCGTTGAAGTACGGCTGACGCCCGGGCCGCCGGGCCCCGGGCCGGCGGAGGACCGGGCCGGGACGGGCCCCGGGCCGGGACGGGGCCCGGACGGCGGAGGACCGCGTGCGGACTACCCGGCCCCGCCGAGGGCCGTCCTGATCTGTCCCAAGGCCTGGGACTCGGGCGGGCTCACGCTCTCCCCGCCTTCCTTGTGGGCCGCCGCCACCTTGTCGGCCACGGCCACCACGAAGCGCCGGTAGGCCTCGAGCTCCTCGGGCGTCGCCTTGGCCCCGAGCAGTCCCACCGCGTCACGGATGTGCTGGAGACAGTGGTCCCGCAGCTCGTCGGGGGTGTGGTACCGGGTGTGGTCCATCTCCGGCTTGGCCGCCACGATCTGGTCGAGGAGCTCGCTGGCCCCGTGGCTGTGACGGGCTTCGGCATAAGCCTTCGACATGGCCCAGGTCTCGCGCAACATCCCGCCCCTGGCCGCGGTGATCACGAGCAGGCCGGCGCTGGGTGGTCCCTCGAGCACCACCTTCCATTCGTCGTCGGTGAAGTCGGCCTTGGTCGTCATGTTCGCTCCAGTGCTCGCCGATGGGTGCTGCGGGATGGCCAACCGGTGACAGCCCGTGGTGGTGGAGGCTCCCACGGACGTCAGGCGCGGGCAAGCCGGTCAGCCCCCCAGGCTGCGGCGCAGGGAGTCGAGGGAGCCGGCCAGCTCGGCCACCGAGGCTCGGAGGGCCGCGACCTCGGCCCGGAGCTCGTCGATCTCGTCCCGCCGCGTCAGGGTTGCGCCCGCCGACCCCTCCGGCGACACCACCCCGGCGCTGATCCCCTCCAGCGGCGGCCCGTCTTCATGGGCATCCGGACCCGGTACCTCCGCTCCCTCCGCTCGCACCTCGGCGGGAGCCGGCCCGCCGGCGACCGGATCGGAACCGTCCGACCACGGCCCGGCCAGGAGCTGTTGCCACCGGTCCTCCTTCTGGCCGGGGCGCCGGGGCAGCAGCCGCACCAGGGCCTCGGGGCGCGCGGCCAGGCTCTCGAGCTCGAGCTGCACGAGCTCCACCGCTCCGAACTCGGCCATGCGCCCGGCCCGGGCCCTCAGCTCGCCGGGAGTCTGGGGTCCGCGGAACAGGAGGAGGGCCAGCAGGGCCAAGCCGTCGGCGTCGAGTCCGTAGACCTCGTCCAGCACGTGCCGGTACCGGACCACCGACCTCCCGTGGGAGGGGAGCACGAACCGGACCAGACGCTGTTCCTTCAGCCCGTCGAGGGCGCGCCGCACGGTGTCTTCGTCCAGGGCCACCACCGGTTCGCGATTGGTGGTCTGGTTGCAGGCCGACGAGAGGGCGTTGGCCGTCAACGGGTACTGCTGGGGCGTGGTCAGCTGCTTCTCGACCAGGCATCCGAGCACGCGGCCCCCCTCGGGTGTGATGGGCACGACCAGACAGTAGATGAGCGCCGGGTCGTCCCGCCCCGACGGCAACCGCCGCCACGGGTCACGGCGCTGATCCGGGGGTGACATGATCTGGGCGGACCGTGGCCGTGGGTGCGGCCCGTGGGGGAGCCGGGGGAACGTCGTGGCAACCAGGGATCGGATCGGGGTGAAGGCCGTCGTCATCGCCGCCGTCGTGGCCTGCGT
This sequence comes from uncultured Acidimicrobiaceae bacterium, assembly GCA_963835325.1. GTDB lineage: Bacteria > Actinomycetota > Acidimicrobiia > Acidimicrobiales > RAAP-2 > Bog-756. The sequence goes on along the minus strand of CAWIEV010000007.1, from coordinate 167,925 downwards.
GGGCATCGGCCTCACCGTGGTGGCGACGTCGTCGGGGACGGCCAAGCGGGTGGCACTGGAGGGCAACGGCTCGGTCGACGAGGCCTGGCTCACCGGCGCCGGTCCGGGCGACCACATCACCCTGACCAAGAACGGCGCCACCGTGTCGCGGTCGCCGGTGCCCGGCGACGGCCGACTCGCTCGGCTCGCTGATCGTCCGGAACCTCGCCCCCGGGATCGGGCTACGGCTGGGACGACACCACGACGCGGCCAGACGACCGCCGTCGTTCTCGGTGCTGGCCCCGGGCCGGAACCCCGGCGACCGACTCGCCGCTGTACACGGACCAGCCCATGCACCAGGGGCTCAACTACATCACCATGCGGGACGGCATCCAGCTGGCCGCCACCGTGCGCTACCCCTACGGCGAGACCTGCAGCGCCGCCAGTCCCTGCCCCACGGTCATCGAGTACTCCGGCTACGACGTCGGCCGGCCCCACCGATCCCATCCCGGTGCTTCTCTCCGAGGCCCTCGCACACGCCGTGCACCGGACTGCGGCGACCCGAACCTGCTGCCCGACAGCGCCACCGACGTGGGGGCCGTGCTGGCCCGGGTGTCGGGCTTCGCCACCGTGAGCCTCCAGATGCGCGGCACCGGCTGCTCGGGCGGCGCCTTCGACCTCTTCGGCTACCCGTCCGACTACGACGCCTACGACGCCATCGAGATCGTGGCCCACCAGGACTGGGTGGCCCACCACAAGGTCGGGATGGTCGGCATCAGCTACTCGGGGCTGTCCCAGCTCCCGTCGGCCGGCACCGACCCGCCCGGACCTGGCCGCCATCGCCCCGATGAGCCCGACCGACGACCTGTTCTCCACCGGCTACCCGGGCGGCATCTACAACGACGGGTTCGCCGCCAGTTGGATCGCCGAGCGCATCGACGACGCCAAGCCGGCCGCCACCTACAGCGACGGCCACCTGGTGCCGCTGTCGGCCACCCCGGTGCCGAACGTGGGCCAGCCCTGGGTCTACTACGAGATCGACGCCGAGCTGGCGGCCAGCGGACGGGACGTCGTCGACCTGCCTGGCCAACCAGGCCCTCCACGGCCAGTCGGAGAGCCTGGCGACCCTGGTCGGACCCGAGCTGGTGGCGCCGGGGACGGGACCGGGCCGGGACCGCGTCGCTCTTCGACCGCCGGTCCATGGTCGACTGGGCCGGCCACATCACGGTGCCGGTCTTCATGTCCGGCGCCCTCCAGGACGAGCAGACCGGCCCGCAGTGGCCGGCCCTCATCGACGCCCTGCCGAAGACCACCCCGGTCTTCGCCAACATGGTCAACGGCGGCCACATCGACTCGACCGACCCGCAGACCATCAGCCGGTGGCTCGAGTTCCTCGACATCTACGTGGCCGACAAGGTCCCGACCACCCCGAGCGCCGCTCGGCGGCCCTGTTCCTCGACGAGTTCACCAGCTTCGCCTCCGGCGTCTCGAGCCCAGGCGCCCGCTCCCGGCCATCCGGTTCACCGCAGGCCAGAACGTCGGCCACGGCCCAGGCCGAGTTCGCAGCCAGCAGACGCCCCTGGTCAGGGTCCTCTTCGACAACGGCGCCGGGCCGGCCGGGCCCGGCGACCATCGAGTCGACCTACTCGGCCGACTTCGCCCAGCTGGCCACCGGCGGGTACGGTGCGCGACGCTCTACCTCGGGCGCCGACGGGTCGCTCGGCGGCGGCCGCCGCCGGCCAGCTCCGGGGCGCCTCGCTTCACCCTGGACCCGCGGGCGCGGCCCGCCACCAGCCTGCCGGCCGGCGGGAACGCCTGGGCGGCCGACCCCGACTGGGACTGGACACCGGTGCCGCCGCCGACGGCATCGCCTTCCAGACCGCCCCGTTCACCGACGGCCACCACCATCGTCGGTCCGGCCACCCTCGACCTCTGGGTCGAGTCCGCCGCGCCGGTCGTGGACTTCCAGGCCACCATCACCGAGGTCCGGCCCTCGGCGGCGCAGGAGGAGTACGTGACGTCGGGGTTCCTGCGCAGTTCGAACCAGGTCGACCTGTCCGACTCCACCCGGCTGTTCACCGATCCGACCTACCTGGCCGCCGACGCCCGGAACCTCTCGTCCGACCTCCTACTCGCTGGTCAAGATCCCGATCGACCCCATCGTCCACACCTTCCGGCCCGGCACCGAGCTGCGGGTGGTGATCTCCGCCCCCGGCGGCGACCGCCCGTCGTGGGAGTTCGACACGCTCGACGACGGGCCAGAGGGCCACGGTCGGCTTCGGCGGCGCGCACCGCCTCGGCGCTGGTGGTCAACGTGGTCAGCGGCGTGCAGGCCACGCCGACCCTGCCGGCCTGCGGCTCGCTGCGCGGCGAGCCGTGCCGCGCCTACCAGGCCGAGGGCAACCAGGCCGGCTGAGCCCACGAGGGACCCGGCCGCGGGCGCCCGCCGCCCGGTCAGGGCGACAGGCCCTCCACGTCGACCCACGCCCGCTCGGCCGCCGACCTGCGCACGGCGTCCAGCACGGCCATCTGGAGAACCCCGTCGGCGAAGTCGGCCGCCCGGGGTCCTGGAGGTTCGGGTTGCCCCTGGATGCGGCACCGCAGTATCTCCGCCAGCCGGGTGTAGGGGGCGAAGTCCATGCCGTGCGAGATCATCCGTTCGTAGGCGGTGGTGACCAACCCGTCGGGCAGCCCGGGGCCCGTCCCCGTGGGCAGGTCGTCCGCCACCGGCAGCGTCCGGGTCCCGGCCCGGTCGGCCACCTTGACGGTGGAACCGACGCCTTCGATCCAGGCCGTCCCCTCCGATCCGGCCACCCGGGTGATGACGATGGGAGGACCGAGCTCCCCCGACGTGCTCTGCAGGGTGCCCACCGCCCCCGACGCCATACGGAAGTGGACGGCGAAGGCGTCTTCGGCCGTCATCTCCCGCGCCGCCACGTGGGGCAGCGAGGCGCAGACCGAATCGAACTCACCGAGGGTCACCCGGATCTGGTCGATGACCTGGGATCCGTGGGCGCCCAGCCAGCCGCCGCCCTGAGTCCGGTCGGCCCACCACCCGGGAACCTCGGCGGTCGGCTCGGCCAGGAGTGGGACATGGAGCAGGAAGGTGGCCAACCTCGCCTCCCCCACCCGGCCGGCCCTCACCGCCCGGGCCAGCGTGGCCTGTCCGGGGTCCCACCGGAACTCACATCCGAGCAGGTGCACGATGCCGGCCTCCTCGGCGGCGGCGAGGACCCTCCGCCCCTCCGGCGGCGTCGCGGGCGAACGGCTTCTCGCAGATCACGTGCTTGCCGGCGGCGATGGCGGCCAGGGCGATGTCGGCGTGGGTGTGCGGCGGGGTGGCGATGGTGACGGCGTCGACATGGTCGAGACTCAGGGCCTCCTCCACCGAGGTGAGGGCGAACGGGATGCCGAACATCCCGGCCCGCTCCTGCGTCCTGGCCGGGTCGCGGCCGACCAGTGCCGACACCTCGAAACCGGCTGCCTGCAGGGCACGGACATGGGTGAAGCAGCCGAACCCGGTGCCGATGACCGCGGCGCCGCTCACCCCGCCCCCCCGAGGACGGCCCGGGTGGACTGCGCCGCGGCTCGGGCCGCCTGGCGGGCCGGCAACGCATGGAGGGCGTCGGAGAAGACCTCGACCCCGATGGGTGCCGTGGTCCCCGTGTGGCGCAGGGCCCCGACGATGGCCTCCAGATCGAACTCGCCGTCGCCGGGGAGGGCCCGATGGTGCAGGGTGGCTTCGACCAGGTCGGGCTCGGGCTCGAGCGGCCCGTCGTCGAGCTGGACGCCGAGGATCAACGAGCCGGGCACCTCCGCGCAGTTGTTCGACGCCGGTCCCCGACCGCACCAGGTGCCAGGCGTCGATGTTGAGGCCGCCGTTGGGCCGGGCGGCCAGCTGCACGATGCGGAACGCGGCGGCCAGATCGGGGATCTTCGACCAGGGGAGCCATTCGATGTGCACGAGCAGGCCGTGCTCCGCGGCTCTGGTGCACAGCCCGGCGAAGGCCTCCGCCGCCCCGTCCACGTCCCAGGGCCCACCGAACACGTCCACCGCGTTGATCGAACGGGCCCCGAGGGCGTCGGCCACGGCGAACAGGTCGGCCTCACCGAACCGGAAGACGTCCTCGGTGTCGAGCGCGGGTGGGATGTCGATGTCCGAGGCCCCGGGGAGCCACCACCAGGCCGGGTCCAGCTCGGCCACCACCAGGCCGTGGTCGTCGAGCATGGCGCGCAGGTCGGCATCGCTCAGGCCTTCGGCGCGGGCCGCCGCGTAGTCGCGTCCCCACAGGGAGACGGCGCCGAACCCGGCCCCCGCCGCCGCCTCCAGCCGCTCGGCGAAGGGGATGCCCCGCCGCAGCGTGCCCGAACAGAGGACGAGATCGTCCTGGTCGATGGGGGATGCCGGGCGCACGATGAGCATGATGGCATCCGGTCGGACCCCTTTCACGCCGGTGCCGGGGGGCGGTGCACTCTCCCTGGCCGCGATGGGGCATGGAGCGGAGGCCGTGGAGCTTCGGCGGCGGGCACCGCCACCACCAGCTGCGGGAACGGAGCTGTCCGCAGCTGGGTCTCCGAGAGCAAGGCCAGGCCCGGAGCAAGGAGGCGGAACCCGGCTCGACGGGCCTGACGCCACCTTTATCGGCACGCGCCGGCCCGAACTTGAGCAATCTTCTGGGAAAATGTTCCGGATGGCCCGGGATGGTAAAAGTCCAGCTCACCAGCGTGATGACCACAGACCCACCCGGAGTCCGACCGCCCGGGCCCGGTCCGGATGTCTTGCCCCCGGCGGATCTGTCCCCCGCCAGCTCGAGCGGTGGTGGGGCCCTCCGACCTACCCGGCCACCTTCGTCGACCACGAGCTGGCGCCCGGGGCCACCACCACCTACTCCATGACCGGCCCCGAGGGCGACCGGCCCCGCGGTTGGTGGCGGATCCTGGTGGCCGAGGCGCCCAGCCGCCTCGAATTCGAGAACGGTTTCGCCGACGACACCGGGCGCCCCGACCCGGCCATGCCCACGATGACCATCCGGGCCGACCTGCACGAGCACGACGGCGGGACCCGGATGACCGTGGCCACGACATTCCCGTCGCTGGCGGCCATGGAGCAGATCCTGGCCATGGGCATGGAGGAGGGCATGGCCGCAGCGATCGGTCAGATCGACGGGATGGTCGAAGCAGGGATGCTGCCGCGGTAGGTGCCGGTGCGGGGCCCGCGTCGAACGGGCAGCGGTAGGCGCCGGTGCGGGGCCCGCGTCGACTGCAGAACGTAGTTCTTGAAATACGAACGGCTTGATCTGGTCTGCCAGAACGCACTTGCGCAGGGCCCGGAACGTCGGTTACTGTTACAGCCGCCGATCCCGTTGAGCGTGGCGCCATCGACGCTCCGTTCCGGGCTTGACGCCCTCGGTTCTTCCCCCCCTGTACGAGGGCGCCCGTCGTTCGGGACGAGTGCCGGGTAGGGCCGGGGCGGAGCGTGAGCTGGCCGGGCCGCCCCGGGTGGTCAGACGGTGGTCGGCGGGACCTTGCTCAGATGTACATGCCGCCGTTGACACCGATGAGCTGACCGGTGATGTAGCTCCCGTCGTCGGAGCACAGGAACGAGCACGCCCCGGCGATATCCGCCGGGGTGCCGGCCCGACCGAGCGGGACCATGGGCCCGATCACGTCGACGCCGGGGAAGTCGCCGTCGGCTTCCGCCTTCCGGGCCATCGGCGTGTCCACGAGGCTGGGCGGGATGGTGTTGACGGTGATGCCGCTGCGGGCCAGTTCGACGGCCAGGGCCTTGGTGAGCCCGATGACGCCGCCTTTGGACGCCGCATAGTGGGCCATGTCGGGCGCGCCGGACTGGGCGCTCGAAGAGGAGATGGTCACGATGCGTCCCCACCCCGCGCCGAGCATGTCGGGGAGGGCGGCCTGGATGCAGGTGAACGTGCCTGTGAGATTGATGCCGATGATCCGGTCCCAACCTTCGGCGGTGATGTCGAGGACCGGCGTGAACGACTCGACTCCGGCGCTGGTGACGAGGATCTCGACCGGGCCGAGCTCCGTCCGCACCCGGTCGAATCCGGCGGCGACCGATGGGCGGTCGGTGACATCGATGTCGAGAGCCAGAACCGATGCCCCTTCACTGCGAAGCTCGCCGGCCGCGGCCTCCGCTCCCTGCCGGTCGATGACGGCCACCCGGTGCCCGTCGGCCGCAAACCGACGGGCGACGCCGAGCCCGATTCCCGAGGCCCCCCCGGTGACGACGGCGACCCGGCTCATCGGGCCACCGGAACGGGATCGAACTCGATGTACAGCTTGGTGAGCCCGCGGAGTATCCAGGTCGGCTCGTACTCGAACCGCCGGGCACCGGAAGGCCCGTGGTGCTCCTCGGAGAGGCGGATGTTGCGGGTCCGGTGGAGTATGCGCTCGATGCTGACCCGTCCTTCGGCCCGGGCCAGGGGGCCGCCCGGGCACGAGTGGGCGCCCCGCCCGAAGGCGATGTGGGACTGGGCGTTCGGCCGGTCCATCCGGAATTCCGCCGGGCACTCGAAGTGCCGGGGGTCGCGGTTGGCCGCTCCGTTCAACAACATGACCGGCGTGCCCGCGGCGATCTCGACGTCCCCCACGGACGTGGTGCGGCGGGCCAGCCGGAAGTCGGCCTTCACGGGGCTCTCGACCCGTAGGACCTCTTCGAGGAACCCGGGGATCAACGTGCGGTCGGCCCGCAGTGCATCCTGCAGCTCCGGGTGCTCGGCGAGGTGCTTCAGCGCTGCCGCCAACAGGCGGGCGGTGGTCTCCTGTCCGGCGGCGAAGAGGAAGGTGGCGGTCCGCACCACCGAGGTCACCTCCGGTGTCGTGCCGTCGGGGTAGGTGGCCAGGGCCAGATCGGTGAGCACATCGTGGCCGGGCTGGCGTCGCCGGTCCTCGACGTAGGCGGAGAAGCACTCGTCCAGCCAGGCCAGGGGATTCTCGTCCGGGCTGCCTTCCTCGCCCGCACCGACCTGGCCGGGAGACTGGCTCAGCCCGAAGCCCTCACGGAAGCGCTGGTGGTCTTCTTCGGGCACCCCGAGCAGGTCGGCGACCACCAGCATGGCGAAGGGCTGGGTGTAGGTGGTGATGAACTCGCAGTGACCGTCGTCGATGAACTCGTCGAGCTGGTCGTCGGCCAGGCGCCAGATGAACTCCTCGTTGTCCTTCAGCCGTTTGGGGGTGATCAACCGCATCAACAGGGCCCGCTCGCGGGTGTGCTCGGGCGGGTCCATCGTCACCATGTGCTCGTGCATCGGCAACTGGTCGCGGTAGCGGTCGACGATCTCGTTGACGTCATCGCCTTCGAGTGGGACCGGAAACGTGGCGAACGGCCCGACCACCGAGTTGCACGACGAGAACGTGTCGGTGTTGCGGTAGACCTCGAACGCCTCGTCGTAGCCGGTCACCGCCACCACCCCCAGATGGGGGAGCGGAAGCACCGGGCACGCCGACCGCAGCTCCTCGAAGTACGGGTAGGGATCCTCGACCAACGACTCGTCGAAGAAGAAGTCGGTGGTCTGCCAGTCGCTCAACCCGATCTCCCTTTCTTCCCGCTGTGCGATCGCCCAGCAGTGCTGGGTCATTGCTTAGCACCGGTTTGGCGGTGTGGCAAGGTTGTGAGGTGACACCCGGTTCCTCGTCCCGCCGCATCGGTTCCGAGGACTCGAAGACCCGGGTCCGGCTCCTCGACGCCGCCGAGCTCCTGCTGCTCGAAGAGGGCTATGCGGCCGTCACGTCACGCCGGGTGGCGACGAGGGCCGGTCTCAAGCCGCAGCTCGTGCATTACTACTTCCGCACGATGGACGATCTCTTCCTGGATGTCTTCCGGCGCCGGGCCGAGGAGAACGTGGCCCGCGCCGAACGGGCCATTGCCGCCGACGGCTCGCTGCGGGTGCTGTGGAACCTCAATGAGGATCCCCGCGGGGCCAGGTTCAACATCGAGTTCGTGGCTCTGGCCAACCACCGCAAAGCCATCCGCACCGAGATGGCGCGCTATGCCGAACGGTTCCGGACCGCCCAGCTGCAGGCCGTGACGGCCGCGCTGGCCGGCCTCGGCGTGAGCGAGGACGAGCTCCCGCCCATCACCGCCCTGCTCGTGATCACGGGACTGTCCCAGGTCATGGCCCTGGAGGAAGCCCTCGGCATGACCGCCGGCCACGACACCACCCGCTCGTTCATCGAGGAAGCCATTTCTCGGGCCGAGTCGTCGGTCGACGCCCGCCGCGGCACTTCACCGGGGGGCAGTGGAGGGGCGGGGAAGCCGACGGGCACGAAAGAGGCTCAGAGCAGGGATCCGATGTGAGCGACGGTTCCGCCATCGACCAGTACGTCCGTCCCCGTCACGTAGCTGGCTGCATCCGAGCACAGAAACGTGATCACCGAGGCGACCTCTTCGGGTCGGGCGATCCGACCCAGCGCCGACGCCTGCACCATCTCGACCGTCCCGGCGGTATCGGCGACCTCGAGCCGGCCCATCGGCGTGTCCGTCACCCCGGGTGAGACCGACACGATCCGGGCGCCGCGGGCACCCCATGCCGCCGCGCTCCGGCGGACCATCCGGATGACCCCCAGCTTGGCCAGTACGTAGGCCAGACCGGGGTCGTCGGTCAACCCTGCATCGGGCGTGGCCAGCGGGTCGTCCAGAGCCTGCAACGTCTCGTCGGGGAACGTTCCCAGATGGCCGGCCATCGAGGCCACGCACACGGCCACCGTGGTCGTCGACACCAGGGCGTCGAACGCCTGGAGCACTCTGGCCATGCCGGCCAGGTCGACGTTGAAGATGGTGCGGGCGTCGGCAGTCGCCGGTGAGACCCCGGCCGTGACGACCAGCGCATCGAGACGCCCGACGGAGCCGGCCAGGTCGGCCAGGGAAGCGGGATCGGTCAGGTCGCAGAAGACGTCGCCCCCGGTTCTGTCGGCCACCACCGTCTCGCCCGGCAGTGCGCCGGCGACGGCCGCGCCGATGCCGGAAGCTCCACCGATCACGACGTTCATCGTCCGCTCACCTCGACTGCCCTGCCTTCCTCTCGACCGTCGGTCAGGGGACCGAGCGATGTGTCAGCCCGAACACGCCGGCCAGCGCCGCCACCTGTGCCGTCCGAAACTCCCGCGATACTCCCGCCTTCTGCCGGACGACGTCGAATCCGTGGAACGCACCTGGGACCTGTTCCACCTGGCAACCGACGCCCGCTTCCCCGAGCCGACGGGCATAGGCCAGGCACTCTTCGTGGAACAGGTCGAGTGTCCCGACCCCGACCCAGGCCGGTGGGAGCCCGGACAGGTCGCCGTAACACGCCGGCGCGGCCAGCCCGCCGATCTCGCCCGATCCCGGTCGACATCCCGTGTACGACTGCCAACCGAGGCGGTTCGCCTTGTTGTTCCACAATCTGAACCTGCTCTCGTCGATATCGGTCCGGTTGGCCGTCCGGTCGTCCAGCATCGGATAGGAAAGCAGCTGAAAGGCCAGTGCCGGCCCGCCCCGTTCATGGGCCAGCAGGGCCAGGGCGGCGGCGAGCCCGCCACCGGCGCTGGCACCCCCGACGGCGATTCGATCCGGGTCGACGTACCGTTGCCGGGCCAGCCAGGTCAGCCCGGCATAACAGTCCTCGAGGGGAACGGGAAACCGGTGCTCCGGCGCGAGCCGGTAGTCGACGGAGGCGACCACGATTCCGAGCGCTTCGACGAACTGCCGGCAGATCGGGTCGTCCTGGGCGGCCGAACCCAGGACGTAGCCACCGCCGTGGATCCACAGGAGCGCGGCCCGTGTCTCCCCGCCCGTTGCCGGTCGGTGCACCCGCACCGAGATCGGGCCCACGACTTCGACACGGACATCCCTGGCCGGGATCCGGGCCGCCAGTCGGGTCAGCGCCCGAATCGGCCCCTGCGTCCGCGGACCGACGACCGCGCCCGGCAACCACCGGGCGACCCGACGGAGGTCGGGATGGAATTCGTTGTCGGGCACGGGCGAGGACCGGATGGGGGGACCATACCTACTCCGGCCGTCCCGGTGGCGTGTCGGGTCGGGTGGGTGCTCCGGTCGTGGTCACCACCACGTGGAGCAGGACGATGATCCCGGCCCCGACGACCAGATCCACCCAGCTGAACCTGCGGCCCCGCAGCACCTCCCGTATCGGAAGCGACGGCAGTGCCGTCAAGAAGCTCCCTCCCAGGTCAAGAGGGGTCGGGAGGATCTCATCCGGAACAACCTACCGACCCCCCGGCGTAAAGAAGCTGTCAAGAATCCCTGCTTCGGCGTAAATGGTTCATCAAACCCGCCCTCTCCGTCCCCCCGCGGGGGTTACAACGGAATGAGCCCGGCAGCCACGGCACCGCGGTGACGCTTCGAGAGAGGAATCACGGCATGACGATTTCAGCGGCACACCCCGATCCGATCGGCGATCCCTGGGAGCCGGACCATGGGGACGGATCCGCGCCGGGGCGGGCCGACCGTTCGACGCCGTCCCGCCACGCAGTCCACCGAGGCCAGATCGATTACGTACGTCCGAGCGGGGTGTGGTTCGGCCCGAAGCACTCAGAGTCGGAGGAGCGGAAGCTGATCGCCTTCCTCGGTTCGCACAACGGGGTGGCGGTGCTCCAGTGGCCCCGCGACGCCCGGCGTGCCGGGCGCTTCTTCGAGCTCGGCATCCCGTGCCTGTGGTTCGTCCAGGACATCGCCGACCCTCCGCTCCTGCGGTCCGAGCTCGAGGCCTGGCTGCCTCGGACGGCCGGCGACATGGAGATCCACGCCTGCCTGGAGAAGCTCTGCCGCCTGGCCGCCAGGCAACCCTCGGAGGCACCGCTCGAGCTCGACGACGACGGCTGGCTCCACCGGAGAGCACCCATCACCCCGGAACCAGTGGTGGACACGACCCCCGCCGGGCGCCCGGGGCCGGCGTGACGACGCCGGCGGCGGTCCAGAACGTGTCGGCCATCTTGTTGTATGCGGTCTCGTCCGTGCTGGTCATCTGGGCGGTCATCGACGTGGCCCGCCGCCCGTCGGACGCCGTGACGCCGGTGAAGAAGGCCGCGTGGATCGCCGGTTCGGTGTTGGGGTGGTTCTTCTTCGGACTGATCGGAGCGGTGGTCGCCGTCGTCTACCTGGTGGGGCCGCGCCGGAAGCTCAACGCCTCCCGCTACTAGTGCCCATGTAGTCGGCCCGACGCCGAAGATAGGGGCGCTCCCGGCCCGAGAACCTCCGGTCCGCCTCCCCACGGGCCGACAGGCCCGCGCGCGTGCTAAGAAACCTGGCACGGGTGCGGCGGGTCGATTGTCGGGGGTGATCTCATGGGCGGAGGCATCAGGCGGAGTGTGCGGGCAGCCGTGGCGGCGGCGGCCCTGATCGGCGGGCTCACCGCCGTCACGACGGCGGGGGTGACCTCGTTGGTGGCCACTCCGGCATCGGCCGACAGCCCTCCCTGCGGTACGAACGGCGTCCTCAGCGCCGGCGACGGCACGACTACCTGCACGTACACCACAGTGGGGGAGGACACCTTCAGCGTCCCTCCGGGGGTGTCGAGCTTGGAGATCACCGCGGTGGGGGCGGACGGCACCTCCGGGCAGCCCGGTGGCGCCGGCGGCGACGGTGCCAGCGCCAGCGCATCGGTGCCGGTGCCCGACGGAGTGAGCACCCTCTACGTCGAGGTCGGCACCGGCGACGGCCCGGGAGGATTCGCTTCTGCGTCCGGTGGCGCGGGTGGGGGCTCCTCTGACGTGCGCACCGAACCGGCGTCCGCCGGGGGACTCACCGCCGGGCCCGGGGACCCGCGGCTCATCGTCGCCGGCGGCGGCGGCGGCGGTGGGGGTGGCGGTGGTGGCAACAGCAGCTTCGGGGTCGGCGGGGCCGGCGGGGATGCGGGCGTGGCCGGCAGCGGGGCCGGCGCCGGAGCCTGCTTTCAGTCAGCGGGGACCACCGGGGGGACCGGCAGCGGCGGCGGCACGGCCTGCGGCGACGGGGGTGCGGGCCAGCCCGGGGCCGGTGGCGCGGGCGGCTCGGGGTTGCCTCTGGGAGACGGTGGCGACGGTGGTGGCGGCGGCGGTGGCGGGTATGTCGGCGGCGGCGGTGGTGGCGGTGAGACGGCCAACACCAGTGGTGGCGGCGGCGGCGGTTCGAGTTTCGGCCCCCCGGGCGTCGTGGTCACGACGTCCGGGGCGCCACCTTCGGTCACCATCTCGTTCGCCGGCGTCCAAACGTCGTTCACCTGCAACGTCTCGGGTTTCGGCTCGGCCGACTTCCCGGTGAGGATGTTCGAATCACCCGCTCCACCCGCCAGCATCGACGCCGGCGGGACCTTCCAGGAGGCGCTGGGGGCAGACGTCACCATCCCGGCGTCGGTGATCGACCATTTCCTCGGGGCCGGAGCCACCTCCCTCACCGTCGGCTCCCAGATGACGGCCGAGGACGGTCGGGTTTCGGTCGGAGGGGCCCTGAGCGGGGCGGTGAGCCCGAACGTGGAGGCGGCGTCGGCCTCGAACCTTCCCATCAGTGACTCGACGCTGGTGGCCGATACGCCCTTCACCTTCGGCACCGTCTACAACCCGGTCACCTGGCAGACCGGGCCCGGGACCGGCACGGTGTCCCTCACCCCCGGCGACATCGACGCCGAGGTCACCTTCGTGATCCGCGGGACCCCGACCACCGAGTCCGTGTCCTGCGTCCCGCCCACCGGGGCGGCAGCCCTCGGCTCCACCACCGTGCAGCCATCCCCCCCGGCACCGACCTTCGGGGTGCCATCGCCCACGCCCCCGCTCGCGAACCAGGTCAGTGCGGGAACGGACGGAGGTTGGGGATTCACCATCGCCAATACCTCGAAGGCGGAGGTCCGCGGCCTTTCGACCAGCGTCAGTGTCACCGACGGCCTCGGTCCCCTGACCTTCGACCTGGCCGGCATGGCCGCCTCGGGGACCGACTGCGCCGGCGCCGGGCCGGGCAAGCTCAGGTGCTCGGGGGGCAACCTCGACGCCGGCGCCTCGCTGACGGTGGATGTCCTGGTGGACACCGGAGGTGTGGCCAAAGGCACCACCATCACCGGCTCGGCCACCGTCACCTCGACCAATGCATCGACCCAGAGCACCACCCTGGGGCAGATCGCCGTCCTGGTGGTCACCCGCGGGACCGAGGCGGTGGCTGCGCCCGGCATCCCCCTGGCCAGCACCAAGCAGTCGCTGGAGTCGGTGAAGGCATCGATGACCTTGAAATTGCCCAAGCAGAAGATCACCGAGAAGAAGCCCGGCGCCGGCCTCCTGGCCGCGGCATCACCGGCCGCCGGCACCGTCGTCGTGCTGCCGCCGCCGGTGGCGGTGACCCTCAAGTCCCTGGCTCCCTCGGCCGAGCCGGCCCTGTGCCCGCCTACCGGCAGCCTCAAGTGCGAGGGGGACATCGTGGTGGCCTTCGGCAACTTCTCGGCCTACACCAACAAGCTCTACCCCATCGAGGCCGTGGTCAAGTTCTTCTACGGCAAGAAGGTCCCGGCCGGCACCGTCTACTTCCTCAAGCCCAACGGCAAGACCGTGGACAAGCTGTCCACCTGCAAGAAGACGGCCAGCGGGTACGACACCCCCTGCGTGTACGGGCCCGAGGTGATCAGCGGATCGGCGGCCAAGGACAGCCTCTACGCCCAGGACACCGTCTACTTCACGGGCAAGGACCCGGCCATGGGGCGTCGTTGAGCGGTCCCCCGGTGTGACCCGCTCCGCACGCGGCGGGTGATCCGGCCCCAGTAGGGTCGGGGCCGATGGGTCGAGAGGTCGTCACGGGCTACTGCTGGCCGCAATCGGTGGACGCGGGTGGGCAGGTGGGCCTGCACCTGTCGTCGTCCGCCGGGCGAGCGGTGCGCGTGGAGGTGGCGCGGGTCGGTGCCCGGCGTGAAGTCGTGTTCAGGGCCGACGGGGTGAAGGCCGAGGAGCATGGGACACCGGAGGACGCCTCCTCCCGCGGGTGCGGCTGGCCGGCCGCTCTCCTGCTGGACGTCGGAAAGGCCTGGTCATCGGGCTACTACGAGGTCGTCATGGAGATCGACGTCGGCGAGAAGGTGCGGCGCGACCACGCATTCTTCGTCGTGCGCCCGTCCTCGCCGGCGCGCATCGTGCTGGCTCTGGCCACCAACACGTGGCATGCCTACAACGACTTCGGCGGGACGAATCTCTACACCGGCGGCACCCACGTGGCCATGCAACGTCCGATGTCGGCGGGCTACCTGTACAAGCCTCCGGGCAAGGGCCGCCGTGTGACGGGCACGGGTGAGCCTGACCCCCAGAGCGCCGCCCACGTGGGCTACATCCAGATCAACCACCTGTCGGGCTATGCCGGCTCTGCCGGCTGGCCCGACTGGGAACTGCCGTTCATCGAGTGGGCCGAACACGAGGGGTTCGAGATCGGTGTGTGCACGAATGCCGATCTCGAACAGCACCCGGAGGTTTTGCAAGGTGCCAGCCTGTACCTTTCGGTCGGCCATGACGAGTACTGGTCCTGCGGTATCCGCGACACCGTCGAGGCCTTCATCGCCGGCGGGGGGAATGCCGCGTTCTTCTCGGGCAACACGTCGCTGTGGCAGGTGCGCATCGAGGGTGACGACCACGACGTGATGGTCGGCTACAAGGGCTTCTTCAAGAACGATCCGCGGATGGGAACCGATGGCGAGGCCGAGGTGACCACGTTCTGGTCCGACGTGGTCGTCGGTCGCCCCGAGAACCACATGACCGGCGTCTCATTCACACGCGGCGGCTATCACCGCATCGGCCGCAATGTGACCGGCGGCCTCGGGGGCTACACCGTGCACCGCGCCGGTCACTGGATCTTCGACGGTACCGGGCTCGGCTACGGCGACGTGCTCGGTGCCGGCGCCACCGTGGTCGGCTACGAGTGCGACGGGTGTGTGTTCACCTACCGCGACGGGTTGCCCTACCCGACCGGCGAGGACGGCACACCATCGACCTTCGAGATCCTGGGCACCTGCCCGACGCAGCACTTCACGCGCCAGTCGGCGCCCCGTCCACCCAGGCCCGGTGAGCCCAGCGAGCTGGAGTACATCGCGTCCCGCGTGTTCGGGACGCGTGATCCCGAGGCCATGGAACGCATCCGTCACGGCCACGCCGTGCTGGGTGCATACACCAACCGGGCGGGTGCGACCGTGGTGACCTCGGGCTCGACCGACTGGGCACACGGGTTGGCGGCCAGGGATCCGCAGATCGAGCAGATCACCCGCAACGTGTTGACCCGGTTGGGGTAGCACGGCGGTGTGGAGCGGTGGTGGGCCCGGATCGGGCGGTCAGCGTGGTTCCACCCGGATGGTGGCTTCGCTCCAGAAGGCACGCAGTTGCCGGATCTTTCCCTCCCCGGTGAAGGTGGCCTGATCGATGATCGCCACCACCACGGTGCTCCGGTCGCCGGGTATCCCGAGCTCGAAGGCCCACGCGGCCTCGAGCCCGCACACCAGGGGGCCCTGCACCATGCGGACAGTGCGCTCGACTCCCGCCCGCTTGGCGTCGTGGATCTCGTCCCAGAACGCGGCGAGGCCGTCATGCCCGGTCCGGGGCGACGACCCGACAGGATCTTCGAGCTCGCCGTCATCGGCGAACAGCGCCAGCCAGCCGTCTCTGTCCCCTCGGTTGAAGGTCTGCTGATAGCGCTCGATCGTGGCCCGAATGGTGCCGTCAGCGGCGGAGGCCGGCGATCTGATCATCCGGGATCCACCGGCCCGGGCAGCGAGGCGTCACGGTTCGGGGGATCGGGTGGAGCGTTCATCGGCCCCGTCGGCCTCCAGCCGCTCTCGGCCATGACTTCCAGGACCTGCTGCATGTTGAAGATGTCGTACTCGTAGTCGAACCTACCCTCACCGGCGTAGCGCAGAACGGAGACACCGGCGACGCGGTACGCCGACCCGTCCGCCCGCCTCCCGGGCAGCTCGTTCTACCACATGCTGACGACCCGGTCCCCGTCCGCCATGGTCCATTCTTCGGGGAAGCGCCAATCCTCCAGCCCCTTCATGCTGTCGGCCATGAACTGCCGGATGGACGGCAGGCCTTCGAACCGGCCCCAGGCCGAATCTATGTAGACGGCGTCCTCGGTGAAGTAGTCGGCCAGCGCCGACCAGGGAAGCTCGCCCCTTTCGATCCGGTCACGGGTGGCGACCATCCGGCCGTAGGTGGCCAGCGCTTCTTCTCGCCTGTCGGTCACGATCCGAGGCTAGCCCGCCCGACGGCAGGGGATCCGACCCGGCCGCAGACCGGTCGGTGCCGTCGACGCCGCCGCCCGTCGGGGGTCAGGGATCGCCGACGGGCGCGGGCTCTTCCATTTCATGCCCGGGACCGTCCGCTCCGGCGGCCGCCCCGACGTCCGTATTGTTCTTGATCCACTGGAGCGCAACCTCGTAGACGATCACGAGTGCGCCGATGAGGAGGAAGCTCAACCAGGAGATGCTGACGATGAGCAGGAGGATCCCGGCCACGACGGCTCCCACCAGCTGGAGGCCGTCGGCATGGGCCCGTAGCCACACCACGGATCGTTCCCGCCGCTCACCGCTCACGGCGCCGACGACCCCGTGCCAGCCCCGGGTCACCAGACGTCGGAGGGCCACGGCCCACCGGTAGGGCCCGGCCAGCAGGGTGACCACCAGGACGGCCAGGGCGACGACGAGGAGCCAGGCGGTGAGTATGAAGAACCCGTGCAGCAGCTCGGAAAGAACCGTCTGAGCCACCTGGGGATTGTTGGCGCCGTTGGCCAACGCGCTCTGCTCGTGGATCACGACGCGCCGCAGGATGATCAGCAGGAGGGAGCTACCCACCAGGAATTGGAGCAGCGTCCGGCGACGGGAGACCGAGAGCCAGAACGCGAGGGCGAGCAGCACCAGGGTCAGCAGTGGCAAGAAGATCGTCAGTCGGTCGAAGGCCTTCACGCCGCGCTGTGCCACGGCGAGATGGGTCGACTTCACCAGCGTGATCTGGCCGTAGTCGGAGGGCAATTGCACGCCGAGTGCCTTCGACAGCTTGTCCACCGCTTCTTTGGGAGGCTCGGCCGAGGTGATGGTGGGCAGCGTCACCTTCTTGCCCGTGAGATTGGAGGCCAGCCCGGAGACCGCTCCCAGGGCCTGGTTGATGATCGGGACGGTGTTGAGGACGATGTACCCCTTGGCGGTGGAGATCGTCGAAGTCTTCTTGCCCCGCAGGACGGCCACCACCGCCTGATGGGTGTTGGTCAGCGTCTCGGTCCAGATGGCCTGGAACCGCTCCGAGCCCAGCACCTTGGCCAGCTCTCCCGCGACGTAGCCCTCGGTGGCACTGGTGATCGGTCCGGCGGCAAAGCTCACCTTGGGCGGCAGCGCATCTCGTAGGCGCGTCTCCAGGTGCAGCTGGGTGAACAGCTGATCGGTGGCCCGGGTGGCGACGGCGGTATCCACCTCCGGATGCTGGAAGACGGGTCCGACGGTACCCACGAAGGTGTCGGTGTTGAGCACGGTCCGGTGCGCCCACACGATCGTGGTGGACAGCAGGACCAACAGGCACGACAAGGCGACCAGGAGGCCGACGACCGCTCGACGGAATCGCTGCCTCCGGGGAACCTTCAGCTTTTCGACCTCTTCGGCCAGCGCGTCCCGCTCCGCCTCGAGGCGTCGGATCTCCTCGGCTTCCGCCGCATGTGCAGCCGATTCGGGATCAGAACCGTGGTGGACGTCGCTCATCTGGACTCCGACCCTACGCCAGGTGGCGATGGTGTGGTGGATTGGTGCTCCTGCCCCGTGGAAGCCCATGTTGCCGGTTAGCCCGGGTACGCCCGGATGGCCGGCTCGGCCGGCTCGGCCGGCTCGGCCCGGTCGGCCCGGTCGGCCCGGTCGGCCCGGATGGCGTGGCTTCCCGTGCGCACATCGGGCCTTTCGGCCCTGGTGGGGCAGGATCGTCGCACGTAGGGTCGCGGTGATGCGCCACCGACATGCCCCGGAAAGGAGATCGGCATCATGACCCGCACAGTGGTGATCGTCGGCGGGGTGGCCGGTGGGATGTCCACCGCCACCCGCCTCCGTCGCCTCGACGCCGAGGTCGCCATCACTGTGCTCGAGCGATCGGGGCATGTGTCGTTCGCCAATTGCGGTCTGCCCTACTTCGTCGGAGGCCTCATCGAAGAGGAGGAGGATCTCACCCTCCAGACGCCCGAACAGCTCTTCGATCGCTTTCGGCTGGACGTGAGGGTCCATCAGGAGGCGGTCGCCATCGACAGGGCGGCGGCGACGGTCAGAGTGCGGTCCACCGTCGGCGGCCGGGAGGATGTCGTGCCGTACGACAAGCTGGTGCTGAGCATGGGGGCGGCTCCGGTGCGCCCGCCCATTCCCGGCTATGACCGTGTGCGGACACTCAGGACGGTCGAGGATGCGGCGGAGCTGGCAGCCGACGTCGATGTGCCGCCCCGGACGGCCGTGGTGATAGGCGCCGGCTTCATCGGGCTGGAAATGGCGGAGAACCTTGTCGACACGGGGGGTTGACGTCACAGTCGTCGAGGCGGCCCCCCAGGTCCTGGTTCCGCTCGATCCCGAACTGGCCATCCTGGTTCGTGATGAACTTGTGTCCCACGGTGTGCATGTGAAGACCGGGGTGTCGGTGGCCTCGGTGGAGCGGCGATCGGTCACCCTCACCGACGGAACGTCGGTTGCCGCCGATGTGGTTGTCGGAGCCATCGGCGTGCGGCCGGATGTCGGTCTGGCCGAGCTGGCCGGCCTGGACATCGGACCCAGCGGCGGTATCGCGGTGAACGGCGACAACCAGACCAGCGACCCGGACATCTATGCCGTGGGCGATGCCGTCGAGAAGCGGGATGCCGTCTCCCATGCCACCTCGCTGATCGCATTGGCCAACGTGGCCAATCGCCAGGGGCGGAGGGTGGCAGACCACATCGCCGGCCGACCGTCACGGACGGTGCCGTCGCTGGGTACGGCCATCGTGAAGGTATTCGACATCGTGGCGGCCACCGTCGGGTGGAACGAACGTCGGCTGCGGGCCGTCGGCCGCCCCTTCCGGGCGATTCACTCGCACCCCTTCGATCACGCAACCTATTACCCGGGGGCTACCCGCATGGCCGCCAAGTTGATCTTCGATCCGGGTGACGGAACCATCCTTGGGGCGCAGATCGTCGGCCGGAACGGCGTCGACAAGAGGATCGACGTGATCGCCACCGCCATGACCGGCGGCATGGCGGCCGATCATCTGGCCGATCTCGAGCTGGCCTACGCACCACCGTTCTCGTCGGCGAAGGACCCCGTGAATCTCCTCGGATACATGGCGGAGAATGTGCTGACCGGAGAGTGTGACATCGTCAGCCCCCAGGAACTGGGCGAGCTCGTGGAGAAGGGGTGGCCGGTCATCGATGTGCGGACGGCGGAGGAGCACTCGGCAGGGGCCATCGAAGGCTCCGTCAATTTTCCCATCGACTCACTCCGCCACAACCTGGTGTCGCTCGGTCGTGGACCGGTCGTCGTCTACTGCGAAGTGGGCCAGCGGGGACACACGGCCACGGCGCTGATGCAGGAGCTCGGTATCCAGGCCCGAAATCTCGACGGTGGTTACCAGACGTGGTTGGGATGGACTCGAGCATGTGGGTCAGATCCGGATGCGCCACTCGCCAAGTGACGCATCTGCCGGGCACCGCGCACCGGGCACCGCGCACTACGCACCGGGCGCGGGGCACCACGCACCGGGCGCGGGACACCACGCGTGGCGCACCAGGCACGCGCACCAGCAGCAGCACCGGGCACCACAGTCCCCGGTCCCCTTGACCCTTCGAACATCCTCAACGTTGGAGACGAGGCAGGGGTCCTCGGCGTTACAGTAGGGCGGGACCGGAGGTAGTTGCGGACCCGGCACGGCTTCGCCACGGGAGTGGATCGGCCAGGCGGTCGAGCGCTACTGGCTGCCCGGCCATCGGTAGCCGATGAAAGGGGTTGTTCAATGACCTTCAAGAAGCGCAGCCTGACGCTGGTTGCTCTGCTGTCCCTGGCCGGGAGCCTGCTGGTCGCCCCGGTCGGGCCGGGCTCGTCCATCCGGGCTGAGGCGGCGACGGACAGCTTTTCGATTACCACCCATCCCGCTCTCGATCCTTCCTTCAATCCGGCGATCCCCGACTATGCAATCCGTTGTACCGGCTCACCGATGACTGAGGTGACCACAGCCGGACCCGGCGCGGCGACCGTGGCCGGAGCCACCTTCACGGGCCCGGTGAGCCTCAACCTTCCGTTGGTCGCCGGACAAGGGCTCCAAATCTCCCACGCAGGCGCCGTCTACAACATCCGGTGCCTCCCCTCCAACTTTCCCAGCTACTCCGCCTCGGTGACCGGCAGGCCCCAGCAGGCCAACGGCTATCTGGTGAATATCCACCAATACTCCATCGTGTTCGACACAAACGGGGTACCGGTATGGTGGGCCACCGGAGTCTCGTCGCCGCCGACGGGGCAACCCGATTTCGCCGAATTCCTCAATCCGTCGACCATCGCCTGGGGCCAGTCCGACAGTTCGTTCCAGCTCGTGGGGTTGAACGGAAAGGTGGAGGGCACTGTGGGCGGAGGGGCCGTCCAGCTGGATACCCATGATTTCGAGCTGCTCCCCAACGGGAACTACCTCGGGATCGAGCGGGTGACTCGTGATTGCCCGAGCATCCCCAGCCAGTGCGTGGATCTGTCGTCATGGGGACTTCCTGCGGAGTCGACGATCATCGATGACGTCATCGTGGAATTGACCCCGGCGGGTCACGTGGTCTGGAGCTGGAGCGTTGCCGATCACATCGATGTCGCTACCGCCAATGTCAACTGGCACAACCAATTCCCCGACGTCATCCATATGAATTCGATTGAATACGACGGGGATGGGGGGGTCATCTTCAGTCCGCGTCACCTCGATGCGGTCTATCGCATCGACATGGCGACAGGCGCCATCACCTGGAAGCTGGGGGGGTCGGCGACACCACAGAGTTTGAAAGTAATCGGCGACAAGTACGCACAGCTCTTCTCCGGCCAGCACGACGCCCGGATCGCCCCCGACGGCTCACTGACCGTCTATGACGACGGGACGAACGCCGACCGACCGCCGCGTGCGCTTCGTTTCGTCATCAACACGGTGACCCATACGGCAACCGAAGTGGAGCAGGTGACCGACGCCAGGGCACCGTCATCCCTCTGTTGTGGGAGCGCGCAGAAGCTGGCCGGTGGGGATTGGGTCATCTCGTGGGGATATGACGACTTCATGTCCGAGTTGAATCCGCAGGGAATCCCCCAGATCACTATCAGCTACCCGGGCACCTTCTCGTATCGGGCTTCCGATGTCCCTGCATCGTTGGAGTCGCTTCGCGCCGGTATGGACCAAGTGGTGCCGCCACTTACGATCACCCGGGGCTACTGGCTGGTGGCCGGCGACGGCGGTGTGTTCAGCTACGGCGACGCCAGGTTCTACGGCTCGACCGGCAACCTGGTCCTCAACAAGCCGGTGGTGGGCATGGCCGCCACCCCCGACGGCGGGGGCTACTGGCTGGTGGCCGGCGACGGCGGTGTGTTCAGCTACGGCGACGCCAGGTTCTACGGCTCGACCGGCAACCTGGTCCTCAACAAGCCGGTGGTGGGCATGGCCGCCACCCCCGACGGCGGGGGCTACTGGCTGGTGGCCGGCGACGGCGGTGTGTTCAGCTACGGCGACGCCAGGTTCTACGGCTCGACCGGCAACCTGGTCCTCAACAAGCCGGTGGTGGGCATGGCCGCCACCCCCGACGGCGGGGGCTACTGGCTGGTGGCCAGCGACGGCGGTGTGTTCAGCTACGGCGACGCCAGGTTCTACGGCTCGACCGGCAACCTGGTCCTCAGCAAGCCGGTGGTGGGCATGGCCGCCACCCCCGACGGCGGGGGCTACTGGCTGGTGGCCAGCGACGGCGGTGTGTTCAGCTACGGCGACGCCAGGTTCTACGGCTCGACCGGCAACCAGACCCTCACGAAGCCGGTGGTGGGCATGGCCGCCGCCCCCGACGGCGCAGGCTACTGGCTGGTGACCGCAGACGGCGGGGTGTTCAGCTACGGCGACGCCAACTCCTACGGTTCGACAGGCAACCCGGACCTCAACGAACCGGTAGTGGGCATGGCGTCGGTGAAATCGTCCCGCTGAACAGGATCAGCCGGTCCGACCCCCGCCAATTGGACGGGCCGCATCGATGGCGGAGTTCAGGGCTCCGGAGTCGGCTGGCCTAGCCTTCGTGTCTGTCCGAGCGAGGAAGGATCGACCCCGTGCACATCCCCCTTCCCTTTCACGAGACGACGACGACCTCGGCTGTCTCCACCGGAGAGCTGCCCACCCTGGAAGTGGTCGAGTCGCTCCTCGGTGAGGTCTACGAGCTCTATCGTCCGGTGGAGGAAGGTGCCGTCGCCGACTACATCCCGGCGCTGGCCAACGCCGACCCGTCGCTCTTCGGGGTCAGCATCTTCGGCGTGGGGGGTCGGAGCGCTTCGATCGGGGATGCCACCCACCTGTTCTCACTCCAGAGCATCTCCAAGGCGTTCGTGTTCGCCCTGGTGTGTGACGCCATCGGTCATGAGGAGGCCCACCACCTGCTCGGGGTGAACGCCACGGGGCTGGGCTTCAACTCGGTGATGGCCATCGAGCTGAACGACGAGCGCACGATGAACCCCATGGTCAATGCCGGCGCCATGGCCACCACCAGTCTGGTGCCCGGAGCCACCACCGAGGACCGGTGGGAGTTCATCCGCCAGGGGCTGTCCCGGTTCGCCGGCCGCCGGCTCGAGCTGGATCGGGAGGTCTACGGATCGGAGTCCGCCACCAACCTGCGGAACCAGGGCATCGCCCACCTGCTCGAGAGCTACGGCCGTCTCTATGCCGATCCTGACGAGACCACCGACATCTACACCCGCCAGTGCTCGCTCCTGGTCAGTGCGGCCGACCTGGCGGTGATGGGGGCGACGCTGGCCGGCGGGGGAGTGAACCCGCTGACCGGGGAACAGGTGGTCGAGGCGTTCAACTGCAAGCACGTGCTGGCGGTCATGGCCACCGCCGGTCTCTACGAGCACTCCGGCGACTGGCTCTACGAGGTCGGCCTCCCGGGCAAGAGTGGCGTCAGTGGGGGCATCGTGACCATCTCGCCCGGCAAGGGAGGCCTGGGGACCTTCTCCCCTCCGCTCGACGAGGCGGGAAACAGCGTCCGGGGACAACGGGCGACCCGGCACGTCTCCGAGAAGCTCGGGCTCAACATCTTCGCCTCCAAACCGGCCGAGGCGGTTGTCGCTACGGTTTCGGGCCCCGTTCGATGACGGGGAGGTCGATGGTGGGATCATCCCGCGAGATCCGCTTGATCTCACTGACAGCGGCGTGCATCTGCCTCTCCCAGGTCTCCCGCAGCTTCTCCAGCAGAGGGGAGTCGCTCTCCATGCGGAACTCGATCGGATCGAACGAGTCGTTGAAGTAGACGCAGCCGTCGTAGGGCGGCCCGACCGACAGGTTCGCCCGTGTGGTGCTCATCATCGAACCGAGGGCGATCGAGGTGGCGGTGTCGATGTCGACCCCGGCCTGGATGGCCATCTCCAGCATGAACTTGCCGTATTTGCTCTCCCCGATCTGGAGGAACGGTCGCTCGTCAGAGGCGCGGATGTAGTTCCCTTCGGGGTACACCAGCAGGATGTCGGGCGGTTCGTGGCCGACCTGGCCCCCGAGGATGAAGGTGGCAGTGCCGTCGGCACCCACCCCGGCCAGGGCCTCACGATGCTCCTCGGCCACCTCGCGGCTCAGACGCCCCAGGTACAGGGCCGCTTCGAAGAGGTGGTTGACCGTGGCCAGGCTCTCGTCGCCATCGGAACCGAGGTCCCGCCTGATCCGGTCCAGGACCTCCTGGGTGGTGGCCAGGCTGCCGGCCGACTCGATGACGAAGACCTTCTCGGGGCTGGAACGGATCAGATGGAGTTTCCGGTAGGAGCTGACGTTGTCCACACCGGCGTTGGTCCTGGTGTCGGCCAGGAAGACCAGTCCCTCCTGGAGGCGCAGGGCGAGGCAGTAGGTCACAGTTCCCTCAGTGTTGCACGTGGTTCGCCGGGCCCGGGCCGATGCGGCACCGGAGGTACGCCCATCCGTGGTCCCCGGGCCGGGTCGGGCCTTCGTCGGGCGTCGGGCTTCGTCAGGCCACGCCGGTCAGCTCTTCACTCACCTCCCACAGCCGGCGGGCCGCCTCGGTGTCCAGAGCCGCTGTGGCCGGCTCCTTGGCCCGGCAGTCGACGAAGTACCGCCCGGTGGTGTCCGCCACATCGGGCGATGCGGCCAACCACACGGCTGTTCGCGCTCCCTTCTCCGGGCTGCGGGCAAAGGGCCGGCTGACGGCGATCCCGAGCCGGAGCCAGTTCGTGTCCCCACCCATGGCGAATCCGCTGGCCACGAACCCGGGGTGGAGGGCGTTGACGGTGACCCCCTGGCCGATCGTGCGCCGGGCGAGCTCGAAGGTGAAGTAGAGGTTCATCAGCTTGGTGGCGCTGTAGACCGACGATCCACGGTACGGGCGGGTGGCCCATTGCAGGTCGTCGAAGTCGAGACCGCCCCGGGCCTGCGTGTGGCCCCATGAGGACACCACCACCACCCGGGCGGGAGCACTGTGCCGCAGCCGGTCGAGCAGGAGGGAGCTCAGGAGGAAATGTCCGAGGTGGTTGGCTTGGAATTGCATCTCGAAGCCGTCCTCGGTGACTTGGCGACGCGACAGCACCCCACCGGCATTGAGGTCGAGGACGTGGATCTCCTCCAGGCCATCGAGCAGCATCTTGGCGCAGGTCCGCGCCGATCCGAGGCTGGCGAGGTCCAGGGGGATGCAGTCGACGGCATCGTTACCGCTCGCCCGCCTGATGTCGG
Source organism: uncultured Acidimicrobiaceae bacterium (assembly GCA_963835325.1). GTDB lineage: Bacteria > Actinomycetota > Acidimicrobiia > Acidimicrobiales > RAAP-2 > Bog-756. The sequence goes on along the minus strand of CAWIEV010000007.1, from coordinate 143,076 downwards.
TGACGGCCTGTGCACCGCGCCCCGCGTCCCGCGACGTGATCACCACCCGTGCCCCGAGCCGGGCCAGTGCCTCGGCCGTCGCCCGGCCGATGCCGCTGTTGCCTCCGGTGATCACGACGCTGCGGCCGGTCATGTCACCGAGATGGGAGCAAACATCAGCCACGGTCGCGAGGTTAGTTGGCGACAAGACATCGGGTGGGCGCTGGGCGCCCACCCGATGAGATGCCTTCAGCCGGACAACGGGATCAGGTCGTCCCCGAAGTCCGACCCTGCCCGCGGTCAGTCAGCCCGTCACGACGCATCGAATACCGGCGTCGTCACCCGGATGAACCGGTTGGTGTTCAAGCCGGTGGCGCTGACCGTGCTGGGGGTCAGCCAGATGCCGTACGTATTGTCGAAGATCTTGTTGTGGGCGACCACGAAGCTGTACGGAGTGGCATCCGACCAGATGAGGATGCCCGTCGTCTCATTGGAGATCGGCGTCGTGTCCGTGCCGTCGGCAAGATCGACATTGTTGGTGCCGATGGTGTTGTTCACGAAGACATTGCCGTTGACGTAGGCGTTGGCCGCGTGGCTGTGCACGGAGATCCCGGCCAGCCCGTTCCCTTCGATGAAGTTGCCGGCCACCACATTGTTGTAGGACGCGGTGTAGCTCTCCGGCGCGAAGACCCCGATCCCCGCTCCATATCCTTCCACTCCATTGTCGATCGACTGGTTGCCGATGATCTTGTTGTTGTAGACGCCTCCGAACGATGGGTCGAGCTGCCCGGTGGCCGGGTCCAGTCCGAGGTTGTGACTCGGGATGGTGATACCACAGTCCTTGGTGTTGTCGGCGACGTAGTTGCCCTGCACGAGGTTGTCGTGGTTCGGTCCGAACTCGTCGGTCAGCAGGATCCCGCCCGCATTGGCGACCGACTTGTTGTTGATCACCTGCGAGTAGGCGACGCTCATCAGGTGGATCCCCTCGCCGCAGTCGGAGCCACCCGCCGGAGTGCACGGCGCGTAGGGGGAGGTCGCACTGTTGAATCCGAGGTCGTTCCCGGTGACGTCGTTGTCCTCGATGGTGACATTGGTGATGGGCGTGCCGGTGTGCAGCGCCATGCCCCCGACCGTGGCCGCCACCGGATCCGGGTTGACGGCCAGGATGCCTTCACCCTCGGCTCCTTCCACGGTGAATCCCCTGACGGTCACGTCGGAGGATTCGATCGTGATGCCGTTGTAGGGGTCCTGGCCGATGATGGCCCCGGTGGACGTGCCGACCAGCCCGGTGGCGTTGATGGTGGCACCCTGGCCGATGAGGGTCAACGCCTTCTGGATGACCACGTCCTCGGTGTAGGTGCCGGGGCAGACGACCACGGCGTCACCGGGTGCTGCGGCCGTGACCGCCGAGTTGATGGTGGTGTACTGGGCGTGTCTGCAGTTCCATCCGTTGTTCCATCCGCCGCCACCGTGGTTCCAGCCCCCACCGCCACGGTTGTGGCCCTGACTGGAGGACGATTGTGCCGGCTGGTTGGAGACGATCAGGGTCTGTGGGGAACCACCGCCACCACCACCCCCGCCGCCTCCACCCTTGGGGTGGGCCGCCGCCGGTCCGGCCACGACGGCGAGGGTTCCGACCGCCAATACGATCACGGCGACACCTTGAAGGATCCGAGATTTGATGTGCATGACACTCCTTTAGGCGCTTGAGCTCAGCCAGGAATTCCGACCTTCGCCATCAGGCTTGTCCCCCGGTCATCGATTTTCAACCGTCATCACTGTTCGCGTTCACTTGCGCCCCCCCGGTGAGAAATCCCTGGTCCGGGCCGGTGACGAGAACGCGGTTTTCCTACCCCAGGTCAAGGGTCCGAGCACCAACGCCGAGGGTCCGGGTCGCAACCGCTCAGGTGAGGTCCGCCATCGAGAACGGTTCCGCATCCCGGGCAGAGGTCATCGACCTCGAAGGTTGCCGGGCAGCGACGGGGAAGCCGGAAGTCCCGACCTCGCCGGTCAAAGGACTAATCGAGCTCGTCGAGCTTGCGTTGCAAATCCCTCAGATGCTCAGCTTCAGCCTTCTCCCTCTTCCTACTCTCCGCGTCCGGTTGCCTCTGCTTGATGAGCTGCGATCGGTATGCGCTGTTTGTGGCTTCGACCGAACTCTTCACGAAGGAGTCCGCACCGGCGAGGTCACCTTCTGGTACCTGCCAGGTCACGACCTCTGTCATGTCGACGCGGGGATCTCCGCTACCCATGACGAAGTCATCGGAGCCGCTCTTCGAACCAGCGGGATGGAAACACCATGCCCACTCCCGTGTAAAGCCACCGACAAGGCTCCACTGGATGGTCACGCGCCCGTGGGAGCTGGCGACCGCAGTCCTGTTCCCGATCCTGACCGGCTCCCATTGTTGATCGTCTGCCATGGAACCTCGATTCTGTCCGAGTAGCCTGCCGGTTCATCCGAATATCCGGCTCGCCCGGAGTACGGACTCCACCGCACCGCAACATCGGACCCCTTTCCTCGCTGAAGCATAACGATGATGGGTGCCGGGAGAATGCTCTACGGGAGCGGCATCGGCATACCGTGGCCAGACGGCCGGACGAACCCCAACGATCGGGACCGATTCGGGTGGCACCTCGACGGAAAAGCTCAATTGCCACGCAAGTCACCGAGCACTTCGCCATTTCGGAGCACGGAGACCGGACCGTCCTCGCTCACCGCTATCACCGTGGCCGACGGATCGTCGTAACTGTAGCGGCGGCCGGAGATGTGCCGCGTACCTCCGAATGCCTGGACCGTCTCTTCTGCGGTCTTGCTGGGAATGAGCCTGACTCCGAGCTTTCGCAGCACTCCCTCACGGTCGAAGAACGCCGCTCCATCGACTTGTGCCAGCGCATGACGGAGTGGAGCGAGGTGGGCCGCCCGACGGATCTGCAGAGGAAGTGGGGGTGGCAGTCGTTCCTCCACCGGTGGGCCCGATCCGGAATCGGGGCGGTAGACCAGTAGCGAGCCGATCCCCATCGATCCCAGGTCGTGGACGGCGAACTCGAGCATGGCCTTCAGGACAGTGGGATCACCGTGGGTTTCGGGGCCCATGGCGTCGGTCCAGCTGCCGACCGGCGGTTCGTGATGCCAGTCGAGACCCTCCCAACGAAGCACGCCGAAGGCTCCGACAATGCGGACCGACCCGGCCGGGTGGCGCTGAACGACCGTCGCTTCCAGGACACTGGCCAGTACCACCAGATCGCGTTCGGAGCCGGCGGGGCGGTCGAGCACCATCCACTCAGCTGTTCCACCCGTGCGGCGAATGATCCAGCTGGACAGCCCATCGGTGAAACGTCGAGTCGGGTCTACAGCGTGCCGGTCCAATGGTTGCCGGGCGATGTCGAGCTGCGTGCCGGCGGCCCAGGTGGCTGAGTCCGACATGGGATCGAGGATGACGCCGGAGCTCGGAACCCGGCGTTCGTGGACCGGTGGGCGGAGCGCACGGTCCACCTCCTCGACCAACATCGCCCGGAACAGGCCGCCTCCGTCGAGCCGCAGCCCGGACTCGGCGAGTTCCTCGCCGAGTCGTCGCAGTCGCCCGGCACCCGGTTCAGGCACGGAAAGCGACACTACAGCTCCCGTCGAGACGAGACCATCGATCGGCGGACGACCGTGTCGGCGCCACCGGCAATGCCGGCGACGCCCAGGAAGCACAGCCGACCCTTGCGCGGGACCCGCGTCGCTCGGGCGACCGATGCCGATCCCGATCCGTCTGTGATCCGGATCAGGCCGTACGGGCCCGTCCGCCGGCCTCGCTACCACGGCCCTCTACGCCACCGAAATGGTGTAGAGGGGTTGCCACTGAGCCGAGGGGCAGGTGCCCAGTGGCGCCGAATCCGGTGGGGGTGGCGGGTGCCCCCAGCGACGGATTCCCATGCCCCGTTCCTACCCGGAGGACCGCCGGGCCAAACCCTCAAGGTCCTGGTGCCCAGGGTCACCGCGGTGGCCACGGCGCTGGTGAACGACATTCTCTGTCTCCGCTGGACATAATCGGTCTGTGGATAACTTGACTGAACCGTTGGACCCGATCGAACCCGGCGTGGCCCAGCCCACGCCGGCGGAGGGTCAGGCCGTACTGACGCAGCCGGCCGACGGGGTCGGAACGGCGGTACCGGCCGTGCCCGCCGGCCCTGGCGGCGGACCTCCGCCCGGCTCCGGTCCCCCGACGGGCCAGGGGCCGCCACCCGGATATGTCTGGGGCGGATGGCCCGGAGGACCGACCCCTCCACCGGCGCCCTCCGGGAGCGGTTTCTCCCGGTTCGTCCGCAGCGCCACGGTGGCCTGGATCGTGGCCGGGATACTGGCCCTGACCGTGATGGGGCTGTCGATTGCGTTGGCATCGTCCAATTCGAATCCTGCCGTGGGCCGGGTTCCGTTCGGACGGTACGGCTCCGGTCCGGGCCGACCGTTCGGGGGCCCGGGTGCCTTCCGAGGGAACGGCGGGGGCGGGGGATACTTCGGGGGGAACAGCGGGCGATCGGGCGTGGTGGGAACGGTTGTCTCCGTCGGCTCGAAAAGCTTCACCGTGACGGATGCAAGCGGTCAGACCGTAACCGTCGACGAGCAGTCGTCCACCACCTACTCCAGAGGGGGTGCGATCGCCTCGGCCGGTGCCGTGGTCGCCGGAGATCGAGTTGCCGTCCGGGGCTCCCGCACCGGGAACACCCTCACGGCCACGACGGTGATCGTGTTGCCTTCCGGGGGATTCGGTCCCGGTGGCTGATCTTGTGTGCAGAGGTCGTCGGTGACCGTGCACCGCTAGCCTGATGTCCGGAGCCGGATGGGAAGCCGGCCCCGCAAGCGGCCCGAGTCGGGCACTCGTGTGCCACTGCAGGGGATGGAGGAGGTGTGCCCGCGGTCATGGCGTCACGTCGAGCGTCTGTTGAGGAGGTGGACACGTGGCGCACCGAGGGCTGGGTACTGCTGGAAGGCCTCATCGGCACCGATGAGATCGACTCGGTCCTGGACGACCTCCATGAGACCTTCCCGACCGCCGAGGAACATGCCAACGATCCTGCCGGCGAGCTCGAGCGTCGCCGGGGAACGCCGAAGATGCCCGAGGAGGAGTTCCGCTGGCCGGAGGAGGGCCCGGGATTCCGTCCTGCGCAACAGCTGTGGTCCCAGGTGTTCCCGTTCCGGGGTTCGGGCGCCCTCAACCGGCTCTGCGTGCACCCTTCGGTGGTCGACTTCGCCGAACGGGCTCTCGGGTTCCAGGACATCCGGCTCTATCAGATCCATCTGACGGCGAAGTACGAAGGTGTCACGAACTATGAACAGCCCCTGCACACCGATCGCAACCACTCGTGGCTGCCTGCTGTCGGCTCGCCGCCGTGGTGGAACCTGGAGGGGTTCCTCTATCTCTCGGATGTGACGGCAGCCGGCAACCCGACCCGGATGGTCTCCACCCGGGATTCGAGAGGGGTATCACCGCGAACGCCGGTGCTCATGCCTGACGTTGCGCCGGACCTCTATTCCGCCGAGCGACCGGCCATCGGCGTGCGCGGCTCGTATCTGGCCTATCGCTCCGATGTCTTTCACCGCGGGTCGGCCTTCGGATCCCATGGGACCGCCCGTACCGTCCTCGCTCTCGCCTTCAGGAGGGCCGGCCAGGACTGGATCGGCTACGACCAGGCTCAATCGCGGTCGACCGGACCGGCATGGACGCGATTCGCCGAAGCCTGTTCTCCTCGTGAGCTCGAGCTGTTCGGGTTTCCCCCACCCGGGCACCCGATTTGGACTGCCGGGCTCCTCGAGGAGACAGGCATCCGCTACCCGAACCTGGACCTGGAACCGTGGCGGAGGGCGTTGGCTACCGGCTGACCCGCCGTCAGCCCTCGCCCGGCGGGACCCGCCGGGCGGCTTCGCCGTCGCCGCGGACGCCGCCGAACCGGGCCGACCCGATCACTCGGTGCAGAGCTCCCCTTCGGCATCTCTCACCGATGCGTAGAGGATGTCGAAGATCTTTCGGGCCGGGTTCCTCCCCGTCACCCTGACGATTTCGTCGATGAAGTGCGACGAAACCTGCTCGGAGTCGTCCAGCCCGTCATCCCAGTAGGAGGTGGACACCACTTCGGATCGCCCGCCGAGGTCGGCCTTGACGATCGTCAGCCCGAGGAAGTTGGGTAGCTCCCGGAACTGGGGTATCACCTCGCCGCACACTGTTTCCATCACCAACGGGAGGTCATCAGCCTCGACATAGAAGCTCACCTGCCGGCTCTTCAAGAGACCTCCATCCACCGGGCCCCTCGCCGGCAGCCTACGCCCTCACCCCTCGCCCTTCCACCGCGCCGAGAGGATCTCCGAGCCCAGCCAGCCGAGCCGGGCCGAGCCGGGCCGAGGCCGCACCAGGTCGGACCTGAGCTACGTCAGGATCTCCGGCTGGAGCAGCTCCCTGGCAATGGGAGAGACGACCGCGCCCAGCTCGAGCACGAGCGCCACCAGCAGGTCATCGACCGACAGGATGCCGGCGAGGTCGCCGCCTTCGAGCACCGGGAGCCGCCTGACCTGCTCGGTCTTCAGGATCCGAAACGCCTCCATGGCATCCACCGATCCTTGAACGGTGACCGGGTGCCCGGTCATCACCTCGTTGACCCGGGTCGTCGCCGGATGTCCCCCACCGACGCCCCGGATGGCGATATCCCGATCGGTCACGATGCCCACGACTTCGTCGCCGCTCACCACGAGCAGCGAACCCACTTCATGGTCGCCCATCAGCTGCGCCGCCTCCTCGATCGTGCACTGCGGCGGCACGGTGACGGGAGCCTTGCGCAAGAACTGTCTCACCAGCATGGTGAATCACACCCTCCATGTGTCATGAGGTCTGCCATCTGCCTCGCCCGCAGGATACCGGGACCGGGCCCGGGCCGGAAGATGCGAACCGACCGCTTCCTCCGCCCCGAGATGCGGGGACTTTGTCCCTGCGGCTCATTCATACCCCCAGTGTCCGGCATCGGAATGCGGGCCGGCAGGGCCGAAAGTCACCGTTCCGGGGCCCGGGTCCTTTCGTCCGGGCCGGACTGGGCGCGCTGCGCCAACCGGCGGAGTGGGAGAATCGTCCCGTGGATCGGATCGAGGAGGCCTTCCGGGCAGTGCCCCGCGCCGATTTCGTGCCCTCCGAGCTCCGTGGGGATGCGGGCATCGATGCACCCCTCCCCATCGGTTTCGGCCAGACGATAAGTCAGCCCACCACCGTGAAGCTGATGCTGTCCTGGTTGGGGGCAGAGCCCGGTGACAAGGTCCTGGATGTGGGATCCGGTTCGGGGTGGACCTCGGCACTGCTCGCCCACATCGTCGGCCCACGGGGCTTCGTCTATGCCCTCGAGCGCATTCCCCAGCTGGTGACGTTCGGCCGGGACAACTGCCGTGGGCTCGGCATCGAGAACGTCCGTTTCGTCCAGGCCGGGAGGGAGCCCGGCCTCCGGATGCAGGCTCCGTTTGCGAGGATCCTGGTGAGTGCGAGCGCACGGGAGTTACCCCTCGAGCTGCTGGACCAGCTTGTGACGGCGGGCAAGCTGGTCATCCCCGTGCGCTTCGACGTCCTCGAGATCACAAAGACCGCTGCGGACCACCACCTGACGAAGAAGCACCCCGGATTCGTATTCGTTCCCCTGATCTGATGTGACGGTGTCGGTCCGTGTGAGCAGGGCCGGGGCCCACAGGCTCACCGGGATGGGGCTGAGGAGGTGATGGCTCGTTCGACCAGCCCGGCCATGCCGGCCATTCCCAATGGGCTGGGGTGCAGCGGGAAGTTGCCCGCCGACAGGACGATCGGCTCGACCCAGCGGGTGCTGGCACCGGAGCAGGCGTCGTGCGATGCACTCGCCGTGGCCGTGTCGACGTACACGTCTCCCGCGGCGGCGGCATCGCCGGCCAGCGTCGCATTGAGGTCCGTTTCGACGCCGCGCAGGTAGTCGGCGTCGTGCTCCGAGAACGGGAGCATCGGCCAACAGCCCGATCCGCTCGAGGGGAAGATGTCGGGATAGCCGATGACGAAGACCCTGGCGTGAGGGGCCCGGGCTCTGATCTCCCGGAGCGATGCGGCCACCCTGGACCCCACCTTCTTGACGGCCACGGCCAGTTGGTCGACGGCGTCGACGGTGTAATGCGACCGGCAACTCCATCCGACCTTGGTGATGCCCCAAGGCGTGGCCGCGGCACAGTCGGTGGCGATGGTCGAGAAACCGAGATCGTTCCCGCCGATCCCTATGGAGACCAGCGACGTGGACGAACGGAGCGCCGACAGCTGGGCTGGGATCCCCGGCCCCTGGGACACGGCCAGATCCCGGGTGGTGGCACCGGCGCAGCTGGCGTCATGCAGAGTCAGTCCCAGGGCCCGGGCGGTGAGCGAGGGGTAGTTGTCCGACGATCGCATGCATCCGCCGGGAGCGCTCGGCCTGGTGTCAGGCCCGAGTTTCACCGGAATGCCCGGGCCCGATGTGAAGGAATCGCCCAATGCCACATAGGAGTGGGCGACGGTGTCCGCGGCCGGGGTTCCGGAGTGGCCGGCGACGGTGAGTATGGCCAAGCCCGCCACGCACAAACCGGCGAGGGCGACCGCCACGGCCAATCGCCGGGGACGGGAGGGGCGCCGGAACGCCGGCCGGGCACGGTCCCGCCCCTGGACGGCAGTGGTCCTCGGGCGGAAGGGCGTCATGGCGGCACGATGGTAGATGCCGGAACGATCCAGCGGACATCGCCGCATGCCCGGACATCGCCGCACCCCCCCGGGCCGGGCCGGGAAGATCAGGGCGGAAAGCCTTGGAGGCGACGCCGGGTCCGGTGTGGCCGTGGGATAGGTTGGGTGGCGCATCGTCGGCGTGCAGTTCGACTGGTCCGGGAAGGTCCCATGAGGGTTTGGCCACGATCTGGATTGTTGGTTGTGCCCCTGGTCATGGCGGTCGGGCTCGTGCTCGCGGTGGTCCCCGCCCACTCGTCGCTCGGGGCGGCCCCCCGAGCCGGTGCGGTCCACGATTGGGTCACCTTCTACGGCTGGGTGGACAATTCGCCGCCCAGCAGCCAGATCGCCCACCCGTGCCTCCACGAGACCGCCGGCGGAGTGGGGACCTACAAGAACCCCGTCACCTTCGCCGAGCCCATCGACCTCAGCGGCCCGTGGTGCCAGATCATCTACGTGCCCTTCCTCAAGAAGTACTTCATCCACGAGGACCAGTGCGACCCGTGCGGCGGGGTGAAGACGAACCATGTCGACCTGTGGATGGGCGGGGACAAGAACTCGAGGCGGGATCCGGAGAAACGGGCGCTCCTGGCTTGTGAGGACAGGTGGACCCGCCATGCCACCGTCATGCTCGATCCACCGGCGACCGAGCCGGTGAGCACGACACCGCTCTTCACTCCGCCGACGGCGTGTCACGGGGGACAGGGAGACTAGTCGCCATCAGCTTCACCGGAGTTGCCGGGCGATGGCCGGCCCGGTGTTCCGGACGCTCGACGGGTCGCACGACCGGCGGCCGTGCGGCGGGACCGCGGGCGGATCAGTGGATCTCGGTGGGGAGAAGGTCGGCCGCCACCGCCTCGTCATGGGCACCGGAGATCGGCTGCCCCGGATGCACGGTGATGACGAATCCGGCGATGAGGGCGGCCAGAACGAAGATCCCCGCCGCCCAGGCGCTGGCCATGGCGTAGCCGTGCACCGTCGCCTTGGCCAGCTCGTCGTCTCCTCGGGCATGGACGGCCAGATAGGTCGTCGTGGCCGCGGCGGCGATGGTATTGAGCAGGGCGGTTCCGATGGAGGCGCCGATCTGCTGTGACGTGTTGGTCATGGCCGAGGTCACACCGACATCCTTCGGATCGGCGTTCTGGGTGGCCGTGCTGATGCACGGGACAATGGCCAGTCCCAGTCCGAGGCCGAGGAGGAGCTCACTCGGCAGCACGTGCGTCACGTAGCTCGCGTCCGGTGTCAGGGTCGTGAACAGTGCGGCGCCGGCGGCGGACAGCAGCAGACCGGGCACCACGAGCAGGCGGGTCCGAACGTAGGGCATCAACCGGCTGGCCAGCTGCGTCGCCGCCAGCCCGTTGAGGACCAGCAGGGGAAGGAAGGCAACGCCGGTCTTGAGCGGTGAGTAGTGGTCGATCGTCTGCAGCAGATAGGTGAGGAACAGGAATGTCCCGAACATGGCCGTAACGGCCAGCATGATCGTCGTGAACGATCCGGCGCGGTTCCGGTTGCGCAGGACGCGCAGTGGGAGGAGCGGGTTCGGTCCTTTGGCCTGCCACAGTATGAAGGCGGCCAGCAGCACGCCGGCCAGGATGAGGGCGACGATGACGTCGGTCGCCCCCCATCCGCCGGTGCCGGCCTCGCCCAGGCCGTAGACGAGCGAGACCAGGCCACCGCAGCCGAGGACGACACCGAGCACATCGAGGCGGACGCCCCGTTGTCCTTGCCGCTTGGGGATCATGGCGGACGCCCCGACGACCACCAGCGCGGCGATGGGCAGATTGACGTACAGGCACCAGCGCCAGTCGACGTATTCGGTCAGGAACCCACCGAGGATGAGCCCGAAGGCCGAGCCGGCGATGGCGATGGTGGCGTAGATGCCGAAGGCCCGGCCCCGTTCCCGAAGGTCGGTGAAGGTCGATGTCAGGATGGACAGCACCGATGGCGCCAACAGGGCACCGAAGAGACCCTGCAGCCCGCGGGCACCGATCAACATCAGGGTCGTCTGGGCCGCGCCACCGATGGCGGAGGCCAACGCGAAGCCGATGACCCCGGTCATCAGTGTCCGCTTCGGTCCGAAGATGTCGCTGATCCGCCCTCCGAGGAGGAGGAAGCCCCCGAAGGCCAGCGTGTACGCCGTGATGACCCACTGTCGATCGGTGTTCGAAAAGCCCAGGGCGTGCTGCGCCGACGGCAGGGCGATGATCATGATGGTGGAATCCAGCACCACCATCAGCTGCGCGCCGGCGATCACGACCAGAATCCACCAGTGGGCCCGGCTGGTCCCTCCGGCCTCGGAAGCGGCGTCCTGCAGCGCCGTCACCGGCTCCCCCTCCCCGGCTCCGCCGCCGACGGACCCGGCTTGGAGAGGATCCGGTCGACCTGGTCCTGGCTGATGGGTCGGTGCGGGAGGACGTCCGTCGGCCGGTCTCATACCGGCGATGAGGAGATCGAGATGCCGCCTCCACGCTTCGGGGGCGTTCGTACCGGTGGTCTCCAGCACGCCGCGGATCGACCACATGACGAGCGAGATGTCGGTGCCGGTCAGATCGGTGCGGACCCGACCATGCTCCTGGGCCCCGGAGAGGAGCTCGGCGATCAGGTCCCGCGCCGTCCTGACCAGGTGGTGGTCGGTGTTCCAGAGCTTGGGCAGGCAACCGAGGTGTTCTGCCTGGTAGGAGCTCGACGCCTCGAGGAAGTGCTCGAGGCCGGTGCCGTCCGGGCACTCGGCCGCCTCCCGGGCCATGGCGATGGTCGCCTCCAGCACATCGGAGACCAGCGCCTCGATGAGGGCTTCTTTGGAGGCGAACCGTCGGTACAGCGTGCCCATCCCGACCCCCGCGGCCCGCGCCACATCGGCCACGCTGGCCGCGAGCCCCTTCTCCTCGAAGACCTGGCCGGCCGCGGCCAGCAGGCGCTCCCGGTTCCTCACCGCGTCGCTTCGGATCGGCCGTCCGGCGACGGTCGTCGGCGAAGTCCGCTCGGTCGACGATCCCGTAACCGGAGACTGCATTCCGTTTAGGCTATCCAGAAGCGGAGTGATCTGTCCACTTAAGTCCCGGGCAGAACCGGCGGCCCACGCCGGTCACGTCGATCCACCGACGTACACGTTCCGCGACACCGTCTCCGGAAAGGCGCTTTTCAGTCCGGTCAGCCCGGCCAGTGACGGATCGAAGCCGAAGACATGACGGAGTTGGGCGGTCACCGACTGCCTGATCGCCGGCCAACCCTGGGCCACCGGGGTGTCCGGAGCATCGCAGCCATCGGTGGCCAATGTCTTCAGACCGGCCGGAACCGTGATGTGGACCTCGTTGGCGATAGCCAACAGGCCACCCTGGCCGGCGCCGATCTCGCAGATGTCGGAAAACACCAGATGCCCGAAGCCGTGCAACGTCACCAGGCGCTTGGGTGCATGCAGCGCGGCGAACGCCTTGGCGATGCCGGTCGGATCGGCAACCTTGTCGGCCGTGCCCACCATCAGCATTCCGGGCTTGTCGGGAACCGTGCTGGTGGGCCCGGACGCGGTCTGCCCGAAGGAGCCGACCGTCGCCCCCGCCATGCCGATGAACGTGGTGACCCGCGGGTCGGCTGTGGCCAGGGCTTCGGAGACGGCTCCGCCCAGCGAGTGGCCGAGGGCGCCCACCCGGCTCATGTCGATGTGACCGTGGAACGGGCCGGAACCCTGCGCCTCGTCGCCCATGAGGGTGATGACCTGCTCCTGCTCGGCGATGTCGGCCGTGATCCCCGGGTTCGTCGCCCCGCTGAGCACGGCAGTGAGATCGTTGTCGGGGAGATCCGGTGCAGCAACCACGAAACCCCAGGAGGCCAGCCAGGTGGTGAGGAACGTGGACTGGTCGCGGAACCCGGAGTAGCCGTGGGTGAACACGACCAGCGGGAACCGCCCCGAGGCCACCGGCACCCCGCGGTACGCGTCCGTCTGGTAGGTGGCTCCGTCGAAGTGGGCCGGGATCAGGGCCCGTATCGCCGGCGGCAACCAGTCGGCCACGTTGTAGCTGGCCCGGGTGTGGCCCTTCACCGATGCCGGAGTGGCCGGATACCAGACCTCGACGAGCGGTCCGCCGGCTCTGAGGGACAGCGTGGTCACCCCGGCGGCGAAGGGACCCGGGTGGGCGAAGCTCGTCGGTCCGAGTTGAGCCACGGTCGGCACGGTGTCTCCATGGATGACGGTCGAGGTGGGGGGCGAACCGGACGTCGAACAGCCCGCCGCCAGGGCCAAGGCCATGAGCACGGGCACGCAGGAGGCCCCCAACGACCGCTGGGCCCGGTGGGGGTGTCGCCGTTCATCCGGATGGGTTCGCCTGATCATGCGCCCTTCTTACTCGGGTCAACGGAGGCACGCCGGATCACATCAGATCCGGCGAGCCGTCGGGCACGGCCGAGGACGACCAGTGCCAGCCCCGTGGGCACGGCCAGGGAGCGACGAACGGCCCGAATCAGACCAGGCTCCCGTCGCCGGCACCGATCCTCCGATGTACACGTCAGCCAGGGCGATGACCGTCGAGGTAGTCGTAGGCGCGGTTGAGGAGCTCCTCGATGCCCGCTGCCGCGGCAGTGGCCACGACATCGACATCGGGCACCGTCTCATAGTCCCCGGTGACACCGAAGAAGAGCCCGCCGTTGTAGGACAGGATCGCCGTACCGACACGTAATCCGTGACCGATCGGGACGAATGGTCGGTACTCCAACATCTCGTGGCCCAGGCAGTACAGAGGAACCTGTGGTCCGGGCACGTTCGTCGTCACGGTATTGAGCGAGCGCTGCCCGAACCGGCGAGCCAAGCGGACCCCCACGCGGCTGAGGGGACCCACCAACATCGGCGGAGCGAGGTTGCCGATCGAGGTGACCACCTCGCCGGCTTCAGGGATATGGGACGACTTCAGCTTGGTCATCTGCTGGCGTACGGCTTCGAGACGCTCGACAGGGTCGGCGACCCCAATGGGAAGTTCGTAGAGCAGGGCAGAGACCCGGTTGTCCGGCACTCCTTGGCTGTCTGTACGACGGGTGGACACCGGCACCAGTGATCGGACCACCGCTCGTTCAAGGTTGTCGCCGCGCTCCGACAGGAGTGCACGGTAGCCACCGGTCACTGCCGCCATCACGACGTCGTTCACCGTGCCACCGAACGCGGAGCGGATCGTCTTCACATCGGCAAGGCTGGCGGAGGCGTGGGCCCAGGACCGGTGTGGGCCGATGGACCCCTCGATCGAGACGGGTCGTGTCGGAACGAGGTGCGAGATGAACCGGAACATACCCTCAGCGTCCGCAATGACGGTTCGGGCCGCGGTGATCGGATGGGCAGCGGACCCGGGTAAGCCCCTGGTGGTCTCAACGACGTCCGAAAGCAGTCCGCCCCATGCCCCGAGCACTTTCACTGCTGCCCGCGGCTCGGGGTGCGGCACCCAGGGCTGAGGCTCGCCCACTCCGGCAGTGGCCTCAAGCTCCAACAAGACGGTGAGAAGTTGGACCCCGGCGATCCCATCGACCATGCAGTGGTGAACCTTGAACACCAGGGCCCACTGTCCGCCCCCGAGGCCCTCTACCAGCCATGCCTCCCACAAAGGCCGGTCGCGGTCGAGTGGTTGGGACATGATCCGTCCCATCAGGCGGCAGAACGCGGCGTCGTCACCGGGCGGGGGAAGTGCGGTGTGCCGCAGGTGGTAGTCGAGGTCGAAATGCGGGTCGTCGACCCACAACGGGCGGCCGAGCTCGAGGGGCACCCGGCGCACGCGCTGGCGGTACCGAGGGATCAGGTCCAGCCTCGACGCCACCAGGGCCCGGACTTCCTCGAGGCCCGGTGGAGGGTCATCGAAAACACAGGCGCCGGCGATGTGCATGTGCACGCGCCCATCCTCGAGATCGAGGAACTCGGCATCGAGTGCGCTGAGCCGGTCCATCTCCCATCCCCACTTCCCGTTGGCACCCCATTTCGCACCTTACGACCCAAGATCTCCCCGGCCCAGGGTCCTTTGGCGGGAGTATCCGGCGGGGATACCTCCACCCGCAGCCCCACCTTCACCCCGAATCGTGACTTTCGACCCTACATCCGGCCGCCGAAACGCCGTAGATTCGAAACGTGGGTCGTCTCAGAAGGGGGACGATGAGCGAAGCCAAACGATTCATGCGGCACTCAGATGCCTTCTCCTGGTACCTCGAGAAGGACCCCGGTCTTCGGGCCACGATTGTCGCCGTGGCCTGGCTCGACCAGCGGCCTGATTTCGACCTGCTCTCGGCTCGGCTGGAGCATGCGACCCGGCTGGCCCCCCGCTTCCGTCAGCTTCCTGTGGAGCCACCGGGCCGTCTGGCCCCGCCACGCTGGGTCGACACGGACTTCGACCTGTCATTGCACCTCCACCGGATCGACTCACCTCTCCCCCACACTCCCGTCACCGTCACCGACTTCGCCCGCATCCAAGCCATGAGCGGCTTCGATCGGTCGCGTCCGCTGTGGGAATTGACACTGGTGGAGCATCTGATGGGCGACCGTGCCGCACTGGTCTTGAAGGTCCATCACTCACTTACCGATGGGATCGGCGGCATGCAGCTGGCGTCCCTGCTGTTCGACACGACCGGAGGGACGGTTCCGATGGACGATGTCCCCGTGCCGCAATGCGGGCGGGTACCGGGGACCGCCGAACTCGTACGCGAGTCGCTTGCCTACGATTGGCACCGCCTCGTTGAGACGGCCCGCCACGGACTGTCGGGTGTACTCCCGGCGGCCACGCACGTCGCCTGCAATCCGCTGAGCTCCATGTCCGACACGCTGGCGACGGTCCGTTCGGTCGTCCGGTTCGTCGAGCCGGTCCCCCGCACCCTCTCGCCGATCATGACCGCCCGGGGCCTCGACCGACGCCTGGACATGATCGCCGTCGATCTCCACGATCTGAAGAGGGCGGCGAGATCGGTGGGAGGCACCCTCAACGACGCCTTCGTTGCCTCGGTCAGCGGTGGGCTACGTCGCTACCACGAGCTGCACGACGTCGCGGTCGCGGAGCTCCGGATCACCTTGCCCATCTCGATCCGCAAGGCGGATGATCCGGTCGGCGGCAATCGGATCACACTCGAACGGTTCAAGGTGCCGGTCGGGATGGTCGACGTCGCGGAGCGGATACGGGTCACCGGTGAACAGTGCCGAGCGGCCGGTGACGACCGCGCACAGCCGCTGAGCGATGTCGTCGCCGGTACCCTGAACCTGTTGCCATCTGGTGTGGTCGGAAGCATGCTCAAGCACATCGACTTCGTGGCCAGCAACGTAGAGGGCTTCAATGCCCCCATCTTCTTGGCCGGGGCTCCGGTGTCGGGGTGCTACGCCTTCGGGCCGACGACCGGCTCGGCCGTCAACGCCACACTGCTCTCCTACAACGGTACTTGCTGCGTCGGCTTCACCATCGACAGTGCGGCCGTACCGGACTACGACGAGCTGATGCGCTGCTTCCGCGAGGGATTCGAAGAGGTGCTCGATCTCGCCGGGGATCACAGACCCGTCGAGGTTCCACTGGGGCCGTGTCCAGGGAATTCGACGTGACTGGACGAGTCTGTCCTTGTCGAAGGCGAGGAGCGACGACGGATCGTTCCGGCCGCAATTACTGCTCCAGTTGCGAGTCCCGGATCAAAGTATTTGGATCAGCCGACGGGTCCGTCCTTGCACTATTTTGGGCTCCTCGACGTGTGCAACGCTCGCGTCGTGTCGAAGCGGCCCCGGCCCAATGCATCGATCCGGCCCCATCGCCCCGGGATATCCAGCAGTTCCACTCGCCCGATGGTTTCGGGCAGTAGTGGGTCCACCACCAGGTGTTCGCCCACAGGCTCGAGGCCGAGCATCGTACGAAGGAGCAGAAGCGGCGCACCTGTAGACCACGCCTGAGGGCTGCACGCGGTCGGGTACCGGACCGGATATTTGGTCATTACGCGGGGATAGCCGCCGAATGCCTCGGGCAGACGCCCACCGAAGAACTCAGCTGCTGCGAGAATACCCTCGGCGATCTGGGCGGCCTCCCGCTTGAAGCCGTAGCGTCGCAGGCCCCAAGCGATAAAGGAACAATCGAAGGGCCAGACGGTTCCAACGTGGTACCCGATGGGATTGAATCGAGCCTCACCTTCCGCAAGCGTACGTATGCCCCAGCCCGAGAACAGCCGGCTGCCCATGAGGTGTCCAACGACGGCCTTGGCTTTCGATTTGTCGACGATCCCACTCCACAGCAAATGGCCGTTGTTCGAGGTGAGGGAATCGACCTGACGCCCTGTTTCGTCAAGAGCCACTGCGAAGTACTCACCGTCCTCGATCCAGAAGTCACGGTTGAAGCGGCGCTTGAGGTCGGCGGCCTCCTTCTCGAGTCGTTCAGCGAGCCCAAGATCGCGCCAAGCAACCCGGGCCAGCCGCGCGCCACGGATCTTGGCATCGTAGGCATACCCCTGGAGCTCGCATGTGGCGCGGGGGAACCCCGGCAAGGTGCCATCGCGAAACGAGATGGAGTCCCACGAGTCCTTCCAGCACTGATTTTCGAGGCCGGTCTTTTCATTGCGCCGCTTATAAGAGATGTAGCCATTGCCTTGCAGGTCGGCATACTCGTCGATCCAGGCCAATGCGGCCCGGGCTTCGTATTCAAGCTCGCGTACCAGCCTGGTGTCCCCAGTCCATCGTTCGTACTCGTCCATGAGCACGACGTACAGAGGGGTGGCGTCCGCGCACCCGTAATACGGCGAGTGAGGCCGTTCTTCAAAGGCAGTGAGTTCGCCATAACGCATCTCATGCAGGATGCGTCCCGGGTCCTCGTCCCGAAAGTCGTCGAGGCGGGTTCCCTGGCGGGCACCGAGCGCCCGGAGGGTGGTAGCGGCAAGCTCCGAGGTGAAGGGAAGGGCTTGGAGGCTGGTGAAGATGCTGTCCCGTCCGAACATGGTCATGAACCACGGCAGGCCCGCAGCAGGCAGCGCATGCTTGGGAAGGACTGGCGCGACATAGCGCAGGGCGGCGAGATCGACAAGGCTACGCCGATAGGTGACCTTGAGAGGATCGTTGTCGCACGCGAGGCGAGGGGCACCGTCGACCCAGTTCTCCAGGTTCTTGGCCATGCTCTCCGCGACCTTGGCCCGTTGGCGTGGCTGAGTGGATCGCTTCAGGACCGGCTCTATTGCAGCCTGCACAGTCGTTACTTCGAGTTCGGCATTCCACTGCCCGTGGCCTTTGACCGTCGCAGTGAAGGTCAAGCCGTTCTTGTCAAATGCCACTGGCGAGCTACTGGCGGTGATCCAGGTCTCGCGCTCGAAGGTCTGACGGCGGTACTTCAGCTTCAGGCACTCGCCGTCAACGACTTGTTCGTAGGTGCCCTTCTTTTTGAGGGCGTCCTTCACCTCGAAAAGGTCGGCGAAGTCGCTCCCCGCCTCGATGCGCACCTTCAGGTCCACGGGGTCGGCTCCATGGTTGAGGATGACCAGTTCCTCGTGGAATCCGTTGGCCACGACCCGTCTACGGATCACCGACAGGTCGGCGTCAACGTAAACCGTGCCCGTCCCGGGCACCAGGAAAAAGCGCGCTTCGAAGTAGTGCAGGTCGTCGGTCGACAGAGCGTCGAGCCGCTCGCCGTTGACTGTGAGTACCCACTTCGATATGAACCGGGTATCGAACGAGAACAGGCCGGTGGGGTCGGTCCGCGATGCTTCGATGTCACCACGCCCGTCACTGACGACGAATGTGTTGCCTTCGAGGATCTTGACCAGGTCGGTGCTCATCCGGCCAACTCCTCCTGCCGTTCGAGGAAGGAAGCTCGCGAACGCCTTGGGCCTGGGAGCAGCCGGTCGAATGCCGAAAGGAGCCCGAGATCTCCTTCCACCTCGAGCAGACCTCGCAGGAGGGAGGCATTGAGGTTCACGCCGCCCTTTGTCATTCCCTCGAACAGCTTCTTGTCCATCCGTAGGGTGGCATCGGCCTTGCCTTTTCGATGCGACACCGTGACGTCACCCTTGAGCATGGTCAGGTACCAGTGCTCGATGGCCTCCTCATTTCTGAGATCGAGCCGGACAGTACCCGATGCGTGGTGCAGCAAGGGCTCATATCCCTTGGAGGCGATGTTCTCGAAGAACCGGGTAACCGCGTCGGGCTGGGGGCGGGCGTTTGGGGCCGAAGGATTCATTCGTCACACCTCGCGGTCGGATCTCCGGCTAGACGGATCAAGATCCGATGCTACCGAAGGTATGAGTGATTATCGACGGGAGTTCCAGGAAGGGACTGATCGAGTGAACTCGAGATGGCGTTCGATGGCGCACGTACTGAGGAGCTCGTGAATTCGGTCACGAATGGGCTGTTGGGCAAGACCGTGCTGGGTTCCCAGCAGGCCGGCAATTACCCAGGGACTGGCCGCGCCCAGATGTCGGTGGCGGCCACCTGGGTTCAGACCTACGGTCGTGTG
Organism: uncultured Acidimicrobiaceae bacterium; assembly: GCA_963835325.1. Taxonomy (GTDB): domain Bacteria; phylum Actinomycetota; class Acidimicrobiia; order Acidimicrobiales; family RAAP-2; genus Bog-756. The sequence goes on along the minus strand of CAWIEV010000007.1, from coordinate 123,959 downwards.
AAGTGGATGCGGAAACCCCGACCGGACGCCTCCAGTTGCTGAGGCGGATACCGGGCGCCCGGATGATCGCCGGCTACCAGCCACGGTGGCTACCCAAGGACCTCATGGCTGGTTTGGTCTTGACGGCCATTCTTGTGCCCCAGGGGATGGCCTATGCCGAACTGGCAGGACTGCCACCCATCACTGGCCTCTACACCTCGATCCTCTGTCTCGTCGGGTATGCCGCGCTAGGACCATCGCGCATCCTTGTGCTCGGGCCTGATTCGTCGTTGGGACCGATGATCGCGGCCACGATCCTCCCCCTTGCGGGTGCGGACGGAAGTCCTGCCCGTGCCGTCGCCCTGGCATCGATGCTCGCCATCCTGGTAGGCGCCATGATGATCCTGGCCGGGGTGGCGAAGCTGGGCTTCGTGGCCGATCTGCTCTCCAAGCCGACCCAGATCGGCTACATGACCGGTCTCGCGCTCACGATCCTGGTGGGCCAGCTGCCAAAGCTGTTCGGGTTCTCGATTCACTCCGACACACTGCGTGGGGACATAACCGGATTTGTGGAGGGCCTCAGGTCGGGTGAGGCCGTGACCGCTGCCGTCATTACCGGTTTGTTCGGGCTTGCCGCAATCCTGGTGCTCCAGCGCTGGCTGCCGAAGATCCCGGCGGTGCTCGTGGCCGTCGTTCTTTCCATTGGTGCCGCGGTGGTATTCGATCTGGCCAGGCACGGGGTCTCCCTCGTAGGCACGCTTCCGCAAGGGTTGCCGCCGTTCACACTTCCGAGTGTTTCGGCATCCGACTTCGGGCTGCTTGTCGCCGGAGCACTCGGGATTTCGCTTGTGGCCCTGACGGACACCATCTCGACGGCTTCGGCGTTCGCCGCCCGCAGCGGCGATGAGGTGCAGGCCAACCAGGAGATGATCGGCATCGGGACGTCGAACGTGGCTGCCGGACTCTTCCAGGGGTTCCCGGTCAGCACCAGTGGCTCGCGGACCGCAGTGGCTGACCAGTCGGGGGCAAAGACGCAGATCACCGGCTTGGTCGGTGCCGCGGTCATCGTGCTCATGCTTCTTGTCGTTCCCGGACTGTTCCGTAATCTCCCTCAGCCCACGCTGGCGGCGGTGGTGATGGCGGCGGCCCTGTCCCTTGCTGACCTGGCGGGGATGAAGCGGCTTTGGAAGGTGCGCCGAACTGAGTTCGCACTGTCGATAGCGGCCTTCTTCGGGGTCGCCGTCCTCGGTGTACTTCCGGGGATTGCCATCGCTGTTGGGCTGTCCATCCTCAACGTGTTCCGGCGGTCATGGTGGCCATATAGCACGAGCCTCGGGCGGGTCGAGGGGGTTCCCGGCTATCACGATGTGCGGTCCTATCCAGATGCCGAACAGACAGGAGGCGTCATCGTGTTCCGGTTCGACGCCCCCCTGTTCTTTGCCAACGCTCGATCCTTCCGTCAGCAGGTGCGGGAGCTCGCTGCGGCCGAACCCCGGCCTCGATGGATCGTGGTGGCCGCAGAGCCCATCACCGATGTCGACACGACGGCGGCGGACATGCTCGAGGACCTCGATGAGTCCCTCAATAGGCACGGGATCTCCTTGATCTTCGCCGAGATGAAGGATCCCGTCCGCACAAAGATCGAGCGATACGAACTGACTCGGACGATCGATCCGACCCATTTCTTCCCGACCATCGAGTCCGCACTTGTCGCTTTTGCCCAATCCGTGCCCATCGAAGTCGACGGGCCACCGGTCGAGATGAAGGAACAAGACGGTCCGCATGACCGGCGTCACCCGTGATGCTGCGTGACGTCTGGAGGCGAACGGTCTCTATTTCCTCTCTGCGACGCACCCGTGAACTACGTTGACCAGGGAGATTTGAGATGGACTCATCAGCGGTTCCGATAACCAGCCGACAGCGCCCGGTCACGGGACGTGAGCGCGCACTGGCGCTGGGATCCCTCGGTTGCAGTCTACTGCTGGCCGTGGCGCTCGTCGTCTTCGCTGTCCGTAATCTCGGGTTCCTCGTCCTCGGACTTGCCGGCCTCGCCGTTGCGGTTTGTGGGCTCTGGTGGGCGGTCACTGAGCAGATGCCCCGACGAGGCTTCGGAATCACCGGGAGCATCGTCGGGGTGACCCTGATCGTTCTGGCGATCATCTGGGAGACGCCCCATGGCGATCGACCACTCCTCCGTCTTGCCGTACTGGCCCTGCTCCTGGCTGGCTCCGGTGGCTTGGGGAGAGCTGCGCTGATGCGCGACCTCCATGAGCATGACGATCGTCGCCCAGTGCCGGCAAAACGACCTCAACGTCCCGTTCTGATATGCAATCCATGGTCAGGCGGGGGCAAGGTGGCGAAGTTCGGGCTTGTCGACCTGGCCAAGGACTTCGGTGTCGAAGTGATCATGCTCGATCACGGCCTCGACCTGGAGCAGCTGGCACGGGACGCCATCGCCGGGGGGGCCGATTGCCTCGGTATGGCCGGTGGGGACGGCTCTCAGGCCCTTGTCGCCTCCATCGCCATCGAACACGACCTCCCGTTCGTGTGCGTCTCGGCCGGCACGCGAAACCACTTCGCACTAGACCTCGGGATCGATCGGGAGGATCCCCGTCTCAGCCTGCATGCTTTTCGTGACGCCATCGAACGCCGCATCGATTACGCCACCGTGGGCGATCGACTATTCGTAAATAATGTCTCGCTGGGCATCTATGCGACGATTGTTCAACAGGAGGGATACCGCGAAGCCAAATCGGAGACCACCAAGGCGCTGTTGCCCGAGATGCTCGGCCGCACACGGGAGCCCTTTGACCTCCAGTTCACCGAGCCCGACGGTGTTGAGGTCGACGGCGCCTTCTTGATCCAGGTATCCAACAATCCCTACGTCCTCGGTGCGACCCTCGATGCGTCGCAACGCCGACGGCTGGACACCGGAACGCTCGGGATCGTGGCCATCTCTGCGGGATCGGGAAGCGAAGCGGCTCAGGTGTTCGCCCTCGCGGCGCTCGGCCAACGCCGCAGGAGCCGGCACTGGCACGAGTTCAGTGCCATGCAGTTCGAGGTCCGGTCCCGGTCCGGTAAGGCCTTCGCCGGCATCGATGGTGAAGCGTTGGAACTCTCGACCCCATTGAAATTCCAGATCCACCCGCGTGGACTGCGGCTGCTGGTCTCCGAGGAAAACCTTACCGCCGCCGAGCGGCGTCGGGCGCGTGATATCTCGGTCGGCGATCTGGTCGCTCTCGCCCGAGGCGTCGACCCGCTGGCTACCTCGGAGCCATGAAGCCCGTTCGTTGAAGGAGCCGATTCCGTCGGAACGCGAAGAAGGCGAACCGACTCGCTAATACGGGGCCGGGATATATCGGAGCGGAACCTCTGGCTCCCGATAGCCACCGGGCTTCTGACGATCCGGAAGCTCGACATGGCGATGCTTGAGAGGCTCATACGGAATCCTCCCCAGGAGGTGCGAGATTACGTTGAGCCGAGCCCGCTTCTTGTCATCGGAGTTCACGATCCACCACGGCGCCCAGGCAGTATCTGTGGCCGCGAACATCTCGTCACGGGCTCGTGAGTAGTCGAACCACCGTCGGTAGGAGAGCAGGTCAAGCTCCGATAGTTTCCAAATCTTGCGGGGGTCGTCGATCCGGCTCTGGAGCCGTCGCGTCTGTTCGTCCGGGCTGACCTCCAGCCAGTACTTGATGAGCAGGATCCCCGAATCCACCATGGCTTTCTCGACGCTGGGCGTCAACTCCAGGAAGCGAGCGCACTCTTCGGGGGTGCAGAAGGCCATCACCCGCTCGACCCCAGCCCGGTTGTACCAACTGCGGTCGAAGATCGTCACAGTGCCGGCAGCCGGGAAGTGTCGCACGTATCGTTGGATGTACATCTGTGACTGCTCCCGAGCAGTGGGTGCGGAAAGGGCGACGACTTGGAAGACCCTGGGGCTGACCCGCTCGGTGATGGCCTTGATCGTCCCTCCCTTGCCCGCCGTGTCACGGCCCTCGAAGACAATGCATACCTTCGCCCCAGAGCCCTTCACCCACTCCTGTGCGGCGACGAGCTCCCCATGCAGATGCCGGAGTTCGTGCTCGTATTCCTTGCGCTTCATGTTGTGGTTCCCGCCGGAAGAAGGTTCCTCGGCCAGGTCTGAGCCGACAGGGCGTCGCGCGCGGCTCTGGGGCGCGGCCAGCATCTCCTCCCTCGCCCCCCTCTTCTCCTTGTCCCGCTGTTTTGTCACGGCCCCACCTCCGGTTGGGTCCTGCGATCTCAACGACGCTGGGTGCACTCCTCGGTCAAGCCTCATGTTGAGTGACAAGCGAATGTTCCGCTAGACGTGATGACAATTGTCAATCGAGGGTGGTTGGATCCGGTCGCCATATCTGAGTTCCAAAGGGAAGTGGCTCGGAGGCGTGAGGCCATCAGCCTCCGCTCCACTTCACGAGGCCAGCGCCGATCTCTTACCCAGGCTCCAGCCCGGGTGAGAGTGTCGCGGCCAAGGAGTGCGAGGCTGGGACGACCGACAACCGCTAGCGCAGCGCGGCGTTTCGCTGAGCCTCTCGGTCACCCCCGTAGACGGCCAGCGCATAGATCACGAGCGCAGCGATGAAGATGTAGGCAAACGCCCAAATCGGGTAGTAAGGCATCCACCAGATGGCGCTGATACCGGCAATCACTGCGGCAACGATGCCGACCCATCGAGCAAAACCCGAGCCGCTTATTACCAGGAACCCACAGATGATCAGGATTGCTGCCACGACCAAGTCCACCCATCCATAGGTCTTGAGGCTGTGACCGAAGATCGCCGCCTCTAAGTTCGAGGGCAGCACGCCGTGGTAGCGAAACGCCCAGATGCCGTCGAATATCTTCATGATCCCAGCCCAAATCAGGACTATTCCAGCAAAGAGGACCCAGCCTTCGCCACGATCATCCACCGTTCGCCTCCCATCTCGGCCACGCCGATCTGGACGCGGCACAGTTCCTACAAACCCCAAGTGGAGTCTGGTCCCATTCTTTGCGATGGACAAGAGGTTTTCGCCAAGTCTTCTTGGGATCGACAAGTGACCAGTTTCACAAGTCCGGTAGGAGACGAGGCATTCGATAGAACTCAGAGAGGCGACATCGGCGACCTAGGCAAGACTCTCGGATTCGATGCAGACTGAAGCAGCATTACTCCGGGCACTGGCTGATGCCTGCACTCGAGGAGCAATACTCGAGAAGGGAAAGGACCGTGACGGCCTGATGGCGCGAATCCCGCGCACCAATCCAAAGCCTTCGCTGGACGGCTGAAGGGATGAAGCTGTCATGAGCACCTTTTCTGACGTCCCTGTCGACCGACCGGACGAGGGAAGCCCCCGACTGGCTCTCCTGCTGGCCATGGCCATGTTCGTCCTGGTGATCGACACGTCACTGATGAACGTCTCGATCTCCGCCGTGATCAAAGACCTGCACACGACAGCGAGCGGTGTCCAGTCGGCAATCGCGCTCGAGGCGCTCGTGTCTGCGGCCTTTATCCTTACCAATTCCAAAATCGGCGACCTCATTGGGCGTAGACGTGCCTATGTGATCGGCCTGCTGGCCTATGCCGTCGGTGCCGTGGCCATGACGCTCGCCCACAGCCTGAACACCATCATCATCTTTTGGGCGATCATCGGCGGACTCGGCGCCTCCCTCTTGCTGCCGGCGATGCAGTCACTCATCCATGGCAACTTCACAGGGGACGCCCAGAAGCGGGCATACGCGCTCGTCGGCGCATCGGCGGCGATTGCGGCCGCCATCGGCCCGCTACTGGGCGGATTCCTGACGACCTACCTGTCGTGGCGGGTCGGCTTCGGACTCGAAGCTCTGATCATTCTTGTGGTGTTATCGCAGATCCGCCTGGTCCACGATGTCCCTTACACGGGATCGCGCCATATTGACTCCGTCGGTGCATTTCTGTCCGTGGTCGGAATGGGTGGTGTCGTGCTGGGCATCCTCGTTTGGCAGGAGGGCGGCCAATACGTCGGCCTACTCATCGCCATCGGTGCGGTGACGCTCGCCGCGTTCGCCTATTGGTTGGTGCACCGCAATCGGCTTGGAAAACCGGTCCTTTTGGACCCTGACCTCTTCAGACACTTGAACTTTCGCATCGGCATCTCACAACAGATGCTGCAGCAAATCACCCTCGGAGGCGCAATGATCGCCCTTCCGCTCTTCTTGCAGATGACCCTCGAGTACAACGCGATGCAAGCCGGCCTCTCCCTTGCGCCCTTGTCGCTATCCATGTTCGGGATGGCCATGCTCGCCGGTAGAAAGGCGGGCAGGTGGCGAGCAGCGCAGATCGTCATGGCCGGCTTCGCCCTCAGCACTGTCGGAATGGCAAGCATCATTCCCTTGGTGCCGAGAGTCGACTCTGGGTGGTACCTCGTGATCCCACTCGTGATCGCCGGTTCGGGCCTGGGCATGCTCGTCTCGCAACTGAACAACTTCACTCTCGCCCCCATTGCCGAGGACCGCGTCAGTGAGGCTGCCGGCGTGAATTCCGCCGCGGGCTCATTCGGGCTCTCTTTCGGACTCGCCATCGCCGGGGGCATCTTGCTCTGGGCCCTGGCACTGAGCTTCTCCCACATGACTGAGGCCAATCCCGCGATACCCCCGGCGCAACAACAGCAGATCTCCACCGAGCTCGAGCACGACGCAGAGATCATGAGCAATACCCAGCTGCAGCAGCAGATCACCGACGAGCCGAAGGCAGTTCAGGCTGAGGTCCTGACCATCAATGCCCGCGCTCGAAACACCTCCCTGCAGCTGGCTTTGCTTGTCCCCGCTATTGCTTCACTTCTTGGTATGGGCAACTCGTTTCGCATGCTTCGCCTCCCGGATATCACTCCCAGCCCAGGCATCGAAGGTGCGGGTCTCGGATAACTGTTGGACCCACGGTTCTGCTTGTCGGCATCGGGCCCGGTCGTCCGTGAGATTTGGGGCCTGGCCAGTCAAGGTCTGTGACGGCGGTCAACCGCGTCGTAGCGCCAGTCGGGTTTCGGTGGATTACATCCGGACCGATCGAGCACAAACCGAGCCCAAGTCAACGCAACGCCGCAGGGGACTGCCGGCCATCCGCCTTCGGAGTTCTCAACTAAGCAGCTTAGCTTTCTGGGCCTCGAACTCAGCATTCGTGATGACGCCCTGCTCCTTGAGGTCGGCGAGCTTGGCCAGCTGGTCGACGTTGCTGCTCCCTCCGGCGGTCTCCCTCACGTAGGTGTCGAAGGCCTCCTGTTGCTGCTGGGCGGCCGCTTCAGCCCGCTCGTGCATTTTGCCACCACGAGCGATCAGATAGATGAGGATGCCGAGGAATGGGAGAACGATCACGAAGATGATCCACAGTGCCTTGGCGCCGCCGCCCATATCCCGACTCCGGAAGATGTCGCCAAAAATGACAATCAGCAACCAGAACCAGATGATGAAAATGAAGAAACCAAGCATCGTGCCGAGCAAATCGGCTAAGGGATAGGTATAGGCAAGCATTTTCCGCCCTCCTCAGAGTTAGCTACTTCCCCCTGAAAAAGTCGGAGTGACTCCGGGGCCAGTCTGGTCATCGCCTCCGTCCAATTTCGACTCCGATCCTGGTGGCGGCAGGTCCGATCCGTCCTATTCGGAGGCTGTCAGCACCCCGATCTTCACCAGGTTGTGGTTGAAGACCCCATAACCACACCAGGTGCGGGCTCCTTCGATCCCGTCGATCTGTGTCCGGTTCCATCCGAAGTCTCGTTTGAGACAGCTGATCCGCCCTTCGCTACCCGTTCTCCACTTCACCAGGCGCTGGAACTGCGGCCGACTCTCGACGACGCGGCGTGACGCACTCGGTTTGCCCTTGGTGGGAAGGACAACGATGCGGACTCCGAGTCCACTGAGCTGTTCACGGACGGAGGTTTCGCCATAGCCGCGGTCAGCAGTGACCGCTGTGGGCACTCGCTTGGCCCGGTGCGTGACGCGCTCGACAGCGGGAACGAGCATGGGCGCGTCCGGTGGATTGCCGACCTCGACGTTGTGGTCGATGACAACGCCGTCCTCGTTGTCAACGACCTGGGCCTTGTAGCCGAACTCGACGGGCTTGCCGAGTCGACCCTTGCGGATCGGACGGGCGTCGGGGTCATGCAGTGACACCAACCTGGTGGCTCCGTCGGGGATCTCGCCACGAAGGCGCTTGGCGGTCTGTCCCGCGATCTGGTCGACCAGATCAGCAATGAGCTCCAGGTCGCCGGCAATCGCGCAGAGCCTTGCCGGCGCCGCGTTCCCAAGTCGCTTCAGCGCCCGGCGGGCGTTGGCCGCGACGTTTCGAGCCTCGGCGACCGCCGTCCGGGCAATGCGGACCATGTCGGCATTGATGGCCAGGACCTGGTCTTTCGCCTCGCCGGTGCGCCGTCGCAGGTTGGCACCGATGGACCGGGCCCGGGCCTGCATCATCCGAGTCCGGTCCCGAGAGGTGGTCTTGGAAGCCAGGCCCGCACGCTTCAGCTTCCCGATGCCTTTGGCCATCTTGGCCACACCCTTGGCCATCAGGCCCGAGTCCGTCGGGTAGGCGACGTTGGCCGGAACTACCGTGGTGTCGGCCCGGACCTTGTTGGTCTTCAACATCTTGGCCGCCTGGGCCTTGGCCAACAACGCCTCGTTCAGGCCCTCGACCACCGATGACCCGCATCGGGTGGTGATCTTCATCAACGTGGTGGGATGCGGCACGGTAACGCCCAACGGGATCCGACAGAACCGCTGCCACGAAATCGAGTCGGCGACCTCCCGGCACAACGGCTCGAATCCCAGCCGGTAGCGGTACTTCAAGAACATCAACCGGAGGTAGGTCTCGATCGGCACGGACGGACGACCGAGGGCACGGTGGAAGTGGTCGCGGAACGGTTCGAAGAAGACCGGATCGTCCAGCAGGCGGTCGACTGCCTCCAGCTCAGAGGGCATCCCGAGGCACGTCTCGGGGAGGATGGCTTCCCACAAGGTGGGCTGCGCGTTTACAGTTCTCAACACGATGGCCTCGATCCGTACTAGTCCTACGGTTCGGGGCCATCTTCATCGATCTGGGTGCGAAACGCGAGTATCTACGGCTACTTTTTCAGGGGGAAGTAGCTAGGTGATGAGAATCTAGCCTCGTCCATCGGACTGTGCGGTGCCGGTGCGTCGGGCTCATTTGATGACGGGCCGATCCAGGTTTGCATTGCCGGCGCCCGTGGCAATCCAACTCGATTTTCTCGGCGCCACCGTGAGCTCCGACGATCGGCACCCAGTTGTCTCAGCCGAAGCGACCCCCGGGGAAATCGTGGTGCAGTGATGTCGAGGAACTCATCGATGTCGACGCACCGCCGTGCACCACTGCAAGATGGTTGATCGGTCCCGCCTCGATCATGAATTCGTAGAGTGGGTATCGCCTTCTTCCGAGTCCGAGGTTTGCCCGCCTCTTGGACCACAAGACCGCTGAGGTCAACCAGTTGCGATGGGCCGGGGTTCCGCGCTCTCGCGCCTTCGACCCAATGGACCTGCGCCGCGATCAGCGCGAATACCTCAACGTGCTCTGTCTGCAGGACGGGTCCAGCTGGCGACTGGTGACGTTCGAGGATCCGGACTTCGACCCTGGTTTCGCCTCCGATCTGCCGCTCGATGCGCGCCACATGGTGCAGATCTCAGTCTTTGCCGACAATGTCGATACGGTTACCAGGTCCCTTATCGCAGAAGCACATTCGGGAACTGACGAGGTGACGTTGGAACTCGCGTGATCCTGAAGAGTCAGAATCCGCCTCGCTACCTGACTGCATAAAACGGATACTGGTACCTCCATGGCCGATTTCCAAAGCCCTGATCAGAGCCCTCGCAGTATGTCCGCACCCCAGGGGCGAGAATCTCGGCACGCTCGGGGTCATGATGGCGTTATGACCGACTCGAGGCATCCACCCGGGAGCAGAAGACAGCGGCACGTCGGATCCTTGGGCGAACCGCCCAAGGACAACCCGAACGGGGACATAGTCGTTCGTCCGGGCCGGATCGAAATTTGCCATACGAAAGGCCGACAGGTTTCAGCAGGGCCATGGTGTGCTCGGCTTCCCTTTTGCCGTCTGGCAGAAGTTCGGCAACGATCAGGCGGGTAGCAAAGCGGCGCTCATCGCCTACTACGGTCTGTTCGCGCTCTTTCCTCTTCTGCTCCTGTTCGCGACCATTCTCGGCTACATCCTGCACGACAACAAGAAGTTGCAAGACAATCTCATCAACAGTGCCCTAGGAAACTTCCCGATCATCGGCCCTCAGCTGAAGTCGCACGCTCACGGTCTCGCCGGTAGTGGTTCAGCTCTAGTTGTTGGAAGTCTGCTTCTTCTGTACGGCTCGATCGGGCTCGGGCTGGCGACCCAAAGTGCAATGAATGTGGTGTGGAACATCCCTTTTGTCCGCTGGCCCTCGATCTACTTTCGTTACCTGCGGGCGCTGGGGGTGCTCATTCTGCTTGCTCTCTCCACCGTTGGATTAACAGTGCTCACAGGGTTTGCGACCCTCGTGTCGCATGGGTGGACAGCGACAGTGCTGTTGTTGGTCGGATCCCTGGCGATGAACTTTCTTCTCATCCTTGTCGCCTTCAACGTAATGACAGCCGACCCCCTGCGCTGGCGTGACATCTTCTTTGGCGCGGCGCTGGCGGCCGTGTTCTGGCAAATCTTGCAGCTCATCGGGAGTTGGTACGTAGGTCGCGAACTACAGCACGCCAGCGACACCTATGGCTTCTTCGGCGTCGTTATCGCCTTGCTCACTTGGATCTACCTGGGCGCACAGCTCTTCCTGCTTGCGGCAGAAACAAATGTCGTTCAGCGCTACCGGCTCTGGCCGCGCTCGATGACCCAGCCCCCGCTTACAGCCGCCGACAGAGTGGTCTTTGAACGCCTCGCACAAATGGAGATTCGCCGCCCTGAGGTCCGAGTCGAAGTCGGCTTTACGCCCGAGGCGGATCACGATCCGCTTGATTCGGCGGCCGGCTCGGTTGGTGGCGGTCGATCCTGACCGGTGCGAATTCTCGTTGGAGCATGATTGGTCTGCTCACCGACGAGCCATGAATGGACAGGCTTGTGCCGGCGTCGATGGAGGATGCCGCTTTATCGGTAAAGAATGGTAAGTGCGGCTGCACCTACGCGACAGGATTGTCGGGTGGAGAAGGAGGTGGACCCCTGGTCACTCCGAACGCGGGTGGAAGGTGGACACCCCGTGTGAGGTGTAAACGAACTGGGTCCTTCGCCTGACCGACCAATCCGTTCCCTCAGCCTGACGGATATCCAGCGTTACACGGTCCCCGACCCCCGTACGATTACCGAGATTGAGGACTCCGTAGGCGTTCGGGGTTCCTCGGGTTCGGTGACTGAGCGTCGTACCCGAGCCCACGGCGATTGCCCAGTGGCGGCCACGTTCGTCGAGAGACACGACATTCATCGACGCCACATGAGTGTGCCCGGACAGCAGTACGGCCACGCCCGAGCGGGCGCAGGCGTTGAGGAGAATACGGCGACCCACCAGCCGTGAGCGGTCTTCCGGTAGGACCGGGTGGTGGGTGACCAGGAGTCTCCATGCCCCGGTGGGAGCACTCTCGAAGACATCGCGAACGATGTCAGCTTGCCTGGGGGAGACATGCCCCGACTTCCACCGCCATGCCGGCATGGTGTCGAGGCCCAAAGCTGTCAGACCTGGGAGGGCTACCACGGGGTCGAGGTCGGGGGTGATGTAGTGCTCGTACCGCCGGGTCTCTGACATGAACCGTCGCGGAAGATCGAACAGAGAGAGGTCGTGATTCCCCACGACCGTGAGCAGCGGCACAGCCAGTCGGTCTAGAAACGACCGCGCCTGTTCGAACTGTTTGGGTCGCGCCCGCTGTGTGAGGTCCCCGGAAACGACCACGAGATCGGGCTGCTGCGCGGCGACATCGGTGAGAAGAGATTCGACCAGCGTCTCTCTATGGGCACCAAAGTGGATGTCTGACATGTGGACAATGACCGCCACCTCCTCACTATCGCATGCCGTGACGTACGGTGGCATTGGCAGGTGGTCTCTGCGTCAGCTGATCGGGTTCTGAGGCTCGGCACTCGATCACCCAGCAAGGTTGATGAGCGCGAAGCAGACCTCTGGGATTTCCCCGACCAACTGCCCCGCCTGGAGCGTAGGGACCCACCGGCGGGACGATGGTCAAGCGTGTGCAATGGGGGCCGCCGGCGTGGCTAGCGGGACGATGTCCGACAGGAACGGCGATCCCGCTACAGCCCCAGGGGACGGCTCAGGTGCATAGTCACGGGTGGCCACCCTCTTGTCGGTGACGGAACACCAGCCACTGATTTGAAACGAATCGAGCACGTCCTTCGTTTGGACGAATCGAAGCGAGCGACCTACTGGAAACGAACAGGCGGTGAACATCATGAGGCGTGTTTCTCGTCGAATCGTGATAGCCGTAGCAGCGGTCTTCGCTCTCACCGTCTTGGTACCCGCGGCCGAGGCAACGACGTCACCACCATTGGATGGTGTCCGATCGGTGGCCAGTGGCTACGCCGGCTCGTGTGCTCTCCTCGCCTCCGGCACGGTGGACTGTTGGGGGGATGGCCACTTCGGCCAACTCGGCGATGGGAACTTCTACTCGCCGAACGTCTCCGGGTTTCAGGGTTCTGCCGTCCCGGTGGCGGTCACGGGCGTAGGTGGAACGGGCACGCTCACTGGCGTAGCCAATCTCGTCGGTGACAACTACAGCTTTTGCGCCCTCCTCACTTCGGGTGGGGTGGATTGCTGGGGGTACGGCGCTGACGGGGAGCTCGGCAACGGGACGTTCTACACCGGGGTCCAAGAAGGCTCAGCCGTCCCGGTGGCGGTCACAGGGGTCGGCGGAACGGGCAGCCTGACGGGCGTCGCCAGCCTCGCTGGCGCCAACCAGAGCTTCTGCGCCCTCTTGACTTCGGGCGGGGTGGATTGTTGGGGGTACGGCGCCGACGGTGAACTCGGCAACGGGACGTTCTACACCGGGGTCCAAGAAGGCTCAGCCGTCCCGGTGGCGGTCACAGGGGTCAGCGGAACGGGCACCCTCACCGGTGTCGCCAGCCTTACCCGTGCCGACCACAGCACCTGCGCGTCGCCTCACCTCCGGCGGAGTGGACTGCTGGGGGCAGGGCTCCAAAGGCCAGCTCGGTAACGGGACGTTCTACGCCAGCGCCGACTTCGGCTCCGCCGTCCCGGTGGCGGTCAGAGGCGTGAGTGGAAAGGGGACCCTGGCCGGTGTGGCCAGCCTCACCGATGTCGGCTTCGGCTCCTGCGCCCGCCTCACCTCCGGCGGGGTGGACTGCTGGGGGGACAGCTCTGCTGTGCCGGTGGCACTCAAGGGGGCGGGTGGATCCGGCACGCTCAGCGGGGTGGCCAGCCTCAGCGGCTTCGCCGGAGGCTCCTGCGCCCGCCTCACCTCAGGCAAGGTGGACTGCTGGGGCCAGGGCTCCTCAGGGCAGCTCGGTGACGGGAAGGTCGACAGTTCCGCCGTGCCGGAAGCAGTCAAAGGAGTGGGTGGATCCGGCACGCTCACGGGCGTCGCCACCCTGACCAGCGCCCAGTCCGGCTCCTGTGCCCGTCTCACTTCGGGCAAGGTGGACTGCTGGGGGGAGAGCAATTGGGGCACGCTCGGTAACGGGACCTTCAGCTACTCGACGGTGCCGGTGGCGGTGCAAGGGACGGGTGGATCCGGCACGCTCACCGGCGTGGTGAGCCTCACCAGCAACGGCGCCGGCGACTTCATGTCCGCCCTCCTCTCCTCCGGGGGCGTGGACTGCTGGGGGAAGGGCTACGACGGGCAGCTCGGTAACGGGACTTTCTACACCTCGGGCACTCCGGGCACCAACACCGACGGCTCGGCCGTCCCGGTCGGAGTGGTCACACCATCCACTGCCGTGACCTCACCGACCTAGAGGGGTGCGTGATGGTCGGACGCAACAGATGGGCGCGGCCGCTCCAGCGAGCGGTACTCGTGATGTCAGCCGCATTTGCACTCGCCGGCTGTCATGTCTGGCCCGTCGTATGGCGGCGGCCCCACCCACTCGAATTACGACTCGTCGGACGTGATCACCACGAGCACCGCTTCTACTCTTGAGGAGGCGGGAACGACCGCGGCCGTCACCGGCACTGACGGTTTGATCACTTCGTCACCGACTGTCGGGTCGAATGCCATGCTGTACGCAACTGCGAACTATACAGACCCGAGTAATTCACAAGATACGACCGGCGGATTGTACGCGTACTCGGCGAGTGGCGGGACGACCAATTGCCCGACCCCGACCCTGGGTCATCCGACATTGGATTGCAAGCCGGTCTGGACGGCGGTTCCGTCTCCGACCAATGGCCTGACCACGTCGCCGGCCGTCGATACATCACTCTCGACCCCGGTGGTGTACGTCGGAAGCAAGGACGGTGAGCTGTACGCGTACAACGCCTCGAAGGGCGACCTGCTTTGGCATTCGCAGACCCTCGGGGGCTCGATCGACGCGTCGCTCACCATCGCCAATGGATATGTCTACGTCCCCGAGGACTATGGATGGGTCTATGTCTTCCCCTCGACCACCGGTACCAGCGGCAACGACCAAAACTGCTTTACGGCGTCGAAGGCGCGGGAATGCGATCCCGACTGGGGCTACAGCACCGGAGGGAACAACTTTTCGGCTCCGGCGATCGCCAATGGGATGATGTACCAAGCGGCCGGGGACCACGTAGGGAGCAGCAAGAACGATCCAGATCAGTACGCGGTGTACGGGTTCAACGCCTCATACAAGGCCAGCCAGTGCCCGGGAACCTATGCCCCCCACGAATCCGGTAAGCCTTTGGCGGATATCGCAACGTGCACGCCTGCGTGGTCTGCCCCCTGGGAGTACGGAGGCGAATGGGACGGCGGAGGCTCGTCCCCAGCGGTAGCGGACGGCGATGTCTACGTCCAATCTTCCACCGACGGGCTGCTGGCCTTCTCTGCCAACGGATCCTCAGATTGCACTGGCACGAAGTACGTCGGGCAATGGGGCGAGACATGCACGCCCCTCTGGGTCAGCCCAACCGGCCGCGACTATCCCAACGGGGACCAGTCGGGCCCAACTCCTGCGGTGGCGAACGGCATCGTGTACGTAGGCGACAGGGCCGGCCAGGTCTATGCCTTCAACGCCACGAGCGGAACCCTCGAGTGGTCCTTTGCCACTGGCGGAGCAATCGACTCGTCCGTGGCCGTCGCGGGAGACACTGCGGCCGACGCCGTCGCCTTTGTCGGATGCTCCACCGGAATCTCAAGCCAGACTTGCACCCATAGTCTTTTCGCACTCAAAGCCGCCAATGGGGGGTCGCCTCTTTGGACCGCGAACACCGGGGGGTCGGTCGATAATCCGCCGGTCATCGTTGACGCCGGGACCGGCAGTGGGACGGGGGCTGTCTACGCCCCGTCCGGCAAACAGCTGTTCGCCTACGCACTCCCCACCTCGAGCTAGGGGTGGAGCCGTCCCGGCGTTGGGTGTCCTCAGCGGTCAGTGACCGCATGTCACTCCCGGGAAGCCGACCAGGCCGAAACCATGGTGAGTTTCGTGTTCCGTTATGGCTGGCGTTGGCCGTCGCGCTGCCGCTCGTCACTAGCCTTGTAGACGGGCCAGCCGAAGAGGAAGAACAGAAAGGCACCCACACTCGCCAGTGCGCCGCCGAGGTTGTGGACTGAACCGGAATGGCGGCTTGCCAACCACAGCCCGAGCATCGAGAGCCCAAAGAAGAGGCCGGCGAACATGGATGCCGTTGCGAGTCTGGTCTCGGCACGCAACTGGTTGTCGAGGACGTCTCGACGTTGTGGACGCAAAGCCATCGCCGCAATCCCCTCGCCGTAGTGGTATTTGAGGAATCGGCACGGCACCTCCCGAGCTTGAGTGCCGGACCCTTGCCGTCTTGGACCTCACCGAGGACAGATGCTCCGTGGAGCTGCCCAGCGGTGGTGCACCAGGTCGGGAGCGCGCAACCCCAGCTCAGCGGGTCCGACAGCAGTACAGGTACCGCCGACCACCCGTCGGCGAATCGTCGTAGCGAATCGTCGTGCCACCGAATGTTCACCGCCGCTTAAGTTTCCCGTGACGTTACCGTGAAGCTGGCCTTGATAGGAAGGTGTCGGCTTAGGAACCTGAACCAACCAGGGCTTCCGAAAGCAGGGGCGACAGGAACACCGCCACACCGGCTCCCCCGTGTGGCGGTGTTTCCTTTTTCCCATGAAGGTGCTCGAAGGGGATCATGGCTTTCCGGACAACCATCATTGGTTGGTTTGGTTCGTGGCTGGTACCGACAAAAGCCCATCACCCAGGGGTGATGGGGAAGTCTGCGAAGCCATTTCCACACGCCAAGGCCCGCGATTCACACATTGTTGTATATGCAACTAGGTGTGAGGAATCCCTGCCCAGCGGGCTCGGATGACATTTTTGGCACCTATGTCGTCCGTTACCGGGCGTTGAGGCCGAGCGTGGGTTAGCGTTCGTATCAGGCGCACTCCGGGTGGGTCGGGTCCGATGACACACCGAGTTTGGTGCCAAGGGGGACGGGAGGCCATGACCGATCTCATCGAGCACGCCCACACCGAGTCTGCCGATCGAGCGGACCGAGGGCCCGATTTGCCGAGGTGGCGCCACCTGGCTGGTGCCAGGGGCACGCCGCCGCTTGTGATCGTGGCCGTCAGCGTGGTGCTGCTGGCGTGTGCGCTCTGGGCGGTGACGTTGAGGGTCACCTCGGGATCGACCAAGGCCAACCCGTCGTCACAAACGCCTGTCTCCACGGTGTCGGTGGCGTCACCGAGATACACGCCCCAGGCAGCTGTGGGAGCGACCGACGACTACCACTGCAGCTTGGTCAACCCGCACGTCATCCGGAACTCGTACGTGATCTCGAGCCAGTTCACACCGGGCAGTCCCGAGGTCCACCACGCCGTGCTCGCCCTGGTGCCACCGTCGATGACAGCTCAGGCCATCGCCGCCAATGCGGCCACCAAGGGCAAGGGTTGGACGTGCTTCGGCGCGCCAGCTCTGCCCGATGCGTCTCTGGCCGCTTTCATGAGCACTCCCTTCCTGAGCGTGTGGGCGCCAGGGCACGGCGAAGACGTGCTTCCCAGGGGTACGGGGATCCCACTGCCCAAGGGGAGTCTTGTGATCGAGCAGGTGCACTACAACTTGTTGGTAGGCCACAAGCCGGTCATCAACGGGCTCGTGCTCAATACGGTACCGATGTCCGCGCCGCTGTTGCCAATGCAATCCCAATACCTGGTTGCCCCGCCGAACATCCCGTGCCCGGCTGGCGTGACCGGGCCGCTGTGTAACTATCAGGTGTCCCTGAACTATCTGGACCAGCGCTTCGGACCCGGGGGCGTCGAGATGGCAAAGGGCATCGATGAGGTATGTGGTGAAAACCCGGACGACCCGCAGGTCGGTGACACCGCTACGTGTACGTGGCGGGTCGCATCGACCGGCTACATCGATAGGATCCAACCGCACATGCACCTATTGGGAGTCAAGTTCACGATGGTGCTCAATCCGGGGACACCGCAGGCCAAGACCATCCTCGACGTTCCGAACTACAACTTCCACTACCAGAAGGCGTACAACGTGAAGCCCATCGCGGTGAATCAGGGCGAGCAAGTACAGATCAACTGCACCTACGACCCCCAACTGGCACAAGAGTTGCCGATTCTCCGCAAGGCGCCGCCTCATTTCGTGACGTTCGGTGATGGATCATCTGACGAGATGTGCGTGGGGGTGACGTGGCAGACGTCGTCGTTGCCTGACTCCCACGACTCGCTCTGACGACGAGTCAGAACCCTCGTGCATGCGTCGTCAACTGCTATCGCAATCCCACCACCGACTACCTCATGCTCCACTGGGCTGGCTGCCACACGATCAACGGCGGCCAGTCGCCGTGGACGGTGAGAGACTTCGCGAAGGTGTGCTCGCCAACTATTTCGGTCCTGGAGGATTGGGCCGGCGGCTTGGGCGGTTCGCTCCAGAAGGGCGAGACATGTCAGGCATGACTTCGCAGACCTTGGGCCAGCGGTATCACCTCAGCCGGGCCAGCTGAGAAACAGGCAGACAAGAAGATCTGGCCCTCGATATCCAAGTTGATTTGGATACTGGAGGCGCGGCCATGCCCCACGAGACTTCTTGGTCAGAAGGATGGGCGTCTGCCCTTGCAGCGGGCCACACCTGAGCTCGGGGCCATTTGTCGCGGCTACGGTCAATGAGGTGATCCGATTCGCCGACTGCGAATTGAACCTAGACCGCATCGTCCTTCGACGGGGTGGGGAGGAGATCCGGGTCGAGCCTCAGGTGTTCGACGTGCTCGCCTACCTCGTCAAGCACCGCGGCGCGGTCGTGCGCAAGGAGGAACTGCTCGACGCGATCTGGGGTGACCGATTCGTGAGTGAGTCAGCGTTGACGACGCGGATCAAGGCGGTCCGCTAGGCCGTCGGTGACTACGGCAGTCAGCAGTCGAGGGACCGGATCGGTGGTGCGATGGCGAAGAGCCCAGGTGGTGCTGTGGTCGGCCCAGGGGATGGACGTGCCCCAGATCGCCACCATCGCCTTCACCTCCGAAGACCGGGTTCGAGAGGTGATCCGCAAATTCAACGCCGGCGGACTCGACTCCTTGGTCCCGAAGTAGGGGGGCGACCACCCAAGTTCACCTTGCCCGAACGCCGGGAGATCAAAAAGATCGCCCTGTCCCGTCCGCAGGACCACAACCTGCCCTTTTCGACCTGGAGCCTGTCCAAGCTGGCCGAGTTCCTGGTGGCTGAGGGGTGGTCGACGACATCAGCCATGAGGGCCTCCGGGTCCTGCTCCGAGAGGAGGGGGTGTCGTTTCAAGTGATCAAGACCTGGAAGCAGTCGAGCGCCCCGGACTTCGAGGCCAAGAAGAACCGGGTCCTCCACCTCTACGACATCGCCGACGGCAAGGCGGAACCAGGCAAAAATGACCCCACGGTCGTCATCTGCATGGACGAGTTCGGACGGCTCAACCTGCTACCCCGGCCGGGCAAGCAGTGGGCTCCCCTGACCACCCAGAACGAATCGACCAGCCAGAATCTCCCACGCCGGCGCCGGCGACGGGCCACCTTCACCCGGCACAACGGGGTCCGACACCTCCTGGCCGCCTACGACCTCAACCAGGACAAGATGTACGGCCACAGCAAGACCACCAAGGACCGGACCAGGTTCCTCGAGTTCTGTCGCTATCTCCGCACCCTCTACCCGCCAGAGATCCGCATCGCCATCGTGATGGACAACTTCAGCCCTCACCTCTCGACCAAGGTGGACACCAGAGTGGGCGACTGGGCCCAGGCCAACAACGTCGAGTTGGCCCACGTGCCCACCAATGCCAGCTGGCTCAACAGGATCGAGGCCCAGTTCCAGGCGCTCCGCTATTTCTGTGCGCGATCTCTGAAACCCGCGTTCTGTAATCACTGAAACCCGCGATCGGCGATCAGTGAAAACCGCGATCGGGGATCAGTGAAACCCGCGTTGAGCTGACTCCTGCGTTCCTCCTGGTCGGGATCCACCCGGCCGGTTATCGGCCCCTCCAGGGTCTTGGGCATCCACTGCACCAAGCCCACTGGAGGGACCACCGAAATGATGACCCAGGAGGAGTTCATGGACGTCATGGCGATGAAGCGCCAAGGCCACAGCATCAAGGAGATCGCCGAGGAGACCGGCTATCACCCGAGCACCATCAGCAGCTGGTTGAAGAACGGAGGGCCCCCGGCCAAGCGGTCCAGTCCCAACCCGCCGGTGATCGACGAGATCTGGTCGGCCCGGATCGCCGAGCTGGTGCGGGCCGCCCCGAGACTGCTCGCAACCTCTGTGTTCGAGCTGATCAGAACCGAAGGGTTCACCGGCTCCTACGTGAGCGTGGCCCGGCACCTGAACGGGATCCGTGGGCCCCGGTTCACCGCGGCACCGGCGGCCTCCACCCGGATCGTGACGGCACCGGGCGAGGAGTGCCAATTCGACTGGTCGGACGTGTCCCACTGGACGAGGGAGTGGGGTCTCGGCGACATCCAGTGCTTCCAGTCCATTCTGTCGTGGTCCCGGGTGCGGATCTGGTGGTTCGCCCCTTCCATCGACCGGGAGTACACCTTCGAGGGCCTGGTCCGGTTCTTCGAGCGGGTCGGTGGGGTCCCCAAAGTCCTGCGCACCGACCGGATGGGGGCGCTTGGCCAGTCCCAGGGCCGGAGGTTCTCCCTCCATCCGCCGGCCGCTGACTTTGCCCAGTTCCACCACACCGAGATCCGGACCTGCCAAGCCCGAGACGCCAAGCGGAAGGGCAAGGTGGAACGCCCCTTCCGGGACGTGAAGGAGCGGTTCCTCGAAGAGTGCGCCGCCACCGGTGTGCCGGTCAGCGTTCCCGAGCTCAACGAACGAGCAGCCCGCTGGCTGGAGGACCGGGTGCACGCCCGTGTCCACCGGGGCATGGGCGAGATCCCGAACGACCGGTTCGCCCTCGAGGGCCCGATGCTGGGCGCTCTGCCCCGGCGACGGTTCGACACTGCCTATGTGGAGTCCCGCCGGGTGCACGTGGCCATCCCCCAGATCGAGTGGCGGGGCGTGCACTACTCGGTGCCACCCAAGTGCCTCGGCCAGAAGGTGGAGGTCCGCCACGAGGTGGACTCGTCGGTCCTCGAGATCCGGTGGGCCGGGGAGGTGGTGGGTCGTCACACCGTCGCCGATCCCAGCACCGGGGAGGTGTGGGAGGTCACCCACTGGCAGGCCGCCCAACAGGCAGCTCTCTCCCGCAGCCGGGGAAGGCATCTGTCCGTCGTCCTTCCCGACGAACAACCCCATCAGGTTCCCCTCCGCCTGGACATCGAGGGCGACGTGGATGTCGAGGTCCCCGACCTCTCCCGCTATGAGACGGGAGCCGGGTCGTGACCAACTCCCTCTATGAGCAGCTGAAGGATGACCTCGGCTACTTGGGGCTCAACCGCTCGGCCGAGTGCTTCGCCACCCTGGCCGAGGAGGCCAAGGCCCAGGAGTGGAGCCACATCGAGTTCCTGGCCCGGGTGGTGGGCGAGCAGGCCTCGGCCACGGTCAATCGGAAGCTGGCGGCCCGCCTGCGCTTCGCCCGCTTTCCCTTCCGGCGGACACTGGCCGACTACGACTTCGAGTTCCAGCCCAGCGTGGACCGGAAGCTCATCGACGACCTGGCCACCCTCCGGTTCATCGAGGAGAACCGACCCATCCTGTTCCTCGGCCAACCCGGGTGCGGGAAGACCCACCTGGCCGTGGCGCTGGCCACCACAGCCGTCGAGTCCGGGTATCGGGGGTACTTCACCACCGCCGACGACATGGTCAACACCCTGGTGAAGGCCAAGCGGGAGGGCACCTTCGCCACCAAGCTCAAGACGCTCACCGCTCCCAGTGTCCTGGTCATCGACGACGTCGGACTCCTGCCCATCGAGCGGGGTGGGGCCGGCGTCTTCTTCCACGTGGTGAACACCCGCTATGAACGGGGGCACCCGACGCTCATCACCACCAACCGGGGACTGCCGGAGTGGGGTGAGATCTTCGGCGACCCGGTGGTGGCCGCTGCCATCCTCGACCGGCTCATGCACAACGCCGTGGTGTTCAACATCAAGGGGCCGTCCTGGCGGATGCGGGAGCATCACGCCTTGGAACAGGCCACTACGGATCCCGATCGGGACTCAGGAAGGAGGCGCCGCTAACCTTTCCCCTCGAGGAACCGGGATCAGCTCAGCGCGGGTTTCGGTGATCGCCCAACGCGACATTCACTGATCACAGAACGCGGGAATCAGTGATCGCAGATCGCGGGGTTCGGTGAGAGCGCACAATTTCACCCTGGACGGCACCGACCACAAGTCACACGCAGAGCAGAACTCCATGATCCGCCGCTACACCATCTGGCGCAACCGCAATGCTCAGGACAATACCTTGCGTGAGCTGGTAAAACGCGCAAACGTTGCCTGACACGGCAGTAGTTCGTGAACAAGCGGCCCACACCCGAAAACCCGCTCTCGAGCCCGTCGACTTGCTCTCCAGGCTGGTGAAGTGCGGCGTGCCTGGATTCGCAGATGAAGTCGGGCGACACCTCTAGCGTTGAACTGTAGTTTCTCAGCTGTACCGGCTGAGGCACGTTCAGAGTGCGCCCACTGCTGCGGAGCTGGATATTCTCGACCCCACGGGGATGCAATCTCCGGTTTAGGTGACTCTCACTGTTGCAGTGGCCGAGCTGCCGTACAGCCCGACTGCATAGATCTTGACGGTAGCGGCTGCGACCTTCGGAACTTTGATGGTTCCGCTCGCGGTGCCACCGGCGCTGGCGACGATCGATCCGACGACAGGACCGGTCGTTGATCCCCAATGGAATGTGACAAGTTCACCGGGTTGGAACGCCGTGAGGGTGGCTGTCAGCGATCCCGCAGGGGGTGCCGAGGTGGCTCTCAGTGAGAACAGCGTGGATACGGTAAACGTGCGAACCGCCGCATCACCGTCTTTGGCCGCATTGCCCGATGTCCCTTGGGCGATGATGGTGTGTGAACCGGCCTCGACTCCAGAGATCTTGACCGTCGAGGTGAAGGTGCCGGACGTTCCGACAGTAACGGTCCCCAAGATCGAGCTATGACTCACTGTGTCGAGATAGAGCGTATCTTTACCGGAATCGAAACCAGATCCCTTCACCGCAACGGATCCGGACCCGCTCAGGCTGGAGGGGGTCAGCGTCAGAGTCCCACCGTGAGCCGGGGTTGCGGCGAGCTTGTTGTAGATGGTGAGCCCGCTCGCAGTCTTGGTGGTCACCGCATAGTCGCCCGCTGATCCGTCCGGGATACACGTCGAGGTGGCCGTTGCCGAAACAGTGGCCACGGGGGTGCCACCGAACAGTGTGGCCGGAGTAGGTGTGTAGAAGATCTGGTAACCGGTGATCCCGGAGACGGAGGGAGCCGTCCAGCTGACATTCACTCCACAAGTCTCGACCTTGGCCGTAGCCCTGGGTACCTCATTTGCCGGCGTGGCGGCATGGGAGGTGATCATGCTGGCGATCGAGACATTGCCCCCTGTCTGTTTGACGAATGAATCGGCGAGATCGAGATTGCAGGTCTTCAACAGGGAGTTCGGACAGCTGATTGTCGGCGTGGGGATCAGGCGGTAGTAGGGGGTCCAGAACGTGGTCCCTGGCTCGATTGTGTCCGTGCTGTAGCTGAGCTGTTGACCCGGCTGGTAAATGTAGTTGAGGCGTCCCTGAGTGAGCAGCGTGATCCCCGCGTTGTACACGGGAACGTCAGAAACATTGGTGAGACCCAGCCGCACCAGATACGGGTCGCCGGCGGTGGCCTGGTTGTCGGCATCGATCTTCATTTGGATCGCCGATCCACCCCAGACGTGGATCAGATCGGTAGCTGACTGGATCGAAAGGGTCAAGGGGAAGCCGCCGGGGTCGAGCGCGCCGTTGTAGGCGCCAGAGATTCCATAGAAACCCTCGGTGTCACCTCGCAGGACCCAGTCCACGGTGGCGCTTCCTCCGGAAGGAATATCGGGAACCGTTTGCTTGGTGGACTGCGGTGTCCCTGTCGGCGCCAAGCTCAGCCCGGATGGCAGGTCGCCCAGGGTGATGCTTCCGTTATCGAAACTGGAGTTCGGAGCCAGATTCGACACCATCATCTTGACGTCGAAGAACTCCTTCAACCACTGGGCGCGTCCAGGGATGATGATCCAAAGGATGGACGGCGTCCCGCTCGAACTCTGCGGATCACTGACCTGTCCGACAACCTCGTAGCCATCCACGCCGAAGGTGATGGGCCCACCCCCGGCACCGCCGCTGATGGTGCCGCCTTCGCCATCCGTGACGGGACTTCCGACGCCGCCGACGACTGGGTCCACAACCCCGGTGCCGGTGAGAACGCCACCGACTTGGACGCTCTGGGCGCTAGGTCCTGCGACAAAGGCGAGGTTGATCTGGAATTGATAGACGAACTGATTGCTGGGGTCGTTGGGATTGATCCCGTCGGCCAGGATCTGCTGTGGATCAAGTACGGTCGAAGTCACAGAAGTCTGCGAGATCGACCCCTGTTGCAGTGCAATGGTGGCCGAACCCGACCCTCCGGTCTGAGTAGCCGGGACCGTGCCAGGAAGGTAGCCCGGCTCGTAAACGTCGACTGTGTACGAGCCATTGGGAAGACCGGCAATCACGCCGACTCCTTGGGAATTTGTACTCGCTGGATAGCGGGTACCTGCGGCGGTGACGACGGCCAGAGAGGCTCCCGATAGGGGCGATGACCCATTGGTGACGGTGACGCTCAGGCCTTGCCCATTGACGGGAGCGGCGACCACGGTCACTTGGGTTTCGGAAGTTGCCTGCTGGCCACCGGCGCCGGTGATCGTCAGCGTCGCAGTGTAGACGCCGACGCGGGAGTAGGTGTGTTGGACCGACTCGCCGGCAGAGCCCACTGAGTTGTCACCGAAGGACCACTGATAGTTGGTGATCGAACCGGTGGGTTGAGAACCGGATCCATCGAGGGTCACCGGTACACCGACGACCGCCTTCTGGGGTTCCCCGGCGTTCGCCTGTGGCGTCACAGTTCCCGACACTGTCACCGTGCTCGTCGCGCTCCCTGAGATTCCGGACGCATCGGTGACCGATACGCCGGGATGGAAAATTCCGGGGGACGCATAGGTGTGGGGGATCCGCACCGTGGAGTAGGGCGACTTAATCGTCCCGGTGGCACCCAGACCGTCTCCAAATGACAGGCTGTAGTTCACCGCCTGACCTGATTGGTCACTTGTAGTCAACTCAAGGGTTGTCGAGAGAGGCGATGCGCCGGTGGCCGGTGACGAAACGAGCTCCACCGGTAGCGTCGGGCTCAGGGCGGAGACAGTCAGATTCTGCTCGGCATAGCCCCCGTCGCCGTCGGAAACGGACACCTTGACGCCGTAGGCCCCCCTGTCGGCGAAGGTGTGCTGCAGGGAGATCGGACCGTAAGGGTCAGCATCCTGACCGGTCACGGCGGTGGTCCCGTCACCGAAATCCACGGTGTAGGTAAGAGGAAGTCCATTGGGATCGGAGGCGGTGAAGTGCACCGTCGTGGCCAGAGGCGCCAGGCCCGTGCTGGGGGAAACTGTGGCGTTCAAAGGCACTGCCGTGGTGTTGACCGTGACCGCCGTAGTCGGCCCGGTCCAGGTTTGGGTGACGCCCGACGCATCGACGACATAGACGGTGGGAGTCATGAGCGCCGGCCCAGCCGTCAGATCCCCGGTGAGCACTGCCGTCGACCAGGTTCCATTTGCGCCTTGGTTATACAAGGTCGCACAACCACCTGTTGAAAGACAGGCGCTGATTTCCGAAATCGGGAACGTGTCGGTGAAGGACGTGTTGGGGGTAAAGACGATCTGGGCCAGGCCAGACAGCGTTGCCCCCGCAGTCGGGGTGGTGAGCTGGCCGGGTGTGCCGCTCGCCACCTGACGCTGGTAGGTGAGCGTGGAGCTTCCTGCGCCATTGGTGGCCACGACCTTGATGGTGTAGCTGCCGTCGGCCACCACGTTGCCCGCCGTGTTGGTCCCGTCCCAGGTGAGATAGACCCAGCCCCCTGACTCGGAGACATCGCTTAGGAGGGTCTTGACCACGGTGTTGGAGCTGTTGAGCACGGTGGCGGTCACATTGGCCGGCACCGATAGGTAGGTGTCGGCAGAGGTGGTGGTGTTGGAGAAGCCATCACCGGACGGGAAGAAATAGGCGTCGGCCGATTCCCCTGCGGTGAGCTGGGGTCCGTTGTCTATGGTCACCGAAGGCGGGTTGGGATCGGTCCAAACCTGGGCCACGCCTAACGGATCGGTGACGTAGACCGTGTCGTTGAGGGTCGTGGCGCCGTTGGCGCAGTTGGTGGTGTCAGCACTGCCCTGCCAGGTGCCGTCCGGGCTGGCGTCATAGGAGACGCCAAGGCAGGTGAGTGAGACCTCAGAGATGGGGAAGGTGTCGGTGAAGGACGTGTTGGGGGTGAAGACGAACCCGGCCGTACCCGACAGGGTGGCCCCGCCGATCGGGGCCGTGAGTTGGCCGGGTGTGCCGCTCGCCACTTGGCGCTGATAGGTGACAGTCGAGCTCCCGGCATCGTTGGTGGCCACGACCTTGATGGTGTAGCTGCCGTCGGCCACCACGTTGCCCGCCGTGTTGGTGCCGTCCCAGGTTGGATAGATCCGACCTCCTGACTCGGAGACATCGCTTAGGAGGGTCTTGACCACGGTGTTGGAGCTGTTGAGCACGGTGGCGGTCACGTAGGCCGGCACCGACAGATAGCTATAAGCCGTGGTGGTGGTGTTGGAGAAGCCACCACCGGACGGGAAGAAGTAGGCGTTGGCCGAGTCTTCCGAGGTGAGCTGGGGTCCGTTGTCGATGGTTACCGAAGGCGGGTTGGGATCGCTCCAGGTCTGGGTGTTGCCCAGCGGATCGGTGAAGTAGACCGTGTCGTTGAGGGTGGTGGCGCCGTTGGCGCAGTCGTTGGTGTCAGCACTGCCCTGCCAGGTGCCGTCCCCACTCGCCGAGGTCGCGGTTCCAAGGCAGGTCACGGTTACCTCAGAGATGGGGAAGGTGTCGGTGAAGGACGTGTTGGGGGTGAAGACGAACCCGGCCGTACCCGACAGGGTGGCCCCGCCGATCGGGGTCGTGAGTTGGCCGGGTGTGCCGCTCGCCACTTGGCGCTGATAGGTGACAGTCGAGCTCCCGGCATCGTTGGTGGCCACGACCTTGATGGTGTAGCTGCCGTCGGCCACCACGTTGCCCGCCGTGTTGGTGCCGTCCCAGGTTGGATAGATCCGACCTCCTGACTCGGAGACATCGCTTAGGAGGGTCTTGACCACGGTGTTGGAGCTGTTGAGCACGGTGGCGGTCACGTAGGCCGGCACCGACAGATAGCTATAAGCCGTGGTGGTGGTGTTGGAGAAGCCACCACCGGACGGGAAGAAGTAGGCGTTGGCCGAGTCTTCCGAGGTGAGCTGGGGTCCGTTGTCGATGGTTACCGAAGGCGGGTTGGGATCGCTCCAGGTCTGGGTGTTGCCCAGCGGATCGGTGAAGTAGACCGTGTCGTTGAGGGTGGTGGCGCCGTTGGCGCAGTCGTTGGTGTCAGCACTGCCCTGCCAGGTGCCGTCCCCACTCGCCGAGGTCGCGGTTCCAAGGCAGGTCACGGTTACCTCAGAGATGGGGAAGGTGTCGGTGAAGGACGTGTTGGGGGTGAAGACGAACCCGGCCGTCCCCGACAGGGTGGCCCCGCCGATCGGGGCTGTGAGTTGGCCGGGTGTGCCGCTCGCCACTTGGCGCTGATAGGTGAGGGTGGCGTTTCCACCACTGTTGGTGGCCACAATCTGGATGGTGTAGCTGCCGTCGGCCACCACGTTGCCCGCCGTGTTGGTGCCGTCCCAGGTTGGATAGATCCGACCTCCTGACTCGGAGACATCGCTTAGGAGGGTCTTGACCACGGTGTTGGAGCTGTTGAGCACGGTGGCGGTCACGTTGGCCGGCACCGACAGATAGCTATAAGCCGTGGTGGTGGTGTTGGAGAAGCCACCACCGGACGGGAAGAAGTAGGCGTTGGCCGAGTCTTCCGAGGTGAGCTGGGGTCCGTTGTCGATGGTCACCGACGTGGTCGGCCCGGACCAGGTCTGGGTGTCACCCAACGGATCGGTGACGTAGACCGTGGTCGACAGTTGCTGGATGCCGTTGGCGCAGTTGGTGGTGCTGTCACTGGCCTGCCAGGTGCCGTCTTCACTCGCCGAGGTGGCGGTTCCGAGGCAGCTGACGTTTACCTCCGAGATTGGGAAGGTGTCAGTAAACGACGTGTCGGGGGTGAAGACAAACCCTGCCGTCCCCGACAGGGCGGCCCCGGCAGTCGGCGTGGTGAGCTGGCCGGGTGTGCCACTCGCCACCTGGCGTTGATAGGTCAGGGTGTCATTTCCTCCGCTGTTGGTGGCCACGATCTGGATGGTGTAGCTGCCGTTCGGAACCACGCTGCCGGAGCTGTTAGTGCCGTCCCAGGTGGGGTCGAAGTAGCCAGCTGACTCAGACGCACCGTTCAGAAGGGTCTTGACCACGGTGTTGGAACTGTTGAGCACTGTGGCGGTCACGTTGGCCGCCACCGACAGGTAGGTGTCGGCAGTGGTGGTGGTGTTGGAGAATCCCTCGTCGAAAGGAAAGAAGTAGGCGTTGGCTGAGCCTTCTGCCGTGAGCTGAGGCGCTTGACCGGCCGCAGCGGCGTGCGGTGCTGATGCCAACAGACAAGTCGCCGTCAGAATCAATAGCGCCAAGGCGGCGCGCAACAGCGGACCGCCCTTTCGAGATGGATCCGCCATGTCCCGCCCTTCCTACTTCTCCACCACCGTAATTTTCTCGGTTACGGTAACACTTGGGTGGCGAACAGGCAATCGAGTTGATGATGAGCGTCTTGCGAATGAGGGGACCTGCGATTGGCATCGTCATCTCGGTACTAATTGCGGCTGCAGCGTGTGGGGGCGCCGCCACTGGTAGTAGCCATATCGGTTATCAGGGCCACACTCAAACGCCACGGTCTTCTTCGACCACAACCGTCCCGGACATCAAAGGCTCGCCATATGTGCCGGCTGCGATTACATATCTTCACGGGACTGGAGCTCCCGTAGTCGACTTCGAGCAGGACACGGTCGTACTTGGTAGCGGCACGCCGTTGAGTAGCGATGAGTGCAAGGCGCTCCAAAGTAAGGAGCTACCGCGCCTGGCACACGGCAAGCTCTTCGCACAGATTGATCAGATCCGGGATCCCGTACTCAACTCTCACCTGACTCAAGATGTTCAGAACAAGTTGCAATACATCGGTGAATGCTCTGAGGGGAAGTTGTCCAGAAGCGTTACGGCAGAGGTCGAATCGAGCTCCAGTACAGTCCACCAGCTGTTTGTGCAACTCGGACTCTGGAAATGACGAAACCCGTCAACCCTCAGGGTTGCCCGGACCCTCGTTTGGGCGCCGTGGCAGAAGCCCCATAGGTTCGGATCTGTCGAAGGTCAAGCTGAGCATCCCCCGGTTTGACGGACACCTGCGCTGAGGTGGTAGCACCTCGGGAAGGAGTCCTTGATGCCACGACCTCATCCGCCGGAGTTCCGCGCTCGAGCCATCGAACTGGCCCGAGAACGAGCCAAGCCGATGGCCGCCCTGGCCCACGATCTCGGGATCTCCGAGAGCTGCCTGCGTGCCTGGGTGGCCAAGGCTGACATCGACGAGGGCCGCAAGGACGGTGTCACCTCGTCCGAGCGGGCCGAGCTGGTGGAACTGCGCCGCAAGCTGCGGGTCACCGAGATGGAGAACGAGATCCTCCGGCGAGCGGCCGCCTACTTCGCCCGGGAGAACGTCCTCCCAAAATGACCTACACCTTCATCGCCCAGCGCTGCTCGGACCTGCCGGTCGCAGCGTGTTGTCGGGCCATGGGGGTGTCCACGTCGGGGTTCTATGCCTTCTGGGCCAATCCGGTGTCCGACCGGGACTGGCACGACGCCAACCTCACCAACACCATGTTCGACATCCATCGGATGTCCCGGCGCTCCTATGGATCCCCACGGATCCATGCCGAACTGGTCCTCGGCCAGGGTCAGCGCTGTTCCCGCAAACGGGTGGCCCGACTCATGGCCCAGGCCGGCATCGTGGGCATCCACCGACGCAAGTTCCGGGGCTGCACCCGGCGTGATCCGGGTGCCACCCCGGCCGAGGACCTGGTGCAGCGCAACTTCAATCCGACCGAGCCGGACCGTCTGTGGGTCATGGACGTGACCGAGCACCCGACCGGAGAAGGCAAGGTCTACCTGGCCGTCGTCCTCGACGCCTGGAGCCGGCGGGTGGTGGGTTGGTCCATTGCCGACCACATCCGCTCCGAGCTGGTGGTCGACGCCGTGCAGATGGCCATCTGGCGCCGGCAACCACCCAAGGGCCGAACGGTGGCCCATTCCGACCACGGATATACGTCCTGGGCCTTCGGTCGGCGTCTCCGGGCCGCGGGACTGCTCGGATCCATGGGCACCATCGGGGACTGCTTCGACAACAGCGCCATGGAGAGCTTCTTCGGGACCATGCAGATCGAATTACTCGACGAGCACCGCTGGGAGACCCGCAAACAACTGGCTCTGGCCATGTTCGACTGGATCGAGGCCTGGTACAACCCGTCGAGGCGGCACTCCTACTGCGGGATGCTCAGCCCCCTCGACTACGAACGAGTCCACACGCCCGCCGCAGCCGCGGCATGATCAACACAACCAACCTGTCCGCTGGACCGGGGGAAGCTCAGATGCACTGATCGCCTGGTGCGGCGCAGACAAGGCAAACGCTCCCGATCGGGCCGCTCGTGGGAAGCGGTACATTGACCGACTGCGATCGGGGAAGCCCACGCGCCGGGGTGCCTCACCGGCGGTGCCAGCTACGAAACGTACAGAGGAGCACTTGATGATGGCGCTCTTCAACGCTGTCGAGGTCATCGTGCCAGGGTCCAAACCAATGCGTGTCATCGACTACCAGACGCCACTCCCCTCGACAGCCAAGACGCGAATCGGGAAGGTCGACGGTCTCGGTCTGCTTGGCGATGGACACTCTGTCTGATGGAGCTTAAGGCTCCTGCTGAAGGTGGGCCCGGGGACTCCCCGCTCAAAGCCATGTTCGAAGGGCTCGCCTACGCAGCCGTGGAGGAGCGCTTCCACTCGGAATTTCTCGCCGACATCGAGACGATGGCGATGGTGCACGAGCGATTCCAAGGCTGGAGGGACGGCCGATGCACGGTGCTGGTGGTCGGACCACGGTCATGGTGGGACGTGTGGGAGGCGTACGAGCAGCGCGGCACCTGCACATGGAAGACCAGCCTCCAAGAGTTGAGCTCGCGTCTGTCCGATGGCGCCGGACCTCGGATCCGGTTCGCCGCCCTCGAGGGCATCGTCCTTTCGGCATTCGTGTTGGGAACCGGGGAGTTGGGAGCCCAACTACCGACACCGCCGCTGCTCGCCAACGTGGTCAGCTTGCCGGGTCTCTGAGTACGTCCTCCGTCCTTGAGCCGTGGCGGTTTCGGGTCCCTACGCCCCGCCAGATATCAGCTTTGCACGCTAGGGGCGCAGTTTCGGATGTGACCAGGTCAATCTGAGCCGGCCTCCGAACTGGATCGGCGCTCAGCATCCGGCGGTCTCGTCCCTCAATGCGGGGGTCCCCTCCAGAGGCCCATGTCACACCCTGATCGTATGGTTGGAGGTGACACATCCAGAGGAGTGGAGGGACCTGGCCCGCTGAAGCTCCGCCAACCGGCCCGTGGGCACGGTGGCACCGCCGGGATCGATGAGGAGGTAGACGCGATGGCGTCGAAGGCAATCACATCCTTGGATCAGTGGCTCACCGAGGCCGAGTCGGTTCTCCACGAGTCCAACGAGACGGCACTGTCTCCGTCTCAGGGCGGAGCTGGCGAGGTGCAGAAGACGGAATGGGAAGTTTCCCTCGGTTCGTTCTCCCTCGGGCTGCCCCATCTCCTCGAACGGCTATGCAGCCGACCCGGTCGGTGGATCCTGATCGCCAAAGTCGCCGCCCGCCCGCACCGCTACTGGCAGGTGATGGCCTTCGAGGACGGCTCCCTGGTCGCCGAGGTGGGAAGCGGTACCGCTTCACTGCCGAGCGAGCGCCTGAGCCCCGATGAGGAGCACCAGCTCGAGCACCTGGGCTGGAACCCCCCGGAGCTCCCGTTCAGGCCGAACTGGCAACGGGTCGAGGCGACCACCAGTCCCAACATCACGGGTGCAGCGGACCAGGCCGTGCGGACACTCCGTGACGCCTTCGGAACCGGAGCCGCCGATCGACTGGTACTGACGCTGTTTCCCTCGCCCAGGCGCGGCGGCACGCCGGCCAGCGAGCAGGTCCCCGATGACCTGATCACCCTCGACGAACCTGCCCCCCGACGGGGCTTCCATCCGACCGATGAGGCGTGGGCCGACTACTACCGACAGATGTTCCCCCACCATGAGCACCCCGGCTCCGCATTCGCGGCCTGGAAGTACGCCACGACGGCGGTCGACGTGGCTGTGACCTGCTGGGAAGCCCGCGAGAAGGGACGGGCTGACTGGGCGGCTGAGCATGGGAGCGACATCTCGGCCTGGCCGGTCCCGCACCCACCGTTCGTGTTGCACCTCCCCCAGCTCTACTGGGCCGCCTGCCTCGGCTGCACCTGGGTCGTGCGCGGCGGACAGGATCCCTCGACCGCGGAGGCGCTGGCGGCAAGCCATGCCGCTGAGCACGGTGGCCGAAAAGGAGCGGAGACCGCCGGGGGAGGGCCGACGGGAACGGCCGAACACCGATGAGCGGATACTTCGCCAACTACGTCACCGTTCAACGCGACGGGAGGAGCTACACCTACCGTCGACACCCGGTCCCCAGATACCTCGCGGTGCTCCTTGGGATCGGTGTTCTGTTCTGTTCGCTCACGGTCCTCGGCCCCTTTGGCGCTGTGATCGGGATTGTCGTAGTGGCCCTGGTGATCGGTTCATGGCTCAGGTCGAAGAACAGCCGGCGCGCCCCGGACTGAGTGTCTCGGTGACCGGATCGACGGTGACGCTTTCGGCAGGCCTTGTGGAGCGACCTCCGTTGGAAGGCGGCAAAGCAAACCGGAGTGGCCGCTTCAAAAGATGCCAGCTCGACGGCGCTGTCAACACCGGTACCGGGTCAACGTTGGTGCGAGTCGTACCCGACCGGCACCGTTCCGCCAGAAAAACACGAGAACTGCGGGGCATCAACGTGCATCCTCACACCGGAAAGGATTCTTCAGTGTGGTCAGGGCCGAGGAGTTCGGGCACGAACTTCGGGTCCGGTCGACGCAACGACGATGATAGTGAGCTTCCGCGGGGGCACGGAACTCACCTCAGTCGGAAGCTCGGCAACCACCACCTCGATACCTGGATCCTCGCCGGACCTAGCGTGAGGGAATGACAGGCCACGGTCGAGGGAGGGCCAGTGAGCGGTGCAGCAGAGGAGGACTCAGAGCGGCCGAAGGCGCCGGGTGACGCGTGCCGCAGAGCTGGCGTAGCCAGATCACGACCGGCCCGGCATCGAAGCCGACGGATCTGGATGGTCGGAGGCATGGCGATACTCCTCTC
Source organism: uncultured Acidimicrobiaceae bacterium (assembly GCA_963835325.1). GTDB lineage: Bacteria > Actinomycetota > Acidimicrobiia > Acidimicrobiales > RAAP-2 > Bog-756. The sequence goes on along the minus strand of CAWIEV010000007.1, from coordinate 90,837 downwards.
CGCCTGCGCCACCACCGGCCCGACCAGCGCGCACAGGAGCGCGGCGACGCCGCCCAAGACGACGGCGCACAAGCTTGGGACGCCTCCACGCGACGTCCCCGACCAGCGCAGCGTCCGAGACCACATCGACGACAGATGCGACCCGACCTACGGCCGCCAGCTGGTCGCTCGTCACCGAGCCCAACCAGGGGATGGGGCCCATCTACTCGCTGATGTCGAGTCCCCAGCACAGCCTGGACATGACCATGTACGAACTGTCCGACCCACAGGCGGTCGACATCCTGGAGGCGGACGCCCACCGGGGGGTGACGGTGCGGGTGCTGCTCGACAGTGACTACGAGAGCTCCTACAACCAGCCTGCGTTCACTTCGCTCAGCTCCAGCGGGGTGCAGGTCCGCTGGGCGCCCGCCGGGACGCTCTTCCATCAGAAGACGATCACGGTGGACGGTCGGACCTCGGCCATCATGACCCTCAACCTGACGAACGCCTACTACTCGACGTCCCGGGACTTCGCCGTGACCACGACCGACGCCCAGGATGTGGCCGCCATCGAACAGGTCTTCAACGAGGACTGGAGCGGCTCCGGGCCGCCGGCCGCGGCTCCGACCGGCCTCGACCTCGTCTGGTCCCCGGGCGCAGAAGGCCCCATCGTGTCGTTCATCGACTCCGCCCGGAGTTCCTTGTTGGTCGAGAACGAGGAAATGGGCGACTCCGCCGTGACGAGCGCCCTGGAGGATGCGGCGCACCGAGGGGTGAACGTGGAGGTGGTCATGACCTACTCGTCCTCGTGGGTCGATGCCTTCAGCCAGCTTGTCGATGCCGGGGTGAAGGTGAGTACCTACCCGAGCGACGGTTCGCTCTACATCCACGCCAAGGTCGTCGTGGCCGACGGAGCGTCCTTGTTCCTCGGCAGCCAGAACTTCTCGGTGTCGAGCCTCGACTACAACCGGGAGCTCGGCATCATCACCAGCGATCCCGCGCTCGTCGGAGCGGTCTCTCATACCGTGAGCGCGGACTTCGCCGGAGCAACCCCGTTCCAGGCCCCCCTGACCACGACCACCACCGCCGCCCAGCCGGCCACGAACCAAGGGCCGTCGTGCAGCGCCACCGCCGCGCCGGCCAACGACGGGTACCCCGAGGACTACAACGTATATGTCACCTCCAATCAGCCGGATGAAGAGGCGACGGCGTCGGACGCCAACGACACCTGGAGTGAGTACACGAACGGGTCCGGGTCGACGACGATCCTGCTCTACCACACGAGTGCGGGTGAGACCATCACGGTGACCGTCGGAGGCGCCCAATGCTCGACCAGCGGATAGGTCGTTCCCGTTCGTCCGAACCGTCCACCATGGCGGCCCGCTCGGCTCGGCCTGCCCGCTCGGCGGCCCAACACCGACGCTGAGCTCGCATCTGAGCGGGTCCGCCCGACCCCTCCGATTCAGATGCCGTAGATCCGCAGCACGCTGACGAGGACGGCGGCTCGCCGCTCCTCGGCCATGATGCGGTCGTAGGAATCCCAGTCGTCATGAGTTCCCCCGGCTGCCGTGAAGACGTCGCGCAGGAGGAGGCGAAGCCTCTCGGCATCGAATTCAGGGTGGGCATCATCGGGTCCGATGAGTTCGGCCCGACCTTCGACCGTTGCCCACTGCCACCCCGAACGAAAGGTGATGCTGACCTGGGGTCGATTCCGCAGGTTGGCCAGCTTTGCCTTTCCGGCGGTGGTGAAGGCGACCACGTCTGCTCCACCGACTGGATGGGAGAGGACGCCCGCGTTGACCACCGACGACTGGATCGTGGTATCGGCTCGCAGTGTCGACACGACGGCCAGAAACCGGTCCTGACGGCCGATATCCTCGGCATCCTGAAGGGTCGTCACGTGGGGCTCCTCTGGGCGTTGTGTCGATGTCTGCCTGTGACGCTAATCCGAGATCGGTCTGGCATCGGCTTGCGAGGCATTCAAAATCGTCCATACGAAATGCTTGGCGTGATAATCGCTTGGCCAAAAGCGATCATTGCGAAGATCAATGAGGCTGGTCCACTAGCAACGGAAGCCGTCAAAGCAATCGCAAAGGTACTGGACGATTCCTTACCGGCAGCCAACTGAAATCTCGCTGTCCCGATCACTTGATTACGACCTCAGCTCCTCAACCAGCTGTGCGCGGCCAACATCCGCAAGATCGGCGAGTTCCTGGCCCACCGGAGTCCGAGGGCAAATAGGTCAGAAAGCTCCCGTCCCGCCAGCGCACCCGGTCCCTCGCCACCTCGGCGCCGCAGGCCCCGGCCACCATGGTGACCGGTGCCACCGACGACCCCGACCTACCGCTGACCGTCTGAGGCCCCGGAAACCCAGGTTCGACTCACCGGCGTGGCTGGAGCGCGCCCAGAGAGCGACGTGGTGACCGGAACGGACCACGTCCCGATCGGCGGCTCTGTTGGCGCGCCGATTTGCAGTGATTCCACGCCTCACCAAGCCCCTGAGTGAGCTTCCCCCGGTCCAGCGGACAGGTTGGTTGTGTTGATCATGCCGCGGCTGCGGCGGGCGTGTGGACTCGTTCGTAGTCGAGGGGGCTGAGCATCCCGCAGTAGGAGTGCCGCCTCGACGGGTTGTACCAGGCCTCGATCCAGTCGAACATGGCCAGAGCCAGTTGTTTGCGGGTCTCCCAGCGGTGCTCGTCGAGTAATTCGATCTGCATGGTCCCGAAGAAGCTCTCCATGGCGCTGTTGTCGAAGCAGTCCCCGATGGTGCCCATGGATCCGAGCAGTCCCGCGGCCCGGAGACGCCGACCGAAGGCCCAGGACGTATATTGCGATCCGTGGTCGGAATGGGCCACCGTTCGGCCCTTGGGTGGTTGCCGGCGCCAGATGGCCATCTGCACGGCGTCGACCACCAGCTCGGAGCGGATGTGGTCGGCAATGGACCAACCCACCACCCGCCGGCTCCAGGCGTCGAGGACGACGGCCAGGTAGACCTTGCCTTCTCCGGTCGGGTGCTCGGTCACGTCCATGACCCACAGACGGTCCGGCTCGGTCGGATTGAAGTTGCGCTGCACCAGGTCCTCGGCCGGGGTGGCACCCGGATCACGCCGGGTGCAGCCCCGGAACTTGCGCCGGTGGATGCCCACGATGCCGGCCTGGGCCATGAGTCGGGCCACCCGTTTGCGGGAACAGCGCTGACCCTGGCCGAGGACCAGTTCGGCATGGATCCGTGGGGATCCATAGGAGCGCCGGGACATCCGATGGATGTCGAACATGGTGTTGGTGAGGTTGGCGTCGTGCCAGTCCCGGTCGGACACCGGATTGGCCCAGAAGGCATAGAACCCCGACGTGGACACCCCCATGGCCCGACAACACGCTGCGACCGGCAGGTCCGAGCAGCGCTGGGCGATGAAGGTGTAGGTCATTTTGGGAGGACGTTCTCCCGGGCGAAGTAGGCGGCCGCTCGCCGGAGGATCTCGTTCTCCATCTCGGTGACCCGCAGCTTGCGGCGCAGTTCCACCAGCTCGGCCCGCTCGGACGAGGTGACACCGTCCTTGCGGCCCTCGTCGATGTCAGCCTTGGCCACCCAGGCACGCAGGCAGCTCTCGGAGATCCCGAGATCGTGGGCCAGGGCGGCCATCGGCTTGGCTCGTTCTCGGGCCAGTTCGATGGCTCGAGCGCGGAACTCCGGCGGATGAGGTCGTGGCATCAAGGACTCCTTCCCGAGGTGCTACCACCTCAGCGCAGGTGTCCGTCAAACCGGGGGATGCTCAGAGTGAGTTGAGTTTGATTTGAGTTGAGTGGGCGAGGGGGGACTTGAACCCCCACATCCTTTCGGACACAGGAACCTGAATCCTGCGCGTCTGCCAATTCCGCCACTCGCCCGAGCGACCGTCAGAGGCTACCCGATGATCCAAACGACCTGTTCATCGGCGGACTGGCCCCGGCGCCGCTTCTCCGCCCGGTCGGGCCCGGGTACGGGGGGAGGGGCCCCGAGGCGACCCTACCCCCTACCAGGGGGTTGGCACCGGTAGGCTGACCGCAGCATGGGACTCCAGAAGTTCGAAGGGCGCCTCGAGCGCATGGTCGACGGCACGCTCTCCAAGGCATTCCGGGGTGAGCTCCATCCGGTCGAGATCGGCCGTCGGCTGACCCGGGAGATGGACCTCCAGCGTCGTCTGGGCGTCCATGGCCTCATCGCGCCCAACGCCTTCGTGGTCCACCTGTCGGCCAACGATTTCGATCGCTTCGAGAGCTTTCTCGACGCCCTGGTCAGGGAGCTCGAAGAGGCGGCCCGGGAGCATGCCCGCACCGAGGACTACGTGTTCGTGGGGCCGGTCACCGTTTCGGTGGTCGAGGACCCCCGGCAGCGCCGGGGCCGCTTCGACATCCTCTCCCGGGTCCACGAAGGCCCTTCGGGCCTGCCCGCCGCCTCCATCGTGCTGGCCGACGGCGAGCGGGTCGTGCTCGGTCCCGACCCCCTCACCATCGGACGCCTCCCGGAGAGCTCCGTCATGGTCAGCGACCCCAACGCCAGTCGCCGCCACGCCGAGATCCGGCGGGTGGGCAGCGATGTCGTGCTGGTCGACCTGAATTCGACCAACGGCACCCGGGTCAACGGGGCGAATGTGCGGGAGCGAAAACTGGCTGACGGGGACGAGATCGTGATCGGCACCACCGTCCTCCGGTTCGAAACTTCGTGAAGGCCGGCGTCTGAACGCCAATGCACCTGATCCTGGCCTCGCTTCCCGGGCCCGCCAACAACACGCCGGTACTCCGTGCCCTGGAGTACGGGGTCATCGCCCTCCTCTGGCTGTTCTTCATGTGGGTGGTCAGGGCGGTCTGGGTGGAGGTCCGTCCGCTCAAGCGCCGTCGGGTCCGGGGCTCCGATGTCGAACCCATCGGCGATGACAAGGTGCGGAGGGGCAAACGGCTCCGCCTCCATGTGATCCGGCCGGAGGACCAGGCCGGCCGGACCTACGACATCGGCGACGAGGTCACCGTGGGCCGGGCCGCGGGGTGCGGGGTGCCCATCGACTACGACGCCTATTCGTCCAACCTGCACGCCCGCCTGTTCCGCCTCGACGGGGATCTCTGGGCCGAGGACCTGGGATCGACCAACGGGACCTGGGTCAACACCGTGCGGATCGGCGAGCGCACCCGGCTCGAGAAGGGCGACCTCCTCCAGATCGGCGGGACCGTCTTCGAAGTGGGGAAGTGAGATGACCCTTCTCCGGTCCGGCTCGGCCACCGATACCGGTCTCGTGCGCTCGGTCAACCAGGACCTGGCCGTGGAGACCCCCAACCTGTTCGCCGTGGCCGACGGGATGGGCGGCCACGCCGGGGGCGAGGTGGCGGCGCGGATGGCCGTCGACGCCGTGACCTCCGCCTTCAGCCGGCAGCCGACCGGTGCCGGCCTGGCCGAAGCGGTCGTCGAGGCCAATGCGGTGGTCTGGCAGCACAGCCTCGACAACCCCGAGCTGCGGGGGATGGGCACCACGTTCACCGCCGTGGGCCTGGTCAGCGAGGGCGGCCGGGATGTCCTGGCCCTGGTCAACGTGGGCGACTCGCGCTCCTACCGCTTCCACGACGGGGAGATCACCCAGCTCACCACCGATCACAGCCTGGCCGAGGAGATGGTCCGCTCCGGTGAGCTGACCTCGGTCGAAGCCGAGGTCCATCCCCACCGCCACATCCTGACCCGGGCCCTCGGGGTGTCGGCCGACGTGGCCGTCGACCTGTGGCGGATCGAGCCGGTGCGTGGCGACCGCTATCTGCTGTGCAGCGACGGCCTTACCAACGAGCTCGACAACGACCAGATCAGCGAGGTCCTGTCCTCCATCTCCGATCCCGACAAGGCCGCCCAGCTCCTGGTCCAGGCGGCTCGGACCCACGGGGGCAGTGACAACATCACCGCCGTGGTCGTCGACGTGGTGGTGGGCGACGGCGACTCCTCGGCCCCCGCCGTGGCCGCGGTCTCCCCCGACTTCACGCCGCTCACCCCGGCGGACCAGGCGGCCACCGGGGATGGCGCCGTCCCCTATCCGGGCTCGGTCCCCGAGGACGCCGGCCCCAACCGGCGGGAGCGTCGGCGGGCCCGGCGTCGTGAGCGGCGGATGGCCCGGGGACGCCGGCTCATCACCTTCCGCACCCTGCTGTTCGTCATCCTGCTGGCCGCAGTGGTCGTGGGCGCCTTCGCCGCCGTCCGCTGGTACGACGTCAACTCCTACTTCGTCCGCACCCAGGACAACGAGCTGGTCATCTACCAGGGACGGATCGGCGGGCTCCTCTGGTACCACCCGACCGAGGTCGACCGCACCGGCGTCACCACCGCCGACGTGCCCGCCAGCTACCTCGGCGCCCTCGACGCCGGGGTGGAGGAGACGTCGGTGGCCAACGCCCGCGCCTATGTGGCCAATCTCGTCAACTACAAGGACAGCCAGAAGTCCCCTTCGACCCTGCTCCCCCCGACGACGACCACACCCGGGGCCCCGGCCACGAAGACCCCGGCCACGAAGGCTCCGGCCAAGAAGGCCCCCGCCACCAAGGCTCCGGCCACGACCACCACCAAGGGGACCTGATGGAGAGGCGCATCCGACGGCTGGGGATCTTCATGCTGCTCTGCTTCGTGGCCCTCTTCCTCCAGTTGAACAACATCCAGGTGCTGAAGGCCAACTCGCTGGCCAACAGCCAGAACAACCCCCGGGTGCTGGCGGCGGAGCGCAGCCAGACCCGGGGCAGCATCCTCTCCTCGGATGGGACCGTGCTGGCCTCGTCGGTCCTCGCCCCCAAGGGCAGCGTCTACAAGTACCAGCGGGTCTACAACCTCAATACCGCCACCCTGTTCGCCCAGATCATCGGGTTCGACTCCTACATCTACGGGAACTACCGCGGCATCGAGGCGGAGTACAACAGCTTCCTCACTCCCCACACCCCGCCGGCCAAGACGATCCGGGACCTGCTCACCAACCGCACCGAGGTCGACAACGTGACGCTGACCGTCAACGAGAACCTCCAGCTCCAGGTGGCCCAGGCCCTCGATCAGCACGCCGCCGGCGTCAACGGGGCGGCGGCCGTCGTCCTCAACCCGACCACCGGCGCCGTCGAGGCCATGTACTCCAACCCGTCGTTCGACCCCAACCCCTTGGTCTCCCAGAACTCGAAGGTCCAGAACCTGGCCTGGGCCGCCTACCTCAACCAGCCCGGCAATCCGCTGGTGGCCGGATCCTACGACCAGACCTATCCCCCCGGTTCGAGCTTCAAGGTGGTGACCACCTCGGCCGTGCTCGAGCACCGGCCCGATCTGGCCTTCATGACCTACCCGTCGGTGGGGTCCGTGACATTGCCCAACACCGGCAACCCGCCGCAGGTACTGACCAACTACCACGGGGAGCAGTGCGGCGGAAACCTCGAGGAACTGCTGATCATGTCCTGCGACGCCGACTTCGCCTCCATCGGCCAGCTGCTCGGGGCCCAGGCACTGGTCTCCCAGGCCGAGGCCTACGGGTTCAACCAGCAGGCCCCGCTGGACGTGCCCGCCGACACGGTGGCCACCTCGAATTTCGGGACGGTGGCCGACTTCGCCAACGACGTTCCCGGCCTGATGAAATCGGCCATCGGCCAGGAGAACGTCACCGCCTCGGCCCTGCAGATGGCCCTGGTGGCGGGGACGGTGGCCAACGGCGGCGTCGAGATGGTGCCCCATCTGATGGAGCAGATCCGCGACTCCCAGGGGAACCTGGTGGAGACCTATCAGCCCAAGGTGTGGTCGCAGCCGATCTCGGCGCAGACGGCCTCCACCCTGACCACCTTCATGAAGGGCGTGGTGACCTCGGGCACGGCGGCGCCGGTCGGGTTCCCGGCCAGTTGGGGCGTGGCCGCCAAGACCGGCACCGCCCAGACCGGCTCCTTCGGGCCCAACCCCCTGTACACCGACGACTGGCTCATCGCCTTCGCCCCGGTGGGCAACACCAAGGTGGCCGTCGCCGTGGTGTTGCCCGATCAGCCCGGCAGTGCCACCGGCGCCGCCTATTCGGGACCCATCGTGAAGCAGATCCTCGGTGACGTCCTGGCCGATCAGGGACAGGGATGACATGCGGGACGAGCCCCACGACACGGCCACCGACCAGCGAGGACAACAGCAGCACCGACCGAACGAGGACCTGATGAGAACCCCGGACCCGAACCAGTGCAGGCCTAGGCTTTGACCCACATGGACCCGAACCAGACGCCTCGTGTGTTCTCCGAACGCTACGAGCTCATTCACCTCATCGCCCGCGGCGGGATGGCCGAGGTCTACCGGGCCCACGACCGGCTGCTCGACCGTCCGGTGGCGCTCAAGGTCCTGTTCCCCGAGTTGTCGGTCGACCGTTCCTTCGTCGAGCGCTTCCGCCGGGAGGCCCAGGCCGCCGCCAACCTCTCGCACTCCAACATCGTCCCCGTCTTCGACTGGGGGGAGGACAGCGGCACCTACTTCATCGTGATGGAGTTCGTCGACGGCCGACCGCTGTCGTCGATCCTGAAGACGGCCGGCTCGCTGTCGGCCGAACGGACGGCTGACGTCGGCGCCCACGTGGCCGCCGCGCTCGGGTATGCCCACAAGCACGGGGTGATCCACCGCGACGTCAAGCCGGGCAACGTGCTGATCACCGACGAGGGCCAGGTCAAGGTGACCGATTTCGGTATCGCCCGGGCCATCAACACCGAGGAGAGCCTGACCCAGACCGGGGCGGTGATGGGCACCGCCACCTACTTCTCCCCCGAGCAGGCCGAGGGCATCGGGGTCGACTCCCGCAGCGACATCTACTCGCTCGGCGTGGTCCTCTTCGAGATGGTCACCGGCCGCCCGCCCTTCCTCGGGGACACCCCGGTGGCCGTGGCCTCCAAGCACGTCCGCGACCACCCGCCCGCACCGCGTGAGCTCAACCCGGCCATCCCCCCGACCTTCGAGGCCATCATCCTGAAGGCCATGGCCAAGGATCCGGCCCACCGGTACCGCACGGCCGAGGAGCTCCGGGCCGACCTCCTCCGGTTCAACGAGGGCCGCTCCGTGCTGGCCATGGACGAAGCCACCACGGTGCTGGCCGCGGAGGCGGGGGCCACCCAGGTGGTGGGCGCGGTCACAGACGTCGACCGGACCCGGGCCGTGGCGGCCACGCCGGAGGCGCCGGTGGAGGAGGAGCGGGCGGAGGACGGTTCGAACCGGACCCGGACCTACGTCATCGTCCTGGCCATTCTCATCGTGCTGCTGCTCGGGGCCGGGTTCCTCCTGGCCCGCAACCTGGGCTACCTGGGCGGTGCCCCGTCGTTCAGCCTGCCCGACGTGACCGGCAAGCCGGTGGCCCAGGCCACCGCCACCCTCAGGAATGACGGTCTCACCGTCACCCCCACGGACCAGGTCTCGAACGACGCACCGGGCACCGTCATCTCCACCGACCCGGCCCCCAGCTCGCTGGTCAAGAAGGGCGACAACATCACACTGAAGGTGGCCGTGACCGCACCCATCACCAAGGTGGCGGTTCCCGCCGGGCTCACCGGCGTGACCCAGAGCCAGGCGCAGTCGATCCTCTCGGCGGCCGGCCTCCAGTACACCGTGGTGCCCCAGTCGAGCTCCAGCGTCCAGAGCGGGACGGTCATCAAGACCAATCCCACCTCGGGCACCAAGGTCAGCCAGAACAGCACGGTGACCCTCTACGTGTCCTCGGGTCAGGCCAATGTATTGGTTCCGAACGTGGCCGGGTTCAGCCAGTCACAGGCGGGCAGCGCCATCGGGGGGGCCGGGCTGGTGGTGGGGTCCAACCCCACCACACAGTCCTCGACCCAGTACTCCAGCGGGGAGGTCATCGCCACCACTCCGCCGGGCGGGACCTCGGTGGCCCCGGGCACGACGGTCAACCTGATCATCTCCTCGGGGACTCCGCCCACCACGACCACCACGAGCACGACCACGCCGAGCTCGACCACTACCACCACCACCACGACCACACCGAGCTCGTCCACCACGACCACCGTCAAGTCGACGAGTCCCTGACCCGGCCGGACCGGCTCGATCGACGGGACCGGCTCCTCGTTCCCCTCGGTCGGGGCGGAGCGGTTCCCCCCGGCCCCGGGACGGAGGCGGACTCGGCTCAGCGACGGCCGGAGGCGGCCAGGAAGTTGGACAGCAGGCTCGGGCCGCTCGGGGTGAGGATCGACTCGGGGTGGAACTGGACCCCCTCCACCGGCAGCGTCCGGTGCCGCAGGCCCATGACGACCCCGTCGGGCGTGGTGGCGGTGACCTCGAGGACGTCGGGCACCGAGCCGGGCTCCACCACCAGCGAGTGGTAGCGGGTGGCGACGAACGGCTCCGGAAGCCCGGCGAAGATGGCCCGGCCGTCGTGGTGCACCGACGACGTCTTGCCGTGCATGAGGGTGGGAGCGGCCACCACCCTGCCGCCGTAGACCTGCCCGATGACCTGGTGGCCGAGGCACACCCCGAGGATGGGGTACTCGCCGGCCAGCTCGGCCACCACGGCCATGCTGATGCCGGCGCTCTCGGGACGGCCCGGCCCCGGGGAGATGAGAATGGCGTCGGGTGACGAGGCCCTGATGCCCTCGATGTCGATGGCATCGTTGCGGTGGACGACCGGCTCGGCCCCCAGCTCCCCGAGCTCCTGGACCAGGTTGTAGACGAACGAGTCGTAGTTGTCGATGACCAGTACCCGGGTGCCCATGGTCACCTGATCGTACAAGCCCGGGTGGTGACGGGAAGCTCCGCCGCCACCCCTCCCCTGTGACTGGCTATCCTTCGGCCATGGCAACCAAGGCCAAGGCCGGACCGGGGAAGGCGCAGAAGAAGGGCCGTTCGGGCGGGCGGACCACCACCCCGGGCGCCTCGGTGCAGAGCAACCGCTATACGGCGCCCATCCCCAAGAACGCCAAGACCAGCCCGCGCTGGATGGGGTTCGTGATCATCGGCCTGTTCGTCCTCGGGGTGCTGGTGGTGATCCTCAACTACGCCGGAGCACTGCCCGGCGGGGTCAACAACCTGTGGCTGGTGGCCGCCATCGCCGCCATCTTCGCCGGCCTCATCCTGGCCACCCGGTACCACTGACGGCCCGGTTCCCGGCCGGGCCCCGCGCCCGGCCGGATCGACGGGTCAGCCCAGCCGCTCGATGATGGTGGCGTTGGCCATCCCCCCGCCCTCGCACATGGTCAGGAGCCCGTAGCGGCCCTGGGTGCGCTCGAGCTCGTTGAGCAGGGTGGCCATCAGCTTGGCCCCGGAGGCTCCCAGGGGATGGCCGAGCGCGATGGCCCCGCCGTTCACGTTGACCTTGTCGAGGTCGACGCCGAACTCCTTCTGCCAGGCCAGGACGACCGAGGCGAAGGCCTCGTTGATCTCGATCACGTCCATGTCGTCGAGGGTCAGCTTGGCCTTCTCGAGCACCGACTTGGTGGCCGGGATGGGTCCGGTCAGCATGGTGATCGGATCGCTACCGGCCACGGCGAAGCTGTGGAAGCGGGCCCGGGGGGTGAGCCCGAGGGAGGCCGCCTTCTCCTCGCTCATGATGAGCACGCCCGAGGCGCCGTCGGTGATCTGCGAGGAGTTGCCGGCGGTGACCCGGCCGCCTTCCTGGCGGAAGGCCGGCTTGAGATTGGCCAGCACATCGACCGAGGAGTCGGGGCGGATGCCCTCGTCGGTGGTGATGAGCTCGTCGGTGTCGGCCCGGTCGTCGTCCTTCACCGCCACCGGGATGATCTCGCGCTCGAACCGTCCCTCGGCCGTGGCCTGGGCGGCACGATGATGTGAGCGCACCGAGTATTCGTCGAGCTGGTCGCGTGAGATGTCCCACTGCTCGGCGATCAGCTCGGCCCCCTCGCCCTGGCCCACCAGGCCGCCACGCTCGGCATAGCGCTGCATCATCCGGGGTCCGAAGGGGTAGCCCAGGTCCCGCACCACCGACGAGCCCATGGGCGTGCGGGTCATGACCTCGACCCCTCCCCCGATGACGATGTCGTAGGCGCCGGCGATGACCCCCTGGGCGCCGAAGTGGAGGGCCTGCTGGGAGGAACCGCACTGGCGGTCGATGGTGGTGGCGGGGACCGACTCGGGATAGCCGGCGGCCAGCACGGCGTTGCGCCCCACGTTGAGGGACTGCTCGCCCACCTGCATCACACAGCCCATGATCACGTCGTCGACCAGGGCGGGATCGAGGTCGTTGCGCTCCACCAGTGCCTTGAGCGGCTCCGAGCCGAGGTCGGCTGCGTGCCAGTTGCGGAGCTTCCCGTTGCGTTTGCCCCCTGCGGTGCGGACTGCGTCGACGATGACGGCGTCGGTCATGATTCTCCTTCCGGGGTCCGGCGGTTCGAGTGCCTGCCGGCCGGGTTCGGCGTAGATGGGAACTGCTGACGGTCGAGCAACTGCCTGGCGGCAAACTTGACTGTTCGGTCAAGAACACCGTTCGGGGTAGATCGTACTCGTCCGGGGGGCGGCGTCAAACGGTGTCGGCCCTGTTCCCGGGCGGTCTTGCCCTTCGGCCCGCCGAGCCGGCCGGTCACCGCCGGCCGGTTCGTCCACGCTGACACAGCCCGGCACTACGGTCGGGAGGCGTGACGGGTCGGATCAAGGACATGGACCGCTGGCTGGGCGATGGCGGCATGGAGCTCATCGGCGTCGTGGGCGGCTCCTTCGACGACTACGGCGTCGACGGGGAGGACCTCGGCTGGGTGTCGGGTTCGTTCCTCCCCGCCCCGATGGCCGGCAATCCCCACGGGGTGGTGCAGGCCGGGGTGCACGGGCTCCTGCTCGACGCGGCTATGAACTTCTCCATCAACGCCGCGCTCCCGGGCCGGGACCGGACCCGGGCCACCCTCGAGATGAAGATCGAGACCATGCGGCCGGCCCTGGTGGGCCAGGCCTACCGGCTGCGCGGGGAGGTGGTGAGGATGGCCCGCCAGGTGGCCTACGCCGAAGCCACCGTGGTGGACGGCGAGCACCGGTTGGTCAGCCGGTCGACCGGCACCTTCCTGCTCAAACGGTCCGCCGACGAATCGCCGGCCCCGCCGGCCGACCCCCCGGCCTGAGCCGCCGGCCCCGGCCGACCCCCCGGCCTGAGCCGCCGGCCCCGGTCGGCTCCCGGGCCCGGTCCGCCGGTCGGGGCCGGTCGGCTCCCGGACTTGAGCCGCCGGCCCCGGTCGGCCGCCGGGTCCGGTCCGCCGGCTATCGCCGCGTCCCGATCCGTCGGGCGCCGCCACCATCCGACGTGACCGGCAAGGTCCCCAGGTGAATGCGAGTGGTGCCATGGCCCTCCCCGCCTTCGACGTGCCCGTGTGCCGGGTGTGCGGCGCCGCCGCCCACGCCCGCTTCGCCCACTGCTTCTGCTGCACCACCCTCGTCCGGCAGCTGCAGATGCCCCTGGTCCCGGTGGTGGCCATGGTGGACTACCGGGTCGGCGACAGGATGCACCGGCGGCTCCGCGGCTACAAGGACGCCCCCGTGGCCGAGGTCCGCCGGGCCTGTGCCACCCAGCTCGCCGGACTGGTCCGGAGGTGGATGACGGCCAACCGCCCCACTCTGGAGGGCCGGCTCGGCTCCACGTGGGACCTGGTGGCCACCGTGCCGTCCTCGGCCCGGCCGGTGGGCGTTCCCGTCGACGCCCTGGTCGCCTGCGTGCCCGCCCTGGCCGCCCACCACCGGCGGGTGCTCGGGCGCGGCCCGGAGCCCACCGACCATCTCGCGCGCCGCCCGGCGGGGGTACGAGCTCGGGCCCGGGGTCGACCCGGCCGGGCTCCGGGGCCGGCGGATCCTCGTCTTCGACGACAGCATCACCACCGGGGCCCGGTCGCAGAGCGCGGCCGCGGCCCTGCGGCTGGCCGGTGGGCGCGTGGTCGGCATCCTGGTGGTGGGCCGGGTGGTGGCCGGTGGGCGGTGGGCAGTCCGAGCGGACCTCGGCTAGACCGGGGAGATGCTGCTACGCGTCTTCACCGAACCCCAGCAGGGCGCCTCCTACGACCAGTTGCTGGCGGTGGCCAAGACGGCCGAAATCCAGGGCTTCGACGCCTTCTTCCGCAGCGACCACTTCATGGCCATCGGGAGGGAGGACGGCCGGCCCGGTCCCACCGACGCCTGGGTCACCCTGGGCGCCATCGCCCGCGAGACGGCGACGATCCGGCTGGGGGCGCTGGTCACCTCGGCCACGTTCCGGCTGCCCGGGCCCTTGGCCGTATCGGTGGCCCAGGTCGACGACATGAGCGGTGGCCGGGTCGAGTTCGGGCTCGGAGCCGGCTGGTACGAGGCCGAGCACACCGCCTACGGGATTCCCTTCCCCCCGCTGGGCGAGCGGTTCGAGCGGCTCGAGGAGCAGCTGGCCATCATCACCGGACTGTGGTCGACGCCGGCCGGGGAGCAGTTCAGCTTCGCCGGCCGCCACTACCAGATCCGGGACAGCCCGGCCCTGCCCAAGCCGGTGCAACAGCCGGGGCCGCCGGTCATCATCGGCGGTGGCGGTCCCACCCGGACGCCGCGCCTGGCCGCCCGCTACGGATCGGAGTTCAACCTCGCCTTCCGGTCCCTGGCCGACGTCGGCGACCAGTTCCAGCGGGTCCGGGCGGCCTGCGAGTCGGCGGGTCGCGATCCGGCCTCGATGGTGCTGTCGGTGGCCCAGACGGTGTGCTGTGGACGGGACGAGGCCGAAGTCGGCCGCCGGGCCGCCAACATCGGGCGCCAGGTCGACGACCTCCGCCAGAACGGGCTCTGCGGCACGCCGGACGAGATCACGGCCAAGCTGGCCACCTTCGCCGGCGTGGGCGCGTCCCGGGCCTACCTCCAGGTGCTCGATCTCGACGATCTCGAGCACCTCGCCCTCCTCGGGGAGGAAGTGCTCCCCCGGTGCGCCTCCCTCTGAGCCCGAACGGCGCGGCCTGCGGTGGGTTCAGGCCGCCGTCGTGGACGACGGTGCGGCGCCGTCGGCCGTCAGCCAACGATCGGCGACCAGGCTGAGGGACTGGGCCCGGGAGGCGAAGGAGTGGGCCCGGGTCGACAGCATGAGCTCGTCAGCGCCCGTCCGCACCTGGAGGTCGACTAGGCCCTGGTGCACGGCCGCCGGATCCCCGATGAGGTGGGTGGACATGGTGGCTTCGACCAGCTCCCGCTCCCGGGCCGTGAACCGGTAGGCCTCAGCCTCCTCGGGGGTGACGATGGGGCCGAGCCGTCCCGTCCGCAGCTGGAGGATGGTCAGTGCCGCCGGCCCGGCCAGCCAACGGGCCTCCTCGGTGCTCGGCGCGCACAGCACCGACACCGCCACCATGGCGTGGGGACGGTCGAGCAGGATCGACGGGCGGAATGCCGACCGGTACTGCTCGAGGGCCTGGTCGACCAGGTCGGGACTGAAGTGGTAGGCGAAGGAGAAGCGGAGGCCGAGCATGCCGGCCAGCCGGGCGCTGAAGGTCGACGAGCCCAACAGCCACATCTCGGGGAGGTATCCCCGACCCGGCACCGGGGCCGGCCGGGTTGGCGGGCCGTCGCTGTCCACCAGGTAGTTGATGAGCTCGACGACATCCTCGGGGAAGGTGTCGGCACCGAGTTCGGTCCGGCGCAGGGCTCGGGCGGTGAACGGGTCGGTGCCCGGAGCACGGCCGAGGCCCAGGTCGATCCGGCCCGGGTGCAGGGCTTCGAGGGTGGCGAACTGCTCGGCCACCACCAGGGGGGAGTGGTTGGGCAGCATGACCCCGCCCGCCCCCACCCTGAGGCGGGTGGTGGCGTCGGCCAGGTGGCCGATGAGGACGGCCGGAGCCGAACTGGCCACCGACTGCATGCCGTGGTGCTCGGCCACCCACATCCGTCGGTAGCCGAGCTCCTCGACCACCGCGGCCAGGCGGGTGGTGTCGGCCAGCGCGTCTGCCGGCGTGGACCCGCGGGTCACAGTGGCCAGGTCGAGGACGGACAGCGGCACCATGGCATGCACAACACCGGCCTGCCTCCGGACCTTCCCCTAGGCCGTCGGGTCGGTCCGGCGAAGGGACCCCGGATCAGGTACCGGCGGACGCCGTCAGCTCCTCGATGCGGGCCAGCGTCTTGTCCATGTTCGACTTGGTCGTGGTCGGGAGCTTGCCCAGTTTGAGGAACGACCGCTGGTGGTCCTGGCTGATGTCCCAGCTCTCCCGGACCAGGGTGCCGCCGTCCACCGGCTCCAGCTCGTAGCGCCAGATGCGTCCGCCGATGAACCGGCCCAGGGGCCCCGAGATGGTGGACTGCCAGGCGATCCTCCGGTCGGCCTCGAACTCGATCACCGTGTTGACCATCGAGTAGCCGACGCCCTGGTGCATGGACATCCCGAACTTGTCCCCGAGTCCCAGTCGCCGGCCCTCCTCCTTGGCCTTCTTCACCGAGCCGGAGCCGTCGATGTCGGGATGGCGTGACGCATCGGCGAGCAGGTCGAAGATGGCGTCGGGAGTGGCGTGGATGGTGCGCTCGGTGGTGACCACGTTTCCGTCCATGTTTTCCTCAGCAGTCTGATCGGGCTGCCGTGCATCGGCAGCGGTCTGGCATCATCTTGTCCGTGGCCGGACCGACGCTCGCCGACATCACCGCGATGCTGGCCGGGCGGGACCGGGTACTGGCTTCGCTGGTCGAGCGCCACGGCCTTCCGCCGCGTCGTCGCCCGGCCCGCTCGTCGGACCGGTTCGCCGCGCTCGCCGAGATCATCGTCTACCAGCAGCTGGCCGGCAAGGCCGCCGCCACCATCCACGGCCGATTCGAGCAGGCGATGGGGGGATCGGTGACTCCCGAGGAGGTGCTGGCCGCCTCCCCGGACCTGTTGGCCTCGACCGGCCTCAGCCGGGCCAAGGCCGCTTCCATCCGCGACCTGGCCGAAAAGGTGGTGACCGGGGAGGTGGCGCTGGAGCGCATCGGCCGGCTGTCCGACGAGGCGGTGATCGACCACTTGACCCGGGTGCGGGGGATCGGTCCCTGGTCGGCGCAGATGTTCCTGCTCGATACCTTGGGCCGGCTCGATGTGTGGCCCACCGGTGACTACGGGGTGCGGGCCGGTTTCGCCGCCGCCTGGGGCCTGTCCGAGATCCCGAGCTCGAAGGAGCTGCTGGCCTTGGGCGAGCCCTTCAGCCCCTACCGGAGCCTGGTGGCCTGGTACTGCTGGAGGGTGCTCGACGATCGGACGGCCGCGACTCAGTCCGGATAGCGCCAGCCCCGTTCGAACGGCAACCGCCAGGTGTTGGGGGCGATGAGATCGTGGATCCCCTCCGGCCCCCAGCTGCCCGGGCGGTAGAGCTCCACCCCGGGAGGATCCTCGAGCAACGGTGCCGACAGCTCCCACAGCCGCTCGATGTCGTCGGCCGCGGTGAAGAGGGTGTGGTCGCCGCTCATGGCGTCGTGGATGAGCCGTTCGTAGGCCTCCAGCACGTCGACCTCCCAGCCCGTCTCGTGCAGGGCGAACTGGAGGCTCAGCTTGTCCAGCTGCATCCCCGGACCCGGCCGCTTGCCGTAGAAGGAGAGGGACAGCTTGGAGGAGTCGGCCAGATCGAAGGTCAGGTGGTCCGGGCCGTGGGCACCGATCCCCGAACCGGGTGGGAACATGCTCTTGGGCGGCTCCCGGAAGGCGATGGAGATGATCCGTGCCCCCTGGGCCATGTTCTTCCCCGTCCGCAGGTAGAAGGGGACGCCGGCCCACCGCCAGTTGTCGATCTCGCATCTGAGGGCGATGAACGTCTCGGTCTGGGAGTCCCCGGCCACCCCGGGGATGGAGCGGTAGCCCTCGTACTGGCCGCGCACCACCGCGGACACGTCGATGGGCTTCATCGACCGGAACACCTTGTTCTTCTCCTCGCTGATCGACCTGGGGTCGAGGGAGGTGGGCGGCTCCATGGCCATGAAGGCCAGCACCTGGAACAGGTGGGTGACCACCATGTCCCGGAACGCGCCGGTCCCCTCGTAGAAGCCGGCCCGGCTGTCGACCGAAAGGGTCTCGGGCACGTCGATCTGCACGTGGTCGATGTGGCCGCGATTCCAGATGGGCTCGAACAGCCCGTTGGCGAACCGGAAGGCGAGGATGTTCTGGGCCGCCTCCTTCCCGAGGAAGTGGTCGATGCGGTAGACCTGCTCCGGGGAGAAGATGCTGTGCACGGTGTCGTTGAGCACCTTGGCCGTCTGCAGGTCGGTGCCGAACGGCTTCTCCATGATGATCCGGGACCGGTCGACCAGGCTGGCCTCGTGCAGGTTCTGCACCACCGCCTCGGCGGCCGAGGGCGGGATGCTCAGGTAGTGGAGGCGCCGGCTCTCCCGGCCCAGGATCTGTTCGGCCCGCGAGACGGCGTCGGCCAGGGCGGCCGGCCCGTGGGCCTGGGAGACGAATCGGACCCGGGACCGGAATGTGTCCCAGTGCGAGTCGACGATGTCCCGCCGGGCGAACTGACGACAGGCGTCGAGCG
Organism: uncultured Acidimicrobiaceae bacterium; assembly: GCA_963835325.1. GTDB lineage: Bacteria > Actinomycetota > Acidimicrobiia > Acidimicrobiales > RAAP-2 > Bog-756. Next base: position 72,438 of record CAWIEV010000007.1, on the reverse strand, counting down.
CGAAGTCGTGGAATTGGTCGTCGTCGATGTCGGCCAGGGAGGTGGCGACGATGTGCACCTCGGGGAGCAGCCCGGCATACGAGAGCCGGAGCAGCCCGGGAAGGAGCTTGCGGCGGGCCAGGTCCCCGGTCGCCCCGAACAGGACGACGACGTGAGGGGGCAGGGCGGCCAGATCGGTGCCGGACCCGTTCGTCTGCGAGTCATGCCTGGCCAGGAGATCGGAATGCGCCGGTGCGCTCATGAGATTCCCATCCGGGACGCCCCTTTTCGGATCACTCACCCCAAGGCTAACGACCGCATGTTTCTGAACCGTGTCAGGCGTGAAGGCGGCGTGTGAATTGGCGCCGACGGGCGGGTCAGGGCAGCCGTTCGGAGATCATCTCCGAGACCTCCTGCACGGTGGGCGAGTCCATCACCTCGGGTGCCTGGAGTCGTCCGACCATCAGCCGGGGCCAGCCCACCCAGACGTCACTGATCTCGATGGGCGAGGCGAATCCCCACTCCGCCCTGGTCAGGCAGAGCAGCGCGTGGACGGGAACCTCGGATCCCCACGGCGCCGAGCTCACCGCCGACCGCACGATCTCCACCTGACCGGCCAGGCCCTCCACCGCCGGCGTGCAGTTCCGGCGACCCACGTGGAGCTCCACCGGCCCGAGGCTCTGGATGGGTCCCGGCCGTTTGGTGTGGACCAGGCCCTTGTAGCCCTTGGCGTCGATGACGAACACGCCGGCCGGTGAGATGGCGATCAGTTTGATGCTGGACTTCGAGCCCGGGATGCGCCGGTCGTTGAGGACGATGAGGCCCTGGCTCTCGACGAGCTGGAGGCGGGCGATGGCCCGCCGGTCGCCTTCGGCCCGCTTCACCCACTTGCGTCCCGGTGGCAGCGCGCCGGTGCGGGCCGGCGGAGGCTGGCCGGCGGTCACCGTGCCCACGACCGGGACGCCGGTTCCGCTCGGATGGCCCGGATCCTCGAGCACCGGGTCCTCCGGCCAGGGGTCCTCGCCGGGTGCCGGACGCCCCGATGGATCCGGTGACCTCGCGGGGTCCGGGGTGGGCGCCATTGCCGACATGGTAGAAGAAGAACCGGTGGGGAGGAGAGCCTCTTCTGCGGCGGGCGCCACCCGTCAACTTCGTTGCAACTTGGGCCCCCCTGTTCCATTCGGCGGGGCTGAGCGCGAAGATTGTGGCTGCGGTCGGACCCACGGCCGTTTCGGGGGACCGGACCAGGGGAGATGGTGGACGTTCGGGGAGGCCCCGACGCTCACCGGAGACCCTGAAAGGGGAAGGCGATGCTTGTTTCGGACGTGCTCGGAGGGAAGGGCGCCGCGGTTGCCACCATCGCCAGCGACGCCACGGTGGGATCGGCGGTCGCCGACCTGACCCGCCACCGGGTGGGGGCGCTCGTCGTCTCACCCGACGGCCGGCACATCGAAGGGATCGTGTCGGAGCGGGACATCGTCCGGCGCCTGAGCGAGCTCCACACCGAGTTTTTGGAGGAGCCGGTGGCGTCCATCATGTCCACGTCGGTGCGGGTGTGCTCGCCGGGTGACGATGTCGAGTCGATCATGAACCTCATGACCGAGCAGCGGATCCGCCACGTCCCGGTGGTCGAGGGCGACGAACTGGCCGGCATCATCAGCATCGGCGATGTGGTCAAGAGCCGCATCCAGGAGCTGGAGAAGGACCGGGACGAGTTGATGGAGTACATCACGGCCCGCTGACTGCTCACGCGTGGCTTGAGTGTCGGCTCCTAGTGTCGGGAGGATGGATCCGCCTTCCGAGCCACCCGGTGGGGTCGTGGCCGTGGTCATCATCGATCACGGGTCGCGCCGACCGGAGGCGAACGACCGGCACGTGGCGTTCGTCCGGGAGTGGCGGGAACGGGGAACATACCGGGTCGTCGAGCCCGCCCACATGGAGCTGGCCGAACCCTCCCTGGCCAGCGCCTTCGACGCCTGCGTGGCCGCCGGCGCCACCCTGATCGTCATCGCTCCCTACTTCCTCTGGCCCGGCGACCACTGGGACCGGGACATTCCGGCGCTCGCCGCCGCGGCCGCGGCGCGCCACCCCGATGTCCGCTACCTGGTGTCTGCGCCACTGGGCCCCCACCCGCTGCTCGGCGACATCGTCCAGGACCGCGTCGAGCACTGCCTGACCCACGCGCGGGGCGAGGGCCCCGGGTGCGAATTGTGCGCCGACGGCGGTCATTGCCGCCTCCGGTGATCGGTGGGCCGGGCTTCTATCCAGAAAAACCCCTCAGGCCGCCGGTGGCGGCCGCTGGTTGCGCAGGCGGTTGTGGAAGCTGCACAGGAGCCGCCCGTTCTCCTGGGTGGTGAGACCGCCCTCGGACCAGGGCTGGATGTGGTCGACCTGGCTGGACTGGGCGGGCCGGTCGCAGAAGGGGTGGGTGCAGCGGCGGTCCCGCACCTCGACGGCCCGGCGGGTGGCCCCGGTGAAGAACCGGGTGTAGGGGTTGATCTCGGGGCGGCGGGGGGGACCGAACGCGGCCCGTTCCAGATCGGATGCGGTGGCCGGTCGGCCGGGACCGGGGACGAGCCGGGTGGCGGCCCCCATCTCCACCTTGCGGCCGGGACCGAAGACGGCCCGCTCCAGATCGGCCTCCTCCAGCCAGGACAGCACCGACCCGGGCGGGACCACGGTGCCGTCCTCCAGCTCGCAGATCCTCCCGTGGAGTGTTTCCCAGCCCACGAGGACGGTGAACAGGGGCCCGGGGCGGCGGGCCCCGGCCGGGCAGCTCTTCGAGCGGACGGCCATCTCCACCAGGGCGTCGGCCCGGCGCTGTCCGGGGGTGCGGGCCAGCTCGGTGGTCCTCGGGTCCCGGCCCAGGCTGGCTTTGGCCTCCGCCCAGTCGGCCTCGAACAGCTCGTGCTCCAGCCGTTCGAGCTCGGCCGAGACGACGGCCCCGCTGATGGGGTCGAGGGTCATGGCCCCGAACCAGGTCCCCTGGAAGCTCTGGGCCAGATAGACGTCGCGTCTGTCCCGCTGCCGTTGGCCGTCCCGGTCGGCCCCGTCGGGATCGGCCAGCTGCCTCCAGTAGGCGGCCGCCCGGTTGAACTGGGCGAAGGTCAGGGTGCGGGCCTGGTCGACCAGCATGGCCTCGTCCCGGGCCAGGGCCGCTCCGGTCTCTGGAGTGCGGAGGGAGACCATGACGTCCACCTGGGCCCCGGTGATCTCCCCCCTACCCCAGGCCGAGGCGGTCTCCGCCAGGAGATGGAGCTCCCGTCCCCTCCGGACCTGGCGTCGGGCCTCGGCCCGGGGGACCCGGCACTTGGCCGTGATCCAGGCCGGGGCGGTCTGGGCCCCGTCGGGGGCCCAGTTGCCCGAGCTGTCGAAGGCGCCGGCGGCCCGGGCCACCACGGCCTCCAGACGGGCGGCCAGCCGCTCCAGCCCGACCAGGAGCTCCGGGTCGGCCAGAGCCGCCGCATCCCACCCACCCAGTCGGTCGAGGGCCTCGTCGATGACGTCCAGTTCCACCGCCACAGTCCAGCACCGGGGTGTGACGAGCGGTCGGGGGGAGGGGGCCGGCCGGGGCCTGGGGCCGGGGCCGGAGGTCGGAGCCGGGGCCGGAGCCGGAGGCCGGGGCCGGTTCGGGAGCCGGGGTCGGTCGGGCACCACCGGTCCTCCCGGAGCCGAAGCAGGACAGAACAGGCTGGTCAGAGCCTCAGGACGGGTGTGGCCAGCCGGGCCGGGAGCGGCGGGGCTGTCATGAGCTGCAGCGGTCTCCCAGCCACGGCTGGCTGCCGTCGAGGGCGTAGAGGGCGACCGCCAACGTGTCCTGGTCGGCCTTCGTGGCCAGGTTGGGGGGCATGCCGATCAGACCCGGCAGTCCGGCGGCCTGGGCGGCGACATTCCAGGTCGGCTGGCTGAACTGGAAAGCGCCCATGTAGAGGCCGTTGGGAGACACGGCCCCGTAATTGCCCCCCGATTCGGCCTGCACCACGCACTGGAGGAACGGGTTGAGGGCGGGGTCGGTGGTCGCTCCGCCTCCGGGATCGGGCGTGGTGGGCCCGGAAGTGGATGCCACCGGCGCCGCCTGAGCCGTGGCCGCGGCCGTGGCTGACGACGAGTTCGAGGCCGAGTTCTGGGCTGCGCTTTGGGCTGCGCTTTGGGCGGCGGCCCGCTGGGCGGCGGCGATGGCGGCCGTCGCCGCCGCCGCCTGGGCGGCGGCCTGCTGGGCCACGGCTACGGCCAGCTGACCGGTCACCCGGGCCCGTGACGCCTGCAGCTGGCCCTGAGTGGCGTCGGCCTGGGACAGGTAACCGGCCTCGCGGGCCTGTTCCGCCCGGTCGGCTGCTTCCTGGCGTTGGAGGTCGCCCTCGCCGGCCTGGAGGGTCCGTTGCGCGGTGCGCAGCTGATCGACGGCGGTGGTGATGTTCCCGACGGCGATGCCCGAGTACTCGCTGGCCGCCTGCACCGTCTCCTCGTTGCCCGAGAAGAGCGAGGCGTCCGGCCCCGATGGCCCGGTGCCGTAGTTCATGTAGGAGGCGATGGCCTGCTGGCGGACGGCACCGGTCCGGCGGCTGATCTGCCTCTGGTCCTGGGCGATCTGCCGGTCGAGCCGGGCGATGGCCCGGACGTCGGCGGCGGTCTTGGCCGTGGCCACCGAGTACTGCTGTTCGTAGGCGCCGACCTGCAATTGCTCCCGGATCAGTTGCTGGGACAGGGCCGTCGCCTGCGCCCTGAGGCTGGAGATCTGATCGGCTTCAGCGGGTCCATGAACCAGGACCACCGTGAAGGAGGTCGAGGCGACGAGAGCCGAGAGCAGCGCCGCCAACGTGGTGGACCGCCGGGGCGCTCGTGCGTTTAACTTCGCCGTCGGCGAAAACCGGGCGCGAAACACAATGGGGTGAGAACTTAGCCGTTGGGGTGTGGCGGGTACAAACCCCGAGGCCGCACGGCAGAGGCCCCTCCGCCGACCCGTCACCCGACGGCGACACGTGGCCGCGGCGCCCGGCTACTCGATCCGACCCTCCCCCTCGGCCTCTGCACCGAGCTCCGCCATCTCCGAGTAGTGGGCCGCCACCCGCCGGCGTTCCTCGTCACTTTCAGCGAGAACTTCCTGGTCAGCGGAGACTTCCTCCCCCGGAGTGGGCTGCCGGTCGGCCGTGTGCGGGCGGGCGGCTTCGGAATCCTCGGCCTGGTGGGTGCCCGCATCGGGTTCGGTGTGACTCATGGCTGCACGCTCCTTGGTCGGTGGGTCTTGGGTGGGTCTTGGTGGGTGGGTCTTGGTCGGTGGGTCCGGCGGTGAAGAGCCGCCGGGCGGTTGTCGGGATGATTCCCGGTCGGGAGCCGGGGCAAACACGGCTAGGATACCCTATAGGGGTAAAGGGTAAGAGGTAATGGGTAAGAGGGAATTACTAAGGGGTAGGGACGGAGGACAACGGTGCAGCACGGCTACAGCGACGACAAGGCGGCGGTCCAGCAGCGCCTGCGGCGGATCGAGGGACAGGTCCGTGGGCTCCAGCGGATGGTTGAGGAAGACCGTTACTGCATCAACATCCTCGAGCAGGTCTCGGCGGTGACCAGGGCACTCCAATCCGTGGCCCTGCTGCTGCTCGACGACCACCTCGACCACTGCGTGGCCGATGCCATCCAGGCCGGCGGCCAGGACACCGCGGCGAAGCTGAGCGAGGTGTCGGCCGCCATCGGGCGGATGGTGCGTTCGTGATGCCCGAGACTCCCCCCGGCGCGGGAGCCGGACCGTGAAACTGGTCGACGCGCTCGGCCATGCGCTGACCGTCAGCGGTTCCATGGCCTGGCAGATCCTGTGGGCCCTGGTGCTCGGATTCGTGCTGGCGGCGATCGTGCAGGCCGTCATCCGGAGAAGCACCATCGTCAAGCGCCTGGGAGACGACCGGCCGCGGACCTTGGCCGTGGCCACCGGATTCGGCGCGGCCTCCTCCTCCTGCTCCTACGCCGCCGTCGCCCTGGCCCGGGCCCTGTTCCGGACCGGGGCCAGCTTCGCCGCGGCCATGGCCTTCGAAATTGCGTCCACCAATCTGGTCGTCGAGTTGGGAGTGATCCTGGCCGTGCTCATCGGATGGCAGTTCACGCTGGCCGAGTTCGTCGGTGGACCGATCATGATCGTGCTCGTGGCCGTGATCTTCCGCCTGTTCCTGCGCCAGCGGCTGATCGACGCGGCCCGAGCGCAGAGCGACAAGGGTCTGGCCGGGTCGATGGAGGGGCATGCGGCCATGGACATGAGCATCGGAGAGGAGGGCACGCTGTGGCAGCGGCTGCGTTCGAGGCAGGCCCTCACCTCGATCTCCCACATCTTCGTCATGGAGTGGGCCGCCGTCATCCGGGACATCGTGGTCGGGCTGCTGATCGCCGGCGCCGTGGCCGCCTGGGTGCCGGACAGCTTCTGGCGCCATTTCTTCGCCGTCGACCATCCGCTGCTCTCGAAGCTGTGGGGCCCCCTCGTGGGCCCGATCGTCAGCATGCTGAGCTTCGTCTGCTCGGTCGGCAACGTCCCGCTGGCCGGTGTGCTCTGGAACGCGGGCATCAGTTTCGGCGGGGTGATCAGCTTCATCTTCGCCGACCTGATCATCCTGCCCATCCTGGTCATCTACCGGAAGTACTACGGCACCCGGATGATGCTGGTCATCCTGGCCAGCTTCTACGCCGCCATGGTGGCCGCCGGGTACATCGTGGAGCTCCTGTTCACCGTGCTCGGACTGGTACCCACCCAGCGCGACGCCAAGGTGGGTGAGGTGTCCATCCAGTGGAACTACACCACGGTGCTCAACATCGTCGCCCTGGTGGTTGTGGGCCTGCTGGGCTACCGGTTCGTCCGGACCGGAGGCATGCCCATGCTCAAGATGATGGGCGGGGGGGCGCCTGTCGACCGGGGCGAAGGGCACGGCGGTGGGCACGGCCATGGGCACGGCGGTGGGCACGGCGGTGGGCACGCCGAGGGCTGACACGGCCACAGGGAAGGCCCGGCCACGGCGGAAGGCTGATCGTCGGCGCCTCAACCTTGTGGCTCTCCCCGGGAGCGGCGAACGGAGAGCGGCGAACGGTGAGCGACGAAGGGTGAGTGGCGAAGGCTACGAAGGCGATGATGCCCGGTCGGCGGCCGCCACCAGATCAGCGACGATCTCGGGGAAAAGCGAACGGAGCTTGCGGAACACAACCCTGGCCAGCAGCGTCCTGTCCCCGGTACCGGACCAGCGGACGTGGGTGCCCTCCGGGGTCGGGGTGAGGACAACTTCCCCCCGGTAGTTGCGCACGGGGATCCCCCTGACGACCGTGTAGACGATCCGCCGGCCCTCATCGACCTCGAGAACCCGCTCGATCGTCGTCGTGCGTCGGAACCGGATCCGGCGCACCGCGCCGACACCGTGCCCGGGACCGTCGGCGCCGTGCCCGGAACCGCCGGAACCGCCGGCCGACGGTTCGTAGCCGCTGGCGTCCCACGGGCCCCACTCGGCGTACCTGGTGGCATCGGCCACGAGGGGCCAGACGGCGTCGGGGCCGGCCCGGGTGGTCCCCTCGGCTTCGATCTGGAGCCGGGTCACCGGACCGCCCCCCGCCGGGGCACCGCACCCGCGTTCGGCCCGGAGGCGCCAGTCCGGTCACCGTCACGGAACAAATGCTGTACCAACTGGAACATGTACCAAATGGTACGATGAACTGTGCCCGCGCCGCAAGCCCGCGATCGTCTGTTGGCTGCAACCATGGACCACGCCCTGGAGGCCGGTATCGCCGACCTCAGCCTGCGCCAGCTGGCCGCGGCCATCGGCACCAGCCACCGCATGCTCATCTACCACTTCGGTTCGCGTGAGGGGCTGCTCACGGCCGTGACCAGGGCCGTCGAGGAACGGGAGCGGGAGGCGGTGTTGGGGACCGGGACCGAGCCGGGAGACCCCGGCCGGGAGTGGAGACGTCTCAGCAGCCCGGATCTTTGGCCCCAGGAGCGCCTGTTCTTCGAGCTCTACTCCTCTGCGCTCCGCGGCCGGCCGGGTACCGAGGGCTTCCTCGACGGGATCGTCGAGTCGTGGGTCGGGCCCATGGCCGACGCCCTGGTCGAGACCGGTGCCGATCGGAGCACGGCGCGGGCCGACGCCCGGCTCGGGGTGGCCGTCGTCCGGGGCCTGCTCCTCGACCTGCTGGCCACCGGAGAACACGGAGAGGTCGACGAGGCGTTCGAGCGCTACATGCAGCTGACCGGGTTGGCGACGGGTGTGCCCCACCGAGCGTCCGCCGGTCTACCGTCCGACGTGGAATCAGGTCCTCCGCCCGATCCCGACCCGGGACAGCCGGCGGCGGTGGCCGGATGAACGGTCCGAGCCGGGGCGGCGGGACCCCGGACGTCCCGATCCGACCCGACGGGCGTCCACCGGCGGTTCCCGACCGCCTCGATCGACGCCAGTTCCTCCGCCGCGGCGGATCGACGGCGGCCGCCCTCGGCACCGCGGCCCTCCTCGGCCCACTGGCCGGCTGTTCGAAGGCCACGTCGACCGCCGGCTCGACCACCACCGTCCCGAGTACCACCACGAGCTCGGCCGGTGGCCCGCCCCCGTGGTCGACCCTGTCGGCGATGTTGAGTGGGCAGCTGGTCGTGTCCGGTAGCCCCGCCTACCCGACCAGCCGTGAGCTCTACAACGAGCGCTTCGACGGTACCGCGCCGACTGGCCATCGCCTACTGCGCTTCGCCGTCAGACGTGCAGCACTGCCTCGCCTTCGCCCGCGGGCACGGGGTGCAGATGGCGGCGCGGTCCGGCGGGCACAGCTACGGGGGCTACTCCTCGTGCTCCGGGCTGGTCGTCGACGTCACCCGGATGGCGGCCGTCACCGCCGGCCCGACAGGGTCGGCCACGTCGGCCACGGTCGGGGCCGGCGCCCGGCTGATCGACATCTACAGCGCGCTCGGGGCGGCCGGCGTCCTGCTCCCCGGCGGATCCTGCCCGACGGTGGGGATCGCCGGGCTGGCCCTCGGCGGGGGCATCGGCGTCTTCGGCCGCAAGTACGGGCTCACCTGCGACAACCTGCAATCACTCGAAATGGTCACGGCCGACTCCCGGGTGGTCAAGGCCGAACCCGGCAACCACGACGATCTCCTGTGGGCCTCGAAGGGTGGCGGCGGTGGAAATTTCGGAGTGGTGACCTCGTTCACCTTCGACGTCCACCCGATCCCGGACATCGCCCTGTTCACCCTCCAGTACCCGTGGGGCGCGGCGGCCGATGTGCTCGGCGCGTGGCAGCACTGGATGCCCGGCACCCCGCCCGAGCTGTGGTCCAACTGCCAGCTCCTCTCGTCCGGAGCGGCCGGCGGCCCCCAACCTCTGAGCGTGCGGGTCACCGGTGTCCTGGTGGGCACGCCCTCCACGCTCACCGGTCTCCTCGGGCCGTTCATGGCCGCGGTGGGCACCGCGCCCACCTATCAGTTCGTCGGGCCCGAGCCGTACCTCAGGGCCATGTTGATCGAGGCCGGGTGCAGTGACTCGTCGGTGGCCGCCTGCCACCTGCCGTCACAGAACCCGGCCGGCACGTTGTCGCGGGCTGCATTCGCGGCGAAGTCGAACTACATCGACGCGGCCATGTCGTCAGCCGGCCTGCAGGCCGCCGTCGACGCCGTGGCGTCCTTGGCCCAGAGCCAGCCCGGTTCGGGAGGCGGGATGGTCTTCGACTCCTACGGCGGCGCCATCAACGAGGTGGCGTCGGACAGCACCGCATTCGTGCACCGCGATGCGGTGGCCTGCATCGAGTACAGCGTGAGCTGGGGGACGGGGGCGTCGTCGGCGGTCATGGCCGCGGCCGCCACCTGGCTCCAGGACGCGCAGGCGCAGCTGGCTCCCTACTCCCATGGGGCGTACCAGAACTACATCGACCCCACCCTGGCCGATTGGCAGCAGGCCTACTACGGGTCGAACCTGCCCAGGCTGGTCGACGTCAAGCGGGCCTACGACCCCGATGACGTCTTCCACTTCGCCCAGTCCATACCGACGTCGCTCGGCTGATGGGCTGACCTGTCACCGCCAACCGCCACGGCCAACCGCCTACCCGCCACGGCCAACCGCCTACCCGCCACGGCCAACCGCCTACCCGCCTACCCGCCACGGCCAACCTCCACGGCCTACCCGCCACCGCCATCGCCATCGCCAACCGCCACCGCTCGGGCCGAACCGGGACGCCACCACCCGGGCCGGACCGGGTTGGGCCGGGCTGAGCGCTGCCGCCCCGCCGCCGATCAGCTGAAATGGGTGACCGGCCGCGCCGCCGGCAGGCCGTCGATGAACACGTCGACCTTCTCGTTGTAGAACGAGACCAGTCCGGCGATGGGGAGCAATGACCGGGTGGGGAAGTCATAGCTCCAGGCCAGGTCGGTGTAGGTGGTCCCTCCGACCACGCCCGACCAGTAGGCCGAGGTGGTCCCCTTGTAAGGGCAGCGGGTGACGGTGGGACTGCGCTCGAGGTGTTCGAACCTGACCTCGGTCCGGTTGAGGTAGTAGCGGGTGGGCAGCCCTGTCTCGAAGACCATCACCGGCGAGGTCGACCCGGCCAGGACGACACCCTCGAGCTCGATACGGACGGACCGGGTCGAACGGAGTGCGTCCACTCTCGAGTACGGGCTGCGGGGGTGGACGAAGACCTCCTCGTCCTCCTCGAACCATGCATCGAGCGCGTCCCAGTCGAACCGGATGGTGTCAGCCAGGGCGGCGTCCTCGGCGTCGACGAACAGGCGGGCCACGGGGCCGGGGTGGGGCGGCGAACCGGCGTCGCCGGCATCGGCGAACGCACCGGCAAACGAGCACAGGCGGACCGTGCCCGACGATGATGTCCCGAGAGGTGCGTCACCCGGGCCGGGCGGTCCGGGGAGCAACAGGTCCTCTCGGACGTCGCGTCGCGGGATGTAGTACTGCGGGTAGTAGGGCCACTCCCAGACGTAGAGCGCATCAGTGGTATCGACGACGACGAGGCCGTGGCGGGTGGCCCGGATGCGCCGGGGTACGGGTTCCACGTGGCCGGCGGGCACGATCGCCGCGGGAACGCCGGTCATCGGGCCTCCCTCCGCCCGTCCCACCACCGCGGCGTCGAGCCCGGCACCGACCGCCCCGTCACACGAGGCGCCGGTCGGTGGCCCACTTGGTCAGTTCGTGCCTGGTCGACAGTTGCAGCTTTCGCAGCACCGACGAGACGTGCGACTCCACCGTCTTGGCCGAGATGGTCAGGTCCCGGGCCACCTCCTTGTAGGTATACCCGCGGGCGATGAGTCGGAGCACCTCGCGTTCCCGGGGCGACAGCTGGTCGAGCTCCGGATCGAGGCCGGGGACGACCGCGCCGGCGCCACCGGCGAACGCGTCGAGGACGAAGCCGGCCAGCCGGGGCGAGAACACGGCGTCGCCCGCCCCGACCCGGTACACGGCCTGGAGGAGCTCGCTCCCCGAGATGGTCTTGGTGACGTACCCGCGGGCTCCGGCCCGGATGACGGCGATGACGTCCTCGGGGGCATCGGACACCGAGAGCGCCAGGAACTGCACCTGCGGGTGGTGGGGGGTGACCCCGCGCAGGACGGCCTGGCCTCCGCCGCCGGGAAGATGGACGTCGAGCAGGACCACGTCCGGGACGCGCTCGTTGATGAGCTCGATGGCTGCATCGACCTCATCGGCCTCACCGACGACCTCGACGGCGGCGCCCAGCTCGGCGCGCACCCCGGACCGGAACATGGCGTGGTCGTCGACCAGGAAGATCCGGGGCCGGCCCTCCTGGCTCATGTGACCAGCTCGTGCCGCGGCATCGACAGCTCGACCTCGGTGCCGTCGCCGGGGGCCGAACGGATGACCGCCGAACCCCCGAACCGGGCCATGCGCGCCCGGATCGAGGTGGCGATGCCCTGGCGATCCTCGGGCACGCTCTCCGGATCGAAGCCCTGGCCGCGGTCGCGGACGTAGATCATGGCCGCGTCACGGTCGACCTCGCCGTAGAAGGAGACCTCCGGGGCGCCGGACCACTTGGCCGCGTTGACCGTGGCCTCCCGTGAGGCGTCGAGCAGCGCCCGCATCCCGTCGTCGAGCGCGCAGTCGCCGACCACGACGACCTGGACGGTGATCCCGTGGTCGGCCTCGATCTGGCGTTGGAGCACGCCGATGCCCTCGGCCAGCGTCGACGCCTCCTGGCCGATGGTGCCCGGCGACCGGCCCTCGAACAGCCACGAACGGAGCTCGCGCTCCTGGGCCCGGGCCAGGCGCACCACATGCTGGGGATCGTCGGCCGAGCGTTGGATGAGGGCCAGCGTCTGGAGCACCGAGTCGTGGACGTGGGCCGCCATCTCGGCCCGCTCCTCGGCCCGGGCACGCGCCTGGCGCTCCGAGAGCAGATCGCGGACCAGTGAGATCCACCACGGACCGAACACCACCACGATGGCCGCGATGACCAGCAGTGCGCCGCCGATCGGGTGCAGCGCCGCCGCGCTGGTGTGGCCCGAGATCAGGATGAAGAGCCCGACGATCCCGAGCACGACACCGGCGCCGACGCGGGCCACCAGGGTCCACCGCCGGTTGTGCCCGGTGCCGGAGTGGAGCATGGGCAGGAGATCGTCGCTGATCCACACCCGCTCCCCCTCACTGGCGTTGCGCCGGATGAGGATGGCGACGCCGACGGCGAGGAAGACCGGCCAGCTGAACGATCCGAAATAGCCGATGTGCAGCCCGTCGGCCAGGATCTGCAACACCACCAGGGCCGGGATGATGGCGATCACCAGCCTGATGCCCCGCCGGTCGGTGATGGCTCTCGAGAAGATGGTCGTGGTCTCGCCCTGGAGGGGGAGGAGGAGCCAGGCCAGCGCGTAGACGGGGATGCCGATGCCGCTCCCGAGGGTCAGCAGGACGAACCCGATGCGGATGAGGGTGACATCGATGCCGGTGGACTGGGCGATGCCGCCGCACACTCCGGCCACCACCCGGGCATCGGAGCTCCGGCGGATGGGGCCCCGCAGCCGCCGGTGGCCCCGGTGGCCCCGGTGGCCCCCGACACCGTACCGGTACCTCCACTCGGCATTGCCCCATGACGAATGCCACTCACCCGAGCCATGCTGCAGGGGAGGTGTCGGATCTGCTGGAGGGTCTGGGTCGGGCGTGGTGGGCACCTTCACCCCGGTGTCGGTGATTTCGGCGATACAAGATGATCGCGCGCCCGGTGCCCGGAGCTATCGGGGATGTCCCTGATCGTCGGCGTCCGGGGTCAGGGTCCGACCAGGGTCATGCCGGATTCCGCCCCACCCCTCCCTCCTTCAAGCTGGCCCCATGGACCACTCGAACCCCAGCGCCACACCATCAGAACCCCCTCCCACCGGCCCCGGGCCGACCACCGCCACCCCTCCCACCGGCCCCGGGCCGACCACCGGCACCCCTCCCCCGGCCCGGGGCCGGTCACCGGCACCGGGCATGCCACCGCCGGCGAAGACCGCCTGCACCGCTGCCGTAACCGGCGGATGCTGGCCGGCGTTGCTGCCGGCTTGGCCGACTACTTCGACATCGATCCCACCCTGGTGCGGATCGCCTTCGTCGCCCTCGCTCTCCTCGGCGGCTTGGCCGTTCCGCTCTACCTGGCCGGATGGCTGCTCATCCCCGAGGAGGAAACCGATGTCTCGGTGGCCGAGGAGCTGCTGGCCCGCGAGCGGGCCCGCTGACCGTCACCCACCCACACCGTCACCCGACCGACCCACACCACCCGTCACCGACCTACCCCAACCTTCCGAGAGGACCGACCATGCGTTGCCGATGGGATCCCCCCTACCCGAACCCCGGACGTCGGACCAGCACCGCCGACTCCACGCTCCGAGCCTCCGACGCCGAGCGGAACGAGGTGGCCGACAAGCTGTCCCGCCACTTCGCTGACGGGCGGCTCGACCAGGTCGAGTTCAAGGCGCGGCTCGACCGGGCCATCGGGGCCACGACCCGGGGCGATCTCCGCGGGCTGTTCGACGACCTCCCCCCGCTGGCCGACGAGACGCCGCCTCCCCGGCCCCGCCGGTGGCGGCTGGTCTCCTTCGTACTCGTCATCGCCCTGGTGGCCGCGGCCGCCGGATCCACCCTCACGTACGTCCACCTCCCGTGGTTGCTGCTGGTGCTGGTAGGGCTGTTCCTCTGGCGTCGCGCCGGCCGGGTCGACGGGCACCATCACACCTCTCACGCCCATGCCGAATTCGACCGATAGCATCGGTGGGCGAGGTCAGGCCCGTGGCCCCGAGACGCGACACTCCGCCGTCATCCGACTGGACACGGCGCGCCAGGCTTCCAGAGAACGGAACTCGATGACGCTGACCGACCACAACCCGAACCCGGCTTCCGTGTTGCCCGCGGCCCGCGCCGTCGACCTGGTCAAGACGTACGGCAAGGGCGACGCTGTGGTCCGGGCCCTCGACGGCGTCGATGTCGAGTTCGAGCGCTCCCGCTTCACCGCGGTGATGGGCCCGTCGGGTTCGGGCAAGTCGACGCTCATGCACTGCATGGCCGGACTGGACTCGCCCACCTCGGGCCGCACCTTCGTCGGCGACCTGGAGATCGGCCTGCTCGACGATGCCGGCCTGACCCAGATGCGCCGGGACCGGATCGGCTTCGTCTTCCAGTCCTTCAATCTGGTCCCCACCCTCACCGCCGCCGAGAACATCACCCTGCCCTCGGACCTGGCCGGGGTCAAGGTCGACCAGGCCTGGTTCGACTACCTCGTCGAGCAGCTCGGGATCCGCGACCGGCTCTCCCACCGTCCCACCGAGATGTCGGGTGGCCAGCAGCAGCGGGCCGCCTGCGCCCGTGCCCTCATCGGCCGGCCCGACCTGGTCTTCGCCGACGAGCCGACCGGCAACCTCGACTCGAACTCGTCGGCCGAGATGCTGGCCTTCCTGCGCCGGTCGGTCACCGAATTCAACCAGTCGATCGTCATGGTCACCCACGACCCCCGGGGGGCGGCCTTCGCCGACCGGGTGGTGTTCCTGGCCGACGGCAAGGTGGTGGGCGAGCTCGAATCGCCCACCGCCGACCTCGTGCTGGAGCAGATGAAGCAGCTCGGAACCTGACGTGTGGAAGGTCACCGTCAAGGGGCTGCTGGCCCACAAGCTGCGGTTGGCCCTGACCGCGCTGGCCATCGTGCTCGGGGTCACCTTCATCTCGGGGACCTTCGTCCTCACCGACACCCTGCACAACACGTTCACCACCTTGTTCGGCCACGTGTACCAGAACGTCGACTTCGTCGTGCGGGGCAAGGCGGCGTTGAGCGACGACTCCTCGGGCACCGCCGCCCGCAAGGCCATCCCCGAGTCCATCGAGACGACCGTGCGCCGCATCCCCGGGGTGGCCTACGCCGACGGCTCGGTGACCGGCTACGCACAGTTCATCGCACCCGACGGGAAGGCGGTGACCACAGGAGGCGCGCCGACCATCGGCTTCTCCTTCGACCCCAACCGGCAGCTCTCGGTCCTCACCGTGACCGGCGGCACGGCCCCGACCAACTCGACCGAAGTGGCCATGGACGTGGGCACGGCCGACAAGTACCACTTCAAGGTGGGCGACCGTGTGCGGGTCCTGCTGGCCGGTCCGACCCGGACCTTCACCATCTCCGGCCTGGTCAAGTTCGGCTCCGCCGACAACCTGGCCGGGGCCACGCTGGCCGCCTTCGACCTGCCCACCGCCCAACAGGTGTTCGGAGACGTGGGACAGTTCGACTCCATCAACGTCCTGGCCAAGCCGGGGACCGACAAAGCCGCCCTCCAGCGGGCCATCGCCCGCCAACTCCCGGCCGGGGTCGAGGTGGTGTCCGGCCAGACGGTGGCCACTGAGCAGACCAACTCCATCAACCAGGCACTGGGCTTCTTCTCGACGGCGCTGCTGGTCTTCGCCTTCATCTCCCTGTTCGTGGGCGGGTTCACCATCTTCAACACGTTCTCGATCCTGGTGGGGCAGCGCACCCGGGAGCTGGCGCTCCTGCGGATCGTCGGCGCCAGCCGGCGCCAGGTGTTCCGCTCGGTGCTGGTCGAGGCCGGTCTCCTGGGCCTGGTCGCCTCACTGGTCGGCCTCGGGCTGGGCGTCCTGTCCGCCGTCGGGTTGGAGGCGCTCCTGAAGGGCTTCGGCATCACCCTGCCCACCGGCCCGCTGGCCTTCGAGACCCGCACGGTCATCGTCGCCCTCGTGGTCGGGGTGGGGGTGACGGTGGTGTCGGCCGTCAGCCCGGCCCGCCGGGCCGTGCGCATCCCTCCGGTGGCGGCCATGGTCGACTACCAGGGGGACCAGGAGGAGTCGTCCCGCCGGAGGATCGTCATCGGGACCGTCATCGCCGTCGTCGGCATCGCCGTGCTGGCCATCGGGCTGAAGAAGCCTGCCATCCAGTTGGTCGGGTTGGGGGCGATCGCCATCTTCATCGGCATCGGGATGCTGGCCCCCGTCGTGGCCCGCCCCATGGCCAGCGTCCTCGGGCGCCCGCTGGCCCGGATGCTCGGGACGTCGGGGAAGCTCGGGCGTGAGAACTCGATGCGCAGCCCGCGGCGCACGGCCCAGACCTCCTCGGCCCTGATGGTGGGCCTGGCCCTCGTCTCCACCATCGCCGTCTTCGGAGCCTCACTGTCCAGGTCGGCCACCAGCAGTGTCGACGAAGCCATCAGCGCCGACTACATCATCACCAGCTCGGGTTCGGGTGCCGGCGGGTTCAGCAATGCGGTTCCCGTCACCGCCGCCCACATCCCCGGCGTCACTGCCGTGTCGACCGTCTACTCGGGGCAGTTCGCAATTCAGGGGCTCGCTGTCGAGTCTCACCGCGGTGTCCACCGGCCACCTGCCGCAGACGGTCATCCTGCGTCTGGATGCCGGGACCGGTGCGCCCGCCCTCGTCCGCGGCGACCTGCTCATCGACACCACGACGGCGACCAGCGACCACCTCTCGGTGGGGTCGGTGGTGCCGGTGAAGTTCGCCCAGACCGGGTCCACGACCATGCGCATCGGGGGCATCTTCAAACCCAACGCCCTCATCGGCAGCTTCCTCGTCGGCGACGGATTCTTCCTCTCGCACTTCAGCAACCCGCTGCCGGTGGCCGTGCTCCTGCGCACGGCGGGCGGGCCGGGCGCGGACGGGAAGGCCATCAACGGCCAGCTCATGTCCTACCCCAATCTCAAGATCCAGACCCTGGCCCAGTTCGAGAAGTCCCAGCAGGAGCAGGTCAACCAGTTGCTGGGGCTGGTGTACGCCCTCTTGGCCCTGGCCGTGGTCATCGCGCTGATCGGGATCGTCAACACGCTCATGCTGTCGGTATTCGAGCGGACCCACGAGATCGGCCTGCTGCGGGCGGTGGGAATGAGGCGGCGTCAGGTGCGGGCCATGATCCGGTCGGAATCCGTCATCCTCTCCCTGTTCGGCGCCATCATCGGCGTGGTCGTGGGCACCGCCCTCGGGGTCGCCTTCGCGGCCTCCCTGAAACAGCAGGGCATCACCGACATCGTGGTCCCGCTGGGCAGCCTGGTCGTGTTCCTGTTCCTGTCGGCCCTGCTCGGGCTGGGGGCGGCCACGTGGCCGGCGCGCCGGGCGGCGAAGCTCGACGTACTGGCGGCCATCGCCGCCGATTGACCGGTCCGGGAAGGCGCCGCTGCCCCGCCCGAGCCCGAGCCCGGGAGCCGCCCGAGCCCCGACCCCGATCCCCTACCCCGAGTGCTCCCGGGAAGTGAGCGTCCACGTCCGCATCTCACTCGCCGCCGGGTAGTGCATGCGGACCGGGGGGCGGTCACCGGGGCGCCCCTCCCTGCCCCACTCTTCGGCCAGGAGCCGGTAGGAACGGATCCGGTCGTCGTGACGGTGGGTGATGGTCGTGATCAGCAGCTCGTCCGCGTCCGTGGCCTGCTGCAACCAGCGGAGCTGGGAGGTGACCGACCGCGGCGATCCGACGAACTGGGTCTCCGTCCGGTCGCGGACCAGCGCCCGTTCGGCACCCGTCCAGTGGTGGAGCCGGGCCTCCTCGGGGCTCGGGAACGGGATGGCGCCCTGCCCGCTCCGGATGCTGAGGACCCACAGCGGGTACCCCTCGGCCAGCTCGTTGGCCGTTTCGTCATCGGGGCCGACGACCACGTCGGCGGAGACGGCGACGTAGGGACGGTGGAGATGGGCGGAGGGGACGAAGGCCTGGCGGTAGGCGTCCACGGCCTCGAGCACGGTGGCCGGGCTCACGTGGTAGTTGCCCGCGAATCGCAGCCCCAGCCTCCCGGCCACCGAGGCACTCTCCCCGGCGCTGCTGCCGAGGACCCACAGCTCCATGCCGGCGCCCGTGCCGGGGATGGGCCGGGCGGCCAGCCCTTCGGCCGACCGGTAGGTCCCGTCGAGGAGGCCCACGATGTCGTCGAGCAGGTCGCCGTAGCCGGCCGGTTCGGCCCCCGGTTGCCGGAGCAGGTCGGAGGTCAGGGCCAGGAGGGGCGAGTTGGCCAGTCCCCGGAGCGAGGGCCGTTGCGGGATGAGGAGCCCTTCGGCCGTCCGGTAGGGCTTGTTGGCGTTGCGCCGGGGCCGCCGGTCGGGGTCCTCTGGACCCCTGGGCCGGTTCTGGAGGGAGCCCGGTCCGGCCGAGCGCCCGATCCCGAGATCGATGCGCCCCGGGTAGCGGGCATCGAGGAGGCCGAACTCCTCGACGATGGACAGCGCCGTCCGGTGGCCGCTCTGGACGCCTCCCGATCCGATGCGGATGTGCCCGGTCTCCGCCGCGGCCATGGCGGTAAGCACGGCCGGCGCCGAGCCGGCCACCCCCGGGTTGAGGTGGTGCTCGGCGAACCAGTGACGGGAGTAGCCGAGGGCCTCGGCCGTCCTCACCAGGTCGATGCTGTTGTGCAGGGCCGTGGCGGGATCGGAGCCCGAGCTGATCGGCACCACGTCCAGCACGCCGAGCGGTACCCGCTTGGAGGTCATCGGCCGGCCGACCCTGTGACGTGGTGACGACGGTGGGTCGGTGCCGGAGGGAGCCCGAGGTGGTGGCGCAGGGTCGGCCCCTCGTACTCCGTGCGGAATCGGCCGCGCTCCTGGAGGATGGGCACGACCGTGTCGGCGAAGCGGTCGAGCCCGCCCGGCGTGACGTGGGGAACCAGGATGAAGCCGTCCGCGGCCCGCTCGTTCACCGAGGTCTCGATCTGGGTGGCCACCTGCTCGGGGGTGCCGATGAACGCCGGCCGGCTGGTGACCTCGATCATGAGCTCCCGCATCGACAGGCCCTTGGACTCGGCCAGGGCCCGCCACTGGCGGGAGGTGCGCAGGCGGTCGGGGTGCATGTCGGCCCGGCCCCTGACCACGGTCAGCTCCGAGAGGTCCGGGTCCTCCGCCGGCAATGGTCCGTCCGGGTCGTACCCGGAGAGGTCGCGGTTCCAGACCTGTTCCACGAGCTGGATGGCGGTGGCCCCGCTGACCTGCTGGCTGCGGATGACAGCGGCGCGTTCGATGGCGTCCGCCTCGCTCTCGCCGAGCACGAAGGTGGCCGCCGGAAGGATCTTGAGCTCGTCCGGCGAGCGGCCGTAGCGAGCCATGCGCCCCTTCACGTCGCGGTAGAGCTGCTGGCCGGCCTCGATGGTGCCGTGGCGGGAGAAGATGCAGTCCGAGGCGGCGGCGGCGAACTCGCGGCCGGTGTCGGAATCGCCGGCCTGGAAGATCACCGGCTGCCCCTGGGGCGAGCGGGGAACCCCGAAGACACCCTCGATGTCGAAGTGCACGCCGTGGTGGGCGAAGGTCCCCTGGTCCGGGTCGGTCAGGAAGGTTCCCGACTCCTGGTCGGCGAGGACGGCGCCGTCGTCCCACGAGTCCCACAGCTCCCTGGCCGTCTGGAGGAACTCCCGGGCCCGTTCGTAGCGGTCGTCGCGGGCCAGGAAGCCGCCGCGCCGGAAGTTCTCGCCGGTGAAGGCGTCCCACGAGGTGACGACGTTCCACGCCGCCCGGCCGCCGGAGAGGTGGTCGAGGGAGGCGAACTGCCGCGCCACCTCGTAGGGCTCGTTGAAGGTGGAGTTGATGGTGCCGGACAGGCCGATCCGGTCGGTGACGGCGGACAGGGCGGCCAGCACGGTGAAGGTATCGGGCCGTCCGACCACGTCGAGGTCGTGGATGCGGCCCCGCACCTCGCGCAGGCGCAGCCCCTCGGCCAGGAAGAAGAAGTCGAACTTGGCCCGCTCGGCGGTCTGGGCCATGTGCACGAAGGAGGAGAACTCGATCTGGCTGCCCGCCTCGGGGTCGCTCCACACGGTGGTGTTGTTGACCCCGGGGAAGTGGACGGCGAGATGGATCGGCCGATCCGGTCCGGTCACGGGGGAAGACGCCGGTCCGACCGACCGGCCGGTGGGCCGGTGTTCAGGCATCCACGTACCGGTTCTGGGGTCGGGGCAGGCCCAGGTGCTCCCGCAGCGTGGTGCCGCGGGGTTGCCGGCGGAGGACGCCCCGCCGTCGGGCCAGGGGCACCACCTGGCGGGTGATCGCCTCGAGGTCGGCGGGGATGGCCGCGGGCCGGAGGCGGACCCCGTCGATCCCGGCCCTCTCCCATCCGACCAGCAGGTCGACCAGTCCGTCCGGGGTACCGGTGAAGATGCGGGCGTCGGACCGGTACGGACGGCCCGCCAGTTCGTCGAGCAGGCCCCGGCGCCCTTCGGCCGCGGCGGCCTCGGCGTCGAGGAGGACGACCAGGTCGGCGAAGACGAGAAGGGGGGGACCGGTCCGGCCCACCGCCGCCTCCTCGGCGCGGAGCCCGGCGATGATGTCCCGGGCCTCGTCGGCACTGTCCGGCGTGATGAAGACCAGGTCGGCCTGCCGGGCCGCCAGCCGGAAGGCCACGGGCACATGGGCCAGGGCGGTGACCAGCGGCTGGCCCTGCGGGGGCCGGGGGGTGATGGACGGGCCCTTGACCGAAAACCAGCACCCCTCGAAATCGATGTAGTGGAGGCGGTCGCGGTCGACGAAGCGGCCGGTCTCCACGTCGCGGATCTCGGCGTCGTCCTCCCAGCTGTCCCAGAGCCGGCGGACCACCTCGATGAAGTCAGCGGCCTCGTCGAACAGGTCGGCGACATGACCGGGTACCTCGGAATCGGCTCCCGCCCGTGCGCCAGCCCCCGCCACGGCCCCGGCCGCAGCCTCAACCCCCGCCCGGGCCCCGGCCCCCGCCCGTGCGCCAGCCCCCGCCTCAGCCCCCGCCTCAGCCTCAGCCTCAGCCTCAGCCCGGCCCCCGACCCCCGGCCCGGCCCTGACTCCGGCCCTGACCCCGGCCGGCGCCCCCGCCCCGGCCCTGACCCCGGCCCCGGCCGGCACCCCCGCCCCGGCCCTGACCCCGGCCCCGGCCGGCGTGTCGGGGAACTGGCGGCGGCCGAACTGGCGGGCCTCGGAGGTGGTCGGTGACACCCGGGCCTGAAACCCGCCCCGTCCGCCGCTCACGTAGTCGAGGGTGGCGATGGCCTTGGACACGTGGAACGGCTCGGTGTGGGTGGTGGTGGCCGTGGGGACGAGGCCGAGGGACCGGGTGGTCGGCGCCACCCGGGCCGCGATGAGGACGGCGTCGAGACGCCCGCGCACCCGGTCGGTCCTCCCGTCGGGCACACCCTGGCCCGACCGGACGGACATCGAGTCGTCGATGGTCACGAAGTCGACACCGGCCCGGTCCGCCTCGTGGACCAGGTCGACCCAGTAACGGCCCGAGAACAGCTCTGTGGGCCGGGCGCTCGGGAGCCGCCAGGCTGCAGGGTGCCATCCGGCGCCTTCCAGCGCCACGGCCAACGCAATCTTCGCGGAAGTCTCCATGGAGGACCTTGACCCAGTCTGCACGATGCGATGTCCAACGGCGGCAGTGTGACGTGGCAGGCCTGGCGGTAGCGGGGGTCGAGGGGGATCCGGGATCTGCCAGTGCGGGTTGGACCTGGACAGGCTCTAGAACTGACTGGCCTGGTCAACTATTCATCCTGACTAGCCGTCCATCCTCCCACCTTTTCGACGTCCACCGGTGGACCGCACGGCCCGCCCGTTCGAACTACCTTTTCCGTCACCGGGCGGGCATTCGTCCCCCGGCTGGGACGGATGGGGGATGTGAGCAGCGTGACGACACCGACATGGGCACCCGGCTCGGTGGGCTCGGCCTACCGGCACGGGCCGGCCGACGGGACCGAGCTGGTGTCGGGCCGGGCCTGGGACCGGCTGGTCGACTCACTGGCCCGGGCCGGTCAGGTCATGCGGTCCGACCGGGCCCCGGGCGAGGAGACCGACCAGGCCGCCGGGTACCGGCACCTGCTGGTCCTCCTGGCCCTCGGCATCGACGAGGCGCTGCGCGCGTCCGACCCCTACGGCCCCTACTTCGCCCCGGCCAACGTGGACAACGTCCTCAAGTGGGGGATGGACTGCCCCGACGCCGCCTACACCGGGGCGTCGATCCGCGGCGACGCCACCTACCGGGTGCGGGGCCGCGCGCAACTCCGTCCGCTACCTCGGGCTTCCAGGTCATGGGCGGGCATCGCCAGCACCGGCAACCTGGTGGCCGACGATCTCGACACTGGACGCGGACGGCCGATTCGAGCTCGTGCTGTCGGCCAGGGAGCACCCGGGTAACTGGATGGCCCTCGACGAGGCCAGCTCCTCGCTCGTGGTCCGCCAGTTCTTCTACGACTGGTCGAGCGAGACGGCCGGCCGATCTGTCCATCGAGTGCACCGAGCGACCGCCGGACCCCGACGCGGCCGCCGCCCCCGAGTCCGCTGCTCGGCGGGCGGCTGGCGCAGCCAGCTCGAGGCCCTCGGCGAGTTCGTCGAGGCCAGCATCGAGTTCTGGCTGGACGTGGAGGAGGGGGGCCGGGCCCAGGGGGTCAACTGCTTCCGCGAGCCCGCCGCTCTCACCACCATGGGCGCGGCGGCCGAGAACGTGAGCACGTGGGGCTCGTGGAGCCTGAAGGACGACGAGGCCCTGCGTCATCGAGGTCACGCCCCCCGACGCCCTCTACTGGAGCGTCTCGCTGGGCAACTTCTGGTGGGAGACCATCGACTACGCCAACCGCCAGTCGAGCCTCAACGGCCACCAGGCCGTGCTCGACGACGACGGGGTGTTCCGGGCCGTGGTGGCCCACACCGACCCCGGGCGTGGCCAACTGGCTCGACACCGCCGGCAACCACCACGGAGCCATGATCTTCCGTTGGCTCCGGGCCGCGGGCGCACCGGTTCCCTCGGTCCGCGAGTCCCCTTCGCCGAGCTGGAGGCCGCACTGCCGGCCGGGACGGCCCGGATCGACCCCGTCCGGCGCCGGCAGGTCATCGAGGCCCGCCGGGCCGCCGTCCGGCGCCGGTTCCCGCGCTGACACCCGACACGCTGCACACCGACACGCTGACCCGCCGACACGCCGACCCGTCGACACGCCGGCACGCCGGCACCGGCTGACCCGCCGACACGCTGAGAGGAGAGCACCATGGACCTGGGCTTGGCAGAGGCCACGCGCCGTCGTCACGGGCGGCATCAAGGGTATGGGCCGGGCCATCGCCGAGCGGCTGGCCGCCGAAGGGGCCCGGTGGCGGTGCTGGCCCGGGGCCGGGAGGCGCTCGACGAGCCACCGTGGCCGCCCTGCACGCCGCGGGCAGCGCCGGATCGCTCGGCCTGGCCGGTCGATGTCACCGACCGGCGACCAGGTGCGACGAGGCCTTCTCGGAGCTCGGGCCGGACGCTGGGGATCGCTCAACGTCCTGGTCAACACGCTCGGCCCGGGGGCCGGGCGCTTCGAGCAGCTCGACGACGCCGACTGGGACGGCGTCCTTCGACCTCGGGCGTCATGGCCGCGGTGCGGTGCGTCCGGGCCGGCGCTGCCCCTGCTGCGCCGGGCCGAGTGGGCCAGGATCGTGAACTTCTCGGCCCACTCCACCCAGCGCCAGAGCCCGCTCCTCGTGGCCTACACGGCGTCCAAGGCCGCGTTGACCAGCGTGTCGAAGAACCTGTCCAAGTCGCTGGCCCCCGAAGGGATCCTCGTCAACACGGTTAGCCCCGGATCGATCGTCACCGCCAGCTTCAGCGAGGGGCTGCGGGACGATCTTCGAGGCGGACGGGCTCGACGCCACCGATCCCTACGACGTCATGACATGGATCGACCGGCACTTCCACCAGCCGGCCGACCTGGGCCGGGCGGGCCTCCCCGAGGAGGTGGCCTCCCTGATCGCCTATCCTGGCCTCCCGGACGCAACGGCTACGTGACCGGCGCCAACATCAACGTCGACGGCGGATCGGACTTCATCTGATGCGGCGACCCCGCCCGATGATGGATGCCGAGGCGCTGATCGATGCCGCCGTGGAGGAGACCGGGCTCGAGGACTTCGGGGGCACCTCCTGGCGGGAGGGGCTCGACCGGCTGGTCGGCGTCGCTCGACGCCGAGGCCGACGCTCACGCCCGGAGGCGAGCAGATCCTCGGGATGCGGCTCGGCATGCTGCTCTCCAACCGCCTGCGCATCGTCGACACCTGCATGTCCCACCCCGAGATCGTCGGACGAGGTGGTCGAGGGCCCCCTGGTCATCATCGGCCTGCCCCGCACCGGGACCACCGCCCTCAGCAACCTGTTGGCCGCGGATCCCCAGATCCGCTCGCTCCGCCTGTGGGAGTCCTCCGAGCCGGTACCGCCCCCGGAGTCGGCCACCCAGGCACACCGACCCCCGTATCGAGTCGGCCCGCCAGGGTCTGGCGGCCATGTACGAGGCGTTCCCGAAGATGCGGTCGCTGCACTTCCAGGTGGCCGACGGTCCCACCGAGTGCCAGGACCTCCTGGGCATGGAGTTCCGTACCGCTCATTTCGACGGCATGGCCCAGGTCCCCACGTACTCGGAGTGGCTGCTCGGTTGCGACATGGCGGGCGCCTACGCGCTTCCACCGGCAGGTGCTGCAGCTGCTCCAGTGGCACTGCCCACCGCGGTTCTGGCACCTCAAGACGCCCGTGCACATGCTGGCCCTCGACGACCTGCGCGCCGTGTACCCGGGGGCGAAGTTCGTCTGGACCCACCGTGACCCGGCCGCGGTGCTGGGCTCGGTGTGCAGCCTCATCGCCTACACCCGGAGCTGGGTCAGCGACCGCGACGACGCCGAGGAGCTCGGGCGGGAGCAGCTGGTGCTGTGGTCGGAGGCCATCCGCCGGGCTCTGGACTTCCGGAGCCGTATCGGCGAGGAGTGCTTCGCCGACATCGGCTTCGACTCGCTGCAGTCCGACCCGGTGGGTGCGGTCGTCGCCGCCTACCGACAGCTCGGGATCCCGGTGGGGGACGGTCGGGGTCGGCTGGAGGACTGGGCCGGGGCCCATCCGCCCCGCGCCTTCGGGAGCCACGAGTTCGCCCTCGAGGAGTTCGGGCTCGACGCCTCCACCGTCCGGGAGCAGTTCTCCGCCTACCTCGAGCGCTTCCCGGCTCAGGGCTGAGTCCGGGGCCTTTTCGGGACGGCGCCCGCGGCCGCCCGCTGAGCTACTGCGGAGGGTCCGCCGGGCCCGGGTCGAGGGCCCGGCGCCACGGGTCGAGGTCGAGCCTCGGGTAGCGCATGGCGGTCCGGCGGAGCAGCGCATCGTTCCAGATCGGATGGCCGGGCGGAGGGAAGCCGAACAATTCGAGCTCCCGCGGCGTCGAGTGCTCGGCGAAGGTGGTCCATGCCGGGCCCGTGGACTTCGACTGGGCCTGGTTGTAGCCGATCCACTCCTGCCCGGCGCGTTTGAAGGCCAGGGCCAGCAGGAACCGGGCCCGCCGGTCGGCGCCGAACGGGGCGCCCCGGTGGAAGACGTCCGACCGGTAGGCGAAGTACGACCCCCGCACCCCGGTGGCCCGGTGCTCTGATGCGTACAGCCCCGGATCACGGTCGGGCATCACGATCGGCGTCGTCTCCTTCACGTGGGCCGAGTCGGCCAGGGACACCACCCGGGTGGGATTGTCGGCGTCGGTCACGTCGGAGAGGAAGAGGAAGCCCTCCAGGTTCCACCAGGGCGCTTCGTTGCCGGGCGGGAGCCACGAGTGGTTGCGGTCCATGTGCATCGGCTGTTCGTAGTCGGTCAGGCCCGAGTAGGAGGCGGTGCCGTGGGTCTGGTAGATGCGCACGTCCGGGGTTCCAAGGGCGCGTTCGGCGAAGTCGACGATGGAGGGGTGTACGCAGAGACGGTTGAGCGTGCCCTCTCCCGGAAACGGGAACTCGGTCACCCAGATGTGCTGGTCGGCCCGGAACCCCGGCCCGTGCTCGGGCCACAGCCGGTCCTCTTCGGCGTGGCGAAGCGATCCCTTCCAGGTGCGGATGGTCCCCTCGGGATCGGTGTGGTACTCCTCGGGCGTCGGGAACAGCTGGTGGATATCGCCCGAGGCGGCGTCGATCTCCTCGGTGCCGACCAGACCTTCGAGCAGCACCCACCCGCGCTCCTTCCAGGTGTCGACCTCGGTATCGGTGGCGAGTCGCGGGGTCAAGGGACCGTCCTCTGCGGGTCGGGGGTGGCGGTTGGGGTCGGGGGTGGCGGTTCGGGCCGAGCGTACTTCGGCTCCACGTTGGTCCCCGCCGCGCCAGTCTGGCCTTCGTGTGCCGGACTGCCTATGGTCGGAGCCGATGGCACCGTGGACGACAGCAGACATTCCGCCGCTCGCCGGGCGGGTGGTCGTGGTGACGGGCGCCAACAGCGGACTCGGATTCGAGACCGCCCTGGGCGTGGCCAGGTCGGGGGCCCACGTCGTGGTGGCCTGCCGCGACCAGGCCCGGGGTGCCGGTGCGGTGGACCGGCTCCTGATCGAGGCGCCCGGGGCCGAGTTGGAGCTGGCCGAGCTCGACCTGGCCGATCTGGCGTCGGTGCGGAAGTTCGCCGCCGACTTCACCGCCGGCCACGACCGCCTCGACGTCCTGGTCAACAACGCCGGGGTCATGGCCATCCCTCGTCGGGAGACGGCCGACGGCTTCGAGATGCAGTTCGGCACCAACCACCTCGGCCACTTCGCCCTCACCGGCCTGCTCCTCGAGCCGTTGCTGGCCACGCCGGGCGCCAGGGTGGTGACGGTGTCCAGCATGGCGGCCAGGGGCGGTCGGATCCGGTTCGACGACCTGTCGGGCGTGCGGCACTACGGCAAGTGGTCCGCCTACGGTCAGTCCAAGCTGGCCAACCAGCTGTTCACCCTGGAGCTCGACCGGCGGTTGGCCCGCCACGGAGCCGACGTCATCAGTGTGGCCGCCCATCCTGGGTACGCCGCCACCAACCTGCAGATGGTGGCCCCGCAGATGGAAGGGTCGGCTTTCACCGAGCGGGTGCTCCGGTTGGGGAACACCGTCCTGGCCCAGAGCGCGGCCGCCGGAGCCCTTCCCTCCCTCTACGCGGCCACGTCGCCGGCGGTGGGAGGCGGGCAGTTCTTCGGTCCCGACCGGCTGTTCGGCATGCGCGGCCATCCGAAGCGGGTCCCGTTCCTGAAGGCGGCCACAAACACCGGGACGGCCTCCCGGCTGTGGGCGGTGTCCGAGGATCTCACCGGTGTCCGCTTCGGGGCCGTCGACCCGGGGAGCTGAGCAGGCGCACGGATCCGCGGCCGTGCTGTCCGGGGTGCGGCCGCCCGTAGTGCGGCGGCGACAGCTCGGCGGTCCGGGGGGCGACGGCCAGGAGTGCGGCAGCCGGGGGTTCGGCGGTCCGGAGGAAGTGGGCCGGCCGGCTCTGTCGCATCCCGTGGCTACGTTGGTCGGGTGCTGAACCCCGCGCCATCAGAGCTGGGAAGGGGCGTCGTCGTGGCTCTTGGGGCCGAGCCCCCCGGTCCCTGGCGCCTGTGCCCGAGGGTGACCGTCGGGGGTGCGGAGCTGGCCCGGCCCGGCCCGGTGCTGGATGTCCTCCACCGGCTGTGGCTCGAACGCCGGCCGGTGGTGGTCGAGCTCGGCGTGGACCCGAACGCCCTCAAGGCGCCCCAGCGGTTCGACGGACGGGTCCACGATCTCACTCCCGACTTCGAGTTCGAGGTGGAGCGGCTCCACTTCCTGGTCTGGGCCAACAACTACGACGCCCGGGCCGGCGAGCCGATCTGGTGGCACGGCAGGAAGGCGGCCCGCACCGCCGCGGCCGGCGGAGCCACCGTCGGGTGGTCCGGCCGACATCACCCTGGCCGACGGCACGCCCCTGTTCATCGACGGTGGCCCCCCGGATCCTCCGTCCCTCCCCTCCGGGGTCGGCGTCGTCCACCGCTGGAGCGCGGAATCCGGTCGTCTCCATCCGGCGACCCACGGGGAACCCCGAGCCGAGCTGGCGCCCGACCAGCTGGCCGCGGTCGGCCACCGGTCCGGGGCCGCCCGGGTGATCGCCCCGGCCGGGTCGGGCAAGACCCGGGTGCTGACCGAACGGCTGCGCCACCTGGTGGCCGGTCGCGGCGCCCCGCCGGGGTCGGTCACCGCACTGGCCTACAACACCCGGGCCGCCGAGGAGATGAAGCACGGTGCGCCGGCGATCCTCACGCCGGACGGCCCCCACATCCGCACCCTCAACAGCACCGGCCTGTGGATCTGCAACGAGCTCGGTCCCGGCGGTCGGCCCGAGGGTCCTCGAGGAGCCCGAGGTCCGCGACCTCATCTCCGGGCTGTTCGAGGTCCGACGCCAGGCCAACACCGACACGGTCGCCCCCTACATCGCCGCCCTCTCGTCCGTCCGGCTCGGGCTCATCCCCCCGAGGCAGGTGGAGGAGGCCATGCCCGACGCTCCGGGCATCGGCCGAGGGTTTCGACCGCTACCGGTCGGCGCTGGCCGAACTCGGAGCGGTCGACTTCGACGAGCAGATCTACCGGGCCATCGAGATCCTCGTCACCGACGCCGGGGCCAGGGCGGCGGCCCAGGCCCGCTGCCGGCGGCTGCTGGTCGACGAGTTCCAGGACCTGACCCCGGCCCACCTGCTCATGATCCGGCTGCTGGCCGCACCGGGCTTCGACTGCTTCGGGGTGGGCGACGACGACCAGGTCATCTACGGCTACTCCGGGGCCACCCCGGAGTTCCTGATCGACTTCCCGCACTACTTCCCCGGTGCCGCCCACCACCCGCTGGAGGTCAACTACCGGTGCCCGCCCTCGGTGGTCGGACGCGGCCCGCCACCTCCTCTCCTACAACCACCGGCGCGTCGACAAGACCATCCGATGGCCCGAGGGCCGGGTCGACGGCGAGGCGGCGGAGACGGGCCCGCTGGCCGGGTCGGGTCCGGTCGCCGTCCTGACCGCTCCCGGCGACGGCCTGGCCGGCCTGGCCGTCGAGATCATCGCCGGGTGGCAGGGCTGCCGGCGTCGGGCCCGGCTGACATCGCCGTGCTGGCCCGGGTCAACTCGGCCCTGCTGCCGGTGCAGGTGGCCTGCGCTCGAGTCGGGCGTGCCGTGCACGACGCCGCTCGGCGGCCAAGGCGCTCGGCCGCACCGGCATCCGGACCGCCTTCGCCTACCTCCGCATCGGGGCCGATCCCGACCCCATCCGCCGCGAGGACGTGCGGGACACCATCCGGCGGCCGTCACGGGGGATCGCCCCCATGGTGGTGGACATGCTGACCAAGGCGCGGTCCACCTCGATCGCCGACATCCGCCGGCTGGCCGGCCGGCTGTCGGGGCGGGACGTGCCCAAGCTGCTGGCCTACGCCGACGACCTCGACACGGTGGCCGAGGCGGCCGGCCGGTCGACCGCCGCAGCTCTGCGGGCCGTCCGGGTGGGTATCGGCCTCGACGGCACCATGGACGTCCTCGACGCGTCGCCGCCGGGAGGCGGACCGCTCGACCCACGCCGACGACCTGGTGGCCCTCGAGTCGGTGGCCGCCCTCCACCCTCGAGGCCGCCACGTTCGAGCAGTGGCTCCGGGCGTGCTGACCCGCCCGCCGGCACGACGGGCCGACGGTGCTGCTGTCGACCGTGCACCGGATCAAGGGCAAGGAGTGGGGCCACGTGATCGTCTTCGGGGCCTCCGACGGGCTCTTCCCCCACCGGCTGAGCGACGACGAGGAGGGGGAGCGACGGGTCTTCCACGTGGCCCTGACCCGGGCCGGCGACCAGGTGGCCGTGCTGGCCGACGCCGAGGCCCCGTCGCCCGTTCCTCGCCGAGCTCGACGGGTCCCGACCCCCCGCAACCGCGGCGACGGCCCCGGCCGGGCGCCGGGAGCGGAAACCGGCGGCGGCGCGAAGACCGGCGGCGCGGGCGGGAGATGCCGGCCCGGCCGCGGCACTGTCGGAGGAGGGGAAGGCCGCCGAACGCTCCTTGCGGGAGTGGCGCTCGGCGGTGGCCAGAAAGGAGTCGGTGCCGGCCTATGTCGTCCTGAACGACAAGGACCTGGTCGGCATCGCCGCCGACCACCCGAGCACGTTGGCCGAGCTGGCCCGCTGCCGCGGGATCGGGCCCCTCCGGCTCGAGCGCTGGGGCGACGAGATCCTGGCCGTCCTCGACGCCGTCGCCGGGTAGCGGCCCGGACCGGTCCACCGTGCCGGATGGGGCCTAAGATCGCTGGTCACCCAACCCGCGCGGGTTGGGCGGGGCTGGGCAGGGGCTGAGGCTCCGGGGAGAGCTGACCTTGCGAGGGAGCTGAGCCTCTGGAGGTCTGAGTCTCTGGAGTCTCCGACCTCCTGGGGAGAGAGGTGGCACGAGTGTCGCTCAGTTACGACGAAACCCTTGAGCGGGTGACGGGGCCGGGCCAGCTCTTCGAGCTGGTGGACGGGTCGGTCGGTGGGGTCGACTACCGCCTGTTCAAGAACGCACCGCCGCACCTGGGCCAGGTCTTTGCCGGCGCACGGGGTGACCAGTCGACCTTCCTCGTCTACGAGGACGAGCGGTGGACGTTCGACGACACCATGCGTCACGTCGACGCCCTGGCCGCCGCGCTGGTGAACACCTACGGCGTCAAGAACGGGGACCGGGTCGGGATCGCCATGCGGAACCTGCCCGAATGGATCGTCTCCTTCGCGGCCATCGTCTCCATCGGGGCGGTGTCGGTCTCTCTCAACGCATGGTGGACCGAGGCGGAGGTCGACTATGCCGTGGAGGACTCCGGCCTCTCCGTGCTCATTGCCGACCCCGAACGCATCGACCGCTCCCACCGGGCCGCCCACTCGCGGAACATCCCCATGATCGTGGTCCGGGCCGACGAGATCGAACCGCAGCCGACCGGCGTCGTCCGCTACGACCAGGTGGTCAGGCTGGGCGAGGCCATGCCCGTGGTCGAGGTGGGGCCGGACGACGACGCCACCATCCTCTACACGTCGGGGACGACCGGTTTCCCCAAGGGGGCCGTGTCGACGCACCGGGCGGTGACCCAGGCGTTGATGGCGTTCTGGGCCGGTGCCACCATCCAGGGGGCGCGCCAGGGCAAGAACCCGCTGGGCGAGGGCGGCCGCCCGCCGTCGTTCATCCTCATCGTGCCCCTGTTCCACGTGACCGGATGCGTTCCGGTGATGCTCTCGTGCTTCGGCATGAAGATGAAGCTGGTGATGATGCACCGCTGGGACCCCGAGACGGCCCTGCGCCTGATCGAGGCCGAACAGGTGACCGCCTTCGTAGGTGTGCCCACCCAGAGCTGGGACCTGCTGGAGAGCCCCGCCTTTTCCAAGTACGACACCTCCTCACTGTCCACGGTGGGCGGCGGCGGCGCCCCGGCTCCGGTGAAGCTGGTCGATCGCGTCGAGAACGGGTTCTCCCGCGGGCGGCCCAACATCGGCTACGGGATGACCGAGACCAACGGATTCGGCCCGGGCAACAGCGGCGACGACTATGTGAGCCACCCGTCCTCCACCGGTCGGGCCCGGACCACCATTTTGGACACCGAGATCCGCGACGAGGACGGGAATCCCGTGCCCGTCGGCGAGCGCGGCGAGATCTGGATGAAGGGCCCCAACCTCGTCCGGGGCTACTGGAACAAGCCCGAGGCGACGGCGGAGATCATCGTCGACGGCTGGTTGGCCTCGGGTGACCTGGGCCGGATCGACGAGGAGGGATTCCTCTACGTGGAGGACCGGGCCAAGGACATGGTCCTCCGGGCCGGCGAGAACGTCTACTGCGCCGAGGTGGAGAGCGCCGTCTACGACCACCCCGCCGTCTACGAGGCGGCCGTGTTCGGCGTCCCCCACGAGCGCCTGGGCGAGGAGGTGGCCTGTGTGATCCAGCTCAAGGCCGGGTCCACGCTCACCGCCGACCAGCTCCAGGACTTCCTGGCCGAGAAGCTGGCCCTGTTCAAGGTCCCCAGCCGGATCGCCTTCACCGCCGAACGCTTCCCCCGCAACCCTTCGGGCAAGATCCTCAAGCGGGAGCTGCGGGAGACCTACTTCGGCACCGGCGGGTAGCGGTCGGCACCGGCGGGTGCGGTTGGCGCCGGCGTGTAGCAGCGGGTAGTAGGTAGCGGCCGGAGTTCCGCTCACCGGCGGCGCAGGCGCTTGTCCTCGATGGCCGGTGGGGTGGCAAAGTCGTTGTCCCCCGGGTTGAGCTCTGTGCCCGGAGCGACGATCTCGTCGATCCGGTCGAGGATGTCCCCGTCCAGGTCGACCTCGGCGCCGGCCAGCAGATCCTCCAGCTGGTCTGGAGTCCGGGGCCCGATGATGACCGAGGTCACCGCCGGGTGGGCGCGCACGAAGGCGGTGGCCAGGTGGGCGAGCGGTATCCCCGCCTGCGCCGCCAGCTCGGTGAGCCGGCCCACGGCCTCCAGCTTGGCCCGGTTCCCCGGGATGGCGAGGTCGAAGTTCCTGGCTCCGAAGCCCTCGGCCCGGTGGCCGCGGGTCGGGTCGGCCCGTCCCGACAGCCAGCCGCTGCTCAGCGGTCCATAGGTCAGGACGCCCATGCCGTGGCGTTGGGCGGCCGGGAGCACGTCGGCCTCGATGGTCCGTGAGAAGATCGAGTAGCGCGGTTGCTCGGTCCGGAAGCGGTGGTGCCCGCGCTTGTCGGCTACCCACTGCGCCTCCACCATCAGATCGGCCGGGAAGGTCGAAGAGCCGATGGCCCGCACCTTGCCCGAACGGATGAGATCGGACAGCGCGGACAGGGTCTCGTCGATGTCGGTGCTGCGATCCGGCCGGTGCATCTGGTAGAGGTCGACGTGGTCGGTGTCCAGGCGCCGCAGGCTGTGCTCGACGGCAAGAGCGATCCAGCGCGCGCGACCCCCCGCGCCGGTTGGGGTCCTGGCCCACGGGAAGGCCGAATTTGGTGGCCAGCACCACCTCGTCGCGGCGGCCCTTGAGGGCCCGGCCGACGATCTCCTCGGATTCGCCCACCGAGTACACGTCGGCCGTGTCGACGAAGTTGATGCCGGCATCGAGCGCGGCGTGGATGATGCGGACCGACTCGTCGCGATCGGGATTGCCCATGGCGCCGAGCATCATCGTTCCCAGCGCGTACTCGCTGACCCAGATGCCGGTCCCGCCCAGGACCCTCTGCCTCATGGTGTTCCCCCGTTCAACCGCCACCCGGCGATCGGCACCCGGCCAGAGCCACGGCACCCTTTGACAGCCACCCGGCCAGGGCCGACTCCGGGCCGACCGACGCTAGGCCTTCTTCTTGTCCTTCTTGTCGACCTTCTTCACGCTGCCGTACCCCTTCTCCATGGCCGACATGATGATGGCTTCGAAGTCCTTGTCGCTCAGCACGCTCGGGGTCCCCATGGACGACGCGCGCCAGTACAGCTCGGCCAGCCATTCGAGGAGCTCGAGGCGTTCAACGGCCTCGGTCATCTTGCTGCCGTAGGCGATCGACCCGTGGTTGCGCATCATGGCCGCGTTGCGGCCCTTGAGCGCCTTGATGACGTTGTCGGCCAGCTCCTGCGATCCGAAGGTGGCGTAGGGCGCGGTCCGGGGCGCTCCCCCCAGACCCAGGCAGCTGTAGTGCAGCGGGGGCAGCTCGTCGTGGGTGCAGGAGAGGGCGGTGGACGCCATGGCGTGGGCATGGGTGATGGCCAGGGCGTTGGTGGCGGCGTAGATGCCGGTGTGCAGGGGCACCTCGGACGTCGGGGCGAAGTCGCCGTCCACCACCTCGCCGTCGAGGTCGATGACCGTGACCATCTCGGCCGTGACCTTACCCAGGTCGGCCCCGGTGGGAGTCACCGCGATGAGATCGCCCTGCCGGGCCGAGATGTTGCCGGCCGTGCCGATGACCAGGCCCGTCTCGGCCAGGTGCCGGCTGGCACTGGCCACCGCCTCGCGCTCGTCGGCCAGCAGTAGATCGCTCATGTCAGTTCCTTTCCGAAAACTCGAACTCTACTGCGCAGGGTCAGGAGCCGTTCCAGCCGGGCAGCCCATCTGCCGGCGCTTCGTGGCGGAAGCAGGTGGGCCGTGGGGCGACACGCCCTCAGTCGAAGCCGAAGAACCTCATGGTGGCATCGATCACCCCGAAGTCGGACGGGGTGGCGAAATGGTCGACCCCGGGCACGGAGACGAACGTGGCCGCCGGCAGCGCGGCGACCAGTCGGTCGGCGGTCTTGGTCATGTCCCGGTCGCCCAGCACGACCAGGACCGGACAGGTGACGGCGGACAGGTCACCTTCCCGGACCGGCGTCCTCGGTCTGCGCAGGAAGGCCGACAGCGCCGTCGGGTCGTTGCCCGTCGACGCCGCCAGCCGGTGGAAGAGCCGGGCCTGGACGTCCTCGGGCTCGACATCCCCCTCGAGGGAGACAGCCAGGGCGGAGGGGTCGCCGGCCTCGAAGCTGTTGTCCCCCTGGCCGAGAAGGGCGAGCCTCTCGAAGCAGCCGGGGTGGGCCATGGCCACCCGCAGCAGAAGCTCGGCCCCGGCCGAGAACCCGACGGCGCTGGCCGGCCGGGGCAGGAGGGAGAAGACGTCCTCCACCACTGATACGTAGGCCGCCGGATCCGTGTCGCGCCTCGACGAGCCGTGCCCGGGGAGGTCGATGGGGGGAGCCGAGCATCCGAAGTCGGCCAGGATGTCGACCCATCCCGACTCGCGCCAGTTGTGCTCGAACGTCGACGCGAACCCGTGCAGGAGGATCAGCGAGGTCGGCGCCTGCCCCATGGTCAACTCGATCGGGTCGGGCGGGTCGGGCGGGCGGTTCGGTTACGCCGCCACCGGGGCGGCGACGGCCTCGTGGAGAGCGATGGCCCCGGCGGCCAAGGCCCGGCGTTGCCCGCCGTCGAGAACCTCCAGGAGCTCGGCCATGCGGTTCGAGGTGTCCACCTCGACGGCCAGGCGCCGGGCCGTCAGCTCCTCGGTCTCCTCGGTGCGATCCTCGTCGCCGTAACCGTGGAGGCCGAAGGACAAGCCGCCGTGGTCCAGCTGGCAGGCCTCGGCCGCGCTCAGGCCGGCATCCATGACGGCCTCGGTGTGGACCCCGCCCCGCAGCTCGCGGAGGACGATGGACCAGTAGTAGGCCTCGTGGATGGGATCGGCCGGCACCGGCTGGGCCAGGTAGCCGTCGACGAGCGGCCACCGTCCGCGGGGCAGCGTCCGGGCCAGCGCCCCGGCGGCGGCGGAGAAGCCCCGCAGGACGTCGGCGGGGATGCCGCCGAAGGTGGCTGACGCGTAGTCGCCGGCCGCACCCAGGTGGGTGGTCACCGTCTGCTGGCGGTCGGCACCGGCCCTGGCCTTCTCGACCATCGATGTGACCATGCCCGTTTTGAAGAAGTAGAAGATCCGGTCCACTTCGACGGCGTCGACGTCGCCGAGGACGCCACCCCGGCCACCGGCGTAGAACGTGACGACATCGAGCTCGATCCCCTCACCCCGGGCGACGGCCTGGGGTGAGAAGTAGAAGCTCATGCCCACCGTCCCGAGCGGCTCGGCGATCGTGTCTGCCAGTTCGAGGGTGTCCATGGGGGCAATCTATTACCAACACCGGTCCGGTGCCCCGTCCTCCTCCCGGCGCCGGGCCGGTCGGCGATGACGGGTCTCGGGCCCTGCCCGGGGTTCGCCGACGCGTCGGCGACCGCCGGATCAGATGCCGACCAGCACCGGTTCGCCCTGCGCGGCGTCCCCGGCCCCCGTCGCCTCCGGCGTGGCGATGGCCAGCGCGGCCACCGCTCCCCGGCGCAGGAGGAGCCCGGCGGTGACGGCCCCGGCCAGCAGGAAGACGGCGGCATAGGTGAACACGACGTGGTAGCCGTGGACGGTCGCCTGCGCCTGCAGCGCCCCGACCGAGGTCGCCGTGGCCCGGTTGGCCAGCACGTAGCCGGTCACCGCGGTGGCGCTCAGGGTGTTGAGCAGTGACGTCCCGACCGAGCCGCCCACCTGCTGGCTGGTATTGACCATGGCCGAGGCGATGCCGGCGTCGGTGGCAAGGCCCACGGTGGCCACGCTCATCGAAGGGGCCATGATGAGCCCGAACCCGAGTCCGAGGATGACGAGGGCGGGGAGGATGACCGTCACATAGCTCGAGTCCACCCCGGTGCGGGTCAACAGCGCCATGGCCGCCGCCGCCGTCACCATTCCGCCGGCCACCATGAACTTGGGCCCGAACCGGGGCAGCAGGACGTTGGTGGCGATCTGGGCCGAGACGATCAGCCCGGCGATCATGGGCAGGTAGGCGAACCCGGTGATCACGGGGGAGTAGTGCAGCGTGCCCTGCATGTAGTAGGTGAGGAACAAGAAGGTGCCGAACATGGCGGCGCCGGCGGCGAACATGGCGATGAAGGCGCCGCCCCGGTTGCGGTCGACCACGATGCGCAGCGGGAGTAGCGGTTCAGCCACCTGCCGCTCGATGCCGACGAAGGCGGCCAGGAGGGCGACCGAGGCCAGCAGGCTGGCCACGGTGT
This sequence comes from uncultured Acidimicrobiaceae bacterium, assembly GCA_963835325.1. GTDB lineage: Bacteria > Actinomycetota > Acidimicrobiia > Acidimicrobiales > RAAP-2 > Bog-756. Next base: position 35,804 of record CAWIEV010000007.1, on the reverse strand, counting down.
ACCTGTCGCCCCACGAGGTCGTCTCGGCGTGGGAGAAGCCGTAGACCAGCGCGAACAGCCCGGCGGTGGCGGTGGCCACCCCGGGGAGGTCGAGGTGGGGTCGCTTGGCCGCCCGGCTGTTGGACAGCAGAACGGCGGCCCCGGCGATGGCCACCGCGCCGATGGCCAGGTTCACGAACAGCGTCCAGCGCCAGGAGGCGTAGGAGGTGAGGATCCCTCCGAGTAGCAGACCGATGGCACCCCCGCCGCCGGCGATGGCGCCGTAGATGCCAAAGGCGCGCCCGCGCTCGCCCGGGTCGACGAACGTCGTGGTCAGCATGGCCAGGGCGGCCGGAGCCAGCAGGGCCCCGAAAGAACCCTGGAGCACCCGGGCGCTCAACAACATGGTGAAGCTCGTGGAGAACCCACCCAGCGCCGAGGCACCGGCGAACCCGGCCAGCCCGATCATGAGGGCACGCTTGCGGCCGATGATGTCGGAGAGGCGGCCGCCGAGCAGCAACAGGCTCCCGAATGAGAGCGCGTACCCGGTCACGATCCACTGGCGGTCGGCGTTGGAGAAGCCGAGGGCGTGCTGGGCCGTGGGCAGGGCGATGTTCACGATGGTGGCGTCCAGCACCACCATGAGCTGCGCCAGCCCGAGGACGGCCAGGATGAGCCATCGCCGTTCGTGGTGGGGGTTCGGCGGTACGTGCTGGGGGTTGGGCGCCACCGGCTGCGCAGGTTCCACTTGGTTCACTAGGTTGCTGTCCATGGCCTGTGTCCTTTGCTTCTGTGATGTGAAGGGGGAGTTGGTCTGTCAGGTGAAGGGGAGATCGCATCCGGAGTAGCCACCTCCGGTTATGCTGAACACAGTAGCAGGATCCGGAGGAACTTCCTCCGTTTCAACCTCGAATCGAGATGAACATTCCGTGAACCACCCGATTGCCACCGAAAGCGGGCCCGGGGCCGACCTCGGGGCGGACGTTGCCGCCGGTCAGTCGTCCGATATGGCCGGCGTCGGATCGGTGGAGCGGAAGTTGCGGGCCGATGCGGCCCGCAACCGCCAACGGGTGCTCTCCGCCGCCGCCCAGGTGTTCGCCGAGCGCGGGCTCGATGTGTCGCTCGATGAGGTGGCCCATGCCGCCGGCGTCGGGGTCGGCACCGTCTACCGACGCTTCCCCAACAAGGAGGCACTGATCGACGCCCTGTTCGAGGACAAGGTGGAGCACATGGTCGTGCTGGCCCGGGAGGCGGCGGCGTTCGACGATCCGTGGGAAGGATTCGTGCACTTCATCGGCCAGGCCCTCGAATCGCAGATGCGCAACCGCGGGCTGCGCGACGTCCTGTTGCGCAGCGAGTTCGGATGCGCGGGAGTGGCCAGGACCCGCGAGGCCATCACCCCGATCCTGGCCACCCTCATCGAGCGGGCCCAGCAGGGCGGGAAGCTGCGGCCCGACGTGGTCGTCAACGACGTACCCATGCTGGTCACCATGCTCGGGGCGGTGTCCGACTACGTGGGCCCGAACGACCGCGAGCTGTGGCGGCGTTACCTGGTGCTCATCCTCGACAGCCTGGTTGCCCACCGCGCCGCGTGGACGCCGCTCAGCAACCCGCCCAGCCAGGCGGTGGTGGACGCGGCCATGACCAACTGCCGGTGAGAACCGACTGCCGGTGAGAACCGACTGCCGGTGAGCGCCGACTGCCGGTGAGCGCCGACTGCCGGTGAGAACCGACTGCCGGCAGCGATTCCGGCGGTGGCCCGATGTGGGTCAGGCGCGACCGGGGCCGGGCAGGTCGGGAACGTCGTAGGGCGCCTCCGGAAGCCCGGGCATGGGGTTCTCCCACCACAGCGTGTACTCGATCCGGTCGGCGATCCGCCAGCCGTCGGCGGTCCGCACCAGACGGTCGTGGTACTGGCCGCCCACGGTGAACTGCCACGGCCTTCCTTCGACCTTGAGCCGGTTGACGTTCAAGAAGCAGGATCGGGCCCGCACCCCGCCCTCGTCGCGCTCGAACTCGCGGTTGACCACCAGGTGTTGGGTCACGTCGAAGATGGGCAGCACGTCGGCCAGCCATTGGCGGATCTCGGGGTAGCTCCCCTCGAGGCCACCGGCGGTCCGGTAGTCGAGATGGGCGTCGCCGGTGAACACGGTGTCGAGCAGCACCCAGTCCCGTCGGTCGACCGCGCTGGCGTACCGGGTGAGGAGGTCGTCCATCCGGATGCGATCGGCCGTGGCCATCTCCTCTCCGTCCATGGCGGCGAGGATACTTCCGATCCGCCGCCCGCCACCGGGGGACGGGTGCGACCGGGGACCGACCACCGTGGCCGGGACCGGAGACCGACAGTGGACCGGGACCGGAGACCGACCACCGTGGCCGGGACCGGAGACCGACAGTGGACCGGGACCGGAGACCGACAGTGGACCGGGACCGGGTCCGGCACCGTGGCCGGACCGGATTACAGTCGACCGGAGGGCGGCGGGCGTCCTCGCCCCCATGCCCGGAGGAGGCCCCGTGGAACCGTCACCCACCGTCAAGCGCCTCGGCCCCCCGGTCGCAGTCCTGGTCGGCGTCCTGCTCCTGCTCCTCGGCTTCGCCGGCCTGGTGCCGGCCTCCCGGGCAGCAGCGGCGCCGGCCCCGCGGGCGAAGCCCCATCTGACCATCGCCGCCAGCCAGACCCCGGCCTTCCCGGGGGACGCACCCGATCCCGACGTGGTCTACTCCGCCGGCACCTACTACGCCTTCACCACCGGCACCGCTCTCGGCAACCACCTGCAGGCCCTGGTCGACACCAGCGGCGATCCCGGGTCCGGGTGGCGCTCGTACACCGGCCTCCCCTACGGGTCGACAGCCCTGCCGCTGACCCCGTCGTGGGAGACGCCCAACACCCAGACGTCGCCCGGCGTGTTCTTCTTCGACGGCCGGTGGATCATGTTCTACGACGCCTCCGTCGATCCCCACCCGGCCGACAGCGGGCACAGCTGCCTGTCGGTGGCCACCGCCTCCTCCTTGAGCCCCGGCAATCCGGTGTTCACCGACTCCTCCACGGGTCCCCTCTACTGCGCCCCGGGCGGAGTGCTCGATCCGAGCCCGTTCGTCGACCCGGCCACCGGCGCCGCCTACCTGGTGTGGAAGTCGAACGACGGGAGCTCGACGGAGGCGTCTCAGATCTGGTCGGTGCAGCTCGGTGCCGACGGGACGACCTTCTTCGGGACGCCGACGGTCCTGCTCACCGTGGACCAGGCCGCGCTGCCTTGGGAGACCACGGTCGACGATCCTCAGCTCGTGTCCGACCGCGGCACCTACGACCTCCTCTTCTCCGCCGGGAACTTCGAGTCCGCCGGCTATGCCGAGGCCCTGACCACCTGCTCGGGACCGCTCGGGCCGTGCACCCAGCCGGCGAGCCCCTTTCTGACCTCGTACGGGAGCGTGGCCGGTCCGGGCGGGGGATCGCTGTTCACCGATGCCGCCGGCAACTGGTGGCTGGTCTACGCCGCCTGGTCGAGCCCGTGCACCAGCTATTCGTGCGGGGGGGTGCGGCAGCTGTTCGTGGCTCCCATCGACCTCGACAACGGCCTGTCGGTGCCGTGCCATCCCCCGTCGGGACCCCCGGGCGGGTACCGGCTGACCGCGGCCGACGGCGGCATCTTCACCTTCGGCGGCCTCCCCTTCTGCGGTTCGACCGGCGGCATCGTCCTCAACCGGCCGGTGGTGGGCATGGCCGACACCGCCGACGGGGGTGGCTACTGGACGGTGGCCTCCGACGGAGGCATCTTCGCCTTCGGCGACGCCACCTTCTACGGGTCCATGGGCGGCGTGCACCTCAACCAGCCCATCGTCGGTATGGCCGCCACCCCCGACGGGAGGGGGTACTGGCTGGTGGCCAAGGACGGGGGCATCTTCTCCTTCGGCGACGCCACCTTCTACGGGTCCATGGGCGGTGTCCCCCTCAACCAGCCCATCGTGGGCATGGCCGCCACCCCCGATGGGGCCGGCTACTGGCTGGTGGCGGCCGACGGCGGCATCTTCTCCTTCGGCGACGCCACCTTCTACGGGTCCATGGGCGGCATCCCCCTCAACCAGCCCATCGTGGGCATGGCCGCCACTCGCGACGGGGCCGGCTACTGGCTGGTGGCGGCCGACGGCGGCATCTTCTCCTTCGGCGACGCCGCCTTCTCCGGGTCCACGGGCGGTGTCCCCCTCAACCAGCCCATCGTGGGCATGGCCGCCACTCGCGACGGGGCCGGCTACTGGCTGGTGGCGGCAGACGGCGGCATCTTCTCCTTCGGCGATGCCACCTTCGCCGGATCGATGGGCGGCATCCACCTCAACCAGCCCATCGTGGGCATGAGCGGCTCGTGACCGGGGGTGGGTTTCACCCGCCGGCGGCGGACCGGGCCTGACCGAGGGGGACATCGTGGAGCTGTGGGAGCTGGTGGCCAGGGAGAGCATCCGGGACCTGGTGGCCCGGTACAACGCCAACGCGGACTCGGGCCGGTTCGATCAGGTGCTGGAGTGTTTCGCACCCGACGCGGTCATGGAGCTCGACGGGCGACCGCACCGGGGGCACGAGGAGATCCGCTCCATCTTCACCGGTGCGGCCGAGCTGGCCGGCCGCGGTCCGGGCCCGGTCATGGTGCGGCACCACACGAGCACGCTCCAGATCGATGTCAGCGGACCCGGGGCGGCCACGTCCCGCTGCTACTACCAGGTGCTCGGCGCACGCGGCCTCGACCACTGGGGTCGCTACCTCGACACCTACGGGGTCATCGACGGCCGGTGGAGGTTCGTCCACCGGCGTGAGTTCCTGGACGGGTTCGTGCCCGGCAGCTGGACCCGGCCGGCCCAGCCCGGGTAGGCCGTGCTCAGCCCCCGCCGGCCGCCTCGTCCACCCACACCGACTTGAGGTTGCAGAACTCCCTGATCCCGTGGGCGGTGAGCTCGCGCCCGTAGCCCGACGCCTTGATCCCGCCGAAGGGGAGCTCGGGGTACGAGGTCACGTTGCCGTTGATGAAGACCATCCCGGCGTCGAGCTCGGTGATGAGGCGCTCCCGTTCGGCCCGGTCGTTGGTCCACGCATTGGCCCCGAGCCCGAAGGAGGTGACGTTGGCCAGCTCGATGGCTTCCTCGACGGTGTCCACCCGGTAGAGGGTGGCGACCGGCCCGAACACCTCTTCGGTGTGCACCCGCATGTCCGGGGTGATGCCGGTGAGCACGGTCGGCGGGTAGTACCACCCCGGGCCCTCGGGGACCCGGCCACCGCACAGCACCCTTGCCCCCTTGGCCGTGGCATCGTCGACCAGACCGGCCACGTCGTCCCGCTGCTGCTCGCTGGCCAGCGGGCCCACCTCGGTGCGCTCGTCCATCGGATCGCCGACCACCTTCGACGCCATCTGCTCGACGAACAGACGCTCGAATTCGTCGGCCACCTCGGCATGGACGATGAAGCGCTTGGCCGCGATGCACGACTGGCCGTTGTTGAGGGAGCGGGCGACGGCGGCCACCCGGGCCGCCGGCTCCAGGTCCGCCGAGGGCAGCACGATGAACGGATCGCTGCCGCCGAGCTCGAGGACCGACTTCTTGATCTCCTCGCCGGCGATGGCGGCCACCGACGAGCCGGCCGGACCCGACCCGGTGAGGGTCACGGCCACCACCCGGTCGTCGCGGAGGACGGCCTCCACCTTCTTCGAACCGATCAGCAGGGTCTGGAACACGCCCTCGGGGAAGCCGGCCCGGCTGAACACCTCCTGCAGGTAGAGCGCGGTCTGGGGAACGTTGGAGGCGTGCTTGAGCAGGCCGACGTTGCCGGCCATCAGGGCCGGCGCCGCGAAGCGGATGACCTGCCACAGCGGGAAGTTCCAGGGCATGACGGCCAGGACGGGCCCGAGCGGCTGGTAACGGGCGTAGGCCGAGGTTGCCCCCACGGCGGCGCTGTCGGCCGGCTCATCGGCGAGGAACCCCTCGGCGTGCTCGGAGAAGTAGCGGAAGGTGCGGGCGCATTTCTGCACCTCCTGGCGAGCCGAGGCCAGCGTCTTGCCCATCTCCGAGGTCATGATCTCGGCGACCCGGTCCACGTCGGTGTCGAGGACGTCGGCGGCCGCCACCATCCACGCCGACCGCTGGACGAAGGACGTGTTGCGGTAGGAGCGGAAGGCGGCCGCGGCCCGGGCCAGCGCCGCGTCCACCTCCTCGTCGGTGAACTCGGTGAAGACTTTGAATACCTGCCCGGTGGCTGGGTTGGTGCTGCTGATGGCCATGATGGCTCCTCATCTCGGTCGACGACGTCTGAGATCTACCCACTGCGCAGATCCACCCGGCAACGCACCCGGCACCGGCCGCCTGGCCGGTCAACCCCTTGATTCTGCCTCTTCGGCGAGGGACAGCCAACGCTCCTCGGCCTCGTCCAGGGCGTTCTGGGCCGCGGCCAGCTCGTCGCCCAGCCGGGCCATCTCCCGGTGGTCGTCGGTGCCGGTCAGGGCCTCGGCCACCTTGTCCCGCTGCCGTTGCCACCGGGCCATCTGCTTTTCGGCCTCGCGGAGGAGCCGGCCCAGGGGGGCGGACCGGTCGTCGGAGCCCGGTCGGGTCTGGCGGGGCTTCTTCGGGTCGCCGGGCGTCGTGGACGGGAGGGGACCAGGCCGGCGGGGCGAGTCGGGCCCGCCCGGGCCAGCCACCCCGAGACACCTCCCGGGACTCCGGACACCCGGCCACCGGGTCCGACTGTGACCAGGCGGTCGGTGGTCCGTTCCAGAAAGGTGCGGTCGTGGCTGACCGTCACCAGCGCCCCGGGCCACTCCTCGAGGAAGTCCTCGAGGATGCGGAGCGTGTCCAGGTCGAGGTCGTTGGTCGGCTCGTCCAGGAACAGGACGTTGGGCCGACCGGCCAGGACCAACAGGAGCTGCAGGCGCCGCCGTTCGCCGCCCGACAACGATCCCGCCTTGGCCATTGTCAGCTCCCCGGAGAACCAGAAGCGCTTCATGAGCTCGACATCGGCCAGCGACCCGGGGGTGCGGTGGGGCCCGGCCACCAGGTCCTGCACCCGCGCCTCCGGATCGAGCTCCCTCCCCTGCTGGTCGTAGTAGCCGGTGACCACCGTGGGCCCTGTCTCGACCCGCCCGGTGGTCGGCCGCCGCCGCCCGGCCAGCAGGTCGACCAGGGTCGATTTTCCGGTCCCGTTGGCCCCGACCACGCCCAGGCGCTCCCGTCGTCCGAGGGTGAGGTCGACGCCGGACAGGACCACGGGCCCGTCGCCGTAGTGGAAGCCGGCACCGACCAACTCGACCACCTTGTCGCCGAGCCGGGGGGTGATCCCGGCCAGCTCGAGCCCGGTGGCACGGGCCGGGGCCTCGGGACGGTCTTCGATGATCCGGACGGCGGCGTCGACACGGGCCTGGGGCTTGCGGGACCGGGCCTGCGCCCCCCGGCGGAGCCAGGCGAGCTCGCGCCGGGCCAGGTTGCGCCGGGTGGCTTCGGCCGATGCGGCCTGCACCTCCCGCTCGGCCCTGGCCTCCAGGTACGAGGCGTAGCCCCCTTCGTGGACGAAGGTGCGGCCCCGGTCGATCTCCAACATCCGGTTGGTCACCGCGTCGAGCAGGTGCCGGTCGTGGGTGACGAGGACCAGGCCACCGTGGAAGGTTCGCAGCTGGTGCTCGAGCCAGGCCACCGCGCCCAGGTCGAGGTGGTTGGTGGGCTCGTCCAGGACCAGCAACTCGGCCGGCCGGGCCAGCACCCGGGCCAGCGCCACCCGCTTGCCCTGACCCCCCGACAGCGTGCCCACATCGGTGCCGGCGGCGGCGGACATGCCCAGGCGGTCGAGGGCGGCCTCCGCCTCCCAGCCTTCGCCGACTGCCGCGCTCACCGTCCCCGCAGGCAATGTGGGCACCTGCTCGAGAAAGCCGACCCTCGAACCCCGGCCCCGCCGGACCTGACCGGCATCGGGGTCGTCCTCGCCGGCCACCAGCCTCAGCAGTGTCGACTTTCCCGTGCCGTTGATGCCGACCACGCCGACTCGGTCCCCGTCGGCCACGGTGAGCGACAGTCCCTCGAAGAGGACCCGGTGGGCCCGTCGGACGGCGACGTCCTGGAGATCGACGAGCACGGCCACGAGACGTCCAGGGTACCGGCGGCCCCGACGGGAGCCGGCGGCCGGGGGGTCGCGGTCGGCGGGTGGAGCGGCGCCCGGGGAGCGGCGGGCGCAGACCGGCACCCGGCGGCCGGAGAAGCCGCGACGGGCAGGGAAGAGGTCAGAGAGGCGGCGCCGGAACGGTGATGGAGGGTGCCTCGGTCCCGCCGTCGACCTGCAGGATCTTTCCCGTCACCCAGGCCGAGGCCGGCGAGGCCAGATAGAGGGCGCAGGCCGCGATGTCCTCCACCGTCCCCGGGCGGCCCATGGGCGTCCCGGCCATGAATTGGGCCCGCAGGTGCTCGTCGGTGAGGACCACGTCGAGGGAGTCGGTGGCCACACCCCCGACCGAGATGGCGTTGACCCGGACCAGGGGCGCGAACTCCGGGGCCAGGTTCCGGGTCACCATATTGAGGGCGGCCTTGGCAGCGCCGTAGGCCACGAACGACTCCTGGACCATGTCGCTCGACCGTGACGAGATGTTCACCACCGCGCCGCCTCCCGCGGTGGCCACCATCTGGGGCGCCACCATCTTGGTGAGCAGGAAGGCCTGGGTGACGTTGAAGCGCAGCGCGGTCTCGAAGAACCGCTCGGAGGTCTGCAGGGCCGGTGCCGGGTAGGTGCCGCCGGCGTTGTTGACCAGGATGTCGATCTTGCCGAACTCCTCGATGGTGGCCTCCACCAGGCGTTCGAGCTCCTCGGTGATCATCACGTCCGTGACCACGGGCAGCGCCCGGCGGCCGCGGTCACGGACCCCGGCCGCGGTGGCGTCGAGATCGGTCCGGGTGCGGGCGGCGGCCACGATGTCCGCACCGGCGTCGGCGAAGCCGAGGGCGATGCCCCGGCCGATACCCCGGCCCGCGCCGGTGATGATGGCGACCTTGTCTGTCAGCAGGAATCGGTCGAGGAGGCTCATGGGCGTGCCCTTCCTGGATCAGCGGAGATGGGATGCCGCCCGGCCCGAGTACGGCGGAAGGTCCAGGTAGCTCTTGATCCCGGGTTCGGCCGCCACCACCGCCGGGACCGCGCTCACGCAGTGGGTCGCCGTGGCCACCACCCCCGGGTTGCGGATGAGGCCGGCGGCGATGGACTCGGGATGCCAGCCCCGGAAGGTGACCAGGCTGGTCGGGTCGCCGGTGACCTCGACCTCGAAGCGCTCGCCCTCGGGCCCGAAGGTCCAGGCCGGGTCGAGGTGCTCCTGGCCCATGAACCAGTTGGTGCGCACCGTGATGACCGGCGTCCCGCCGACCGTCCCCTCCCAGCAGAACTTCTGGGCGGCGATACGGCCGGGCTGGATGGGGCCGATGGGTGAGTCGACGGGGGCGGTGGCCACGGCCACCTCGTGGCCGACGGTCAGCTCGGCGTCGAGGGCGAAGCCGAGGCCGTGGGCGACCATGGCGATCGACTGGCCGAACCCGTCCCCCAGGATGGCCGGCATCATGGAGGCTGCCGCCTCTTCGGGGGTCTTGCCGAAGAGCATGATGTCCCCCACCACGGCCGGCGCCCCGTACGAGCGGATGTCCGAGAACTCCTCGGCCCGCACGTGGGTGATCGACTGGGACAGGGCCGACACCATCAGCGGGAAGCGCTCGGTGATGCCGCCGGGGTGGATCCCGGTGCCGTGGACGGTCGTCCCTCCCTCGGCGCAGGCCGCCTCGATGCGGGACTCGTCGCGGCCGCCGGGGAAGAACCAGTTCAACGGGGTGACCACGTTCTTGCCCGATGCCAGCAGCCGGGCGACCACCGCCGGGTCGGCCATGAACGGTGCGTAGATGACGCACTCGGCGTCGAGCCCGACCAGTTCGTCGACGTCGTCGGTGGCGGCGATGCCCAGCGGCGGACCACCGCACAGCTCGCCGACGTCGCGTCCGGCCTTGTCCGGGCTGTGGACCCAGCACCCCACCAGTTCGAGTTCGGGGTGGGCCAGGACGCCGGCGATGGCGGCCCGCCCGACCCCGCCGGTTGCCCACTGGATGACGCGAATGGCCACGGGTCTCCTTCCCGCTCGGCGCCACCGCCGACCGATTCCGACCGCTCGGCGCCACCGCCGACCGATGTCGGGTGGCAAGGTACCTACCACGTCCGCGATGGTCCCGGGAGAACTGCGGACCCCCACGACCCGGTTGGGGTTCAGGCGAGCGAGGCGGGATCCACGCCGATGCCACCGGCGGCGCTGCTGGCGTAGGCGGCCAGGGCGAAGCGCAGCACGGAGACGGCCTCGTCGCCACTCCACAGCATCGGGCCCTCGCCGGTGTGGAGCCAGCGCAGCCAGTGGCGGCCGGAATCCCGGAAGCTGCTGGCCCAGTCGTCGTCGAGGGCGTGGTACGAGCGCATCTCGCCGTCGGCGTAGACCTCGAGGCTCGGTTGCTGGATGCCGCGGCCGGTGCAGCGGTTGACCCGGGCGTAGCCCCGGTGTCCGGTGACCTCCCAGCGCTCGTCGTTGGTGTAGTAGTCGGAGCGGAGGTACATGCTCGGGCGCCAGCGTGATGTCCCACACCCCGCGGATGCCGTTCTCGTGCTCCCACACGAGCGTGGAGGGAGCGTCGATCTCGATCCCGGGCACGACCTCGGTCCCGCCCACCCAGGCCCGCACCTCCCTGATCGGACCGAAGAGCCAGAGCGCGGTGGCCAGCTTGTGCCAGCCGTCGTCGAACACGAGGATGCCGCGGCCGTTCCGCATCTGCTTGAACTGCCACTCGTAGCTGCTCGCCGGGACGTCCCAGCCCCCGAGGCCGCTGGCCACCATCTTCATGTGGTAGCCGCTGACCTCGCCGATCTCGCCGGATCGCCACGATCTCCTTGAGCTTCACCAGCGGCTCGTAGAAGATGTAGTTCTCCATCACCCGCAACTGGCGGTCGGCGGCCTCGGCCGCCTCGAGCAGCCGGCGGGCGCTCGTCCAGGTCGTTGCACATCGGCTTCTGCAGGTTGACGTGCCAGCCGTGGCCGAGGAGCTCGGTGACGCCCTCGACGTGCAGCGGGATGGGGAGCAGTGCCTCGACGGCGTCGACCTCGAGGCCGCTGGCGGCCAGCTCGGCCACCGAGGCGAAGGTCCGGGCGGACGGCCAGTCCGCCTGCCGCTGGACCCGCCGCTCTTCGCTGGGGTCGACCAGGGCCACCACCTCGACGTCGGGATTGTCGACGTAGGCGCGCATGTTGAGGTCGTAGATGCGGCCGAGGCCGACGAAGGCGGCCCGGACGGTGCGGTCGTAGGGTTCAAAGCTCATGGTCAGGTGACACTACCGAACTGGTGACGGGCGGTCCGAGGCCGCTGTGCGTGCCCGTCGTCGCTACGCCCACCGAGGCCGCCCGCACCGGCCCGTGTCGCCGCTCACCGGCGCGGTGGCTCCCCCGCACCGGCCCGTGTCGCCGCCCGCACCGGCGCGGTGGCCGCCCGCACCGGTGGCCCAGCCATCGAGCCTGTGCTAGGCGGTAGGGCGCAACCGAGGCGAACGAAGGCCGAGGAAGGGCATTCGAACACAGGAGCGGGGGGACCGTGCAGGATTCGACCATCACCGATGGAGTCAGTTGTTTCACCCCCGACCTCCTGGACGGTCAGGTGGCGCTGGTGACCGGGGGTGCCACCGGCATCGGCAAGGAGATCTGCCGGGTCCTCGGAGCCCACGGCGCCCGCATCACCATGGCCAGCCGGAAGCGGGAGAATCTACGAGGCCGCGGTGGATGAGCTGCGGGCGGACGGCATCGACGCCTCCTTCGGGGTCTGCGACGTGCGGGACGCCGATGCCGTGCGGGCGGTGGTCGACCAGGTGGTGGGGGACGGCGGCGGATTGGACATCCTGGTCAACAACGCGGCCGGCAACTTCCCTGCCCCCATGTCGAAGATCTCGCCCAACGGCTTCAAGGCGGTGGTCGACATCGATCTGTTGGGGACCTACAACGTGACCCGGGCCGCCTTCGACGCCTGGCTCCGCGACCACGGCGGGGCCATCGTCAACATCAGCGCACCCTTCGAGCAGCGCGGCGTCGTCTACCAGGCCCATGTGGCCGCGGCCAAGTCGGGCGTGGACTCGCTCACCCGGACCTGTGCGGTCGAGTGGGGGCCCTACGGCATCCGGGTCAACGCCATCGCCCCCGGTTCGATGAGCAACACGGAAGGGGTGCGCCGTTTCGCCGACGCGGTTCCCGGCGCCTCGGACCGGCCCACCAACCCTCTCGGCCTCCACGGCCATGGCGCCGACATCGGTTACCTCACCCTCTTCTTGTGCAGCAACGCGGCCCGGTTCGTCTCCGGGCAGGTGATCGGCGTGGACGGCGCCGGGGCCACCGACATGCTCAGGATCCAGGCCGGCCGGATCTGAGCCGGCCGGCGGGTCAGGGCAGGATGCCGGTCGGCCGGGTCCGGCGGGGGGCCTGGTCCCTCCCCTCGGCCAGGCCCAGTCCTGCCAGCAGCGCGTTGCGCAGGTCCCGGGGGTCGATCACGTCGTCGTAGGAGAGGCGGGCGCCGGCCACCACGGAGGCCCGGGCCTGTTCGGCGGCCAGGCGGGCCCGCTCCTCGGGGTCGTCCACGGCGCTGGCCGCCGAGTCGGCTGGGAGAGCACCGAGGGTGATCGACGGGAAGGCCAGGGTCAGTGTCTGGCCATCGAAGGGGTTCATGGCCATCACCGAGGAGCCGAACCCGAACGCCTTGCGCAGGGTGACGTGCAACTTGGGCACGGTCAGGCGGTGCTGGACGGCGAACAGGCGGGCCGCGTGACGGAGGATGCCCTGGCGTTCGGCGGCGGTGCCGGCCAGCACGCCGGGGTTGTCGGCCAGGAAGATGCACGGCAGCCCGAAGGCCCCGGCCACGTCGAGGAAGTGCGCGGCTTTGTCGGCGGCCTCGCTGTCGATGGTGCCGGCCAGCACGGCCGGATCGTTGGCCACCATGGCCACACTGCGCCCTCCGAGGTGGGCCAGGACGGTCACGATGGACCGCCCGAAGTCGGGCTGCACCTCGAGCAGCTCGCCGCCGTCGACCACCTCGGCCAGCACGGGCCGGATGGGGTAGGGCTGGCGGGAGTCGGGGGGGATCAGCCCGAGCACGTCGACCCGCCGAGGACCGGAATCAGGTCCCCGGCGCCGCGGCGGCGGTTCCCAGGCGTTGAGGGGGAAGTGGCCCAGGTAGCGGCGGGCCAGGTCGATGGCTTCAGCGTCGTCGGCCACCACGTTGTGCACGACGCCACCCGAGTGGACGGCCACCGCGGGGCCGCCGAGCTCCTCCTTGGTGACGTCCTCACCGGTGGCCGAGCGCACCAGCGGCGGCCCGGCGGCGAAGATCGACGCCGACTCGGTCATGGCCACGAAGTCGCACAGCGGCGCGGTGAGGGCGCCGTGGCCGGCCGACGCCCCGAGGACCAGGCTGACCATGGGGACCACACCGGACAGCTCGGCCAGGCCCATCAGGTCGCCCGGCCGGCGACCGGCCGCCGTCTCGGTGACCCGGCGCCCGGCGCCCTCCAGCATCATGACCAGCGGGACCCGTTCCTGCAGGGCCAACTGGCACAGCCGGTAGCGCTTGTCCGAGGCGCCGCTCCCGATGGAGCCACCGAGGACGGTCACGTCCTCGGCCCCGGCCAGCGCCGGCCGGCCGTTGACCCGTCCCGAACCGGCCACCAGGGCGTCGCCCGGGACGGGGGGCTCGTCGACCGTGCCCACCAGGTTTCCGATCTCGAAGAAGGTGCCCGCATCGAACAGACGGTCGAGGCGCTGGCGGGCGTTGAGCCGGCCCCGCCGGTGCTGACGGTCGAGCCGGGCCTCACCCCCCATGGCCCGGGCTTCGGCCTTGCGACGACCGATCTCGTCCAGGGCCGGACCCCACCCGTGGAGTTCGTCGGCCATCCCGGTCACCGGCGACCGGCGAGGCCGGGGGCACCACCCGGTCGGCCCACCGCGTCGGGGCTGAACGGCGACCAGGTCCCGGCGCCGACGTGGTTTCCGGCGTCCACGTCGAGGAGCACGCCGGTGATGGAGCCCGCCTCCTCCGACAGAAGGAACGCCACCGCCGCGGCCACGTCCTCGGGCTCGGTTACCCGCCCGAGGAGCAGGTTGGCGCCGGCGGCCCGACCGTCGTCGTCGCCCCAGATGTCGCGGGTGCCGGCCGTCCTGGTCAGGCCCGGGCTGACGGCATTGACCCGGACCCCACGACCCCCCAGGTCGTTGGCCAGGGTCCGGGTCAGGGCATTGAGGGCCGACTTGGCCGCCGCGTAGGCGGCCATGGTGGGCGTGGTCTTCTTCGGGGACCCGCTGGAGATGTTGACGACGGCTCCGCCGCCATCGGCCAGGCCCCTGGCCATGGCCTCCTGGATGAGGGAGATGGCCGGCCACGTGTTGAGGACCACCGTCTTCACGAGGTCCTCCTGGCTCATGGTCAGGGCCGAACCGATGAACGGGGCGCCCCCCACCGCGTTGACCAGGAGGTCGACGCCGCCGAACCGGTCGATGGCCGTGTCCACCAGGAGGGTCGGCAGCGTCGCGCTTTCGGCCGCGCCGGCGCAGGCGACGACATCGAGACCCTGGTCACGCAGGGCCGTCTCGGTGGCGCGCAGGCGGTTCTCGGAGCGGGCGTTGATGACCACCGACGCCCCTTCCAGGGCCAGCCGACGGGCCGACGCGGTGCCGATTCCCGGATCGGTCGAGGCGCCGGTCACGATGGCCACCTTCCCCTCGAACCGCCGCCCGAACGTGCGCTCGTCCACTGCTCTCCTCCGGATTGGGTCTGGTGGGGGCTCTTCGGGGACGAACCTACCGGGCCATGGGTGGTGCGAGAAAGCGATCGTCCCGACCGGTGCCGGAACCCGCCCCGGCCGGCACCCGGCGCTAGGCTCGGCGGCGGCTGAGCACGATGACCCGTCTCCGTTCCTTGTGGCCACGGAGACCAGTGACGGCCCCGACAGAGCGAGGGTGAGTGGAGCGACCGCGTAATCCGTTCCGGGGCGTGAGGATCGGGCTCGGGGCCCTCGCCCTCGTCCTGCTGGCCGGCACAGTGGGCTATCTGCTCTTCGGATTCACCCTCATCGATGCCGTCTTCCAGTCCGTGGTCACCGTCACCACGGTGGGTCTCAACTCCCCCCGTCCCCTGGACGAGGCGAGCCGGGTCTTCACCATCTTCCTCATTCTCGTGGGGGTGGGCACGGCCCTCTACACCTTCTCGGCCGTCCTCGAAGTGCTCATCGACGGCAACATCCAGGATCTGATCAGGAGGCGCAAGATGGAACGGGACATCGACCGGATGGACGGACATGTCATCGTCTGCGGGTGGGGCCGGGTCGGGCGCGAGGTGGCCCATTACCTGGCCACCGGCAACACCGATCTGGTCGTGGTCGATCGCGATCCGGACCGGGTCAACGCAGCTCCCTACGCCACGGTGTGCGGAGACGTGGCCGAAGACGCCACCCTCCTGCAGGCCGGGATCGAGCGGGCATCGGCGCTGGTGGCCGCCCTCGACACCGACGCCGACAACCTGTACGTGACGGTGGCGGCCAAGTCGATGCGGCCGGGCATCCAGATCATCGCCCGGGCCCGCAGCGAATCGTCGGAGTCCAAGCTGGCGCGCGCCGGCGCCGACAGGGTAGTCAACCCGCAGCAGCTCGGCGGCGACCGGATGGCCTCGTTCGTGACCCAGCCGCACGTGGTCGACTTCATCGACGTCGTCATGCACGACGGGTCGCTCAAGTTCCGCCTGGAGGAGCTGACCCTGTCCGCCACCTCACCCCTGGTGGGAAAGACCCTGCGGTCGGCCCATCTCCGTGACCGCACCGGAGCCCTCGTGCTCGCCATCCGCCGGCCCGACGGCCGGTTCGTCACCAATCCCAGTCCCGAGGACTCGATCGAGTCGGGCGACGTCCTCATCAGCATCGGCACGGCCGAGCAGCTCGAGGCCCTGGCCGTGTTCGCCAACCGTCCTGCCGGGTAGGGCCGTCTCCGCCGACGGGTACGGGCCCGGTCGACGGGCAGGGGCGGGGACTGCCGGGCAGGGGCGGGGACTGCCGGGCAGGAGCGGGATCGCCGGGCCGAGCCCGGGTCGCGTCGACGGGCAGGGGCGGGGACTGCCGGGTAGGGGCGGGATCGCCGGGCCGAGCCCGGGTCGCAACCGGTGGTGGCGACCCGCTCCGGTGTCCCCGGGATCAGCGTGCCACCGGTGCGGCCAGCGCGAAGCGTGGATGGGGGACCATTGCGGCCAGGTCGGCGGCGGCCGCGGCGGTGAGCGGTGCGGAGAAGAAGTATCCCTGGCCGATCTCTACGCCGATCTCACGGAGTATGTCCACCTGCTCGGCGGTCTCGACCGCCTCGGCCACCGTGCAGATACCGAGGGAGCGGCACAGCTTGGTGATCGTCTCCACAGTGCTCCGGCTCTTGGCCGTGGTGGCGATGCTGCTGATGAGCGATGCGTCGATCTTCATGGTGTTGACGACGCAGTCGTTCAGATTGTTGAGGACCGACCAGTCGGCGCCGACATCATCGACGGTCAGCTGGATGCCGAGGCGGGTCATGACCTCTAGGTCGGCGGCGGCGTCGTCATCGGACACCGACGACTCGGTGATCTCGACGGTCAGCTGATCTGCATTGAGTCCGGATTGCTCGAGAGCAGCGGCCGCAGCCAGGGCCGCATTCCCGCGTTGGAGTTGGAACACCGAGCAGTTCACGGCCAGCTGGAGGTCGGAGGGCCACCGGACGGCTTGCGCGCACGCTTCTGACAGCACCCATGCGTTCAGCTGGTTCATGTGCCCGTGCTCTTCGGCCCAGGGGATGAGGATATTGGGCGGGATGGCCTCGCCGTCGGGCCGGTTCCATCGCAGGAGCGCCTCGAAACCCAGCAGCCGACCGGAGGCGAGGTCCACCACCGGCTGGAAGGCGAGCGAGGGCGCCCCCTCCAGGTCCATGTGCGGAACGGGGGTTGCGGTCGTCGCGGCCGACACCCCGGGGGCCGACCTGGGGGCCGACTCCTCGGGGGCCGTCTGCTGCGGTGTCGCTTTTCGGGATGATCTCGTTCCCTTGGGCCGCCTCACGGTTGCCATATCGACCGGCGGAGCACCGATCTTGAGCCGAATATCCCGGCGGCCGGCGGCGACCCCGGCGGTGTCGGACGGCGGAAATTTCTAAAGATCGGTGGGGCGGGTGCCGAGCCAGGAGAGATGGCACTGCGACCCTTCGCACGTCACCCGAAATCGGGTGGAGAAGAAGAAGAAGAAGAAGAGACCACTCCCGAGGCCACGAACGAAGTCGACCAGTTCTTCTCGAACGATCGACGGCGTCGCGCCGACCATCCCGCGGATGGTCCGCCACCGGCCGAGAGCACGGACGCCCCGGCGGTTACGGCGGACGAACCGGCCGAAGTCATCGGAGAACTCGGGAGCTCGGGGTGGTATCCCGACGCCAACGATCCCGGTCTGATGCGGTACTGGGACGGCTTCCACCTGACCGGTCAGGTCGTGCACGTCCATTCGCGGCTCGGAGGATGAGGAAGGGGCCGTGAGCCCGCCCGCATCCGATGAGGCCGGATTCGCCGGCGGTCGTCGGGCATCCGACCCTCCACCTGAGGAATCCGACGGTTCCCGGGATTCAGACCCCGAGCTCGCCTCGTCGGTCGAATCGCTGCCCGCCCTGAACGAGGAGGACGGCGTCTTCCTCCCTCCTTCCCTGACGCTGGTCTGGTCGCCCGGAGCCGGGTCGACGGCTGTGCCCGAATCGGCGCCGGATGCAGCCGGCTCCTTCCCTGATCGACCGGGCGTCCCGGATCAACCCAACGACGGGGACGAGGCGTACCGGACCCGACCGGACGCCGATGAGCACGATGCGACCCCGGCCGATGAACTTGGCGCGATCCCTGTCGCCACGTCGGAGCACGACGAGCAGGACGAGCCCGACGAGCACGACGAGCACGACGAGCCCGACGAGCACGACGAACCCGCGGGGCGCGACGAGCTCGACTCGCGCCCACAGGCGACGCCGGCGACGTCGACCAGCCCCGGCCCGGCGGCGGCAAGCCCCGGTCCCGCGACGACAGACGCGGCTGGCGAAGCCAACCGGTGGGCCAAGGAGACCGAGAAGGCCGTCGCCCGGGCGGCCACGGACGGCTCCCCCGAGACGTGGCAGGAGGCGGCCAGGATCGCCGCCGTCGTCTCCGAGATGTCCCGGACCCTGCAGGCGGCGGCCGAAGCGGACCGGGTGGCGGGGCAGCTGGCCGAAGCTGCCGATGAAGCGGCCCGGCGGTCCCGGGAGGCGGCGCAGAAGTCGGCCGATGCGAACCGAGCCGTGCAGCGGGCCCAGCGCGCCGCCCAGGAAGCCAGTGAGGCAGCCGAGCGGGCCACGCGGACGGCGGCCGAGGCCAAGGACGCAGCCGAGCGTGCGTCCCAGGTGGTCCCGAGCCTGGTCGAAGCCGAGAAAGCGGCGGCAACGGCGGCGGCCGAGGCGCGGCGCAAGGCGGAGTCCCTCGGGAAGATCGTGGGCACGGCCAGCCGGACCGATACAGCTGCGGCCTGGAGCGAGGCCCTCCGCCTCGCCTCGGCGGCAGTCGCCTGAGACCTCCCGACCACAGGCCTCCCGACCACAGACCTCCCGACCACAGACCTCCCAACCACAGGCCTCCCAACCACAGACCTCCCGACCACGGGCCTCCCGACCAACCCCGCGGTCGGCCAGCTGCCGACGACGAGGGACGGGAAGCCCTGCCGGATGACCACCAGTCCGGGTGAGTCCACACCGGTGACCACCGGTGCCGCCCTCGGTCTTCATTGGCGACCGAGCGATGACCGTGCCTGAACCCACGTCCTACGATCCGGAAGTGGCGCGCGTCGATGCCGAGGGAGAGCTGTTCACCACGCCCTCCTGGCTGGTCTACGTGTGGCCGGTACTCGTGGTCCTCACCGTGCTGGAGGCGATCAACGAGCTCTTCGGGATCGGTGGCCCATCCGTTCTCTATGTGGACTGGTTCCACGATCTGGTCATCGCCGCCTCGGCAGCGCTGATCCTGGCCCGGGCCGCGTACGAACCGAGCACCCGGAAGGCCTGGCTCGCCTTCGGCCTGGGCATGGTCGTGTGGTGCGTCGGGAGTGTGGCCTGGAGCATCGTCTACGAAGGGCGGTCACACGTTCCCTATCCCACCTTCGCCGACGTCCTGTGGCTCCTGTGGTACCCGTTCACGGTGGCGGGCATCGCCTACCTGATCCGGTTCCGGGTCCAGGGGTTCGAGCTCCACCGCTGGCTGGACGGGATTGCCGTGACCCTGATGGTGCTGGCCGCCGGATTCGCCCTCGTCGTGCAGCCGACGGCGGAGCACACCGCCCAGGGACTGCTGGCCACGATCGTCAGCTTCAGCTATCCGGTGCTCGACGTCATCCTCATCGGTTCCATCCTGGGCGTCTACGGGCTCCTGGGCTGGAAGCCGGACGGCATGTGGATCCTGATCGGGCTGGGCATTGTGACCATGTCGATCGGGGACGCCGAGTTCGCCGTGCAGACGGCCCGTGGTGTGGCTGAGGGCAGGCACGACGATTTCGTGTGGACGGTGGGTGCATTGCTGTTGGCCACCGCCGCCTGGATCCAGAAGGACCACCGGACCGGTGACGACGACCGGGTCACCGGCCTGCGGGCCATCGCCCTGGCCCTCATGGCCCAGGCGCTGGCCATCGGCATCCAGATCTATGCCGTGTTCGAGGAGATCGCCACCAGCGAGCGGGTGGTGACGGTGGTGGTCCTCCTGGTGGCCTCCGTGCAGATCATCCTCACCCGGCCGCGCGACGAGCAGCCCGCTGTCCGCGCTGCCGGTCGAAGTCCCGCCCGACGGGTAGGCCTCGATGGCCGCACCGGCCCGCGGGGGCAGCGGTGACCGGGGCCCGGCTCCCGCCTCCGGGCAGGTGCACGATGCCGCAAATTGCTGGTCAGATTGTCCCTGGGGGAGAAGTGGGGGTGATGTTGTGCAACAGACCACCCGGAGCGGGAACTGCGGGGGCGGCACGGTGCTCCGTCGCTGGCCAAAAGGTGACGGTCGGTCATGAGTTCGACCGACGTGGCCACCGCTGAACAACCGGCGACTGAACGGGCCAAGGGGGGCCCGCCCGGCCAGAACGGTTCACACCGGCTTTCGTCGGCCGGCATCCGCAACGTCGCCCTGGTCGGCCACAACGGCGCCGGCAAGACCACGCTGGCCGAGGCACTCCTCTTCGCCACCGGGGCCATCACCCGGCAGGGCCGGGTCGACGACGGCTCCACGGTGAGCGACTTCGAGCCCGAGGAGATCAAGCACCACATGTCGCTCTCGCTGGCTCTCGCCCCGTGCCTGGTGGGCGACGTCAAGCTCAACATCATCGACACCCCGGGCTACGCCGACTTCTTCGGCGAGGTGCGGGCGGCGTGCTCGGTGGTCGACCTCGTGGTCGTGGTGGTCAGTGCCGTGGAGGGTGTCGAGGCGCAGACCGAGGCCGCCTGGGACCTGGCCGCCGAGCTGGGTCTGCCCCGCCTCGTCTTCGTCAACAAGCTCGACCGTGAGCGGGCCAGTTTCGACCGCACGCTGGCCGCGCTCCGCGAACGCTTCGGTGCCGGCATCGCCCCGCTGGAGCTGCCGGTGGGCGAGGAGTCCGGTTTCCGGGGGATCGCCGACCTCCTCACCGACACCGCCATCATCTACGAGGACGGGAAGCCGAGCACCGGACCCATTCCCGACGACCTGGCCGACGACCGAGCACCAGGTGCGCGAGCAACTGGTCGAGGGGATCGTGGTCGGTGACGACGACGCTCATGGAGCGCTACCTCGAAGGGGACGTCCCGTCCACCGCCGAGCTCGAGGCCACCCTGGCCACCGGCGTGGCCGCAGGGCCTGGTGTTCCCGGTGGTGTGCGGTTCGGCCGCCACCGGTGTGGGCATCGACCGCCTGGCCTCGCTGCTGGCCGAGATCGCCCCCGCCCCCGATGCCCGGCCCCCGGTCGAGGTCCGGGCCGGCGACTCGGTCCAGGCGGTGGCGTGCGACCCGGGCGGCCAGCCGCTGGCCCGGGTGTTCAAGACCATCTCCGACCCCTATGTGGGCAAGATCTCGCTCCTGCGGGTCCTGTCCGGGACGATCCGCCCCGACACCGTCCTCACCAACTCCCGTACCCACGACGACGAACGGCTCCACGTCCTCCAGCTGCTGCGGGGCAAGCAGGCGCAACCGACCGACGAGGCCAGGGCGGGCGACATCGTGGCCGTGCCCAAGCTGGCCGGGATGGCCACCGGTGACACGCTGGCCCCCAAGGGCACGCCCGTCCTCGTGCCGCCGCCGCCATCCGAGCCCGCTGCTCTGTCCGTGGCCATCCGGCCCAAGTCGAAAGGCGACGAGGACAAGCTGATGACCGGGCTCCACCGCCTGCAGGAGGAGGACCCGACGCTGGTGGTCGAGCGGGTCGACGAGACGCACCAGACCATCCTGCGGGGTACCGGCGAGACCCATCTGGCCATGGCCATCGAGCGCCTGGCCCGCAAGTTCGGCGTGGAGGTCGAGACCGAGGACGTGCTCATCCCCTACCGGGAGACCATCACGGCCAAGGCCGAGGCCGAGGGCAAGTACAAGAAGCAGACCGGCGGCCACGGCCAGTTCGGCGTGGCCTCCATCCGCATCGAGCCTCTCGAGCGTGGCGAAGGCTTCCGACTTCGTCGACCAGGTGGTGGGGGGCGCCATCCCCCGGCAGTACATTCCCGGCCGTGGAGAAGGGGATCGTGGAGTCCATGGGCGGCGGCGGTGTCTACGGCTACCCGGTGGTCGACGTGCAGGTGACCTGCTTCGACGGCAAGTACCACCCGGTGGACTCGTCGGAGATGAGCTTCAAGATGGCGGGATCGCTCGCCTTCAAGGAAGCCATGGCCAAGGCGGCGCCGGTATTGCTCGAGCCCATCTCCCTGCTCGAGGTCACTGTGCCCGCCAGCATGCAGGGCCATGTCCTCGGCGACCTCAACTCCCGCCGGGGGCGGGTGCAGGGCACCGACACCCTGGACGGCGGCCTGCAGAAGATCACCGCCCTCGTCCCCACGGCCGAGATCCAGCGGTACGCCGTCGACCTCCGCTCCCTCACCGGGGGAGGGGGACGTTCCGGGCCGAGCACGACCACTACGACGTGATGCCGGCCAACCTGATCGACAGGTTGGTCAAGTCCAAGACCGGATGAGGCCGCTGCTATCCGGGTGACGGTGGGCCGGTCGGCAGCACCCGGCGCCGCGCTGTGCCGCACCTGAGATCGCCGCACCTGATTGGCCTCACTCCACCTCACCCGCCGCCGTCACCCCCTTCACCCGGCACCCGTCAGCCATCCGCCCGGCGCCTGCATGCCCGATGTGGCCGGGCCGGTACTGTCCGGAGCATGGCCACGTCTTCAACTGCGCAACGGGCGTCCTCGTTCGGATCGGTGGCCGAAGACTACGACCGCTACCGGCCCGGCCCTCCGCTGTCGGCCGTGGATTGGATCCTGCGGTCGCCGTGCGAGGTCGCAGCGGACCTGGCAGCAGGCACCGGCGCCCTGACCCGGGTGCTGGCCGAGCGTGCCCAGCGGGTCATGGCCCTCGAGCCCGACGCCCGCATGCTGGCCGTCCTGAAGAAACGCTCGCCGCAGGTCTCGGCCCTCCAGTGCCGGGCCGAGGAGCTTCCCATCCGGACGGGGACCCTCGACGCGGCCATGGTCTCGTCAGCCTGGCACTGGATGGACCCCGAGCGCACCGTCGCCGAGCTCGGCCGGGTGCTCTGCTCCGGGGGCGTCCTCGGCGTCATCTGGAACGGGGCCGATCGCTCGGTCGACTGGGTGGCCGCCCTGCTCGGCACCCGCGACCCGTCACCCGGGGACCGTCGGGACCGCCAGAGCCGTCACCGGTTTCAACTACCTCCGGGCTCGCCCTTCGTCGATCTCGACAGCGGCGTCATCCACTGGTCGAAGTCCATGAGGCGGGAGGACCTGGTCGGTTTGGCCGGCACCTACAGCTCCCTCATCACCATGGATCCCGACCAGCGTGAGCGGGAACTCGACCGCGTCCGGTCGATCAGCGGGACGGTCATGGACGGGGACGTCGTCGAGCTGCCCATGAGCTGCCGGTGCTGGCGGACGGTGCGGGTGTAGCCCGCCTTGTTCCAGGCGGTCTTAACGGTGACCGGTGCGCGCCGGACGCGACGAAGGCGTATCGGTGCTGAGCGGCGATGCTCAGCCGGAGTAGCCGTGGAGACCTCGGCACCGGCCCGTTCCCGATCCGCGCTCCGCCCGGCCGCTCCGCCCGGCCCGCCTGCCCTCCGCCCGACCGACCCGACCCGATGCGACGGGGGTTCACTCGTCCTGTCGGTCCTGTTTCCGCCTGGCCCTGGCCTCGGGGGTGTCCATCCCGAGGTCGGGCTCCTGGCCGAAGGGGGGCTGGGGCTCGAACCGCCACCGGGGGGTGCCCCCCGGTCCGGTCCCCTCCCAGGAGAGGATCCATCCCTCGTAGGTCTTGAGGAAGTGGTGGTGGTGGCAGAGCAGGGCCAGGTTGTCGAGGGTGGTGGGTCCGCCTTCGGCGAAGGGGATGATGTGGTCGATCTCGAGCCCGAACGAGGTCCGACAGCCGGGCACCACACAGGTGGTGTCCCGGTGGACGAGGGCGGTGCGCAAGGTCCGGTTGATGGTCCGGCCCTGATGGGAGACGGCCCGGATGTCCCCGGCCCGGTGGAAGACGAGGCGCAAGAAGGAGTCGTTGGCCAGGTCCCTCGCCATGGCCACCGGGACGGGCCCCTGGTGGTCGATCTCACAGCACTCGTCGCCCTCGGTGTGCCCCCGCAGCAGGGCGTCCAGGTCCACCCGGACCATGACCGAGCAGGTCGGGGGCCCGTCGATGAGGGAGGACGGGTCGTCCCCGGCGGTGACTTCGCCGTATCCGGTGTCGGCGGTGGTGTCCCCGGCGGTAGTGACATCGTCCCCGTTGACATCCTCGTCGGCGGTGACATTGCCGTGGTCGGAGTCCTCTCCGGTGACCGGGGCGGTCCTTCGTGGTGGTGACGGGGGCCGGAGCCGGTCCCCGGTGTCGGGGTGGCGTTGGGTGATGAGGGCGAAGAGGGCATCGGCCCGCACCGCCCGTTCGGGACCGGCGTCCTCTCCGGCCGCCCGTCGGGCCCGGCGCAGGCGGGTGGCCACCTGGCCCAGGCGGGAGAGGATCTGGGCCCCCCGGTCTGCGGTGTCCCGGCCCTGGTAGCAAAAGGCCCCCTCGGCATCGGTCCACGACGAGAAGGAGCGGCTGTCCCGGATCCGTTTGACCGCGGCCAGAGGGTCCTCGGTGGCCGAGGTGGCCCGGGACCGCCGGCAGCGCTCCCGCACGGCCGAGAGGGGGGCGGACCCGGCCCCTCTGAGCAGCTCTCCTTCCCGCTCGGGGGCGACCACCCCGGCCGAGGTGAGCTCGGTCACCTTGGGCAGAGACAGCTGCCCGGTGCGCACGGCGGCCTCGGTGGCCGGCAGCCGGGCCAGGCGCTGGCCGTTGGCCAGGGTGGTGTGGGCCTGGCCGGTCGAGACCCCCTCCAAGGCGGCCAGCATCACCGCGGCCGAGCGGTACCCGTCCTCCCGCCAGATCCCCGAGGCCTCGATCCGGGGGGCGAGCAGGGTCTTGCCCGCCACCACCAGGCGCTCCAGGTCGACCAGGGACCGGTAGAGGCCGGTGGCACCAGCGCCGGTCAACCGGTCGGGCTCGAGTTCGGAGACCACCGAGCCCACCAGGGCCGTGGCCGCATCCAGCCGGGCCCCGGGACCGTCGGCACCACCGGGACCGTCGGGAGCACCATCGGCACCATCGGTCCCATCGGCACCGGCCGAGGGAACCCCGGCACCATCGCCACCGGCTCCCGCCTCTTCCTTCACTGCACCGGCCACCGGGGTCATGGACAGATGCTTCCAGGGGGGTGTGACGACGAGGCCCGGAGGGGAGGGGAGGCTGCGACCCGACGATCCTGGCGGGCTCGCCGCCGACGGGAGGATCCACTCAGGCTGAACACATATCCGTGGCGTGTGAACGACATCGATGTAGTTCGACACGCGGCACAAGCGCATTCGTGCCCGCCCCTTGTCAGCTTGTCAGGTGCGGGACTAGCGTTGACAAGCAGTGGATACAAGCGAGTACTCGATGGAAGCTCCCGGTGGGCTGGCCGAGCGGATCCGCAGCTACCGACTCAGGCACGGGACGACGCAACGCGAGTTGGCCGATCAGCTGGGAGTGACTCAGCAGTCGGTGGCTCGATGGGAGCAGGGTGCGCCTCCGAGGAGGTACATGCTCCGCGCCATCGAATCGCTGCTCGACGAGACCGACTCGGTGGTTGACCAGCCGGCGCCGCTGGCCGACATCATCGGCATCCGTCCTCCTGACGGGGGGCGCGTCCAGACGCGCGGCACCGAAGACGCGCGGAAGGTCTATGTGCAGGGGTGTCTCAAGCTGCTCGAGCGCGGCGAGCGGCTGCCCAATCGGGTGCTCCTGCTCCTGGCCGACGAGCTCGGTTGGGGTCCCGACGACGACTGAGGTCCGACGATTGAGGTCCGGCGACGACTCCGACGACGACTGAGGTCCGACGACGACTGGGACCGGGCGACTGGGGCCCCGACGTCGACTGAGGCCTTAGGACGACTGACTACCCTCCCGACCGACGCCAGCCGACCTGGGGCCCGGGGCAGGGCAGCTCACCCCGGGGACCGGTCGGCTACGACCGGTAGGGGTCGATGACCGATTCGCCGTAGCGGGCCAGGCCCTCGAGGGACTCCGAGAGCGATGCGCCGGGGACGGAAACCCCGGCCCAGGTCACGCCCAGCTTTGCCAGGGCGTCGAGCCCGGCCATGTGGGCATCGGGGTTGAAGTCGCCGTCCAGCCGGCCCCCGGCCGGGGTGCCGAAGGAGACGTCGATGTCCGACCGGTCGCGCCCGGCCTCGTCGACCAGCTGCCAGAGCTCGTCGAGCATGACCGCCAGGTCGTCGACCGTTTCCAGCGGGGGCGTCTTGGCCGTCTTGGACAGGGACCTCGGTGCCGGGAAGGGCGTCCAGCCGTCCCCGTAGCGGGCCACGCGGCGCCGGGACAACCGGCTGTTGCCCCCGATCCAGATGGGCGGCGGCGTCCGAGGCTTCGGATTGGCCGTCAGACCCTGGGCGTCGATGCCGATCCCCTCGAAGGAGAAGTCGTCCTCGGTCCAGATACCCCGCAGGACGCCGATGGCCTGGTCGAACAGCTCGTTGCGCTGCTCGAAGTCGATACCCAGGCCCCGGTACTCGCCCCGCAGGTAGCCGGTGGCCACGGCCAGGGTGAAGCGGTCCTCGGACAGCAGGGCCATGGTGGCCACGGTCTTGGCGATGATGAGCGGGTGCCGGTAGGGGAGCACGACGATGTTGGGGATGAGGCGGATCCGCTCTGTCACCGCGCTGCAGAAGGTCAGGGCCACGAATGGATCCAGGGCGTCGTGCCCCCCGGCCTTGAGCCACCGGTCGGTGGGCGCCGGATGGTCGGTGAAGCCGATCCCGTCGAATCCGGCGGCTTCGGCGGCCCGGGCGAACTCGGCGACGGCCCGCCGGGACATGAGCTCCGGGCTGGCGGGATGCGTGATCAACGGGTAGGTGACGGAGAACTTCATGAGGCTGCAGACTAGGCAGGATCCGCTGCCGCGACATGCGGCAGGGAGAGGATCAACTGGAGCGGCTCACCGGTCTCCTCACCCAGCGCCCGTCGGGCGAAGGTGGCCAACGCCAATTCGTGGGACACGTAGGCCTCGGCGATCTCCCGCTCGAACCGGTCGGGGGCGACCTCGACCAGCCGGCGGTACTTGTCCAGGAACTCATCGGCGATGGGCGGGATGGCGGCGAGGAACTCGTCCCAGGTGATCCCGGCCACGGCATCGGCCAACTCGAGGGCGGCGGCCACGGTTGCCGAGGTGTCGCCCCGGTCCAGCCCGCGTCGTTCGAAGACGGGCTCGGCCAGCTCCCGGGTGGTCCGTTCCAGCCGGGTGAGCACCTCGAGCTGGCGACGTCGTTCGGGATCCTCCTGGCGCGCGGCCAGCCATCCGTAGAGGGTCTCGCCCAACACCTCCCCCTGGTAGCACTCGACCCACAGGTCGGCCGCGCTCATGGTGGCACTGTACGAGGTCTCGGGGGCCGGCGCTTCTTAGCATGCCGCCTCAGCATGCCGCCTCAGCATGCCGCCTCAGGATGCGGCCCAAGGATGCCGCCCAAGGATGCCGCCCAAGGATGCCGGTCGGGCCGGCCCCAACCGGTCGGCGAGGGCCTCCGACACCGGCGATGCCACCCGGAAGACGCAGCGTGACGGGTAGGTGCTCATGGCTGCATCCTCTCCCATCGGGACCCCGGCGTCAGCCGGGATCCCCCGCTCTCAGCGTGTCGACGGCGGCCAGGTCGTCGCCCCCGTGTCCGGCGGCCACGGTCTGTTCCAGCCGGCCCCGGACGGTCCGGAGCAGGGGACCGAGCCCGGCCGAGGCGGCGGCCAGGTCGACATCCTTCAGTGCCAGCTGGACGGCGAATCCGGGCTCGAAGGAACGTCTGTCCATCAGGGCCAGCTTCTGCAGCGCGTAGGGCATGGCCAGGGGTCCCGCCTCAAGCGCCTCGACCAACGTGGCGTGGTCGACGCCCAGCCCGTCGCACAGGGCGAGGACATCGCTCATGGCCACGGTCGCCGCCGCCATCCAGGCGTTGACGGCCAGTTTGAGCGAGCTCCCCTCCACACCCGTCCCCACATGGAGTACCGAGGAGCCGAGTGCGTCCAGAACCGGTCGGGCCCGACCGAGCACGTCGGCGTCCCCGGCCACCAGCCAGACGAGCTTCCCCTGAAGGGCGGGGGCGGTGCTTCCCGACACCGGCGCGTCGAGGTAGGCGACTTCGTGGGCCCGGGCCAGCTCGGCCAGCCGGTGGGCACCCTCCGGTCCGACGGTGCTGGCCTGCACCCAGACGGCTCCCCGGTCGACATCGGCCAGGGCCTCGGCCATCACCTCCGCCACCGCGTCACCGTCGCGCAGGACGGTCATGACCACGGAGGCGCCGGAGAGGGCCTCGGGCAGGGCCTCGACGGCGGTGACGCCCGCCGCCCGCTCCGCCGCCGCCCGGGCCCGTTCGGGGGTGCGGTTCCACAGGCGGACCTCGTGTCCGGTCTCACCCAACCGGGTGGCCATGGCCGCGCCCAGCGCACCGGCTCCGAGTACGGCCACCGTCGGGAGTGGGGGCATGTCCGCTCCTCCTCGATCCGTTTCCGGTCGACGGGCGTCGACCCGGGTCCCTACCGGAACACTACGTCCAGGCGGCGCGGCCCCCTGACCTGCCCACCGGCCCAGAGGACCTCGGTGCCCTCGGCCAGATGGAAGACGGGCACCCGGGCCAACCATTCCTCCAGGGCGACCCGCAGCTCCATGCGGGCCAGGTTCGATCCGGCGCACCGGTGGATGCCCGAGCCGAAGGCCACGTGCCGGTTGTGCTGGCGGTCGAGCAGCACCTGGTCGGCCTGCTCGAAGGCGGCGGGGTCGCGGTTGGCCGCCGGGAAGTTCATGAGCAGCTTGTCGCCCTGCTTCATGGGGCATCCGTTGACCTCGACGTCCCCGGTCACGATGCGGGCCATGGTCACCGGCGAGTAGGCGCGGAGCAGTTCTTCGACGGCCGTGTCCATGAGCCCGGGCTCGGCCACCAGGCGCGCCCGGTCGTCGTCGTGGGTGGCCAGGTGCCACAGCGAGGAGCCGATGGCGCTCCAGGTGGTGTCGATGCCGGCGATCATGGTCAGCATGGCCATGCCCAGGATGACCATGTCGTCGACCGGGGCCCCGTCGACCTCGGCGTGCAGCAGGAAGGTCAGCAGGTCGTCGCCGTCGGTCTGACGCCGCTCGTTGATCCGGTCCCACAGGTAGTAGCCGATGCCGAACATGCCGCGCTCGGCTCCGTTCGGCATCGTCGGCGAACTCGAGGGCGTCACGCACCCAGCCGGTGAAGGTCTCGGACAGGTCCTCGGGGATCCCGAGGATCTTGCCGATGACCCGGACCGGGATCTGCTGGGCGTACTCGGCGGCGGCGTCGGCACGACCGGCGGCCAGGTGGGCGTCGATCAACGATCCGCACAGCGCTCTCGTCATCGGCTCGTACGAGGCCACCCTGGCGTGGGAGAACCAGGGCAGCAACAGCCGGCGGGTCCAGGTGTGCAGGGGTGGGTCGGACGTGATCGGAGGGAGGCCGTAGGTGAGGATCTTGGTGTCGGCCTCGTCCGAGGCGTCGATGACGCTGGTGTTGGCCGAGCTGAAGTGCTCGATGTCCCTCGCCATCTCGGTGACGTCGGCATAGGTGGTCGGCAGCCAGGCCCGCCCCCGGCGGTCGGTTCGGGCGATGGGGCACACCTGGCGCAGCTCGTCCCAGCGGGGGAATGGGTCGCGCACGTAGGACTCATCGAGGACATCGAAGTCCGACGTCCAATCGGTGACCGGCTCGGTCCTCGCCATCTGCCGCTACCACCCCCATCGGCCCGACCTGGGCCCTACCAGTATGACCAGTGGCCGATGGCTGCGCCGAGCCGTGCGGGTCGTCGTCGCGCTCAGGGCACCGCCCCGGCCATGAGGTGCGACACACTCCAGGGCCGGAGACCGTCGTCCCGACCGCCGAAGTACCGTTCGACGAGGTCATCGCGGCTGGGATGGTCCGCCACCCGCAGACCGCACCGCTCGACGACCTCCTCTGCCTGTTCGGCTGACCATCCTCCACCGGTTCTCAGGGGCTCGCCGACGCGGGTGGCCAGTGGAGCGAACCCGGCCACGAACTCCCGCCCCAGGTCGTCCATGAGCGGCCGGGCCAGCCCGTACTCGAAGACGATTTCGGAGCCGGAACGGCATCGGGCCACGGTCCGCAGGGTGGCTTCGACGGCGTCGATAGTCAGGTAGGGGACGACCCCCAGCCACGAGAAGAGGGTCGGTTCCTGCCAGACGAATCCGGCCGCGTCCAGGCCCGCGTCCAAGGACTCCACCTCGAAATCGACAGGGGCGAAGACCTGGTACTCGCTCGGTTCGAGTCCCAGCTCGTCCACCGATGTTGTAGGATTTACAACGTTTTCCCAGTTCAGAGGCAGTATTTCACTGGCACTTCGCAACCTAGGCAAATGACGATGTTCGAACCCCTCCCTGACCTGGAAGAACTTCCCTTCAGGCCAGCCCTTCCTTGCGGGTGGTCAGTCCAGTCACCTGCACCCCTTCAGCGAGATCAATGATGCGCAGATCCCTTGGATCGCCACTCATTATTCCATGTTGTAACAATAACTGTTGTAACATAGACATTTGGAACCGCCAAGGGTTTCTTGTGCGACGTGCGGGACGAACACGGCCGGAGGGACTAAGTGCCACAAGACCCCAAGCTCCAGAGGTTGACGACCGACGTGCTCATCGTCGGGGGTGGCGGGGCGGGTCTCACGGCCTCGATGCTCTTCTCGAAGATGGAGATTGACCACCAGCTGGTGAGCGCCCTCCCCGAAACGTCGGTGCTCCCCAAGGCGCACGTCCTGGGTCAGCGCGCCATGGAGATCCTCAGCGACTGCGGCGTGGCCGACGCCATCTACGCGGTAGGCACCCCGCCAGAGCAGCTCCGCCGCACTGGCTTCTATGCCGGCTTCGCGGGTCACCCCGACGCCGGCCGCGTCCTGTTCGCACAGGAGACCTGGGGCGCGGGAGGAGAAGACGCCGACTGGGCCGCTGCCAGCCCCAAGCTCACGACCAACCTTCCCCAGATCCGTCTCGAGCCGCTGATGAAGGCGCGGGCCGAGGAACTCGCACCGGGCCGCATCCGCTTCTTCCACGAACTCACCGCGCTCGGGGAGGTCGACGGCGGCGTCATCGCCACGGTCACCGACCTGGCGGACAAGCGCTCTTATGAGATCGAGGCCCGCTACGTCCTCGGATGCGACGGTGGTCGCACAGTCGGGAAGCTGGTCGGGATCGAGCTTGAAGGCCTCCTCGAGGTCGGTCGCACCGCCACCGTGCACCTGGCGGCGGAGTTCTCCGAGTGGGCAAAGGAAACCGACGTCCTGCTGCGCTGGGTGTTCTGCCCGGCCAACGCCAAGCTCGTCGTGCTCGCTCCGATGGGGCCGACACGCTGGGGCGGCGAGAGCGAGGAGTGGGTGGTGCACGTCACCTATGACCTCGAAGACCAGCGGCCATTCGACGACGCCGCTGTCCTCGAGGACGTGCGCGAAGCGCTCGGGATCGGCGACCACCCGCTCGACGTCAAGCTTGTCACCCGGTGGACGGTCAGTGGCGTCCTCGCCGACCGGTTCCGGTCGGGTCGCGTCTTCGTCGTGGGCGATGCCGCCCACCGCCATCCGCCGACCGGCGGCCTCGGACTGACCAGCGCCATCCACGACGCCCAGAACCTGTGCTGGAAGCTGGCCCTCGTGCTCAGGGGCGTGGCCCACGAGGATCTGTTGGACACCTACGGGCCCGAGCGTCGACCGGTCGACGCCCGCAACGTGCAGCGCTCCCTCGAGAACGCGCTCGGCTACGCGGTGATGGCTCAGGCCATGGGGGTCGACGACGTGCACGCGACCACCGACGAGCGCTGGGCGCGTCTGGCTCGGCTGTGGAGCGACGCTCCGGAAGACGCCCAGCATCGCCGGGCCGTGCGGGACCTCATGGCGGCGCAGTCCCAGGAGTTCCACGAGCACGACGTCGAGTACGGCTATCGCCACCGGTCGGCTGGGGTGATCGACGACGGGAGCCCCGAGCCACCCGAACAGAACTTCCGGATGTTCTTCCCGTCGACTCGCCCGGGCTGTCCTCTGCCCCACGCCTGGCTCGAGGACGACGAGTTCCGCCGATTCTCCACGCTCGACCTCGTGTCAGTCGACCGCTTCGTGCTCATCGCCGGGGAACAAGGTGCACCTTGGCGGGACGCCGCTGGCATCGTGGCCGGCGAGCTCGGGGTGCAGATCAACTCCTGGTGCATCGGACACACCTCGGGCGACCTGCGCGACCCGCGACTGCGCTTCGAGCGAGTGCGCGAGTTCGGGCCCGAGGGCGCGATCCTCGTGCGACCCGACCGTTGCATCGCCTTCCGCTCGATGGGAGGAGTCGCGGACCCGGTCGGCATGTTGCGTGCCGCCCTCACTCAGGTACTAACGCGAACGCTATGAGCGGCGGCGAGTCACGGCGCGACTGGATCGGACGCGAGACGTACCTCCTCGTAGAGCTGCTCAGCCAGCGCCTCGCCGGGGAACTCGAGGCCGTGTGCCGCGCTCAAGGACTGACGGCGGCGCAGTACCCGGTCATGTGGGTCGCCTGTCTCCATGAAGACGAGCAGGGGATCCCCTTGGGTTCTATCTCCGACGGGCTGGTGACCAATGCTTCGGACGTCAGCCGGCTCGTCAGCCGCCTCGAGGCTGCCGGCCTGCTCGAGCGCACGAGATCACAGGTTGATCGCCGGGTCGTGCGCGTCCGGCCGACCGCCCGCGGCCGGGCCCTGTTCGAGCGTGCAACCGACCAAGTCAAGGCCCTCCACAGAAGACAGTTCTCCGACCTCGGCGACGAAGAGCTCGAGCAACTTCATGCGCTGCTCAACCGAGCCTTCTGGTCCGGTGTCCAACTCGACACCACCGAGGCCGCATCATGACGGGCGGTTGGATCGACCTGCACCATCATCTTTTGCCCCCGCCGCTCCTCGAGGAGCTGGGCGACGCCGCGGTGACCGAGGTGGCGGGTCGCGCCCTCCCCCAGTGGAGTCCGGAGATCTCCCTGGGCGTCATGGACCGGGTCGGCATCGAGCGGGCCGTGCTGTCGGTATCGGCCACCGGGGTTCACTTCGGAGACGACGGCCGGGCTCGTCGACTGGCCGTGGCATGCAACGACTACGGAGCCGGGGTGGTGGCCGACTCTCCTGGCCGCTTCGGGTACTTCGCCAGCCTGCCGCTGCCCGACGTGGACGGCTCGCTCGACGAGCTGGCCCGCGCCTTCGACGTCCTCGGCGTCGATGGCCTGGTCCTCCAAAGCTCGAACAGCGACGGGTCCTACCTTGGGGATCCACGCTTCGACCCGGTACTGGCCGACCTCAACCGGCGCCATGCGCTGGTCTTCGTGCACCCCGCCGTCCCTGTGTCCTCGTCCGGTCTCAGCCTCGACATCCCCGCCTTCGGCCTGGAGTTCACGTTCGACACAACCCGGGCCGCCTTCAATTTGGCCTATACGGGGGCCCTCGAGCGATTCCCGAACATCACCTGGGTGCTCGCCCATTCCGGCGGCGCCGTGCCCTTCTTGGTCGGCCGCTTCTCTCTACTATGGGCGGTCGACGACGAGCTGGCCGAACGGGCGCCTCAGGGCGCGGTCGCCTACATGGCCCGGCTGTATTACGACACAGCGCTGTCGGTGAATGTGCACGCGCTCTCGTCATTGGCCGAACTCGTCGGCTGGGACCACGTCGTCTTCGGCAGCGACTTCCCGTTCGCTCCCGAGCTGGCGGCGCAGCTCTCGGTCATGAGCCTCGACTCCGACGGTCGCTTCGACCCTGGCACACTCGAGGGGATCAAGCGCGCGAACGCCCTGCCGCTGCTCCACCGAGACCGCTGATCATCTCGGATCGGATGCGTCCCAGGGCACGGCGCCCGAGACGCCTCGGACGACGGGCTCCTCCCCGGCGGTGACGGGCCGCGGCGGGGCAAAGGTCTCGTAGGGTCGGCAGCGCAGCACGACACGTTGCTCCTCCTCGGCCATCGACTCGAAGAACGGCCGGGTGTCCTCGCTTGTGGGCTCACCTGACATGCGGCCAGCCACGGCCATCAGCACGTCCACCGCGAAACCCCGATCGCTGTCGATGACGGCATCGGCGTAGACCTGGAGGTACGCGAAGGGCCAGCGCTCATCGAGGACGCAAATGCTAATCCTCGGATTCCGGGCCACAGCGCGAGCCTTTGCCCGTCCGGCCGTCGTGGAAACGAGCAATTCGTCCTCGTCCGTCGGTACGTAATACACAACCGACAT
The DNA here is from genome assembly GCA_963835325.1 of uncultured Acidimicrobiaceae bacterium. Classification (GTDB taxonomy): domain Bacteria; phylum Actinomycetota; class Acidimicrobiia; order Acidimicrobiales; family RAAP-2; genus Bog-756. Next base: position 1,781 of record CAWIEV010000007.1, on the reverse strand, counting down.
CGCCGGTCCGTCGTGATGGCGCTGGTAGCCGAACACGCAGGTGCGATGCGTGCGCACGAAGAGGCGCCGCTCGGAGGGCAGCATGTCTCGGTCGGTCGGTGCGACAAACGGCTCGGCACTGATGGGCAACAACATGGGTCATTCCTCCTCTACCCGGGAGCTGCCGGGACGATCCTCATGGGAAGCGAAGCGAAGGCTCTGATCACGTTGTTCAGCTTCCGGACCGGTGCGCCGGCCAGCTCTAGTCGCTCAACGCGGCGAGCAAGGGCCGTCAGCACGGCTGTCGCCTCCAACCGGGCCAGCCCCATTCCGGCACAGGCGTGCTCGCCGAATCCGAAAGCCACGTGCGAGGCGTTCGGCCTCTCGATGTCGAAACGCTCCGGGTCGTCCCAGTGGCGCTCGTCGCGATTTGCCGACGCGTAGCTCAACAGGACCCGGGATCCGGCTGGGATCTCGATTTCCCTGATCTCGGTTGTCCGCGTGGTCACCCTAGTGAAGCCGGTCACCGGGCTTTCCAGACGGAGCGCCTCGTCGAAGGACTGCCGGGCGCGCCCTGGATCCTCTCGGAGGCGCTGCCATTGCTCCGGATGGGTGGCGAACAGCCAGACGGCGTTGCCGAGGCCGCTGATCGTCGTGTCGAGGGAAGGGCCGAGGTAGTCGATGATCGCCATGTGGCACTGGTCGACGCTGAGTTCACCTCGAGCGACAGCTTCGAGAATGCCGGCAGCCATTGACCCCTCCGGCAGCTCGCTCAGAGCGACCTGCCCGGCGAACGCAGCCATCTCGAGCATGCCTGTAGCCGCTTCGCTCGTTCGTTCGTTGGGCGGTCCGAACCCGTCGAAGGTGGCAGTCGCCCAATCCAGCAGCTTCTCCCGGCTCTCGTCGGGCCAACCGAGGAGATCTGGAACCCAGGTGGTCGGAAGCACCTCTGCCAGGTCACGCACGGCATCGAATGAACTCGCCTTGACAAGGCCGTCGGCGAGTTCCTCCGCACGATGTTGAGCTTCTGGTTGTAGCTCGGCCAGCGCCTTCGGCGTGAGCTGGCGGCCGATCACGTTGCGGAGGCGCCGGTGGTCGTCGCCGTCACTCATGAGCGTCGAACCCCGACCCATGACGTTGAAAACATCATTCAGACCGACTCCCTGACCCGAACAGAACGTCTCCGGATCGGCCAGGACCACCCGCACGTCCTCATAGCGGGCCACTGCGTAGACGCCATGTGCCTCGAGCCAGACGACCGGACCGAGATCCCGGAGGGCCCGGTAGTGCTCGTAGGGCTCGGCGAGCGTGTCATCGCTGTACAGATCGGCGTCGTAGGAAGGAACCGACCCGGCGCCGCTCATGGCACGAAGAGCATTGAGATCAGCGTGTCGACATGGCGTTCGACCTCAGACGGATCGAGCGGGTCGATGCCGGTCAGGAGCCGGCACTCGGGCGCCAGCACAAAGATGGTCGCCGCCGCCCCCGTCAACAGGTAGTAGAGGTGTGGTGCGGGTACGTCGCGCACCTTCCCGGCCGCCACAAGGGGCACGAGCAGCGCCACCGCCCCCTCGTAGAGCGGCCGATGTGCCGTTCGACCAGCCAGGCCAGCCGGTCACCCTCGGACTTGCACTCCTGCATGATGATCCGATGCAGCTGGGTGCGTCGCCGAGAAGCGCACGAAGTCCGCCACCACGAGCCGGGCCACCATCTCGTCCTCGACCCCGCGTAGCCCGGCCACGCGCTCGCCCAGTGAGCGGGCCAGATCCTCGAAGAGCTGCCCGACGGCAGCCCGCCACAGC
>CAWIEV010000006.1:0-306341 GCA_963835325.1 uncultured Acidimicrobiaceae bacterium | reverse complement strand
GACCAGCCCAAACAATGATTCGTTCCAGCTCACACGGGGATCGCTGCCGGCTCTCGACAGGAGTTCGCTACGTCGACATACTGGGCAAGAACCGGAGGAGCGTTTCAACCGAATTCTCCAAGGGTTCACCGTTGAACAGATCGAACGAATCCGAGACTGTCTTGTCCAGGCGCAGGGTGAGTCCCCTCCTCTTGTGTACGAGGAGGGCGGCCACGTGGAGAACTCGGTAGCGCACGGTCTTCGGTTCGGCCTTGGCGAGTGCCCCGTCGAAGCAGACCGTCTGGTTCCAGGCAAGCAGCGCTCCGGCGATCAGGCCGGTGGCCACCCAGGCCTCATTGCGGACGAAGGAGTCGGAGGGCAGGTTGACGAGACCAAAGTCCTTCCAGTTCCTGATCCGGTCCTCCACCCGAGTGTTTCCCGTGACACAGTCCATGCGGCAGTGTCATCACGTTCGAAGTTGGTGATGAAGCAGGTTTGCCGGAACCCCTCTGCCGTTTCGAACAGGGTGGGCTGGCCCCCGGGGTGAGGACGCTCCCGGCGCACGAGCCGCCTGCTATCTTCCGGCCAGGCGGAAGAGGGGGATCGATCGGTGAGTTCCGTGACCCAGGCCCCGTCCTGGATGGAGCCACGGGTCTCTCGGGCCGGGATCCAGTCCTCCTCCTGGGCGAGGGCCAGGGCGTCACGTACTCCCTGGTCGATGGGGAAGCCGATGGAGAAGTCGCAGTTGGCCGCAACGATGGCCTCCCCACGAACCCGTGGGTGGCACCGGCGCCGTCAGCCCGATGACCAGGGCGGAGTCGTCGGCAGCGAAGTGGCCGGTCTGGTACTCCTCGGGCAGTCCGGACAGCCCCGGTCGAGGTCCTCGGCGTCATTGGCCCCAGTGTTCCCTGGACGCAGCATGACGGCGAGGGGTTCACTCGTCGCGTCGCACCACACTCGGTGGCACGACTAAGGTGCCTTGAAGGGGCCGTCCTGTTTCTGCGATATGTCGTGTTCAGCGACTCGCATTTCTGCAGGCCAGGAGGGTTTTACGCTGGCGCGGACGCCGTCGGATAGGGGGCGAGACGGATTTTCGAGGCTAATGTCGGGAGTGAATTACTACGCACACCCCTGCTGCCCCAAATGAGACAGCAGGGCGGCATGGAAACTACCAGGGAGGGCTTCCGGTCTGGAGGTTCCCTGTGCACTGCTTCGTCTACCCCTATGCCGTCACCAACGATTCATGTGGTCAATGGACACAAGAGGGCACTAGGGCTTTGCCCCTTGGTGCGGATCTGGAAACCTGACGGAGGCCACGAATATGTCGACGGGAAAGGCAAATGGCTGGCCCACCGAGGTCGAGATGACACAGCGGGCCTCTAGGGCTCCGTCCCATACGAGATTACTAGTTCATCTCCCATTACAGGTTCCTGCTCAGCTACCAAGTGACGGCGAAGCGCATCGGGCCAGGGGATGACTGCCTCATGGTCGGCCGCTATATCAATCCCTCGGCGAAGATGAAGGTGGACGACCCTGTCTTTCGTTTTGGAAACCTGGCGACGCTCCCAGAGAAGTGGGGCTGGGGGTTCGTTGTCATAGACCCGTTGTTTCAAGTGGATGTGACAAGTGATTCAGTACCCTAATGTTCAACCGAAATTATCTAAAGTTCGGTCAAAGTCGTGACGATACGCACAATTGTGACGAGGGGCAAGATGTGGGCAGCATCCGCGGTCGTGATAATTGTCGTGAGCATCTTAGGCACCGCGACAATCGGCAACGATCCCAGTATCACCGCAATCGGTCGGACTCTCGCATACTCGAGCCACGACGCCGGATCGTGGGGGACCGATTACCACTGGGACTGGCCCGCTCACACACCCTGGACAGACTCTACCAGCACGAAACCGACGCAACCGCTGGCCTCCACGACTACGACGACATTGAAGAACCCGCCATTGCAGGACCCGCCCACCACCACGACGACAGTGAAGAACCCGCCCACGACCACCACGACGACCATCACCACCACTCCCACGTCGCCGCCGGTCGATCTTGCTACCAATCCTTCCGGTGCAGCCGTGCCCCGACCGATTCCGGATTGGACTGAGGTCTTCACCGATAACTTCACGAGTCCGTCGACGCTCTCCAACTACCAGGTGTACGGCGATTCGGGAAGGAATCCAGATGGCTCAGGGTCGTGCTTTTCGGCGAACCACGTCGAGGTAACGGGGGGAGAGCTGGTCATCAGAGGGTACAAAGATCCTGCTGCCCTCACCGCTAACGGCTGTGCCGGCGATGTCAACGGGTGGGTGACCGGCGGAGTGAAACTGACTGCCAACTCCCAAACCTACGGAAAATACGAAGTCCGAATGCGGGTCGACAATGGTCAGGGCGTCTCCGTGGTGGCCCTGCTCTGGCCAACGTCCGACACTTGGCCGCCGGAAATCGATTTCACAGAGGATAATGGCGCGTCACAAACTACGACCGATACGGCGACCGAGCACTGGGGTACCTGGGAACAACCCCAAACGCTCGAGGACACGCTCACGGTAAATCTCACTCAATGGCACACCGTCGGAGTGGAGTGGAGTCCCGGCAAGATCGTCTATACCATGGACGGAAAGGCCTGGGCAACCCAGACGAATGTCAATGTGTCCGACGTGCCCATGCAACTCGCGCTCCAGACCGAGGCGTGGCAGTGCGGCGTGAGCAATTGGGAGCAGTGCGCCAATAGTTCCACGCCCGCAGAGGTCGACCTGGACGTGGATTGGATCGCCGTCTACTCGCTTGGCTGACGCGGACAGTCCCACAGCTCGGTGGCACAACCGTTCAGGGATCGCCTTACGGCAGCGATCTGCACTCGCGGACCATCATCTCCGATGCGCTGCCTGGTGGATTGCGGATCAAACTATCGTTGCGCAGCGTACGATCCCCGAGACGAACACAACGATGCAGATGGGAAGGCCATCTGGTGGTGACCTCGACCTCCGGTGACCCGTGCCGGTTATAGATAGTCTCTTGGTCTACCGGTCGGGGGCCTGCGGTGTTGAACGTCCCTGCTGCGAGGTCAGGCCGTATCGGCACGGCCCGTTACACTTAGGAGCTTTCCAACATGGCCCGGTCACCAAGCGCGACAGTGATAATCCCGACGTTCGACCTCGGTCGGTGGGATCATTTGGTCCAAGCGGTGGGTTCCGTGGAGGCACAAACCTGCCCTCCCACCGAACTAATCATATGCGTCGACCACAATCCGGACCTTCTCCGTCAATGCGAGGAACGATGGGGGAGGCGTGAATCGGACGCTGGATTCCCCATCGTCGTGGTTTCCAACCGCTTTGAGCATAGTCAGCGAGCCATCGAAGCGCACGAAAGGGCACACGGCTCGAAACGTCGATTTGGCGCAGGGTCAAACCGCAACACCGGAGCCGAACTGGCTCGCGGAGACATCCTCGTATTTCTGGACGATGATGCAGCAGCGGATCCGACGTGGCTCGAATACCTTCTCATTCCGTTTGAAAATCCTTATACCGTGGCAGTGGGCGGTGCTCCGCTCCCGCGGTATGAGACGGCACGACCGCAATGGTTCCCTCATAACTTTGACTGGGTGTTCGGCTGCGCCTATGCGGGAATGCCGACAGAACTCGGCCCATACCCACGTTTGATTGGGGCCAATATGTCCGTACGACGGAAGTCATTCAACGACGTTGGCGGTTGCCAATCGATCGACTTCGATGATCTCGACCTCTGCCTGCGGCTAGAGCCGAAGCGCGACATTTGTAGACTCATGTACGAACCACGGGCCGTTGTCCACCACTTCGTTCCAAAAGAGCGGGTGTCATGGAGGTACTTCTGGCGTCGTTGCTTTTTCGTCAATCAGGAGAAAATCGAGGTATTCGGCGATTTGGGCAGTGCGGCAGACATGGGGGCCGAAAGCAGGTTTGTCATCAGATCGTTCACCACCCAACTCGCGACCGATGCAGACGACCTACTTCATGGACAAATGGCCGGTCTGTCCCGTATCGGTGCGATGTTCATCGGCATCTTCATGGCAGCGGCCGGCAACCTGGTGGGCCGCTACCGCTGGGCGTTGCGGCATCGAAGACGCCGGTTCGCCAGCTGACGTTCCGGTCCGGATGGAGCCACTCATTTCTTATTGACCTCTTCGTCGGTCTCTTTATTGACCTCTTCGTTGGTCGCCCCCCATCACACGCTGACGCATGTCCTGAGGGAGTCCACCCACGGCCGTGAGGAAGACGAGGTAGACAGCCACGACAAGGGCGCCACCTACGCAGACTCCTACAATCGGGTTGAGCGTCGCCCAAAGGGAATGCCGGAAGATCATGAGCGGAAGCACCGCCAGAGCCGCAACGGTCGGACGCCAGAGCCGCAACAGGTCGGTCGAGATAGCCGTGAGCCGACGAAACATCAGGTACGTAGCCACCACTGATACCGACTCGCTGATCACCAACGCCGTGGCCGCCCCCGACGGACCGAACTTCGGAATCAGAATGGCGTTGACGGCAACGTTCAACGCCAGGGCACAGATTCCCAGGCGGAGCAAGGGTCGGTACTGATCGAGGGAGATGCTGGCATAGCCGAAGACCGTCTGGAGAGACGTCAGTGGGACGGTCAGGAAGAGGATGGCGAACGGGGTCGCGGCCAGGATGAACTTTGGACCTCCCAAGGCAAGCACAGCATCCTGTCTGAGCACGACTCCACATAGTGCGAGCAAGGCTCCGATGCAGTACGCCAGGTAGCACGCCCCGCTGACAAGGCGCTGGGCATCCTCCTTCGTCGCCTCGACAAGCGACGGGATGAGAGCCTGCATGAGAAAGATTGGGACCGTGAGAACAACGACGACCGCGTTGAAGGCCAGGCTGTACAGGCCCAACTCCTCTCTCGTGCAGATGAGGGACACCATGACGCTGGCCACCGACAGATAGATGCTCCCGATGATCTGGATGGCGCCCAATGGCAGCGCTACGCGGGCCATCTGCCACCATTGCCCCAGGTTAGCGCTCCACCTCAAGAGAATCGATCTCTTGACGGCGACGGCGTACATGAGCGCAGATATCAAATCTGCACCAACGTATGCGCAGATGTAGTCGAAGTACGTTCCCCGCTTGATGGCAACAACGACGATGCCGAACACATACAAGGCCCGATTGATGACGTTCAACACCGCGATACGGTCGCCCCGCACGCGGGCGATGAACGCGGTCGCGAGCGTGACCTGAAGGGTCGCGAACAGAACATCAAATGACATCACCGCGAGCGCAACTCGGAAGAGCGCGGTCTCATGGGGATAGAGAATCAAAGCGGAACCCTGAATGAGTGGGATGAGAAGCAGCGCCATTGCGATGCGGAACGAGAGTGCCGAGCTCAGTACTGACGAACGGTCGGTCTTTTGCTTGCCCAATTCGATGGAGGTCATGGCTGTGATCCCCAGATCGGCCACCATGGTGAAGAGGGTGACGTAGGTGATGATCAGCGCAAACGTCCCGTAATCCCTCGGTCCGAGGCGGTGGGTTGTGATCCGCACAACGGCAACTCCACCGATGGCGATCAGCAAACTCCCCACCGACTGGCTGGTCGTGCTCAACGCGACCTTGGCTTGCGGGCCCAACCGTTCGATTCTCGACATCAGGCGGTACTGAACTTGGGCATGACGGCGGTTACTCCAGGACGTGGATGATCCATCGAAAAGGGCTGAGGGGGCTCTCTTGGGAGATGGGCTAGCCCTCCACCTCCGGAGGACGTAGCAACGAGCTGTCTCGTTCGGCCATTAGGGCCGAGCCGATGTTCTCAGTTCGAACACCCGAGTACCTCCCTGGTCGAACACGCTCCTGAACCGCGGCGACGCCTGCAAGGCGGCATTGATAGCCGCGTAGTACCGGGGACTGCTGAGACCATAGAGTTCCCCGGCGTACATTCCTGCCTCTGATGTCGCCACGTAGAACCTCGGGTAGTACTGACCCATCTTGGCCAGACCGGTGACAAGTGGAGCGACCTTGTCTTTGCCGTTGGGGCTCACCGTAGATATGAGAACTTGGCTGTAGCGGTAGGTGACATCGATCGGATCGTCATTGGCCCCCACGTACATCAACATCGAGCCGTTCGGAGCTTTGAGCTCGAAGTTGCGTTCGGCCTGAAGCAGTGACGGCCGCACGACGTTCATTCCGTCCAGAGCGAAGTTGGCGAAGAGGAACGTCGTCGTGAGCAATGCGAAGAGGGGTACAAGGGAGTACCAGCGTCGGAACAGCGCCTTTAAACCATCTCCCAGCGCCAACACGCAAAGCCATGGGAGCGCGAACAGCGTGGTGCGGTACAAGCCTTCTTGGCCATAGGCAGTCATGAGTACGAGTAAACCCACGCTCGCGGCGCAGGCGGCAAGGGCGATCTCCAAGCGCCTGTGGTTATGGAGCAGGAACAGCACGGCCAAAACACCCACGACCAATGGACCAGTGGCCAGAGCGTCAGTGCTCAGCCTGAGAACGAGATCTGGACGCTCACCCACAATTGATGCACCCGGGGTGGCCACGTTCGCTCCCAGGTTGAGGATGTCGCTGAATGAGAAGTACCCTTTCCAATCCTGGTAGTTGATCAGCGCCCACACCGCAGCAGGCACCAGTGGGACCAATGGAATCCACACGGGACGCAGGACACCAAAGAGCACGAGGACGGTCAGGCTGGCCACGATAAAATACGGTGTGATCTGGTGGGTGACGGCAAGCGCGACGCTGAGCAGGACCACCAAGCCAATGCGCCAAGGTGGGAGGCGGAAGTGGGCAGCCGCCAATCTGTCGGTTGCTGAGCTTCCGATCGAGGCGACGGGGACCACGACCGCATACAGCGAAAGAGCAAGGAGCAGGGCGACCGCCTGCGGTGAGAAGTAGTCCTGATTGAACGCAGCTGCTAGCATGAAGACACCGGCAGCGGCCCAGGCCCGATAGTTGTTCCCGAGCAATCGACCGGCGAAGCAGCGAACCGCAATGAACTCGAGCATGTTGACGATTGGCGGCCAGACCCGGGCCAGTACGAGGGGATCGCGGATACCACCCGCCCGCGACAGCCAGGCGGAGGCAGAGAACAAGCCTGGCCAGGCCTGGTAGATATCGATGTCGGGATGAACCTGACCAAAGCGCAGGATGTAGTTCACCACGCCGACATGCTTCTCCGCCCATGGAACGTGGGTTACGTCGTAGACGATCGCCGCCGTTCCCGTCAGCACGAGAACCAGCGAAGCTACCGCAATCCCGATCTCGACACCATCGGAGCGCCTGGCTGTCGCGATGCCGGCCACGATCAGTGCGAGACCGACGTACCAGCTGGGAGAGATAGAGCCCGGCAACCCCCACAGGCCGGGATCGAGATGCTGATCGGTGCTGGCCGTCAGGATCCCGACGGCCAGCCCGGCCAATGACAGCGGAACCGACCACCGGAACGACCGCCAGCCCGACACTGTCGTCAGGACGAGTGCCGGCACCGACAGTGGCTCGTTGCCATCAAGGTCGGGTATCGGAATCGGGAGCTTGCCGAAGTCATCCGGAATCGGAATCGGCGACTCGCCAAAGCGATCGGGAATCGGAACCCTCTCGTCGAGGAGGGTCGAGGTCATCTACCCTCCATGACGATTCTTCCGTCGATGATCGATGGTACCGACTGCGGCGGAGCGTTTTTGGCCTGGAAAGATACGATTTGGATGACGAAGGATGCGATCTGGATGACGAGGCTCAATGTACCCACGCTCAAAAACATCCAGAAGAACGCGCCCGTCAGACGGAGTTCGACCAGGAGCATCCCGACCAGAATGAGGAGTGCAGCGCTCGTGGCCACGGAGATTGTGGAGAACTCCAGACCGTCTCGCGTGGGAACCAGTGCCGCCACAGCTTGGCCCCAAGTGAGTGCGTCGACTGCGGCAAATACGGCCGCCGCCTCGAGTAGTCCGGCGCCATGGGCGGCCACGAACCCGATCCACGCCAGCGCGCCAAGGGCGATTCCCCAAGCACGGTAGTCACGACCACCAAGTGCCCTGGTGCGTTGGCTCCGAGAAAGAATGATGGAGCCCATCGAGAGGCTGGTGCCGACATCCCACTGAGTCGCGGCGACCCGGCGGCGATGAAGCGGTCGGTGGCCGAGGAAGGGGTGCATCACCGTGCGACGACTGCGTGATCGGTCGAAGCCGACGCGTGCCTGCGAGGTGACCGTCACGTTGGTTCGACCGTCCCTGATGCAACCTCTGATGCAACCCTGATCACGGGAATGCCTCCTGAGGCCGGCCTGAGATGTTCAGTCGTCTCTCTTGACCATTGCATTAGCAGGCTTTCAACTGGCCTCTTCAGCCAGAGTCGATATCACCGACCAGGAAGTCCCGACTTCCCGGGTCGGCTGCTGCGGCGGTGCGGAATTGCGACGTGAACCGCGCTTGCGCTCCGCATGGATCGTCCTCAGGACTCGAAATCCGTCGGAGAGCGCATTGAGGTTGCTGACGCCGAAGCGGCGGCTCCGCTCGAAGCTCGGAACCTCCGCAACCCGCAGATGCGCCTTGGCGATCCGGACATTGATCAGCGTCTCCACCTCGAATCCGTCACCCCACTGCATCGTTCCCTCATCAGTGTCGTCGGGCTCTCCCGCCTCGAGATCCATGACTGAGAGACACTCCCGACGGAAAGCGTTGTAGCCGTAACAGAGGTCGGTGTACCGGGTCCCATAGAGGTAGTTGACGATCTTGTTCAACCAGAGGTTCCCGAGTTGTCGAATGCGGCTGATGTCGCTGCTCCCGGCTCCGGGCATGAACCGCGAGCCTTTGGCGAAATCGGCGCCTTCTCGGAGGGCGGTCACGAACCGGGGTATCTCTTCCGGATTGTTCGACCCGTCAGCATCGAGCATCACGACGAAGTCGCCGGTAGCCACGGCAAAGCCACATGCGAGGGCATTGCCCTTCCCCTTTCGGGTCTGGTCGACAATGATGATGCCGGGTCGGAGACGTCGGGCTACGTTCACCGTGTTGTCGGTCGAATCCCCGTCGACCAGGATCACCTCGTGAATATCCAACGGCAGGCTGGCGAATACGTGAGGAAGGTTCTGGGCTTCGTTCTTCGCTGGTATCACAACGGTCACGGTTGGTTCAGACTGGATGAAGCTCGCGTTTCGCTGTGTGCGCTCCGCCTCGCCAAGCGTCATTCCCACCTGCCTTTCATCTCGTGAGCAGTCCCGCAACAGAGAAGCTGACTCAGGGGCCCTGGGCTCGCGCCGACCACCACGCCCGACCACTGGGTAGCTTGACACCTTCACCTCTCCTGCGATCCACAGATATTGATCCCCACTCGTATCTTGGTGGACCACCGGAAGTCCACAACTCTAGGGTCGATGTACCGGCTTATCAAGCTCCGCTTCAGTGGCGATTCGCTCTCTCTGCGTGGTGGCGCGATTCCCCACTTCCCGGCTCGGATCCCGGGAAAAACAGGCGTCCTTGTGCGGGGTGTGAGTGCTGGACCGGTCGAACCGGTCGCTTCCGATCCGGGCGGCTGCCTCGGCGTCTATCTGGCGACTTCCCCCGGGATCGCTCGGGCGGCCGAACTCGGCCCTGGGCCGCCAGCCAAGCAATTTCCTCCGCGGGCGTGGATTCCGGCCGAGACTCCCGTATTCCGCGTTTGCGCGATGAGATGCGGGTGGCGGCCTCTGATTCGTACAGTTGATCGAGATCCACGTCACAGCCCACTGGAGCAACAACAATCTGAGCCGATAGTTCTCGCAGTTTCGCATCCCGCGCCCAATCCTTCGAAGCCCCTCGGCGATGAGGTGGTGCTGGGCCTCGGTAGGTCCGTTGGAGATTCCGGTCACGTGGTCGTCGAGGATTCTTTCTCCCAGATCGAGACGGTCTTAGCCAACCGGGTGAGCTCGGGGACCTCCGCCTCGGTTGTGTGTTGGTAAAGGCAAGAGCCTCCAACGTCGCGGCGTGCCGGTTCCTGGCGGCGTACATCCCGCGGAGGAACTCCTTGCCGAGGATTCCGCCACCACATTCGCCGTCGGGATCGCCCGCGCCGAGAGCACGGAGCAGATTGTCGCGTTGGAGCTCGGACAGTCGCTCCCAATCGCATGTCATCAGCCGACAGGTTTTGAACAGTGGGTCCTCCTTTCGGCCACGGTGGCCAGGCTCTCTTGTAGGGCCCAACGGCCGATGTCATCGACCATCGAGTTGGCCAGCTTCACCCCGTGAAAACAGTCCACGATGACGATGACGCCGGTTAGGTTAGGAGAGAATCCCTTTTTGAGGTAGCCTAGGCAGGGATGGATGGCGACGGCCTCGATGTCCTGTCGCCAGGCCGGAGAGCCCTGGGAGCGCCAGAAGCTTACGTCGTCGGCATACGGCGCCTGACGATGTCAAGGAGCCGTCCAGCCCTTCACGCGGCGATCTCAAGAGACGCGTAACATGATTAGGCAGATACCCCCGCTGTCGTCTCGATCGACTCCGCGGGTCAGCGATGGCTTGTCCCCGAGGGTCTGCTGCAGGTCCTGGGCAATCGCGAGGCAGATCTCTCCCCCGGCAGCTGTCGGAACGGTTGTTTGCCGATGTTAAGGTCTGCGCTGTGCAGTTCCGATGGGATTCACGTACCGTGAGGTACCTGGCGAGTGTTTGGCTCACGCACGAGGATCTCGCCACACGGTTCGCGCTGTCATCATATTTCTTGCAGGTCATCTCGGGCCAAGTCGCGACCCGAATCAAACAGATACCCCGTAACCAGCCGATTACGACACGGTTGTTCGGGTCGGTCCTCCACGCGTATGACTACGGAGTGCAGGCGTACCTCGTATCCGAGTTGTTCCTGCAACGGATCTACGATGTTGGTGTCCTGCCAGAACATCCCGTTATTGTGGATTGTGGTGCAAATATCGGAATCGCAACGTTCTTCTTTGTGCATGCCTATCCAGGCTGCAATGTGCTCGCTTTCGAACCGGATCCGATGGCGTATGAATTGCTCGAGCGTAACGTCACTGAGAATCATTGGAGCGGCGTAGAGACCGAGAACATGGCACTGGACCGCACCGAGGGGACGCTTGAGCTCTATTACGATCCGAACGATTTCGCTAACGTAAGAACGAGCGGTATCCCCGAGCGGCTCACAGGCACCTCACGTGAAGTTCGATCTGTTCGGTTGTCGTCAAGGATTCCTGCACATGTTGATCTCCTTAAGATCGACGTTGAGGGTATGGAGTGGGCGATCCTTGATGATCTAGAGCAGGCTGATGCTCTGTCCCGCGTCGATCGATTGGCCATCGAGTACCACCACCATCTACCCGAAGAAAGCGATAGGCTCTCTGAATTTCTCGGCCGTTTAGAAAAGGGCGGATTTGGCTACCAAGTGGTGGCCAGCCCAACAAAACTTGACCTCTCCAAACCCCATTATCAAGACATAATGGTGTACGGATACCGCAAGGGCTGATCGTGCCGGTTCCTCACAAAGGCAGTGGCACCCGCACCGCCCTCTCGGCAGCTAGTGCTCGTATCCGGCGGCAGTGCAGGCTGGCTCTCGACGTCATCGACCGCATGGAACTGGATCCGTTTGCCGCCATCGGCAGGGCGCGTGCTGCCACGTTACCGACTCCCGAGGCCACCTTCACGGCCGTCTACTCGGCCGACCCGCGGATACTCTACGTCCGTTAGCGGAGGAGGCAGCAGTCGTCGGCTGGCAGGTGCGCCTGTGGTGTCTCGGCGAGCCAGCTTCCGAGCTGGAACGCTGGACCGTCGGCAGTGGGCCCGGAACCAGAGGGGCAAACCTGAATCGCTTGGCTCTCGATATACCACCTGAGCATTGGCTAATTCAATGTGACGACGACGTTGCAATGCGGCGGGAAGGTTTGCTCAACTGGATCCGGCTCGCCGTGAGACTTGAATTCGATATCACTCAGCCTGGTCAAGGCGTGGGCAGCCACGCTGCGTATGCCTTCGTAAGGCGCAGTCGTCGTCAGATTGCTCGCGAGACCACGTTTGTCGAGATGGGGCCGCTGATCGCGTTCTCCCCTAGGGTGCGACCGCACATCCCGCCCTTGCCAGAACGCGGGTTCGGTTGGGGGTATGAGCTGTATCTGCATGACCTGTGCGCCCGTGCTTTCCGGCTCGGCATCATCGATGCCACCCCAATGTGGCATCTGCGAGAACCGGGGAGCGGCTACGACGTTGCAGAGGACGAGGCGGTAGTGCAAGCGATGTTTTGCGAGCGGGGAATTGGAGCGTTTCGTGATGTGCAGCACGCGGTCGCGGTCCGACGTTGGGCATAGGGAGTCGGCTTCGGGTTTCCTCCTGCGACGTCTTGAGTCAGGACGTCCGAGTGATCGCACTCGGAGGGAACGTGGGGAACGAGCCCGACGTGAGGGGCTCTTCACGTTTCACCGGGGTGTGACTCTCGTCGCCAGCAGGCCCCAGTTGGGCTTGCCGGCATAGAGGACTGAGCGGATCCGGTAGTTCCGGAAAGACGTGAACCCGAAGGCGGCGCGTTTCGCCCTCTTGATCAAGCTGTTGACCGCCTCGGTGGGCCCGTTCGTGACGTGGGCCTCGTGCCAGGCAGCGATCTGACGTCGCCAGCGGATGGGGGTGCACCCGAGCGAGCGGGCTTCTATCGGATAGTCCCTGTCCTGGAGGTCACGTCCCAGTTGCGTGACCCACTCGAGGGCGAGGTCGGCATCGGCGTGGCCGCAGAGCTCGCGGACCGCTTCTTTCGCTTCCCAGACCGTGGCGACGTCACCGTTCGGATCACCGGCTCGCAGCAGTCCAGCCAGCTTCTCCCGCCCCTTGTCGTCGAGCCGTTCCTTCGCCTTGGTCAGGAGCTTGGGTGTCCGTTTTTAGGAGATCGATCCTCCCGATCCCGAGCGCTCGCCTACAATGTCGTCAATTGTCGTGAGCTCCGTCGAGAGCTCGCCGGTGGGTCGTCCCCAGTCGAAGTGGCCCGGCCGAAGGTAGGAGTTCATATCCGAGGACTGGTTGGTGTAGAGGATCCGTTGTTCGCGCTCCGCACCAAGGCCGAGGTTGAAGAGCTGGACGTTCTCGAGACCTACAGTGTTAGCTTGCAGTTCGCGAAAGGTCGCTGGGTGGGGCTCGAATGAGTAAATCGAGGACCCAGGCAAGAGACGTCGATAGTGATGGACCGACGCCCGACATGAGCGCCCATGTCGAAAACAACGGGGTGAGGATTATCCTGAATAACGGAGACGATCTCATGCTCGGCATCGCGCCCCATCCCCTGGGCGCGCCAGCGCTACGATAGCGGGGTGCACGCCCAAAAGATGCTCGGGGTGGTAACGCCTACGTCACGATAGCGCATCTGAGTTGATCGACGAGCACCGACGGGACACCCGCGAACAACTGGCTCTCGCCATGTTCAACTGGATCGAGGCCCGGTACAACCCGTCGAGATGGCACTCCTACTGCGGAATGCTCAGCCCCGTCGACTACGAACAAGCCCACACGCCCGCTGCAGCCGCGGCATGATCAAAAAGAGCAACCTGTCCGCTGGACCGGGGAAGCTCAAGGTACGCGGATATGCGCCTATCGGGTCAGGCCGCCGCAATGATCGGATGTCATCGAGAACAGCCCGTATTCCTGTTTGAATTCGGCTAATTCCGTTGTGCGCAAGGACGCCGCCTCATTCATGAATGGGTCCCACCACCCCGTAGTTAGATCGAATACGATTATGGCCGTGCACCATCGATATGAGACACGTCGCCATAAGAGCGGCAGGGGGATTCGGGGATGGTAGGACGCGACAAAAGACTACGTGGCCATTCACAGCGATACGGCACGTGCCACCGCTGCGGATGGAAGGGGTCGGTTGCGAGGGTCAAGCGCCGTGATCGAAAGCTCCTGAATATCGGTCACGACTATGGCCGCATGTGCGAAGAGTGTATCCACGATCTGCTCGGCCCCCAGGTTGAGCAAAATGAACGAGAAAAAGCAGGCAAGCGCAGATCCGTCAGAAATCGACATGTGGCTTGACCCCAGGCGAATTCAATCCGCATTCCGATCACACGGATGCATCCTGTGATCTGTCGGCAGCCCATGTCGCCGCCTTTCGACAAGAGCAGTTGGTGCACGACGTCGTTTCGCTCGACGTAGTTGGGCTCCCTTTGGCGAATGGTACAGGCAGTCGGCCGCCACCTCCCCCTTCGTCGATTCCTGCATGCAACACATGGTCGCCGTTGCCGACAACCATTGTTAGCAAAAGAGTGTGACGAGGGATACTCGTTCGGAGGGTGACCGAGGCCCGCTCGAACGCAAGACTGCTCTTTGTGAACGTAAGAATGCTCCACGTGAACGGAGGGCTACTTCACGTGAACGGGGGGCTACTCCATGTGAACGGGGGGCTACTCCATGTGAACGGAGGACTATTCCGGCATATGCGGTCCCCGATGTCGACTGTTAATCTGCTCTCGTGTTCGGCGTCCTATCAGCGGCATCCGGCAGGCCAACGCCGAGCCCAAGTCGATTTGAAGGTCTTGTCACTCCCCCAACCGGCCGGGCCGGGTCAGGGGTAGGGGATCTACGAATTCGGAATGAGGAATCGTGCTTCTGAATAGCCGGTCGCAAAGGACGCACGCTCGATATTCACCTTCCCCGGCAGGATCGGGAAATTGAGCAAGCGCCTGCACGGTAAGAGCAGAAGGAAGAGAGCCCTCATCGGTGCGGTGTGTCTTGCCGTCGTCTTCAGTGGCTACGGCATTGCCGCGGCGGATACTGGTTCGCTGACACTCGCAGCCGGTTCTTCCGAGTCGATTAGCTGCGGCGGAGCGGCTCTCTCGATCACCGATCTGGCGTCTTCGTCGCTGACGCTGAATTGCGGTGGCGGACCGGGAGATGACGTCCCCATCGTCCAGCGGCGTGTCCACCGTCGTCGAGGGGCGTGTCCCCATCGTCCAGCGGCGTGTCCCCGTCGTCGAGCGGCGTGTCCCCATCGGTCCACGCGGCGGGTCCCCGTCGTCGAGCGGCGTGTCCCCATCGTCCAGCGGCGTGTCCAATGGGTCGAGCGGGACGATCTGGCAACCTCCGGTGAACGCCGAGTTCCAGTGGTACTTGAACGGCGAAATGGACTTCAACAACTCGACCAAGATGGGTACCGGTGTGACCGCCTACAACGGAGGCACGCCGCCGGCCACCGATCCGACGATCTATGACGTCGACGGGATCGAGAACTCGGCCACGGACGTGGCCGAGTTCCACAGCCTCGGCGACCACGTTGTGTGTTACATCGAAATCGGTGCGGCGGGGAACTACTACAGCGCCTCCGAGGAGGGCATCCCCACCACGTACTATGCCCAACTCCAGGCATCCGGTGACCTTGGCAATTCGCTGGCCGGCTATCCCGAGCAATTCATCAACATCAATGCACCGAGCGCCGTATCCATCATCGAATCGATGATTCAACAGCAGTGCGCAGCGAAGGGTTTCGATGCCGTCGAAACGGACCTCGACGAGACCGGCGGCGGTAACGAGGGCAGTGCCGGATTCTCCATCAGCGTGACCCAGAATGAAACGTATGACGAGACGATCGCAACGTATATCCACAGTCTCGGTATGGCCTGGTTCAGCAAGGACACCTCGGACATGGACAGCACCTCATTCGTCGATGCACTAGAGCCGTATGCCCAGGCAACCATTGACGAGCAGGCGTCTGAGTACGGATCCATCGGGCTCGACTCGGTGTACGTCCAGAGCGGCAAGCCGGTGTTCGATGCCGAATATGTCGGCGGCGAGAGCACGGCGAACTTCTGCCCGTACGACATCGCCAACAATATCAACGGGACGCTGTTCGACACCGATCTCGATGGGCCACGGACGCCCTGCAGGTGACGGGCGCGTCGTCTCCGGAGCCGCCGCCACCTGGTCAGAGGGCGCGAGCTCTTTGATGTGAGCCCCGCCGCCTGACCCCGGCGATGGCCAGCATGTCGGCGAGAGCGAACGCGATGCCGTAGCTGAGCTCGTTGCCCATGCCGTCAACAGATTCGTTCTGTATGCCCTTGTGGATCCTTGTCACCACCTTGGGGAATGGTCGGATGCCGAAAAAGTGCTCGAGTGGCTTGTCCAGATCGAGGAAGGCCGCCCCGGCCATCCCGGCCACGGTAGACAGACGGGATTCGCGGCTGGCGGCCATGGTGGCCAGCGCCATGGCCGCCAGGCCGAGCATCCCGTCCCGAGTGGCGGCCTTCAGAAACCGGTCCGCACCCCCCGGCGAGCGGAAGTCACACCCCCAGTGGGGAGCCGCGTCCAGCACCAGGTGCGACCCAAGCCCAGCGGCAAAGGCAGCCAGCGGACGTCCCGGCATGGCCTGGCCGATGAGCACGCCGGAAAGCACGTGGTTGGTTACGAACATCGCATCACTCTCGCAGATCAACGGGTCAGGTTCGGAGCACTCTCCCGTCTGTCTCTATCGGCGGAAGCGTCCCGGTACATGAGGTCGTTCACTGGGGACACCGGCTGAACCCCCGCCGTGGATGGACCCGGATACCCGGCCCCCCGTCCGTGGCCCGATCAGTGGGGCGGCGATTGGCGTCGTACGCTGCCCTGATGCAGGAGAGCATGCCCGACCCCGGGCCGGTCATCGGCTCCAGGCGACGAGGGTGGCGACTTCCCCTCTCCCTGGCCGTTGTGCTGTGGATCGTGATCGGAGCGCTCGGGGTGGTCGTCATCATGCGCTTGGTGGCCTGGGACGAATTCCAGCCCTTCGTCGTCCTCGACGCGTTCACCGCCTTCGTCTACCTGCCGGCGTGGATCGTGCTGGTCATCGCCACCGTGGGTCGCAGGTTCGTCCTGGGCGGGGCGGCGCTCGTGATCGTGGTGGCCCAGGTCGTCTTCGTCCTCCCCGAGCTGACAGCCGCCCAGCCCATTCCGGCCTGGGCGGCCAAAGCGCCGACGATCAGGATCCTCGACGCCAACACCGACCGCCCGAACACCGGGTTGAGCGGCTACGCCAAAGAGATCTCCCGGCTTCGACCGCAGTTGGTGACCATGGAGGAGACCAACCCGGTCGTGGCCGGCCAGCTCAACCTTGACGGCGTGCTCCGGGGCCTCCCCTACCAGATCAATGTGATGCGGTACGACGCATCCGGCTTCTTTGTGGCGTCCCACTTTCCACTGACCAAGATCCACATCGTCTACCTCTACGGTCGCCCTCTCGTCGTCCAGGCGGTGCTCGAGCTTCCCTGGGGGTCCCAGCCCCTGTGGGTCGTCCACACCATTGCTCCACTGCCGCCTACGTTCTCGCAGTGGAAGGGCGGGCTCGCCACCATCGGGCAGCTCCTGCGCTCCCGGGGACCGTCCGGCCTGCTGATCACCGGCGATTTCAACGCCACCTGGGGCAACCAGGGCTTCCGGGCCATCCTCGCCACCGGCTTGACCGACGGTGCCGCGGCGCGGGGCAAGGCCTTCGACATGACCTGGACACAGTTCGCCCACCCCCTTCCGCCCCTGGCACGGATCGACCACGTCCTCACTGGAGCCGGGGTGGCGGTCACCCAGATCAGGACCGATGCCGGCCAGGGAAGCGACCACCGCGACCTGATCGCCACCGTGGCCTTCGACCGGCCGACGGATCCCCTCCGACGGGCCGGCTGATCCTCAGTAGGGGCCGATGCGCTGATCGGGATTGGTGTCGATGAGATGCTGACCGTCGGTCGAGACCTGTGACGTCCACTGGGTCCCGTCCCACCATCGGTAGTGGAACCTCCCGCTGGGGTCAGGATGCCAGGCCGGCGGCGAGTGGCGCCGGCTCGGGTCGGTGGCCGGCGAATCGTCCGGACCGGGGTCGGCCTGGGTCTGCCGGTCCGCGGGTAGGGATTGGACAGCCTGGTCGGGATCCGATTCGGTCCACAGCGGTTGCGCGTTCGCCGGGCGCGGATAGGCCGGGAAGAGCTCGGAGGCGCTGACCGGGCCCCCCGGGCTGACCGCGGGCGAACCTGGTGGGGCACCCATCGGGGTGCCGGCCATGGGAGGGTGCTGGTGGGACTGGCGCACACCGATGGAATGGGCGATCAGGAAGAGGATGAGCCCGAGAGCCAGAGAGAGGAACCAGAAGAACGCCCACAGGGCGGAGGGGAGCCCCCACGGCGTCCTCCCCAACACCTTGCGGTCCTTTTCGGAGAGCCGGTAGCCCAGGAACGCCCACAGCACCGAGAGCGCTCCGTACACGATCCACTGAGCAGCACTGAGGTGCACCACACCACAACTCTAACGCCCGTGCGGAGCCCTCCCGGGCATGACCTCCCCCACGAGTGGCGACGGGGCGTTCCGGTCCCCTGCCAGGCAATTCTCCGGTTCGGCGCCGCGGTGAGCGCCGGCAAGACGGGGCGGCCCCGAGGGCACCGGTAGGCGCCGGCACCCCCACGGGCGGCCGCCAGACGTCGGACGGTGATCAGCGGAGCGGGTGGGCGACAAAGAACGCCCACATCGTCGCATTGGCATTGATGGCGGTGGACTGTGGCCCGAGCAACAGGGTGATGCGTTTGGGGAGGTGCGGCCCACCGGGCCACTCGTGGCCCTCCCCCGCGACCGTGTAGAGGTTCACTGCAGAGCCGCCCACACACCCGGTGCGCGAGGTCAGGGTCACCCCGGTGTGCGGATAGGAGACGGTTGCGAATGAACAGCCGTCGTGCGCCCCCCAACGCCGGGCGGCCACGGGGACGCTGTAGGTCCAGTACTTCTGCCCGTTGCCGAGGTAGGGATCGACCGGATCGGCCGTGCCGTGGAACGAGATCACGGGCACGGGTCGGACGGAGGGACACGGACTGGGAAAGCGAAGGCCGGAGACCGGCGCCACCGCGGCGAAGGTCGACGACGCGTCGCAGGCCAGCTGACTGGCCATCCGGGCGCCTCCGGAAAACCCGGTGGCGTAGATGCGCCGCGGATCGATGCAGTACTCCTGCTCGACCAGTGCGACCAGCTGCTCGACGAAGGACACGTCGTCGGGTGCGCCGGCGGGCACGGCGGCCCCCCCGATCAGCGGTTCGCCGGGCACGTTCCAGTCGAACCCGGTGCCCTCGGGGATGTCTCCTTGGGGGTAGACGACGATGAAGCCGTCGGCGTCGGCCGTGGCGTTCATGCCGGTCAGTCCCTCCTGTTCGAGTGCAGTCGACCCGCTGCCGTGCATGTTGACGACCAGCGGCAGCGGCGTCGGTGGGTGATAGGAGGTGGGGAGGTGGATGATGGCCGTTCGGCGCTTGCCGGCGACGGTGGCGGTCATGGTGGTCGTCCCGGCGTCGGCCGGCGGCCGGCGGCATCCGGCGCTGGCGCCGCTCAGCGTCGCGATGGAGGTGGGCGTGGTCGCCGTCGAGGGCGTGGTCGCCGTCGAGGGCGAGGAGGATGCCGGGGATGCGCTGGTCCCGCTACCGCCGCACGCACCAGCCGACAACGCCACGACCACCGGAACCACCATCCACCAGGACCGGGTGGGTCCGGTGGGTCGGCACCGGCCACACCGAGGGCATCTCACCGCGGCACCTCCTCTGGCTCTCACCGCTGTTCTGCTGACGATTACAAGTTGACGCAGTGATCCACCCGGCAGTGTCTGACGGGCGCCCACCGACCGAACAGCAGACCCGTCAGCTCATGGCGGCGATGGGCCGCTTGGGCGGGTAGGTGCTGAAGGTCGAGAAATGCCTGGCGATCCCGCTGGTGAAGCTGTCGATGTAGGCCAGCTTGCGGATCATGTAGCTCCGGCTCTCCTTGGGGTCGAGATAGAGGTTGTAGAGGCGGCCGTGCGAGTACTTCTGGGTCACTCCGGTGAAGCCGCCGAGGTTGAGGCAGTCCCGGTCGTCATCGGAAGTCGAGGCCACCATGAACTTCCACTCGCCTACCCGCAGTGCCGAGAACACGTTGGTCAACCAGTAGTAGAGGTACTTCCGGTTCGATTCGCCCTCGGGATCGAGGAGAAACGAGGTCTGGTCGATGCCGTCGATATAACGGTCTTCGGGCACTGATGCCGACGCGCCGGCCAGGGTGAGGGCCGTATTGAACAGGTCCATCTGCGAGAACAGGCCGTCGGTCGCCCGATCGGCGGCGATCATCCCGGGCCAGGCGACGATGGCGGGCACGCGCTGCCCACCTTCCCAGGTCGAGCCCTTGGCACTTCGGAACGGCGAGTAGGCGGCATCGGGCCAGGTCTCCATCTCAGGTCCGTTGTCCGAGGAGATGAAGATCAAGGTGTCCTCCATCTGACCGGTGGCCTCGAGCTCGGCCACCAACCTGCCCACGATGTCATCGAGCTCGATGATGGTGTCCTTGTAGGGATGCTTGGCCGGGGATGAACCCAGAAACCGTTCGTGGGGGTAGTTGTCGAAGTGGGCGCCCCGTGTGCAGTGGTACAGGAACCACGGTTGCCGCCGGCCGCCGACAGGCTCCGCCATCCGTCTGATGAAATCGAGCGAGTAGTCGGCCCACTTGTCGTCCAGGAGTGAGAGGACCGGCACGGTCACCTCCTCGACGTTCTCGACCTCGCCGCCCCGGGTGGCGTGGACGAAGCACTTGTTGAAGGGCAGGTTCTCCACCCACTTCGTCCGCTCCTCGCTGTAGACGATCTCGGGAAAGAAATTGGGATCCCGCCATTCGGTGTACATGTCGGACACCGAGAGGAAGCCGAAGAAGTCGTCGAACCCGACGTGCTGGGGTTGCGACTCGACGTTCTCACCAATGTGCCACTTGCCCACTGCCTGGGTCACATAGCCGGCGGCCGACAGGAGCTGGGCCACCGTGACCTCACCGTCGAGCCCGCCGGGTTGGCCGTACATCGGTGGTCGGAGCAGCCCGTGGCGTATGGGCAGGCGGCCGGTCATGATCGAGGCGCGGGAGGGGGTGCAGGACGGCTCCGAATAGCACGACGTGAGGAGGGTCCCCCGCCGGGCCAGCCGATCGATGTTGGGAGTCGGCGCCCCGACGGCCACCCCACCGCCGTAACAACCGAAGTCACCCCACCCGACGTCGTCGAACAGGACCAGCAGAATGTTGGGCTGCTTCCCTGTCGAGCCGCGGAATCGAGCCAGCGCGGCATCGGCCCGCTGCTCCTGGTCCTCGAGCACGAACCGTGGTTCGAGACCAGCCCTCACGCTGGCCGCCTCCGCTACCACCGGATCATGTGCCACAGATGTCCCTTCCCAAGTCGCTCAGGCGCCGACACTGCCATCGACCATCTCACGTATGAGATCGGCGTGGCCGTTGTGGCGGGCGTACTCCTCGATCATATGAACATAGATCCACCGCAACGAACACGGCCTCCCCCACCTGATCCCCGTGTCGTCCAGCGCTCGCCAGGCGGCGGCCGCCCGGCTGGCTTCACACTCGGCCTTCCACAGTTCGAGGTCTGCGGCCCAGACGGCGTCATCGAGCGGAACCAACTCACTGTCCTCGATGGCCGGATCGAACCAGATCGGGCCGGCCGCGGTTTCCTCCAGCAGCACACGGCGGAACCAGTTCCGTTCGACCTCGGCCATGTGCCGAACCAGGCCGTGCAGCGACAGCTTGGACGTGGGCACCGGCCTGGCCTTGCGGGCCTGGTCGTCAAGCCCCTCGCACTTGATCAACAGGGTGATGCGATGGAATTCGAGCCATCCCTCGAGCATCTCCCGCTCGCCCGAGGTGAACGACGGTTCATCCCGGCGCGGGTCTTCGAGCTCTTCGACCACGGGGAGCCTCCTCGGCTACGGATTCGGGCCGGCATGCACCCGGGGCTCCCGATGGCACCGGGCCGCCCGTGACAGTATCGAGCCATACCACCGGATGCCACCGACGGCGGGCCTCGAAGCACGCTCCCACCGGATCACCCCGGGTCGATTGGGCGATAGAGTCATTCCGGCTGGCCACACCATCTTTGGTCTGCGGGAGTCCGAGGTTTCCGGGTGTCGCCTGTCCGATCGGCGACTGGTGGCGCGGGTTCCGCATCGCAATCGCGTGTTCACGCCTACAGAGCGAGGTTTGTATCTCAGTGGACATCTTGTCACTCGACGTGTTCGAAACATGTCTCATCAGGGATGTCGGTCAGCAGGAAGGAGTGTGGCAGCTCGTCGGTCGGCGGCTGCGAGAGATGCGGGACGATGTTCCGACCGATCTCGCCTTTGCCGAGCTGCGGGGGCTCACGGAGGAGGCCGTACGCCACGCCAGCCACAAAGAGGACATCTCGCTGGCCGAGGTGTACCGCGAGCTCGGAGGATCGCTCGGATGGACACCGGAATTCTGCACTGCTGCCGCGGACGTCGAATGCCAGGTCGAGTTCGACGTCGCCCGGGCCAACCCCCGGGCGTTGGAGCTGGTGGGGCGGGAGGCCCCTGACGGGATCTGGTACCTCTCGGACACCGTCTTACCGGCATCCCTGATCGGTCGCATGCTCCGATCGGGGGGATTCCCGGACGGCAGCGTCACGACCTCGGGTGACGAGGGGCTGCGCAAGCTCACCGGGTCGTTGTTCCGGAGCGTGGCCGGGAGGGAGGGTGTGAGGGCGCGGAACATTCGCCACGTCGGCAACGACATTCACGTGGACGGTGGCGGGAGTGCGCGATCGGGTGCGCGGTTCATCCACGTTCCCGAGGCGAACTACAACCGTTATGAACTCACCCTCGACAGCCCTTCCTCTCGGGTGAGCGGACTCTTGGGTTCGTGCCTCGCCGCAGCCAGCCGACGCTGCCGTCTCGAGCTGTCGGGCGCAGCTGATGCCGGCTTGCTGTCGATCGAGTGCAGCGTGGCCGGTCCCACGATCTTCGCCTGCACGGCGTGGGCGCTCAGGAGCGCCGAATCGGACGGTATCCGCCATCTCTATTTCGTTGCCCGCGACGGGCAGATCCTGCTGCCGCGCCGCGCGCATCATCCAGGAGCGACTGGGCCTCGCTCCCGATGTCGAGTGCCACTATCTCTACGGGAGTCGACTGGCGTGGCATCTGGCTTCGAGCTCGATCGGGGGCTGGGAGCAGGCCACCGGGGTTCTCCTGGACACCGACGACGGTCTATCGCTGCGCGGCATGCTCCGCTCGTTTCAATTGGGTGAGGACGAACTGCATCGGGTGGCGGATACCGTTCTGCCTGCGGGCCGATCACCTGACGAACAACTGGGGGGGTCCTCGGGCGCGGTTGTCGGGCGTCTGTTGCAGTCGTCGCTCCTTCGGTCCCTGTGGTTGGAGCACTCGACGGTCGCCTATCGGAACATGACCGGCTACCTCCGCCAGGAGGGACTGCTGGCCGACGCCACCGCCGGCGTCGTCGACATCGGATGGCTCGGCAAGGCCTCGGGCGCACTGGCCACCGTTGCCGAGGCGGAGGGGGCCGGCATCCGGTGTTACTTCGCCGGCGGTCTCGTGGGGGCCGGATCGGTGTCCGCTCCATCCGGGAGCCGTGCCTATCTGGTCGACGCCCGAGGAGTCGACATTCCCGATCTCACGAGCCTGGTTCACCTTCTCGAGACCTTCTGTTCCGGCACAGAAGGCTCCACCGTGGGTTACGAGGAGGTCGGCGACATCTACCGGCCCATACTCAACGAGCCGAGGAACGAAATCGCCCTGGGTTGGGGTCTGGCCGGCTATCAGGATGCTGTTGCCCGATTCGTCGAGACCGCGTGTGAGAACCTGAAGGTTGCCGGCCAGGAGTTGGATGGTGCCGGGTTGGGAGCGATCAGATTCCCCCTTCGACGCAACATCGCCATGCTCTGGGACGATCCGATCGGCCGAGAAGCAAGGGCCTGGGGTTTATTCCCGTTCGAGGCCAACAGCGGAAAAATCGTTGCACTGGCGGCCCTGCCCAGCTGGGATGCCATCGGAAAATCCCTGAGGGACCCGATGAACGAACGGGAGGCGGTCCGTTTGGGGCCCTGGCTCGCCGCTGATTCGATGCTGATCGTCACCCCATTTCGGCGGTGAGAAGCTCTTCAGAACGTCACGAAGGGCGTACCAGCGAGTGCGCGACGGGCTGCCCTTCAGGGGATTGGGACTGCTCGGACGGGGTGAACCACCGATTGTCGCGCCCGCGGACCAGGTCGTGCATCATAAGAAGGTGACTCGACATCTCTCCTCTTCTGGCGGACGACGGGCTACGTTCGTGGGCTCCTTCGTGAAGCCGAATCGGTTGGGAGGTCCCCATGGGACGATTGCTTGACTCCCGGTTCGGGCGAAGACTCGAACGGCGACTGAGCCGCGCCACCAGGGGATGGGCGCTCGGGCACGTCGTCTGGTTTGACACGGGGCCTCCGTACGTCATGAAGGAACAACCGACCAGCGCGCCGATCCGGCTCATCCATCATGCCCCGGAGGATCCTCCGGTCACGATTGGGCGGTATTGCTCGATCAACGAGACCGTTCAGGTGATACCGGGTGGCATCCATCCCACGAACCGAGTCACGACGTTCCCGTTCGGCCAGGCAAATCGGGGCGGTGTGCCCGGACTGAGCGGGGTCGAATTCAAAGAGGACGATTACCTCGCGTCAAATGGGCCGATTGTCATCGGCAACGACGTCTGGATCGCCCGCGAAGTGATGGTGTTGAGTGGTGTCACCATCGGAGACGGAGCTGTCGTAGCCGCAAGAGCCGTCGTGACCAACGACGTGGCTCCGTATGAGATCGTCGGAGGTGTCCCCGCCCGCCACCTGAAATGGCGATTCAACGAAGAGATCCGAACCGGACTCAGTGAGATCGCATGGTGGAGATGGCCCATCGAAAAGGTGCTGGCCCACCGGGATGCCCTCACCGGCGGACGACGTTGCCGGCTTCGTCCGGCAGCACATGGCGGACTCCGGGGATCCGTGCCCACGATGCCCGACGGCACCGTCGCCCGGGGGCGGGTGAGCGACGGCCGCAGGCATAGTCAACTGGACTTGACGCCGTGTCCCTGACAATCTAGATTGACGACATGGCTTCCCCGGACCTGGCGACCAAAGCAGGGAGCGATGACCCGGCGGTCGGGCTCCGGGCCGTGGCATCCATGCGACGGCTGGCCGAACAGTTGGAGTCACTGCATGTCGACCGAGCCCGCCACCTCGGATGGTCGTGGTCCCAGATCGCCGCGGAACTCGGGGTCTCCAAGCAGGCCGTTCACCAAAAGCACGGCGGCCGCACGGGTGCAAGCAGCACGAAGGGGAGCTGAGCGCATGTTCGAGCGATTCGCCGAGCCATCGAAGGCGGTCCTCGTCGAAGCCCAAGGCCTCGCCGTCGCACTGGGCTCGCGCCACATCAGCGTCGGTCACCTTCTCTACGGATGTGCCGAAGGCCGGGAGGAGACGGCGGGACGACCGCTCCACGAGTGCGGCATAACCGCCGCGTCCATCCGGCGGCTGCTCCCGCACACGACCGACCCACCGGCAGGACGGACCGATCCTGAAGCATTGAGCGCCATCGGGATCGACTACGAAGGTGTCCGAACGGCGGTGGAGGCCACCTTCGGAGCAGGGGCGCTCGAGAACGCTCCCGATCGCCGCGTGCCGGCCAACCGCACTCGCCGACCGCCCTTTACGCCCAACGCCAAGCGGTCGCTCGAACTGGGGCTCCGGGCCGCCCAAGAGCTCCACCAACACCACATCGCGCCGGGCCATTTGCTGCTCGGACTGCTCCGGCTCGACAACGAGCTCGTGTCGAACGTCGTCGAACAGTCGGGCACGACCGTGGCCACGCTCTCGGCCGTGGTGCTCACCCGTCTGGCCGCCGCTGCTTAGCCTGTCAGCGGCGGCGCCCGGCGGTGACCGTGTCACCCGGGTCTGCGATCGGGCCCGGTCACGGAGCGTTCACACTCTTGGTCTGTCGAGATTGGTGGGGACGGAGGGAGTCGAACCCTCACTGGAGGCGGTTTAAGCGCCCTGCCTCTGCCGATTGGGCTACGTCCCCGAAGTGGCTCGGTCCGCCTCGGCCGGCTCGGGCGGCTCGGGCGGCCGGGCATCGACGACCGCTGCCATGGCCTCCAGCTCCTCTTCCCGTGGCCGTCCGACCTGCTGCTCCACTCCCCCGTTCCCGGGCCACGGCCCGAACACCCTGGTCGGCCGGGCCTCGCGGATCCCAGCGTGGCCATCTCCCGGGAACCGGTCCGAGCGAACATCACCCACGCCTCACGCACCTTGGCCGACAGCTCGAAGGCTTCGGCCCCGCCACCGGAAAATGTCTGCACCGCGGGGTTGTGGACCGTGCCGAACACGAAGGGTATGTCCAGAGCGTGGCACGAACCGAGAATCCCTCCGAACAACGGCGACTCCCAGGTGAACAGGTAGCAGTAGGTGCCCACC
Organism: uncultured Acidimicrobiaceae bacterium; assembly: GCA_963835325.1. Classification (GTDB taxonomy): domain Bacteria; phylum Actinomycetota; class Acidimicrobiia; order Acidimicrobiales; family RAAP-2; genus Bog-756. The sequence goes on along the minus strand of CAWIEV010000006.1, from coordinate 280,140 downwards.
CCGGGCCGGGCCGCACCGGAGTGGGCGGCGGCGAGATGGACGGTCGGTAACCGGAACACGTACTCGGTGGCGATCGCCACCCAAAGGTCCCGCGGGTCACCGCTTCGCCCCGCCCGGCTCGCGCCGACCGCACCTCGGCGATGAGATCTTTCGGCTGCGTCCGGCTCCGGCGTGAGCCGCTGCGTACCAGCGCAGCAGGCCCTCATCGTCCAAGTTGTTGAGCGTCTGTGCTCCCGACGGTGAAGAATGCCGACTCGTCCCGGGTGGTGCCGACCAACAGAGGAACGGCGCCGCCGATCCGGCCGCCATCGCCTCATCGGGTGAGACCCGCAGGAGTCCGCCGTCGACCACGGGCATCATCAACAATGCCGGATCGTACTTGGCCGCGACGTCCATGCCGACTATCCGCGGCGGCCCGGACCAGTTCACCGGCCGGCACCTGCTCGATCGCATCCCTGGTCAGCGGCACCCCCAGATGAGCCGCCACCTGTTCGGCCCGGGCCGAGGCCCGCTCCGCCGTGTACGTATAGGGAGGTCCGCTCTGCACGATCGCCCGGTGGAAGAGTCCCCGCGCCGCCGGGGTGCCCGAGCAGGGACGAGACGCTCATCCCACCGGCCGACTCACCGAAGAGGGTCACGTTCCCAGGGTCCCCACCGAACTCGGCAATGTGGTCCTGGACCCAGCGGAGTGCAGCCACCTGGTCGGCGAGCCCCCAGTTGCCGAAGCCCGACCACTCCTCACCATCCAGCCACGCCTGCCCCGGCGTCCTCAGCGCGGGATGGGCCAAGAACCCGAGAAGTCCCAGGCGGTAGTTGAGGGTGACTACCACGACATCGCCTTCGCGTGACAACATTCCACCTCGGTACAAGCTCCCCGCTCCCGAACCGGAGACGAACGACCCCCCATGGACCCAGACCATCACCGGCCGCTGCCCTCCATCGGGCTCAGGAGTCCACACGTTGAGGGTCAGGCAGTCCTCTGCCTGCTCATCCGGGCTCACCTCCCAGCGACAGTTCGACCAGCCCGGGCACCTGGGGGGCGATCGGCCCGAACCGGTCACACAGCCTGACTCCTTTCCATCCGGCCACCGGGCCGGGCGGCCGCCAGCGGCCGCCCGTGTTCGGGAGCGCCGGCGTAGGGAACGCCCGAGAACGACCAGTGCCTCCTCCCGTTGGACCCCCCGGACCCTTCCGCCTCGGACCTCCACCACCCCCTCCATCGATATGCCCTCCAGTTAGCCGGCAAAGCTGCCGATGACTCAGGAAACTTATCGAGTTCGACGGGCTCCATGCCCTTGCCGGGGACGGGGGCCGTCCACTCGTGGAGCAAAAGCGGTGGTGAACGGCACTTTCACCCTCTTGAACCCATGGGCAGGGAGAACAGCGTGTCAAAGGTGGCTTCTGTCCGGGCCGAACGATCGACCGCCCGCGGCCAGTTGCGAATCCCGACCGGCGGCGGACGCCGGCGCCGGGTCGAGACCGGCCCCGGCCGGCGGGGCCCCTCCCGGCTCGCCGTGATGGCCCTGTGCTCGGCGGTGATCATCGGCCTGGCCATCGGTCCCGGGGCCGCCGGCGCCGCCGGCACCGCCGGCACCGCCGGCAACCCGGCGTACCAGCTCCACCTCGTCCACCTCAACCGCCCCGGCCCCCGGGGCCTCCTCCACCTCGTCCACCGCCCCGGCCCCCGGGGCCTCCTCCACCTCGCAGGCCCAGATCAACGCCACCGAGGCCCAGGTGGCCAAGTTGGAGAGCCAGATCTCCCGGGAACAGGAAGAGCTCGACCGGGCCGATGAGCAGTACGACCAGTCCGTGGTCGAACTGACGAGCACGACGGACGGAGCTGCAGGCGACACAGGCGTCCATCGACGCCATCAGGGCGCAGCTCGTCACCGACCGCTCCGAGCTGCGCAACGACGCCGTTCAGGCCTACATCAACGGCACCACATCCGACGCGGTGGCCGAGATCTTCGCGGCCCCGACCTCCGGGGCCCAGACCCGCGACCTCTACGAGAGGTTGGGTGCGGGCCAGGCGGCCCTCGACGTGACCAGGGTCCAGGCCGGCCAGCAGAAGCTGTCCGCCACCCGCACCAAGCTCCTGGCCGAGCAGCAGGCGGAGACCTCCCAGCTCGGCATCGAAGACCAGGCCCGCCAGAGAGCCGGAAGCCGCCAGTTCCCTCTCCGAGGCGACCCTGAACCAGGTCAAGGGAACCCTCGCCCAGCAGATCGCCGAGCAGGCCGCCGCCCAGGCCGCGGCAGCCGCCAAGCGGGCGTCTTCGGCCGCGTCACCGGCCGCCGCCCAGGCCGCGGCAAGCACGGCCTCTGAGGCGGCCCAGGTGGCCAGCACGGTCAGCGGGGGGAGCCAGGCCGCCGAGAGCGCCGCCGCCGCGGCCAACCAGGCGGCCAGTAGCGCGGGCGGCGTCACCTTCGCCTACGGCGGCAGCCCCACGGCGGCGGGTCTGGCCGCCGTGCACGCGGCCATGCAGTACCTGGGCGTCCCCTACGTATGGGGGGGCGCCAGTTCGGCCGGGGTGGACTGCTCCGGGCTCACCATGCTGGCGTGGGCCAACGCCGGGGTGTCCATGGACCATTCCGCCGCCGACCAGTACGCCGAGTTCCCCCATGTCAGCCCGAGCGACCTGGAGCCCGGCGATCTGCTCTTCTACGACTTCGGCGGCAGCGGCATCGACCACGTGGTCATGTACGTGGGCCCCACCCTGGACGGGCAGCCGACGGCCTACGGGAGTGCCACCATCATCCAGGCGGCCCACACCGGCACCGTCGTCACCTTCGACCCGGTTTGGTCCGAAGGGTTCGTCGGGGCGGCCCAACCTTAGAAGGTGGTCAGGCGACCACCCATCGACGGCCCTGCGCTCTAGGGTCGCTCCCAGACCATGACACTCGAGCTCACCATCGTCGTTCCCGCCTTCAACGAAGCCCACCGGCTGTCCGAAGGCATCAAGCGCTTCGACGCCGCGGTGAGTGACGGAGCGGTGGATCTCCGGCGGACCGAGCTACTGATCGTCGACGACGGCAGCACTGACGGAACCTCGGCCACCGCCCGCTCCGTGCTCGCCCACCTCCCCCACCACCGGGTGATCAGCCATCCGGTCAACCGGGGCAAGGGGGCGGCGGTGCGCACCGGCGTGGCACACGCCCGGAGCACCTATCTGGCCTACATGGACGCAGACATGGCCATCGATCCGCGAGCCATCCCCAGGCTGGTGGGCGGCCTGCGGGCCAACGACGTGGCCATCGGATCGCGGGCCCTGCCCGATTCGATGGTGGAGAGCTCGTATGTCATGCGGTCGGTCATGGGCAGGCTGTTCAACCGTTTCGTCACCACCGGCACCGGCCTCGGCCTCAACGACACCCAGTGCGGCTTCAAGGCCTTCCACACCTCCGTCGCCCGCCTCCTGTTCCACCTGGTCCGGATCGATCGGTTCGCCTTCGACGTCGAGGTGCTGGTCCGGGCCCACCGTCTCGGTCTCGGTATCACCGAGGTACCGGTCCAGTGGACGCACGTGCCGGGAAGCACGGTCCATCCCCTCCACGACTCGCTCTCCATGCTCGCCGACGTCTCGACCTCGAGGCTCGGGCTACGGGCCACCCCCGCGGTGCCCGGCGTCGTCGTGCGCGACCCCTCCGGCACCTCCGACCCGGCGGCCTTGACCAACTGTGTCCGGTCCGCCCTGTCGGGCCGGGTGGAGGAACCTCCCCTGGCCGTGGTGACCGACGGTCCGGCGGCGATTGTCCTCCTGCCCCTGGTCGACCCGGGCACGGTGGCGTCGGTCCACACCGCCCTGCGGTCGGAGCTCGAGTCGCTGACGGTGACCCGGAGGGCCTTGACCGCTGACGCGCTGCACGCGCTGGGTCCCCTGGCCGGCCGGCTCGGGGCGGCGATGGATCCCTAGCCGCTCGGCATGGGGCCCGGGACCGCGGCCAGCCACCGTCACCACATCCCCCGAGCCCGCCGGGAAGGTGGTCGAGGTGGCCTGCGGCGCGGACTCCGTCTCCGGACGTGACCGGAAACCCGGCGTCCGGTGTGTGCCGACCGCTGCAGTGACCAGGATCAGGGCGCCGACCTCGAGCAGCGTCCAGCCCACCACCCCATGGCCGATGACCCACCACATCCCGGCGACATCGGCGATGTGGTGCCGGATGAGGGTGATGTCCCCCCAGATCGGCGAGTCCACGAATCGGAAATCGACCTGCGCATGTCCGGGTGAGGCATCGGGACCCCGGATGCCGAACACGGCCCGCCAGTACGGGTTGGCCATCGCCCCCAGCCACTCTCCGTAGAAGAGACGGACGGACAGGAAGTTGATGAAGGCCGCCACCGAGGCCAGCGCGACCGCCAGGGACCGGACCAGGGTACGACTGGTCCGGCGACGGTCGGTGGCCTGGAGCACCGGCGCCAGACCCAAGGCGAGCACGGGCACCACCGGTAGGAGAAAACGTGGACCCCAGACCGATCCTGCGTCCCAGATGTCCCATTTGGCGAACAGGAGGGTCCTCGGGACGATCAGGAGGAGGCACAGGACCCCGAACCGGCGGTTCCGCACCCGGGCCGGGCCGACGAAGAGGAGCCCCAGCCCGACCACCCCCAGCACGGTGAGCGGGTTGAACAGGAACAACCCCTTCCCCGGGCTCAGCAGCAGTCCGTCGAGGCCGTGCCACAGAGGGGTCACGAAGCCCCCGCCTGGTCCATAGGTACCTACCAGCACCTTGTGGAACCGAAGCTCGTTGTACCACCCGAGCAGGCCGAAGCTCACGGCCATCGGTCCGAGGAGCAGAGACAGTGTCCTCCGGGTCCGGAGGACGGCCCAGGGGACGAAACACGGTGCGGCCAGCAGCGCGATCCACACGGTGATCAGCGAGTCGCTTCGGAACTGGACGGCGCAGCCGGCGGCCATCCCGATCCACAGCGGGGCCATGGCCCGGCCCTGACGCCACCGGATGAAGCCCAGCATGATGACCAGGATGCACAGGGTCACGCCCGGCTCGCTCAGCAGTTCGGTCGTGTACCACACGGCCATCGAGCACAGGCCGTAGCCGACGGCGGCAACGAGCCCGTAGGAGGGGCGCCAGTCGAGTGCACGGGCGATCCGGTAGATCAGGACGACGGAGAGTGCGGTCAGGATGGGGTCGATCATCGAGGCCAGAAGGGGGAAGTTCCCGGTCCACTTCGAGAGCACGTAGGACGGAACCGCCAGCAGGCTGACCGCGATGCCGTACGGGGCGTACAGGGTGGCGACGGGAAATCCGCCACCCGCCGACGTCAGCGACCCGTGGTTGACCAGGTTCTCGGTGACACCCATCATGGCGTGGGTGTCGTAGACCTCGAATTGGCCCTGGGTCACGGCGACATAGACGCAGAGCACCCCGACGAAGAGCGCCAACCCGATCCGGCGGTCGGACCACAGGGTTGGCCTGGCCGCCATGTCCTCGGGGGCGACCTCGTCCCCCTCCTCCTCGGGGGCGGTGACCGCCAGCTCCAGCGGGGCGAAGGTCGGCAGGTCCGCGGGGGCGACGGCCGGCATACCCACAAAGGCGGTGGTCGCCATGTCCACGGGGGCGGTGGATGGTGACGCATGCCCGTGGGCCAGGCTGGTGATGGCCCCCGCCACCCGCCCCAGCTCGGACAGGGCCCGGCCCGCCGTCGCCGTCGGTGATTCGACGACAGCCCGGGACCTGGCGCGGTTCGAGCTGAGCACGGACGGGGAGCCTAATCATCCACTCCGGGAGGGCACCAGCCCGAAAAGAGGGGTGGCGGCAGCAGTACACTGCCGATGGTGAGCGCGGATCCATCGGACACGGCCCGGACACCGCCCCGATCGGCACGCCCGGAGCGACCGGCACCCACCTCGGGCCGTCCCGGCGCCGGAGCTCCGGCCGACCTTGACGGCGACCATCCCGGACGCCGGGCCGGCCCCGGGGAACCGACCGGTGATCGGGAGGCCGTCTCCACGGCCGGCACGTCCGCATCGATGTCCATCCTGCCCGTGGCCAGGCCCCGGCCGGATGGCGACAGTCCCGACCCGGCCAGGCGATCCGACGTCGACGAATGGGGCCGCTCCGAGCACATGCGCTCCATCGTCCGGCGCCTCTACGACCCGGTGTACCGCTACTGGTTCCGGGTGGAGTGGGACGGCCTGGAGAAGATCCCGCGGCAGGAGGAGCACTGCTGATCGCCAACCACGCCGGTGCCATCCCCTCGGATGCACCGGCCATCATGCACGGGATCGAAGAGGAGCTGGGCCGACCGGTCTACGGCATGGCCGATTACTTCTTCAAGACCATTCCGGTGGTAGGGACCATGTGGTCACGGACGGGGGGCGTGCCCGCCCACCCCGACAACGCCTACCGGCTCCTCCACGACCAGCAACAATTGGCCCTGGTCTTCCCCGAGGGCACGAAGGCGACGTCGAAGACCTACTCGGACCGCTACCGCCTCCGCCGTTTCGGGCGGGGCGGGTTCGTCGAGATCGCCATGAAGGCGGGCGTGCCCATCATCCCCATCGCCGTCGTCGGTGCCGAGGAGTCGATGCCCATCCTCTTCCGGTTGAACCCGGTGGCCCGGGTCTTCAACCTGCCGTATTTCCCGGTAACCGTCAATTCCCTGCTCATGGGACCCATCGGCTACGTGACCTACTTCCCGGTCAAGATGAAGTTCCGTGTCCTGGATCCCATCTCGTTCGACGTGGAACCGGGCCTCGAGCGCTACTCACGGAGCCGGGTCATGGACGAAGCTGAGAACATCCGGGCCAAGCTCCAGGACTCGATCCATGACATGCTGCGCGAGCGACGCAGCATCTGGTTCGGTTGAGCCATGGGGCGGCGCGTCCTGATCACCGGGCTGGACACCTTCTGGGGCGGTCGAATGGCCCAGGCCCTGGAGGCTGAAGCCGATGTCGAGATGATCCTCGGCCTGGGGGCCAACGAGCCCCGGGTGCCACTCGAGCGCACCGAGTTCGTCCGCTCCGACCAGAAGTACTCGATCCTGAGCCGCATCGTGCGGGCCACCCAGGTCGACTCCATCGTGCACACGTTCCTCGAGACCAATTCGGTCAACGTATCCGCCCGGGCCCTCCACGAGATCAATGTCATCGGGACCCTCAACCTGCTGGCCGCGGCCGGCTCGGCCGGCTCGTCGGTGCGCCAGGTGGTGGTCAAGTCCTCGACCCATATCTACGGTTCGTCGGAGACCGACCCGGCCTGGTTCCGCGAGGAGGAGACGCGCCAGAGCCCGGTCCGCACCCGCGTCGAACGCTCCCTCATCGAGGTCGAATCGCTGGTCCGTGACTTCACCGAGGACAACCCGCACCTCGTGGTGTCCGTGCTGCGGTTTGCCAACGTGCTCGGCACCGACATCGTCACCCCGGTGAGCTACAACCTGCGCCGTCGGTTGCTGCCGTGCATCGCCGGCTTCGATCCGCTGGTCCAGTTCATCGAAGAGGACGACGTCGTCCGGGCCCTCGAGTACGTCACCAGCCGCCGCATCCCCGGTGTGTTCAACGTGGCCGGCTCGGGCAAGCTGCCGTGGAGCGAGGTGGCTTCCATCTGCAACGGTTACCTGCTGCCACTGCCTCCGTTCCGGCCCCGGGCCTTCGTGGCCCCGTTGCGCCGGATAGGCGCCGTGCAGTTCCCGCCCGAGATGGAGGGCCTGACCCGGTACGGCCGCGGCGTCGACACCTCCCGCCTCATCGATGCCGGATTCGAATACCGGTACACCAGTGCCGGGGCCGTGGAGAGCTTCGCCCGGGCCAACAACCTGCGGCGATCCACCGGCTCGGGTGCACCCATCTACCGCTATGAACAGGACGTCGAGCAGTTCTTCCGCCACTCCCCGGCCGTGGTGCGCGGCATCGACGGCTGAGGCCGGCCGGGCCAGGGGGCCAGTGCCCCCACCACGCGTCTAGCCGGTCACTCGGGGCTGGGCGTGGCCTCGACGATGAACTGGTAGCCGAACATCGTCGGCCACAGGGTGAGCACCAGGTGGTCCACCAGCCGCAGCCACTGCGCTTTGCCACCCTCCACGCCCAGGGCATCGAGGGGCAGACCCACCGGCTCGAGACGTCGGACGGTGAACCCCTGGCGCTCGATCAGCCTCCGGATGCTCCGGCGGGTGAAGAACCGCAGGTGGGTGGAGTCGAGGATCCCCCGCTGGTCGTAGTCGAACATCCCGAGCATCGAACGGAGGCGCGGATACCAGTGGGCGATGTTGGGGACGCAGAAGACGGCCGTGCCCTCCGGCGTCAGCAGCGTGCGCACCTGCCTCATCAGCGCCCCCGGATTCACCAGATGCTCGAGCACGTCGGCGGCAAGCACGATGTCGAACCCGGTGCCCACCTCGGGTGGTACCCCGTCATTGAGGTCGGCCCGGTAGAAGGCATCGGTGCGGCTCCTCACCCCGGCGATCTCGTTGAGATCGACGCCGGTGACGTGGTGCCCCATGGCCCGCAGGCGCTCGGACAGCAGGCCGCTCGAACATCCAAGGTCGAGGATCTTGCTCGGGGGCCGGGATTTGAGCAGCGTGGAGATGCGACCGTGCGAACTGTCCTCGCTGGGCTTGAGCTGGTACTCCTCGTTAAGAGCGATCCGGCTCCCGTCGCCGAATCCGGCCTTTTGCAGCCGGTAGGCGACCACGTCCTTGGTCACGTCGGCGGCGTAGCCCATGCCGTCGACATAGCAGATCTCATCGCCGTAGTAGGTGGGGATGGGCACTTCGGCGATCCGCATCCCCGCATCGTGGAGCTGGATGATGATCTGGGTGTCGAAGTTGAAGCCGTCGGAGTTCTGCTCGAACGGGAGCTGCTTGAGGGCGGCCACCGAGTAGGCGCGGTAGCCGGAGTGGAACTCGGTCAGATCCGTACCCAGCGCGGCATTCTCGAAGCGGGACAGGATCCGGTTCCCCACGTACTTGTACAGCGGCATCCCGCCCTTTCGTGCCGCACCCTTGATCATGATGCGGGAACCGAAGACGGCGTCGGCTTCGCCGGCCAGCAGCGGGGCCAGGATCTCGGGCAGCGATTCGGGCGCATACTGCCCGTCGCCGTGGAGCATCACCACGATGTCGAGGCCGTGCTCGATGGCCAGGTCGTAACCGGCCTTCTGGTTACCCCCGTAGCCCAGGTTGGTGGGCTGGCGGATCAGGGTGATGGGCAGGTCCGAGACCTGCTGGTAGCCGAGGCCCACCAGATAGGTCGAGTCCTGGCTGTGGTCGTCGCTGACGATGACCTCTTCGATGTCCGAGCGGATCTCCTCAGGGATCCGGTCGAGCACCTTGGCCAGCGTCGTCGCCGCGTTGTAGGCGACGACGAGAATCCCAATCCTCTTCTTAGCCACAGACGTCACGCCCGAATCCCCCCCCATGTCCACGAACGGCCTGCTACTAGCGTATTCGGCAATTCGTCCCAGGGAAAGACCGGCGGCCGGGCTCAGGGGACGGAAGCGGAGGAAAATCGACGACCTGACGACGCCTCAGGCCTTGGCCGGTTTCGCCTCGGACGGGCACGTTTGGGCAGGTCACCGGGCAGATGGTCAGTCGCTCCCGACCCATCTGGTCACCAGCTGACGCCGCTGGACGGCCCACTCCTCTGCGGTCATGGCGTACCGGACGTGATCCTCCCATTCGCCGTTTATCTCCAGAAAGCCGAGAGCCACCCCTTCGGATCGCATATCCAGCTTCTCGACGACCCTCCGGCTGGGTCGGTTGCGGGGGATGATGGCGACCTCGATCCGATGCAGCCGCAGGGTTTCGAAGGCGAATTTCAAGACCACGACGACCGCTTCTGGTATCAGGCCCTGGCCGGCCGCCTCCTTGTCGATCCAGTAGCCGATGGATCCATTCTGGAAGGGACCACGTTGGATGGATGACAATGTCACCTCACCCACGAACCGGCCCTCGAAGAAGATGCCGAACCCGAATCCGCTTCCCAGCTGTCGTTCCCGTTCCCGCATGCCGCAGCGGGCGGCAAAGCTGGCCGAGTCCTCCGGCGCCAGGGGTGCCCCCTTCGACCGCGGCTCCCAAGGGACGAGCCAGTCGCGACAACGGTTCCGGACCTCGAACCACGCCTCGTAGTCGCTGTCGACCAGGGTGACCAGGCGGACCCGAAGCCCGGCGAGCTCAAGTGAACGGACGATCGGAGCAGGGGTGTGGCGGATCATGACTCGACCATGCCTACCTCCGTGGGGACCAGGTCGCAAACGGGAACGCCCTCGAGCTCGCAATTCGTCGATTCCACCAGCGAATCGTGCCCGATCGCTGATCGGGGACGCTAATCGCAGATCGGCCACCGCTGCACGGCGGAGGGTCCATGACGGGTCGGCCGGGCCCTCCGGACGGGGACCCGCCGGTGCGGGGGACGGGTCGGCCGGGCCCTCCGGACGGGGACCCGCCGGTACGGGGGACGGGTCGGCCGGGCCCTCCGGACGGGGACCCGCCGGTGCGGGAACCGGCCGTACCGGAGCGAGGACCCGCCGGCGGCCGAGGACTCACCACGACCACGACCGGAGGTGACCACGTGATTGCGATGGACGAGGCTAGAGTCCCCGACGGGACGGTTGGTGCGGTGGGACCTGGATGACCGATAGGCGGGTTCGGCACCGCGAGTGGAGACGATGCTCAGCCAAGCGACTTCCGGAACGGCACCGGCGACTCGGAAGACTGGGGTCGGGCTCTTCACCAGTGGCGCGCACTCGAAGCCACGGACCGGCCACCGTGATCCGACCGTTGCCCGGGTGATCGTCCGGGCCACGGTCGTGCTCGCGGTGGTCGTGGGACTGGCCGTTCGGGCCTGGCTGGTCTTCCATACGCCCATCAACTCCGACGAAGCCGTGGTCGGCTTGATGGCGGCGGCTGGCCTGCACGGGCACTTCTCCGCCTTCTACTGGGGGCAGACCTATGGCGGAACCGCCGAGACCGGCCTCACCACGCTGTTCTTCGCCGTGTTCGGCCAGACCGCGCTGGCGGCGCAGCTGACGGTCGTCACCCTGTCGGCAGTGGCAGCTCTCCTGACCTGGCGCATCGCCCTGCGCCTGGTGCCGTCGCCCGGTGTGGCCGCCATGGCCGGAGCACTGGTGTGGGCGGCGCCGTTCGCCTCCGTCAGCTTTTCGGTCCTCTTCTACGGATTCCGGGGCGCGACCCTGGTCTGCGGGCTCATCGTGCTCCTCACCTCCCTGCGCCTTCTCGACGGGCATCGATCCCCGGTCGAATTCATCGTCCTCGGTCTGGCGGCCGGTGTGGGCTGGTGGTCGTCGCCGGAGATCGTCTACTACCTCATCCCCTCCGGACTGCTCCTCCTCGGCGCAATAGTCGTCACCACCGGCTCCCGCTGGCGGGTGTGGGTCCCCCGGGGAGTCCTCGCCCTCGTGGCGATAGCCGTCGGCGCCCTCCCCTGGTTCTGGGCGAACATCCACAACCACTTCGATTCGCTCAACAGCGCGACGTTCAACGTCCGGTCGCGACCGCTGGACTTCGGGGGCCGCGTCAACTCCTTCTTCAGCTTGGTCTTCCCGACCGAGCTCGGCGTGCGCAGAGGCAACGATCTGGCCTGGATCGCGTCGGGGTTGGGCCAGCCCGTCGTCAAGGTGCTCACCACCGTGCTCGTCGCCCTGGTCATCGTCTCATTGGTGCTCTGCCTGGCCCGGCCGGGACGGGCCATGGCCATCGCCGTCGCCGTCCTCGCCTATCCCCTCGTCTACGCCATCTCGCCGGCCTCGACGCAGTTCGCCAACGGTCGCTACGGGGTCTTCCTCCCGCCGCTGCTGGTCCTGGCGGCAGTCATCGGGTTGTGCGAGGCGGTGCGCAGGCTATCGGGGCTCGCCCGGTCCCGGCGCGGCAGCACCCTCCACACGGGCGCCAGTGGGGACAAGGCGCGCTCCGGCACCACCGCGGTGGCGGTGATGGCCGGCATCGTGCTGGTGTCGTTGCTGTTCAGCGTGGTCACGTTCTCCCAGACCACCGGCCAGCCCCACGCCTATACCAGGGTGTGGGGGAATCCCGACCGAACCTCCCTCGAAGCAGTGGCGAGGTTGGAGAAGTCCGGGGTCACCACCGGCTATGCGGACTACTGGGTGGCCTACAAGCTCGACTTCCTCAGCCAGAGCCGGTTGACGTTCACACCCATCGGCCAAGACGTCATCCGGTCGGGGTCGATCGAGGACGCGGTCCTGACCAGCAGGGACCCCGCCTGGCTCTTCGTGCCCCCGGACGAGGCCGATCGCGGCGTCTCCCAGTTCTCGGCTCCGGCACTGACCATCGGGCCCGACGGCGTACCCCAGTCATCGTTCGAAGCCAGGTTGCATTACCTTCGGGTGCGCTACCGGATCATCCGCACAGGGTTGCTGAACGCAGTGATGCCGGAACGCCCGGTCACGCCGGTCGAGGTCGACATGCCCCCCGCTCCGACCTAGGAGACCGTCACAGGCGGGTCGGTAGCGGGCAAGCCCGTCGAGCCACCCCGTCAGCCCGACGCCAGTTTGGCCAGGGAGATGCTCGTGACCCTGATGGCGCCGGTCCCGAGGAACCGCACACGGACGGCGACCTCGTCGTCGCTGGTCACCGCGAACCGGTACCGGGTGCTCGTCGCCGCGGCCGACAGAGGGCTGCTCCGCAAGGTGGTCACCTTCCCCCGCGGCGGGTGCTTTATCCCGACCACCTGCCCGAAGGCCGCCCCGGGAGCGCTGTCCTGGAGCTCGTAGTGAATGGTGGCCTCGTAGCGCCCGGGCAGCACCTCCCAGAAGGGGCCTTGAGCCAGGAACCCATCCTCCGCCGAGCCTTTGGCCACCACCGCGGTCCCCTCCTTGACCCCCACCTGGGAGGCGAGCACGTTGCCGTCGATGCTCACCGGTGCCGGGAGCTGCACCGGCGACGTCAAGGTGAGGACCAGGCAGATCAGCCCTCCGGCTCCGAGCGCCCCCAGCAGGCGGCGCCGGAGGCGGGCCGGGCGTCGGGCCAACGCCACCAACCAGTACACGGCGGCGGCGGTGAGCAGCAGCACACAGGCCAGGCCCCACAGGTCACGGGCATTTCCCCAGGGGATGGTGCCGGGCAGGAAGGCGGGGATCCCCGACAGGCCCCCCGGTGTCCACAGGGCGACGTTGTAGATCTCGGCGCCGGGTAGGTAGCCGAGCACCGGCGACGGGTCGAGCCCCCCCCACCAACCCCGGTAGGAGATCGGATCCCACGGCACCTGGCTGTAGTAGAGGTGCTCGTTGAGAACCACCGGTATCGACTCGATCACCGCCAGCACCACCCCAGCACCGACGATCAGCGGTACGACGGGTCTGCGGACCCGCCACAGGTCGATCAGGTAGAGCGCGCTGAAGCCCAGCATCACCGGGACCAGCGGCCACCCGTACCGGCCGGCGAAGCTGCCGCCGGTCTGGCTCCCCGGCTCGGTGCCGTTCCCGTAGACGACGGCGGCGGCCACGAACAGAGTGGCGATGACCACCAGGGGGATCCGGCGGCGCCACGCCCACATGGCGGCCAGGCCGAGGATGAGCACGGGCAGTTGGATGAGGATCCCGCTGCGCCGGTCGAACAAGAGGGCCACCGACCGGGTCCAGGTCTCGACGCCGGTCAGGTCGACCGGGTTCTTGATGCCCAGGGGGTGGCCGAAAGCCCACAGATTGAACACCACCACCCCGGCCAGGCCGGCCAGGCCCGGAAGGGCCAGCCAGGCCAGTTCCCTGGTGGCCATGACGGTCCGGCGGTGGGCCACGGCCAGCACGATGACGAGAAGGAACGACATCAGGATGTTCTTCTGGGCCAGCCAGGGCAGGACGGCCAGCAGGAGCCCCCCCGCCACGATCTGGGCTCTGGTGCAGCCTTTCCCGACCTCGAACAGGGCGACCAGGAAGAGGACGGTGGCGATGATCATCCCGGTCATCAGGTCCGGATAGATCTGGGTCGTGGCCAGGAGGTAGGTGGGAGCGAGGAACAGCCCGGCCAGGGCGAACCGCCACCGTGAGCTGACCCCGGCGACCAGGCTGACGAGGTGGACGATCCCCACGGCCAGGACGGCCAGCCCGAGCATGTAGGCGAGCACGGCCACATTCGCCCCCCCGAGCACCGGAATGGCGAGAAGGACGGAGAGGCCGACGGAGTGGATGGGCAGGTAGAGGTGGTGCTCCAGGACGGCCTGGCCGATCTCGCCGGCCACGTTCGGACCCGGCTTCTGGGTGAACGGGTAGATGATGTGGTGGGTGATGATGTAGACGTACCCGGGGTTGCTGTTGAGCGTGAAGTCCCGGGCGACGGACTCGGCCTCGACCAGGTACTGGGGCTCATCGCCGTTGATGTGGATGCCCTGGTGCCTGACCAGAGCCAGGGCGGCCACGGACGCCCCCATCAGGCCGGCCACGGCGATCAGGGGCGGCCACAGGGCCGGCCAACGCCGGCGCCGCCCGGTCGGCTCGGACGGGGGCGAAACCTCCTCTGGCAGGGATGACGCCTCGAGGGTCGAGGCTGGGGCACCGATCATTTCGGCCCAACCATATGCGCGCCGCAGCCGGGCGCCACGCTGCCGGCGGCCCGGTTCAGGATGAGACCCTGGCCGGCGACCGGCTGAGGCGGCGGGCCTGCCCGGCCCGCTTGGCCGCCGTGTAGATCTCCCGATGGTCGGCCACCACCCGGGGCCAGCGGAATCGACGGGCCTCCATGGCGGAACGACCGGCCAGGTCACGCGCCAGATCACTGTCCATCAGGACCCGCCGGATCCCCTCCTCGATGCTCAGCGAATCGCCGCCCACGACCAGGAGGGCATCCCGGGAGTCGGTGAAGATCGGGGCATCGGTCACGACGACGGGTCGGCCCAGTGGCAGGACGAACCTGAGGGCGGCGCTCGATGACTCCCCGGTCTCCTGGTACGGGAGCACGATGGCGTCGGTCCCCCGGAGCAGGGTGCGGGCGACATCGTCGGAGAGGTACTCGGTCACCAAGAGGACCGCGTCCTCCATCCCCCGGGCGGCGATCTCGGCGCGGATCTCGGCCTCGTACTCCTTCGACTCGACGTGCGGGTATCGGGCACAGAGGGCGAGGAGCAGGAGATCGGGGAACTCGGACCGCAGCGGGTCGACGGCCTTGACCAGTTCGAGGGTGCCCTTGTGGGGTAGCAGGAAACCGAACGTACCCACCACCGGGCGGGTTCCGAGCCCGAGGGACGCCCGCACTTCCGACGGAGAGACCTCCGGGGCGGCGGCGGCGCCGATCGGCACGACGGTGACGTTCTCCTCCAGCCCCATCCCGGCCAGGATTCGGGCGTCCGACTCCTGGTGGACGATCAGTCGATCGACCTTCGATAACGTCGGCGCGATCTGGCGGAGGGACAGCAGTTCACCGCGGTCGTCGTAGTCGCGGGTGCGGTGCAAGGTGACCACCACCCCGCGGTTCTCCAGCTGGCGCTCGATGAGGTCGGCCATCCGCTGGAACTCGAAGAAACCGAAATTGAACTGCACGTGCAGCACTTCGGCATCCGTCAACCGGAGCTCGTCCTCCAGCCCGGCCAGGTCTGGGGTCCAACGGTCCTTCCATGTGCGGCTCACGCCCAGGTCGGCCAGCGGGTCGATGAGGGTGGCATCGATATCGGCGAACAGGTCGAAATCGAAGAGGTGCCGAGAGTGGTCGACGATGTAACGGGTGTTCTCGGCGATGCCGCACCGGGAGTTCCAGGTGGTGACCATGGCCACCCGCTGCACGGCCGCGGAATCCTCGAGATCGGCGATGAACTCCTCCCAGCGCCGGACGGCCGCGTCCCACGAGAAGCGGGTCGTGATGAGCTCGCGGGCCGCCTCGACCCGTGCGCTGACCGCCGGGGCGCCCTGCTCGCCGACCATGCGCTGCAGCTCCAGGGCCAGGATCTCCCCGTCCGGCTCGGCCCAGATGGAGTTCTCGAGGTCGAGGTGGGTCTGCGCCTCTTCGAGCCGGTACGGGATGGTGACGGCCGTGTCCTCCGAGACGAAGTCGGCCAGTCCGGAGTAGGCCACGCTGATGACCGGGACTCCGGCCGCCATGGCCTCTGCCACCGGCAGGCCGAACCCTTCGCCCCGGGCCGGATGGACGTAGCAGTCGGCCAAGCCGTAGAGGGCCTGGATCTCGCGGTCATCGAGGTCCCGGTCGATCCACCGCACGTCGGGTGGATTGGGATGGCTGGACCGCAGACGGTCGAGGATCTCTCCCACCTGGTTGTGAGGGTTGGGGAACGTCTTGAGGATCAGGGACACGTCGCTCGAGCCGTCGAAGGCGGCGTAGTACGACTCGAGGAGCACGTCGACCCCCTTGCGCGGGAACGCCGAGCTGATGTGGAGGAAGGTGAACGATCGCAGGTCGGCCAGTTCCTGGGCTTCGACGGTGGCGGTGGGATCGGGAACCTCCACCCCGTTCCCCACCACGCGTATCGGGATGTTGACCCCGCAGTCCCGCAGGACGTCCCGGACGAAGTACGACATGACGCCGACACCGTCCAGGTAGTGGTTGAAGTCCTCCACCACCGAGTCGGGGACACGGCTCTCCTCCCAGCCGAAGTACTCACAGGTGATCCCACCGGGGGTGTCGATGACCCGGGGCGGGTACATCTGACGGATGACGACGTCGGGGAACGGGACCTGCCTGGACCGGGCGAACAGTTGGGCGGCCTCGGGGTGGCGATCGAGGTCTGCCTGGGCCGGCTCGTAGTCCCCGGGACCCTCGGTGGCATAGATGGAGACCGCCTGGTGCGGCGACCGGTCCAGGCCCACGGCCAGCTGGCGGTTGACCACGGCCAGGCTGTAGCTGGTCTCGAATGGACCCTGGATCTGGATCTCGAGGGGGACGGCCACGCCCGAGGCCCGGTCGATGACCCGGCGCAAGAGTGCCCGGCTGTCGAAGCTGCGGACCTGTTCGATCCGCGCCAGTTGGCGCCCGATCAGGCGCTGGCGTAATTCGGCATCGGACTGGACCGCCTGCACCGTGGCGGCCACCACCGCCGGATCCTTGGTGTGCAACAGGACGCCCGCGCCGCTCATCGTCTCGGGAATGGCGGCGGCGCCGTACGCGACCACCGGCACACCCGCAGCCATGGCCTCGAGGATGGGCACACCGAATCCCTCGTGCTCGCTGACCGACACGAAGACCCCGGCACCCGCGAACGCCGACCTGAGGAGCTGGTCGGACACCTTGCCCATGATGAGCACATGGTCCGCCACCCCGAGACGCTCGGCCTCGGACCTGACCAGGTTCACGTAATCTGCCGCCGCGGTGTCCCCGATCAACACCAGCTGGGCATCTTGATCGAAGGTCCTGTGGTAGTCGGCGAACGCGGCGACCAGGTCGTGCTGGCACTTGTTCCCGATGATCCGTCCGACATAGAGCCAGTCGCTGGAGTGGCCGGCGGTCCCGTCGCTGACGCCTCCGTCGGCGACATCGGCGAACTCGCTGAAGTCCACCCTGACAGGCAACACCTCCACTCGGCGGAATCCGGCGGCCAACATCTCCCGTCGGTTGAAATTGGAATCAGCCACCCCGAACAGCGAACGGAGGGCCAGAGCCATGAGCTGCTCGCGCCCGAGCCGGATGTGCCGGCGGGTGACCTCGTTTTCGAAGTACTCCTCCGGCGTGACGTTGTGGTACACGGTCACGATGTCGTTGGGCAGCGAGATGACGTCGTCGAAAGCCTCGTATCCCATCGAGTGGTGCAGGAGCAGGAGATCCGACTCCGAACCCTGGTACCCGTGCACGGAGCGGATGCGGTCCTGGAGACCGGGCGCGATGTGCTCGGCGAAGATCTCGGATTCGAGTCCCAGGTCACGCAGAAGCCGCTGCAGTTGGAACATCTGGTTGGTGATCGCGTCGCCAACAGCCGTTCCGGAGTGGAACTGGTGGACCGCCCGGTACTCGATCACTTGCAGGCGACGATGACGTAGTCCTGATGCCCGAACACGTTTTCGAGCAGCGCTTCCACCGCCTCCCCCACCGGACCGTCGGGCAGCTCGCCGGTCAGCCCCAGCAGGGGATGGGGTGACCGCTCCTCGAGATCCACCGAGGAGAATCCGACTTGCTCACAGAGGTAGCGCAACGTCTCGGGATGGACCGGCCGGACGTGGGAGGTGTCGGCGTAGAAGTGGTTCCCCAGCGCGTACGAGCTCCTCGGGTTGATCGTTTCGATGACCAGGACTCCTTTCGGCTGCAACTTCTCCTGGGAGAGGACGATGAGCCGTTCCAGCTCGGGAGTGATCAGGTGTTCGACCACCTGGGCACAGAAGATCCCCTTCAACGAATCGTCCTCCAGGCGGGACAGGTAGCGGATCCCGTCGTCGACCACCGCCGGGAGCCCTCGGGAGTTGCACGCCTCGATCATGTCGGGGTCGGTGTCGACGCCCATGACCTCGTGGCCGGCCTGCTGCAGAAGGGACAGCATCTCGCCCCGACCGCAGCCGATGTCGACGATCAGCCCCGGCACATAGCTCGGGGGGAACAACTTGAGGTAGCGCTCCTGCGACGCACGGAGCTCGTCGGTGCTTCCCCTGAACCTGTCCTCGAATCCCACGTAGTCGATATCGGCACCCGTCGTCCCGATCGCCCCCAGGCGGTCGAGGATGGAGGTGATCTCCCTGGTCAGAGGACGGATATCGGTCTGCAACGCGGAATACTCGATCCGATCGTGCTGCGCCGCCAGATCATCGGCCAGGTCGACGACCTGACGGTGGACCCGGTTGGTCCGCTCGATCGCCGCCACCAGCTGCATCTTGAGCCGGGCCACCTGTCGGCGGAGCTCATCGAGCTCGTTGTCGATGCGGTAGACGGCATTGTAGGCCTGAGCGGAGAACTCGATGGCCTGAGTGTCGAGCTGCTGCTGGAGGATCCACCTGGGCTCGACATACCAGCTGGTCGCCTTGCGCACGGCGCGCTTGACGACAGATGCCGCCCGACCCCTGAGCCCGCCGGTCCCGCCGATCTCCGGGGGGTGGATCTGGCCGTGGATCACCCGCATGTTGTGGATGGGGACGTCCAACGGCACCACGGCCCCAGCTCCGTCCGCGGAAGCTGCACCGGGGATCTGGCTCCCGGAATGGACGGCCTCGAGGAGTCCCTCGATCCTCTCGACCAGCACGTCGGCCGAAATCACCTGGCCATCGACGTCAAGCATGTGCACTCCCGGGGTAGGGTTATGGCTCGAAGCGGCAGCCATCCGGAGCAGTTTACCTTCCAACATATGGTGCTCCACTCCGACGGATCGAAGGTGCAGAACGGCCAGCGCAGCATTCCAAATCCCTCGGTCGCGCCGGGCAGGTGGCGGCGACGTGGGCTTACGGTACTACGCCCGACAGCCCCGCAGACTCCGGGCTGAACAGTCATGAGCGGAGGAGCGACGCCGGTGGTCGAGACCATCCCAGCAGATGTTGCAGTAGGAGCCGGGCCTGCTCCCGGCGACGGCGAAGTGTCCTCCGACAGCCGGGCCCACGAACATCACCGCGAGCTCCAGCCCCCATCCCCCTCGGCCGATCCGTGGACGACGTCCCTGGCCATCTTCGTCATCGCCGTCGCCGGCCTGGTGGGTCTCGCCTTGCGGGCCTGGCTCATCTTCCACACCCCCTCCAACTCGGACGAGGCCATCGTGGGCCTCATCGCCCAGGGGGCGCTGCACGGACACTTCACCGCGTTCTACTGGGGCCAGCAGTACGGGGGCACGATCGAACCCGACGTCATCGCCATCTTCTTTCTGGTCTTCGGCCAGAACGGTTGGGTCGAGGGACTGGCCGTCGGCAGCCTCTCTGTCGTCGCCGCCATCCTGACCTGGCGGGTGACACTCCGCCTGGTGAAGGTGCAGATCGTCGCCCTCCTGGCCGGCGCCTTGACCTGGGCCGCCCCCGAAGTGGTCCTGGGCGACTCGGTGAGGACCTACGGCTTCCGGGGCGTCGCCCTCGCCTGTGGTCTGGCCATGCTCCTGCTCGCCTTACGGGTGCTGGACGGTCACCGGGGCCTGATCGACTTCGCCGGGCTGGGGCTCGCCGCCGGCATCGGCTGGTGGTCGTCTCCCGAAGCCGCCTATTACGCGGTACCGACCATCATCATGCTGGTCAGTGCAGTGGTCAGGACACCCAGACCCCGGTGGCGCGCCTGGCTGCCTGCAACCGCGGTCATGGTGTCGACCCTGCTGGTCAGCGCTTCACCGTGGATCTGGGCCAACATCAGGTCGGGATTTGCGTCGCTGAACACCCACGCGTGGCCAGGTTCCGTCGCCCGCCCCGGGCTCGCCGGTCGCCTCTGGATCTTCTTCCACAAGCAACTGCCCATGTCGGTCGGCCTCCTCCGTCAGCCGAAGGGCGCGTGGCTCGTCTCGGTCGGCGGGCCCTGGCTTCCAGGGGCGGTCGCGGTCCTCGTGTTCGCGGTCATCGTGGCCGCCGTCCTGCTCTGCCTGGCCCGGGGAGGGAGTGCCCGCTATCTCGGGATCGGCATCGTGCTCTTCCCCTTTCTGTTCATACTCTCGCCGGCCTCGTGGAACTGGGTTGACGCCCGCTACGACAGCTACCTCCCACCCATGCTGGCCATGGCGCTGGCCGTGGGGTGCTGCGAGGGGGCGCGCCGCCTCCGCAGCTTCCGGCGTCCCCGCCACCACCACCCTGACCGGCCGGATCCACTGGTCGGACCGCCTCCTCCGTCGTCGGCCTCCGGCCTCGACAGCGATCGGGCCGGCGCCCGCCGGAACGACCGTGTCGCCATCCTGGCCATGTCGGCGGTGGTCATCCTGTCCATCACCGTCAGCGTGATCGCCTTCTCCCAGTTCACCAACCACTACTCGCGGGCCTTGACCCGCAGCTGGGGAAATCCGGACGCGCCCACGATGGAGGCGATCGCCAAGCTCGAGGCGGGTGGTGTCACCACCGGCTATGCGGACTACTGGGCGGCCTACAAGTTGGACTTCCTCAGCCGGGGTCGCCTCACCATCACCACCGCCGGGTACGACACCGACAGATCACGAGCCATCAATGCCAGGGTGGTCGCCAGCCCGCGGCCGGCATGGTTGTTCGTTCCGGTCAACCAGGCACAGATCGATGGGACCCAATTCAGTGCGCCGTCCCTCACGGTCGGTCCCGACTCCCTTACCGAATTCAAATTCCTGCTCATCCTGAACAGCGCTCGGCATCCACTATCGGATCATCGACGCCGGCATCCTGCAGGCGGTCGAGCCCTCTACAAACGTCACGCAGGCGCAGGCCCAGTTACCCGGCGTGCCCGGCGCCTGACTGTTCGCCGCGTCGATGTGCCGCTTCTGGCATCGGATCCGGCTGTCGTCAACCCTCGAGCAGGCCGGCCACCATCCCGTCGAGGATGTCCGCCTCGGAGACCAGGCACTCGGTGAAGCCGAAGCGGTCCATTACCTGGTACAGGATCATCGCCCCGCCTACGATCACGTCTTCACGTCCCGGCATCATGCCGGCCCGGTCGAGCCGCGCCTGTCTGACTTCCGTCGCCAGTGTCCGGTACCAGAGCTGGACCTCGTCGATCGTCAGCTCCGAGTGGTGGATCCGGCTGCGATCGTAATCGTCCAGTCCCATGCGCAGGGACGCCAGCGTGGTCACCGTACCGGCCAGCCCGACGAGTCGGCGGCGCCGTCAACAACCCCGGTTCTCCGGCGATGGTCGAGTCCAACAGTTCGGCCACCATCGACTCGGCTCGACCCAGCTCATCCGGCGATGGCGGATCCGAGGCGAGAAACCGCTCGGTCACCCGTACGCATCCGATCTGCATCGACACGGCCGCCAATGCCGGATCGTCCGACCCTGATCCGGCCACCAGCTCCGTCGAGCCCCCACCGATGTCCAGGATCAGAAAGGGACCCTCCCCGGGAGCGAGGTCGCAGACGGCGCCGGCCATCGACAACCTGGCTTCCGTCGTCCCGTCCAGCAGCTCGGGCGTGACCCCGGTGGTCTCCCCGGCGGCTCGGAGGAACTCATCGCCGTTCGAAGCATCCCGTGCCGCCGACGTGGCCACCAACCGGCTCCGGACCACCCTCAATCCGTGCATCACCTCCCGGAACTCCGACAGCACCGAGAGGCACCGGTCGATGGCATCGCCCGAGAGCTTCCCGGTGGCGTCGACACCCTCGCCCAACCTCGTGATCCGCATCAGGCGCTCGAGGGGTCTGCCGTGGGCATCGACGACGAAGAGCCTGGTGGAGTTGGTCCCACAATCGATGGCCGCCACCGGACCGACCGCACGCATGGGTCCTTGCTACCACGCCTCGGGTCCCCCCACCACCCTGGACGCTCGACACCCCGGGCGACGGCACCTCCGCTACCGGCGTCTCAGGTCGGATGGAGGCCGATCCGCTGCGCCGTCCATTCCCCGACCGGATCATCGGCTCCGGTGAGCCACCAGGCCAGATGGGCGTGGAGGCACTTGACCCCGACCCTGGTGCCGCCCACCCCCCCCGAAGGCCTCGGTCCGGCGTAGCCGTCCGGGATGAGGGCATCGCGCTCGTCGGCGTAGCGATCGTGGGCGGCCGCGATCAGGACCATCCCCACCTCGGCTTCGGCCTGTCGGACGCCACCGGTTGACTCGATCCGGCTGACCGCCTCTCGGAGGTCGGGGTCGACCAGCCAGAAGCGGGTGGGCATCGGTGTGCCGTCGAAGAGGAACGGGGCGTTGGCGATGACCGCCGGGGTGCCGTGCTCGGTGCGGACGACGACCTCGAACTCGCCGGCCGGTTGCCGACCGATCAGCTCTGCCACCACCTCGAGGTCTGACGCCGGCGCGCCACCGGCCCCGGGTCCGGCCGGGGGCCGGCCGGTCACCTCCAGAACTCGAGTGTGTTGGCCACCCGGGACCAGAAACTCGATGGGCTCGACGTTCCCGACGTACCGGTCGAGGATGGGTCGTCGGCACCGGAGGCGTCGGCAGTCCCCGCCTTCACACCGGTGGAGCCGGAGGCCGAAGGGGTCCGCGGCAGGCCGGGGTCGGGTGACATGTCAGGGGCGTCGGCCGGAGGCACGAGCGGTTGGTCCCCGGGATCACCCGACGTCGACCCCCCCGGAGTGGTCGACGTCGTCTTGCCGGAGGGAGGGAGCACGTTGTAGAGGGTCTGGTCCGGCAGCACCAACTGGTAGTCCTCGCGGGCCAACCGGTCGATCTCGGTCGTGGAGTTGAGTTGTTGGTCCTGCTCCGACAACGCCCGGTTGGAGCTCTGAACCTGACGCAGCTGCGCCGCCTCCGCGGACAGCTGATGGTGCTGGGACAGCAGGGTCGGAAGGGGAAAGTTGGTGATCAGCACGGCCAGGGCGAATGCGGCCGCCAGGGCTACGGGAATCCGGCTCCGGCGGGCGTGTGGCGCGGCCGGCTCCCTCGACGGCGTTGTCGATGGTGTTGTCGGTCGAATTCCCGACCGTGCCGTCGACCGTGCTCCAACCGTGCCCGCTGGTCGCCGCACGACGCGCCGCACGGCACGGGGGCCTGACCGGACCCAGCCCCCCGACCGCGACTGCTCCGGCGACTTGGCCGAGCCCTTGGCCCTGGGCTTGGCCGGTCCCCTCTTCTCCTTGGCCCGCTTCTCCTTGGCCCTGGTGGAGCGAGAGTGACGGTGGGCACTCACCGTTCGGGCCGCCACGAGGCCATGGCCTCACCGCCGTAGAACGCCGCCGACTCACCCAGCACTTCCTCGATGCGCAAGAGCTGGTTGTACTTGGCCACCCGGTCCGAGCGTGCCGGTGCCCCCGTCTTGATCTGACCGCAGTTGGTGGCCACAGCCAGATCGGCGATGGTGGTGTCCTCCGTCTCCCCCGAACGGTGTGACATCACGCACGCGTAGGAGGAACGAGTGGCGCGGGCCATGGTCCCGAGTGTCTCGGTCAGGGTCCCGATCTGGTTCACCTTGATCAGCACGGCATTGGCCGCGTGCAAATCGATACCCCGCTGCAGCCGCTCCTCGTTGGTCACGAAGAGATCGTCCCCCACCAGCTGGATCGTGTCGCCAAGGGCCTCGGTGAGGGCAACCCACCCGTCCCAGTCGTCCTCTGCCATCCCGTCCTCGAGAGAAACGATGGGGTATCGGCCGACCATGTCGACCCAGTACGCCACCATTTCGGATGACGTGAGGCTCCGGCCCTCGCCGGCGAGCACGTACCGGCCATCCTTGTACAACTCGCTGCTGGCGGGGTCCATGGCAATGGCGATGTCGTCGCCGGGGACCCGATCCGCGGCCTCGATGGCCTCGACCAGGATCTGGATCGCCTCCTCGTTGGAGGCGCAGATTGGGTGCGAACCCTCCCTCGTCGCCCACGGTGGTGGAAAGCCCCCGGACCTTGAGCACGCCGGCCAGCGAATGGTAGGTCTCCACCCCCCAACGCAACGCTTCGGAGAACGACGCCGCACCGACCGGCATGATCATGAACTCCTGAAGATCGATCGAGTTGTCAGCGTGGACGCCGCCGTTCACGACGTTCATCATCGGGACCGGGAGCACGTGCGCGTCGGCGCCGCCGACGTAGCGGAACAGGGGAAGCCCGAGCTCCTCGGCGGCCGCCTTCGCCGTGGCCAGGGAGACACCGAGCACCGCGTTGGCCCCGAGCCGGGCCTTGTTCGGAGTGCCGTCGGCATCGATGAGTGCCAGGTCGACGCCGCGCTGGTCGAGGGCCTCGAAACCGTCGAGCACGTCAGCGATCTCGCCGTTGACATTGGCCACCGCTCGTTGAACCCCTTTGCCCCGGTAGGGCTCGGCCCCATCGCGGAGCTCGACCGCTTCGAACGAGCCCGTCGACGCCCCGGAGGGGACGATGGCCCTTCCGACCGACCCGGAGTCGAGCACCACTTCGACCTCGACGGTCGGATTACCGCGGGAGTCCAGAACCTCTCGGCCGATGACCTGCTCGATCGCGCTCACTGTATGTCGTCACTCCTGTTGCCGGTCCGGGCAAAGTTACCACCCAGGACCGTCCGGACCTGGTAATTCTCCGAATCCTGAGGGATGGGGGACGGACAGATCGATCATCCCCGCCTTTCGATCGAAGCTCGAAAACCCGCCGCCCGCACTCGCAACGCCGACTCGGGGTCGATTCCGAGCAGTCGGGCCATGTTGACCACCGCGAAGAGCAGCTCGCCCACTTCCGCCGCGTGATCTGAACGCCCCCCCTGACCGTCGACGATCCCACCGGGCCCGAGGTCCGGTGCATCCAGCGGGGAACTCCCGAGATCTGCCCCTCCGAGTTCGGAGACACCCTTGGCCACCCGTACCACCTCATCGGCCACGCCGGGGAGCACCATGCCCACGGCCAAGGCCTTTCGTTGCAGTTTGGCCGCCAGCGACAGCGCCGGCAGAGCGGCCGGAATCCCTTCGGTCACGCTCGAGCGATGCTTCTCCGATTTCTTGAGGGCTTCCCAATTCTCGGCTACCTCGTCGGGCGTCGCCGCGTCCAGATCGCCGAACACATGGGGATGGCGGGACACCAGCTTGTCGTACACCCCGCGCGCGATGTCGGCCAACGTGAAACGGCCCGCTTCGGCTCCCAACATGGCGTGGAAGTACACCTGGAACAGCAGATCCCCGAGCTCTTCTTCGAGGTCCGCCACCGCCTGTTCCTCTCCCCCGCCGTCGCGGGCGGTCCCCCCTGTCCGGCGTCGTGCGGCCCTCCCGGTGACGCGGTGTCGATGGCGGCCAGGACGTCGATGGCCTCGAGCACCTCGTAGGACTCCTCGAGGAGGTGACGAGCCAGCGAACCGTGGGTCTGCTCACGGTCCCAGGGGCATCGCTGCCTCAAGGTGTGGACGAGATCGTCCAGTCGGACCAGCTCGGCGGCCACCGGGCTGGCCAGATGCGGTATCCACAGCGAGGTCAGATGGTCGGGGTCGAAGCGAGCGGTCGAGGTCGTCCCAGGGCAGCTCCCGGACCAGCTCGTCGGGCAGTCCGAGGTGATGGAGCACCGTGACCGTGTCCGACGGGGTCGGCTCTATCGAGAGCTTGATGGCCGAAAGCACCGGCCGGCTCCAGCACTGAGCCACCAGCAGCGGACCGGGGACCCCGGCCGCCTCCACCGCAAACGTCTCGCCGTCGACCACCTTGACACCGGCGGTCACCGGATCAACACCGAGCCGGGCAAAGGCCAGATCGAGGAAAGACACGGCAGGATGGACGTCCAGGATCGACCTCTCCGCGCCGCCACCGCGGGATGCTCCCGGAGCATGGAGACGGTTCGCTCGGCCACGGTGGGCGATCCGGGCACGGCATAGACGACCCTTGTCCCCTCCCCGGTTGCTCGCCGGCGATGTCGTCGTCGGCCCCGACCATGGTTGCGTCCATGACGTCGACGACGATGGCGCGGTACACGTCGTCGAAGGAGTCAGCCTGCTCATAGTGCTGATCGAACGATCGGGCCCCGGGAAAGGCCGCGGCTGACGGATGTCGGTCCGTGCGCAGGAGGACCACGTCGGCTCGGTCGATCAGCGCCCGTGTACCGGTCGTGATCAGCTCCGGACCCGCCGGACCCAATCCGACCACATCGATCCGAGGGGGAGTCGACGGTGGCGACGGGCGAGCGCTCACCATCAGCCATCCCTTCCGGGAGGGTCAGCTACCGCTCGGCGAGCTGGTCGAGCTGGTCGAGCTGGTCGAGCTGGTCGAGCTGGTCGAGCTGGGTGTACCGGTCCCCGAACCACCCGAGGTGCCGGTCCCCGATCCGGTGGGGCTCAGCGACGTCGCCGCCGTGGAGCCCCCTGACCCGGAGACCGAGCCCAGCAGGTACTGGGGCGGGGGCGCCACCGGAGGCAGGATCGTGCCGCCGTCCCACGTTCCGTACCGCGGATCGACCGACACGTTGGAGCGGTGGGCGAAGGCGATGATCTCCTTGGTGACCCGGTCGACGTTGGGGGTCGCCTGCAGGAGCTCGCGCTGCACCACCGACCTGACCGCCGAGAGCGGTTCGAGGGTCTGGCTGGTGACCTCGTAGATGAACCACTGGCCCGTCTGGGAGTTCTGGATCGGTGCCGTGGGCCGGCCGGCGAGAATGTTCTGCTGCTCGAGATCCTGGTCCACTGCCGCCTGGGAGAAGCTGCAGCCCAACGACCCGCCGTTGGCCGCCGTCTGTGTGTCGATGGAGCTCGACTTGGCCACGGCCGCGAACGACGCCCCGGCATCCAACTTGGCCACGATCTGATTGGCTGCGCCCTCGGAGCTCGTCACGATCCGGCTCACGCAGTCCACCGTGAACTCCGACTTGTTGGCGGCGTAGTAGCGGAGTATGGCGGTGGCCGACAGATCCGCCCCGTCGGCCAGCAGTTTGTCGTCATAGGCCTGGTTGAGTACCTGAGCGTCGGTCACCGATTTCGGTAGGCCGGCCAGAAGTTCGGCCCCGGTGAGGCTCGATCCGCTGGGGCTTTCGCAAAAGGATGTCGTCCCCGACGAAACCGACTGCTGCACAGCCGCGCTGATCTCTCCGTCCAGCGTTGACGCGAAGTCCGATCTGGCCGTGGAGAGATCGCTGGACGAGACGGTGAGGCCCTTCGAGAGTGCGTACTGCTCGGCCAGCAACTCGCCCACCTGGCTCTCGAGCACCGCACCGGCGAACGCCGTGGTGTACGTACCCGGCCCGCCTGCACCTTGTCCTGAAGCGGAGGTCAGTTGGGGGTTCTCGAGCTGGAGGAGGCAGGCCCCGTACTCGTGTGCTCTGGAGCGTACGGAGCTGGCTGTTCAGGCTGCCGATCGAGATGACCGTTCCGTTGGCCGTGGCCGCCGACGGTGTCAGGTTGCAGGCTGCTGACAGCCCGGCGAAAGCGATGAGCAGACAGGCGGCGACCCGGGAGCGATGGCGCTTCACGGCGGTGATGCTACCGGTTCGATCATAGACCTCGGCTGCACGGTCGTCGTGCATCTCATGCCTCGCCGGCGTGCGTCCCGACGAGAGGCCGGGGCTTGGCCAGAAATTTCCGAAATTGGCCAAATTATCGCCCAGAGCCCCAGAGCCGATAGAACCGACTCGGAGGCGTCCCAAATCATCGGCCAGAGCCGATAAAACGACCGAATCGGAAAATTGGACGACAGGGCTCGGGAGCGACGGCGGCGACCTGGCCGACGGCGCCTACGCCGGCGACGGCCCCAACACAGGCGACGGCACCTGCCTGGGCGACGGCACCGGCTCGGGGGCGACGGCCCCGCAGCCTCGTCTATCCCGTCACAGGCACCAGCTCGCTCAGCAGCTCCACCAGGAGCGGAGCGAATCCCGAGCCTTGGGCCGGCATCGCCATCGGCACCAGTAGTCGGTGGAGATCGGGCTGGTAGGTGGCCCCCGGGGCCAACCGGCGCAACCGGACCTCGGCTGATGCCGGCAACGTCACCGGGGACAGCTTGACCGTGGCCCGCCGCCCCTGATCGCCGGCGCCCCCACCGGCACCGCCTCCCGAACCGCCCATCCCCCGTCCGGGAACGGTCACAGCCACGTCGGTGATCCCCAGGCGCAGGCACTCGACCCTCAGCCGGGCCACATCGATCAGTGCCCGGGCGGGTACAGGTAACGGGCCGAAGCGATCCTCCCACTCGGCCCGCACATCGTCGATCTGCTCGACGGTCCGCACCGCGCCCAGGCGCCGGTAGGCCTCGAGGCGGACATCCTCGGCCTCCACGTAGTCGGCAGGCAGGTGGGCGGCGTCGGGCAGGTCGAGCGAGAGCTCCACGGCCTTCGGCCGGGGCTCTCCTTTCAACTCGGAGACGGCCTCGGCCACCAGCTGGACGTAGAGGTCGTAGCCGATGGCGGCGATATGACCGGACTGATCGCGCCCGAGCAGGTTGCCGGCACCCCGGATCTGCAGATCGCGGAAGGCGATCTTGAAACCGGAGCCGAGCTCGGTGTGGTCGCCGATGGTGCGCAGCCGTTCGTAGGCCTGTTCGGACAGCACCCTGTCCACCGGATGGAACAGGTAGGCGTAGGCGCGCTGCCCGGCCCGTCCGACCCGACCCCGGAGCTGATGGAGCTGCCCGAGCCCCAAGAGGTCGGCCCGATCGACCACCAGCGTGTTCACCATGGGCATATCGATGCCGGACTCGATGATGGTGGTGCACACGAGGACGTCGTAACCGCCTTCCCAGAAATCGAGGACCACCTTTTCGAGAGACCCCTCGTCCATCTGTCCGTGGGCCACGGCCACCCTCGCCTCGGGTGCCATCCGCTGGACGCGGGTGGCGACCGCCTCGATGTCCTGGACCCGGTTGTGGACGTAGAAGACCTGCCCTTCGCGCAGCAGCTCCCGCCTGATGGCCTCCGACGCGGCCGCTTCCTCGAACTCGCCCACGTGGGTGAGTATCGGTCGCCGGGCCGCCGGTGGCGTGTTGACCATCGACAGGTCGCGGATTCCGGTCAGCGCCATCTCCAGGGTGCGGGGAATCGGGCTGGCCGTGAGGGTGAGGACATCGACCCCCTCGGCCAGGGCCTTGATCGACTCCTTGTGGCTCACCCCGAACCGCTGTTCCTCGTCCACCACCAAGAGCCCGAGCTTCTTGAAGGTGACGTCACTGCCGAGCAACCGGTGGGTCCCGACCACGACGTCCACGGAGCCGTCGGCCAACCCGGCCAGCACCGTCTTGGCCTGGGCGTTGGTCAGGAACCGACTGAGCATCTCCACTTTAACCGGGAACGGCGCGTAGCGGTCGGCGAAGGTCTGGGCGTGCTGACTGGCCAGCAGTGTGGTGGGTACCAGCACGGCCGCCTGGAACCCGTCCTGGACCGCCTTGAACACGGCCCGGATGGCCACCTCGGTCTTCCCGAAGCCCACGTCGCCGCAGATCAGTCGGTCCATGGGCTGGGGCCGCTCCATGTCGGCCTTGACCTCCTCGATGGCGCGGAGCTGGTCGGGCGTCTCGACGAACGGGAAGGACGACTCCAACTCGGCCTGCCACGGGGTGTCGGGGGCGAAGGCGTGGCCGGGGACCTGGAGGCGTCGCCGGTAGAGAGCCACCAGCTCCTCGGCGATCTCGTGCACCGCCGCCCTGGCCCTGGAGCGGGCCCGCTGCCACTCGGAACCGCCCAACCGGCTCACAGTGGGTGAGTCGCCTCCGGCGTAGGGGGTGAGCAGCTCGATCTGATCGGTGGGCAGGTAGAGCTTGTCCGCGCCCCGGTACTCCAGGAGCAGGTAGTCGCGGGTGGAGCCCCCCATGGTCCTGGTGACCATGCCCCCGTACTTGGCCACCCCGTGCTGACGATGGACGACGAAGCTGCCCGGGGCCAGATCGTCGAAGAAGCCGTCTACGGGGCGGGCCCGGGTCCGGGCCTGGCGGTGGGGCCGGCGGCGCCCGCTGATATCGGACTCGGCGAGGACGGCGACCCTCGCCCCGGGAAGGACGAAGCCGCGATCCACCGGCGCGACCACGATACGGGCACCGGGAGCGGTGAGATCGAGCGATCCGGCCGGAGGATCGACCGTGGCCGGTACCGATAGGCCCTCCTCGGCCAGGATGCCCGAAAGACGTTCCGCTCCGCCCCCGGTCGATGAGCAGAGTACGACCGAGTACCCGTCGCCGACGAGCGATGAGACCTGGGCGGCCAGCTTGGACCCGTCGCCGAGGATCGGCTCCCAGCCCCGGCTCTCCACCAGGGGAATATCGGGCCCATCCGCGGTGGGCACCAGCGAGACCACCCCGGACGAGGTCCCGGTCAACAGGCGGTCGAAGGCGACGTGCAGGCGGGGCGCACCGTCGCC
This sequence comes from uncultured Acidimicrobiaceae bacterium, assembly GCA_963835325.1. Lineage (GTDB taxonomy): Bacteria > Actinomycetota > Acidimicrobiia > Acidimicrobiales > RAAP-2 > Bog-756. The sequence goes on along the minus strand of CAWIEV010000006.1, from coordinate 249,488 downwards.
GGCCTCGAGCCCCCAGGTACCGGCCAGGGCGTCAGCCAGCGCCGACTCCTCGTCCAGCAGCTCACCGGCCCGGTCGCGGAGCCGGCGGGGTTCGACCAGCACCACCAGTGCATCGTCACCCAGGAGGTCGGTGATCAGCTCTTCGGAACCGGCCAACCACGGGAGCCACGATTCCATGCCGTCGAACTGGTCCCCGTCAGCCAGACGGTTCCCACTGGTGGCGCCCCCAGGGTGCAGAACCCGACCAATCCGGTGGCCCGTCGGCGCATTCCCTCGTCCACCACCAGCTCGCGGCAGCCGAACAGTTCGACGTGGGCCAGATCGTCGATTGATCGCTGATCGGACACATCGAACCGGGTCAGCCGGTCCACCTCGTCTCCCCAGAGATCGATCCGGACCGGCTCCTCCGCGGTGGAGGGGAACACGTCGAGATGCCGCCCCGGACGGCCAGCTCGCCGCGGTGCTCCACGATCGACTCGCGTCGATAGCCCATCCCCACCAGTCGCCCGACCAGTTCGTCCACCTCGATCTGGTCGCCCTTGGCCACCACCACCGGCCGAGCCGCCGAGCGCCAGGGCCCGAGGCGTTGGAGCACCGCCTTGATCGGGGCCACCACGATGCCGGGACCATCGGATCCCACGTTCCCACCCAGCTGCCACAGCAGCCGGAGGCGGCGACCCATGGTCGACACTTCGGGACTGACCCGCTCGAAGGGCAGCGTCTCCCAGGCCGGGAACACCTCGACCGTCCCTGTTCCGTCGGCGGACTCCGGACCGCCCCGGGTGAACGCCTCGAGGTCATGGGCCAGCTGATCGGCCGCGGCACCCGTCGGCGTCACCACCAGGACGGGTCGTCGGGTGCCCAGGCGGACGAGGCCAGCCAGCACGAAGGCCTGGGCCGGCGTGGCCACGGCCAGCGTGGCGGTGGACGCGCCGACGACCCGCGTCATGGCAGGCTCGTTGCGCAGCAGAGGAGGAAGCGAGCGGAGGCTCACCGGTTCAGGGTATCTGGACCGGCCCCGGGCGTTGACAGCAACGCCCGGCGGGGCCGGGGTCCCCACCGGAACCGGCGGTCCGTCCCGGAGAGGGCACCGGCTGCCCGGAGCGGCATGACGGCCCGGAGCGGCATGACCGCCCGGAGCAGCATGACCGCCCGGTCGGGCCACCGGTCATCCGGCGGCGTTGAACCGGGTCATGGCCGCCTGAACGCCTTCGGTGACGATCACCTCCACGGCGTCGGCTGCCTCTGCGACGGCCACATCCAGACCGGCGCGCTCGGCGGCACCCGGACGCTTCAGCACGTAGTCGGCACCGGGTTGTCGTCCCGGTGGCTTGCCGATGCCCACCCGGACCCTGAGGTACTGGTTGGTGTGGAGATGGCTGTCGATCGACTTGAGCCCGTTGTTTCCGGCCGTCCCCCCGCCCGATTTGATCTTGACCCGGCCTGATGGCAGGTCGAGCTCGTCGTGGACGACGATCAGGCGCCCGGCCGTCTCCGTGGCCGAGCCGTCCTGGTCGATGCCGGCCCGTCGCACGAGGGGAGCCACGGCCTGGCCCGACTCGTTCATGTAGGTCTGCGGAACGGCGACGAGGACAGTCGCGTCCGTCGATCCGTATCTCGCAGGCCAGCGCGCGCAGCCCCTTCTCCGACTTGAACCGGCCGTCGTGGCGGCCGGCGAGCAACGTGGCCACCTCGGCCCCCACGTTGTGCCGGGTGCCGGCGTACTCGGTCCCCGGGTTGCCCAGGCCGACCACGAGCACATCGACCGGGGTCCCCCTGCGCGGAGACCCCGGTGCCCGCCGTTGGCGGAGCAGGGCTTACCCCTCGCCGGACTCGGCCGTGCCCGCCGACTCGGCGGTGGCCTGTTCGCCGCCTTCGACAGCAGCTCCGGCGACCGTCTCGGCCCCTTCCTCGGCCGTGGCCTGGACCCGAGGAGGCTGGCCGGCGACCACGGTGGCCTCGAGATCGGTCTCCAACTCGACGCCGCGCGGCATGGTGATGTCGGAGACGTGGAGCGAACCCCCGATGGTGAGGCCGGAGATGTCGATGTCGACGGACGGCGGGATGTCGGCCGGCTTGGCCTTGATGTGCAGGGTGTAGAGCTGCTGATCGACGATTCCGTCCCCGTGCTGCACTTCGATCGGCTCACCCACGAGGTTGATGGACACCTCGGCGGAGATGACCTCGTCACGTCGGACGATGAGGAAGTCGACGTGGGTCACCACGTTCTTGAACGGATGGTGCTGGATGTCCCGGGCCAGCGTGAGGAAGTTGTCCTGGCCCACCACCAGTGAGAGCAGGGTGTTGAGGCCGGCCTCCCCGGACATGGCGATCTGAAACTCCCGGGCACCCACGGCGATGGGCATCGGCTCCGAACCGTGGCCGTAGACGACGGCGGGGATCTTCCCCTGGGTCCGCAGACGGCGCGTCGGACGGGTTCCGGTCTCGCGGCCGGCTTCGGCGGCCAGGGTGACTTCGGGCATGCGGGAACTCCTCAAGAAGTACTGACACGGGGGCAGCGCCGTTCCGGTCGATCGTTCCCGAGGATGACGATCTCAGAGGGCCGCTGCTGACGGCCCCCCATGATAGACGAGCGCCCGGTGGACCGGCCACAAGGGTGGCGGAAAACCGGAGATTCCGCCCGGGCGGTCGTCAGGGCCGAATGCGTCCCCGGGGCGGTCCCGGCCCAAGGCCGGGTCTGGAGCAGGGTGCGATCGGGTTGGGACGGATGGTGGATCCCCTGCTCGACAGACCCGTTCCCGCCCTATCGGCGCGCGCCGGGGAGAACTTGAGGGATATTTTCAGATTTCTTTCCGGCCCGTCCCGACCCAGCGGATCCGATCCTCCGGCGGTCCGCCGCCCGGCCGGACCCCACCTCCGCCTCCATCGGTCATGTGGGCGGCCGGCTTGAGGACCGGACCGGCGGTGCAGGAAGCGGGCCAGTGATCCAAACGTTCGTTTGGGCGGCGTTCGAACCGGACGTGGGTCGGTACGCCGGCGGGGCTCAGGCCAGGTTCTCCCCACCGAATATCTCGGACACCGACGAGTCCTCGAACACCGCGTCGATGGCATCGGAGATGAGCTTGGCCACCGAGAGCACCTCGAGCTTGTCGAAGTGGCGATCCTGGGGAATGGGCAACGTGTTCGTCACCACCACCCTGGTCAGGGCCGAGTTCTTCAACCGGTCCACGGCCGGGTCCGACAGGACGGCGTGGGTGGCCATGCACCACACTTCCGCGGCCCCCCGGTCGGCCAGCAGGTCGGCCGCGGCCACGATGGTCCCCGCCGTGTCGATCATGTCGTCGATCAACACGCACTGGCGCCCCTCCACGTCACCCACCACGTGCAGCGCTTCCACCTGGTCGCTCGCTCCCCGCAACCGGCGCTTGTGGACCACGGCCAGATCGGCGGTGAGGTGCTGGCTGAAGCGCTCGGCCACCTTCACCCGGCCGGCATCGGGAGCCACCACCACCAGATCGTCGCTGCGCTGGGTCCGCAGATAGTCGACCAGGACCGGTGCGGCCGTCAGATGGTCGAAGGGGACGTTGAAGAACCCCTGGATCTGCCCGGAATGGAGATCGACGCTGACCACCCGGTCAGCCCCGGCCACCGACAGCATGTCAGCCACCAGCTTGGCCGTGATCGGCTCCCGCCCGGTGGCCTTGCGGTCCTGGCGCGAGTACCCGTAGTAGGGACACACCGCGGTGATCCGCTTGGCCGACGCCCGCTTGGCCGCATCGATCATGATCAGGTGCTCCATCAACGAGTCGTTCACCGGGCCGCAGTGGGTCTGGATGATGAACACGTCACTGCCGCGGATGGAGGTGTCGAAGCGGCAGTGGATCTCGCCGTTGGCGAATTCGCGGAGGTTGGCCTCCCCCAGGTCGACGCCCAGCTGCCTGGCCACGTCCCGGGCCAGCTCGGGGTGGGATCTTCCCGACACCAGTTCGAGGCGCCGGCGCGGGGTGAATTCCATGCCCACGACGCTACCCGCTGCCGTCCGGGCCGTCAGAGGCTCCGGCGGAGGCCACGGTCCACGGGCCGATCACCGACCCCGGCGGGACCTCGGCGCCTTCTTCGAGGACGGCGAAGGGCCCGATCCGGGCGTTGGCGCCGATCACCGAGCGCCGGCCCACGCTGGAGGCCACCACCGCGCCCTCCCCCACCACCGTGTCGACCAGATGGACGTCGGGGCCCAGTTCGGCGTGGGCGCCGACGGTGCACGAACCCTGCAGGATGACCCCCGGGAGCATCACCACATCGGGGTCGATCTCGACGTCGACGTCGATGTAGGTCCGTTCCGGATCCCACATGGTGACGCCCCGGCGCATCCACCTCTCGTTGATCCGGTCCCGCAGCTCGGCCTCGGCCACCGCCAGCTGGGCCCGATCGTTGACCCCGGCCACCTCCATGGTGTCGACCACCGGCACCGATCCCACCTTGTGACCCGCCTCGTAGAGCACGCCGATCACATCGGTCAGGTAGTGCTCACCCTGAGCGTTGGCCGGGCTCAACCGGCGCAGGGACGGGGCCAGCACGCTGCGTCTGAAGCAGTAGATGGAGGTGTTGACCTCGCGGACCTCGAGCTCCTCGTCCAGCGCATCGGCCTGCTCGACCACCCGGGCGACCGAGTCGTCACGCCCCCGGACGACCCGCCCGTAGCCGGTGGGGTCGTCGAGTTCGGCGGTCAACAGCGTCGCCGCGTTGTCCGAGATCCGGTGCTGGCGGACGAGCAGCGCGAGGGTGGCCGGCCGGAGAAGAGGCGTGTCCCCGGGGAGCACCACGACATCCCCGTCGTCATCGCCCTCGTCGTCGGGTAGTCCGGTGAGGGCCACCGCCATCGCATCCCCGGTCCCCCGCTGCTCGACCTGCTCGACGAACTCGATGGCCAGGCCCGGCGGCGCATGCTCGATGAGCGTCTTGGTCACCCACTCGGCCCGGTGCCCGACCACGACCACCACCCGCGCCACCGGCAGCCCGGCCAGTGCGTCGAGTACGTGGAGCACCATGGGCCTCCCGCACAAGCGGTGCAGCGGCTTCGGTCGGGCCGAACGCATCCGGGTCCCCTCTCCGGCCGCCAGCACCACCGCCGACAGCCGGCTGCCGGACCCGCGCACCGGCTCGGGGGTCGGGGTCGAGCCGTCCGCCATGCCCTGGGGATAGGTGCGAATCACCACGCCGCACACCCACCGATGACGTCGACGGGAGACGAGCCCCGTCCGTGATGCGGTAGAAAGCTCATAGGGCCTATTCTTCCCACGTCGGCGGGAGCAATGCGACCCGGCGGCCCAGACGCCCCGGCAGCTGGGCCCCGGCCAGCCGCAGCGCTGCCGCTGACAGCCCCATCCACCGCCCCGGCCCACCCACCGCCCCAGCACCGCTTTCCGAGCTCCACACCCAGCCCATGCCCATCCTCCACACCACCATCGACCCGAGCTCGGAGACCTTCCGGGCCAACGAACGCGCCCTCCAAGAAGCGGTGGACGGAGTCGACGAGCAGCTGGCCGCGGCCAGGGCCGGAGGTGGCCAGCGCTACGTGCAGCGGCACCGGGACCGGGGCAAGCTGCTGGCCCGCGATCGGATCGAGCTGCTGGTGGACCGGGACTCGGCCTTCTTGGAGCTGGCCCCGCTGGCCGCATGGGGCACCGAGTACACGGTCGGGGCATCGTCGATCGTCGGCATCGGCGTGGTGGAAGGGGTCGAGTGCCTCGTCTCGGCCCACGATCCCACGGTGCGGGGTGGGGCCATGAACCCCTTCTCCTTTCGCAAGGGGGCGCGCGCCTCGGACATCGCCCTCCAGAACCGGCTGCCCGTCATCAACCTGGTGGAATCCGGCGGGGCCGACCTGCCCGCCCAGGCCGAGCTGTTCATCCCCGGCGGGCGGGCCTTCCGGGACCTGACCCGGAGCTCGGCCGACGCCCTGCCCACCGTGGCCCTCGTCTTCGGCAACTCCACGGCCGGCGGCGCCTACGTTCCCGGAATGAGCGACTACATCGTGATGATCGAGCAGCGCTCCAAGGTCTTCCTCGGGGGACCGCCCCTGGTCAAGATGGCCACCGGTGAGGAGTCGACCGACGAGGAGCTGGGCGGTGCCTCGATGCACGCCAGGGTGTCGGGCCTGGCCGACTACCTGGCCACCGACGAGGTCGACGCCATCCGGCTCGGCCGCCAGATCGTGAGCCGGCTCAATTGGCGCAAGCACGGGCCGGGCCCCAGCCAGCCGGCCGACGATCCCCTGTACGACCCGGGCGAGCTCCTCGGCATCGCATCCTCGGACCCCAAGGTCCCCTTCGACCCGCGCGAGGTCCTGGCCCGGGTGGTGGACGGTTCCCGGTTCGACGAGTTCAAACCGCTGTACGGCTCCAGCCTGGTGACCGGATGGGCCTCCATCCACGGCTACCCCGTGGGCGTGCTGGCCAACCACCGCGGCGTGCTGTTCTCCGAGGAGGCCCACAAGGCGACCCAGTTCATCCAGTTGGCCAACCAGATCGACGTACCGCTCGTCTTCCTCCAGAACACCACCGGGTACATGGTGGGAAAGGAGTACGAGCAGGGCGGGATCATCAAGCACGGAGCCATGATGATCAACGCCGTGTCCAACTCGTCGGTACCGCACCTGACCGTCAACATCGGTGCCTCGTACGGAGCGGGCAACTACGGGATGTGCGGCCGGGCCTACGACCCGCGCTTCCTCTTCGCCTGGCCCAACTCCCGTTCCGCAGTGATGGGGCCGGCTCAACTGGCCGGAGTGCTGTCCATCGTCGGGCGCCAGTCGGCCGAGGCCAAGGGGGTCCCCTTCGACGAGGAGGCCGACGCCACCATGCGCCAGATGGTCGAGGCCCAGATCGAGGCCGAGTCGCTCCCCCTCTTCCTCTCCGGGCGCCTGTACGACGACGGCATCATCGACCCCCGGGACACCCGGACCGTCCTCGGCATCTGTCTGTCGGTCATCGACAACCAACCCATCCAGGGGACACGCGGCTACGGCGTGTTCCGGATGTGAGGCGACCCCCGGTGAGGACAATTCCGTGAACGCAGAGGGCCGGGCCCCCACCCCCGTCCGCACGCTGCTGGTGGCCAACCGCGGCGAGATCGCGCGGCGCATCATGCGGTCGGCGCACGCCATGGGCATCGCCACGGTGGCCGTCTACTCGGACGCCGATGCCGACAGCCCCTATGTGCGGGAGGCGGACTCGGCGGTGAGGCTCCCCGGCGTCTCGCCGACCGACACCTATCTGCGTTCAGCCATGATCCTCGACGCCGCCGCCCGTTCGGGGGCCGACGCCATCCACCCCGGATACGGCTTCCTGTCGGAGTCGGGGGATTTCGCCCGGGTGATCACCGGGGCCGGGTTCACCTGGGTGGGGCCGGGTCCGGCGGCCATCGACGCCATGGGTTCGAAGGTGGGCGCCAAGGACCTCATGCGGTCCGCCGGGGTGCCCACGCTTCCTTCGATCACCATCGAGGACGGTCGACTGCCCGACGACGGGGAGCTGGACTCATTGGGGTGGCCGTTGCTGGTGAAGGCGTCGGCCGGCGGGGGTGGCCGGGGCATGCGCACCGTGGGTGGTCCGGTCAGTCTGCGCCAGGCGGTGGCCGACGCCCACCGCGAAGCCGAAGCCGCCTTCGGAGACGGCACCGTGTTCCTCGAGCGCTACCTGAGCAACCCCCGGCACATCGAGGTCCAGGTGCTCGCCGATGCCTACGGGGACACCGTGGCCCTGTTCGAGCGGGAGTGCAGCATCCAGCGCCGCCACCAGAAGATCGTGGAGGAGGCGCCCTCCCCCTTCGTCACCCCGGCCCTGCGGGCCCGACTGGTCGAGGCGGCGGTCGCCGCCGCCCGCACCGTCGGCTACGTCAACGCGGGAACCGTCGAGTTCATCGTGGACGACCGCGGGGACCCCTACTTCCTCGAGATGAACACCCGACTCCAGGTGGAGCACCCGGTGACCGAGGCGGTGACCGGGCTCGACCTGGTGCGCCTGCAGTTGCTCATCGCCGGTGGGGCTGCGCTGCCCGATGAAGTCCATGCCGCGGTGGCCGCCGGGCCCCGTGGGCATGCCATCGAGGCCCGGATCTACGCCGAGGACCCGGCCCGGGAATGGCTGCCCTCGACCGGGACGCTCCACCGGTTCGAGATCGGTCCGGGCGGCCCGGGCGGCCCGGGCGGCCCGGACGTGCGGGTGGAGTCGAGTGCCCGGGTAGCCCCGGACGTGCGGGTGGACAGCGGGGTCGAGTCGGGCAGTGTGGTGAGCCCCTACTACGACTCCATGTTGGCCAAGGTCATCGTCCATGCGCCCACCCGGACGGAGGCGGCCGCCGCCCTCTCGGCCACGTTGGCCCGAGCCCGCATCCACGGGGTCACCACCAACCGCGACCTGCTGGTCCGCACCCTCCGCCACCCCGGGTTCGTGGCCGGCGACACCGACACCGGCTTTCTGGACCGTCACGGAGTGAAGCAATTGGCGGCGCCGCTCGCCGACGACGACGCCGTCCGGCGGCATTCGGTCGCCGCCGCCCTGGCCGCCCAGGCCCGGCGTCGCCACCGGGCACCCGTGCAGCGATCGGTCCCCTCCGGTTTCCGCAACAATCCGGCGGCGCCACAGCGGACCGTCTACGACCGCGACGACACCACCATCGACCTCGCCTACCAGTTCGACCGGTCGGGCCGGTCCCTGGCCGCCGTCGAGGTCAACGGCAACCTCTTCGACATCGACCACGCCGCGGCCGCGGCCGACGGGGTCACCCTGACCACCGGGGGCGTCGCCCGCCGGTACCTGGTCGACTGGGTGGGTCAGACGGCGTTCGTCGACGGGCCGGACGGCAGCTCGACGTTGGTGGAACGCGAACGGTTCCCGATCGGCGCCGACCACGTGGCCGAAGGATCGGCGCTGCGCCCCCATGCCCGGTGGCGTGGCCCGGGTGGCAGTGTCCGTCGGCGATGCCGTCGAGGCCGGCCAGCTCCTCGTCGTCCTCGAGGCCATGAAGATGGAGCACACCGTCCATGCCGGCGCAGCCGGAACCGTGACCGAGGTGGATGTGGCCCAAGGCGACCAGGTGGAGACGGGACGCATCCTGGTGGTGGTCGAGCCGGAGGACGGAGACCAGGGCCGGCCGTCCCCTCCTGCCGGCGCGGTGCCGTGACGGACCCGCTGCGCATCGCCAACTGCTCGGGGTTCTACGGGGACCGCCTGTCGGCGGCCCGGGAGATGGTCGAGGGCGGTCCCATCGACGTCCTCACCGGGGACTGGCTGGCCGAGCTCACCATGCTCATCCTGTGGAAGGGGTACCAGCGGGACCGATCCAAAGGTTGGGCCCACACCTTCCTGACCCAGATGGAGGAGGTGCTCGGCACCTGCATCGACCGCGGCATCAAAGTGGTCACCAACGCCGGCGGGCTCAACCCGGGCGGTCTGGCCGACCAGATCCGGGCCCTCGCCGACCGACTGGGACTGGACGTGTCGGTGGCCCATGTGGAGGGCGACGATCTCCTCCCCCGCATCGGCGAGCTCAACCGGGCCGGGCATCCGCTGGCCCATCTCGACACCGGGCAACCCCTGGCCGAGGCGGCCGGTGAGGTCATCTCGGCCAACGCCTACCTGGGGGGCTGGCCCATCGTCGAGGCCCTGTCCGGAGGGGCCGACGTGGTCATCTGCCCCCGCATCACCGATGCCTCGCTGGTCGTGGGCCCGGCGGCCTGGCATCACGGCTGGTCGCCGACCGATTGGGACCGGCTGGCCGGCGCGGTGGTGGCCGGCCATGTCATCGAGTGCGGACCCCAGGCCACCGGCGGCAATTACGCCTTCTTCACCGAGGTCGACGGCATGGAGCACCCGGGGTTCCCGATCGCCGAGGTGGCGGCGGACGGCTCGTCGGTGATCACCAAGCACCCCGGATCCGGCGGTGAGGTGTCCGTCGGGACCGTGACGGCCCAGCTCCTCTATGAGATCGCCGGCCACCATTACCCCAATACCGATGTCGTGGCCCGCTTCGACACCATCGCCGTCGACCAGGAGGGACCGGACCGGGTGCGGATCTCGGGCACCCGGGGATTGCCGGCACCGGACGACGTGAAGGTCTGCCTCAACCTGCTGGGCGGCTGGCGCAACTCGATGACCTTCGTCCTCACCGGGCTCGACATCGAGGAGAAGGCCGACCTCACCCTGCGATCGCTGACGGCGACCCTGGGCGGCGCCGAACGGTTCGCCGAGTTCGACGCCCGCCTCATCCGATCCGACAAGCCCGACGCGCCCATCAATGTCGAGGCCACCGCCCAGCTACGCATCACCGTCAAGGATGCCGACCCCGACCGCGTGGGCCGGAGTTTCTCCAGCGCGGCCACCGAGTTGGCGCTGGCCGGCTACCCCGGCCTCCATCTCACCGCCCCGCCGGCGGCGGGCACGGTGTACGGCGTGTACTGGCCGGCGCTGGTGCCGGCCGACCTGGTGATCCCCGAGGTGGTCCATGCCGACGGCCGTCGGGTGCAGGTTCCCCACACCGCGCACCGCCTCGCCCACCGGGTCGTCGGCCACGACCGGATCGCGGACTCCACCCCGGACCTGGCCCTGGCCCCCGAGGCCGTCCCCGCTCCCGACGTGGTCTTCGGTGGGGACGACGGGCCGCCGGTGGGCGAAGGCGGGGCGGCAGGGGTGTCGGGGGCGGCAGGGGTGTCGGGGGCGGCAGGGGTGTCGGGGGTGTCGGGGGTGTCGGGGGCGGACGGTGGGGTCGGGGCGGGGGCGGACGGGCCTGCCCGACATCTGGCCCTCGGCACCATCATCGGAGCCAGGTCGGGCGACAAGGGCGGCAATGCCAATGTCGGGCTGTGGGCCAGGGACGACCGCGGCTGGGCCTGGCTCGATGGGTACCTGACCTTCGACGAGTTCCGCAGCCTCCTGCCCGAGGCCGTGGATCTGGAGGTCCGTCGCTACCGGTTCCCGAACCTGCGGGCGCTCAACTTCGTGGTGGTGGGCCTGCTCGGGGAGGGGGTGGCCTCGTCGACCCGTCCGGATCCTCAGGCCAAGGGTTTGGGGGAGTACCTTCGGAGCAGGCTGGTCGACATCCCGGTCGACCTCGTGCCCGACCATGCCGGTCCAACCGCTCCCGAGGAGTAAGCCATGGACTTCATCGAATCCGAAGAGCACCAGATGCTGCGGGAGGCGGTGAGCTCCATCGCGGCCAAGTTCGGACACGAGTACTACGTGAAGAAGGCCCACGCCGACGAACGCACCGATGAGCTGTGGAAGGCGGTGGCCGAGGGGGGGTTCCTCGGGGTCAACGTGCCCGAACAGTACGGCGGGGGCGGGGGCGGGATCGCAGAGCTGGCCATCGTGCAGGAGGAGCTGGCCGCGGCCGGCTGCCCCTTACTGGTCATCGTGGTGTCCCCGGCCATCTGCGCCACCATCATCGCCACGTTCGGGACCGAGGCCCAAAAGCAACGGTGGCTCCCCCGCTTCGCCACCGGTGAGCTCAAGATGGCGTTCGCCATCACCGAACCGGACGCCGGTTCGAACTCGCACAACCTGTCGCTGACCGCCACCAAGGACGGCGACGTCTACCGTCTCAACGGATCGAAGTACTACATCTCCGGCGTCGACGAGTGCCAGGCCATTCTGGTGGTAACGCGGTCGGGGGTCGACCCCGACACCGGCCGGGGACGCCTGTCACTGTTCGTGGTGGACACCGACACGCCGGGACTGGACAAGCAGGTGCTGCCGGTGGAGATCACCGCGCCGGAGAAGCAGTACACGTTGTTCTTCGACAACGTCCAGGTCGAGGCGGACCGGTTGATCGGGGCCGAGGGCGAGGGACTGCGCCAGGTGTTCATCGGCCTCAACCCGGAGCGCATCCTGTCGGCGGCCACCGCCAACGGCATCGGCCGCTACGCCCTCGACAAGGCGGCCGAGTACGCCAGAACCCGTGAGGTGTGGGGCACGCCCATCGGACGCCACCAGGGGATCTCCCATCCGTTGGCCAAGGCCAAGATCGATGTGGAGCTGGCCCGGCTGATGACGGACAAGGCGGCCTGGCTGTGCGACTTCGCCGGGGACACGCCGGCGGCGGGAGAAGCGGCCAACATGGCCAAGTTCGCTGCCGCCGATGCCGCCCTGGCCGCGCTGGACCAGGCCATCCAGACCCACGGGGGCAACGGCATGTCGAGCGAGTACGGCCTGGCCGACATGTGGGGCATGACACGGCTGCTCCGGATCGCCCCGGTGAGCCGCGAGATGATCCTCAACTTCGTGGCCCAGCACTCGTTGGGATTGCCCAAGTCGTACTGAGGGCACCGTCGCCTCTGCCGGGTCACGTCCGCCACGAGCACCGGCACGATGGCCCCTGGAGCACCGGCCAATAGCCCTGGAGGCGCCGGCCGCCGAACCCGGCGGGAGCACCGGCACGATGGCCCCTGGAGCACCGGCCAATAGCCCTGGAGGCACCGGCCCGAACCCGGCGGGAGCACCGGCCCACAAACGGGCATGCCGGCCCGCGCCCAGGCACCGAGCCCCTTGCGCCATGGGCCTGGACGGCACCCATGGCCGCCCGCTCAAGCTCGGGCCCGAACCGGTCGATCATGCCTGGTGCAGGTGGAATTACGCCTACAAAGCGAACGCTGTAGCTGCGTACTCTGCCTTAGAGGGCAATGAAGAGCGCGAACAACACAAAGAAGTCACGTCGGTGGTCACTGAATCCCGCGACGGCGCGCGCCCGCACCACCGACCGGGCCCGGGGGCGCGAGACCGACGAAGGGCTCACGCTCGTCGAGGTCATCGTGGCCTTCACCATCCTCATGATCACCATGATCCCGATCGGCTACATGCTCGACTCCACAGTCGGCGCCGCCAACAATGCACAGCAGAAGGCGGCGGCTCTTCAGCTGGCAGACTCGTGGGTCGAGATTCTCTCCAACACCACGCCGCCGCAACAGGACGGCCAGGTGAACACCACCAGCGGATGGTCGACCCCATCGGTCCCGGCGGGCGCCTACGCACCATCGTCCTCCTTGGGCGGCACCAATTTCACGGTGTCATCCCGGTACGCGCTTGCGTCCGTCAACAATGAGACGAACGAGGAGGAGAGCCTGTGCTCCAACGGCGAGCCACCCAGCCCGCAACACCCGGCTGTCATCCAACTTCAGGTGAAGGTCAGCTGGGGGAACGGCAGCGACCAGGAGATCACGGACACCACCAACGTCGACTACCCGCAACCGGGCGTTCAGACCGAAGGGTTCATCAGCCTGCTGTTGGGAAACAGCGGTCAGGCTGACCCACGGAACACAGCGACGCAACGGCTGCAGGCCATTCCGGTCACCATCTCCGGAACGTCCGGCACCACCGGCACCTACATCATCTATCCGGATCCGAGTGGCTGCGCCTTCGCCGAGGTGCCCCCGGGGACGTACGACATATCGCTGGGGCAGCCGACCAACGGGCTCCCCCAAGGAGTCGGATTCTCGGGGTACTCGGGATCCCCTCCATTCATCGACACGGACAACAGCTCGACGGATACTGCGACCAACATTCCCGTTACCGTCACTGCCGAGCAGACCGTTCAACTGAGCGATCCGGACAATCTGTGGGACGAAGGTTTCGGTACAACGCTCACCTATGGGGGAGGGGCGGCGGTCGATGGAGGGGTCGAGTGCCCAGGCGGTGCCGACCTCGTCTGCCTAACGACTGGCGACGGACCATCGGGAGCGTCGGCAGCCTGGCAGGGGGCGTCGTCCACATGGTCGACGACCTCCCTGTCGAACATTGCCCACGTGAACCAGGTGGCTTGCACCACGGCGGACACGTGCGTGGGGGTCGGCTACGGCGGCACCAGCACCGGGGCCATCTTCACGACATCAACGGACTTCACCAACATCACTGTCGACAGCATTCCGAGCACGGTGGCCGACGTGAGCCAGGTCGTCTGCCTCTCCGCCAACGGCTGCTACGCGATCGGGACCACCAAGACTGGCGGCCCCGTTCTATTGGCCGGTTCCGTCGGCGAGAAGACAGCGGATGTTTGGAAAGCCGTGACGCCGACGTCGACGACCTTCACCGAACTCGCCGGGATCGACTGCCCGACATCGACCACATGCGAGCTGAGCGGCTCCGCCACCATCGCGGGTGTGGCGGGCACGGGGATCTTCCGGCTCGACGGCGATCCGGCCAGCCTGGCCGGCAATGGATCCTGGACGCCGACGTTCACCGCCGACAGCGTGGAGCCCACCCCCACAGCCATCGGTCCGATTACCTGCCCGGACGCGAGCCAGTGCCTGGCCATCGGCGCAGTCGACGATTCGACCAGTCCGACCGATCCGACCATCTTCACCACTGCCTCCATCCCCCCCACCGCCGGCACCGGCACTCAGACGGGTAGCACCTGGACCAGCGAGTCGAGCTTCCCGACCGGCACGACCTCGATCGCCGACCTCTCGTGCACCTCGAGCACCTGTGTCGCCACCGGAACCATGCCGGCGGTCTCCCCCAGTACCGTTCCATCGGCCGGGGTGTGGACGGGCACGCTCTCGGGTTCCGGTGCCTCCGACGAGTGGCAGGCCGCCATCAACGGCATCAACAACAGCGTGACGTCGACGGTGTCAGCCGTGACCGGAGCGGCCTGCGGGCAACCAAGCGGAAATGACGCTGGCGACTGCGAGCTCACCGCCATCTCGAGCACCGGCACCGGAGAGCTGATCGAAGGTTCGCTCTCCCAAGGTGGGAGCTGGGTCTGGAACACGACAACCCCCACACCCAACGCCGCGGTCGAGTACTACTCGGGTGTCGCCTGCGAAAGCCCCCCCGGTTCCGGCGATTCCATCTGTGCCACTGCCGGCGAGACGTCCAGTGGTCCAGTCATTTTTGCCTCGAACAGCGGCCCGGCGGGTACGTGGGCAGCCGAAACCCCGGGCACGCTGGCCGGCGCCACGGTGACGGGAATACCGATCGAGACGACACCGACCTCCACCACCAACTGGACGACCGCGGTTGCCGCCGCAGCCGGACAGGCCAACGCGACCACCCTCGGATTCCTCTATCCCTACGCCGACGGCTATTCGGTTGTGGCCGGAGATTGCCCAGCCGAGGCTGGTGCGAGCGGAGCTGTCGGCTCGCTGTCTGCACTGCCGGGAGGGACCGCCTCGGCCACCGTTCCGCTCGGTCTGGTCCGAATTGCAGGTGGTCAACTCGAGCGGGGCTCCGCTCGGCAATACGACGATCACGCTCTCGACCCCCAAGTGTTCTTCGGGAACCGACACCTATACCCTGCCGGCGACCAACGCCAACGGAATCACCCAGGCCGCCCTTCCCTACGGCACGTACTCGTTCACCGCCCCGACAAGTGGTCCGACCGACACCGTCTCCCTTCAGGTTGGCGTCAACTCGGTCACGGTGACCAGCTCCCTCAGCCCCACCACCTCCACTACTGCCTATCTGCCGAACCTGGCCGTGGTGCCGTGATGACGACCCGTCTGCTCACCCGGTTCCGAGGCCACCACGCAGGCGGCAGACGCAAAGCGGCTGACCGCTGGCGGAATCGTCATCTCGGCGACGCCGGCTTCACGCTCACCGAGCTCCTGATCGCATCGACCCTCCTGGTGGTCCTGCTCACCGTGGTCATGATCACCATGAGCGTCTTCAGCGGTGTCAGCGACAGCGTCATCAGCCAATACCAGGAGTACGACCAGGCACTCCCGGCTCTGGCTCCGCTGCAGACGCTCCTCCGAGCCGAAGTCGAGCCGGCACCGTACGCCTATCCCAACACGGACGCCTACGGCTACCCGGCCACCGCGCCCACACCACAACCCCCCACGCCGGGGTTCGGCACGGGTACCGCCGGATCGATCGGCAACTTCTCCCTCACCTTCTATTCCAATATCGGGACCGCCTACAACAACGTGACCTCGGTCACCACGACGACCACATCCTCGCCGACCACCACCACCACCATCCCGACCACCGGCCTGGACACAGCCGGGCCGGCCATGATCGTCGCCGGAGAGTACGACCAGAGCGACTTCCCGGTCACCCCCTCGTCCAGCTGCACCGCGTCGAGCTCGTGCAGCTTCCAGGTCAGGGAGTACCTGCCCACACTCAACTCCGACGGTACGCCGACCTGTCCGGTGGGAACTCAACCTGGACCGGGTTGCTCCTACAACATGTCGAAGTACACCCTCATCACCGACGTCCTCAATGTCGTCAACAACCCCTATACCACTGTGGCGAATCCCACTCCGGCCGATCCCATCTTCAGCTACAGCATGATCGATCCGATCACCGACGTCTCGATGGGCCCGACGACCGCCAATGTCGAGAGCTCCACCCAGAACTTCACCATCCCGCCCGCCGAAACCACCAGCCTGGCCGACGTCGACCTCGGGGCGACAGCCGATACGCCTGGCATCAGCTACAACGGTGTCGCCGGTTCCACCTCCCTGGACAACTGCACGCTCCCGACGGCAAGTCTCCCGACCATCGCCCTGTCGTGCCCGGCCGACGCCATCAACAGCGTCGGCATCGACCTGATGGTCGGAGTCAAAGGGTCGAGCACGAGCCCCAACTCGACCTCGAACCAGGTCAACAACGAAACGGTCGTCTACCGCTATCCGGCTGACTCCGGTTCGGTCTACTACCCCTATCAGTGCGAGGCCTCCGTCCAGACCAGCAATGGAGGAACGACGTGCGGCTACTCCCTCACGACCGGATGATTGCTATGAAGAACCAGTTGCATCGACAGGGGTCCACCCGTGAAGGGATCGACAGGTTCCGTCGGCGGATGCGCGGTGCGTCCGACGTCGGTCAGACGGCCATCGTCGCCGTGCTGTCGATCACGTTGATCATGTCGGTCCTCGGGGTCGTTCTCGTACAGACCGTGGTCACCTCCTTCCCCCTCCAGCACGAAAAATCGGTGCAGGTCTTCGCCAACCGGGCCCTGGAGGCCGGGGAGAACGCCTACCTCACCGCCATCAACCAGAACTCCAGCTTGGCCCAGTGCAACACCAACTCGAACGGGAATGGGATCTGCAGCGGACTGAACTACGGCAAATGGAATCTCGTGCCCGGTTCGACCGATCTCAACGCCGACCAGGAATTCTACGCCTTCGGGAATCCCGTGCCCGACTTCGACCCGACGACTCACACCCTGGTCAGCCTGTCGGTGCAGATCATCGGCGCGGCCCGTGACGCTTCCGCTCCGAACGGGTACCTCTTCGACCAGGAGACCATCAACGTCACGCCCAAGAACGGTTTCCTCCAGAACGTCTGGTGGACGAATTACGAGTCGTACAGTTCGTCGGGAAGCTACGCGACATGTAATTACAACTACGACCTCGGCTACGACATCGACAACCAGAACATCGATTGCTCCCCGGTCTATTTCGGCCCCGGTGACTACCTGTTCGGACCCGTCTACTCGAACGACTCCCTCTACGTGAGTGGTAACGGGCAGACCTCGGACTCGCCGTCATTCGGCACGCCGGCGACGCTGTCGGTGACCGGATCGGCCGTTCCTTCGGCGGTGAGTACGGCCGATCCGAACTGCATCTTTGTGGACGACTCACATGGGATGAGCGACAGCTCGCCCACGGCGGCTCCCGACTGCTCGCCGGCCAACCCCAACGTCGCCCCGAACTCGGACGTGGCCCTCTACGACAGCAATAACAGCACCTACGGCGATCCCCAGGAGGTACCCCCTTCCACCGATCAGCAACTCGGGACGATCGCCAGCCAGGACGGATGCCTCTACTCGGGTCCGACCCAGATCAGCCTGTCGACCAAGATGGTCAACGGGACCACCGTCGGGCAGATGACCGTGACCAGCCCGGACACGCCACAAGCTACGGTCAATGGGCAGGTGGTCGACGCCAACAATCTGAGCAACGACACCAGCAACTGCCCCATCAATGGCTCGACGGTGGGTCTTCCGGTCAACGGAGTCGTCTACGTCGAGAACGCCGGCACATCCGATCCGTGGGCGAATCCATTCGATGATCCCGTCTTCAACTCAGTGACCAACCTGACGTCGAGTCCGGCGCCCCAGACCGGAAAGTCGCTCACCCTCACGGCGACAGTCACCTCGGACAGCAGCCAGCTCAACAGCGGCGCCACCGTGGCCTTCTACGAGACCACCAAGTCTGGGTTCCAGACCAACACCACCGCCATCAGCAACTGCACGGCCCAGTCGCTGTCGACACCGCAGCCCGTCACTCCGGGCTCCAGCACCTACACGTCAACGGCCACCTGCGGCCCGTTCACCGACCCGACCAACAGCACAGGCGCCTTCTCGGCCACCTTCAGCGGCGGCAACGATGCCACCACGTCGTCGGGCAACCTCGGCTCGCCCACTACCCTCACGTCGTCGGAGGGCTACGGGCCGGACACGCAGATAGCGCTTTCGAACGGACAGGGGTGCGCAAGTACCTGCTACTACGGTCAGAGCAGCTCCCCGGACGCAGAAGGCGATGCATTCGTCAGCGGCTCGCTCTCCGGTCAGCTCACCATCGGCACGGCCAACGACGTCATCATCGACGGCAACATCACCTATGCCGACTGCTCCTGGACGACCGGCCAGAGCGAGGAGTACTCCAGCTTCTGTCCCTACAACGACTCAGGAGGAGTGGCCAACAACGACACACTCGGTCTGATCGCGGACAAGTACGTGGAAGTGAACCGGCCCGTGGTGGCGGCGACGGCCACCAGTACCAACCAGGCCAACGGCAACGCAACGCTGCTCCCCACCTGTACCTCGCAGGCTCAGGCGCCGCTGTGTGATCCGTCCAGCGGGAACGGGATGACCATCGACGCGGCCATCCTGGCCCTCAACGAATCCTTCGTCGTCAACAACTACCGGGACGGCAGCACCGAAGGCCAGCTCAACCTGTACGGCTCGATCCAGCAGTATGCCCGGGGGCCAGTGGGGACATTCGACCCAAGGACCAATCAGCTGAGCACCGGGTATGAGAAGCACTACACCTGGGACCCCCTCCTCGACTACCTGTCACCGCCCAGCTACCTGGTTCCCTCCACCGCGGCATGGTCGCTGACCTCGGTATCTCTCAACGGCGGGTCCGGGGCGACCGCCGACAACGTGTGCCCGCCTCTCGAGCCGTACTACGGGAGCACTGCATGGATCAGCAACTACTGCTCGCAGACCGACGGGGGCCTGCCCGACTATCCGGCCCAAACCGTTCCCTCGCCACCCACCAACGTGACGGCCACGGCCAGCCTCAGCGGGGTGGTCACCGTCAACTGGACCGATCCGGAGTCCACCGGCGGGGGTTCACTGTCCATCGAGGGCTATACGGTGGCGCCCAGTCCGACCTGCACCCACTGCAGCACCCTCAACGTCAACAATGGGTCGGCCACGTCGGCAACGATCACCGGCTTGACTGCCGGTCAGTCCTACACCTTCACCATGACCGCGTACAACGCCGACGGGACGAGCAGCCCGTCGACGGTGTCCAACTGGATCCAGATCCCTGCGCTTCCGGGCGCTCCGACCAACGTGTCCGCCTCCGATAACGCCAATGGATCCGTCTCTGTCAACTGGACGGATCCCCCGGCCAACGGGTCAGCTATCACCAGCTACACGGTGAGCCCGAACCCATCATGTTCCGGCTGCTCGGGGACCACCGTCTCCAGTGGTTCCGCTACTTCGGCAACCATCAACGGCCTGACGCCCGGGGGCACCTATACCTTCACCGTCACCGCCACCAACGGCCTCGGCACCGGCAGTCCGTCCAGCCCGTCGAACGCGGTCACCGTGCCCACCGCGCCCGGTGTCCCGACCAACGTGACAGCCGCTCCCGGAAATCTCTCCGCCACCGTGACGTGGACGGCGCCGGCCGCCAACGGCTCGGCCATCACCGGCTATGTCGTGACGCCATACGTCGGCGGCACCGCCAAGGCGGCCCAGACCTTCAACTCGGCGGCCACCACCGAGACGGTGACCGGGTTGACCAACGGCACCGCCTACACCTTCAAGGTGGCCGCCATCAACGGCGTCGGCACCGGCAATCAATCAGCGGCCTCCAATTCGGTCACGCCGGAGAACGTCCCCGGCGCGCCCACCATCGGGACGGCCACCGGCGGCAACGCTTCGGCCACCGTCACCTGGACGGCGCCGGCCTCCAACGGCGGTTCGCCCATCACCGGATACGCGGTCACCCCCTACATCGCCGGCGTGGCCCAGACGGCCCAGACCTTCAACTCGACGGCCACCACCGAGACGGTGACCGGGTTGACCAACGGGACCGCCTACACCTTCAAGGTGGCGGCCATCAACATCATCGGGACCGGCGCCCAGTCGGCGGCGTCCAACTCGGTCACCCCGCTGACCACACCGAGTGCACCCACCATCGGCACGGTCACCGCGGGCAACACCACGGCCACGATCACCTGGACGGCCCCGGCCTCCAACGGCGGCGCGGCCATCACCGCCTACGTGGTCACCCCCTATATCGGTGGCGTGGCCCAGACGGCCCATCAGTTCAACTCGACGGCCACCACCGAGACCATGACCGGGCTGACCAACGGCACCTCCTACACCTTCACGGTGGCCGCCATCAACAGCGTCGGCACCGGGGCCCAATCGGCCGCCTCCAGCTCGGTCACCCCGGCCACCGTCCCCGGTGCTCCCACCATCGGCACCGTCACCGGCGGCAACGCCTCGGTGGCGGTGAGCTGGACGGCTCCGGCCTCCAACGGCGGGGCGACCATCACCGGCTACGTGGTCACCCCGTATATCGGTGGCGTGGCCCAGACGACCCAGACCTTCAACTCGGCGGCCACCACCGAGACGGTCACCGGGCTGACCAACGGCACCGCCTACACCTTCAAGGTGGCGGCCATCAACAGCATGGGCACCGGCGCCCAGTCGGCCGCGTCCAGCTCGGTCACCCCGATGACCGTGCCCGGCGCACCGACCATGGGCACCGTGACCAGCGGGAACACCTCGGTCACGGTCACCTGGACCGACCCGTCCTCCAACGGGGGCTCGGCCATCACCAGCTACGTGGTGACGCCCTACATCGGAGGCCTGGCCCAGATCGCCCAGTCCTTCAGCTCGTCGGCCACCAGCGGAACGGTGACCGGGCTGACCAACGGCACCGCCTACACCTTCACCGTGGCCGCCATCAACAGCGTGGGTGAAAGCAGCCAGTCCGGTATGTCCAGTTCCGTGACCCCGGCCACCCTGCCCGGTGCGCCCACCATCGGGACGGCCACCGGCGGGACCGCTTCGGCCAGCGTGAGCTGGACGGCGCCGGCCTCCAACGGGGGCGCCGCCATCACCGGCTACACCGTCACCCCCTACATCGGGGGCACGGCCCAGACGGCCCAGACCTTCAACTCGGCGGCCACCACCGAAACGGTGACCGGTCTGTCCAACAGCGCCTACACCTTCAAGGTGGCCGCCATCAACAGCGTGGGCACCGGGGCCCAATCGGCCGCCTCCAACGCGGTCACCCCGATCACCGTGCCCGGTGCTCCCACCATCGGGGTGGCGACGGGCGGCAACGCCTCGGCCACCGTGAGCTGGACAGCGCCGGCCGCCACCGGAGGTCCGGCCATCAGCGGCTACGTGGTCACCCCCTACATCGCCGGCGTGGCCCAGACGGCCCAGACCTTCGGGCCGACGCCCACCACCGAGACGGTGACCGGCCTGACCAACGGCACCGCCTACACCTTCACGGTGGCCGCCATCAACAGTGTGGGCACCGGGGCCCAGTCGGCCGCCTCCAACTCGGTCACCCCGGCCACCGTTCCCGGCGCCCCCACCATCGGCACGGCCACCGGCGGCAACACCACGGCCAGCGTGACCTGGACGGCCCCGGCCTCCAACGGCGGTGCCGCCATCACCGGCTACGTGGTCACCCCCTACATCGGGAGCACGGCCCAGACGGCCCAGACCTTCAACAACACGGCCACCACCGAGACGGTGACCGGCCTGACCAACGGCACCGCCTACACCTTCAAGGTGGCCGCCATCAACAGCGTCGGGACCGGGGCCCAGTCGACGGCGTCGAATGCAGTGACTCCGGCCACCGTGCCCGGCGCCCCCACCATCGGCAGCGTCACCAGCAGCAACGCCTCAGTGGCGGTCAGCTGGACGGCGCCGGCCTCCAACGGCGGGGCGGCCATCACCGGCTACGTGGTCACCCCGTACATCGCCGGCGTGGCCCAGACGGCCCAGACCTTCAACAACACGGCCACCACCGAGACGGTCACCGGGCTGACCAACGGGACCGCCTACACCTTCAAGGTGGCCGCCATCAACAGCGTGGGCACCGGGGCCCAGTCGGCCGCATCCAGCTCGGTGACCCCGGCCACCACCCCGGGTGCGCCCACCATCGGCACCGTCACCAGCGGCAACGCCTCGGTCGCGGTCACCTGGACCGACCCGTCCTCCAACGGGGGGGCGGCCATCACCAGCTACGTGGTGACGCCCTACATCGGCGGCGTGGCCCAGATCGCCCAGTCCTTCAGTGCGTCGGCCACCAGCGGGACGGTGACCGGCCTGACCAACGGCACCGCCTACACCTTCACCGTGACCGCCATCAACAGCGTCGGCACCGGCGCCCATCGGCGCCTCCAACTCGGTGACCCCGGCCACCGCGCCCGGGGCCCCGACCATCGGGACGGCCACCGGCGGGAACACCTCGGCCACGCGTGAGCTGGACGGCTCCGGCCTCCAACGGGGGCGCCGCCATCACCGGCTACGTGGTCACCCCGTACATCGGGAGCACGGCCCAGACGGCCCAGACCTTCAACTCGACCGCCACCACCGAGACGGTCACCGGCCTGACCAACGGACCGCCTACACCTTCAACGTGGCCGCCATCAACAGTGTCGGCACCGGGGCCCAGTCGGCCGCCTCCAACTCGGTCACCCCGGCGACCGTGCCCGGCGCACCCACCATCGGGACGGCCACCGGAGGCAACGCCACGGCCACCGTGAGCTGGACGGCCCCGGCCTCCAACGGAGGACCCGCCATCACCGGCTACGTGGTCACCCCCTACATCGGCGGCGTGGCCCAGACGGCCCAGACCTTCAACTCGACGGCCACCACCGAGACGGTGACCGGCCTGACCAACGGCACCGCCTACACCTTCAAGGTGGCCGCCATCAACAGTGTCGGCACCGGGGCCCAGTCGGGGGCGTCCAACTCGGTCACCCCGGCCACCGTGCCCGGCGCCCCCACCATCGGCACCGCCACCGGCGGCAACGCCTCGGCCACCGTGACCTGGACGGCCCCGGCCTCCAACGGCGGTGCCGCCATCACCGGCTACGTGGTCACCCCCTACATCGGGGCGCGGCCCAGACGGCCCAGTCCTTCAACTCACGGCCACCACCGAGACGGTGACCGGCCTGACCAACGGGACCGCTTACACCTTCACCGTGGCCGCCATCAACAGCGTCGGCACCGAGCGCCCAGTCGGCGGCGTCCAACTCGGTCACCCCGGCCACCGTGCCCGGCGCGCCCACCACGGCGACCGCCACCAGCGGCAACGCCTCGGCCAGCGTCAGCTGGACGGCCCCGGCCTCCAACGGCGGCGCCACCATCACCGGCTACGTGGTCACCCCCTACATCGGCGGCACGGCCCAGACGGCCCAGACCTTCAACTCACGGCCACCACCGAGACGGTCACCGGCCTGACCAACGGCACCGCCTACACCTTCAAGGTGGCCGCCATCAACAGCGTCGGCACCGGGCGCCCAGTCGGCCGTCCTCCAACTCGGTGACCCCGACCACCGCGCCCGGCGCACCGACCATGGCACCGTCACCAGCGGCAACGCCTCGGTCACCGTCAGCTGGACGGCCCCGGCCTCCAACGGCGGCTCCCCCATCACCAGCTATGTGGTCACCCCCTACATCGGCGGCGTGGCCCAGACGGCCCAGTCCTTCAACTCACGGCCACCACCGAGACGGCCACCGGCCTGACCAACGGCACCGCCTACACCTTCACCGTGGCCGCCATCAACAGTGTCGGCACCGAGGCCCAGTCGGGTTCCTCCAGCTCGGTCACCCCGGCCACCGTGCCCGGCGCCCCCACCATCGGCACGGCCACCGGCGGCAACGCCTCGGCCACCGTCAGCTGGACGGCCCCGGCCTCCAACGGCGGCTCGGCCATCACCGGCTATGTGGTCACCCCCTACATCGACGGCATACGGCCCAGACGGCCCAGACCTTCAACTCACGGCCACCACCGAGACGGTCACCGGTCTGACCAACTGCACCGCCTACACCTTCAAGGTGGCCGCCATCAACAGCGTGGGCACCGGGGCCCAGTCGGCCGCCTCCAGCTCGGTCACCCCGGTGACGGTGCCCGGCGCCCCCACCATCGGGACGGCCACCGCGGGCAACACCACGGCCACGGTGACCTGGACGGCGCCGGCCGCCAACGGCGGCTCGCCCGTCACCGGCTACGTGGTCACCCCCTACATCGGCGGCGTGGCCCAGACGGCCCAGACCTTCAACACCACGGCCACCACCGAGACGGTCACCGGCCTGACCAACGGCACCGCCTACACCTTCACGGTGGCCGCCATCAACAGCGTGGGCACCGGCGCCCAGTCGGCCGCCTCCAACTCGGTGACCCCGGCCACCGTGCCCGGCGCCCCCACCATCGGTACCGCCACCGGCGGCAACGCCTCGGCCAGCGTCACCTGGACGGCCCCGGCCTCCAACGGCGGGGCGCACCATCACCGGCTACGTGGTCACCCCCTACCTCAACGGCACCACGGCCCAGACCGCACCAGACCTTCAACAACCCGCCACCACCGAGACGGTGGGCAGCCTGACCAACGGATCCGCCTACACCTTCACCGTGGCCGCCATCAACAGCGTCGGCACCGGGGCCCAGTCGGCCGCCTCCAACTCGGTCACCCCGGCTGACCACGCCCGGCGCGCCCACCATCGGCACGGCCACCGGCGGCAACGCCAGGCCACGGTGACCTGGACGGCTCCGGCCTCCAACGGCGGCGCGGCCATCACCGGCTACGTGGTCACCCCCTACATCGGCGGCATGGCCCAGGCCGCCCAGACCTTCAACTACGCCGCCACCACCGAGACGGTCACCGGCCTGACCAACGGCACCACCTACACCTTCAACGTGGCCGCCATCAACAGTGTGGGCACCGGCGCCCAGTCGGCCGCCTCCAACTCGGTCACCCCGGCTCACCCTCCCCGGTGCACCGACCATCGGCACGGCCACCAGCGGGCAACGCCTCGGCCAGCCTCACCTGGACGGCCCCGGGCTCCAACGGCGGCGCCGCCATCACCGGCTACGTGGTCACCCCGTACCTCAACGGCACCACCGCCCAGGCCACCCAGACCTTCAACTCCCGGCCACCACCGAGACGGTCACCGGCCTGACCAACGGGAGCGCCTACACCTTCACGGTGGCCGCCATCAACAGCGTCGGCACCGGCCCGGCCTCGGCCGCCTCCAACTCGGTCACCCCGGCCACCATGCCCGGGTGCACCCACCATCGGGACAGCCACGGCGGGCAACGCCTCGGCCAGCGTGACCTGGACGGCGCCGGCCTCCAACGGAGGGGCGACCATCACCGGCTACGTGGTCACCCCCTACCTCGGCGGCACCACGGCCCAGACGGCCCAGACCTTCAACTCCACGGCCACCACCGAGACGGTGACCGGCCTGACCAACGGGAGCACCTACACCTTCAAGGTGGCCGCCATCAACAGCGTCGGCACCGGCGCCCAATCGGCCGCCTCCAACTCGGTCACCCCGGCCACCGTGCCCGGGGCCCCCACCATCGGGACGGCGACAGCCGGTATCGCCTCGGCCACCGTGACCTGGACAGCTCCGGCCTCCAACGGGGGATCGCCCGTCACCGGCTATGTGGTCACCCCGTACATCGGCGGCACGGCCCAGACGGCCCAGACCTTCAACTCGACGGCCACCACCGAGACGGTGACCGGCCTGGCCAACAACACCGCCTACACCTTCAAGGTGGCCGCCATCAACGGCATCGGCACCGGCACCCAGTCGGGCGCATCCAACTTCGGTCACCACGCCGACGACGCCGGGTACACCCACCATCGGGACGGCGACGGCCGGCAACACCACGGCCACCGTCAGCTGGACGGCTCCGGCCTCCAACGGCGGGACGCCCATCACCGGCTACGTGGTCACCCCCTACCTCAACGGCACCACGGCCCAGACCACCCAGACCTTCAACTCGACGGCCACCACCGAGACGGTGACCGGGCTGACCAACGGGAGCGCCTACACGTTCACGGTGGCCGCCATCAACGGGGTCGGCACCGGCGGCTTCTCGACAGGCTCCAACTCGGTCACCCCGGCCACCGTGCCGGGGGCCCCCACCATCGGGACGGCCACGGCCGGCAACTCCCAGGCCACGGTCACCTGGACGGCGCCGGCCTCCAACGGCGGGCGCGCCCGTCACCGGCTACGTGGTCACCCCGTACATCGGTGGCACCGCCCAGACGGCCCAGACCTTCAACTCGACGGCCCTCACCGAGATGGTCACCGGCCTGACCAACACCGCCTACACCTTCAAGGTGGCCGCCATCAACAGCGTCGGCACCGGCACCCAGTCGGCGGCGTCCAACTCGGTCACCCCGCTGACGCCACCGGGGGCGCCCACCATCGGGACGGCCAGCCGCCCGGCGACGACCAACGCGGCCACCGTCACCTGGACGGCCCCGGCCACCAACGGCGGATCGCCTGTCACCGGCTACGTGGTCACCCCGTACCTCAACGGCACCACGGCCCAGACGGCCCAGACCTTCAACTCGACGGCCACCACCGAGACGGTCACCGGTCTCACCCAGATCGACAACTACACCTTCAAAGTGGCGGCCATCAACGCCGAGGGAACCGGAAGCCTACTCGGGGGCCTCGAACTCGGTCAGAATCACGCACTGATCCGTCACGGCTGGAGCCATCACCAGCCGTCGCCCGGTGGGTCCGAGTCCCGGACTCGGCCCGAGTAGACCTTTCCTTCGCCTTGTGCCCCTCCTGACCCGCGACGACATCCGCAACGTGGCCATCGTGGCCCACGTCGACCACGGCAAGACGACCCTGGTCGACGCCATGCTCTGGCAGTCCGGGGCGTTCCGGGCCAACGAGTCGGTCAACGAGCGGGTGATGGACTCGGGCGACCTGGAGCGTGAGAAGGGGATCACCATCCTGGCCAAAAACACCGCCGTGGTCCACAACGGGATCAAGGTGAACATCATCGACACCCCGGGCCACGCCGACTTCGGGGGGGAGGTCGAGCGGGGCCTGACCATGGTCGACGGCGTGCTGTTGCTGGTGGACGCATCCGAGGGCCCCCTGCCCCAGACCCGCTTCGTGCTGCGCAAGGCCCTCGAAGCCCGGCTGCCGGTCGTCCTGGTGGTCAACAAGGTGGACCGGCCCGACGCCCGCATCGACGAGGTGGTCCACGAGGTGGAGGAGCTCTTCCTCGACCTCGACGCCGACGAGCACCAGATCGACTTCCCCATCCTCTTCTCCAACGCCCGGGCCGGGTGGGCCAGCACCGAGCAGGGAGTGGAGGGCACCGACCTCGAGCCGCTCTTCCAGGCCATCGTGGACCGCATCCCCGCCCCCCACTACGACCCCGAAGCGCCCCTGCAGGCCATCGTGTCCAACCTGGACGCCTCCCCCTACCTCGGCCGGCTGGCCCTGTGCCGGATCCACAACGGCACGCTCAAGAAGGGCGCCACCGTGGCCTGGTGCAAGCTCGACGGCACCATCGAGAACACCAGGATCACCGAGCTGTATCGTGACCGACGCCCTGGACCGGGTCGACGCCGCCGAAGCCGGGCCCGGGGAGATCGCCGCCGTCGCCGGCATGGCCGAGATCACCATCGGTGAGACCCTGGCCGACCCCGACGATCCCCGGCCCCTCCCGGTCATCACCGTCGACGAGCCGAGCCTCTCGATGACCATCGGCATCAACACCTCACCGCTGGCCGGCATCGACGGGAACAAGCTCACCGCCCGCCAGATCCTCAACCGCCTCGACGCCGAGCTGGTCGGAAACGTCTCGCTCCGGGTCAAGCCCACCGAGCGGCCCGACACCTGGGAGGTCCAGGGCCGGGGCGAGCTCCAGCTGGCCGTGCTGGTCGAGACCATGCGCCGGGAAGGGTTCGAGCTCACCGTGGGCAAGCCCCAGGTCGTGACCCGCGACATCGACGGCAAGGTCCACGAGCCGATGGAACGGGTGGCCATCGATGTCCCCGACGACTACCTCGGGGTGGTGACCCAGCTCATGGCCCTGCGCAAGGGAACCCTCATCGAGATGGTCAACCACGGCACCGGCTGGGTGCGCATGGACTACCGGGTCCCGGCCCGGGGCCTGGTCGGCTTCCGCACCGAGTTCATGACCGAGACCCGCGGCACCGGCATGCTCCACCACGTCTTCGACGGCTGGGAGCCCTGGCACGGCGAGCTCAAGACCAAGCGCAACGGTTCGATGGTGGCCGACCGTCGGGGCATCACCACCGGCTACACGCTGATGAGCCTGCAGGAGCGCGGCATCCTCCTCGTCGGGCCGGGCACCGAGGTCTACGAGGGCATGGTGGTCGGCGAGAACGCACGCGACGAGGAGATGGACGTCAATCCCATCAAGGAGAAGAAGCAGACCAACATCCGGTCGGCGGCGGCCGACGAGGCCATCCGGCTTACACCTCCGCTGCTCCTCTCGCTGGAGCAGGCCCTCGAGTTCATCTCCGACGACGAGTGCGTCGAGGTGACGCCGAAGGCGGTCCGCCTGCGCAAGGTCGTGCTCGACCAGGCCACCCGGGGCCGCCAGCGGAGCCGGGCCCGCAAGGCCGCCAGCTGAACCAGCTCCGAGGGCCGGGGCGGACCCGAGGACCGGTGGTCGGGCTCCGGGCTCGCTCGGAGCATCCGGGCTCGGGCTACTCCGGGAGTTCGGGCCGCGGGCAGGGCGCCGAGGGCTCCGAGGGGAGGGCTCGAACCTCCAACATCTGGCTCCAAAGGCCAGCGTTCTGCCAATTGAACTACCTCGGATCGTGGCAACCACCGCCGGCCGCGCCCGCCAACAGGCTACTCCCGGAGGTGCGGGGCGATGGCCCTCCGCCGGACCCCGGCGCCCGGCGCGACGTGTCCCTCGGCGGTCCGGGCTCCCCTGCCACGGTAATCCGGCATGACCCCGGTAGGCTCCCGGCCCGATGAGAGTCCTCGTCGTCGACGACGATCCTGCCGTCCGTGGTGCACTCAACCGCGCCCTCCGCCTGGAGGGATACGAGGTGTCGGTGGCGTCCGACGGGCCCCCGGCGCTCGAGGAGATCGCCATCCGTCCCCCGGACGCCGTCATCCTCGACATCGGCCTGCCCACCGCCGACGGCCTCGACGTGTGCCGCCGGCTGCGGGCCGCGGACGACGACACCCCCGTCCTCATGCTGACCGCCCGCGACGCCATCAACGACCGGGTCCAGGGCCTCGACGCCGGGGCCGACGACTACCTGGTCAAGCCCTTCGCGCTGGCCGAGCTGCTGGCCCGGCTGCGGGCGCTCCTGCGCCGCCGACCCGAGGAGCCGGCGGAGGTCCTCCGCTTCGCCGACCTCAGCCTCGACCCCGTCACCCGTGAGGCCAGGCGCGGCGATCGCCAGTTCACACTCACCCGGATCGAGTTCGATCTGCTCGAACTGCTGCTGCGCCACCCGCGACAGGTGCTGACCCGCGAGCTCATCCTCGACCGCGTCTGGGGGTACACCTTCGACTCGGGCACCAACTCGCTCGCCGTCTACGTCGGTTACCTGCGGCGCAAGACCGAGTCCGGCGGCGAGCCGCGACTGATCCACACCGCCCGTGGCGTGGGTTACGTCCTCCGCGAGCCGTGACCGGTGTCCCGGATCTCCCCGCCCACATCGCCTGAGGCTCGGTCATGACCTTCCGGGCCCGGCTGGTGCTGGCCGCCACCGGCGCCGTCCTGGTGGTCGTGGTCCTCGGATCGTTCGTGACCTATATCGTCGCCTCGAACTCCCTCCTCGGTTCGGCCGACGCCACCTTGAGCGCCGAGGCCGACGCCGTGCTGACATCCCAGTCGACCCTGAACATCCCCACCGCCTGTGGCCCGCCAGTCGGTACCTGCGATCAGGTGGTGGCACCCGGCGAGATCTTCGATCCCGATGCCCTGGTGCTGCCCATCAGTCCCGCGGTCAAAGCCACCGCCACCAGCCGGGGGCGTGCGCCGCAGAAGTTCTCCTCGATCACCATCACCATCGCCGGCGATCGGGTGGACATCCGTCAGATCGTGGTGGCCCTGCCCCCCGGGTTCGCCTTCACCGACAACGGGAACTTCAACCACCTGTACCAGGGGGGAGCGCTCCAGCTCTCCGTCCCCCTGACCGGCGTCAACCTCGAGCTCCGGCACCTCGCCCTGGCCCTGTGGCTGATCGTCCTCATCGGCGTGGCCCTGGCCATCCTCCTCGGCCTCGGGGTCGGGCGCACCGTGCTGCGACCGCTCAACAGTCTCACCCGGACCGTGGAGGAGCTGGCCGAGACCACCACTGTCTCCAAGCGTCTCGACCCGGGCGGTCCCGACGAGCTCGGCCGGCTCCGTCGGGCCTTCAACCGCCTGCTGGCGGCGCTCGACACCTCCAGGGAGAGCCAACGCCAGCTGGTACTGGACGCCTCCCATGAGCTCCGCACCCCGCTGACCAGCCTCCGGACCAACATGGAGGTGGCCCGGCGCCTCGACGAGCTGGCCCCCGACGAGCGCCAGGTGCTCATCGGTGACGTCCTCACCCAGCTGGACGAGCTGACCACCCTGGTGGCCGACCTGGCCGAGCTGGCCCGCGGGGAGCAGCCACAGCTGACCTCGGGGCCGATCCGGCTCGACCTGGTGGTCCTCGAGGCGGTCGAGGTGGCCACCACCCACGGACGGAGCCGGGGCGTTCTCTTCGATGCCCACGTGGCTCCGACCTGGGTGTCGGGGTCGACCGCCCGGGTGGGACGGGCCGTGGACAACCTGCTCGACAACGCCCTCAAGTGGAGCCCCGACGGTGGGGTGGTGGAGGTCGTCTGCTCCGGGGGAACGGTGGTCGTACGTGATCACGGGCCCGGGATCCGGGACAGTGATGCCCCGTTCATCTTCGACCGCTTCTACCGGGCCCCTGAGGCCCGGTCCAAGCCCGGCTCCGGGCTCGGGCTGGCCATCGTGGCCCAGGTGGCCCGGGACGAGGGCGGGAGCGTCAACGTGTACGGGGCCGACGGCGGCGGAGCCGTGTTCCGGCTCAGCCTGCCCGAGGTGCCGGCCCCCTCGGCGCCGGGCACCGAGGACGATTGAGCCTCCGCCCGGAGCCGGCCCGTCCCGCCCCGGGCCGACATGGCGCAAAACCACCTGGTCGGCTAGGGTGCCCGTCGACATGGGATCCCTGATCAAGAAGCGCCGCAAGCGCATGCGCAAGAAGAAGCACAAGAAGATGTTGAAGGCCACACGGTGGCAGCGGCGGGCGGCAGGGAAGTAGTCGCGGGCGCCCCAGTGGTCGCTCAGGGCACGAGCTGACCCACGGACATCGGTGGCGTGGTGCGCACCGCCACCAGCAGACCGGTTTCATCACCGACCGGCAACGACTGACCGTCGCGCACGCCCAGCTCTCCGGGCGAGCCTTCGACGAACCAGGTCGAGCCGCTTCCGGCCAGGCGGGGCCTCCGGCCGGTGAGCTCTTGGAGGCATGCTCTCCACGGACCCAGGCGGGGTTCGACCAGTAGGGCGGCGGCTTCCAGATCGTTGCCCGATCCCTCTCCTGCCGTCCGGCTCCCCTGACCGGCCAGCCGGTCCCAGGCCCGGTAGACGGCGCCGGTATCGACCCCGAACGGCAACAGCAGCAAGGTGAAGCGCCGGTCCTCGTAGGGCAGGGCCGCGACCGACTCGCCGATGCCCCGCACCATGGCCCTGCCGCCGTTGAGGCAGAAGGGCACGTCGGCGCCGAGGGAGGCGGCCACCGACAGGTCGGTGCACCCGGCCCACCGGAGGATGGCGGCGGCGTCGGTCGATCCCCCACCCAGCCCGGCTCCGGGCGGGACCCGCTTGACGATGTGCACCTTGGCCCGGCGACCCACGGCCACGAGGGCCCGGGCCACCAGGTTGTCCGGCCCCACCGGGATGGCATCGGGCTTCCACCCCGTCGTGGGCCGGGACGGGTCCGCGGAGATGGCCAGATGGCCGGGCTCCCCGGCATCGGGGTGGCTCTCGACGTAGAGCGTGTCGGCCAGGTCGAGGGTGACCATCTCGGATTCGAGCAGGTGGTAGCCGTCGGGCCGCACCCCGGTCACGGCCAGCGACAGGGTCAGCTTGGCCGGCGCCGTCAGCTTGGCCGGCGCCGTCAGCTGCGCCCGTAGGCCGCCCCCCGCAGGAACGCCGGTCATGGGCCCGGCTCCGCGCCGGCCCGCTCCCCGCCGGCAGGATCCCATGCCGCCAGCCGCTCCCACTCCCCCAACGACAGCTCCTCGGCCCGGGCGGTCGGCCTGATCCCCACCGATTCGAATGCCTCGGCTGCGACGACCCCGTCGAGGGAACGGCGGAGCATCTTGCGACGGTGGGCGAATCCGGCTCGTACCACCGAGAAGAGGCGCTCATACTGCACCGAGCCGGGACCGTCCACGCCCCCGCCCACCCGGTCGGTCCGCCGGTCGAGGCTCACCAGCACCGACTCCACCCTCGGTCGGGGAATGAAGACCGAGGGTGGCACACGGCCGACCACCGCCGCAGTGGCCCAGTAGGCCACCTTCACCGATACCGCGCCGTAGGCGTCGTCGCCGGCGCCCGCCGCCATCCGCTCCCCCACCTCGCGCTGGACCATGACCAGGAGGGAGGAGACCTGGGGCGCCTCCTCCAGCACCCGGACGACCAGAGGCACGGCCACGTTGTAGGGCAGGTTGGCCACCAGCGACCACGAACCCGCAGAGGTCGTGTGATCACCGAGCAGCTCGGACCAGTCGAGGGTGAGGGCATCGGCTTCGACGACCCGGACTCCCACCGGCTCGACCTGGGCCCGGAGCACGGCCAGCACGTGGCGGTCGATCTCCACCGCCGTGACCGAGGCTCCGGCCTCGGCCAGAGCCAGGGTGAGCGAACCCAATCCGGCCCCGACCTCGATGACCTGTTGTCCGGGGGTCACCCCGGCGAGCCGGACGATCCGCCTCACCGTATTGCCGTCGGCCACGAAGTTCTGGCCCAGTGCCCGGCTGGGCCGGAGGTCGTTGGCCAGGAGGAGCTCGTGGATCTCCGTTCGGCCGTGGGTCACCCGGTCAGTGTCTCACCAGCTGAGCTCGGCATAGATCACGCCCTGGGAGAGCGGGGCGATCTCGGCGAAGGTCGCCGTGGCCAGGTCGATGGACCGGGAGGTGTCGGCCTCGCGGTCGTTGACCACGCAGCTGACGGACTCACCGTTGGCCGGGTTGGTCACCTCCACCACCGTCCCGAAGGGCAGCCACGGGCTGGCGCAGGTGCCGGCGGGGTGGTCGTAGTAGGTGACCTGCCCCTGGCCCTCGTCGGCCGGCTCCGCAGGGGGCGGCGGGGTGGCCACCGTCGTTGGCGGTGCCGTCGTGGTGGGCGTCGGTGCCGTGGCGGTGGGTGCGGCAGCCTCCCGATCGACCACTTCCTCCGACGGCGGGCTGGCCACGACCACGGCGCCGACCTGATCGGGAGTCGGGACGTCCCCGCCGGACCCTGACCGGTTGGCAGCTTTGGTGGACCGGATGAGCAGGGCCAATTTTCTCCTGGCGGCCAATCGACCCGCCGGGGTGGTCGTCGACTCGGGGGTGGTCGCCGACTCGGGGGTGGTCGCCGGGGCCGACCCGGAGCCGGGCGGCGTCCCGGTGTCGCGACCCGTCCTGGCGTACGCATCCCTCCGGGTGTGCCCGTGCCTCCGGAGGTACCGAGCCGTCCTGGTGTGCACGGCCAGCTCGGTGGCGTGCGCCGGCTCCGACTTCGACGCCGCCGAGTCCCTCGAGGTCGGCGACGCGGCGGCGTCGGTACCGTTCTGGATCAACAAGAGGGGCATGACGAGCACGGCTCCGCACAAGATGAGGGCGGCGCCCGGCCGGCTGCCATTTTCGAAGCTGGTCCTCAGAACTCCACTCTCCTCGTGAGGCTGACAGGGCTGCCTCCATGGGGACGGAACCCCTGGAGACATGTCCATCCCTTGCGGGATGGACCGGACCGTCTCCTCCAAGCCGGTCCTGGGAACGCGCCCGACAGCCGCACTCCGAGATCAAACACAACGAGATCAAGCAACGACGTGCTGAAAGCAAAGCGACCGCTCAACTACGCGGCCGCAGCGCAGACGTTAGGTGGACGGGCGGTCGCGAATCAAACCGGGGCCTCACACCGCCCCCGGGATGGGATCCCCGGCGCGGCCGGCCCCTCGGGACACCGCTTCCGGCTCAGAGGGCGAACAGGCTCCGGGCGTTCAGGGTGGAGGCCTCAGCAATCTGCAAAGTCTCAACCCCTTTGACCTGGGCAATCGCTGCTCCGACCAGTGGAACCCTCGAGGGTTCGTTGAGGGTTCCACGATGAGGCACCGGCGTCAGGAACGGGGTGTCCGTCTCCACCAGCAGTCGGTCCATGGGGCAGAGGGCGGCCGCCTCGCGGACATCGGACGCATTCTTGAAGGTGACGACGCCGCTGAACGAGAGGGACGCCCCCATATCGAGGCACCGGCGGGCCTCGCCCGGTCCGCCGGTGAAGCAGTGGACGACCGTCCGCTCAGGGACCCCGCACGCCTCGAGGATGTCGATGGTGTCGTCCCACGCCTCGCGGGTGTGGATGACCAGGGCCAGGTGGTGGCGGTGGGCCAGATCGACCTGACGGGCGAATGCCTCGCGCTGGACCGGGCGCGGCGAATGGTCGTAGTGGTAGTCGAGGCCGCACTCGCCGATGGCGACGACCACCGTACGGTCCGAACCTCCGCCGGGCCCGGGCCCGTCGATGAGCTCGGCCCCCAGCAGCTCATCGAGGGAATCGACGCCGTCGATCGCATCGTGGGGGTGGAGGCCCACCGTGGCCCACAGCTCCACACCTTCGGCCACGGCCACCGAGTCCGGCCGGCGCATGGACCGCACCAGGGCCACAGCCTCGGCCGACGAGCCCGCCCCTGTGCCCACACAGACCATCCTCGACACGCCGGCCTCGGCGGCCCGGGCGATGGTTGCCGCCAGCCTCGTCGCATGGGGTCCAGGCTCGGCGCCCTCGTCGGGCCCGGCGAACTCCTCCTGGAGGTGGCAGTGGGAATCAAACCAGTCGATCACCGCTTCGGGCGCCCTGTCTTCCACTGGCCCGTGGTCTCCCACTAGCCCTTGCGCCGCGGGAAGAGCGGGGCGCCCTTCTCCACGGCCCGACCCCCCGGATAGCCGCCCCAAGCGCCCGCCGCCGGCAGCCGCTGGTCCGCCGGCGACCCGTCGAGGCCGATCCGCCTCCAGATCTCAGCCGCCGTCGACGGCATGGCCGGGACGATGAGGATCGACACGATCCGCAGCACCTCGAGCGCGCTGCCCAGGATCGAGTCCACCTCCGGCCCCGGTTCGGCCTTCCATGGCTCGGCTGACTCCAACTCGGCGTTGGTCTCGCGGATGAGTCGCCACGTCGCCTCGAGCCCCAGGTGGGGCAGCCCGTTGTTCCACCCGTCGGACGCCTCTGCCACCACCGTGGCGGACGCCGGCGCCAGGCGGCTGTCGGCGGCGGGGGCCGGCCCGATCCCCTGGCATTTGGAGCCCACCACCGTGGCCACCCTGGACAGGAGGTTGCCCAGGTTGTTGGCCAGGTCGGCGTTGTAGCGGGCGACGATCCCCTCGGCGGAGAAATCGCCGTCCGATCCGAAGGGGATGTCCCGCAGCAGGTGGTAGCGCACGGGGTCGACCCCGAAGTCGGCGGTGAGATCGCCCGGGGAGATCTGGTTCACACTCGAGTTGGCCATCTTCTCGCCGCCGAGGAGCAGCCACCCGTGCACCTGGACATGGGCCGGCGGGTCGATGCCGGCCGCCATGCACATGGCCGGCCACCACACGCAGTGGAACCTGATGATCTCCTTGCCGATGAGATGATGGACGGCCGGCCACCAGGCTTCGAACCTTCGCTCGTCCTCCCCGAAGCCGATGGCCGTGAGGTAGTTGACGAGGGCGTCGTACCAGACGTAGAAGACGTGCGCCTCGTCCCACGGCACGCGCACGCCCCAGTCGATCGACGTCCGGGTGATGGAGATGTCCCGCAGCCCCCCCTTGATGAAGCTGAGGGCTTCGTTCCGCTTCCCCTCCGGGACCACTGCGCCGGGGTTGGCCTCGTACCACTCGACCAGCGGCTGCTGGAATTCGCTCAGCCTGAAGAAGTAGTTCTCCTCCTCGAGGTGCTCCACCGGCATGCGGTGGATCGGGCACAGGCTGCCGTCGATGAGATCGTCCTCCCCGTAATACTGCTCGCAGGGCACGCAGTACAGGCCGCGGTAGACATCCTTGGAGATGTGGCCGTTCTCGTAGATCCGGCCCAGGAACCTCTGGACCGCCTCGTGATGCCTCGGCTCGGTGGTCCGGATGAAGTCGTCGTTGGAGATGTCGAGATCGGCCCAGGCGGAGGCGAACCGGGGAGCCAACCGGTCGGTCCACTCGCTCGGGCTGAACCCTTGCCCCTCGGCCGCCCGTGCCACCTTCTGGCCGTGTTCGTCGGTGCCGGTGAGGAAGAAGACGTCGTCACCGATCAAGCGGTGCCAGCGGGCCAGGGCATCGGCGTTGACGGTCGTATACGCATGCCCCACATGGGGAGCGTCCTTGACGTAATAGATCGGAGTGGTGACGTAGTAGCGGGGCACTGGCAGCTAGCGTACCGAGATCACGGCAAGACGCCGTCCGACTCCACCCGAGGCCGGTGCTCGATTGGAACCATCCACCCCCCAGCGACCAGCGCTCCGGCAACGAGTGGCCGTGTACGGGATCTGCGAGGATCGAGGCGGCGACCGCGTCCTGTTGGTACGGGCGGCCCGGTACCTGACCGTGGCCGGCCGTTGGTTCCTCCCGGGTGGCGGCATCGATCACGGTGAGGATCCCGTGGCCGCCCTCGAGCGCGAGTTCACCGAGGAGACCGGACTGCAGGTGGAGGTCGGGGCCCTCAGGGGCGTGCTGTCCGACGTGAGCACGCTCCCGAACGGCACCCTCCTGCATACCGTGAGGATCGTCTACGGCATCGACTCCTACTCCGGAGTGCTCCGGGACGAGACCGGCGGGTCATCGGATGCCGCCCGGTGGCAACCCCTCGACCGGGCATCGGAGCTCCCGCTCGCCCCCTATGTCCAGCGGGCTCTGACCGAATTGCGCTGAGCCGGAGGTCGGAATACCCGTGCTCGGGGCGCCATCGCCCTCCCCGATGGGCGTCGTCGCCCTCTCTGACAGCCGCCATCGCCCTCCGCTATGGCGGCCATCGCCCCCCGGTCGGCCCCTTCGGCATGTCCAAATTTTGCGAATTGGCCGAATTATCGGCTGTGGCCGGTAGGCGGCCGGTTCAGAAGACGGGGCCGACGCCATCAGGTCGCCGGCTTTCGGCTCGGACGAGCGGACGAGCGGAGGAGCGGACGAGCGGAGGAGCGGAGGAGCGGACGCTATTCGGGGGGCTCCGGCGGGCGTACGGCCAACGCCAGGCTGTAGACCCGCCTCCGGGGCACCCCGAAGACCGTAGCCACGTCCTCGACGACTCCCCGGGTGCGCTCACCCCGGCCCAACCTCTCGACCAGGGCCGCCGTGAGCGTGTCGTCGCTCACGGCGGGAGCCGGGGCCTCCGCGGCCCCCGCCAGCACCAGCACCACCTCACCCCGGACGGGCCGTGCCCCGCCCAGGCCACGGCAGCACCCAGGGAACCCCTCCAGATCTCCTCGTGCAGCTTGGTCAGTTCGCGGGCGACGGTGATCTGCCGGTCGGCTCCGCACGCCTCGGCCAGGTCGGCCAACGTGCCGGGTACCCGTCCCGGGGCCTCGAAGAGCACGGTGGTCCTGGTCTCGCCGGCCAGTGCCTCGAGCCGCCTGCCCCGCTCCCGGCCCGAGCGGGGCAGGAAACCCTCGAAGCAGAAGCGTCCGGTGTCGAGCCCGCTGGTCACCAGCGCGGCCAGGAGCGCCGAAGGACCGGGGACCACGGTGACGGCCAGCCCGGCCACAGCGGCGGCGGCCACCACACGGCTCCCTGGGTCCGAGACGCCGGGCATACCCGCGTCACTGACCAGCGCCACCGTCCGGCCCTGGGCGACGGCCCCGAGGACCTCGGCGATCCGGTCGTCCTCGTTGTGCTCGTGGAGCGATCGGAGCGACGACCCCGGTGATGCCGGCATGGGTCAGCAGCTTGCGCGAGTGGCGGGTGTCCTCGCAGTAGATGATGTCGGCGCCACGGAGGGCCTCGACGGCCCGCGGGGACAGGTCGCCCAGGTTGCCGATGGGCGTCCCGACCAGAACGATCGACCCCGGGCCATGCGGTGCCGGGCCGGTCCCGACCCGGTCCTCTCCCTCACCCGCCTCACTCATCCACGCAGGTCCAGTTTGTCCCCGACCCGCAGTCCCCACCGCTCGAAGGCGCCGGCCTCGGCCTCGACGACCGACCGGCACCGTCTCCGGGGCAGGCTCATCCGCCAGGGCGGCAGCCGGGCCACCGCCACCACCACCATCTCCCGGTCGCAGAAGGCGACGTCGATGGGGAAATCGCATCCCGAAGGTGTGCACCGACCGGGTCCGGGGAAACACCATGGCCCCCTCGTAGCCCGTCCGGCCGAGCAGGCCCCTGGTCCGATCGGCCAGAGCCGTCGGCCACTTCGGCCGCGGCCAGCACGTCGCCGTCCCGCAACAACCAGGTCATCGCCCTCCCCCGGCCCCCGGACCCCTCGTGGCGGGTACCGGTGGCAATCCGAGTAGGATCTCCGAACTGTGTCGAAACGAACGAACAAGCGGAAGCTCGGGCCAAGAAGAAGGCCAACCACGGCAAGAAGCCGAACTGCGGCCGGGGCTGATCCGCCCGGGGCGGTCCCTCGGCGGGGCTCCGCACCCGCGGCCATCACCCTCGCGGGCGCCATGCACAACCGAGCCGGTCGAGCACCGCGGTCAGGGCCGAGGGCCGGTCGGTGATGATGCCGTCCACCCCGAGCCGGCACAGCCGCTCCATCTCGGACTCCTCCTCGATGGTCCACACGTGGACGGCCAGACCCTGCTCGTGGGCCACGTCCACGAAACGCTCGTCGACGAGGGGAACGTCGCCGAAGCTCGCCGGTACCTGGAGGGCCACATGCCGCATCGGGGCCGGGGCCTCCCCGGCCCGCACCGACTGCGAGAACCCGGCCACGGCCATCGTGCCCGCCGAGGTCGGGATCTCCGGTGCGAAGGTCGAAAAGGCATCGGTGGCGGTGTCGAGGAACGAGGCCACGATCACGTCGTCGGTGCGACCGTGGCGACGGAGCATGCGGGCCAGCGCCTCCTCGTAGGGCGCCACCGCCGGGCCGGTCTGCTTGATGTCCAGATTGAGGACCACCCCGGGGAACTCGTCGAGCACCTCCTCCAGTAGGGCGATCCGGAAGCGGCGGTCCTCGGGGCGCCGGCCCCGGAACGGGTACTCGTCCGGATCCAGCCCGGGCGTCGACGTCGGCCCCGGGCGCCCACCAGTAGGCGTTGTCGAGTGCCCGCACCGCCTCCCACGGCAGGTCGGCGATCGCCCCGGCGCCCTCGGTGGTGCGATCGACGGTCGGGTCGTGGCACACCACCAGCTTGCCGTCGGCGGTGGCGTGGACGTCGAGCTCGATGGCGGTGGCCCCGGCCTCGAGGGCCGAGGCGATGGCGTGCAGAGTCGAGGACGGTCCCTCCCAGGCACCACCCTGGTGGGCGTAGTTGATGACCCGACGCTCCAGCCACATCTGACGGTCGGCGCGCATCGGGAGAGACGGCCATGCAAGAACGGTAGCCTCTGCTCCGCCATGCTGGACCACGTCTTCACCAACTCGTCAGCTCGCACCGCACATGCCTTCGAGGCCGCGCTCCTGCAGCGCCAGGCCGTGGAAGAACGGTTCCAGGTGGACGTCTTCCTCGGCGACGTCAGCTTCGAAACCTCCTACAGCCTCCCCGGCGAGGAGCGCCCGGCGCGTATCCGGGTCGACACCAGCCTCGACTGGCCGACCTGGAGCCAGACCGCCTACCGGAGTTGGGCCATCGGCGAGGAGCCGGACGAGCTGCCCGAGGTGCTGGTCGAGATCGCCTTCCGGGTCCAGGGTCTGGTCGAGGTCCCCGAGGTCGATCCGCTGCTCGGCGTGCTGCCCGAGAGTCTCGACGTCCTCGGAGGCGAGCCGCTGCTGCGGGGTGCGGCCACCATCGAGCAGGTGATCGGCACCGGATCCGGCAACCGCTCGAGTGGGCCATCGAGGTCTCCTACGAGGGATCGTGCCAGCTGGACGAGTCCATCATCGAGAATCCGGCCGGCCTCGACGATGCCCTGGCCCCGCTGGGGAGGGCCGTGGCCTCGGTGCTGGTCCGGATCGGTGACCTCCCCTTTTCGTTCAGGCCGGTGGAGACCCCGCCAGGCTGACGCCGCCCGGTGGCCCGGTCCGGCTCGATCCTGCCCGATCAGCTGAACCGGCCCGGCGACAGGCGCCGGCGCCGGCGCCGCCCGGCCGATCAGCCGAAGAGGCCCGCCTCCACCGCCAGCGCCCGGAGGTCGGCCTGCGGTCGGGCCCCCACGTGGGAGATGACCTCGGCCGCGCAGACCCCACCCAGCCGGGCCGACTCCTCGGGTGACAGCCCGTTGGTGATCCCGTAGAGGAACCCGGCGGCGAACAGGTCGCCGGCTCCGGTGGTGTCGACCACCCGTTCGACCGGGGCGGCGGGCACCTCGACCGGGCCCCGACGGCGACACCACCACGCATCCGGCCGCACCCCGGGTCAGCACGGCCAGCACACCGGTCTCGCCGACGGCCTCCACCGCGGCCTCGAAGGAGGAAGCGCCGAACAGCGACATGACCTCCTCCTCGTTGGCGAACAGCAGCTCGAGGTCCCCTTCGAGCAGCTGGAGGAACTCGTCCCGGTGGTGCTCGACGCAGAACGGATCCGACACGGTGAGGGCCACCGACGCGTCGTTGGCATGGGCCAGCGTCGATGGCTTCGCGCATGGCCGCCTTGGCCGACGGCTGCTCCCACAGGTAGCCCTCGAGGTAGACGACCTGGACCGGACGAGAGGTGGCCGTCGTGCAGGTCGACGGGGCCGAAGTCGGAGGCCACGCCGAGGTGGGTGGCCATGGTGCGTTCGGCGTCGTCGGTGACCAGGACCAGGCAGTGGCCGGTCACCGCCTGGCCGGGGACGGCCGGGGTCGGCACCGGGTCGAAGGCGACGCCCGATCGACCGGATGTCGTGGGTGAAGGCCTGGCCCAGCTGGTCGTCGGCCACCCGTCCGAGGAAGGCCACCCGGCCGCCCAGCGCGGCCAGGCCGGCCGCCGTGTTGGCCGCCGAACCACCCGAGGCCTCGGTGGTCGGACCCATGGCGGCATAGATGGACTCCGAGCGGCTCGTGATCGACCAGGGCCATGGTTCCCTTGACCAGATCGAGGGCCACGAGATCGGCGTCGGTGGCTGAGGCCAGCACGTCGACCAGTGCGTTGCCGATGGCCACCACGTCGAGTCTCGGGCCGCCCGGGCCACCCGGGCCACCCGGATCGGGGCTCACCCCGGTACCGCCGGAGGAGCCGTCGGCGGAGCCCCCGCGGTGTCCGCCACTGCCCTCGGATAAATCGCTGGATGACGGTCGCTATGCACGGCCCGACGGTAGCCTGCCCGACATGAGCACACTCGACAAACGACGACGCCGACGACACCACCCCCGGGGAGGCCCCGCTACCTTCTGCCCACGACCGTCCGGCCCCACGCCTACCGGCTGGTGCTCACCCCGGACCTCGCCGGCCGCCACCTTCACCGGCGACGTCGAGATCGACGTCACCATCACGCGAACCCACCCGATCGATCACCCTCAACGCCGCCGAGCTGGAGATCACCTTCGCCGAGCTCAACGA
This sequence comes from uncultured Acidimicrobiaceae bacterium, assembly GCA_963835325.1. Classification (GTDB taxonomy): domain Bacteria; phylum Actinomycetota; class Acidimicrobiia; order Acidimicrobiales; family RAAP-2; genus Bog-756. Next base: position 207,483 of record CAWIEV010000006.1, on the reverse strand, counting down.
CGGAAACCCCGACAGCGGCTACGCCCTCTCCCCCACCTCCATCGACCTCGACGCCGACGAGGAGCGGGCCACCCTGGTCTTCGCCGAGCCGCTCGCCCCGGGGCCGGCCACCTTGCACCTGACCTTCAACGGCATCCTCAACGACAAGCTGCACGGCTTCTACCGGTCCACCTTCACCGACGAAGCCGGGGCCGAGCACGTCATCGCCACCACCCAGATGGAGTCGACCGACGCCCGCCGGGCCTTCCCCTGCTGGGACGAGCCCGAGCTCAAGGCCACCTTCGAGGTCACCCTGGTGGTCGACGAGGCCCTGGCCGCCTTCTCCAACGGGAGCGGTGGTCGAGGAGACCCCCGAGCCCGGGGGGAAAGCGGCGGGTCCGGTTCGCCCCGACCATGGTCATGTCCACCTACCTGGTCGCCTTCATCGTCGGCCCCCTCGAGGCCACCGACCCGCTCGAGGTCGACGGTGTGCCGCTGCGCATCGTGCACCGTCCCGGCCAGGGCCACCTGACCCCCTTCGCCCTCACCGTCGGGGCCCACGCCCTCCGTTTCTTCGACCGACTACTTCGGCATCCCCTACCCGGCCGACAAGCTCGACCTGGTGGCCATCCCCGATTTCGCCTTCGGGGCCATGGAGAACCTCGGGTGCGTCACCTTCCGCGAGTCGGTGCTGCTGGTCGACCCGACCCAGGCCGCCCGGGTGGAGCTCGAGCGGGTCGCCGACGTGGTCTGCCACGAGATCGCCCACATGTGGTTCGGCGACCTGGTCACCATGAGGTGGTGGAACGGCATCTGGCTCAACGAGGCGTTCGCCACCTTCATGGAGATCCTGGCCGTCGACGCCTTCCGGCCCGAGTGGCAGCGCTGGGTCAGCTTCGGCGTCGAACGGGAGGCGGCCATGGCCGTCGACGGCCTGCACGCCACCCGACCGGTCGAGTTCCCGGTGGGCCGGCCCGAGGAGGCCCAGGGCATGTTCGACGTCCTCACCTACCAGAAGGGCGGGAGCGTGCTTCGGATGCTCGAGCAGTTCCTCGGTCCCGACGTCTTCCGCGAGGGCATCAACGACTACCTGACCACCCACAGCCACGCCAACACCGAGACCGCCGACCTCTGGGACGCCCTCGAGCGATCGAGCGGCCGCGCCGTGCGCACGATCATGGACACCTGGATCAACCAGGGTGGCTACCCGCTGGTGCGGGTGGGCGAGGACGGATCGCCTGACCCAGACGCCCTTCTCCTACCGAGGGCGACCCGGGGGGCGCCATCGGCTCGGCGTGGCTGGTCCCCGTGCTCACCCGTTCCCTGACCGGACGACCGAGCTCGACTCACCCCCCATCCTCTTGAACGGCACCCGCTCCTCACAGGACGCGGTGACCGTCGATTCCGCCACCGCCCTGGTCAACGCCGGAGGCTCGGGCTACTACCGGGTCTCCTATCCGACGGCCATGGTCGAGCGCCTGGCCGGACGGCTGACGGAACTGGCGCCGCTCGAGCGCTACAACCTCGTGTCGGACACCTGGGCGGCATCGCTGTCCGGCCAGGCGCCGCTCTCCGACCTGCTGCGCCTGGCGCGGGCCCTGGTCGACTCGGCCGAAGGAGACCCGAGCGTGTGGTCGGTGGTCCTCGGTGCCCTGGGCTTGTTCGATCGGGTGATCCCCGACGGCGACCGGCCGGTGCTGGCGCAGGCCGTCCGCACCCTGCTCGGCCCGCTGGCCGAGGACCTGGGCTGGGACCCCCGGGACGACGACGGCGAGCGGACCCCCTCCTTGCGGGCGTCGGTCCTGCGCACGCTGGGCACCATCGGTGCGACCCCGACACCCAGGCCGAGGCCGGCCGTCGCTTCGCCGACGCCGGAACCACCACCCTCCATCCCGACACCGAGTCGGCCATGTTGGACATCGTCGGCTCCCGCGGCGGGGAGCCCGAGTTCGACGCGTTCCTCGCCCGCTACCGGTCTCCCGCCAACCCGCAGGAGGAGAACCGCTACCTCTATGCACTGGCCTCGTTCAACCAGATCGACCTGGCCATGCGTACCTTCGACCTGGCCATGACCGAGGTCCGGACCCAGAACGCGCCCTTCGTGCTGCAGTTGTTGGTGGCCAACCGGACCACCGGGCCGACCGTGTGGCACCGGATCACCGAGGAGTGGGATGAACTGGTGGCCAAGTTCCCATCCAACATCCTGCCCCGCATGCTGGATGGGATCCGGGGCCTGTGCAACCCACCCGAGCTCGCCGAACAGGTGACCGCGTTCGTCGAGAGCCACCCGCTGCCCACCGGCGGCCGGACGGTCGAGCAGATCCTCGAGCGGTTGGCGGTCAACGTGACCTTCGGCCAACGGGAGGGCGGGACCTGGCCGCCTCTCTCACCGAGGCGGTCGGCCCCCCTCGGTAACACCGAGGCGGTCGGCCCCCCTCGGTAACACCGGCGAGTACCGGCATTCCCGGTGGTCCGCCGGGATGCGCCGGGCTCCGTAACCTGAAGCGGTGGATCCCGGAATCATCCTCACGGTCTTCGCCCTCGTGTTCGTGGCGGAGCTGCCGGACAAGACGATGATCGCCACGCTGATCATGGGCAGCCGGTATCGGCCGGTACTGGTGTGGATAGGCGCCACCCTGGCCTTTTGCCTCCACGCGCTGCATGGCGGTGGCCGTGGGCCAGCTCCTGCAGCTGCTCCCCCACCGATGGGTGGAGGGGATCACCGCGCTCGCTCTTCGCCGCAGGAGCGGCCTACCTCCTCTTCGTTCCCGAGCAGGAGGAGGAGATCGAGGGTGAGGTGGAGGCGGACCGGGCCGGCGTGGACCTGAAGACCGTGGGCGCGGCCTTCGCCGTCATCTTCGTGGGCGAGTTCGGCGATCTCACCCAGATCCTCACCGCCAATCTGGCGGCCAAGTACCATGCGCCGGTGCCGGTGTTCATCGGGGCCTTCGGCGCCCTGACCACCGTGGCCGCCATCAGTGCCTTCGGGGGGCGGGCCCTGCTCCGGTACCTGCCCTTGTGGGTCATCCGCAAGGTGGGCGGCGCCTTGCTGGCCGGTTTCGCCATCTACACGCTGGTGGCCCTGGTCAGAGGTTGACGGCCGGGGCGGAGGTTTCATCTCCGACGGTATGCCCGGCCATCGATGACGTGACAGGCTGCAGGCATGGAAGAAGCCACTCCCTCATCCACGAGCACCTTGGCCACGGAGGCTCCCTCGACCGAGCGAAGGGAGCGGCGCGACCAGCTCCTCAGCGCCGCCCGGGCGGCTACCGGCTTCATGCCCGATGACGAGGGCGAGGCCCTGTACCTGGCCGCGCTGCGAGCCGGTGCCTCCTTCGAAGGGGCCACCTTCGTGGAGATCGGGGCGTGGTGCGGCAAATCGAGCGTCTACCTCGGGGCGGCGGCGGAAGAGACGGGCGCGGTCCTGTTCAGTTTGGACCACCACCACGGATCCGAGGAGAACCAGGTCGGATGGGAGCATCATGACAGCACCCTGGTCGACCCGGAGACCGGCAGGATCGATACCCTTCCCCGCTGGCGGCACACGGTGGGCGGGGCCGGACTGGAGGCGTCGGTCATCGGCATCGTGGGCGATTCGCCCACCGTCTCGTCCCACTGGTCGACGCCGCTGGCCTTCTGCTTCATCGACGGGGGTCACGGCGCGGAACCGGCGTGGGCCGACTACCGGGGTTGGGCGCCGAAGGTGGTCGAAGGCGGGTGGTTGGCCATCCACGACGTCTTCCCCGATCCGGCCGACGGCGGACGTCCTCCCTACGAGATCTGGAGGGCCGCACTCGACTCGGGCGAGTTCGTCGAAGACGGCGAGTGCGGCTCGCTGCGGATCCTGAGGTGCCTCTGAGGAGTCCGGTGGGGCTCTGAGGGGTGCCCCCCGGGCAGCCCCGGCCCGCCCGAAGGTGGGAGGAGTTGACCACTCTCCGCCACATGAAGGTCAGCGTTCGCCTGCATTTGGCATTCCCGGGAGCACGACCTTGGTCAGAATCCCCCGCTACCTGCAATACTCTCTCCCATGGAAACCTCGGCGGGGGTTGGCGGTTCCTCTCGGCGCGTCAGGGTGTGGGTGCCCCTTGCCGGCACCATGTTCCTGTTGGCCACCACCTTCACCCTTGCCGCCGCCGTCCCTGCCAGTGCCGCCGGCTGCGTGCCCGGCCCGCATGCGGACCTCGCCGGATGCAATCTCGCCGATGCCGATCTGTACGGCGTCAACCTCACGGGTGCCAACCTGACCAGGGCCACCCTCACCGGCGCCAACCTCACCAACGCCACCCTCACCCATGCCATCCTCACCCATGCCAGCGCCGCCGGAGTGGACCTGCAGGGCGCTCTCATCTCAGGTGCCACCCTGACCGGTGCCAGCCTGGACAACGCCCTCTTGAACGGGGCCATCCTGGAGCACTCGGGCATCAGCGGCGCCAAGTTCACGGGATCCGACTTCACCGGTGTGGTGTCCGGCGGCGACAGTGGCCGCGGCACGCTGCCCAGCAACTGGAGCCTGGTCGGCGGGTACCTCATCGGACCGGGAGCAGACTTGGCCAACGACGCTCTGGCCGGTGCCAACCTCGTCGGAAACCTCACCGGCGCCAATCTCACCGGTGCCGACCTCGCCGGGGCCCACCTCGCCGGGGCCAGGCTCACCGGGGTGGTCTCGGGAGGCCTGGTCGGCATGCCCACCCTTCCCGCCAACTGGTCGGTGGTCAGCGGCTACCTTGTCGGGCCCGGGGCATTCCTCTACGGAGCCGATCTCGCCGGCGCGGACCTCACCGGGGCTGATGCCGCCGGCGCCAACCTCGAAGGGGCGGTACTCACCGGGGCCGACCTCACCGATGCCGACCTGGCCAATGTCGACGCCATCGAGGCGACGTTTTCCGGCACCGACCTGGCCGGCACCGACCTGGCCGGGGCCAACTTGGGCGACGTGGCCTCGGGCGGCATCACCGGCACCCCGGCGGCGTTGCCCACGGCCTCGCCGGCCAATTGGCAGATCGTCGACGGCTACCTGGTGGGGCCCTTCGCCGACCTGGCCGACGCCGAGATGGCCGGCGCCGTCCTGCCCGACAGCAACCTCCACGGCGCCAATCTCACCGGTGCTGACTTGACGGGGAGCAACCTCACCGACTCGTACGTGACCTACACCAACCTGACCGGCACCGACCTGACCGACGCCACTCTCTCCGGCGTCACCTCCCTCGACATCGAGGGCACGCCGGCCGCGCTTCCACCCGGCTGGGTGCTGGTGAACGGCGTTCTGATGCTCACCTCGATCCCGCTGTCCGGCCACGCCACCCCCGGGATCACGCCGGGCATCGCCGCTCGTCGGGCCGTAGGCTCGGACTCGGGCTCGGCGCCGGACTCGGACTCGGACTCGGCCCCGGGCTCGGCGCCGGACGCGGACTCGGGCTCGGCGCCGGACGCGGGCTCGGGCTCGGACGTGGGCTCGGGCTCGGGCTCGGCGGCGGCCCCGGCGGCGGGCTCGACCCGGCAAGCAGACTCGGCCTCGGCGCCAGCCGCACCCAGGACAGGAAGCTCGCCGCGGCAAGCGGGCTCACCCCCCGCGGTGACCGTTCCCCAGCACGGGATCGACGTCTATGCGCTGGACACCTGTGCCTCTGCGGGCCTCTGGCAGCAGAACGCGGTCAACGAAATGAGGGGCATCAAGTCGCTGGGGGCCAACAGCGTCTCCATCGCCTTCCCGTTCTACGTCGCAGGCCCCACCGCCAACAGCGTCATCGCCACCGGCCTGTGCAGCGAACCCGGGGCGAGCCCCGTCCCGTTGCAGTCGCCCAGCCCGGCCCGTCTGGCCGTTCTCGTGCACGCAGCCCAGTCGGTCGGGCTGCAGGTCATGGTCCGTCCCTTGATGGACCAGTCGAATCTCCAGATCTTCGATACCTGGCGAGGTGGTATCGCTCCGACCAACACGGCCGCGTGGTTCGCCAGCTACAAAACTGCCCTGAAGCCATACCTGCAGATGGCCCAGGCCAACGATGTGCCCCTCTTCTCCATCTCGTCGGAGCTGACCAGCATGTCGACCAGTGCCCAATGGCCGTCGGCCATCGCCTACGCCCTGAAGCTCTACTCCGGCCAGGTGGCCTTCGACTCGAGCTGGAACGCCGACCCGAACCGGGGTGACGTCCACCCGGGAACCGCAGTCGCCCAAGACGCCTACCCGCTGCTCGCGAACCTGACCCCCACCGCGACGGTGGCCCAGATCCTGGCTGCCTGGAACAGGTACCTCACCGTGAAGCCGCTCCCGGCCGCGGCCGGCCGGGTCGCGTTCGACGAGGTGGGTATCTCGGCTGACGACGGCGCCTATGCGACTCCGAACTACTCCCCTCCGTTCGCGGTCTTCAACCAGAGAATCCAGGCCAACTGGTTCACCGCTGCCTGCCAGTTCGCCAAGGCCCACAAGATGCAGGGTCTCTATTTCTGGGGTCCGGAGCTGTCCTACAACGTCGGCAAGCTGAGCACCCAGCCTGACCCGGCACACGCGGCAGAGTTGCAACCGGCCGGGCAAGCCGCCATCCGCACCTGCTTCGAATAGAGCGCGTCACATCGCCGGCTTGGCCGGCCCGGTCCAGTTCGGTTCCAACCCCGGTCCGGCAGGGCCGGGCGTCGGCTCAGTGCCGGCAGGGCCGGGCGCGGCTCAGTGCGGCCCGGCCTGGCCGGGGGCGCGCATCGCCGGTTCCGCGGGGACATCGGGCGCCGGTTCGGTGAGGTCGAGGTGGCTGGGCAGTCCCTCGCCCCGGAAGATCCCCGACGCCGGGGTGGTCCGGCTGAGGGCGTCGGCCGCCAGCACCATGGCTCCGGCCGTGTAGGACGACCGCTCGAGCGGCGGGTAGGTGGCCTCCTCGGGATAGACCATGCCCGTCCAGTACGAGCCGTCCTCGTTGCGCAGGGCCTGCACCCAGGACAGGAGCCGGAGGGCCATCTCGTCCATGCCCAGGGCGTCGAGGGCGAGCACGCACTCGGCCGTCTCGGCCGCCGTCACCCACTCGCCGGTGGACACGCAGCGCACGCCCGCGACCGTCCATGACGAAGGTGTCCCACGAGCCGGCTCGATCGGCGCTGCGCCGCCTCGCCGCTCAGGGCACCCGACAGCACCGGGTAGTACCAGTCCATGGCGAACTCGACCTTGGGCGCGAAGGCCTCGCGGTTGGTGGGCCACCGCGTGGGCCAGCCGGCCGGCGGCCAGCTCCCAGTCGGGCCGCTCCTGCCCCAGGCGCTCGGCGCAGGCGATGGCGCACCGGAGGCTGTGGTAGATCGACGACGACCCGGTCAGGAGGGCGTACTCCTCGAGGAAGCCGGACGGATCGAGCGACCAGTGGATGGAACCGTCGGGCCGCTGCCAGCGCAGCACGAAGTCGACGCCGGCCTCGACCGCCGGCCACAGCTGCTCGAGGCCGTCGATGTCCCCGGTCGAGACGTAGCGGTGCCACGCCCCGTGGCCAGGTAGGCGCACACGTTGGTGTCGAGCCGGGCATCCTTGATGCCGGTGGTCAGGTAGTAGTTGAACCAGCTGCCGTCGGGGAGCTGGGTGTCGACCAGCCACTGGTAGGCCCGGTCGGCCTCGTCGTCCAGGCCGACCGCGGTGAGCGCCATGGCCGCCTCGACGTGGTTCCACGGGTCGCAGTGCCCGCCGGGGAACCACGGGATCATCCCGTCCGGGCGCTGCAGGGCCACGATGGACTGGGCGGTGGCCATCACCTGGCTGGCCGTCATCACGCCGGGGACCTCGGGGATCGACCTCATGCCACCGCCTCGGCGCCGACCGGAACCCGTTCGCCCGCCGATGGGCGCCCGGGGCCGGGAAGGGCCGGCTTCTCCAGGTAGACCACCAGGCTCTTGCCCACCAGCGGGTTGAGCACCCGGTCGGCGTAGCGGGTCACCTTCGGAGCCTTCTCGATGTCCCACACCAGCAGCCGGTGGTAGGTGGCGACGGCGGGATGGGTGTCGTTGTTCGGGCCGACCAGGCACCGGAGCCACCAGTAGGGGGCGTGGAGGCCGTGGGCGTGGTGGCGCCCCACCGCCTGCAGGCCGGTGCCCTGGAGCCGGTCGACCAGCTGGCTCTGCCGGTAGATCCGCACGTGCCCGCCGGGCACGTTGTGGTACTCGTCGGACAGGGCCCAGTTCACGAACTCGGGCCCGCAGCGGGGCACGGTCACGGCCATGGTGCCGCCCGGGCGGAGCACCCGGGCCAGCTCGGCCATGGCCGCCTCGTCGTCGGGGATGTGCTCGAGGACCTCGGAGGCGATCACCCGGTCGAAGGAGCCGTCGGCGAACGGCAGCCTGAGGGCGTCGCCCTGCACCGCGCCCACCCGGGCCGTGGCCTGGTCGAGCTCGCCGGCCACCGACCATGGCCCCGAAGGTGTCCTGGACCTTGCGGACCTCGTCGGCGCCGGCGTCGAACGCCACCACCTGGGCGCCCAGGCGGGCGGCCTGGTAGGCGTGACGCCCGAAGCCGCATCCCAGGTCGAGCAGGCGGTCGCCGGCCCCGACCCCGAGTCTCGCGTAGTCGACGGTCAGCATGGCAATCTCCTCCTTCTGCTGTCGGCCATGCAGTGCCCGGTACTCGGCCGCAGTGCCTGCCGCCGTCACCTGCCAGGTGAACCGGCCGAGCACCCGTTCGCGACCGGCCGCCCCCAGACGCCGGCGCAGCTCGTCGTCGTCGAGAAGGCGGCCGATGGCCACGGCCAGGGCGCCCGGGTCGTCCGGCGCGACCAACAGGCCGGTGACCCCGTCGGTGCCCACCACCTCGGGCAGGGCCCCACCGGTCGTGGCCACCAGGGCCACGCCACAGGCCATGGCCTCGATGGCCGGCAGCGAGAACCCCTCGTAGAGCGACGGGACCACCGCCACCTGGGCCTGGGCGTAGTTGCGGGCCAGCTCGTCGTCGCTGATCCCGGTCACGCACCTGACGATCGGGCCCAGGTCGAGCCGCTCGATGGCCTTGGCCACCCGCCCGTCGGGACGGGGGTTGCCGATGACCACCAGTTCGACGTCCCGCTCGGTGCGCAGCTTGGCCACGGCCTCGAGCAGCGGCACCAGCCCCTTCATGGGCACGTCGGACGACGAGGTGACCATGATGCGGCCGGGCACCGGCTCCACGTCCGTCACGAGGCCGGAACACGGTGTGGTCGACGCCCACCGGCACGACGGTCATCCGGTCGAGGTCCACCCCCATCTGGGCGGCGATGTCCGCCTTGGAGGACTCCGACACCGTGACCACCCGGGGCAGGGCCCGGGCCACCTTCACCTGCATGCGCAGGAAGCCGAACCAGCGGCGCTGGGTGAACTGCTGCCACGGGTTGGTGGCGTGGCTGAGGGCCAGCTGCCGATCGACGGTGATCGGGTGGTGCAGGGTGGTCAGCACCGGCCATCCGTCCTCCATCATGCCCAGGATCCCGTTGCCCAGGCACTGGTTGTCGTGCACCAGGTCGAACTCGTCCCGCCGGGCGGCGAGCAGGCGGCGGGCCCGGAGGCTGAACGTCCACGGCTCCGGGAACCCGGCCGTGCACATCACCCCGAACTCCAGCGCCGCGACCGACGTCGGATAGGAGTTGCGGAACTCGCGCCGATCTGGGAATCCGGAACGGATCGGGGTCGCGGTAGAGGTCGAGACCCGGGGACCGGCGTGAAGCCGACTCCCTCGTCCACCTCGGGCCACGGCTGGCCGGCGAACACCTCGACCGAGTGGCCGAGGGCGACCAGCTCGCGGGTCAGGTGCCGGGTGTAGACCCCCTGGCCCCCGCAGCGCGGATTGCCCCGGTAGACCAGAAAGGCGATGCGGAGCCCACCGGGTTCCGGAGGTCGGGGGACGATCCGCTCGGGGGCTGGTGGCGGAGTGGCGGGACCCTTGATCTTGTGCCGTTTCAGCCCGAAGCTAGGCATGGACAACCGAGGCGAGCAGGCACATAGAAGCCAAATACTCCCCCGGCCAGGCACTTCGGCGCAAGCCGGATCCTGCCGGGGGGCCGGACGGCCGGGCTGATGCGGCACCGGCCCTCCAGGCGAAGGGAGGTGACGGGCACCCCGGGGAACGGGAAAGGGGCGGTTTGAGCTGGGCTGTCGGGAGCTGACGCGGCGGGCCGTTCACGGGATCGTCCGGCTAACCGAGCTCGATGGCCTTGACCAGCAGCAGCAGCACCGCCACCACCAGGTAGCCGCGCAACAGGTACATGGCGAGCAGCCGACCGCGGGACCAGGGGGGGCGCTGCAGGAGATTGAGGGCCGGCATACGCCAGGTGGCCCGTTTGGCCATCGGGGTGACCGGCTCCCGTGGCCGGCGCCGCAGGGAACGGGCGTAGAGAGCCCCACCGACGACGAAGCCGCAGCCATCAGCCCGCCCAGGACCACCGCCAGCTCATCGATGTCGATGTGCCTGAACACGGTGGTGGCCATGAGGACGAGCGACATCATCAGCAGGATCGAGACGATGCCGGTGGCCACCACGTTGAGCCAGGGCCGGTTCACCCAGGGCCCCAGCACCTCCTTGTCGTTGCACAGCATCAGGAGGAAGACGGTGGCGCTGGGCAGGAGGACCCCGGCCAGGGCCTGGACGCCGGTGGTGATGACTCCGAGCGGGGCACCGGGGATGATCACGATGGCGGCCGCCAGCACCACCATGGCGGTGAAGGCACCGTAGAAGAACTTGGCGTCCCGCCAGCTGCGGTGCAGGGAGTGGCGGGCCCCGAACACGTCGCCGAAGGCGTACGAGGTGGCCAGGGTCACCGAGGCGGCGCCGATGATCGAGGCGTTGAGACAGGATGATGGCGAAGATGGCACCGGCGGCGTGCCCGACGTAGTGGTTGAGGCCCCGGGCCACCCCGCCGGCGTCGGTGAAGTGGCCGGCCAGCGCCGTGCCGCCGAAGGCCGAGGCGACCACGGCCATCAGCAGGGAGGCGGCGAACACGGTGATCAGCGATCCGATGACCGTGTCGGCCCGCTCGTAGTTGATCCACCGCGGCGTGATCCGCTTGTCCACGATGTTGGACTGCTGGAAGAAGAGCTGCCACGGGGCGACGGTGGTCCCCACGATGGCGATGATCAACAGCACCGACGTGGAGGTGAACCCGCCCTGCACCCCGGGGGTGACGAAGCCCTTGAAGAACGGTCCGGCCGCCGGGTGGCTGAAGATGGCCAGGGGGATGACCAGGAAGTTCAGCGACGATGAAGATGAACATGAACCGCTCCCACCGCCGGAAGCTCCCGGTGGCGGTCATGGCCACGAGGCCCACGGCGGCGATGGGCACCGAGATGTACTCGCTGATCCCGAAGTACCCGAGGGCCAGGCTCACACCGATGAACTCGGTGGCGATGGTCAAGAAATTGAGGATGAACAGGTCGCCGACCGAGAACGCCCCCCAGAACCGGCCGAACCGCTCGTTGATCAGCCGGGCGTGCCCCACACCGGTGACCGCACCCAGGCGGACCACCATCTCCTGGTTGACCACCAGGACCGGGATGAGGAGCGGCAGCGTCCACAGCAGGGTCAGCCCGTAGTTCTGCCCCGCCTGGGCATAGGTGGCGACGCCGCCGGCGTCGTTGTCGCCGACCATGACGATGAGCCCGGGGCCCATGATGGCCAACAAGGTGAGGATCCGGGCCCGCCACGACCGTCGGCTGTCCAGGTCGTGCTGGCGGATGGTCCCGAACGCACCCTGGATGTCGCCGATGTGCGCCTCGTCGAGCACCGCGGTGGGCGTGTCGTTCACCGGCCTGTCGTCGGCCATGGTTCACCTCCTTCGGGCGGCATCTGGTTCGGTCGGCACTCCGGCGGCGCGCACACGCCGGGTGGGAAGGGTCGGCAACTGATCGGATCGGCGGGCCGGGATCCCGGGGGTCCGGACCTGCCCCTTACGACGTGGGTCGGCGCCCCCGGTGACGGAGAAGGTGAACGGTGGCCGTTCCTCGGGGTCATCACGGACGACGGCCGGTCACCCTCTGCGCCCAGGTCGGGTTTTCGCTCCTCGTCCACGGCCTACTCCTCGACCGCCGTCCGACCGAAGTCGCGTCGCCATCCGGTCGGCAACAACAGCTCCAGGACGTCGTCGACGGTCACCACGCCGAGGATCTGCTCGTGTCCGGGCTCAAGCACCGGCACCACGATCAGATTGAAGTCGGACATGGTGCGGACGATGGCACCGAGGTCCCAGTCGGGATGCACGTGGACCGGCTCGGACTCGACGATCGAAGCCAGACGGGTGGATGGATCGGCCTGGACCAGCCGTACCGTCGATGCCGATCCGACCAGGTGCCCCTCCTCGTCGACGGCGAAGACGACGTTGAGCGCCTCGGGAGGTGCGGCCGTGGTGCGGACCGCCTCGAGTACGGCGGCGACCGTGGAGTCGGCCGGCATGCTCAGGAAGTCGGGGCTCATCAGGCCCCCGGCCGTCTCGGGGTTGTAGCTGAGGAGGGAGCGGACCTTGCGCTGCTGGGGCTCGGGGAGCAGGTTGAGGATGGGGAGCCGGCGCTCCTGGTCCACCTCGGTGATCAGGTCGGCGGCATCGTCGGGCGCCATGGAGGCCAGCAGCCGGGCGGCCTCTTCGTTGGAACGGTTCCGGACGAACTCCACCTGGTGCTCGGTGTCCAGCTCCTCGAAGACGTCGGCCTCGAGCTCACGATCGGCACCGACCGCCTCGATGATCTCCTCGCCCTCGTCGTGCGATGCCGCCTCCACCAGGTCGGCGATCTGGGCCGGGTGGAGCTTGGCCAGCTTGCGGTAGGGGATCCGGAGCCGGGACGACGGGACGTGGGCGACGAAGGGCTCGATGCTGGCCCAGTCGACGATCGTCCCGGGCTCGGTGTGCTCGTGACGACGGCCGGGGAGCAGCCGGCGGAGGAACGGACGGCTCGAGGGGTCGACGGCCACGACCTCCCAGGTGCCGTTGACCTTGGCCAGCTCGATCTCGTTGGCCCGGATCAGGCGGCCGCCCACGAAGTTGATCAGATGGTGGGCCAGGAGGTCCCGGGCCAGCAGCAGCTCGCCGGGTCGCCGTTCGAAGCGCCGGAGGTCGACCCTCTTGCCGTCGAACTGGACCCGGCCCGGCTCGAAGGCGGCCACCTTCGAGATGGGGACGAAGAGGTCACGCCCCCCGATGTCGACCACCAGCCCGACCACCGGGGGATGGGGGGACTCACCGGCCCGGACGATCAGGTCCTGGACCCGTCCGAGGCGGTCACCGGTGTTGTCGACCAGGGGCCGCTTGACCACGCTGGAAAGGTGGAGGATCTCCAGGCTCCGAGTCGGTCGTCTCCGTCGGCATGGTCATAAGGATCCCAGCGTAGACGGGGCACCCGGCCCGGACCGCGGACGTGGCCCACCGGTCACCGGCGGTCGACCCGGCCGCCGCGCACAGGTGGCCCCGGGGATGGAGCCGGGGCGGCCGGACGCCGGGACAGGTGCGCGGCTGGGGCACCGGCCGGACGCCGGGACCGGTGCGCGGCTGGGGCACCGGTCGGGCGCCGGAGCATGGACGGCAGAAACGCGGGCCGGCGGTCGGCACGGGTGCTGCCGACCGCGGCCGGAGGGGCCGGGACATGGATACCTCGAGACGTGGAGATGCGGAGCTCGGACGGGGCGTGCCGGTGGCTTGGGCACGCAACGGCCCACTCGACGGCGGAACGGGGCGACGGCCCCTCCGGCCTCAGGCGGCGCCGACAGGGGAACGGGACGATGCCTCGGACCTACTTGGGGGTTCTCCTCGATTCATCGGCCACACCTCCCCGCGGGACAAGGGCCCACGCGCCCGGTTGCGCGTGCGGCGCTCCGACTCTACCCGCGCACGACCCGAAGGCGTCAGGCGAGCGGAACCCGTCGGGGTAGTGTCGGCGGCATGGACCTGAACTATCCCGCCGAGACCGAGCCCTTCCGGGCGGAGATCCGCAGCCTGGCTGCACGACAACCTCCCCGATGGCTGGGGCACCCCGGGCTTCACCATGACCAAGGACGAGAAGCGGGCCTTCAACCGCGACTGGACGAAGAAGCTCTTCGACGGGGGGTGGATCTGTGCGTCCTGGCCCAAGGAGTACGGCGGGAAGGGGCTCTCGCTGATGGAGTCGGTGGTCCTGAACGAGGAGTTCGCCCGGGCCGAGGCACCGCTGCGGGCCGACTTCTTCGGCGACACCCTGGTCGGACCGACCATCCTGCAGTGGGCCACCGAAGAGCAGAAGCAGCAGTTCATCCCCGGCATCCTCCAGGGCACCATCTCCTGGTGTCAGGGGTTCTCCGAGCCCGACGCCGGCAGTGACCTGGCCTCGCTCAAGACCCGGGCCGAGCTCGACGGCGACGAGTGGGTCATCAACGGCCAGAAGGTGTGGACCACCCAGGCCCAGTTCGCCGACTACATCTTCCTGCTGGCCCGCACCGATCCCGACGCACCCAAGCACGCCGGCATCTCCTACCTGCTGGTGCCCATGAAGCAGCCCGGCATCGAGGTCCGGCCCATCGCCCAGGTGGACGGGAGCGCCGACTTCAACGAGATCTTCTTCACCAATGCCGCGCTGCCCGAGCCGAGAACGTGGTCGGCGGGGTGAACAACGGCTGGAAGGTGGCCATGACCACGCTGGGCTTCGAGCGGGGCTCCTCGGCCACCACCGGCCACCGCCGGTTCCCCCGCGAGCTCGATCAGATCATCGCCGTGGCCAAGGAGAACGGAAAGGCGTCCGACCCGCTGATCCGCCAGCGTCTGGCCAGGGCGTGGACCAACGTCAAGATCATGCAGATCAACGGCTACCGGTCGCTGACCGACGCCCTCAACGGCACCCACCACACGGCCGCCCTGGGTGCGTGCAACAAGATGTTCTGGTCGGAGCACCACCAGCAGACCATGGAGCTGGCCATGGACATCCTCGGTCTCGACGGCCAGATCCTGACCGGCGATCCGGCCGACATCGTCGACGTCCGGCTCAAGCGGGGACGGGACGACTACCCGGTCAGCGACCTGCAGGCGTCGTTCTTCTTCTCCCGCTCGGAGACCATCTGGGGAGGGACGGCCGAGATCCAGCGCAACATCGTCGGCGAGCGGGTGCTCGGCCTGCCCAAGGAGCCGAAGGCGGCCTCGGAGACCTGAGCCGAGGTGAGCGCCGGGGCCGTTGGTGTGACACCGAACGGGATGATGCAAGATCCGGAGTCCCACTTCCCTGTACGCGGAGTCCCGTTTCCCTACCGAACGGGTTGAATTGGGGCATGCATGGCCTTACTGTTCGGTGTGGGCATCACGAAAGTGGGGCGGCAGTGTGCGGGTTCAAGTCCCTCGTCTGCGCCATCTGGATCTCTCCAGGGGCGCAGCCGTAGTCAGGACCTGAATTGAGACCGCGGGTTGACGTCCCGAACCCGGGATGCCGACGAGTCAGGGGCACCCGTCGCCTGACGAGAGCCCGTCAAGGCGCGGGAGAAAAGAGAAGAGACACATGCTCCGAACCATCCGCATCCTGGCGGTCGGCGCCTTTGCCGTCCCCGCCGCGCTGGCCATCGCTGTCCCAAGCACTTCGTATGCCGGCGCGGCGCCAAAAACCGTCACCTGTTCCACGGTGAGTGGCACGTTGACCACCCAGAAGCTGTCGAAGTGCACCGGTGACTCGTCGGTGGGCACCTCAGCTACTGCCACCAAACAGGGCACCCTGATCACCTGGTCGGTCAAGGGCGGTGGTACGGACACCAACAAGATCACCTCGGACAAGGCGCTCACCGGTAAGTCCGACACATGCAAAGCCCCGACGGGACAGACCAACACCCTCTTGGCTGAGGAGTCTGGATCGATCTCGAAGGGCACCGGCGCGGGTGCTGCGCTGGTCGGTGGGAAGACCTCAGCCAAGGTGTGCGTCTTCTCGAAATCCGTGGCGCTCTACCCGGGCACCAAATTCAGCCTCTGATCACTCAGCTCCGAGTCCGACCGGACCCGGAGCCCATCAACGGAAGCGGGCCCCGACGCTGTCGGGGCCCGCTTCCGTTGCGGGCCCGCTTCATGCCCACCTCGGGAGACCGGCGCCGAGACCTCGCGCGGGGAGTTGACCTTCGGCGATACCGACTTCCCAAGGCGGGTCAGGCCACGTGGGACTCGACGTCCCTGACCGCCGCCACCTCGACGTCGTGGGCCAGACGCCCGGAAGCATCGCCCACCCGCCTCAGGCCGACCTGGTGCCTCCACATCAGCAGGCCCGCGGCCATGACCGTGGCCACCGCCCCGGTCAGCAGGGCCACCCGGGGGTCCGTCCACTGGGCGATGGCCCCGACCAGCGGTGCGCCGATCGGCGTGGTCCCGAGGAAGGCCATGGCGTAGAGGGCCATGACCCGGCCCCGCATGGTCGGGTCCGCGGTCAGCTGGAGGGTGGCGTTGGCCGTGGCGATGAACCCGATGGAGGCCGCACCCATGAACACGATGAGGATGGAGGCGGTGAGCAGCGTCGGGGCCAGGGCCACCGCGGCCAGCAGGGCGCCGAAGATGAGGGCGAGCACCTGCAGGAGGCGCGGGGTCGGTCGGGCCCGGTGGGCGGCCGCCAGCCCCCCGATGACCGCTCCGAATCCCATGCACGAGGTGAGGAGCGAGTACGTGCCGGCGCCCCCGTGGAACGTCACCTTGGCCAGCACGGCCAGGGTGACCGTGAAGTTGTAGGCGAAGATGCCGATGATGGCGATGGCCAGCAGCGTGTTGCGCAGGCTCGGGGTGCGCCAGACATAGCGGAACCCGTCGCGGATCTGACCCTTGGCCCGCGACACGTGTTCTGTCGGGTGCAGCTCCCTGCTCCTCATCATGGACAGCCCGATGAGCACGGCCACGTACGAGGCGGCGTTCACGAAGAAGCAGATCCCCAGTCCGAACAGGACGATCACCACACCGCCGATGGCCGGCCCGACCACCCGTGAGGCGTTCATGACCACGGTGTTGAGGCTCACCGCATTGGGGAGGTCGTCACGACCCACCATCTCCATGACGAAGGTCTGGCGGCCCGGGTTGTCGAACACATTGACGACGCCGAGCAGCGTGGCCAGGAGGTAGACCTGCCACAACTGAACGGTGTGGGTCACCACCAGCATCCCCAGCACCAGGGCCAGCAGGCCACCGGCAGACTGGGTGGCGAACAGCAGCCTGCGCTTGTTGACCCGGTCGGCCACCAGGCCGCCGAAGGGGCCGAACAGCAGCATGGGCAGGAACTGGAGACCGACCACGATTCCGAGGTCGACACTGCTCCCGCTCAGGTGCAGCACCAACCACGCCTGGGCCACCGTCTGCATCCAGGTGCCGGACACCGAGATGAGCTGGGCGGTGAAATAGAGCCGGTAGTTCCGGGTCCGGAGGGAGCTGAAGGTCTGGCGGACCGCGGCGCGGACGGAGGTCACGATTCGTCCAGCTCCACCAGTCGCTCGAGCAGCACGGTCAGGGCCCCGAGGGCCTCCCGGTCCTGGGTCGACAGGCGGTGGAGCTGCTGGGCCAGGAAGGCGTTCTTCAACGAGCGGCTCTGCAGGAGCACCCGTTCCCCCTCGGCATGACGGTGACCCGGACCACCCGCCGATCGCTGGGGTCGACGACCCTGGTCACGTAGCCCAGCTCCTCGAGACCTCCGACGATGCGGGTCATCGACGGAGGCTGGACCGATTCGCGGGCGGCCAGGGCCCCGAGGGTGGGCGACCCCAGCTTGTCGATGCTGGCCAAGGCCGAGGACTGCGATTGGGACAGCCCCGACGGGGCCTGCTGGCGAAGGCGCCGGTGCAGCCGGGTCACGGCCAGCCGCAGACGGGAGGCCATCTCCGTCTCGGCCAGGTCGGTGCTGTCGGCGCCCATCTCCCCGGCGGCGGGTCCGTTCATAGGCACCACCCCTGACGGCACGGGGACATCCACGGATCCGACGCTCATGCCTCCATATTACTTAGTTTTGCTAAGTAATGCAACGAGGACCGCGCCGGAAGAAGGGAAAGAAGAAGGGGAAGAAGAAGGGAAACAAGAAGGGAAAGAAGAAGGGAGAGCTCGGCTGTCTGCTCACCGTCCCGGGTCAGAAGCTGGGGACGTAACCCCCGCGGCCCATCGACTCGCTCTCGAACGGGTCCATCGACTCGTCGACCCCGCCCCGGACCTCGGTGACCCAGGGCAGGCGGTCGCGGAGAATGCGGTCGACCCCGCCCTGGAGCGTGGATGCGCTCACCGCACAGGAGCTGCAGGCCCCCTGGAGCTGGACCTCGACCACCCCGGTGGCCACGTCGGCCGAGACGAGGGCCAGATCCCCGCCGTCGGCCTGCACGGCCGGGCGCATGAGCTCGATCAGGCCGTTGAGCTGGCTCAGCCTCTCGGCCCGCTCCTCGTCGGTGAGCGCCTCCCCCGCCCCACCCTCCGTGCCGGCCACCGTACCGGGGCCGGGGCCATCATCGGTAGCACCGGACGCGCCGTCCTCACTGCCGTCACGTCGGACTTGGTCAGCATCCACGGGTCGTCCTCTCGTCCTGGTCGCCGGTCATTCTCGCCCACCGGTGACCGGTTTGCCCTCCCAGTCTGCCGCGTCGGGCCGGCAGTTCGAACATCGGCGCACCGGCCCGGCCCCCCACCGGCCTGTCCGCCCCCTCGATTACCACCCGTGCGGTCGGGGGCGGTTACGATGCCTTGTGCCCATGGAGCGACCTCCCACTCCCCCGGGGCCGATCGGACTCGTCCTACCGACCTTCGTGCAAGACACGGTTCCCCCGTGGGCGGCGACCGACCGAGGCCCCGGCGACCCCATCGCCCACCTGGCTGACATCTGCCGCCAGGCCGAACAGGCTGGGAGCCGACGCCCTGTGGGCATGCGACCACCTCTTCTGGCACGGACCATCCCTCGAATCGATGGTGACCCTGACCGTGGCGGCCACGGCCACCGACACCGCCACCCTGGGCACCTGCGTGGTCCAACTCCCGCTGCGCCAGGCGCCGGCGGTGGCCAAGCAGGCGGCCACCCTGCAGAGCCTGACCCGCGGGCGGTTCATCCTCGGAGTCGGGGTCGGCAGCCACGCCGGCGAGTACGAGCAGGCCGGTGTCGACTACCGGACCCGCGGGCGCCAGCTGGACGCCGGCATCGGCGAGCTGCGCCGGTCGTGGGCCTCCGGTCGAGGTGTCACCGCCGGTGACACCTCGACGACGGGCGGAGAGCGGTACCGCCAGCTGCCGGAGCCACCGGCCATCCCGGTGTGGGTGGGCGGCTCGTCGGAGGCCGCCCTGCGTCGGGCGGCCACGCTGGCCGACGGATGGATGCCCCTCTTCCTGCAACCCGGCGAGTACCGCGAGGCCCTCGAGCGCCTGGCCAAGGAGATCGACCGGGCCGGTCGACCGGCCGACGCGGTCACCCCGTCCATCGTCCTGTTCGTGTCCATCGACGACGATCCCGTGGCTGGCACCAGCCGGGGCACCGGGTGGATGTCCTCGCTCTACGGCATCCCGGCCAAGGCCTTCGAACGCCACCTGGTCAGCGGGACGGCCGACGAGGTGGCCGACGTCGTCGTCGAACTTCCGTGCCGCAGGGGCCCGACACGTGGCCATCTACGTGACCGCAGACCAACCGTTGGAACAGTTCGAGCGCCTGATCGCCGCCCTGGCGACGGCCGGCGTCCCGGCCCGAGGATAACGAGGACACCGTGGACCACACCGTATCGCATCGTCGGAGCGGCCATGACCGCCATGAACCGGCGGGACCGCACTGCCGAGGACATGGCCGCCCAGGTGGTGGCCGACGCCCTGGCCGACGCCGGGGTGGACCCGGCCGAGGTCAACCTGGTGGTCTTCGGCAATGCCACCGCCGGCCGGCTGATCGACCAGGGCTGCATCCGGGGCCAGACCTTCCTCCGCCGCGCCGGCCTGCGCAATGCCGGCATCGTCAACGTGGACAACTCGTGTGCCGGTGGGGCCTCGGCCCTGCACCTGGCCACCATGGCCACCCTGGGTGGCTCGGGCACCGTGCTGGCCGTCGGGGTCGAGAAGATGTGGACCGGCGACCGGTCGGCCACCCTCGCCGGCATCGAGGACGGGGTCCCCCTCAACGACCGGCTCCGGATGCACGAGCGAGCTCGAGAACCCGTCCGGTTCGGTGCTCATGGCCCTCAACGCCTCGTGGACCATCATCCAGATGGAAGAGCGCGACGCCACCCTCGAGCAGTTCGCGGCCGCCGCGGTCAAGGCCCGGCGTCACGGTGCCCTCAATCCCAACGCCCAGTTCCAGTCCGAGGTCACCCTGGACGAGGTGCTCGAGTCCCCGTCCATCGTGTGGCCGCTCACCCGCCTCATGTGCTCGTCGTTCACCGACGGCGGCGCCGCCGTGGTCCTGTCGACGACGCCGCGAGCCGGGGCGCCGCGGATCCGGGCCAGCACGGTCCGGTCGGGCAACGGCGACCTCGACTACCACGACCGGCTGGCCGAGGCGGCCTCGGCGGCCTGGGACGACGCCGGGGTCGACCCCGCCGACGTCGATGTGGTCGAGCTGCACGACGCCACCAGTGCCGAGGAGCTCTACGCCCTCGAGTCGCTGGGCTTCTTCAAGCCGGGCGACGCCGGGCCCGGCCACCGTGGCCGGGGACACCACCATCGGCGGCAAGGGCGTGACCGTCAACCCCAGCGGGGGCTGGTGGCCCGGGGCCACCCCCTGGGCGCCACCGGCATCGCCCAGGTGGTCGAGCTGACCGCCCAGCTGCGGGGCCGGGCCGGGCCCCGGCAGGTGGAAGGGGCCCGATTGGCGGTGGCGGCCAACACCGGCGGCATCATCGGCAAGGACGCCGCGATTCATCGGAATCCACGTACTCGAGGCAGGCTGACCATGAGGACCACCAGGGCATGAAGACCAACCGCGGCGGCATCGTGACCGGCTGGGGCATCGCCGTGCCCGACAAGGTGGTGACCAACGACGACCTGTCGGTGACCATGGACACCAGCGACGCATGGATCCAGGAGCGGACCGGCATCCGCGAGCGACGGATCGGCGGGACCACCTCGCAGCTGGCCATCGAGGCCGGGCTGGCCGCCCTGGCCAAGGCCGGGCGCCGACCGGACGAGATCGACAGCGTGATCCTGGCCACCACCACCCCGGACCAGATCGTGCCCGGGCACCTCGGCCACCGTGCAGGACGGCATCGGCGTGCCCGGCGGCGCCTTCGACGTCAACGCCGCCTGCTCGGGGTTCGTCTACGCCCTGGCCGTGGCCCACGGGATGCTGGCCATCGGGGCCGAGCGCCTGCTGGTCATCGGGTCGGAGACCCTGAGCCGGATCACCGACTGGGACGACCGGTCGGTGGCGGTGCTGGTCGGCGACGGTGCCGGGGCCGTGGTGCTGGAGGCGGTCGACGGCCCCGGCCAGCTGCTGTCATGGAACCTCGGGGCCGACGGCTCGCTGCGCCACCTGCTCAAGTGCGACCACGGCGGCTACCTCTACATGGACGGCAAGGAGATCTTCCGCAAGGCGGTACGGGTGGTGGTCGAGTCGGCGGAGCAGGCCATCGCCGAGGCCGGGCTCACCGCCGTCGACATCGACCTGATGGTCCCCCATCAGGCCAACCTGCGGATCATCAACGCCGCCTGCCAGCGGCTCGGGATCCCCGACGAGAAGGCGGTGGTGGTCATCGACCGCTACGGCAACACCTCGTCGGCGTCCATCCCCCTGGCCCTGGTCGACGCCCTGGAGACCGGCCGGCTCCGACCGGGCCACCACGTCCTGCTCACCGGATTCGGCGGCGGCATGACCTGGGCCAGTGCCGTGCTGCGCTGGGGCGGGTGAGCGGGGGCATGGCACCGGCCCTGGTGGTGCTGGCCGCCGGCATGGCCCGCCGGTACGGCGGGTGCAAACCGCTGGCCCCGATCGGACCCAACGGCGAAGCGGTCATCGACCTGCTGGTCAGCGATGCGGTGGCCGTCGGCTTCGGCCGGATCGTGCTCGTGCTCCATCCCGAGTCGGGACCGTCCATCCGCTACCACGTCGAGCGGTGCTGGCCCGGCGTCGGTCGACGTCGCCTTCGCCGAGCAGCGGCTCCCGCTCGGGCACCGTCCACGCCGTGCTGGCCGCCCGGTCCGCCCTCGGCACCGACCAGCTCCTTCGGCGTGGCCAACGCCGACGACATCTACGGCGAAGCGGCCATGGGGCTGCTGGCCCGACAGCTGGCCTCGGGCGCCGACGAGCACGCGCTGATCGGCTACCAGCTCCGGCTCCACCGTGGCCACCGACGACCCGGTCACCCGGGGCATCTGCGAAGTCGACGGTCGACGGCCACCTGGTCGGCCCTCACCGAGCGGCGGATGGTCACCCGGCACGACAACGGGCCAGACCTTCACCTCCGACGACGGGCTGGAGCCGCTCGAGCTCGACGGCGACCTTCCCGCCTCGGTCAACCTGTGGGGATTCCAGCCCGCCATCTGGGAGGTGTTCGAGTCGGCCATGGCCGCGTCGGGGCTCGACGAGGAGGCGCTGCTGGCCGAGGTGGCCGCCGGTGGCGAGCTGCCCAAGGCCGAGGTGCTCCTCCCCGAGGTGGTGGCGACCATGGTGGCCGACGGCGGCGGCCTGCCGGTGCGGGTCATCCCCACCGACGCCAAGCTGGTGGGCGTCACCCACGCCGCCGACCTCCCGGTGGTCAGCGCCGAACTGGCCCGGCAGGTGGCCTGGGGCACGAGACCCAGCTGCCTCTGGGCTTCCGGGGTTTGACGGCGGTGGAGGCGACCACGCCGGCCTGATCAGCCGGTCGCTCCCGCGGCCCTCCCCGTCAGCCGATCAGGCTCTGGCACAGCTCCGGCTGGGGCGTCCTGTCCGTGACATCCACCGAGGACAGGGCCGGTGGCGAGCCCTGGGAGTGTCACCCCGGGGGTGACGGAGACCGGCTCGACCGTGTGCACCGTCTGGGTCAGGAAGGTGGGACCGAGGCCTTCGATGGTGACCTCGACGAGATGTTTGACCGGATCGGTGACCACGACCACCTTGTCCGTGGACCCCAGCGGGATCAGTGTGGGCAGGCCGTAGGTGATCTTGCCGACCCGCGGGATCAGGGTGAGGCTGAACTGGACCTTACCCGGGAACCGGGAGGGCGTGATCCTGGCCGACACCGTGTTCGGCCCGACGTGGAGCATCGGCATCCACTGCGACGCCGCTGGATACGAGATGGTGGGCCGTGACCTCGAAGGTGCGCTGGAAGGCGTGGCCGCGCTCGACCGCCAACCACGTCGTCGCGGGTGTACTCCTGGCTGGGACGGTCGAGTAGTTCTCCCCGTTGGAGATGTAGAGGCCGTCGCAGTCGCCGATGACGTAGAGCTCGCCCGCCGGCGCCCACGGCGGCAGCCGGCTCCCCCGGTGGACCTCCGCGTTGCAGACGGGTGGCCGGTGATGTCGCTGATGCTCTTCTGGGTCTCGACGAAGTTGTAGGCCTGGGTCGGTCGTCCACTCCTCGTTGGGCACGATGGCGATGCCGATGTTGGCGACGATGGTGAACAGGGCGACCAGCGTGAGGACCGCAAAGACCCCGATCCGGACCCGCCGGGTCCGACCCTCCAGCCGGCGCCAGATGTCGGCCATCGCCACCGCGCCGGCCAAGACCAGGAAGGGCACGAAGTCGGCCAGGTACCGGGGGGCGATGTAGCCCCACAGCAGCAGGGCGGCCCCGGCCGAACCGGCGGCCAGCAAGGGGATGCGGGTGAGGGCGACCCGACCGAAGGGCCGGGGTCGGAAGGCGGTGACCATTCCCCAGCAGCTGAGCAGGAACAGCAGGGCATCGACGAGGGCATGCTGGCCGTCCGGTAGCGCCGGTCGAAGAGCACGCCCGACACCGCCGTGGCCGGTCCCGCGGGAAGGGTCACGAAGGGGAACACCGATGTGAACCGGAGGCCGTCGAGGCGGAGGTAGGCCAGGGCGTCGCTCGGGATGAAAGCGATGCCCTCCTCCGAGTTGTGGTTGGCGGCCAGGAACTTGCGGCGGTAGGCGTTGACGATGGTCCACACCTGGTCGACCACCGGCAGCCCGAAGGGCACGCCGAACTTGAGATAGTTGACGAAGCAGCCGACCAGCAGCGGAATCAGCCCGGCGGCCAGGATGGGCACCCACCACCTCCGGTTCTGCTCGCCGCCGCGACCGAGCCCGAACCAGGCGGCCACCAGCACGGCCCCGACGACACAGGCCCATCCCGTGGTCAGGCGGTCGAGGTTGGCGCAGAGGATCAGGGCCCCGGCCACCCACACCCGACCCCGCGACGGCCGTTCCAGCACCCCGAGCAGGGCGAAGAGACTCCCGACGGTGAGGCAGATGCTCCAGGCGAGGTCCTCGGCGAACACGTAGGGAAGCGAGGCCAGGACGGTGAAGACCGAGCCCACCAGGATGGTGGCGATGAGCACGCCGAAGGCGGTGGCCTCGGCCCGGCCCATGGCCACCGGTCCCCGGATGAGCAGGCGCACCCGCCACAGGAGCAGCGAGACGAAGAGGGCGGTGAGCAGCCAGGCGGCCAGCATGTAGGGAACGGTCAGCTGGGCGTCGAGGCTGCTGGTCAGCAGCAGGATCGGCATCCGGATGATGGACGGGAACAGCCCGAAGTAGGTGTACTGGCGGCCGTCGTGGACGAAGGCCTCGATGCCGATGGCGCCGTTGGCCAGCCAGAGATGGCCGTGGAACATGGCCCTGGCCTGCAGCTGTAGAAGTTGTCCTCGTAGGCCGTCTTGCGGATGGGATCGGGTGTCTCCCAGGGGCCCCAGAGGATCCATACGAAAGGAATGGCGGCCAGGATGGTGCCGACGAGAGCGGCGGCGGTGAAGCGCCGACGCCCGGCCACGTACCCGGCCGACGGCGTGCTTTCCGACTCGGCCGCCGCCGCAGGACGCGACACCTCAGGCGTCGGCACGTCCATCACGCCCGTGCCCCCGTGGCGTCCGCCGGCGCCTACCGGGCCGTCGGTTTCTTCCCCCATGGCGAGCGAGTGTAGCGACAAGATGGCCGCTCAATCTGCCACCGGCCCGATGTCGGGACCCTGTACATCCTGGCCGCCACGGGTGGTGACCGTCGCCGAGCGGCGACGGCACGCGGTAGTTTGGATCGGGTGAGACAGGCGGTAGCTCGACTCTGGCAGTTCTCCCGGACCCCCGAGGGACTGAAGATGATCAAGTTCACCATGGTGTCGGTGATCTCCGCCCTGACCTCGCTGCTGGTGCTGACCATCGTCTACGGCGCGCTCCGCCTGTGGTCCGAGGTGCCGAGCGTGCTCTTTGCCAACCTGATGGCCGGGATTCCCTCGTACCTCCTCAACCGGCAGTGGGTCTGGGGGAAGTCGGGACGTTCGCACCTGGTGAAGGAGATCCTGCCCTTCGTGGTCATCTCGGTCACGGGCATCGGATTCGCCCTGTTCACCGCATCCCTGGCCCATAGTTACGCCAACTCCCACCACCTGCACCATCTGGTCCGGACCGCCCTGGTGCTGGCCACCAACATCGCCTCCTTCGGGATCCTGTGGGTGTTCAAGTTCTTGATCCTCAACCGGCTCTTCGCCCAGCTCCCCGAGCTCGAGGTGGCGGCGGAGGCCTGACCCCCGGCCCTCCGGTGCTCGTCCAGGTGCCTCGCCGGGCCGGACCCTCAATTTTGATGACCGGGAAATCTGCCATCGTCCTGGTCAGGAGTATCGGGTAACCTTGGCGGGCGGCGACAGGTTGCCACCAACCGTGTCATCGCAGTTGCGCAAAGGGGGCGAAGTGGCCGCAGGGAGAATGGCGCGGGGGGCCTGGCCACGGGGCCGGGGGGGGTCCGGCCACGCCGCACTCGTGACGCACGAGGGTCGCCGTGCGGAAGGCGGGCCCGGGTGACCACCGAGCCCACCCAGGAGACCGACGTGCCGGTGCTCGACATCGACCGGCTCGAGGATCGGCTCGACGAGCTCCACGCCACCTACCAGGCGGCGACGCCGTACCCCCACATCGTCCTGGACGACTTCCTCGAGCCCGGCGTGGCCGAGCGCGCCATCGAGGAGTTCCCGCCCCTCGACCCCGACCAGTGGAACAACTACCTCCACGCCAACGAACGCAAGTTCTCCAACACCGATCCCGACACCTGGGGGCCGACCCTCCAGCGCATCCTGAGCCGAGCTCAACTCGCCGCGGTTCGTCCGGTTCGTCGGCACGCTGATCGGCGTGGACGGACCTGATCCCCGACCCCTCCCTCGAGGGGGGGGGCTCCACCAGTCGACCACCGGCGGGTTCCTCAACATCCACGCCGACTTCACCGTCCATCCCCACAACCGGAAATGGCAGCGGCGGGCCAACATCCTCCTCTACCTCAACGACGACTGGAAGCCCGAGTACGGCGGGGACCTCGAGCTGTGGAGCGCCGACATGAAGGAGTGCGTCGAGAAGGTCGCGCCCGGTGGCCAACCGGGTGCTGATCTTCACCACCGACGGCACCTCGTTCCACGGCCACCCCGAGCCGATGCGCTGCCCCGAGGGCGTGGCCCGGCGATCGCTGGCCCTCTACTACTTCAGCGTCGAGGACGATCCCGCTGGTCCGCTCGACCGAGTACCGGGCCCGGCCCGGTGACGGGGCCCACTCGATCATGATCTACGCCGACACCCAGATGCTCCGGGTCTACGACTGGGCCAAGCGGCACCTCGGCATCTCCGACCAGACGGCCAGCAAGATCCTCGGCTATCGCGACCGGCTCCGGCGAAGAGGCCACCAAGGGCTCGTAATGGCGGTCCGGCCACCATCGCCGCGCCGGTCGGAGGCCGGCGACGGCACGTCGGCTGACGACACCGACGGAGCCGGACGACCCCGGCACGCACCCCGAGCCGAGCTCGAGCCGTCGGCGGTTCACCATCGCCGTCGTCGTCGGCATCGCCGTGATGGTGCGTGCCCTTCCTGCTGTGGCTCCTGTGGGACCTGTGGTCGGGCACGGCCGAACCCGCTCCGGGGCGTGCCCTACGACAACTTCTACGACCTGCAGGCCCGGGCCATGTTCCACGGCCACCTCTACCTGCCCGGCGGGACGATGGGCATCGAGGCCTTCGTGCACGACGGCCGCTCCTACACCTACTTCGGCATCTTCCCCTCGCTCATCCGCATGCCCATCCTGCTGGTCACCACAGCCTTCGACGGCGACCTGACCGCGCCTTCGATCCTGCTGGCCTGGATGTCGACGGCCCTGTTCACCTCGCTGATGCTGTGGCGCCTCCGCATCCTCATGCGGGGCGCGGCGCTCGTCGGGCGGGCCGAGGCGGCGTCGCTACGGGGCGCTCATGGCCACCGTCATGGGCGGCTCGGTGATCCTCTACCTGGGCGCCACGCCCGTTCATCTACAACGAGGACTTCGCCTGGAGCATCCCGCTCACCGTCGGCAGCCTGTTCGCCCTGCTCGGGGTGATGGAGCGCCCGTCGTGGGGACGGGTCGTCGGCCAGCGGTCGTGCTCGTGCTGTGCACCAACCTCGACCGCACCCCGACCGGCTACGCCTGCGTCGATCGGGGCCGGTCCTGGTCGCCGGCTGGTTCGCCCTCGGCTACGGGGCGGGCGGAGCCAACCGCCGATGGGCCCTCCCGATGGCCGGCGGTCGGCGTCGTGCCGTTCGCTCGCCAGCTGCGCGGTCACCTACGCCAAGTTCGGCATTCCCGTCGGCCTGCCCATGGCCGATCAGGTGTGGGCCACGGTCAACGCCCACCGGCGCTACTTCCTGGCCGCCAACGGGGGCAAGGCCTTCAGCTTCGCCTTCCTGCCCAGCACGCTGTGGGCCTACCTGCAGCCCTTCGGCCTCCGCTTCAGCGGCGTCTTCCCCTTCGTCACCCCGCCCGGCGCCCCGGCTCGCCTGGTTGGCCGGCGCGGTCCTGGACCAGACCTACCCGACGGCCAGCCTGACCGCCACCTCGCCGCTGCTCCTCCTGCTCGGCTGTCTGGGGAGCGGTGACCGCCTTCCGGCCCAAGGGCTCGGGTCAGGTCCGCTACGACCCGGATCATCCTGATCGGCCGCGGCCGCGGGCACGGCGGGGGTGCTCCTGTGGGGCTACATCTCCCAGCGGTACATCGCCGACCTGATGCCGTTGGTCATCATCGCCGGCGGCATCGGCCTCATCGACATCTGGCGGCGGCTTGCGAGACGGCCGCCGAAGGGCCCGGGGTGCCGGTCGCTCGGCCGTGCTCGCGGTGGCGGCGTCTACTGCATCGTGGCCAACCTGGCCATCGCCGCCGTGGCCGGTGTCCCAGTGGACCTCGACCCAGGCCGCCAGCTTCGTCTCGGCGCAGAAGTCCCTCGAGCATCGACTCCCTGGCCCACACCGTGCAGCACGGGGCCACCCTTCCCTACTGGGCGCCGGCCGGGCAGCTCTTCGCCGTCAACCACTGCTCCGGCCTCTACCTGTCGACCGGGAACGCCATGAAGGACGTCCCGGGCCAGCAGATCCAGCACTACACCTGGCTGCCGGTCGAGCAGGGCCCGAGCTATCACCCAGACCATCGGCTTCACCTTCAACCGGCCGGCAGCCGAATCTCACCCAGCCCGGTCACCCTGCTGACCTACGGCGGCCAGCACTGGTCATCCAGCCCGACGGCAGGGCGTCCAGTTCCGGCTGTGACTCGAGAACTCGGGCACCACCATCAGCTGGCCGCCGGCCAGTCGGGTGGATGATCCCGATCATCGTACCTCCACGTGCATACCAGATCACGGTGACCACCGATCCGAATCTCAACTCGATCGTGATCCTCTGGTACGGCGAGCAGGTGCTCGGCCACTACCTGGCCGGCAACGGGCCGGCCGTGGTCCAGTCCACCCCGCCCTCGCCGGCCGGCGCCCCGCTCCCGGTGGTCACCGTCGCCAGCGCTCCGACCCCGGCGCAGGTCCCTGAGCCTGTGCCCGAGCCTCTCCGGGCCGGTTGACGGACCAGCGCTGACGTGCCGACGCCCGCCGGCTGCCGGCCGGACCTGCCCCGACGGCCGTCCCGGCCCGACTCGCGGATGCTTCTCCTGCGTGGTCGACGACCAACCCCGGTTCCATCTCGATGCCCTCCGGTGGTTCGCCACGCTCACCGAGGTGGCCGGCGTCGACGCCGACGATCTGGTGGTCCACGTCGTCGGCTCCGACTCGTCCGAGCCGCTCGACTACCTCAGGGCCCGGGGGTCGCCGTCCGGACCGTCGAGCGCTTCGATCCCGCGTTCACCCCACTGCAACAAGATCTCCGGCGCCCTGCGGCTGGCCGAGGACCGGGACGGCATGGCCGTCCTGTGCGACACCGACCTGGCCGTCCTCGAGGACCCCCGGGACTGGCCGTCCCCGCCGATGCCATCGCCGGCAAACCGGTCGACGCACCCGGTCCCCCCCTCGAGGTGGTCCGGTCGACATCTTCGATGCCGCCGGCCTCGACCGCCCCGCCGCCCGTCACCCTCCCCTGGGGGCCCGGACAGCGGACGGTGAGCGGGAACAACAACGGCGGGCCTGTACCTCGTCCCCGGGCCCCTCCTGCCCACGTGGCCTCGGCCTGGGCCCGCTGGGCCCGGTGGCTCCTCGACCGGGCCGAGCTGCTGGGAACGTGGACGGTCTACCTCGACCAGGTGGCCATGGCCCTCGGGCTGGCGGCCGAGCGGCTCGGGTCGAGGCCCTCGACGTCCGGTGGAACACACCCGACCCACGATCCCACCCGGATCCCGCCCGACGCGCCGCGCCCGCCCGTCATCCACTACCACCAGCAGGTGGACCTGACAGGCCGGATCCTGCCCACCGGCCTGGGTCGATCGACGGGCAGATGGAGGCCGCCAACGACGCCATCGACAGTCTCTGGCCCGACGGGTTGCCCCGCTCCACCTACCAGGAGTGGCTCTCCCTCGGTGGTCCGGCTCCTACCGCCTCCGGAACCGGCGCCAGCCCCCCGACCACCCATCTGCTCGGCCGGGGCCGGCGGATCCTGGCCAAGGGAAGACGTGGCCGCCGGTGAGGTGGGCCGGCGCCCGCCTGCTCGGGTGAGGCGGGCTACTCCTCGGTCGGTTGGTCGGAAGCGACCGGCTGCTCGGGAGCGGTGCCCGACTCGGTGGGCAGCTCGGGGGCAGGGACGGCCGAACCGACCGGAACGGCCGGAAGCCCGCCGCCGGCCGCGGCCAGCGCCACTTTGTCGGCGCGCCGCGTGCGATAGATCAGATAGCCCGCAGCGACAAAGGCGATCAGCGCGATCAACGCGGCGAGCGCGCCCCGTTTGCGATAGTGGCCCCGGCCGGGATGGCGGCCCATGAAACTGGGAATTGCGTGGATTGAGATCGTCAGATATTCAATCGCAACGAGAGCAGCAAGAATGCCGACTATGACCAGCACGATCACCCAGAGCCATTTCATGAGGATGACTGTAGCGAAAAAACGTGCCGATTGCATGGGTTTCTGCTGCGTTCGTCCATGTGGCCGACCGGGCCCGTCCGTCACCGTGGGTAGATGGCACGGCACACTCGGCCTTCCTCTGCCTGCGGCCACATGGTCGGTGAACTGCGGGAACGTCGGAACCCGTCCGTGCCCGTCGGCCCGTCGGTCCGGTGGCCCACACCTGACTGCGTCATGGCCCACACCTCGTTCTTCGCCGGGCGAACTGCGGGGGCGTTACCGTCCTGTTTTTGGGCAATTGCCATCTTGTTTTTGGACTATTGATCTACTGTGAGCTGCTTGCCGGATCACCACGAACCAGTCGTTGCAGCCGAACGCCCATCACCGCCGGCGGGCCATCGGCGCCGTCCTTCACATGGCTGGATCCGCGACCTGATCGGCGTCGGCTGGGTGCTGGCCGCGGCGGTCGGGGTGATGTGGCCGGCCTTGCACCACGGCCTCTCGCTCGGTGAGTACGACTGGCTCTCCAGCTACGGACTCCTCGTGCACCCCGGCGTCCTCGTGCACAACGGATTCGGCGGAGACCAGATCGATGAGATGATCCCCTGGACCACCCTGGCCTGGACCCAGGTCCACCACGGCCAGCTACCACTGTGGAATCCCTACAGCGCCTTGGGGATGCCCTTGGCCTTCAACTGGCAGTCCGCCGTCTTCAGCCTCCCGGCCCTGATCGGCTATCTCGTTCCGGTCCGTCTCGCGTACACGGTGCAGGTCATGGCACGCTGTTCATCGCCGGCACCGGCGCATACTTCCTGGGCCGGGTGTTGCGCCTCGGCGTGGTCGCCTGCGCCCTGGCCGGGCACGGTGTTCGAGTTGAGCGGCCCCTTCTTCGTTGGCTGGGGTGGCCGATCGCGTCGGTGCTGGCCTGGACCGGTTGGCTCTTCGCCGCCGCCGTCCTCATCGTCCGCGGCCGGCACCGGATCCGGGACGTCGCCTTCTTCGCGTGGCCTTCGCCTTCGCCGTCTACGCCGGCGAGCCCGACACCCTCATCCTCCTCGTCGGCGCCCTGACCGTCTTCGCGCTGGCTCTCCTGGCGGTGCGGGCCAAGCAGGCCGGTGGGATCGGCCCGGTGGTGGAGCCCTTCCGCAACCTGGTGATCGCCCTGGTGGCCGGGGTCTTCCTCGGCGCCCCCCTCTTGCTCCCCGGTCTCCAGCTCATCTCCCGGTCGATCCGCAACACGAGCGGGAGCGGGCTCAATGCGCAGAGCGCCGCTCTCGATCGACTACCTGTTCCGGACGACCTTCCCGTGGCTCATCGGTGCTCCGTTCGTCCACGAGTACAAGTACATCGGCGTCATCGCCGTCGTGCTGGCCCTGACCGCCGTCGTGTTCCGGTGGCGTCAGCCCGAGGTCGGGGCCCTGACCGCCGTCGTGGTGGTCAGCGGCGTGGTTGTCTTCGTGCCCGCCGCCATCTCCGTGATCAACGCCC
Source organism: uncultured Acidimicrobiaceae bacterium (assembly GCA_963835325.1). Lineage (GTDB taxonomy): Bacteria > Actinomycetota > Acidimicrobiia > Acidimicrobiales > RAAP-2 > Bog-756. Next base: position 175,767 of record CAWIEV010000006.1, on the reverse strand, counting down.
TTCCCGGGCTCCATGCCGTACGCCTGCCCCGTGCCTTGAACTTCTTCACCTTCGGCGTGGCCATGCTCTCGGCCGTCGGTCTGCACGTCTTCCTCCGGTCGCCCGGCAACAGATCGGTGCTGAAATTCATCGGCGCCGCCTTCGGGGCGGCCGCAGTGGCGTTGGCCGTCTTCTGGCTGGCCGACTGGCACCATCTGTCGATCATCCAGCATGGGATCCGGGTCAGGGGCATCACCTGGCTCTCGGTCGGGGTGGCTGCCGGCCTGTTCGTCGTGGCCCTCGATGCGTTCGCCACCCGTCGCCACTGGCCCCTCGGGCACACGGCGGCATCCGGGGGCGCACCCGTCGGATCCACCCGCCGCTATGGACTGAGGCTGTGGACCGGAGCGGTGCTCCTCGGGGCCGAGACCATCTTCCTCATCGTCAGCGGCATGGGCTTGTGGACCTCCACCTCCACGCCGTTTGCGCCCACACCGGGCTCGCTGGCCCTCAAGCGGGCCGTGGGCTCGAGCCTGGTCGGGTTCGGTTTTCCACAGTGCCTGTTCACGCCGGGACTGGGCATCCCGGTCAACGACAACATCGTGTACGGAGTGCGTGAGTTGGCCGTGTACGACCCGATGGTCCCCCGCGACTACTACATCGCCTGGAAGGTCAGCACCGGCGAGCAACCCGGCCAGCCCACGGTCTCCCATTACTGCCCGGGCATCACGACGGCCACCATCGCCCGCGACTACGGCGTGAGCTTCGTCCTCGAACCCCCCGGGGACACGGGGCCCATCGGCGGTGTCTACGACACTCAGGTCGGCGGCGAGGGCCTCTACCGCATCCCCGGAGCAGCCTCGGCCATCCTGGTTCCCCAGCCGCCCTCCGGTCAGCTGCCGTCGGACAGCGCCATCGGGGTACCGGTGGCGGTCACCCATCCGAACCCGGCGGCATGGCGGATGACGACGGAATCGAGCACGCCCCAGGTCCTCCGGCTGCACCTGACCAATGTCCCCGGCTGGCACGCGACCATCGACGGCCGCCCGTTGGCGCTCAAGCAGTACTCGCTCATCATGCTCCAGGCCCGGATTCCGCCGGGGCGGCACGTCATCGAATTGAACTACTGGCCGCCGGCCTTCACCGAGGGGATCGTCCTGGCCGTGATCGCCGCGGTCGGCCTCCTGGCGGCACCCGTCGTCGCCTTCGCCCTACGGCGCCGGCACGCCCGGGCCGCAGTGGGCTCCGGCGGCGGGCCGGGGCCCGTCGGGGGCGGCATCGTCGACACGGCACCCGACCACACCGAAACCACCTGGCTTCCGACCGCCCATGAGCCGGACTGAGGAACGAGCCAGAACATGGGGCAGGTGATGGCCGAAGCGCACGGCGACGAGACCGGCGGTGCCCCGGCCGTCGCCCCGCGGTTCCTGCCCTCCGGCGACGAAGCCGGATCGGCGCCCGAAGACCGGGCCTTCCGGCCGGATGTCGAAGGGATGCGGGCCATCGCCATTCTCCTCGTGGTCCTCTTCCACACCGATCCGGGCTGGATGAAGGGGGGATTCATCGGCGTGGACGTGTTCTTCGTCATCTCCGGATTCGTCATCACCGGGTTGCTTCTGAGGGAGCGGCGAGCGACGGGCAGGACCGCCTTCCTGACGTTCTACGCCCGGCGAGCCCGGCGGATCCTGCCCGCCGCCCTTTTGGTCATCGTGGTGGCTCTCATCGCCACCGACCTGACGACCAACGCGTGGATCACGAGACGCGTGGCCAGCGACAGCCGGTGGGCCGCCGTCTTCCTGGGCAACTTCCACCTGGTCAGTGTCGATCCGAGTATCTTCTCCCGGCACCCGAAAATTCTCACCCACTACTGGTCCCTGGCCGTCGAGGAACAGTTCTACCTCTTCTACCCGGCCTTCTTCGTGCTCCTCTTGTCCATCCCCGGACGCTGGCCGGCCCGCAGGCGCCTCACCGTGGGCCTGCTGGGCGTGACCCTGGCCTCGTTCTTCGCCTCCGTCGCCATCTCCAAGCCGGCCCTGTCGGCCCTGGGTTACGTTTCCCCGTACACCCGGGGATGGGAATTGACCACGGGTTGCCTGGTGGCGTTGGGGACGGCTCATTTTCAGCGACTTCCCCGGGCGGTGGCCGCCGTCATCACCTGGGCCGGCCTGGCCGGCATCGTGGCGGTGGCACTGACCATCTCCGTTCGAGACGCGTACCCCGGCTCCGTCGCGGCCATTCCGGTCGCATGCACCGCACTGGTCATCGCCGGGGGCTCCGTGCCTCCCGGGTGGGGGGCAGAAGTGATGCTGCGTACCTTGCCCTTCCGATGGATCGGGCGGTGGTCGTTCTCGTGGTATCTCTGGCAACCGGTCGTCCTGATCCTGGCGGCCGACTACGTGCACGTGACCTTCGGTACATCGGTCGTGATGCGGAATTTCATCCTCGCCCTTTTCGCCCTGGTGGCGGCGGCGGCGACCTACTTCCTGGTCGAGAACCCCGTCCGGCACTCGCGGCGGCTGGCCCGGAGCCCGGGGGCGACCCTGGTCGGGGCCGCCCTCCTCATCGCGTCCTGCTTCGCCCTCACCTACGCCTTCTAGGGTCCGACCTCCGACCCCCGAAGCCCGGATGACGGCGCATCCAACGGCGTCCGGGGTTGCCGGTGGCACGGGCACCCGTCGTGCCCCGGCCCCGCTGTCTTCCCTCGCCGTCGTGACGGCAGGGCGACCCCACGCACCACGGGCGGCCCCGGACGGAGGTCGTCGGTCGCTCCGGGGAGGCCGAGCCCCGAGAGAAATGAGAGAGGGGAGGTCACGGACCTCCCCTCTCTCGCCATCGCCGTCGCCTCACGGCGACGCTCCAGGTGCCGGTGGCGTTATCTCTTCTCCGTCAACCTGGCGATGTTGCTGTCGACCTGGCCGGCGATGTTGGTGAACACGGCCCGCAGCTGCCAGCCGTTCTGGACCCTGCCGAGCACCGCGGTCCGGAACGTGGTCGAGGTCGCCCCGCCGATGTTGTACCAACCGTGATCCGTCAAGAGCTGCCACTGTACGGTGGGGGTCGGTCCGCCTCTGGCCGTCGAGGTGAAGGTGAGCACCTGCCCCGCCGTATAGCTCTGGCTCTTGGGCTGGACCGTCACCACCGGGGCCGTGGCCAGTGTCAGCGTGGCCGGGCTGCTCGTGGCCGTGCCGGACGAGTTGGTGAACACGGCCCGCACCTCGGAACCGCTCTCGCTCCTGGTGGCCACCGTGTGCAACGTGTCCGACGTTGCCCCCGAGATGTTGGACCATGAGGACCCGTGATTGGTCGAAACCTGCCACTGCACGGTGGGAGTCTCGTTCCCGCTGGCGGCGGCCGTAAGGGTGACCGTCTGCCCCGAGCGGTAGTACTGGCTCGACGGCGAGGTCGTGACCACAGGGGCCCGGCCTGCGTTGAACTCCACGGCCGGGATGTAGTACGGGGCCGCGCCCACGTTGAATGTAAGGACGTCGGTTGTGTCAACGGGGGGAGTGAAGGTATTGGCCGGAGAAGCCAGTGTCAACGAACTGCCGTCAGCGCTGACGGAGAGGACCGTGTCGTTGGGCGGAATGTTCCCGTCGGTGTCCGTGACCGTGTCGCCGGGCACGACACCCTCGAAGGCGTCGGGCGCAGGATTTGACGCCACCACCGTGGCGGAGTCGCTCGACACCGTGCTGGTGACGCTGTCGTCCTCAGCCCAGCAACCGGGGTAGCCCGGAGAGTCGAAGCGGAACGTGCCCACGTCCATACCTCCCGTACCACCGCTGTCGCAGTAGAAACCGGCGTAGGTGGTATTCCAGAACACGTTGCCCGAATCGGGGTCGGATCCGACAGTCAGGTTGATGGGATCCAGGCTCAGCCCGAGGTTGAGCGAGTCGATGGGGCACTCCCCGGTCAACGTGAGGGTGTCCGTTCCCCCGCTGGAGCTGCCGGTGGCGGCATAGGCCAGCGTCAACGAACTGCCGGAGACCGACTCCACGGTGTCGTTGGCCGGGATGTTCCCGGGCGTGGTGGTGTCCGAGACCGTGTCACCGAAGACAACGCCGGAAAACCCGCCGGGCGCAGAGGTCGTCACAGTGGTCTGTCCGTTCTGCACCGTGTTGTCGCCGCTGAAGGTGACCGTGTTGGTGGTATTGCAGTTGTTGGCCGGATCCTGTCCGGGGATCCCGTAGTTGGAGGTGCCGTAGGCGACGCCGTAGACCACGGTGTTGGGAAGGACGAGGTTCTGGGAGCTGAAGTCGAACGTCACGTTGTCCGACTCTTCGTAGAAACAGTCGGGCGGGCTGGCCGATGCGTCGTAGAACGTGTTCCCGTTGCAGTTGGAGTCGCCGTTGTAGTCGACGGGACTGTCCGACGGACGGTAGGGAATGGCGAACGTCTGGGTGTCGCTGGCGATCAGGCTGCCGGGCCCGCACGGGGTATCCGTCGGACTGGATGGGCAACCGCCGGCAGGCGGGTGGTAGATGTTCAGGGTCAATGGTGCCCGGAACGTCGCCCCCGGGTTGGTCACGCAGGCACCGGGGCTGCCATAGAGAGGGCCGCCGTAGCCGCCGCCGCTTTGACAGCCGTAGGACGACAGCGTCACGACGACGTTGTTCAACTCACGGGCCGCGCCGGCGAAGGTGATCTCATCGCCGAACTGTGATGCCGATGTTGCTTCGTAACCCAAGCTGGCCGTGGGGCCGGCCGACCCGGTCAGTTGGGGGCCGGGGGTCGAACTCGCCGTCGAGTCATAGATCGCAGGGTCTCCCCCCGGATGCTGGGCGGCTGTGGAGCGAGCCACGGCGTCGCTCGATGGTGCCGCCGGCGTCACGAGGGTTCGTCCGCCGCCGCCGGCCGCCACAGCCGCCGCCGCATGGGTCGCCGCGGTGGCCGGTGTCACCGCCGCCACCACGCCGAGCACGCCCGCCAGCAGGCACACACCGACAACTGTACGAAGAACGCGAAATGAAGGCCGCCTCGCCATGATCCACTCTCCCTTTTCGGAACGCGTCAGGTGGGTTCCGATCCGCCGCACCGGAGGTGCAGCGCGAACCGTAGGGGACCGGCAGCGGTCACGCAATCGCAAAACGGCCTCCGGCGGGTCCGACCCCGGCAAAATATGACAGAGGGTGATGGGTGCCACACCGAGGGTGACTTTTGCCCGATCTCTTCCGATGGCGGAATCCTGCCGTCAGGCGACGGGGTGGCACGAGCCCCGCACGTCAACACCGCTTTCCGGGGATGGCCCGCCCGCGGGAGGTTGCCCGTGGGTCGCACGGCCGTCCCTCTCCCAATTTCTTTTCCGATTCTTTTGTGACACCAGCCGGAGGGCGGAGATCGATGACGGGTCGAACCACACCAGCCGCTGCGTTCCAGGACCTGGCCCCCCTCCGGCCGGCCGGATCATCGACTACGGTCATCAGCGAGACAGGCGGTCCTCGGCGGTGCTGCGGGGGTCGCTGGCACGGGACTCGTGAAGCCACAGACGGGGGGCCGGAAGTGCGGAAACCAGCCGACAACCACACCGCAGTGCAGGACACCGTCCGACGTCGACGATCACCGATCCGGTCGGTCGTGGCCTTGACCGTAGTGATGGTCACCGGGATGGCGATCGGAACCCTGGGCGCCGCTCCGGCCGGTGCATCGGGCACCACGTTGGCTCAGAGCATCCTTGACAGTCCCCGTCTCGCCCATCCCGTGTTCGGCCCCGAGGCACCCCGAATCCTCTCGCTCCCGACTATCTCGAAGGTGACCGACGTCTCGGTCTCGATCGCAGACCCCACGCCCCAGGTCTCGACGACGACCGCGGGCATATCCGCCACCTACACCGGCACCACACTGGTCGTCCGATGGGGCGCGGGAAACGTTCTCACGGTGTCGGGCGCCGGACCGTTGGCGTCCGGTTCGACCGTGTTCCAGGTTCTGGGTATTCCACTCGGCGGGATGATCTCGTTGAATGGGAGCCCCGCCTGCAACGCCGCCAACGGTGTCGGGACTGTCAGTATCGCCCAGATGGCGACCGACCCATCGGGCACCGTTACATCGCTGGCTCTCCAGTTCGTCTGTCTGGCGGCCTCCGGCCCGTTGAACGGATTGGGGGGCATCATCACCTCGAGCAGCTCCTTGCTCGTCGCTGGGACCGTCGGGTTGAACGTGCCCCCGAGCACGCGGGCGCCGGGCTACAACCTGTACGAAGGGAACGGCATGGTCACCAACTGGGGGACGATGCTCGGCCAATCGGTCTCGGTCACCCAGATCCTCGGACTCCTGACCACCGTGGCGTTCAACCAGCCGGTGGTGAGCATGGCCACCACTCCCCTGGACGGCGGCTACTGGTTGGCCGCCGCCGACGGCGGGGTGTTCTCATACGGCGACGCCGACTTCTACGGTTCGATGGGCGGGACCCCGCTCAACCAGCCCATCGTGGGGATGGCCGCCACCCCCGACGGCCACGGCTATTGGTTGGTCGCCGCCGACGGCGGTGTGTTCTCGTTCGGTGATGCCGGCTTCTACGGTTCGACCGGGGCCATCCACCTCAACCAGCCCATCGTGGGGATGTCCGCCACCCCCGACGGCAGGGGGTACTGGCTGGTCGCCGCCGACGGCGGCGTGTTCTCGTTCGGTGACGCCGGCTTCTACGGTTCCACCGGCGGGACCCCGCTCAACCAGCCCATCGTGGGGATGTCCGCCACCCCCGACGGCAACGGGTACTGGCTGGTCGCCGCCGACGGTGGCGTGTTCTCGTTCGGTGACGCCGGCTTCTACGGTTCCACCGGCGGGACCCCGCTCAACCAGCCCATCGTGGGCATGGCCGCTTCACCCGACGGCAAGGGGTACTGGATGGTCGGCGCCGACGGTGGGGTGTTCTCGTTCGGTGACGCACCCTACGATGGGGGCCTGGCGGGTACCGGTGTTACCGACGTGGTCGGCATCGCCCCCTGACCGGGGCACCGCGGCGGGAGCAGGATCGACGCAGCGGCACCCTGCAGAGGGACTGATGGCCACCGGCCGGCTGACGACCGAGCCGGAAGGAACCGCGGGATGGGGAACTCCCCTATCTGATCCTCCCTATCGGACCGTTCGTTCCAGGATTCCCAGTGTTGCCCGCAGGGCCGACTCGGGCACGATCGGGAAGCGGTCCTTGAGATCGCCGCTCACCTCCGACCAATCGTAGTACGACGTCACATTGGTGATCCCGTCCTCGCCACCCTGTAGGCGGTAACCGTAGAAGTGGGCAACCGGAACATCAGGCCCGAGATCCCACGCGATCTCCTCGTCACGCTCGAAGCGGATGATGTGCACGGTCACGTCGTACCGACCGAGCGGGATGTCGTTGAGCGACTCCCGATCCATGTGGATGACGAACGTGTCACCCACCTTCTCCGCCGGCTCGCCGGTGAAGTCCTGCAGCATTCCGGAGGCGTCGATAGCCACATGGCCTGCGGGGCTGCGCAAGATGTCGAAGATCGCAGAGGGCGAAGCCGGTATGGGGCGGGTCACTTCGATCCGGTCAGGCATGAAGACGGTGTCGGGCATGTGGGGCTCCTCGTGGACGTCTCGGGGCTCATGGGTCAACCATCGGACGGTTCGTTCCCATCAGCATCGCGCGTCGGCAGGGAGATGGCCGACGAAGTCCGATCTCCCCTCCGGGGCATCTGAAACCAATCACCCGTGGCCTAGTAGCCGGCCCGGGCTCGACCATTCAGCCACCGGGGGCGGGACCGCCTCGCCACACACCCGACGGATGGTCGAGGATCACACCGATCATCGTCCGTGGTGAACCCGTCGCTCAGCGAGAGCATGGGTCGACGGGTCCGAGCAACTGGTTGCCGGCATGACCTCGCGGTGGTAAGCATTCGGGCGGGCGGGCATGCGCAGGGCATCCCCGAGGCGAAGGGGGTATGTCATGGGCATTCGTCACAGCGGAAGTCTTCGGGCTGTTCTGGCCGGGTCGTTGCTGTTCAGCGGAGCGCTCACCACCGCGGTGGTGGCCGGGATCGCCGGCCCAGCCACCCCGGCCGCCGCCTACGTCACCCCTTCGTGCGCCAGCAGCCCGGTGGCCCACTCCGGAAACGGATCCGAGGGCCCATCGGCGGGCACGTGTGGTCCTGGTGCCGGGGCGGAGACGACGGCGCTATTCCACATCGTCACCACCTCCCTGCCCAAGGCCACCCCGGGCACCCCCTACACCGGGGTGACTCTCCAGGCAGCCGACGTCGGGGTCAGCGCCAGCCCCTACACGACCACGGTGAAGTGGAAGAAGATCTCTCTGCCCAAGGGCCTCAAGCTCTCCACGGCCGGGGTGCTGTTCGGGACGCCGAGCCCGAAACTGACCGCGGGAAGCACGAAAGCGGAGGTCCAGGCGACCGAGAGGGTCATCACCCTCAACGGGAAGAAGCGGATCAGGACGAAGACCACGGTCCAGGCCACCATCCCACTGACCATCACCTGATCCACCGTTCGACCAACCGGACACGCCGCCTGTGAAAGGCCAGGTTGGCCCGGCCCCGGCTTCCGCGGCCCAAGCCCCGCCCATCGAGGAGCGACCGGCCGATGGCAGCGGTACAGGAGCTCGCGGTCAGACCGTGAACTCCTGGAACTTCTGGCCCTTCAGCAGAGGGGCCGCACCCGAAGTCCGAACTGCAGCTGCAGCTGCAGACACGCGACGATCCCCCGCGTGAGCGGGGGGATCGTCGGTACGACTGTCAACCGAGACGAGCTCGCCGTCAGATTGAGTACGTCTGGCCCGGCGCGAGCGAGGTGGCCTCAGATTTCGAATTCGAGCACAGGTAGAGGGTGGACTTCTGACCCGTCGGAATCTTCTTATTCGTGCCACCCGTGGTCGTCGACGACTCCTGCACCAGGATGTCTCCCGTTGCGCACTTGATCGAGGACTTCGGGTTCAGCTTGAAGGTGAACTTGGATGTGGTCGTTCCCTTGCCACCGTTCCACGTGATCGTGGCGGTTCCGGTGAAGGTCTTCAGGCTTTGCGTGGTGGACACTTTGGCGCCACCGCCGGTGACCGAGCTCGGGGTGCAAGTCTTGAGCGTCCCGGTGCTCGACGTCTCTGCTTTTCCGGTCGCAGTGAGCGTCTTACAGGTGGCTGCCGCTGACGTCGCACCAGCGACCCCGGCGGTGAGTCCCACCGCGCCAACGCCTAGCGTCGAGGCTGCCAACAGTCCGGCAATGACAACCGCACGCGTCGATGAACGCAACATGAATGCATTCCCCCTTCAATTGTTTTTCCGGCGGAGCCATTCGACTCCGTCGCCTTTGGATGCAGGTGCAGCGTACCCACTGCGGCGCGCGTTTGCTGGGATTCCGGGCGCGTGCCACGAGAAGTAGTGGAGCCAACACTCTACGGATCCATGCGCGGCCCGGTGATCCTGATCGCCAGCGTGGGTTCGGCCGCAGGATGGATCGCCAGTGACAGGCTCGGTACGCCGCGGTCGAGGACCGAACGTGGCTGACACTCAGGGATCAGCCGTGCCGCCGGCCCGGCGCGGGTCGTCGGAGAAGGGCACTCCAGCCGCCCGCAGGACGGGAGCCAGTTTGATCCACAGATGCCTTCCGTGCCCACCGAGTGCACCGTTGCCACCCCTGTAGCTACCACCGATCCTGACCGAGCCCGCCTCCGCCTTCGCCATCCCTGCCGTCTACCACGCAGGCCGCCACGGGACGTCCAGCCGGCTCGCCGTCCGGGTGCGCTACCGGTGTCTCGCGGACGCAGAGGCCAGCCTCCGTTGGACGTCGAACCAGGCGAAGACCCCCCTTGGATGCGTCGGCGGACCGATGGCCTTGGTCAGATGGCGGATGACGGTCTCCGGATGGACGCCGATGGGCAGGACGATCACCGTGCCCACGTGATACCGGAGCAGGAACAGCCGGAGATCGGCCGTGAGATCGCTGTGCAACAGCAGCAGCCTCTCGGCGCGGGTCGCCGAACCGGAGAAGGACTCGTTGAACAGGATCTCGACGGAGGCCGGCTGCAACTGGGACGGTCTGGGAGTCACTTCCGCCGGCCCTGGCACCCACCCGTATCCACCGATGAGGTCGAAACGCATGCCCGAGACGGCCTGGTCCAGCAACGCATCCCCCACCGCGGCCACGTCCCGCGAGCCGAAGAGCGACTGGCCGGTCGGGGCCGTCGGGTACGGATAGGTGAGCACGACACTGCCCGGAGGGATGGCTCGTGCCGATCCCGAGGTGAAGAACGAGGAGACATCGGCCGGAGTGGCGTCCTGGCTGTGCCTCGGCAGCAACGGGACGGCCACGACCAGTGAAACGACCACCACCACGGTCGCAGCCACCACGGCACTCCCCCGCCGCCATGCTCGGGTCAGCCATCTCGGGCGCCCCGATCGTTCGATTCGGGTGTGGATCTCGTCCAACCCGACGGCGACCACTCCGGCGCCGAACAGGTCGATGAAGACGGAGAACCGGCCCGCTGCGAATCCATCGGTGATCGGCAGGTGGGCCAGAAGGGCGAACGGCAGCGGGATGCCGTAGTTGTGATTGTGTATGTCGAGGCTGGATCCCAGGGACAGGACGAAGGCGATCCCGGCCATGACACCGGCCAGCAGGACGATGGGCCGCTTGCGCAGCCACACCACGATGGAGATGATGGCGACGATGAAGGGGATCCCCTGGTAGGTCGGCGCCGAATAGAAGTACAGGGTGAAGTTCTTCCAGACAGATCTGAACATCGAGGGGACGAGCCAGGTCAGGTGCCCGGGGACGACGTGGCCCAGCAGATCGCTCCGGGCCTTCCGCAACCTGGGGACGCCGTTGAGATGGGCCGGACCGGCAAAGGCGAACAGGACAGGGTAGGCCAGCAGCACCCCACCGACGACGAGGGCGGGGATGAACGCGGTGGTCAGGTAGGCACGCCTCTGGGCCAGATCCTTGCGGTGGGCGACGAACGAGAACACGCCGGCGATCGCACCCATCAGGATGGTGCTGGCCAGCAGCTCGGACGAGATCAGATACTGCAGGGCACAGACCAGACCGAGCGCCGCACCCGTCCGCCCCGGACGCCATCGTTGGCGCTCCAGGATCTCGTGAAGGAGCAAGAAGATCAGCGGGGGCAGCGGGATGAAGATGAGAAAGAGGTAGCCGAGGCTGAAGAAGATGGTGAAGCCGCTGAAGCCGTAGAGCAACCCTCCGACGAACGCCGCCGGCCACCACGAGGTCCACCGGCGGAGGACCAGGCACATGGAAAAGGCGGATACGACGAGGGCCAGGCGCATCAGCACGTTCCAGGTGACGATCGGCCCGAACAGCGCCGTCACCGGAGAGAACAGCACGCTGAGGGCCAGCATCGAGGTGTTTATCCCGAGGTTGATGCCCACCGGGTAGTTCTGCAATTGGGTGAAGAGCGGATCCTGTCCGTGGGCGAGGGCGTGGTATCCCCACTCGAGGAACCAGATCTGTTGGATCTGGTCTTGGGTGCGGACCCCGGCGATGCGACCCGGTCCTATCGAGTTGAACGCCCCGTACAGCACGATGGAGAGGACCAGATAGAGGACGACACAGATCGCCGGCGGCCACCACCGCCGGCCGCGGGCAGGGGGTTGGCCGATCGGGTCCGGTGGTGCCACGGCACCGGGGTCGAACGTTGCCGGTCCGGCCGCGGCGACCACTGATGGCGTCCCTGCGGTCACGAAACCCCGTTCACCACCGACAATGCCCTACCGCTACCTGCCGGTGGCCGAAAACCGGTCCACCTGCCTTCGGGCCATGGCGCGGAGAGGGAGCGGGACGTGGTCCTTGAGCCGCCTGGCCGGCGGGCTGGCACCGACCCCGGGCCGGGCGGTCTTCTTGAAGTCGTCCAGACAGTATCCCCCGGTCGGGTAGGGAATGGCGTCGACCCCGGCGAAGTCGTAGAAGGTCGGCATCACGCCGAGGGGCATGAAATGGGCGATGAAGCTCAGCCGGGTCCGATCCGGGTCTTCGATGATGGCGCCACCGTGCATGAGGTCGGCATGCCAGATGAGGGCATCGCCCTTCTTGGCCATGAAGTACTCGGTCTTCAGCCCCCGCTCGTCGCAGACCTCGAGGATACGGCTGAGTATCTTCCCGTACGCCTCCATGTCCCCGTTGTGCCCCTTCGTCATCCCATGGTGCAGCAGCTCGGGGACGCGGTGGCTCCCGGGTATGAACTGGAACTCGCCGGAGTGCGGCTGCACGTCCTCGAGGGCCACCCACGACGCGGCCATGGCCATCGGCTCGGTGAGGGTCAGTGGGCCGGTGTCGATGTGCAAGGGCTCCTGCGATCCCTTGCGCATGGACATCGACTGGAAGGCCACCGGCGGGCGATCGTAGATCTGGGTCAGGAAGCGGAGCACCGGCTTCGGGAAGAGCATCTCCGCCGCCCGCGGGTAGTACCAGTGGAGGCAGCTCACCTTGGCCACTTTGTCGTGGAGGTCCCGGGACACCCGGTGCACCCTGCCCTGGTGGTACGCGCAGATGGTCGCCGGGGCCTCGTCCCAGGAGTGCTCGAAGAATTTCGAGGTAGTCATCGATGACCTCGTCACCGACCGCCCCGGGGAGCACGACGAATCCCTGGTCGATGTAGCGGGACAGGAGCTCGGCATCGTCGTCGTCCACCTCACCGCGGGCCACCCGATCGGCGAGCACGTCGTGCGCATCCCGGCGGTCGACCCACAGGCCGCCGAAGCGGCTGCGAAAGAGGGGGGGCTCGGGTTCGCCGCGGACCGGAACTTCGAGTTTCACACACCACCCCCCGCAGCCGTCCCGGGACCGGACGATCGGCTATCCCGTCGGATCACTGTACCGCCTCACACCGTGCCCGATGTCCCACACCGTCGCCGGCCCCGGTCCGTCGAGCTCCGGGGGCGCGGCCATGAGGCCGGCGGGCCGTCGACGCCGGTGTCAGTCGCCGAGGAACCACCGCGACGTACGGGTGGCCACGCCGGCGGCCGCGCTCGTCCGCATCGAGGTCGCCATGCGGCGCATCGCCCGCCGGCGCTGTTCGAGGGTGGTGAGGATGTAGATGCCCATGAGGATGAGGGCGGAGCCCACGAGGACCAGCGGCCGCACATCGGCACCGGTGAACGGGAGCTGCGCCAACAACCTCGCCGGCTGGGTCGTGCCGTCCGACTGGCCGGCCACGGCGGCCGGCGCGCTGGTGGACGAGGTGAACGGGAGCTGCGACGAGTGGGTGGTGGTCGTGGTTGTGGTGGTGGTGGTCTTCGGATGCGTCTTCGGCTTGGTGGTGGTGGTGGTGGTGCAGACGCAGTGTTTCATGGTGGTGGTGGTGGTGGGCGGCGGCCGGAAGGTCGTGGTGGTGGTGGGAGGCGGCTTTGTGGTCGTGGTGGTCGTCGTACCGCAGGACCCGGTCTTGATCATGTGCCGACGGCCGAACTGCAGGAGCCAGGGCGACGGACCGACGATGGCATCGGCCTGGATGACCCCGCAGAAGTCTTTGGGATAGTGGACGGTCAAGATCCCCGACGTCCCCGTGGCCGTGCCCACCACCGTCTGGCTGGGGATGTCGGGCTCGTCGACGAAGAGCTGCCACTCGCAGTACGGCTCGGTCTTCGGGCACCAGGCCCGCTCGGGAACCCGCATGGTGACCACCTGGAACGAGTTCCAGAACTTGATGGTCGGGTAGTGGCCGATGGGGGTCGATGCCGACGCCGTCCCCACGATGACGAAGATCGACCCAAGCGCGATAAGGACCGCGGCCACCGCCGCCAACCATCGATTGACTCTCCTACCCCGAGTCTGCATTCGCGCGGCCCTTAGCTGACGATGCTTCCCCCCTCGACTACATCCACCCGTCGACTAAGGACTCATCGCTTGATCTCGTCCCAACCTCTGCATCCGCGGGGCGTGCGACCAAGGAATTGGCCCGACGCCGCCTTGCTCATCGTACACGCCCGTCCGCGTCCCGGCCTGTCCGACAGCATTGAGAAATGGCCTGGCTACTCTCAGCGGTCGGTCCCCACGGGCGCCGGGACGACGGCTTCAGCCTCCGGATCCGCTGAGACGAAACCCCACCCCTTCGATGCGGCCCAGGGTCGCCACCACCGCGTCGACGGCCTCGTCGACCGAGGTTCGGGGTTCGATGACCAGATCGGGCGCGTCGGGCACCTCGTAGGGGTCGTCGACCCCGGTGAACGAACTGATGCTGCCGCTCGTCACCCGGGCGTAGAGGCCCTTGGCGTCCCGGGTGGCGCACAGGTCCACCGACGCCTCCATGTAGATCTCGGCGAAGGGCAGCCCGGCACTGTCGTGGAGCTGGCGGGCCCACCGGCGGGACTCCGCATAGGGGCTGATGAGGGCCACGATGGCCACCAGTCCGGCATCGGCGAACAGGCGGGCCACCTCGGCGGTCCGCCGGGCGTTCTCCTGGCGGGACTCGCGGGAGAACCCGAGGTCGGAATTGAGCCCGGTGCGGAGGTTGTCGCCGTCGAGCCGGTAGGCACCGCGGCCCTCGAGGATCAGCCGCTTCTCGACGGCGGAGGCCAGGGTGGACTTCCCCGACCCGGACAGGCCGGTCATCCACAGCGTCGCCCCCCGGGACCTGAGGATCTCCGACCGCTCGTCCGGGGCGACCTGTCCTTCGTGCCAGGTCACGTTCGAAGAGCGTCATGGCCGCTCCGCCTCAGTCGGGGCCGAGCAGCATGCCGGCGCCCGCGGTCACGTTGGTGTCCTCGGCGGCCAGGATGAACGATCCCGTCTGCCGGTTGCGGCGGTAGCTGTCGTAGAAGAGCGGCTGGGTGACCCGCAGGCTCACCCGACCCACGTCGTTGAGGCCGAGCGACGTGGCCGACTCGTCGCGGTGGAGCGAGTTGACGTCGAGCCGATAGTGGATGTCCCGCACCACCGCCCGCACCCAGCGGGTGGTGTGCTTGAGGGCGAAGAAGTCTCCGGGCGCCACCGGCCGCTCGGTCATCCAGCACACCATGGCGTCGAGATCCTGGCCGACGGTGGGCTGGTTGTGCGGGCGGCAGATGAGGTCGCCCCGCGAGACGTCGAGGTGGTCACTGAGCCGGAGGGTCACCGACATCGGCGGGAACGCCTCCTCGAGCTCGCCGTCGAAGGTGTCGATGCCGGCCACCGTGGTGGTGAGCCCGGACGGCAGGACCATCACCTCGTCCCCCGGCCGGAACACGCCGCCCGCCACCTGCCCGGCGTACCCGCGGTAGTCGGGCTGGCTGGTGGCCTGGGGTCGCACGACCCACTGGACGGGCAGCCGCGGGTCGATCAGGTTGCGGTCGGAGGCGATGTAGACCTGCTCCAGATGGTGGAGCAGCGACGCGCCCTCGTACCAGGGCATGTTGGCCGAGCGCTGGACGACGTTGTCGCCCTGGAGCGCCGAGATGGGGATGAAGCTGAGGTCGGCGACGTCGAGCCGGCTGGCGAAGGCGGCGAACTCCTCGCGGATCGCGTCGAAGACCCCCTGGTCGTAGCCGACCAGGTCCATCTTGTTGACGCACAGCAGGAGGTGGGGCACCCGCAGCAGCGAGGCCAGGAACGCGTGGCGCCGGGTCTGCTCGACGATCCCCTTGCGGGCGTCGACCAGCACGATGGTGAGGTCGGCCGTGGAGTTCCCCGTCACCATGTTCCGGGTGTACTGGATGTGGCCGGGGGTGTCGGCGATGATGAATTTGCGGGCCGGGGTGGCGAAGTAGCGGTAGGCGACGTCGATGGTGATCCCCTGCTCGCGCTCGGCGCGCAGGCCGTCGGTCAGCAGCGCCAGGTCGGTGTACTCGTCACCGCGCTGGCGGCTCACCCGCTCGACCGACTCGAGCTGGTCCTCGAAGATGGCCTTGGAGTCGTAGAGCATCCGCCCGATGAGGGTGCTCTTCCCGTCGTCCACCGAACCGGCGGTGGCCAGGCGCAGCAGTTCCACTAGAAGTAGCCCTCTCGCTTGCGATCCTCCATGGCCGCCTCGCTCACCCGGTCGTCGGCCCGGGTGGCGCCGCGCTCGGTGAGCCGGGAGGCCGCCACCTCGACGACGATCTCGTCGGCCGAAGCCGCCGAGGACTCCACCGCGCCGGTGCAGGTCATGTCGCCCACCGTGCGGTAGCGCACCGTGGCCTCGAAGACCTCCTCGTCCTCCCGCGGCGTCACGTGCGGGCCCACGGCCAGCAGCATCCCGTCGCGGCGGAACACCTCCCGGCGGTGGGAGTAGTAGATGGACGGGAGGTCGATCTCCTCGTCGGCCACGTACTGCCAGATGTCGAGCTCGGTCCAGTCCGACAGGGGGAACACCCGGATGTGCTCCCCGGCCCGGTGGCGTCCGTTGAACAGCGACCACAGCTCGGGCCGCTGGTTCTTCGGGTCCCACTGGCCGAATTCGTCCCGGAACGAGAAGACCCGCTCCTTGGCCCTGGCCTTCTCCTCGTCCCGCCGGGCACCCCCGAAGACCGCGTCGAACCGGTGCTCGGCGATGGCGTCGAGGAGGGTCCGCGTCTGGAGCCGGTTCCGGGACGGGTCCGGGCCCGCCTCCTCGGTCGACCCGGCCGGCGTCGATCGACGCCTGCACGGACGCCACCACCAGGGTGGCGCCCAGCTCGCCGACCGATCGATCGCGGAATTCGAGCACCTCGGGGAAGTTGTGGCCGGTGTCGATGTGCATCACCGGGAACGGGATCCGACCAGGCCAGAAGGCCTTTTGGGCCAGCCGCAGCATGACCACCGAGTCCTTGCCCCCGGAGAAGAGCAGCACCGGCCGCTCGAACTCGGCCGCCACCTCCCGGATGATGTGGATCGACTGCGCTTCGATGTTCTGGAGCTGGGACAGCTGGTACTGACCCGGACTGCCTGCGCCCCAACCCCTATCCATAACCGGCCAATCTAGTCGATCACCCCTGCACAGGTACAGGTCCGCCGTCGGAGGTACAGGCCGTAGACTCGAAACGACGTGGCGCGACGGGCCGCGCACCGATCCTGGCCTGCGTGGCAGGGTCACGGGAGACGACGATGGGGCCCAACGAAGAAGGACGCCGCGATGCCCGCACCGGCACGGGCACCCGCTCCTGCCCCGCCCCCCAGGCCTCGCCGGGTGCCGAGCGTCCGGAGCCCGGGCGGCGCCGCCCGGGCCCGCCCACGCCGGGTGGAGGTGCGACCGGCCACCGAGCCGATGCCCCGGTGGCCGCCGCCCTCCACGCCGAGCAGATCGCCCAGGGCTTCCTCTCCGTGCTGGGTCCGGGCTTCCTCGGCGCCTCTACCGGCGGATCGGCCGTTGGCCGGACTCGTTCCTGCTGTGGCCGAGAGCGACGGGCCGGACGGTCGGGCTTCGTCGCCGGCTCGACCGACGTGGGCGGCCTGTACCGGACGCTTCCTCTGGCACGACGGGATCCCGGCCGGCGTCGGCGGCCGCCGGGCCGCTGCTGGTCGGGATGGCGTCGGGTGCTCGAGACGCTGCGGCCACGGCTCGGCCGACGGGGCCGGGTCGGGACGGGGCACCGAGCTGCTGGCCATCGCCGTCGACCCGGCGTGGCCAGGGACGCGGTGTCGGCGGCCGCTGGTGGCCGCCTTCCTCGACGAGGTGCGGCTCCGGCGGCGGCGACGCCGCCCACGTCGTGGTGGGCGCGGACAACGCGGGCGCGGTCGTCGCCTCTACGAGCGGGCCGGATTCGTGACCGTCGAGCGCTTCGAGCTCCACGCCGGCACCGGTCGCTCCTCATGCAGTGGGACCGCCGGCCCGGCGGCGCCGGGCCCGATGACGCCGGGCCCTCGTGAGCGCGCCCGCTGATCGGCGCCGTCGCCCTGGTCGTGACCCTGGTGGCCACACCCCTGGTCATCGTGGCGGCCAGACGGACCGGGATCGTGGACCGGCCCGGAGCGCTCAAGCCCCAGACCGACGCCGGTCCCCTACCTCGGTGGGGTGGCGGTGTTCGCCGGCACCGCCGTCGGGGCCGGCGGCGGGCAGCCCGTCGGTGATGGTCCCCCTGGCCGCCGCCCTGGCCCTCGGCGTGGCCGACGACCGCTTCGACCTCCCCGCCGTCGGCGCGCCTGGTCGGGCAGGTGGTCGTCGGGGTGGCCGTGGTGGTCACCGTGCCCGGTCCACCTCCGCGGGGTCGCCGGCCGCGCGTGGTCGCTGGTCGCCGTCACCGTGCTGGTGATCAACGGCGTCAACCTCATCGACGGGCTCGACATGCTGGCCGGCGGCGTGGTGCGCCGTGGCCGCCGTCGGCTTCGCCCTCATCCTCCACGGTTCCGGGCGGCAGCTGGCCGTGGCCCTGGCCGCCGCCCTGGTCGGCTTCCTCGTCTACAACCGGCCCCCGGCCCGGGTCTACCTGGGCGACGGGGGCTCCTACCTGCTGGGCACGGCCCTGGCCGTGCTCCTGGCCGACGTCGTGGGCCCCCGGACGTGCCACTCGCCGTGGGGATGGCGGCGCTGGCCGCTGGTGGCGGTGCCCGCCGCCGAGGTGGCCTTCGCCGTCGTCCGCCGGCTCCGCGGCCACCGCTCGCTGATGGCCGGCGACCGCGGCCACCCCTACGATCGGCTGGTGGACCGGGGCTGGCCCCGGCCGTCGGCCAGCCTGGCCTACATCGGCGTCGAGGCGGTGCTGGCCGTCGGCGGCGGTGGTGGCCGTCCACCTGGGCTCGACTGGCCGCCGCCGTCGCCGTCGACGTCGCTCGGCGGCCGTCGCTGCTCGTGGCGCTGGCCGTGGCCACCGGAGCCCTCACCCCCGACCAGGAGAGCCGCGCATGACCCGCATCTACCTCTCCCCGCCCGACGTCGGCGCCGAGGAGCGCCGCATGCTGCTCGAGGCGTTCGACTCCAACTGGATCGCCCCGCTCGGACCCGGACGTCGACGCCTTCGAGCGCGAGCTGGCCGAACGGGTCGGGGTCGGGCACGCCGTCGCCCTGTCCAGCGGGACCGCCGCCCTCCACCTGGCCTCCTGCTGCGTCGGGGTCGGCCCCGGCGACGAGGTGCTGGTGCCGTCCTTCACCTTCGTGGCCACGGCCACGCCGTCAGCTACCTCGGCGCCAACCCGGTCTTCGTCGACTGCTCGCCGTCCACCTGGAACATCGACCCCGACCTGGTGGCCGACGAACTGGCCGCCCGGGCCCGGGCCGGGCCGGCTCCCCGCGCGCGCTGGTCACCGTCGACCTCTACGGCCAGTCCGCCGACTACGACGCCCTCCTGGCCGCTGTGCGACAGCTACGGGGTCCCGCTGGTCGAGGACGCCGCCGAGGCGCTCGGGCGCCACCTACCGGGGCCGCGCCGGCCGGATCGTTCGGACGCGCCGGCGTCTTCTCGTTCAACGGCAACAAGATCATCACCACCAGCGGCGGCGGCATGCTGGTGTCCGACTCGGCCGAGCTGGTCGACCGGGCCCGCTACCTGGCCACCCAGGCCCGCGAGCCGTTCCCCCACTACGAGCACTCGACGCTCGGCTTCAACTACCGGCTCAGCAACCTCCTGGCCGCCCTGGGCCGGGCCCAGCTGCGCGGCCTCGACAGCCGCATCGACCGCCGCCGGGCCATCAACCGGCCCTACCGGGCCGGCCTCGGCGGACCTCCCGGGCATCGAGTTCATGCCCGTGGCCGACTACGGCGAGCCCAACTACTGGCTCACCTGCATCCTGGTCGACCCCGACCGGTTCGGGGCCGACCGCGAGCAGATCCGCCTGGCCCTCGAGGCCGAGGACATCGAGTCGCGGCCGACCTGGAAGCCGCTCCACCTCCAGCCGGTGTTCGCCGGAGCGACCCACGGTCGGCGGGCGCGGCCTGCGCCGCGCATCTTCGAGCGGGGCCTCTGCCTGCCCACCGGATCGGCCCTCACCGACGACGACCTGAGCCGGGTGGTCGAGACCATCCTGGCCGCTGCACCGTTAGCCGGTCCCGGTCCGCTCCGGCCGGACCCGGCGGCCGACGGCGACAGCGGCCTCTGCGCTGCTGATGCCCATGCGGGTCGGTCGTATCATTGGCGCATGGCATCGAAGGGGGCGGCCGTCGACCGGGGCAGACGAAGCCAAGGCCCTGGCCTTCTACCTCCCCCAGTTCCACCCCATCCCCGAGAACGACGAGTGGTGGGGCAAGGGGTTCACCGAGTGGACCAACGTGACCAGGGCCCGACCCCTCTTCCCGGGGCACTACCAACCCCACGTGCCCGGCGAGCTCGGCTACTACGACCTGCGGGTCCCCGAGGTCCGCGAGGCCCAGGCCGAGCTGGCCGCCGCCCACGGCATCTCCGGGTTCGTCTACTACCACTACTGGTTCCACGGGAAGCGCCTGCTCGAGCGGCCCGTTCGACGAGGTGCTGGCCTCGGGCTCGCCGGACTTCCCCTTCGCCCTGTGCTGGGCCAACGAGGAGTGGACCCGCAACTGGGACGCCCGCACCGGCCGGGTGCTCATGCCCCAGGAGTTCAGCGACGAGGACGACCTGGCCCACATCCGGTGGCTGGCCACCGCCTTCGCCGACGACCGCTACATCAAGATCGACGGCCGGCCGCTGATGCTCATCTACCGGCCCGGCGCAGCTGCCCGACCCCAAGCGGACGGCCGACATCTGGCGGACCGAGGCCCAGCGGCTGGGATTCCCCGACCTCTACCTGTGCTGGGTGGAGAGCTGGGGTCCGCCGCCCGGCGGCCCCGGGGCCTTCGGCCTCGATGCCACCGTCGGGCTTCATGCCGCCTGAGCGGCGAGCGGATCTTCGCGCCCTTCGAAGGGGCCCGGGGCCACCGGATCCTCGACTACCGAGTCGGCCTACGAGACGTCGCTGCAGCAGCCGGCGCCGCCGTGGAAGCGCTTCCCGTCGGTGATGGTGGGGTGGGACAACACGGCCCGCCGGCCCCACGGGGCCACCATCTTCGACGGGGCGACCCCGGAGCCGTACGAGCGGTGGCTGCGCCTGGCGGCCGACTCGGTCACCGACGTCCGCCCGGAAGAGAACTACCTGTTCATCGTGGCCTGGAACGAATGGGCCGAGGGCAACCACCTCGAGCCCGACCAGCGGTACGGCCGGGCCTTCCTCGAGGCCACCCGGGCCGTCCTGCTCGACTCCACGCCCGCCCGGCCGCCGGCAAGCCCGGCGAGCTGCGCGAGGTCGACCCCGACGGCGAGCTCGGGCCGAAGCGGTTCGACTACGTCTACCCCTACGAGCACGACAGCGCCGTGGCCAACGCCGCCGGCCTGATCGGCGACCTCAACCTCGGCCGCAGGAGCACGGTCGTCGACCTCGGGGCCGGCACGGCGGTGGTCAGCCACGCGCTGCGCCGGGCCGGGATCGCCTACCACGGGCTCGAGCTCCACCCGGTGGCCGTCGACCTCATGCACGAAGCCGGGCATCGACGCCACCCAGTGCGACCTCACCGACCTCGACGCGGTGCAGTCCAGTCCTCGACGACATCGGCGAACGTCGGTGCCGTCACCCTCCTCGACGTCATCGAGCACCTCACCCAACCCCAGCGAGCTCCTCGCCGCCCTGTCGGCGTGGTCGCTGAAGCACGGCGAGCCGCCCCTGGTGGTGTCGGTGCCCAACGTGGCCCACTTCGACCTCGGGCTGCGCCTCCTGTGCGGCCGGTGGATCCCGACCGAGACCGGCCTGCTCGACAGCACCCATCTCCGGTTCTTCACCGAGGACCACGCTGGCGCCGGATGTTCGGGCGGTGCGGATGGAGGGTCGTCGCCCGCGACGACTTCATCAGCCACCGCACCGACCAGTACGACGACGAGCTCAACGACGGGCTGCCGGTCGAGATGATCGGCGCACTCCGGGCCCTGTCCGAGTCGTACAACCCCCACGCGTCCGTCCAGCAGTTCGTCTGGACCCTGGTGCCCTTCCCGGTCGGCGCCCCACCGACCTCCTACCTGGAGGCGGTGGGTGAGCCGGAGGGAACGACGGAGTGGGACGCCGAGCCCAACGACAACCTGGCCGTCCGCTCCTACCTGGCCTCGGTCGGGCTGCTGTCCAGTGAGACCAACCGCCGGGCGGCCAAGCACCTCCGGTCGGGCCTGCTGTGGCGGGGCCGGCGGGTGGTGGCAAAGAAGGTCGGCAAGTCACCCCGGCTGTCCGCCTACTCCAAGAAGCTGCGCGGTTGGCTGCGTTGAGGTGCTCATGACCGGAGCGGCCGGACCATGGGTGCTCGTCGTCGGCATGCACCGGAGCGGTACCTCGGCGGTGGCCGGAGCCCTCGGGGC
This sequence comes from uncultured Acidimicrobiaceae bacterium, assembly GCA_963835325.1. Taxonomy (GTDB): domain Bacteria; phylum Actinomycetota; class Acidimicrobiia; order Acidimicrobiales; family RAAP-2; genus Bog-756. The sequence continues at coordinate 153,661 of CAWIEV010000006.1, read as the reverse complement.
CGTGGGCCTCACTCTCGTCCATCCCGACGACCGGATGGAGTGGCCCGAGAGCAATCCCGAGCACTGGGAGAGCCTGTCGCTCGGCCTGCACAACGAGGATCTCCTGACCAGGCTGGACGGCGCCTGGGACGCACCCCCCGACAGCGTCCGGGGATGGGAGCACACCCCGGCCGTCGCCGGCGCCCCCGATCCCACGCCGCTGCTGGAGGCGGCCTACCCGGACCCGGGGCCCAAGGTGTACAAGGACCCGCGCCTGTGCCTCCTCCTTCCCTACTGGCGGAACACCCTCCCCGCCCCGTTGGCGGCCGTGCTGGTCTGGCGGTCACCCATGGCCGTCGCCCTCTCGCTGAAGAAGCGGGACAGCCTCCCCCTGGCCGACGGGGTCGCCCTGTGGGAGCGGTACAACCGCCGGGCCGTCGACGGCCTCGACGGGGTCGACACCTACGTCCTCGACTACGAGTCGGTGGTGGCGGACGGCGACCGGTCGATGGGGGCGTTGTGCACCTGGCTCGGCTCCCTCGAGCAGTTCGGGGAGCACGTCGGGGAGTGGGACGCCGCCGCGGCGTCGAAGGCCATCGTGGGCGGATTGCTCCATCACCGCGACACCCCCGCCCCCGACGACCCACTGGTGCTGCCCGAGCAACGCGAGCTCGTCCGCTACCTGGCCGGGGCGGGTGGTGGGCACCGGCCCTTCCTGCCCGCGCCGCTCGGTCGTGAATCGGCGTGGACCACCTCGATCCTGCGCCTGCGCCAGGAGCTCAGCGGACCCAGGCGGGAGCTCGACGCCGTACGGGACCGCCTGCGGATCACCCGCAAGGAATTGGAGAGCACCAAGGCCGGACTGGCCAACCTGCGCGCCTCCAGCAGCTGGCGGGTCACCGCGCCGTTGCGCACACTGACGACGACGCTCGAGGGCCTGCGCCGCCATCCGTCCGACAGGTGAAGGGCCGATGAACCCCGGGTCCACCGCCCGATCGGCGTTCGGCCGGCTCCCCGTGCCCGTCCAGGCCCAGGTGCTGCGGCGCACGGGTCGGTATCCCCCGTGGGCCGACGGCCGGGCTCCGGTGGCGCCGCCCTGCCCCCCGGGGATGACCGTCGGTCCCCCCGACTTCGTCGGCGTGGGGGTGTCCAAGAGCGGGACCTCCTGGTGGTTCAACCTGGTGCTGGCCCACCCCGACATCCACGGCCCCATCAGGAAGGAGCTGCTGTACTTCAACCGCATCTTCTTCCAGCAGCACCGCACCACGGGCTGTACCGACGACGAGCTCCGGGCCTACCACAACTGGTTCCCGCGCCCCCCGGGGGCCAAGACCGGCGAGTGGACCCCCTCCTACGTCTTCTCCTACCGGCTGCCCCCCATCCTCCGTCGGGCCGCCCCCGACGCCAAGATCCTCGTCCTCCTCCGCGACCCGGTCGACCGCTACCAGTCGGACATCTCCAGGCGCATGCCCCGCCGCCGGCTGCGCAACGTCCGCTACCGTGGCCTGGCCCACGGGTACTACGCCTCGATCCTCGAACCGTGGGAGGCGGTGTACACCCCGTCCCAGATGTCGGTGATGCAGTTCGAGGCCTGCGTCCGCCGGCCCGCCGAGCACCTGGCCGCCACCTACCGCTTCCTCGGACTCGACGACTCGTTCTGCCCACCGGCGCTGCGTGACGCCGTCAACCCGACCAAGTCCAAGCGCACCATCGACGCCGGGTTCCGGCATCTCCTGGTCGAGTGCTACGAGCCCGACGTGGCCGCCCTGGCCGCTCGCCACCCCCACATCGACCTGCGGCTGTGGCCCAACTTCTCCTACCTGGCCCAGGGGTAGGACCGGCGCCAGGGGGTGGCGGCCGGGCGCCGGTCAGCCCTCCTGCCCATCGTCTCCGGGTGGGGTGGCCCGCTCGCGCATCGGCTCGATCGGATAGCGGACCCCGAGCCGGCCTGCGGCCCCGTCGAACAGGCCGCGGGCGATGACCCCGAGCCGGCGCAGCCGGCCCCGCTTCTCGCGCCAGACGGCCCGGGCCACCAGCTTGGACAGATTGCGGGGGTAGTGGCCGACCCGCCGCTTCAGGTGCATGTTCACGTAGAGCATGTTGCGGGCCTCGTAGTAGTACTTCCACAGGGGGACCCCGTCGCCCTGGCGGATGGCGTCGTGCTCGACCAGCGCGCCGTCGACCACCTGGCGCGGATAGCCGGCCTCGGGTATCCGCCACTGGAGGTACTCGGTGTCCTCGGCCCACCAGAAGAGCTCCTTCATCGGAAGCCCCACCGCGCTCGACGATCGTGCGGGAGATCAGGAAGCCGCACCAGGACGGCCAGATCCCGTAATCGCCGCCGGTCTCCCGCGACACCGGGAAGACGAACGAGCGCTCCGGGTCCCGGCCGGCCACCGCCCACAGGCGCTCGAGACACCAGGGGTTGGGACGCATGTCGTCGTCGAGCACCCAGGCGTGGAGGTAGTCGGAATCGCGGAACCGGGCCAGCCCCTCGTAGTACCCGCCGGCCGGCCCGGTGTTGACGTCCGACCGCACCAGCTCCCGGGCTGCCGGCGCCACCGGGTCCAACGACCCGAGGGTCACCGGCGGTCGGCTGGCGTTGTCGACCACCAGGACGGCCTCGGGGGGAACCGTCTGGGCGGCGATGGCCCGGAGGCAGCGGTCGAGGGACTCGGGAGCGTTGTGGGTGAGGATCACCGCCATGATCCGCCGCTCGGCTCCCTCCACGTCGCTCCCGGTCCCCACCGGTCAGGGCTTCGGCTTGTGGGCCAGGACGAACCAACCGGTCTCGTCGCGGGCCGCGTCGACCACCAGCCCGGCCTCGCCGAACCACGGGGCCAGCTCCTTCCACACGTAGCGGTGTTCGACCGGAGCACTCAGCCGGTCGAAGGTGTCGAGGACCAGGCTGCGGAAGGGCTTCCCCCGGTACGCGTTCATGGGCAGCCCGGACAGCGCGGCGACGCCCCGCCGGTCCCCGTAGGCGCCGGGCAGGACGAACGCCGCGTAGAGGAAGGCGGCGACGGGCTCGCTCAGCGCCTTCAGGAGCCGATGGGGCAGATGGACGGTGACCTTGCGAAGGGCGGAGGCCAGGTTCAGGGCCACAGAACGCAGGCCGGGCGTCGGGGGCCGGCTGTAGAGGTAGAGGAGGATGCTGCCCGCCGGGGGCCAGAAAGGTGAGCAGGCGGTCGAATCCCTCACGTGGGTCGTCGAGGTGGTGGAGGACCCCCAGGCTGGAGATGAAGTCGAAGCTGCCCCGAGCGAAGGGTGCGGCCCGCAGGTCGGACTTGACCACCAGCACGGACGGCATGCCGGCCAGGTTGCGGGCCGCGGCCTCCACCGCCGAGGATCCGTCGAGGGCGACCGTGGCCCCCAGATGGGCGGCGAGGAACCGGGTGTAGCGACCCTTGCCGCAGCCGGCGTCCAGCCCGACCTTGCCGTCCAGACTGGTCAGGTCGACGTCCCGGAAGTACACCTCGGCGAACGTCTCGTCCTCGTCGCGGACGTCGTCGAAGTTGTTCCACTCGAACCCGAAGCTGGCGAAGGTGCGGTCGGTGGATCCCCCGGTCACCGCGCCCGGCGAGCAGTCGAGATAGCCGTCCCGCATGGCGTAGCGGTGACCCGCGGCGCAGACCACCTCCCCCCCGGAGCCGGCGTCGTCGACCGGTTCGCCACAGGCCGGGCAGCGGAGGCGCTCGATGATCTCCCTCGGTAGCACTCTCGATCCCCCTCGGACGCATGCCCGGCCGCACCCACGGGCACGGTAACGCCGGTGAACACTACTGCGGCCCGGGCCCGCCGCCGCCACCGACGGACCGGGCCGGCGACCACGGCCGGTCTGTCGGGCGGGTTCGTTAGCATGGGCACCGTGAGGGGGGAGCTCGACGACGGGGTCGGCCGGCGCGGTCCCCGCGCCCCCTCCGGGAAGGGTCCTGCGTGCCTGCCCATCTGCTGAGCGTGGTCATGCCCACCCACAACCGGCCCGACCGGTTGGAGCGGGCGGCGCGCTCGGTGCTCGCCCAGCGGGACGCCGAGTTGGAGCTGGTGATCGTGGACGACGCCTCCTCCGACCACACCCCCGAGGTCGCCGATCGGCTGGCCGACGACCCCCGGGTCAGCCTCCTTCGCAACCCGGAGCCCCTCGGGCCCGGGCGGCAGTCGCAACCGGGGCATCGCCGCCGCCCGCGGCGACCTGCTCGGGTTCTGTGACGACGACGACACCTGGCTGCCGGGGGCGGCATCGGCCGTCCTCGAGCGCTTCGCATCGGATCCCGAGGTCGGGGTGGTCACGTCGTGGCACCAGGTCGTCCACGACCACACCGGCCGGACGCCGCTGTTCCGGGGCCCGCTCACCTACGGTGCCGCCCAGCTCCTGTGGTTCGATCTGGTCGCCATACCCTTCGGGGTCATCCGCAGGGCGATGTTCGCCGACGATCTGGCCGTCGACGCCGATCTGCGCTCGTGCGAGGACTGGGACCTCTGGCTCCGGTGCGCGCAGACGAGGCCGATCACCACCGTCCCCCGTGCCCTCTACTCGTACCACCAGCACGGCGGCGACCGGGTCACCCGCGAGGACTCCGGTCCCGTCCTCGGCCGGCAGGGCTTCCTCGACCGGCACGCCGGATCGATGTCGCCGTCGTGCCGCGCCTACCACGAGCTGGTCGTGGCCGAGCTCGGGCGGGGTCGTGGGGCGGTGGCCGGACGACTGGTGGCCGACCACCGGACCCCGGTCCGGGCCGCGGTGGCCGTCTCGGTGCTGGCCGCCGGTTCGGTGGCCAGCGCCATCGGCGTGCGCAGGCGGGATCCCGGGCTCCCCGCCCGTATGATGCGCAGGCTGCTGGCCCGGACGACGGTGGACCCGAAGGAGGCGACCGAGCCATGACCTCCGCCACCCGGCCCATCGTGATCGTGGGCGTCCCGCGCTCGGGCACGAGCTGGACGATGCGGGCGCTGGGCAACGCCGAAGGTGCCACCAAGGTCCTCGAGCCGGACAGCGAGGACAAGTGGCCGGCCGCCATCCACGCCAAGCGGAGGTTGGGCCGGTATCCCGTGCTCCGGCCCGGCGACGAGGCTCCCGACTACCGGCGGCTCTGGTCGTGGACCTTCGCCGGGGCCGACGAACCGCGACGGTCGGTACTGGCCCGGCACATCCTCGGACCGGGAGCCGAAGACCGCATCTACGACGGCCGGCTCGACCCGGTCACCTGGCTGGCCTCCACGTTGGCCCGCGACCCGGGCTGGGCCGGTCGACGGCCGGCCGGCCGGCTCCGCGGATCGTGGCCAAGTCCATCCACGCCCAGCTGGCCATCGATTGGATCGCCAGCCAGTTCGACGTCGACGTGCTGCTCCTGCTCCGCCATCCGGCCAACGTCCTGGCCAGCTGGATGGAGATCAACCTCAAGGACTCGCGGTACTCGACGCTCGAGAACCGCCCCGACATCCGCGCCCGCTACGTCGAGCCCTGGGGCGTGCCGCTGCCCGGTCCCGACCCGGTCGAGCGGATGAGCTGGATGATCGGCCTGCTGCTGGCCGCCATCGAGGAGGCGTCGACCCGTCATCCCGATTGGCACGTCCGCACCCACGAGCAGCTGTGCGCCGATCCGGCCGGCGAGTTCCGCCGGCTCTCGGCCGACCTCGGGCTGGTGTGGGGGGAGAGCGCCGAGGAGTTTCTCGTCCGGCACAACACCCCCGGTTCGGGCTTCGCCGTCAAGCGGGTGGCGTCCGAGCTGCCCGACTCGTGGCAGCGGCGGCTCGACGACGACGCAGGTCAGTACCCTGCGCCGGGTCCTCGGGTGGTTCCCGGTGACCAGCTGGACCGATGAGGACTTCGTGCGGGGTGACGCCCCCTGAGCCCGCCGGTGGTCGGTCCCGTTCAGGCCTCGCCGGTGGCCGGGTCGGAACCGGCGCCGCCGGTGGTCGGGTCGGAGCCGGCGCCGCGGGTGGTCGGTCCCGTTCAGGCCTCGCCGGTGGCCGGGTCGGAGCCGGCGCCACCGGTGGCCGGGCGCCGGCGGAAGTGGACCACGTAGCCGGCCCGGTCCAGCGGGACCATCTCGACCACCTCCATCCCCGCGTCCAGAGCCAACCGGTCGAAGCCGAGGGCGCCGTAGCCGTGGACGGCCACCCCGCGGCCCCGTAGCGGACCTTGCGCAGGTTCAACCGCAGACCGGGCGACGGGAACGAGGCGACGACGTGCGGGGCGGCCCGACCCATCCGGGCCAAGCAGCTCGACCGGCGTCCCCACGTAGTCGAAGACGCCGAGGGCCACGGCCACGTCGTAGGCGTCGACCTCGGTGAGCTCCTCCCATCCCCGCTGCTCCACCTCGACCAGTCCGGGGAAGAGGGCCGCCTGCTCGGTCGGCCAGCTCCACCATGGCCTCGGCCGGGTCGATCCCGGTGACGTGGATGCCGGCGGTCGGCCAGCGGAGCGAACAGCGGCCCGCTGCCGCAGCCCACGTCGAGCACCCGCTCGGCCCCGAGCGCCACGGCGGTGTCGACGGCGAGCCGCAGCCGGTCGAACAGCGGTCCCCGCCCGAGCATCCTGGCCACCGGCTCGCTGGAGTAGAAGGCGGCGAACCGGTCGGCCCGGCGCTGGAAGTAGGTCTCGAACTCACCGTTCGACATGGCCACACGCCTTGCTTCCGTACCGGCTGAGAATCCGAGAGAACATTCCGGCGATCCTCTCCCGGCCCACCAGCTGCTTGGCCACGGCCAGCGAGCGGATGGACGCGGTCCCGGGAGCGTGGCCCCGAAATCGTAGGAGTGGTAGTAGAGGACGGCCGGTCCGTCGGACGGATCGCATGACCGCGGCGGACAGCGGCGGCCGGGAACAGCCGCTGGTAGCTGCCGCCGCCGATGGGAAAGCCGTGGCTGGTCAGGACCGGGAGCTCCCGCACCGGCGACCCGGCGCCCAGACGGCTGGTGTCGGAGACGTAGCGCGAACCCGGCCTCGGCCAGCGAGCTCGCGGTAGCGGGCCAGGCCCACCGCCGGCGGGATGTCGAACCGGGGCGAGCGGAATCCCCGGACCGGCCGCTGGACCACGTCCTCGACCATCTCCCGGCCCCGGCGCAGCCACTCGACCAGCGCCGGCCGGTCCTCGGGCAGCCGACCGTGGTCCGGGCCGTGGCTGGCGATCTCGTGGCCGCCGGGCGACCAGGTCGGCCAGCTCGGCGCGGACCGGTGGCGGCGTAGTTGCCCACCACGAACAGGGTCACCGCCGCCTCCCCTCCGTCGATGCGAGCAGCGACGCTCAGGTCCGACAGCCCGCTGCGGGCGCCCGCCGGGCGGGCGAACGACTCGCCCAGCACGGCCATGCCGTCGTACCAGTCCTCGACGTCGACGGTCAGGCACACCTCGGCGGTCATGCCGGCGTCCTCGGCGCACGGGCCGCGTAGATGCGTCCGCAGCCGCTCGACCACCTGTCCTCGGAGAAGCGGGCCACCACCCACTGCCGGCACGGCGCCCGAGCTCGGCGCAGCGGGTCGGGTCCTTCAGCAGCTCCTCGACCACGCCGGTCAGTGCCCGCCGGTCCCCTCGGGGGACCAGCAGCCCGAGGTCGGGATCGATGACCTCGCGCACCCCCCGGATGTCGTAGGCGGCCACCGGCCGGCCCATGGCCGCAGCCTCCATGGCCACCCGGGGGATGCCCTCCCGGTAGGAAGGGAGGACGACCACGGTGGCCGACGCCAGGTAGGGACGGACGTCGTCGACCGCGCCGACGAACGTCACCGTCCGCGACCCGGAGGCCGCCGCCACCTCCTCCTCGGTCAGCGCGTCGCGCTGGTCGTGCTCGAACGGGCCGACGTGGACGAAGTCGGCCCGGCCGGCCAGCGACGCGGCCAGGGCCAGGAAGTCGGCGCACCCCTTCTCCCGCACCAGCCGGCTGACCATCATCACGATCGGTCGGTCCGACCGCAGCGCCGGCGCCACCGGCGCCAGAAACCGGTCCATGCACGATCCCGTTGCCCACGTAAGTCCAGCTTGCCACGGCGACAGATCCGTGCACCTTGGGCAGGCCCTGTTCGTCCTCGCGGCTCTGGACCAGGACCCGGTCGGCCCACGGCAGCACCACCGCTCGAAGCACCAGCCGAGGATGTTGGCCACCCGGCCGTTGTCCTCGAAGTACAGCGCGCCGTGGATGGTGTAGATGGCCGGGCTGCCGGCCAGCCTGGCCGCCGGCAGGCCGAGGAACGACGCCTTGGGGGTGTGGGTCTGCACGAAGTCGAAGCGCCGGCTCGCGCAGGTAGCGCCACAGCCCGACGAAGGAGCCGGCATCGGACAGGGCGAACTCCCGGCGGATGGGGATGACCTCGACCGTCACCCCGTCGGGTGGATCGTCGTAGGGGTCGCCGCTCACCACCGTCCAGTCGACCTCGGGCATCGACCGCAGCTGGTTGGCCAGGAGCACCCGCGCCGTCAGCGAGGTGGTGACCACCCGGCAGCCCCGCGTGCGGTGGCAGGGGGCCTGGTGCCCGACCCCGGTCCTCGACGCCATCACATCCCCGTCCCTTCCGAGCGTCTACGGGACGCCGGCCCCAGCGGACGATCACCTCCGCCCTCAGGCGCACCCACGGGGTCCAGACTACATTCAGGGACGGTCAACGCCGGCGGACCCGCCGTCCGGTACCGAGCCATCCACTTCAGCGCCCAGACCAGGGAGCCAGCGGTCGATCCACGCCTGCAGGGCCAGCACGTCCCACAGCTCGTAGGCCAGGTCGCGCCGACCCTGGAGGTGCTGGTGCCCACGCCCGCCGGACGGGCCCGGGTCGAGCAGGCCCTGGACGGCGCAGGCGCCGCTCGTCGAGCAGCTCCTCGGCCCACGCCCGCAGCGGGCCGCGGAGCAGTGGCCCGATCGGGAAGCCGAATCCCATCTTCGGCCGCTCGACCAGCGCGGGCGGGACGTGGCGGTACAGCACCTGGCGCAGGATCCACTTGGTGGTGCCGTCGTGCAGCTTGACCGACATGGGCAGCCTCCAGGCCAGGTCGAAGACGCGCCGGTCGAGGAACGGCACCCGGGTCTCGAGCGAGGTGGCCATGGCCGCCCGGTCGAGCTTGGTCAGGATGTCGTCGGGCAGGTAGCCGACCAGGTCCAGCCACAGCATCTGCTCGGTGATGCCGTCGAGCGCCGGCCACTCCGACGGCCGGGAGGCCACCGACACGGTCGGGCCGGCGCCGAGGACCATCGACTCGGCGTCGTCCCAGTAGGAGACCAGGGAGAGGTAGGCGTCCTCGGGACCGGCGGCGGCCAGGACCTTGCCCACCTTGGCCACCTTGGACGTCGGGTTCCGGATCTGCCGGTGCGGGGGCAGCGACCGGCGCCGCCCTGGCCGCCCCCTCGATCAGCCCGGGCGGAACCAGGCCGAGCGCGGCGCCGGCCAGCCGGCGGACCGGTCCGGGCAGGACCGAGGACCGCCGCCACAGCTGTTCGAGCCAGGCGTGCCGGTTGTAGCCGGCGAACAGCTCGTCGCCGCCGTCCCCGGACAGGGCCACGGTCACCTGCGGCCGGGCCAGCCGGCTGACCAGGTGCATGGGGATCGGCCGAGATGTCGCCGAAGGGCTCGTCCCAGATGTCGGGCAGCGCGGGGATGACCTCGATGGCGTCGCGCGTCGGTACACGTCGCAGCGGGGTGTGGTCGGTGCCGAGGTGGGCGGCGACCGCGGCGGCCTCGGCCGACTCGTCGAAGGCACGGTCGGCGAACCCGACCGTGAAGGTGCGCACCGGCCTGGCACTGTGCTGCTGCATGAGGGCCACGACCACGCTCGAGTCGACCCCGCCGGAGAGGAAGGCGCCCGACCGGCACGTCGGCCACCATGCGGGCCGCCACCGAGTCGGACAGGGCCGCCTCCAGCCGGTCGGCCATCGCCTCGCGCCGTTCCGGCCAGCGGTCGCCGGCGAGCCGTCTTCGACCGCCTCGCGCGGCCGACCAGTAGGCCCGGGTCGGGGAGGGGTGCGCCCGGGCCGGCACGTCGCCGCGGCACGGTGACCAGCTGCCCGGGGAGCAGCTTGGCCACGCCCCGTAGATGGTGTGCGGGGCCGGGACGCAGTTGTGGCGCAGGTAGAGGGCCACCGCGTCGCGGTCGATCTCGGCCCGGAACTCCGGCAGCAGGCACAGGCTCTTCAGCTCCGAGGCGAAGGCCAGCCGGCCGCCGACCCAGCCGTAGTAGAGCGGCTTCTCGCCGAAGCGGTCGCGGACCAGATGCAGCTCGGCGACGGTGCCGGTCCCACAGGGCCAGGGCGAACATCCCCTCGCAGGCCTCGAGCGCCGGCCCGAGGCCCCACGCCTGCACCGCCGCCACCAGCACCTCGGTGTCCGAGCCACCGCGGAAGGCCACGCCCTCGGCGGCCAGCCGCCGGCGCAGCGCGGGGTGGTTGTAGATCTCGCCGTTGTAGTTGAGCACCCACCGGCCGTCGGACGACAGCATGGGCTGGTGCCCTTCGGGCCCAGCTCGACCACCGCCAGCCGGCGGTGGCCGAAGGCCAGGCCGCGGTCGGGGTCGCACCCAGAGCCCGCTCGTCGTCCGGGCCCCGGTGGGCCAGCACGGCGGCCATGGCCTCCACCTGCCGCCGGAGATCCGCGCGGCGCCGGTCGTCCGCCGGGGGTCGAACAGCCCGGCGATCCCGCACACCGGGTCAGCCCCCGGTCGGCGGTGACGGGGGGCACGCCAGCGGCCGGCGCGCTCCCGCCGCCCCCGTGCTCGACCATGTCGAGATCATCGGCGGTGCCCCGGGTGGTGTCAAGCAACGACGCCGGGCGGACCGGGCCGGCTCGCCGTGACGCTCGACGGTCCTTGTGGGACCGGTACCCGTGTGGCAACCTGCGGCGTGCCTCCGGCCTAGTCGCGATGAGCATGCGGGACCGCCTGCGGGAAGGGCTCGCGCTCCTGCCGCCCCGGCTCCGCCGTCAGGTGCTCCACGGGCTGGGCCGGTACGCCCCGTGGGAGGTGGAGTTCGACTTCAGCCCCCCGCCCCTCGGCCCCGGCGAGGAGTCGGGCCCGCCCGCCTTCGTCGGCATCGGCGCGCAGAAGGCCGGGACCACCTGGTGGTACGAGCTCATGCTGACCCACCCGGGGATCTCGGCGCACGACGACATCCACAAGGAACGGCACTTCTTCGACCGCTTCGGTGCCCGGTCGATGGGGCCGTCGGACATCGACCAGTACCACCGGCTGGTTCCCCCGGCCATCGGCACGGCGACGGGCGAGTGGACCCCCGACTACCTCACCTTCCCCTGGGTGCCCCGCGCTCCTCAAGCGGGCGGCGCCCGACACCCGGCTCCTCCTGCTGCTCCGGGACCCGGTCGAGCGGTTCCGCTCGGGCCTGGCCCACCTGGACGCGCATGGGCGCACCCCGGGACGGCACCGCCATCGCCGACGCCGTGCAGCGCGGGTTCTACTTCCGTGCCCTCGACGGCTGGCTGCGGACCACTTCGAGCCCGGACCAGCTGCTGGTGCTCCAGTACGAACGGTGCGTGGCCGACCGCGACGACCAGCTCGACGCCACCTTCGCCCATCTCGGGCTTGCCTCCCCACCACCCTCCGGCCGAGGAGCGGCCGGCCCGCGGCCCGACCGGCAGCCGCCGGGGCTGGACGACGACGTCCGCCAGTACCTGACGCGCTGTACGCCCCCGACGTCGCCGCCCTGGCCGAGCGCCACCCCGGCATCGACCTCGACCCTGTGGCCGAACTTCGCCTACCTGACCGGGTCCGCCGATCCACCGGCCTCCGGGCCGAACTCGCCCACCCGGCGACCGTAGCGGGGGTTCTCGCCCATCCGGCCGAGCACCCCGTCCCACAGGCCGTGGACGATGGCCGCCCGCTCGGCCCGGCCGCGGGCGGCCTGGAGTGACCGGGCCGAGTAGGCCAGCTGCCAGGCGTACCAGCTGGGCCGGCCGTGGCGACGGGCCAGCGCGAACGAGTTGCGGGCGTGGTAGTAGGCCCGCCACGCCTCGGCCTCGTCGGTCGGGACGGCGGTCCCGGAGCGCCTCCTCCCGGCCCTCGTTGGTCTGCTGACCGGCCACCTGGCGGGCGGCCACGTCGTCGACCAGCACCTCGAATCCGGCCTCGCGGACCCGGCAGAAGAAGTCGAAGTCCTCGAGCCCGAAGAACCAGCTCGGGATCGGGGAGCACCCCGGCGTCGACCACCGACCGCGACACCAGGGTCGCCCCCCAGCAGGCCACGTCGACCGGCGTGAACCCGGACGATCCGGCCGGGCGGCACCAGGTTCACGGTGTGGGCACCCGCGCCCGACGAACCTCCTGCCGTAGGCCACCACGGCCCCGACGTCGGGTCGGGTCGCCCGCGCAGCGCGCTCGACGCGACCGACCAGGTCGGCCAGACGCGGCGCGGGGCAGATCGAACAGGCCGATGTCGTCCTCGCACAGGTAGACCCACCGGGTGGACGGGTCGGCGATCGCCTCGACCATCCCGGCCCGGAACCCGCCGGCCGGTCCGGTGTTGCCGGCAGCCGGACCATCCTGACCTTGGCCTCGAGCGCCGGGTCGTCGAGACCGCCGTCACCGTTGACCACGACCACGATCCGGTCGGGGGCGAGACCCTCGACCTCGATCAGGGAGCGGATGACGTCGCCGGCCAGCCGCGGTCGCATGTGGGTGAGCACCACCGCGGTCACGCCGTCGAGCGGTGGGCCCGCCGTGTCCGTCGAGCTCGCCGCCGGAGGCTCTGCCGGCGTTCATGGTGCCCTCACGGGGTTAGGCTAACCGCGGCCAACGCTGGTGGCCATGCCTGGTGTTCAGCGTCACGCGGCGGCACGCCGGACCGTCGAGATGGTCGGACGCCGTGATGACGATGGCACGACGGCGTGTCGCAGGCGGCGCCATCACCCGGTGGACGGCCGATGATCAGCGTCGTCGTCCCGGTCCGCAACGGCATGCCCTGGCTGGAGGAGCAGCTCCGGGCCCTCGCCGCCCAGCAGTGCGCCGAGCCGTGGGAGGTGGTGGTCGCCGACAACGGCTCCGACCGACGGCAGCGCCGCGGTGGGCCGCGCGATGGGCCGACCGGTCACGACGATCGTCCGCGTGGTCGACGCCTCGGGCGTCCGCGGGCCGGCGGCGGCCCGCAACGCCGGCGTGCGGGACGGCCCGCGGCGACCTGCTGGCCTTCTGCGACGCCGACGACGTCGTGCAGCCGGGGTGGCTGGCCGCCTGCGTCAAGGCCCTGCGACGAGGCCGACGTGGTCGCCGGCGTCTTCGACTTCTGGTCCCTCAACGGCCGTCCGGCGTCTGCCCTCCAGCCGGCCGCCACCCGCCAGCTCGGCTTCCTCCCCGCCGGCCTCGGAGCCAACCTGGCCGTCCGGCGCCGCGCCTTCGAGGCGGTCGGCGGCTTCGACGAGGAGCTGGTGATCGGCGAGGACATCGACCTCTGCTGGCGGCTGCAGCTCCGGGGGTTCCGCTTCGTCGATGGCCCCGGACGCCGTGGTGGCCAAGCGGGAGCGCCCCGGGCTTCAGCAGGTGCTTCCGGCAGGCGTCCGCCTACGGCTTGCAGCGGCCCCGCGCTCTACCGCCGGCACCGGCCCGACCGGAGCCCGACCGCGATCTGCGGGGTGCGGCCAAATCGTGGCTCTGGCTGATCGTCCAGGCGCCCCTGCTGGTCGACGCGCCGCAACCGTGCGCGACCGAGTGGGCCCGCGCGGCCGGCATGCGGCACCGGGTCGGCTGAGCGGTTCGCTCCGGCAGCGGGTGTTCTTTCCCTGACCCGGCCGTGCGCCAGGTCCGCCCGAGTCGCAGCGCCCGCCGGCTACGGGCCGGTCAGTTGATCTCCCAGTCGGCGCCCACGTAGACCGGCGACAGCACCATGACGCCTTCGGGCAGGTTCGGTACGGTCCGGGCCCATGACGTCGAACGACGATCACCGGCCGCCAGGGCAGCAACGGCTTGCCCTTGCCCCGGCGGTGCCCGGACATCGCCGGCCACAGCGAGTAGCGGCCCTTGGGCAGGGGCACGTAGCGGAGGCGGCACCGGACCTCGAAGTCGCCGGCCGGGAACGATCCGCTGTAGCGGACGATGAACATCGGGAAGGCGGTGCCCTGGGAGACGCCGATGAAGAAGTTGGCCTCGAGCGCCTCGGGCGAGTTCAGCGTCAGGCGCACCTCGAGCTCGCACTCCGACCGCACCTGGCCCCCGTCGGCCGCCTCGATCTCGGCCTTGAGCACCTGGACCACGCCCTCGCTGGACGTGACCAGCGCCGCGTTCTGCTCGACGGCCGCCCGGTACTGGCTGACCACGTCCTTGGTCGGGCCGGCGGCCTGCACGCACGGCGTCGGCCAGCCACACGGCCTGCTCGCACGACGCCTCGACCGAGGCCAGGTCGTGGGAGACGTAGAGCAGGGTGGTGCCCTGCCGGACGATCTCGCCGATCCGCTTGAGGCACTTCTGCTGGAAGTTGGCGTCGCCGACGGACAGCACCTCGTCGACCAGCAGCACGTCGGGCTCGAGGAAGGCGGCGATGGAGAAGCCCGAGCCGCATCTGCATGCCCATCGAGTAGAACTTGACCTGCCGGTCGATGGCATCGGCCAGGCCGGCGAACTCCACGATCTCGTCGAACTTGCTGCCGGATGGTCTGGCGGCCCATGCCGAGGACCGCGCCGTAGAGGAAGACGTTCTCCCGGCCGGTCAGGTCGGGATGGATGCCGCTGGTCACGCTGAGCAGCGCGCCGATCCGCCCCTGCACCGTGCACCGCCCGGCCGACTGGTAGGTCACCTGGCTGATGATCTTGAGCAGGGTGGTCTTGCCCGAGCCGTTGATGCCGATCAGGGCCAGGGTCCCGCCCGGTGGCACCTCGAGGTTGACGTCCTTCAGCACCCACCGGTAGTCGTGACGTGCCCCGGTCCCGATCGACTTCCCGAACCGCTTCATCTGGTCGTAGAACTTGGGCACGGTCTGGTCGGCCCGGAACTTCTTCCACACCTGCTCGACCTGGATGGACCCGTCAGGCAATGTCGGCAAAGTTCACCTCCAGCCGCTTGAAGATCCGGTAGCCGACGACGAGGTAGAGCGAGCGACCCGAGGCGGCGATGCCGATCAGGTCCCACTGCGGGGCGTGGCCCAGCAGCATGGTGTCGCCGGGCGTTGTCGATGACCGGGCCCAGCGGATTGAAGAATCCGTAGACCATCTGCAGGTTGACGGTGATGCCGCCGACCCAGTGGGCGTGGTGACCACGTGCCCGTGGACCATGACGGTGGATGTGACGTGGTCCCGCCGGCACGTGGTAGGCCGTCGGGATCTTCGAGAACGGCCAGATGACCGGGGTGACGAACAGGCCCGAGCGAGATGATGAGCGGGAGCACCTGCATGCAGGTCGCGCATCTGGATGATGAGGCTCGACGACGGCCAGGGTGATCCCGGCGGCGAAGACCACCTCGATGAGCATGAACAGCGGCACCCAGACGGTGGCGACCGTCGGGGCCCGCCCGAAGATGACGAACAGCATGGCCAGGGGGATCCACGAGATCACCGTGTTCAGGGCGTTGACCAGCATGGTCTCGAGCGGGAAGCACTCGCGGGGGAACTGGGTCTTGGCCAGCAGCGCCTTGTTGGTCAGCAGCGAGCTGCCCGCCGGTGCCCGAGCGAGGCGGCGAAGAAGCTCCAGCACAGGATGCCGACGAAGGCGTAGAGGGCGTAGGGGACGCCCTGGTGCCGAACGCCTTCACCCGGGAGAACACGACGACGAAGATGGCCAGCGTGGCCAACGGGCTGAGCACGGCCCAGAGGACGCCCGAGCGTGGCCTGCTTGTACTGGGCCCGGAAGTCCCGCTCGGCCAGGGTGTAGATGATCTCGCGGTGGGCCCACAGCGACCGGATCGCCTCGAGGTAGCGGACCTTGTGGTGGTAGAGGATCTCGTGGGCGGCTCGGCCGGGATCGACGAGATGTCGGTTCCACCAACGTGTCACCGAACGTTGTCGACGGTTGTCGAATCCACAGCTGTCATCGGCCGACACTACCCCCCTGGGCCCTGCATCACGGGCTGATCACGTGCCCTCCGAATGCCACCTGAAGGATACCGCGGCTGACGCCGTCGCCAGCAAGGCCACGTCAGGGCCGGTGGACCACCGCTAACATCGGCCCGTGCCGGGACCCGGAGCAGCGCCCGAATGCCCAGCTCGCACCGCCCGGACCAGCGTGCTGCTGGCCATCAAGAGCCTCGGCCACGGCGGTGCCGAGCGCTGCTGGTGGACACCGTGGCCTCCGGCGACCACGAGCGCCTTCGACTACGAGGTGGCCTACGTCCTCCGCCGTCAGGACGCCCTGGTCCGCCGCCATCGGCGCCGGCGGCACACCCGTCCACGCCCTCGGGGCGACCGGCAATCGTCGACCTCCGCTGGCTGCTGCGCCTTCCGCCGCCTGCTCGCTCGACGGGTCACTTCGACATCGTCCACTTCCATCTGCCCTACACGGCGGCGCTCGGACGCCTGGTGGTGGCCACCCTGCCCCGGCGGCGGCGACCGGTGACCATCTACACCGAGCACAGCCTGTGGAACAAGGTGGCGGTGCTGGTCAAGGCGCTCAACCGGGCCACCGTCCGCCTCGACCGGGCGCTGATCGCCGTCTCCCAGGCCGCCTACGACGCCCTTCCCGGCGCCCTCCGGCCACGGGCCCAGGTGGTGGTCCACGGCGTCGACCTGTCCCGGTCCTCCGACATGCTCGGTCGCCACCGCGCGACGAGATCCGGCGCGAGGTGCGGGACGAGCTCGGGCATACCCGCCGGAGGACGTGCTGGTGGTGACCGTGGCCAACCTCCGGTCGGAGAAGGGCTACGACGTCCTGCTCGACGCGGCCCAGCTGCTGGTCGCAGCGCGGCCTTCCCGTCCGGTTCGCCGCCGCCGGCCAGGGGGTCGCAGCGAGACGAGCTGGACCGCCCGGCACCGCCGAGCTCGGCCTGGGCGACCGGTTCCGCTTCCTCGGCCACCGCGAGGACGCCCTCCGGCTGCTGACCGCCGCCGACATCTTCGTGCTCGCCTCCCACCAGGAGGGCCTGCCGGTCGCCCTGATGGAGGCCAGCCAGCGTCGGTGCGGCCATCGTGGCCACCGCGGTGGGCGGCGTGCCCGCAGGTGATCACCGACGGGGTGAACGGGCTGATCGTGCCGCCCGGCGACCCGACGCGCCTGGCCGATGCGCTCGAGCGGCTGGGCGCCGGATCCCGAGCTCCGGGAGCGGCTCGGGGGCACAGGCCATGGAGGACAGCTCCGCGTTACGACATCGCCCGGGCCAGCTAGCGAGATCGAGGGCATCTACCGGAGGGTGCTCGACCGATCGATGATCTACGGGCGCGCGCCACTGACGGCGCGAGAGCTCGGCGGCCAGGGCCTCGAGCCGTGCCCCTCCCGAACTCGGCGTCGGGCTCGAGGTAGTTGCCCTCGGCCCACTCGTTCCACGACTTGATCATCACGACCTGCTCGCCGACCGGGTTGGCCGAGGCCAGCTCGACGGCCCGGCGCACGTGGCGCCCGAACCGCTCGGGTGTCGACCCGGTGGCCACCAGGCCGCGTCGCCCAAGCGGGGGGTGTTGTCCCAGTTGGGTAGACGCTGGGGAACAGGCGGCCGCTCGACGTCGGGCAGGGGGCCGGCCGGCGCGTCGGCGATAGGGGTAGCGCATCGGGCCGTGGACGAGCCCGCGCGCCAGCATCCGCTCGCGTGCCCGGGTGGTGACGTCGCGCCCGAAGGGGAACTGGAAGTAGACGGCGGCGTCGAAGCCGTCGCGCACTGGGACCGGTAGCTGATCCCAGGTAGCTCGCGCTCGCCGAGGAACGCCACCAGGTACAGCCCCCCGAGCCCGGCGTCGTGGGCCATCTTCTGCCACCGCTCGACGAACCGGGCCGGCTCGGGCAGGTCGCCGGGCTGGTAGATGAACATGCACCGGCCGGCCGCCGATCCTGACGTAGCGGGGGTCCTCGAAGGCGGCCACGCAGGTAGGCGAAGTGGGCACGGTCGTCCTCGGGTCCCGGGTAGGTCTGCTCGATCAGGATCCGGTTCGGGTGCCCCGTGCCAGATCCCCGACCAGCTCTGGTTGGCCCACGCCACGCAGAAGGGGAAGTCGGGCGCACCGGAGGCCAGCGACCTCGTCGAAGGGACGCTGGAGGAGCTGGTGGCCGGCGAACCAGTAGTGCCAGTAGCAGAAGCCGGTGACCCCGTGGCCGTCGGGCCAGGTCGGCCTGGGCCTCCCGGACCTCGGGGACCCGCAGGTCGTAGAAGCCGAGGTCGGCCGGCAGGTGGGGTTGGACGTGACCGCGGAACAGCGGCGGCCGCCTTGGTCACGTTGGTCCACTCGGTGAAGCCCTTCCCCCACCACTCGTCGTTCTCGGGGATCGGGTGGAACTGGGGGAGATAGAGGGCCAGGACTTCCATCGGCGGTCATGTTAGTGATGCGCGCTCGGCCGGTCCCGGTGGGCGCCGAGCCCGCGACGCTCGGTCACCGGTCCGGTCCGCCGGCCACCCTCGGGCCAGCCGGGCCACGATCCTGCTTCGATGACCTCGCTCCGGAACCGCTCGGCAGAAGAGCTCCTGGGCCCGCGACACCACCGCCTGCCGCAGTGCCGGCTCCCGCAGCAGCCGGGCACAGGCCTCGGCCAGCGCCGGGGCGGTGTCGCCGAGGAGCAGGTGGACGCCGTCCTCGGCGCCGAGCCCCTCGGCACCGAGGGTGGTCGACACCACCGGCATCCGCTGGGCGAAGGCCTCGAGGATCTTGAGCCTGGTGCCACTGCCGTAGCGCACCGGCACCACCACGAGGTCGGCCCGGGCCAGCTCGGTGGCGATGTCGGGCACCCGGCCCGCCACGGTGACCCGGGGACGGTCGTCCAGGGCGCCGAGCTCGGGGGCGTGCTCCCCGACCAGCCGGATCTCCGACGTCGGGAACCAGCGCGCGCAGGGCCGGACCCACCTCGCGGGCCAGCCATCGGGCCGCGTCGATGTTGGGCGGGTAGCGCAGCAGACCCTGGAACAGCACGGTCGGCGGCGCGCCGACGGTCGCCCGACCCGACCGGGTGGGCGACGGCGGGGTACCCGTTGGGGATCACCTCGACACCGTGCTCACCCGTGCGGCCTGGCCCGCTCGGCGTCGAGCTGGCTGCACACCACGACCGCAGCCGTCCGCGCGGCTGGCTCCGGAGGTGGAAGCGGCGCCACCGCCGGATCTCCTCCTCCGACACCAGGTCGCCCCGGCCCGGCGGAGCCGTCCGAGCCACACCGGTGGCGGGCAGGACCGGGCACGGACAGCCGGGCCACGATCTTCTCGTCCTCGAGGTCGATCGAGATCGAGGACGGTGGGCGCGAACACCGGCGTACCGGCCAGCACCCACGGGCGAGGTCCGTAGAACCAGACCAGGTCGTAGCGGCCCGACATGAAGCGGGCCAGGGCCTGCTGCACCGGGGCCCGGTCCCGCCGGGGCAGCCCGAACGGCATGCCCGGCCGGAGCAGCGCGGGCACCAGCTCGAGCGCCGACGGCGGTCGGTTGTCGAAGCCGACCCGACCCACCTTGTCCAGATCCAGCGATTCGTCAGGCGGGTCGAAGTCCGTGCGGAACTTGGAGACGATCGAGAACAGCTCGGTCGGGCCGCACCGCACGCAGGCCGCGCAGGATCATGGCCAGCCGGAGGCGCGAGCCGGTGTTCTCCGGCCACGGGTACTCGCCGGCTATCACCAGGGTTCTCATCGACTTCCCTCAGGTCGGCAGCCGGTCCGGTCGGACGGGCGGCGCTGCCGGTGCGGACGCGCTGCCCCGCCGGGATCCGCCGATGGTAGTGGAGGAGGCAGCGCAGCGATCCGGCTGGTATGGTCTCGGCGCCGGAGTGGGCCGGCCGCGGCAGGGGGGCCGCAGATGACCGAGCGCATGACGGAACGCGCAACCGTGCCGATCACCGGAACGTGGACACCGGCACTCCCCCTGGTGCTCCACGTGATCCCCACCACGTGGCCCGCGGCGCCCAGCGCGAGGCCCGGGCCCTGGCCGACCAGCTCGACGCCGCCGGGCCATCCGCCTCCACCGCGTGCTCAGCCTGTTCGACGGCCCGCCGAGGTGGAGGCCGACCTCTCCCTCGATCATCCGGGCGGGGACACGCCCGGCGTCGGGTTCGACCCCCGGCTGGTCGTCCGGCTCCGCGCCGCGCTGGACCGCCTGGATCCCGCCGTGGTGGTGGCCCACGGCAGCGAACCGTTGAAGTACCTGGTGCCAGCCATGATCGGGCACCGCAGGCCGCTGGTCTACTACGCCATCGGCACCTACTCCGGCGCCGATCGCCGGATCAGCTCGAACTGTGGCGGTGGCTGATGCCACGGGCCGACGTGGTCGCGGCCGAGGGCGACGAGGTCCTCGACGAGTGCATCGCCCGCTTCGGGGTGCCGCCGGGCCGGGTGGCCCTGGCCCCGAACGGCCGCGACCCGGAGGTGTTCCATCCCCCGGACCGGCAACCGGAGCCGGAGCCACCCCGTGGTACCTTCGTCGGCGCCCTCACCGCCGGCAAGCGGCCCGGACCGGTTCATCGAGGTGGTAGCCGCGGCTCCGGGCCCAGGGGACCCCGGTACGGGCCGTGCTCATCGGCGACGGCCCCCTGCGCCGACGTGGTGGCGGCGCCGGCCGCGGCAGCCGGGGTCGAGATGCTCGGGCTCGCGCCTCGATGTCGCCGACCAGATGCGCGGCGCCGACGTGTTCGTCTTCTGCAGCCGGCCGGCCGGTGAGGGCATGCCCGGCGTGCTCATCGAGGCGGGACTGAGCGGCTTGCCCGTGGTGGCCACCTCCGTGCCCGGCGTGACGTCGATCGTCGAGGACGGCGAGACCGGCTTCGTCGTCCCGGTCGACGACGTCTCGGCCATGGTCGGCCGCCACCGCCGGCTGCTCGACGACCCGGAGCTCCGACCGCGCATGGGGAGAGCGGCCAGGCCCGGTGCGCGGAGCAATTCAGCCTGGCCGCGGTGGCCAAGCGCTGGCTGGCCGCCATCCAGCCGCTGCTGGATAGGCCGTCACCGGCAGCCACCGGGATGACGGACCCCCATCACCGGTCACGCTCCCGGGATAGAGCTGAATTCTCCTATAGCCTCCGAAACTGACGACGCCGGATCCAGCCCGATGACCGCGCGGTCACCCAAGCGGCGGATCCCGCGGGCGGTGCGGAACGGTCTGGCCGACCCGCGAGGCCGGGCGCCAGTGGGCCAGGCTCTACGCCTCGTCGGTGCTGGGCGCGCGACGGATCCCGACTTCGCCGACCTGGAGCACTTCTGTTTCTTCATCGGCTACTCGCGCAGCGGGCACACGCTGATCGGGACCGCCCTCAACGCCCACCCCGAGGTGGTCATCTCCCACGAGCTCGATGCCGTCCGCTACGTCCGGCACGGGTTCCGCCGGGCCCAGCTCTTCTCGCTGATCCTCCAGCGGGACCAGCACTTCGGGACCATGGGTCGGACCTGGTCCGGCTACACAGTACGAGATCCCCGACCAGTTCCAGGGACGCTTCGAACGGCTGCGGGTCATCGGTGACAAGCGGGCCCGGTCCTCGGCGCTGCAGATCGCCGGACAGCCCCAGCTGCTGGACCGGATGCGGCAGGAGGTGGGCGTACCGATCAAGGTCCTCCACGTGACCCGCAATCCGTTCGACAACATCGCCACCGAAGCTCGACGGCACAAGATGTCGCTCACCGAGGCCACCGCCTGGTACGAGCAGATCTGCGATGCCGTGGACCGGGTCCGGCCGCTCTCGACTCCCCGAGCTGCTCGACGTGCGCTACGAGTCCTTCGCCGCCGACCCCGAGCGGTGTCTGGCCGAGATCTGCCGGTTCCTCGGCGTGGAGCCGGAGCCCTCCTACCTCGATGCCTGTGCGGCCATCGTCTGGCCGAGCACCAACCGGACCCGAGACGGGTCGACCTGGACCGCGGCCGAACGGCAGGGGCGTCGAGCGCCTCATCGAGCAAGTTCGACGTGCTCGGCTCGTACACCTTCGAGGAGTAGGCCGCCCGATGGTTCACCGCCGGAGCGGCACCTGTGGGCCCGGCCGTCCCCCGGGTGGCACCGGTGCGCCCGGCCTCCTCGCGGGTGGCATCTGTGCGCCCGGCCGCCGCCGGAGTCTGGCCTCCTCGTTGGCCCGCCGCAGCTGCAGCCGGGCCCTTCGCCGCAGCTCCCAGAGGTAGCGCGGCGGCGACCCCTTGGGCGCCCGCGGGATACACAACAGCACCAGCAGGAACGGGAACATCATGACCCGCTCCCGCTCGATGAGCCCCAGGTTGCCGAGGGCGGCGAAGGTGTAGATGAAGGTCAGCTGTAGACGAGCACAGAGCATGAGGTAGGGCCGGGCGAACGGCGGCCCGGGGCAGCATCCGAAGATTGCGCAGCGACTTGCAGGATGAGCACGATCAGAATCGTGTTCTCGAGGCCGGCCACCAGCTCGGCATTCCCGTGGGCGTTGAAGATCAAGCGGTTGAACAGCACCTCGTAGACGTCCCGCGGGTAGGTGGCGAGGTCGGTCGAGTAGGGAACGCCGCTACTGCCGAATCCGGTGCCCACCCCCTGGTTGTTCTGGTGGGTCTGGTTGAGCGAGAGGGTCCCGCCACCGCCGCGCAGGTAGTGCAGCGTCAGGTAGACCGAGACGCACCAGCAGACCCGCCAGGACGACGAGCCCGAAGAAGCGACGGAGCCCGCCCAGGTTCTGCCGGACCGCGGCGGTCGGGAGCATCATGGCCACCGCGAATCCGGCCAGGATCAACAGCAGCTCGTTGGGCCGGATGTAGTACCCGATGACCACCCCGGGCACCAGCAGGACGAATCCCCCCGGCGCCGGGCGAAGATCTTGGCGCCGCCGTAGGCGGCGAGCCCGAGCGAAAGCATCATGATCGATTCCTTGCTGACGTCCGCGGTCCAGAAGATCAGCGACGGCAGGAAGAACAGCATCGAGCGCGTACCGGCGGTGGTCGGCCCCGGCGAACGTGAGGCGTGAAGGCCCGGTAGAAGAAGATGCATCCCGATCCACGACAACCAGCTGAACACCAGGAACGTGGCCAGTCACGTTGACCCCGACGATGGCCATGACGATGCCCGTGGCGATGCTGACCGAGCCGTCGTTGACGATCTGGCGGACGTTGGCCCCGGCCAGAGTGAAGTTGAAGTGGCGGAAGTTGGGGGCGAGGATGGCGCCCTGGTGGGTGTACCGGGTC
Organism: uncultured Acidimicrobiaceae bacterium; assembly: GCA_963835325.1. Taxonomy (GTDB): domain Bacteria; phylum Actinomycetota; class Acidimicrobiia; order Acidimicrobiales; family RAAP-2; genus Bog-756. The sequence continues at coordinate 130,532 of CAWIEV010000006.1, read as the reverse complement.
CAGTCGGCGATGCCGTCGTAGACGTGCTCGACGACGAAGATCTGGGTCGGTGCGGCCACCAGATGGAGGACGAGCCCGATGGTCATGATCCGGACCAGCCACTGGTTGTTCTCGGCGAACGGCCACCCGCCTGATGATGAGCCGGCCGAGCCCGAACAGGACCACGGCGACGAAGATGGCGATGTACGGGTTGGTCGGGACCTCGGTGGCGCAATGACCATCGTCAGCTCGCCGGAGTCGTTGTCAGGCCGGGCTGTGAGCCGGGGCTCCGGATGATCCGATATCGGCACCCACCGGATCCCGACCCAGGCCCGCCCCGCTGGTCGAGCTCCAGCCGGCTCTGAGGCGTCATCTGGCGGGGATCGTTGTACGGCAGTCTCACGTTGGTCAGCACCACGCCGAGCACCGGGGCCGCCATCCGCCGGAGAAGGTCGCCGGACCGACGGGCCTCGTCGAAGGTGGTCGTCCCGCACTCCCCCACCACCAGCACCACGTCGACCAGCTGGGCCAGCGCCTCGACGTGGTGCACGGCGAGCAGCGGCGGCGCCTCGATGATGATCGACGTCCGACCGGGCCCGCGTCGCCTGCAGCACCGCCGGCATCCGGAGCACCAGCTGGCCGCTGTTCTCGATGAAGTGGCGCAGGTCGAGGCGGAACACCCGATCGACCCACGAGGGCTCCAAGCGGGCGCTCGACATCCTCGGGCGTGATCTCCCCCGACAGGGTCCGTCCGGCGCCTCTGATCGGTCCGGCCCCGAGCTCACCGGTGCCGAGGACCACCACCCGTTGACCGGCCTCGGCATAGGTGGCGGCCAGGTTGGCGGCGACCTGGGGCCGGGTCGGCTCCGTGCTCGGAGACACGACCATCAGCACCTTGCGGGACACCGGTGCCGGAAGCGCTGAGGGCTCGTCCCCACCCTCGGTGGTCGGCGTGCCGCCCTCCGACGGCGACCGACTCGGCCGGCTCCTGATCGGCACCGGCGTCGATGAGGAACTGGCCGAAGTCATCGGTAGGGGCCACCCCGGTGGCCAGCGCTTCGAAGAGCACCGACATGCGCAACATCCGGTATGCCTCCGCCGCCGGCGACATGGGGTCGTTGACCACGTCCACGCTCAGGCCACGGCGCCCGATCGCTCTGAGCAGGCGGTCGGGATCTCCACGATGACCGGGTAGCCGAAGGTCCCCTCCGCCCTCGCCGCGCTGCGCAGACGCTTGCTCAGGAGCTCACGCATCAGCACGATCGCCGCCGCCAGCACCACACCGACGCCCAGCCCGATCAGACCTCGCAGCTTCCGGCTCTTGACCGGTCCGGCCGACGGCCTGGCCGGATGGAGCTCCGATGCCGTGAGGGCCGGGTGCACGATGATGTAGCCGGAACCGACGCCGCGGTGGATGATGACCGCGCCGGACCGGGCCCGCGAGGCGGCGATGCGGTTGAGGTAGGTCCCCAGCTCATGGGCGTAGGTATTGGTGAGCTTCTTGGCCCGGTAGGCGGTCGAGCCATAGCCGGTCAAGCGGACCAGGTTGGCGTTCTCAGCCTCCCGCTTGCCCACGCCGGCCGGGACCAGGAGGGTCGCCTTGAGGTATCCCCCCAGGTTGGCGGTCTCGACACGGCTCATACCGGCGGCGTTGACCGTGGCCCGCTCGACCGCGGTGCTGATGGCGTAGAACTGGATCTGCGAACCGGTGGCACCCCCTCCCACCACGGTGTTGTTCCCGGTGGGCGCGGCTCCGACCGTGGCGCTGGACACCCATGGGTTGGCCAGCTTCCTGACGTGCCCCTTCTTGTGGCCGGTGCCCACTGGGACCAGGACGGCGACGACGGCGCCGATCAGAGCCAGGGTGACAATCAACCGCCAACTGCGGCGCAAAGCCCCCAAATAGTCGACTGGCTCCATCGCTCTCCCACTCCCTGCCCAACGTAGACGGCAATAATACACTTGGAATTGCGCATTTGGACAGCAGCAATCTCGCTCTGAGCAGCGGCAATCTACCGCGACCGGGCGGGCTGACGGGTGCATGCTCCGGGACCGCCCCCCCGGTCGGACCGATCCGACGTCACCGACCGGTCACCGGTGGCTCCCCGGCAGGTCCACGGCAGCCAGGACTGCCCGGATTTCGAGCGATTCCCGATGCCTGACCGCCCTCGGTTTCGCCCAATCCTCAATATTGAGGATGATCAGGTCGACACGATGTCTGTAGAGTCGATCACACCTACGACCGAGAGTAGGGGCGACGAAGTACCGTACTCGGAGTTTGGTTGGTGCCATGAAGAGCAGTGCCACAAGGGGGATGTTCAACCGCACGAATGGCCCGGACATTCAAGGGGGAATCGGAGGTACGCAATCCGGCCGAGTTGGTGGGTTTAGGGGACAGAAGCCGCGCCGCGTTCCCGGGTCCGTGTTCTGGACCACATCGGAGTCGGGCGCGATAGTGTTGAGCGGGGGCGATATGGTCGGCACGGAGCGGGCGACGTATTTGAGCAGGGGGGCTATCGAATGGTTCTGACCGTGCCTGATGGCGAGCTCCCACAGGAGCCGCGGACACCCGGCGGCACGCTCTCCAACGAGCGGGGCAGAGCGAACGTCGCCATGCGGGCCAGCCGGATACGGTCCCGGTTGGTCTTTACCCTGATCGACGCGTTCTGCGTCTTCGTCGGATACGGCCTGGCGGAGATCGCCTATTTCCGTGATAAGGCGCCGGGTCTCTACTGGGAGCATTTCGCGCCGTTCCTCGGGGTCGTGATGGTCCTGACCCTGGTGGCCAATCACGTCTATGGCCTGTACGGGCGCATGTGGCGGCATGCCGGAGCCGAGGAGGCGCGGCAACTCGTGCTCTCGGCCGCCACCGTGGTCAGTCTCCTCATCGTGGCCTACCCCCTCGGGCGCATGGCCAGGGTGGAACTGGTCCCCGTCGCCGTGATCGTGGTCGGATGCATGTTCGCCACCGCGGGGATGGGGATCCTCCGCTTCCACTCGAGGCTGTTCGCATGGCAGCGGGGCTCGCGTCGCGTCGGGCTCCGGGTGGCCATCGTCGGCAGCCGCGATGCCGGGGCCGCCGCCATCAGGGAGATGTTGCGCAGCCCGGGGGCCGGTCTCGTCCCCGTCGCCGTCTTCGATGACGACACCCGGGCCCACGGGCTTTCCATGCTCGGAGTGCCGGTGGTGGGCTCGATCGACGACATCCCCGGCTCTGTCAGCCGCTACACGCTCCAGCAGGTGCTCCTGGCCATCCCCAACCCGCCTCCGGAGCTTGTGCAGCGGGTCCTGGCCACCTGCGAGACGGCCGGACTGACGATGAAGGTGCTGCCCGTGGTGAGCGACCTGATCGACGGTTCGTCCCACATGGCATCCCTGCGCCAGGCGCGTGAGCCTCAGATCGAGGACCTCCTGGGCCGTACGCCGGTACCGATCGACCTCGACACGGTGCGCCGTTCACTGGCCGGTCGCCGCGTGCTGGTCACCGGCGCCGGCGGATCCATCGGCTCGGAGATCTCCCGCCAGGTGGCCGAGCTCGACCCGGCCCTGCTGGTGCTCCTCGATCACGACGAGACACATCTCCACGACACCGCCGCCACCGTCGCCGTCGAGTGCGAGCAGGCGCTGGTCGACATCAACGACCGCCTGGCCGTGATGGACGCCTTCGAGCGGTTCTGCCCGGATGTCGTGTTCCACGCCGCCGCCCACAAGCACGTCCCGGTTCTGGAGCATCACCCGATCGAGGCGGCCAGAACCAACGTCTTCGGCACCCTCAACGTCGTAGAGGCCGCCATCCGGGTGGGCGCCCAGCGATTCGTGCAGATCTCGACGGACAAGGCCGTTCGTCCTTCGAGCGTCATGGGTGCGTCCAAGCGCATGGCCGAGCAGGTCGTGCTGTCACGGGCTCCGGTCGGCGCGTCCTACTGCACGGTCCGCTTCGGAAACGTGCTCGGCAGCCGCGGGAGCGTGATCCCGACCTTCTCCCGCCAGATCGCCACCGGGGGGCCGGTCACGGTCACCGATGCCAGGATGACCCGGTTCTTCATGAGCGTCGAAGAGGCCGTGCAACTGGTCCTCGAAGCATCCGTCCTGTCCGACGGCGGTGGAGAGGTCTTCATGCTCGAGATGGGTGAACCCATCCGGATCCTCGATCTGGCCGAGCGGATGATCCGCCTGTCCGGCTACGAGGTGGGTGTCGACATCCCCATCCACATCATCGGCATCCGTCCCGGTGAGAAGCTCGACGAGGAGCTGCGCACACCCGAGGAGGAAGTCCTCACCACCCAGCATCCCTATATCAATCAACTGATACCCATCACCGTTCCGACCGAGGAATTCGCGTCCGACCTCTACGAGCTGCGTCAGGCCACCGACAGCCGCGATGCCGACGCGGTGAAGAAGCTCCTCTTCGAGGTGGCGGCTCCGCACGCCACTCCGGAGGAGGGTCGGAACGGGCGGGCGCTCGAGCTGACCCGGGGTCCGTCCCCGGCCCGTTCCGAACTGGGTACGGGCGGTGCCGCCGGCCACGAGCAGCCGGTGCCGGTCGAGACCGGTACCTCCGGCGCCAGTTCCGAACAAGTCCCGGCGTGAGCCGGCTGCCGGGCGTCGACCGGTGAGCGAGGAGCGACCGGTGAGCGAGGACCGCGGGCCGACCAGGCTGGTCGTCATCGGCCAGGGATACGTCGGGCTCCCGCTGGCCGTCCGGGCCGTGGAGGTGGGCTACCACGCCGTCGGTTTCGATGTCGATGCCGAGCGCATCAAGCTCCTGGCCGCGGGAACTTCGTACATCGGAGACGTGCCCGACGACCGCCTCGGGCGCGCCCTCGATAGCGGGCGCTTCGAACCCACCGACGATCCGGAGCGGATCGCCGGGTTCGACGTCGCCGTCATCGATGTCCCCACTCCCCTCCGCGACGGGGTCCCCAATCTCTCGTTCGTCGAGGATGCCGCCCTCCGGATCGCCCGCCACCTCCGGCCGGGAACCTTGGTGGTCCTCGAGTCGACCAGCTACCCCGGGACCACCGAGGAGCTGGTGGCGCCCATCCTCGAAGAGGAGTCGGGGCTCTTGGCCGGAAGGGACTTCCACCTCGGGTACAGTCCCGAGCGCATCGACCCGGGCAACAGCGCCTGGGGGCTCGAGAACACGCCCAAGGTGGTCTCGGGAGTGGACGAGGCGTCCCTGCAGGCCGTCGCGCGAGTTCTACGGACGGATCGTGGAGCGGACGATACCCGTGTCCGGAACCCGTGAGGCCGAGCTCACCAAGCTGTTGGAGAACACCTTCCGGCACGTCAACATCGCCCTCGTCAACGAACTGGCCATGTTCGCCGCCGATCTCGACATCGACGTGTGGGAGGCCATCGATGCAGCCTCGACCAAACCGTTCGGCTACCTGCGGTTCACTCCGGGGCCCGGGGTGGGCGGCCACTGCCTCCCCATCGACCCGAGCTATCTCTCGTGGAAGGTGCGGAGCAGCCTCGGACAGCCGTTCCGGTTCGTGGAACTGGCCAACGACGTCAACGCCCACATGCCCGACTACGTGGTACGCCGACTCAGCCTGGCCCTCAACCGCATGGGCCGTGCCGTCAACGGCTCCCGGGTCCTGCTGCTGGGCCTGGCCTACAAGAGGAACACCGGGGATGCCCGTGAGGCGCCCGGGACCGTCATCGCCAATTCCCTGAGCGACATGGGGGCCGAGGTCCGCGTGGTCGATCCCCATGTGTCGAGCCGCGAGGTCACGTACCCGCTGGTCGAGTTGAACGCCGGCGAGCTCGAACGGGTCGATGCCGTGGTCATCGTGACCGATCACGACGCCTTCGACTTCGACCTGGTCCAGGCGCACGCCAGCTACGTGCTCGACACCCGCAACCGGTTGGATGGACCCACCGTCGAGCGGCTGTAGCCTGCCCCGGTGAACGTCGTCGTCACCGGGGGTGCCGGATTCATCGGTGCCAACCTGTGCCGGACGCTGTGCTGCGATCCCGCGGTGCGGCAGGTGGTCGCCCTCGACGACCTCTCCACGGGACACCGTGCCAACCTGGAGGGTCTCGACCGCGTCGAACTGGTCGAGGGCTCGATCCTCGATCCCGACCTGCTGGACAGGTTGTTCGAGGGCGCGGACGCCGTCGTACACCTGGCCGCCCGACCGTCGGTGCCCCGGTCGCTGGCCGACCCGATGGCCAGTCATCTCACCAATGCCACCGGAACCATGGAGGTCCTGGAGGCCGCCCGGCGCGGCGGCCGACCGCAGGTCGTGGTGGCCTCGTCGTCTTCGGTCTATGGAGCCAATCCGGCGCTCCCCAAGCGCGAGGACATGGTGGCCATGCCGGTCAGCCCGTACGCGGCCGGCAAGCTGGCGGCGGAATCGGCCGCCCTGGCCTACGGCCGCTCCTTCGGCCTGCCGGTTCTGGCCTACCGCTTCTTCAACGTCTTCGGTCCGTTGCAGGACGCCGACCATGCCTACGCGGCCGTCGTCCCCACCTTCGTGGCCTGCGCCCTGCGGGGAGAACCACTGCCCGTGCACGGCGACGGCGGGCAGACTCGCGACTTCACCTATGTGGGAACGGTGGCGTCGGTGCTTGCCGGGACGGTCGCCCGGCGGATGACCCAGGCGGAACCGGTCAACCTGGCCTTCGGGACCCGGGTCTCGCTGCTCGAGCTCATCGACGTCCTCGAAGTCGTCCTCGGGCGACACCTCGAGCGCCACCACGCGCCGTCTCGGCCCGGGGACGTCCGCGATTCGCAGGCCGACCAGACCCGCATCCGGGCGATGTTCCCCGACCTCCGACCGATCGGTCTCGAAGAGGGGTTGCGAGCCACGGTCGAATGGTTCCGGACGGTCAGCTGATCCCCGACCGGCCGCCGGTCCGAGCCCACGGTTCCACCACCGCCGGCGCACCCGGGAGGACGGAGGCAGCGGTCGGGGCCGTCCTGGTCGGGTTGTCGATCGTGGCCGGTGTCGTGGTCCGCATCCATCCGGCGGCCAACGCGCTGGACCGTCGCGGGTTCGCCGTCATCGCCAGGTCGCCCGACTCGACCTTGTTGCACCTGATCACCGATCTCGGCGCCCCCCAATGCCTGGTGCTCGGAACCCTGCTCGCTGCCGTGGTCGTCGTCCGCACCGACCGGTGGCGGGCCGCCGCCTGTGTGGCCGGGCCGGTGGTGACCGCGGTGCTGGTCGAGTACGTCTTCAAGCCGCTGGTGGCCCGCCGGTACTTCGGCGTGCTCAGCTACCCCTCGGGCAACGTGGCCGACCTCGCCGCGGTGATGACCGCCTTGGCCCTCGCCGTGGCCGGTCGTATCCGGCCTGCCGTCGTGGTCCTGGGCGCCGTCTTGGTGTTCTCGATGATCGTGGCCGTCATCGGCCTCCGCTGGCACTACCCCACCGACGCACTGGCCGGGGCGGTCCTCGGGGTCGGCACCGTGCTCACGGTGGACGGGGTGGCCCATCTCCGATGAGGAGGGCCGTGTCCGGCCGGCCCCGTCAATCCTCATCAAAGATGATGAGATCTCTCTTGCGCTCGCCCCCAGGGCGACTAGGATTGGGGGAGGTAGGGCAGGTCACCGCAGGGGCGCATTCCTGTGCCGTAGGGACGACGGGCGGTGCATGGGGGTGGAATGACAACTGACGTACGACTGACCACGGAGTGGTCCGGTGGGCTGGGGGAGGCGCTGCCGAGCACGGTGGCTCGCGTGGATCTACGTCCGGGCTCGGCTCCCGAGGTGGACCGGTCGAGCACGGGTGAAGCCCACGAGCTGGCACTGCGGAGTATCCAGCAGACCGTCCGGGCCGACGACCGGGTCTGCCCCTACGGACTGTCCCGAATCGCCATCGCCTTCGGATCCGACGCCGCCGCGGTGACCCCGAGGATCCTGGGTGAACGTCTGGCCCGGGCCGTGGGTCAAGGGGTGGTGACCGAAGGGCGGGCGCGTCGGGAACCGTCCCCAGGCGCCGGCGGCCCGGCCATCGGCACCAAAGCCGACAGTCGGGCCCCGGGGCGGATGGCCACGGTTCCCTCGACCATGGTCGTCACCGTGGACCGGCTCCTGACCGAAGGCTCCGGCCGGTCGTCCGTGCCCACCGGGACACTGATCCACTCCATCGACGAGCCTGCACCCTACGGGCAACTGGTCTCCATCCCCGTCCTGCGTCACCGCACCGTGGTGCGCTACTCCACCTGCCGACTGGCCGGGTACGGGACTCGCCACGACGACAATCTCCCCGAGCCGAAGGGCGGTGACACCCTGGGAACGGTCCTGGTGGTCGACCCCGGTCCCTCGGGCAACGGACCACCCTGTCTGTCGGCGGTGGCCGCGTGCTCGCTGGCCGAGCGGCTGGGATTCACCTCGGCGGTGATCTCGCTCACGGCCGACGACTACCCCATCCTCGACATCGCCGGCGACCAGGTCGACCTGGTCATCCTGGTGGTGGGGGCGGAGCCGACCAATGGGTCGGCCAGTTGGTCCTCGAGCACCTGGTCGATCCCGGCCCGGGTGGCCGCGGCCTACCGCTCGTTGGGAATCGACGTCCTGGCCGTCGGGGCCGGAGCGGGCGCCGGGGCGCTGGCCGCGTGCGTCGAGCAGGGTGCCGCCGCCCTTCCCGACATCGACGGGCTGTCGGAGGAGCTGCGCTCCATCTTCGGCGACCAGGGGGCCAACGGCGCGGTCAAGGAGGACCCCCGACGCATCCCGGCCAGGTTCGAGGCGCTGATGCAGCTGACGGCCAGCGAACGGCGCGTGCTCTACTTCCTCACCAAGGGGATCTCGGCCCAGGACATCGCCACCGAGCTGGTGGTGTCGCTGGCCACCGTCCGCTCCCATATCCGCTCCATCCTGCGCAAGCTCGGTGTCCGGTCCCAGCTGGCTGCGGTGGCCATGGCCAACGGCCGCGACCCCGACGACGTGACCGTCATCGACACCTCGAGGCCGCTGTCCTGCTCGTGACCTCCGACCCGGTGGTCACCGGCTCCGGCGGTTCGATGCCGTGACGCGGTTGGGGTCGCGGTCGGTCGGGCCGGCTCTCGGACTGGCCCTCGTGATCCTCGTCGGCACCGTCGCCGAAGTGACACCGGCGGCGGCCGGAGCCTCACGTCAATCGGCCGGCGGCACGACCCTCCCGGGAACCAGCTGCCCGGCCTTTCCCTCCGACGACGTGTGGAACACCCCGGTGACCGGGCTCCCGGTCGACAAGGACAGCGGGGCCTGGCTGGCCTCGATGGATGCCAGGTCCACGGACCTCCATCCCGACTACGGACCGTCGGGCGGCGCGGAGCCGTACGGCATCCCCTGGCAGATCGTGTCCGCCCACCAGGCCCTGGTCCACATCTCCTTCACCTATGCGGGCCAGAGCGATCCCGGGCCCTACCCGCTGTCGGCGACCACACCCATCGAACAGGGCTCGGATCGTCACGCCATCATGGTCAATCCGGTCACCTGCACCCTGTACGAGACCTGGGACACGCACTACCACCCCGATGGCAGGTCGACTGCCGGCTCCGGTGCCATCTGGAGCCTCCGGTCGAACGCCCTGCGTCCGGCCACCTGGACCTCGGCCGACGCCGCCGGGCTCCCCATCCTGCCCGGCCTGGTCAACTACAACGAAGTCGCGTCGGGCACCATGGACCATGCCATCCGGTTCACCGCCCAGTGCACCCAGCAGGCCTACCTCTGGCCGGCACGGCACGAGGCCGGGCAGGGCGATCGGAATTGCCCGCCGATGGGAGCCCGGTTCCGCCTCGATCCCGGGTTCACGCTTCCATCGTCGGCGTGCTCGTCGCTGTGCCAGACGGTGCTCAGGACCATGAAGACCTACGGCCTCATCCTGGCCGACAACGGCAGCAACTGGTACTTCCAGGGCACGGCCGATACGCGGTGGACCGACAACGACGTCGACCAGCTCAAGCACATCCCCGCCGCCGAATTCGTCGCCGTCGACGAATCGTGCCTCATGGTCAGCCCGAACTCGGGACAGGCGCTCCAGCCCGGCACCGCCGCCTACAAGAAGAGCTGCGGCTGACCTCCGCTCCGGGGCCCCACCCCGGGCCCGCCGCCCCCTTCGGGACCGCCGACCGGTCCGGCCTCACCCGGACGAGCCGGACAGGCTCCGGACGAGGCGTTTCGACAGTCGGCGCAGGTGTTCTTTTCCACTGCCCACGAAGGTGCGCACCGGCCCGTAGAGGCGTGCCGCCGGCCCTTCACGCTCGACACTGAGATCGGACGCGTTGGCGGCCCGGATCTCCTCGGCCATGCGCAGGTAGGAGCGGCGCCGGTAGTGCCGGATGCTGTCGGTGACGTCGTCTTCGGTGAGGACGAAGGTGCGCACGTCGCACACGGATGCGTTGGGGAGCGTCCCGACCACCCGGTCGAGCGCATCGTTCATGGTGCGGTGGCGGAGGTGACGACCGGGCTCCTTGGGGTTGTCGAGCGGCACCTCGGCCCCGTTGAGGAGGATCAACCGCGCCCCGGGCGGAATGGACCCGGCCAGCCAGGCGATGTTCTCCTCGAACCGGTCGGTGGAGATGCCGCCGAGGAATTCGAACTCGGTGGCGAACCAGTCGAAGAACTCCCGGTCCATCCCGTCGCGGCTGAACCTGGCCACCAGCTGCGGCCTGAATTCGGGATCGGTGACGTCGTGGTGGAGGTGATGCCAGGGCACGATGAGCCCGAGCTCCCGGTGCCGGTAGATCCCCTGGGTGTAGTCGGTCAGCACGCTGTAGACGAGCACGTCGTAGTCGGGGGAGACCACGGCGGGCGAGCTGAACACCTGCTGGTCGAGGAACGGGATCCGGTCGACAACCGCCCGCTGTTCCGGTGTGAGACCGGCCGCCGACTGCCGGAGGAGTTCGGTGTGTCCCACGTGGACGAAGGCACCCGTCGGTCCGACGTGGGCCAGGTCGGTGGAGATGCGGCCTCCGAGGAACTCGGCGGTGGCCGTCAGGTCGCATCCACCCACCATGAGGATCCTGTTCGGCTGCGACCCGGGCGACCGCACCCCGTCGGAGCCGCGTCCCGTCCCCTCCGGCCGGCGCCGGGAGGTGCCCGCCGGCCCGGTGTCCTCGGTGATCCAGTCGACGGAACCGTCGAGGGTCGAGACCACGTCACCGACGATGGGGACGGCGGGCCGGCCCAGCTTCCGGTACAGCCACTGCTCCACCCCCATGTTGAGCACCCGGCACGAGAACAGGAAGTCGACCAGGACCCCCTCGTGCCGGTCCAGCGAGAAGAACCCGCAGATGCCGTAGTCGCCGTAGCGGTCGCTCACCCGCACGTACCCCACGTCGTAGCCGGGATCGGCCAGCATCGCCTCGAACGAGCCACGGTCGGGCCTGCGCTTGGTGAAATTGAGCTGGTTGGTCCGGTGGACGAGCTCGAAGAGCCGCTCCGTTTCGACGTCCGGGTCACGGTGGACACCGACCCGGATGTCGCACGAACGGAGAAAGGCGTCGTTCGAGTCCTCCGCCATCCTGCGGTCGGCCAGCTTGCGCTCCAGCAGCCGGTACTGCCCCAGCCGGGTGCGCTCGGGGTCGTCCTTCCCGGACAGCTCGGGCATGGAGAGGAGTCGCCCGACGATCTCGGGTCCCGCCGTCTGGATGCCGGGCGAGAAGTGGCTCACCTCGGCCCGGTTGATGGCCAGGTCGTCGATGAACAGGACGTTCTCCGGTCGCAGTTGGGCGTCCTCGATGATCTGGGCCACCCGGGGCCCCTTCGGCGACCAGTCGATGCGGGCGAAGACGAACTCGTCCCAGATGCCGGCCTGCTGGAGACGGGCGCGCGCAGCCGGCTCGTCGTTCTTCGAGCAGATCGAGCTCACGATCCCCCGGCCGTTCAGCTCCCGGACCAGGTCGATGAGCGCCGGGGCGATGGTCACCGCCTCCTCGCTGAGCGTGCCCGTCCACAGGGTGTCGTCCAGGTCCCAGACGATCAACTTCACCGTGTCGGAGAGCTCTCGGGCCGGCGCACCGTCCCGGGAGGCCCCTTTCGCCCCCGCGGTCAAGGTCTACCCCCCATCATCAAGATGATCCCACAGCCAGTGTCCCTGCTCAAACAACCGCGCCGTTCTCCGGGCCGGCCCCCGGCGGGGGCGAGCCGGGTGGCGGGCCGGTGTGGGCTCGGGACAGAGCGGACCAAAGGACGAGGTCAACACCCATTTTTGGGAGGAAGGGTAAGCTGTTGCCTGTGGAGACGGGGCCCGGGTCAGCTGAGCTGCACCCATCCCCACAGGACAGGAGCGCCCGGCAACGGGCCGAGCTCCGCCTCCGGCGGCGGGCACGGGACATCCAGGACACCTGGGCCATGCGGACCGACCCGACCTATCGCCGGCTGGCCAGGACCTTCGAGCTGCCCGACGGCAGCCGGCGCATCTACTGCTATCACGTCCGCAAGACGGCGGGAACCAGTCTCTACCTGAGCTTCATGGCCCTGGGGGGCGAGGACCCGACGGTCGTCTGGCGCCGCATCACCACGTCGCGCCTGCCCCGGACCATCAGCGGCGGGTACAGCTTCGTCGCCAACAGCCGGAGGCTGCTGGCCGAGGGGGCGTACTTCTTCGGCCGGTCACATCGCGCCGCCGACGACCAGCCCCTACCCACCCGGACCTTCACCGTCACCATCCTGCGGGACCCTGTCGAGCGGGTCCACTCCTTGTTCGACTACCTGGTGGCGGGCGACGAGGCGGGCGTTCCCGGACGGGTGGCCGAGAGTGAGCGGACCGTGGCCCGGGACGGATTCGACGCCTTCTTGGACCGGGTTCCTCCGAGGGACCTCTTGAACCAGCTGAACACCTTCTCCAAACGGCAGGAGGTGTCCGAGGCCGCCGACCGGATCGCGGCGTGCTCGAGCGTCCTGTTCGCCGAGGACTTCGCCGGTGGTCTCGGCCGGCTGGGGCAGCGCCTGGAGCTGCCCCTGTCCCCCCAGCGGGCACGGGTGACGGGAAGCCGGTCCGTGCTGACCGAGGACCAGACGGAACGCCTGAGGACAAGACTGGAACCGGAGTACGAGCTCCTTCGCCGCCTTCAGGAAGGCGGGATCGGACCGACCCGGGCCGGCTGACGCCCGCGGCCCCGATGCCGGCCGCGGACCCGTCCGGAGGGGGCCGACGCCGGGTCGTTGGTAGGATGAAGGGGAGGAGGACGCATGGACCGGACCAGCAGGCTCGCCATCAGCCTCGTCCTGATCGCGGTGCTGGCCGGGGTCGAGATCGGGTTCGCCGTGGTCGCCCACTCGAGCGCCCTCCTGGCCGACGCAGGCCACAACCTCTCGGACGTGGGCGCCCTGGTCCTGTCCCTGGTGGCGGTGAGGCTGGCGCTTCGTCCGGCCAACGCGGCCCGATCGTTCGGCAACCACCGGGCCACCATCCTGGCCGCCCTGGCCAACGCCGCCCTCATCGCCATCGTCACCGTCCTGATCGTCGTCGACAGCATCCACCGCCTCGGCCATCCCGAGCACGTGCGGGCCGGGCTGGTGATCGTGGTGGCCTCGCTCGGCCTGGTCGGCAACGGGTTGGCCGCCCTGGTCCTGCGGGACGGCTCCAACGACCTCAACATGCGGGCGGCCCTGCTGCACATGGCGGGGGACGCGCTGGCCTCCCTGGCCGTGGTGGCGGCGGCCGTGATCCTGCTCTTCGTGCCCTCCGCCACCTGGCTCGACCCGGTCTCGGCCCTGGCGGTGGCGGCCATCATCGTGGTCCAGGCCTTCCGGCTGTTCCGCAGCAGCATCGACATCCTCCTCGAGTCCACGCCCCCGGACCTCGACCTGGCCCGGTTGACCGCGACCATGTCCGGGGTGGCCGGCGTGGGCGAGGTCCATGACCTCCACGTCTGGAGCCTTTCCAGCGAGATGCGGGTGCTCTCCGCCCATATGGTCCTCACCGGCCATCCGACACTCGAGGAGGCCCAGGCGGTCGGGGACAAGGTGAAGGCGGCCATCGCCGTCCCCTTCGGCATCTCCCATACCACGCTGGAGCTGGAGTGCGAACGGTGCAACGAGGAAGAGGATCCCTGCCGGATGGAGGCCGCGTCGCCCACGGTCACGGCGACCCACAGACACTGAATCCGATCCGCTCGCTCCGACCACGGACCGGGCGCCGACCTGGCGCCGGGCGCGACGCAGCCCCGAGTAACCGAACGGCCGAAACCGCCCAAGCTCCTCGGGGCCACGTACTCGGCAGCCACGGTCTCTCCCGCGCCGGGCCGTGTCGGACGACTCTGCGGCGGGTACCGGACCTGGGTCCTCCGGAGAGCACCCCGGTCCGTCACCGGACCACCTTTTCGGTAACCTACGGCCTCACTTCTCCCTGATGTTCAGCCACCCGGGGTGCCTTGCGGCCCTTCCGTGCGACCTCCCCCAGGTATTGGTGGAGCTTCGGTGTCCCGGACAATTGACACTGTGATTGGCATCCATCCGGGGGTCAAGAGGCGCACGCGAAATCCCTACCTTTTCCTCCAGATTTCTGCTGCTGTCCCCAGATCGCCCCGAGATGTCCACTGTTCTTCCCCAACCCCGCCCGGTCTTCCCGACCCCGGCCGGACGGCTCGGCAAGCGGTCCGGTCGGGCGATAGCCTGAGCGGTCCATGCACCGGGGGGTACTCGAGTGAGGCATCACCGGCTCCGGCGGTCACGGGCCGCCGGACTGGCCGTGGCCATCGCTGTGGCGGTGGCCGTGATGCTGGGCGTGACGCTGGCCGTGGCCGCCTCCGCCGGCGGGATCGGCGGGCACACCGCAACCGCCGGCGGTGTCGCCGGCCACACCGCTGCCGCCGGTGGGCACTCGTCACCGCTACCGGCCGCCGATCGACCTCCACTGGATCCCGACCCGTCGGCCCCGGGCGTGATCGTCACTTCCCATCTGGACGAGTCCGATCCCGTCCTCTACCGCACTGCCGGCCGCTACTTCCTCTTCACCAGCGGCATCCCCGGGCTGCCTCCGGTCAACGTGCCGGTGACGTCGTCCGTCGACTTCGGCACCTGGAGCCCGGTCACCGATGCGCTGCCCACCCTGCCCGTATGGGCGGTGCCCGGGTACACTTGGGCCCCCGACCTCCATCAGTTCGGCTCCACCTACGTGCTGTACTTCACCGCCATGGTCCGGGGCACCTCACCGGCCATGGAGTGCATCGGGGACGCCGTCGGATCGGAGCCCGACGGCCCGTTCCGGGCCATGAACAGCCCGATCATCTGCCAGCAGGGTCAGGGCGGTTCGATCGACCCCCGGGTCTTCACGGGGCCCGGGGGCACCGAGTGGATGCTCTGGAAGTCCGACCAGAACATCGCCGGGTCGGACACACCCACCAAGCTGTGGTCCCAACGGCTGACGCCCGACGGCTTGGGCCTCATCGGCCAGCCCTCGCAGCTCATGGGTCCCGACGAGCTGTGGCAAGGGACCATCGTCGAGGCACCGGACATGGTGGATGTCGGGAACACCTTCTGGCTCTTCTACTCGGGGAACTGGTTCAACGAAGCGGCCTATGCCATCGGAGCCGCTCGCTGCCAGGGGCCGGCCGGACCCTGCGCCGACTTCTCTCCCTTCCCCTTGCTCGCCTCCAACGCCCAGGGGGTGGGGCCCGGCGAGGAGTCGCTGTTCGAGGACACCAGTGGGGTGTGGATGCTCTACTCGCCGTGGCACTCCTCGGCTCCCCTGGCCCAGATCCCCCCACGGCCGGTGATGATCACCCGCCTCGGCTTCGGCCCTGACGGCCCCTACCTCGGCATCGGGCCCACTCCCGGGAGCATCACCGCCCTCGGGGCCGCGCCGCTGTGGTCGGCTACGGCCCCGGCGGCGTAAGCGCTTTGGTCAGCCCCGGAGGCGCCGCAATTCGGCGGCCACCGACTTGCCGTCCGCCTGCCCCTTGGTCGCCTTCATGACGTCGCCGGTGAAGAGGCCGGCAAGCTTGTCCTCACCCTGCCGGTAACGCTCCCATTCGTCGGGGTGCGCCGCCACGGCCTCGGCCACCGCCGCGGCCAGCGAGTCCTCCGACATCGCCTCGAATCCCTTGGCCTTGGCCAGAGCCGCCGGATCGCCTCCGCCGGCGGCCAGCATGTCGCCCAGGACCACCTTGGCCTGGGTGGCCGTCAGCGATCCCGACGCCTCCATCGTCAACAGGGCCACGTAGTCGTCGGGGTCGAGCCGCCGGGCGGCTTCCGCATCGGTGGCGGCTTCGTTGGCCGTTCGGGCCAGGGCCAACCCTGCACCCACCCCGGCAGCCACCGCCGCCGTCACCAAGTCGTCCAGACCCAGGTCCACCACCGTGGTCACCTGGTCCAGATGGGCGGCCGAGGGTCCCCTCGGGTCATCGAGCAGGTCGACCAGACGGGCCCGCCGAACGGCGGGCATGACCCCCATGGTGTCACCGACGGCCCGGATCCACTCGCTGTCGGGGGCCACGGGAACCAGGTCGGGCTCGAGGAAGTAGCGGTAGTCGTAGGCCTCCTCCTTCGAGCGGAGGGCGACGGTGCGGCCGGTGACCTCGTCCCAGTGCCGGGTCTGTTGCACGACTGCGTCCCCCGATTCGATCAGGGCGATCTGGCGGTCGGCCTCGTATTCGATGGCCCGGCCCAGCGAACGGACCGAGTTGAGGTTCTTGATCTCGCAGCGGGTGCCGAAGGCGTCGTCGGCCGAACGCCGGACCGACACGTTGGCGTCCACCCGCATCGACCCCTCCTCCATCTTGCCGTCGGAGGCGCCCGACGCCACCAGGATGGCACGGAGCTCGGTCACGTACGCCCGGGCCTGGTCCGAGGTGCGCATGTCGGGCCGGCTCACGATCTCCACCAACGGCACCCCCGACCGGTTGTAGTCGACCAGCGAGTAGTCGGACCCGTGGATGCGGCCCGAGGTGCCGGCGTGGCTCGTCTTGCCGGTGTCCTCCTCCATGTGGGCCCGCTCGATGCCCACGGTGGTGCCGTCGGGGAGGTCGAGGTGACCGTCGACGTTGATCGGCTCGTCGTACTGGCTGATCTGGTAGTCCTTGGCCTGGTCGGGATAGAAGTAGTTCTTCCGGTGGAACGTCGAGCGCCGGATCTCGCAGTTGAGGGCGGTTCCGATGGCCATGGCCAGCTCCACCGCCTTCTGATTGAGCACGGGGAGCGAACCGGGAAGCCCGAGGCACACCGGGCACACGTTGGTGTTGGGCTCGTCGCCGAACATGTTGGGGCACCCGCAGAACAGCTTGGTGGCCGTCTTGAGCTCGCAGTGCACCTCGAGGCCGATGACCATCTCCCAGCCCGGTTTCACGACCGGACCCCCCCGGCCAGGACCGGAGGTGAGATGTCCGGCGCGGCCGCCTCGACCACGGCGGCCACCTTGAACATCGTGCTCTCCGACAGGGCGGGCCCGAGGAGCTGCACGCCCACCGGCAGCCCGTCGTCCCCGGTGCCGAAGGGGACGCTGATCGCCGGGTGCCCGGCCAGATTGGATGGGATCGTGCACACGTCCGAGAGGTACATGGACAGGGGATCGCCGGTCTTGGCCCCGAGCGGGAAGGCGGTGGTCGGAGCGGTGGGACCGAGAAGGACGTCGACCGTATCGTAGGCCCTGGCGAACCCCTCGATGATCCTGGTCCGGACCCGCAGAGCCTGGTTGTAGTACGCGTCCATGTACCCGGCCGAGAGCACGTAGGTGCCGAGCATGATCCGGCGCTTGACCTCGGCCCCGAACCCGGCCGACCGGGTGGCGGTGTTCATGGCCACGGTGTCCTCGGCCTCGACCCGGAGGCCGTAGCGGACCCCGTCGTAGCGGGCCAGGTTGGAGGACGCCTCGCCCGGGGCGATCAGGTAGTAGGCCGACAGCCCGAGGACCACCTCGGGCACCGACACCTCCTCCACCCGGGCCCCGGCGGCGGCGCACGCCTCGGCCGCCTCCCGGACCCGGGCGGCCACGTCGGGGTCGGCCCCGTCGAGGAGCTCGCGCAGCACGCCGATGGTCAGCCCGTCCACCCCGTCGTCGAGCACCGAGAGGACCCGGGGGGTGGGACGGTTGAGCGAGGTGGAGTCGGCCGGGTCGTGCCCGCCGATGACGTCGAAGAGGAGGGCGGCGTCGGCCACCGTCGTGGCCAGAGGCCCGATCTGGTCGAGCGAGCTGGCAAAGGCCACCAGTCCGTACCGGGAGACGGCGCCGTAGGTGGGCTTCATGCCCACCACCCCGCACAGGGCGGCCGGCTGGCGGATCGACCCGCCGGTGTCCGAGCCGAGGGCCAGCGGGGCGAATCCGGCGGCCACCGCGGCGGCCGATCCGCCCGACGAGCCGCCGGGCACCCGGGCCAGGTCCTGCGGGTTCCGGGTGGGCCCGAACGCGGAGCCCTCGGTGGACGATCCCATGGCGAACTCGTCCATGTTGGTCTTGCCGATCATCACCGCGCCGGCCCGTCGCAACCGGGTGACCACGGTGGCGTCGTAGGGAGGGCGCCATCCCTCGAGGATGCGCGACGAGCAGGTGGTGGGCACGCCCCGGGTGCACAGGTTGTCCTTGAGGGCCACCGGCACCCCGGCCAGCGGTCCCGGGTCCTCGCCGTCGGCCACCTTCCCGTCCACTTCCTCGGCCTGGGCCCGCGCCTCGTCGGCGGTGACCAGGTTGAAGGCGTGGACTTCCGTCTCGCCGGCGTCGATGACGGCCAGATGCTCGTCCAGCACGTCCACGGCCCGCCGTGCCCCCGAGCGGACGGAGCCGGCCAGACCGGCCGCGGGGCCCGGCGAGCTCACGGGGCGTCGCCGAGGATACGCGGCACCCGGAAGCGGTGGTCCTCCACCGACGGCGCCTGGGCCAGTACCTCGTCTCGGTCCACGCCGGGCTGCACCTCGTCGGGCCTGAGCACGTTGGTCACCGCCATGGCGTGGGCGGTGGGCACCACGCCGGCCAGGTCGAGCGAGGAGACGTCGGCGGCGTGGTCCAGCACCTGGGCCAGCTGCCCGGTGAACAGGTCGAGCTCCTCATCGGTCAGCTCGAGACGGGCCAGATCGGCCACGTGGGCCACCTCGTCGCGGGTCAGTCGATCGGGCCGGGCCATCAGGACGGGGAACCCGGTCCGGACAGGACCTCGTCGACGAAACCGACCACCTGCTTCTCGATCAGGGGGGCGTCCCAGTCGAGGGTGGCCACGTGGTAGCTGCTCTCCAGGTGGATCCGCTCGACCGGTCCACCCACCGAGGCCTCGAGCATGTCGCCCGAGACCGGATCGACCACGTGGTCCTCCCGGCTGGACAGCAGGAGGACGGGGCAGCGGATGTCGCCCAGCCGCTGCTTGACGACGACGACCCCCTCGAACAGCGAGAGGGCGGGGGCCAGCGGGGTGCCCGGGTAGGCGGACTCGACCACACCCTCCTTGGCGATGTCCGAGCCGATGCCGTCGATGACCTCGGTGCCCGCCTCCAGCAGGGCGCGGATACCGTCCAGGAACTCGGGCACCGGCGGCTCGACCAGCGGGTTGACGACGGCGATGCCGGCGATCTCGGGGTGGTGCTCGGCCAGCCAGCAGGTGAGGGTGCCACCCATGGACAGCCCGGCCACCGCCACCTTCTCGCAACGGGCGGCCAGTCCCTGGTAGGCGGCCTCGGCCGCCGACGGCCAGTCCTCCCACCGGGTGGGGACCATGTCCTCGACGGCGGTGCCGTGGCCCGGCAGGAGGGGCAGGTCGACGGTGAAGCCGGCCTCGGCCACCGCCTCGGCCAGCGGCCGCAGGGACTGGGGGTTGCCGGTGAAGCCGTGGAGGACGAGCACGCCGTGGGAACCCCCTCGGGAGGACCACGGCTCGGCACCTGGGATGATGGGAGCGGTCACGAGGTGGGATGCTACCGGGCGGAGTCGGGCCGGCTGGTGCCGGCCCGGTTGTCGGCCCCGCCACCGGCCCCGGTGCCGGCCGGGCAACCCGACGACCGGGTCCTGGGGCCGTCCGGTGCTCCCGGCGCCTTTGCAGGTGGGCCGCCGGGCCGAGGCCGGGCATGGCATTGCCAATTTTCGGATTCGGCCGAATTATCGGCTGTGGCGTATGGCAAGTCGCCGGTGCTATCGGCTGTGGGCCATAAGAACGCCACTTCCAAAAAATGAACGAGCGGGCGCACGGCGCGCCGGACCACCACGCAGCGCCGGACCGGCCGGATCCTCCGGCCCCCTCGCCACCCCGCTCGAACCCCGAGGGGGCCGCGATGGGCCGGAGTAGAGTTGGGGGCCCGACACCCACCGACCGGCAAGGAGCAGCGCAGCGATGGCCACCTATCAGTTTCTGAGCGACGAATGGCTGGCCGAGGCCCGGTCCATCCGAGCGGAGTTCGACGGCAGGGGTGCCTCCATCGAGCATTCGATCCGGATGAACCTGGTCATCGGTGTGGTCCCCTTCGGCGAAGGAACCGTCCAGGCCCACGTGGACACCAGCACCGGCGAGTTGGTGCTCGACACCGGCCACATCGACCCCGTCGACCTCAAGGTGTCGCTCGACTACGACGTGGCCAAGGCCATCCTGGTCGAGGGCAACCCCCAGGCCGGGATCCAGGCCTTCATGTCGGGCAAGATCAAGGTCGAAGGGGACATCGCCAAGCTGATGGCCCTCCAGTCGATCACCCCCGATCCGGCGGCCGCCGAGATCGCCGCCCGGATCCTGGCCATGACCGAGTAGCCGCCGATCGGTCAGTGGCCGGCGACGCCGGCAGCCGCCACCGCCGGCTTGCGTCCGTGGCCCGGGGTGTTGCGCATGAAGAAGCCGCACACCCCGGCCAGCACGGCACCGACGGCGCCCACGGCATAGGCCCGGTGGAACGAGGCCAGTGAGCCCACCCCGCCGTGGGCCGAGGCCTGGACGGTGACCATGACCTGGATGCCGGCCACGATGCCGATCTGGGTGATGAGCTGTTGGGCGGCGCTCATCACCCCGAGCTCGTCGGGCGCCACCTCGTTGGAGGCCGACGACGCGGTCGACGGGGTGGACAGACCGTTGCCCACCCCGGACAGGGCCAGCGCCACCAGGATGACCACCAGGGAGGGCTGGGGTCCGAGCTGGGTGAAGACCAGCATGGACAGCAGCAGGGCCACCGCACCGGCCACCGTCGACAGCCGCTCCCCCACCTTGACGGCGGCGTAGCCGGCGATGGGGGCCACGATGGAGAACAGGAGCGGACGGGCGGTCGACACCAGGCCGGCCCGGGTCTCGCTGTAGCCGTAGACCCGCTCCATCAGGATGGGGAAGAGGAAGAACCCGCCCATGTAGGAGAAGTTGACGAAGGTCCTGGCCCCGAGGGGAAAGACGAAGTTGCGCATCCGGAAGTAGCGCAGCGGGATGAGCGGACGCGGGGCCCGCCGCTCGTGGAGCACGAAGACCACCCCGGCCAGGACGCTGGCGGCGAAGACCAGGGTGGCCGGCGCGGTGAACCCCCACGACGGCGCCAGGTTGAGGGCCAGCAGCCCGGCGGTCACCGAGCTCGAGAGGGCCAGGGACCCCAACCAGTCGAGCTGGCCCCAGGGGCCCGGCGGCTTGGTCGAACCGTCTCCGGGTGCCGGGCCGGCGGCAGGGCCGGTCCCAGGGCCGGTGGCAGCGCCGGAAGGGCCCGTGGCGGAGCCGGCAGGGCCGGTGGCGGAGCCGTTGGCAACGTCGGTCCTCGGGCCGGTGGCAGGGCCGGTCGCCGCCGCCGGGGCGATGGAACCGGTCCCCGGGGCGCCCTGGACCGCCGTGGCGGTGTCTGGAGCCGAGCCAGTGGCTTCGCCGGATGCGGCCGCTCCCACCGATGGTGGCCGGCGGGCAGCACGATGACGGCCAGCACGGCGGCCACCGCCATCAGGGGGAGCTCCCCCCAGAACAGGGCCCGCCACCCGAAGTACTGGATGATCGGGGCGCCGATGGTCACACCCAGCACGGGCCCCCCGGCCCCGACCAGCGCCCACCAGCCCATGGCCTTGACCCGGTCCTCGTGGGAGAAGACCTGGAGGACGAGGGCCATCGAGGCGGCGCCGGTGGCCGCACCCTGCACGCCGTCGAACAGGCGGGCGGCGATGAGCACCCCGGCGGTCGGGGCCGAGGCCGTCAGCACCACGCTGACCGCGGCCCCGCACAGCCCCCACAGATACAGGCGGCGGTAGCCGCGCAGGTCGCCGAGCTTGCCCAGCACCGGGGCGGCCACCCCGAAGGCCAACAAGGGACCGGTCGAGGTCCAGGTCAGGGTGGAGACCGAGGTGTGCAGCTGGTCGGCCACCTGGGGCAGCGCCACCACGAACACGGTGAAGGTGATGTTGACCGAGAGCAGGCCGGCCAGCACCGTCCACAGCACCCACCACTGGTACCGCTCGGAACCGGCCACCCGGTGGTGGATCCGGTGGCGGAACAGGACGGGCCAGGGGACGACGATGCCGCCCTCGGCACCGGCGCCGGTGCCGCTGAGCATGGCCTCGGCCTCGATCACCTCGCTGGTGTCGAACGCCTGGTCACCTTCGGTGCCGGGGCCCCCGACCGGCGGCACCGCTCAGCCCACGAGCCGGTGCATCTCCGCCTGCAGCTCGGCCACCGTCCACCGGTCGTCCTTGTCGATGGTGTCGGTCATCGTCCAGGGCTGGAACAGACGGATCTGCCCACCCTGGACGAAGTAGACCCTGCCGGTGGCCGGGCAGGTCTCGGTGGCCAGGTAGGCCACCAGGGGCGAGACGTTGGCCGGGTCCCAGCTGTCGAACATCGACGCGTCGGCCGGGGCCTGGACGATGTCGGACAGTCCGGGGGTCTGCTCGGTCATCCGGGTGCGGGCCGCCGGGGCGATGGCGTTGACCCGGACGCCGTAGCGGACCAGCTCGTCGGCGGCGATGGTGGTGAAGGCGGCGATACCGGCCTTGGCCGCGCCGTAGTTGGACTGGCCCGGGTTTCCCAGCAGGCCCGACGTCGACGAGGTGTTGACCACCGACGCCTTGACCTCCTTGCCGGCCTTGGTCTGCTCGCGCCAGTAGGCGGCGGCGTGCCGGGTGGGGACGAAGTGGCCCTTCAGGTGGACGTGGATGACCGAGTCCCAGTCCTCCTCGGACATGTTGACCAGCACCCGGTCGCGCAGGATGCCGGCGTTGTTGACCAGGACGTGGAGATCGCCGAAGGCCTCCACGGCCGTGTCGATCAGCCGCTTCCCGCCGTCCCAGTCGGTGACGTCGTCGGCGTTGGCCACCGCCTCGCCGCCGGCGGCGGTGATCTCGTCCACCACCTGCTGGGCCGGTGACCGGTCGTCGCCCGATCCGTCCACGGCACCGCCGAGGTCGTTGACCACCACCTTGGCCCCCTCGGCGGCGAACAGCAGGGCGTGCTCCCGACCGATGCCGCGACCGGCCCCGGTGATGATCGCGATCCGTCCGTCCAGTGCTCCCATTGGTCACTCCCCCGTTCGTGCTGCGGCTGTGTCGCGACGCCCACCGACAGTGGGCCCACGAGCTCTGTCCGACCACGTTGGCAGGGCCCGACACCCGGGTCAAACCGGCAGCGCGTCCCCTGACGGGTCGGTGGCCAGGTGGACGGGGCCGATCGACCCGCATTCCCAGCCCCGCCTCGACCACGCCGGCGACCATCGACCGGACCCGGGCCCGATCGCCGGCCACCAGCACGTACTCGGTGTTCCGGAGGTGGGACACCGCCCCCACCTTGCGCCCGGCCGGATTGTGGATGCCGATCCTCGCCCCCACGTAGCGGGCCGAGTCGAAGGCCAGGACCTCCACGTGGCCCCGGCCGGCGCACAGCTCGAGGAGCTCCTCGAAGCTCAGCCACGACTCGTTGTTGTAGGAGAGGACCACCACCTCGGCCCGGACAGCAGCCATGACCCGGCCCAGGGCCACGGGCATGGTCCGACGGCCGTTGAAGGCGCTCCGGCGGGCCGGGTCGCGGAGGTCGTCACGCTTGCAGGCCACGCCGTAGTGGGCCGGGGCGTCCCAGGCCACGATGGTCTCCCACACGTGGTAGTTGGAGTCGTAGCGGTGCTGGTTGTAGGGGGGGTCGAGGTAGGCCAGGTCCACCTCCCCCAGCTCGGGGGAGCCGGCCAGCCCACAGGCGTCCCCCCGCACGGCCCGGCCCGGCCCGGCCAGCAGGTCCGGCACCCGGAGGGTGAGGGGCTGGAGGGCGCGCGGCGCCCACTGCTTGAGGTAGGCCATCTGCAGGCCGGTGGTCGAGTCGACCCGGTCGGCCGCCTCGAGCAGGCTGGTGAGCAGCACCGGCCACAGAGCGGTGCCGGCGTAGTCACGCTCGATGGCGTCGCGCACGGCGTCGATGCGGGCCCCGTTCTCGGGTCGGAAGTACCTCGACGCCTCGCAGAAGGTGGCGGTGACGTACCCGGGCCGGCCCGGCAGGCCGTTGAGCCGGTCGACGGCCTCGGCCACCCGGTCGAGGATGCCCGGATCGGCCCGGGGTCGGTGGCCACGTAGCAACGGGCCAGCACGTGGGCGAACCGGGCGCTGTCCACCGCGGTCACCTCGATCCCCAGCCGCTTCCAGGCCTGGGCCACCCGGGTGGTCCCGCAGAACAGGTCGAGGCCGGTCCGGGCCCCCGAGGCCTGGGCCAGGACGGTGAGGGCCGGCACCAGCCGCCGCTTGGACCCCAGGTACTTGATCACGGTGTCCCCATCGCCACGACGCCGGGCGGGCGGTTCATCGGCGGCCGAACCGGCGGAACCACCAGTTCGGGTCGCGGGCGTGGGCGTGGAAGTGGTCGGGGATCTGGCGCATGACCCGGTCGAACGACCACACGCCGGCACCCAGCCGGTCGTCGGCCACCCGGCCCAGGGCGGCCAGCATGTGCTCGACGTCGGCCTCGGGCGGCTAGTCGCCGTGCTGCTTCCACACCACCATGGGCACGTCGCACACCTCGCAGGCCGCCACCCAGCAGATGTCGTCCTCGTGGAACCACTCGGTGATGCGGGCCGCCTCGCACAGCTCGCATCCGGCAGCGGGCCCGCTCACCGCGTGTAGAGATCGACCGTGGTGCCGGGCTGGACGGACGTGCCCGGAGCCGGGTCGGTCGAGAGCACGGTGGTGGCGTGCGGCGGCCCGTAGGGGCCGGCGACCTTGAGGCCGAGGGACTCGAGGGCGGCGGTGGCGGCGGTGACCGAGTGGCCGACCACGTCGGGGATGATCACCGGCTGGGGTCCGAGGGAGACGTCGACGGTGACCTTGGAGCCGAAGGGCTGGGGCCCGGCCGAGGCCGCGGGCACCGTGCCGATGACCTGGCCGGCCGAGACCGTGGAGCTGTACTGCCTGCTCTCACTGGGCACGAACCCGAGCGCGGCGAGGGCGGCCGAGGCCGTGGCGTAGGTGGAGGAGCTGCCGGTGACGACCGGGACGGCGACCGGGGCGTGGCCCTTGGAGATGATGATGGTCACCGTCGAGCCGTAGACGGCCCTCCCGGACGGCGACGTGGCGATGACGGCGCCGGCGCACCACCGAGCTGTACTGCGCGGCCGTGGGCGGGCACACCCCACCAGATGCACGGCCTTGAGGGCCTGGACGGCCTGGTTGCAGGTGGGGATCTGGTAGAGGTCGGGGATGGCCACCGGCGGCGGGCCCAGCGAGACGACCACGTCGATGGTCGAGCCCTGCTTGGCGGTGACCGGCTTGTGCTTCGAACCCGGGGCCGGGTGCTGGCTCAGGATCAGGCCGGGGCCGAGATGGATGTTGTAGGCGTGGCCGGTGGGTGCACGGTGAAGTGGTCGACCTGACGGCCCGGTCGGCCTGGGCCAGCGACTTGCCCACCAGCGGCGGCACCGGGTGGCTGGGGGTGAACAGCTCGCTGCGGGCGGCCACCACCACGGCCCCGGCGATCAGGGCGGCCACGAGCACGGCGGCGGCCGCGATCCACGGCCACCGGCGACGCCGCCGGCCGGCGGTGCCCACCTTCCCCTTGGCCGTCGGGAGGTGCCTGGTGCCCTTCCTGGGTTCGGCGGCCGCCCCGGAGGCACCCAGTTCGGTGCGATCCAGCCCGTCGAGTCCGCCGGTCCGCACCCGGGTGGCGCCGTTGCGGGTGGCGGCGGCCTCGTCGACGTCGCCGGCCGTCGCTCCTTCAGCGATGGGCAGCGGCGCCGGTCGGGGCAGGGACCGGGCCAGGGCCTCGAGCCGCTCGGCCAGCTGGGAGGCGTCGTAACGCTCAGCCGGCTCGGGGGCGGCCGCCCACACCAGCACGTCGTTGAGGGGGCCGAGGGCCTCGTGCTCGGGCAGCAGCACACCCACCCGGGCCATGAGGGTGGCCAGCATGGTGTCGCCGATGAAGGGCGTCTCGCCGGTGACCCCCTCGTAGAGCACCAGGGCCAGGGCGTAGACGTCGGCTTTGCCGTCCAGCACCCACCCCTCGACCTGTTCGGGGGCGGAGTAGCGGGCCGTGCCCAGCATGGCGCCGTCCGGCTCGGTCCACGCCGCCTCGGCCAGGGCCCGGGCCAGGCCGAAGTCGGCGATCCGGAGACGCCGGTCGGCGTCGAAGAGCAGATTGGCCGGCTTGATGTCCCGGTGGACGAAGCCGCGGCGGTGGGCGTAGTCGAGGCCGGCCGCGGCCTCGATGCCGATCTGGACCGCCTGCTCCGGTGTGAGCAGGACCCCGGTGTCGTACACCTGGCGCAGGCTGCCACCGGCCAGGTACTCGAGCACCAGGTACGGCACCCCGTCCTCCTCGCCCCAGTCGTAGACCTGGAGGATGTTGGGGTGGTTGAGGGCGGCCACCGCCTGGGCCTCGGCCCGGAACCGCTTGAGGAAGGCGGTGTCCCCGGCCAGGGCCGGATGGAGGACCTTGATGGCCACCCGGCGGTGGAGGGACACGTCGTCGGCCAGGTAGACGTGCGCGGACGCACCGGTGCCCAGGGCGGTGACCAGTCGGTAGCGGTCGCCGAGGACACGCCCGATGGAGTCGGTGATACTCGGCATGGTGGTCACTCCAGGCTAGCGAGTAGGCACGCCCGAGCGGTGGAGGGTCGCCGGGCTCGTCCCCACTCGCGGCGGCCGCGCCCGGCCCCCACGGAACGGACGGATGTGGGGCCGGTGGCCTCCGCCGCGGAGGAGACAGATCGAAGGTGATCGCCGCCGCGACAAGGACGGGGCCGAGGCCCCGTCCTTGTCTGGCTGCCTGGTGCTGGGTAGAACGGACGCCGACCGGCACCCGTCCGGGACTAGCTGATGGCGATGGTGCTGTTGGCGTTGTTGATCGTGGCCGTCTTCAGGACCCCGGGACCAAGGATGTCGCTCTTGAAGTTCGTGGTGGACCTCAGGCCCGTGCCGGTGACCTTGCCGAGGCAGGCGCTGATGGTGGAGGTCTTCCCCGAATACGCCGCCGGAGCCGTCACCTTCCCCACGATCTTGAACCCGACTTCCGAGCTCGAGCAGCTGAGCGCCGAAGCCGTGGTCGTCGTCGTCTTGAACGCATTGCCGTCGAGCGTGAAGTCGAAGCTCTTGAGCGCCGTCTTGATCGACGAAGTGCCGCTGCTGATATAGCTCTTCCACGAGTCATAGCCGTAGTCGCCGGTCTTGCA
Source organism: uncultured Acidimicrobiaceae bacterium (assembly GCA_963835325.1). GTDB lineage: Bacteria > Actinomycetota > Acidimicrobiia > Acidimicrobiales > RAAP-2 > Bog-756. The sequence continues at coordinate 103,120 of CAWIEV010000006.1, read as the reverse complement.
CGCGGTGTACGGCGAAGGTGTCCCCTTGCCGGTGCACTTCACGCTGGCCGACTTGATCGAGAGCTTCCCCGAACTGCCGGTGCAACCCGTACCGCTCACGGCCAGCGCCGATGCGGTGGTGGTGGACGTCGATGATGTCGAGACCGCCCCGGCCACCGACAGCCCCGGAGAGGCGAAGGTCACCGTCGAAGCGATCTTGCAGCTGATAGGCCCACTGCCGCTGGCCGACGCGGCACTCGCCGTACCGCCGACGGCAGCGACCACGCTGACGGGCATGGCGATCGCCGCGGCGATCACAAGCAACTTGCGAAACATGTTTGCTCCTTGTTCTTCCATGTCTCCATGGATCCGAAGTCGGGCGACGCGGGTCCCCCGACACACGCTGCCCTCGGCAACGGCGAGAGCATCCAGCTCAGAACTCCGATTCCCCCTTTCAGTCCCCATGCCGAGGGCCTCATCCAACAGGACCAGCGCCCACAACCCGGCGACGCAGCGTTGGACCAGATCCCCCCGGACCCGAACGCGCTCGCCACCTGCATTGTGCGCCCCAAACGGCCGGGTGGCAACCATCGTTTCTGCCACCACTCTCCGCGGCCGAGTGAACACGCGACGAGGACGGGGCCGGAGCCCCGTCCTCGTCGGTACGGCGTGCCCGACTCATCGGGAGGACTTTCCCGACTGGTCGGAAGATGAAGTACTAACCGAGGGTGATCGGCGTACCCGGGATGTCCTGGATACCCAGCGACTTGATTCCCTTTGCCGCGGTGCTGCCGCAAAGGCCGGTGATCGCCCCGATCGTCTTCGCCGTCTCCGCCTTCACCTTGGCTCCGGTAGTTCCCTTGCTCGAGAAATCGCCGGCGACACTCTTGAGATTGACCGTGAACGTTGCGTGGCCCGCCGAGGTACCGGAGCCGACGCCACCAGTGTCCCCCGAGAGCGTCAGCGTCGTCGAGCCCTCAGCCGTCGTGCCGTTCTTCCACGCCACGGTGAACGAGCCGGTCTCCGGTGTCGTCCCTACGAGGCCGGTGCACGTATCAGCGGGGCCCGTCTTCGTTCCCTTCGGATAGCCCGTCGACGTGTCCGTGATGCTGCCTGTGACCGTGGCCTTCACCCCAGTGGCGACCGAGGCTCCCGCGACGGTCTTGACAGTGCAGCCAGATTCGGAGGCGGTAATCGTGGTCTTCTGAGTGTGCGATCCGGAGGTGAAACCGGTCGAAGTCAGCGGGATCGAGAAGCCGATTGTGCCGCTGATGGTCGTGCACGAGACCTTGTCACTCGTGTAAGCGTTGGCATGCGGGCTCGATGCACCGGCGATGCCGGCCATGCCCCCCACCGGGATGGCGATCGCCGCAGCGACCACAAGCAACTTGCGAATCATGTATTGCTCCTTGTTCTTCCATGTCTCCATGGATTCGAGGTCAGTTGACATTTGCCCCTGACGATTCTGCCGGTACGGCGCGAACACTCAGGCTCAGAACTCAGATCCCCCCGGATTCGATCGGCCGGATTCGTTCGGTCCCGAGGAACCGTCCGGTCGATGAAACGCTGTGGTGCGAACCTACTCCCCTCCTGCGCACTCGAATCAGACCAGCACATCGAACTTTAACGGGCGGAGGCACTGATATCAAGGCACCCGACGGATGCCGGGGCGGTATCCGTCGGGTGTTTCCCCGGTGCCGACGGAATCATCAAATTTGGTGGTTCTGGGTCGGGATCTCCCCCGTCTCGAGGAAGGCCCCGAACCGCTCACCGTCGACAACCGGGACCCCAGCTGCTCGGCCTTGGCCACCTTGGAGGCCCCGGGCCCGTCCCCCACCACCACGGCGTAGGTCTTCTTCGACACCGTGCCCGGCGACTTGCCCCCCCGGGCCACCACGGCCGCCTCGGCCTCCTCCCGGGTCATGCCCTCGAGGGTGCCGGTGACCACCACCGACCGGCCCTCCAGCGTCTGGGGCAGGTCGGCCGGGCACGCCGGGGCCTGCCCCGACCCGGCTCGGTCAGGTTCACCCCGGCCAGCCGGAGCCGTTCCACCACCGACCGGTTGACGTCGGAGGCGAACCACCGCACCACGCTGGAGGCGATGACCGGGCCCACCCCGTCCACGGCGGCCAGGGTGGCCTCGTCGGCGGCCACGATGGCGTCGATGTCCCCGGAGGCCTGGGCCAGGGCCAGGGAGCCGACCTGGCCCAGGTGGCGGATGCCCAGCCCGATCAGCACCCGGTGCAGGGGCCGGGTCCGCGACTCGTCGATGGCGGCCAGGAGGTTGGCGATGGAGAGGGCGGCGAATCCCTCCAGGCCGTCGAAGGTGGCGGCCGTGAACGAGTAGAGGTCGGCCACGTCGGTGAGCAGCCCGTGGTCGACGAAGAGCTGCACCCGCTGCTCGCCCAGCCCCTCGATGTCCATGGCCGAGCGGGAGGCGAAGTGGGCGATGCGCTGCACCCGCTGGCCCGGGCAGTCGAGGTTGGTGCAGAAGGTGTCGCTCTCGCCGGGCAGCCGGACCAGCGGGCGCCCTGCAGCTCGGGCAGACCGTCGGGAACTTCCACCGCGGCTTCCGGCGCCCGCCGTGGAAGCCCCGAGCACCGGCCCGACCACCTCGGGGATCACGTCCCCGGCCTTGCGCACCACCACCGTGTCGCCGGGTCGCACGTCCTTGGCCCGCACCTGGTCCTCGTTGTGCAGGGTGGCCAGCGAGACGGTCGAACCCCCGACGAAGACCGGCTCCAGCACGGCGAACGGGGTGGCCTTCCCGGTGCGGCCGATCGACACCGCGATGGCGCGCAGCCGGGTGGTCCGCTCCTCGGGCGGGAACTTGTAGGCGATGGCCCACCGGGGAGCCCGGGACGTGGCGCCGAGGCGGCGCTGCAGGGCCAGGTCGTCGACCTTGACCACCACCCCGTCGATCTCGTAGTCGAGCTCGTGGCGGTGCTCCTCCCAGTGGCGGCAGAACGCCAGCACCTCGTCGAGGCCGTGGACCAGCTGACGTTCGGGATTGACCGGAAAGCCGGCCCGGTCCAACCATGCCAGGGTGGCCGAGTGGGTGGGGGCCAGCTCGCCGGGGACGACGGGCGACGGAGGAGTCGACCGGGACCGTCGGCCGGCGGCGCCCGGCCATCCGGTCCCGTCTGGAACTCGCCCACCTGGTAGGCCCAGAACGAGAGGGCCCGGCTGGCGGTGATCGAGGCGTCCTTCTGCCGCAGCGAGCCGGCGGCCGAGTTCCGCGGGTTGACGAACAGCCGCTCGCCGGCCTCGGCCTGGCGCCGGTTGAGCTCCTCGAAGGCGGAGATGGGCATGTAGACCTCGCCCCGCACCTCGATCACCTCCGGTGGCGGGCCGACGGCCCGGTCGAGCCGATCGGGGATGTCGGCGATGGTGGCCACGTTGGCGGTGACGTCCTCGCCGGTGCGCCCGTCCCCTCGGGTGGCGGCCTGGACGAACCGGCCGTCGCGGTAGGTGAGGGAGATGGCCAGTCCGTCGATCTTGAGCTCGCAGACGAAGGCGGTGTCCGTCGGGGACCTGCTTGGCCAGCCGGTCGGCCCAGGCCTGCGAGCTCCTCGGGGCTGAAGGCGTTGTCCAGGCTCATCATGGGCACCCGGTGGACGACCGGCGCGAACAGGGCCGAGGGGGCCGCCCCGACCGTCGTCGTGGGCGAGTCCGGGCACCACCAGGTCGGGATGGTCGGCCTCGATGGTCCGCAGCTCGCGCACCAGGGCGTCGTACTCGGCGTCGGTGATCTCGGGGTCGTCGAGCCGGTGGTAGCGGTCGTTGTGGTAGGCGATCAGGGCCCGCAGCTCCTCGGCCCGGGCCACCGGGTCGAGTCCGCCAGGCCCCGGTGGTCGGATCGCCCTCGCCCGGCCGCTCATCCTGGCGATTCCCGAGCCGATGACCTCGTCGCGGCGCGCTCCGGGTCGTAGAGGGCCACGGTCTGGCCCGGGGCGATCCGGCGCTGGCGGGCGGCGAAGGTGACGCACGCCTCGGCCCCGACCCGTCCGGATCCGGCCGGGCGGCCACGGTGGCGGCACCGGCCGGCCGTGGGCGCTGCACTGGGCCATGACGGGCACGCCGTCGTCACCGCCGTCCGGTCGACGGCCCCGTCCGGCAGGTCCGGCCGCCCACGGCCGAGGATCGCCGTCGACCCAGGTCACCGTGTGGAGCTGCACCTCGGGCGACGTGGGCGGCCTCGGGCGGGCCGAGCGTGACCCGCCGGGCGGGGACGTCCACCGCGGTCACGAACCGGCGGCGACCGTCGGGGCCGTGGCCCATCCCCCGGCGCTGGCCCACCGTGACCAGCTCCACGGCGTCGACCGCACCGAGGTCCTCGCCGGTGTCGTGGTCGACCAGCCGGCCCGGGTGCAGCGGCACCCGGGCGGCCGAGGAACCCCTGGCGGCCCTCGTCGGAGCGGATGAAGCAGACGTCCTGGCTGTCGGGCTTGGCCGCGGTGCGCAGCCCCAGCCGGTGGGCCTCGGCCCGCACCTCCGCCTTGGTCATCTCCCCCACCGGGAACAGCGTGCGGGCCAGCTGGTCCTGGCCCAGCATGGCCAGCACGTAGGACTGGTCCTTCAGCGGATCGGCCCCCCGGCACAGCCGGAAGCGGCCGTCGCCGGTCGGCCACGCACCGGGCGTGGTGGCCGGTGGCCACGGCGTCGAAACCCAGCGCCCGGGCCCGCTCGAGCAGCCGGTCGAACTTGAGGTGGCGGTTGCACTCGATGCAGGGGTTGGGGGTCCGGCCCTCGGCGTGGCCCCGCACGTAGGGGTCGACCACCCGCTCCTCGAAGTCGGCGGCGAAGTTGAAGACGTGGTGGACCAGCCCGAGCTGGTCGGCCACCCGCCGGGCGTCCTCGACGTCGGCCACCGAGCAGCAGCCCGAGTCGGACGCGCCGCCCCACAGCTTGAGCGTGGCCCCGACCACCTGGTGCCGGGCCGTAGCCGCTCGGCCAGCAGGGCGGCGGCCACCGAGGAGTCGACACCGCCGGACATGGCCACCAGCACGCGCATCGGACTCAGTCTCGCAGCTGGGCGACGACACCGGGCACGACGGCCAGGGCCTGGTCGACGTCGCTGCGTCGGTGGTGGTCGACCCCCAGGGAGAACCGGATCCCGCTGGCCGCCTCGGCGCGCGCCGAGGCCCATCGAGGTCAGCACGTGGCTCGCCTCCACGGCACCGCTCGAGCAGGCCGCCCCGGCCGACACGGCCACCCCGGCCTCGTCGAGCAGGACCACCAGGGCCTCGCTCTCGACGCCGGCGAAGCGCAGGTGCAGGATGCCCGGCCACCCTGTCGGTCGACGGTCACCGGTCTCGACGGCCCCGGCACCGAGGCCAGCAGCCCGTCACCGAGCCGGTCCCGCAGGGCGGCCACCCGGGCCACCGTCGCCGGTCCCGCTCGGCCACAGTGGCGGCCAGGGCGGCGGCCATGGCCACGATGCCGGCCACGTTGTGGGTGCCGCTCCGGCGCTCCCGCTCCTGGCCGCCGCCGTGGATGACCGGGGCCGGATGCCGGCTCCGTGCCGGACCACCAGGGCGCCGCACGCCCTTGGGCCCGCCGAACTTGTGGGCGCTGACCGCCACCAGGTCGGCCGGGGCGGTCAACGGGGCCACGTCGAGCCACGGCACCGCCTGGACGGCGTCGGTGTGGAGGACGCGCCCGGGCGACCGCCGGCGGACCACCGCGGCCACGGCCGCCGAGGGGCTGGACGGTGCCGATCTCGTTGTTGACCGCCATGACCGACACCAGGCCACCTCGGGGTCGCACGCCGTCGGCCAGGGCGTCGAGGTCGATCGATCCCGTCCTTGTCCGGTCGGCACCTCCCGCAGCTCGGCCCCGGTCCGGCGGGCCAGGGCCCGGCAGTGCTCGAGCACGGCGTGGTGCTCCATGGCCGAGCACACCAGGACCGCCGGGCGCCGGTCCGTCGCCGGCCGGCCCGGCCTCCCAGCCGCCGGTGACGGCCAGGTTGTCGGCCTCGGTCCCGCCGGAGGTGAAGACCACCTCGCCCGGGTCGGCGCCCGAGCAGCTCGGCGATCTGGTCGCGGGCGTCGTCGAGGGCCACCCGGGCCCGCCGGGACTCGGCGTGGCCCCCCGACGGGTTGCCGAACTCGCCCGTCAGGATAGGGCAGCATGGCCTCGAGCGCCTCGGGACGCATGCGGCGTGGTGGCGGCATGGTCGAGGTAGGCCGGCGGTCGCCCGACGGCGCCGCGTCACGCGGACCCGTCATCGGGCGACCGGACGGCGCATCAGGCGATCCACACCGACTTCACGTTGCAGAACTCGTGCAGGCCGAACGAGCGACGAGCTCGCGGCCGATGCCCGAGCTCTTGATCCCCCCGAAGGGCAGCTGGGGCATGGACACCGACCATGCCGTTGACGAACACCTGGCCGGCCTGCGAGCCCGGTCGACGAACCGCTGCTGCTCGTCGGGATCGTTCGGTCCACACGCTCGAGCCCAGGCCGAACTCGGTGTCGTTGGCCAGGGCCAGGGCCTCGTCGGCGTCGGCCACCGTGTAGAGCAGGGCCACCGGTCCGAACACCTCCTCGGTGGCCACCCGCATGGCCGGGGTGATGCCGGTGATCACCGTCGGGCGGTAGAAGAAGCCCGGGCGGTCGGGTCCGCCCGGGCCCACCACCCGCTCGCCGCCGCACAGGATGGTCGCCCCTTGGGCCCGGGCGTCCTCCACCTGGGCCTCGATGGTGTCGCACGCGCGGCGCGCGTTGACCAGCGGGCCGACCTCGGTGGCCGGGTCGAAGGGGTCGCCCACCGACAGGGCCTCCATGCCGGCCACGAACCGCTCGGTGAACTCGTCGGCCACGTCGCGGTGGACGATGAACCGCTTGGCGGCGATGCACGACTGGCCGGCGTTCTGCACCCGGGCCTGCACGCCGACCGGGACGGCCCGGTCGAGGTCGGCCGACGGGAGGACGATGAACGGGATCGCTGCCGCCGAGCTCGAGGACGACCTTCTTGCCCACCGCCCCGGCCTGGGCGGCCACCGCCCGGCCGGCCCCCACGCTGCCGGTCAGGGTCACCGCGGCCACCCGGGGGTCGGCGATGATGGCCGGCACCTGGTCGGTGCCGATGAGCAGGGTCTGGAGCACCCCGTCGGGGGCGCCGGCCCGCCGGAACAGGTCCTCGAGCAGCAGCGCGGTGCGGGGCACGCTCGGCGCGTGCTTGAGCAGGCCGACGTTGCCGGCCATGACGGCGGGGGCGATGAACCGGGCCACCTGCCACAGGGGGAAGTTCCACGGCATGATGGCCAGGACCACCCCGAGCGGCTGGTAGGTGACCAGGCCCAGCGAGGCGTCGACGGGCACCTCCTGGTCGGCGAGCATGGCCTCGGCGTGCTCGGCGAACCACCGGAAGCCGCTGGCGCACTTGGCCACCTCGCCCTTGGCCTGGGCGAAGGGCTTGCCCATCTCGGTGGTGACCGACGTGGGCGATGTCGGGCACCTCGCCCTCGAGCAGCTCGGCCGCGGTGACCAGCAGGCGGGACCGCTCGGTCGAAGGTGCTCGGCCGCCCACGTCGGCGGCGCCGGCCGCGGCCGTGGCCAGGCGGGCCTCGACGGCGGCGGCGTCGAAGGGCTCGAAGGACTCGAGCAGCTCGCCGGTGGCGGGGTTGACGGTGGCGATGGGGGGACCGGGGTCGACGGGGCTGCATGGCGCCCAGTATCGCCGCACGGCCAACGGCAGCCGATCCGCCCCGGGCGTCGCCGGGCGACCGCGGATCAGGCCGGGTCGAGCCCGGGCAGGGCCAGCCGTCGGACCTTGCCGGTGGCCGTCCGGGGCAGCTCGTCGACCACCACGTACTGCTTGGGCCGCTTGTAGCCGGCCAGGTGCGGCGGCCGCGTGGGCCGGACCACGGCGGCGAGGCCGCGTCGTCGGCCGCCGGCGCCCGGCGCGCGGGCACCACCGCGGCGCACGACCCGCTGGCCCCACCGCTCGTCGGGCAGGCCGAACACGGCCACCTCGCCGACCCCGGCCACCTCGGCGAGGACCGCCTCCACCTCGGCCGGGTAGACGTTGACCCCGCCGGTGATGACCAGGTCGTCGCGGCGGCCGTCGAGGAAGAGGTAGCCGTCGTCGTCGAGCCGCCCGAGGTCGCCCGACGGTGAAGGCCCCGTCCCGCCAGGCCGCCGCGGTCTTGGCCTCGTCCCGCCAGTAGGCGAACCGGGCGAACGCCGGCGGCCGGCACCAGACGGTCCCGTCGGCGTCGACCGACAGCGTCCGGCCCGGGCCGGGCCCGGCCCACGGTGCCCGGGCGGGCCGACCACTCCTCGGGCGAGCACACGGTGAACTGCCCCTCGGTCGAGCCGTAGAACTCCCACAGGACCCCGGGGCCGACCACGCTCGAGGGCGCGCCGCTTGAGGGCGGGCGGGCACGGCGACCCGGCGTGGACCAGCAGGCGGAGGGCGTCGAACCGATCGGTGCCGGTGTCCGGGCAGGGCCAGCAGGCGGGTCGAGGGCCGACGGGGCCAGGAAGGTGGTGGTGGGCACCGGCCCGTAGCCGCCCGTCGAGGGCGGCGGCCGGCCGTCGCCGGCGTCGAACCGGCTCGAGGACCACGCACGTCCCGCCGCCGGAGCAGGGTGCCGCCGGCGAACCGGACCGACACCGAGTGGTACATCGGGCGAGCAGACCAGGTGGACGTCGTCGGGACCGAACGACCACAGGTCGGCCTCGTCGGCGAAGGCGGCGGCGGCCGTGGCCGCGTCCCACAGTCCCGACCACACGCCCTTGGCCCGCCCGGTGGTCCCCGAGGTGTAGTGCATGGGTCGGGCCAGCGGGTGCGGGGCCAGCGTCGACCGGCGGCCCCGCGTCCAGCGCGGCCAGTGCGTCGGCGTCGGTGACGACCAGCGCCGGGTCGGCGTCGTCGACCAGCACGTCCCGCTCGGCGTCGGCAGGGTGGCGTTCAACAGCACGGGCACGATGCCCGACCCGCAGCGCGCCGAGCACGGCGCACAGCAGGGCGGCCGACGACGGCAGGCAGAAGGCCACCCGGTCGCCGGCGCCGAGCCCGGCCGGCCAGCAGGGCCCCGGCCGCCCGGCGCTGGGCCGCCTCGGCGTCGGCCGCGGTCAGCACCTCGACGCCGCCGGCTCGGTCCGCCGGTCACCGGTCAGCCGGCCGTCACGGCGGGTCCGGACGGTCGACGGCCGCCGACCGGACGCGCCGGTCGCCGTCGGCGCCGGGTCGCCCAGGTCGGTGAAGATCGACGGGCGGAGCAGCGGCCGACGGCGCGCCAGGGCCGAGCAGGACGACGGCACCGGCCACGGTGACCGCCCGGACCCCGGGTGGTCGGCCAGCCACCCCTGGAGGACGGCACCGAGCGGGTAGACGAGGCCCAGGCGCCATCATGTAGATGCTCAGGACCCGGCCCCGGGCCGCGGCCGGGGCCCGCAGCTGGACCACCGTGTTGAGGCCGGACAGCACGCAGATGTAGCCGGCGCCCACGGCCACGAAGGCGGGCGACGGCCAGCGCCAGGGTCGGGGCCAGGCCGTAGCCGCACGAGCAGCACGGGCACGGACGAACAGCGCCGTCCGCAGCACGGTCGAGCCGCCCGAACCGGACGGCCAGCGCCGGCGAGGGCCAGGGCGCCGGCCACCGCCCCGATCCCCTGGGCGGTGACCAGCAGGGCGGTGGCCAGGCCGAGGCTCGATGCCCGTGGCGATGGACCACGTGCGGCCATGGCCGGCACCAGGGCGATGAACGGCGAGGCCAGCAGGGCCACCACGGCGATGCAGCTCGATGGCCGACGCGGCAGCCCGGCTCGGCCATGGCCGCCCGGGCCCCCTCGACGATGCGCGGCCATCGAGCCGATGCCGGTCCGCCGGCGTCGAGCGGCTTGGGCAGCCGGACCAGGAGCCAGGGCCACGACCACGGCGCCGAAGGAAGCGGCGTTGATGCCGAAGACGACGGCGTAGTTCGTGGGTCAGCAGGACCAGGCCGGCCAGGGCCGGCCCGATCACCCGGCCCAGGTTGAACTGGGCCGACGACAGCGAGACGGCCCCGAGGAGGTCCTCGGGCGGGACCAGGTCGGGCACCATGGCCTGGTAGGCCGGGAACCCGATGGCCCCCGACGCCCCGCCGAGGAAGGACAGGAGCACCAGCGACCCACGGCGGGTCGTGGTGCGAGTGCCGGCCAGCACGGCCAGGACGGCGGCGAACGACGTCTCGGCCAGGGTGGTGACGATCAGCCACCGGCGGCGGTCGAGCCGGTCGGCCAGGGCGCCGCCGACCGGGGCCAGCAGGCCGATGGGGACGAACCCGGCCGCGGCCACCAGGCCGGTCCAGGCCGGCTGGCCGGTGCGGGCGAAGACGAGGACCCCGAGGGCCACCGTCTGCATCCACGAGCCCAGGTTGGACACCAGGGCCGCCGACCAGATGAGGGCGAAGTTCCGCGAGCGGAGCGGGCGGAGCGAAGCCAGGGCCACCGGGCGAGGCTACCGGGCCGGGGCCGGCGCCCGGGCCCGGGCTGGAAGGCGCCTGACGGCGGTGAGGCCGGGCCGGCCGGGGTCGGCCTGGGGCGGCCTGTCGGTTCCCGCCTACTTGTCGAGCTTGACCTTGCGCCGGGGCCGCAGGGCGAACCACCAGATGCTGGCCATGGTGGCCAGCACGCCGAGGGCGGCGGCCGGTTTGGCGATCTTGCGGGAGCGGTCGGACATGGGACGACGTTACCCGGCCTTCATCCGTCGGTGGAGATGAAGACGTTCTTGACGTCGCTGTACGAGGCCAGTGCCTCGAGGCCGAGCTCGCGCCCGAAGCCGGACTGCTTCATGCCCGCCGAAGCTGGTCTGGACCCGGACCGAGCTGTTGGAGTTGACCGACAGGTTGCCGGCCTGGACGGCCCGGGCCATGCGCAGGGACCGGGCGCCGTCCCGGGTCCAGATCGACCCGGACAGCCCGTAGGGCGTGTCGTTGGCCAGGCGCACGGCGTCCGCCTCGTCGTCGAAGGGGATCACCGCCACGATCGGTCCGAAGATCTCCTCGCGGGCCATGCGCCACCCGGGCTCGGCCGGGGCCACCACGGTGGGCGGGAACCAGAAGCCCGGGCCGTCGGGCACGGCTCCGACCGTGTGGGCTCGGCACCGGACCCCCCCGGGGTCGCCCATCCCCTCCTCGAGGAAGCTCGCCACCAGTCCTCCGGTGGGCGGCCGTCACCAGCGGTCCCATCTTGGTGGCCGGATCGGTCGGGATCACCGACGGTCCAGGCCGGCACGGCATCGGCCAGCAGGTCGAGGAACTCGTCGAACACCGGACGCTGCACGAGGATCCGGCTGCGGGCGCAGCAGTCCTGCCCGGCGTTGGCGAACACCCCGGCCGGCGTGGCCGCCGCCGCCCTGGCCAGGTCGGCGTCGGCGAAGACGACCGACGCCGACTTCCCGCCGAGCTCGAGGGTGACCCGCTTGATGGTCCCCGAGGCCCGGGCCATGACCTCCCGGCCCACCTCGGTCGATCCGGTGAAGGCCACCTTGGCCACGTCGGGATGCTCGACCAGCCGGGTGCCGACGACCGACCCCTTGCCCGTCACCACCTGGAGCACCCCCTCGGGGAGGCCGGCCTCGAGAGCCAGCTCGGCCAGCCGGAGGGCGGTCAGCGGGGTGATCTCGGCCGGCTTGACCACGATGGTGTTGCCGGTGGCCAGGGCCGGGCCCACCTTCCACGACGTGATGGCGATGGGGAAGTTCCAGGGGACGATGGCCGCCGACCACGCCCAGGGGCTCGTGGAAGGTCATGTCCACACCCCCGGCCACCGGCACGGTGGCGCCGCGGTGCTTGTCCACCGCCCCGGCGTAGAAGTAGAGGACCTCGGCCACCATGCCGACCTCGTCGCGGCTCTCGCTGATGGGCTTGCCCACGTTGGCCGTCTCCAGCTGGGCCAGCTCCTCGGCGTGCTCCTCGACCTGGGCCGCGAACCGCCGCATCAAGCCGGGCCCGGTCGGCCGGGGCCACCGACCTGCCAGCCGGCGCCCGCTGTCGAGCGACCTGGCCACCGCCTCGTCGGTCTCCTCGACCCCGTCGAGCGGGACCTCGGCGATGACCGTCTCGGTGGCCGGATTGACCACGTGGCTCACGTCGCTCATGCCCGCTCCTCGTTCGCCGATGCGACGCTCCGGACCACCCGGCGCGCACCGCGGAGCGGGTGCAGGCGTCCGCCGTCGGATCGGGCACGCGCCGCGTCGACCAGGCCGGCGAACAGCCGCACGTCGCCGGCCTCCTCGGGGTGCCACTGCACGCCCACGGCGAACGGTCGGCCGAGCACCTCGACCGCCTCGATGACACCGTCCTCGCTGCGGGCCGACACCAGGAGCAGTCCCGCCCGGCGTGGCGACGGCCTGGTGGTGGCTGCACAGCACCTCGGTCCGTTCGCCCAGCAGGCGCCGGACCTGGCTCGCCCGGCTCGGTGGCGACGGTCACCGGGCCGAAGGCGCCCGGCGGGGCTGGTGATCGGCCGTACCCACCAGGTCGGGGAGGTGCTGGACCAGAGTCGCCGCCCAGGAGGACGTTGAGGACCTGCATGCCCGCGGCAGACGGCCAGCACCGGCAGGTCGTGTCTCGAGGGCCGCATCCAGCAGGGCGAGCTCCAGCTCGTCGCGGTGGCCCGCTGCTGCCGCCGTTGCGCGGATCGGGCGTCCCGGCCGTAGCGGCCGGCTCGACATGTCGCCCCCGCCGATCACGACCAGGCGCGTCGAGGGCGGCGATCAACGGGTCGAGGGCGGTGCGTTCGGTACCGGCCTCCTCACCACCCGGATCCCCCGATCCGGCGCCACGGGGCGGGATCAGCACGGGCCAACCGCCGGCCGCCACGACCACGTCCAGGTACACGCCGGGCACCAGGGCGGCGTCGCGGTCCCACGACCACCACGACGTGGTCTGACGGTAGGTGGTGACCCCGACGAGAGGACGGGGCCGGGCCTGCGACATGACGGGACAGTATCCCACCGTCTTGCCGACGTGGCACCGTCCGATGTGGTCCGGCGCGGCGGAATCGGTGACACGGCGGTCCGCCCGGGGCCGGGTCCCGTCCCGAGGCGGCCCGGGGCTGGACTGCTCGACCAGGCTGGGCCAGAGTGCAGGGATGCTGACCTTCGAGACACTGCCCCATCAGATCCAGTCGGGTGAAGTCCATACGGTCGTGGTGGCCTTCCCCGACCTCCAGGGCCGGCCGGTCGGCAAGCGGGTCACCGGTGCCTTCTTCCTCGAGCACGTGCTGCACCACGGGATCGAGGCCTGTGACTACCTGCTGGCCTGCGACGTCGACATGGACGCCGCTGCCGGGCTACGGTTCGCCAACTGGGACACCGGGTACGGCGACCTCAACGCGGTGATCGATCCCCAGACGGTCCGCCCCCTCCCCTGGCTGCCCGGCAACGTCCTCGTCCTCTGCGACCTCGTGACCATGGACGGCCACCCGGTCGAGGTGTCGCCCCGCCGGATCCTCCGGCGCCAGATCGAACGGGCCGGAGCCGACGGCGCTGCGTGGTCAAGTGCGCCACCGAGCTCGAGTTCTACCTGTTCCTCGACTCCTTCGCCGAAGCCGCGGCCAAGCACTGGCATGGCTGGAGCCCCATGCCACGCTCGATCGAGGACTACCAGCTGCTGCAGACGTCGCGTGAGGAGTACGTCATCGCGCGAATCCGGAACCAGATGATCGAAGCCGGGATACCCGTCGAGTTCTCCAAAGGCGAGGCCGGCATCGGCCAGCACGAGATCAACATCACCTACGCAGGCGCCCTCGAAGTGGCCGACCGCCACCTGGTGTTCAAGAACGGCGTCAAGGAGATCGCCGGCGGCTCGGCCGATCGGCCACCTTCATGGCCAAGTGGTCGATGGAGAGTGCCGGTTCGTCGTGCCATATCCACACCAGCGTCTGGGACGCGGCCAGCGGCGCACCGTTGATGGCCCCGGCCGAGGGGGCCAGCACACCGTCGGGCCTGTCGACCATCGGCCAGCAGTTCCTGGCCGGGCAGATCCATTCGCCGCCACCAGCTGGCATGGTGCTTCGCCCCCTACGTCAACTCCTACCGCCGCTACGTTCCCGGCTCGTGGGCACCCACCGCCGCGGTGTGGGGCGAGGACAACCGGACCTGTGGCTTCCGGACCGTCGGTTCGGGACCCAGTCGGCGGGTGGAGAGCCGCATCCCCGGAGCGGACGTGAACCCCTATCTGGCCCTGGCCGCAACCATCGCCGGAGGCCTGTGGGGAATCGACCACGAACTCGAACTCGAACCGGCGTTCACCGGCAACGCCTACCTGGCCCCTGACGTGCCCCGCATCCCGTGGACCCTGGCCGACGCCATCGACGGTCTGGCTTCGAGCGAAGTGGCGGCCGAGGCCTTCGGGCCCGAGGTCCACCAGCATCTCCTGAACACGGCCCGGCAGGAGTGGGAGGCGGCCAACCGCGCCGTGACCGACTGGGAGCTGGCCCGGAATTTCGAGCGGATCTGACCACTGAGATCCATTCCCCCGGGTGTACAACGAAGTGGACGGCGAATTCGTTACACCACCGGAATTCGTGGTCATTTCCCCCTTGCCCGACCCAATTCATTGCTGGACGTGCCCTCCGCAGGGGTGTATGACTCAGGTAAGGGGGAATGAGAGATCCAATGGCGCCATTCAGCAGCACGACCAAGGAGAGCAGCGACTTCCGCAAGAGTCTCCGTGCTGCCAAGCGCGGCGACCAGGAGGCCTTCGCCTCACTGTGGACGAAATTCCATCCCAGCCTGCTCCGGTATCTGACCATCAAAGCGGGGCCGGCGGCCGAGGACCTGGCCGCCGACACCTGGCTCAGGGTGCTGCGTGCCCTCCCGTCCTTCGAGGGCGACGAGGACGGCTTCAGGGCCTGGCTGTTCACCATGGCGCGCAACCGGGTCATCGACTGGTACCGCGGGGCCTCCAAGCGCTACGAGTACGTCGAGCATTCACAGCTGGACCTGGTCCCGTCGGGAGCCGATGTGGAGGCCGACGCCGACGAACATTCAGCCACCCAGGCCGCGTTGGCGTTGATCTCGCAGCTTCCGCCGGACCAGTCCGAAGCGGTCATGCTGCGGGTGGTTGCGGGACTGGACGTGGCCACCGTGGCCAAGATCATGAAGCGCTCGGCCGGGTCGGTGCGGGTCCTGTGCCATCGCGGCCTCCGGCGGTTGGAGAGTACGCTGAACGGTGAGGACGAGAAGGTGCTGGCCGGCACCGCAGGACCAGCCTCGGATGCCGTGGTCGGGGCGTCCGAGGGCGGGCTCCGGTTCGTCCCGGAGGTGCGTCTCCATGGTTGACACCAGCCGCCAGGCCATCGACGTGGGTACCGACGACTTCACGGTCGTCGGGTTCCCGAACCTGCAGCAGGGAAAGCTGGCCGATCTGCTCGCGGCGGCATCGGCGCCCGGGCTACCCGGCGAACTGAGCTCGGAGCACCGTGCCCGCCTGATGTTCGAGTCGGCATCGGCGATGTGGCCGAAGCCGCGCCGGTTCCGACGGCCGGCTCGAGTGGCCATCGTTGCCGCCTCGGTGACGAGCCTCATGGCCACGACCACAGCATTGGCCGCGGCATCCGTCCTCCCACCGCCGGCGGCACGCGTCGTCGACAAGGCACTCCGCCAGGTGGGCATCAACGTGACCCCGCCTGCTTCACCAGCCGGTCATCCCGCCCAACCGGCTCCCCTGTCGACGGGTACCGCCCCTGCCGGGGCGAACGTCGTGACGAAGGTCGGGGCCGGAACGAGCACGGTGGCGGCGACCGGATGTCCCGGCGGAGTGGTGTCGGGGAGCGTATCGACTGGGACAGTGGCGGCGTGCCATGCCAGCGCCGCGGCCGCGGTCGGCCACGTCCTCTCCCGGACCAGCGAGTTGGAGAAGTACCGCAAGCTGTTCGAGGAGGCCTCGCCGGCGGATCGTGTCGGCGGTTTCATGACGGCCACCGCCGGCGCAGCGCCGGTCGCCGCCACGGGGACCGTGACCAAAGGTGGCCAGGGCGACGAGGGTGGCAAGGGGACGACCGGGTCGGGAAGCGGCGTGGGGATCGGGGGAAACCGCGGCGGTAACCAGGGAATCGGTGGCGGTTCGGGAGCCGGGTCGGGGAGCGGTGGATCGGGGACCTGCCCGAGCGGGGGTTCCGGCACGACCGGCGGTACCAGCTCCGGCACGACCGGCGGTACCAGCTCCGGCACGGCCGGGGGCTCCGGTACGGCCGGGGGCTCCGGTACGGCCGGGGGCTCCGGTACGACCGGCGGTACCAGCTCCGGCACGACCGGCGGTACCAGCTCCGGCACGACCGGCGGCTCCGGTACGACCGGCGGTTCCACGACCGTGCCTTCCGCGACCGGCGGTCCCGGAACTTGCAAGACCGGGGGCACAGGCGAGACCGGTGGTTCAGGCACGGGCAAGACCGGCGGTTCCGGGACCGGCAAGACCGGGGGATCCGGTACGACCGGTGGTTCGGAGCCGGGCAAGACGGGAACGACCGAGGGTGGAACGCATCCGCCCGCGGGCATTCCCGTCCAGCAGGTCACCAGCACGACCACCACCACCTCCACCAGCAACCACGCCGGCACGAGCGAGGGCGGCGCAACAGGAGACCAGTGACAACCGACCGCAGGCAAGCAGGGGCACGGTCCAGCGGGCGACCTCTCTCAGATAGTTCGACGAGGCGAAGCAGGGGCCTGCGGATGGCCGCCGGTTCACTGCTCATGGCCGGTGTCATCGCCGCCGGCGTCGGCGTCGCCTCCCCGGGAGCCGCGGAGGTGCCCGTGCAATCGGCTCCCCACTGGGCGGGACCGAATAAGGGATACAGCACGGAGTCGTCGCTCAACTGGGCCGGCTACGGAGTCAGCGGAGGGACGTTCACCAAAGTTGCCGGAAGTTGGGTTCAGCCGAAGGTGACCTGCCCGGCCAAACCCTCCGAGGGCGCAGCCTTCTGGGTCGGCATCGACGGACTGGCGCGGACGGACGGGACGGTGGAACAGATAGGCACCGATTCGGACTGCGTGGCCAAATCGGACCCGACCTACTACGCCTGGTACCAGATGTATCCGACCAAGGCCGTCGACCTGGGCTCGAAGTATCCGGTCGTGGCCGGTGAGACCATCTCGGCCCAGGTTTCGACATCGGCCAAGACCTTCACGCTCACCATCAGCGCCACGTCAGGCGGCGTATCCAAGTGGCACGACTCGATCAAGCAGACGCTCAAGACGTTGCCGAAGAAGTCGTCCGCGGAGTGGATCGCGGAGGCCCCCTGCGTCGGATCCCCGACGACGTGCAAGGTCGCTCCGTTGAGCGACTTCGGGTCTGTCAACTTCTCGGGGCTCTCCGTCGCCGGCACCGCCACCAATCCGAAATTGGGGTTCACCGACACCGAGATCACCTTGACGACAGCAAACCCGGACGGCACAGTCAAGGCTCAGCCTTCGGCCTTGTCACCGAATGGAACTGCATTTCAGGTCACCTGGGAGCACAGCTGAAGTTGGCGACCGAGGCCGGCGGCTGAATGTCGGCCGGCGCCGGCGTTCTCGGGGCACCGTCACAGGCTGTGCCTAATGAAGACTTTCCCGGCTGACCTGCCTCCCCGGCTGACATCCGCCCTCAAGTCCACACCACAACACACCGACACTGTCGGAGGCCGGGTCTGCTGAATCGGGCAGCATCCTCAAAACGACGCGATCCGATTCCGGACCCGGCTGTCACGCGAAGCGGAACGCATCCACCAGGGCCCTCCGGGCACGCCACCGAAAAACGTCCCGCGGCCAGCACCCGCCTGGCACCGCCTGAGCCGCCTCGTCGCTCCATGGCGCCCGTTCCTCCGGACATCCCGCATGCGGTCAGCCGAGGCTGACCGGGGTAGTGCCTGGCTCAGGCTCGATGGAGAAGAGGCTGACACCCGTGGCACACCGGGCCAGGATCTGCGAGAGATGGTCTCCTCGGTCTGAGCGATCGTCTTGTCCGACCCACCCCTATTGGTGTGCGCTCTCACCGAACCCCGCGATCTGCGATCACTGATTCCCGCGTTCTGTGATCAGTGAATGTCGCGTTGGGCGATCACCGAAACCCGCGCTGAGCTGATCCCGGTTCCTCGAGGGGAAAGGTTAGCGGCGCCTCCTTCCTGAGTCCCGATCGGGATCCGTAGTGGCCTGTTCCAAGGCGTGATGCTCCCGCATCCGCCAGGACGGCCCCTTGATGTTGAACACCACGGCGTTGTGCATGAGCCGGTCGAGGATGGCAGCGGCCACCACCGGGTCGCCGAAGATCTCACCCCACTCCGGCAGTCCCCGGTTGGTGGTGATGAGCGTCGGGTGCCCCCGTTCATAGCGGGTGTTCACCACGTGGAAGAAGACGCCGGCCCCACCCCGCTCGATGGGCAGGAGTCCGACGTCGTCGATGACCAGGACACTGGGAGCGGTGAGCGTCTTGAGCTTGGTGGCGAAGGTGCCCTCCCGCTTGGCCTTCACCAGGGTGTTGACCATGTCGTCGGCGGTGGTGAAGTACCCCCGATACCCGGACTCGACGGCTGTGGTGGCCAGCGCCACGGCCAGGTGGGTCTTCCCGCACCCGGGTTGGCCGAGGAACAGGATGGGTCGGTTCTCCTCGATGAACCGGAGGGTGGCCAGGTCGTCGATGAGCTTCCGGTCCACGCTGGGCTGGAACTCGAAGTCGTAGTCGGCCAGTGTCCGCCGGAAGGGAAAGCGGGCGAAGCGCAGGCGGGCCGCCAGCTTCCGATTGACCGTGGCCGAGGCCTGCTCGCCCACCACCCGGGCCAGGAACTCGATGTGGCTCCACTCCTGGGCCTTGGCCTCCTCGGCCAGGGTGGCGAAGCACTCGGCCGAGCGGTTGAGCCCCAAGTAGCCGAGGTCATCCTTCAGCTGCTCATAGAGGGAGTTGGTCACGACCCGGCTCCCGTCTCATAGCGGGAGAGGTCGGGGACCTCGACATCCACGTCGCCCTCGATGTCCAGGCGGAGGGGAACCTGATGGGGTTGTTCGTCGGGAAGGACGACGGACAGATGCCTTCCCCGGCTGCGGGAGAGAGCTGCCTGTTGGGCGGCCTGCCAGTGGGTGACCTCCCACACCTCCCCGGTGCTGGGATCGGCGACGGTGTGACGACCCACCACCTCCCCGGCCCACCGGATCTCGAGGACCGACGAGTCCACCTCGTGGCGGACCTCCACCTTCTGGCCGAGGCACTTGGGTGGCACCGAGTAGTGCACGCCCCGCCACTCGATCTGGGGGATGGCCACGTGCACCCGGCGGGACTCCACATAGGCAGTGTCGAACCGTCGCCGGGGCAGAGCGCCCAGCATCGGGCCCTCGAGGGCGAACCGGTCGTTCGGGATCTCGCCCATGCCCCGGTGGACACGGGCGTGCACCCGGTCCTCCAGCCAGCGGGCTGCTCGTTCGTTGAGCTCGGGAACGCTGACCGGCACACCGGTGGCGGCGCACTCTTCGAGGAACCGCTCCTTCACGTCCCGGAAGGGGCGTTCCACCTTGCCCTTCCGCTTGGCGTCTCGGGCTTGGCAGGTCCGGATCTCGGTGTGGTGGAACTGGGCAAAGTCAGCGGCCGGCGGATGGAGGGAGAACCTCCGGCCCTGGGACTGGCCAAGCGCCCCCATCCGGTCGGTGCGCAGGACTTTGGGGACCCCACCGACCCGCTCGAAGAACCGGACCAGGCCCTCGAAGGTGTACTCCCGGTCGATGGAAGGGGCGAACCACCAGATCCGCACCCGGGACCACGACAGAATGGACTGGAAGCACTGGATGTCGCCGAGACCCCACTCCCTCGTCCAGTGGGACACGTCCGACCAGTCGAATTGGCACTCCTCGCCCGGTGCCGTCACGATCCGGGTGGAGGCCGCCGGTGCCGCGGTGAACCGGGGCCCACGGATCCCGTTCAGGTGCCGGGCCACGCTCACGTAGGAGCCGGTGAACCCTTCGGTTCTGATCAGCTCGAACACAGAGGTTGCGAGCAGTCTCGGGGCGGCCCGCACCAGCTCGGCGATCCGGGCCGACCAGATCTCGTCGATCACCGGCGGGTTGGGACTGGACCGCTTGGCCGGGGGCCCTCCGTTCTTCAACCAGCTGCTGATGGTGCTCGGGTGATAGCCGGTCTCCTCGGCGATCTCCTTGATGCTGTGGCCTTGGCGCTTCATCGCCATGACGTCCATGAACTCCTCCTGGGTCATCATTTCGGTGGTCCCTCCAGTGGGCTTGGTGCAGTGGATGCCCAAGACCCTGGAGGGGCCGATAACCGGCCGGGTGGATCCCGACCAGGAGGAACGCAGGAGTCAGCTCAACGCGGGTTTCACTGATCCCCGATCGCGGTTTTCACTGATCGCCGATCGCGGGTTTCAGTGATTACAGAACGCGGGTTTCAGAGATCGCGCACAATTGGTGCCCGAGAACTCTTTGGCGGTGACTTTGACCGACCCCGGGATTCGTGAAGGTGCCGTGGCCGTTCTTGAGACCACCCTTTACACCCAGGGCCGAGTTGGCATCTGCCGACTTCGCCCACCATATTATTGTGCGTACCAGTGTCGGTGTTGTCCCCTCGAGTGAAGCGCACTTGCCCGATGGGCCCTTGTGGGCGTCGGGACTTCCCTTAGGGGTGGCAGTTCCCGATTCACTGGTCTCCGTGGTCCTGACGCTCCCCTCAGCCGTGCAGCCTGAGGCCATGCCCTTGATTGTCAGGGTGACGGCGCCGGACATACACCCGTGGTCGATGAGCTTCGGTGAGAAATCGCTGTTCCGGCCGGTCTCGAACAGGTGGGGGTGTCGCAGGTTTGCACTCCCCGCACAGGGATTCGACGCAGTGGCCATACTCCTGAACTAACCGGCCTACTCCCGCACTAACCGGCACAGCGATCTGCTGGGCGTGCGCGCGACGAGGACGGGGCCGAAGCCCCGTCCTCGTCGGTACGGCGTGCCCAACGTCGGGCGGTTCCCCGCGCAGATCAGCCGAAGCTCGCCGAGGGTGCCGTCCAGGTTGTGATGCTGAGCGTCTTCACAGGGTGAGCGCAAGCGGTAATGAGCTGACTCACGGTGTCCACGGTGCGGGCGTTCGACTTGTCCGACTTGCCCGAGTTGCTACCGAGGAAGGAACCGGATCCTGTCGAGACACCGGCCGCCGTACCTGGAAGAGTAAAGCTCCCGTACGTCTTGCCCGAGACCGTTGCTGTTCCACCTTTTTCATTTGTAAAGTTGCTCACGGTCGGGTTGATCGCAGTGCTTGCCGTCCAGGTGGTCGTCAACTTTCCGCTGATGGCGGATGTGCCGCTCAGTCCAGCGCACGTTGCCACCTTTTCGGACTTGGAGGTGCTGTTCTTGGTGACTTCCTTGACGGTCCCTTTGACGGCGCCCTTGGTGAGGGTGATGCCCCCGCCGGCCTTGGTGCATTTGGTCAGCGTGGCCGTGACCGTGGTCGTCTGGGTGAACGACTTCCCGGGAGCCAGGGTGACCCCGGCATTGGAGATAGGCGTGCTGAAGCTGAGTGTCCCGGTTGTGGCACCACAGGTAGCCGTTCCCGGCTCATTTACTGCGGCTCCTGCAATCGAGCCGGTGGCCACGACGGCCCCGATCGGGATGACGGCGACTGCAGCCACCATTAGCAACTTGCGAATCATGTTTGCGCTCCTTTTTCTTCCATGGATCCATGGAGTCAAGACGGGCGACGGACATGTCCCCCATCGGACGACTATTCCCCCGTCGGAAATCGTCAAACGACGTTTCCAACCAGTAACAACGCAGCGGGTAGCCGTGCCGTTACAGCCCGTCACCCGTGGTGATGGTGTACCCGCGGAGCTCGACCGCCGGTACTGACCCTCCCGACCAGGTCACGAGCCCTGACATCCGATACGCGGCAGGCCCTTGACGGGTACGGAGCCACCTGCCACCATGGAGGTCACCATGTTCAATCCCACCACCTCGGAACTCCTCCTTACCTGACGGCGAGCGCCACATCGCGTTCGCCCGCAACCTCCTGAGCCGAATGGCCAGGGGGTTTTTTGTTGGGCGCGGACGCGGCCGGCGGCGACCGACCAGCACCAGGTCAGAGCCACAGACACCAGCCACGACACCCTTGGAGCATCACCGATGAAGAACCAACCCGAATCCCGATCGACGACAGGGCAGCAGACGACAGGGCAGACAGCGCTGAGGCCGAGGCTGGCCATGCCCTGCGACGTCTCGCCCATGCCCTTCCATCTCTACCGGCCCTACCGCCCGCTGACCCTGCCCGACCGGACCTGGCCGGACCGCGACCTCACCCGGGCGCCGCGCTGGGCCAGCGTCGACCTGCGGGACGGCAACCAGGCCCTGGTCGACCCCATGGACCCCGAGCGCAAGCTGAAGCTGTTCAACACCCTGGTCGACATCGGCTTCAAGGAGATCGAGGTGGGATTCCCCTCCGCCTCCCAGACCGACTTCGACTTCCAGCGCCAGATCATCGAGGAGGGGCTGATCCCCGACGACGTGACCATCCAGGTCCTCGTCCAGTGCCGCGAGGAGCTGATCGAGCGCACCTTCGAGTCGCTGGTCGGTGCGCCCCGGGCCATCGTGCACTTCTACAACTCGACCTCCGAGCTCCAGCGCCGGGTGGTGTTCGGCCTCGACCGGGCCGGGCATCATCGACATCGCCGTCAACGCCGCCCAGCTGTGCAAGAAGTTCGAGTCGACCCTCCCCGGCACCGACATCCGCTACGAGTACTCGCCCGAGAGCTTCACCGGGACCGAGCCCGAGTTCGCCGTCGAGATCTGCGAGGCGGTGATGGCGGTGATCGAGCCGACGCCCGAGCGGCCGATCATCATCAACCTGCCCAACACCGTCGAGATGTACGGGCCCAACGTCTACGCCGACGTCATCGAGTGGTTCGGCCGGACCATCGCCAACCGCGACTCGATCATCCTCAGCCTCCACCCCCACAACGACCGGGGCACGGCGGTGGCCGCCGCCGAGCTGGCCGTCCTGGCCGGCGCCGACCGGGTGGAGGGGACGCTGTTCGGCAACGGGGAGCGCACCGGCAACGTCGACGTGGTCACCCTGGCCATGAACCTGTTCTCCCAGGGCGTCGACCCGGCCCTCGACTTCGGCGACATCGACCGGGTCCGCCGGGTCGCCGAGTACGCCACCCGGATGCCCGTCCACCCGCGCCATCCCTACGCCGGCGACCTCGTCTACACCGCCTTCTCCGGATCCCACCAGGACGCCATCAAGAAGGGGTTCGCCGCCATCGGCGACGACTACGACCACTGGGAGGTGCCCTACCTGCCCATCGACCCGAGCCACACCGGGCGGACCTACGAGGCCATCATCCAGGTCAACAGCCAGTCGGGCAAGGGCGGGGTGGCCTACGTCATGGACACCGAGCACGGACTCGACCTCCCCCGTCGGCTCCAGGTCGAGTTCTCCAAGGAGGTCCAGGCCGTCACCGAGGACAGCGGCACGGTCATCCGGGCCGGCGAGATGTGGGACGTGTTCTCGCGGACCTACCTCCCGACGAGCCGGCGTGCGGCTCATCGGCAGCGAGATGACCACCGGCGGCCGCCGCACCACGGTCACCGCCCAGCTGCTGGTCGACGGCGAGCCCCGCACGGTGATGGGCGAGGGCAACGGCCCCATCGACGCCCTGGTCGGCGCCCTGCGGGCCGAGCTCGGCGTGGACTTCGAGGTGAAGGACTACAGCGAGCACGCCCTGACCGTCGGGCAGCGGCGCCTCGGCCGTCGCCTACGTGGAGGCCGAGGGACCGGACGGATCGACGTGGTGGGGGGTGGGCATGGACTCGAGCATCCTCGACGCCTCGCTCGCACGCCGTGGTCAGCGCGGCCAACCGGGCGCGGGATCGGCGCCTCGCCTCCTGACCGGCTCGGCCGGGCACGATCGGCGCCGACCTGGCCCGACCGGACGTCGGCGCCCGACCCGGCCCGGGCGGTGCACCTCTGGTCATGGCCCGGGCGGCTGTACGATCATCCGGCGCTCGGCGTCGACCGGTGCGCACGCCGAGCTCGAGATGGGGTGTGGACCGGTGTCCAAGCGAGTCGAACGGATCGGCCCACGGGCACGTCCCCGGTGCCCGGTGGCGTCAAGCGGAACGACGCCATCGCCCGGCGGGATCGGTTCATCAACGAGCACCTGGCCGGGCTGCGGCGCGACGATCGCTGGTGGTCAACGTCGGCTGCGGCGTCGTGCGCCGGTTCGAGCCGACCTGCAGGGCGCCGCTACCTGGCCACCGACCTCCGGGTGCTGGCCAACGTCGACTTCGCGTCCGACGCCACCAGCATCCCCCTGGCCGATCGACTGCGTCGACACGGTGCTGGCGCTGGAGCTGCTCGAGCACGTGCCCGACCCCGTCGGCCGTGCTCCGCGAGCTGGCCCGGGTCCTCAAGCCCGGCGGCACGGTGATCGTGTCGGTCCCGTCGGCCGTCCCCCGCCACGACGACCACGACTACTGGCGGTTCACCGCCGAAGGGTCTGGCCCAGCTCGGCTCGGAGGTCGTTCGGCACGGGCGAGGTGCACGTCTTCGGTGGGACCTTCGAGGCGCTGGCTACCTGGCCGCGTACTACATCGCGCTGGTGTTCCACGTGGCTCGGGCTGCCCGAGCCGGCGGTTCCGGGAGTTCTTCCCGCCGTCGGGCTACTGGCTCGACCGGCACAACCAGTGGTCGTCGTCGACGCACCGCCCTCCACACGCTGGCCTTCGACCTGCTCTTCGTCGGCCACCGCCGACCGAGTCCGGCCACTGAGCCGGCAACAGCCCTGCCGGTCAGCCGACCCTCGTGCCGCCGGCCACGACCCTGCCGGTCAGAACC
The DNA here is from genome assembly GCA_963835325.1 of uncultured Acidimicrobiaceae bacterium. GTDB lineage: Bacteria > Actinomycetota > Acidimicrobiia > Acidimicrobiales > RAAP-2 > Bog-756. The sequence goes on along the minus strand of CAWIEV010000006.1, from coordinate 78,352 downwards.
GGTTCAGCCGCTTGAAGATGCCCTTGGTCTGCTTGTAGAGGGTGACGAACTCGCCGAACAGCAGGTCGTACTCGGCGGCCGTGGACGCGGTCGGGCGTGTAGGTGCGCCGGATCTCGACCATGGCCGGGATCTCGTCGACGCGAGATCCGGCCCAGGGCGATGCAGGGTGAGCAGGGCCGCCCCCCGGACGTTGGCCAGCACCGGGTCGGCCACCTGGCGGATCTCCCGGCCGAGCACGTCGGCGTGGATCTGGGACCACTGGTCCGAGTTGGCCCCGCCGCCGATGAAGGCCAGCGAGTCGAGCCGGCGGCCGGCGAACTTCTCGACCGCCTCGAGCAGCCACCGCGAGTTGAGGGCCACCCCCTCGAAGACGGCCCGGACCATCTGGGCCCGGGTGGTCGACAGCGACAGGTTGTGGAAGCCGCCCCGGATGGTGTGGTCGTCGACCGGCGACCGCTCGCCGTTGAGCCACGGGGTGAACAGCACCCGGCCGCTGCCGGGCGGCACCGTGTCCACCATGGCGTTCATGGCCTCGAAGTCCGGCGGCGAGCCCGAGGTTGTCGCGCAGGAAGGTCAGGCAGGCGCCGGCCGTCTCGTGCTCGTCGACGATGAGGTACCGGCCGGCCAGGGCGGCCGGGATGGAGGCCACGTTGGAGGTGGGCGCCGTCTTCTTGAACGGGACGTGGCCCGAGATCCACGACGAGGTGCCGATGTAGAGGTGGGCGGCGAAGTCGGCCACGGCCCCGGATCCGAAGACCGCCGAGTGCACGTCGCCCGAGCCGGTGGCCACCGGCAGCGCCGGCCGGGCATGCCCGAGGTCGGCGGCGGCGGCGGCGGTGAGCTCGCCGACGATGGTCCCGGGCGGCACCAGGTCGGGCAGCCTGGCACCGGTCGAGGCCGGTGCATCTCGAGCAGCCGGTCGTCGTAGGCGACCCGGTCGATGGCCCGGTTGTCGGTGACCCAGTGGGCGGCGATGGAGTCGAAGGAGGCCGACAGGTCCGCCCGGTCAGCCGCAGGTTGAGGTAGTCGACCGGCTCGAGGAAGGTGGCCGTCCGGGCGTAGACGTCGGGGAAGGCCTCGCGGATGAACAGGATGTGGGACACCGGGTCCTTGCCCGACAGCCCCGGCGCTCCGCCGGTCACCTGCACCCACCGCAGGATCTTGCGCGGGTCGTAGCCGAGGACGTTGACCGACCCCCCGGCCACCCTGCGGATGGCCTGCGTTGCCCCGCGAGTCCATCCAGATGACGGCCGCGCATCAGCGGCGCGCCGTCGGCGTCCGACCGCCACCGTGCCCGACCACTGGGCCGTGCAGCCCACCCCGATCAGCTCGCCCGGGCCGCACCCCGGCCTCGGCCAGCGCCCGGCGCGCGGCCGGTGCAGATGGCCGACCACCACTCGTCGGGATCCTGCTCGGCCCCGCCGCCCGTCCAGCAGGTGCAGGGCCACCGGCTCGGTGGCGTGGGCCACGATCCGGCCCGCCGTCGGACACCACCGCCACCTTGGGCCCGCCGGTGCCGAGGTCGACGGCCAGCACGTAGCTCGGCTCGGCCGCCCGGCCCGTCGGGCTCACGCCTTGACCACCCAGACCGTCGACCCGGCGCGCCGCTCTCGCCGTCGTCGAGCTCGATGACGGTGCCCGGCGCCGCCGCCCCCGGGGGCGTGGTCGGCCGATCGACCGGGCCAGCACCTCGCGGGCGATGACCTCGAAGAGCGGCTCGAGGTCGTCGAGGCCGACCAGGTGGAGATGGATCCAGTCGGAGACCTCGAGGCCGGCCGCCTTGCGCAGGTCCTGGACGTTGCGGATCACCTCGCGGGCCAGGCCCCGGCGCCGCAGGTCGTCGTCGAGGGCCAGGTCGAGGGCCACCACCTCGGCCCCGTCCCGGGAGACGGCGAAGCCGGGCTGGGCCCGCACCCGCAGCTCGACCTCGTCGCCGCTCGAGCTCGACGGGGCCGTCGGCCAGCTCGACCACCACCGGCCGGCCGGCGGCCAGGTCGGCGGCGGCGGCGGCGCCGTCGACCGAGCCCATGGCCGACCGCAGGTGCCTGGACCCGCGTGCCGAGCCGGGGGCCGAGCAGCTTGAAGTTGGGCACCAGCTCGTAGGCGAGCACGTCGCCCAGCTCGTCGGTGGCCTCCACCACGGTCCACGTTGAGCTCGTCCTCGACCACGCCCGGCGGCGGGGTCGGGCTGCCCGGCGGCAGGTAGACCAGGGCCCGGGCCAGCGGCTGGCGCACCTTCATCCCGGCCTCGGCCCGGGCGGCCCGGCCGAGCGAGGACAGCCGGCGGGCCAGGGCCATCCCCTCCTCGAGGGCGGGGTCGAGGGCCTCGGGCCGGAGCGTCGGGCCAGTCGGCCAGGTGCACCGAGTCGTCCTCGGCGGCACCGGTGAGGTCGCGCCACATCCGGTCGGCCACGAACGGGCACATCGGGGCCAGCAGCCGGGCCACGGTCACCAGCACCTCGTGCAGCGTGGCCTGGGCGCCCGAGCGAGTCGGCCGGGTCGGCATCGGGATCGGTCCGCCAGAACCGGCGCCGGCTGCGCCGCACGTACCAGTTGGAGGTGTCGTCGACCAGCTCGGCGATGGCGGTGGCGGCCGGGAACGGCTCGTAGCCGTCGAGGGACTCGGTGACCGCGGCCACGGTGGCCGCCAGCCGGGACAGCATCCACCGGTCGAGCACCGAGCGGTCCGCCGGGCGCGGGCACGGCCGGGTCGGCCGGGTCGAACCCGTTGAGCGAGGCGTAGGTGGTGAAGAACGACCAGGTGTTCCACAGGGTGAGCAGGGTGTCCCGCATGGAGGCGTCGATGACCTCGAAGCTGACCCGGGTCGGCGTCCACGGCGAGCCCTGGGAGAACATCCACCACCGCAGCGGGTCGGCGCCCCGGGTGTCGAGGATCTCCCACGGGTCGATGACGTTGCCCACGCTCTTGGACATCTTGCGGCCGTCGGCGTCGACGATGTGGCCGAGGCAGAGCACGTTGCGGTAGGGGGTGGTCCCGCGCACCAGGGTGTTGACGGCCAGCAGCGAGTAGAACCAGCCCCGGGTCTGGTCGATGGCCTCGCAGATGAAGTCGGCCGGGTAGACGAACCGGTCGGCCGATCCCTCGGGCCGCCGGGTAGCCCCACTGGGCGGTCGGCATCGAGCCCGAGTCGAACCAGGCGTCGATCACCGGCTCCACCCGTCGCATCCGGCTGTCCCGTCCGGGCCCGTCCCGACGCCCGGGCGCACTCGGGACAGGGGAAGGTGACCTCGTCGATGTCGGGCCGGTGGGGATCGACGCCGGAGACGTCGCGCCCGGCCAGCTCGCGACAGCTCGGCCAGCGAGCCGACGCAGCGGACGTGCCCCTCGGCGCACCGCCAGATGGGCAGCGGCGTGCCCCAGAACCGGTCGCGGGACAGGGCCCAGTCGACGTTGTTGGCCAGCCACTCCCCCATCCGGCCGTCCCGGATGTGCTCGGGGTGCCAGCCGATGGTCTGGTTCTGCGCCACCAGGTCGGCCTTGCGGTCCGAGGTCCGGACGTACCAGCTGGGCTTGCCCCAGTAGATGAGGGGGGTGCCGCACCGCCAGCAGTGGGGGTAGGGGTGGAGGTAGGGGTGCCGGCGGACCAGGCGGCCCGCCGCCTCCAGGCGGTCGTTGACCTCGCCGTTGGTGTCGCGCACGGACTGGCCCGCCGAGCCAGGGCACGTCGGCGGTGAACCGGCCGTCGGGACCGACCGGGTTGAGGGTGGGCAGACCGTTCTCGCGGCCGGCCTGGCGGTCGACCTCGCCGAAGGCCGGGGCCAGGTGGACGATGCCGGTCCCCTCGTCGGCCTCGACGAAGTCGCCGGCCACCACCCGCCAGCCGTCGCCGGCGGCCGGGCCCGGCCGGCCCGGGGCGAGGTCGTCGAACGGGCGCTGGTAGCGCAGCCCGACCAGGTCGCGACCGGCCAGCCGGTGGCTCGACCACGGCGTCCTCGCCGAAGACCTGGTCCACCAGATCGGCGGCCACGATGGCCTCGCCGACCACGGCGTACTCGAGGTCGGGGCCGACCGCGGCACCGGTGTTGGACAGCAGGGTCCACGGCGTCGTCGTCCACGCCACCAGGGCCAGGCCGGTCGAGCGTGTCGCGGCCGAGCGCGGCCCGCAGGCGTCGGCGGCCTCGCCCTCGTCGGTCAGCGGGAACAGCACGTAGGCCGACTCGTCCACCACCTCGCGGTAGACGTCGGGCTGGCCGAGCTCGTGGCTGCTCAGGGCGGTGCCGCACCGTGGGCAGTACGGGACCACCTTGATGTCCTCGTAGAGCAGCCCCTGGTCCCAGAGGTTCTTCAGGTTCCACCACACCGACTCGACGTACTCGGGGGCGAAGGTCCAGTAGGCGCCGTCGATGTCGATCCAGTAGCCGATCCGCTCGGTCAGGGTCTTCCACTCGTCCACGTAGTTGCGCACCGACTCGCGGCACAGCCGGGTGAACTCGGCGATCGCCGACCTGTTCTTCGATCTGGCGCTTGGCGGTGATCCCCAGCTGCTTCTCCACCTCGACCTCGACGGGCAGCCCGTGGGTGTCCCAGCCGGCCTTGCGGGGCACGGCGTAGCCCCGCATGGTCCGGTAGCGGCAGAACAGGTCCTTGTAGACCCGGGCCCACACGTGGTGGAGGCCGGGACGCCCGTTGGCCGTGGGCGGGCCCTTCGTAGAACACCCAGGGCTCGGCCCCGGCCCGCAGCTCGACCGAGCGCTCGAAGACCCGGTGCGCGCGCCAGCGGGCCAGCTCCTCGGCCTCGAGGGCGGTGAAATCGGCTTCGGCGGGGACCGGGCGGAACAACGGGACGTCCTCTCGGATGGGGTCGGATTCAGGGTCGGATCGGGGTCGGATTCAGGGTCGGATGGGGCCGGATTTGGGGGCGGATGGGGTCGGACCGCCGGACGTGACCGGATCCGGTGCGGGGAGACCCGCACGGCCCGGACCCGACGCAGCCGGGAGATCCCAACCCTGGTGCAGGTGCGGATCAGATACTACGGGCGCCGAAGGGCCACAATTGCCCTGTGCCCGAACTCCCCGAGGTCCAAGCCCTGGCCGTCGGCCTCGACGCCCGCATGGCCGGCCAGACCGTCGAACGGTGCCGGCTGGCGTCGTTCTCCGCCCTGAAGACGGTCGACCCGACCCTCGACGACCTGGTGGGCCGGGTGGTCACCGGCGTCGAGCGGCGGGGCAAGTTCGTCTGCATCGACGGCGGCGGGCTGTGGCTGGTCGTCCACCTGGCCCGCGGCGGGTGGATCAAGTGGTACGACCGCCTGCCGGACACCGCGCTCCGGCCGGGCCGCAGCCCGATCGCCCTGCGGATCGGTCTAGACGACGGGGCCGGCTTCGACGTCACCGAGATGGGCACCGAAAAGCGGGTGGCCCTGTGGGTGGTGGGCTCGCCGGAGGAGGTCGAGCCGGTCTGCCACCCTGGGCGTCGACCCCCTGAGCCCCGAGTTCACCGTCGAGCGGTTCGGGGCCCTGCTGCACGGGACGTCGGCCACCCTCAAGACCGCGCTCACCACCCAGTCGCTGATCGCCGGGGTAGGCAACGCCTACTCGGACGAGGCCCTCCATCGGGCGCGCCTGTCCCCCTACAAGAAGACGGCCACCCTCGACGATGCCGAGGTGGCCGGGCTGCACGACGCGGTGGTCGGCGTGCTCACCGAGGCCGTCGAGCGCTCGTCCACGCTCGAGCCGGCCGAGCTCAAGGGGGACAAGAAGCGGGCCATGCAGGTCCACGGGCGGACCGGCGAGGCCTGCCCGGTGTGCGGCGACACCATCCGGCAGGTGTCCTTCGCCACCAAGTCGCTCCAGTACTGCCCGACCTGCCAGACCGGCGGCAAGCCCCTGGCCGATCGGCGGTTGTCCCGCCTACTCAAATGACCGGGGCCCGCGTTCGAGGAAAGGGCCAGGTCAGGTCGGTGGAACCGGCCACCCAGCCGCGCCGCTCCGAGGACGAAACACCTGGTGGGGGACGATTTCTCCCGCAGCGGGGCGGGATACATAGACGCAAATTGTGGAGTAGTCTTATTTCCTGGTTTATCACTAGAGATATAGGAAAAGATAGATGGACCGGGAGCGATGCAGGCCGGTCGCGCCCGGGCCTGATCCTCGTCGTCGACCTCGGAGAAACCCCATGCCCTCGAAGTCCAGCCACCCCAGCCTCATCCGTCGCCGAGCTGCGGTTGCCGCCGTCCTCGGCATCGCCCTCCTCGCCGCCGCCTGCAGCTCGAGCTCGTCCACACCGACGACCACGGGGGCCGGAGGCGGGACCGCCACCACCTCGGGCGCCCCGGTCACGCTCCGTCTGGGCTACCTGACCAACCTGACCCACGCGGCGGCGTTGATCGGCGTGCAGAACGGCTACTTCAAGAAGAGCCTGCCCGGCAACGTGACCTTGCAGACCTCCACCTACAACGCCGGTCCGGCCGAGGTCACCGCCCTGCTGGCCGGCTCCCTCGACGCGGCCTACATGGGACCCAACTCCGCCATCACCGCCTACACCCAATCGCACGGCCAGGCCATCAGGATCATCTCGGGGGCGACCTCGGGCGGAGCCGCCCTCGTGGTCTCGAGCTCGATCACCTCGCCCCAACAGCTCAAGGGCAAGACCCTCTCCACCCCGCAGCTCGGGAACACCCAGGACGTGGCCCTGCGCACCTGGCTGAAGAAGCAGGGCCTGACCTTCCCCGGCCCCAACGGCGGGAGTGGCGAGGTCACCATCCTCCCGCAGGCCAACGCCACCATCCTCTCGTCGTTCGAGGCGGGCACCATCGCCGGGGCCTGGGTCCCCGAACCGTGGGTGACCGAGATGGTGAGCAAGGGCCACGGTCACATCCTGGTCAACGAGAAGACCCAGTGGCCCAAGGGACTGTTCTCGACCACGGTGCTGGTGGTCAGCACCTCGTTCCTGAGCGCGCACCCCGACGTCGTCACCGGGTCTGCTGAAGGGCCAGCTGGCCGTGACCGCCTTCATCAACTCCCAGCCGGCCAAGGCGCAGGCCGCCGCCAACACGGCCCTGGCCGCGCTGACCGGCAAGGCGCTCAGCGCGGGTGAGCTGGCCACCGCCTGGGCCGACATGACCTTCACCAACGACCCCATCGCCTCGTCCATCCAGACCGACGTGGCCCACGCCCAGGCGGCCGGGTTCGCCGCCTCCAACATCAAGGGCATCTTCGACCTGGGACCGATCAATGCGATCCTGTCCGGCGAGGGAAAGCCCCCGTTGCCGTCGTGACCGTCCAGGCAGCACCCCGGCGGGTCGGCGTCCGGGCGCCCACGGTAACCCTGGCCGGTGTGTCCAAGCGGCACGGTACCGGCCCGACGGCCGTGGTCGCCCTCCAGGACATCTCGCTGACCGTGGAACCCGGTGAGTTCGTCTGCCTGGTGGGTGCCTCGGGGTGCGGGAAGACGACCCTCCTCAACCTCATCGCCGGGCTGGACAGGCCGACGGTGGGCACGGTGGACATCGCCGTCCCCGGAGAGGTGGCCGGCGGGGCCGCGGCCGGTGATCCGTCGACCGGCCCCACCGGAGGCACGGCCACGGCCATGCTCTTCCAGGACTCGGCGCTCTTCCCCTGGCTCACCGTGGCCGCCAACGTCGAGCTGCCCCTCAGGCTCCGCGGGGTGGCCAAGGCTGAACGCAGGGAGGTGGCCGAGGACCTCCTGGCGCGGGTCCACCTGGCCGGATTCGGGCCCAAACGGCCGCACGAGCTGTCCGGAGGGATGCGCCAGCGCGCCGCGCTGGCCCGTGCCCTGGCCCAGGATGCCGGCCTGCTGCTGATGGACGAACCGTTCGGCGCCCTCGACGCCATCACCCGCGATCTCCTCCATGACGAGCTCGAGTCGCTGTGGGCCGACCGCGGCTTCACCGTGCTCTTCGTCACCCACAACGTGCGCGAAGCGGCCCGCCTCGGCGACCGGATCGTGCTCCTGACCAGCCGTCCCGGTCGGGTGGCGGCCACCTTCCCGGTGGAGTTGGCCCGGCCCCGCCGGATCGACTCGGCCGAGATCGCCAGGCTGGCCGCCACCGTCACCGACCAGCTCCGAGCCGAGGTGGGCGCCCATGGCGGTTGACGCGCCGGGATCGGAACGGCCGGCCGCCGCCGACAACGGGCTGGCGGGCACGGGGACGGTCACGGCGGCGCCGACACTGGGCCGGGCCATGGCCGGCCTCGATGCGCTGGAGGAAGCCGGTCGGTCGACCAGGGCCCGCCTGTCCGAGCGCCTGTGGCGGGCCACGTGGCCCAAGCTCGTCGCCTTCGGGCTCATCCTGCTGGTCTGGCAGGTCGCCGTGTGGGTCCACTGGAAGCCGTACATCCTGGTGTCGCCGGCCACCGCCGCCCGACAGCTGTGGGAGCTGCTCGGCACGGGCCCCTTCTGGCAGGCCTGCTGGGCCACCGCCCAGCAGGCCGTCATCGGGTACGCGCTGGTCATCGTGATCGGCGGCATCGTGGGCACGGCGGTGGCCCGGCTGCACGTGCTGCGGGCCGGCGTCGGCGCCCTCATCACCGGAATGCAGACCATGCCGTCGGTGCTCTGGTACCCGCTCGGCGTCATGGTCTTCGGCGTGAACTGGAAGGCCATCATCTTGATGATGGTCCTCGGGGCGGCCCCGGCGGTGGCCAACGGTTTCATCAGCGGCATCGACCAGGTACCACCGTCGCTGGTGCGGGCCGGCCGGATCCTCGGCGCACGTGGCCTGGCCCTCCAACGCCACGTGGTGCTGCCCGCCGCCTTCCCGAGCGTGCTCGGCGGCCTGAAGCAGGGGTGGGCCTTCGCCTGGCATGCGCTGATGGCGGGCGAGTTCCTCATCGTGGTCACCCCCCTCAGCCTCGGCGGCCGCATCGTGAACGCGGATACCCAGGCCGACTACGGCATCGTGGTGGCCCTCATGATCGTGATCGTCTTCATCGGGATCATGGTGGACTTCGGCTTCACCTGGATCAACCGGACCGTCCTCCGGCGCTACGGGCTGCTGGAGCAGGCCGACCGCTAGGCGGAGGCTCCGCCACGGTAGAGGCCAACCCTGACAGAATCGGCTTGTGTACATCTCTGCCAAGGTCGACTACGCGGTGCGGGCCTTGTGCACGCTGGCCGATGCCGGCGACCGCCCGGTCACGGCGGAATCCCTGGCCAGCTCCCAGAACCTGCCGGCCAAATTCCTCGAGAGCATCCTCAACGACATGCGACGGGCCGGCCTCCTCCTCAGCCAGCGGGGGGCGGACGGCGGCTACCGGCTGTCACGCCCGGCCTCGTCGATCACCGTGGCCGACGTGATCCGCCCCCTCGACGGGCCGCTGGCCGAGGTCCGTGGCCTGAGACCGGAGGCGGCCAGCTACGAGGGCTCGGCCGAGCACCTGCAGTCCGTGTGGGTGGCGGTGCGGGCCAGCCTGAGGTCGGTCCTCGAACGGGTCACCATCGCCGACATCACCAGCGGCGACCTCCCCAAGTCGGTCCTCAAGCTGACCACCGACCCCGACGCCTGGCAGTCCCACTGAGGCGGCGAGCCGCTCCTCGGGCCGAGGCGGCCAGCCGCTCCTCGGGCCCGGGGCCAGCCGCCGTGCTCAGGCCCGAGCCTGGACGATGGCGTACGAGGCGGCGTCCTCCATATCCCGACGTTGCACGAACCGCTCGTACATCGAGGTGAGCAGGAACACCGGAAGGAAGAACTCGAAGTAGCCGGGCTGACCCCAGCAGATGGTGAGATCGACGTCCCGGAACCCGGCCTCCCCGAACGCCTGGCGCAGGGCCCTCGGGTAACAGTGGTCGTAGACGGTCGGAAATTCGACCTTTCCCTTGGTGTCCGGATCCAGGGCGTGGAGCAGCTTCAGGCTGGGGCCGAGCGGAAGGAACCTCGCCGCCGTGCCGAACAGCGAGTACCGGCACGGGACCAGGTGGATGGCCTGGCCACCCGGTTTGAGCACGCGCCGCATGTTCCGGACCGCCTGGGGCACACCGTCGACGTGTTCGAGCAGCGCCCGCGACAGGATGAGATCGACCGACCCGTCGTCGAAGGGGAGCTCCTGGGACACGTCGGCCACCCGGGTTTCGGTGACGTCGGTGTTGGCCGCCAGCTCCTCCGGCGAGATGTCGACGGCCACCAGACGCACACCGGAACCGGGCTCGATGTAGCCGGCGTAGGCCGAGCGGCGCCCGGCGCCGAGGTCGAGGACCGTCGCTCCCGGTTGGAGCTCCTCGATGGCCAGACGGGACCGCTCCATGAAGTCGGCCCACAGAGGCTTGTCGGACGGGAATCCCCATCGGGCGGCCGATGCCCGGGAGGCCCGGACGTTGGCATCGATGAACTGCCGGGCCACGCTCACCGGGCCAGTGTTGTGTCGGGTGCGATCCCGGGTCAAACGAGCGGCACGCGCTGTGCGCGAGCCGGATGCCTCAACTTCTGGTCGAGCGGGTCCACCCCCCCGGGGCCGGCACTCGCCCTCCTGGGTGCCCGGACGACCGGCCCTATGCTGCGACCATGGACAGCGGGCCCGCGGCCGGGGACCTGGACGCGGCCGAGCGGACGAGGCTGCAGAAGAGCGACAACCTGGTCCTGTGGATCGTCTGCCTGGCCCAGTTCATGGTCGTGCTCGACATCTCCATCGTCAACGTCGCCCTGCCGTCCATCCAGAAGGACCTGGGCTTCAGCGCGGCCGACCTCCAGTGGGTGGTCACCGCCTACGCGCTCGACCTTCGGCGGCCTCCTGCTGCTCGGGGGCCGGCTGGCCGACCTGTTCGGACGGCGGCGCATCTTCCTGGTCGGGCTGGTCCTGTTCACCGGGGCCAGCCTGCTCGGCGGCTTCGCCAGCAACCAGGCCACCCTGATCGCCGCCCGGTCGCTCCAGGGGGTGGGCGCCGCCGTGCTCTCCCCGGCCACCCTGACCATCCTGACCGTCACCTTCCCCGAGCAGCGGGCCCGGGCCAAGGCCTTCGGCGTATGGAGCGCGGTGGCCGCCGGCGGCGGAGCCGCCGGGGCGCTGTTCGGCGGCTTCCTGACCCAGTACCTGTCGTGGCGCTGGATCCTGTTCGTCAACGTGCCCATCGGGATCGTCCTGTTCGCTGTTGGCCCGGCTGTTCCTGGTCGAGTCGCGGGCCGAGGGTCCCCGCCGCCGGCTGGACGTGGCCGGCTGCCGTCACCGTCACCGGTGCCCTCTTCCCTCGTCTACGCCATCTCCCACACCGACGAGGTGGCGTGGACGTCGGCGTCGACGCTCCTCGCCGGTGCCGTGGCCCTGGTCCTCCTCGCTGCCTTCGTGGTCATCGAGGCCAGGCTGGCCGACCCATCCGCTGGTCCCCCTCCGCCTGTTCCGGGTCGCGGTCGGTCACCGGCGCCAACCTGGTCATGTTCTGCTTCGGGGTCGGCATGTTCGCCATGTGGTTCTTCCTCTCCCTCTACCTCCAGCAGGTCCTCGGCTACGGCCCGGTGGTCACCGGTCTCACCTTCCTCCCCCAGACGGCGGCCATCGCCGTCGGTGCCACCCTGCGCGGGCGGATGGCCCCCCGGCTCGGGCCCCGCAACGTGCTGATGTGCGGTGCGGTCCTCGCCGCCGGGGGCCTCTACTGGCTCTCGCTCATCCAGGCCGGCGACACCTACTGGACGGGCGCCTGCGGCGGCGGGATCCTCGCCACCTTCGGCATGGGCCTGGCCTTCACCCCGATCGCCCTGTCCGCCACCGGCGGGGTCCGTCGGGAAGAGGCCGGTCTGGCCTCGGGCCTGGTCAACTGCAGCCGGCAGATCGGGGCCTCGCTGGGTCTGGCCGCGCTGACCACGGTGGCCGCGTCCCACATCTCCTCGCTGCTGGCCGGACGGCCGGTCACCCCCGGACTCGAGCGGGTGGCCATGACCGCCGGCTACGCCCGGGCCTTCCTCATCGCCTCGCTGGTCGCGCTGGCGGCCGGCCTGCTGGCCCTGGCCATCCCGCGGAGCGCTGCCGCGCTGCGCCGGCACCGTTGGCGGGTCAGGCCTCGGCCGGGCTGGAGGTCCCCGGGGCCCGGCTGGCCGAATCCTGACCGGCCTCTTCGCCGTCGCCCGGCCGGCGGCCCCGGCCGCGTAGCGACCGGGGCCAGAGGTGGCGGGTCAGCACCACGTCGAACTCGGCGGCGAAGGCCGTGATCATGGTGCCGAGGCCGATCCACCACATGCAGGACGAGGACGGTGGCGAAGGTGCCGTACAGGGCGGAAGTGGCGCAGCTCGTGGGTGACCAGCAGGGCGTCGGCGAACTGCAGCACGGTCCATCCGGCCCCCCCGACGACCGCCCCCGGCCACACCGCCCGCTCGTCCCGCGGGATGCGCACCACGATGGCGAACCCGGCCCAGTACATGGCGACGTTGACCGCCAGCGACAGCGACCAGGCCGACCCAGGCCGAGAAGGTCCCCAGCCGCCCGAAGGCCCCGAGGCCGGCCAGGGCCCCACCGGCCACGAAGCCCACACCCAGCACGGCCAGGAAGCCCACCGCCCGCGGCAGCCACCGCCAGAAATTCGGGGAGCTCGTGCGCGGCCGATCCCCCACACCGTGGCCATCATCACCTGGGCGCTCCGGCTCAGCCGCAGGCACCCGTAGACCAGCCAGAGCAGCCCGAAGACGAAGGCCAGCACGTTCCCGCTCGACAGCTGGTGCACGTTGGCCCTGAGGTCGGAGCCGACCACCGGGAACTGGCGCAGGGCGGCGTCGATGATGTCGTCCTGCAGCGACGGGTGCCCGAAGAGGACGATCCCGACCACGGTGAGCAGCACCAGCAGCAGCGGGAAGACGGCGAGGAAGGCGGCATAGGAGATCAGGGCGGCGAGCCGGCCGGCCTGGTCGTCGGAGTACTTGCGGCCACGGCCCCGGCCACGGCGGTCACCCGGTGCCGCTGCTGGAAGCGGTCGAGGCCGGTGGCCACCCGCGAGGCCGACCCGGCCAGCCGGCTCCGCATCCGAGCCGAGGCCGGCGCCCGAGCGGGGGCCGATGCGCGAGCGGGGGCCGGCGCCCGAGCGGGGGCCGATGCGCGAGCGGGGGCCGGCGCGCGAGTGGGGGCCGATGCGCGAGCGGGGGCCGGCGCGCGAGTGGGGGCCGATGCGCGAGCGGGGGCCGGCGCCCCATCGGACGCCGGCACCCCATCGTGGTCAGCCACCGACGAGGCCCGCCCGGCCGTGGCGGCCGAACTCGGCCCGCAGCCCCGGCGGTCGTCCTCGTCCATGAGCACGTAGGCCGACGTCGGCCCCCGGCGCCGGTAGACCGGGTCGTCCCCCGCCACCAGCCCTCGGCCCGCAGCGGGTCCTTGGTCACCTTGCCGCTGGCCGTCTGGGGCAGCGCCGGCGGTGACCCGCACGAAGGACGGGACCCACTTGGTGCCGAGGTCGGGCTGGGACGTCCAGGAAGGCGCCGAAGCCGCCGGGGTCGAAGGGGCGGCCCGGGAGCATCTCGAAGGCGGCCATCACCTGGTCGCCCGACCGCGGGTCGGGCACCGAGTAGACGGCCACGGTGGCCACGTCGGGGTAGCGGACCAGCACCCGCTCGATGGGGCCGGCGGTCAGGTTCTCCGAGTCGACCCGCATCCAGTCGCCCCGCCGACCGGCGAAGTAGAAGAAGCCCGTCCGCGTCGCGGTAGGCCAGGTCGCCCGGTCCAGTACCAGCCGTTCCGGGTCCGCTCGGCGGTGGCCTCCGGGTCGTCGTAGTACCCCTCGAACCGTCCGACGCCCGGACCGGTTGACGATCTCGCCGATGGCCGCGGCGCCGTTGAGCAACCGCGCCGGCGGCGTCGAACTCGGCCGGCGGGCACTCGCGCCGGTGCGTCTCCGGGTCGACGACGGCGACGTCCTCGGACCGGCCGGCCGAGGGAGCCGACCGGCGTGTCCGGGCGCCCGGCTGATGGCCACCCCGCCCTCGCTCGAGCCGTACCCCTCGGTGAGCACGCAGCCGAACCGGCGCTCGAAGGCGGCGTGGTCGGCCACCGACGCCTCGGTGCCGAAGCCCCGCCGCAGGGTGCATGGAGGCGTCGTCGGCCGACGGCGGGGTGGCCAGCACGTAGGCCAGGGCCTTGCCCACGTAGGTGAAGGTGGTGGCCCCGTAGCGCCGGACGTCGGGCAGGAAGCCCGAGGCGCTGAACCGGCGGGCCAGGGCCACGGTGGCCCCGACCACCAGCGACGGCCCCCACAGCACCATCAGCGCGTTGCCGTGGAAGAGCGGCATGGTGCAGTAGGCCACGTCGTCGCGGTCGAACCCGTAGGCCTCGGCCGACCGCACGGCGATCGACGGCCAGCCGGCCCTGGGTGCACCGCACCGCCTTGGGGGCGCCGGTGGTCCCCGAGGTGAACAGCAGGAGGTAGAGGTCGCCCGGGGCCGGGCGCGCAGGCGGCCACCACCGCGGCCGGCGTCGGCGCCCGCGTGGGCGGCCACCCGGCGCCGGCGTACCCGGCATCGTCGACCCGGAGCACCCGGTCGGCGGCACGCCGGTGTCGAGGCCGTCGAGCAGGGCCGCCCCGTCGGCGTCGGTGACCAGCACCCGGCAGTCGGTGCGCCGGATGTCGCCGGCCAGGGCCTCGCCCCGGCGGGTCGGGTTGATCCCGACCACCACCGCGCCGGCCAGGGCGGCCGCCCCCAGCCAGAACAGGTACTCGGGCACGTTGCCGAGCAGCACCCCGACGTGGGGCGGCTCCGGGCCCGGCACCGACCGGATGCGCAGCAGCCGGCCCGGGCGGCGCTGGCCGCCACCGACCTCGGCCCAGCGTCCACTGCCGGTCCCCGAAGCGGAGGCCGGGTGGTCGTCGTCCGGCCCGGGCCACCAGCAGGTCGGCCACGCTCGGCGTCCCCTCGGGGTACCCGTCGACCAGGTCATCGGCCCGACCTCCACGCAGAGGTTCTGGACGGCACGGCCGATCCGGCCCTCCCGTCCCACAGCGCCGACTCGGCGGCTCCGATCCCGGGGGTGCCGAACCGGGTGCGGGCGTCGAGGCAGACCCACTCCCCGACCGGGGGCCGGTGGAGGGAGACGGTGAGGTCGGGGTTGATGAACGAGCTCGAGCCGAACTCGAGCTCGGCGCGGATGCCGTTGCCGAAGTCGGCCGCCGCCACCGCCCGCTGCCGGGGTCGGCTCCTCGCCCGCCACCACCGGGCACGCGCAGGCGGAACCAGGCGGTGGCCGGTCCGGGTCGGTCGAGTGCGGCCCGTCACGAACCGGATCTCCACGCCCTCGTTGTGGAAGGCCGGTGCGGTCGCCGACGACCGTCGGCGATCGGGACCGCCCGGTCGGGCGGGTCCGGGGGCCGGGTCCTCGGGCACCGTCGGCTCCACCGCGCCGGTCGCGTCGGGTCGACCCGGATGCGCAGGGACCGCGACCCAGGCCACCTCCGACCCCGTCTGGGCTCGACCACCGTGTCGACCAGCTGGACCCTGCGGCCCGGCCGTGACCACGCGGCTGGTCACGGCCAGCGGGGCCATGCGGCACCGGCCGGAGCAGCTCGAGGGTGAGCCGGACCAGCTGCAGGTCCGTCGTCCGCCGGGACGGCGCCTCGACGGCACGGGCCACCAGCGCGGCCACCGGCCCCCCGTGCAGCGCCTCGGGCGACCACGGCCCCCGGGCCAGCTCGGTCGGCACCAGGCGAGTCGCCGTCGGGGACGAACAGGGCGTCGCGCGTCGCCGGTGCCGGCGGTGGCGATCATGGGCGCGACGCTACCGGTGGCTCACCGGGTCGCCAGCGCGCCTACCATCGGTCGCAGCGCCGGCCTACCATCGGGGCGACACGGACCGCCGTGCGCCCGCCACCGGGCTCCGGCACCGGACACCGAACCGAAGGAGCACCATGGCACAGGCACGGCAGAGATCGACATCGACGGCTCGCCGGACGCCGTCTGGGCGGTGGTCGGCGACTTCGGCGGGATCGCCGGGTGGATGCCGGGCATGGACTCGTGCCGGGTCGAGGGCGACAACCGGATCCTCGACACCATGGGGATGACCATCACCGAGAAGCTGGTGGCCAAGGACGACGCCGCCCGGGCCATCACCTACTCCATCGTCGACGGCGTGCCGGTCGAGTCGCCACGAGGCCACCATCACCGTGACCGCCGCCGGCGACGCCAGCCACGTCACCTGGGTGGTCGACGCCGACCCCGGACGAGATGGCCGATCTCATGCCGACCGTCTACCAGCAGTCGCTCGAGGCGCTGAAGGCCCACGTCGAGGGATGAGCGGCGCCGGCCCGCCGCCCGCCTCCGGTCGACCGGGGGGACGGTGGTCGCTACCGGGTCGGGGCCCGGTCCACGGCGCCGGTCGACGCGGTCTGGCCGCTCGTCGGGCGAGGCCCGGCGGTGGCAGGACTGGTCGTTCCTCACCCGGACCGGACCTCGTGCGCGAGGGCGACCCGGCCGCCCGACGGCGTCGGGGCCGTGCGCCGCTTCACCCGCTACGGGGTCGGCTCCCGGGAGGAGGTGGTGGCCTGGGACCCGCCCCACCACCTCGGCTACCGCATCCTGAAGGGCTTCCCGGTCCGCCACTACCGGGCCGACGTGACCCTCGACGCCGGACGGCGCGGGCACCCGCATCGACGTGGTCGGCTACCTTCGACCCGAATGATCCCGGGCACCGGCCGGCTGCTCGGCGCCGTGCTCGCCAGGATGATGCAGCGGTTCGCCGACGGGGCTGGCCGGCTACGCCGACCGGCTCCACGACCAGGCCCACTGAGCGGGCCGGCCGGTCCGACCGACGCCGCCACGGCACCGCCGGTCAGGCCGCCGCTGCGCAGCCTGCGGGCCCGGGCCTCCACCTCGTCCCGGGCCCGCTCGACGTCGACCGTCGGTGCACCGCCCGTCCACGACCACCTGGCGCCCGCCCACCCACACGTCGGTCACCAGGCGGCTCGAGGCCGACCACACCAGGTGCTCGACCAGCTGCCGTCGTCGAGCAGGGGGACGAACGCCGGGTCGTCGAGGCCGACCGCCATCATGTCGGCCTTGGCCCCGGGGGCCAGCACCCCGAGGTCGGGACGGCCGAGGGCCACGACCGGCGCCCCGGGTGGCGAGGTCGAGGGCGGCCGCGGCCGGGAGGGCGGCGGCGTCCCCCTCGCGGAGTGCGGGCCAGCATGGCCGCGAGGCGCATCTCCTCCCACAGGTCGAGGTCGTTGTTGGAGGCCGGGCCGTCGGTCCCCAGGCCCACCCGGATGCCGCGGGCCAGGAGGTCGGCCAGCGGGGCGATCCCCGAGGCCAGCTTGGCGTTGCTCTGGGGGCAGTGGGCCACGGCCACGTCGTGGGTCGCGGTAGATGGTCGATGTCCTCCGGCGGACAGCCAGATGCTGTGGGCGGCCAGCACCCGACCGTCGAACACGCCGGCGCCGGCCAGCACCGTCGGGAACCGATCCGCCGTGCTCGGCGGCGAACCCGTCCCCCTCCTCGCTCGGTCTCGGCCAGGTGGATGTGGAACAGGGCGCCCAGCTCCCGGGCGGCGGCGGCGATGTCGGCCAGCACCGGGCAGCGGGCACCGTGTAGGCGGCGTGGGCGGCGAAGCCGACCTCGATGCGGCCGTCCTCGCCGTGGCGGCGGGCGTGGAAGTCGACGATCCGCTCGATGCGCCTCTCCCACCACCCGTCGTCCGACGTCGTGCCCGGGCAGCTGGAGGACACCCGGGGTGACCAGCGCCCGCGACCCGGCGGCCACCACCGCGTCGGCCAGTGGCGTCCTCGAAGAAGTACATCTCGCAGGTGGTGGTCACCCCGAAGCACAAGCAGCTCGGCGGCGGCCAGGGTCATCCCCCAGTAGACGTCCTCCGCGGTCGAGGTGGGCCTCCCGGGGCCACAGCACCTCGTTGAGCCACCGCAGAGCGGCAGGTTCTCGCCGGTGCCCCGGAACAGGGTCATGGGCGAGTGGCAGTGCGTGTTGACCAGTCCGGGCAGGAGCGCGCCCTCGACCCGGACCTCGGCACCGCGGGCCCCGCCGGCCGTCGGCTCCCGGCGACCGCGCCGGCCCGACGCGGGTCACGGTGTCCCCCGGACACCTCGACCACGCCGGGCCGCAGCACCGGACCCGGGCCGTCGCACGGGCACCACGGCGTCGGCCACGTAGCGCACGGTGCCGCCGGTGGCGCCCGGAACCGGCCGGACGGCCCGCGGCCGCCGGTCGGGCCGGTGGTCGTGGTCATCAGCGCGCCGTCGTCGTGCCCGACGACTCCTCGGCCTCGATGGCGGCCAGCTCGCGCGATCCGGGCCACGTGACGGCCACCCTCGAAGCGCGGTGGCCACGAAGACGTCGACGATGTCGAGGGCCAGCTCGGTGGCCACCAGCCGGGCCCCGAGCGACAGCACGTTGGCGTCGTTGTGGCGACGGGCGAAGCGGGCGGTGTACTCGTCGTGGCACAGCGCCGCCCGGGCCCCGTGGACCTTGTTGGCGGCGATGGCCTCCCCCTGGCCGCTGCCGCCGATCACGATGCCGAGCCGGTCCCTGCGCCCCGGACCACCCGCGCGGGCCACGTCGGCACAGATGGGCGGGTAGTCGACGGGGTCGGTGGAGTACGTCCCGATGTCCTCGACCTCGTGGCCGTTGTCGCGGAGATGGGCGATGACCGCGCCCTTCAGGGTGAATCCGGCGTGGTCTGACCCGATGACGAAATGCACCGCATCACCCTATGCCCGCCGGCTGGTGCCGGCTCACTCACCCGACGCCCGCCGGCCGGTGACGGCTCACTCACCCGCGGCCCGCCGGCCGGTGCCGGCTCACTTCTCGATGGTGATCGAGAGCTTGGCCGTGGCCGAGGTCTGCGGCGTCACCGAGGTCTTGGTGTCCACCACCTTGACCACGAAGGTCCCGGTGCCGGCCGGTGGCCTTGCCCGAGATGACCCCGGCCGAGCTCAGGGTGAGGCCGGCCGGCAGCTTGCCCGACTCGAGCGACCACGTGTAGGGCGTGACGCCGCCGGATGCCTCGAGGGTGGCCGAGTACATCGACTTGGTGGTCCGGTAGACCGAGCCCGCTGGCAAGCGAGGTGGTGGTGATCTTGACCGGCACCGCGGCGGTGACGGTGAGGGTGGCCGGGTCGGTGGCCGTCGAGCCCACCGTATTGGTGAACACCGCCCGGTACTCGTGGTGGTCGAGGGCGGCCGAGGCGGTGAACGGGTAGCTGGTGGCGCGTGGCACCGGTGATGTCGGTGAACGTGGTCCCGCCGTTGGTCGACACCTGCCACTGCACCGTGGGTGCGGGGTAGCCGGTGGCCGCGGCGGTGAAGTGGGCCACGCCCCGCTCGCGCACCGAGATGCTGGTGGGCTGGGTGGTGATGACCGGCAGGGTCCGGAGGGTCAAGGTGGCCGCGGTGGAGTCCACCGTGCCCACCGCGTTGGTGAACGCCGCCTCGGTACTGGTTGCCGTTGTCCCCGGCCGCCGGTGGTGAAGGTGTAGGTGGCCGACGTGGCCCCGGAGATGTCGGTGAACGTCGTGCCCCACCGTCGGTGGAGACCTGCCACTGGACCGTCGGGCTCGGCGTGCCGGTGCCGGCGGCGGTGAAGGTGGCCGGCTGGCCCCGGTCGACCGTCTCACCGGCCGGGTCGGTGGTGACCGACGGGCAGGGATGTCCACCGTCAGCGAGGCGGCATCGGTGTCGACGCGAGCCGACCGAGTTGGTGAACACGGCCTGGTACCGGTTGCCGCTCTCGGAGGGCTCGGCAGTGACCGTGAAGGTGGTGCGAGGTGGCCCCGAGGATGTCGGTGAAGGTGGTCCCGCCGTCGGTGGAGACCTGCCACTGGACCGCCGGTGCCGGGTTGCCGGAGGCGGCGGCCGTGAAGGTGGCCGGCCGGCCGGCGTCGACGGTCTGGCCGCGTCGGCTGGGTGGTGACGGCTGGGTTTCGTGCCGACGAAGCCGTAGAAGGCCAGGGCGCCGCCGCAGGGCGCGGACGTCGTGGCGAAGGTGGCGCCCGAGCCGTCGGCGGCCCAGGAGGAGCCCGCCCCCCCACCTCCGCCGCCGCCGCAGTCCTCGGCGCGTGTCGGCGGTGCTGCCGGCGCCGCCGACGTACCCGCCACCACCGCCGCCGTTGCCGGCCGACTCGCCGGCCGACACCGTGTCCGAGCCGGGGCCGCCGGCGGTCCCGCCGGCACTGTCCCCGCTGCTGTTGACGCCTCCGGCCCCGCCGACGTCGCCGCTGGTGGCCCCGGTGCCGCCGTCAGCCCCGCTGGGCCGGCCCCGGTGGGTCGACCGACGGTGTCGAGGATCCTGCACCCGCGGTGCCGCCGGCGCCGCCTCCGACCCGGAGCACATCGACTCACCGCCGCCGCCGCCGCCGGCCGCCACGACCAGCGGGGTGACCCCGGACCTGGCAGCTGGCGCCGACGCACACGGCGCTGGAACCGCCGCCGCCACCGCCGCTGCCGTCGGCGCCGCCCTCACCGATGCACTCGCCGTCGACGTTCACGCCGAGCGCAGTAGTAGCCGTTGCCCCCGCCGCCGCCGTTGCTGAAGCCGGCACCGCCGCGCCCCCGGTGCTGACCACGCCCGAGCCGTTGGGGGCGGTGGCCCCGGCACAGCCGGTGACGGCGGTGAGCTGCTCGCCGCCGGTGACCGCGAACGTCCCGGTGACCGAGGACGCCGTGCCCGCCGGCGCCGCCGGAGTCGCTGCTGAGCCGCGCCACCGCCGCCGCCGCCGGCCCCACCGCTGGCGGTGACGGTGGCCGCGCTGGCTCAAGGCCGGGGCCGTGGTGGTCGACTGGACGCCGCAGGCCTGGGTGTCGGTCCAGCTGGACAGCTTGGTGAGCACCGGGGCGCCGAAGGTGAACTGGTCGCGGTGCGCTGGGGACGGTGGTGCCGCTCGGCGTGGTCACGGTGATGTCCACGGTGCCGGTGCCGGCCGGCGAGGTGGCGGTGACCGAGGTGGACGAATCGGCGGTGATGGTCCCGGGGTTGCCGGGCCCGAAGTCGACGGCGGTGGCACCGCCCAGGTTGCTGCCGGTGACGGTCACGCTGGTCCCGCCGGCGACCGGGCCGCTGGCCGGGCTCACGCCGGTGAGGGTGGGCGGTGGGTGTCGAGAGCACGTAGGTGAACTGGTCGGCCGACGAGGTGGCCGAGGTGCCGTCGGGAGTGGTGACCGTGACGTCGACGGTGCCGGTGCCGGGCGGCGAGGTGGCGGTGATCGACGTGGCCGAGTCGGCGGTGATGGTGGCCGGGATGTCCCGAAGTCGACCGCGGAGGCGTTGGCCAGGTCGGAGCCGCTGATGACCACGCTGGTGCCACCGGCCGGTGTGCCCGAGTTGGGATTCAGACCGGTGACCGGTGGGGGCCGGGGTGATGGTGGTCGTGGCCTGGGGGACCGGCGCCGCGTAGGTCGGGGCGTTGCTGCCCGATCCGCAGCTGGCGCAGGACGGATAGCCGTCGAAGGTCACTTCGCCCACGTAGGACACATCGGTGTCTGAGCACGAACTCGGTGAGGTCCACCGGGACGACCGTCCCGGCCGACCCGGTGGCCGTGAACTCGGCCGACAGGGTGGGCATGGTCACGTTGTCACCACCGGTGACGGTGGTGTCGGGGTTCAGGTAGGTCTCGAGGTACGGGTACACGGTCTTGTAGTTGCCGCTGTCGATCTGGGCGGTGCAGGCATCGGCTGACCGGCGCCGTGCAGTAGGTGGCGGCGACATTGCCCGAGGTGGTGGCGTCCCCGCCGGTGACGTTGACCGTGCCGGGCACGTAGGTCAATCCCTTCGGCACCGGGACGATCAGGGAGAACTGCGACGCGTTGTACACGGTGACGGTGATCCCGTCACCGGAGTCGGACGAGGGGACGTTGGTGGCCACCGGGGCCACGGTCATGGGCAGGGTCGATCCCTGGACCGCGGTCGACGGGCATGGTGACCGCCGTCTCGATGTCCTCGACGACGTTGGAGCCCTCCGACCTGGTCGCCGAACCACTGGCCGGTCGACGGCCGGTAGGTCATGGTGGCCGTGGTGCAGTTGCCGGCGCTCGGATAGGTGTCGCCCGGGGCGCAGTAGGCGAAGGTCAGGGTCTGGACCCCGGTGGTGGCCGACGGCCGGCGTATAGGTGATGATGCCCGTGGTGGCCGTGGTGGCCACGGTGGCCGATCCGCTGGCCGGCTGGGAGACCACGGTCAGCGACGACGGTGTTGACCGCCGAGGCCCCTCCGGTCACCAGGGTGAGCACGTTGAACTGGTTGGGTGGCGAGGTCGTGCCCGGGGTGTAGGCGGCGGTGCCGTCGCCGATGAGCGGCGCGGTGGACGCACCGGCCGGCGCGGTGGCCAGCACGGTCGTACCGGCCAGGGCCAGGAGCGCGACCGATGCCACCTTGACCGCATTCCGGATCCGGCGCGACCGCGCCTCCCGCCCGTTCATCAGGTTCCCGTCCACCGCATTCCCTCCCTGTTCTCCCCCGGGCCCACGCCGACCCGGGCGCATCTATACCCGGACCGCGGGCGGCGTAAACGAGAAAGGTCGGCTCAGCCCGGCGGTCGGTCCTCCCCGAACCCGGTGGCCAGCAGCCGGAAGGCCCGGTCCACCTCGCCCACCAGATCGTCGCCCCCGTGCCGGGCCCAGTAGGCGAAGGCCGCCGTGGCCGCTCCGAGGGCGGCCCGGGCCACGGTCTGGGGGGCCGAGGTCGTCGGGGGACCCCCCGAGCCGCGCGGCCACGAAGCCGGCCACCACCTCGCACCACTCCGCATAGCGGACGGCCGAGTGGGCGACCAGGGTGGGGACCGTGCTGGTCAGGCCGATCCGGATGCGCAGCTCGTCGAGCTCCGCCGGCACCGAACCGGTTGGTGGCCATGACCGCCCGCCGGAGCACGTCCATCATGCGGCTCGGTCGTCCGGCGCCTCCTCCAGCCGGTCGCGCAGCCGGACCAGCTCGGCGTCGAACTCGCCCCACACCACCTCCCGCTTGGACTCGTAGTAGCGGAAGAAGGTCCGCCGGCTGACCCCGACGGCGGCGGCGATCTGGTCGACGCTGGTCTCGTCGTACCCCTGGCGGGCGAACAGGTCGAGGGCGGCCCGGGCCACGTCCTGGCGCGAGGTGCTCGGCCGGCCGGCCCCGGGCCACCTCGGGC
Organism: uncultured Acidimicrobiaceae bacterium; assembly: GCA_963835325.1. Taxonomy (GTDB): domain Bacteria; phylum Actinomycetota; class Acidimicrobiia; order Acidimicrobiales; family RAAP-2; genus Bog-756. The sequence continues at coordinate 55,343 of CAWIEV010000006.1, read as the reverse complement.
CGGCCGTCCCGCCTCTCGCACCTGTCGCCGCTCCGGTCATCAGGCTTCCATTTTGGCATCGAGTGCTATAAATTGCACCCATCGCCCACCAGCCCGGCTCCGGCCGGCCGACCACCGGAGGACCCATGACCGTCACCACCCAGGAGAACCTGACCGCCACCACCGGGGACACGGGCTCCGGCCGGCACCGACACGGCCCCGGCACCGGCACCGGCGGCCGACGGGGCCGTCGAGCCGGTCACGAGGAGCTGGTCGATGACGACCTGCTGGTCGAGGACGTGTCCATCGACGGCATGTGCGGCGTCTACTAGGCCGACGCACCGACCCCGACCACCGACCCCGACCCGACCCACCGGTCCTCCCGCCAGCCGCCCCTGCCGCCCGGTGCCGTGGCCGCCCGTTCGACCCGGCGCGGCCCTGGGCCCTCCACCCCCAGGTCTCGCTGCGGCCCGAGTCGTTCGGCGCCCTGGCGTACCACTTCGGCACCCGCCGGCTGTCCTTCCTGAAGAGCCGGACCCTGCTGGCCGTGGTGGAGTCGCTGGCCGACCAGCCCTCCGGCCGCCGAGGCCTGCCGGGCCGCCGGGCGTGCCCGCCGACGAGCTCGGCCGCCTACGAGCGGGCCCTGGCCACCCTGGCCGACTCCGGGCATGATCTGCGAGCGGGAGGCGCCGTGACCGTCGTCGACCGGCCGGCGCCCGGGCCGGCTCCGGCTGGTCGACCGGTTCGAGCGGGGGCTGGACGCGCCCATCTGCCTCACCTGGGAGCTGACCTACGCCTGCAACCTGGCCTGCGTGCACTGCCTGTCCAGCTCGGGCCGGCGCGACCCGCACGAGCTCACCACCGAGGAGTGCAAGGCGCTCATCGACGAGTTCGAGCGGATGCAGATCTTCTACGTCAACATCGGCGGCGGCGAGCCCACCATCCGGTCCGACTTCTGGGAGCTGGTGGACTACGCCACCGCCCACCACGTCGGGGTCAAGTTCTCGACCAACGGTTCGCGGATCACCGACGAGGTGGCCGCCCGGCTGGCCGCCAGCGACTACGTCGACGTCCAGATCTCCCTCGACGGGGCCACCGCCGAGGTCAACGACGCCGTGCGCGGCGCCGGCTCCTTCGCCACCGCGGTCACCGCCATGGAGCGCCTGGCCGCAGCCGGCTTCGCCGGGTTCAAGCTCTCGGTGGTGGTCACCCGCCACAACGTCGGCCAGCTCGACGCCTTCAAGGCCCTGGCCGACCGGTACGGGGCCCAGCTCCGCCTCACCCGGCTGCGGCCGTCGGGCCGGGGGGCCGACGTGTGGGACGAGCTCCACCCGACCGCCGACCAGCAGCGGGACCTCTACGACTGGCTGGTGGCCCACGGCGAGGACGTGCTCACCGGCGACTCGTTCTTCCACCTGGCCGGCGTACGGCGACGCCGCTGCCCGGGCTCAACCTCTGCGGCGCGGGCCGGGTGGTCTGCCTGGTCGACCCGGTGGGCGACGTCTACGCCTGCCCCTTCGCCATCCACGACGAGTTCCTGGCCGGCAACGTGCGCTCGCCGGGCGGGTTCACCTCGGTGTGGCGGGAGTCCGACCTCTTCGCCGAGCTGCGCCGCGCCGCAGAGCGCGGGCGCCTGCGCGTCGTGCGGTCACTACGACGCCTGCCGGGGCGGGTGCATGGCGGCCAAGTTCTTCACCGGCCTGCCGCTCGACGGGCCCGACCCCGAGTGCGTGCTCGGCCACGGCGAGCACGCCCTGGCCGCCCGCGGGCGACGCCGAGCCGCCCCGGCCGTCGCTCGACCACTCGCCGCCGGCCCGCGCCGGGCACCGGTGGCCCTGTCCCCGCGCCACCGGCCGGACCGGCCGGTGCGACGAGAGCCCCCTGGCCGGGCTCGAGCCCGCCGCCCGCGGCCGACTGAGCCATGGCCGCGCCTGACCGACCCGGTGGCGCTCGGCCGCCGGCGACGGCGCCCTCCCGGGTGGTGTTCGGCCCCCACGAGACCAACCTGGGCCGGGACGGGCCATCGGCGACCGCCACGTCGCCTACTACCGGGCCCGGGCCGCCGGCGGGGCCGGCGTCGTCGTCACCGAGACGGCCTCGGTGCACCCGTCGGACTGGCCCTACGAGCGGGCCCCGCTGGCCTCGGCCTGCGGACCCGGGTGGGCGGAGGTGGCCGATGCCTGCCAGCCGCCACGGCACCCTGGTGCTGGCCGGGCTCGGCCACGCCGGGGGCCAGGGGTCGAGCGCCTACTCCCAGTCCGTGCTGTGGGCCCCGTCCCCGGTGGCCGACGTGGTCAGCCGCGAGATGCCGATGGAGATGGGCCGGCGGAGATCGACGCGCTGGTCGACGGGTTCGCCGCTCGCCGCCCGGCCGCCGTCGGCGCCGGGCCTCGACGGGGTGGAGATCGACGCCGGGCCCTGTCGCTCCTGCGCCAGTTCCACTCGGGGCTGACCAACCTGCGGCCGGACGCCTACGGCGACGACCGGCTCCGGCTCACCCGCGAGGTGCTCGACGCGGTGCGGGCCGCCGTCGGGCCGGACCGGGTGCGTCGCCCTGCGCCTGTCGTGCGACGAGCTGGCCCCGTGGGCCGGGGTCACCCCCGAGCAGGCCGCCGAGCAGGTCGACCGACCTGGCCGGACCGGTCGACCTGCTGACCGTCGTGCGGGGCGGGCCGTACTCGACCCCGCCTACCGCCCCGACGCCCACACCGCCGGCCGGCTTCAACCTCGAGCTGTGCCGCGGCGATGCGACGGGCGGCCGCCGGGCGGGTCCCGGTCGTGCTGCAGGGCAGCGTGGTCGATCCCGGCCGTGGCCCAGCCGCCCTGGACGACGGGACGGCCGACCTGGTCGAGATGACCCGGGCCCAGATCGCCGAGCCCGCGCCTGGTGGCGTTGGTCCGCGGTCGGGCCGGGCCGCCCGGGTCCGGCCCTGCATCCTGTGCAACCAGGCCTGCCGGGTCCGCGACAACCGCAACCCGCTGGTCAGCTGCGTGGGCGAGCCCCGGAGCGGGTCACGAGACGGTCGACGTCGACCCCGGTCGACGGCGCACCGACGACCCGGTCGCGGCGTGCCGACGTGCTCGTCGTGGGGGCCGGGGTCGGCCGGGCTCGAGTGCGCCCGGGTGCTGGCCCTCCGGGGCCACCGGGTCCGGGTGGTCGAGCGGTCGCGATCGGGCCGGCGGCGCGCTGCTGGCGGCTGCCGTCGGGCCCGGGCCGCGAGCGGCTGGCCGACCTGGCCGACTGGCTGGCGGCCGAGTGCGCCCGGCTCGGGGGTGGCGGTCGAGACCGGGCGTCGAGGTCACGGCGGCCGACCTCGACGCCGCCCGGGCCGACGGGGATCGACCGTGGTGCTGGCCACCGGTGGCCGGCCGCGCGCCCGTGGTCCGTCCCGGCGGACGGGACCGTGCCCGTGGTCGACGCCGCCGCGGCTGCTGGCGCAGGGGACCGACGGCTCCTGCCCGACGGGTCCGGTCGTCGTCCACGACCCGGTGGGCGGCCCGTCGGCGTGGGGGTGGCCGAGTGGCTGGCCGGCGCCGGGCGCGACGTCGCCCTGGTCGACCCCGGACCAGATCGCCGGCACCCTGCTGTCCCTGACCGGCGACCTGGCCGACGCCAACACCCGGCTGCAGCGGGCCGGGGTCCGCCGCGAGCTCCGGGCCGCTGGTGCGCGGGCCGGCGGACGGCCGGGTCCACCTGCGAGGACGTCTGGACCGGGAGCGACCCGCACCGTCGCCGGCCGCCGTCTCGTCGACTGCGGCCACCGGCTGCCCGAGGAGTCCCTCTACCTGCCGACGCCCGGGCACGCTCCGGGCCGGCGACTGCGTGGCGCCCCGCGGACGGTGCTCGAGGCCGTGCTGGAAGGGCGCCGGCGTGGCCCTGGCCGTCGCCGGCGGGCGCCACCGCCACCGCGGGTGACCCGGCGAGCGACGCCGGACGCAGCCCGGTGAGCACGACCGGTCCACGACCGCGCCCGGGCCGGGTGGCCGGCAAGGTGGCCCTGATCACCGGGGCCGCCCGCGGCCAGGGCCGGAGCCACGCCGTCCGGCTGGCCGCCGAGGGCGCCGACATCATCGGCGTCGACCTGTGCGGCGACCGGTGGGCCATCGACTACGCCACTGGCCACGCCCGACGACCTGGCCGAGACGGCCCGGCTGGTCGAGGCGACCGGGGCCCGGGTGGTCACCGGCGGCGGTCGACGTGCGGGACGCCGACGCCCTGGCCGACCGCCGTGGCCGACGGCGTCGACCGGCTCGGGCGGCTCGACATCGTCGGTGGCCAACGCCGGGGTCTGCACCATCCAGCGCTGGGACGAGGTGACCCCCGAGCGTGTGGGACACGGTCATCGGCATCAACCTGACCGGCGTCGTGGAACACCTGCGTGGCCGCCATCCCCCACCTGCATCGAGGCCGGCGGCGGGTCGATGATCCTCATCAGCTCGACGGCCGGGCTGAAGGGCCAGCCGTTCCTGGCCCCGTACGTGGCCTCCAAGCACGGGATGGTCGGGATCATGCGCAGCCTGGCCAACGAGCTCGCCTCCCGGGCACATCCGGGTCAACTCCGTCCACCCCACCGGGGTCGACACCCCGATGCTGGTGGGCTGGCGCGGGCTGACCGAGCGCATCGCAGGCCAGCCCCGACGCCGGCTCGCTCTTCCTCAACTCGCTGCCGGTCGACCTCGTCGCGCCCGAGCGACGTCTCCGACGCCGTGCTGTTCCTGGCCTCCGACGAGGCTCGCGCTACGTGACCGGCCTGACCATGACCGTCGACGCCGGCGCGTCGGCCCGGTGAGCACCGGAGGGCACGATGAGCGCCGGCACCCGCTACCGGCACCTGTTCACCCCGCTGCGCCTCGGCCCGGTGACCGTGGCCAACCGCATCGTGTTCTCGGCCCACCTGACCAACTACGCCACCGACGGCCTGCCCACCGAGCAGCACGCCGCCTACTACGCGGCCCGGGCCGCCGGGCGGTGCCGGCCTGATCATCACCGAGGAGCACTCGACCCACCCGACCGACTGGCCCTACGAGAAGCTCATCCACGGGTTCCACCCCGAGGTGGTCGACGGCTACCGGCGGATCACCGACGCCGTCCACGCCCACGGCGTGCCCGATCTTCGCCCAGATCAACCACAACGGCGGCCAGGCCTCCTCGATGTACTCGCGACTGCCGGTGTGGGCGCCGAGCCCGGTCCCCGACCCCCTGTTCCGCGAGGTCCCGAAGGCGGTCGAGCCCCACGAGATCGCCGAGATCGTCGACGGCTACGCCACCGTGGCCGGCCACTGCATGGCCGGCGGCTTCGACGGCATCGAGCTCCAGTGCTCCCACTCGTCGATCGTGCGGGGCTTCCTGTCCCCGGCCACCAACCGGCGGACCGACGCCTACGGCGGCCCGCTGGCCAACCGGGCCCGCCTGCTGCTCGAGATCGTCGACGCCGTCCGCGTCGACCATCGGTGCGCGACCGGGCCCTCGGGGTGCGCATCTGCGGCGACGAGCTCATCGAGGGCGGCACCGGGATCGAGGACGCCGTGGCCGTGGCCCGGATGGTCGAGGCCACCGGCCAGGTCGACTACATCAACACCTCGATCGGCGTGGCCACGGCCACCCTGTACATGATCGAGGCCAGCATGCAGGTCCCGCCGGGCTACGCCCTGTTCATCCCGAGCGCCATCCGGGCCGCCGTCGACCTGCCGGTGGTCGGGGTCGGGCGGTTCAAGGACCCGCTCCAGGCCGACCGGGCCCTGGCCGACGGCGTGTGCGACCTGGTCGGCGTGGTCCGGGGCCAGATCGCCGACCCCGACTTCGCCGCCAAGGCCCGTTCCGGCCACGCCACCGACATCCGCACCTGCCTGTCCTGCAACCAGGAGTGCGTCGGCCGGATGGGGCTCAACCGGTGGCTCGGCTGCATCGAGAACCCGCGCGCCGGACGCGAGTCGGCGACCGTCCCCCGGCCCCCGCCGCCGGCGCAAGGTCGTGGTGGTCGGCGGCGGCCCCGGCGGGCTGCAGGCCGCCGTCACGGCGGCCGAGCGGGGCCACCGGGTGGTCCTGTTCGAGCGGCACGACCGGCTCGGGGGCCAGGCCCACGTGGCCGCCACCGTGCCCAGCCGGGCCGAGTTCTTCGACATCGCCCGCAACCTGATCGTCGCCGCCCGGCGCGTAGGGCGTCGACCTCCGCACCGGCGTCGACGGCCACCGCCGACACGGTCCGGGCCGAGGCGCCCGACGCGGTCGATCGTGGCCACCGGGGCCCGGCCGGCCCGCCCGTGGTGGGCCGGCGGACGAGCCCCGGGTGGTCGACGTGCGCGACGTGCTCGAGGGCCGGGCCCATCCCGAGGGCCGGGTGGTGGTCGTCGACGAGCTCGGGCTTCCACCAGGCCACCTCCATGGCCGAGCTGCTGGCCGACCGGGGCTGCGAGGTCGAGATCGTCACCAACGGGATGGTGGTGGGCCAGGACCTCGGGATCACCCTCGACCTCGAGACGTGGAACGTGAAGGCCCACGCCTCGGGCATCGGCCAGGCCGTCGACCTGGTGCCCATGGGCGTGTCCCGGCGGCGGACCGGACGACGGCGGGCCGGCGACCGTGGCGTCGTGCTCACCTCCAGCACCACCCACCGGCACCGACCAGGAGCGCCGGTGCGACTGGGTGGTCTGCGCCGTGCACCAGGAACCCGAGGACGACCTGTGGCGGGCCCTCGACGGCGCCCCCTTCGAGGTCCACCGCATCGGCGACTGCCTGGCCCCGCGGCGGGCCCACGCCGCCGTCATCGAGGGCCACCGGGTGGCGGTGTCGCTGTGACCGCCACGTGAGCCCCCGGTCCGGGACGGAGCGCCGACGGCCCCGCCGCCGAGACGGTGGCCGTGGTCGTGGCCCGGGACGGCCGGCTGCCCGTCGGCGCGGCCGAGGCGGTGGCCGAGGCCGGCGGGCGTGGCCTCGTGGTCGGATCGGGGTCCGAGGACGGCGGCCCGGGCCCTGGCCGGGCGCCCGTCGGGTGCGGTGGGCGGAGACCGGTCCCGGGCTTCCGGCCCGCCGCCCTGGCCGCCGCGCTGGCCCCGGTGGTGGCCGGCGCGGCTCTGGTCGTCATGCCGGCGTCGCCCGACGGGCGCGACCTCGCCCCCCGCCTGGCCGCGGCCGCCGACCGCCCCCTGGTGGCCCGGGCCGTGAGCACCGGCTGCCGGCCCGGCCCGGCCGGCCGGCACCGGGTGTGCGGCCACGGTGGCCCGGGTCGACGACCGGGTCCTGGTCCCCGTCGAGGTCGACGGGCCGGCCGTGGTCACCCTGGTGCCGCGGACGGCCGCACCGCCGGGCCGGTGGTCACCCGGATGCGTGGTCGAGGAGCTGGTGGGCCTCGGCCCCGGAGCCGGGCCACGCCGGGCCCCCGGACCCGGAGGTCATCGCCGTGCTCGAGCCCGACCTCCACACCATGGACCTGGCCGACGCCACCCGGGTGGTGGCCGGCGGGGCCGGCCTGGTGGCCGGGCTCGGACGACCGCCGGGCCACCGGACTCTTCGAGCCTGCTGGGCCGGGTGGCCGCCGCCCTCGGCGGCTCGGCCGGCGCCACCCGGGTGGCCACCGACGCCGGGTGGACCGGCTACGAGCGCCAGATCGGCACCACCGGCGTGACCGTCGACCCCGACCTCTACGTCGCCCTCGGCGTGTCGGGGGCCGCCCAGCACGCGGGCGGGCTCGGGCGCCCCGCGCACATGTGGTGAGCGTCAACACCGACCCGTCGTGCCCGATGACGGCCATGGCCGACCTCGGCCTGGTCACCGACGCCCGCGCCCTGCTGGTCGAGCTGGCCCGCCGCTTCGGCGTGGACCATGCCTGAGGCGACCGGAGCCGAGCGACGGTGCCGGTGGGGACGGTGCCGGTGGGGACGGTGCCGGTCGGGACCGCCGCCGACGGGTCGCGGCGACCGGCCTTCGACGCCGTGGTGGTGGGAGCCGGCCCGGCCGGGTCCGCCGCCGCCCTGGCCCTGGCCCGGGCCGGGCGGTCGGTGGTGCTGGTCGAGCGCGGCCCGTTCCCGGGATCGAAGAACGTCTACGGCGGCGTCGTCTACGGCCGGGTGCTCGACGACATCGTCCCCGGATGGTGGGAGGAGGTGCCGGTCGAGCGGTGGGTGGTGCGCCGGTCGACCGTGATGATGACCGGCACCCAGTCCCTGTCCGTCGACTTCCGGCACCGACGCCTGGGGCGCCGCGCCCTACAACGGCATGACCACCGCTGCGGTCCCACTTCGACGCCTGGCTGGCCGGCAAGGCCACCGGCGCCGGGGCCCGCCTGCTGACCTCCACGGTGGCCACCGGCCTGGTCCGGGACGGGTCGCGGCCGGGTGGTCGGGGTCCGCACCGACCGCGACGGCGCCGAGCTCACGCGCCCGGTGGTCATCGCCTGCGACGGGGTGAACTCGTTCCTGGCCAAGGAGGCCGGTCTGCTGCCGCCGGCCGAGGCGTCCCACCACACGCTGGGCGTGAAGGAGGTCCTCGACCTGCCGCCCGGAGCCATCAACGAGCGCTTCGGCGTCCAGGACCACGAGGGCGTGGACATCGAGATCCTCGGCTGCACCCGGGACATCCCCGGGGGCGGCTTCCTCTACACCAACGCCGACCACGGTCAGCATCGGCGTGGTCCTGTCCCTCCCCCAGCTGGCCGCCTCCGGGGTCCGGCCCGAGGAGCTGGTCGCCGACCTCAAGGCCCACCCGTCCATCGCCCCGCTGCCTGCGCGGCTCCACCCTCCGCGAGTACGCGGCCCACCTCATCCCCGAGGGCGGCTACGACACCATGCCCGCCCTGGCCACCGACGGGCTGCTGGTGGCCGGTGACGCCGGGGCCATGACCCTGGCCGCCGGCCTGTGGCTGGAGGGGGTCAACTTCGCCATCGGCTCCGGCTACGCCGCCGGCCGGGCCGCCGACCGGGCCCTGGCCGGCCGGGGACTGCTCGGCCCGTGGGCTCGCCTCCTACCGGGCCGACCTCGAGCGCAGTTCGTCCTGGCCGACCACAAGCGGCTGCGCAAGGCGCCGGCCCTGGTGCTCTCCGACCGGGTCCAGCGGCGCTACCCCGGGCCTCCTGTGCGACCTGGCCGAGGGGATGTTCACGGTGACCAACCCGACCCCCAAGGCGGGCGGCCTGCCGGCTCACCCGCGCCGCCGCGGCCCGGCACGGCGTGAGCCTCCGCCAGCTGGCCGCCGACACCCTGCGGGGCCTGAGGATCTTCGGATGAGCCGGCCCGACCAGGCCGGGCACGCCGACGCCGAGTGGTGACGGGCATCTCCTTCGAGGAGCGCATGGCCACCGTCGACTTCCGGGTCGGCGCCCGGGCCCACATCACCGTCGACTCCGACGTCTGCCGGTCGTGCACCACCAAGGCCTGCGTCACCGCCTGCCCGGCCAATCTCTTCGCCCCCACCGCCGACGGCGGCATCCTGTTCAACTACGAGGAGTGCTTCGAGTGCGGGACCTGCTACATGGTCTGCAACGAGGAGGGCGCCATCACCTGGACCTATCCCGACGGCGGCCACGGCGTCGTCTTCCACCACGGATGAGTGCCGACGTGACCCACGACGCCGATGGCGGTGACCGGCCGACCGTCTGGTGGTGGCCTGCCTGCGGATCGTGCGACCTGCGCCCGGAGGTCGACCCGCTCGACGGCTCCGATCACGCCGGGACGCGCTGGGGCGTCGGCCTGTCGCCGGCCGACGCCGCCGCCCTCGAGCACGCCGCTGCGCATCTGCCGAGGCCTGGTCGGGCCGGGTGGTGGCGGTGTCGCGCCGGACCCGACATCGCGTCGACCCGGTGCTGCGTGAGGTGGCCGCTCTCGGCGTCGCCGTGCGTGCGGGTCCCGGCCGGCGACGAGGGGACGAGCCACCGCTACGTGGCGCGAGCTGGCCGACGACGAGCGCGTGCTGGCCCGCGCGCTGGCTGGCCGCCCTCGAGCCGTTCGGGCCACCCGACCTGGTGCTGTGCGGCGACCGCTCGGTCGACCGGGGCACCGGGGCCCTCCCCGCCTTCCTGGCCCACGAGCTGGGTGCCGCCCAGGCTCTCGGGCTGGTGGCCCTCGAGCCGGCTCCGACCGGCCAGCGGGTGCTGGTGGCCGAGCGGCGGCTCGACGGCGGCTGGCGCGAGCGCCTGCGGTGCCGCTGCCCGCCGTGTGCTCGGTGGAGGGGGCCGGGTGCCCGGCTGCGCCGGGCCTCGCTGGCCGGCGCCCTGGCCGTCGACGGGGATGGCCGATCCCGGTCGACCGCCGCCGTCTCGCCGGGGCCGGTCGACGCCGGAGGCGGCCGGGGTCCGGTCCACTCGGGGCCGACCCGCCCCTTCGCGCCCCGCACCCGGGTGCGTCCCGCCGCCCGAGGGCGACTGATCCGCGGCTGCGGCTGCTGGCCCTGACCGGAGCGCTGGTGGCCCACGATCCGCCCACCGTGGTCCGCCCGGTCGGACGCCGCCGAGGCGGCCGACGTGCTGCTGGACTTCCTGGTCCGCCACGGCTACCTCGACGGGCCACCGGATCCGGCACCCCGGCGCGGCCGGGGTGCGAGCGGTGACCCGGCTTCGACGACGCCGACCTGGCCGGAGGCCGGCCCGGCGGCTGGCCGCCGGGGGCGCCGTCCTCGTCGTGCCGGTGGGTGCGACCGAGCAGCACGGACCCCACCTCCCGCTGACCACCGACACCGACATCGCCGTGGCCGTGGCCGCCGCCGGCGGCCCGACGCCGCCGGCGGCTGCTGGTGCGCCCCGCCCGTGGCCTACGGCTCGCAGCGGCGAGCACGAGGGCTTCGCCGGCACCCTCTCCATCGGCCGAGGCCACCGAGGCGCTCCTGGTCGAGCTGGGCCGCTCGGCCACCCGCGACTTCGCCACGTCGTGCTGGTCTGCACCCACGGGGGCAATGCCGGCCCGTGGCCCGGGCCCTGGCCCGGCTGGCCGCGAGGGGCGTCCGGTACGGCGTGGTGGCCGCGCTGGCCCGGCGACCTGCACGCCGGCCGGACCGAGACCTCCCTGATGCTGGCCATCGCCCCCGAGCGGGTGCACCTGGACCGGGCCGAGCCCGGCGACCGGCGGTCCATCGGCGACGCTGCTGCCCCTGCTCCGGCGGCAGGGGGTGCGGGCGGTGAGCCCCAACGGGGTCCTCGGCGACCCGGCCGGCGCCACTGCCGACGAGGGGCGCCGGCTGCTGGCCGGCGGCCGCCGACGAGCTGGCCGCGGTGGCCGGCGGGTTGGACCGGATCGACCACGGAGGTGCGGAGATGAACGGGGTGCACGACATGAACGGGGAGCGGACGATGAACAGGGTGGCCGTGGTGACCGGGGCGGCCCGCGGCATCGGGGCGGCCACCGTCGGGGCCCTGGCCGCCGCCGGCTGGTCGGTGGTGGCCGTGGACCGGGCCGCGGACGACCCCCGGCTCCCCTACCCGCATGGGCACCCGGGCCGAGCTCGACGACGTCGTGGTCGGGCCGTCGGCCAGCGGCCGCCGGCCCGGCATCGGTGGTGGCCCAGCGTGGCCGACACCACCGATCCCGAGGCGGCCTGGGCCGGGCCGTGGCGACGGCCGAGGAGCGGTTCGGCGGGCTCGACGCCATGGTGGCGGTGGCCGGGGTCATCGCCGGCGGCGTCCCGCTGTGGGAGATGCCCGCCGACCAGCTCGGCGCCGTCCTCGAGGTCGACCTGGGCGGCCCGATCACCGCGGCCCGGGTCGGCATCCCCGCCCTCCTCCGCCGCCCCGCCCCCCGCCAGGGCCGGTACCTGGCCGTGGCCTCGGCCGCCGCCACCCGGGGCCTGCCCAGGCTGGCCGCCTACGGGGCGGCCAAGGCCGGGGTGGCCGGGCTGGTCCGGGGCCTGGCCGTCGAGCTGGCCGGCACCGGGATCACCGCCAACGCCGTCTGCCCCGGCTCGACCGACACCGCCATGCTGGACGAGAGCGCCCGGCTCTACGGCCTCGACGACACCGGCCCGTTCGCCGACCAGCAGCCGGTCGGCCGCCTCCTCGCCCCCGAGGAGGTGGCCGACGCCCTGGTGTGGCTGGCCGGTGACCGACGGCGGAGCCGTGACCGGGGCGGTCATCCCGGTGGACGGCGGCCTCTCGTCTGTGACCCGCGCTGATGGGCGCCGCCGAGGGGTTCGGGCTGGTGCTCGACCGGTCGGCTGCGCCGCTTCCGGGACGGGACCGTCCTGGCCGGCGGGCATCCCGGGCGGCTGATCACGCTGACGGCCGAAGGCGTCGCCGCGCTGTCGACGTCGTTGCTCGCCGGCGAACCGGCCACCGACAGCGCCCGGCGGCTGGCCGGCCGACTGGTCGATGCCGGCATGGCCCACCCACGGCCGGTCGGCCGCCGGTCGACGGGGCGAACCGACGCGGCCGCCGGTCGACGGGGGCGACCGCCGGTCGACCGGCTGACCGTGGTGGTGCCGGTCCGCGACCGCAGCTCGTCACTCGACCGCTGCCTGGCCTCGCTCGGCTCCGGCATGGCCGGTGGTGGTGGTCGACGACGGCTCCGACGACCCCGAGGCGGTGGCCCGGGTGTGCCGGCGCCACGGGGCCCGGCTGATCCGCCGGACGACCAACGGCGGTCCGGCGGCGGCCCGCAACCAGGCCCTGGACGTCGTGGGCACCGACCTGGTGGCCTTCGTCGACAGCGACTGCACGGTGACCGACGGGTGGCTCGGAGGCCTGGTCTGGCATGTTCGACGATCCCGACGTCGGAGCCGTGGCCCCCCGGGTCCGGCCCGGGGGCCCGACCGGTCGGCGGCCCGGGCGGTCCTCGGCCCGGTTCGCCGACGCGCCACTCGGCTCTCGACCTGGGACCGGAGCCCGGCGAGGTCGGCCCGGGCAGGGCCGTCCGCTACGTGCCCACCGCCGCTCTGGTGGCGCGGCCGGGAGGCGGTGGCCCAGGGCTTCGACCCCGGGCTCCGGGTGGGCGAGGACGTGGACCTGGTATGGCGACTGGTCGACGCGCGGCTGGCGCGTCCGGTACGAGCCGTCGGTCGACCGTGTCCCACCGCGGAGCCCGGCCGCGTGGACGGGACTGTTGGCCCGGCGCTTCCGCTACGGCACGTCGGCCGCGCCGCTGGCCGCGCGCCACCCCGGCCGGCTGGCCCCGGTCGAGCTCCGCCCGTGGCCCACGGCGGCCGCCCTCGCCTTCCTGGCCGGCCGGCGCGGTGCCGCCGCAGTGGCGGTGGCGGCCTCGGCCGCCGTCTGGCCCGGCGCGTCCGACCGCGGCATCCCTGTGTCGCTCACCGTCGCGGTGGAGCGCGGAGGCGGCGGCGTGGACGGTGGTGGGCCTGGGCCGGGCCGCCACCATGCTGGCCGCGCCGGTGTTGGTGGTGGCCCTGCTCCGGGGGAGGCGGACGGCGGCGCTGCTGGTGCTGGCCCCACCGCTGGTCGAGTGGTGGCGACGGCGCCCCGACCTCGATCCGTTCCGCTGGGTGCCGGCCTCGGTGGCCGACGACGTGGCCTACGGGGCCGGGGTGTGGGCCGGCTGCCTGCGGTGGCGATCGATCGGCCCGCTGCTTCCCACGGTGGCCACCGGACCCCGGACGCGGGGGGAGCCGACCCGGGGGGACCCCGGTCCGCCCCGCCGCCCGCCTGTCCCCGTCGCCACCGACCTCATCACCTCCGAAGAGGGCGAATGACCACGTCGGGCCGGCAGAACCGACCCAGATCACCATGCAATACTTGGTGATCGGCGACCGCCTGTGGCGGGGAAGGTCGGGTGGGGGGTGACGACGAAGGACCTACAGTTGGAGGGCTCGGGCCCGGCCACCGCGCCCCCGGAGCTGTCGAGCACGGATGCGGTTGCCTCCGGCCCTCCGCCCCACCGGTGGTGGGCCTGGCTGGTGGCCGGCTTCGGCTACCTCGCCCTTTCCGTCTTCATCTGGTCGAACGTGTGGACCAGTCATCCGACGTCCACCACCACCTGCGGTTGTGGGGACCCGTCCCAGTTCATCTGGTTCATCAAGTGGCCGGCCTACGCCATCCCCCATGGGCTGGATCCGTTCTTCTCGACGCTCGTGCACTACCCCGCCGGCGTCAACATGTTGGCCTTCGTCAGCGTGTTCGCCATCGGTGTGCCCCTGGCGCCGGTCACCTGGATCTTCGGCCCGGTGGCCAGCCTGAACGTGGCCGTCACCCTGGCCCCGGCTCTCTCCGCGCTGGCCATGTTCGTGCTGCTCCGCCGCTGGGTCACATGGACGCCGGCCGCCTTCCTGGGGGGACTGTTCTACGGCTTCTCCCCCTTCGTGGTGGTCAGCCTGACCAATGCCGATCTGAACCTCGGGATGGTGCTGGTCCCTCCCCTGGTCGTTCTCTGCCTCGACGAGTTGCTGGTGCGGCAGCGGCGACCGCCGGTGGTGGTCGGGCTGGCGCTCGGCCTGCTGGTGACCGTGCAGTTCTTCATCGCCACCGAGGTTCTGGCCATCACCGTGATCATGGGCTGCTTCGGTGTCGCCCTCCTGGTCGTCTTCGCCGCCTGGCGTCACCGCGACGCCCTGCGCGCCCGGACCCGGCACGCCGTGGTGGGCCTGGGCGCCGGCGTGGTCACCTCGGTGGTGCTCCTGGCCGTCCCCACCTGGATCGCACTGGCCGGTCCGGCCCACTTCACCGGCCCGATCTGGCCGTACGGCAAGTACGACGTCCTGAGAAACCGATCCACCTCGCTCGGCTACTTCGTGCACCCGTGGCCGGCTTCGTTCACCCACCTGTTGACCATCCAAGCCCATACCTACGTGGGCGGGAACCAGGGGCCCGTGCTGTCGTTCCAGTACTTCGGGTACGGGGTGATCGTGGTGCTGATCGGTGGCCTCGTCGCCTGGCGCCGCGATCTTCGCCTGTGGCTGTTCGCCGCCATCGCGGTGGTCTCGGCCATGGTGTCCCTGGGGGTGGGCAGAAGTCTGGCCGACAAATTGCCGGAGGTGGAGAACCTGGTTCCCTACCGGTTCGTCCTCGTCACCTACCTGGCCGTCGCCGTCATGCTGGGCCTCATCCTCGAGCACGTGCACCGGACCGTGAACCGTTCCGGCCGACAGGCGCGCAAACGGTCGGCCGAAGATCGGGTCCGTGCTGCGCCCTGGTGGCGACGGCGGGCGGGGGCGGCGGTGGCGCTGGTGGTGGCGGCGGTGGCCATCGTCCCGCCCGCCGTCTATCTGGCGCCGGGCCTTCCCATCACCACCCAGCCGGTCGACCTTCCCACCTGGTTCCAGACCGTGGCCCCGCATCTGCGCGGGCACCAGGTTCTCCTCGTGCTTCCGGCGCCCTTCCTGGCCGCCGACAACGCCATGACGTGGCAGGCGGTGAGCGGGATGCACTTCTCCATGGTGGGAACGAGCGGTCCCGCCGGCATCCTCCAACGGGTGGTGAAGGAGCAAGCCGGCGCGGCCATCCTCTCCGATGTCTCAGAACCGGCCGGCGCCCCAGAGGCCAACAGCGCCCTCGAGACCATCCAGGGCCACCACACCATCCAGCCCGAGTACATCCTCGAGCTCCGACAGGCCCTCGAGGAGTGGGGGGTCACCATGGTGGTGCTCCCGGATCAACCCGACCTCCCCGCCTACGACCAGATGCCGTCGGTCACCTTCGCCGGCGCCCTGGTGTCCGCCGCCACCGGACAACCACCGCGACATCAGGCGGACGCCTGGGTCTGGACCGGGGTCGCCCACGCGCCGCCGCCGGTGGTCTCGTCGAGCGCTCACTTTTCGACCTGCATCAAGGGGGTGGCGCCTCGTGGCGCGGCGGCCGTGGTGGCGGCGACGGACTGCGTCCTCGACGTCAGGCCGTCTCCGTAGGACGGTCGACACGACCACTCTCGGTCACCCGGTGGCCGCGTTGGGTCAGTACAGAGAACTCCCTGCCCTCAGGTGTTTTCCTCAAAAACAACAGGTGCTGTGCCATACTTTTGGGATGGAAACCTCAGGGGCTCGAGGCGGCGGGCGCCCGCGCGGCAAGGGGACGGTGTCCCTGGCCGGCGCCATCCTGCTGGCCCTGACCCTGATCCTCACCCTGACCCTGACCGGCATCGTGCCCGCCAGTGCCGCCAGCTGCGTCCCCGGTCCCGATGCCAATCTCACTGGCTGCGATCTCTACGGGGCCGACCTGACAGGCGCCAATCTCACCGGAGCCACCCTCACCGGCGCCAATCTCACCAATGCCACGCTGACCAACGCCACCCTCACCGATGCCACCGGTACCGGAGTCGACCTGCAGGGTGCACTCATCGAAGGTGCCACCCTGACCGGTTCCAGCTTCCACAATGCCCTCTTGAACGGGACCAGCCTCGAGGACTCGAACATCGACGGGGCCAGTTTCACGGGATCCGACTTCACCGGCGTGGTGTCCGGCGGCGACAGCGGCAGTGGCTACGCCCTGCCCACCAACTGGAGCCTGGCCAGCAGCGGTTACCTGGTCGGGCCGGGTGCCGACCTCACCGGCGCCACTCTCACCGGTACCGACCTCACCAGCGCCAATCTCACTGGCGCCAATCTGACCGACGCCGATATCAACAGCGCCACCCTCACCGGCGCCACTCTCACCGGGGTCGTCTCCGGCGGCATCACGGGCACGCCGAGCCTCCCCGCCAATTGGTCGGTGGCGAGTGGATACCTGGTCGGGCCGGGAGCGTTTCTGTACGGTGCCAACTTCAAAGACGCGGACCTCACCGGAGCTGACGCCGCCGGTGCCAACCTCGAAGGCGCCGTGCTCACCGGTGCCGACCTCACCGGTGCCGACCTGGCCAATGTGGACGCCATCGATGTGACACTGACCGGCGCCGACCTGTCCGGCACCATTCTGACCGGCGCCAACCTGGCCGGCGTGACCTCGGGCAGCATTACGGGCACGCCCGCGGCGTTGCCCACGGCCGTGCCCACGAACTGGCAATTCGTCGACGGCTACCTGGTGGGCCCCTACGCCAACCTGACCGGCGCCGACCTGGCCGGCGCGTACCTGGCCAGCAGCGACCTCCACTTCGCCAACCTCACCAATGCCAACTTGGGTGGGAGCGACCTTTCCAGTTCGTACATCACCTTCGCCAAACTGCAGGGGACCGATCTGGCCGGCGCCATCCTCACCGGCGTCATCTCCTTCGACATCGAGGGAACGCCGGCCGAGCTTCCGACCGGCTGGTCCATCGTGAACGGGACCTTGAAGTTCACCTCGACCCCGCAGTCCAGGGCCGGCTCGCCCAAGGTCAAGAAGCCGACCAAGGCTGCACCCAAGGCGACCGCCCACAAAGCCGCGGCGCCCAAAGTGGCCGCGCCCCGGCAAGCCGGTTCGCCCCCGGCCGTGACCATTCCCCAGCACGGCATCGACGTCTTTGCACAGGACAACTGCCAACCCGACGCCGAGTGGCAGCAGAACGCCACCAACGAGATGCAGGGCATCAAGTCACTCGGGGCCAACAGCGTCTCCATCGCCTTCCCGTTCTACATGACGGGGCCCACCACCAACACCGTCTTCACCGCCGACCTGTGCAGCCAGGCCGAGCCGAGCCCGGTCCCGCTGCGCTCCCCTTCTCCAGCCCGACTGGCCATACTGGTGCAGGCGGCCGAATCGGCGGGGTTGCAGGTCATGGTCCGTCCTCTCATGGACCAGTCCAATCTCGACGCCTTCGGCGACTGGAGGGGTGTCGTTGCTCCGACCAGTGATCCGGCGTGGTTCGCCAGCTACGAAAGCATGCTGAAGCCGTACCTGGAGATGGCGCAGGCCAACGACGTGGCCCTCTTCACCATCTCGTCCGAACTGAGCAGCTTGGGGACGGCCAGCCAATGGCCGTCGGTGGTCACATTCGCTTCCAAGCTCTACTCCGGCCAGTTGGTCTTCGACACGAGCTGGAACGTCGACCCGGCCCTGGGAGACATCCATTCGGGGACCGCGGTGGCCCAGGACGCCTATCCGTTGCTCCCCAGCTTGACCCCCACCTCGACGGTGGCCCAGATCCTGGCCGCCTGGAACGGGTACCTCAAGCTGAAGCCCCTCCCGGTGGCCGACGACCACGTCACCTTCGACGAAGTGGGAATCGAAGCAATCGACGGTGCCTATGCCACCCCCAACGTCCCCCCTTCGGGCGGCAGTACCTTCAACCAGAACATTCAGGCCAACTGGTTTACCGCGGCCTGTGAGTTCGCCCAGGCGCACAAACTCGAAGGCCTCTATTTCTGGGGTCCGGAGCTGTCCTACAACTACGGGAACCTGATGACTCAGCCTGTTGCCGCGCAACCGTCAGAGCTGCAGCCGGCCACCCAAAAGGCCATACAGAAGTGCTTCGGATAATAATCCCCACCTCCTTGGCGTGGGGATGACCTGCCCAGGAGGATGATTCGGGGCACCGGCGCCTGCAGGCCGCAGACCTCTTACATGCCGTAGACCTTCGTCGTCGCCGTGGCGAAAATGACCGGGCGAGTGTCATCGTAGAACTGCCGGGGGAAGGCAAAGATGCTCACGACCCCGTTCGTCGAGGTGCGGGCACGGCCGTCGACAATGTTGACCGGCGACGCGTAGATCCATGATGTGACGGAGGCGTCGGCGGGGACAACGGTGTAGAAGGTTGCGTACCTTCTCCCCCCGGTGAAATCTGCCAGCGCCAGCTGGCCGAACGCATCGGCCTGAAGGGCCTGACGGCTGTCGGCATGATGCACGACCCAACCGGCGGTGTAGAGGCCAGGGGTGGTCACGACGAATCGTTCGACATTCTCACCCGAAGCCGACAGGCTGGCTGGCGGTGCCCCTCCGAAGGCCATGATCGACAGCCCAGTGGTCCCGGCCAGCTCGATGATCACCAGCCCGAGTACGGCGGCCCGCAGGGATCGAATCGGCAGCCTGGTCGCCGACGCCACCACCACTGCGAGAGGCAACAGCAGCAGCAGGCCCAGCTGGACCTCCACCCGCCCGGGGCCGAACTGCAGATCGATCGTTCCCGACTCCCGGGCCACGGCGTCGATGACAACGGCGGCCGCGGCCATACCGACGAGCTCGGCGGAAAGCAGTGGTCGCCTTCGGACCAGCATCACGATCGAGATGATCACGGCGACCACAGCGGCGGCGATGACCAGCTCGTTGGCCACCAAGAGCAACGCCGACGAGGCAGGGCCGAGGACCGGCACGCTCGGGCGTTTGGGTGCCGACGCGCCGGTGAGATGAACGGCCAGGGCACGAGGATCGATCTGCAGCCATGATGCGGCTTTCGGTTCGCGCACCACGCTGGTCAGCAGATGGACGATTCTGGACGTGGGAGGCGACTCTTCGAACCATCTGGTCAAGGTGTCTCCCCCACCACTCAGCACCCCGAGACCCTTGGTCTTGAGCGAATGTCCCAATTGGGAGAGCTGGGTGGAGGTACCGGCCACGGCCAGGCCCCACACGGCGGCGGCGAGGACCGTGACGCCGGTGACGGCCCCGGTCAGGACCACGCCACTCCGGTCAGCCACACGTCCCATTCTCATACGCAGTGATCGGACCCTCGGGTCGGCACCGTCAGACGATCTGTCCGCCCAGCATCCGAACATCCATCCGACGACCAGGACCGGCACGGCGATATAGGCGGTCGAATAGTGCGAGCAGGCCATGACAACCCCGAGGGTGGCGGCCAGCACGCGTGACCTCTTGATCGGATGCGGTGCCAACACGATGACGAAGATCATCGCCTCGAACATGAGAAGGCCGTAACACTCCCTGGTGACGGCGGGGAGCTCCGTGACCAGCGCCGTGTTCACGCCGACGAACAGCAATGTGAAGCCCACGGCCAGCCCTTCGGAGACGAGTGAGCGAAAGATGCACAGTGCGCCGACGGCGACAAGAGCCAGGACCACGGCCGGAACGAGCTGGAGCAGGATCTCCACCGACGCCGAGCTCAGCGTGTGGAGCTGGGCCGGAAGCACCGTGAGGGACAGCATGGCCTGGTATGGATCGCTGTGGGTGGCGAGGGCGAACTGGCCCGTGCGGGCCGCCGAGTTGGCCACGTAGTACTCGTGCTGGATATCGCTTCCGAACAGCCAATCCCCTCTGCTCGACACCTGCCACACCAGAGCCACGACGGCCATGAAGATGGTGGGGCCTGCGGGCACCACCCTTCTGCCCC
This sequence comes from uncultured Acidimicrobiaceae bacterium, assembly GCA_963835325.1. GTDB lineage: Bacteria > Actinomycetota > Acidimicrobiia > Acidimicrobiales > RAAP-2 > Bog-756. The sequence goes on along the minus strand of CAWIEV010000006.1, from coordinate 35,308 downwards.
AGAGGGCCGACACGAGGGCCAACACCAACAGCCCGACACAGAGGGTGCAGGTGCCGACGGCGAGAGCACCGCCGTGCCCGGTATTCAGGCGCCCGGCACCGAGCAGGGCCAGTACCGGAAGCACACCGAGCCCAACCAACCAGACACCCTGACGCCGGTTCAGGTCGGCCAACAACCATCGCACCGGGTCCTTCCCCCGACGCGCCGGGAGGACGACGGCGCCAACCAGCAAGAGCAGCCACGCCACCACCATCGGTGCCCGGGTCAGGGGGTGGTCCACCCCCAGTGGTTTGAGCACGACCGCGCCGAGAAGGCCGACACCCAAAAGAAGGGCGATTCCCACCACCAGTGCCACGAACATTCGCTGGGTCAGACTGTTGAGCGTCAACTCGATCGTGGCCGTGGCCACGGCCCCGGGGACGAGCACGACCCCCATGATGGCCAGGGCCTTGGTCCCGGGCCCGAGCGGAACGACGATGGCAACCGCGGTGAGAAGCGCGCCAGCGATTGTCCAGACGGGCACGGACCACGATTGCTGTCGATCTGGCCAATCGGCTTGAGGGAGAACGCGCTCCGGTGAAGGGACGGCTATCTCGGCTTGCATCGCTGCGCCGTCGCCATCAGCTGACCACGATGGCCTTGATCATGATGGACGTACCGTCCAATCGAACCGACAGGAAGGGGCCCGGAAGCGCATGTTCGGTTTGAACGACAAACGTCCGGATCGACCCCTTCGGTACGTTGATCGACCCGGTTTGGAGCGTCACACCAGAACTTGAGCTCGTCCAATGCAACGTCTGCGGGCCTTTCGTCTGGTTGGAGACGGCAACGGTGAGATCCGTCCCTACGGGAACGGGTCGAGACGCCACCGATGGGTCGGCAAACCACAGGGCGTCAAAGGAGGTATTAGGTCGCGCCCCGGCCGCATCAGCGATGCCGTTCACGATCCAGCCCGAGAAGAGCCCATAGGCCAGGGCGAGGACGGCGAGGAAGACGCCAACAGTGGCGAAGATCCGGTGCGGGGCGTGCCTTCCTGTCGGCCCTGCGGCCGTGAGGTCCTGGTCAACCTTCTGATCGTCCATCCCCAACCCCACACCCGATCAATAGTGTTTCAGCTGCCCCAAACCCACAGTTGGCTGCGGCGAAACGCTAGCAGGTCCGGGCCCGATCGATAGGTGCGCGCCGGTCCCTTCTGTCGGACGAGACCGGCGAAGCCCGGCCGCCGGGGCCTTCCGACCCACCGGACTGTCCCGGTTCGAAGGTCGCTTCATCGCCGTCCAATTCGGGTGGCGCTGGACATCGCTTCCGTGGCGCCGGCGCGTGCCGACGGGGTCATCGCGGGGAACGCCTTCTGTGGGACGTGGGCCGCCCAACGCATATGACTGCGTGAAGTGGCGGGGACTAACGTGCGTGCATGAGGAGAGTGGCGGATACCAGTCGAGACAACTGTGACGGCTTCAACTGAAGCTTCTGCCTGGCGACCACGCGGGAGATGATGTGAGCTCGGATAACAATACGGCGCTCGATGCGGGATCTCCTCGCACAGCGACGGGCACGGCCCACGAGATGCAGGGCACCCTCTCGTGGGCGAATGTCGAGCGCCGCCACATGCCCGCAGGGCTGAATCTGATCCCCGGGCTTCTCCTCGCCGTGCTGGCCTGGCCCTGGTCGCCGCAATTTCTGACGGTGTTTCCCGTGACATCGTTTCAGTCTGCTCTCGAAATGGATGCACATAGCGGCCTAGAGTTCGGCACTCAAGTCGTATTCACTTACGGTCCGTTGGGCTTTCTCTTCGTGCAGCAGCTCAACTACGCGGGGACCGCGGTTGCAAGTTTCTTCTTTTCCCTCATCTTTTTAACAGTCATATTCGCATCCTTGCTGTGGGCTCTGCGGCGCTCCCTTCCGCTGTGGGGAGCCATACCCGTGGCCTACGTCGTCGGCGCGATCTCAGTGCACACCGCACTCGGGTTATTTCCTGAGGATGTCTATGCGGTGATCCTCATCGTGTGCGTGGCCGTGCTCGACCGTTCCCCTGAAGAGCCGGCTCCTGGCTGGGTATGGGTGGGCCTGGGTGCCTTGCTTAGCGTCTTTGCGCTGGTGAAGGTCAGCCTCGGCGTTGGCATTGTGACCATCCTGGTCATCACTGCGGCCAGCCTCCCTCGAGGGCACTGGCGAGCCGTGAAGGCTCTTGCCCTCGGTGCGACGCCGACGTTCTGTGCCGCATGGTTCGCGACCGGTAACAGCCTCGGAAACCTCGCGCCATTCGCCCGGTCGTCAGCATCGATCATCAGGGGATACGGAGCGGCGATGTCGAACAACTACCCGCACTCGAGGGTTGATGACCTCATGAAGTGGGCTGTCATCCTGGTGATCGGCACATTCGCCTTTGCTCATGGTCGCAAGTTGACTCGACGGGCACGTATCGGCGTCGCGCTCGCATCCCTCGTCACAGTGTGGCTACTGTTCAAAGAGGCATTCATACGCGATGACACTTACCATGAGACCGTTTTCTTTGCTGTCGCCCTACTCTTGCCCGCCGCGTTCGACCTCGGTCGACAACATTCGCGCGCGCTCTTATCCGGGTTCACCGCGCTCTGCGTCGCTACCTGCGTGGTGGCCGGCGGTCTGCCTCCGCTTGTCTACCATCCGTTGACATCTGCACAAAACTTTCTCCGCGAGGCAAGCACGCTGGCTTCCTCACGGCAGCGAGCAAGGACCATTGATAGTTCGCGACAATTGTCGCAGTCGAGCTATGCGGTACCGCGCCAGATGTTGAAACTCATGACGGGGCACACCGTCGACATGTCTGCGGAAGAGCCAACCGTGGCCTGGGCCTACCCGGAGGTCCGCTTCGATTCGCTTCCGGTCATCCAGGACTACAACGCGTACACGCCTTACCTGGACCAGCTCGACCGATCCTACTTGGCCACACCCGCTGCTCCTCGCTTCATCCTGCGCCCGAACGCGGGGGCATCGACGGACAGAATTTCGGCGTTCGAGCCGCCAGCCACCCAAATGGCCATTGAGTGCCGCTATCGCCAAGTGCTGGCGTCGCCCAGATGGCAGCTGCTCGAATGGGTTGGCAATCGATGTGGTGCGGAACGGTTCCTCGGCACCGTCATGACCGAATTCAACCATTGGACAACCACACCCGTCGCACCTCGAGGCGACTCGGTCGTTGCCACCTTCCACCTGTCGCTCGGGTTGGGGTGGACGGTGCAGTCGCTGCTATTCAAGCCGCCAAAGCTGTTCATGGGTTACAACGACGGCGATCGCAACTGGCGCTTCTTAGCAGCCACTGGGCCAGACCTGCACGTATTGCGCGCCGCTTCAACGCTGGGGTACTCCCCAGCTTTCGCTCCGGTTTCGGTCGATCGGTTTCGATTCTTTGTCGACGGGTGGGACGGTGGCATGTCGGGTATCAGCGTGTCGTTCTTTGCCATTCCGCTGGCCAAGGCTTGAAGGCACCGGTCAGCCGGGTGGGTACTGGAACGCTGGGAGCAAGGCCGTGGGCTGCGGGCGGGTTCGTCCTCGTTGCAACTGAATCGTCCGCCCCACCCACTCCGTTTCGATGCGACGGGTCGCTGGCTCGCCGCTGAGGTGGGCAGCCCCGTCAGCCGAATTTCGAGATTCCGATCTCCGATGCTGTTGAAGGAAACAATCCAAGGTGACATGCAATACTTTGGCCATGGAATCCTCAATAGGGGTGAGGGTGGCTTGCACCAAGGCGGTGACGGGGTCAGAGCCAATTGTCGTTGTCGGGCAACGAGCGTTGGCTCCAGATGGCGCTGAACCCGCGGATACCGCCCACAAGGCCTACCGGCGCCGATAGAAGAAGAGTCACATTATGGCCACTGGCGGACGTCGCCGTTTGTATTACGGACTCGCCATTCTTGTCGTCCTCGCCATCATCGGGCTTCTCTTGGCGATAGTCGTGCCCACGTCCAAGAGCAACGGCGAGGCTTCGCCCCAACATGGGATAAACGTCTACGTCACCGACACCTGCGAATCGGCAGCCGTATGGCACACGAACGCAGTCAATGAGATGAAGGGCATCAAGTCTCTGGGAGCGAATGCCGTCGCCATCGCCTTCCCGTTCTACACGACTGGCCTCTACGCCAGCAGCGTCTTTGTCGCCAATCAGTGCAACGGGCCTGATCAACCGACCATAGACCCGCAATCGCCCAGTCCTTCACGAGTGGCCGTTCTCGTCCACGTGGCCCAAGCGCAGGGTCTTCAAGTCCTGCTCCGGCCCCTCTTGCAAGAGAACAATCTCGACGGACAGTGGCGGGGAGACATCGAACCGGCCAACAGACCTGCGTGGTTTGCCAGCTACGAGAACCTGCTGAAGCCATACCTGGAAATGGCGCAAGCCAATGACGTGAACCGCTTCACCATCTCACTCGAGCTCGCCAGTCTGTCGAAATCCAGCCAGTGGCTGGGCGTCATCCCATTCGCCCGGAAGCTCTACACAGGCCAGCTCGTCTTCACCACGAGCTGGAGGGGTAGCCTCCCCCACGGCGCCGGCGAAGTCCACCGGCACACGTCGGTTGCCATTGATGCCTATCCGGGCATCCCAAGCGTGGCTCCCACCGCAACGGTGGCCCAGCTCCTCTCAGGATGGAACGCTTATCTCGCCGCTCACCCGTACGGCACCGCGGACCGCAACGTCACGATCGATGAGGTGGGCATCGACGCCACCGATGGTGCCTACGCAACCCCGTACCTATTCGTACGGGGGCCGTTCGACCAGGCGATTCAGGCCAACTGGTTCACGGCGGCGTGTCAGTTTTCCAAAGAGCACAAGCTCGGCGGCATCTACTTCTGGGGCCCGCAATTCACCTACAACTTCGGGAACCTCATGACGCAACCCGAACCATCCCAGCTTTCTGAGCTGCAACCGACCACGCAAGCCGCCATCCGTGCCTGCTTCAAATGATGGCGAACCCATTGTTCGCCTTTCCGCCACCGAACGACTCTGGTGACCCGTCAGGCTGATGCGATCACCAGGAACTGCTTTCCCAGCAGGCGAAAGGCCCAAGGATTGCGCAGGTAGAGGCGGGCCAGACGATCCGAGACAGGGTACCAAGCGCGAAACGAGTAGGGGAGGTAGCGCGGTGGGACCGACTGGATCTCGAATCCGGCCGAATACAGATGCTCCTCGACCGATATATGGGTCAGCGCCAGGACGTGATCGGCGCAGTCGAAGTATTGGCTGGCGCACTATTTGAAATTCGGGCCCGAGCACGGCAACCACTCCGCCGGGCCGGATGACGGCATGCATCCTCTTGAGGCACCGCTGGACGTCCTCATAGGTCATGAGGTGCTCGAGAACGTTCGAGAGCAGGACGCCGTCAAAATGCTCCGGAGGAAGGTCTACCTCCAGCATGTCGCCAATGATCGTATGGATCCCGAGTTGTTCGAGATCGGCCACTGATGGCATCAGATCGACCGCCCACCGCTCCTGAGCGGGAACCGCGCTGATGAATTCTCCCTTGCCGCAGGCAGGATCGAGCACGATTTGAGGCTTCCCCATCCGAACGAACAGATCATCGGCGATTGCCGCCCAGACGGCGCCGCGGCCAGGCTGCTCCACCTGGCGATGTCGAAATTCGTAGAGTCTTTGGAAGTCCATCGATGTCGGCCGGTGATCTCCCATATCCCTAACAAGTTACCGTAGCTCAGTCTTCGCCTCGCGCCTGGATGCGCACCCGGGACGGTGACGGCGACTTCCACAATTCGCCCCGAGTCCGCTCTCGAGGTTGATCTCGAAGAGGGCGCAGATGGTAACGGACGTCAGCCCAGGTTGTCGCCTGCAGGTCCAGACACGGCCCATGAGCTGTCCTGGACCACGAAGAGTTGGTAGCCGTCGTAGGACGCAGGAGGGCCATTTTGCTGCTTGAATCTCTCAACCAGCTGCGCAAGCGGCAGCTGGGGCACAGGGTGCCCCTGGTCCCAATCCGCCCACAACGTGGGGTTGACGAGCACGCAGAACCGAGATCGGTCTTGCCCTTCAATCCGATGGACGACCTGTGTTTGCAGACGAGCACCCGCCAGATAGAACCAGGAGTTCAACCAGTCATCCGTCGGAGGGCTTTCCCCGGTCCAGAAGTAGAAACTGTTCATTTCCGGCACGGCAACGAATGTGGAGCATTGCATGCGGATCGCCTGCGTCAGCGTAGACAAGGTCGCGGCCTGACTATATGGGATGCGTATGAGGTGCGACCCCGGCAGCCTGAGGGGAGTGTTGGCGTGGTACTCCCTGGAATCGATGGCCAGGTCCCCGTGCCAGAATGAGGCCAACCAGACCAAGCCCCCAACAACGACAACCACTGCGAGCAGGCTGCTGACAGCATGATGCCCTATGCGACGCATCACAGCGGCGTCAGGATGCAGCTCGTGTATGCCGTCATGGAAGCAGAGCACGCCAACCGGCACGACGAGAACGGTGGACCACCGTATCTGGGACCCGGCGACCGGATAGGCGACAAAGGACTCGACCAAGGCGAGGGCTACCACTCCCACCCGAGCTAAGCGCTCCGAATCCGTGGCTCCAACCGGAGGGATCGCAGCGAAAAAGAGAAGGGGCAGTGCCATGGTGAAGCTGGCAGGGAACAAAAGTCCACCTGGATAGACCGTGCCCTGCTGCAGGGCAACGTAGAGGATCAGGAATCCGACGGCGACGTGCGCCCAGACGTCGAGCAGGCTCGGCGGGGAGTTGCGATTTCGGTGCCGGCGATACAAGACGGCTCCGCCGAGACAGACGAGGGCCCACGCCTCGGTCCACCACGACTGCGCAAGGGGAACGGTGAATTTCCCGAAGAGAGTCGGGTTGGGGACCAGGCCGCGGATGAGATCGAGCGGTTGCGTCCCAGTGATGAGAGCGATGACGATGACGAGGAGACCCATGACACCCCCGCCAAGGAGGAATCGGTAGGCATCGCGGCCGTGAACCAGCCCCTGGAGGTCGCGGTCCAGTGTCACCACCACGATTCCCGCGGCGCTTATGGTCACAATCAGCGCATACTTGGCTATCCACGAGTCGGTGAGCTGCCCTCCGGAGACCAAGACGACAAGAAACGGGGTGACTATGAACAACGCCGCCGCGGCCGCTCTTGGAAGACGCAGCTGCCGAAGCGGTTGGGCGAGTGCGAGCCCGGTGAACAGGAAGGCGATAGCGGCGAACGCTCCGACATTCACAATCGTCAGGACCAACCCGGCCAAAGTGGCACCGAGCAGCATGCATCCCGTAGACCGCTGGCCACGGGCCACCAGGGCCAGGGCAATGAGCGCCACGGCAAACAGAAACGACACCATCAGGCTGGGATGCATGGATTCGCCTGCGAAGGACAGGATCAACACCATGAACGTGCCGGCCTGCGTGGCGATTCCGGCGATCAGGCTTCGTGTCATCATCTTGATTGCCACACCGAACCCGAGACTGGTCAGGAGCGTCACCGCGAGCGTGGTCAGGCGGCCGACATCGAGGTTGAGAGGTAACCATGAAAAGACTGCCGAGAAGGCTTCGAAATAGACAGGTCCGAAGGGGCTGGAGACATGGGTGTACAGCCCGCCGTGGTGGGCGAATAATTTCAGTGCGCTGAGCAAGGTGCCTTCGTCGTCCCACGCTCCGAACGAGTTGAACGTGGCATAGAACCCCATCCACACACAGAGTGCGGAAACGATGGCGAAGCTCACCGGCGACGCCCACCGGGCCGGTGCCACCAGTCGTGACTTCCGTCGAGGCAGTGAAGGAGCCTCGGGAGCAGGGTCCTCCTGTCGGACTTCGAGTAACCCGGTCATAGAGTGAGGAGTCCCTGGGGCCCTGAGCTTATGGTCTGAGGGGGCATCGGCCACCGGGCGGGAGCCCTCTTCGGAACGTGGACCTCCCGCCTTCGAAGCCCCACTGTGTCGACATCGGGCAGCGGAACATCGACGTGAACGCCAGTCACCCTCTGATTCCTCCAACAGAGGTGCCCCGCGACGACTCGCTCGTACCACACCCCGCCCGGAGATACATCCGGGCAGCATAGTTCACCTATTGAGACCTCCGCAATGGACCCGGCTGTTCCGCTGTTCCGACTGGCTATTCACCTATCGTTTTTGCTCGCCAATCACGGTTGTCGACCGGGGGCGGGAGGGGCGCTGGTGCCCGCCGGATGCCAATGGCCTCCTGGCGGATGGCGCCCTTCGTCGAGCACGGCCGGCCAGAGCAAGAAGAGGTGTCTGGCGCGCTTCGCACACTTCAGGTTCCTCGATCAGTGACTGCTCATCGAAAAAGAGAGTGTTCGGCTCATCCGAAAGAGAGGGTTTTCGGCGAGGTGACTCTTCGGATTTCGCCCGGTTCTGACGGAGGCGACCATCTCCCAGTTCAGCTTCCCGGCGCACGGCAGTGCCTGCCCCGGTGATTCGGGAGGCACCAACTCACCCCCTTGATCATCTTGTTGTCCTCCTCGGTCGGCCCGTGGGAACCATGAGACGACCCGCCAGCACGAGCTTCCCGCGGTGCCAGATTCGGCGTTGGCGTCCCTCGATGATTCCCTCCCGATGCGGATCGTCTGGACCCGCGTACCCGATCATCCTCTAGGATTCCCCCCCATGGCGAAGATCCCCATCGAGCGGTTGGATTCCAACAATTGGGCACCCCCATGGACCCGACGCGAGCACGAAGCGCGGTATGAGTTCGCGAGCAAGTTCGTCGATGCCAAGGTTGTCGTTGATTGCGCCTGCGGTGATGGAACATCATCCGGCATATTCGGAAGAACAGCTCGGAACGTGAATGCATTCGACATTTCCAGCGAAGCAATAGCGAGCGCCGTGGAGCGCAATCATCTCCCGTCAGTCGTTTTCCGATGTGCTGTCGCCACAGAGCTGCCCATGGAGGATAAGTCGGCAGATGTGTTCGTCTCACTCGAGACAATTGAGCACATCGACGCGGACCAGGCGTTTCTTGATGAAGTCGTTCGGGTCCTGAAGGATGACGGGTCTTTTGTTTGTTCTACCCCTGATCGTGACGTACATAGCCCCGGCAACACCTCAACAGACAAGCCATGGACACCGTTCCACGTCCGCGAGTACGACGCGGACGAATTTGCTCGCATGCTGAAGGAGCGGTTCCATTCGGTAACATTTTATGGTCAGAACCCAGAATCGGTTGGAGTGACGAAAGCCAAATGCTGGGTCGGCCGTTCGGTTTCCAAGCATCTCGTTCTTCGCTTGTCCCAAGCCGCAAAGTTGCCTTGGCTGATCGGCCTGAAATCGGCTCGCCACGACGTGGTCCCAGTTCGGGCCGACCGCAAATACGAATACCTTGTCGCCGTATGCTCGGGTGTTATCCGGGCCCACGCCTAGCCCGGCCTTCACTCGACGTCCACAGACATGCAGACTGTGGCCCGGCCCACAGAGATTCTCTTCAGTCTCGTGGCTCAGTTCGGTCTCGAACGCCGACCAGCTCCCGAAATCTAATTCGTGCTCCCGTTGCGCAAGATCTCAGTCCACGCTTGGTACGTGGATGCGTATTGCTGGAGAAAGAAGGCGTCGCCCAATGGCACAGCCCACTCATTCTCGACTATGTCAGCTCGCGTGATGGACCTACCGACACTGGCGGCCCACGCTACGAGCGCAGGGGTACCGCCGTGCGCCACAGGAAATGCGGCCCGCACGGCAGGGTCCGATGCATACACGGCGCTCAATACATTCCATGCCTTGCGTTCATCTGCTCCGCTTCCAACCTCCCGGCGGAGAGCCGCAGGAATTGGCAGTGGCACTGCAGCAGCTCCGCTGGGAACGATTCCAAGCAAGCGGTAGCTCGCCAGAGCCTTCCGGTCGCTGAAGACGTTGACTCCGGCTTTCTCAACTTTCCGAATGCCGGCGCTCATTCCTGAGCAGTACGACGGTGATGGTGATACGACGCAGGGAGGCAAGACGTAAGGAGCCGCTAGTGAGAGGGGCGCTCCCGAATAGTTCGCCAATATGTCGGCAGTTGTATTGCGGACCGTGCGCGTGACCCTCCCTGCCTCGACCCCCACATACGAAGCCACCACGATCTGAGCGACGACCAACAGTGCGAGCACATCGCGGAAGAATCGAGCAGGTACGGGGTAATACCGTGCATCTCGCGCCCGGAGAACCGCGTAGGCGTAAATGCCGACGACCATCGGCCAGTTGAAGGTGGCGTATCGGGATGAGGTGCCCGCCGTGACCGAACCGATGATCCGTCCGGGAACCAGGAGCACGTCGAACGCCAATGTCAGGACAATCAGGGCCACGCAGAACGCCTTCGGCCCGGCTGGTCTCCTCTCCCTCCACCAGGCCAGAGCGGTGGCAACGCTCGCGATCAGGAACAGGGCTCCTATCACCTCGGACAAACGGTCTCCCGAGATCCCAGCAGTGATCGTAGGGATCACGCTGCCGAGCGAGATGAGAAGCCCCCTTGTGACCGTGGGCAAATTCGCAAGTACCTGGCGAAGCGACGACGAGCCGCTGGCTGCATAGCTAAAGCCCACAAAATACAGCGGAATAGCGACAATCGCCGCCGCCGACCACAAAATGACAGAACGGCGAGTCTGCCCACGTGACGCAAGGATGACGAGGCCAGCTGGCCAGACCAACAGACCCTGCAACGACGAGTAGGAGGCGACAATACCCAGCACGATTGCGAGCCCCATCCGGAGCATCGACGGCCGCAATTCCAAGAGCAGCACCAGGGCCCCCACGAGTGCAACCATGACTATCGACCACGCTAGTTGAAAGGCCCAAAGTGTATTCTGATATTGGGCGAGCGTAAGGACAAGGAAGGGCAATGGGATCCACCAACCGGGGCTGCGAACGATATCGTCCCAGAAGACGCGCACGACCAGAAGCAAGGTTATGAACATGAAAGCCGCCCCAGCGTAGAAGAACGTGAAGTCGTTCCAGTTGGTGCTGTTAATCAAGGCGGCAGCGATGAGTGTCGGAAAGAAAATCCGGTCCTCGTTGTGTTGCACCCAAAATGAACTTAGCGTCAAATGGGATGCGTGAAACAACGGTGTCCATGACCATTCGTCCCAAAAAATGACGTTCTCGCCGTATCGGGCGATATAAAGACCGTAGCCGACCATCGCGACGATCAGAGATGCTACGAACAATCCAAACCAAAAACGCTGGCTCTGAACTCGGGCGATCACCGAACTATTATTCCATATGAGGCCGGACTTCGGCTTCGACGGCCGGATAGCACCCTCGGAAGTTCGCACCTGAGAATGGATCAAATACTCTGGGGTCTCCCCCGAGCCTTTCATACAGCGACGTGGAGGCTGATTGCCGGGCGGGCTTCGAACTTCGGCCAGTCGATTCGAAGATCACGGACGACATTGACGCTGTCGTCCGCTGACGGCGGCAGCGAGTTTCTCGTGATCCGCCGCTGGGCAGAACCTCGGTCAGGGCTCGTACGGCGGTGCATGGTGATGCTGTGAATTCGTCCCTCCGTGAGCTCGGTCACCGGTGCCTCCGGCGTGAACCTTCAGGGTGGCGCCAGCGTGCGACAGCTGAGCGTATCTGCATCTCTCGGTAGATCATCCGTCGCGCCACCGACAACAGGAGTGCCCGGCGTGTCCCCAGACGGACATCGGGAGCCGTCACCTGCTCCGGATACCGACGCTCCAGATCCGAGAAGAAGGCGTGTAATTCTCGCGCTTGGACCGAGCCGAGGTCCGCACTCAATTGGCGGTGGCTCACCCGGAAGCAGCAGATCACCCGGCTGTCGAGGACTGCATCCTGGCGATCCAGACAGCGCAGGTAGAAGTCGATGTCGATGGCGTAGTGCCAGCGGGGATCGAACAGGGGCTCGGGAAGCGTGCACCGCCGGATGAGCACGCTAGCCGGCTCGCCCAGCAGATTGGCACCGGCTCGAGTGCAGGCACGAGCCAGTGCGCCGCCCTCAATCACCTGGGTCCCCCCCGGCTTCGTCAGATGGCCCATCCCCCGTGCCTTGATGAGCACGTCGTCCCTGTCGTCGATGATTCGGCGGCGCCCGCCGGCGATGACTGCATTCGGGTGCTGCGACAACAATTCGGTCTGAACGGCAAGGCAGTCGGGAAGCAGGAGATCGTCTTGGCAGACGATCTTCACGAGATCACCCTTCGCGGCGGCGAGGCCTCGCGACCAATTGTCGTGCAAAGTAAGGTGGTCGGCAGGATGGGCTAAGAGGTTGATTCGAGGATCGTCGAAGGATCGGACGATCTCGGCCGAGCCGTCCGTCGATGCGGCGTCCGAAATGACGACCTCGATCTTCCGATAGGACTGACTGAGGATAGAGGCCATACACGCCTCGAGATGGTCTTCGCCGTTGAGAACCGGGATGACCACCGACACCAGTGGCTCAGTATTCAACATGGCTCCGATCGATGCCCTCTTCACCGCCACGCACAGGTCGAGCCGCGGCTCGCGCCGATCAAAAGATGATACATCTGCGGACATTGCGATGCCGGAAACAAGAGGCAATCAGACCCCGCAGGGTCAACGGATGCGGAGGGCGTCGATCTCGAGCCGACCCTCGCCCGCCATCTCCAGCATGTGATTGAGTATCGACCGGACCCCTGCACTGAGTGGGGTCAATGGCTGCTGATCGAGTTCAGGCCAGACGATCGAGACCATCCGTAAGTCCCGGGCCTGGCGAGCGGCGTTCGGTGATACCGCGATGCGCACACTCACCGGGCGCTTCGTCACCCACCTGAGCTGGGCAAGGATGGTCGAAACTGTCGCTGGCTGCTGCGACGCGAGGATCTTGACCACGGCAGGCGTCTCGTCGGACTCTGCCGCGTCGATACGCAAGCGGGCAAGACCTTGGGCGACCAGCCGCCCGGCATCCGGAGCGAACAAATAGTCTCGGATGGTATCGAGAGGAACGTAGAGGACCAAGGCCTGACGAGCCAGTACACGCAGGCATATCTGAGTGATCAAGCCTTGGGCCTTCGAGAGATCCTGACCAGGACCATAAAGGTTCGACAACCGTCCGACGAGGATTGGGGTCCCGGTCTCCATGCTCCACTGACGCACCAGAGATTCCTGCTCGAGCTTGTTCCAACCGTATGGCGCCAACGGCGCGACCGGGGAGTCTTCACGGAACGGAGGTGTTCCGACCCCTGCGTACACTCCGCCTGCGGACGAGGCGAGGAACAAGGAACCCCGGTTGCTCCCCAGACCGCAGAATGCCTCGGAGATCCCGGTCAGCAGGCCGGCGAACGCGAGAGTCTCCTTCTCAAGCTCCTCCGGTCCCGAACCGACCACGCCTGCTCCCGCGCACCACACAATCTGCCATGGCGATTCGCCAACCTCAGCCGCGAAGTGCCGGCAGGCCATCGACAGCTCGCTGACGGCGGCCTGCGGATCAGCCCAGTTGAAAGAAGATCGGGGGTGCCAGATTACGCCCTGCACCCCGAGGGCAATTTCGACGTTCCGACCGAGCAAACCCCCTCGGCCGATCACCCACGAGATCACGTCACTCGATCGCGGAGGGATCGGCCAGGTCCGCGGTGTCACGGTGCAGCGGACTCGTGGACGGGTCTGAGATGATCAGGTACAGCGGCTTGCCCATCGCCATCCGGACTGCTGCCCCGACATACTCAGCTACCACCCCGATGGCCAAGAGGTTCACGCCGCCGAGAAGCAAGACGATCACAGTCAGGGATGTCCAACCTTGTACGTTCACCTGACCGACGAGCTTCTCGATGATAACGATCACAGCCAACACAACACCCGCGCATCCGGCCAGGGCGCCGGCAAACGAGACGAGGCGCAGCGGGCGCGGGCCCATGGTGATCACGAGCTGCCAGAAATGCGACAGCAGCTTTCGGAAGGAATATCCGGACGGACGATCGGAGATCTGCCTGAACGGCACCGAGCAGGTGGCGGCACTTCCAAATGCCCAACTGAGCGCGGCATCGAGGTATACCCCCGGACCGACGTAGGCGGCGACGCCACGGCCGATTTCTCCCAACATGAGCCGGAAGCTCGTGAATTTCACCAGGCTCTCATCCGCCAGAAGGAGTCGGGCGCTGGCTTTCGCCGTACGAGAGAAGAGATTGCGGAGAAAGCCGTGGGGTGGTTTCTTCGCGATTCCGTACACCAGCTGTGCGCCATCCCCGAGGGCGACATCGAGTAGGCGGCCGACGTCGCCAGGAGCGAACTGGCCGTCCTCGTCCATCGTCACAATCCATTCAGAGCCAGTCGACGACATTCCCGCGATCGTCGCTGCATGCTGTCCGAAATTCCTCGACAGCCATACGGGACGAACAAATGGAGTGGTGGACACCAGCCGCCGGATCACCACGTCCGACTGATCGGGCCCGGCGTCGTGGACGAGTATGACTTCTGCGACACGCATCGGATGTCCCTCTGGTGTCCGGCAACCTTTGGTGAGCGGAGTAAGCTCCTCTATCAACGCGTCCAAGGTCTGTTCGCCCTGGTACACGGGCACCACGACCGAGATCGTGTGCTCAGCTTCGACTCGCTCGTCGACGGCGGGCACAGTTCGAAGGATAGCCGAGCAGCTTGCACGCAGTCGAGCATGGGACGTCTCGAATATCGATCACGACAGATCGGGCGTCCGAGTCCCCGAGACAACCGGCCTGCGAGCCCCGAGATTTGCGGAGAGGATCCCAGACCCCGACCGCCTAACCCTCAACCAGCTGTGGTTCGTCCAAGCTCGCCGATGCTCGGGGGTGAAGCCCGGCGGCGGCATAAAGGGCGTCGATGACTTTCATATTGGCCAGCGAGTCGGACAGCGGCGTGAGAATTGGCTCTCCCCGAAGTACTGCCCCACAGAAGGCTTCGAGCTGGAACTCGTAGCTCGATCGGTGGGTGAACGTCTCACGGCGGACTTCACCGGCTTTGATGACCGACAGGCGATGCCACAGCTGTGGTCCCAGCGGGTTGATGAGGCTGATTCGGCCCTCCGAGCCCCACACCCGAGCCCTACTGCGCGGTAACGGCGATGAGAACATGGACGCGGTCACTTTTCCCGGGTATCCGCCCGGAAAGAGGAGCTCTCCGGTCATCGCCCGGTCGAGCTCTTCGGAGTGGAGCTTGGCCTCGGCGGACACGACACGGGGCTCACCCTGGCCGAAGGTGCGGGCCATATGGACGGCGTCGCAACCGGCATCCATGGTGGCCCCGCCGGCCAGTCGCAACTGGTAGCGGATGTCCCGGAAGCGAGGAAGGAGGATACAGAAGGCCGTCTCAACCCGCTCGATCGTGCCGATCTCGCCGCCGGAGATGATCTCGACGGCCCGCTTGGTCATCGGGTGATAGCGGTAGTGCATGGCCTCCATCACGACCAACCCCGACCCTTCGGATTCTGCCGCCACCACTTCGGCCTCGGCGGCGTTGGAGGTAAAGGGCTTCTCGCACAGCACGTGCTTGCCTGCGGCGACCGCCCTGCGTGTCCATTCCGCATGCAGCGCGTTTGGCAGCGGATTGTAGATCGCATCGATCGCGGGGTCGTCGATGACGGCCTGATAGGAGTCGGCAACCCGCGGTACCCCGTTCTTGGCCGCGAAGGCTTCAGCCTTGCTCCGGTCCCGGGCGGCCACCACCACCACTTCGGCCTCATGGTGTTCCCGGGCCGGACGGATGATCGCGTTGGGGGCGATACGAGCCGCCCCGAGAATGCCGATACGTACTGTGCTCACGTCTTCTCCCTTGGCCGTCACGGGTCGTATTTCGTGCGTGTCGTCACCGGCCGCCGACGAGACCCAATCCTAGGGCGATCGATCATTTCGGTCCGCGATGGAGCGAGGCTGGCTCCGAGCCGCCGAATCGTGAGCACACGTCGAGCCGCGGGACCTGGCCAGCGACGGATCGGCCGAATCCGCTGGGCAGGGCAGCAGCGAAGGCCAGGGAGCCGGGGCCTCGTGGCCCGGGGCCTGTCCGGGGTGGCCCTCGTCGTCTCCGACGCCCACCAGGGCCTGGTCGACGCCATCGCCTCGGTGCTGCCCGG
Organism: uncultured Acidimicrobiaceae bacterium; assembly: GCA_963835325.1. GTDB lineage: Bacteria > Actinomycetota > Acidimicrobiia > Acidimicrobiales > RAAP-2 > Bog-756. Next base: position 19,332 of record CAWIEV010000006.1, on the reverse strand, counting down.
GGCGGCCTGGCAGCGGTGCCGGGTCCCCTGATCGGGAGAAGTTTTGCCACGTACCACTGGCTCAACTTCGCAACCGGAGCCCAGAATGCCAATGATGCCAATGGAGTTGCCCGAGTTCACGACGAACTTTCACTTTGCGAGCTTGGGCAACGCAATACTTTGGCCCCCTGGAACCGCCATCTGCCTTCCAGCGGCAATGGTCTCTCTCGATGTGACCCACTCCCCTCGCCTGACGAGCAAGAATAGGGCTGTGATTGACCTCTCGGGTAAGACGATCCTTCTCACAGGCGGGACCGGTTCTTTCGGTCAGGCATTTCTGCGCCAGGTGACGACAACATGGCCGGACGCAGTCGTCCGCATCTACTCACGGGACGAGCTGAAACAGTGGCAGCTTCATGAGCAGTTCGGCGATCGAGGCGTCCGCTACTTCGTAGGCGACGTCCGCGACCGAGATCGGCTCGTGCGGGCGGCGAGCGGAGCGGACATCATCGTTCATGCCGCGGCGATGAAACAGGTACCCGCATGCGAATACAATCCGTTCGAGGCCATCCAGACCAACGTCTTGGGTGCCCAGAACGTTGTCGACGCGGCCATCGACAGCGGCGTGGCGAAAGTCCTCGCACTCTCGACCGACAAGGCGGTGAATCCCGTCAACCTTTACGGGGCGACGAAGCTCTGCGCTGAGAAGATCGTCGTCCAGGGAAACGCCTATGCAGCCCACTCGCGAACATGTCTTTCCTGTGTTCGCTACGGAAATGTCGTCGGATCTCGTGGCTCGGTCGTCCCATTGTTCCGCCAGCAGTCGGAAACTGGCCGTCTCACGATCACTGATACGCGGATGACTCGTTTTTGGATCTCACTCCATCAAGCTGTGGAGCTCGTCCTCTATGCGCTCGAACACATGGTGGGTGGTGAGGTTTTCATCCCGAAGATCCCGTCAATGCGGATCTCTGATCTCGCCCGCGCCATCGCCCCGGACGCCGAGGTGGATATCACCGGCATCCGTCCAGGCGAGAAGATCCATGAAGTCCTCCTCACCGCTGACGATGCTCGCCACAGCATCGATGCAGGTGACGTCTATGTGGTGCTGCCTGAGCACCCGTGGTGGGTGGCGAGCCCTCGATGGATGGAGGGCAAGCCGCTTGCCGATGGCTTTGTCTACTCCAGCGATAGCAATGATCAGTGGCTGAGTGAGGCCGCGATCACCGAGCTCCTGCCGTGATCCCCTACGGTCATCAGTCGATAGACGATGACGACGTCGCTGCGGTCGTGGGGGTGTTGAGGAGCGAGTGGCTGACGCAGGGGCCCGAGGTCACCGTGCTCTTCCCTCGGACCGAGGAGTCCGTCATCGGGGACCTTCGCTATCTCAGGAACTCGGGGCGACAAGCCTAGAGACCGCCGTGACTCCGTCACGCGCCCAGGCCACTCCTCACAGGGCGTGCGCCCTTGGAGCCGGCCGAATTCGCCGACCGCTCCTTTCGTCACCTGGTTGGGCCCCGCGACCCCCGGCGCCCGGTGACGTGCATCTGGGTCGCAGCCTCGTGCACCTGCTGGCGCCACTGGGTGCGCCGGGAGGAGACCGACGACGCGGTGGCAGCCCGCCCCAGCCGCCTGAGGACTGCGCCGACGCCGGTCAGAAAGGGAAGTGCCACCGCCATCCCAACGCTCTCGAGGAAGAGGGACGCCGGCACGCCGGCCCCCGCCGTCGGCCGGGCCGAGGCCGCCGACGATCGCAACACGCCGATCACCCGTTCGGAGGCCCCACCGTCGATGACTCCGAGGTGCTCGCCGATGAATGGATCGGCGTCGACAGTGGGCCGGTCCAGCCCCTCCGGGCCACGACCCAGCAGCTCCGCCAAGTGTTCAGGTCCCGCGGCGTGAGTGACGCATTCGGGGTGCTTGTCGTAAGGGATCAGCTGGGCATGGTTGGCGTCGAAGACAGGACCCCAGGCGGCATAGAGCACGGGCCTCCGCGCCGCTGCCGCTTCGAGAAGCGCCGTGGTCTGGAAGCCAACGACGACATCGGCTTCCAGTAGCAACTGGCGGGTGTCGACGCTCTGGTTGGCGACCCCCACGACAGGGTCGAGCCAGTCCGCGCCTTGGCGCTGCTGAGGGTGTCGCTTCGCCGTGACCCGCCATCGCCCTGACCGCGCCGCCTCGGAGATGACGAGCTCGGTCTCGCGGCGAAGGTCCTGCCAGCTGCAACCCGAATCGAGCGGAAGGTACGCCCGGTCGTCATAGGAGAGGTAAAGAAGCTGCGGCGGTCCTGTCGCGCTCCGGCTCCGGTGAACTGCGGGTGCCCGATAAACGTCGAAGCGAGGCTGGCCAGTGACGACGATCAGGCCGTCCGGTGTGCCACATTCGATCTGGAATGAACGGTGTCGTTGGCTGCAAACCGTCGTGACGTCGCTCATGAACGGTACGAACCGCCGGATCGTTGCGGCGTGGTTCGCCATGGTCATCGGCGAGATCGTCGTCTCCTTCTGGACAACCGCCACTCGGACACCGAAGTTCCGAAACTGTTCGATGACGGGCCGCAGGTAGAAGATCGAGTCGCTGGGCAGCAGCAGGACATTAGGACGGTAAGCCGATAAAATCCACCTGGTGAAGCGAGCGATCGAATGCCGATATGAGGTCCAACAGCTTTCAAAGCGGGGGTCGAACGCGGTGGCCACCCCCTCGAAGGCCTCCTTTGGGAAGTGCCGTTGTGCTATCCGACGGATCCGTTGATAAGGAAGGACGGTGCACTGGTCAAGTTCTCCCAGTCGAGACCTGAGGGTGTCGAGGTCCTGTCCGAAGAAGTGGTCGACCGCAACGATTCGCAGCGATCCGGGCTCCGAGTGGGTTGGCGTCGGGTCGTCGCGCATACGCAGGGAGGGGACGGGGTCATACACGGCCCGAATGCTAGCCCCGCCGCCTCCTGCGGCCGAGTTTGTGATCCCTCCGATGTCGCCCGCCGGTCACTGCCCGGACCGGCCGCCGAAGGGTGCAGGTGGGATCTGGCTGGCACTGTTGAAGCTTTGTCTGCTCCGGGAGACATCAACGCATGAAGCAATGGTCGCCGGCGGTGCCCCCGGACCAGAGGGGCACCGAGCACTGCGTGGCAGCCCCTGTCGGATACTTCCTGTCGAGAGGATCCGACAGTGGAGCTACGGTCAACCTGATCTGCCGGTCTGTCATCGCGAGGATCGGGCTTGCAGCCGATCGGTGGCGAATCGGCTACACATTCCGGCGCTGCTCGAGCTGCCGGAATTCGGTGATCTAGAAGGTCTGCAGCTGGGTCGTCTGGCTGCGTCATCCGGCTGCATCTACGATGCTCGGCCTGTCGAGGTCAGAGCGCGGGCCCAAGTCCTGCCAAGGCACAGCGCAAGCCGTTCCGGTCCCCGACCTTGACCGATCCGACACCCGCGGGCCGGAAGGTTGCCCGGAACACCGTCATCAACGGCGTGAGCCGTGTGGCCGGCGCGCTGGGCACCGTCATCCTCACGCCGTACCTGCTTCACCATCTCGGGGCGGAACGCTATGGCATCTGGCTCCTGGCCCTGACGGTCACGTTCTCCAGCGGTTTCCTCTCCTTCGGAGACGCCGGACTGCCCGTGGCGGCCATTCGCTTCATCGCTGAAGCGCGGGCCCGGGGCGATGAAAGAGAGATCGGCGCCATCGTCTCATCGCTGCTCGTGCTCTACGTTCCCCTGGGCTTGGTGCTCGGCGGACTCCTCGTCCTGCTGGCCAGCACCTTTGTCGATCTCTTCGGGATCCGGTCTGAGCTCGCTCAGGTGAGTGTCTGGGTATTCGCGCTGGCGGGCGCCCAGGTGGTGTTCGACCTTCCTGCCGCTGCCTTTCAGGCCGTGCTACAGGGGCTGCAACGATATGGGGCCTACCAGGCCATCCAGGTGGGGGGAACGGTCGCTTGGGTCGTCGGTGCCTTCGCCGTCGTGCACGCCGGGCATGGCATTCTCGGCCTGGCCTTGGTGGCGTTCGCAGTGGCGTTCGTGGAGCTCGTCGCCTCGGTCGTGCTCGCCTTTGTGGTCGATCGCGGGTTGCGGCTCCGGCTCCGGCTGGTCAACCGCCGGATATTGAGACGACTCCTCGGTTATGGCTCAGCAGTCCTGGGCATGCGAATCGTGTCCATCCTATGGAATCAGAGTGACCGTATCGTGATCGCCCTGCTCGTCTCGACTGCGGCGGTCGCCCACTACCAGATCGCATATCTATTGCAGTCAGTGCCTCTCCTCGCGCTCTCGGTCTCGGCATCGGCCGTCTTGCCTGCTTCGGCCCATGTCAGGGCATCCGGCGACCAGAATACGGAGCGTGCCATCTACCTCCTGGGCACCCGCTACGCCGTGGCCATCTGCATGCCCATCTTCATAGCGACGTTCATCTACGCCCACGCCATCATTGCCACCTGGGTCGGACCGACGTACGTCTACCTTTCGGGAGCCAGTCGCCTGTTCGTACTCACCCTCCTGGTCCCGATGTTCAGCACCGTGGGGCTGAGCATGTTCGTCGGCATCGGCCGAATCAGGCCGATACTGATCGTCCTTGCCGTGGCGACAGGGATCAACCTCGTTCTGTCAGTGGTGCTGGCTCCGATACTGGGGATCACCGGAGTGATTCTGGGCACGCTGATTGCATTCATCCCCGCGAACGTGACGTATCTCGTGCTCTTCGCCAAGGAATTCGGCTCTTCGGCCCGGCGGTTCCTCAGGGAGATCATCCTGCCAAATGCCCCAGGTGCTGTCGCTCAGATCGCCTTCGCACTGGCCACCGTCACGTGGTGCGACCAGCTGCACAAATTGTGGCAGGTCGGTGCGGTATGCGCTGCCAGCGTGATGGTCAGCGGGCTCTTCTTTCTGCTGTTTTCTCCACCCGGTCAGCGTGCCGGCCTTCTTCGCCTGGTGGGGCTGAGCCCAGCGGCATCGGCGACGGGCGGCTCGACCGACCCCCGGACGGGGCGATAATCGCCGGGCCTCAATCTCCTTTGGGAATCAAACGAAGCATGGGACTCAGCAGGCGGCGCGGGAGGGAGGGGCGTCGTAAGTCTCCCAGGAACGGCTTGGTCGATTGGTACAAGCCGACGTCAATGGCCCGCCCGTCAACCATGCGGTTGAGTACGTCCAGCAGGAGGGCCTTGGTTGCCCATGCGCTGGTGTGGCCTCCCCAGTCGCGCAGATCGGCGTCCACCATCCCCCCGCCCTTCCGCCAGCGGTCGACCAGCGGGAGGACCTGTTCGGTGAACACTCCATGATCGTCCCGACAGGACTGGACGAAGAGGCGAGGGAGAGGAGAGCCTGGCGGCCTCGACTCGAGAAGATTCCGTATCTGGCGGGTATAGGGAAAGTTGCCTTCAGCCAGAGCGTTTCCGTCGGGACAGATGAAGTTCACATGGCGCATCCGATGCTGGGTGGCCGCACAAATATCTAGATCAATATGCGGAGATACGGCCACGACGCCCAGGGCTCCGGTGCGCAGACCGAACTTCAATGCGGCCGTCGCTCCCATCGAGGACCCGATCATCAACAGCCGGCCAGTATCGTCTCCGACCAGGACGTGCTCAAGAATCTGCTCCACTGCGCGCTCGACGTAGAAATCCCCTCGTTCTCCGGTGTAGTAGGTGCCATTGCGGTCCGCTCCGTATTCATCGCAGATGAACAACCAGTTGAATCCCGGCTCACCGCCAAGGAGCTTGAGCCGATGGAAGTGTCCCTGGAATTCCAGGCGGTATTGCGGACGGTCACCCCACTCCCCGAAAAAGGCTGAGAAGTGCACGACCAGTGCTCGTGCCCCCGGGTTGGGCACGTGGACGTAGTGGAAGACGCGTCCTGCCTGATCCTTGTAGCTCTGGATCAGGGCCTGCCACTCTTGTCGACTTGCCGGCGTCTGTTCGATCACGGACCTCCCTGAAGATGGGACCACGCGTCGACAGCTGGCACAGTAGCACCGGCGCATCGTGAGTCGCTCCTCTCCAACACAGGACTGACCCGAGGTGACTCGAGGGCGTGCGGCGGCGGACCGGGTCGGATAGAATGGTGCGAGGGGTGATGGGGCGCCCGACGGTGAACATCCCTGTTCGGAGGCTGCATGGAGATCAAGGGTTTCGATCCCCGGGACTTGAAGATGTGCCATGTGGCAACTCTGGCCGATCTGGGGTATCGGACGACGGTCACGGTGGCCAACGGATTCACCGGTGGAAGAGTTCCTCGCGACGACGTGGACGTGTCGCTGGAAGTCCGTGACCCGGACGGTGGTGCAATTTTCGCCAGGGACCTGATGTCGATCGTTCCTGGGGAGTGCGCTGTCGTCGACCTCAGTCGTGAGCTCGACCTGCAAGGTGTCGAAACGTCCTGCGACGTGCTCGCCACGATTCGGCTGGGTCCTGCCCGCTACCGCGGTGTGGACGCGATCGATGTATCGGCTGCCGAAGTGATTGGCCACGTGTCGGTGTCCGACGAGTACGTCGAGTACTCAAGTGAGCGATGGAATGTTGCCAGCGGGCTTGCCTACCAGTCGCACCCCGTTAACGACTCGCGGTTCGGGGGTACCCGTTCGACGCTGATGCAGTCGCCGAAAGTGCTGGTGGATGACGATCTCGACACCCATCTACTTCTGTTGAACGTGTCGACGGAACCAGGATACGACCGGTCGTTGGCGTTCGACCTCGCCCTACTGGCAGCCGATGGTGTTCGACTGGCCACCGTTGAGATCCTGGTCCCCCCCAATGGGTTCCGGCGCTTGAGCATGCGGGATCTGCTCAGAAGTGAAGGAGCCTTAGAACGTTTCGTCGACCTCGGTGGGTTCGGCATGGCCGTCGGATCGTCGGTCTCGGGGACGATCGTACCCATCTCAGTGACGAGGAGTGACAGATCAAAAGGGCTGGCGTGCGACCATACGCTGCCTCCCATCTACTACTTGCCGTGGTGGGGGGGCGAGATCAAGAAGGCGGCCAACACCCGGCTCCGGGCCGTTCTCTTCGGCCGCAAGCAGCCGGAATTGCTCAGCTGATGGCCGTCAGGAGCCCCGCGCGCCGAGCCGGCATCAAGGTCCGCTCAGCGGTCAGACCCGCCAACGCGTTGCCCCGGCGCAGCTACATGCACTGTTTCATCCAGGAGAGCGGCATCCAGAGCCGCCTGCATCTCCACCATTTCTACTCCCTGTTCCTACCGGATCTCGACGAGGTCGGTCGAGCTCACCGCTCCCTCCGAGATGCGGAGGGAGCGGTGATCGGGACGACGACCAGGACTATCGAGCCGTTCGCCACGTCTCTCGTCCCGGTGACCGACCTGTTGCGTGAGTTCGGCTCGAGTCAGCCGTTCGGGTCGGTCGAGGCCGACTTCGAGCCGGGTCCTCGGACAGCGGCAGCCCTTGTGGCGCTGGCACCTGAAACCTGGGCCCGGACGCCTTTTTGGATGAGCGTCTTGGGGGAAGACGGCAGCATCGGGTATGTGCACTCGATCGACCAGCGATATGGCCACGCCTACGGAGTTCCGTGGCCCTCTTCCTCGGCGTGGGCTGCCTGGGCCCGGAGTGGCGCATCTTGGGAAAGCCGCCGACTGATCCCCGTAACCGGCCTCGAGACCGCTGACGCCTACTTCGTGAACTACCGTCCACGCCGGGGCAGGACTCTGATTCGCTGGGAAGGTCACCCCGGACACCACATCGTCGCCGAGCACTTGGTGTCGACGACGGGGCTGGGTGTCTCTCGGGTCCGGCTGACGGCCAAGGACCTCGACACGGTTCCAGAGTCTGTCACCCATCTGCAGCTGCGCGCCGAGAGGCTCAACACTCCGAACGGGAAGCCGTACATCCTGACCCGTTACCGGGGCGGTCCATTCGCATTTCACCACGGGTGACTCGGCCCTTAGTCCAAAGGATGGGGTCGAGTAACGCACCTGCTTTTGGCAGACGATAGGCTCGAACGCGACGCGGGGTCGAAGGCGACCGGGCCGGGTCAGGCCGGCCGTTCGTGTTGTGTCCGGTCGAAGTTCGGTTGCACCCCCACGGGAAGGGTCCTCATCTAATCAAGACCTTGCGGAACAGCCACCAGTTGCTGTCGTCCTGCCCGGTCGTTCGCCGCCACTGGAAGCCGTTGGCGACGTGCTCGAGATCGCCGAAGCGGTCCAGCAATAGGGAGCCGTAATCCCGTTTGAATAGCATGTCGCCGTGGCCCCGGTAGTCGATCGTCTGCGGTGTGGGGCTGAAATACTCGATATTCAGGACCCAGCGGCGGGCGACCCGGTGGATCTCGTCAAGAGCCTGGCCGAGCTCGTCGTCGGGGATATGGATGAGCACGCCCGACGTGAAGACCAAGTCCATGCTGTCGTCGGCGAAGGGGAGAGCCCCGGCGGTGGCGTCATGGACAGCGTCGAGCACGTCCGCCAGCTCCGTCCGTGCAGTCGGGTTCGGCTCGACCGCGTGCAGGCGGGCGGTGGTGATCCTCTGCAGGGCGCGGATGTTCCGGCCGGCGTTGGCGCCGACTTCGAGCACCGTGCCGGGCGGCGGGGTCATGTGCTGCCAGATGCCGGCGAGCGCAGCCGCAGTCTGGGCGATGACTTCCTCGGTGGGCCGGTTCCGCTCCGTGTACGCGTCCCCGAACCCGCCCTTCCAGCGGTCCACTAAGTCCATGGACCAAGGTTACCGATCCCCCGCCGCCCGAGCCAAAGGCGCATATGGTCCTGGTTCGGACTGACAGGAGCTTGGCTCTCGCCCCTCCCCGTCAGTGGCCTCGATTCCCTTCTCCTCGAGCAGACGATCCCGGATCATTTCGAAGCCGTCGTTGGGCAGATTGCCCACGGGGATGCGCAGCCAGAAGGTCTCGCTGATCTGGGCCGTGGCGTCATCTTCCAGGGCCGCCAGTTCGCCGACCCGCATGCCGGTCCGGGGCCAACCGCTCCATCATGAGCCGTGGGCATTGGTGGTGTCCCTGGCAATGGTCGGACAATCTCGGCCCAGGTGATCTCCGGCCAGGTGACGCGGTCCACTCGAGGACGGGTGGTTCCTCCAGTTGGCGGCGGCACCCGACGACGGTGGGTCGGGTCCTGAAAGCTACCGAATGGTGGGTGCGTCCATGAACCGCCCCCGCCCGAAGTGCCTCACCAGACAAGCCGGCTCCGTCCGAGATTGATCGGCGCCGAGTCCTGACCCGGGTTGGCATGGTCACACCGGCGCGTCCGCACCATGCCCGCAACGAACCCCATTCACGCCGTCGACGTCGGGGCAGCTCCGGGGATCCCACCCATGAGTATGGGTCAACTTTGGATCACGTTCGCGGCAGGTACAGGACGCCCGGTGAGCTCCAAGCCTTGTCGCGGGCAATTATTGCTTGGGCAAGCGAGGCTGAGACGAATAGGTGAATGTGCGACGCTACGGGATTTCGAAAATGGCTTACGACGTATGCTGCCGTCACAGCGTCTCCTGCTCCCACCTGGCACGGAAGCTCATTCCATTCCCCATACAAGCCGCTGACCGAGAGCTCACCGCTCAGACCAAAGAACCACTCGTCCGCTTGGACGCAACTCAGCGAACCATCGGGATCGATAAAGGCCCAGCGGGTACCGAACGTGGGCCGATCCCGGGCCCATTGCGCCGATGCGATCAGCTCATCGGCTTCACCGGCAACTACAGGCAGATCGAGAATTACGTGTGCCTGGAACCCCGTTTTTGCCTGTGTTGGGTAGATGCTGTGGGGATTTGCAAATGGGCCCACGTATCCGTCGATTTCGAGCAGGGCGATGCTGGCAAGGCACGCCAAAGCTGCCATGGCCACCGTCGGCAAACGCCGACGGAGCTTGCTGGTCGCGAACGAAGTAACGAGCACGGTCATGAGAACGACGAGGCACATTCCGTAGACGCCGGTGGCAAATTTGTGACCGTAGTAGGAGACACGGTTGGACACCGAGTACTCGGAAACCACCAGGAATACAACCCCCAAGGCACCGAATACAGCCGGAGCTGCCAGGAGCAGGAGCCCCAGGCCTCCGTCCTCGTCCGTGAATCGCCTGACGGTGACAAAAAGAAGAAGACCGGCGATCGATAGGCCCGACCAGCACCCAAGGAGTCCCCGGAGAAAACGTCGCGGCGTAATCGCTGCCGTGTGCCGCATAGGAAAGAGAGAACTTGTGTGTTTCGTTTCCGAAATGGACGAGGGGAGCTACCAACGCGATTCCTGCGCAGGCGAAGGCACATGTGCTCAGAGAGCGCCGGGAGGATGCCTTGATCAATCGCACGGCTGCCGCAATGAGAGCCGGCGCACACAGCACAATGATCGGGTACCAGGTGTACGCGGCCACGAGGGTCAGCCCGGCAACTGTGAGGAACTGGAGCCGTGGGCTCAAACTTGGCCGCCATGACAGGAGGACGGCGGCGGTTGCGGCGGCGATCGGCAGATCAAACGTTGGATAGCCGTTGAGGATCCAGAGACGCCCGACTACGAAAATCTGCACAACTGCAGCCATGGCAGGAAGTGCCACCCAAAAATCGCGCCCACACAGGCGTGCGACGCTCATGCACCCGAGCGTCACGATTGCTCCGAGCGTCAAAAGGAGGGCCGCGATGTAGGCGTTCAGCACCCAGGGCGTTGCCGTTGGGGGATGCGGGTTCCACAGTCTTACGAGGAGTGCCAAAGACTGGGGCAGACCCTCACCGGGTCCAGGAAATCGAATCGAGCTGAAGCCTCCGTGTAGCAGGATCTGCCTGAACAGGTCGAAGAATGCGGAATTGTCCCAGCCGGGAAAGAGGGCATTGAGCCGTCCTCTCAGACTCAGTCGCAGCAATGGGACGGCAAACCACAGGGTCGCCCCTGTTCCGATGGCTATGGCGGCAGCTTCGGTCGCCAGCGGCCACTGTCGTAGAGACAATCGGAAGCGCCGATTGTGGAACTGGTTGGCGGCAGCGGCACCAAAAGCTACTGCAAGCAAGATCCCTGCCACATCGACATGTGTTTCGAGTCGGGGGATCCAGCCGAGCAACGTCATCCAGCCGAACCCGATGGCGAAGAAGAGGATGAAGCGCTCCGAGAGACGTCGAGGTCCAGGTGCAAGAAGAAAACAGATCACTGCGAGAACGAACGCCGTCGGTCCAACGATCAGCCCGGAGAGGCGCAGTACGAGCACCAGCAGGAACCCCAAGACGCCAATCAGGGGCACCGGGGTTGGAATTGAAGGAAGCCCAAAAAAGGGGCGACCAGCAATCGCAGTGTCAGATCGCTCTCTTGCCGTTACCGCCGACGCTACCCCGTCGGAGGTCGTCTTAACTTTGATGGAACCCCTCCCTATGATGCGTATCTGAACGTTGTCGGTTGTAGCTCCCGAGCGATCGCAAGATTGGCCCATTCGGACCCAGAACAACATCGAATGGGCGCTCACAGAGCCCTCGCAAGGTTTCCGTCAGGGGCGACCTATCCGCCGGACGTCTCGCGCAGGGCATTCGAACGATGACAGTTCCCGGAAGCTGCCTTGAGTTTGCAAGGGTGCCACACAGCGTCCTTCCTCGAAGAGCCCAGGGCTGGCAACGTGAGCCTAACATGGGGAGAGGATTCGGGCGCGACGACACAGATTGCTACACGTTCCTGGCCTATCTGCGGTCCCGACTCCGGCCTGGCCAGGTCAAGTTCACCACGGATCGCGACTATCAATTTAGGGATCCCGAAATTTAGGGATCCCACCTCATCTCGCCTGCTTATGTCGGAAGGCGGGAACTTACCGTGCAGATGGGGTTGTGCCGGTTCACCGGCGTCACAAACGGCTATCCGGGCAATGTGGGGAACTAGCCCACGCCGTGAGCTTCCACTTCATGCACGACAACTTCTTCATGCAACCAGACCACCCCCGCCAGGCCCTCTTCCAAGCGGGCTGGAGGCTCCACAACGGCGCCGTGGCTACCGGGAGTGGCTGATCAATTCCGGTCGGTCTGGGAGGTCGCCGGACCTTTGGATTCGATGTGACCCACTCCCCTCGCCTGACGAGCAAGAATAGGGCTGTGATTGACCTCTCGGGTAAGACGATCCTTCTCACAGGCGGGACCGGTTCTTTCGGTCAGGCATTTCTGCGCCAGGTGACGACAACATGGCCGGACGCAGTCGTCCGCATCTACTCACGGGACGAGCTGAAGCAGTGGCAGCTTCATGAGCAGTTCGGCGATCGAGGCGTCCGCTACTTCGTAGGCGACGTCCGCGACCGAGATCGGCTCGTGCGGGCGGCGAGCGGAGCGGACATCATCGTTCATGCCGCGGCGATGAAACAGGTACCCGCATGCGAATACAATCCGTTCGAGGCCATCCAGACCAACGTCTTGGGTGCCCAGAACGTTGTCGACGCGGCCATCGACAGCGGCGTGGCGAAAGTCCTCGCACTCTCGACCGACAAGGCGGTGAATCCCGTCAACCTTTACGGGGCGACGAAGCTCTGCGCTGAGAAGATCGTCGTCCAGGGAAACGCCTATGCAGCCCACTCGCGAACATGTCTTTCCTGTGTTCGCTACGGAAATGTCGTCGGATCTCGTGGCTCGGTCGTCCCATTGTTCCGCCAGCAGTCGGAAACTGGCCGTCTCACGATCACTGATACGCGGATGACTCGTTTTTGGATCTCACTCGATCAAGCTGTGGAGCTCGTCCTCTATGCGCTCGAACACATGGTGGGTGGTGAGGTTTTCATCCCGAAGATCCCGTCAATGCGGATCTCTGATCTCGCCCGCGCCATCGCCCCGGACGCCGAGGTGGATATCACCGGCATCCGCCCAGGCGAGAAGATCCATGAAGTCCTCCTCACCGCTGACGATGCTCGCCACAGCATCGATGCAGGTGACGTCTATGTGGTGCTGCCTGAGCACCCGTGGTGGGTGGCGAGCCCTCGATGGATGGAGGGCAAGCCGCTTGCCGATGGCTTTGTCTACTCCAGCGATAGCAATGATCAGTGGCTGAGTGAGGCCGCGATCACCGAGCTCCTGCCGTGATCCCCTACGGTCATCAGTCGATAGACGATGACGACGTCGCTGCGGTCGTGGGAGTGTTGAGGGGCGAGTGGCTGACGCAGGGGCCCGCCATCGCACAGTTCGAAGACGCGCTCACCGGCGCCACCGGCGCCCGGTTCGCTGTGGCCTTCGCCAACGGCACGGCGGCTCTCCATGCAGCCTGCGCCGCCGGGGGCCTGGGGCCGGGTGACGTCGCAGTCACATCCCCTCTGTCATTTGCAGCCAGCGCCAACTGCGCCCGCTATGTGGGGGCTTCCCTCCGGTTCGTAGACATCGATCCCGATACCCTCAATCTCGCACCCGAGCATGTTCCCGCCGGTACTGACGCGCTGATCGCAGTTCATTACGCAGGCCTACCCGTCGACCTGACGAGTCTCCGTGAGCGACCGAGGATCATCATCGAGGACGCGGCGCATGCCCTGGGAGCCGTCACTCCATACGGACCGGTCGGAAACTGCGCACATTCCGATATGACGGCGTTCTCGTTCCATCCCGTGAAGGTGGTCACCACGGGCGAAGGCGGTGCGGTCACCACCAACTCACCCCAGCTCGCAGAACGCCTCCGCTCATTCCGGAACCATGGGATCGAGCGGAAGCCGGATGTCGGCGGCTGGTACTACGAGATCGCCGAGTTGGGTTTCAACTACCGGCTCACTGATATTCAGGCGGCACTTGGTATCAGTCAGCTGTCGAAGCTCGGGCGGTTCGTAGCTGAGCGACAGCGACTTGCCGAGCGTTACCGCTCCTTGCTGACTGGGCTGCCTATCAAGCTGCCGCCTCGACCGGAACCGGGCTGGTCCCACGCCTATCACCTCTTTCCCATCCGGGTCGGCGATCGAGCCCGGGTATTCGACAAGCTGAGAGCGGCTGGCATCTGGGTTCAGGTACACTACATCCCCATCTATCGCCACCCGATCTACCGCACTACCGGATCGGAGCCGGTTGCTTTTCCGGCGACAGAAGATGCGTACGAGCATCTCTTATCGCTTCCGATCTTCCCCGCTCTGAGCGACTCCGACCAGGACCTGGTGGTATCAGCACTCAAAGAAGTGTTGTGAAGCCGTCGAACCGATCACAGGAATGGTGGTGCCGGACCGGCGCCCCGGTACAGATTCTCTGCGCCCCTCGCTTCGTCCGAGCCAACCTCGAGGGCGCTGCGCTGCTCGACGCCGTCCGCGAACAGGCCATGCAGGTCTGGCCGTTCTACGATCAGCTTCAGGTGATTGCCGTCTTCGTCGATCGCGTCGGTGGGTTCGACTTCGATGTCGAGGACACCATCAAGGTTCTCTCCCGCTTGGCGGACCCGATCCGCGCCGCCGCCGCACGGATTGACAGCGAGCCCCTGTGACGGTTCTGGCTGTCGTCCAAGCCAGGACCGGTTCGAAGCGACTTCCGGGAAAGGTTCTTGCCGACCTGGGTGGTAGGCCCATGCTGCGGTTCATGCTGGAAAGGCTCGAGCGTCTGAAGGTCGACAGGCTGGTCGTCGCCACGTCCGACTACCCCGAAGACGATCGGGTCGAGGCCGTCGCACAGGCCGCCGGGGTGGTATGCGTGAGGGGACCCGAACAGGACGTGCTGGGCCGCTTTGCTCTTGCGCTGCGCGGCAATCCGGCAGATGCCATCGTACGGCTGACCGCCGACTGCCCACTCATCGACCCGGACGTCGTCAATCAGTTGATCGTGCTCTTCCGCCGGGCCGGCGCCGATTACGCTTCGAACACGCTCGTGCGGACCTATCCGGTTGGGCTCGATGCCGAAGTCATGACCGCCGCCGCGCTGGAGACGGCCGACCGCGAGGCGACGGACCCGGTCGAGCGCGAGCACGTCACACCATTCATCTACCGCAGACCCGCCCGCTTCCGGCTGGCAGTGCTGCGACAGGACCGACTGCTGGGCCACGAACGGTGGACGGTCGACACTGCCGCCGACCTTGACCGTGTGCGCCGCATCGTGACACAGCTGGGGGCAAGAACGGATCCGAATTGGCAGGAGATCCTCAACGTCTTAGGCCCTTCACCCTCCCCCGCGTCGCCGTTGCGGATACTCCGGACGCGTGACATTGACGAGGTAGTGGCTCTGGCGCGTCAGGATCCGCTGCTCGCCGGAGTACACAACAGCGGTCCACGTTCGCTGCGTTCGCTGCTGGAGCGCTCGCTGGACGACCCGGCCGTCCGTGTCTGGATCGTTCTGACGGGAGAGCGGTTGGCGGGAGTGCTCTTCGTCATCGTTGACGACTGCGTCGGTGACATCGGACTGCTTCTCGCCAGACACGGAAGCGCTCCGCTTTCGGTTGTCGGGGCACTCTCTGCAGGCCGCGCTGAACTCGGATGAGCAAATTTGCCGGCTCCTCCTACGAGGGCCTCTGGGTGCCGACGACACCCGCGTTCTGCATGCTGCCGGCTACTACTCGGAGGGCACCAACGAGGTCTGGGACCGGCGCCGGCAGCGTAGCCCGGCCTAGGCGCTTCCGGGTGCGCCGATCACGTCCCATGTCAGCGGCGTCCCCGCTTCCACTTCTTTCGCTGCGCGGCGTCCCAAGACAAGCGGAAGCGACTCGGGTGGTAGCCCACTGCCGGGCCGGATGCTGCGAACGTTCTCCGCGGTGAATGCCTCGCCTTTCGCCACAGTGGCCACGACGAACAGCGACCGGCGAAAGGCGAGGCTCGGGATCTCACTGGTAGACGGGCCGTAGCGGATTCGGCCCAATGCCTCCTCGGCCTCGTGCACCGAGCGCACCAGGGTCGCGAACTCTTCTGGTTCGAGCGAGAAGGCGGAGTCCGGTCCTGGCTCGTCGCGGGTGAGGGTCAGGTGTTTCTCGATGGCGCAGGCGCCGAGGGTGACCGCGGCCACCGCCGCAGTCACCCCGAGCGTGTGGTCCGATAGACCAACCGGAACGCCCCATGTCGCGGCCATGTGGGGAATCGTCAGCAGGTCCATCTCGGAGGGGGAAGCGGGATACGCGCTGTTGCAGCGAAACAGCAGCAGCTCTTCGGTGCCGGCGCCTCGGACGGCGGCCACCGCGGCATCGATCTCTGCGATTGACGCCATGCCAGTGGACATCAATACCGGGAGGTTTGTCTTTGCGACCTTCTCGGCCAACTCGAGATCGATCAGTTCGAACGAGGCGATCTTCAGGGCAGGGACCCCGAGTCCGACAAGAAAGTTGATGGCAGCCTCATCGAAAGGGGTCGAGAAGCACTGCATTCCGAGATCTTCTGCCGCCACCTTGAGCTCCGACTGCCATTCCCATGGAGTCATCGCCTCCTGGTAAAGCTCGAACAGGCGTCGCCCCTCCCATGACGTGCCCCGGCCGACACGGAACGGAGGGGCGTCGCTGTCGAGCGTCATCGACTCGGGTGTGTACGTCTGTAGCTTTACCGCATCAGCACCGGCGGCAGCTGCCGCCTCGATCAACGCAAGCGCCTTGTCGTAGCTGTTGGTGATGGTTCGCTGAGATCTCCGCGATGACGTAGACCGGGTGCCCAACTCCCAAGACCCGCTCGCCGATGTGGACTTCGGGCGTATGTTGCGGTGGTTTCATCGGATGCATCACTCCTCTCTCCTCGTCGATCCCGTAGAAGCGATCGGCCCTGGCGTCGCACCGGCAGTCACGAGCAGCCGCGGCCCGGTCAGCCTGGATCTGTCAGCGCCGCACATCGAACTCGTCACGGCGAAGCTTGTACTTCCAGGCCCTCTTCTGTCCGACGAGCACCTCATCCCGCAGGCGGAACCCCGCACTGCGGAACGCCCGGATGGAGGGCGTGTTCTCAACTCTCACGAGTGCGACCACCTCTGACACGTCGGGCCACACGTCGAGTATTCCCGATACGCCGAGCCGGATGGCTGCTGAACTGAGGCCCGACCCGCGTGCGCCAGCCTCGAGGCTGAAACTGATGAGCGCCTCGGAGTGGTCGCGGTCGAATCGGATCTGGCCCACGGGCCGATCGCCCGTGGAAATTACGAGGAACAGGCGCGTGTCCGGATCGGATAGGCGGTCGTCGAGCCACTGGACGTGCTGATCCCAGCCGATGGCGCCCTCGGAGAACGATGCCTGCCGCACCGTCGGATCGTTTGACCAGTTCCAGAGCAGCCGCGCGTCCTCCCGTTGGGCGGGTCGGAGGCTGAGCCTCGGCCACATCTCCTCCACTACCCGATCGGGGCCGGCACCGTCGACCAGCGATTGTCCGGCGAGCGACATGGCACGGAGGGCGTCAGCATCGCCCGCGAGTTCTCGCACCTCGAGAACGATTCGGCGAAAGTCGATGTCGTTCGCCCGCCCCAGGTTGATCGCGGCCCCAGCGTTAGACGCCGCCTCGGCCACTGCCTCCTGATTCGGTGCTGCAGCGAACAGCAAAACCGGTAGTCCGGCACAACAGCACTCCCATGCGGTGATTCCCGCCGCGGCAACGCACAGGTCCGCATCACGCATCACCTCGGGGACCGCAAGGGTCGATGGCAGCCACTCGAACCCGCAGTCAGCCGACGGATTGCCGCCCACGACTGTCACCTCCATGCCGGACGAGACGAGCACCGAGCCCGCAACGGCGGCCATTTTCGTGACGTCCTCGCTCGGCGCTCCCCCAAGCATAATCGCGATCCTGCGGAGGGGACCCAGCCGCTCCCTTCTCGCGACCGATCTGAACTCCGGTGCGATGAGTGCGAACCTAGGCCCTAGCAGTAGTACGGAACCCGCCGGCCGCTCGGCGTAGGCATCGGGCTCGGCGCCCTCGTTTTGGTCGAGGATCACTTGCGCCTCGTATCGACCGGCGTGGCCGTGGTCGTCGATGACGAGCATCCGCGCCGAGCCGGCAACCAGTCGCTGATAGGCGCCGTCGAATCCGTATCCGTCCAGCACGAGCCACGAGGCACCAAAGCGCTCCAGCATCGCCAGCGTAAGATCGGCATCCTGCTTGGTCCCGGGCCGGTAGTCGAGGGAATCCGCTCAACTGCCACCCCGGCGGCCGCGTAGCTCTTCTCGACCTCGTCCGGAAGGTCACGCGCGAGTACCCATACATCGCCACCGCGGCTGAGCCAGCTCCTAGCCAGGGCAAGGCACCTCATCGCGTGACCCAAGCCGACACCTCCCGGCATTCGCGAGGCGTCCGTGCGGATGAGGAGCCCCTGTCTACTCATGCACGCCTTGGCCAGAAGTGCCTGTGTCCACGAGGCTGCCCACGCCTTTCATGAAGCTTGGCTCGGCGTCGTCTGGTCCCGTGCGTCGCCCCCGCAAAGGATCTCATCGCAGATCCGGTCGACCGCAGCACTCTGGCCCGGCAATAGGTCGTTCAAGGAGCGAACGGTGAGCCGGGCCAGACCGGGGACATGTTCCTTCACGCCAGGGGCATCGAAGGGGGCCTGGAAAAAGAAGAGATGAGCGTAGCGACGGGCGCGGTCAAGATCCGGGGCCACCCCTGCCGGGTCGTCCAGTGCCCGTTCCAACGTCTCTCTGAATTCGGTCGGGGAGGACACGTCGAGGGTGAAGCCCTTCGCTCGATAGTGGGTCCGTCCCGCGACGATGACGGGCTTGCCGTGCAGGGCCATTTCCAACCCCGTGGTCGAGGTGTACACCAGGCCCACGTCGGCCGTCGCCATGAGCGGATACGAGCTCAGCGGATCGTCCGCCTCGACGATCCGGACGTTCGGCGGCAAGTCGGGGTACTGCTGCCGCAGCGAGGCACCGAGCGGCTCGCGGGTCATCTTGCCCGGGAGCTTGACCTCCGCAGGATGGACCCTGATGAGGAGTTGGTCGTTCGGACGGCGCTCGAAGGTGTCCACCGCCGCCAACAGCCATTCGTGGATGCCCGGGAAGGCGACCTCCTTGCCGAGGACGGCCGAGTCCCAGGTGAGGTTGGTGAAGAGAACGGCCAACCTACCGGTTGCCGGACGCTGCGGGTCGACGAATTCGGCGCCGGTCCAGTACTGGACGATGGCCCGGGCCCCGAGGGCCCTGTCCATCAGGTATCGGTCGAGGTCCTGACTCTCCGCAGGGCTGAGCGGCTCGTGATCCCACTCGGGCCGGTCGTCTGCCACATCGAGCAGGAGGTCCGGCCGACGGCGGTGAAAGATCAAGGTGTCGAGGATGAAGCCTCGTTCGTAGATGACGACATCGATCCCACGGGAACGACAGATGGCGTTGGCAATTGACTCGAAGAAGAAGCGGCCGTTCAACAGAAGGACAGTTTCCGGTTGGATATCGTCCAGCGCCGCGCCGACTCCACGCACCACACGGCGGGCCGACCGCAGGAAGCGACGCGCAGTGAGCGCAGCCAGCGGATCATCCTCGATCCGCGAAGCCAACAGAAACCACCGAACGGGGATGCTGACCAGCGCGCCGAGCGGAATTCCCTCATACTCCACGTCGAACAACTC
>CAWIEV010000005.1:810000-1184145 GCA_963835325.1 uncultured Acidimicrobiaceae bacterium | reverse complement strand
GGTCGATGCGTCGATGAGCATCCTCGAAGCTGCCGAACTCCTCGGAGACGAGGAGCAGATCGTCACCGAGCAACTGGATGTGTTCTCTGATTGCTGCTTCAAGTGGGTTCTCTCTAATACGCCCTCGTCTGCGAAAGAAGTTGGTTCAACGGGCACGAGTGAACCGTCCGTCATGTCGAATAGGCCCATAGAAAGAGTCTACGACTTCGGTCGCTTCAGCACCTTCCGGTCCGTAGGCAAGCGCCGACCTTGAACCTGCCCGTAGGACGTCGGGAAATGGGCGCCCCAATGGGACTGGGCATCCTGTCGATGGGTTGCTTGCGTGCGGACCACTTCGGGCTGGGGGACCACCTGGGGCTGGGAGACGACTTGATGCCGACGAAACACCGGCTCCTCGGGTCGCATGGACAGAAGCTCCTCCTCAAACTGCCGGTGGTAGTAGCGGATGCCCCTGAAACGAGAGGACCGGATTCGACCCTCCGACTTCGGGGCGCACTCGACCCATGGCTATCTGCACCACCTGCCGCTTGGTGAGGCCGAACTGCTCCCCGATCTCGTCCTCGTCGCTGCCGAGAGAATGCGAGAAGACGGATGCGCTCGATGTCGCTAGCGGGTAGTTGCCGAACCCTTCCCCTTGTGGCCTTCGTGGGCTTCGGCTTCCATCGTCCGGTCGGCTTCGTCCACCAATGGCTCAGGCCTTCAACACGACACGGTTGCCGCAGAGGTTCCGAAGGTACTTCGGAAGCTCGCCAGTGCACAGGTAGTACGCAACTCGGTGAGCAGCCACGTATCGGTCGTTGCCTCCGTCCTTGGCTCGCCACAGGTACCTTCCGGCCCCGCTGCTATGCCGGGGTCCGAGCCAAGGCCAACACCCATCGCCGGACTGATCCACCAGAAGGAAGAACCTGCCCCGGAAGTTCTCGAGCTCCTCCCTCGTCAGGTGCACTTCCTCCACCCTCACGACTTCACCCTCGTTGCAACTTCTTGAGCCGATGCGCAACTCCTTGAGTACATCGGGCCCGTTCCCATGTTCATCCATCGTTGGCACTCCTTCTGATGACGTTCGCCACTTCTTAGGAAGGAAATCCCGGTCGGAGCACAGGACTGACCTGAGCCACACCTGGCTTGCGCCGTGAGTGGCTGCGCTGGTGGGTGTCGAAGGTGTGCGATCGATTCCTCCGCTGCACCGGTCCGTGGCGCCGGGTGGCAGCCGAAGAGGGTCAGGATCGAGTGGTTGCACGGCCTACGAGCCGCCCGAGGATGCTGACTGGTCCGAGGCTGTCTGAGGCAGCACCAGACTTCTCGAAGTGGCCTTTTTTCAAGCCTGTGACCAGGGACGGAAGGTCACACAAGTACCCCAAAACAGCACTTCCGGTACAAACCCCTACACCCCCTTGTTTTCGGGCTGTTTTGCCCTTCTGCGGCGTGCCGTGGCTTGGCCGATTCGGCGGCATCCGGCGAGCAATATCTCTTATTTGAGCGACGGCCTGTGATGTCGGCGCCGCAGTGTGCATCGCACTCCCTCTTCGGCGCCGAGAAGTATCGGTCGCCTACCTTGACGACCATGCGATTCGAGATGAGATGTCGCAGGGCTGAGCGGAATCGAGCCTTCCATGCGGTGATGTCCCAGTTCGACACCTCGAAACAGGTGGCGAGATCGTCTCGGGTTATGCCGTGTGGGTCTCGGAGTAGCCCGGCGAGGTACTCGGCATCGGCGCTTCAGTTGATCGGCTCATGACGCCTCCCTCATGCGCTCTCGCGATCTCTGCGAGGCTGATCGGTCGGATGGTGGCACCGGCACGGCGGCGCTGAAGGGTCGAGTGCAGCTTCGCTCTCGGCATCGTGGGACCGCTGGCGCCATCTCGCCAGAAGCCAGAGGTGGCGTGCACGAGCTTCCGGTGACCCGGTGGCCGTTGAGATCGAGGAACTGCGTCGACGAAGTGATGGTACGGCCAGCGTCTTACCTGGGTAGGCGAAGAACCGTGTCTTGACGTTCGACCGGATCTTGCCCTGCTTGAAGGTACCGAAACCCGCCTTGCGTCTGGCGTGGTCTATGACCTCGGTAGGAACAGCTAGGCCGGAAGCAGTGTGGTAGTAGCCGTGGCAGTGCACCATCGTCTGTCTCGGGTTGATCTCAACGGAGTGCACGTAGGCGAAGGTCGAGTCCGTCTGTCGCACTGTCCTCACGAACTCCTTCATGCTTCCCTCGTCCACCCGAGTGATCGCCGAGATGGTGGCTAGGGACGGAAGCAGAGATGCACGCAGCGATCTGACAGAACTCGATGATCGAGCACTGCACGCACTCCTTGCTCTGACACCTCTGTCCCCTGTCATCGAGGTTGGGACACTCTTGGTAGCCAAGGTCGAAGAGGTTGGTGAAGGTCTCATCGAGTACCTCAAGAGATTGGAGATCCTGTGTGAGTTCTCTGAGCAGAGGGTCAGGTGTGTACTCACCAGCACCCTGAGGTTGGACACCATACGAGAGGTAGGTATCAAGAAGAGAAGACTCGGACTGCGGCGACTGCCCATCACTTAGGATGCCCGCTTCCTTCCATCAAAGCTCTCGACCTCACGGCGGGCGGGGTCGTGCTCGTCACGGTACGGGTTGAGGAAGCCGACGCTCTGCTCCGGGTCAACAGTGCCGTCCGAGTCGGGAACGAGGATGCGGGCGAGACCTTCGGTGAGGTACTCCCGCTCGTCGTCGGTGGCGCTGGCAGCACCGTAGTGGGCGAACGTCTCCCTAATAGCGAGGAGCAGGATCACGTCACGGGGCTGACGGGCCGTCTGCTCGTGGAGATCCGCCAGCGGGCGCACGTAGGTCTCGTAGGCGCCGGGCGGTAGTTCGGGGTAGTCGAAGTCGGCGTCGTAGCTGCTGCGGTCGATGGTCACGCCACCTCCGGGGGTGAGGTGCCGGTCGTAGCGAAGGCGTCTAGCTCGACGGCGCTCATGACTGCTGCCTCAGTGTCGGAGTGAAGATCCCATCGTCGTATGAGAGAGCGGGCCAGTGCAATGAGTCGTCCGTGCTGCACTCGACCCATCCCAACTCTGCGCCGATGCGATTGCACTCCTTGGAGAAGCGTGCACCGTGACCGCCATGACGCTTGCCGTAGCGCTCCCACATCGCTACGTGCACCATCTCGTGTAGGAGATACGGGTGCACCAGTTCCGTCGCTAGCCCAGTGACGTACCCTGACATGTAGATGGCGAACTCGCCAGCGTCTTCGTCGGGCATCGCAGTGCATGCGTGGGTCTCGAACGGATTGTCGTAGCCCGCTGGCATTCCACGGTGCACAGGGATCGTCGGCAGAGCACCGCCGAAGTGCTCGGCGTTCAACTCGGCGTAGAGAGCCTCAAGGTTGCACCTCATAGCGGCATCCCGGTGTCGTTGTAGAGACTGCTCAACTCAAGAGCCAGCTTCGTGAAGGCGTGCCACCCAGCGTGCTCGATGTACTCGATGGCGGCACGTTGGGCTGTCTCCCTCAGGGCGTTGGCGACAGGATCTTCGTCCGGGATGAGGTCGGCCACTACCGCCAGTCGATCCTCGGTCTCGCCATCGAGGCGCACCGTCACGTAGCCCTTAGCGGCCTTCGGATGACCGGTGACCTCACCGACCTCGCCACGCCACTCCACCCGCTGACCGAGTGGCACAAGGGCCAGCGCCTCGTGCTCGGTGAGCCCACGATTGCCAAGTCGGCGGGCGTCGTGCGCTCGGATCTGCTCCGCCATGACCTCAAGCTCGGTAGGCGGCTTCGCCTTGGGCGCACGAGGCTTCCTCGGCTGCTTCGGCTTGGCCGTCCGGGTCTTGCCGTCGAGACCGGTCACCTTGGTAGGCGGCTTCAACTGTCCACTGGCGGACAGTTGCTTGATGTCCTTGCCCGCCTGGCTTTTGGAGACGCCGGTCGCCGTGGCGATGGCACGGATCGAGGCGCCCTTCGCACGGAGGTCGCCGGTGAGTGCGAGCCGCTGCTCCTTGGTCAGGTGACGCCGGTCGAGGTTCAGCGAACGGGCGATCTCGGCCACGTCGGCATCCTCAGGGACCTCGATGACGTTGCGGATGTCGCTCTCGCTGAAGAGGTTGGCGATGAGTTGCATGGTCTCGCTGTAGATGGCTGAGTTCTTGGGCTTGTGGCGTACTTGGATGCGCCCCTTGATCGGCAGGATGACCGCCAGCGGGTACTTCACCCCTAGCTCTTCTGCGATGGCGAGCCGGTGGTGGCCGTCGATGATGGCGCCCTCATGGTCGACCACAACGGGAACGAGCACGCCATAGCGCTCGATGCTGGTGCGCAGCCCTGCCAGGGTGTCGGGGTCCAGTGGTGGCATCGGGTTCGGCGGCGGTCCGATGTCGCTGGCGTCATGCGGGTCGACGGGCGCCGACTCTGCTGCCTCGACCACGGCATCATCGAGCAGCGCCATCAGTCTGCGCTCCCGAACAGTTCGCTTTGAGTTGCGCTATTGCCGACGAGTGTGACGATGGCACCCTCGACGGCATCGTCTCTGATCCATCCATTGAGGACGATGCTGACTTGAGACGTGCTGCGGCCAGCCATGTAGGCGATCGCTGCTGACTGATCTTTAGCCTCCGACATACGGCCTTGGCCGGTAGCGGCTTCGGCGTTACGACTACAACCATGATGATCCCTGCCTTCTTGTCATCGGCATCGGCGTTGGCACCTTGCCATTCGGTAGGTTGCCGCCACTTCACAGGCCCGTGCGCCTCAGTAGCTCTGGATAACTAGGCTCTATCATACCATAGTTTCACCATCTTCGCCAGTCCTGACCTGGAAACTTGCGGCTGTACCTCGGTAGTGCTAGAGCCGACTATCTAGGTAGACGGGTGCGCCACCACCAAGGTAGAGAAACTGAGGGTACAGAGCGGTCGAAGGCTTCGGGTGGGTCAACCGTCACCCTCGCCCGTAGAACCGCCACAGACCCCAGTGCGGACTCGCTGGGAGCAATCCTGAGTGCGGCTTCAGGTGGCCGATCTGGCACCAGGCAGCGCAGAGAGCCGTAGAGTGGCTCACTCCCCTCCACCGGGGATGCTGAGAGGCTTCTGAGGTCTCCTGTGACAGGTTCACGCCTGTTCAGGACCACATGGGAGTTGGAGGTATTGAATCTCCCCGACCGAGAGCACCGAGGGGTACTCAGCTTCCACTATCCGGTTGTACTCCCGCTGAGCTTCATCATCCTCGCCGTTCGGCTCGTACTCGCCGTAGTTCCAGTCGATGCGAATCCGCTTCGGATTGAAGCGACCACCACGGACAGGGCTGGCGTCGATCCAGACCTTCGACACCCACAGACGTAGCCAGATGCGCCGGTCGGCCATCTCGGTGAGCCTCAAGGGCTGTCCCATGCCACGGATGCGGCTGACCTTCTTGCTCGCCTGTATCTCCAACTCACTGATGCGCTCCCGCACCTGAGCGAGGTCACCCTTGAGACCCTCGATGGTCAGATCAAAGGTGGCACGGATCTCAGGATCGTTCTCACGCCACTTGGCAGCAGTGACTTCGCTGATGGTCTTGAGGATGCCATCCTTGGCCGTCTCAGCGACAGCACGAGCTTCAGCGGTCTTGTCGACCTGATCGAGAGCCGCCTGATGCTGCTCGGCATACTCGACGGCGCAGAGATAGACGAACTGATCGACCTGCCTCGTGTTGATGCTGCGTCCACACTTGTGGTCCTCGTTCTTGCACTGGTACCGGACCACCTTGTCAGTTGGGTACATGGGACCCTTGCAGTTCGAGCAGTGGATCAGAGTCGGTGTGCCACTCAAGAGGTACTTGTTGGCGACACGGTTGACCGACCCACGGTAGCCATGGCCACGGTCGTTGGCTTCGAGCGCAGCGTTGATTTCAGCCTCGGTGAGAATGGCAGGGATGTGCTTCGATGGGAAGCGCTCACCATTGTGGACACGTTCACCGATGAGCTTCGGACTCCGCAACATCGTTCTGATGGTCTCGTGACTCCACTGGCGAGGCTCACCGGTCTTCTTGTTGATGGTGGTGGTCTTGACGCCTTCGGCGTTCAGCCATCGAGCCACCTCACGGGCCGATTCACCCGCCGTCAGTTTGGCGACGATCTTCTTGATGAGCTTCTCCTCAGCCGGAACGACGACGAGCTTCATCTTCTTGTTGTCGGTCTTCGGATCGGGTACCCACTTGTAGCCGAAGCTCCGGTGCCCACCTCCGTGAGGTTGGCCGTCTTCTGCACGACGCACCTCGGACAGCTTGACTCGCTTGCTGGTGTCCAGAGAAGCCTGCTCAGCCTGGCCGATGATGAAGGCGACCATGTTCTGTCCGATGATGCTGCTCGTGTCTATCGACTCGGTGACTGAGATCAGTTGAGCACCAGCATCCTTGATGCGAGTGAGGATCGGCCAATACTGAGCAAGCTGGCGAGTCAGCCGATCCAACTTCCAAACGATGATGCCGCCGAACTCACCAGCTTCGACCCGCTTCATCATGGCCTCGAAGTGGTCACGCTTCTTCTTCGGGTTGTAAGCGGAGATGTCCCGATCCTCGAAGTGCTCGCCTTGCTTCAGGCCAACACGCTCAAGGTGGTCCTCGCAAGCCCTCAACTGATTGGCCGGAGATGCCGATGGATCGTCAGCGTCCTCACGGCTGATGCGTGTGTAGATGCAGATGGGCTTCGGTCTGCTCGCCATCTCATCAGCCTAGATCCGGTAATGGTCATATTGGCAACTTGGCCTGGCCGAAGCAGTCCCCGCAACGATGGGCCAAATTGCTTCCGCAGTGCACCGTCAGGGAGCGGGATCTGTTCGGTTTCCCGAGGCCCGGTCATCCCTACTGGAACGAGCAGACCCTGGCCGATGTGGCCCTGCGTTACCCGGGACTGGACATCGGGCCGTACCGGGACGCCGCCTCCTGATGACGGGGCGTCTGGACCTCGGGCCGGGTCAGGGGGGCCGGCTACCAACCCCGGAGGTCCACCGGCCAGCTCTCCACCACCTCGTCGCCGTCGACCAGATGGAGACGCTCGTGGTAGGCCACGGTCGGATCCACGTGGGCCGGGAGGACGTTGATGCGGTCCCCCACCCGCAGCCGGTGCCCGGGCACGAAGGTGATGTGCTCGTCGGAGCAGAACAGCACCCTGGCCCCTTCGATGGACGGATCCCCGTGGTCCATGCCCAGTGCCTTGAGGCCGCAATCGGCCACCGCCCACCCGGGCGACACCGAGATGACCGTGGCCAGGACGGACAGAGCCTGGGCGAAGGGAAGCCCGAGCTTGGCGTAGGCGGTGTCCATGAGCACGTAGGAGCCGGCCTGGATCTCCGTCGCCCAGCGGTTCGTGTCGTAGGTGCCGGTCCCCCCGGCCGAGATGACCGCTCCGCCCACCAGTCGATGGGCGGCCACCAGCAGCTCCATGGACGCGGCCAGGGCCTCTGTCCGGGCCGCCCGGTCGGCCAGGCCGACGATGTGACCCTCGTAGCCCATGACGCCCCGGACCTCCAGGCCCCCCGAACGGGCCCGGTCGGCCAGGCGCCCTGCGTCCTCCGGCTGGCACCCGCAGCGGGGCAGTCCGACGTCGACATCGATCAGCACCTCTGGAACCCCGGCCGACACCGCGGCGTCGACCGTCTCCGCCGAGTCGACGGCCACAGTCACCCGGGCACCGGCGCGGGCCAGCGCGCCGAGTCGGGTGGCATCCACCACCTCGTTGGCCAGGAGCAGGTCATGGTCCAACCCCGCCCTGGCCATGCCCTCCATCTCGGCCAGCGTGGCGCAGGTGAACGCGGTATGACCGCACTCGGCCTGGCGGGCGGCGAGCGCCGTGCACTTGTGGGCCTTGACATGGGGGCGCAGGCGCGCCCCGGGCCGGGCTCTGGACATCGTGTCCAGGTTCCCCTCCAGCAGCTCACGTTGGACGATGAGTGCCGGAGTGGTCAGGTCCCTCGTGCGCACGGGGAGCAGCGTACCGAGCCGCGGCCCGCCGGCCCGCCCCGGCTCACCTCACGGTTCCCGAGGCCGGCCCACCGGCGGTGACGCTGCTCGACCCGAGGGGGACGACGGCCACGGAAAGGGCGGCCGCGGCCAGCACGCCCAGGGCGGCACGCAGCCCGACGGCCTCGGCCACCCAGCCCACGACGGCGGGTCCCATGACCAGCCCGAGGTAGCCGACGGCCGACACGGCCCCCACCACCGCGCCGGCACGGGGCCGGCCGCCTCCGGCCTGGGCCAGCAGCAGCGGCCAGCACATCGAGATTCCCCCCGCGGCCAACACCAGACCGACGGCCGCCAGCACGGCGGTGCCCGCCGTGGCCAGGACGGCCACGCCCAGCGCCGCCGAACCGGCCCCGATCATCACCCCTCGGGCCGATCCCTTCTTGCCCACGGCGGGCCCGAGCGTGAACCTGGCCAGCGCGGGCGACCGAGTAGCCGAGCACGGCGCCGCCGGCTCCGATGAGGACGCCCGAGGAGAGGTAGGTCCGCAGGAACAACACCCCCCACAGTTCGATGCCGCCTTCGACCAGGGCGGCGAGCGCGAACGCCGCCGCCAACAGGAGCAGGTGCTCACGACGCAGCAGCGAGAAGGTCCCCCCGAGGGGCAGCCGGTCACCGCGTTCGCCGGCCGGGAGCGGGACCTTGTGGCACACCACGCCCATTCCGAGGGCGGCCAGTGCCACCCCGAGCCACAGCCAACGCCACGAGGCCCCGACCCCGAGGAGGACGCCGGTCACGGTCGCCCCCGCCGCCGCACCGCCGTTGAAGCGGGCGTGAAACGCCACCAGCCGCCCCGGCCGATCGGCCAGGGCAGCGGTGGCCGCCACGTTGATGGCGATGTCGATGAGCCCCGCCGTCGCCACCATGGCGATGATGAGTAGCTCGAGGACCACCGGAACCCGGGCGACGGCGCCCAGCGTCAGGAACACCGACCAGGCCAGCAGGGCTGTCCCGAGCACCCTCCCGGTCCCGAACCGCTGGCACAGGGTCCCGCCCACCGCGTTGGACGTCGCCGCACCCACGAGGGCGAGCGAGAGGAGGAGGCCGAATCCACCGTTGGTCAGGTGCAGGGCCCGCTCGACGTTGGCGGCGGCAACCGCCCAGCCGCCCCAGAAGATGCCGAAGAGCACGAAGACCCAGCCGACGGGTCGGAGGCTCACGGCGACGTCGACGTGATACCACCGTAGAGGTCGGGCCGCCGATCGCGGAACAGCCCCCAACCGGCGCGGTCGGCCGTGGCCCGGTCGAGGTCGAGCTCGGCATAGATGGTCTCGGTCGGTGTCCCGGCCGGCCTGGGCCAGCGGTCGGCCCCGGTGGTCGACGATGAAGGACGACCCGTAGAAGGTGAGCTCGTCCTCGCTCCCGATCCGGTTGGCCGCGGCCACCGGCACGTGGTTGCACACGGCGTGCCCGTCCATGGCCCGTCGCCACATGTCGGCGGTGTCGTTGCCGGCCTGGCTCCCCACCTCGCTGCCGATGGCCGTCGGGTAGAGCGAGCAGGTCGGCCCCCTGGAGGGCCATGGCCCGGGCCGCTTCGGGGAACCACTGGTCCCAGCAGATGCCCACGCCGATCCGGCCATGGCCGGTCGACCACGTCCGGAAGCCGGTGTTCCCCGGGGCTGAAGTAGAACTTCTCCTCGTAGCCCGGCCCGTCGGGGATGTGGGCCTTCCGGTAGACGCCCAGCACGGCGCCGTCCTCGACGATGGCCACCGAGTTGAAGTACGACGGGCGGGGCGGCCTCGAAGAAGGAGACCGGCACCACGGCCCCGGTCGCCGCGGTCGCCTTCTGGACGGCCGCGACGGCCGGATTCTCCTCGGGAGTGGTGGCCCACGAGAAGTACTCCTGCCGCTCGTACTGGCGGAAGTAGCGACCCTTCGAACAGCTCGGGGGGCAGGACGATGTCGGCTCCGGCGGCGATGGCCTCGGCGACGGCCGCCACGGTGGCGTCGCGGTTCTCGTCGCGGTCGTCACCGAACCCCCGTTGGATCACTGCCAGCCACACTGTCATCGGCTGTCCCCGACTCGCCCGTCCGACCATCGACGGAGTTCTAGGTGGTCCACTCGCCGTCCCTGCACGCCCGGCACACTGCGAGTCCGTCGGGCGAGTCCGTCGGGCCGGTCCGTCGGGCCGGTCCGTCGGGCTCGGGCGCAAGCCTACCGGCTCGGCTCCCGCAGTAAGATCCCGCATCCAGCGGCGTCGCTGAGCCAGGAGGCCCTCCCGTTGCCCTCTCGCACGCTCGACTCGACCCCGGACGGACGGATTCCACATGCCGGCGGAGTGGGAGGCGCACGAGCGCTGCTACCTGATCTGGCCCGAGCGGACCGACAACTGGCGGTCGGGGGCCACGCCGGCCCAGGCCGCCTTCGCCGCGGTGGCCGAGGCCATCGCCCGGAGCGAGCCGGTCACCGTGCTGGCCTCCGCCCGCCAGTGGGAGACACGCCCGGGCCACGTGTTCGCCGTCCGTCCGGGTGGTCGAGATGACGACCGATGACGCCTGGGCCCGGGACACCGGCCCGACCTTCGTGGTCAACCGGGCCCGGGGCGAGCGCCGGGGCGTGGACTGGGATCTTCAACGCCTGGGGCGGCCTCGACGGCGGGCTGTACTTCCCGTGGGCCGACGACGACCTGGTGGCGGCCAAGGTGTGCGAGCTCGAGGGGGTGGCCCGCTACCGGGCCCCGTTCGTCCTCGAGGGGGGCTCGGTCCACGTCGACGGGGAGGGGACCTGCATCACCACCGAGGAGTGCCTGCTCAACCCCAATCGCAACCCCGACCTTGTCCCGTCCGAGATCGAGGCCCTCCTCCGCGCCTACCTGGGGGTCGAGAAGATCATCTGGATCCCCCGGGGCGTCTGCGGGTGACGAGACCGACGGCCACGTCGACAACCTGGCCTGCTTCACCCGGCCGGGCCGGGTCCTGCTGACCTGGAGCGAGGAGGGCGACGATCCCCAGGCTGCGATCTCCCGAGAGGCCCGCACGGTGCTGGAGTCGGCCACCGACGCCCGTGGGCGGCGGCTGGAGGTCGGTCTCCTGCCCTCACCGGGTCCGCTCTCGATCACCGCCGAGGAGGCGTCGGGCATCGATCGCAGTGATCACGCCCGCCCCCGGCTGGCCGGCGACCGCATGGCCGGCTCCTACGTCAATTTCCTCGTCGCCAACTCGGTCGGTGGTCCACCCACTCCTGGACGAACGCCACGACGACGACGTGCGGGAGCTGCTCGGGCACGAGTTCCCCGACCGCCGGATCGAGGGGGTGCCCGGGCCGTGAGATCCTGCTCGGCGGGGGCAACATCCACTGCATCACCCAGCAGGTCCCGCGTGTGTGAGGAGCTCACCTTCGGCCGGGCCGGGCGGTGGGCGGCCGCGCCGACCACCCGGCGCGGCGCGGCCGCGGTCCGGTAGGGGCGGCGGGGGAGTCGGGGAGGAGACATGGCGCCCGCGGACTTCGAAGGCGATGTGGTGCGGGTGCTGCAGCACCTGGGTCGGGGAACGGTGATGACCTACGGCGAGGTGGCCCTCGAAGCCGGCCATGCCGGGGCGGCCCGGGCCGTCGGTTCCTTCCTGTCCCGCGGCCGACCGGGCCTGCCGTGGTGGCGGGTGGTGACCAGCGCCGGGCGGCTGGTTCCGGGTCACGAACGTGAACAGGCCCGGCTCCTCCGGTCCGAGGGGGTGCGGGTGGCCGGCGACCGGGTGGTCATGTCGGCCCGCGCCGTTGTCGATCCGACGTAGCCGTTGGCTACAGGCAGCCGGCGATGAATGCGGCGAGCGCGAGGGCCACCGTCCCGATGGTCAGCAGCCGGCCGGCCGGCTGGCTCAGCGTCGGCTGTGCACCGGCGGAGATCCCCCGGCGGTGGGCGATTCGCAGTCCCACCCCCCAGGTGGCGGCACCGAATGCGATGAGGCCCAGCCCCAGCCCTTCCCGATCGCCGTGGAGTGGCCACAGCCTCCGCAGCACGATGACCACGGTGACCACCACCGCCAATCCCGACCGGTTCCAGGCCAGGTGGGTACGTTCGGCGGCCAGCCCGCCATCACTCCCACGGGGATGATCCGCGGCATCGTCGTCCACCGTGCCGGTCACCCCTATCTCGATCCGGCCACCGCCAGCACGACGGCGATGACAGCCACCGCCCCGATGCCCACCGACAGCACGAGAGGCATGCGCGAACGGGGAATCGGGGCGCCCCGCCGCATGGCGCGCTCGATTCGCCTTCCAGTGGCGGAAGCTGGTGACGGCGACGAGCGCACCCAGCGCGATCAGAGGCAGGCCCAGGATGCGTCGGCCGCCGTCGATCTTGAAGTCGGGGAGCAGTTGGGTGGCCGCCACTCCGGTGGCGATGAGGGCCAGGGCGGTCCGGTTCCAGGCCAGGAACGTCCGTTCGTTGGCGTAGGTGAACCTGGCATCCGGCTCCGCCTCGTCGTCGTCGTGATCCTCGGTCATCGGGGCTGCACGGGTTCAGAGTACCGATCCGGGTGGGGTGGGAGGGGGTTGGGCCGGTGTCATCCGTGCCGGGGGCCGGTCACCGCCCGGGCCGGGCGCCCGAGAGGTGCAGGTCCCTGATGACCGGGCCGGCCATGGCGGCCGCGAACCTGAACGCGCCGGAGCTGTAGACGTCGCAGGCCACCACCTGGCCCACGGCGTTGGCGCTCTGGTCGGGGCAGAAATGCTCCCCGTCGGGAGACCGGACGACGTTCTCCTTCACGCCGCCCACCGTGGGGCCGGTGCACGGTTCGAAGGAAAGGCAGGGGAGCGTCCAGACGAAGGCCTGACCGGGGCCCTCGACCGCCCTCCCGGCATCCACGTAGGTGACCCGTCCCGGATACGTCCCGGCCAGCGTGGCGAATGCGCGGTTCAGGTCGTCCCAGTGGGGGTCGTGGGTGACCCACTGCCGGTACTCGATGGGTGTGCTTTCCAGGTAGACGTGGGTCCCCACGGCCAGGAAGATCCCGATGGCCTGCGACATGGCCGAGCAGTACCGGCTGATGGCCGAGCTCGATTCGGGCACGCAACTCCTCATGCACGGCGTGAAGGTGTTGCCGGCGAACTCCAGGACCGCGGCCTGGGGATGCTGGGCCCGGGCGGCCCGGCGCATGTCGGGGAGCCAATCGCACGCGGCCGTACCGCCGAAGACGAAGTCGGTGACCTTGGCCTGTCCGCTCGCCTCGACCAGCCGGTTGAAGTACGGGGCCGCCTGGTAGGCCAGCGAGTCGCCGAAGATGTCCACCTTCACCTGACCGGCCCGCGCCACCGTGCCGGTGGTGTCGGCCGTCCCGGAACCCGGTGCCGAGCAGGCCGCCAGCGCGACCCGCGGCGAGGACCACCAGCAATCGGAGCAATCCTCGACCGCCCATCGGCAAAGTCTCACCCGGGACCGTGCGTGGGCCTAGGGCCGAAGGTCCATTGCTGTCGGTCCTACGGGGCCGGTCGCCGTTCGTGGTCGGTGCGCAGCTCTCGGCGGGAATGGTCGCCCTGCGGTCAGGTCACGAGGACGATCTTTCCCCGGACGTGGCCGCCCTCCAGCTGCCGGTAGGCCTCACGGACCTGGGCCAGCGGGTAGGTGGCGGCAATGGGGACCTCGAGCCGGCCGGCGGCCACCAGCTGGACCAACTCGGAGAGGACCGTCGGCTCGGCTGCCGTGGCGCTCCCCTCCGCCTTCACCCCGAAGCGCTCGACGGCCGCGAAGTCGGCGATGGTGTCGATACGGTCGGGATCGACACCGAGCTCGAGGGCCGTCTCGACGTAGCCTCCCCCGAAGGCGTCGATGAAGGCGTCGACGTGGCCGGCCACCTCGCCGATCCGTTCGATCGTCCCGTCGCCATAGGACACCGGTACGACACCGTGGTCGCGCAACCACTGGTGGTTGGCCGCACCGGCCAGACCGATCACGGCGGCCCCGTGCATCGAGGCCAGCTGCACGGCGATGGAACCCACGCCTCCGGCCGCACCGGCGACCACCAGGGTGTCCCCCTCGCCGGCGGAGACAGCCCGGACCGTGGCGTATGCGGTGGTGCCGGCCACGAAGAGCGATCCCGCCACCTCCCAGGGAACGGCGGACGGTTTGGGGATGAGATCGGCCTCCTCGACCACGACGTACTCCGCCTGGCTGGCCCTCCCGTCGGTGTGGCCGAGGACCTCGTCGCCCACGGCCGGTCCGGTCACCCCCGACCCGGTCTCTTCCACCACCCCGGCCAGATCGCTTCCCTGCCCGGAGGGGAAGGTCGCCGGCCACCGTTCGTGCAGCAAGCCCTGCCGGATCTTGGCCTCTCCGATATTGATGCCGGCCGCCTTGACCCGTACCAGTGCCTGGCCCGGACCGGGCACCGGTCGGGGGACATCGACCACCTCGAGCACGTCGATGTCGCCGTACTCCTGGAACCTCACTGCTCTCGGCATGGGCACCTCCTCTACCACTCCGTCGTACAACCTGGCCGGGCCATCGGTTATGCCGGAGGCACCGTCGGACCAGGCGTAGCCTCCTCCCTATGAGATCGATCCCCGTCGCGGTAGACCACCGTGAGCTGAACCGGGCGGTTCGGGGTGGTCCCGTCATCCACTACAAGGAGCGCAATCGACATGTCCCTCTTCCAACGGGCCCACGACATCGTGCAGGCCAAAGCCAACAAGGCGCTCGACGCCGCCGAGAAGCCCGACGAGATGCTCGACCTCTCCTACGAGCAGATGCTCGATCAGATCACCCAGGTCCGCCGGGCGCTGGTGGACATCGCCGCCTCGCGCAAGCAGATCGAGCTGCAGGAGCAGCAGCTCCAGCACACGGTGGACCACCTCCAGGACCAGGCCCGGGCGGCGCTGTCCCAGGGCAAGGAGGACCTGGCCAAGGAGGCGCTCTCCCGCAAGGCCGCGGCCCAGGCCCAGATCGACGGCATGGAGCCCCAGCACCAGCAGCTCACCGAGCAGGAGGAGAAGCTCGAGCACACGCTGGCCGCCCTCCAGAAGCGGGTGAACGAATTCCGGACCCAGAAGGAGGTCCTGAAGGCCCAGTACACCGCAGCCAAAGCCGTGAGTTCGGTGGACGAGAGCACGGCGGGCATCTCCAAGACCTTCGGTGACTCCGGGGCCGCGCTCCAGCGGGCCCAGGACAAGATCTCGACCATGCAGGCCCATGCGGGCGCCATGGACGAGCTGCTCCAGTCGGGCGTGCTCGAGGACGTCGGAGGCCCCACCGATGACATCCAAAAGGAGCTCGACGAGGCCGGCTCCGCGGCCGAGGTGGACAAGGAGCTGGCCGCGCTCAAGGCCGAAGTCGGCTCGGGCGGCTCCGGGGCACCGGCGCCGGCGGAGTTGACCGAGGGCTGAGCGGCACCGGCGGGCCCGGTGCCGGCGCTAGGTGAGCGGGCGCGGGCCCACCGGTGCTCCTCGGCCCCGGCGAGCACACGCGGGTTCGGGATCGCGCCATCCGGCGTACCGGACCCGGTCCGGGTCCGTCCCGCACCGGTCCTCCGGAGCAGGGCGAGGGCGGGGACGACGCCGAGGAACGAGATGGCGGCGATGAGCCACCAGGCCGCGGCGGAAGGCGTCGAGCTCGGGCAGCCGTGCGTGGCGGCGGTGCCGAGCACGGCCACCAGGATGGCCACCCCGAGGGCCAGGCCGGTCTGGCGGATCATGTTGACGACGGCGGAGCCGGTGGCGAACGACGGCGGGGGCAGGGAGGACGACGCCGTCGCCATCATGGTGGGGAGGGTCAGGCCCACACCGATGCCGGTGAGGATCATCCCGCCGAGGACATCCGAGACGTAGTCGGGTTGGAGCCCCACGGCCATGGCCCACCACGACACACCGGCGCCGAACGCGGCAGCTGCCGAGGGCGATGACCACCGCCGGCCCGTAGCGGGCGATGAGCCGGCCGGCCACGACGAAGGACATGAGCGGGACCATGAGGGGTCCCGGAGCGATGGCCAGACCGGCCCGGAGCGCAGACCAGCCCCAGACCTCCTGCTCCCAGAGCACGATGGACAGGAGCATGGCCCCGAAGGCGGCGGAGAAGAAGAGGGCGACGATCGACGACCCGGTGAACGCCCTCGACCGGAAGAGCGACGGGCTCGATCAGCGGGTTGCGGCTGGTGAGGCAGTGGACGACGAACAGCCCGATCAGCACCAGCGGCTCCGGCGAGCGATCCGACGATGCGGCCGAACCCCAACCCCAGTCGCTCCCTCGACGATGCCGAAGGTGAGCAGGCCGATCCCGGTCGGTGGACAGCAGGACCACACCGAGGGAGTCGGGCCGTTCCGACTCGTGACCGGCGATGTGGGGGAGCCGGCGCCATCCGACGACGAGTGCGGCCGATCCCGACCGGGCACATTGACGAGGAAGACCCACCGCCAACTGGCCGCCACCAGCAACCCGCCCACCACCGGACCGAGGGCGGCGGCCAGCCCACCGGTGGCCGTCCAGGCCCGCACCGCACCCTGGCGGTGCTCGGGCCGGTAGGAGGCCAGGACCAGAGCCAGCGAGGTCGGCGTGAGCAGGGCGGCCCCGGCCGCCTGGACCATCCGGAAGCCGATCAGCATCCCGACGCTGGTCGAGGCGGCACAGGCCGCCGAGGCCGCGGTGAACACGGCCACCCCGAGGAGGAAGCCGCGATCGCGGCGGTAGCGGTCGGCCAGCTTCCCGAAGAAGACGAGGAGGGAGGCGTAGACGATGGCGTACCCGTTGAGCACCCAGGACAGCTCGCCCAGGTTCTTCGCCCCGAGGTCCTGGGCGATCTGGGGGAGGGCGACGTTGACGATGAACAGATCGAGGCTGGCCAGCACCACGCCGGCACAGACGATGATGCAGCACCGGGCCCGGGGCGGGGCCCCCCGGGCCCCGCCGCCGGGGCGACCTGCGCCGGGCCAGTGGATTCCGTCATGCGAACCCACTGTAGGGGATTGCGTTCTATGACGCAACCCACTAGGGTGCCCCGGCGTGAGAGGCAAAGGCGATTCTCCGAGGTCACGGCGGTGGTCCCCGATGGAGCCGGGTTGCTTCGCCGCCCAGGCCGACCCGCAGTGGACCATCGTCGGCAAGCCCAACGGCGGCACCTCCTGGCCATGCTGGGCCGGGCGGCCGTGTCGGTCGGCGCCCACCCCCATGTCATCGCGGCCAGCGCCCACTACCTGCACCCGCCCGATCCGGGCCCCGTCGTGGTCGTCAGCGCCGAGCTCCTGCGGGCCGGGCGTACGGCCAGCCAGGTCCGGGCCCGGATGAGCCAGGACGGTCGGGCCTGCGTCGAGGCGCTGGTGACCACCAGCCGAGCTCGACGCGGGCGGCTCCGCGCCCTACTGGGACAGGGGACTGCCGGCCGCCGGCCGGGTCCCCTTCGAAGAGTGCGTCCGTCTGAGCCGGGCTACGCCGGACGGCAACCCGGTGGCCATCCTGCGATCAGATCGACGTCTGCGTCTCGAGCCCGGGTCGATGGGATTCACCCGCGGGCAGGCCCGGCGGGACCGGGGAGCTGCGGGGTTGGCTGGCGCTCCCCGGCGACGAGCCGTTCGATCCGATCTCCCTGCTGTTCGCCGTCGATGCCTACCCGCCGGCCACCTTCGAGATCGAGTTCTCGGGGTGGGTGCCCACGCTGGAGCTGACCGTGTACGTCCGTGCCCTGCCCGTGTCCGGGCCGGTGCGGTCCGGCAGCGGGCCCAGCTCATCGACGGCCGGCGGGTCGACGAGTCTGCTCGATCTGGGACCGGACCGGGTCGCCTGGTGGCCCACGGCACCCAGCTGGCCGGGATCCGCCTCGGCTGACCGGTCGGACCCGGCGTTTTCACAGCTGGCCCTACGGTCGGTCCCAGGTTGCCCACTCCTCGCGTCCGAGGCTCGCGGATGAAGGACGTCACCAACCTGCACCGGATTCGAGTACTGACCGGTGGAGACGCCTACGGAGGACCAGATGGCCTACCTGACACCCGAACAGATCGAGGAATGGCGAGAAGAGGCGCAGTTCCAACACGACCGCTACCTCCGGGACGGCACCGGCATCGGGACCGTCCTGGCCCTCACCCAGGCCCGCCTGCTGCGCACGCTCACCGAGCTGACGCGGCTGCGCGACGGTGACGGATGCTCCGACACGGGTCGGAACCCCGACACCCCGGTGAGCGTCGAGGCCGAACTGGCGGGCACCGGCGCCCGTGGAGGCCGGCCCGTGGGGAGGTCGCCGGTCCGCCGGGCCCGAGGGGCGTCCGGAGCCACAGCCGCCACATCCGAGCCGAGGGAGTTGCCGCCCGCCGGTCGGCGCCGCCGTAGGATTCCACCCATGATCCGTGCCATCGGCGCCATCGACGACCGTCTGGGACTGGCCACCGACAACGGCATCCCTTGGCATGTGCCCGCTGACGTCGAGCACTTCCGGACCTCCGTCGCCTCGGGGGACGTCCTGATGGGGTACGCCACCTATGAGGAGTTCGAGCGGCCCCTGCCCGACTGCATCAACTTCGTGGCCACCAGGCGCGCTCGGACTCCGCCACGGATTCGTGCCCGTCGCCGATCTGGGCTCGTTCCTCATCGATAGGCTCGGTGCCGACCTCTGGATCATCGGTGGCGCCGGGATCTACGCAACGACACTTCCGGCGGTGGAGGAGCTTCACCTGACCCGGGTCGAGGGCGATTTCGGCTGCACCAAGTTCTTCCCGCCGTTCGAGCCGGACTTCGCTGGTCAGCGACGTCCGTTCCCACCGGCCGACCGGCACGCCGGGCTATCCGGTTCCAGACGTGGCAGCGCCGGGCCCGGGCCCCAGGACGCGGATCGCACCGGGACTCTCGCACCCCGCGGTCCGCCCACCATCGGCCGCGGTCCAGGTCAGCCGGAGGGGGTACGCCTTCGGCGCTGGCCGCGAGGCTCCGGGTCCCAGGCGCACACGATGCATGCGTGACGGAACGCCGATCGGGCGAAATCGAGCGCCGCTGCGTGAGGGTCCGGGCTGGAACGGACGTCCTCCCACTCCAGGATGAACTCCCCCAGCGTCGCGTCCCAGTGGGCCGAGGCGGGGGACAGGACCCCGCGCGGCAAAGCCCTCCGGCGCCGGATGGGCGTAGGCGTAGAAGGCCGCCTCCTCGTGCCGGGCATCACCGGGCCACCACCCGACGGCCACCTCCTGGGCGTCCATGGCGTTGCGCATGATGAAGTCCTGCGACGGGGGGTCGGCGGGTTGGCCGGAGAAGAGGTTGGTGGCCAGGTCGAACGACCCCCACCACGCGTTGACGGGCGTCGAACGTCCCCGGTAGGGGGCACGGAAGGCGGCCAGCACCAGCGCGGCCCGGGTGGCGGCGCCGAAGTAGGTGGCCACCTGATCCGGGATCGTAACGGGCGTGCTCCTCGTCCTCGTCCAGAGGCACGCTCCACCCCACCTCCTGCGGGGTGGGATCGATCTCGATCGGGCCACCGAGGGTGCGCACGGCGTCCATCACCGCCCGGGTGACCTCGCCGACCGGGCGGTCGGGGGTCAGGGCCACCGCTCCGACCGCCCGTCGTTGTGCTCGACGACAGCTGCGTGTTGGCGGAGGTCGAGGGCCACGACCAGTGCCCCCGAGGCGTCGGGCGCCGGGAGGGGGGCTGTCTCCCATCCCCTGGCCGTGAGGCGGAGGGCGGCGTGCTGGAGCTCGGGCTCGGGCGGCGCCAGCGCGGCGGCCAGTTTGCCCGAGCACCTGGGTGTGGGCGTGGAGGGTATCGCACGTCGCCTGCCATTCCCGGTAGGAGAGTGCCGGCCACCCGGACGCCATGGCCGCACCCTACCAACCGGGACCAGGACCGGTCGTCCCGGATGTGCGGTGCACCCGACGGCCCGGCTCCCCGGCCGTGCCTTCGCCGGTCCCGATCTGAGAAGATGAGGCCGTGCCCGTCGATGAGCCACCGAGGCGGCAGTCCGATGATCGAGCCCGATCCCGACAACGTCCGTTTCCCCGTCCTCGACCGGGCCGTCCTCGACCAGTTGGCCGAGTTCGGGACCGAACGGGAGGTGGCCTCCGGGGAGGTGCTCTTCCGGGCCGGCGCCGAGGTGTGGGGCCTGATGGTGGTGCTCAGCGGGGAGATCCAGATCGTCACCGACGACGACTTCCAGGATGTCATCGTCAACTACACCGCCGGGCAGTTCATCGGCGAGTTGGGGCTCCTGACCGGCCAACGCACCTATCTGACGGCCCGGGTGGTCCAGGCGGGGCGGGTCCTGGCCGTGCCCAACGATGCCTTCCGGCGGCTGATGGCCACCAAGCCGGCCATCTCCGATGTCATCTTCGCCGCCCTGATCGCCAGGCGCGAAGCGCTGCGCAGCAGCCCGGCCGCCAATGCGGTGAGGATCATCGGCTCGCGCTACTCGCCCGAGGCCCTGGCCCTCCGGACCTTCGCCTCCCGGAACCGGTTGGCCCACTCGTGGATCGATCTGGAGGAGGCCGACGATGTCGAGGTGCTCCTGGCCAGCATGGGCCTCCGGCCGGTCGACACGCCGGTCGTCGTCACCCCCACCACCGTGCTGCGCCACCCGACGCCCGGGGAGTTCGCCACGCTGATCGGGCTCACCTACCACCCGATCCCCGGCCGCACCTTCGACCTGGTGGTGGTGGGAGTGGGCCCGGCCGGTCTGGCCGCCGTCGGTCTACGGCGCTTCCGAGGGCCTCGACACGGTGTCCCTCGACGCCGTCGGGCCCGGGGGGCAGGCCGGTTCGAGCTCGCGGATCGAGAACTACGCCGGCTTCCCCAACGGGATCTCCGGTGGTGACCTGGCCGCCCGCACGGCCATCCAGGCGCAACGCCTGGGGGCGTGGCTGGCCAGCCCGTGCGAGGTCGCCGGGCTCCGCGTCGAGGACGGGTTCCACGTGCGTCACCCTGACCGACGAGAGCGAGATCCCCTGCCGGTCGGTCATCATCGCCACCGGGGCCCGGTACCGGCGACTCGACATCCCGGACCTCGAGATGTTCGAGGGCAACGGCGTCTTCTATGCCGCCACCGATCTCGAGTCGCAGATCGTGTGCCGGCTGCGATGTGGTGGTCGTGGGCGGGGGCAACTCGGCCGGCCAGGCCGCCATCTTCCTCAGCCAGTCGGGCTGCCGGGTGTCGATCGTCATCCGCCGTCCGACCTGTCCGACAGCATGTCCCGCTACCTGATCGACCGGATCACCGCCGATCCCGCGCATCGAGGTCCTGACCGAGACCGAGGTGCGGGGCCTCGGCGGCGGTGCCCATCTGGAGGAGGTGACGTTGGAGCACACGCCGACGGGAGCGCGACGGGTCGTGGACTGCGCCGCCGTGTTCTGCTTCATCGGCGCCGTACCGGCGACCTCGTGGCTGGCGGAGTCGATCGTCCTCGATCGCGAAGGGATTCGTCCTCACCGACCGGTCACTCGATCGGGAGGCACTGTCCGATCCGCCTGTTCGAGGGGCGGGATCCGCTGCCCTTCGAGACGTCCGTCCCCGGGGTGTTCGCCGTCGGCGACGTCCGCTCCGATTCGATGAAGCGGGTCGCCTCGGCGGTAGGGGAGGGTTCGAGCGCCGTTCGCTCGGTCCACAGCTACCTCTCGCTCCCGGCCTGAGGAACCCGGGTGCCCGCGGTCCGGCGGCCGGTCGGCTCAGGCCACCCGGCGGAGGGTGTTGTGGTCCGTATGGGCGAACGGCTTGTCGAATTCCGTCATCTGCAGCACGGTGGTCTCGTCGTAGGACCAGGTGTCGTCGCCCACGGTGATGGTCACCTCGTAGCTCAACGTGCTGGCCCTCTTGGCCAGGTACTGGTTCTCGCCCATGCCGTACTGCGCCCCGCCCTTGACCGCTTGGAACGTGAACGAGCGTGGCCTCTGCTCCGGCGGTCCCCCCGGCCAGCACGGTGATGCCCCGGGGCACGACGAAGCCCCGCACGACCTCACCGGTGGAACCGTCCCACAGCCAGTAGCCGACCTCGGTGTGGAAGGGGTTCTCCTCGTCCCCCGCCACATGGCGGACCGGTAGTCGAGGCCGTAGAGATGCTGACTGCCGTTGTCGACCGGGCCGAACGGCTTCAACGTGCACTTCTCGAGGTACGGGGTGCCGAGCACCTTTTCCTCGCGATGCGAGAAGGCCGTATCGAGGCCGCCCTCACCTTCCCATTCACCGGCCAGGCCACCGAGGGGACCCCATTCGTCTGCCACCACACCATCTCCGTTCCCGGGTCCGCGCTCGGATCTCCGACGGGGCCCCTTCGACCTGGTCGACACCCTACCCGTCGCCCTCGTGTCCGACTGGTATCCACACACGCGCCGTCCACACCAGACCCTTGGAGGGGCCGGCTCCGGGCCGTGCCTGGGGCCGGGCCGGTGGGGCGCCGGCACTCGGGACTTTCTCCCCTGGCGGACCCGGCCGTCCGGCAGCACGCTGGACCCATGGCAACCGGTGCTCACGGGGTCGGACAGGTGCAGGGGTGGCAGGTCCCCTCCGTCTTGAGCGACGACCCATCGCTTACGGTGTCGATCGATGTCGGGCATGTTCCCATCACCATCCACCTCGGAGGCACGCTCGACGAGCGGACCGGCTCCAACGTCGTCCCCGTCGTCTCGGAGCTCATCGCCGCAGGCGGGCGCCAGTTCGAGCTGGACACCACCGCCCTGGGGGTCCCCGACGAAGGGGGAGTGGCGGTGTTGGCCGACCTCCAGCTGGCCGTCCGTGCATCCGGCGGATGCCTGCAGTGGGGCCCACCGACGGTCAGGTACCCGTCGGAGCCGATGGATGCGCATTCCGATCGTCCCGTCGATGCTCGGACGGCGCCGTCCCGTCGGCCGCGTCATGCCTAGGGCGGCCGCCGCTCCGGAGCTCCCACCCGCGCCCCGCACCGAGCCGGGCCACCGGCGGGCCGGGATCGGGTGACCGGTCGGCCGGCCGGCCCGACGGTGCCGGCCCGGGTGGTGGAGACCCACATCTCGTTGCTGTTCTTCGTCGGTGACCGCGTCTACAAGCTGCGAAAGCCGGTGCACTTCGATTTCCTGGACTTCCGCACCCGGACGGCGCGCCTGCTCGACTGCCGACGCGAGGTCGACCTCAATCGACGGCTGGCACCGGATGTCTACATCGGTGTGGCCGACATCCAGCTGGACGCCGAGCCCGTGGACCACATGGTCGTCATGCGGCACCTGCCCGAGTCCCGGAAGTTGGCCGTACTGGCCCGGGGGGAGACGACCTCGACGAGCAGTTGCGGCGGGTGGCCCGGGTGCTGGCCCTGTTCCACGCCCGGGCCGGCCGGTCCCCGGCCATCTCGGCCGAGGGATCCCCCGAGGCACTGGCCGAAGGATGGGAGGCCAACTTCGACCAGACCCGGGACTTCGTCGGCGTGCTGCTCGACGGAGCCGTCGAATCCGAGATCCGGAACCTGGCCCGCCGGTGGACCGTGGTCCACGAGACGTTGCTGCAGGAGCGGGTGGTCGGCGGTTTCGTCTGTGACGGGCATGGCGACCTGCAGGCCGAGGACGTGTTCTGTCTCGACGACGGTGTCCGCATCCTCGACTGTGTCGAGTTCGATGACCGGCTCCGCTTCGGCGACGTCATCGCTGACGTTGCCTTCCTGGCCATGGACCTCGAGCGGTTGGGCCGCGCCGACGGGGCACGGTACCTCCTCGGCCGGTACCGCGAAGCGTCCGGTGACCCGATGCCCGAGTCGCTCGTCCACTACTACTGCGCGTCCCGGGCCTACGTGCGGGCCAAGGTCGGCTGCCTGCGCGCTTCCCAGGGAGCCGACGATGCCCGGGCCCAGGCCATCGCCTTCCAGGCCCTGGCCCTCGACCACCTGCGCCGGGCGTGCCCGAGGCTCGTGCTGGTCGGCGGGCTCCCCGGGTCGGGCAAGTCCACCCTCGCCGCCGGGCTGGGTGCGGCCCGGGGATGGACCGTGCTCCGATCCGACGAGGTGAGGAGGGAGCGTGGCACGACGGCGGGGGACGGGTCGACCGGGCCGGCGGCAGATCGCTACCGTCCCCAGGCCACCGATGCCGTCTACCGGGAGCTCCTCCGGCGCGCCGAGGAGCACCTGGCGGCAGGCAGATCGGTGGTCCTCGACGCTTCATGGGTCGATGCCTCCTGGCGGCAGCAGGCGGGGACGGTGGCCGATCGTGCCGCCGCCGCCCTCGTGGAGTTGTGTTGTGAGGCCACGCCGGAGGAAGCGGACCGTCGGATCGGCCGACGACTGGCCGAGGAGGTGGACGTGTCCGAGGCCACGCCCGAGGTGCGGGCGATGATGGGCTCGAGGATGGATCCGTGGGCGAGCGCGGTCACCGTCGACACCACGGGTGTCACCCCGGCGGCGGCACTGGGCGTGGCCTTGCGGGCGTGTCCACAGTGGATCGACGCCGACACGCTCCGTCCCCCGCTGAGGGGAGGGTCCGGGCCAGGGCCAGGGACCGGATGGCCCCGGCCCCGGGCACCGGTCACGCGGGCACGGTGGGGCGGACCAATCCGAGGCCACCGGCCGCGTCCCACAGCGCCGTCCCGGGCCCGGGGATCGGCCGCCCCGCTCGATGAGCAGTCGGGCCTGGGCGGGCTGGCTCCGGCCGAAGATCTCGGCGCAGCCGTGTTCGGTGACGACGACCGAGTGCTGGAAGGTGGTGACCGGCGACTGGATGACCGGCACGATGGTCGACGAGTCGCTCTTCTCGTGCCAGGACCGGAGGGCGATGACCGCATGCCCGCCCTCGGCGAGTGCAGAGCTCCCACGACGAAATCCGGCTGGCCGCCCGAAGCCCCGAGTAGGTGAGGCCACCGATGTGCTGGCGTTGGCCTGGGCGAAGAGATCGACCTGGAGCGCGGTGTTGATCGAGAGCATGGCCGGGCAGGCCGCGATGCGGGCCGGGTCGTTGATGATCTCGGTCCGACGGAGCAGGAGGCGGGGGTTGTCGTCGGCCCACCGGTAGAAGTCGGGGGAGCCGAAGAGAAACGAGGCGCACACCGGCCGATCCGGGTCGAGGGCTCCGGACCGCTCGAGCTCCATGACACCGTCACTGACCATCTCGGACCAGATGCCGAGTCCGCGCTTGGTACGGAGATGAACGGCGGCCGCGTCCGGCACCTGGCCGATGCCGAGTTGCATGGTGCACCCGTCGGTGGCATAGCGGGCCACCTGCTCGCCGATGGTGGCCACGGCTGCGTCGGCCGGGCGGGGACGGGGGAGGGGAGAGGGGCGTCGACCTCGATGGCCAGGTCGATCTGGTCGACGTCCACCTCGGCGTCACCGCGGGTGTAGGGCATCTGGGGGTTCAGCTGGGCCATCACCAACCCGCCCCTCCGTCTGACCCGTTCGATGGCCGCGGGCAGGATGTTGACCTCGATACCGAGGGACACCTTCTCGTTGCGCGGGGTGGAAGTGTGTACGAGGACGGCATCGGGGGGCCGGAGCGAGTCGAAGAGGCGGGGCACCAACGACAGGCGCATGGGGATGTAGTCGAGCCCGGGGTCGTGCCGCGCCCCGGGACCGACGAAAGGGGTCTCGGTGATGAACCCGTCCGGACTGGGCCAGCCGGGCTGGGGATTGAGGAGGAAGGCCCGACAGTGCGGCCGCGCCGACCCCAGCAGCCCGACGAGCTCCCAGGGAGTGCCGAAGTTCCCCGAGACG
This sequence comes from uncultured Acidimicrobiaceae bacterium, assembly GCA_963835325.1. Taxonomy (GTDB): domain Bacteria; phylum Actinomycetota; class Acidimicrobiia; order Acidimicrobiales; family RAAP-2; genus Bog-756. The sequence goes on along the minus strand of CAWIEV010000005.1, from coordinate 1,158,637 downwards.
ACCACCCGCGGTGTGGTTCCCTCGATGGCGGCCATCCGCTCGGCCAACTGCCGATCGGTCACGATTCGCAACGGGGCCGTCCTCTCCTGGCCGGCAATGTGTCCGGGGTCCGCTTCCGGCCGGTGCGCGGGCCGGGCTCTTCGACGCCGGCTGGCGGGCGGTCCTCGGTGGATGGGCCGGCGGCGCCCAGCACGGCCAGCACGTCGTCCTCGGTGACCTGGGCGAAGTCGAGGTACCACAGGCCGACGGCGAAGAACGGGTCAGGCTCTTCGAGGGCCACGACCCGGTCGGCGATCTGGCCCAGCATGGTGGCCGCCTGGTGCGAGGCCACCGGCGTGGCCACGATCACCTGCGATGCGCCGTGGGCCCGCGCCACCGAGCACGCGGCCCGGGCCGTGGAGCCCGTGGCCATCCCGTCGTCCACCACGATGGCCGTGCGACCGGCCAACGGGACCCGGGGGCGTACCGAACGATAGACGTGGAGGCGACGATCCAGCTCGGCCCGCTCCTTGGCCTCGGCGGCATAGATGTCGGCCGGGCTGACCCGGGCCGCGGCCACCACCGCCTCGTCCGTGACCAGCACGCCGTCCTCGCCGATGGCTCCCATGGCCACCTCGGATTGGAAGGGCACGCCCAGCTTGCGGACGACGATCACGTCGAGCGGGGCGCCGATGGCCAGGGCCACCTGGTACCCGACAGGCACGCCCCCCCGAGGGAGGGCGAGGACCACGGGATCGGGGCACGGGATGGCGGCCACCCGTTCCCCCAGCAACCGGCCGGCCTGGCGGCGGTCGACGTAGGGCGTCCCCGGACCCCGCCATCCCGGCCCGCCGTCCCCGGCGGGAGGGTGCTCGGTCACCACGGCGCCCGAGGGGGGCTCGGGATCCGTCGACCCGCCTGCTGTCACGATCCGGGGTGCTCGAAGTGCTGGATGGAGACGTCAGGGCCCGGGAAGAAGATGGAGGTGTGACCACTGTCACCCCACTGGACGACGTAGGGAGGCGCTCCGTCGTCTCCTTCGATGCCCATGATCTCCCCATCGCGGTCGGGCTCGCCGGCCCGGTGCCCGTGGACAATGATCCGGTCTCCCACGCTTGCCTGCATCGTTCCCTCCTCTGTCCGGTGACGTACCCCCATCATCGGGCGGCACCCCCGGGCCGGCCAGGGCCGAAGGTCCCGACCGGTCGGTCACCCGGGGATGGGGGGATCGTCCAGCAAGGTGCCGAGGTCGGTCACGACCACATCGGCCCCGTGGGCCCGGAGCTCGTCGGCGTAGTTGTGGTGGTCGACGCCGATCACGAGGCCGAAGTGGCCGGCTCGACCGGCTTCCACCCCGGCCAGGGCGTCCTCGACGACCACCGTCCTCTGCGGGTCGGCGTCCAGCATCCTCGCCCCCTCCAGGTAGCTGTCGGGAGCCGGCTTGCCGGCCAGGTGACGGTCCTTGACCACATGGCCGTCGACCCGGGCGTCGAACAGATCGGCGATCCCCGCTGCTTCCAGTACGGCCTGGGTGTTCTCGCTGGCCGACACGACCGCCAAGGGTGTTCCGTGCTCGCGCAACCTCTTCACCAGGGCGACCGCTCCGTCGTAGGCGGCCACGCCCTGGGTGTCGAGGACGGAGAGGACGAGGGCGTTCTTGCGGTTGCCCAGCCCTTTCACGGTCCGGGCCGAGGGGGGATCGCCGTCGGCGCCTTCGGGAAGCGTGACGCCCCGGGCGGCGAGGAAGTTGCGCACGCCGTCGTCGCGGGGCTCGCCGTCGACGTAGCGCTGGTAGTCGGCGGCGGAGTCGAACGGCTCGAAGACCGTTCCCGTCCTGGCCCCCTCCTCGCCCAGGAACTCGTCGAAGGCCTGCTTCCACGCCGCCGCGTGGACGTCGGCCGTCTTGGTCAGGACGCCGTCGAGGTCGAACAGCCATGCCTGGTAGGCGTAGATGTCGACCGGCCCGGCGGCGGCACCGGGGCCGGTCGAGCCGGCCGGCGGCCTGCGTACGAGGAGCAGCGGCTTGTCGGTGCCGCCGACCACCTTGCGCAGGGTGGTGGCGTGCCCGGCGGCGGCGTCACCGCGCCAGTAGAGCAGGATGAGGTCGGAGCCGCCGGCCGCGGCCAGGATGCTGTCGGCCGGTTCGCCGGAGTGAACCGACAGTCCCGCGGTGCCGATCTGATGCCGATGGCGCAGCTCGGCCCACCACGCCTCGGCGTGGTGACCCGGGCCCTCCCACATGGGGGGCGCCGTCGCCCCGGTGAGCACGTGGAGCTGATCGACGGCGAAGCCGAGCTCTTGGGCGCGCTCGATCCACGGGCGGAGGACGCCGCGTTCCCCGCTCGAGGCTTCCATCGGCACCAGCACCCGAGGATGCGATCCGACGGGCCGGGGAACGGGGTGCCGGTGGGGAAGGACCAGGACGGGTTGGTCGGTGGTGGCCGCGAAGGACACGATCTCCTCCTCCGCCCCCCGACCGGTGCCGCCGGACAGGTGCTCTTCGGACACGGAGGCGAGGCCGGTCAACGAGATGGCCTCGGACAGCAGCCCCCTCCAGGGGTCGTCGTCGCCGGTGGCCCCGACCACGTGCAGCGTGGCCTCGGCGTGCACCCCGGTCACGACACCCACCTTCCGGGCGCGTCGACCCTGGTCGTGGTGCCCCCCACCGTCACCCGCAGCGACCGGTCGGTGGCCACGTGCACGGCGTCGGGCCGGCAGACGAGCCGGATCCACCGCCGATGCCACCGCACCCGGATCCGCAGTTCCTCCCAGCCCTCCGGGAGCACCGGTTCCATCACCAGGGTGCGATCGTCGGGGCCGACCACCGACAGGCCGGCGAAGCCGTGCACCATTGTCTGCCAGATGGCCCCGAGGTTGGCCAGGTGCAGGCCACCGCCGGAGGTCCGGGTGACGTCGTCCAGATCGATGGCGGCAGCCAGCCGAAGGTACTCGAGCGCCTGGTCGGGACGGCCGGCCCGGGCCAGGAGGACGGCGTGGGCGGCAGGGGAGAGGGAGCTCCCGTGAGAGGTGCGGGGCAGGTAGTAGTCCAGGTTGGGCTGCAGCGACCCTCGGGCCGTGCCTTCCGGAATGAGCAGATGGGCCATGAGCACGTCGGCCTGTTTGATGATCTGGCTCCCCGCCAGTCGCTCCGCTCCGAGGATGAGGTCGGCGGAGAACGGGGGCGTTCCGAGGTCCTTGGCCATCAGCGGCTGGAGCCGGTCGAAGCCGTCGAACTGCTCGTACCGGCCGGTGACCGGATCGAGGTTGTCGACCAGTGCGTCGGCCACCTCTCGCCAGCGCCCGGCCTCCTCGGCCTCCTCGCCCCCTCCCTTGTCCGTGCGCTCGACCAGCTCGGCGGCCCGCCGGAGATTCCAGCGGGCCATCAGGTTGGTGAAGGCGTTGTCGTCCACCCGTTCGTGGTACTCGTCGGGACCGGTCACCGAGTCGATGTGGGCCCGGCCCCCGGCGTCCCGGCGGATGCGGCTGGCCCAGTAGCGGGCGGTGTCCACCACCAGCGGTCGGCCCGGCCCGGTCAGGAACGACCAGTCACCGATCCATGCCGCATACCGCCAGGCGGCCCAGGCCACGTCGGCGGTGATGTGCTCCTCGAGATCCCCGGTACTGATGGGGACGGTCTCGCCGTGCTGGTTGATGCCGGATTTCGGGGTCACGTCGTCTCCGCTGTGGGCGGACTCCCACGGGAACCGGGCCCCGCTCCGACCGTCGAGTGCGGCCCGTCGCCGGGCCGCAGCCAGGCGGCGGATCCGATAGGCGAGCACGGTCCGGGCCGACCGGCTCTCCACCCCGGCCAAAAGCGGCAGGACGAACGCCTCGGCGTCCCAGAGCACATGGCCGGCATAGCCCGGGCCGGTGAGCCCGCGGGCCCCGACGGCCGTCTCACCACGCGGGCGGGCCGTGGACAGGATGTGGAAGATGGCAAAACGTGCGGCGAGGGTCGATTCGGGATCGCCGACGACCTCGACGTCCGCCCCGTCCCATCGTCGATCCCACGCCGCCCGCTGCTCCGCCTGGAGCTGTCCGGCACCGGCCGCGGCGGCCTCCTCCAACAGTCGGGCCGCCTTCGATCGGTTCGGCGGCCGGGCCGGCGAGACGGCGTGGACGGCGATGCGCTCCACCTCCTCCCGCTCTCCGTGCGCCGACCGGGTGGTGGTCGTCGACACGATGGCGCCGCCCCCGAAGCCGGAGCGGTAGGTGTGGTGCGAGGTCGACGTGGCCCGGTCCCGGGAGGGTGCACCGCCGGCCAGCAGCTGCCGATCGATGCCGGCGGTGAGCACCGCGGTGCCCGGACGGGCGATGCAGGCGAACCGCCTGGTCCACATGACCGAGCTGCCCACGTCCACCTCCCGGGCCAGGACCCCGTCCCGGAGGTCGAGCGTCCTCCGGCCGACGGGGAGGCCGGCGGCCAGCGGCAGCGTGAACCACGGCGGCATGGTCAACAGGTGCTCGTCGGACCCGGTGCCGGGTTCGTAGAGGTCCGCCGCCGTCACCGGCGGAACATCGGGCTCACCGTCCTCTTCCAGCACGCCCCGGGTCCCGACGGTGCCGTCGGCCAGGCAGCAGAGGCTTTCGACCACCCGTTCCATGTCCTCGGCCGTGTCCAGGACGATGCACCAGGTGGGGTCGAACCGGCGCACCCAGGCCACTCCGGCCGCGGGTACGGCTGAAGCGGACGCGGCTGGGTCGGCCGGACGGTCGAGATTCCGCACCCTGTGAGTCTGACAGGCGTGGAGCCCGATCCCACCAACACGGTCTACGGTCGTCGTCATGGAGCCGACGGGCCACGGGAGCCGGGCTCCGCGGGCGACGTGAGCCAGACCGGAGCGCAGCTCAAGTCGGGCCAGCTGGGCACCGTCGACCTCACCGTCTCGACGGTGGCCAACATCGGGCCGGGAATCGACTTCTACTTCGCCTTCGGGGTGATCGCGGTGACGGCCGGGGTCGCCGCCCCGCTCACCATCGTGGCCGCCGGGCTGGCCGTCGTGCTCCTGGCCTTCACCGTGGCCGAGTTCACCCGGGCCGAGCCCTCCGCCGGGAGCTTCATCACCTATGTGGAGACCGGGCTCGGACCGAGGGCCGGCGTGGTGACGGCCCTGCTGGTCACCGTGGGGTACACCGTCGCCATGGCCGGGGTCTTCACCATGTCGGGCGGGATGATCGCCATGACCGTGTCCCACTACACGGCGTGGGACATCCCGTGGGGGCCGGTCACCGTGGTGGTCACCCTGGCCGCCATCTGGCTCACCGGCCGCGGCGTGAGGCTGTCCACCACCGCGGTCGGTGTGGCCGTCGCCGCGCAGGTCGCGGTCATGATGGCGGTCTGCGTCGTCGTCCTGGTCGACGAGCGGGGCCGGCTGTCGGCGGCGCCGTTCTCGTGGTCACATCTCACCGACGGGCTGACCGGACTCTCCCTGGGCTTCCCACTGGCCCTCTACATGTTCATCGGCTGGGAGAACGGTCCGGCGCTGGCCGAGGAGTGCCGCACCCCGAGGCGCACCGTTCCGAGGGCCCTGTTCATCTCGATCGCCATCGGTGCCGCGCTCTTCGTCTTCTTCGCCTATGCCACGGTCACCGGGTTCCACTACGACGTCTCGTCCATCGGGCGGTCCTCGGTCCCGTTCCTCACCGTGGCCGACAGCTATCTGGGCGGGCCGGCCCTCGTGGCCTGGATCGCCGGGATCGTCTCGGTGCTCGCCACCCTGGTGGCGGGCTGCAATTCCCAGGCCAGGATGCTCTACGACGGTGGCCGGTCGGGGCTCCTGCCCTCGTGGCTCGGCCGCATCCATCAGCGGGTCGACACCCCGGTCAACGCCCTCATGACCATGGCCGCCATCGGCCTCGGCATCATCGGAGTCTGGGGCATCAGCCATGCCGTCGGGGTGGGGACCGGATCGATGAACCCCGTCGGCCTCTACGCCGAGTGCTCGACCATGGGCACCATCGTCATCCTCGCCGTGTACCTGTTGACCAACCTCTCGCTGCCGGTGTTCATGCTCAGGCGGCACCGGGCCATGTTCTCCCCGCTCCGCCACATCGTCGTCCCCGCCCTGGGATCGGCCGCCCTCATCATCCCCTTCGTCGAGCTGTGCCGGCCCGGGCAGCCGGCACCCTACGGCTGGTTCCCGTTCGTCGCCCTGGGTCTGGTGGCGGTGGCGGTGGCCGCCGCCGACCAGGTGGTGCGCCGGCGCCCGTCGACCGGGTCGGGAGAGGGTGCGGCCGGATCGGCGACCTGAGCCCGGGGACGCAGGAACCTCAAGAACCCCGCTGGAATGGCCGATCACAGAGGGGCAGGGTTTCTGTCCGCCGACACGGGGGTCTCTGTCCGTCGACACCGGGGGATTCTGTCGGCCGGGGACGACAAACCCGTCCGCCCGTGGTCCCGCTGTCGCCTCGAAGGGTGCCAGCCACTCCGACCGCAGGGACCGCCAGTCCCTGCGGTCGGGGTGCTGATGGTTCCCGCCTTCCCCGACACTATCCGTTGCAACTACGGGTCGCAACTGCGAGTCGCAACCGGTGCTTCCCCCGGGTCAGCTGCATCGCGATCGGCGCCCCCCCCCGGTCAGCTGGTGGCCACCGAGACGGTGCTCATCCCCTCTTCGAACTGGGCGAACCGGTTGCGACCGCGCTCCTTGGCTGCGTACATGGCCCGGTCGGCGTTGCGCAGAAGCTGGTCGCTGGAGACGCCCGGCCGGTGGAAGGTGATCCCGATGCTGACCGTGGTCGTCACCACCCGGCCTCCGACCGCAAACGGCCGCCGGGCCGCGATCAGAATGCGCTCGACCAGCCTGATGACCTCGTGCTCGTCGCCGACCTCCTCCAGCAGGACCCCGAATTCGTCGCCGCCGAGGCGTGCCGCAGTATCCGATTCGCGGAGGCACCCGACGAGGACGTCCGCTGTGGCCTGCAAAAGGGCGTCCCCGGCCGAATGCCCCAGGGTGTCGTTGACCACCTTGAAGTTGTCCACGTCCAGGAACAAGACGGCCAGCTGGAGGTGGGTCCTCTCCGTCCTGGCCATCGCATGCTGGAGGCGGTCCTGGAAGAGAGCCCGGTTGCCCAGCCCGGTCAGCGAATCGTGGAAGGCCTGGTGTGAGAGGCGTTCTTCGAGCTGCTTGCGGTCCGTCGTGTCCCGGAAGCTCCACACCCGCCCGACGACCACCCCGTCCACCCGTTGTGGCATGGAGACACACTCGTAGACCCGACCATCCACGAACTCGAGCACGTCGCAGCTCTCGGCCTCCCGGTTGGCGGCGAGCTCTTCCAGCTTGGCCAGGAACAACTCCGGCATCAGCAACTGGTCGCGGAAGAATGCGGTGACCGCGGCGGTGCTGGGACCGGACGGGATCCGATCGGACAGCCGCAGCATCTCGGAAAAACGATGATTGCAGTTGACGATCCGGCCGGCACCGTCGACCACGACGATGCCGTCGGCGGTCGAGTCCAGGGTGGCCGTCAGCAGGGAGAGGGCTTTGCGCACCTCGAGCTCGGTGAGCATCTGGACGGTGATGTCGTGTCCCGAGACGATGAAGCCGCCGACCGTCGGATCGTCGATGAGGTTGACCAGCGCCAGCTCGTACGGGGCTGTCTCACCGTTGCCGTGGTGCTTCAAGGTCAACCTCACGGTCACCGGATTGGCCGCCGTGGCTCCGGCGGCGGCACATTCGAAGGCGGCCTCGAGGGTGGGGCGGTCCGGCTCGCTGACCAGCTCGGCCAGAGGCCGTCCCTCCACCAGTTCGGGATCGTGCCCCAGCAGGCGGGTGAGCGCCCCCGAGACCGACTCGATGATGCCTCGGGGCGAGACCAGCATGGTGATCGACGAGGAGTTGTGCACGAGCGACCGCAGGCGGGCGTCGTGGTGGTGGGCGACCTCGAACCGCCGGCGCTCCGTCAGGTCCCGGAGGCACAAGAGCACGGCACCGTCGGCGAACCACGGGACCGGCGAACCCACCAACTCGACCAACCGCCAGCCCGAAGCCGTCGCCACCCGGACCTCGATCGGCGAACCGACCTCCTTGCCCCGCACGCTGACCAGGGACAACAGCACGAACTCGAGGTCCTCGGGGTGGATCAAGTCCAGTCCGGACATCCCGATGGATTCACCGCGGGTCCGCCCGAACAGGCCTTCGGCGGCACGGTTCCCCCAGATGACGCGGCCCTCTCCGTCGACGGCGATGGCCGCATCGGGTAGCTCCTCGAGCAGCCTGGCCAGGGTTTGCCCGTGTTCAACCACCTGTGCCATATCGACCGGACGAGCAACCAGCTTTAGGGCCGGCCCGGGGTCCCCGGGCCGGCGGCCGGGTATCCGGCGCCACCTCTGGACCAGGGGAGCGGCACCGTCGACGAGGCAGTAGCGTGTTGCTCCCGGTGTGTTCGGTCGATATCGGACGGAGAGGAACGGCATGGTCTTCATCTTCAGTGTCATCTACCTCGTGCTCCTGGTCACGCTCGGGATCATCTCCATCCGGAAGGGCCACTGGGTGATGTTCATCATCGGCCTGTTCGTTCCGCTGTTCTGGTTCATCGGGGCCCTGCTGCCCCGCAGGGTCCCCTGAGCGACGTCGCGGGCGGGCCACGGATCACCCCCGGCCTTCCCGGCCGGCCCCCCCTGCCCTGAGGATCGATGGATGCCGGCCGGCGGCGGACCACGATGAGCGGACCGCCCGTCGATGTCCTGCATGTCGGGACGGCGCGGGGCCGCTGGGTCATCACCGCCACCGTGCTCGGCTCGGCGCTGGCGTCCATCGACGCCACGGTCGTCGGCATCGCCCTGCCCACCATCGGGCGCCAGTTCCATGCGCCCCTGGGAGTCCTGCAGTGGGTGGTGACCGGCTACACCCTCACGCTGGCATCGCTGCTCCTGCTGGGGGGATCGCTCGGAGACCGTTTCGGCCGACGGCGGGTGTTCATGGTGGGGATCGTCTGGTTCGTGCTCTCCTCGGTGGCCTGTGCCGTGACCCCGGGGACCACCGTCCTGATCGGTACCCGCGTACTCCAGGGCGTCGGGGCCGCGCTCGATGACTCCCGGGAGCCTGGCCATCCTCCAGGCATCCTTCGCCCCCGACGACCGCGGCCCGGCCATCGGTTCGTGGTCCGGACTCGGCGGCGTGGCCACCGCGGCCGGCCCCCTGGTCGGGGGGTTCCTGATCACGGCCGCCTCCTGGCGGTTGATCTTCCTGGTCAACCTGCCCATAGGCGTGTTCGCGCTCTGGGTGTCCGCCCGCCACGTTCCCGAGTCGCACGACCCCGGTGCCGGCGGCCATGTCGACCTGGCCGGAGCATCCCTGGCCACACTGGCGCTGGCCGGCGTCACCTTCGCCCTCATCGAAGGCCCGACCCGCGGGTGGACGGCCCTGTCGGTGGTGGCCACGCTGTCCGTCGGCATCGGTTCGGGCGTCGCCTTCATCGTGGTGGAGAAGTTCTCGGCCGCGCCGATGCTCCCGCTGGTCGTCTTCCGGGTCCGCCAGTTCACCGTCACCAATGCGGTCACCTTCATCGTCTACGCCGCGCTGGGCGGAGCGCTGTTCGTGCTGCCGCTGCAGCTGCAGATAGTCGGCCACTACTCGCCGCTCGAATCGGGAGCCGCGCTGTTGCCCCTGACCCTGGTCATCCTGGCGCTGTCGGCGCGCTCGGGTCGTCTGGCCACCAGAATCGGCCCGCGTCTGCAGATGAGCGTCGGACCGGTCGTGGTCGGCATCGGCCTGGCCCTGCTGGGACGGATCCCCACCGACTCCTCGTACGTGCCCGGGGTGCTGCCGGCGGTGCTCGTCTTCGGGTTGGGGCTCGCCGTCACCATCGCCCCGCTGACGGCAACGGCACTCGGGGCCGTGCCCGACACCCACACCGGACTGGCCTCCGCCGTGAACAACGACGTGGCCAGGGTGGGGGGCCTCATCGCCGTCGCCGTGCTCCCGGCACTGGCCGGGATCTCCGGGACCAGCTACCTGCATCCGGCCGAGCTGTCGCACGGATTCCGGAGTGTGGTGCTCCTGGCCGGAGGCCTGTGTGCCGCCGCCGGTGTCCTCGCCGCCGCCGGCATCAGGAACCCGCCGCGCCCGTTCCCGGACAGGGAGGGGGGCGTCCGGCATCCCGGCCGCCCGTGCTTCCACTGCGCGCTCGATGCCAGCCCGTTGGCGGTCGACTCGGGTCCGGGCGGTCGGTCCGGCGAACCGTCTGCGGACCGCCAGCGGGGGGCATGACCGGGGTCCGGTGCCGGGGTTCGGGGTGAGCCCCGGGCCGGACGGGGGTAGCGTACGGACGGACCATCGGAAGGGGGTTGTGCGATGACGGGCCAGCGCCTGGCGTGGGGCTTCGTGACCGCCGATCGGGAAAGAGTGGCATGCCGATGATCGACCAGCTGGCCGCGATCGTGGGTGCCGCCAACATCGACTCCGGGTGCGACATCAGTGCGGACGACACCCATGACGAGGCCCTCTCGGCCTCCCCGGTGCAGCCGGAGGCGGTGGTGCGACCGGGTTCGGCGGAAGAGGTGGCGGCCATCGTGCGATGGGCCGGGGACCACGGGATCCCCCTGACCGCCCGCGGGTCGGGTACCGGACTGTCCGGTGCGTGCACTCCCGTCGCCGGTGGTGTGGTCGTCTCGTTCGAGCGGATGGGCCGCATCCTCGAGATCGACATCGCCAATCATGTGGCCGTGGTGGAGCCCGGGGTGACGCTGGCCGACCTGGATGCCGCCCTGGTCCAGCACGGACTCGTCTACCCGGTGTTCCCCGGCGAGCAGTCCGCCTCGTTGGGCGGCAACGTGTCGACCAACGCGGGAGGCATGCGGGCGGTCAAGTACGGCGTGACCCGCCACCACGTCCTGGGCATCGAGGCGGTCCTCGGTACCGGCGAGGTGATCACCGCCGGCGGCAAGTTCGTGAAGTCGACCAGCGGCTACGACCTCACCCAGCTGGTCATCGGATCGGAGGGCACCCTGGCCCTGGTCACCCGGGCCACCCTGCGGTTACACCCGCGTCCCGAGCACCACGTCACCCTGCTGGCACCGTTCGCCGACATCGAGCACGTGGCCGGCGCCGTACCCCCCATCGTGGCCAGCGGCTTGGACCCGTTGCTGGTCGAGTACATCGATCTGGTCTCGATGGCCGGGATCACCGCCAACGCCGGCATCGACCTCGGGATCCCCGAGGACGTCAAACAGCGGGCGCTGGCCTACCTGGTCATCGTGCTGGAGAACCATCACGCCTCCCGGCTCGAAGAGGACACCCAGGTCCTGGCCGAGCTGATCGCCGACCTCGGTGCCCTCGACGTCTATGTCCTGCCCGGCCATGCCGGTGAGCAGCTCATCAAGGCCCGTGAGCGCGCCTTTTGGGCGTCGAAGGCCAACGGGGCCGACGACATCGTGGACGTGGTGGTGCCGAGGGCCTCGATACCCGCGTTCCTGGAGGGGGTGGGCCGCCTGGCCTCGGCCACCTCGTCCCTGGTCATCGGCTGCGGCCATGCCGGTGACGGGAACGTGCACCTGTCCGTGTGGCAGTCCGACCCGGTGGTGCGGCGGCAACTGCTGCACGACATCATCGCCTCCGGGCTCTCGCTCGGCGGGGCCGTCTCCGGCGAGCACGGAATCGGGAAGGAGAAGCGGGCCTACCTGAGCGAGCTCGAGGATCCGGCCAAATTGGGCCTCATGCGCCGCATCAAGGCGGCCTTCGATCCCCACGGCATCCTCAACCCGGGCACCATCTTCGACCCGGCCGTCGAGCCGATCGACCCGGCCGTCGAGCCGATCGACCCGGCCGCCGTTCCGATCCCCGGCGGATGACCGGATGAACGGGGCCCAGGCGCTCATCCGCACGCTGGTCGCCCACCGGGTCGACACCTGCTTCATGAATCCGGGCACGTCGGAGATGCACTTCGTCGCCGCTCTCGACGAGGTGCCGGCCATGCGCAGCGTACTGGCCCTGTTCGAAGGGGTGGCCACCGGTGCCGCCGACGGCTATGCCCGCATGGCCGGCCGCCCGGCCGCCACCCTGCTCCACCTCGGTCCCGGGCTGGGCAACGGTCTGGCCAACCTCCACAACGCCCGGCGGGCCCACAGCCCGATCGTCAATATCGTCGGCGACCATGCCGTCACCCACCGGGCCTACGACGCCCAGCTGCAGTCGGACATCGAGACGGTGGCCCGCAACGTGTCGACGTTCGTCCGCACATCCGGGTCCACGGCCGGATTGAGTGCGGACGCGGTCTCCACACTGGCCGCCGCCTTCGGCCCACCCGGCTCGGTGGCCACGCTGATCCTCCCGGCCGACGTGTCGTGGTCCGAGGGTGGGGTGGTGGTGGACGGCCCACAGGCGCCCTGGCCCACCGGCGCCACCCCGGACGACACCGTCGTCTCGGCCGCGGCGGCGGCCCTGCGCTCCGGCCAGCCGTGTGCCGTGCTCGTCGGGGGCCGGGCCTGTTCGGGGACGACCTTCGAGACGGTGGCCGACATCGCCGCCGCCACGGGCTGCAAGTTGCTGTGCGAGACGTTTCCCGCTCGCCTCGAGCGAGGGGCGGGCCGGCCGGCGGCGGACCGTCTGGCCTATCTGGCCGAGTTCACGGCCATGCAGCTCGACGGCCTCCGGCACCTGGTCCTCCTGGACGCTCGATCGCCGGTGTCGTTCTTCGCCTATCCGGGAAGGCCGAGCGATCTGGTGCCCGAGGGATGCGTCGTCCATCCGGTGGCCGGTGAAGCCGACGACGTGTCGGCGGCGGTCGACAGCCTGGCCGCGCTCGTCTCGGCCCGGCCTGGATCGGCCGTCCACCAGCAGCCGGATCGTCCGGGCACTCCCACCGGTCCCCTCACCGCCCAGGGTGTGTGCCAGGCCCTGGGCGCCCTCCTGCCCGAGGGGGCCATCGTCTCCGATGAGGGCAACACCTCGGGGCTCTTCGCCCCCGGCGCCACCGCCGGGGCCCCTCCGCACGACTGGCTGTGCCTGAGCGGGGGGGCCATCGGTCAGGGGCTGCCGGTGGCGTTGGGCGCGGCGATGGCCGAACCCGACCGGCGGGTGATCGCCCTGGAAGCCGACGGCAGTGCCCTCTACACGCTCCAGGCGTGGTGGACGATGGCCCGCCAGGGCCTCGACGTGACCACCATCCTCCTCAACAACCACTCGTACGCCGTGCTCAACATGGAGCTGGATCGGGTGGGGGTGGGCGCTCCCGGCCCGAGGGCTCGGGACATGCTCGACCTCGGCCGCCCCTCGATCGACTTCGTGCAACTGGCCACCGGCCTGGGCCTGGCGGCTTCGAGGGCCGAGACGGCCGAGGAATTCACCGCCCAGCTGGCCCGCGCCCTGGCCACGCCGGGCCCGAGTGTGGTCGAGGCCGTCGTGCCCTCGCTGCTCTGAGCTCCGGGCCGGCGGCGGCCCGGGCCGGAAGGGTCAGGCCCGGGGCGGTGGCGGTCCCGCGCTCGTGAAGCGGGTTCCGGGAGGGTCGACGGCGAACGGTGCGGCTCCACCCCACTCGTCGAAGTAGACGAGCTCGGCCAATGGCCGGCGGCGGACGGGGCCCTGATGCCCCTCGGGGCGACCGAGGGTGATGGCGGCGGCCACGAAGACCTGGTCGGGGATCGACAGCAGGGATCGGAGCTCGGCGTCGACCAGCAGGTTCCAGCTGGTCATCACCCCCCCGTAGCCCAGCGCCCGGGCGGCCAGGAGGAGGTTCTGGCACGCCGGGTAGATGGACGCCCCCTCGACGGGGTTGGCGTCCCGGTGGCGGACCAGGCAGGGGAGGATCAGGACCGGCACCGCCTCCAGGTGGTCGACGTAGGCCTCCATGGTCCGGGCCATCGAGGCCTTCGGGGACGAGCCGTCGACGCCCGAGCCGCGGTCGTAGCCGTCGGCGGTCCGCTTCGCGTCCCAGGCCCGTCGTGCCGCCACGCCGACGAGATGCTTGGCCTCGGCCGCCTTGGGCCCGTCGGTCAACACGAGGAACCGGAACGGCTGGCGGTTCGAGCCGCTGGGCGCCCGGGTGGCGGCGAAGAGCACGTCACGCAAGACGGCCTCGGGCACGGGTTCATCCCGGTAGCGGCGTATGGCCCGGGTCGTGCAGATCCCCTCGAGCAGCCCGACGGTGTCGGGGGGCAGGCCCAGACCGTCACCGAGCCCGGCGACGCCGTGACTGGGGTCGGCTCCCACCGCCTGATACTGCCCGACGGCGGTTCGCCGCGCCAAACATCGCCCTTCACCCCGCCGGACCAGGAGGTCCACCACCTTGTCACATCCCTTCGTCACACTGGGATGGTGACCTCGACCGACCCACGTGAACGGCCCCTGCACCAAGGGACCCGGGGTGATGGCCCCACGGGCCAGGGGTTCGCCGCCACCGTCCTGCGGGGACTTCTCGTCCTCGGGCCGGTGGTGGAGACGGACCTGGCCCTCGAGCTGGCTCTGTCCGCCTGGATGCGTTTCAACGACGTGGAATTCGACGAAGCCGGCAGGGCACTGCTGGCGGCGAGGCGGATACTGCTCGGGGTGGGGAAGCTCGATGCGGTGACCGAGCCGATCCCCTTCTCCGGACGTTCGCCACGGCTCGATACGCTGAATCTGGCGGCCTACCTGGGGAAGCTCATCGAGCGGGCCGCGGCTTCGGCGCAGGTAGGACCGGTGGTTCTCGTCGAGCAGGTCATCCGGTTGCTGCCCGCGGACGCCGAGCGGTCGAACGGTTCGCATCCTGGCCGTGCCGGTCGGACCCTGGGGGGTCGGGCCGGATAGTTCGCCACCGGGCCGTCCGGCCCATCGGCCGCACATCGGCCCCCCGTGCCTGGCCCGGTCAGGCCGCCGGACGGAGACTGGCGGCGCGAACCATCGACTTCCTGCGGACCTTCTCGGCCACCGATGGGGCCACATGCAGCATGGATTTGAACTCGCTGGCCGAACTGACCAGCACGGCCAGGTCCGTCGATGCCGTGGCCGTGGCCGCCCGTGGGGTCTTGGCCAGCAGTTCCATCTCGCCGATGAACTCGCCACTGCCCACGCTGGCCACCGTGGTGGCCCGGCCGCCGGTCTGACGCGAGATCCGAGCCTGGCCGCTGCCGATGATGATGAATTCCTTGGCCGCGCTCCCTTCCCGGATCAGCACGCGGTCCCGCTCGACCTGCAGGTAGGTGGTCAGGGAATCGATCTGCCGCAACTCCGCCTTGGTGCAGTCGGCGAACAACTCGAGATCGGAGAGGCGGATGGCCGGGGCTGGGTCCATGGTGAGCGCTCCTTCGAATCGGACCCGAGCTTCGGGCCCGATTGGAGTATACGCGTGACCATCTGGAAAAGGAATCAATTTCAAATAGCTATCGTTTATTCAGATAATTGCCATCGCCGGACTAGGTGAGGCGGGGACGTCACCCCGCCCGATGCCGCCTAGCGGGGATGGCGCAACTGCCAGCTGCGGATGGCGACGTAGCTGGACGCGATGAACAGGAGGCATCCGCAGGCGGCCACCACTTGGCATGCGGTGTGCAGACCCCGGAGCGAACTCTGCAGGTCGGCGAACCAATTCCCGATGATCCACATGGCCAGGAAGAGCCCGCACAACCTCAGCGCCGTCGCCAGGGGCACCCGGGCCAGCAGCGGGTCGTGTCGGTGGGCGAGAGGCTCCCCAGGTACGTCCACGAGTTCTGGCACCATCGCCGCCGCGGGTTCAACCATTCCCTATCGATCGGCAGACCCGGCCGTCGCCTTGAGCCGCTTGCGGTCCGGACCCGGGGCGTGCCCGGTCCGCCGGTCAGGATCGCAGGACCCGGCCCGGCCTCTGCGCCAGGGCCTCGGGCACCGGCCTGCCCTCGACCCGGATGGGCAGCCCGTTGACCAGGGTGTGGGTCATGCCCACCGGTGCATCTGCGGTCAGTCGCTCGCCCTGGGCGGGGAAGTCCACCACCCGCCGGACCGGTCCTGGACCGACGGTGTCCGGATCGAAGACCACCAGGTCGGCGGCCTTTCCGATCTCGACCGAGCCGCGATCCCCGAAGCCGTAGACACGGGCGGGTTCGGCCGTCAGCTTGTGGATGGCGTGCTCGAGGCTCATCACCCCGCGGTCCCGCACCCACTGCCCCAGCAGGTCGGTGGCGAAACAGGCATCGCAGAGCTGGCTCACGTGGGCGCCGGAGTCGGCCAGTCCCAGCAGAACGTCGTCCCTCGGCAGCAGCCAGGCGATGCCCTCCCGGTTGTCGTTGGCCAGCACCGACCAGAAACGGGAGGTGAGGTCATCGGCCAGTGAAAGATCGAGGAGGACATCGAGAGCGGTCATGCCCTGCTCCTCGGCCAGGTCGACGATCGGGCGGCCGACCAGGTCGGGACGCGTGGCCGACTCGGCCACCGACACCGAGGCGCTGTTGAACAGGCTGAAACCGCGGGCATCGAGCTGTTCCTGGGTCGCCCTCCGCCAAGCCGGGTCCCGGTAGGCCGCCTTCCTGTCCTCGATGGGGGCGTCCATGAGAGCGGCGAAGTTGGGGAAGGTGTTGAGGGAGAAGGGCTCGGCCAGGTTCATCTGGAAGACCAGAGGCCGGCACGACACCTGCGGCCAGACGTCGGCACCGGAGGCTCTGGCCGCCACGTGTGCCGCCATGACCTGCTCGTGGTAGTCGGAACCGGCGAAGGTGAGCAGCGCGGTCCAGGTGAAGGGGCGCCCGATGTGTCGCTGGAGCTCGAACATCTGGTCGTTGGACAGCACGCCGCCGGGAAGCAGCGCGGCCACGCCCCGGCTGCGGTTCCGCAAGGGCTCGAGGAGAGCGGTGAGCTCGTCGAGATCGGCCACTCGTGAAGGCACCGGTCGCCCGTGATCGCCGTTGTGGGTGGGCGACCAACTGGAGGCGAAGCCGATGGCCCCGGCGTCGAGAGCCCCGGCGACGATGGCGGCCATGACCGCCATCTCGTCCCGGGTGGCCGCCCGGTCGTAGGCATCGGGTCCCAGGGCGAAGAGGCGGACGGCGGTGTGGCCGACATAGCAGGCGTAGTTGAGCACGACGCCCCGGCGCTCCACCGCGTCGAGGTACTCGCCGAAGGACTCGAACTCGTCCCACGGCACCCCGGCCATCAGGGTGTCGAAGCTCATGTCCTCCACATGCTGGAGCGTGCGGACCAGCATCTCGATCCCCGCCGGCCGGATGGGGGCGATGGAGAAGCCGCAATTCCCGGCCACCACGGTGGTCACCCCGTGGAAGGAGGACGGGCTGAGATCGGGGTCCCAGAAGACCTGGGCGTCGTAGTGGGTGTGGATGTCGATGAAGCCGGGGGCGACCACCTGCCCTGTGGCGTCGAGCTCGATGGCTCCCGAGAGGCGTTTTCCGATGGCGGAGATCCTCCCGTGGCGGACGGCCACATCCGCCTTCCGCCGCGGTGCACCGCTCCCGTCAACCAGCGTCCCGCCCCGTATGACGACGTCGCCGTCCTCGACCATGTCCACGTCCCTGTTGTCAGGTCGAGATGATAGCCAGCGGTCCGGGCCGTCGCCGGGGCGAGCGTGGCTGCGGGCGGGCCCGCCGGTAGGATCGGGCCAGGATCCGACCGGGGAGGTGCACGAGGCATGGTTGAGCATCGAGCACCGGGGGAGTGGGACCGGCTCCGAGCCCAGGACGAGGTGGACGAGTTGGTCGACGAGGCGGGCCGCGAGTCGTTTCCGGCCAGCGATCCTCCGGCCACCTGGTCGGGCGAGGACCGGCGGGACGTGGAAGAGACACCGGGGCGGTGGAGGGCTAGCCACCCTTCGATCCCTTCTCAGGCCATGGACTACATGAGCGACGATCTCCGTGGCCCGGGATGGTGGGTGGGCTCGGACGGGAACTGGCACGCACCGGAGGAGGACTTCGACGCCGACGTCCCGACGCGGAACCATCCGGCCCGGAGGCTCGCGGTCGTGCTCCTGGCCGTGGCCGTGGTCGGGGCCACCACCGTCGGGGCCTGGCTGGGCAGCGGCTCGGGAGGTGGCCCGGTCTCCACCGGCCCGCCGCTCGGTGGACTCGAGGCCCAGGTCGAACAAGTCGTGTCCGGAGCGGGTGCCCACGAGTTCGGCGTGGCCGGTGTCACCGACGTGGTCTGTGACCCGGTGAGCGCATGGAGGCCGGGCGCCACCTTCCAGTGCTCCGTCTACGCATCGTCACAACGCAAGCTGGGCGTCTACGACGGTACGGTCGAATCGGCACCGGCGACCCAGGGATGGCGTTGGCGCGGGGCGTGGTACCCGGTCGCCGGCCGTTCGACGGCCGAGTAGCCGCGGCCGTTCAATTGCCGATACGGGCCATGCCGACGATGGGCTTGTCGAGCCGGTGGCCGCCCATGGACCCGTAGAACCGGGCGTCGCCGAAGGAGAAGATGCCGCCGTCCGAGGCCACCTCCCAGTACCCGCCGCCGTCGGCCGTCGGGGCCATGCCGACGATGGGCTTGTCGAGCCGGTGGCCGCCCATGGACCCGTAGAACCGGGCGTCGCCGAAGGAGAAGATGCCGCCGTCCGAGGCCACCTCCCAGTACCCGCCGCCGTCGGCCGTCGGGGCCATGCCGACGATGGGCTCGTCGAGCCGGTGGCCGCCCATGGACCCGTAGAACCGGGCGTCGCCGAAGGAGAAGATGCCGCCGTCCGAGGCCACCTCCCAGTACCCGCCGCCCAAGGGATCGGCCACCGCCGCCACGATGGGCGCATCGAGGGGCTGGCCGCCCATGGACCCGTAGAACGTGGCGTCGCCGAAGGAGAAGATGCCGCCGTCCGAAGCCACCTCCCAGTACCCGCCGCCGTCGGCCGTCGGGGCCATGCCGACAATGGGCGTATTGAGGGGCTGGCCACCCATGGACCCGTAGAACGGGGCCCCGAAGGAGAAGATGCCGCCGTCCGAAGCCACCTCCCAGTACCCGCCGTTCGGGTCGGCGGCCATCCCGACCACCGGGGCGTTGAGGGGCTGGCCGCCCACCGAACCTCGGAAGGGCGTGTGGAACGAGAAGATGCCGCCGTCCGCCGCGGCCAGCTGGTAGCCGTCGGGCAGCGAGGTGGGACACGTGGGAGTCAGCGACTGCGGCGTCCACGAGGGCCCGAGGAGCACGGGCCTGCTGCCGACCAGGCACAAGGGGTCCATGCGCAGGCTGCGGGCACCACCGGGGTAGCCGACGTTCCCGGCGGTCCAGGCGTTATAGGCCATCCACAGCGTTCCTTGGCTGTCGGAGAAGATCGAAGGTGCGCCCGGTCCGGCCACCTCCCCCGCCGATCCGAAGACCGGGCCCGGATTCGGATCGGCACATGGCCCGAGCGGCCCCTGGCAGTAGGCGTAGGCGATGGAGTACGAGCTGGTCTCCCACAGGCCGCCGGAGAAGAACAGCAGCCAGTGGCCTCCGAGCTGGACCATCTCGGGCTGCTCGATGGTGGTCTCCCACGGCTGGTCCTGGGTGATGAGCGCGGTGGTCGAACCGGTCAGCTGGGCGCCGGGTCCGTCGAAGTCGATGGAGGAGGACCACAGGGTGGCGGGGGCGCTGGAGCCGTACCCGTCGTTGTTCTTCCAGGCCAGGTAGTAGTTCCCCGCCTGGTCCTGGTAGGCGTCGGGGTCGATCGAACCCCCCAGCGAGGGCTGGCAGACGACCGGTTGCAAGGAGCGGTCCACGTACGGGCCCGTCGGGTCGGCGCTCTCGGCCACGCCCACGCAGTAGTGGGCCACCGAAGGGTCCCACGCCGCGTAGAAGAGGTAGTAGGCGCCCCTGACCTCGATCATCGACGGTGACCACGGCGCTCCGTTGCGGGGTGCCCGGGTTCCCCAGTTGCTGAGTTGGCAGGTACCGTCGGACACGCTCCCCACCCGGCACGGGAGCGCGTCGGAGACCGACGGGTCGAGCATCAGCGTCTGGGGCCACGAGGACAGGTCCGAGGTGGACATGACCGGAATGTTGTCGTAGCCGTCACCGGTCGAGAACGCGTAGTACCGGTCACCCAACCGGACGACATCGGAATCGGGGGTGTCCAGCCGCGACAGGGGGTTGCGGTAGGTGCCGGGCGAGCCGGCGTAGGCCGGCGCCGCGCCGAGCGGCACCACCGTCCCGAGGAGGATGAGGCCCAGGGCCAGCACCAAGGCGGTGCGACCGCGGGCCGGCCGGGCACGAACTCTGGGCTTGCGTCCGTTCATCGCCGTCGACCTCCAGGTGCTCGTCAAAGGGATTTGTCGAGGGCCCGGGGAGAGCCCGCCTCAGGCAATGCCGTCGCGCCGAACGGCGGTGATGGGGGTGGGGAGCGTCAGGGCGCGGTGCTTCCCGGACTGACTGGCACGGTCGTGGGTGGCGGGACGCGGCTGGTCATCGATGCGGTCGACGGCGTCAGCGTGGTGGACGTCGTCGGAGTGGACGTCACCGGAGTGGACTCGATGGTGGTGGATGTCCCTAGTGGCCGGGTCGTCGTCGCGGACGACGACCCGGCCGCGGTTGACGACGTGCCTGACGACGTGCCTGACGACGTGCCCGGCGTGGTCCGGGCCGCCTTGGATGATCCCCCGGCTCCCGCCGCCGGGCTCGTCCCGTCCGGCGACGTACAGCCGGTGGGCGGCACCCCCGAGCCGGTCTGACCCGGCATGAGCACGGTGCCGGCGCATCCGAAGTCGGAGAACGTCGCCTCCAGCGTCACGGACCCGCCGTCCCGGAAGCCGTCGGTGGCCTTCACCTGGCGGATGTACCCGGAACCGTCTATCGAGACCACCACGCTGTCGGAGGTGAATCCCTGGGCCTGCAGCAGTGTGTAGGCGGCCGTGATGGTCTGGGATTCGGCGCTGGTGGTGCCGGGCGCCGAGGCCAGTTGGCCGAGGTTGTTGGAGACCAGGTAGTTGGTGACGGGCGTGCCGTCCACGGTACCGGTGCCCGTCTTGGCCGCGGCGTCGATGGCCGGCTGGATCAGGTCGAGGTAGCCGGTGGGGCTGGCCATGCCCATCATGGCCACCGCTCCCTCGCGGGTGCCGAGGGTGCTCTCGGTGATGCCGGCGAACTGCGGGATGCTCGATCCGGCCGCGGAGGCGTCACCGGCCTGTGGCGCCAGCCCGGTGTCATCGGTCCCCTCCTCATAGACATCGGTGCCGTCCACCCGCACGCTCACGTCGAGACCGTTGCCGATGTCGCCCGAGGCCACCATGGCCAGCGGGTTGGTGTTGATGACGCCGTTCCCCGTCACCGAAGGGTGCGCGGGTGTCACCGGGGCCGGGCAGAACCGCACCACCTTCCAGTGGAACCCCTTGGGCAGGACGTTGGGCTCCGCGGGGAGCATGGGTTCGCCGCCCGCGGAAGTGCCCGGCGAGCGCTGTACCCCCTCGGAGCCGGGTGGCACGGTGGCCAGGGTTACCGAGCTCGAAGAGCCCGGCGACGCCGTCGCACTGGCTGAGCCCGAGGCGCTGAAGGACCCACCACCGGTGACCTCGGTCACGCCGTGAGGCCCGATGGGCATGGTCTGTGCGCCGTCGGGCACGGCCATTCTGATCCGGCTGCAGACGGTGGTGGGCGTGGTCGCCGGGGCCGATCTCGGCGGAAGGGCCGACGAGATGGCGTACGAGAAATCGAAGCTGCCGCTGTCGGTGGTGGCGCTCAGGGCCGAGAGGACCTGGTGCTCGGCCGGTCCTTTCCCGAGACGGGGGACCGCCGCCGGCCGGTGGGCGGCGGTCGGTCTGGAGGGCGACCCGGTGGCCACCAGAGCCACCGGGACGGCCACCACCACCAGGACGACAGCGGCGGCGGCGACGACACCCGCCCGGCGCCAGGCCGGAACCGGTTTGGAAGCTCCCCCGGAGTCGTCTTCGAGCCAGAGTCCGTCCTCAGCCACGCCGGCACCTTCTCTCCGTCGAGAATTCGCTCGTTGGCGTAACCCTACCTGACCGGGCCGGGGAAGGGAAGTGTGTTTATCCACAGGAGTAAAATTGGTAAAGTCACTCGTGAGCTGGAACTGGCCGTCAGGAGTCCGGTGGAGGAGCTGGGCCTGGCCGGCGGAGGCGATGAGGCGGTCGGCAACCGTCTGGGCCTTGCCGTCGGCCTCCCCGAAGTCGTCCACCAGCCAGCGGGCCAGGTCGTCGGGGAGCACCCCCGACCCCTCGGCGGCCACATCGGCCACGGCTCGGAACAAGGGGACCGAAAGGAAGGCCTGGCGCCGGGCGGCGATGGCGGTGGGGCCGTCACCGGACAGGATCCTGCGTCCCCGTTCGGTGAGCTCGAAGCGGGACCCGCGCCCGGTCACCAGTCCGAAGAGCCGGGCGTTGGCCACCCGGGTCAGGTATGCGCCGTTGTTGGTGCCGCTGTACCCCAGGGCCGGGGCCAGGATGTCGCCCGCCACCGCGCCGCCCGCGGAGTCGACCAGCCGGGCCACCTCCACCGCGGCGGAGAGGTCGTATCGAACGGAACGGAACCTCGAACGGGCCACCACTCCAGTCTCCCAGGTGGTCGGGTGGAGGGGAACCGGGGCCTACCCGGCGGCCCGACCCGTTCGCACCGTCGGCCGAACCGGGGCCTGCCCGGCGGCCCGACCGGGATCCACCGGCGGCCCGACCGGGGCCCCACCCCCTGGCGACCGTAGGCTGACGGGAGGCGGACGCCTGGTGGATGACGGACCGCCCGCCGGGCGGGGTGCCCCGGGAGGCCAGAGGTGTCCACGCGACGAGAGGAGATGATCGTGCCCGCACCGGAGCCACAGCTGTCCGTCGAGGGCGCTCCCGTCCCAGCCGGCGAGACCTTCGCCGCCATCGAGGCCTCGGTCTCGGCGGTGGTGGCCGCCACTCCCGTCACGACGAGGCTGGCCGTCGCCTGTCTGGCCGGAGGCGGCCACCTCCTGGTCGAGGATCACCCCGGCCTGGGCAAGACGACATTGGCCAAGTCCCTGGCCGGGGCGGTCGGCCTGGCTTTCCACCGGCTCCAGTGCACCGCCGACCTCCTCCCCGCCGACGTGGTTGGCGCCACCGTCCTCGGACCCGACGGCGCCGAGCCGGTGTTCCGGCCCGGTCCGGTCTTCACCAACATCCTGATGGCCGACGAGCTCAACCGGTCCTCCCCGAGGGCTCAGTCCGCCCTCCTCGAAGCCATGGAGGAGCACCAGGTGAGCGTGGACGGCGTCACCCACGAGCTCCCCAGCCCCTTCTTCGTGCTGGCCACGCAGAACCCGTACGATGCCGCCGGCACGTCGCCTCTGCCCCATGGACAGCGCGACCGATTCCTCGTCCGGCTGTCGCTGGGTTTCCCGACCCGGCAGCAGATGGACGCCATGCTGGCCGGACCGGACCCGGCCGAGACGGTTCGAGGTCTGCGGCCGTCGGTCACCCCCGAGGAGTTCCGCTCGTTGACCCGGGCCGTGGCTTCGGTGAAGGTGTCTGCGGCGGCCCGTTCGTACATCCTGGATGTCATCGACGCCACCAGGAGGCATCCCCAGATCGCGGTGGGTGCGTCGCCGAGGGCGGCCCTGGCCCTGGCCCGGGTGTCCTCGGCGCTGGCCGTCGCCGCCGGGCGGGACTTCCTCACGCCCGATGACGTGCAGGAGGCGGCCGGCCCGTGTCTGGCTCACCGCCTGCTCCTCCATCCGGGGGTGGAGATCGACGGCCACGAGGCCGATGCACTGGTGGCCGAGGTCACGGCGTCGGTCGCCGTTCCCCTCCGGGAGGGCTGACCCGGCGGTGAGGGACGTGGCCCGCCCCACACTCCGCGGCCTCGCCGTCCTCGGCACCCTGGTGGTGGTCGTCACCCTGGCCGTTGTCACCGGCACGCCGGAGCTCGCACCTCTGGCCGTCGTCATCGGCGTTCCGGCCGTACTGGCCCCCTGGCTGGCGCACCGGCGGGCCCGGCAGGCCCTGGCCGCCGTCGACCTCCATGCCCATGTCGAGCCGGCCGCCGCCGAGGTCGGCTCCACCATGGGTGTCGTGTTGTACGTGACCAACCGCACGGTCGGGGGCCCCGTCGTGCCTCGCCTGCTGCTGCCTTCCGCGGAGGGGCGATGGCAGCCCAGGGGAGATGACCACCCGGTCCCCGGCCAGCCGTGGCCTGCGCCGGCGGCGGCCGGAGGCGTGCCGTTGCCCTGCCCGGGGCCGGGGAGGACCGAGGCGTGCCGTGTTCGGGTGCCCACCGGCCGCCGCGGTGTGCTCGTGCTCCCGCCCCAGAGGTGTTGGGCCCATGATCCGCTGGGACTGTTCGGATGCCCCGGTCCGCTGACGCCGGCGGCCATCGCCGTGGTCCACCCGGCGCCCCTCGACCCCGGCCGGTCCATCACCGGAGTGGTGGCGACCCGGGCCGGCGGAGACCCGGCCGGCGGCTCGAGGTCCGGCCGCGGACTGGGTGAGCTCGAGGGCATCCGACCCTACGTGCCTGGTGACCGGCTGGTCCTGCTCCACTGGCCGGCCAAGGCGCGCTACGGGTCGTGGTTCGTGCGCCAGTTCGGAGCCGACGGGGCCAGCACGGTCCCCCTCGTCCTGGACGACCGGGCCGGGGTCCACCGGAAGGCCGAGTTCGAGCGGCTGCTGTCGGCCGCGTTGTGGGCTCTGGACGAGGCCATGGAGGCTGGATGCCCGGTCCATCTCCTCACGCTCTCCGGCCTCTCGATGTCGATGGAGCCGACTGCCGGCGGACGCGCCGATGCCCGTCTGGCCCTCGCCGAGCTACAGCCGTCCCGCGCCCGCACCGACCGGCGTCCGGCCATCCCGGCCGGAGCGGTGGTGCTCACCACCCGGACGGGCGCCGAGCGCATGACCGGCGGGCCCGGGACAGCCATCGGTTCGCTGGGTGGCGGTCACCGCCCGGGAACCGCCGCCGGCGCGGGGCCGTTGGTCGTCGTATGAACGAGCGGTGGACCGTCGAGTCCGGCATGTTGGGGGCATCGATGGTGGGTGCCTGGGCGGTGACCCGCCTGGCTTCGGGGACCGGCGCCGCCGTCTTCGTCTCCGCGGCACTGGGGGCTGTCGCGGTCGCAGTCCTCCACCGCCGAGCCGCGCTGGCGGTGGTGGTCGGAGTCGGCGCGGTGGTGGCCTGGTCCCTGGGTTGGGGCGTCCACGATGCGGCACGAGGTTCGTTCCTCTCACTCCACGGCCTGTCCGGGGTGCGCCGATCGTTGTCGGCGGCCCGGGCGCCGTTGACCGCCTTCCACCTTCCTCTCGTACACACGTCGGGCATCGTCGTGATCTGTTCACTGGTGGCCGGGCTCTCGGCGGTGGCCGGTCGTGCACTCGGGACCCGCTACCCTGCCCTCTCCCTGGTCCCGGCGGGCGGCTTGCTGGTGGCCACGGGCATCCTGCTCCCGACGGTCGCCGCCGCGCTGGCCGGACTCGTCCTCGGCGGGTGCGGCTTCCTGGTCATCGGGGGCCAAGCCGATGTCGCCCGCCGCCCGGTGGCCCTGGTGGCCGCGGTCTCCCTCGGAGCCGCCGCCCTCGCCGTGCTGTGGACGGCGGCCGGGCCCGGGTCGGGGGCGGTGACCCCGGGCGGGCGGGCCGTCCCCTCGGTCAGCCCCTCGGCCCTTTCGCTGGTCACCGATCTGACCGGTGTCGAGACCGGGGACGCCAACGCCGTGCTCTTCGAGGCCAGATCGCCCGTCGCCACCTACTGGCAGGTGGCGACGTTGACCACCTTCGCCGGCGACCGGTGGGTGCCCAGCCAGGCCACCGAGGCTGTCCTGTCGGGCGCCACCCCCGAGCCGACGACCCCACCGCCGACGGCGGAGGGCCGGCACCTCTTCGCCGCCCGGATCGCCCTCTCCGACTACGAAGGACGGCTGCTGCCTGCGCCGCCGGCCGCGGTGGGCGCCGCCGGGGCACCGGCGCCCGTCCTGACCCCCTCCGGCCTGGTGGCCGGGTCGGCGCCGCTCCCCGGCAGCACCTACGTGGTCACCGCCGTGGTGCCGTCGGCTGTGGTCGACTCGCCGGCCGGCTCGCCACCTCCCGCCATCGACACCGCCCTCGGCCCGATCCCGGCATCGCTCCGCTTCCTGGCCCTGTCGATCACCGTCGGGGAGCCAACGCCACTGGAGAAGGCCGAGGCCCTCACCGACTTCTTCAGGTCCGGCCGTTTCCATTACTCACTCACTCCTCCGGCCGCAACCGGCGGGAATCCGCTCGTCACCTTCCTCACCGTGACCCGGACCGGGTCCTGCGAGCAGTTCGCCAGTGCATTCGCGGTGTTGGCCCGAGCCTCCGGTCTGGCCGCTCGGGTGGCCGTCGGCTTCACGCCGGGAAGGACGACCGACGGGATAAGCGTGGTCCGCGGCAGCGACGCCCATGCCTGGCCACAAGTGCTGGTCGATGGTGAGTGGGTGTCGTTCGAGCCGACGCCCCAGCTTCCCTCCGGCGAGCTCTCCCCTCCGGGCGTGCTCGGGCCCGCCGGTCTGGGCCGGCCCAATCCGACAGGCCCGGGAACGCTCCCCGAGGTCTCCCTTCCGAAGCCGGCCACGGCGAGCCCGGCCCCGGTGGTCACGGTTCCGGCTCCGGCGGTGACCCGACGGCACCCGGCCGGCCCCGGCGGATGGATCGTGGCCGCGGTGGCCATGGCCGTGGTGGCATTGGGTTTGACCGCGGCCGGTCTGTGGCTGTTCCGGCGACGTACGGGGTTGGACCGGGTGGTGGACTCGTGGGGTGCCATCGACCGGGCACTGGCCCGCCGGGGGCTGGCCCGTCCGGTCTCCTCCACTCCGGCCGGCCACGTGCGTGCCCTGTCGGGCCACCGGCTCAGCGACCAGTCGGCTGCCACCCTGGGCGACATGTCCATCGTGGCCACCATCCTGCAGGACGTGACCTACGGGTCGGCGGAGCTCACTCCCGAGGACGTGTCCCGGGCGGTGCGGGCCAGCCGGCGAGCCCGCCGGGCCATTCTCTCCGGTGCCCTGTCCGGTGGGCTGCGGCCCGGGCCGGCGGTGGACGATGCTCGTGTCCGGGCGTCTCCGTAGCTCCGCTCGTTCCCCGGGCGTTCGGATCGGGCCATCTCATCGACGGTGACTTACGCTTGGCCGATGACCGCCCAATCCGACATCGAGGCACTCATCCACAGGGCCGACGCCGAATACAGGACCGTCGAACGGGGCAAGCGGGCCGAGTTCGCCGGCGTCACCGCCATGACCGGCCTCACCATCCTGGCCCGGTACATCGACGCCCTCGCCGACAGGCTCGACGGACTCGACCGGACCGGCACCCCGGGGGGGGTCGAAGCCGCCGTCGCCGACCTGCGCAGAGCCGTCGAGGGTCTGGGGGGAAGGCTGGGAGAGGGGGGGAGGGATCCGGGGTGAACCTCCAGCCAGCCGGGCCCGGGGCCGCGGGCGGCGGATCCCGGGCACATCTGTGCCCTCGTCTGACTACGCTGGGTGGCCAGCGGGGCTCGATCTGGGGCAGAAGGGCGATGGGAGATGCCTGCAAACGAGGACCCGAGGGATTCCCGGGCAGAGGTGGGCACCAAGGCGCTCGAGGCGGTCAAGCTCGGCATCGCCCTCGACGCGGACCACCGGGCTGATCCCGGTGCCCTACGCTCCATCGGCACCTGCCGGATGTGCGGCATCTTGAGCTACCAGGCCAACGACGGAATGTGGAAGCACGTGCCTGCCATCGAAGAGTGCGACGAGGTGGACTACTGGATCCGCCAGCATCAGCAGATGGCGCCCGCCTCCCGCGGCCACGACGTCCGCTATCCGTAGCGCGTCCATCCCGGGGGTGTTGCCAGGCCCTCCTGCGCGCCGGTGCCGGGCGCCATGGGCGGCGTTACGATGACGGGAACGCCGAAAGGAGGGCCGATGAGCGACCTTCGACAGCTGAAGAGGCAGACCCGCACGCTGCTCGCCGAGTTGGGGACATCTCCGGATGAAGTGTTCGAATCACTGAACGCAGCCGGTGTCCACGGGGTACCCAGGGACAATCGCAGCTGTGCGGTGGCCCGTTACCTGACGGCGCTGATGGGAGCGGATCCCCGGATCCGCGCCGTGAACGTCGGGCACTGCTCCTTGCTGATCGACACGGCCGCACCGCCCGAGTTCCGGCCGAGCGGCCGGCTCCTGGTCCAGCTGCCCAAACCCGTACGTCAGTTCGTGGCCGCCTTCGACGCCCGCCGGTATCCGGCCATCATCCAGGAGCGGCCGGCAACAGAGAAGGCTGTCGCCGCCGGCGGGAGGTAGGCGAGACCACTGGGGCGCCGACCTCCCGAGGCTCAGCCGATCGGGATGCTTCAGCCGATCGGGATGGCTCAGCCGATCGGGATGCCTCAGCCGATCGGGATGGCTCAGCCGATCGAGATGGTGGCGGCCAGGGGCAGGTTGGCCGACGAGTCGCCGACCATGATGCGGTACTGACCGGGCTCTTCCACCCAGGCCCGGTCGGTGCTGTCCCAGATGGAAAAGGACTGCGGTCCGAGCGGGATGGTGACCTGGGCGGTCGCCCCCGGCCGCAGGCTCACCTTGTCGAATCCCTTCAACTGCTCGGGGGGCTCCCCCGGCCGAGGCCGGGTCCCCCAGGTAGACCTGGACGGTGTCGGACCCGGCCACGGTGCCGGTGTTGGTCAGGTCGGCCGTCACCGTGGCCGTGCCCCCCGGGGCCACCGTGGCCGGCGTCACGCTCAGGTCGGAGACCGAGAACGTGGTGTAGGACAGCCCGAACCCGAAGGGGAAGAGCGGGGTGATCCCCTCGGTGTCATACCAGCGGTAGCCCACCAGCAGGCCCTCGGAGTACTCGACCTTGCCGTCCGACCCCGGCCACTGGGCCGGGGTCGACGCCGGGACGTCGGCCAGGCCGGCCGGGAAGGTGACCGGCAGCTTGCCCGAGGGATCGACCTTGCCGAAGAGGATGTCGGCGATGGAGTTGCCGTCCTCCTGGCCCGGGTACCAGGCCTCGACCACCGCCTTGACCGAGCTGAGCCAGGGCATGGTCACCGCCGAGCCCGTGTTGAGCACGACCACGGTGTTGGGGTTGGCCGCCGAGACGGCTTCGATGAGCTGGTTGACGGCCGGGGACAGGTCGATGTTCGAGAGGTCCTCACCCTCGCGCTCGTAGAGTCCGGCGAAGACCACGGCCACCGAGGCGGACCGGGCCGCAGCCACCGCCTCGGCCTGTAGCCGGGGATCGCCGTCCGGCGCGTACATCGAGTTCCCCTCGCTGTAGGTGACCGTGGTGCCGCTTCCGGCGGCGGCGGTGATGCCCCCGTACGGGCTCACCGTGCCTGAGGAGATGACATGGGAGCTGCCCCCGCCACTGGTGACGGCCTTGCTCAGGGCATCGTCGCCGATGACGGCGATGGAGGGGGTGCCGGCCGACAGGGGAAGGACGCCCCCCGAGTTCTTCAGGAGCACCGCTCCCTCATCGGCCACGGACCGGGCCACCGCGATGTGGGCCGGGGAGGTGACGACGGCACCGGGCGATCCGGTGGGAGCCCGGTTGAACAGGCCGAACTTGAACATGGTGGTGAGCACCCGGGTGGCCATCTGCCGGAGCGTGGCCAGGGCCACCTGCCCGTCCTGGACAGCCGTCTCGAGGGGTCTTCCGAAGTAGAGGCCGTCGGGACTCTCCATGTCCTCCAGCCCGGCGTTGGCCGCGGCCACCGTGGAGCGGGTGGCAACGCCATCGGACTGCACGTAACCACCAAAGCCCCACTGGCCGTAGAGGATGTTGGCCAGATAGGGGTCCTGGCAGGCGTCGACCCCGTTGATGGTGGAGTAGGCGCACATGACCGCACCGGCGCCCCCCTGTCGGATGGCGGCCTGGAAGGCCGGGAGGTAGATCTCGTGGACCACCCGGTCGCTGACGATGACGTCGTCCGACGGGGTGTTGCGGTACGACTCCTGGTTGTAGAGGGCGAAATGCTTGAGCATGGCCACCGGCCCCTGGCTCTGCACCCCCTCCACGTCGGCCGCGGCGATCTGGCCGGAGAGATAGGGGTCCTCGCCGTAGGACTCGTAGGCCCGGCCCCACCTGGGGTCGCGCACGATGTTGACGGTGGGCCCGAGGTCGACGTCGATGCCCTTGCCGGCCAGCTCGTTGCCGACCACCGCCCCGTAGTCGCGGACCTCGGCCGGGTCCCACGTGGCCGCGGCGCTGACCGGCGCCGGCAGCTGCGTGACTCCGGTCAGCCTATCGCCCACCCCGGCCGGACCGTCGGAGATGGCCAGCGCCGGCACGCACAGAGAGGGGATGGCAACGGTGTTGCCCTCATAGGCACCGTTGATCCGATGGACCATGTCATCCAGCTGGGCCAGGCTCATCCGGGCCACCACCATGGCGGCGCGGGCCGCCGGGGACGCGGTGGAGTCGACCCAGGGGCAGTCGGTCGCCGCCCGAGCCGAACCCGAGGTACCCGCGGCCCGCCCCGTGGTGCCCGGTCCGCCCCACGAAGCTGCATGGGCCGGGCTGGCCGCGGACGCGGGTACGGCCACGACCAGGACCAGCGCGAAGGCGACGATGACGGTGAGGAAGCGCCGCCCCGACGCACCGACCAACGATCTGCCAACCATGGAGCCCCTCCCTCCGGCGCACGTTTTATCCGCTCGGTGTCAGAGACGTCAACCGGGCGTGCCCTCCGGCTACCGGGCTGGCCGCCGTCACCGTCCCTGGCACAAGATCGGCGGGGCACCGGTTTCCGTGCCCGACCCGAGGGTCACGGTGACCGGGCCACAGGTGGAGTTTCCGTCCTGCCCGATCAGGACATACCGCCCGGGGTGGCCCACGAACGAGAACATCCCGTCCAAGGCTTCGACCTGAGCCGACGTTGCCGATCCCAGGCGCCTGACGGTGACCGGCCCGGAGACGGGCACACGGGATGGGGCCACGAGGTACTCGGTACCGGTGACCTTTCCGGCCGCAGGCACGGCCTCCGGTGTCGCCGGAGCCAAGGTCTGCATGATGGAAAGGGCCAGGGGGCCGCCTCCCGTCACGGTCACCTGCTTCGAGGGGATCACCCACCGGCGTTGACCGCCGGTGTCGCTCGACAGTACCGACAGTCCGTGCACCCGGATGGTGCGGGTCCCGACGGAGGCCTGATCCGGTCCGCCGGCCGTGCCGGTCCTGAACACTGCCACCTGGCTGGAGCCTGACCCGTGGAGCGGGCAGAAGGTCACGAACCGGGCCGTGCCGATGAACAGCGTCCCCGGCCTGCTCCCATCCGGGCATTGTCCGAACACCTGGACCGACCAGGCGTCGGGTGCGGCGATCTGGATCCCGTAGGCCGAGTGGGCGGTCCACCCCGACGGTACCGAAGGGTGGGCGGCCGTCCTGTTCGGGCGTCCGCGACCACGCAGTGGTTGGACGGTGAAGAGGACGATGATGAGCAGGGCGGCCACCCCCAGGGTCACGACGATTTTGGCGTCGATGCGGGGAAGGCGCCGCCGTTCACTCAGCAGGCGCAGTTCCGCGGCCGTCATGGGTGGCCGTCGCAGCCGACCCGCTCTCAACATGTCCTCGAGGGCTCCTCGAAGTTGGTCGTCGTCAACCGGGGGTGCCAACGCGTCTCACCTCCATGATGGATCCTGGTCGATCTGCTGTAACCGCTCGGCCAGGACCTTCCGTGATCTGCTCAACCAGGACTTGACGGTGCCATCGGGGACCCCCAGTTCGAGAGCCACCTCCGCCGTCGTCATGCCCAGCCCATCGTGGAGCAGCAGGGCCCGTGCCTGGCTGGCGGGGAGCGAGCGCATGGCTTGGGCGATCTCCGCATGGGAGTCGGGGATCTCGGCGTGCTTC
The DNA here is from genome assembly GCA_963835325.1 of uncultured Acidimicrobiaceae bacterium. GTDB lineage: Bacteria > Actinomycetota > Acidimicrobiia > Acidimicrobiales > RAAP-2 > Bog-756. The sequence goes on along the minus strand of CAWIEV010000005.1, from coordinate 1,127,049 downwards.
AGGACGTCGTGTTTCGTGTGCCGGCGCCGCGATCTCCTCCACGATGCGATGCACAGGTTGTGAAGCACCTTCCTCGTCCACGCCTCGGGGTTGTCGAGCGCCGACACCCGCTCCCAGTTCCTCCAGGCTCGAAGCAATGCTTCCTGGGTCAGGTCCTGCGCCTGCTCGTGGCTCCCCGTGAGCACGTACGCCTGGCTCTGGAGGCGGGGCCACGACTCGTCGAAGAAGGAGTCAAAGGTCTCCCCGCTTCCAGCTTCTCCCATCCGTCAGTCCTCTCCCCGCTGATCCGAGCCGGTGCTCCACCTGATTACACGCGTCCGGGCTGGAAAGGGTTGCAAGAAGTTGGGATCGGGCTTCGCCACGCGGGAGGGCCGAACTGTTGGCCCTGCTCCCGGAAGGGGCCGGGTACCGGCCGCCGCGGCCGCCCGGGCACGGCCGCCGCCCGGGTACCAGCCGAATGCGGCCGCCGGGTACCGGCCGCCGCGGCCGCCCGGGTACCCTCTCGACATGGCTTCCGTGGTGACCGAACCACGAGGCGGGCATCGATCTCCGTCCCGTCGTTCGGCCTGGACCCGGGTCTGGCCGGTGGGAAGGTATGTGTTCGGCATCGGGATCGTGGCCGTGGCCGTGTGGGTGTTGAGTGCCCACACCGACGAGCTGACCGGTGTGACCAGTGCATTCGAGAACCTGAACTGGTGGTGGGTCCTCCCGGCTGTGCTGGCCGAAGGGGCATCGTTCGTCTGCTTCGCGCTCATGCAGTACCGGCTCCTGTTGTGCGGCGGTCCTTCGGCGCCGGGCCTGCCCCTGCTCAAGGTGGCGTTCGCGTCGCAAGCCCTCACCAACTCCCTGCCCGCCGGCACCGCGGTCTCCGCGGTCTACGGCTTCCGATGGTTCCGGCGCTTCGGCGCCGACGACCCGCTCGCCGTCTGGGCCATCATCGGGACGACGATCGCGGCCATGTTCTCACTCTCCCTCGTGGCCACCGCCGGGTTGGCCCTGGCGGCAGGGGAGGGCGCCTCCCTCGACCTCATCCCCGTCCTCATCGGGGTATTGCTGGTGGCTCTGACGGCTGGTGCCCTGTTCGTCTACGAACGACCGCTCTTCTTCTGCCTGACCTGGTCCATCCGAGCCTCCAGGGCAATCCTGCGACGGCCCCGGGGTGACGCCGTGGCCCAGGTCGATCGGATCATGCGCCGGATCACCTCCGTCCACCTGGAGTCGCGGGAGATCATCACCGTCGTGTTCTGGGGTACGGCCAACTGGCTGTTCGACTGCTCCTGCTTCGCCATGATGTTCCTGGCCATCGGCTCGACCGTCCCCTGGAAGGGCCTCTTGCTGGCCTACGGCGCGGGGCAGCTGGCCGCTGCCCTGCCGATCACCCCCGGTGGGCTGGGAGCCGTCGAGGGCAGCATCACCATCGCGTTGGTCGCTTTCGGGGGGGCCCATCTGACCACGGTCGATGCCGTGCTGCTTTACCGCCTCATCAGCTTCTGGCTGGTCCTGGCCGTCGGCTGGCTGCTCTGGGGTGAGCTGGCCTTCGAGGTCCGCAGGGGGAAGTGGGGACGGTCGATGTTCCTGGCGCCCGATCCGGCGCCCGCGGATGGTCGACCCGACCACGGGCGCACGGCTGGGGTAGACCATCCCCCGGTGGCGGGTTGATGATGTCGAAGGACGATGGTGGCCGGCGGACGGTGGCCAGGCTCGTGACCGCCTCCGTCTCGTGTGCGGTGGCCGCGGGTCTCCTGGCCGGCTGCACATCGGCACGGAGCAACCTCGGCACGTCGGACAGCTCCTGCTACGTCGCCCTGCCCACCGCGGCCCGGGCGGTCGGCTCCCACAGCCGGCTGATCGGCGTGCACCTCACCACGGTGGCGACCCTGCACCGGCAATTTCCGCGCCTCTTCCACGAGCTTTCAGTCGAGCTTTCGCATGAGCCCGCACCGGGGCAACGGCTCTGCGTGGTCGCTTTCTCCGGCTCATATTCGAGGTCGACGGTCTCCAAACCGCTCGGCCGACCTTCGGGCTCCGTGGCCATCGTCGTCTTGAAGTTCCCCTCCAACGAACTCTTGGGTACCGCCATCGACGTCCGGCTTCCGGTCCGCTTCGGCCATTCCCACATCGGCTGACCCCACATCGGCTGACCCCACATCGGCTGACCCCACATCGGCTGACCGACCGCCGCCATACCCGCCCACCGGCTGCCCGGCCCTGATGGGCCGCCGAGCCGACCAACCGACGGAGCCGACGGAGCCGACGGGCCGACGGGCCGACGGGCCGACGGCCGAGCCGGCTACGGAGCCGACGGGCCTGGGAGCCGACGGACTACGGAGTGGTTGTCGTGGCGGGGGTGATGGTGGCGCCCGGAGGCGTCTCGAACAACGATGCTGGCGGCGATGCCGAGTAGCTCTTGATCTCGAAGCTGGTCGCATCGGTGGCCACCTTGACGTAGCCGAGGATGCCCCGATCGGTCGAGCAGATGGTGGTGATCCCCGGGACTCCCTCGGCCTGGACGTCGACGCACTGCAGGTGGAACCCGTTGACCGTCATGGTCGAGGACGTGACCTTGTTCCCGGTCGATCCGGCGGCCAGGGCGAAATCTCTCAGGAAGGTGATCCAATGGGCCGGCGAGTAGAAGCCGAGGATCTGGTTCTGGGTGGAGGCGCTGGCAACGGACAGCTTCTGACATGACCACGTGCCCGAACCGGCCGGTGGAGGGGAACAGGAGAACTCGCCCGACGGGTTGACGACGATGTCCACGGCTCCGGCTCCGGCTCCGGCTCCGGCTCCGGCGCCGGCCGATGGCGATTCGGTGAAGGCGACTCCCCGCCGCGGACGGGCCGCGTACACGATCGTCGCCGGTGCACCTCCGGTGGTGACATACGTGGCTTCGAAGGCCGACGACCCACCGGCCTTCACCTTGCCCGTGAACGCGTCGATGGTGGCCCTGTTGTCCTCGACGTTGTGGACCGCCCGCCTGGCCGCGTTGACCGCCCCGCACCCGGCGAGGAGGGTGCTCACCAAGAGCACGGCGCAGGTCGTGCCCGGGGTGCGCCGGATCCTGGTCGCGGGCCCGGCTGGTTCGGTGTCAAGTCTCAGCGCTCCGCCTCCAGCCTCGCGGCCACGCCATCGCGGCCATCAGGACCTCTCGGGGCAAAGGATAGGACCGCCTCGGCCCGGAAGCTGCCACCGCTGCAGCCCGCGATGACCGCACATGACCGCCGCCGTCGAACGGGGCATAGGATCCGAGCATGTCGACTGCGTCGCTGGCCCAGTCGGAGCGGAGTCAGCTCTGCGATCTCTTCGCCGAGCTGGGTCCGGACGCACCGACACTCTGTGCCGGCTGGTCCACCGCCGACCTGGCCGCGCATCTCGTCGCCCGTGAGCGGCGCCCGGACAGCGGACCGGGGCTGGTGTGGCATCCCCTGGCCGCCCACACCGACAAGGTCCGCCGCTCGCTTCGGGACCGGACGCCGTGGGCCGATCTGGTGGCGACCGTGCGCCGCGGGCCTCCGCTCCTCCTGCGCCCAATGGACGGGCCTATGAACACCGTCGAATTCTTCATCCACGTGGAGGACGTTCGTCGGGCCCGTCCGGGGTGGGAGCCACGGCCGCTCCCGCCGGAGCTGGCGGGGGCCCTGTGGTCGCGGCTCGGGGCGGGCGGGATGGCCAAGAAGGTCAACGCCGCGGTCGAGATCGCCTCGCCGGGGCACGGCTCCAAGGAGAGCGGGAGCGGACCACGGGTGGCCATTGCCGGCGATCCGGGCGAGCTCACCCTGTTCACGGCCGGGCGCCAAGGGGCGGCCAGGGTGGAGATGAGCGGCGACCCCCAGCTGGCCGAGCAACTGCGCTCCGCCCCGCTGGGCATCTAGCCTCGAAGTACATCTAGGAGCGTGGCGGCGCCTCGGCGGCAGGGGAGTGGATGCCGGTCGGGGACAGACGGGTCACGAAGGCTCGCCGTCCTCGGCCGCCGAGGTTGCGGGTTCTGCGGGAGCAGGCACCGGCGCGCTCAGGAGCTGTGACAGCGAGATGGCGGCCAGGCCGATGCCCCCCACCACGGCGATGCGGGTCAGCGACTTGGGCAAGCGGGGACCCAGCCGCAGGCGCCCCGAGCCCGAGCTCATCAGTGCGACGGCCAGGGCGAGATTGGTCAGCGGGAGCTCGAAACCCCCGTTCTGCGAGAGCGGTCCCTGCTTGCGGTGGACCGTGGAGGCCACGACCATGGTTCCGGCAATGGCCAGCGGGCCCAGCGGATCGGCGATGCCGGTGGCGGTCAGGATCCCGCCACCGAACTCGCTGGCTCCGGCCAGTGCCGCCATGGGCTTGGCCGGACGCATGCCCATCGATTCGAACGCCGCCGCGGTGGCGTCGAGGCCGCCACCCCCGAACGACCCGAACAGTTTCTGGGCGCCGTGGACGGCGAGGTATCCCCCGAACACGGCTCTGGTGACGAGTAGGCCGGTATGGCGCATCGGGAGTCCTCCTCTCTGTCAGCCGGCAGTTCTTCAGCCGGCGGTCCCACACCCGTGCAATCGCTTACGAAACAAAAGTAACTATAGCGAAGTAGGCTTGCCCTGTGAAATCCGAAGGGGAGGCGGGAGACCAGGCGGGAGCCTGCGAAGCCATGACCCAGGTCTTCTCCCTCCTGGGCAAGCGATGGAGCGGTCTGATCATCGCCACCCTCCTGGAGGGGCCGGCTCGCTTCTCCCGCATCGTCCGGCTGGTGCCGGGGGTGAGCGAGCGGATGCTGTCCGAACGGCTCACCGAGCTCACCAGGGCCGGCCTGGTCGACCGCGAAGTGGAGGAGGGCCCACCGGTCAACGTGCGCTACCGGTTGACCGACCGTGGTGAGGCACTGCGCCCGGCCCTGGCCGAGCTGGAGCGATGGGGCCACGAACAGCTCCTGGGCTCCCCGGCCGATCCCGTCGGCTGACCGGCGCGGCCCCCCGGCCCCCCGGCCGATCCGTTCAAGTCGGGGGTCGAACCGGTCGAAAAGAGGGGGACGGGTTGTGTGAAAGGCGGGTAATCCAGATGTCGGACGAGCGGCAAGCCCCCTCGTGGTTCGGTACGGAGCCCTGGTCGGAGGGCGTGCCGAACCCGGAGGGTGACCAGGCATCGTCACGATGGCGGGTGAACCCGACCCATGTCGCCTACCTGATGGGTCCGGCCGCGCTCGTCGTCATCCTCCTCCTGATGAGGTTCGACCTGGTGGTCCAGGAGTCGGCCTGGCTGTGGCTCGGGGTGTTCATCGCTGTCCCGGTGTCCAGTTTCGCTGCCGACCAGATCTACCGGGCCCGGCCCTCGCTGCTCCGGCTCCACGTCCGGGTCGTCGTGCAGGTGGCATGCGTGACCGCCGTCATCTACCTGTCCGGATGGGGCCCGGTTCTCACCGGTGCCTTCGCCTTCCTCGCCCTCGAAAACGTGGCCCACGGGGGATCGCCCGTCTGGCGGATCACCGCGCTGTGGAGCGTGGTGGGGATCGTGGCCGGTCAGGTGGCCATCACCGAGCGTTGGGCGCCCTCGATGCTCTCGGTGCACCAGGCCAATGCGCTCGCCCTCATGGGAGCCTTCGTACTGCTCTTCATCATCCGTATGGCCGGTGCGACCATGGAGCAGAAGGAGACTGCCGAAGCGTCGACCCGTTTGAGCGAGGATCGTTTCCGCTCACTGATCCAGAGCTCGTCCGACGTGACCCTGGTGATAGGGGCCGGCGCCGTGTGCACCTACGTGAGCCCGGCCATCACCCAGCTCCTGGGCTTCGAACCCGCCGATCTCATCGGCCGGCGGGCCACCGACTTCGTCCACCCCGACGAACGAGAACGGGTCCGCGACCGGATGGGATCCCAGCTGCGGTCGTCCCCCGAGACGGTGCCCCTCCAATTCCGGATGGAACGGGCGGACGGCTCGTGGCGCGACGTGGAGGCGGTGGTCTCCGACCAGTGCAGTCGGCCCTCGGTGGGCGGCTACGTGGCCAGCATCCGGGACATCACCGAGCGCAAGGAGTTCGAGGCCCTGCTGGCCCACCGGGCCCTGCACGACCCGCTCACCGGCCTGGCCAACCGCCAGCTGATCCTCGACCGGGCCGAGCAGATGCTGGCCCGGGCCCGGCGGACGTTCGACCCTGTGGCTGCGTACTTCATCGACCTGGACAACTTCAAAGACGCCAACGACTCTCTGGGGCATGAAGCCGGTGACAGGCTGCTGCAGATGGTGGCGGAGAGGTTCTCCGGCCTGTTGCGGGCCAGCGACACGGTGGGTCGACTGGGCGGCGACGAATTCGTGATCCTGGCCGACGCCAGCTCGATGGCGGCGGGCCCGGAGATGGTTGCCGACCGGATACGTGAGGTGTTGCGCGAGCCGTTTCTCGTCGATGGGTTCGAGGGCCTGCCCATCTCCATCACGGCCAGCATCGGCATCGCCACGGGGGACCGGGCGTCCGCTCAGGAGCTCCTCCGCGACGCCGACATCGCGCTCTATCGGGCCAAGGCCGCCGGCCGGGACGGGTGGGTGCTCTTCGAACCGGCGATGCAGTCTGCCGCCGTCGATCGGCTCGAGCTGAAGTCGGACCTCGACTCGGCCCTGGCCGACGGTCAGTTCTTCCTTCTCTATCAGCCGATCTTCGACCTCGACACCGCCTCCATCCGCGGGGTCGAGGCGTTGATCCGCTGGCAGCACCCGACCCGCGGCGTCATCGCCCCCAACGACTTCATCCCGGTGCTCGAGGACAGCGGGATGATCGTCGAGGTCGGCCGCTGGGTCCTGGACACGGCCTGTGCCCAGGCGGCATCGTGGCAGGCACAGGGCTTCCGGACGACGATGTCGGTCAACGTGTCCATGCGCCAGTTGGAGACCGAGGAGCTCATCAGCCACGTGCTCGGAGCCCTGTCGTCGAGCAACCTCGCCCCGCACTCGTTGGTCATCGAGGTCACCGAGTCGACCCTGATGCGGGACGCCAATGCCACCGTCTCCCGGCTGAAGCGGCTGAAGGACATCGGCGTGCTCATCGCCATCGACGACTTCGGCACCGGCTACTCCTCGTTGGCCTACCTGCGACAGTTTCCCGTCGATGTGCTCAAGATCGACAAGTCCTTCATCGCCGAGATGGACGGAACCCCGAATTCCTCGGCCCTCATCCACACCCTGGTCGAACTGGGCCGGACCCTGGGACTGGTCACCCTGGCCGAGGGCATCGAAGACCAAACGCAGCTCGAGGCACTGCGGGACGAGCTGTGTGACCGGGGTCAGGGATTCATTCTCTCCCGGCCGGTTTCCTCCACTGATATCGAGGCGCTGCTGTCCCAGTCGGCCGGCGAGACGGCACTCCACTCGACGACGTGGGCAAGGAGTTGAACGATCCCGCCGACGCGGGGTGCCGCCCGGTCGAGCCCGGCGCCGTCGGACCCGACCGGGTCCGGGAGTGCGCCATGATGGAGGGGTGACGGCCCGGGGTCGAGGGCGGGCTGTGCCATCGACCGACCGGAGGGCCCCATGGTCTGCCAGCCCGATACCCACGAAGTCCTGAACCAGGTGCCGCCGCTCGAGGGCTACGACGTCTTCGCCGCCGATGAGGCCCTGCGCGAGGCGGTCGATCGGGAGGGTGCGGGATGGGCCCGGCCCGACCTGTCGATGCTCGGCACCCTGGCCGGTACCGCCGGGGCGCAGGAACTCGGGCGGTTGGCCAATGAGAACCGCCCGGTGCTTCACACCCATGACCGATACGGGCACCGGATCGACGTGGTCGAGTACCACCCCGCCTATCACGATCTGATGAGCACGTCAGTGGCCCACGGGCTGCACGCCGGACCGTGGGCCGATCCGCGGGGCGGCGCCCACGTGGCCCGGGCGGCCAAGGTCATCGTCTGGTACCAGGTCGACGCCGGCCACATCTGTCCGATCTCGATGACCTACGCGGTGGTGCCGGCGCTCCGTCACCAGCCCGATGTGGCCGGGATGTGGGAGCCGATGATCTGCTCTGACCACCTACGATCCGGCCAATCTGCCGGTCACCGAGAAGGCCGGCGTGACCTGCGGCATGGCCCTCACCGAAAAGCAAGGGGGCTCGGATGTGCGGGCCAACACGACCCGTGCGGTTCCCGTCGGGGACAGCGCCGATGGCACCTATGTGCTCACCGGGCACAAATGGTTCTGTTCCGCACCGATGTCCGATGCCTTCTTGATGCTGGCCCAGGCTCCGGGAGGCATCAGTTGCTTTCTCGTTCCCCGCTGGAGGCCGGACGGCACGCGCAACCCGATCCGCATCCAGCGGTTGAAGGACAAGCTGGGCGACCGATCGAACGCATCCAGCGAGATCGAGCTGGTCGACGTCTCGGGACGGTTGATCGGTGACGAGGGCCGGGGAGTGCGCACCATCATCGAGATGGTCAATCACACCAGGCTCGACTGCATCCTGGGCTCCACGTCGATCATGCGGCAGGGGGTGGCCCAGGCCACGTGGCACGCCGCCCACCGGGTCGGCCTTCGGCCGCCTTCTCTCCGAACAGCCCCTGATGGCCAACGTCCTCTGCCGACCTGGCCATCGAGTCGGAGGCCGCCACCGTTTCGGCACTGCGACTGGCCCGCGCCTTCGATGCCGGTGAAGGGGACGAGCACGAGCTTCTTCTCCAGCGCCTGCTGACCCCCGTCGTGAAGTACTGGACGTGCAAGCGGGCGCCACAGCACGCCGCCGAGGCCCTCGAGTGCCTGGGGGGGAACGGGTTCGTCGAGGACTCCTCCATTCCCCGGCTGTACCGCCAGAGCCCGGTCAACGGCGTGTGGGAGGGCTCCGGCAACGTGATCTGCCTCGACGTGCTCCGGGCCCTGGCCCGCCAACCCGAGACCCTGGAGGCCTACTGGGCCGAGGTGGCCCAGGCCCGGGGCGGTGACACCCGTCTGGCCCGAGCCGTCGACGATCTCCATGTGGACATGGCCGACCTCGGGACCCTCGAACCACGGGCCCGCTCGATCGTCGAACGCATGGCCCTGGTCTTCCAGGCCTCCCTGCTCGTCCGGTTCGCACCGGGGCCCGTTGCCGAAGCCTTCTGCGCCTCGCGCCTGGCCGATGCCGGGGCCGGCACCTTCGGGACCCTCCCGCCGGGAACCGACACCGTGGCCATACTGGAGCGGCATACCCCGGTGTGAACCGCCGGCTTCGCCGTCCCCGTCCCGGCGGTCACGCGGGGAGGCCGCGTTCGATCGGGACGTGGGCCAGTGCCTCGTAGGAGGCGCCGTCGGACCCGAGTATGGATGCGAAGACGGTCACGTGGGTGACGGGGAAGCGACCGCCCACGGGAACGCCGGCGAGGGCGGCCGGGCCGGGCCGGCCGCCGCGGACCCGGGCCAGGGTGATGTGGCCCGAGAAGCCCGGCTCGTCGTCGACCCCCCATCCCGCGGTGAGGTCACGCACCTGTCCGGCCAGTTCGTCGAGTCCGGCCACGGGGACCTGGAGGACGCGCCGCCCGGGGAACCAGCTCGATGCCGGTCCCAGTCGGGCCTCGATCTCACCGGTGCCGGACCGGCCGACCATCCCGCTCACCGCGTCGACGACGTCGGCCACCGCGGCTACTTCCCCGAGGAAACGCAACGTGATGTGCCACTGGGCCGGCGTGGTCCAGCGCAGCCGGGGATCCTCGGGTCGGGGCAGCACCTCCAGGAGCCGGACGACGGGTGGCGGCAGGCCCACGGCGACGAACAGGCGCACGGGAGAAGTCTGCCCGTGCCCCCGGGCCCGCGCCCGAGCGACCGGCCGCGGTGCGCCCGCACCGTCACCGGCCCCGACCACCGGGCCCGTCCGGACCCGGTGGGCCGGGTCGGACCGGCGGCCTACGCTGGGCACCGAGCCGGGTCGGAAGATCGGCAGGTGTTGTCCGACGGGAGGCCGGATGGTGAAGCTCGACAAGGCGGTCATCGAAGAACTCATGGTCCGCCCGGGGGAGCAGGCCCGGCTCGGCCACCGGGCCACCGATTCGACCACGGCGAACTGGCTGCGGTCCGCGGGGAACCATCGCAAGGAGGTGGCCGAGGAGGAGCTCCGTTCCTTCATCGACGATCTCAAGGCTTCCCAGGAACTGCTTTGGGCCAGCGATGCCTATGCCGTGCTCCTGCTCATCCAGGGCATGGACGCCGCCGGCAAGGACGGGACGATCAAGCACGTCATGTCGGGGGTCAACCCGCAGGGTTGCCAGGTCGTGTCCTTCAAGGAGCCCTCCGGTGAGGAGCTCGACCACGACTTCTTGTGGCGTTACAGCCGTCGGCTGCCCGAGCGGGGAACGATCGGGATATTCAACCGCTCCTACTTCGAGGAGGTACTGGTGGTCCGGGTCCATCCCGAGCTCGTGAACCGGCGGCCCGCCCCGGCCGGATCCCGCCTCCCGGAGCACCTGTGGCGGGATCGTTTCGAGGACATCAACACCTTCGAGCACCACCTCCACCGCAACGGGACCCGCATCGTGAAGATCTATCTGCACCTCTCCCGTGACGAGCAGAAGAAGCGCCTGCTGGAACGGTTGGACGATCCGGCCAAGTTCTGGAAGTTCTCGACCGCGGATGTGGCCGAGCGCGGCTACTGGGACCAGTACCTCGCCGCCTACGAGGAGGCGTTGACCGCCACCTCCACCCCGTGGGCCCCGTGGTACGTCGTCCCTGCCGACCACAAGTACGCGCTGCGGGCACTGGTGGGGGGCATCCTCGTCCACACCATCGATCAACTGGACCTGCGGGTCCCCGAGATCGGATCCGACGGGCTGAGGGCGATCGAGCAGGCCAGGACCGAACTGCTGGCCGATTGACGATCCCCGCAGGGGGATCTCGATTCGACGAGGGAGGTCAGGCGTTCGAGCCGGCCAGCACCCGCTCCGCCCCCGCCCCGGCTTCGGGGCCTTGGGCCACGTCATGGCGTGAGGCCCGGATCAGCGCACCGGCGGCCGCCGCAGCCAGGAACAAGAGGATGGCACTGACCGAGAACGCCGTGGTGTAGCCGTGCACCACGGCCGCCCGGCGCCGCGCCGGTGGTGTGCGCATGGCTGACCAGGTAGGTGGCCGCGGCAGAGGCGGCGATGGTGTTGAGGAGGGCCGTTCCGAGTGAGCTGCCCACTTGTTGGGTGGTGTTGACCAGGGCGCTGGCCACCCCGGCGTCCTTCGGATCCACGCCGATCAGAGCCGTGCTGCTCATGGGGACGAAGGCGATGCCCATTCCGAAGCTGACGAGGACCTCGGGCGGGAGGACGTGGGCCGCGAAGGTGCTGTCGACACCGAGCCGGGTGAACCAGACCAGCCCGACGGCGCCCAGGAGCAGGCCCCCGACCATCAGGGCGCGGGGACCGAACCGTGGGAGCAACCGGCTGGCCAGCGCGGCGCCGAGGATGATCCCTCCGGAGAAGGGCAGGAACGCGAACCCGGTCCTGAGCGCCGAGTAGTGGAGGGTCCCCTGGAAGAAGTAGGTCAGGAACAAGAAGGTGCCGAGCATGGCACTGCCCACCAGCAGGGAGGCCAGGTACGCGCCGCCGCGGTTGCGGTCGAGCACGACCCGCAACGGGAGGAGCGGATGCGGGGAGCGCATCTCGATGACCACGAAGGCGATCAGCATGGCCGCCGCGCCGGACAGCATGGCCACGGTGATCGGAGCCCCCCAGCCGTCGGTGGCCGCCACCGTGAACCCGTAGACCAGTAGGAAGAGCCCGGCGGTGACGGCGGCGGCCCCGGGTAGGTCGTAGCTGGACCGCGACATCCCCTTGCTCTCGTTGATGACCCGGTTGACGGCGAACGCAGCGATGAGGGCGATCGGGACATTGATGAGCAGTGTCCATCTCCACGACGCGAACTGGGTGAGGGTTCCGCCGAGGACGAGACCGATGGCGGCACCGCCACCGGCGATTCCTCCGTAGACCCCGAACGCCCGTGCCCGTTCGCGTTGTTCGGTGAACGTGACGGTGAGCAGGGACAAGGCCGCGGGTGCCATGACGGCGGCGAAGGCACCCTGGAGGGCGCGGGCGCCGAAGAGCATGGCCGGGTCCTGGGCCAGCCCCCCGAGGGCGGAGGCACCGGCGAACCCGAGCAGTCCCACGAAGAACATCCGGCGACGCCCCAGGTAGTCGGCGATCCGGCCTCCGAGCAGGAGCAGGCTGCCGAAGGCCAGGGTGTAGGCGCTCATGACCCACTGCCTGTCGGCCACCGAGATGTGCAGCGCCCGCTGGGCCGAGGGCAGGGCCACGATGACCACGGAGGCGTCGAGCACGATCATCAGCTGGGCCACGGCGATGACGGCCAGGGCCCAGTAGCGGCGGGGGTCGGGTCGGGCCTCCTCCGGAGCTTCGAAAGGAGCGATGTCGTGGACGGTCATCGGTTACCTCCGCAGACGGCTGCTCGTCGGACCGCTCGGCGGCGACCGCCCCGGGAAGGCATGGCCCCGGCCGGCGGGAGCGGGTATAGTCGGAACGGATATTCCGGTTAACGTTCACTATACGGAACTCCAGTTCCGGATGTCAAGTGTGGCCGGAACGACGGCAGCAGCAGCGGCCGGCAAAGGGGGAAGTGGTGGAGGAAGTGGGTGTGGTCGAGGGGGCGGTCGGAGTGGATCCGGCCGAACCGGAGGCCACCGTCCGGCCCATGCGGGCCGATGCGGTGAAGAACCGGCAGCGAATTCTCGAGGCCGCTGAAGAGGTCTTCGCGGCCAGGGGAGTGGCGGCGCCCATCGACGAAGTGGCCGAACGGGCGGGCGTGGGGGTGGGGACCCTCTACCGCCACTTCCCCAACAAAGAGGCCCTCTTCGAGGCCATCGTGCTCACCCGGCTGGAGGAGCTGGCCCGAGCGGCCGCCGCCCCTCCGGGCCCTGATGCCGGCCAGGCGTTCTTCTCGTACCTACGGGAATTCGCCGGCAAGGTGTCCAACAAGCACGACCTCATCGACGCCCTCGGTGCCGCCGGCATCGACATCAAATCGCGCTGTTCGGGGATGTCCGCCGAGTTGGCCACCGGTGTCGGGCGGATGCTCGAGCGGGCCCAGTCGGCGGGCGCGGTCCGGGAGGGTGTCACCGCCGAGGAGGTCATGGGGCTGGTGGTGGGTGCGTGCCACGCGGGGGAGTGGTCCGACCTCGATGAGGCGTCGCTCCTGCGCATGGTGGACGTCGTGTGCGACGGGCTCCGTCCCCGCTGAACGCCCGACCCGACCGGACCGCCCCCCTTGGACGAGGGTGTGCGCCATGGCGTTGGGAAAGGTGCGTCCGCCCCTTGCAATGTCCGCGTTTTTTGTTTATATTGACAGCTACCGAGTCCCCGCTGACAAAGTAGTAAGAGCTTGGTGGTGGAGAAGGTGTAGTCGCAGGTAGGGGTGTTGCAAGGCGAAGAATTGGTGGGTTATGTTCCCTGAATATGTTCGGGGATTTTTGCGCGTCCGGGTGTAGTTCATTTTTACAATTGGCGTCCGCACCGGGCGCCGGGGAACCGGGCCCGGAACACCGCACGGGCGGATATCCCGCCCGGTCCCGGGTCGCCCTCGGGGCCGGGTGAGACGGTGACCCCGCCGCCCGCTGACGGCGACCCCGAACTGCTCGCCGAACAGGACCATCTCGACCGGGCTCACGCCGCGCTGTCGGACATGCGGGCCCGGGCCGAGGTCCTGCTCGAGGATGTGCGGAGCGCCGGAAACCCGGACCTCGACTACCAGGCGGCGTTGGTCCGCCGGGTGGCCGTGCTCTCCGACAGCCCTCGTCCCCTTCTCTTCGGGCGCATCGACGAGGAGGGCGACCGCTCATGGCACATCGGGCGACGCCATGTGGAGAACCGGGAAGGCGACCCCGTGGTCGTCGACTGGCGGGCTCCCGTCTCCGTGCCCTTCTATCGGGCCCGGCCCGGCGATTCCTTCGGGCTGAAGCGGCGCCGCCAGGTGATGGTCGACCGCCAGAAGGTGGTCGCGGTGGCGGACGATCTCTTCGGAGACATCGATGCCGGCCTCTCGGGAACCCGGCTGCGTGGCGGCGACGCGCTGCTGGCCGAGCTCGAACGGGCGCGCACCGGCGAGATGCTCGACATCGTGGCCACCATCCAGGCGGAGCAAGACGAGATCATCCGGGCCCCCCTCGATCAGCTACTCGCCGTGCAGGGCGGACCCGGTACCGGCAAGACGGCGGTCGGACTGCACCGGGCGGCTTTCCTCCTGTACAACCATCCTTCGCTGGCGCGAGCCGGGGTGCTCGTGGTCGGGCCGAGCCGCGCCTTCCTCCGCTACATCTCCCAGGTGCTACCGGCCCTGGGCGAGGAGGCGGTGGTCCAGACGACCATCGCCGACCTGGCGCCGCGTGCCCGCGCCGAACGGGCGGACCGGCCCGAAGTGGGCCATCTCAAAGGTGATCCGCGCATGGTCGAGGTGTTGGCGGCCGACCTCCGCCTTCGTCGCCGCCCCGTCGATGCCGACGTGACCGTCCGGGCCCGGTCGACCAGCTGCGTGGTGGCGGCCGACGATCTGAACGGGCTGGCGGCCTCCATCGCCGCGACGCCGGTGCCGTACAAGGCCGGCCGGGCGGCGTTGCGGTCGAGGATGGTCGGGCTGGTCAGACAGGGGCTCAGGGAGTCGGGCCACCTCGAGGCCTACGAACCGTGGCTGGAGCGCGAGGTGTCGGCCAACGAGGGGTTCCGGTCGGTGCTCGATCGGCTGTGGCCCTCGGTCTCACCCGCGGCGCTGGTGCGTGAGCTACTGCGCCGTGAGGACAGGCTGGCCGCGGCGGGAGTGTTGAGCGGTTCGGAGCGGCGGCTCCTCCTTCGACACACCGGGAAGGCCTCGGGTTGGACCCGGGACGATCTACCCCTCCTCGACGAAGCCGATGCCCTCATCAACGGTCGGCCGCGCTCCTACGGCCACATCGTGGTCGACGAAGCCCAGGACCTCAGTCCGATGCAGTTCAGGATGGTGGCCCGCCGGGCACCGGCGGGTTCGCTCACGGTGCTCGGGGACCTGGCCCAGGCGACCGGGGCGTGGACCTACGACAGCTGGGACGAGATACTCCGTCACCTTCCGGAGGCGTCCCCGGTCAGCCGGGACGAGCTCACCCTCGGCTATCGGGCTCCGGGACAGGTCCTCGACCTCGCCTCCAGGCTCCTGCCCGTGGCGGCCCCGACCGTGACCCCCACCCGCTCGATCCGTCCCGGGCGCGAAGGTCCCCGCATCGAGAGGGTCGACTCCGCCCGGGTGTTCACCGAGAGCTTGCGGGAGGCGGAGAGGTTGGCCGGGCAGGAGCTCCTCGTCGGCCTGGTCGTCGCCCCTGAACACCTTGCCGGTATGACCGCCGCGGCCCAGGGGCGGAGTGATGTCGGCCTGCTCGACCGGGACGGCATCACCCGGCCGATCACCCTGGTTGCCGCCCCGGCCGCCAAAGGGCTGGAATTCGACGCCGTGGTCGTGGTCGAGCCCGCCACCATCGCCGGATCCGACGTCCGTGGTCTGCGGCTGCTCTATGTCGCCATGACGCGGCCGATCCGCCACCTCAGCATCGTCCACGCCGCCCCGCTCCCACCGGCCCTGCTGGAGGGATAGCGGCTCTACTCCCACAGGACCAACTGGGACCTGCTGGCCACGGTCACTCCCCGCTGGTGTCCGAAATGCCCTCGCGTCGCACCTCACGGGTTGAGACGCGTCATCTGAGGTTCCGACTCAACCAAGAGAAGCAGGCTGTCCGTCGACCGGATCACGCCCACCACACCGGTCCACTCGGCCGGCCCTAGTAGGCGCCGGCAGGCAGGAAGCCCACAGAAGGGGCTCCCGTCAAGACGGCAAACAATCCCGTATCGGAGCCTGCCAGCACTTCCGCCTGGCCTGGACACTGTGACGGGGCGTCCGCAGTAGCCCCACCCGGAGGGACCATCTCACCGCCACAGGCGTACGTCGGAAGCTCGACAACGGACTGCGAACCATCCGCCTTGTTCACGACAATCCCCGCCGCCGACGTATACGCCGTCACACCACCGGCGACCACGGACCACCCACCAGCCCGCGCCGAAGTAGGAGTGCCGCCAGAGGTACCGACGGCCGCCGGCGCCGGGGAGGCCTCGATCGAGCCCGCTTCAGAGACAGTTTGTTGACCGTCGTTTGCCAGGAACCCTGACCCCGTGGATGTCAAATGCTGTGTCCAAATCCCAGTCGCACTCGTTTGGCGGCCGTCCGGTTCCACGATCGAAACGTCACCCGAGTCGGTTCCGCCAACCGACGAGTAGAGCGTCTCGGCGATGGCCAAGCTGCCATCAGAGTCGTAGGAGACATCCGTTGCATCCGTTCCATCTGGCAACGTGACCGGGTGGAAGGATCCCGTGGCAGTGTCCAGCACTTGAACGGCGTTTGAGTTTTCGGTGGCGATGGCCAGTTGGTCGTTCGGACCGGCAGCCATGGCAACGATCGTTTGGGCGCTCGCCAGTTCCGGCGGCCGATGGCTTGCCAGAGCTTGATCGGTGGAGGAGGCAGGAAGTGACATTCGGTTGATAGTGCCGGTCGTTGGGTCGTACGAGACTAAAGACTGGTTGGCTCCGATCCAGACCGTTCCGGAACTGTCGACGGCAACGGCGCTTTGAAGGCCGGTCACCAAGCCGAGCGACGATGGACTCCCGAGATTCACCATTGTCGGTTCGGTCGACGTTGCGTCCGGAGACCAGTGAAACAGCGTGGCCTCGGTCGCGCCATCGGCCCAATACCAGACCGAACCATCTGCGGCCACAGCGAGCGAAATCGGAGACCCGTAGCCGCTCGGCAGGGCGGTGGTCTGTAGGGATCTCGCATTGACGGCAGTCACCGAGGTGCCGGCTGCTTGCGACTTCGACCTGCCGGAGCTCGCCACTGCCCCGACAATCGTCAGAGCGAGCACCATCGACGCCCCGATCATCACACATCTCAATTGCCTGTTCATGGTGCCGCCCATGTCCCGTAAGCGCCATTCAAACAAAAAGTGGCAGCCAACCGTATGACTGTGAGGAGCATAGGCATCACCAGATAACCATGCACATACGAACTCCCGTGTTCGTATGTGCAACCACGACGCAGCATCGTTGCTTCCTCATCCAGAGTTCCGAAATGCTCGAACTCTGCCGGCGATGGGCACGTGTCCCGATCGGTATCAAACGTCTCGCTCGTGCCGATGACATGCTCCGTCCATGGGGCCTGGGCCCGCCATGCCCCTTAGGGCCCGAGATCCCAGAGGAGGCGGTAGTAGCGCATGCGCTCAGGGTCGGGCGCAATGCCGTATGCATCCAGTAGGAAGTCCTCCCAGCCGTCGCCGAAGTTCCACCGGGTGCTCCAGGTGGCGATGGCCAGATCGGCCCACCGGTCCGCGACACCCAGGGCGGCGAGATCGACATGGCCGCTCCAGCGCCCGGTGGACGCGACCAGTGTGTTCGGGGCGCAGGCATCTCCGTGGCAGACGACCGGGCGGTCGGCGGGCGGCACCGCGTCGAGCAGGTCGAGCGCCCGATCGATGGACAGTCCCCGGTGGTCCTCGTGCCAGGCGGCAGGATCGATCCGGCCGGCCGACGCCCGCCGGTGCACCTCGGCGAGACGGTCGTGGGTCGACCACGAGAACGGGCACGCTTCGACCGGCAGGGCGTCATGAAGGGCGCGCAGCCCCTCGCCGACGGCCGCCACGGCCATCTCGGGATGCGCCTTCCAGCGCTCGCCGGCCGCGGACTCACCCTCGATGGGTCCGAGGATCAGCCAGGTGCCCGTGTCATCAGCACCGAGGCCGAGCACGACCGGGACGGCCGTGAAAGGGGCGGCCCAGGCCAACCGTTCGGCCTCGATCTGCGGATCGACCGCGCCCGCCGCCGGCGCCCACTTGACGAAGCGCCGGCCCCCGTGACCCGAGATCTCGAAGGTGATGCCGCCGACCTGGTTCTCCCATACGGCCCGGACCGCGTCCCCTGCGGCGAGGACGTCCACGACGGCAGGCGTCTCGACCGCCCGTTGCGGGGGCCCGGCGATCACTCGGTGTCGGCCCGGGGTGCGACGGTCCGGAGCCGCTCCCCGGCCCCGGCCGGTGCCCCGACGGCGTCCAGGCCCAGCAGGGCCGCCCCCAGGACGGGGGCACTGTCCAGCCGGCGGAACCGGGCCTTCGGCGCCGCGGCCAGGACGCGGGCCTCGACCCGCTCGGCGAAACCGGCGAAGTGGCTGTCGAACACGCCACCGCCCAGCACGACCTCCACCTCCTCCCCGCCCACCCCGAGACGTCCGACCATGGCGGTGATCATCACCGCCACCTCGTCGGCCAGCAGGGCGGCGGCTCCGGCGGCGGCGGCATCGCCCCCGTCGGCGGCGTCGAGGCACACCCGGGCCAGCTCGAACAGTCGCCCGTAGTCGAGTTCGCCGCTATAGACCGCGGCCAGCACCGCCTCGGCGTCCGGGAGCCCGAAGTGCGCGGGGACCAGCTCGCCCAGGGCCGTCGGCCCGCCGCGCCCGTCACGCGACCGGAGGGCGAGCCCGAGGGCCCGGACCCCGAGCCACGAGCCTCCGGGGGCGAAGTCGCCCGACAGCTCGGCCAGGGACGGGAAGCGCTCGAGGGCACCGTCGGGACCCAGTCCGACGCAGTTGAGGCCCGATCCGCACACCACTCCCACCCCCCAACCCGACCGGGTTCCGGCCCGAAGCACGGCCAGCGTGTCGTTGCGGACGAGATCGATCGAGCTCCACCCCCGGTCGCTGATGGCCGCACCCAACCGCTCCTCGTCCACCGGGAGGTCCACGCCGGCGAGGCAGTACACCCCGGTGGATACCGCCGGGCGGGCCCCGGGGTCCAGGCCCGAGCCATCGAGTGCGACCCGGATGGTGGCGTCGAGCGCGTCCATGGCCCCGTCGAGCCCGGAGAACTGATGGTTTGATCCCGCTCCCCGCGCCGTTCCGAGGAGGGAGCCGTCGGCGGCGACCACCCAGACATCGGTCTTCGACGCGCCGCCGTCGACGGCGAGGATCGGCGACACGCCACCCGTTCCCTCGGTCATCGGTCCCCCCGGTCGCCGGCCATCCGGTGATGTTACGTTCGATGCGTGGGAACCAAGGTGGCCGTCGTCGGCGGCGGGAGTACGTACACGCCGGAGCTGGTCGACAGCCTGTGTGCCCACGAGGACCGTGTGGTGGTCGACGAGCTGGTCCTGCTCGACCCGGACACCGACCGCCTGGAGGCGGTGGGCGGGCTGGCCGGTCGCATCCTGGCCCAGCGGGGGTGGGCGGGGGACCTGGTCACGACCGACGATCGACGGCGGGCCATCGACGGGGCCGACTTCGTGGTCATCCAGCTCCGGGTGGGAGGCCAGGCGGCCCGTCACACCGACGAGACCCTGCCCATCGGCTACGGCTGCCTCGGTCAGGAGACGACCGGCCCGGGCGGGTTGGCCAAGGCCCTGCGCACGGTACCCCTGGTCCTCGAGATCGCCGAAGAGACCGCGGCCCGCGCCGCCACCGGCGCCTGGGTGGTCGACTTCACCAACCCGGTCGGCATCGTGACCCAGGCCCTGGTGGATGAAGGGCACCGTGCCGTCGGGCTGTGCAACGTGGCCATCCACGTCCAGCGTCGCGTCGGCCACTACCTGGGAGTCGACCCCGACACCGTCGAGCTCGAGCACGTGGGGCTGAACCATCTGACCTGGGCCAGGTCGGCCACTGTCGACGGGGTCGACCGGATGCCCGAGCTCCTCGACCGCTTCGGTCCCGAGCTGGAGCTGGAGAGCGGCGTCCCGTCCGGACTGCTCCGCCTGCTCGGGGCGTTGCCCTCCTACTACCTCCACTACTACTACTGCCTCGACCGGAACCTGGCCGAACAGGCTGCCCCGGGCTGGCGGTCCCGGGCCGACGTGGTGGCCGAGCTCGAGACCCAGCTGCTGGCCGAGTACCGCAATCCGGCCCTGGTGACCAAGCCCGAGAAGCTCTCCTACCGGGGCGGCGCCTTCTACTCGGAGGCCGCGGTACGGCTCATCGCTTCGCTCCACGCCGGGACCGGCGACGTCCAAGTGGTCGACGTGCGCAACGACGGGGCACTGCCCGGGCTGCCTGATGATGCCGTGGTCGAGGTCCCCTGCGCCGTGGACCGCGCCGGCGCCCACCCGCAGCCCCAGCGCGCCCTCGTCCCCGAGATGGCCGGTCTGGTGGCGCACTGCAAGGCCTATGAGCGTTTGGCCGTCGAGGCCGCGCTCTCCGGTAGCCGGGAGGCGGTGATCCGGGCCCTGGTGGCCAACCCCCTGGTGGGGCAGTACCCGAAGGCCGAACAGCTGGCTGACACCCTGCTGTCGGCAAATCGCCGGTTCCTTCCCCGTTTCTTCCCCGGGTCCTAAGCCTCGGCCCGGCCGACACGGTGACCGGGCGCCTCCGGTTGCCGGCGCCCGACGGGAGGGCGGATCACGGCAGGGCCATCGGGCCGATTGCCCGGGCGAGGTCGTCGGTCATGTTCCCGAGAGCCTCGAGACCACCGGCCCGAGCGTCTCCCAGCTGTCGCTCTCGATCGACCAGTATGAGATGCCGTACTCGGCACGCCGCCACTGCAACTCCTCGGCCATCTCGTCGAGGGTTCCGAGCAGGGCCAAGGGGATGTGAAGGGCTTCGTCCGGATCGATGCCGAAATGTGGCGCCATGGCGTCGGCGATGCTGGAAGCGTCCTCGGTGACCATGACGAACCCGATGAGGGCGTTGAGCTCGAGGTCGCCGAACCGATCGCCGGCGGCTTCCTTCACCCACTCCACCTTCTGGCGTGTCCGCTCCGGCGAGGCATTCGGGGCCGTCTCCGGTCCTCCCGTACCCTCCCGCAGGTTGACGTTGATGCTGACGATGTCCGCGTGGCGTGCCGCGAAGGAGAGGACCCGCTTGCCCCCGCCGCCGATGATGAGCGGAGGTCCCGGTCGTTGGACCGGGCGCGGCAGCAGGCCGTGTTCGTGGACCTGGTAGTAACGGCCGTTGAACGAGAACGCCCCGTCGGTCCGCAGCAGACCTTGGACCACCGCCACCGCCTCTTCGAACCGCTCAACCCTGACCCTGGGCTCGTCGTAGGCGATGCCGGCCTGCTCGTAGTCGCTCCGCATCCAGCCGGCACCGAGGCTCATTTCGAACCGACCGTCGCTGAGCACGTCGAGGGTGGCCGCTTCCTTGGCCAGGTTGACCGGATGCCGGTAGTCGTTCCCGAAGACCAGGGAACCCATGCGCAATGTGGAGGTGGCGCCGGCCACGGCGGCCAGTGCCGGGACCGGGGCCAGCTGGTCGCCGAAGTGGTCGGGCATGAAGAGGGTGGAGTAGCCGAGGTCTTCGGCCCGGCGGGCCTGCTCCGCCCACGAGCGGGCCGTCCCCTCGGGCGCCTTCCCCAGCTGGGCGGCAAATCGGAATGTGCGGTCGTGGGCCATGGCTTCATCCTGCATCATCCGTTGGGCGGGACGCCCGGCCGCCCGGAGGCCGGGTTCGACGACCGGGCCCCGGGTAAGGTGCATCCGATATGGCCGAGGTCGACGAGGTTGTCCGCCGCCACGCTCCGATCGCCGCCGGCGCCCTCGACGACATGGAGGCAGCCGCCTGGAGCGAGGGCGACCGTTCCGGACGGCTCGAGCTGGTCGAGCACATCAGCCTGGCCTGTGCCGGTCAGCTCGGTGTGCCGCCGCTGGCTCCGCCCGAGCGGTTCACCCCGGAGCGGTGGCCAGACCGGGACGGGACGGCGACGCAGGCCGCCGAACGGTTGACGGGAACGGATCGCGTCGTGCTCGACTTCGCCGTCCAGTTCAGCGTCGATGTGTCCGCGGTGACCGACGGGCAACGGGGAGCCCTGTTCGAGCAGCTCGGGGACCAGGTGGCCACGGTCGCCGCCATCGTCTTCGTGATGGACTTCGTCCCCCGTACCCGGGCGGCGCTGGACGCACTGGTCGGCGGCCCGCACCGGATCGACCGCCCGGAGCCGCCGCCCGGGGCGCACGATCTGCCCATCTGGGACGCACTGGGGGCCTTCATCCGGGCCGTGCCCCAGCTCGACGCCCTGGACCCGATCACCTCCGAGCTGGTCCGCCTCCGGGGTGCCCGACAGCACCGGTGCCGGCTGTGCCAGTCGTTGCGGAGCCGGCCGGCGTTGTTGGCCGGTGCCGACGAGGGGACGTTCGCGGGAGCCGACGAGTACGAGACCAGCGACCTCTCGCCGCTGCAGAAGGCCGCGCTGGCATTCACCGACGCCATGATCTGGACACCCGGCCACATCGAGACCAGTGCGACCAGGCTCGTGGAACTGGCCCCGGTGGAGCAGCGGGTGGAGCTGGCGCTCGATGTCACCCGCAACGCCCTCAACAAGATCGCCGTGGCCCTCGGCGCGGATGCAGCCCATGTGGACGAGGGGATCGAGATCTACGACGTCGATCCCGACGGCGGGCTGGTCTACGGGCTCACCCTGGACTGATCCCGCCGGCCCAGCGAGGTACCCCCACCGCCGGCCCAGCGAGGTACCCCCACCGCCGGCGCTGAGTACGCTCTCGGCCATGCGGATCGGTGTGCTGACGGGGGGAGGTGACTGTCCGGGCCTCAACGCGGTCATCCGGGCCGTCGTGCGCAAGGGGATCGAGGTCTACGGCGACGAATTCGTGGGCTTCCGAGACGGTTGGCGGGGGCCCCTCGACGGAGACGTCATGGCCCTGGACGTGGCCGCGGTGCGCGGCATCCTGCCCCTGGGCGGCACCATCCTCGGCTCCAGCCGGACCAACCCGTACAGCACGGCCGACGGGGAGAGCCGGGTCCTCGACACGGTGGCCAGATTGGGGCTCGAGGGACTCGTGGTCATCGGAGGCGAAGACACGCTCGGGGTGGCGACCAAGCTCGGGGCCAAGGGCCTTCCGGTGGTCGGCGTGCCCAAGACCATCGACAACGACCTCGGGGCCACCGACTACACCTTCGGCTTCGATACCGCGGTGACCGTCGCCACCGAGGCCATCGACCGCCTCCACACCACGGCCGAGAGTCATCACCGCGTGCTCATCGTGGAGGTGATGGGACGTCACGCGGGCTGGATCGCCTGGCATTCGGGCGTGGCCGGCGGCGCCAACGTGATCCTCATCCCGGAGCGGCCCTTCGACATCGACGGAGTGTGCGCGTTCATCGAGCACCGGTTCGCCAGTCATTACGCGCCCATCGTGGTGGTGGCCGAGGGCGCGCTCCCCGTCGAGGGCACGTTGCCGGACAGGGGAGGCCAGGTGGACGCGTTCGGCCATGTCCGTCTGACCGGTATCGGAAATCTCCTGGAGTCCGAGATCGCCCAGCGGACAGGAAAGGAGGCCCGCGCCACGGTGCTCGGTCACGTGCAACGCGGCGGCAGCCCCACGGCCTTCGACCGGGTGCTGGCCACCAGGTTCGGGCTCCACGCCATCGACGCCCTGCACGCCGGCCACGTCGGCCAGATGGTGGCCCTGCACGGGACCGACATCGACCTCGTTCCCCTGTCCGAGGCGACGGCCAAGCTCAAGCTGGTCTCGCCCGAGCTCTACGCCGAGGCCGAGGTCTTCTTCGGCTGACCGATCGCCCCAGCTGCCGGCCCCCGCGTGGGCCGGGCGATCTAAGGTGGGTCGGTCGGGGCTTGCGGCCTGCCTCGCACCTGTAGTCACCGGCCGAGTCACGGCACGACCGGAGGCCAGATGTTCCAGAAGCGGCGACGATCAGCGGCGGTCCTGGTCGCGTTGGCCATGCTGGCCACCCCCGTGGCGCCCGCGCTGGCCTGGGCCACCGGCGCCCAGGCGGCCCCGGCCCCGGCCCCGGCCCCGGCCTTGCCGACCTGGGGGACGAATCTGACCCGGTCGGCCGGCTGGCAGCACTCGATGCCCCTGCAGGCGGTGCCGGGGGAGGATGTCCCCTCGGTCAGGACCGGGGCCACCATGCACTCGGCCAACTGGTCCGGATACATCGCCGGGGGCTCGACGTTCACCAGGGTGGCCGCCCGGTGGAAGGTCCCGACCGTCCAACCCTCCTCCGGACAGGAGGCGTCGGCCACGTGGATCGGGATTGACGGCGTGACCGACAGGTCCCTGATCCAGACCGGTACCGCGCAGGACAGTTCCAGCGGGGGGACCAGCTACTTCGCCTGGGCCGAGGTCCTTCCCGCGGCCCCCGAGGAGCTCGGCCCGGTCTACCCGGGCGACGAGATGAGTGCCTCGATCGTCGACTCCGAGGGCACCTGGACGATCAGCATCAGCGACGAGACGGAGGGCGCGGGTGCGTCGGGTCAGGTCGCCTACGACGGGCCTGGTTCCTCGGCCGAGTGGGTCGAGGAAGCTCCGACATCGAGCCTCACCGGACAGGTCCTGCCCCTGGCCAACTTCGGGACGGCCAGGTTTACCGGCATGAGCTATCGCGCGTCGGCTCCCCGCTCGGTGGTCCTCAGCCCGGTGAAGATGGTCGACCGTGCCGGTCACGTCATCGCCACTCCCGGCCGCATCGTCAACCACGCCTTCACCATCACCTACCGCGCCCCGCCCGCCGGTACGCCCCCGAGCTCCGGCTCGACCCCACACGGCTACGACCTGGTCGGTGCCGACGGCGGGGTGTTCGTCTTCGGGGCAGGGTTCTACGGGTCGTTGCCCGGGCTCGGCATCGACGTGGACGACATCACCGGCATCGTGCCCACGGCCGGGGACGACGGGTACTGGCTGGTCGGTGCGGACGGCGGGGTGTTCGCCTTCGACGCCCCGTTCGTCAACTCGCTCCCGGGCATCGGCGTGGACGTGGACGACATCGTCGGCATCGTGCCCACCCGCGACGACCAGGGCTACGTGCTGGTTGGCCGGGACGGCGGCGTGTTCAGCTTCAACGCACCCTTCGAGAACTCCCTGCCCGGACTGGGCATCCAGGTCGATGACATCGCCGGCATCGCCACCACCCCCGACGACCTCGGCTACTGGCTGGTGGGCTCGGACGGTTCAGTCTACGCGTTCGGTGACGCCGGCTACTTCGGGAACGCCCCCGCCGGTGCCGTGGCCATCACCGCCACGCCCGACGGCGGCGGGTACGCGGTGGTGGCGGCCGACGGGGCCGTCACCCCCTTCGGCGATGCCCGCTCCTTCGGTGACCTCCCCTCCATCGGGGTCACGGTGGACGACATCGTCGGGATCGTGGTCTCCCCCGACGGCCGGGGCTACAACCTGATCGGGAGCGACGGCGGCGTGTTCAGCTTCGGCGATGCCGTCAACCAGGGGTCGCTGCCCGGGCTCGGCGTCCACGTGGACGACGTGGTGGGGGCGGTTCCGACCTGAGCCGGACGGGCCGGAGACCTTGCCGCCCGGTGGCGGCGGCACAAGCGCGTGGCCAGGCGCACCCGCCGGTTACCCTGGGGGCAAGAAGGGTGTTCCACCGGGATGAGCGAGGCGACATGGAGAGATTCCATCACGCGGGGGCGTGCGGGCCGGAGTCCATGTCAGGGTCCCGGCAGCCTCGTGATTTGCTTCACAATCCATCCGGTCGAGCAGACCGGTGCGGCACACCCGGGGGCGACCAGGTGCGCGACCGGATAGTTCACGTCGGCAGAACGCCGGACAACCTGGGCTGATGGTCTACATCCTGGCCACGTTCAGCGCGTTGGCCAACGCGCTGACCAGCATCTTGCAGCGGATGGGGGTGGAGGATGCCCCGGCCGAGTCGACGCTCCGGCTGAGCCTCCTGACCCACGCCCTCAAGCGGGGAGTGTGGCTGCTCGGTTTGGCGGTCATGGTGGCCTCCTTCCTGTGCCAGGCGGTGGCCCTCCACCTCGGCGACCTCAGCCAGGTCCAGCCGATCCTGACCACCGAGCTGCTCTTCCTCGTGCTCCTCCTGGCCACCTGGTTCCGCTTCCGGATCGGCCTGCGGGAGTGGCTCGGCTGCCTGGCCGCGGCCGGCGGGCTGGCTGGGTTCCTAGCCTTCGCCCAGCCCGGCGGAGGGCAGCTCGTGCCGACCAATCTGGGCTGGCTGGTGGTCGGCTCAGTTTGCGGGGGGGTGATCCTGGTGGCCGTGGTCCTCGCCCTGCGGGGCCCCCGGTGGTGGCGGGCGACGATGTTCGGTGCTGCCGGCGCGGTCGGTTTCGCCTTCACCGCCTCGCTCATCAAGACGGTGGGCGACTATGTGGCCGCCGACTGGACCTCCATGTTCGTGCACTGGCAGACCTACGGGTTGGCCGTCTGCGGCGTGGGGTCGGTGTTCCTGGCTCAGAATGCATTCCACGCGGGACCGATCGCGGCATCCCAGACGGCGCTGGTGCTGGTCGATCCGCTGGCCAGTATCGCCATCGGCATCGGCCTGTTCGGGGACAACCTGCGGACCGCCGGCGCCTACGGTCCGCTGGAGGCACTGTCCCTGCTCGTCATGTTCGTCGGGGCCGTCTCTATCGCCCACTCGCCGCTGATCTCGGGGATGAAGGGGGACGACGAAGGGTACTCGGAGCTGCTGTCCCTGCGGTCCCGATCCAAGCGATTGGTGGATGCCGTCCAGGGTCAGGTTCCGCCCGAGGTGCTCAAGCAGCTGCCCACCAAGTAGGTGCTCATGCGGCCGCCCACCAAGTAGCCGGTCCGATGGTCAGAGCGACCGGGGCCGGTTGACGAACCTTCCCGCCCGTGGGGAGAAGAACCAACCTCCGCCGGCCTTGGTCCCGCCGTCCACCGGGATGTTGTGCCCGGTGACGTAGCCGGCCAGATCGGAGGCCAAGAAG
This sequence comes from uncultured Acidimicrobiaceae bacterium, assembly GCA_963835325.1. Lineage (GTDB taxonomy): Bacteria > Actinomycetota > Acidimicrobiia > Acidimicrobiales > RAAP-2 > Bog-756. Next base: position 1,100,420 of record CAWIEV010000005.1, on the reverse strand, counting down.
AGAGCCACCCGGGCCTGGTCCTCCGGCCACCCGACCCGGCCCACCGGTGCCCACGAGGGCCACAGGTCCTCCTCCTCCCCGGGGCCGCCCAGGTAGTCCACCTGGGGTGTCTGGGTGAGGTCGGGACCGATCCCGTTCACCCGCACCCCGGACCGTCCCACGGCCACGGCCAGGGAGGTGGTGAAGTGGGCCACCGCCGCCTTCATGGCCGCGTAGACAGGATCGCCGGGGAAGCCGCGGAGCCCCTCCACGGAATGGAGGTTGACGATGGAGCCGCGGCCGGCGGTAGTCATGCTCCCGAGGAAGGCACGTGTCGTGGCCAGGACATGGAACAGGTTGATGCCGTACATGGCCTGCCATGACTCGGGCGTGGATTCCTCGAAGCGGACAGACGGCCGATAGTCGCCGACGTTGTTGACGAGCACGTCGATGCGACCGTGCTCGAACAGGACCCGCGAAGCCAGTCGATCGACGTCGGCCGGCACCGTGACGTCGACGACGTGGATCCGGGCCGCCCCGCCCGCCTCGGCGATGGCCTGTCCGGTGCGGACGGCCCGCTCCTCGTCGACGTCGGCTATCTCCACCAGGGCCCCGTGCCGTGCGAACAGCCGCGAGATGGCCCCACCGATCCCGTCCCCGCCACCGGTGACCACGGCCACACGACCGTCCAGCAGCCGGTTCCAGTCGTCGATGGGCGTGACATCGCCAGGCCGTTGTGGCGTCATGATGAGGCACTCCTCATTCGTCCATCCTCGCGCCATGCCTCCCCATTCGGCCCGTCTCGCCGCTGCCCCTGCCCCTGCCTCGCCCCGCCTGCACGGTGCGGGCGCCGGCGGCGGCCCCGAGGTGATGGGATGCCGGACGGCGTGATCGGTGGTGCAATGGTACCGTCGAGTGTCGGCCCGGCCAGGTTGGGCAGACGCGCACGTCGACGAGCGACATGACAGGACATGCGCCGACCGGGAGGCGAAACGCGAGATGACCACGACGCAGACGACCGCGACCGCGGACCCGTTGCTCGACGAACTCGACGGCTGGCTGTCCGACAACTGGGACCCCGATCTCACTGTCGCCGAGTGGTGGGAGCGACTGGGCCTGGCCGGTTGGTCCGCCCCTTCGCTGCCCGCCGAATCCTACGGCCGCGGGCTGTCGCGGGCCGACGGGCTCCGGGTGCAGCAGCGGATCGCCGCATCCGGGGCGTTGGGAGCCCCGGCCGGACTCGGGCTCCTGCTGGCCGCCCCGACCATCGTGAGCCACGGGACCCGTGAGCAGATCGACACCTACGTGCGCGACATCGTGACCGGTCGTCAGGCGTGGTGTCAGCTGTTCAGCGAACCGGCCGCCGGTTCGGACCTGGCCGGGCTGCAGACCAGGGCCCGGCGGGACGGTGACGAGTGGATCGTGAACGGCCAGAAGGTGTGGACGTCAGGGGGTCAGTACGCCGATCTGGGCATGCTCCTGGCCCGGACAGATACCGACGTGCCCAAGCACCAGGGGATCACCTACTTCGCCTTTCCCATGCACCAGCCCGGGGTGGAGGTGCGCCCGCTGCGCGAGATGACGGGCCGGGCCCTGTTCAACGAAGTCTTCCTCGCCGATGCCCGGGTGGCCGACGACGCGGTGATCGGTGGTGAGAACCGGGGGTGGGCCGTGGCCAACACGACGCTCATGAACGAGCGCAGCGGGCTCGGCTCCGGGGCCGGCTCCCCGCTGGGCTCGGGCGCCACCCCGGGGACGGTGGCCGGTCACCTGGAGCGTCGGGCCGGCGACTTCGTCGCCTCGCCGGGACGCAGGAGCGCCGGAACGGGCCCGGACGGCGCCACCGAGGGGGGCGGCGAGTCCGGCATGCTCGGGTTGATGTCGGGCGGCGCCGATCTCATGATCACCCTGGCCCGGGAGACGGAGGCGGCATCGGACCCCCTGGTGCGCCAGGAGCTTGCCCGCCTGTACACGCTGGGCGAGCTCGGCCGCTTCAACTCGCTCCGCCTCAAGGCCGCCAAGCAGTCCGGCCGGGACATTCCGGGCATGCCCAATATCGCCAAGCTCTCCATGAGCCAGATCATCAAGCTCTCCCGGGACCTGGGCCTCCGGATCATCGGAGCCAGCGGCATGCTCCACGCCTACGACGACGCCGGCCGGAAAGAGCTGGCCCGGGCCACCGGCCGCCCACAGAACGCATTCGTCACCGAGCTGGCCCTGCTCTCGCCGGCGCCCTCCATCTACGGCGGGACGGACCAGATCCAACGCAACATCATCGGTGAACGGGTCCTCGGACTACCGAAGGAGCCCGGAACCGACAGGAACACGCCGTTCTCCGAGCTTCCCGCCAACGGTTGAGGAACGCATGAGGAGAGGTCGATGAGGAGTCGAGCACGAGGAGAGGGACATGTCCGGGATCTGTGAAGGCAGGATCGTCGTCGTGACCGGTGCCGGGCGCGGTATCGGTCGGGGCCACGCCATCGAATTTGCCCGTCAGGGGGCCAAGGTGGTCGTCAACGACCTCGGTGCCGAGGTCGACGGGAGCGGCTCTTCGGAGGGCCCCGCCGGCGAGGTGGTGGAGGAGATCCGCGGTCTCGGTGGCGAGGCGGTGGCCAACGGTGAGGACATCAGCGACTGGGACGGAGCCAAGCGACTCATCGCCACCGCCGTCGATACCTTCGGTGGCCTCGACGTCCTGGTCAACAACGCGGGGATCCTGCGGGACCGGATGCTGGTGAACATGACCGACACCGAATGGGACGCAGTGATCCGCGTGCACCTGCGAGGCACCTTCGCACCGATGCGGTGGGCGGCCGAGTACTGGCGCGACCAGGTCAAGGCGGGAGGGACGAACGACGCCCGCATCATCAACACCACCTCGCCATCGGGTATCTACGGCAACGTGGGCCAGACCAACTACGGGGCGGCCAAGGCCGGCATCGCGTCGTTGACGGTGATCGCGGCGATGGAGCTCGGTCGCTACGGAGTCACCGTCAACGCCATCGCGCCGGCCGCCTTGACCCGGATGACCGAGAACCTGGGCTTCGGCGCCGGGCAGCCCGAGCGCAAGCCCGACGAGTTCGACCCCAACGACCCCGACAACATCGCCCCCCTCGTGGTGTGGCTGGCCAGCGCCGAGGCCGCGTCGGTCACCGGCCGGGTCTTCAACGTGTACGGCGGACACATCAGCGTGGCCGAGGGTTGGGTGGCCGGGCCCGGCGTGGGCAAGGACGATCGGTGGGAGCCCTCCGAGCTCGGCGAGGTCATCCCCGGGTTGGTGTCGAGGGCGGCGCCCAACGCCAACATGTCGGGCCGGAGGGATTCGTAATCGCCATCGAACCCTGCGACGGGGTGGCCGAGGCATCCAGAGACCCAGGCCTGCAGGTCGACCCGGAGGGGGCAGGCTTCGACGCCGGTCGCCTCGAGCGCCTCACCGAGCACTTCGCCGCTCGTTACGTGGCCACCGGGAAGATCCCCGGGTGCCAGATAGCCGTGACCCGCGGCGACCGGCTCGCCTACTGGCGGTCGCTGGGTCTGATGGACCGCGAGCGCTCCAAGCCGGTCGGCGACGACACGATCTGGCGCATCTATTCGATGACCAAGCCGATCGCGTCGCTCGCCCTGATGCAACTGTATGAACAGGGTTCGTTCCAACTCACCGACCCGGTGGACCGTTATGTCGGCGAATGGCGCTCCCTCAAGGTGGGCGAGCTCCAGGCCGACGGTTCCCTCCGGCTGGTCGAGCCGGAGCGGCCGATGACCGTCCTCGACGCGCTGACCCACATGACCGGGCTGGCCGGAAGCCTGGTGCCCGGGCACCCGACCGATGACCGCTTCGCCGCCGAGGTGCACGCAGCCCGACACGGGCTGACGCTCGAGGGGGTCTGTACCCTGCTGGCCGACTTCCCGCTCAAGTTCCACCCCGGCACAAGTTGGAACTACGGGCTCTCCACCGACATCTGTGCCCGACTGGTCGAGATCCTGTCGCGCCTGCCCTTCGACGAGTACCTCCGGGCCAACGTCTTCGAACCCCTCGGCATGCTCGACACCGGTTTCTCGGTCCCACCCGCCGCCGCCGACCGGTTCGCCGCCTGTTACCGGTACCGCCGCGGTGGCCCGCCGGAGCTCATGGACGATCCCGGGCGGAGTACGTACCTGCGGAAGCGTTCGTACCAGTCGGGGGCCGGCGGGCTGGTCTCGACGACGGCCGACTACCTCCGCTTCTGCCAGATGCTGCTCGGCCGGGGCCGGCTCGGTGACCGACGTGTCATCGGTCGGAAGACGCTCGAGCTCATGACCTGCAATCATCTTCCCGGCGGCCGGGACCTGGCCGAGCTGGCCGTGGGCGGCTTCGGCGAAGCCGGGTTCAGCGGCGCCGGGTTCGGGCTCGGATTCGCCATCGGCCAGGGACCGGCGGCCACCGCCGTTTCCGGTTCGGTGGGGGAGTACTACTGGGGTGGGGCGGCCAGCACGGCGTTCTGGATCGACCCGGCGGAGGACGTGGCCGTGGTGTTCATGACCCAGTTGCTCCCCTCGTTCTCCTATCCGTTCCGGGCCCAGCTCCGGGCCCTCGTCTACCAGGCACTGGCTGACTGAGCTGCCGCCGGCAGTGCCGCACGGCCAGTGCAGCACGGCTGGTGCAGCACGGCTGGTGCAGCGCGGCTAGTGCCGGAGGGAGGCGTACTCCTTGACCCGGGCCCGGACGGCGTCACTCGATGTGGCCAGGCTCCCCGCGGCGAAGGGGGGCTGTGGGTCGTACTCGATCATCAGCTGCGCGGCCTCGGCCGCGGTGCGGTCGACCAGCAGTTCCACCAACCGCAGGGCCATGTCGATGCCGCTCGACACGCCGGCCGAGGTGATGATGCGGCGATCGCCGTGCTCGACCACTCGTTGTGGGGTGGCGACGGCGCCGTGGGCCTCGAGCTCCTCGTAGCACGCCCAGTGGGTGGTCGCGGTCAGCCCGGTGAGCAGGCCGGCCGCCCCGAGGACGAGCGACCCGGTGCACACCGACGTGGTGAACCGCGCCGTCTCATGGGCGTCGCGCACCCACCGGAGCACCTCCTCGTCGGTCTGGAGGGGGCGTGTGCCCATCCCGCCCGGGAACACGATGACGTCGGGACGACGGAACTTGGAGAAGGTGCCGTCGGCGATGATGCCCACCATCCGGTTGTCGCTCCGGATCTCGCCCCGGCGGTGGGCGATGAAGGTCACGTCGATGGACGGGATCCGTTGGAGGACCTCGTAGGGACCGATCCCGTCCAGGGCGGTGAACCCGGGGAACAGGGGGATGGCGACATGGACATCAGTGGTCATGCGGGTTCCTTTCGGTCGGTGACGACACGGAAGCGTCGCCGGTAGGAGTCGGGTGCCACCTCGAGGCGCCGCTTGAAGGTGCGCCGCAGGGTCTCCGCGGTGCCGAATCCGCAACGGGCGGCGATCAGATCCAGGGTGTCGTCCGTCGTCTCCAGTTCGCGGCGGGCGACCTCGGTTCGCACCCGCTCGACGAACCGGCCCGGGGTCTCACCCACCTCGTCGGTGAAGACGCGGGTGAAGTGGCGCACGCTCATCGCGGCCGCCTGGGCCAGCACGGGAACCCGGTGGTCGCCGCCCGGTTCTGATTCGACCATGGTCTGGACGGCCCGAACGGTCGACCGCTGGGCCCGCGGCACCCACACGGGCGACGCGAACTGGGTCTGGCCGCCCGGCCGGTGCCGGAACATGACCAGCCAGCGGGCGACCGTCTGGGCCACCCCGGCGCCGAGATCGTCCTCCACCAGGGCCAGGGCCAGATCGATCCCGGCGGTGACCCCGGCGCTGGTCCAGTACTTGCCGTCCTGGATGTAGATGGGGTCCGGGTCGACGTGGAGCGACGGGAATTCGGCGGCCAGGCGGTCGGCCTGGGCCCAGTGGGTGGTGACCCGACGGCCGTCCAGCAGGCCGGCCTGCGCGGCCAGGAACGCTCCCGTGCACACGCTGGCCACCCGGCGGCAGCGGGGGGCCACGGTCATGATCCAGGTCACGAGCTCCGGATCGCGGCGGGCCGCCTGGGCCCGTCCCCCTCCGGGAAGCACCAGGGTATCGATGCGGGTGCCCACCTCCGGCAACGGTTCGGCGCACAGGCCCAGCCCGCTCTCGGACCGGATGGGCCCGGCCGCGCTCGAGGCCAGGGTCACCCGGTAGCCACCGGTCCGACCCAGCTCGTCGGCCACCCGGGTGGCCCCTGCGAATACCTCGTACGGGCCCACGACGTCGAGGGGCTGGACCCCCGGATACCCGACGACGACTACGTGGCGCTGCCTCATGGAGCCAGCGTGCACCCCACCGTCGATGGCGTCAATGACACAATACCAACATATTCGGCCATGACCGGTCGCTCCCGCCGGTGGCCACCCGGCTCAGAGCTGGCACGTCGGCGACCGGCCCGCTCTGGCCGCGGGGGTGGGGGTGGGGTGCGCCGATGGGGCCGCGGGGTGGGGGCGGGGTGGGTCGGTGCGGAGGCGGGTCAACCGCCGCGGCCGGGGGCGGCCAGGGAGCCGGGGGCGGGCCGCCCGTCCGGCGCCGGCTGATCCTCCCCGGCGAGGGTGGACACCCCGAACAGGGCCACCGCCAGCCCGATGGCCGCCACGACCAGGCGGCCGTCGCCGCGGGCCAGGGTCTCGGCGAACACGATGACACCGAGCAGCGTGCTGGCGAAGAGGGTCATGGCATTGCTCGACGCCATGGCCGGCGCCAGCACACCCGTCTTGAGCGCAGACTGTTGCAGGGCGAACCCGAGCAGGGCAGAGATGATGAGGGCGTACGTGGTCCACGATGAGAGGACGGGAGCGAGCCCGTGGTGGAGGTCGCCCACGAACACCTTGGTCACCGCCGCCTGGAAGGCGAAGGCGCATCCCGCCGCCAACCCGAACAGGAGCGCCTGGCGTCCGCCCGTCCCGCTCCAGCCCAGGCCCATGAGGATCCCGATCGCCACCGTGGTCAGCAGGCCGGCGGTCCACCATGCCGTGGCCCCGGGGTTGGCGGTCCCCGCACTCGGCTGGGCGACGCAGACGAAGGTCACGACCCCGGCCACGACGGCCGCCGCACCCGTGACCTCCCGACGGCCCACCCGTTGTCGGGTGATCCGCACTCCGAGGGGCAGGGCGAAGACCAGGCTGAGCGTGCAGATGGATTGGACCAGTACCAAAGGCCCCCGGTCGAGGGCCGCGGCCTGGAGCACCCACCCCCCACCCTGGAGCACGGCGCCGACCGCCCACACCGGCCGACGCAGGATCTGGAGGAGGAAGCGCGGATCGCCCATGCCGCTCGGGGTCTCGAGTGCCCCCGCCTGCTGCAGCACGGTGCCGACCGCGAAACAGAGCGAAGCTGACAGGGCCAAGAGCTCGGCCACCCGGGCCTCCTTCCGGTGGGCGGCGGTCCGCCCGATTATCTCAGGAATCGCGGATGGGGAGCGGATGTCCTCCGACGGTCCGACGTCGGCGGTCCGACCGGGCCGCGCCGGGGCCCGGGGGAACGGGCGGTATGCTGTACCCGTTATCTCGAGTTCGGACAGGTCACGCCACGCGTGTCCCCTGCAACCCGACTGACGGGGTCGACGTCCGTTCGATAGAGCAGCGGCCGGCAGAGTCCAGATCATGACCACCGCGAGCTGCCCAGCCGGGTTGCCGCTCCACCACACCGCCCGGCGCGGAGCGAGAGACACCCCATGGACTCAGAGTGCGCTGCGGTCGGCCGGTCGGCGGTGGGGCGCGAGGATTTCGCCGAGCTGTCCCGCAAGGTCCGCGACGGCGGCCTGCTGACCCGACGCCGCGGCTACTACGCGGTGAAGATCGGCGCCACCGTCGGCGCCCTCTTCGTCCTGGTGGGCACAGAGCTCCTCCTCGGCAACACCTGGTGGAACCTGTGTGTGGCGGTGGGACTGGCCCTCGTGCTGGCCCAGCTGGGGTTCATCGGCCACGACGCGGGTCACCGTCAGATCTGTGCCCGGCGGCGCGCCAACGACACCATCGGACTGGTCGTGGCCAATCTGTTCACGGGCTTCAGCTTCGGGTGGTGGCTGGCCAAGCACAATCGGCACCATGCCCATACCAACCGGCCGGGGAAGGACCCCGACATGGCGCCGGGCGCATTGGTCTACACCCACGAACAGGTCGAGGACCTCGGGCGGATCGGCCGGCTGTACGCCAGCGCCCAGGCGGTCCTGCTGGTGCCGTTGCTGTTCCTCGAGGCGCTCAATATGCACGTGGCCAGCGGGGTGGCGTTGATGCGGCGCCGGGATCTCGCCGCCCTGGTCGAGGCCGGGCTGCTCGCCGCCCACGTCGGCCTCTTCTTCGTCCTGCCCTTCGCCGTGCTGTCGCCCGCCCGGGCCGTGGTCTTCATCGGCGTGACCCAGTCGCTCTTCGGCTTCTACCTGGGCGTGAGCTTCCTGACCAATCACGTGGGCATGCCGGTGATGGTCCCCGGCGACGATCTGGGCTTCCTGCGCCGTCAGGTGCTGACCTCGCGCAACCTCTCGGGTCCCTCGTTCACGGGCTTCCTGTTCGGGGGGCTGGACACGCAGATCGAGCACCACCTCTTCCCGACAATGCCTCGGGCCAACCTCCGTCGGGCCCGCAAGCTCGTGCGTCCGTTCTGCGCCGAACACCGGATCGCCTACACCGAGCAGAGCCCGTGGCAGGCCTACCGGGCGGTGGTGCGCCACCTCCGGGTCACCGGGGCGGGTCGAGCGCTTCCCGCGGTGGGGTGACGGGCGTCCGCTCCGGCGGGTTCGTCCGCCGGTCCGGATCGGTCCCGGCCGGCTCGGGCCGGCCGGCGAAGGTGACGGGGGCTTCGAAGGCGGCCCGGCGTGCCGCCCGGCGGAAGGTGGCCAGCATGGCCGGTCCGACCAGCAGGATGCAGACGAAGGTGGTCGACGGCACGTCCCGTGTCCCAGCCCAGGGAGGTGGTGGCATCGAAGATCAGGTAGCGGTGCACGTTGACGGCCAGTGAGGCGCCGGGCAGGTAGGCGATGGAGCTGGAGGGGTCGAGATAGAAGGGCCAGAACGAGAGGTTGAGCAGGAATCCGAAGATGTACCCGGAAGCGGCCCCGTAGGTGGCCAGCATGAGCACCTCGCGGCGGCCCGAGGCGGGCGGGAGGAGTCCGGCCAGGAGTCCGACCCAGGCGCACCCGAACATCTGGTAGGGCATCCACGGGCCCACCCCTCCGGTGATGAGGGCCGACGCGAACAATGTCGTGCACCCCAGTGTGAAGCCGAAACCCGAGCCGAAGACCCTCCCGGCGATGATGATGGTGAAGAAGACGGTCTCGACGCCGGCGGTACCGGCCCCGAGTGGCCGCAGGGCGGCGCCGATGGCGGACAGCACGCCCAGCATGGCGATGGCCTTGGCGTCGATGCCACCGTCGGCGATCTCGGCGACGATGACGGCCAGAACCAGCACGAGCAGGGCACCGAACATCAATGGGGCCATGGCGGTGTCCCCGAACGTTCCCGGGGCCACGACGAACGGCCAGAGGAAGGCCACGAACCCGATGAACGACGCCATGGCGATGACCACCCGGGACCGCGGCCCGGTCCGGATGGCCACTGACGCCCTCGTCACCGGCCCGCCCGGTGTCTGCCTCGGCCACCTGGTCCACGGCCTCGGCCACCTGGTCCACGGCCTCGGCCACCTCGTCCACGGCCTCGGCCACTTGGTCCACGGTGAGGTACCGGAGGGGAGCCAGGACCTTGGCAATCTGGGGGGCGAAGGCGGGCGATGCCACCATCACGTCGGCGGTCGGGCCGTCAGCGACGATGTCGCCGGTGGCCATCACGACGACCCGGTCGGCGGCGGCGGCCACGAACTCGACGTCGTGGGTGGAGACGACGACGGCCCGGCCCTCGGCCGCCAGCTGGTCGAGGATGGCCGATGAGGGCTCGTTTGGCCGGGTAGTCGAGCCCCCGGGTGGGCTCGTCGAGCAGGACGACGTCCGGCGCCGCCGCCAGCTGGACGGCCAGGACCAGTGAGAGCCGCTGACCCTCGGAGAGGTCGCGGGGATGGGTCTCGGGCGGGATCCCCGGCGCCAGCCGGTCCAGCAGCGCCCGGGCGCTGCTGGCCGAGGCACGGCCCGACTCCCGGTCGGCCTGCTCGCACTCCTCGCCCACGCTGTCGAGGTACAGCAGGTCGGCCGGGGTCTGAGGCACGAGTCCGACCATGCCCCGGGCCTTCGGCCGGCGAGCGAACCGGGATCCACCCCGCCGATGTCGACCGTACCGGTCTGACGGGGCCCCGAGCCCTGGAGGGCCCACAGCAGCGACGATTTCCCCGACCCGTTGCGTCCCATCAACGCCATGACCTCCCCTCCGGCCAGGTCGAGGTCCACACCGCGCACGGCGACGACCGGACCGTAGCGGACCACGACGTGGCGGGCGCGCAGGACGGTCGGGCCCGGATACCGGGCCGCGGCGCGGGGCTGAGGTGGGACGGGGAGCGTCGAGAGCCGGAGACGGAGCGGAGCCACTACCCGGCGGGCATCGCGGACTGACAGGGGGAGCGGGTCCCATCCGGCCAGGCGACCGAGCTCGACCACCGGTGGCGCCACCTCGGCTGTGCGCAACATGGTCGCCGGGAGGGCCGGAGGCGACGGTTCCGTCCGCCCTGACCTCGATGATCTGGTCGGCGTACTGGACGACGCGCTCCAGCCGGTGCTCGGCCAGCACGACCGTCACCCCGAGGTCGTGGACCAGGCGGGTGACGGCGGCCAGCACCTCTTCGGCGGCGTTCGGGTCCAGGGCCGAGGTGGGTTCGTCGAGGACCAGGATGCGCGGCTGGGCCGTCAGGACCGAGCCGATGGCCACCCGTTGCTGCTGGCCTCCCGACAGGTGGAGGAGGGGCCGGTCGCGCAGGTCGGCGATACCGAGTAGGTCGAGTGTCTCTTCGACCCGCTTGCGCATGACGTCAGGCGGGACGGCCAGTTGCTCCATGCCGTAGGCAAGCTCTTCTTCCACGGTGTCGGTCACGAATCCGGAGAGGGGATCCTGGCCCACCACTCCGACCACGTCGGCCAGCTCGCCGCGGCGGATGGGTGCGGGTGTCCCGACCGTCCACGTTCACCCGCCCGGTGAGCGTCCCGCCGGTGAAGTGCGGTACCAGCCCGTTGACCGCCCCGAGGAGGGTGGACTTGCCCACACCGGTGCGCCCCACCACCAACGCCAGCTCGCCCTCCTCGACGCGCAGGCACACCTCCCGGACGGCGGGCCGAGGGGTACCGGTGTAGGTGACCGACACGCCGTCGAACTCGATCATGCCGGCACGTCGATGCGGCGGGGAAGGCCACCGGCATCCACGACCACCGGTTGTTCCCCGGCCGGGGCCGGCCGGTGGTCGACGGCCGGCGCCGTCCGCACCGGGGGGGGAGCGGCCACCGCGGCCACCGCGGCCACGGCGATGGCCAGCGCGGGAACGAGCGGGAGGGAGGGCCAGGCCAGCGGAGACACCGACGGGTTGAGACCCGCAGTGCTGAATCCGGCCCCCACCACGAGCACGACGGCCGGGACGATGCCTGACGCGGCCACCGCCCATTCGGGCGCCTTCCACGGGTCGGGCCGGTACTGGCTGCAGCCCACCCGGCGACTGCCCAGGGCCAGACCGAGGCAGCACAGCACCGATCCCCCGGCCAGGGCCGGGAACCCGAGCGGGCCGGCGGTGGAGCCGTCCAGGAGACCGTAGGCGCCGACGCACAGGCCGCCCATCCCGGCGACCAGCAAGGCGCCGGTCGCCCGTCGGGCGCGCCGGGAGGCCCCTCCGGTGCGGCCGTAGCCGCGTGAGTCCATGGCCGCGGCCAGCCGCAACGAGCGCTCGAGGGCATCTTCCATCACCGGGACGGCGATGCTGCGCAGGGCCCGGAGACCGCTGGTCCGGACCCGCCCCGGAGCCTGCGGGCCCGGCGTACCCGTTGCACGCTCTCCACCAACTGCGGAGCCACGCTGAGCGAGACGACGACGGCGACCCCGAGCTCGTAGAGGGCCCCGGGCAGCGACGCGCAGGGCGCGCTTCGGATTGGCCAGTGCGTTGGCAGCTCCGAGGCAACAGAGGAGGCAGCCGAGCCGCAGACCGTCGTAGAGAGCCGACAGGGTCCCCTCCAGGGTGACCGGACCGCCGAGCTGGACACCGGACATCCACCGGGGGAGAGGGAGGTGGGGAAGGTCGAACAGCACATGGGCGTGGCCGGTGTCGACGTCGCCGCCGAACACGGACCGGAATGCGACCCGAATGACGACGACGGTGAGTGCGAGGTACAGGTAGTACTTGAAGGCCCGGGCCCACGGGGCATCGCTGCGACGGTGGGCCACCACCACCCCGAGGACGGCGAGCACCAGGAGGAGCAGGAGCGGGTTGGTGGTCCGGCTGGCCGCGGTGGCCAGACCCAGGGCCCAGATCCACCAGGCCACGGGGTGGAGGGTGCGGGGCACGCGCCGGCGGCCGGCGAGGCTCCAACGACGGTGCGGGGGCGGTCATGGTCAGTCGGTCCGGCGGCGGCGCCAGGCCATGAGCCCCCCGGTGGCGGCCACCGCGGCCACCGCCACCGCCCCGATCACGAAGGGAAGGGGTGACCCCGTGGATGGTTGGGCGGCCAGCGTCGGGGGCGGCGTCGACGATCTTGGGGATGGACGGCTCCGGCGCGGTGGTGGTGCCGTCCCGGGGGAGGCGGCGCGACCGGGCGGGCACGGTTGTCACCGCCGACGCCGTCGGCCGGGTCGATCGTCCGGCCGGGGCGGTCCCGTCGGCTTTTCCGGCCGGTGCCGATCCGGTCACCGGAACCGTGGGCGAGGAGTGCGGGCTGTCGCCGGCACCGCCGACTGTCGCGGGACCGGATGCGGTCGTGGGTTGCGATGCCATCGTGGGTTGCGATGCCATCGTGGGTTGCGTGGTGGCCGATCCCGGGGCCGTCGTCGCGGCCGGAGAGGTGGAGGTGGGCGACGGCGCCGGTTTCTTGGCGGTCGCAGTGCCCGAGGTGCGGGTCGTGGCCGCCCGTATGGCGTCCGGTGACGGGAACGCGGGCGGCGGGCTGGCACCGGTGTTGCCTCCGAACACCCAGGCCTCGACGCTGCCCGCTACGGGCTCGAGGCTCATGGCGCCCGACTGGCTGTACTGCCAGGCGTTGTGCCCGGCATCGGCATACCAGAACGACCAGTAGGCATTGGCGGGCGGCGTGGAGTTGCAGCTCATCGTGCGGCGGGTCGCCGGCGATCTGGCAGATGAAGGCCAATCCGTACCCGGCGACCCCGCGGGGGTCGAACTTTGTGTCCACCAGGACGTCGGCGGCGTTGGCGGGCAGGGTGGCGTCGCACACGCTGTTGATGACCCCACCCCAGGGTGCGAAGTCGGCGGCGACGATGACCCCGGTGGAGCAGTTGACCGCGGGGTCGGCCCCGGCCTGGGGGACGGACGTCGCCGCACCCGGCAGGCCCCACCAGCCCAGGCCGGCAGCTCCAACGGCGAGCGCGGCGAGCAACGGGAGCCGTATCCTCCGCGGCTGTTTGCCGGCCGGGGTCCGCCCTTCACGGGCTCGCCCGGGGAACGTCCGCGGCCGCTCGCCGTCGACCATCGGCCGGCCCCGCCTCCGATCCACTACGCGGGACGGATGGGAGTAGGGGCCGTTCCCATCACGGGTCGGGTGGGCTCCACGCCGGCTCGGGGTCCGTTGTCCGCGACCTTACCGAGGGGGGAGGTGCCCCTGTGGGAGGCGACCGGCCGGTCGCCCAGGCCGTCACGGCCGTCGGCCATCGGGAGGGCCGGCCAGTTGACGGCCACGGGGCGTGTGCGGATCATGGTCTCTCGCTTCCCGGTCCAGACCCGGAAGCGTCACGACCATCGAGCCATGGGCTGCCTCCGAGCCCCGGACCGTGTGTCTCGACAGTCGGAGCTCATCCACTGCTCAGGAATCCCGGCTTGCGGCGTCCATCTCCGGATCGCCGCCTACGGTTGCGGACCAGCGCCGGCATTCGACCGGCTTCCCCTTCGCAGTGGCCTGATGTGTTGTTGCCTGCGCCGATCACGGTACCACGGGCCGTCGTCGCCCTCGGCTGGGCCGGTCAGCCCCGGACGAGGTGGTCGACGAAGGCCAGTTTCTCGGTGACCTTCGGGGCCAGGAGGAACGGATAGAGGTCCTCGTGGCCCATGGAGCGGTTGACCTGGTTGAGTGCGTACGACAGGTCCAGCCATCCGCCGACGACCCGGTCGAAGTCGGCGCCGCCGCCCGGACCGTCGCCGCCACTGCGGAGCGGGGCCCGGGTCGTCGGGCCGGGGGCGGCGGTCAGCCCGATGCTGTCGGCCGTCTGCAGCGTGTCGAGGATGTGGAGGTAGTGGGCGAAGGTCTCGGCCCAGTCCTCGTACGGGTGCATGGTGGCGTAGCGGCTGATGTGGGTGGCCGACCACGACGGATCGCCCTCGGGGGAACCCTCGTAGTGGCGCCCGACGGCGGCCGCATAGTCGGCACGGTCGTCACCGAAGAGCTGGCGGCAGGCGTCGAGGACCTCGGGCCGATCGACCAGGATCGGCCAGTAGTAGTGGCCGATCTCGTGGCGGAAGTGGCCGAGGAGGGTCCGGTAGGGCTCACCCAGCTGCTGGCGCATCCGCTCACGGTGCTCACTGTCGGCTTCGGCCAGGTCGAGCGTGATGACACCGTTGTCATGACCGGTGACGACCTTGATCCGGGTGCTCGAGAGCAGATCGAACGCCAGTCCCCTGCCCGCCGCCTCGTCCCGCGGCGTCACCGGCAGGCGGAGCTCGGCCAGCTGGAAGATGAGGCGCCGCTTGGCCATCTCACCGCGGACCAGTTCGCCCATGCCGTTGACGTCGTCGTCGGCGGGCCGTGTGCGGGTGAGCACGCAGGACTCGCAGCGGGCCCCGGCGCCGGCCGGGACCAACCAGTTGCACCCGGTCACCGGGCGGGTGGCACACCGCTGCCAGGCCCGGTCCGGAGCACCCACCTCGACGAAGTGGTCGGGGGAGGGCTCGGTGAGGGCGACCACGTCGCGGCGCGCGTGCACATAGCCGAGGGGGGAGTGGCACCGCAGGCAGCGATCGTTTTCGAAGTAGATCCGCTGCCCGCAACTGTCACATGTGAATACGCGCACAGAACTTCCTCTACCCTCCCCAACGCTACCCGGAGACGCCGCTGGTGCATCGGAGGCCACGGGGACGGTGGCGGGCCTTGGCATCGAACATACGTTCGTACTAGCATGCCCGACCGTGGTCGTGTGTCAGCGCTCGTTGTTCGATTCGGGAGAGCCGTCCGGCCCCTTCGGCCTGGTCGGCGGTCCCTGTCGACCGGCATCCCCGGCCCCCAGGGAATGGCTGGACGGGGGCGCCTGGATCGAGTTCGAGAGCCATTGGCTGACCGGCTCCCACTCGCTGTTCGAGCAGCTGCTGGCCTCCGTTCCCTGGCGGGCCGAACGCCGTCGGATGTACGACCGCATCGTCGACGTCCCCCGCCTGGTGTCCTACTACGGGGAGGCCGATGAGCTTCCAGACCGTGTCGCCGAGGTCAAGCTGGCGCTGTGCCAGCGCTACCGGGACGAGAGCGCCGCCCCCTTCCGGACGGTCGGGGCCTGCCTCTACCGTGGTGGAGGCGACAGCGTGGCGTGGCACGGGGACACCATCGGGTCACGATCGGGTGACGAGACGCTGGTGGGCATCGTCTCGCTGGGCGAGCCGAGGCGCTTCCTGCTCCGACCGAAGGGCGGGGGACCCGGCGCGCCGGTTCAACCTCGGGCACGGGGATCTCCTGGTCATGGGGGGCAGGTGCCAGCGCACCTGGGAGCACTCGGTGCCGAAGACCACACGGTCCGTGGGTCCCCGCATCAGCGTCCAGTTCCGATCGGCCGGCGTCGGGTGAACCCCGGGGTGAGCCGCGGCGGCTCCTGCGCCACCGGCGTTACTGTGGGCCGGGTATCGCAGGTTGAGACCACGACCGGCCCGCAGGGCCGTGGGAGGTAGGGCAATGGCACAGAGCGCGGGGCTGCACGAGTCGGAGCAGCTCCTTTCGTCCCCTGTGGTCGACCGGCACCGGGCCATCGTCTCGATCCAGGAGGAATTCGAGGCGGTCGACTGGTACGACCAGCGGGTGGAGGCCACCACCGACGAGAGCCTGGCCGCGGTGCTGGCCCACAACCGTGACGAGGAGAAGGAGCACGCGGCCATGACCATCGAATGGCTCCGCCGCAAGGACCCGGTGCTCGACGGTCACCTGCGCACCTATCTGTTCACCTCCGAGGCGATCACCGAGGTGGAGGCAAAGGCTGAGAGCGCCGGGCGGGACGCCGGGCCGGGCGACGGCTCACTGGGGATCGGAAGCCTGCGACCCTGAGCGCCGGCCCATCCGGCTGACCCGGCCGATCGGAGGGCCCGGCGCGGCAGTGGCGCCGGACGGCCGGGGATCGGTCAGGGCGGTGTGCGCCGCCATGGTCACGGCGCCCGGCCGATCGGCGCGAAGAGGTCGCCGAGCTGTTCCACCCGATCGAGGACGTCGGCCGCGGTGAAGCGGAGCAGGTCCGGGTCGGCCTCTTCGGCACACAGGCCCACCTCCTCCCAGGTGACCGGGGTCGATACCGTCGGGTCGGGACGGGCCCGCAGCGAGTAGGCGGAAACCGTCGTCTTGGCCGGGTGGTTCTGGCTCCAGTCGATCAGCACCTTGTGGCCCCGCAGGCTCTTGCGCATGTTGGACACAACCAGGTCCGGCCGGTCCCGTTCCAACGCGGTGGCCACCTCCCGGGCGTCCTTGCGCACCCTCTCCCACGTCGAACGGCTTCCGACCGGCACATAGACCTGGAGGCCCTTGGATCCGCTCGTCTTGGCCCAGCCCTCGAGGTTCCGGCCGGCCAGCAGGTCGGCGATGGCCCCCGCCACCTGGCAGCACTCGACCATGGTCGCGCCCTCTCCGGGGTCGAGATCGAAGACCATGTGGTCGGGAGGGCCGGGAAGCTTGCGCCTCCGACCCACCCGCCACAGCGGAACGTGGAACTCGATGGCCGCCAGGTTGGCCGCCCACACCAGATCGGGGAGATCGCAGATGACGCTGTATTCGACGGCCGTCCCGTGGTCGGAGCTGGGCACCGAGACGTGCCGCAGCCATTCGGGGGCATGGCTGGGTACGTGCTTCTCGAAGAACGACTGTCCTCCGATGCCGTCGGGATACCGCTTCATGGTCAGCGGACGGTCCTTCAGGTGGGGGAGCATGACCGGGGCGATGAGCGAGTAGTACTCGATCAACTGTCCCTTGGTGAACCCGCTCCGCGGGTACATGACCTTGTCCAGATTGGAGAGGGTGAGCTCCCGCCCGGCCACCATCGTCCGGACCGAGTTCGAACCGGCGGCGCTCAAAGGTCTGCCCTGGCGGCCGGGGCCATGACCAGAACGTACACAACTATCGTCCGGCCCACGAAGCGTCCCGCCTGCCGGGTGGCCGAGGGCGGAGGGCCACCCAACCGAGGGTCAGCCCAACTCGACCCGCAGCGCCGGATCGTCGACCGGGAGGTCTCCGTCCGTGGTCGCGGTGACAGCCACGTAGTCGAGGCCGGCGATGCCGCTGATGATGGAGGCGAACGCGGCGTCGGCGGCATCGCGCCCGGTGACGATGCGCACCATCGACTGGCGCGGCGCCAGGTCGGTGGCGTCGTAGGCGTACCACCGACCGTCCTGGTCCTGGGCCTCGAACACGGCGTGGAAATCCATGGGGGAGAGCCCGGGGGCATAGACGGCCGCGAACCTCGCCGGTATGCCGACGGCTCGGCACAGCGCCACCCCCAGGTGGGCGAAGTCGCGGCAGGTCCCCATGCCCGTGAGCAGCGTGTCCTCTGCCGAGTCGTGCACCGAGCTCGAGCCGGCCACGTAGCCGACGCGGTCGCGGATCCAGTCGGTGATGGCACCGACCCGGTCGCGAACCGTCGAGGTCGTCCCGAACTCCGCCACCGCAAAACCGACGAGGTGATCGGAGGGGCAGTAGCGGCTCGGACGCAGGTAGATCAGGCGCCCGAGATCGGCGTGGCTCGTCCACCCGCCGCCCCCCGCACCGCCGCCCCGGTTCATGGGGATGGTGACCCGGTCGAGCTCGGACCGATAGCTGACCGTCATCGACCCGGGCGGGGAGCGGAAGACCTGCACCCTGGCGCCGTGGTCCCCGGCCAGCTCGACCGCGGCCGGGCCCGGCTGACCGTCCACCCTGAGGTCGAACCGCTCGGCCCGGACCCGACCCGCCGACGCCGACGCCATGACCTGGAGGACCACGTCGCTCGGCTCCAGCACGTGGAAGGTGAGATCGCAGGAGACGACTCCCCCCGCGGGCCGCCCGCCGGCGGGGATCCCACACGTGGCCCGGCGAACTGGCTCATCACTCACTGTCCCATACCCGTGCCCGGGGCCGGTCCATCCCGACTGCGGCGTGGCCCCGGGTGCCCCATCCCGGGCCCGGCGGCCTGTACCGGGTGTGTCCTATGGTCGTCCTGTGACGGAAGCGGTCGGTGCCGGTGGCCGCGGTCATCCGCCGGGAGGAGGGGGGGTGGACGCCGACACCTCGCCACCGCCCGAGAGCCCCCCGTTCGCACGGGGATCGGTGTCGCTCCGCCTCTATCCCCATAACGACCTGGCCGCACCCGGTGTCGTCGCCGAGCTCTGTGCCCAGGCCGGGCTGGCCACGGACAGCGGGTTCGCCGGCATCATGACCAGCGAGCATCACGGTGGATTTCCGGGATACCTCCCCAATCCGCTGCAGATGGCCGGCTTCATCCTGGACGAATGCGAGACCGGTTGGGCCGCGGCCTGCCCGCTGCTGCTACCGCTGCGCCCCACCGCCCTGGTGGCCGAAGAGGTGGCCTGGCTGGCCGCCCGCCATCCGGGTCGGGTCGGGTTGGGCGTCGCCGCCGGCGCCCTCCCGCTCGACTTCGAGGCCATGGACCTCCCCGTCGGAACGGCCGTCGACGTGTTCCGGTCCGAACTGCCCCGCATCGTCGACATGCTGGGCGGGCGGGACCTGCGTCAATTGCAGGACGACCCGGCCCTGCGGGCATGTGCAGCGGCGCCCGTCCCCGTGCTCAGCGCGGCCGTGTCACCGGCGGCGGGGCGCCGGGCGGCCCGGTGCGGAGCCGGCATCCTCATGGAGGGAATGTCCCCGCCGCCGGGTCTGGCCCGCCTCACCGCCGAGTTCGACGCGGCCGGGGGCACCGGGGCCAAGGTGCTCATCCGGAGGGTCTGGTTGGGCGACGTGCGCCACGATCTGGTCACGGCCCAGCGGCGCGTGTACGACAGCTACAGCGGTGCCGGCCCTGCCAACGGCCGCGACCAGACGGTTGCCTCGGACGACCCGGCCGAGCTCGCCGAGCAACTCGACCTGGCGGTGCAGGAGTCGGGTGCCGACGCCCTCAACCTCCGGGTCCACCTCCCGGGCATGCCGCCGCAGGCGGTCAGGGAGCAGATCTCCAGGCTGGGTGCGGAGGTGGTGCCGCGGCTCCGGGCCCGGCCGAACCGGCCGTGGTGTTGACCGGGGTTCGGCCACGGCCCACACTGATCGCCGGCCCACCGGGGCCAGCAAGGAGCCGTGGCCATGGGACAGTGGAGCAGAGCAGAGATCGAGGACGCGTTCGCCGACTACCAGCGCGTGGCGGCCGAGGCCGGCCGGAGCGGTGACTGGACGGCATGGGCCGACCGGTTCACCGAGGATGCCACCTACATCGAGCACCACTTCGGCACCTTCCACGGGCGGAAGGCCATCTACGAGTGGATCAGCGCCTGCATGGCGGACTACCCCGGCCGGGACATGCCCGAGTTCCCCATCGAGTGGTACGTCATCGACGAGGAGCGCGGCTGGGTGGTGTGCCAGGTGTGGAACCGGATGAGGGATCCCGGGGACGGCTCCGTCCATCAGGAGTACAACTTCACCCTCCTCAAGTACGCCGGCGACGGTCGGTGGTCCTACGAGGAGGACATCTACAACCCCATGAGGTTCGGCGCCATGGTGGCGGGATGGGAGGCGGCCCGGAAGGCGGTCGGCGGGGAGTGATCGCCCGGCTCCTGGGCCGGCGCCTCCGGCCTCCCGGTCCGGGAGCTCCCGAACTACGGTGCAGGCGTGGAAGCACGACGGCTGGGTAGGACCGGGCACCGTTCGTCGGTGGCCATCCTCGGAGGGGCCGCGTTCTGGGATTCGGACCCCGAGGTCACCGCCTCGGTCTTCGAGCAGGCCATGGCCGCCGGGGTCAATCATCTCGACGTGGCCCCTCAGTACGGCCGGGCCCAGGAGCTGCTGGGGCCGTCGATCCCGTCGGTGAGGGACCGGCTCTTCGTGGCCTGCAAGTCCCTCCGGCACAGTGGCGAGGGGGTCCGGGCCCAGCTCGAGGAGTCGCTCCGACTGCTCAGCTGCGACCACTTCGACCTCTACCAGCTCCACGCGGTCACCGATGTTGGGGAGTTGGACGCCCGGGCCGGAGCCGTCGAAGCCATCATGGCCGCCCGGGACGAGGGCCTGTGCCGCTGGGTGGGCATCACCGGCCACAACCTGACGGCGCCGGCCGCCCACCTCGAAGCCCTGCGACGGTACGACCTCGACACGGTGATGTTCCCGGTCAATCCGCAGCTGTGGTCGGATCCCGCCTACCGGAGCGATGCCGAGGCGCTGCTGGCCCATGCCGTCCAGCACGACGTGGGGGTGATGGCCATCAAGGCGGTGGCGGCCCGACCCTGGGGCGACGGGCCGCGGACCGCCGGCACCTGGTACGAGCCGTACACGACGAGCGGGGAGGTGTCCCGCGGTGTGGGCTTCGCGCTGTCGGTCCCCGGGGTCCACGCCATCTGCACCCCGGGCGACCTCGACGTGCTGCAAACGGCGTTGCGTGCCGCCGAGGCCTACACCCCCATGGATGTGGTCGAGCGCCAGGCGGCCGTGGCCGCCGTCTCGCACGAGCCGGGCATCTTCCCCATGCCCGCCCTCTGACCGTCAGCCGATCAGCCGATCTGCCGATCTGTCGATCAGCCGATCTGGCGGCGGCGGCGTTCCGAGATGGCGGCCAGCTGGTCCATCCCCGGTCCACCCGACGTCGGTGCCTCGGTGGCCGGCGACGATCCCACCAGCGCGCCGAGCGTGGCGGAGACGGAGGATCGCAGAGCGGCGAGCTCGTACCCGCCTTCGAGGAACAACACCGTGCGCCCGGGTCCGGGCGCATACCCGGCCACCACGGTGGCCAGCATGGCGAAGTCACCGGCCGAGAGGGCCAGGTCGGCCAGCGGATCGTCCCGGTGAGCGTCGAATCCGGCCGATATCAGGACCCACGAAGGAGCGAAGGCCGTCACCACCGGGGTCACCAGCTGGTCGAAGGCGCCGCGCAGGACATCGCCGGTGGCGCCCGGCGGCAGGGGCACGTTGACGGTGGTCCCGGTGGCCGACGGTCCACCCACCTCGGCGGCCCGTCCGGACCCCGGGTAGCAGGGCCACTGATGGGTGGAGACGTAGAGGACGTCGGGCTCGTCCCAGAACAGTGCCTGGGTCCCGTTTCCGTGGTGGACGTCCCAGTCCACGATGAGCACCCGCTCGCCCGAGGCCACCAGTGACGCGGCGGCAACGGCGATGTTGTTGATCAGGCAGAAGCCCATGGGCCGGTCGGCCAGGGCGTGGTGGCCGGGTGGGCGAGCCACGACGAAGGCGACTCCCGAACCGCGCTCGGCCAGCGCGTCGATGGCCACCAGGCCGGCGCCCGCCGACAGCCGGGCCGCCTCCCACGACTCGGGAGTGGCATAGGTGTCCGCATCGAGGGGCCCGCCTCCGGTGGCGCAGAACTGCTCCAGCTCGGCGAGGTAGTCGGCCGAATGCACGCGGCGGAGCTGGGAGGTGTCTGCAGCCACCGCCGGCAGCACCAACCGGTCGCTGTCGAGGTGGAGATCGTCGACACCGCCCATGGCCGCCCCGATGCGCGACGGCCGCTCGGGATGGCCCTGCCGGTGATGCCCATCCCCCTCGACTGGTCCGGCCACGATCAACACTGCCAACGAGTCTGCCCCAGTGACCGGTCGTGCTCCAACCGGTGCCCGTTGCGCCCAGGGTGGACGCCTAATGTAAGACGATGTCCGGACGGCGATCGGGTGCGGGAGCATGACGACCGCCGCCGTCAGCACGCTGGTGCTCATCGCCGTCGCCGCCGTGCTGGCGCCGATCCTGTCGGAGCTGACCGGTCCCCTGGCCATCCCCGAGATCGTCATCCAGATCGTCCTCGGCATCCTCATCGGCCCGTACGTCTTCAATCTGGCCCACCTCGGCACCGTGGTCACCGGCCTGTCCGATCTGGGTCTGACCTTCCTGATCTTCCTGGCCGGTTACGAGCTCGACCTGGCCAAGATCCGGGGCCGGCCCCTCGAGCTGGCCGTGGCCGGGTGGGGGGTGTCACTGGCCATCGGCC
Organism: uncultured Acidimicrobiaceae bacterium; assembly: GCA_963835325.1. GTDB lineage: Bacteria > Actinomycetota > Acidimicrobiia > Acidimicrobiales > RAAP-2 > Bog-756. Next base: position 1,078,026 of record CAWIEV010000005.1, on the reverse strand, counting down.
TCGGCGCCGCCTTCGCCCTGGTGTCCGCGGGTCTGGCTCGCGACACCGTGGTGGTGGGCCTGGCCCTGACGACCACGGCACTGGGCACGCTGGTGCCCATGCTGCGGGACGCGGGCGTGATGGATACGAAATTCGGCGCCATGATCTCGGGCATCGGCACGGTCGGCGAGTTCGGGCCCATCGTGGCTGTTGCCCTCCTGCTGACCAGGAAGGAGCCCCTGCTCACCTCACTGCTGTTGGCGTCGTTCATCACCGTTGCCGTCATCACCGTCCTGGTGGCGGCCAGAGCCCAACCGCCCCGGGTAGTCTCCCTGCTCAGCCGCCACCTCGAGTCGAGTGCCCAGCTACCGGTGCGGGTGTCGCTCATGTTCATCGTCCTGCTGGTGCTCCTGGCCGAGGCGCTCGGCCTCGACGTGCTCCTCGGAGCCTTCGCCGCGGGAATCGTGGTCCGCCTCTTCTCGGCCAGCTCCGAGAGCGAGGCCATCCGGGCCAAGCTGGAGGCGATCGGATTCGGCTTCCTCATCCCCATCTTCTTCGTGGTCAGCGGCATCCAGTTCGACCTGCACGTCTTCATCCACCACCCGATCTCACTGTGGCGGGTCCCGGTGTTCCTCCTCCTCATGCTGGCGGCCCGCGGGGTGCCGGTCTACCTCCTGTACCGCGACGTCCTGACCCGGGTCCAGCGGGTGCCCATGGCCTTGTTCTCCGCCACCGGGCTGCCGTTGATCGTGGTCATCACCAGCATCGCCCTGGCCGAGGGTCGCATGCTCCAAGTCAACGCGGCCGCGTTGGTGGCTGCCGGGATGCTGTCGGTGATGCTGTTCCCGGCCATCGGCCTCGACCTGCTGCGAAGCTCGGGCAGCCTTGTCGAGCCCGAGCCCGACCCCGACCCCGACCCCGAACTGGAGTAGGCGAGCCCGCCCGGGCCGGATGGGGTGCGGTCGCCCAGGCCGGATGAGGTGCGGTCGCCCGGGCCGGATGGGGTGCGGTCGCCCGGGCCGGTGGGTCAGGGTGTGGCGCGCTGGACGGACTCCCAGTCGCGGGCCTCGAGGTACGGGGCGAAGGCGGTGGCGATGGCATCGATGTCCGAAGCGCTCTTCGGGCGTTGCAGCTCGTAGAGATGGGGGAACTCGAGCCAGCCCGTGACCAGCTCCCACAGGCGCAGCGCGTCCGTCCCGGTGGGCGGGTCGACCAGCACAGGACCGAACAGGGCCTGCCCGTCGTCGAACACCAGCGTCGGGACGCCGAAGCCGCCCTTGGACACCACCGTTTCGTGTTCGGCGCGCACCTCGTCCCCCGTGGTCGGGTCTGCGATGGCCGTACGCACGATGCCCGGGTCGAGCCCGAGCTCGACCAGCAGCTCCTCGGCCACCTCGGGCCGGTGAGGTTTGCGCCCGTCGACATGGAGGGCCCTGCCCGCGGCCCGGTACCAGTCGTCGAGCAGGTCCATGCCCTGACGGCGGAGAAGGGCACCGACCCGCATCATCGACCATCCGTACGACCACTCACGTTCCCACGGGTGCTTCTTCCCGTCGGCGCGATTGATCTCCTCGAGGCTGAAGAAGCGCCATCGAACGTCGATCCCGGCCAGACGGCGCACCTCGCGGATCCACAGTGACGTCTGGTAGGCGTAGGGGCACATGATGTCGAAGTGAAAGTCGAGCCCGCTCGGCTGGTCCATCGCCGTTCCTCCTCGCCGGACCCGCGGCCCGGCTCCAGCACCGTACACGGGGCCCCCGGTCGGCGGCCGACCCGCTCAGAAGTGTCCGAGCACCGGGTGGGGGACGTAGGGCTCCTCCAGCCGGGCCATCTCCTCGTCGGTGAGCCGAAGCTCCTCGGCGGCCAGGGCGTCGGCCAGGTGACCCGGCTTGGTGGCACCGACGATCGGGGCCGTGATCCCGCTCCGTTGAAGAACCCAGGCCAGTGCGACCTGGGCGGACGGCACCTGTCGTTCGCCTGCCACCTCGGCGACACGCTCGACGACGTCGAAATCGGTGGGCTGGCTGTAGAGGTAGTCGGTGAATGCGTCGGTGTCAGAGCGGGTGGTCCTGTGCTCGCCGGCCCGCGTCCTGTTGCCGGCCAGCACACCCCGGGCCAGGGGGCTCCAGGGGATGACACCCACGCCCTGGTCCTGGCACAGGGGGATCATCTCCCGCTCCTCTTCCCGGTAGATGAGGTTGTAGTGGGGTTGCATGGATACGAACCGGGTCCAGTGGTTGAGGTCGGCGGTGTACTGAGCCTTGGCGAACTGCCACGAGAACATGCTGCTGGCACCGATGTAGCGCGCCTTGCCCGAGCGCACCACGTCGTGGAGCGCCTCCATGGTCTCTTCGATCGGCGTACGGGGGTCCCACCGGTGGATCTGGTAGAGGTCCACGTACTCCATGTCCAGCCTGGCCAAGGAGGCGTCGATGGCGGAGAGGATGTGCTTGCGAGACAGGCCCGCCCCGTTCTCACCCGGGGTCATGGGCATGAAGACCTTGGTGGCCACCACCATCTCGTCGCGGCCGAGGTACTTGGGCAGCAACCGGCCGGTGGCCGCCTCGCTGGCGCCTCCGGAGTAGGTGTCGGCGGTGTCGAAGAAGGTGATCCCGCCTTCCACCGCGGCCCTGACGATCGGTTCGGCCTGCTCCTCGTCCAGTACCCAGGGGCGCTCACTGTCGTTGCCGAAGCTCATCATCCCGAGGCAGATCCGCGAGACCCGCAGACCTGTCTTTCCCAGATTCGTGTACTCCATGGATCGCTCCACCTTTCGTCGACTCCACCTGACCTCGAGGGAGGGGTGGCTCCGAACCCGAGACTAGGAGGACGGGCGGCCCGCGGATTCAGCGTCTCCGGCCTGCAGAGATCCACAGGCGGAGGGGGGCGGCCCGGAGGGGGCGGCTCGGAGGGTGACGGTGACGGGTGTGTAACGTTCGGCGGGTGATCGATGAATCGCTTCTGGCCGAAGCCGTCCACGACACCGGGGTGCGGAGGTTGCAGCACGCCTACGCGGACGTGGTCAACCGGCGGGCCTGGCCGGAGCTGTCCCGGCTGTTCCTGCCCGACGCCCCGGTGGTCATCGACCGCCGGGAGGGGGAGCCGCTGCGCCTGAACGGAGCGGCGGCGCTGGGAGAGTTCATCGGTGCCGCCATCGAGCGCTTCGAGTTCTTCGAGTTCGTCGTGCTCAATGCCCACATCGTGTTCCCCGAGGGGCCGATGGCCGGAACCGCCGTGAGCCGTCTGTTCATGTGCGAGCTCCGCCAGGACGGCGCCACCGGTCGCCAGACCAGTGCCTACGGGATCTATCACGACCGCTACCGGTTGGAGTCGAACCGTTGGTGGTTCGCCGAGCGGAGGTATCACTCGCTGGCCCGGCACGGACCGGAGCTCGACGCCTTCCCGTTCCCGGCGCGCCCCGGTTTGGAGGTCCCGGGCCTCGAACCCTGACAGAACGGGGCGGGCCCATCCCCGGGCCCGCCCGGCCTCACGGTCCGGCGACAGGATGATTCTGACCGCGTCACGGCTATGGCAGCATCAAGGCCATGGCCTTGCTGGTGGTCCGCCACGCCAACGCAGGACGAAGGAGCGCCTACAAGGGCGACGACCGTCTGCGCCCGCTGTCCACCAGGGGGCGTGCCCGGGCCCTGGACCTGATTCCCCGGCTGGTCCGATACCGACCCCAACGCATCCTGAGCAGCCCCTACGTCCGGTGCTGCGAGACGGTGCAGCCCCTGGCCGAGTCCCTGGTCATCCCGGTCGAGTCGGTCGACGAGCTGGCCGAGGGCAACGGGGATGCGGCCATCGCACTGCTGCGCAGGATGGCGGGGGAGTCCGCCGTGCTCTGCACCCACGGCGACGTGGCCGCCGAGATGCTCGAGTCCCTCGTCCCCGATGCGACTTCTGCCGGACGCACTGCTCTGAAGCTGCAAAAAGGAGAGGTCTGGGTGATCAACTCGGCCGGATCGACCCTGGCCATCGTGGAGCACATCCGGCGGGCGGGCGTGGGCCCCGGTTCGTCGTAGCCGACCGGGAGTAGCCGACCGGGAGGCGCCGGCCGGTACGCTGTTGGCGCCATGACCGACCCGAAACGGTTCGACCCGGCGTCCGTCGACACCTTTCGGGTGACGGATCGGTCGTTCGACACAGCGTCGGGGACCGTCTCCCTCGGCTACGCGCTCGGCGATGACCACCCGTTCGTGGAAACCATCACCTTCGAGACTCCGGCCACCAGGGCCGGGGTCGGCGGCACGGCCTGGGAACGGGCCTTGCTGCACCTGCACATCGCCGCCGGGACCAGCTACTACAAGGCGGCCGCACCTCCGCTGGTCACGGTCGAGCAAGACGACCTGGACCGGACCGAGCTCGACTTCCACCGGCACCTCTACGACCAAGGGTTGCGGGAGTTCGCCGTCACCAACGGGCTTGCCGTACCCCGGCCGGTGGCCATCCGCGCCGCACCCGGTGACGACCGCGCCGCACGCGGCGATGAGCCCGCCGCCCCGGCCGTCCCGCCTGTCCCGCCCGGGAGACCCCACAGGCCGGGCGGGATCCTCGTACCCATCGGCGGCGGGAAGGACTCCATGGTCCTCATCGAGGCGTTGAAGCACCTCCAGCCCCGGCTGCTGGCCGTCAACCCCCATCCGCTGGTCATCGACCTCGCCGCCCAGACCGGCCTCGAGCTCCTGGTGGTACGCCGGCAGCTCTCGCCGCACCTCGGTGAGCTCAACCGGTCGGGGGCGCTGAACGGGCATGTGCCGATCACCGCCATCATCTCGTTGATCGCCGTGGTGGGCAGCTTCCTCTACGGCTACGACACGATCGCCATGGCCGTGGAACGATCGGCCAGCGAGGAGACGGTGATGGTGGACGGAGTGGCCGTCAACCACCAGTATTCCAAGAGCCTCGAGTTCGAGCTCCTGCTGCGTGACCTGATCCGGCGCTCCATCGACCCCGGTCTCGCCTACGGCTCCGCCCTGCGCCCGTACTCGGAGCTGGCCATCGCCCGCACATTCGCCCGCCTGACCGCCTACCACGCCACGTTCTGCAGCTGCAACACGGTCTTCCGCCAGGATGCCGGCCCCCGGGACGGCTGGTGCGGCCGCTGTCCGAAATGCCGGTTCGTCGGGCTCATGCTGGCTCCGTTCCTCGAACCGGCGGCGCTGACCGCCATCATCGGCCGCGACATGTTCGACGATCCCGAACAGGTGGCCGGGTTCGGGGCACTCATGAGCTCCGACGGCAAGCCGTTCGAATGCGTCGGCGAGCGTCGGGAATCGGCGGCCGCACTCAGGATGCTGTCCCGACTGCCGGACTGGCAGGACAAGCCGGTGGTCAAGGCCCTGACCACCAGGGCCCGGGCCACGGTTTCGGAAGCCGGGGTCAGGGCACTGCTCGACGCCCAGCCCGACCTGGCCTTCCCCGACCCCGGCATCGCCGCCGAGGTGGATCGAACCATGAAGATCGGACCATGAGGTCGGGCGGTTGACCCTCGACGAGCTGTGCGCCTCGAGGGTGGCGTTGTGGGGGATCGGGACCGAGGGACTGGCCATGGCCGACCTGCTGGCCCGACGGGGCGTGGTCCCCCTGCTGATCGACGACCGGGCCGAGGATGCCGCCACCCGTGTCGGCGGGGTCACCGGCACCCCGCCGCCCGTTGCGCGACCCGACCAGGTGGTATGGGCCGACCTCGACGTTGTCGTCCGCGCTCCGGGCGTCAGCCGGTACCGCCCCGAGCTGCTCACCGCCGAGGAGTCCGGGGTGTCGGTCACCACCGCCATGGCCATCTGGCTCGAGGATTTCGCCCAGGCCGGCGTGGTGGCCATCACCGGCACCAAGGGCAAGAGCACGACGGCGGCCCTGACGGCGTCCATCCTGCGGGCGGGCGGCCTCGATGTCGCCCTCATCGGGAACATCGGGGTGCCGGTCACCGAGATGTACGCCCGGCCGCCGGCCGACGCCTACGTCGTCGAGATCTCCTCCTACCAGGCGGTCGACGTCAGGGTCACCCCGGGCGTGTGCGTGCTGACCAGCCTGGCCCCCGACCACCTCGACTGGCACGGCGGAGAAGAGCGCTACTACCGGGACAAGCTCCGGCTCATCGAGGCGGGACCTCCCGGCGCTCTGGCCGTGAGCGCCGCCAGCGAGGAGGCCGTGCGGCGCACCGCCGGCCATGCCGACCGGGTCCTGTTCGGTCCCTCGGGCCGGGTACGGGTGACCGAATCGGGCGACCTCGTGGTCGACGACCAACGGCTGGGGCCGGCGCCCGTCATGCGGGTGCCGGGCAGGCACAACGTGTGGAACCTGTGCGGGGCGATCGCCGGGGCACTCCTCCTCGACGGGCGGAGCCCGTCGATGGATGCGATCCGGACCGCGGTCGACGGTTTCGAAGGACTGCCGTCCCGCTGTCGGACTGTCGGTCAGCGCCAGGGGCTCACCTTCGTCGACGACGCGCTGGCGTCCAATCCCTTCGCCACGGTCAGCTCCCTGGAGGCGTTTCCGGGGCGGGAGCTGACCGTCATCCTCGGTGGCGCCGACCGCGGCGTAGACCCCACCGACCTGGTGGAGGCGCTGATCTCTCGCCGTCCCGTCCCCCGGGTCGTCCTGCTTCCACCGGGTTCTGACCGGTTCACCGGCTCGCTGGCCTCGCGGTCGGAACTGGGGGGTCCGGCCCCGACGGTGGAAGTCGCCCTCGATCTCGAAGACGCGGTGCGGGCGGCGGTAGCGGCCACCCCCTCCGGCGGTGTCGTCCTCTTCTCGCCGGCGGCTCCGACCCCCGAGGGCGAAGGGGGCTTCGCCGAACGCAGCCGGCGCTTCGTGGAGGCGTCGGGGTTGACAGCGGGGGAGCCGCCGACAACGGTGAGGGCCTCAGAGGAGAAGTGACATGACCCACATCACCATCGTCGACGAGGCCGCCCGGCACGTCGAGGCCATCGCCGATCCGGGGCGGGGCACGTTCCTGGTCGACCCGGACCGACTTCCCCAAGCTCTCGGGTGGGAGCTCAAGGCGTCGGGGCTGTGCCGGGAGGGCACCTGCGTGCCCGTTCCCGACGTCGACGCCCTCATGGTGGGCGGACGGCTCGATCTCATGGCCGTGGGCCGGGCGCTGGGCCGGGCCGTGGTCGTCGACCTCGACGCCGGGCTGGCGGCCATGTCCCTCCCCTCCGAGCTACGCCGCCGGGCGCTCGTCGACCTGCGGGCGCCGGCGTTCGAACTTCCCGATGTGGACGACAACCCGTGCCGGCTCGACGACTGGCTCGGAATGAAGAAGCTCCTGGTGGCCTTCTCGAGCTGGTGCGGGTGCCGGTACGATCTGCCCGGCTGGCAGGCCCTCCACGACGAGCTGCGCCCCGAGGGCTTCACCGTGATCGCCGTGGCCATCGACCACTCGGCCGCCGACGTGCGACCCTGGACCGAGGGCATCACCATGCCTGTCCTCTACGACCCCAACCACATCCTCACCGAGCTGTTGGCCATCTCCAACGTGCCCACGGTGGTGTGGATCGACGAGGAGAACCGCATCGTGCGTCCCAACGGCAGCGCCTTCGGCAGCGATCTGTTCGCCGAGATCACCGGGGTCGAGTCCGGACCGCACCTGGACGATGTCCGCCGATGGGTGCACGAGGGGATCGTGCCCGTCACCCCGGACGAGGCCCGCCGGGCCGTCGGTGACCTGTCCGACGACGAGGTGCTGGCCCGGCTGCACTTCCGGGTGGCCGCCGAGGCCCACCGCCGGGGCGACCCGGAGGCCACCCGGCGCCACCTGTCGCGGGCCTCCGAGCTGGCTCCGGACGATCTCACCGTGTGGCGGGCGGGGATGCCCCTGGTCGGTGAGGACCCGTTCGGGGAGTCCTTCCTGACCAGGTACGAGGAGTGGAAGATGCGCGGGATGCCCTACCACGGGCTTCCCGCCGTGGAGCGGGCCGAGCCGGTGGGCCGATGACGCCGGTGGGCCGATGACGCCGGTGGGCCGATGAAGCCGATGGAGCCGATGGGGCCGATGGGGCCGATGGGGCCGAAGCCATGATCCGCTACGAGGTCGGAGACGACAGTGTCGCCCGCCTGGTCCTCGACCGTCCCGAGGCGAAGAACGCCCTGACCGGGGAGATGCGCGACGACATCGTGGCCCGGGTGCGCCAGGCCCGGTCCGACCCGGAGGTCCGGGCCCTGTTGATCACCGGTGTCGGGGACGCCTTCTGTGCCGGGATGGACCTGCGCCAGTCGACGGTGGCCGGCTCCGGAGGTGCCGACTTCAACCCCCGCGACACCAGTGAGGCTCTGCGCAGCGGCGTGCAGGCCTTCATCCGCGAGCTCTGGGAGCTGGACAAGCCCACTGTCGCCGCTGTCAACGGCACCGCCGTGGGGCCGGGTGCGCACCTGGCCCTGGCGTGCGATTTCGTCATGGTGTGCGACCGGACGCGGTTCGTGTGGTCGTTCGCCCGATGGGGGTTGGTGGTCGATGCCGGAGGTGCCTATCTCCTCCCCCGCCTGGTCGGCCTGCCCCGGGCCAAGGCCATGGTGCTGCTGGGTGAGGGCGCCCAGGGTGACGAGGCCGTCTCGCTCGGGTTGGCTTACCGGTGCGTGCCGTCGGTGGACGACCTGGCCCAGGAGGCGACCGCCCTGGCGGCGCGGCTGGCGGCCGGCCCGGTGCGTTCGATGGGGCTGTCCAAACAGCTGCTCAACGCCACGTTCGAGACCGGCCTTCCCGCGTCACTCGATCGGGAGGCGCAGGCGCAGGCCATGGCGGCGGTATCGGCCGAGATGGCCGAGGGCATGGCCGCCTTCGCCGAGAAGAGGGCCCCGGACTTCCGCTCGGCCCGCTGAGCGGTCGGGCGCGGGGCGGTCGGGACGCGTCACCCCGGGGGCACGCGTTAACCTTCTGCTGAAAAGCCGATTCTCATGATGGCCCGGCCCGGGCCCGAGACCGGCGAGACCCGAGTGGGAGGGGCGTGGATGGAAACAGAGAGCCTGGCCGACGGCTTCATGGATGAAGGCATCGCCGCCAATCCCCAGCCCTTCTACCGGAAGGCCCGGGCGTCCGGGGCAGTGGTGCCCGGAACCTTCGGTCCCCAGGTGGTGCGCCGGGGTGCCGTCGAGTACGCCCTGACCCACCCCGAGGAATTCTCGTCGGGCATGGAGGCGGTCGACCTGGGCCAGTCCGTTCCCCTGATCCCCCTGCAAGTGGATCCACCCGACCACCGGAAGTACCGGCGCCTTCTCGATCCGATCTTCGCCCCCCGGCGGATGAACCTGCTCGAACCCGAGATCACCCGGCTGGTCAACCAGCTCATCGATGGATTCGTGGACAGCGGTCGGTGCGAGTTCGCGGCCGACTTCGCCGTACCGTTGCCCTCCTCGGTCTTCTTGGCCCTGGTGGGCCTGCCCCTTTCGGATCTCGATTCCTTCCTGGAGATGAAGGACGGCATCCTGCGCCCGGCGGGCGCCGACATGGACGAGATCAAGGGCGGCCAGAAGGTGGCCGCCCGCCGGATCGAGGACTACTTCGCCGATGCGCTGAAGGATCGCAAGGCCCACCCGAAGGAAGACATCCTCAGCCTCTTCATCGGGGCCGAGGTCGACGCCCAGCGGTTGACCGATGACGAGATACTCGGCATTTGCTTCCTGTTCATCCTGGCCGGCCTGGACACGGTCACCGACTCGCTGGAGTGCTTCATCGCCCGCCTGGCCCAGAATCCCGCCGAGCGGCGCCAGATCGTTGACGATCCGGCCATCATCCCGTCCGCCGTCGAGGAGCTCCTGCGGTGGGAGACCCCGGTCACCACCGTGGCCCGGGTGGCCACGAGGGACGTCGATCTGGGCGGGTGCCCCATCCACGCCGGCGACAATGTCGGCATCGTGATCGGGTCGGCCAATACCGACGAGGAAGCCGTGCCCGGCTCCGACCGGGTGGATCTGGCCCGTAGCGAGAACAGGCACCTCGCCTTCGGCGGCGGTGTGCACCGATGCCTCGGATCCCATCTGGCCCGTCTCGAGCTGCGCATCGCCCTGCGTGAGTGGCACCGGCGGGTCCCGGAGTACTCGATCGTCCCCGGTACCGAGCTCAGCTACATGATGGGGCTCCGGCAGATCGATTCGCTGCCCCTGGTCCTCGGAGCGCAGGGGTGAGCGATCTCGCCGCGGGGACGGGGACGGGGACGGGGACGGGGGCGTCCGGGTCCGGGGACGGCGGGGGGCGCTGAGCGTGCAATTCGATCTGACCGACGACCAGGAGCTGTTCCGGGAGACGACGGCCAAGTTCCTGGAGGACACCTGCCCGCTGGACGTGGTGCGGCGATTGGCCGAGGACGAGCCGGCGGGCTTCGACCGTGCCTGGTGGCGGCGCGGGGCCGAGCTGGGCTGGATCTCGATGCTGGTGTCCGAGGAGCACGGGGGCGGGTGCATCTCGGGCCACCCGCTGGCCGACCTGCAGCTGGTGGCCGAGGAGATGGGCCGCCGGGTCTCCCCGGGGCCGCTGGTCCCCACCAACGTCGTCGCCGCCGCCCTGTCCAGGGTGGGGACGCCCACCCACCACAAGGAGTTGGCCGGCCTGATCGGGGGTGAGACCGTGGCCACCTGGTGCCCGGAGGGGACCCAGTTCGGGACCCGCCAGCCGGACGGCGGGGTCCGCGCCGTCGCCCACGGTGACGGCTTCGTCCTCCAGGGCACGTCCCAGCCGGTCGAGGCCGGGGGCCAGGCGGACCTGATCCTGGTGACGGCCCCGTCCGATCGTGGTCGGGCCCAGTTCCTGGTTCCCGCCGACGCACCCGGGCTGACCACCGTCCCGGCCGAGAGTCTCGATCTGGTGCGCCGCTTTGCCAGCCTGCACTTCGATCAGGTCGAGGTGGCTGCCGACGCCGTGGTGGGCGAGCCGGGGTCCGTGGACACCGACGTCGAGCGTCAGCTCGAGGATGCGGTCGCCCTCCAGTGCGCGGGGATGGTCGGCGCCGTCGACCGCGTCCTCGAGTTCACCATCGAGTACGCCCAGGACCGGTTCTCCTTCGGCCGGCCGCTGGCGTCGTACCAGGCGCTCAAGCACCGCTTCGCCGACATGAAGATGTGGCTGGAAGCGTCACACGCCAGTGCGGGGGCCGCCGCCCGGGCCGTGGACACGGGATCGGAGCTGGCGGCCGAACTGGTCAGCGTGGCCAAGTCGTACATCGGCGACCATGCCCCGTTCATCCTTTCCGAGTGCGTGCAGCTCCACGGGGGTATCGGGGTGACCTGGGACCACGATCTGCATCTCTATCTCCGGCGGGTGGTCCAGGACCGGACGCAGTTCGGGACGCCACGCCACCACCGGGAGCGGGTGGCCGTGGCCATCGGGATCTGAGGAGGACCTATGGACGAAGCGACCGATGCCGAGGACGTCGAGGCCTTCCGCCTCCGGGCCCGTCAATGGTTGGCCGCCAACATGCCCCGCCTGCCCGAGGGGGTCACCAACCGCCAGCTCGTGCAAGAGGACGAGATGGGGGAACAGACCCGGGCCCTCCAGCGGCTGCTGTTCGACGGCGGGTTCGCCGGGATCTGCTTTCCGGTCGAGTACGGCGGCCGCGGGCTGAGCCGCGAGCACCAGCGCGTGTTCACCCAGGAGTCGCTCCCGTACCGGATGCCCACGCTGTTCAACGTCCCCACGCTTTCGATCCTGGCCCCGACCCTGCTCGACTTCGGGACCGAGGAGCAGAAGAAGCGGCACCTGCCGGCCATCCTGCGCGGGGACGAGCTGTGGGTGCAGTTCCTCTCCGAGCCCAGCGGGGGCTCCGACCTGGCCGGCCTCGTGACGCAGGCCACCCGGGACGGGGACGTGTTCGTGCTCAACGGTTCGAAGATCTGGAGCTCGGGCGCGTTCCGCTCCGACTATGCCATGTGCCTGGCCCGAACCGACCCGCACGTCCCCAAGCACCAGGGGCTGACCATGTTCATCGTCAAGATCCACCAGCCCGGGGTCGAGGTGCAGCGGATCACCATGGTCAGCGGCCAGGCCGAGTTCTGCCAGGAGTTCTTCGACGATGTGGCCATCCCGGCCGAGAACGTCATCGGGCAGGTCAACGACGGGTGGACCGTCGCCTCCCGCCTGCTCTACCACGAGCGGGATGCGGTGGGCGGCGGATCACCCTACGTGAGCGGCGTGGCCGCCGGGGACGCCGAGCACGGGGGGCTGCGGTCGGACCTGGCCGACCTGGCCCGCGCCACCGGCCAGGCAGACGATCCCCTGGTCCGCCAGCTGGTGGCCGAGGCCCGGGTCGACGACTGGGTGCAACAGCAGCTCACCGACCGGATCACGGTCGGGATCCGGACCGGGGCCCTGCCCGCACCGGCCGGGGCCATCCCGCGGCTCTTCGCCGCCGCCAGCAGCGAGCGCCACTTCGACATCGGGTTGGAGATCGCCGGAACCGGCGCAGGAGTGTGGGTGGACGACGATCCGGCCGGCCTGTGGGGAAAGCTCTACCTGACCCGCCAGTCGAACAGCCTCGGCGGCGGGAGCAACGAGATGCAGCGGAACATCATCAGCGAACGGGTGCTCGGGATGCCGCGGGAGTACGCCGCCGACCGCGACCGGCCCTTCGACGAGGTGCGCCACAACCGCGCGCCCCAGAAAGGGGCGTGACCGCCCCGTCGAAGGGGGGCGTCGGCGCCGCAGGAGCGGGCCGGGCCCCCGGGCCTCAGGCCGCCTCGAGCCCCATGAGACGGCTCAGATTGCCGCCCATGATCTTGGCCACGTCGTCGTGCGGAAGGCCCTCCAGCTCGTCGACGAAGCTGATGGGGTCGGACATCCCTTCGGGGTGGGGGTAGTCGGATCCGAACAGCACCCGGTCGGCCCCCAGGATGTCGACCAGGCCGATCGGGTCCTCCTCGTGGAAGGGGTGGACATAGATGTTGCGCTTGAAGACCTCCACAGGGTTCTCGTCGAATACCTGGGGGGCCGCCGTGTAGGCGTGCTCCATGTCGCGCAGTAGCGGTCGGACCCAGTTGCTGCCGTTCTCGACCGGGGCGAAGCGCAGCTCGGGGAAGCGGGAGCAGAGTCCGTGCCCGATGAGCGAAGCCACCGTGTCGGTGATGGCCCGACCCCCGTGGCCGATGATGGCCACGAACCCGGATCCGCCCTTGAACGGGGTCATCTCGTCGGTGATGCCCTCCCACTCGTTGAGGTAGCGCTGGTAGCCGCTGTCCGAGGCGTGCATGCCCACGGGGATGCCGGCTTCGGCCACCAGCTTCCAGAACGGGTCGAACTCGGGGAGCGCCGGCGATCGGGGCCCCATGAAGCCCGAGACCGGGGCCGGCCGGACGAGGATGATCCGGGCTCCGCGCTCGAGCACCCACTCGAGCTCCTCGATGGCCTGTTCCACCACCCCGAGATGGATCACCGGGGTGGGGAAGATCCGGTTCTCGTAGTTGAACGACCAGTGCTCGTGCATCCACTGGTTGAGGGCGTGCACCACGGCGTGGGTGGCGGGCGGGTCGCCACGCAGCCGCTCCTCGAGCAGGCTGGCCAAGGTGGGCCACATGAGGGCGCGGTCCAGGCCGAGCTCGTCCATCAGCTTGAGCCTCGGTCCGGGCTCGCTGAAGGCGGGCAGCGCGCGGATGGGCTTGCCCATGATCTCGCGCCGCGACTTGCCCTCGGGGTTCCCGCTCTTGAAGTACTCCTCCTGGGCGCCGGGGGCAGCCACCACCTCGAAGGTGGGATTGGGGATGTAGTCACTGATCTGGCCCTTGACGGCGATCTTCGTGCGCCCGTTGACCTGGACGTACTGGATGAGCCCGGCGTACTTGGGATCCAGGAACTTCGTGAAGGCGTCCGTGGTCTCGTACAGGTGGTTGTCTGCGTCGAACACGGGAAAGTCCACCGTTCGCTTGGGCATGGGGTTCCTCCTTGTCGTTCTCCGCTGCTCGGACCGGCCTCCCCGAACGGGTCCGGCAGCCGCCGGCCGGGCGTGGGCCCGGTCTGTGCACCGGCAACGCTAACAGCCCGGATTGCCGAGCGGAAATGCCGTTTGCGGTACGATCCACCGGTGCGTGTGATCGTGGATCGAGAACGGTGTGAGTCCAACGCGCTGTGCATGGCTGCAGCCCCCGACGTGTTCCTGGTGGACGACGACGATGTGCTCCAGGTGCTCGACGAGACGCCCGACGAGCGGCTCCGGTCCCAGGTGATGGCGGCAGTGCGCTCGTGCCCCAAGGCGGCGCTGTCCCTGGTCGACTGATGCTGCCCAGGGGCACCGGTACCGGCGGGACTGGCATCATGCGTGATGGGATGAGGGCATGAACACAGCACCGGACGGGAACGCTGCGCCGGACGGGAACGGGGCACCCGGCGGGAACGGGGCACCCGGCGCCAACGGGGCACCCGAGGATGACGCCGTCCCCTACGGGACGCGCCTCAGCCAGGTGGCGGCCGAAGGCGGTGACACCACGGCGGTGACCTTCGTGGGCGAGGACGGTGGTGAGAGGTCCATCACCTGGAGCGAGCTGGAGGCCCGGTCCACCCAGCTGGCTCATCTCTTCGGCCAACGGGGGCTCGGGGTGGGCGACCGCCTTGCGGTGTGTCTGCGCAACTCGCCCGAGCATCTGCTCTCGTGCTTTGCCGGATGGAAGGTGGGGGCGACGGTGGTCCCGGTGCGCTGGGACCTCCCCGACTGGGAGCTGACCCGGCTGCTGGAGGTGCTCCGACCCGACCTCCTGGTCGATGCCGACCATGTCGGCATGGTGGAGGACAGCCGGACCTTCCCGACCACGCCCCTACCCGAGGTGACCGCCCCGATCGGATGGGGGGTGTGCAGCTCGGGTTCGACGGGCACCCCCAAGGTGATCGTGCAGAAGGGACCGGCCGTCTTCCTGCACTCGACCAACGTCACCTCGTCGGTGGTGGCCTCGTACGGTCCCATGTCGAAGCCCCAACTGGTCCTGTGCCCGGCGCCGCTTTACCACACCAACGGCTTCACCGCCTTCCGCACCCTGCTGGGCGGCGATCCCATCGTGCTGATGGAGCGGTTCAACGCTCCGTTGGCGGTGGACCTCATCGAGCGCCACGGGATCACCGGGTTCATCGCCGCCACTCCCATGCTGCAGCGCCTGGCCCAGGTTCCCGGTATCGAATCCCGAGATCTCTCCAGCCTGAACTGGGTCCAGCAGGGTGCCGCGCCCCTTCCGGTCTGGCTGGGCCAATTCTGGATCGACCTGGTCGGGCCGGAGAACTTCTACATGTCCTACGGCGCCTCCGAGATGATCGGCATCGTGGTCTGCCGCGGGGATGAGTGGCTGGCCCACCCGGGCACACTCGGCCGGGGCATGGGGGAGACCGAGGTGCGCGTGCTCGGCCCCGACCGGTGAGCAGCTGCCGTCCGGCAGATCGGTGGGATCTACCTGCGCACCCCGACGGGCCCCCTGGCCGGGTACGTCGGCAAGGACGTGAAGCCGATGGACGCCACCGACGACGGGTTCGCCTCGGTGGGCGACCTCGGGTGGCTCGACGAGGACGGATTCCTCTACATGGCCGACCGCCGGGTGGACATGATCGTCACCGGGGGCGTCAACGTCTTTCCGGCCGAGGTGGAGGCGGCGCTGAGCGAACACCCCGGCATCGGCGACGTCGTCATCATCGGGCTGAGCGACCAGACCTGGGGTCGCCGGGTCCATGCCGTCGTCGTCCCCACCGACCCCTCGCTCGACGCCGAGGCCGTGATCGCGTTCGCCAAGGAGCGCCTGGCCCCGTACAAGGTGCCAAAGACAGTGGAGTTCGTCACGGCCATCCCGCGCAGCGAGGCCATGAAGTTCAACCGGGCCGCGCTGGTGGCCGAGCGCGAGGGCGCCCCGGCCTCGGGGGCACCCGAGGCGGGGGCACGGCGGCCGAGCATGCCGACCGGGTGACGATGGGCGTGTCACGGGGACCGAGGTATAGCGTGGCCGGGCCACCAGGGGCCCTGTTGGATCACCATCCGACGGGACGGAAGGCGCCGGGCCGACGATGAGCGGGCAGGACGAGCAGATGAGCAGGACGAGCAGATGAGGAGTGTCGAGGACATGTCAGAGGCCAAGCAGGACGGCAGGTACATCACCTACGAGGAGCTGGAGGGGGGCTCGGTGGTGCGCATCCTGCTCAACCGGCCCGAGACCCGCAATGCCCAGAACCGCGGGCTCCTCGTCGAGCTGGATGAGGCGTTCCACCGTGCCGAAGAGGACGACGCCGTCCGGGTGGTCATCCTCGGCGGCGTCGGCCCGCTCTTCTCCTCGGGGCACGACATGGGCTCCAAGGAGGCACAGGCCGAGCGGGCGCCCGGACCCGACCAGCACCGCTCGACGACCATCAACGGAGGCACCCGCAAGGGGGCCGAGGCAGCGGATGCTCCAGGAGTGGAACTACTACTTCCAGAACACGCTGCGCTGGCGCAACCTGCGCAAGATCACCGTCGCCCAGGTGCAGGGCACCGTCTATGCCGCCGGGCTCATGCTCATGTGGGCCTGTGACCTCATCGTGGCGGCCGACAACGTGTACTTCGCCGACGTGGTCGGTACCCGCCTCGGGATGTGCGGGGTCGAGTACTTCGGCCACCCCTGGGAGTTCGGCCCCCGCCGGACCAAGGAGCTCATGTTGACCGGCGACGCCATCGATGTGCACGAGGCCCACCGCCTGGGCATGGTCAGCAAGGTCTTCCCCGTGGCCGACCTGGAGGACCGCACGCTGGCCTACGCCCGGCGCATCGCCGAGCTGCCCACCATGACGGCCCTGTTGATCAAGGAGTCGGTCAACCAGACGGTCGACAACATGGGCTTCTACAACTCCCTGCAGGCCTGTTTCACGCTCCACCAGCTCAACCACTCGCACTGGGCCGAGATCCACGAGTCCAAGTACCCGGTGGCCGAGGAGGAGGACGGCATCGCCAGCTGGCGCAACGCCCCGCCGGTGCGGTTGGCGGTGGAGGACGCAGTGGAGGGACCCGTCCCGGCGCGCTGAGCGCTCCAGCCGAGATCTGTCACCGTGAAGCTCCGAACCACCTATCGCCAGCCCGACGCGGCCCGGTACCGGCAACCCGGGGGCGCCTGGGACGTACCGACGCTCGATTCGTTGCTGTCGTCGCCCCGCGACGCCCGGCGCGCCTGCGGTGGTGGACGGGGACGTCCGTCTCGACGCCGCCGGCCTCGAACGCCTGGTGGCGTCCGTGGCCGGTGGGATGCGCAGGCTCGGCGTCCGCCGCGGGTCCGTGGTGGCCTGGCAGCTGCCCAACTGGTGGGAGGCACTCGTCCTGTTCCGGGCGTGCTGGCGGTGCGGCGCGGTGGCGGCCCCCATCCATCATCAGGTCGGCGCCGCCGAGGTGGCCCGCATCGCTGGCCGATCTCGAACCTGCCATGGCGCTCGGCACCCCCGGACTCCCACTGGCCGATCTGGTCGACGCCATCGGGGTGCGCAGCGGGGATGAGCGGTTCGAGGACCTGATCAGCTCCCGCCCCGTCCCGCCCGGTGGCGGGCGGGGCTCGGATGTGGGCGTGGTCCTGTTCACCTCGGGCTCGACCGGGCATCCGAAAGCCGTGCTCCACACCCACCGCGGACTGGCCTACAAGGCACTGTCCATGACCCGGGCCCACGGGCTCACCCGTGGTGACGTGGCGCTGATGCCGTCGCCGCTGGCCCATGTGTCCGGCCTGCTCAACGCGGTGCTGGTACCGGGCACGGCGGCCATGAACGTGGTGCTCATGGAGAAGTGGGACGCCGAACGGGGCGTGGAGCTGGCCGGCCAGCATCGGGTCAGCTTCATGATCGGCCCGCCCACCCTGTTCGTCGGGATGATGGACGTGCCCGGCTACCGGACCCGGGTGGCCGACCTCCGGGTGGTGTCCTGCGGTTCGATGGGGGTCACCCCGGAGTTCATCGACGCGGCCCGGATCGGCCTCGGCGCCGTCGGTGAAGCGCACCTACGGGTCGACCGAGGCACCGACCGTCACCACCTGCAGCTGGCAGGACGGAATGGACAAGGCCCGCGACACCGACGGCCACTCGGTGGGCGACGCGGAGATCAAGGTGGTCGACCCGGCCACCGACCGCGCCCCTGCCGGCCGGGGGAGCCCGGCGAGGTCCTCGTGCGGGGACCCGAGCTCTTCGTCGGGTACGGCGAGCGGGCCCAGACCGACGAGTCCGTCCGCCGCGGGTGGTTCGCCACCGGCGACCTCGGGACGCTCGACGCCGAGGGTTGGCTGACCATCGTCGGTCGCCTGAAGGAGCTCATCATCAGAGGCGGGGAGAACATCGCCTCGGCCGAGGTGGAGCGGGTGCTCGAGCAGCATCCCGGGCGTGCGCCAGGCGGTGGTGGTCGGCTGTCCCGACCGCCGCCTCGGCGAGCGGGTGGCCGCCTTCGTGGTCGGAGATCCGAGAGATCGACGTGGACGAGTGCCGGCGCTGGTTCGCCGCCCAGGGCGTGGCCCGGTTCAAGACCCCCGAGGTCGTGGTGCACCTCGAGGAGATCCCCCTGCTGGGTGTGGGCAAGCCGAACCGGCCCGCACTGAAGGAGCGGGCCGCCACGCTGAGCGTCGTCGAGTCCTGAATCGAGAGAGAGGATCTTCTTGTGGGAGCGGGAATAGTGTCGTGGGGCGTCTACCTTCCCTACTGGCGGCTCGAGCGCCGGGCCATCGGCGAGGCCTTCGGTACCGGCTCCGGCCGGGGCCGGCGGGCAGTCGCCTCCTACGACGAGGACACGTCTTCGATGGGGGTGGAGGCCGGCCGCCGGGCGCTCGCCGCCCCAGGCGCCCCGTCCCCCGAGGGCCTCTACTTCTCCACACCGGCGCCCGCCTATCTCGACAAGACCAACGCCACTACCGTGCACGCCGGACTGGGGCTGTCCTCCGAGGCGGGGGCCTACGACCTGTGCGGATCGGTCCGTTCGGGCTGGGCCACCCTCCAACTGGCCGCCCTGGCCGGCGAGCGGGCTCCGGTCCTCGCCGTGCTGGCCGACCTCCGCACCGGGCTGCCGGGGAGCATCGATGAGAGCCAGGGCGGGGACGGGGCCGTGGCCTTCGTCTTCGCCCCCGACGGGGGGGTGGCCGAGGTACTCGGCCACGCCGCCTCCACCGACGAGTTCCTCGAGCGGTGGCGGGTCCCGGGTGAGATCGGGTCGCGCCAGTGGGAGGATCGATTCGGCGAGGAGGCCCTGGTCCCCCTGGCCCACACCGCGTTCGAGCGGGCGCTCGGCCGGGCCGGGTTGGCCGCCGGGGACATCGACCATCTGATCGTGACCGGGCTCCACGCCCGGGCCGTGGCGTCCCTCCGGAAGTCCTTCGGGGTTCCCGCCGAACGGGTGGCACCCGACCTGGCCGGTCTCATCGGCAACCTGGGAGCCGCCGACGGCGGGGTGGCGTTGGCCGACATCCTGGAGCGGGCCACGCCCGGCCAGGTGGTGGCCATGGTCGAGGTGGCCGACGGTGCCGATGCCGTCATCCTGCGGACCACCGACGCCCTGCCCCCCGTGCAGGCCGCCCGGCGGGAGGCGGGGCTTCGCACGGTGGCCGATCAGGCCGGCGAGGGCCGTTCCGACCTGCCCTACGCCGTGTTCCTGTCCTGGCGGGGGATGCTCCAGCGTGAACCGCCCCGCCGCCCCGACCCCGAACGGCCCGACGCCCCGGCCTCGCTGCGCAGCGAGAGGTGGAAATTCGGCTTCAACGCCAGCAGATGCCTGGTCTGCGGGTTCCGCCACCTGCCTCCGACCCGGGTGTGTCTCTCGTGCCAGGCGGTCGACCAGATGGCGCCCGAACGGATGGCCGACATCCGGGGGACGGTGGCCACCTATACCGTCGACCACCTGGCCTTCAGCCCCTCGCCACCCATGGTGGGGGCGGTGATCGACTTCGACGGAGGGGGCCGCTACCGGGGCGAGATGACCGACGTCGACCCGGGGTCGGTGGCGGTCGGGGCCCGGGTGGAGATGACCTTTCGACGTCTCTACAGCGCCGAAGGTGTACACAATTACTTCTGGAAGGCTCGACCGCTGCCCGACGGGGCCGGCGATGCCGCCAGCGGACGGCCGGGCAGCGAAGGAGAACAGCGATGACCAGCACGGGTATTCGGGATCGGGTGGCGATCGTCGGGATGGGGTGCACGCCATTCGGCGAGCTCTGGGATCAGGGGACCAACGACCTCCTGACCGACGCCGCCGTCGAGTGCATCGGCTCGGCCGGGGTGGCCATGGACGCCATCGACGCCTTCTGGTTGGGCACACTGGGCTCGGGCAGCTCGGGCCTCACCCTGTCCCGGCCGCTCAAGATCGGCTACAAGCCGGTCACCCGGGTGGAGAACTTCTGCGCCACCGGGTCCGAGGCCTTCCGCAACGCCTGCTACGCGGTGGCCTCGGGCGCCTATGAGCTGGTGATGGCCATCGGGGTCGAGAAGCTGAAGGATTCCGGCTACTCGGGGCTGACCGGGATCCACAAGGTGGGGGACGGGACCAACGCCCAGCTCAGCTCCCCGGCCGCCTTCTCCTTCCTGGTGCCCGCCTACTGCCACAAGTACGGCGTCGACCCCGAGGAGATGGGCTCGGTCCTCAACCGCATCGCCTGGAAGAACCACCGCAACGGGGCGGTCAACCCGAGGGCCCAGTACCGCAAGGAAGTGTCGCTGGAGAAGATCGCCGCCTCGCCGCGGGTGGCCGGCCAGCTCGGGGTGTTCGACTGCAGCGGGGTGAGCGACGGGGCCGCGGCCGCGTTGATCTGCCGGGCCGAGGATGCCCACCGCTACACCGACTCGCCCCTCTACGTGAAGGGGCTCAGCCTGGTCGCCGGCCCGGCGGCCGGTGTCATCGACCCCGACTACGACTACACCAGCTTCGAGGAGGTGGTCCGGTCGGCCGCCGATGCCTACGGTCAGGCCGGGATCACCGACCCACGGAGCCCAGCTGGCCATGGCCGAGGTCCACGACTGCTTCACGCCCACCGAGCTGGTCCTGATGGAGGACCTGGGCTTCGCCGACCGCGGGACGGCGTGGAAGGAAGTGATGGCCGGAACCTTCGACCGGGACGGTGACCTTCCCGTCAATCCCGACGGCGGCCTGAAGAGCTTCGGGCACCCCATCGGGGCCACCGGGCTCCGGATGCTGTTCGAGTGCTGGCTGCAGCTCCGGCGTCAGGCGCCACCCGAGCGCCAGATCGCCACGGTGACCGAGGGCGGCCGTACCCTCGGGCTCACCCACAACCTGGGGGGCGGACCCGGGGAGTGCGTGAGCTTCGTGGGTGTGGTGGGCACGGAACCGTCGGACTGACGTGGGCGCCATCGAACCCGGCGACCCCTGGGAAGAGGACGAGGACCAGGCCGCCCTCCGCCAGCTGGCCCGCGACGTGGCCGCCCGTGAGGTCGCCCCCCGAGCGGCGGCTCACGACGAGTCGGGCGAGGTCCCCCGAGAGGCCATCGCCGCCATGGCCGCGGCCGACCTCTTCCGGGTGACCATCGGCGAGCAGTGGGGTGGCCTCGGAATGGGCGACGTCGAGGCGGCCATCGTGCTGGAGGAGATCGCCCGTCAAGACGTCTCCACCGCCATCTGCTGCCAGCTGGCCTTCAACGGTCCGGCCCGGGGCATCGAGCACCTCGGATCGGCGGCCCTCAAGGATCGCTGGCTTCCCGCCGTGGCCGACGGAGAGGCGATCATCAGCATCGGGATCACCGAACCCGATGCCGGATCGGCCGTGCAGAGCATGCGCACCGCCCTCAAACCCGACGGGGACGGGTGGCGGCTGGACGGCTACAAGAACTACTCGACGCTGGGTCATGCCGCCGCCGCCGTCCTGGTCTGGTGCCGGTGGCCGGGTGGCGAGGGGGCCAGGGGGATCGGGGCGGTCATCGTGCCCATGGACCGGCCGGGGGTGGCGCTGACCGGCCGGCACCGGGGGATGGGGATCCACGCCGCCACCGAGTCGGAGATCGCCTTCGACGGCGTGGCCATCACCGAGGACGACGTGTTGGTGGCCGGCGACCCGGCCTCGCCGGAGCCGTTCAAGCTGCTCCTGTCCCACCTCAACCACGAGCGGTGCGGCAACGCAGCCATGTGCGTGGGTGCGGCCCAGGGCGCCCTCGAGCGTTCGGTGGACTACATGACCGAGCGGGTGGTCGGCGGCCGACCCATCGCCGAGCTGCAGGGGCTGCAGTGGAAGGTGGCCGACATGGCCGTGGCCATCGAGGGGGCGAGGCTGCTGCTGGGCCGCGCCGTCCGCCTGGCCGGCCCCGGCGGCACCCCTCCGGCTTTGGAGACGGCCATGGCCAAGACGGCGGCCAATCTGGCGGCCAAGTACGTCTGTGACGAGGCCATCCAGATCCACGGGGGCTACGGGTACAGCCGCGAGTACCCACTGGAGCGGGCCTACCGGGATATCCGGGGGCTGTGCATCGGGGCCGGCACGGTGGAAGCGCAGCGCAACTACATCGGCTCGAGCATCGTGGCCGGCCGGACCTCCGTCTCCCCGGGCTGGATCCCTCCGGCTCGCTAGTTCTCGTCGTCTTCGGCGGGACGGCGGTGTTCCGAGGCCCGTTTGGCGGGACGGCCCTTCTCCGGGGCTCGTTTTGGGCGGAGGCGGTGGTCGCCTGTGGGTGTACCTCCATCCCCGATTTTCAGAATTGGCCGAATTTATCGGCTGCAGCGTATGTGCGGTATCGAACCGTCGAACCGAGGCCGCTCGGACGACCGCACCGGGGGCAGCCCTCCCGACCGAGGCTTACTTACCGACAGGTAATATGGATGGCCGCCGGGCCGGTCGAGTTGGGTTCCGCCGCCCCGCTCCCGGCCCGGTATCCGTCAGACGAAGAGCGGCGGCCCGGGCGGCGGTGGGCGCGCCCGGTCCGGTCCGGTAGTGTGGCCGCCGTGCCTGCGGTGGTCGACCACGGGGGCGTGCTCGATCCTGCGGTCTCTCCGGAGGCCGGGGACGAACGGACCCGACTGATGGACGCCGCCCTGCACGTGATGCGGCGCAACGGGTTCCAGGGGGCCAGCGTGCAGGACATCCTGGACCGCGCCGGGCTTTCGACCCGCGCCTTCTACCGCCAGTTCCGCTCCAAGGACGACCTGTTGCTGGCCATGTTCCGGACGGCGTCGGATCCCGATGTCGCCCAGGTGGTCAGGACGGTCGGCGATGCGCCGACGGCATTGGATGCAGTGCGGGCATGGATCGACGAGATGCTGACCATGGCCTTCGACTGGCGACGGGTCCGACGGCTCGTCATCTTCAATCCGTCCGCCCGCCAGGCCGACGGATACGAGCAGGAGGAGGCGGCCCTCCGGTCGCGTCTCATCTCGCCCCTGCTGCTGGCCCTCGAACGCGGCTCAGCCGACGGGTCGTTTCCCACCACCGATCCCCGTTTCGACGCCGACGCCATCTTCGACCTGGTCTGGAGCGTTGCCCACCCCCAACGGAGAGCCCGCTCGACGGACCGCCAGCGGGCCAACGATCAGGTGCTGCGATTCTGCCTGCCTGCGCTCGGGGTCGGGGTGGGCGCCGGGGACGACCGTCACCGGCTGAGCCGTGGCCGGGGGTGAACCGTGAAAACGGCGTTGTCGCCGTTGTGACCGCTGGTGTACCGTGAGTCGCCACGACGGGAGGATCGGTCGTGCTGCGGACGATCAGGAGAGTATGTGGAAATCGACGTTGCGACGCAGACCTCCGTCCCGGAGTTCCGGCGCGCGTTGGAGGAGTGGCTGGACGCCAATCTGACCCCTGAGGTCGTGGAGGCCGGCAGGGAGGGATTCGAGGACGAGCAGACCCTGGAGGTGCTGCGCGGGTGGAACCGGCTGCTGGCCGACTCCGGCTGGGCGGCAGTGGCCTGGCCCTCGGAGTACGGAGGTCGTGACGCCACCGTGGCCGAGCAGTTGGCGTACCACGAGGTCATGGCGGGCGCCGGAGCGCCTGGGCCGGTGAACGTCATCGGTGTGGCCAACATTGCCCCGGCCATCCTGGAAGCCGGTACCCAGCAGCAAAAGGACCGCTTCCTCACCCCGATGCTCCGCGGCGACGAGATCTGGTGCCAGGGGATGTCCGAGCCCGATGCCGGCTCCGACCTGGCCTCGCTGCGGACCACGGCCGTGCTCGACGGCGACACCTTCGTCGTCAACGGGCAGAAGACGTGGAACAGCCTCGGCCATCACGCCGACTGGTGCCAGCTCTACGTCCGCACCGACCCCGCGGTGCCCAAGCACGCCGGCATCAGCTGCCTGCTCGTGGACATGCGATCCTCGGGGATCGAGGCCCGACCGCTCCGTACCATGACCGGTGACGCCATGTTCTCGGAGCTCTTCTTCACCGACGTGCGGGTGCCTGCGACCTCGTTGCTCGGCCCGCTGAACGCGGGGTGGAAGGTGGCCATGACGACCCTGAGCTACGAACGGGCCGGGGTGGCCAAGCTGCACCTCAGCCTGAGCTCCCGGTTCGCCGAGCTGGTGGAGGAGACCCACCGCACCGGCGTCGAGGTGACTCCGGTCCACCGGGACCACCTGACCCGGATCTACTGCCGCATCGCCTGCCTGCGCTGGACGACGGCGCGGGAGCTGGAGGTCGTCGGCCGGGGCGGCCGGCCGTCACCGACCATGGGCAGCCTGGCCAAGCTGATGTGGGCGGAGATCTCCCAGGAGCTGGCCGGACTGGCCCTCGGGCTGCTCGGACCGGGGGCGCTCGAAGGACCGTGGTCGAGGAGCCTGAGCGGCTCGCGCGGGATCGTCGATCGCCGGAGGCACGAGCGAGATCAACCGGAATATCGTGGCTGAGCACGGTCTCGGGCTTCCCCGGTGATCGCGATGGTCCTGAGCGAGAGTGGGGAGACGTGACCGCCATGAGCACGTACGAAGGACGCCGCGTCATCGTCAGCGGAGGTGGGGGCTCGGGGATGGGGGCGGCGGTCGTCCGCCAGTTGCAGCCCCTCGGTGCCGAGATCCACGTGATCGACCTGAAGGAGCCGCCCGTCGACGTGGCCGGGTACTACTCGGCCGACCTGCGCCAGCCCGAAGCCATCGAGGCCGCGGTCGATGCCGTCGGGGGCCGGATCGACGCCCTCTTCAACTGCGCAGGGCTACCCGGCGGAAGGTTCTCGGATCTCGACACCATGCTGGTCAACTTCGTCGGCCAGCGGCACCTGGCCGACGCGGTGGTCGAGCGGATGGGTGAGGGTGGGGCCATTGCCAGCATCTCCTCGGGCGCCGGTGCCAGCTGGATGGCCAACGTGGAGAAGTGGAAGCCTCTGGTCACTACCGAAGGGTTCGCGGCCGGCCGGCAGTGGCTGGAGGAGCATCCCGAGGAGATCGCCAGCGGGTACGCACCGTCCAAGGAGGTGATCATCGTGTGGACCGTGTGGAAGTCCCTCTCCCTGGCCGAACGGGGCATCCGGATCAACTGCACCCTGCCCGGACCGACCGACACACCGATGATGCCCGACTTCGAGGAGCAGATGGGGAAGGAGTTCATGGACAACTACCCCATCCCCCTCGGTCGCCGTCAGACAGCGGACGAACAGGCGGCACCGCTCCTCTTCCTGAACTCACCTGCGGCCTCGGCCATCACCGGGGAGAGCATCCTCACCGACGGCGGAACCATGGCCGCCCTGGCCGTCGGCACGCTCGACGTCTCGGTGTTCGGGTTTTGAGCGGGGCGACGGGCGCGGTGCCCGAGAGCGAACAGCGAGTCGGCACCGGCACGACGGCCGACATTCCCGACGCCTTCCGGCTGGTGCCCTCGGGTGACCGCCGGTTCGTGGCCACCAACATCGGCGACCCCGGCGCCCGGGATGTGGTCTACGGGGGCCAGTTGTTGGCCCAGATGATCCTGGCCTCGGACCATGTGGCCGAGACCAAAGAGGTGGCGTCGATCCACACCATCTTCGCCAGGAGCGCCAGGGTCGCCGCCCCCCTCGAGATCGAGGTCGGGGTGGTACACGATGGGCGCACCATGGGTAGCCACTCGGTGACGGTGGCCCAGGGGGACAGGGTGTGCGCCGAGGCCCTCGTCCTCCGCCGCGCCGACGGTCCCGACCTGATCAGGCACGAGCCGGACATGCCCGACGTCCCCGGCCCGGACGACTCACCGGCCGCAGCTCAGCCCGGCCTGGCCGCGCCGGGCAGCGAGCTCCGGGTGGTGGGGGGCGTGGAGACATCGGACCCGGACTCCCCGGTGGGACCGGCCGAACTCTTCGTCTGGGTCCGGCTCCCGGCTACGGGCGGGGATCTGGCCCTGGCCCAGGCCATGCTGGCCTACGGCACCGACGGGTTCCTCATCGGGACGGCCATGCGGCCCCACGCCGGGATCGGGCAGAGCATGGCCCACCGGAACATCGCCACCGGGGTGGTGTCGCACACCCTGACCTTCCACGAGCGGATCGAGGCGGGAACGTGGCTGCTGATGGCCCACGAGAGCCCGTATGCGGGCCGGGGGGCCAGCTACGGGCGGGCCCAGGTCTTCAACCGGGACGGCCACCTGGTGGCATCGTTCGTCCAGGAGAACATGATTCGAGACACCGGACCATCCGACAGCTGAGGAGGATCGCACCCATGACCACCACCCAGGAGGGAACCGCCGTCACCGGCGAGGCCCGGATGCTCATAGACGGGAAGCTGGAGGAGGCGATCTCCGGCCGGCGGTTCGACAACGTCAACCCGGCCACCGAGGAGGTGCTCGGGACCACGGCCGACGCCGGCCATGAGGATATGGACCGCGCCATCGCCGCCGCCCGGCGTGCCTTCGACGAGACCGACTGGTCGACCAACAGGGAGCTCCGCAAGCGGTGCCTCCTGCAGCTCCAGGAGGCGCTCGAGGACGAGGTCGAGCTCCTGCGGGCGGAGCTGGTGGCCGAGGTGGGTACGCCGGTGCTCCTGACCTACGGCCCCCAGCTGGACGAGCCGCTGTCCGACGGCCTCAAGTGGCCGGCCCACTTCATCGACGAGTTCGCCTGGGAGCGCGATCTCCCCGAGGGCCACGCGTTCGGCATGCGGAGCTGGCGGAAGGTGGTCAGAGAGGCGGTCGGGGTGGTTGCCGCCATCGTGCCGTGGAACTACCCCTTCGAGGTCTCCATCAACAAGATCGGTCAGGCTCTGGCCACCGGGAACACGGTCATCTTGAAGGCGGCTCCGGACACACCGTGGAACGCCACCCGCATCGGCCGCCTGGTGGCTGAGCGGACCGATTTCCCCCCGGCGTGTTCCAGGTGGTGACCACCACCGACAACCAGGTGGCCGAAGACCTGGTCACCGACCCCAGGGTCGATCTGATCTCGTTCACCGGTTCGACGGCGGTCGGCCGGCGGATCATGGAGAAGGGAGCTCCGACGCTCAAGCGGCTCTTCCTGGAGCTGGGCGGCAAGTCTGCCGACATCGTGCTGGACGACGCCGACTTCAACGAGAAGCTGGCCTTCGCCTGGGCCGTGTGCACCCATGGCGGCCAGGGGTGCGTGATGCTGACCCGGATGCTGCTGCCCCGTTCGCGTTACGACGAGGGGATCGCCATCATGGAGGAAGGCTTCCGCACGGTGGCCTACGGGGATCCGACCGATCCGGCCAACTTCCAGGGTCCCCAGATCAACGCCAACCAACGGGCCAAGATCCTGCGCTACATCGAGCAGGGCACCGAACAGGGAGCCCGGGTCGTGCTCGGCGGCGGCCGTCCCGCCCACCTGCCCACCGGCTACTACGTCGAGCCCACCCTGATGGCCGACGTGGACAACTCGATGACCATCGCCCGGGAGGAGATCTTCGGCCCCGTCCTCGTCGTCATTCCCTTCGAGGACGAGGACGATGCCGTCCGCATCGCCAACGACAGTCCCTACGGTCTGGGCTGCGGCGTGACCTCCGGATCGGAGGAGCGCGCGCTCCGGGTCGCCCGCCGCATCCGGGCCGGGTCGGCCATGGTCAACGGAGGCATCTGGTACGGGGCCGACGCCCCCTTCGGCGGGTACAAGGCCAGCGGCATCGGCCGCCAGAACGGGATCGAGGGCTTCGAGCAGTACACCGAAACCAAGACCATCGCCGGAGGGCTGCCCCCGCTCCCCGGCTGACCCGAGCTGCCCGGCTGACCCGAGGCCCCACCGGGGGACCGGGCCCTCGTCAGCGGAGGGCGCGGGTTCGGCCGTTCTGCTGAGCACGCCACCGGGGGACCGGCCAGTCGCCACCGGGGGACCGGTCGCACGCCGCCGGGGACCGGTCAGTCGCAGTGGCCGGCGGGGGGAGGGACGTCGAGGCTCGGGTTGCGGTCGAAGAACCCGACGGGCACCAGGTGGAAGCCGCAGTACTCGACCGGCATGACCGGCCAGTCCTCGGGGCGGGGCAGATGGGTGACCCCGAAGGTGTGCCAGGCCACGATGTCGGTCCCCACCAGGGAGCGGTCGGCCTCCGTCCAGCCCGGCAGCCCGTCCCCGCCCGGATGTTGGTTGGGGTAGTCGCCCGCCGCCCTCCGCTCGTCGGGTGAGTACGGGGTCACCCACAGGTTGTGCCGGGCGAATCCCGCCCGACGGCCGATACTCGACTCGGGCTGAGCATGGAGGGTGGGCGTCGCTCCGGGCACCAGTTTGTAGCCGACGGGTCGTCCCAGTCCGTTCGACGTCCCCGGGTTCACGAACCGCCAGTGCCGGGCGGCAGCCGGGTCCACCTGGCGCCGGGCCCCGCTCTCGGACTCCAAGCGGACCGACCGTTGGCGGAACGCATTTCCCCAGGGGTTGTCCTCACCGGTGGCGAGCGGTTCAGCCGATATCTCATAGACCTCGTTGACCGGACCGCCGTCGATGTCGACGTCGATGCGGGCGCAGAAGAGGTGCTGGTGGACCGGTGCGGCCAGCCCCGGCGCCACCAGGGATGCGAAGGGGACCTCCTGGTCGGGGGCCACTGCCTGGGTGGACATGATGCCGGTCAGCTTCACTTCGAGCTGGATGGTGCCGTCGAGGTAGAAGTACCAGAAGAACCCGTATTCGTAGTTCCCGACCGTCGAGACCGACGAGACCACCAGCCGCCGCGAACGGCGAACCTCGGTATGCCCGGTGTTCATGTCGTTGTGCTTCCAGAGGATCCCGTAGTCCTCCTCGTGGATGCAGATGGCGTTCTCCACCACGTAGGGGTGACCGTGCTCGCTGGAGAAGGTGGCGTCCATGTAGGTGATGGCCCCGAGGCAGTCACAGCCCAGCGCCAGCGAGTTGGCCATGCGACCGAGTCCCCACTCGCCGACGTCGAATGCGTTCTTCCATCCGTGCAGCGGACCCGGGTCGCCGTAGGGGACGACCATCTCGCAGATCGAGGCCCGGTAGATGATGGGCCGGACACCTCCGTCGTCGTAGCCGATGGTGTGGAACACCAGCCCTTCGAGCGGGTCCATCGACACCCGCATGGACCACCGCTGCCAGACCAGGTGGTTGGACTCGAGGGTGAAACTGACTCCCTCGGGCTGGACGATGTCCAGGGGCCGGAGGTCGGTGCGCAGCGGCTGGTTGTCCTCGGGGCGGTAGCTGCCCCGCCCCTCGGGCAGGGGCACGACCCCGAGGTCGATCACCTCGAGGACGATGCCCCGGGCCGCGTCCACGGTGGCCAGCACGCCCTCGACGGGCCGGGCGTAGCCGTTGTCGGACGGCACCTCCCGGTAGTACGAGAGGCACCGGGCGATCCTGCGCCCCTCCTCGAGGGGGTTTCCGAAATCACCGGTGGGCCAGGGATCGATCTGGACCTTGTCGAAGTCGCTGATGCCGCGGCGGAGCATGGCCTGTTGCCAGTCGGGATCCGCCCGTAGGGCGATGGTGGCCCGATACGAGTCGTCGAAGAGGAGGGCCGGGCGCACGCCCTGGAGCTCGGTCCAGCCGACCACCCTGGCCGCGGGCAACGTCACCACGGCCTCGATGACGGCCGCCTCGGGGCCGGGGACGATGACCAGCTTCACCGACCGGTCGACCCGGTCGCCGGGCCGGAAGCGGGCCACGGCTTCCTTGGCCGGTTCCTCCAGGGTGACCGTGGAGAACATGGCCGCCTCGGTGATCCGGCCGCTCTCGCGCACCGCGGCCACCGCGGCCCGGATCTCGTCCGCCCGCAACGGCTCGAGGGGATGGGCGACGGCCGGGGCCGGGGCGTCACCCATGGACGAGGTCACCCCCGGTGGCCTGGTCCCCGTCCGCCGGGACGCATGCATGACGCGTCCGGCACCTGCGGGTGGCACCGGCCACCGTCGGTCCGACGTCCCGGGTGCCGAAGGTCCGCTCAACCCCGCTGTTCAGCTCGCGCATGGCCCTTCTTCCGCTGGAGTGCTCGGATCCTGCCCCGGCACCGTGGATGCCAGGGCACAGTAGTCTCTGCGGCGATGACAGAACGTACCTCGGCTCCGGTGCGGGGGGTGACGGGGCACGCCACAGCCGAGCCCGATCGGCCCGCCATGATCCTGGGCCAGACGGTGCGCACCTACGGCCAGCTGGACGCCAGGGCCCGCCGGCTGGCTTCGGTGCTCGAAACCCTCGGAGCCGGCCCGGGTCGGCCGCTGGCCGCCGTTCTGCCCAACGGTATCGAGATGTTCGAAGTGGCCACGGCCGCGGCCATGCTGAACGCCCCGTTCCTCCCGGTCAACTGGCACCTGAGGTCGGACGAGCTGGCGTACATCCTGGACGATGCCGACGTGGCCGTCGTCGTCGGCCAGGTCGGATACGACGACGACCTCACCAAGGCACTGGTCGGTCGTGACGTCGGCTGCCTGCGGGTGGGAGACGGGTACGAACGGGAGGTCGGGCCGGCCACCCCGCTGGCCGGAGGAGACAGTGGCGCCGGGCCCGAGCTCATGTTCTACACGTCGGGAACCACAGCGAGGCCCAAGGGCGTGGTGCATACCAGCCTGTCCGATGACGGCGGTCGAGCCCGCGGCATGGAGGGTCAGGTGGCCCTGTGGAACTGGACCCCGGACGACGTCTACGTCATGAGCGGCCCGGCCTATCACGCGTCCCATCTGGGCTGGGCCCTGTGTTCGTTGTACATCGGAGCGACCACCGTCATCACCGAGCAGTTCGAGGCGCGCTCGTTCCTCTCCGACGTGAGCCGGCACCGGGGCACCCGCTCGTTCATGGTGCCGGCCCACTTCATCCGGATCCTCGAGGTCCCCGAGGACGAGCGAGCGGCCCTCGACGTCTCCAGCTTCACGCTGATCGTGCACGCCGCCGCCCCGTGCCCGGTACCGGTCAAGGTCAAGATGATGGACGCATTCCCCCATGCCGAGATCCACGAGCTGTACGGGGCCAGCGAGGGCGGTGCCACGAGGATCTCTCCCGACGAGTGGCGGGCCCGTCCCGGCAGCGTGGGCCGACCGTGGCCGGGCGTGGAG
This sequence comes from uncultured Acidimicrobiaceae bacterium, assembly GCA_963835325.1. GTDB lineage: Bacteria > Actinomycetota > Acidimicrobiia > Acidimicrobiales > RAAP-2 > Bog-756. Next base: position 1,046,781 of record CAWIEV010000005.1, on the reverse strand, counting down.
ATCCGCATCCTCGATGAGGACGGCGGGGCCGTGGTCACCGGTGAAGCCGGCATCATCTACATACGGCCGCCCGGTCCCCACCGTTTCCGCTACCGCAACGACGAGGAAGCCACCAGCCGAGCCTGGTGTGACGACGCCTTCACGGTGGGCGACATCGGATACCTGGACGAGGACGGCTACCTGACCATCACCGACCGCGTGTCGGACATGGTCCTCTGGGGTGGTGTCAACATCGCCCCGCGAGATCGAAGAGGTGCTGTTCGACCATCCTGCGGTGGTGGACTGCGCCGTCTTCGGGATCCCCGACGATCGCGACGGTGAACGCTTGAAGGCCATGGTGCAGTTGCGCACCGATGTGGACACCAAAGACCTCTGCGACTTCGTCGCATCACGCTTGGCCCGCTACAAGGTCCCCCGTGAGTGGGAGGTAGTCGACGAGCTGCCGCGAGATCACAACGGGAAGGTGCGCAAGCGCCAGCTCCGCGAGGCCCACACGGGCGGGAAGGCAAGCGGCTCATGATCCGGATCGAGATCGACCAGGACAAGTGCGTGGGCTCGGGCAACTGTGTGTTCTGGGCCCCGGGCACGTTCGACCTTGACGACGATGGGCACTCGGTCGTGGTCGACCCTACCGGTGACGCCGAGGATCGGATCCGGGTGGCGGCGGACGGCTGCCCGGCCAATGCCATCTCGGTGGTGTCCGTCGACGTGCCGTCACCGGGGTCCGGACCGGGGCCGGCGGAGGACGGATAGGGCCAGCAGGGACAGCAGGGACAGCAGGGGACGGATAGGGCCGGACCAGGCTCGGCAAAGGAACGGATAGGTCGAACCGGGGCCGACAAGGGACGGGGTCCGGACCGGGGCCGGCGGAAGACGGATAGGACGGACAAAGACAAGGGAGTCACATGTCGATCGCAATCTCGGACGAGCACCAGGAGCAACGCACCACCGTCAGGCGGTGGCTCGACTCCCACTGCCCGATGAGGGTGCCGAGGGCGTTGCTGGACGCCGAGGTGGAGGAGCTCCAGCCGGTGTGGAAGGAGATGGCGGCCCAGGGTTGGCTGGGGATCCACCTTCCCGAGGAGTTCGGTGGCGAGGGCTTCGGCTTCTTCGAGCTGGCCGTGCTCCTCGAGGAGACAGGCCGGTCGCTGGTTCCGGGACCGCTCCTGCCCACCGTGGCCGCGTCGGCGGTGGTGGCCGAGGCGGCGACGCCGGCCCAGGCGGGGCTGCTGCTGCCGGCGATGATCGACGGGAGCGGACCGGCTGCCCTCTCGTTCGGCGATGCCTGTCTCGACGTGGTCAGCCGGGAGACGCACGACGGGATCGTCGTGTCGGGGGCGCTGCGTCCCTTGTTGGGTGCGTCGACGGCGGCCACCGTGCTGGCCCCGGCCCGCGGCGACGACGGGACCGTCATCTGGTGCCTCCTCGACGTGCCCGGATCGGAAGGTCGGGTGCAGGTCACCCCGCTGGCCAGCCTCGATCCGACCAGGCGGCTCGGTGTGGTGGAAGTGGACTCGGTCACCGTCGGGGCCGAGCGGCAGTTGGCCTCCCTCACCACCCGAAGGGTCCGCGAGGTGGTGACCACCCTGATGGCGGCCGAGCACGCCGGTGGGGCGAGGTGGTGCCTCGAGACGGCGACCGAGTACGCCAAGGTCCGTGTCCAGTTCGGCCGGCCCATCGGGCAGTTCCAGGCGGTCAAGCACCGGCTGGCCGACATGGCCATCCGGGTCGAGCAGATGACCGCGGTGGCTTGGGACGCGGCCATGGCCGTGAGCTCCGGGGAGTCGGACGACGCCGCGCTGGCCGCCGCCACCGCCGGAGCGCTGGCCCTCGACGGGTACGCCCTGGGGGCCAAGGAGTGCCTGCAGCTACTGGGCGGGATCGGCTTCACCTGGGAGCACGACGTCCACCTCCACCTGAAACGGGCCATGGCCGATCGCCAGCTGATGGGTGAGCCCGACGCCTACTGCCAGGAGGTGGCGGCTGCGGCCGGCGGCGGCGCCCGGCGGGCCCTGGCCGCTGACCTGCCGGCCGAGGCCGAGGTGACGAGGGCTGAGCTGGCCCCCGTGGTGGCCGAGCTGGCCGCCCTGGAGGGTGAAACCCGGCGCCGCCGGATGGTCGACGTCGGCCTGGTCATGCCCCACTGGCCCAAGCCCTGGGGCAGGGATGCCGGCGCGGTGGAGCAGGTGGTCATCGAGGAGCTGCTGGCGTCATCGGGGGTCGTCCGCCCGCACATCGGCATCGGCGCCTGGGCTCTCCCGCCCATCATCGCCCGCGGCACACCCCTCCAGCGTGAGCGGTGGGTGGATGCCACCCTGATGGGCGAGCTCCACTGGTGCCAACTGTTCTCAGAACCGGGGGCCGGATCCGATCTGGCCAGTCTGTCCACCCGGGCGGTCCGGACCGATGGTGGCTGGCTGCTCACCGGCCAGAAGGTCTGGACGTCGATGGCCCGCGACGCCCAGTGGGGGATCTGCCTGGCCCGGACCGATCCTTCGGCCGCCAAGCATCTCGGCATCACCTACTTCGTCGTCGACATGAGCTCGGCCGGCCTGGACATACGGCCCCTCCGCGAGCTGACCGGGGCGGCCATGTTCAACGAGGTGTTCCTCGACGACGTTTTCGTCCCCGATGACTGCGTGATCGGCGAGGTCAACGGCGGCTGGGCCATCGCCCGCATGACGCTGGCCAACGAACGGGTCTCCATGTCCTCGGGGTCCACCTTCGGCATCGGCGTCGAGTCCTTGCTGCGGCTGGCGGACCGGCAGGGCGGCGCGTTGAACCCCGGCCTGTCCGTGCGCCTGGGCCGCCTGCTGGTCGAGGCCCAGTCGCTGAGGTTGATGACCCACCGCTCGACCCTGCTGGCCCTGGCCGGGACCGACCCGGGCTCGGAGGCCAGCCTGCGCAAGCTGCTCGGCGCCGAGCACGAACAGCGGGTGCAGGAGCTCGGCCTGGCCCTGCTCGGGCCCGAGGGGGCCACCATGGAGGGCCGGGCGGCGAGGTGGACGCAGGGCTTCCTGGCCACCCGGTGCCTCACCGTGGCCGGAGGGACCAGTGAGGTGCAGCGCAACGTCATCGCCGAGCGCCTCCTCGGCCTGCCCCGCGATGCGGAGCCGGGCGGCTAGCGGGGGCGTGGGCGTCGCCGCCCCGGCCGCTCAGACGACCCCGGCGTCGGCCAGCCGTTGGAGCTCATCGGGCGACACGCCCACCAGGTCGCACCAGACATCGTGGTTGTCGGCCCCGAGGCGCGGGGCCCCGGAGGGGGTGGGCGCCGGTCGGCCGACATACCGGGGGAACGGTGCCTGCTGGCGGACGGGCCCGATCACCGGGTCCTCGACGGAGATCAGGTCTCCCCGGGCGGCCATGTGCGGATCGGCGAAGATGTCGGCCGCGCTGTAGGCGGTACCCACCGGCACGTCGTTGGCGATGCAGGCCGACTCGATGACCTCGGCGGTCTGACCCCTGGTCCACTCGGCCACGATGCCGTTGATCTCGTCCCCGTGCCGGGCCCGGAGGGCCAGGGTGGAGAAGCGGGGATCGGCGGCCAGATCCGGCCGGCCCATGGCCCGGCACAGCCGGGCGAAGTTGGCATCCGATCCGGCGACGATGCAGACGTAGGCACCGTCGGCGGTGGGGTAGTTGTCGAGCGGGGCGGAGTGGGGCAGCCGGTTGCCCTCCCGGTTGCGCACGGTGCCCAGCCGGTCGTACCCGGCCAGGGTCCACTCGAGCACCCGGAGCACGGCCCCGTACAGCGGGGCATCGATGACCGCGCCCCGTCCCCGCTCCGGGCCCGGGGTCCCGGCGTCACGGCCGTAGAGCCCGGCCACCGCCGCCATGGCCGCGAAGACCCCGGTCAGGTAGTCCGAGATGGTCACGCCCGGCCGTACCGGCGGCCGGTCCCGCTCGCCGGTCAGGTGGAGCAGCCCGCCGTAGGCGATGCCCAGGCGGTCGAGGCCCGGCCGGCGGGAGTAGGGGCCGTCCTGGCCGAAGACACTGATCCGCACATAGACCAACGCCGGGTCGAGGGAGTCCGGGCCGAGGTTCCACTCCTCCATGGTCCCGGGGCGGAAGTTCTCGCACAGCACGTCGGCGTGGGACGCCAGACGTCGGAACAGCGCCTGGCCCTCGGCCGTGCGCAGATCGCAGGTCACACCGCGCCGACCCCGACCCTCCACGGCCCAGAAGAGCGAGTAGCCGGCCTCCTCCCCTTCGGTCTCGACGAAGGGACCGATGGTGCGCATGAAGTCCCCACCCCGAGGCAACTCGACCTTGATGACGTCGGCTCCGAGCTCGCCGAGAAGGCCGGCGCAGAACGGGGCCGAGATGCGCGTCCCCACATCGAGGACCCGGATGCCCTGCAGCGGTCCTTCCCGGTGGTCCCCGGTCTCCTCAGGACTCAACGACCGGCCGATCCCCTCGATCGCGGTCGGAGAAGACCTCCTTCATCGACGTGCGGGTCTTGCGCTCCTCCAGCGCCTGCGCCGCGGTGGCGGTGTTGTGCATCCAGTGGTGGGCCATGAAGTGGTACTTCCACGAGGCGGACTTGCCCATGAGCTCGCCGGTCTGGTTGAGCGAGTCCTTGACCAGCTGGGCGGTGGCCGGCGGCACGAGGGCGATGCGCTCGGCCAGCTCCCGGGTCCGCTCCCCGAGCACGTCGGTCGGCACCACCCGGTTGACCAGCCCGAGACGCCAAGCCTCCTGGGCGTCGATGATGTCGCCGGTCCACAGGAACTCCTTGGCCTTGCGGATGCCGATCTCCCACGGCTCCACGAGGAGCTCGACGGCGGCACCGGTCATACGCAGCACGGGGTTGGAGAACTTCGCATCCTCGGCGGCCACGATGAGGTCGCACATGCAGGCCAGCATCAGGCCGGCGGCTACACAGCTTCCCTGCACGGCGGCGATGGTCGGCTTGCGGAAGTCGTGGATCCGCTTGCAGCGGTCGTAGTACATGATCTTCTCGTGGTACATCTTTCCTTCCGGCGTCTCCCTCATGGCCCGCCACTTGTCGGGGCCGGCACCACCGACCAGTTCCTTCAGATCGTGGCCCGAGGAGAAGTGCTTGCCCGCCCCGGCCAGGATCACCACCCGGACCGAGTCGTCGGCGTCGGCCTCGTCGAAGGCGGCGTCGAGCTCGTCGATCAGCAGGGTGTCCTGGGCGTTGGCCATCTCCGGTCGGTTCATGGTGATGGTGGCCACCGCCCCGTTCACCTCGTACACGATCGATTCGTAGCCCATCCGCTCCTCTTTCCTTCCCTGCGCTGTCCCTGCTCGTCCGCCGCCGCCCGCGGCCGCGGTCAGTCCCTCGGGAGTCCGAGGACCCGCTCTCCCACCAGGGTCCGCTGCACCTCGTTGGTGCCGGCGAAGATCGACGACGCCTGATAGTAGAGCCACGACCGCTGCCACATGCCGTCCCCCGGGTTGTCGCCGGCCCCCTGCCACAGCGGTGCGGCCGGCCCGAGAACGGACAGCACCGTCTCGTGCAGGCGCTTGGACATCTCGCTCCAGTAGAGCTTGAGGGCGCTGCCCTCCGGCCCCGGAGGCTCGCCCCGCTCGAGCCGGGTGAGGGTCCGCCAGTTGTGGAGCTGGAAGAGCTTGACCTCGATGTAGGCCTCGGCCACCCGTTGCCGTACGTCCCAGCTGTCGAACCCCCCGGGTCGGGCCTCGGCCAGCTCGAGGAGCCCGGCCAGGAGCTGGTAGTGGATCCCCAGCTGGCGGGGATTGACGCCCCGCTCATGGGTGAGCGTGGAGTTGGCCACGGTCCAACCGGCGCCGGCCTGGCCCACGAGTTGGCTGTCGGGCACGAAGACGTCGTCGAGGATCACCTCGTTGAACTCGGCATCGCCGGTGATCTGGACGAGCGGTCGGACCTCGACGCCCGGGGCGTGCATGTCCACGGCCAGGCAGGACAGCCCCTGCTGGCGCTTGGGGGCATCGGGATGGCTCCGGGCCAGGCACAGGCCCCAGTCGGCGAACTGGGCGTAGGAGGTCCAGACCTTGTGCCCCGAGAGCAGCCACCCGCCGTCGGCCCGTTCGGCGCGGGTGGTGAGCGAGGCCAGGTCGCTGCCGGCTTCGGGCTCGCTGAACAGTTGGCACCACAGCTCGTCGGCTCCCAGGATGGGAGGCAGCCACCTCGAGCACTGTTCGGGCGAGCCGTGGGCGAAGAGGGTCGGCGCGACCAGGTTGATACCGATCCGGCCGACCAGTTCGGGGGCCCGGGCCCGGGCCATCTCCTCGGTGACCACGAAGTGCTCGGTGGGACCGAGGCCACGGCCGCCCAGCTCGGTCGGCCAGGTGATGCCCACCCACCGATCGGCGGCCAGCCGGGCCTGCCATCGGCGACCGAAGGCCACCACCTCGTCGAGGTCGAGAGAGCGGGTGGGTGGTTCGGTCCCGTACTCCCACGGGAGGTTGGCCACCAGCCAGTCGTGCAGCTCGGCCTGAAGCCGCTGCTGTCCAGGTGTGATCTGCAGGTCCATCCCCAGTCAGCTTGGCACAGTCGTCGATGCCGGTGAGCCAGATCGGCCGATGCCACCGCCACCGAGCGGCTCACCCTAAGCTTCGCCGCCGTGGACTTCGACCTCTCACCCGACCAGGTGGCATTGCGGGACGCGGCCGCCGACCTCCTGGACGGGCTGGCCTCCCCCGAGCGGCTGCGGGCATTCGTGGGACCGGGTACCGGGCGCCGGGACTTCCGGTCCCCGGAGGCCGGGCCGGCGGGCATCTCGGGCGACGGCTTCGATCGCGCCCTGTGGGAGGGAATGGCCTCCCAGGGATGGCTGGCGGTGGAGCGGCCCGAGGACGAGGGAGGCCTGGGCCTGGGCATGGTCGAGGTGGCCGTCCTGTGCGAGGAGCTCGGGCGCCGTGCGGCACCGGCACCCTTCGTCGGGTCCATCCTGTGCCTGGGGGCCCTGGAGGAGGCGGCCGGCGACGACTCCCTGGCGCCCCGCGCCCGTCAGGACGCGGCCGGCTGGGCGGACCGGCTGGCCACCGGCGCGGCGGTCGGTTGCGTCGCCTGGTCGGCCGACCCCGACGCCATCGCCGCCCGCAGCGGTGACGGGTGGTGGTGGTTGAGCGGGTGCCCGGAGCCGACCCAGTACGCCTCGGTGGCCGACGTCGCCGTGGTCGTGGCCGGTGACGGGCTCTTCGCCGTGGCCCTGGACGAGGGGGTCGGCCCTCGACGGAGCCGGCCATGGACCCGACCCGACCCTTGGCCTGGTTGCGCCTGGACGAGGTGCGAGCCCACCGGATCGGTGACGCCGGGAGGGCGTCCCGGCTCCTCGAGCGGGCGGCCACCACCGCCTCCGCCCAGCTGCTGGGAGCCTCGGCGCGGGTACTCGAGATGAGCGTCGAGTACGCCAAGGTGCGCCGGCAGTTCGGCCGGCCCATCGGCAGTTTCCAAGCCGTGAAGCACCGGCTGGCCGATGCCCTGGTGGACGTGGAGGGCATGCGATCGAGCACGTACTACGCGGCCTGGTGCCTGGCCACCGGCGATCCCGAAGCTGGGTTGGCCGCATCGATGGCCAAGGCGTGGTGCTCGGATGCGTCGCGTCGGGTGACCGGGGCCGGCCTTCAGGTCCACGGCGGCATCGGGTTCACCTGGGAACACGAGCTGCACCTGTATCTCAAACGGGCCCAGCTCGACGGGGTGAGCTTCGGCGACGCCGCCTGGCACCGGGAGCGGATCGCCGGGATGCTCAGGCAACGCCTGTCCGAGGGTGGGAGCCCCATCTGACCGTGTCCACGGTCACCTCCGGGTGGGCCGCCGACGGGATGGGGCCGGATAGGGCCGCGCTGCTAATCTGACGCCTGTTCGGGCCCCGATGGCGGGCGAGCGAGCCGAAAAGGGGGGGCCTGTGCCCTGGGATTTCTCGACCGAGCCCGAGTTCCAAGAGCAGCTCGACTGGATGGACGGATTCGTCACCGAGGAGGTCGAGCCGCTCGACCTGCTGTGGGGGGACCAGACCTACCATCCCCTCGACAGCCAGCTGCGGGCCATCGTGGACCCGCTCAAGCAGCAGGTGCGGGACCGCCACCTGTGGGCCTGTCACCTCGGCCCCGATCTCGGTGGGCAGGGGTACGGCCAGGTGAAGCTGGCCCTCATGAACGAGATCCTGGGCCGCTCGCAGTGGGCCCCGATCGTCTTCGGCACCCAGGCCCCTGACACCGGCAACGCCGAGATCATCGCCCACTACGGCACCGACGAGCAGAAGGAGCGGTACCTGCGCCCCCTGCTCGAGGGCGAGATCTTCTCCTGCTACTCGATGACCGAGCCCCAGGGCGGCTCCGATCCGGCGCTGTTCGAGACCACGGCCACCCGGGACGGGGACGAGTGGGTGATCAACGGCTGGAAGTTCTTCTCCTCGAATGCCCGCACCTCCACCTTTCTCATCGTCATGGCCATCACCAACCTGGACACCGACGTCTACCGCGGCATGTCGATGTTCCTGGTGCCGACGGACACACCCGGTGTGAAGATCGTCCGTAACATCGGGCTCATGGGCGAGCGGACACCCGGCGGCGGGATGCACGCGCTCATCCACTACGACGGTGTCCGGGTTCCGGCCGAGGGCCTGCTCGGAGGCGAGGGCCAGGCGTTCGTCATCGCCCAGACCCGGTTGGGCGGAGGCCGGGTGCACCACGCCATGCGCACGGTGGGAATGGCGGGCAAGGCCCTCGACATGCTGTGCGAACGGGCCGTCAGCCGGAGGACCCGCGACGGAGTGCTGGCCGGCAAGCAGAGCGTGCGCGACGACGTGGCCGACTCCTATATCGAGTTGACCCAGTTCCGGCTCCTGGTCATGTACGTGGCCTGGTGTATCGACCAGGGGCACGACCGCCGGTCAATCCGCAGGGATATCGCCGCCATCAAGGTGCTCACACCGCAGATCCTGCACGACGTCACCCGGCGGGCCATCCAGGTCCACGGCGCACTCGGCGTCTCCGACGAGCTTCCCCTCGGCGGCCTGTGGATGGCCGCGCCGGTCATGGGCCTGGTCGACGGGCCCACCGAGGTGCACCGGAATTCGGTGGCCCGGTCGGTCCTGAAGGACTACCAACCGGTCGAAGGGCTGTGGCCCAGCCAGCATCTGCCGGGCAGGATGGCCGAGGCCCGGAGGAAGTACGCCGACCACCCGGGGGCACTCGAGCGCGTGGCCGGTGCTGAGCCGGCCGACGAGGCCGACCTCATCGAGCTCGAGGTGGGCAACCTGTGAGCACCGTGCCCGGTCCGGCGGGCCCGGCCGCCGACGGTTCCGGTGGGGGTCGGTCACCCCGGGGTCGTTTCGACCTGAGCGGCAGGGTGGCCCTGGTCACCGGCGGGAGCCGCGGGCTGGGCCGGGCCATGGTCCTCGGCCTGGCCGAGGCCGGCGCCGACGTGATCGTGGCCAGTCGCAAGCTCGACGCCTGCCGGGCGGTCGCCGAGGAGGTCGAGGGGTTGGGTCGCCGGGCCCTGGCTGTTCCGGTCAACATCGGCCGGTGGGAAGAGCTCGACCGGTTGGTCGAGACGGCCTATGACGCCTTCGGCCGGGTCGACGTGCTGGTCAACAACGCCGGCATGTCCCTGCTCTACGGCGACCTGGGCGAGGTCACCGAGACCATGTGGGAGAAGGTGGTGGGTCTCAATCTCAAGGGCCCGTTCCGCCTCACCGCTCTGGTGGGACCCCGGATGGTGGCGGCGGGCGGAGGATCGGTCATCAACGTCTCGAGCACCGGCTCCATCCGGCCGGCTCCCTTCATGCTCCCGTATGACGCGGCCAAGGCCGGCCTCAACGCCCTGACCGTCGGCTTCGCCCACGCCTACGGCCCGACCGTGCGGGTCAACTGCATCATGGCCGGCCCCTTCTTCACCGACGTGGCCGAACACTGGGACCTCGACGCCTTCGAGACGGCGGCCAGGGCCCGCCACGCTCTCCAGCGCGGCGGTCAACCCGATGAGATCGTCGGTGCCGCCCTGTACTTCGCATCCGGGGCGTCGAGCTACACCACCGGCGCCGTCCTCCGCGTGGACGGCGGCATCCCCTGAGCCGGCTCAGGGGTAGCGGCCCGGCACCGGCACCGTGTCGGTGTCCGTGCCCGAGCGCAGCACGGCGCCGGGGGTGGCGCCGGTGAGCGTGCCCGCCCGGGCGATCTCCACCCCGTTGACCAGTACGTGCTCGATGCCCTCGGCCTCGGCGTAGAGGCGGCCGGCCCCTCCCGGCAGGTCGTCGCGGGTACGCTCCGGGCCGTGGCCGACCCGGTGCGGGATCGAGCACCACCAGATCGGCGCACCATCCGACGTCCACCCGACCCCGGTCGCGCAGGCCGTAGAGGCGTGCCGGCACATCGGTGAGCTCGCGGATGGCCGCCTCCCAGCTGAGGAGCCCACGTTTGCGCACCCCGTCGCCCAGCATCGAGGTGGAGTAGACGGCGCCGCACATCATGTCGAGGTGCGCCCCGGCATCGGACCCTCCCACCACCGTGCGGGGGTCTTGCCACACCTTGGCCCTCAGCCCCCAGTCCGCCTCCGACTCGGGGATCGGGGGCCGGAGCCCGGTACGCAGCTCGTCGGCCAGGACGACGTCGACCAGCGTGTCGAAGGGATCCTGCCCCCGCTCGGCGGCGATATCACCCACCGTGCGCCCGGCGAGCCCGGCATTGGCCGGGCTGAACGTCTCCTCGACGGTCAGGATCCTCCAGTCGGCCAGGGCGGAGAGGATGCCCGCCTCCTTGGAGTGCGCGCCCCGGTCGAGCCGCCTCCGCTCCTCGGGGTCGGCCAGGCGCTGCATCCGCTCGGGAATCTCGAGGGCGAACACCTCGCGCCAGCCGGGCAGGCCGTCGAGCACGGCTCCGTGCTCGAAGGAGAGGCGGATCTTGACGGTGTGGGGAAGGGTCAGGGCCACCACGACCGCGCCCCGCTCGGCCGCCGCCGTCGATGCCTCCAGCTGGCGCTCGCAGCCATCCGGATTGAGCGAGGACACCCCGAGCACGTTCCAGTTGACCGGACGGTCGGCCAGCAGCGAGAGCGTGGTCATGAGATCCACCTCGTCCTCGGTGAACCCGTTGAGGCATCCGGGCACGATGAGCTCGAGGACGGTGCCGTCGTGCTCGGACACGGCCGAGCACAGGGCTTCGAGCTCCTCCCGGGTGGCTGCCCTGGAGGGTACGGGCCTGCCGTCCCCGTCGTTGTGGGTGTGGGCCCGGGAGGTGGACAGCCCCAGCGCGCCCTCCTCGAAGCACGCCTTGGCCAGGGCGACCATGGCGGCCACCTCGGTGGGCGACGCCGGGCGCTGGACGGCGTCGTCACCCATGACCACTCGGCGCAGCGAGGAGTGCCCGACCAGGAACCCCGCGTTGACGCCGATGCCGCCGTCGAAGCGACCCAGCCACTCGCCGAACGAGCCCCACGACCAGTCGAGCGGCCTCGAGGGCGGCCAGGGGCATCCCCTCGACCCGGGCCATCATCCGGGACAGGTAGTCGGACGTGGTCTGGCCCGCACGGGGCCAGGGAGAAGCCGCAGTTCCCCCCGATCACGGTGGTCACGCCGTGGAGTGGTGACGGGCTGGCCGAGGGATCCCATGACAGCTGGGCGTCGTAGTGGGTGTGGAGGTCGACGAACCCCGGGGCGACCAGCAGGCCGTCGGCGTCGATGGTGCGTGGCCGCGTCGTCGACGTGGCCCACGGCCACGACCCGTCCCCGGTGCACGCCGACATCGGCCCGGCGGGCCGGTGCGCCCGTGCCGTCCACCAGCGTGCCGCCCCGGATGGCCAGGTCGAGCATCAGTGAGCCTCCACTCCCTTGTCGCCGGCCGAACCACCGGCCGGCCCGATGGCCACGTCCACGTCCACGTCCCCCGTCCCCCGACGCTGCAGGTCCTTGCGGATGCTAGCGTCCGTGGCCGATGACCAACGATGTGGCCGGCATCGAGGCGCCCCGGCGGACGGGACTGCTGCCCGACCCAGAGCCCCGGGCCATCAGGGTGCCCATCATCTCGGTGGACGACCACCTCATCGAGCCGCCCGACCTGTTCGAGGGGCGGATGCCCGACGCCCTCGCCGGCCAGGCCCCCCGGGTCGTCGAGGACCCCGACGGCACCCAGTCCTGGCTCTACGAGGACCGCCGGTACCCGAACATCGGCCTCAACGCCGTCATCGGGCGCCCGAAGGAGGCGTGGAGCATGGACCCGGCCCGGTTCGAGGACATGCGGCCGGGGTGCTTCGACATCCGAGCCCGGGTCGCCGACATGGACCTCAACGGCGTGTGGGCGTCCTTGTGCTTCCCGTCCCTGGTGGCCGGATTCTGCGGGTCGGTGTTCATCCGGTCGGACGACCCCGGGCTCGGCCTGGCCTGCCTACGGGCCTGGAACCAGTGGCACCGCGAGGTGTGGGCCGGGACGTACCCCGACCGGATCATCCCGCTCCAGCTGCCGTGGCTGGCCGACGTGGGGGTGGCCGCGGCCGAGGTGCGGATCAACGCCGAGCGGGGCTTCAAAGCGGTGAGCTTCCCCGAGTTCCCCGCCCAGCTCGGCTTGCCGTCGATCTTCACCGGCCACTGGGATCCGTTCTTTGCCGCCTGCGAGGAGACCGGGACGGTGGTGTGCCTGCACACGGGCTCGTCCGCCTGGGCGCCCCTGCCGTCGCCTTCGCCGCCCTTCGAACTGCTCCCCACCCTGTTTCCGGTCAACGCCCTCATCGCCGCGGCCGAATGGCTGTGGTCGGGGGTGCCGCTCCGCTTCCCGGGGCTCGCCGTGGCCCTCTCCGAGGGCGGCATCGGCTGGGTGCCGATGCTGGCCGACCGGGTCGACTACGTCCTGGACCACTCCGCTTCGGGTTCCGAATCCGTCTCGTGGCCGTCGGACCTCCGTCCGAGCGAGGTGCTGAGACGCAGCTTCTGGTTCTGCACTATCGACGATCCCTCGGTGGTCGATCTGCGGCACGTCATCGGGGTCGACCACATCATGGTGGAGAGCGACTATCCCCACGCCGACTCGACCTGGCCGGACACCCAGCCGGTGCTGGAGGCGACACTGGGGGGGCTGGACGAGGAGGAATTGCGGATGATCGCGGCGGGCAATGCGGCCCGGCTCTTCCGCCATCCGCTCCCGCCCCGCGACGACTGGCGCTCCGGCGGAGCGGGGACCGGCGGGCGCTAGCCGGGTCGACGGATCACCGGTCGACCCCAGTCTCCTGCTGGATTTCGATGGTGTTTCCGGCAGGATCGGCGAACCAGATCTGGATGGTCGTCCCCTGGGCGCCTTCGACGTAGGGGATGCCGGCCGCCTCCAGCTCGGCGACGGCCTCGTCCAGATCGGCCACGGCGAAGCAGACATGGGGCCCGGCCGGCCGGATGGGACCCGGTCCGGTCGGGGCGTCGACCAGGTGGAGCTGGGCGTTGCCGGTATCGAACCAGTGCCCCGCGATCCCCGGGATGTGGGGCCGGTCCTCGTCGGGCATGTGGAAGTGCCGCTGGTAGAACTCGACGCTGCGGTCGAGCTCGCCTTCGACGTTGACGCTGTGGTGCAAGGTGCGGGTGACCCTCATGTCCCGGCCCCTGGGGTCCGGGCGCCGCCGGTACCGGGCCGACCGGTCACCGGGGCCAGCCTGCGGGGGTGACCGCTCCGGAGATGGACCGCGGGTCGACCGGTCGGTGCGAGTTACCGGCCTGGTAGACGGCGAAGCACAGCTGCAGGGCCTTGGTGGCCTCGACCGCGCTCATCTCCGCCGGGACCCCGTCGACCAGCGCGTCCACGAAGTGGCGGGACGCCCGCTTGAAGCCCTCACCCCAATCGGCCTCCACCAGCGGGAAGGTGGTGGCGGTCTCCTTGCCGTGCCCGCCGTCGTAGAGGACGACGGCGGGCAGGTCGAGCATCTCGCCCGTGCACCGTGTCACCCACAGGAACCCCTCGTCCCCTTGGACCTCGAAGAATTCATCGGCCCCGTAGTAGCGGCTCCGCAGCCACATCTTGGGCGCGTAGGTCACGTCCATGGTCCCGAGGATGCCGGGGTCCTCGTACTCGAAGATGGCGGCGCACGGCTCGAAGAAGAAGTCCCTCCGGCGCACCACGGCCTGAACCGAGACGATGTCCTGGTCGAACAGCCACAGGGCTACCGCATACTTGTGGATCATGTCGTCGAACAGGTGGCCGCCCGGGCTCTCCGACGTCATCCTCCACACATAGCCGTCGGCCGTCAGGCCCCCCTGGAAGGCGGCATCGGTCTGTCCCACCACCGTCTTCATGCGCAGGTTGCTCGGCCGCCCGATGGCTCCCTCGGCGATCAGCCGCTTGGCCAATTCGAGCGGCGGGTAGTGCCGGAAGCACTCGCTGACCCGCAGGATGGTGCCCGCCGCCTCCGCCGCATCGCTCATGGCCCGGGCTTCGGTCACCGAGTTGGCCAGCGGCTTCTGGCACGAGACGTGCTTGCCGGCGGTCACGGCCGCCAGCACATGGTCGTGGTGGAGATTGGTGGGGGTCAGGATCTCCACCGCGTCGATGTCCGGGTCGGCCAGCACGTCGGCCAGATCGGTCGTCGACGAGGGGACTCCCCAGGCCTGGGCGGCCGCAGCTGCCCGGCCGGCGACCGGATCGCAGACGGTGACCACGTCACACCGCTCGTCCTCCAGGTAGCCGGCCACATTGAGCGAGGCGATGTTGCCGGCCCCGACGATGGCGATGCGGGGACGATCGATGGTCACTGACATGGACGTCAGGATATCGCTGCGCCGTCGTCACCGACGGAGGCGGCGATCACACCGAGCCGCGGACGACGCCGAGTCCGGGTGGCTGGACCGGGCTCATGACGGCCCCGGGCCGGCCGCCGGTTCCTCCCCGTCCGCGGCCAGCCGGTCGCGCAACGTGTTCTTGACCACCTTGCCGGTGGCGTTCCGCGGCAGTTCGTCCACGAACTCCCACCGGCGGGGCACCTTGTAGGCGGCCAGCAGCTCCAAGGTGTGGGCCCGCAGCTCCTCGGCGGTGGCCTGCTCGCCGGGGCTCAGGGCCACGAAGGCCGCCAGGTCCTCCCCGAGCACCGGGTGGGCCACGCCCACCACCGCCACCTCCCGTACCGCCGGGTGCGACTCGATGGCGTGCTCGACGTCATTGGGGTGGATGTTGTTGCCGCCCCTGATGATCACGTCCTTGCTCCGGCCGACGATGTAGAGGTAGCCGTCCTCGTCGATCCGGCCCAGGTCACCGGTGACCAGCCAGCCGTCGACCCAGGTGCGGGAGGTGGCCTCCGGGTCGTCGTAGTACTCGCGGGTCGCCCGGGGATCCTCAGGTGGACGTGGCCGACGTCACCCGCAGCCACCTCCCGACCGTCCTCGCCGGTACAGCGGACCTCGGCCGGTGGAAGTGGCTTGCCGACCGAGCCCGGCCGCTTCACCGCCTCTCCCGGCGGCATGATGCAGTAGACGGATCCGGCCTCGGTCATCCCGTAGTTGTTGGAGACCATGGCCGTGGGCATCCGCTCCTGCAACCGTTCCAGCACCTGGGGTGCGAGCGGGGCACTGCCGACCGTGCAGACCTGCACCGAATCGAGACGGGCCGAGTCGAAGCGCGGGTGCTCGAGCAGTAGGTTGGCCATGGCCGGGACGAGGAAGGTGGCCACCGGGCGCTCCTCTTCGACCGCGTCGAGCCACTGTCCGGCGTCGAACCTGGGCAGGTAGATGCCTCGCATACCCAGCTTCATCGGGGTGTAGACGAAGGAGAGGCCGGCGAAGGTGTAGGGCGGGCTGGCGTGCAGCCACCCCCCACCGCTCCACGCCGGCTCGGCGAAGGGGACCAGCGAGTAGTTGTCGTGGCGGACCGCCACCGCCTTCGGGTGGCCCGTCGTGCCCGAGGTGTACAGGATGTCGGCCAGGTCCTCCGGCCGGCGGGGCACCTGGAAGTAACCGGGGTCGTTGTCGATGGCCCTGGACCACGGCACCACGGCCTGGGCGCCCCGGTCCCCGGGGGCGGGGCTGGATGCGCCCGCTCCGGGGCCGTCCCCGTCGCCGCCGCCCGGGACGGTCACCACCAGCCCCGGCCGGCCGCCTTCGTAGCGGGGGACGATGGACTCCTCGGCGAAGACGGCGGCGGCATGGCAGTGGTCGACCATGCGTGCGATCTCGGGCCGGGTCAACTGCGGGTTGAGGGGTACGGCCACCGCCCCGGCCCGGTGGATGGCGGCGTAGGCCACGATCCACCGGAGGGCGTTGGTCGGCTCCAGATGGATGCCCACCCGGTCCCCTGGCCCGATGCCGGCGTCGAGCAGACCTCTGGCCAGCCGGCTGGCATCGGCATCCCACTGGGCAAAGGTCAGCGCACCGTCGCCGAGCACCTGGTAGGCCGTCTGGTCGGCGAAGGAGAGCGCCATGGCGTGCAGCTGCTCAGGGGGCAGTTGCGCCGCGGTGCTCATCTCGAGGTGCCCACGTCGTGGCTTACTCTTTTTTGCCGAGCAGCGGGTGGGCGGGCATGCCCACCCGCTGGAGGTGCTGGCCGAGCACCTCGTGGAAGTGGTCGGCCACCTCCGCCGCCGTCCACCCACCGTCCTTCCACATGGTGGCTACCTGCCTCGGTGTCTGGAAGATCGTGTACCCGAAGCCGGTGCGGCCGAAGATCTGGCCGTTGACGTCGGTGGCCCGATCGGAGGCCAGGTAGGCCACCAACGGGGCGTTGAGGGCCGGATCCTGGTCCGGTGGGGCCTCGCCTTCGTCGTTCAGACCCTGGGTCATCCGGGTGGCCCCGGCCGGTGCCATCCCGTTGACCGTGATCCCGTAGCGTCCGAGCTCGAGCGCCCACACGAAGGTCATCCCCATGATGGCGGCCTTGGCCGCTCCGTAGTTGGTCTGCCCGAAATTCCCACGGAGGCCGGCCGATGAGGTGATGTTCACGATGCGCCCGTAGCCGGCCTCCTTCATGAGCGGCGCCGCGTGCCGGACGGTGTTGAACGTCCCCTTCTGGTGCACGGCGACCACGGCGTCGTAGTCGGCCTCGTCCATCTTCACCAGCGTCCGGTCCCGGACGATGCCGGCGTTGTTGACGAGGATGTCGATCTTCCCGAAGCTGCCGACCGCGGTGTCGACGATGCGCCCGGCGGCGGCGAAATCGTCGACCCGGTCGCGGTTGGCCACCGCCGACCCACCCCGGCCGATGATCTCCTGGACGACCTGTTCGGCCGGGTCCTCGTCGGTGCCTTCACCGCCGAGGGAGACCCCGATGTCGTTGACGACCACGCTGGCACCCTCGTCAGCCAAGCACACCGCGATGGCGCGGCCGATGCCGCGACCCGCGCCGGTCACCACTGCTACCCGTTCATCAAGCAAGCCCATCCGGCCACTCTATGCGAAGCCTGTGTTGGCTGACGGCGACGTCAGCCCGGCCGTGACGACGGAGGTAGCATCTCGGTGCTCCGCCGGGGTGTTGCCCGGCTCGATTTCCGGAGGTTGCCGCCCGATGACCCGTCCCGTCGACCACGCCCCTGATGCGGCCGTCGGTGGCGCAGACCGCTCCGGTGGCCGGGTGCGGGCCCGCCTGGAGGCTCTGGGGCTGAGGTTGCACGGTCCGCACCCGCCCCACGACCCACTCGACGCGGTGGTGGTGCACGGCGGGGTGGCCCGGACGTCGGGGCAGCTGCCCCGGATCGACGGGAAGTTGACCTGTACCGGTACCCTCGGGGATACCGTCACCGTGGAGGAGGGAGCCGAGGCCGCGGCCATCTGCGCGCTCAATGCGCTGGCCGTACTGGAGGCGGAGCTCGGCACGCTCGACCGGGTGGAGCGGGTGCTCTCGGTGACCGGGTACGTGGCATCGGCACCGGACTTCCACCGCCAGCCCGATGTCATCGACGGCGCCAGCACCGTGCTCTTCGACGTGTTCGGCGAGGCGGGGAGGCATACCCGCTCGGCCATCGGAGTGGCCGCCCTGCCGCGGGGGGGCGCGGTGGAGATCGAGCTCACGGTCTCGCTTCGTGACTGACGGACCCGGCCCGGTCGGGCTCGGCCCCATCCACCTTCGGCAAGGAGCTTGACATGGACGACAACGATCCGGCCGCTGTGCTGGCCGAGCTCGGAGCGGCGACGCTGGGGGAGTCGGGGGCCCGGCCGATGCCGGGGAGGATCCGGCCGGTGTGGCCGGGAGCGACGCTGGCCGCGCCGGCCTATCCCGTCACCTGCACCCCCGGGGACAACCTTGCCGTCCACGTGGCCGTGACCCGGGCCCCGGCCGGCTCGGTGTTGGTCGTCGACGTCGGCGACGTGCCCGATCGGGGCTACTGGGGCGAGGTGCTCACCACCGCGGCCCAGGCCCGGGGTCTGGCCGGGTTGGTCATCGACGGGGGCGTGCGTGACGTCGCCGCCCTGGAGAGGCTTGCCTTTCCGGTGTTCTCGAGGACGGTGGCGCTCCCGGGAGCGACCAAGTGCAATCGCGGCTACGTCGGCACGGCCGCCACCGTCGCCGGGGTTCCGGTCGAGTCGGGCGACTGGGTGGTGGGCGACGTCGACGGGGTGGTGGTGGTGCCGGGAGCCCGGCTCGGGGAGACGATCACCGCGGCCCGGGCGCGGGACCGCGGCCGAGGCGGAGTACTTCGCCGCCCTCCGCGGTGGCTCCACCACCGTCGGGCTGCTCCACCTGGATGCCGCCCTCGTCGAGGAGGGCCTGCCACCGGAGTGAGCGGCCGTTCGGGCCGGGCCCGGTCGACCTCGGTCGGTACCCCTCAGTGGTTGGTGTAGTCGATGGGTCCCGAGCCCTTGACGCCGATGGCGAAGCAGAAGCAGTGGATGGGTGCGTGCTCGGTGACCGGCCTCAGGCTGTGCACGGCGTCGGGCGGGATGTAGACCAGGTCCCCCTGGGCGATGGGGCGGTCCTCGCCCGAGATGGTCATGATGCCCCTGCCCCGGAGCACGTAGTAGAACTCGTGGGTGGGGTGCGAGTGCGGGTGGACGTAGCCCCCGCCCGCCACCTCGAATTCGTTCACCAGCTCGAGGAATCCGCCGTCGGTGGCGTCCTTGAGCTCGCGTGAGTTCACCATCCACCACACGGGCACCGTGCCGTTGTGCTCGACGACGGGGGCAACGTCTTCGATGTTGCGAACGTCCATCACCATAGGGTCTCCTCCGCTGATCATCCTGGTGCTGCCGCCGACCCCACGTGCCGGCGCCGATGCCGATGTTAGGTTGCACCGTCACAGTAGATCGGCCCGGAGCGTCGGGGATGTGGAGCGTGGGGAATGGGTGAAGCCGTCCGTCGGATAACACCGGAGCCGCTGACCCGTGCGGCGTGGTCGGGCTTCGGTTGGCTGCCCGTGGCCGACACCGATCCGAGCGACGGTGTCGAGGTGCTCGACTTCGCATGGCACGACGCCCACGTCAACCTCATCGGCCATCGGCGCGACGAGGTGCCCGAGGTGCCCGGGGGGCTGAGATGTCAGGTGCTCTTCCGGCACGCCACCCACACCCAGGTGCTGATGCCGCTGGATGTCAACGCGGTGATCGTCGTGGCCCCGCCGGAGATGGAGATGACCTCGCCCGCCGATGCCGATCGGATCCGGGCCTTCGCCATCCCGGCCTTGTCCTCGCTCGTGCTCTACCGGGGAACGTGGCACTGGGGCCCGTACCCGGTCGGGGCCGTCTCGGTGAGCCTCTTCAATGTGCAGGGCCTGCGTTACCGGGAAGACAACGCCAGCGTGGATCTCGACGCGCTGGGCGTGCCGGTCGACGTCCTCATGGATTGAGCCGTTCCCGGTCGGTCGGGGAGAACAGGGCCCGGTACACCATGGTGGTCAGTGTCTCCAGGGCCTCGTCGTCGACGGGCTGGCCGATGAAGTCGCGGAGGTAGTGGAACCGGTCGAGCATGGCCAGCACGGCCAGGCCGGTGACGTCGGGACTCAGGTCCCCGGCCATTCCGGCCGCTGAGATCTGCGCCGACATGGCATCGGTCAGCGAGGCCAGCGTACGGCGGATCCGATCGCCCATGGAATCGTCGACCGAGGCCAGGTCGGTCCACGACCGGAACAGGGGCGCGTACCGCAGCCACAACTTCGAGTACTCGCCGATCCATCGGCGCAGGTGGTCGCGACTCTCACCGCCGAGGTCCGTCCCGGCCTGGATCAGGAAGCCATGGATCTCCGAGGCGTCGGTGGCCACCTCGACGGTGAGGGCGCGCACGAGATCGCTCATGTTCGAGAAGTACAGGTAGAACGTCCCGTGGGACATGTTGGCGATGTCCACCACGTCGTTGACCCTGGTGGCGTGGAAGCCCCGGCGGTCGAAGGCCACCATGGCCGCGTCCAGGAGCTTCTGCATGGTCTCCCGGCCCTGGGTGCGCAGCGCCCTCTTGCTGGCGGGCACACCGATCGGGCCCTGGCCGGCGGGCTTCGACCCGTTTCCTGCGCCGGCAGGAGCGGCCGTCGGTGGTGTCGGCCTTTTCGGCCGCGGCTTTTTGGCCGGGCGCCCCGCCCCGGCCGACGGCGAGCTCTTCCCGTTGGCCGAGCCCTCGCCGCCGGCCACCGGCCCGGTCGCCGGCTCCTTCTTCTTCGTCACTCGCGCCTTCGATGCGGGGCGCCCGCCGTCGCTTACCATGCCCGCGGAATGGTAGTTCCAGGTTGGATAACCTCACACAATGTCCAGCGTCTCCCGAAGCCGGGCCCCGTCATGACCGATGTCGGCCTCTCGCTGAGCGACGCCGTCGAGCGGAACATCGTCCCCGGCGATTCCGTCCACATCATGCTCGGGCACAGCCGGTGGACGGCGGCCGCCCGGGAGATGGCCCGGCAGTTCTGGGGGGCCGACCCGGGGCTGACACTGGTCATGAGCAGCCTGGGGGCACTGGGTGCCCTGTTCTTCCGGGGCGGGATGTTGCGCAAGGTGGTGACCGCCTATTCGGGCAACAGCTTCCCCTCCTACGCACCGAACCCGATCTTCAAGGAGGCCTACGAGTCGGGCCGGGTGGAGGTCGAGCACTGGTCCATCCTCACCCTGGGCCAGCGCCTCGAGGCAGCAGCCCGCGGGCTGCCGGCCATCGTGACCGGCTCGGTGGTCGATTCCGACCTCGCCGGCAACCGGGCGTTCTCGGTGGTCGATTCGGAGTTCGGCCCGGTGGGTCTGCTGGCCCCCCTGGTCCCGGACGTGGCCCTCTGCCACGCGGCACTGTCGGATGTCCACGGCAACCTGGCCATGTCCGAGCCGCTGCTCGAGGGGACCTGGGGAGCGTGGGCGGCCCGGCGGGGCGTGGTGGCCACGGTCGAGTCGATCGTCCCCGATCTGGCCGAGCTGGGCCATCGGGTGCGTATTCCCGCCCATCGGGTCCTGGCCGTGGTCGAGGCGCCGTTCGGCGCCCATCCCGGAGGGTGCTACGCCCCGGGCCTCCCGGTGGCCGGCTACGGCGAGGACATCCCCTTCTGGGTCGAGGCCGCCAATGCGGCCCGCGGCGACTTCGATGCCTGGGCCCGGGACCACGTCCTGGACCCGCCCGACCACTCCACGTACCTCAAGCTCCTCGGGGACGACCGGCTCATCGGCCTCCGCCTCCTGTCGGACCCGGATTCGTGGCGCCACGACGCCGATGCCAACCCGGTGCCCACCGACAAGAGCATCAGTGACTGGGAGGTGGCGGCCAGCCTGGGTGCCCGCGAGGTCCAGGCCACCGTGTCCGACCACCGGGCCGACGCGGTGTTGGCCGGGGCCGGTGTGGCCAATCTGGCCGCCTGGGTGGCCGTGGCCCGCGACCGGGCTGCCGGGGGATCGGTGTGCCTGACCGCCGAGCTCGGATTGTGGGACTACACCCCGACGCCGGCCGATCCCTACATCTTCAACCACCGGGTCTTCCCGGGGACCTCCTACCTGTCCGATGCCTCGACCGTGCTCGGCATGGTGGTCGGCGGTCCCGGGACGACCACCGTCGGCTGCCTGGGGGCGGCCGAGGTCGACCAGCACGGCAACATCAACTCCACCCGGCTCGGTGACGGGCGGTTCCTGGTCGGATCGGGTGGCGCCAACGACGTGGCCAGCCGGGCGGCGGCCTGCGTCGTGATCACGCTCGGCCGCCCACAGCGACTACCGGCCACGGCGGGATACGTGACCGCCCCCGGGGCCCGGGTCACCAGCGTGGTCACCGACCGTGGCATTCTCCGGCGGATGGACGGCCGGCTGCAGGTGGCGGCCGTACCGTCGGGACCCGGACCCATGGAGGAGCGGGTACGGGCCATGGTCGCGTCCTGCGGGTGGGTTCCCGACGTGGCCCGCGACGTCGGTGAACTGAGCCCGGTGACCTTGGCCGAGGTGGCCGAGCTCCGCAATTTCGATCGCCGCCGGCAGTTTCTGGGTTGAGGACGGGACTCCGTCCCACCCGAAGGCACCGGGAGGCACTACCTTTTCGGATGTGGACCACACCTCGTGTGGACTGGGCAAAGGACGCTACGGTTGACATCACTAACATTCGTGTCATAAAACTGCCTCGGCGTTGGGCAGTTGTCGGGGGAACGTCTGCGCAGGGGCGCCTACATCAGGGAAAGGTGGACATGGGGAAGCACAGGGGGAGTTGGGTATGGCCGGTCGGAGTGGTACTGGGGGTGGCCGTGCTCGCTGCCGCCTGCTCGTCCTCGTCCACCACTGCCACCACGACGACGTCCGGTAGCTCCAGCACCGCGCCGCCGTCGACGACAGCCTCGGGTGGTACCAACGGGGTCACCAAGACGGCGATCAACGTGGGGGCCATCTCCACCAGGACGGGGGCCATCGCCTCGGACTTCGACGGCCTGTCCCCGGGGGTCGAGGCCTACTTCGACATGGTCAACGCCCAAGGGGGCATCAACGGGCGCAAGCTGATCCTGGCCTACAACCTCGACGACGGGGGGCAGCCGAGCCAGTTCACCCAGCTGACCCACACCTTGATCGACCAGGACCATGCCTTCGCCGTCATGGTGGCCTCGTACTGGTTCACCCCGAACTACTTCGTCGAGACCGGCACCCCCACCTACGGCTACAACGTGAGCGGCAACTGGCAGGGCCCACCCAACCTCTTCGCCGCCGGGGGATCGGTGCAGAACTACGGAGCCGGCGTTGCCGCCTACGCCTATCTCATCAACCAGACCAAGTCGAAGTCGGTGGCGGTGATCAGCTACGGATCCTCCATCACCTCGTCGTACGACGCCTGCAGCACCGCCGCCAACGACCTCAAGAGTGCCGGGTTCACCATCACCTACGAGGACCTGGGTGCCCAGCTCGGCGGCAGCTATGCATCCGCCGTCCAGCGCATGCAGCAGACCGGGACCCAGTTCGTCTTGAGCTGCATGCAGGAGTCGGACAACATCACCATGGCCCGGGCCATCCAGCAGTACGGGCTCAAGATCCACCAGCTGTGGCTGAGCGGCTACGACCGGTCGTTCCTCGACCAGTACAGCAATCTGATGCAGGGCGTCTACTTCAACGTTTCGGGCAATGTCCCCTACGAGGCCGCCGAGCCGAAGTACGGGACCACCTACCCGGGCATGATCGAGTACCTCAAGGAGATGAACAAGTACGAGCCGGCGTACACCTACAACGCCATCGCCCTCCAGGGTTGGCAGTCGGCCGCGTTGCTGGCCCAGGCGGTCAAGCAGGCCGGAAGCAACCTCACCCAGGCCAACGTGATCAACATCACCAATCACATCACCGCCTTCACCGCCGGTGGTCTGACCACCGTCACCAACTGGGAGAAATCCCACACGATGACCACCTACCCGACCTGCAGCGCCTATGTCCAGGTGCAGGGCTCGAAGTTCGTGCCGGTGTTCGGGAAGGGTAAGCAGGTCTTCGTCTGCGTGGGACCGAGCGCCAAGGACACGACGCCGGTCGCCGCACCGGCCGGCACCCCAGGGACATGACCCGGACGTCAGCCGGTCTCGGGTAGGGGCCGGCACCGGAGTGGAGAACTTTCTTGGCTTCGCCATCCCCGGCATTCCCTACGGGTGCACGTATGCGCTGGTGGCGGTGGGGCTGGTCCTCACCTATCAGGCCACCGGGGTGTTCAACTTCGCCTTCGGTGCCCAGGCCTACGTGTCGGCGTTCATCTTCACCCTGCTGGTGCAGAACGAGCACATGTCGGTGCTGTTGGCCTTCGTGCTGTCGGTGGTCCTGCTGGCCCCCGCCCTCGGCCTGGTGTTCGACCGCTACCTGTTCCGGAAGATCCCCAACTCGAACACCACGGCCAAGTTGGTCACCGGCATCACCCTGTTCGTGGGGATCCCGGCCCTGCTCCCCGTGCTCTTCGGCAGCAACAACCAGTACAACCCGCCGAGCATCCTGTTCAACCCCAACATCGTGTACTTCCGGGTGGCCAGCACTCCCATAAACGGCATCTCCCTGAGCTCGGTGGTGGTCACCGCGGCCGTCCTGTTGGCCCTGGTCCTCCTCATGCGACTGACCCCGCTCGGTCTGCAGATGCGCGGTGCGGTCGAGAGCCGGCGACTGGTCCAGCTCGACGGCGTCAACTCCGGTCGGGTGGTGGCCGTGGCCTGGGCCGTCTCCAGCCTCATGGCCGGGCTGGCCGGGGTCATGCTCGCCCCCCTCTACGGCCAGCTCCAGTCCCAGGACTACGCCACCCTGGTGGTGGCGGCTTTCGCCGCCGCCGCCTGGGCCGTCCTCCGCTCCATGCCCATCGCCGCCGTGGTCGGCATCTTGATGGGGGTGGCCGACACCGTCCTGCAGGGCTACCTGCCCCCGAGCAGCGTGTGGTCCGACGCCACCCTCTCGTCCCTCCCCTTCATCGTGCTGGTGGCCGCGTTGCTCATCGTCCCCGGGCTGCGCAAGCTCGGCGAGGCCACCGACCCCCTGGCCTCCATCGACCCGCCGACCCCTCCGACCACGGCCGCCATGCGCGCCCCCCAGATCGACCGGATCATCAGGGTCGCCTGGTACGTCCTGCTCGCCGCCTTCATCGTCTCCATGCTGACCTGGATGCCGAAGACGTGGGAGAACGTGTTCAATGCCGGTCTCGCCTTCTCGGTCATCTTCCTCTCCATCACGTTGATCACCGGCATGGGCGGGCAGCTCTCCCTGTGCCAGGCCATGCTGGCCGGCGTCGGTGCCTTCACCGCGGCCCAGCTGGCCAACCACCTGGGCCTCAGCCTGCTCGTCGGTGGAGTGGTGGGCGCGGTGGCCGCCGGGGTGGTGGCCGTCGTCCTGGCCGTGGCCTCGCTCCGTCTCCGAGGCCTGGGCCTGGCCCTCATGACCATCGCCGCCGCACTCTTCTTCGACAGTGCTGTCTTCCCCCAGCTCTCGACGAGCAACGGATCGCCGTTGAGCGTGCAGTCGAAGTGGGTCGGCCTCGGCATCTTGAACCCCGACGGCCACGCCTTCTTCGTGATGGCCATGGTCGTGCTGGTCGTCTGCATCGCCGGCGTCCTGCTGGTGCGCAAGGGGACGACGGGGCGCTACCTGTCGGCCATGCGCGGGAGTGAGACGGCGGCGGCCGGGCTGGGCATCAACCTGACCTGGCAGCGGGTGCTGATCTTCGCCCTGTCCGGCGTCGTGGCCGGCATCGGGGGCACGCTCCTGACCATCCAGCAGCAGTCGGTCAGCGCCGAAGAGTTCAACTACCAGCTCTCCCTGGCCTTCGTGGTCATCGTGGTGACCACCGGGGTGAGCACGGTGGAAGGGGCCATCAACGCCGGGTTCGGGTTCGTGGTCATCCAGCAACTCCTCACCTACCTCCCGGCCCGCTTCGGCGGGAACAGCCTCGTCTTCGTGCTCTTCGCCTTCGGGGCCTTCACCTATGCGTCCCATCCCGAGGGGATCCTCGAGTTCCAGAAGCGGCGCTGGACCATGCGCATGCAGCGGCTGGTGTTCCACACCGGCGAGCCACCGCCGACCCGCGGCGGCGGTGGCCCGTCCCTCCTCGGAGCGTTCGGCGGCGGCGGTGGTGGCGGCAACGGTGCCGGGGACGGAACCGCGGCAGAACCCGCCAGTGCCGGAGCCCTGGCCGATGGTCCGGTGGTGAACGGCCGTGGTTGAGGCCGGGCCCCTGCTCCGGGTGGACAACGTGTCCAAGGTGTTCGGCGGCATCACCGCGGTCGAGAGCGTCTGCTTCGAAGTCGAAGCCGGCGAGAGCGTGGGGCTGGTGGGCCCCAACGGCGCCGGCAAGACCACCTTGTTCAACTGCATATGCGGCCAGCTCCAACCCGAACGGGGGAGTGTGGAGCTGGCCGGCGAGGAGCTGCTCGGCATACCGACCTACAAGCGGGCTCGTCTCGGTATCGGCCGGACTTACCAGCGGGTCGAGGTCTTCCCCGACATGACCGTGCGCGACCACCTGCTGGTGGGCGAACGGGCGCGCCAGCGCCAGGGTCGCCTGTGGAAGGACCTGTGCAACCGCAGCGCACCCACGACGGAGGAGAACCGACGGGTGGACTCGGTGCTCGAACTCGTCGGGATCGGAGATCGCGCCGATGCCCCGGTCTCGTCGCTGGGGCTGGGTTCGTGCCGTCTGGTGGAGCTGGCCCGGGCGCTCGTCTCCGATCCGGTGCTGCTGTTGGCCGATGAACCGTCTTCAGGTCTCGATGTCCACGAGACCCACGAGCTGTCCCAAGTGCTGCGCATGCTCCAGCGCGAGCGGGGGATGGCGGTGCTCCTGGTCGAACACGACCTGGGCATGGTCGGTTCGGTGGTCGACCGCACCATCGTGATGAACCTCGGCGCCGTCATCGCCCAGGGCAGTTTCGACGAGGTGATGGCCGACCCCGCGGTCCGCCAGGCATATCTGGGGCTGAGCGCGTGAGCGCGGCGCCGGGCCGGTCCGCGTCCGGGGGCACCGTCGCTCCCGGGCCGCCTGTGGAGACGGCCGCCCTGGAGGTCGAGCACGTCAGCGCCAGCTACGGCCCCTATCGGGCGCTCTTCGACGTCACCTTCTCGGTGCCCGGTGGGGGGGTCACCGCGCTGATCGGCTCCAACGGTGCCGGTAAGTCGACGGTCTCCCGGGTGGTGACCGGCCTCCTGCCCAGCACGAGTGGCGTCATCCGCCTCCAGGGCAGGGACATCACCGGGCTCGCCGCCTACAAGATCGCCCGGGCCGGGACGGCGCACGTACCCGAGGGCAGGGGGGTGTTCGCCAGTCTCACCGTGGAGGAGAACCTCAAGCTGGTCTTCCGCCAGCGGGGGGACGGCAGTGTGTCCCCGACGCACTGGCACGGGCCTACGACGCCTTCCCCGTGTTGGGGGAGCGTCGCCGGCAACACGGGGGGACCCTGTCCGGTGGGGAGCAGCGCATGCTGTCGTTGGCCAAGGTCCTGGTCCTCCCGCCCAGCCTGCTGGTGGCGGACGAGATCTCGCTGGGCCTGGCACCCGTGGTCATCGACGTCGTCTACGAAGGACTCCGCCAGATCAACCGGGCCGGGACAGCCCTGCTCGTCGTCGAGCAGCAAGTGGATCGGGTGCTCGACCTGGCCGGGACGGCTGTGGTCCTCGAGCACGGGTCGGTGGCCTACAGCGGTCCGGCTGACGGCGCGCTGGCTGCGGTCGAGCAGGTGATGGCGGCCCGAGGGGATCGGCCCATGGCCGAGACCACCGGGGCCCAGGGGCCCGCCCCGAAGGCGGGGGGCGAGGAACCCGAGGGACGGCGGCGGCACTGGACCCGTGACCGCGGTGCCCAGGGCGCCAATCGAGATTCGAGAACGGCAATGGAGCGGGAGGAACCTCAATGAGCAACAGCGAACGCGATGCCGTCATCGTCGACGTCGTCCGCACCACGATGGGAAAGCGGGGTGGGGCGCTCTCCGGCTGGCACCCTGCGGACCTGCTCGGGTTCGCACTGAAGTCACTGTTGGACCGCACCGGGGTCGACCCGGTGACCATCGACGACGTCATCGGCGGCTGCGTCACCCAGGTGGGGGAGCAGAGCACCAACGTCACCCGTAACGCCTGGGTGTCCGCCGGTCTGCCCCAGAGCGTGCCTGCCACCACCGTCGACCGGCAGTGTGGCTCGTCACAACAGGCCATGCACTTCGCCGCAGCCGGGGTCAAAGCCGGCCAGTACGACCTGGTCATCGCCTGCGGGGTGGAGACGATGAGCCGGGTGCCACTCGCCTCCAACGCCCGGGGCGGGACCGGGCCGTTTCCGCCCTCGTTCCTCGAGCAGATCGATGGTCGGCTGTGGGCCCAATTCCGGGTGGCCCAGGTCCTGGCCGACCGCTGGGAGGTCAGCCGCCAGGAGATGGACGAGTACTCGCTCGAGAGCCACCGTCGGGCGGCCGAGGCCTGGGATTCGGGCCGGTTCGCGGCCGAGGCCATTCCGGTGCCCATCAAGGCGGAGGACGGATCGTTGAGCGGTGCTCACCTGGAGGCCGACGAGGGGATTCGCCGGACCGGCTCGATGGAGGCGATGGCCGGGCTGCCCCCGGCACAGAACTGGGAGCCCGAGACGGCCCCGGACATCACCGCGGGGAACTCCTCACAGATGACCGACGGTGCCGCGGCCATGCTGGTGGCGGACCGTTCGCTGGCCGAGAAGTTGGGGCTTCCCATCCGGGCCCGGATCGCACATGCCACGGTGGCCGCCGACGATGCCGCCATCGTGCTTTCTGCGCCGGTGCCGGCCACCCAACGGCTCCTCGAGCGGTCGGGCATGAAGATCGAGCAGTTCGACGCCATCGAGTGCAACGAGGCCTTCGCAGCGATCCCCCTGATGTGGAACCGGGCCTTCAGCGCGGATCCCGAACGGTTGAACCCCAACGGTGGGGCCATCGCCATGGGCCACCCGCTGGGGGCCAGCGGGGTCCGCCTGGCGGCCACCCTCCTCAACCGGCTGGAGTCCATCGGCGGCCGGTACGGTTTCCAGACCATGTGCGAGGGCGGCGGTCAGGCCAATGCCACGGTGATCGAGCGGCTGGGGTAGGGGCCCGGTTACCGGTCCCCTACCCGTGGATGACGAGGAGGGGTGCTGAGGAGGAGGGAGGCACTGGGCCCGTCGGTGGCCGGGGGGAGCCTGCCGGAGCTCCTCGACCGCCGCCGGTGTCGCTTGCTCGCCTTCACCGCCTCGGCCAGATCGGAGAGGCTGAGGATGCGGTCGGCAGGGGTGCTGCGAGTCGGTTCGAGGATGTCCCAGGCACTGGCGGTGGGCGACGGTGGACGAGCGTCGGCTCCCGTCGGAGACTTCCTCGTGAACATGCCACCAGCCTAACCAGTGCTCCATCCGGACCGGAGGCCCGCGCCCCCTGTGCCGCCGCTCCCGCTTCCTCGCCACCCGCGGCACCGGCTCACCGACTCGGGCCAGACTCCAGGTACAGGATCCAGTGCCAGGCCCGAATGCGTTGTCGACCTCGATGGTGTGGACGATCCACACCCACGAGAGCAGTGTGGTCACCGGCACGTGTTCGGGCACCGGCAATGCATGTCCGATGCCCTGTGGCCCGGCAAGTGGTCGTGGTCGACCGCCCCGCTCGAGATGGTCGATTGACCCTGTACCGGGGTACGGCCCGTATCCTTGGTGCGGTGGAGTCATTTTCGATCGGCCAGCTGGCCCGCCGGGCGGGTGTGAACGTCGAGACGGTCCGGTACTACGAGCGCCGTGGGCTCCTGCGGGAGCCACCCCGATCGGCCGCCGGCTACCGGCAGTACTCGGACGACGATCTGTGGCGCCTGGAGTTCATCGCCCGGGCCAAGCGGCTGGGGTTCACCCTGGCCGAGGTCACCAGCCTGGTCGGTGGGCAGGGGAGTGCCGGCTCGGCGGATTCCATCCTGTCCATGGCCCGGGCCAAGGTCGAGGTCCTGGATGAGCGGAGGCGGGTGCTGGATGAGACCCGGTCGCGGCTGACCCGGCTCATCGGCATCTGTGAGGATCCCGCCAGCGAGGACTGCAGGGCCCTCCGGGTCCCTAGCTGATCAGCTCGCGGAGGTCCTCGAGCAACCGGACCCGGCTTCTGGCCCCGACCATCCGCTGACGGAGGTGCCCCTCGCTGAAGGAGAGGATCGTCGGGACACTGATGACCTCGTACCGTCGAGCCAGCTCCGGGTGCTCGTCGGAGTTGACCTTGAAGATCTGCAGACGATCGGCATGGTCGGCCGCGATCGAATCCAGAACCGGAGCGACCAGCTTGCAGGGCGGGCACCACTCGGCCCAGAACTCGACGACCACCGGCACCGGGGACGCGGCCAGCGCTTCGTCGAATGTCGATCCGGTCAACTCGCGAACTTGGTTGGACATATCGGCCTCCTCTGCCGGGACTCAGTGGGCAGCGTACGGCCCGTACCATGGTCCGGAGTCAAGGGGAGGCTCCGCTCCCGATGGTGAGGCGGGGACGTGGCCGGTTGTGACGTGGTGGCCGGTGACGCGGTGGCCGGTGGCCGGTTACCGTTGGCGATGTGGCCGGGTGCCGCGGGTGCCGCGGGTGGCCGGTTACCGCGGGTGGCGCGGGTGGCGCGGGTGCAAGGTCAGCCGGACGAGATGGGCGTACCGTGGTAGCAGCCCACGGTGTAGGGGTACTCCAGGGTGGCGTCGTAGTGGTAGATCGACTGTTCCTTGCCGTTCCAGAGGACCCGTGACGTCCGGCCGTGACACGCATCGAGGTCGGTGTTCGTGAGCAGCGCCCCACTCGCAGTGCGCTCGACGTAGACGCCGTAGCCGTCTGCCGCGTAGCCGACCAGGGTGGACCGGCCCGTCGCCTTCGAGAGGATGCAGGACGGGACGGAATGGTGGTGGAGGACGCCGGCCATCTGGGGGTGCTCCTGGCAGCTGTCGAGCACTTCATGGGCACCGGCGTCGCGGCCCTCGCCGTCGAGGGCGTTGAACAGGTAGACCCCGTCATCGAGGATGCCGATGGGCCCGCCGGCGGTGCACGACGGCTTCTTTGCCGCCACAGGATTGAGCGGCAGTGACCACGAGATCGACTGGGGGATGATCGTGTTCGGGTTCTGATCGTAGGTGTAGGCCGGATCGGACCTGGCGATGGGGAAGGTGCCGGTGGTGTGGCCGACGGGCAGATCGTTGCCGGTGATGATCCGGCGGCTGCCGGACACGGTCACCGAAAACGTGGCCTGGGGCCAGGAGACCGAACCCTGCACGGCGACCTTCGTCCGGGAGTCCCAGGTCTTTTTGGTCTCGTTGATCCAGGGGCCGACCACCGTGGCCCCGCCCTTCGAGGGGAAGTGGGTGACACAGGAGTCGACATATCCCACCTTGGGGGTGGTCGAGCGGTAGCCGTCGCCCAGCGGAACGGCGGCGGGGTTGACCGGCCCGCTCGAAGTCACGGTGGTGGCATAACGGGTGGCGGCAGCCTTGGCCGGCGCCGACGATGGTCCCGCCGCTCCGGCCGAGTTGCACGCCGTGACCAGGACGGCGGACACGACGATGGTCACCCAGAGGGCAGCGTTCCGGTGGGCGTGCCGCATTGGCCTAGCGGTTCTTCCACTCGGGAGTGCGCTTCTCGGCGAAGGCCTTGGGCCCTTCCACCGCATCCTCGCTCGAGAAGACCTCCGATGAGATGGCCGACTCGATGCGGTAGGCCTCCTTCATGTCGACGGCCAGCCCGCGGATGACCGACTCCTTCGTCTTGCGCACCGCAAACGGGCCGTTGGCCGTGATCCGCCGGGCATAGTCATATGCCCGCTCGATGACCGCACCGGGACTGCACACCTCGTTGACCAGCCCCATCTCGTAGACCCGGTGGGCGGAGAGCCGATCGGCACACAGGAGCATCTCCATGGCCGCCGGGAAAGGGATCTGGCGGGGTAGGCGCACCGTGGTCCCGCCCCCGGCGAACAGCCCGCGTTTGGGCTCCAGCACACCGAAGGTCGCCGTGTCGGCGGCGACCCGGATGTCACACCCGCCCAGCATCTCCATCCCCCCGGCCACGCAGGTGCCGTTGACCGCGGCGATGATCGGTTTGTACAGCTTCACGTTGCGCAGGACCGCCTTGGTGCCGTCGTCCAGACGGTAACCGTCCACCTCGGTGGCCCCGTCTTTCATCTTGGTCGCCAGAGCGGTGATCTGCGGGATGTACGTCTTGAGATCCGCGCCCACGCAGAAGTCGGGCCCGACTCCGGTGATCACCGCCACCCAGGCATCGTCGTCGTCTCCGAAGCGGTCCCAGGCCATCCGGAGCTGGGCGAAGTGCTCCATGTCCAGCGAATTGCGGGCCTCGGGGCGGTCGATGGTGATCCGCACGATGTGGTCGTCGCCGGTCTGGTAGTGGATGGGCACGCTTGTTCCTTGCTCGTAGGGGCTGTGCTGATCGTCGTCTGACCCGGCCGCCCGTCACACCCGGGTCGCCGGCAGGGTGGAGGTGACAACTGGGCCGGCGGCGCGGCCCCGTTGGATGATAGGCGGGCTGCCCGTCGGGAGGCGACAGCGGGCGCCGTTCCCGGTCACGGCTCAGAGGCGGGCCAGGGTCGCACCCCTGGGCCCTGCAGCCAGGGTGACCGATCGGCCGGCCAGGTCCACGTCGTCGTCGGGCGCCTCCTCGAGCCGGGCGTAGCACCGTGAGCCGTCGGGGAGATCGCAGATCAGCGCCGTCCACTCGGGTCCCTGCCGTGAGTGGACGGTGGAGAAGGTGACCACCCGCGCCCCGCCGGCCGCGTCGGTGGTGACCGGGACCGTCGCCGGGTCGGGGGCGGGAGCCGGCGACGGTCCCGGTCCCGGCGGGAAGGGCCCCGGCGTGGTCGAGAGCACGACGGCGCTGTGACTGGTCATGTGCATGCCGATCCCACTCACCAGCCCCAGGGCGC
Organism: uncultured Acidimicrobiaceae bacterium; assembly: GCA_963835325.1. GTDB lineage: Bacteria > Actinomycetota > Acidimicrobiia > Acidimicrobiales > RAAP-2 > Bog-756. The sequence goes on along the minus strand of CAWIEV010000005.1, from coordinate 1,014,139 downwards.
CCGGGTCGCGGCGGAGGGCCTCGGCCATGGCCGCCAGGGCGTGGGTGTCGTAGTTGCTGCCCGGCCCGCCGTGGTAGGGGAGGCCACCGGTGACGGTGAGGCTGCGGTCGTCCCCGATGCCGAGGGCGTCACGGGCGAACGACAGGGAGCTGGCGAAGCAGGAGTAGAGGTCGAGGTGGCCGACGTCGTCGATGGAGGCCGGCCCGAGGGCACCGGCCATGGCCGCCTCCATGGCCGGCGACCGCCACGGCTCGGGCCTGGCCGCCATGGTGGAGGGATCCTCGGACGCACCGGCTCCTCGCAGGTAGATGCGTTTGTCGGGGGCGACACCCAGGGCATCGGCTCGCTCCGCGGTGGCCACCAGAACCGCGGCGGCCATGTCGACGTCCATGATGGCTGTCATGAGCTTGGTGTAGGGCGTGGCCACCATGCGGTTCGATGGCGAGGGAGTCGTGATCTCGGCTGCATCCCGGATCGTGGGGAACCAGGCATGCTCGGGCTGGGAGGCGGCCACCTCGGTCATGGGGGCGAGGAGACGGCCGAGGTGGTCGCGGTGGTCGGTCACCGAGCGGCCCAGGTGGGCCCGGCGGGCCGTATCCAGGAGGGCGAAGGTGAGGTAGGCCTGATAGATGCCGTTGGCAGCCTCCTGCCGGTCGATGGTCAGCGGGAAGGGCCGTGCTTCCGCCGGTGCGTACGACCACGGCGGATCGGGCAGGTGGCGTCGGGTGGCCAGGGCTTCGGCTCCGACCACGAGGGCCAGGTCGAGCTCGCCGCGCACCATGGCCGCGGCCGTTCCGGACACCAGGCCGACCGGCACCGAGCCCCCGAGTCCCGAGTAGGAGCGCCGGCCCGGATCGGCTCCCAGCCGCTCGGCCAGCCGGGCGCAGGGATCGTCGTACTCCCACGACTGGCAGTAGACGACCTGGAGGCTCTGCAAATAGCTGAGCGCATCCGGGCATCCGGCGTCCGCCGCCGCCGAACGGGCCACCGTCTCCCACATGGACAACGGCTCGGGTGCCGGCTCCTGGCGCCAGGTCCGGCGGGCCACGCCGATCAGGCACGGTGCGCGCCGGTCGGGGGGCACGTCAGGAGGTGCGGGCCTGGCCGGGCAGCTTGACCGCCCGGTCGGCGATGATGTTCTTCTGCACTTCCGTCGAGCCGCCACCGATGGTGCTGTAGCGCTGGAAGGAGTACAGACGGGTCCACTTTCCCCGGTCGATGGCGTCGGGGCCGCCCCGGGCCAGGACGCCGGCCGGTCCGAGCAGGTCGACCGACAGTGCCGCCAGTGTCTGGGCCAGGGAGGACCACTGGAGCTTGGCGAAGGGAACTTCGGGCCAGTTCTTCTCGCCCTTGATGATCTTGCTCAAGGCCCGGAGGGACAACAGCCGGGCCAGCTCGATGTCGGTCCAGGCCCGGGCCAGACGGTCACGCAGGGAAGGGTCGTCCAGGGCCCCGGGGTTGACCGAGCGGGCCGCGGTGACCATGGCGTGGAGGTCGGCGGCCAGGATGGAGATCTGGCCGGCGATGCCCACCCGCTCGTGCCCGAGGGTGCCCATGGCCACCATCCAGCCTTCCCCCTCACCGCCCAGGCGGCTTTCCAGAGGGATCACCGCGTCGTTGAAGAAGACCTCGTTGAACATCTCCTCGCCGGCCATGTCGCGGATGGGGCGGGCTTCGATCCCCGGGGTGTGCATGTCCACGATGAAAGCGGTGATGCCCTCGTGCTTGGCGCCCCGCTCGATGGCGGTGGGATCGGTCCGCAGCAGGAACAGGCCCCACCTGGCCAGGTGGGCGGTCGAGATCCAGATCTTCTGGCCGTTGACCACATAGGCGTCGCCGTCCCAGATGGCGGCCGTCCGGAGGTTGGCCAGATCGTTGCCGGCGTCGGGCTCGGAGAACCCCTGGCACCAGTGGTCGGTGGCGTCGAGGATGGAGGGCAGCCAGCGGGCCTTCTGCTCATCGGTGCCCCAGGCGATGATCATGGGGCCGATCTGCCAGAGCCCGTTGGGGTTGAACAGGCCCGGCGTGCGGTACTCGGCCATGACTTCGGAGTAGATGATCCGCTGCATGGCGGTGGCGTTCCGGCCTCCGTACTCCACGGGCCAGCCCACCGCGGCCCAGCGACCGCCGTTGAGGAGCCGTTGCCAGGCGGCCCGCCGGTGCTGTGACTTCTCGCCCGACAGCGAGGAGTCGTCGGCCAGCTCCTCGCTGGCCAGGAACGGGGGGAGGTACTCGTCGAGCCACGCCCGCAATTCGTCGCGGAAGGCTTCATCTTCGGGGGCCAGGGCAAAGTCCACGGCTCAGGAGGCTAGTCGCGGTGCGGTCTACACTGCTGACGTCGGCGTCAGACATCTACACTGGCGCCGACTTCGACGAGGCCGCTCCGGGGGTGGACTGTGGATTTCACGTTCGATGCCGAACAACTCGCGCTGCAGGACGTGGCCCGCCGGGCCATGGGTGAGGTCGGGGGCGACATGCTGCGGCAGCTGGCCGATGATCCCGCCGGGGTGACCGCCGACCTCTGGGACCGCCTGGTCTCCCTGGGCTGGACCGGGATGCTGGTTCCGGGGGAGGGGGCCGGCCTGCTGGAGATGTGCATCGTCCTCGAGCAGATGGGGCGTGTCCCGTTGCCCGGTCCGTTCTTCTCCTCGGCGGTGATGTCCACCCTGGCCGCCCGCGCCCTCGGGGCCGGGAGACTGATCGAGGGCTTGGCCTCGGGTGGCCAGCGCGGGACCGTCGCCCTCCACGAACAGGGCCACGGCCACCCGCTCGGCACGGTGCGGGCCCGCGCCCGTCGCAAGGGCTTGGGTTGGGTGGTGACCGGCCTCAAGCCGGTCGTGGTCGACGGCCACACGGCCGACTGGGTCATCGTGGTGGCATTGACCGAGGAGGGGGTCCGGTCGTTCCTGCTTCCCTCGCCCAAGGCCGAGGCCGTGCCCGGGCTCGATCCCACCCGGAAGCTGGCCCGTCTGGTGCTCGAGGAGGAGCCGGTCGAGCCGCTCGGACCTCTGGGCGACCAGACCGCCTTGTGGCGGCGGGTCCTCGACGACGTGTCCGTGGCCCTGGCCGCCGAACTGGTCGGGGTGTCGGACCGGGCTCTGGAGGAGGCAGTGGAGTACGCCAAGGTCAGGGTGGTCTTCGATCGACCGATCGCGTCGTTCCAGGTCGTGAAGCACAGGATCGTCGACATGTACCACGCCCTGGAGATGGCGCGAGCCGGCGTGCACTTCGCCGCCTGGGCGGCGGACACCGAGGCACCGGAACGGTCACGAGCCGCCACCATGGCCGCCGCGTACGCCGCCGAGGCTGCGGTTCGGGTCACCGGCGACGACATCCAGCTGCACGGGGGGGTGGGCTTCACCTGGGCGAACGACGCCCACTTCCTGTTCAAGCGGGCCAAGCAGAACGAGGTGCTCATGGGCGGCACGAGCCACCAGTGGCACACGCTGGCCGGCATGCTCGTCGAACCGGCTTGACCTTGGAGTTCCATCTCTTCCTGCCCCAGATGCGCTTGGCTCCAGAGGCCCTCGAGGCGCGAGCCCTGGCCGCCGAGGCGTCCGGCTTCGACGGGATGGCCCTGATGGACCACCTGGCCCCCCCGGGGGCGCTCGAACAGCCGATGTACGAGGCCTTCACCACCACCACCTGGCTGGCCGCGGTGACCGACCGACTGCGTCTCGGCCATCTGGTGCTGTGTGACCAGTTCCGTCATCCCGCGGTGCTGGCCCGCCAGGCGGTGACGCTCGACCATCTCTCGGGTGGACGCTTCGAACTCGGGATCGGTTCCGGCTCGACGCCGGCCGAGCTGGCCACCTTCGGCTTTCCGGCCGCCGACGCCGCTCAGCGCCTCGAGCGGCTGGGCGAGACGCTGGAGCTGTTGAGACAGTTCTGGACCGGCGACGTGGTCGACTACCGGGGTTCGTTCTTCTCGGTGGCGGGCGCCCGACAGCTTCCGGTGCCGCGTGGGCGGATCCCGGTCGTGGTCGGGGGGACCGGGGCGACGACCATGGAGCTGGTGGCCCGTTACGCGGACTGGTGGAACGTGCCCATGCACAGGCTGGACAGGCTGGCTGCGGCCCGTCCGGGGGCCGGTGGTGCCAGGGTCTCGGTGCAGCTGCTGATCACCCTGATCACCGACGAGGGCAGTCGGGAGGAGGTGGTCGAGTTGGCCGCCCGGCGTTTCGGGCGGATGGGCGAGAAGGCTCATCTGGTCGGCCGGGCCGCCGAGCTCGTCGAACAGGTGCAGGCCCTGGAGGCCGAGGGCGTGGAGCGGGTCTATGCCTGGTTCACCGACTTCGCCCGGCCCGAGTCGCTCTCGGTCTTCGGCCGGGAGGTGATCGCTGCCTTCCGGTGACCGCCGCGGGCAGGTCTCGCCACCGCGCCCCCGGTCGGCCTGTCGGTCGGCTCGCCGGCTCGTCAGTCGGGCAGGCGATTCTCCAACAGTGAGGCGAGTTCCTCGGCCCGACTACGGAAGACGACGGAAGGGTCCTGGTCGTCGCTCAGCACGCCGGCCACGTGTTCGATGAACAGCCCGATCAGGAGACTGCGCAGCATCCTGGCCATGGCCACCTCCTCACCGGGCCGGCACAGGGGTGGATTGCTTTCGGTGAGCGAGCGCTCGAGCGAAGCCTGGGCTGCGGTGAACAGCTCGTTCCCGACGGAGAAGGCCGTGTCATCGCCCCGCATGACCTCACCCAGCATGAGCCGGACGAAGTCCTCGACCTCGAGCATCGATTGCAGGATGTCGTCGAGGAGGTCGGCCAGGCCGGAGATGGGATCCTGAGCCAGGGCTGTCTCCGAGGTCGCGCCCAGGCCGTCCACGAAGCCCCGCTCCTCGAGCACGGCCACCAGCAGCTCGCGCTTCGACGGGAAGTAGTGATACAGGGAGGCCACGTTGAGGCCGGCTGCGGTGGCCAGGTTCCGCATACTCGTCCCGTCGACCCCCTGGGTCGCCATCAGGGTCAGCGCCGTCCTCAGGATGTGTTGGCGTTGGGTGGATCCTTCGGGGCGCCGGTTTGCTCCGTGATCGGGGGTCTGCACGCCTCCATTGTGGACCGTGGCGGCCGGGTGCCGGACCGACCGTCCCGAACGGCCTCCACCTGGATGTCAAACAAACGTTTGATACGATGAGTGGCGTTGGATGTCGGAGGGGCTGGAACGAGGGAAGTGGGACCATGACGATTCAAATCACGGAGAGCTCCGACCGGGTATCGGCACCTGCCCGGTTCGATCCGTTCGAGCTCCAGGACACGGTGTCGGGCACGATCCGGGATCCCTACCCGAGGATGGGTGAGCTGCGCCGACAGAGTCCCGTCCATGTGGGCCCCATCGACCTCGGAGACGGGGCTTCGGAGGTGGACCCGAGCCTGCCCCAACCGGTCACCGTGTTCGGGTTCGACGAGGTCGTCCAGGTCCTCCGGGACAACGAGACCTTCTCGTCGACCGTGTACGAAGGGATCATGGGCGCGGTCATGGGTCGGACCATCCTCCAGATGGACGAACCCGAGCACCGGCTGCACCGGGCCCTGGTTTCCCCCACCTTCCGCTCCAAGGTGCTCGAGCAGTGGGAGGGGGACCTGGTCCAGCGGGTGGTCGACGAGCTCATCGACGGCTTTGCCGGCCAGGGTGAGGCCGACCTCGTCCAGGAGGTGACCTTCAACTTCCCCGTACAGGTCATCGCCCAGATCCTGGGCCTTCCTCGTTCGGACTTCCCGACATTCCAACGCTGGGCCATCGAGATCACCAGCGTGGCCTCCAACTGGGAACGCGGGGTGGCCGCATCCGCCGCTCTACGCGACTACTTCGCCGACGTGCTGGCCGAACGTCGCCGGCAGCCGGCGCAGGATCTGATCAGCGACCTGCTGGTGGCCGAGGTCGACGGGAGCAGGCTCGATGACGAGGAGATCTACTCCTTCCTGAGGCTGCTCCTCCCGGCCGGGGTGGAGACCACCTACCGGGCATCGGGGAACCTCCTGTACGGCCTCTTGACCAATCCCGATCAGCTCCGGGCGGTGATCGACGACCGGTCACTGCTGCCCGACGCGTTCGAGGAGACGATCCGTTGGGAGCCACCGGTCACCGTCATCCTACGCCGAGCCACCCGCGACACCGAGCTGGCCGGTGTCGGCATCGAGAAGGGGGCAGACGTCGCCCTCCTGCTCGGGTCGGCCAACCGCGACGAGCGCAAGTATGAGAACCCCGAGCAGTTCGACATCTTCCGGGCCTCCCGACAGAGCGTCGGCTTCGGCTTCGGGGTGCACGTCTGTCTCGGTATGCACCTGGCCCGCATGGAGACCAGGGTGGCGATGAACACCATCTTCGACCGCCTGCCCGACCTTCGGCTTGCCGCCGCGCCCGACCAGGACCTCCACATCAAGGGGATGGCCTTCCGGTCGCCGATCGCCTTGCCGGTCGCCTTCACCCCGGCCTGAGGCGGCCGATGGCGACGGTCCGGCCCGCCGCCGGTCCCGACCACGAGTGGGGCGCGCCCGGCTGCAGGCCACTTGTTAGGGTCGTCCGATGCCAACGTGGTTGACCGACGAAGAATTCCGGACCCTGACGGCCGCGTGCGAGCGGGTGATCCCACCCCTTGACGGCACGTCGCCGGGTGCCGCGGCCGCGGGCGTGCCCGACTACATCGACGGCCTGCTCGGTGCCTTCACCGTCGACCCCCCTCGCATCTGGGCCAGGGGCCCCACCTCGGGCCGCCACGGGGGGGCTCCGGCCTTCGCCCAATTCCACGAGCTGACCGCGCTCGACGAATTGGCATGGCGCATGCGCATCGAGGGATCGTGCGGCCTGCCCGAGCGAGAGTTCAACGGACCAGTCATCGGTCTCCAGCAGCGATACCGCGAAGGTCTGGCCGCGCTGGGGGGCGACTTCAGCCGACTGGGCGGCGATGAGCAGAGCGATCGTCTGCGAGCCCTTCCCGACTTCACCGAGATGCTCTACGGGCACGCCTGCGAAGGGATGTACGGGGCACCGGAGTACGGAGGCAACCGGGACGGTGCCGGCTGGCGGGCCATCGACTTCGATGGCGACGTCCAGCCGAGGGGCTGGACGGACCTCGAGGTGTCCAACCCGTGACCGTCGACGCCATCATCGTCGGATCCGGTCCCGGCGGCGCCACGGTGGCCGACGTGCTGACGGCGGCCGGGTGGACGGTGGCCATCATCGAGAAGGGAAGGAACCACCTGCTCGATCCGGACGACTTGAGCCGCCCGTCGTTCGACTACTCCAACGACGAGATCAAGTTCCTCAGCCGTCACTTCCTCGGTCCCGACCCGCTGATCGAACCCCGGACCTTCCGGACCCACGAGGGCGATGGGGACCACAGCCACGTCGGAGAGGTCAACTCCGTACCGTCCACGGTGGGGGGAGGCGGAACCCATGCCGACGGGAAGGTGCCCCGCTTCATGCCCGACGACTTCCGCCTCCTTTCGGCGCTGGGTCCCCAGCCGGATGCCGACGTGGCCGATTGGCCCATCGGCTACGACGACCTCGAGCCGTACTACGCCGAGGTCGAGCGGACCATCGGGGTGGCGGGTACGGAGGGCGTCAATCCCTTCGCCGCTCCCCGGTCGGGTCCGTACCCGATGCCCTCGGGTGCGCCCATGTTCGGGGCCATCCTGTCCAGTGCGGCGGCCGAGCGCCTCGGCTACCACCCCTACCCGGCCCCCACGGCAGCCAACTCGGTGGCCTACGGCGGGAGGCCCGCCTGCAACAACTGTGGCTTCTGCGCGTACTTCGGGTGCCCCATCCATGCCAAGGGCGATCCGATCGCCATGCTGGTCCGGGCCATGGGCAGCGGGCGGGCCGAGTTGGTGACGGAGTCGTTCGTGTCCCGCATTCGCACCGATGGGACCCGGGCCACCGGGGTGGACCTGGTCGGCCCCGACGGCACCACCCGCACCATGGCGGCGCGCCATGTGGTCATCGCCGCCGGTGCCATCGAGACGCCGCGGCTGCTGCTCCTCTCGGGTCTGGACCACCCGATGTTGGGCCGGTACCTCATGACCCACTTCCAGACCATCGTGGCCGGCTCCATGCCCTTCCGGACCTACGCCGAACGGGGCCGGGCGGTCACCCACGTGCACGACGACATGATCGTGGGCGACGACGACACCCGGAAGGCTGCGGCCGAGGCCGGTCTGCCGTGGCTGCGGGGGGGGATGGTCGAGCACAGTGGCGCCGGCCTCCCGATCCTGGAGGCCAGGCACGTCCCATGGGGCACCCAGCACCCGCAGCTCATGGCCGATTCGGCCATACGCAGGCGACTGTGGGCCTTCATCATGCAGGGGGAGGATCTTCCCTACGCCGGCAACCGGGTGGACCTCGACCCAACGGTCCGCGACGCCCGCGGCTTCCCGGTGGCCCGGATCACCTACCGCCCCGGCCGTCATGAGCTGGCCGCGTCGGCCCACTACGGCCCGAGGTTGCGCGCCATCCTGAAGGAGATGGGGGGCGAGTGGGCGGCCATCTCGTCCTCGCCGGGAACGGGCAATGCCTCTTCGCCCGAGGCCATACCCGAGAGCCGGCACAACATGGGAACCGTACGCATGGGGACCGATCCCGCCACCTCGGTGGTCGGCCCGACCGGTCGGCTGCACCAGCTCGACAACGTGATCGTGGCCGACTCCTCGGTGTTCGTGACCTCGTCCGGATATGGGCCGACCCTGACCCTGGCCGCACTGGCTGCCCGGGCCGCCCATCTGATGGTCTGACGGCGGGCCCACGGCCCGACCGCACTCAGCCCGGGCCCCGGGTCAGCAGCAGCGTGCCGGCGATGGGTCCGCCCCCGTTGCTGACCGCGGCGACCTCGGGGAAGCTGTCACCGCGGCGGAGCACCTGTCGGGGCCCGCCTTCGCCCCGCAGCTGGACGCAGGCCTCGTGGATGAGGCCGAAGCCGTGCAGGCGCCCCCCGGACAGCTGCCCGCCGGCGGTGTTGAGAGGCAGTACGCCCGTCCGGCCGATGGCCGTGCCATCCTCTACGAAGGCGCCGCTCTCGCCCCGGCCGCAGAACCCCAATGCCTCCAGCCACACCATGGCGAGGATGGAGAACCCGTCGTAGAGCTGGGCCACGTCGACGTCGGAAGGCCGGAGTTCGGTGCGCTCCCACATGGAGGCGGCGGCGTCGCGGGCGGCCATCGTCGTCACGTCATCGAACTGGTCCCAGCTGGGTCGTCCCCTCAGCGCGGTGCCCACCGCGTTCACGTGGCATGCGGGGTGGGGGGCGTCGGGCGCGTAGTCGCGATGGGACACGACGAAGGCCGTCGACCCGTCGCAGGGGGCGTCGCAGTCGAAGAGGCAGAGGGGGGTCGAGATCATCCGGGCGCTCAGGTAGGTGGCCAGATCCATGGGGTCGGAGTAGATGGCGGCCGGGTTGAGGGCGGCGTTTCGCCGCCCGTTGAGAGCGATCTGGCCCAGCTGTTCCCTGGTCAGGGAGAACTCGTGCATGCGGCGTTGGGCTACCAGGGCGATCCAGTTGGCGGCGGAGACGGCCCCGAACGGAAGAGACCACTGCAGGAAGCCCGAGAACCTCGGAACGCCCCCGCTCCCACCGCCACCCCCACCGATGCCCTGGCGTCCGCCGGTACCCTGGGCGGTCGCCTCGGACACGGTCCGGTAGACGAGGACGTGGCGGGCCAGGCCGGCCCCGACAGCCAGGCAGGCGGCGATCAGGGCCCGCATCTGGCCCGGCCCCTCGCCGCCGCCATCGTGCCAGTCGAGCCTGAGCCGCAAGGCGTCCTGGACCTCAGGGCTGCTCGGCCCGGCGAATCCCGGGGTGCCCGCACCCATACCCGGATAGGTGGCCAGGCCGTCGATGGCATCGCGGGTCAGCCCGGCGTCGTGCACGGCGGCCAGGCAGGCTTCGACGGTCAGGTCGAGGTCGCTGCGCCCGAGAGGCCGCCCCACGGCTGACTGGCCGATCCCGGAGATCACCGCCCTGCGCTCGAGCGGCGGTTCGACCGTGCTCATGACGACCGACCGGGTGAGATCGCGGGTCGGAACAGGGGGAGGTAGACGTCCTCGTGCCGTTCGAAGACGACCTCGACGGCCATGCCGTCGGTCACGTCCTCGGTCTCGACGTCGACCAGGTTGGTGGTCAGGCGCACGCTCTCCTGCTCTTCGATGGCCACCAGGCCGATGAGATAGGGGTCGCTCCCCGGGATCCACTGCTGCACGTTGCAGGTGTAGGCCACCAGAGTGGCCCGACCACTGACGACTTCGGGCGACACGTCACCGGACAGACAGGACGGGCACACCGGGCTGGGCGGATGCACATAGGAGCTGCAGTCCTGGCAGCGGAGGAACCGGAGCCGCCCGTCGGACCCGCTGGTCCAGAAGAACCGGTTGTCCTGGTCGATCCTGGGGAGGAGGCGGAAGGCGGGGCCTCGGGCGGGCATCACGGCAGACTAGGGCGCCCGGAGCGGTCGTGCGGAGAGCGCCTCACCGGCGGTCCAGCACTTCGGGGTTGACGATGTTGACGGGGCGGGCCCCGGCCAGCAGCCGGCACAGGTCCTCGGCGATGGTGGTGGTGTGGTTGGACTCGGTGTCGTAGGTGGCGCCACCGATGTGGGGGGCCAGCACCACCGAGTCGAACCCGGTCAGCGGATGGTCGACGGCCAGCGACTCCCCCTCGAAATGGTCCAGGCCCGCGGCCGAGACCTTCCCCGACCGCAGCGCGACGACCAGGGCGTCGGTATCGTGCAACGCCGCCCTGGCTGTGTTGAGGAAGACCACTCCGTCGCGCATCGAGGCGAACTGGTCGGCACCGATCATCCCCGTCGTCTCCGGCCGTCACCGGCGCGTGCATCGAGATCACGTCCGAACGGGCCAGGAGCTCGTCCAGGGTGACCGTGGGCTCATCGGCATAGGGGTCGTAGGCGATCACCTCGAGGCCGAGTCCGCGCAGTCGCCACCGCAGGGCCCGCCCGACGGCGCCCAGCCCGACCAGGCCCGCGGTCCGACCGGCCAGCTCCCAGGCCCGGAAACGCTGGTAGGGAATCGTGCCGTTCTTGTAGATGTCACCATGACGCACGTCGGCATCGGCGGGCACCAGCCCCCGGGTGGCCGCGAACAGCAGGCCCACGGCCAGCTCGGCCACGGCGTTGGCATTGCGGCCCGGGGCCCGCAGGACGGGCACCCCGGCCGCAGTGGCCGCGGCGACGTCCACGTTGGTCGGATCCCCCCGGCAGCTGCACACGGCCACCAGGTGCTGATCGAAGAGCGGGCCGGCGCACCGGTCGCTCTCCACCACGACGATGGAGGCGCCCTCGGCCGCCACCCGCTCGGCCAGTTGCTCGGCGTTGTAGATCCTGAGGCTGGGCTGGTCCAGCCACGAATCGATGGTCAGGTCGGCGAGCTCCCCGAGCAGGACGAGCCCCGGGCCGCGCACCGCCGCCGTCACCAGCGCCCTCGGTCGTTGTTCGGACATGGTGATCGGTGCTCCTCGCTCGGGTCTCCGGCCTCGGCCGGGACGTGGACCGGCCGGGTCGCCGGTTCGGGTCCATAATGGCGTGTCATGACGCGAATGTCAGGTTTGTGAGCCGACCCCCGGGAAGAGGCTGCACCGTCGGCGTGGACGTGGGCACCACCTCGGTCAAGGCGGTGGCTGTTGACGCCGAGGGAACGGTGCTCGCCCGGACCAGGGTGCCCCACCGGGTGGGCACCCCGACGGCCGAGTACCTCGAGCACGACGTGGCCCTGGCCTGGCGCCGGGGCCCACGGCGGGCGTTTGCCGCCGTGTCCGCCGAGCTCGACGGCCCGGCCGCCGGTGTCGTGGTCACGTCGATGATCCCCTCGATCACCGCCGTCGACCGCCGGGGCCGGCCCCTGCTTCCCGGCCTCCTCTACGGCGACGGCCGCGCCCGGGACCCGTCGCCTGACGTGACCGCCCACGATCCGGGAGGGGAGCGGGGCCAGGGGAGACGCATGATGGGCTGGGCCGTCGGCCAGCACCCCGGGGCCTTCGGGTACTGGAACTGCCAGGCGGTGGCCACTCACGCCCTGAGCGGTGTCCCCGCCGTCGACGCGGCCACGGCCACATCCTTCGGGGACCTGTACGTCCGCGGCCGATGGGACAAGGAGGCCCTCGGCGAACTGGGGGTGGTCGAGGACCAGCTCCCGGTGGTGGGCCAGATGGGGGCATCGCTCGGTTGCCTGCCCGGAACCACGACGGCCTTCGCCGGAGGTTCCATCGATGCCTTCTGCGAGCAGATCGTGGCCGGGGCCAACCAGCCTGGAGACGTCCTGGCCATCTTCGGGGCGACCCTCATCGTGTGGGTCGTGACCGACCAGTGGAAGGACGTGCCCGGCCTCACCACCCTGCCCACCATGGTGCCCGGGCAGGTGATGATCGGTGGTCCGAGCAACGCCGGCGCCCTGTTCGCCGACTGGGTCGGCAAGGTGGTCGGGTCTCCGGCGCGGCGCCGGCCGGCGTCGCCGGCCGGGGACGGCGGCGAACGGGACGAAGAGGAGCGGGTCGGCGACCCGTCCAGGGTCCCGGTGTGGCTTCCCTACCTGCGTGGGGAGCGGACCCCGTTCCACGATCCCGAGCTCAGGGCCAGCGTGCATGACCTCGACATCTCCCAGGGCTCCGGGTCGCTGGTCCGTGGCGCCCACGAGGCCAGCGGGTTCGTGATCCGTCGCATCCTGGAGCGTTCCGGATTCGGGGGACGGCGGATCATCGCCACCGGTGGGGGCTCCCGGTCGGTTGCGTGGATGCAGGCGGTGGCCGATGCCACCGGTCTCCCGGTGGACACGGTGGCAGTGCCGGAGGGCGCCGCCCTCGGGGCCGCCTTCCTGGCCCGCATGGCCGCCGGCCTGGAGTCCTCGTTCGACGCGGCCGGCAGGTGGGCCCGTGTGGGCCGAAGGATCGAGCCGGAGCGGGTGTGGGCCGAGGCCGCATCCCTCCGCTACGAGCGGTTCGAGGCGCTGAGCCCGGAGGGTTGAACCAGGGTGCCCGGACGGGCGACGGAGCCCGACCCCGGGGTCAGGATGACGACCGGTCGCCGTTGGGGGTGAAGGTGGCCTTCAGTACTCCGCTCTCCGCCGGCCGGGCCAGGGTCTTGAGTGCGTCCCACCAGTTCTCCAGCGGGAACCGGTGGGTGACCATCGACGTGAGATCGATCCGGCCGGCCCGCACCAGGTCGAGGTAGTGCTCGATGGCATGTTTGCGGACGCCCTCGAATTCCTCCATGGCGAAGGCGTTGGAGCCCACGATGGTCAGTTCCTTGAAGTACACCGGCGTCCACTCCCACCGTCCGGGAACGGCCACCCCGGTGTAGACGAGGCGGCCCCGTTCAGCCAGGACCCGCACGCCCACCTCGAACGTCTCGGGTTTGGCCACCGAGTCGTAGACCACGTCGATGTGACCCGGCTGAGTCATGGGCAGTCCATCGAAGGCCTGATGGAGCACACCCCCCGACCAGTCGGCCAGGGCCTCGACCAGGGTCGTCCGGGGCTCGTGGGGGAAGACCGCCGCCGCCCCGAACTTCCGGGCCAGCTCCGCCTGGGCCGGGAATCGGGCCACGACGGCCACCTCGACCTGTGGGTAGAGGGCGGAGAGGATGGCCACGCTGGCCAGCCCGAGGGCGCCGGATCCGAAGACGACCGCCCTGCCCCCCGGGGGCGGCGGGTGGCGGACGATGGCGTGGAACGACACGGAGAAGGGGTCGGCCAGCACGGCGGCCTCGTCGCTCACGTCCTCGGGCACGGGGATGAGCATGGAGGAGTGGGCGGCCAGCTGCTCGGCCCAGGCCCCGGGCGCTCCCGTGACCACGCCGATGTGCACTCCCGGGCCCGATGTCCCCCTTGGTGAAGGACCAGCACAGGTTGAGGTCTCCGGCCTGGCAGGGCGGGCACAGCGGGGTGATGCCGCGTGGGGCACAGCTCAGCCACGGGTTGAGCACCACCCGCTGGCCGATCTCGATGCCCCGGGCCTCGGGCCCGAGGGACACCACCTCGGCCACCACCTCGTGCCCGGGAACGTGGGGTAGTGAGGAGAAGGCGGCCATGGGGTTGTCGATGTCCCCGTCTTCGAACTCGCCGAGGACCAGCTTGGTGTCCGATCCGCACACGCCGGAGAGGATGGGCCTGGTCACGACCCAGTCCGGGTGGATGGGACGGGCGTCGTCCATCTCGTGCAGGCCGAAGGGGAGTGCGGCCAGCTTCGCTTCGAGCTCGTCGGTGGGCACCGGCCGCTGCTCCTGCCGTCGGGGCGGGCGCCGAACAGGAGGGCCTTCATGAGCTGTCTTGCTCGGCCATGGCCCGCATCCCGGCGACGAAGCCGTCGAAGTCCTTGGTCTTCATCTCCACGACGGCCCGCATGTCCGGGAGGTAGTGCTCGAACAGGTCGCTGTCGATGCACTCGACGATGCCGGCCGCGACCTCCTCGGCCGGGACCAGCGGTCCGGTGTAGATGGGGGGATCGTTGTCGGGCTGGTCCCAGATCTCGGTGTCGATGCTCCCGGGCAGCACCAGGCGCACGGAGACGCCGGTGCCGACGAGGTCGGCGGCCAGTCCCTCGCTCCATCCGGCCAGCGCGAACTTGGAGGCGCTGTAGGCCGCCTCGGTGGCGATCCCCAGCCGGCCCCCGAGGCTCGAGACGTTGACGATGGTGCCCGAGCCGCGGGCCAGCAGCCGGGGGAGCAGGGCCAGGGTGATGGCCACCGGGGACAGGTAGTTGACGGTCATGACCCGCTCGACCTCGGCCATGGTCAACCGGTCGGCCGGCCGGCGCATGGGGATGCCCGCGTTGTTGATGATCACGTCGAGGGGACCGAGCTCGTCCCAGATCCGCAGGCTGAGGTCGGCGGCCTCCTCCGGATCGGCCAGGTCGGCGGCCCACGAGCGGGAGCCGGGGGCGCCCGACCTGGCAGTCGGCCAGGACCTGCTCCAACCGGTCGGCCCGCCGGGCCACCAGGGCCACGGTCGTGCCCTGGTCGGCGAGGAGCCGGGCGGTGGCCGCTCCGATCCCCGAGGAGGCTCCGGTGACGAGGGCGGTGGTGCCCGGGCCCGTCATGCCGGCCGTCACCGGCGGTCGGCGGCGCCGCCGGGTCGGGGGTCGGCGGCGGGTTCAGTCGGTGCGGCGTGCATCGAGATCATCCGCCGAGGTTAGGCGTTCCCAGCCGGGGGGTGGCGAGGCCAGACGCCAGTACGGCTCGGGCACGTTGGCGTCCAGGCGCTCGGACAGCAGGTGGTCCTGCTCCAACGGGGCGATCTGGCTGGCGTACTTCCAGATGGCCGTGCGCTTGGCCGCCATGTCCGGCTCGATGGGCACCACGGCCGGGGTGGGCCACAGGCCGCCCCGGAACAGCTTCGAGATCCGCCAGGCGAGAAGGCCGGGGAGGTGCTTGTAGCCGGCGTCCTCGTAGCAGAACCAGCTCAGTTGGCTGCCCGCCTCGACCAGGGCGGCCCGGGCCAGCAGGCCGGCGTCGTGGGTCAGCACGTGATCGGGATTGGCCAGTCCCATGGGCAGGAACACCGCGCGTGGCTCCGGCGGCGGCGATGGCCCGTTGCGAGGTACGGCGCCACCTCGGCCGCGGTCGGGCGCCCGTCGGCCGGCAGGTACTGGTGGTCAGGGAAGTCGAGCCACACCGGCGTGGCCTGCATCGAGGCCATGGCGGCACGGTCCTCCTCCCGCCTCGCCGCCACCACGTCGTCCCCGGTCCTGAAGCCACCCGCCGCGTCCCAGGGCGATACGTCCTCGGGATAGGAGGGCGGTCGGCCGCCCAACACGGTGATCACCGTGCTGCCGGGGTAGGAGGTGAGGAGGTGGGCTGCGCCCGAGCGCGGCGTCGTCGAAGTGGGGTGACACCACGACGATCGAGGCCAGCACGGAGGGGTCGAGCAGCCCCCACAGCTCGTCGTCCATGGTCGCCCCCAGGTCGTCGTCATGGCGGCAGCGTAACGGTGGCCGGTACGGGGCGGCCGAGCGTCATCCAAGGGCCCGCCGGCGGAATCCGGCCATGCCCACGACCATGAGCACGGCCAGCGACCCGATGGCCACCACGAAGCAGATCCAGGTCTGGATGTGGGGCACATCGGGCGCCATCAGGCCGCGCAGGCCCTCGCTCACGTAGGTCATCGGGTTGATGGCCGACACCACCTGGAACCACCGGATGTGACCGAGCGAGGGCCACGGGTACTGGCTGGAGCCGGTGAAGATGAGAGGGGTGAGGACCAGCGTCAAGGTGACGCTGATCCGGTTGGGCGGCACATAGGTGCCCAGGATGAGGCCCATGGCCGCCCCAAGTAGGGCGCCGAGGACGATCATGGCCACCACCGCCGGCGACGTCGACGCCTGCCAGGGGATCGAGCCGAGGATCCAGACGCCGACCGGGAACATCACGGCCGCCGCCACGCACGCCCTCATGGCCGCGAAGACCACCTTCTCCACGGCCACGGCGCCGACGGGGAGGGGGGCCAGCAGGCGGTCCTCGATCTCGTTGCTGTAGGAGAACTCGATCACCAGCGGGAGGGCGGTGCTCTGCAACCCGGTGAGCACCGCGGCCAGCGCCACCAGACCGGGGAAGAGCACCTCCTCGTACCCGGGCCTGGCGTAGCCGAGCTCGGTGAGCACCTTCCCGAACACGAACAGCAGGAAGAGGGGCTGGAGGATCACCTGGGCCAGGAAGACCGGGAACTCGCGCCCGGTGACGAAGAGATCGCGCCGGAGGATGGCCACGAAGGTGCGGCCGGGCCCCAGTGGGGAAGGTGCTCGAGGGCGGCCGCCGGCTCCGCTTGCTCGATCGGTGCGATGGTCAACGCAGTGCCCTCCCGGTGAGGTGGATGAAGACGTCCTCGAGGTTCGGCTCACCCAGCCTGGCGTCAGTGAGCCGGCCCCCGGCGGCACTGATGGCCTGGGCCACCGGGGCCACGAAGGAGGCGGCCTCGCCTTCGACGTAGATACGCAGCCGCAGGCCGCCTCCCCCCGGATCGTCCAACGGCTCGATCTGGCTCACCCCGGCGAGCGCTCCGACTGCGGCCCCCACGGTGGCCCCGTCGGCCCCCGGGCCGCGCTCGATGGTGCAGTCGAGGGTGCGCTCCCCGGTCATGCCGCGGACCAGTGCTCCGGGCGTGTCGAGGGCCAGCAGCGTCCCGTGGTCGATGATGGCGACCCGATCGCTCAAGGTGGCGGCCTCGTCCATGTCGTGGGTGGTGATCACGACGGTGGTCCCGCCTGCCCTGAGCTCGGCCACCTTCTCCCACAGGAAGAGCCGGGCGGCCGGATCGAGCCCGGTGGACGGCTCGTCCAGGAACAGCACCGACGGGGCGTGCATCAGGGCCCGGGCGATCATCATCCGCTGGATCTGACCGCCGGAGAAGTCGTCGGGCCGGCCGCCCGACCTCTCGGCCAGTCCGAACTGCTCGAGCAGCTGGTCGGCCAGCTGGCGCCGGCGCCCCCGGGGCACGCCGTGGTAGCTGGCGTGGAAGAGCAGGTTCTGGCGGACCGACAGCGAGCGGTCGAGGTTGTTCTGCTGGGGGACCACGCCGAGCACGCGGCGCGCCCCGACGGGATCGGCGACCACGTCCACGCCGGCCACGAGGGCGCGACCCGCCGGTGGGGCGGATCCTGGTGGTCAGGATCCCGATGGTGGTGGTCTTCCCGGCACCGTTGGGCCCGAGGAACCCGAAGACCTCGCCCCTCCGTACCTGGAACGTGACCCCGGCCAACGAGTCCGCCGGCGCCTTCGGGTACCGCTTGACCAGGCCGGCGACCTCGACCGCATGGGGGCCGTCGTCGGGAGCCGACCGCCAGGAGGCGGGGAGTGCGCCGGTCGTCGGGTGCGGCCCGTCGCCCAAGAAGGCGCCGGCCGTCCGATCGTGAGCCCCACCGTTCATGTCCTGCGCTCTCCTTGCCCTGATGCCGTGGTGCCCGGGGATGCGTCGATGCCACCGGCGGACGCTCAACGAGTCCTCGGTCGCGGACGACGATACGGTACTGCCGGCACGCCGTACACGTTGCGGGTCATGATGGCAGCGCCGGGGGACCGTGTTGGCAGTCTGGCCCGGTGCAGCTGAACGGCACCAGAAGGAGCGATGCGCATGAGTGGAGCGACCCGGTGGAACCCACTTGGCGGGCTGGCCCGGTCATGGGGTCATTTCGTCCGCCGCCCACGCTCGACCCAGATCCGCACCGTGGTGCTGGTCGGGGCGGTCATCGTGGGCACCACGGTGTGGGTGGCCACGTCCCCGTCGGCCTCCTCGGCTCCGGGGGCGACCCAGGTGCAGCCGACCGGGGGGAGCGGTGGGCCCGCCGGGCCCAGCCCGGTGAGCTCGGCCAGCACCTCGTCCCGGGGCGTCACCAAGCACACCATCAACGTCGTCTTCCCGGTGGTCGCCCTCAACTCGCTGGCCGGCAAGGAGGGATTCGCAGCCGATGTCGAGTTCGGGGAGCAGACCAAGGCCATCGACCTCTTCGTCAAACAGATCAACGACAAGGGAGGGATCAACGGCCGGAAGATCAACCCCATCATCGTCAACTTCGACCCGACCAACGAGACCGAGATGCGGTCGCTGTGCAAGACCTGGACCGAAGGCTCCCCGGCGGCCTTCGCCGTGCTGGACGGGCTCGGGGACTGGACCGGCGACGACCAGCTCTGCATCACCCAGGAGGGCCACACCCCGTTCATCGGCCAGTGGACCACGGTCACCAACTGGACCAACCAGGGCTCGCCCTACCTGTGGTGGACCGGGCCCGACCAGGCGACCATCCTCCAGGCCGTGGTCAACTGGGGCCTGACCGCCGATCTGATCGGCGGAGACATCAAGGTGGGCGTGATCGCCGGTGACCGGGCGTCGGACCAGGCCGCCCTGAACGACTACCTGCTGCCCGACCTGCGCCGGGCCGGGGTCACCCCGGTGGTCAAGACCATCGACGCCGACCCCGACGACACCTCGACCACCGACGCCGAGGCCCCGCTGGTCATCCAGCAGCTGCGCACGGCCGGTGTCACCTCGGTCATCCCCCTCATCCCCTTCAACGTCTTCTATCCCGGTGCTCCAGGCCGAGACGGCCCAGCAGTGGTTCCCCAAGCTCCTCCTGAGCGACTACGAGGAGAGCATCGAGACGGCCCTCGGGCTCCTGCCCGTTCCCTACGCCAAGGCCCTCAACGGCCAGGAGGGCCTGACCACCGAGACACTGGGCGGCATCGACGACGACCGTCCCGAGAGCCAGGGCGGCTACGACCCCGGCCTGCGCACGTGCTGGACGGTCTGGCACAAGGCCTACCCCCAGGTGCCACCCGGGAACCAGGAGGACTACATCGAGGAGCAGGGACCGATCGCCGGCTGGTGCCAGGTCATCGCCCTGTTCGCCACCGCGGCCACCAAGGCCGGCTCCGATCTCAACCGGCGTACCTTCGTCACCGCCATGTCCAAGATCACCAACTTCCCCGGCACCTACACCCCCGTTCTCAGCTACGGCCCGGACAAGCGCTACGGCCCCGTCCAGTACCAGGTGGTCAAGTTGCACATCAACTCGCCGGCCTCGTCCCAGTGCCACATGCCCAAGGACAGGATCCCCCAGTTCACGTGCTGGGTCACCGTCAGCCCTGGCTGCCTCTGCCCACCGGCTGACCGACGGCCCAGTCGTTCCCGGCGGGATCCGGCGCTGGTATACAGATCCGATGGACGAGCCGATCCTCGACGAGGAGCAGAGGGCCCGCTGGCACGAGGAGGGCTGGTGCGTGCTGGAGCACCCCTTCGCCGGCCGCCGATGTGGCGGCCGCCCGCGCGGCGAGCTCCCGGCCCTGTTCCCCACGGCTGAGGCCTTCCAGGCCGGCCTGGGCGCACCGGGAGGCGCTGGCCACGACGCCAGCTGGGACGCGCCGAAGCCCCGTTTCCCCTTCGAGAAGATGGCGCTCAACCGGCTGGTTGTACACGAACGCCTCATCGCCTGGCCGAGGACCTGCTGGGGACCGACCAGCTCCGGCTCTACCAGGGTCACGCCACCGCCAAGTACTCGGACGGCGACCCCGACTACGAGCAGTTGCTGCATGTCGACTACGGCAACCACACCTTGGTCGTGCCCCGAACCGACGTCGGCTACCGGCATCTCGAGCTCTTCGTCTACCTCAGTGACGTGACCCCGGACACCGCGGCCACCTTGATGGTGTCCCGTCGGCTGACCCGGGACATCCCGGTGGAGCGCACCTACCTCCACCTGGACGAGTACGCCGACCTGTACGCATTGGAGGTGCCCGCCTCGGGCCCGGCCGGCTCGGTGCTGGCCTACCGACCCGATGTGTACCACCGGGGGACGTCCCTGAGGGCCAAGGGGGCGGCCCGGTTCCTGCTCCATGTGGCCTACAAGCCCGTGGACACCGACTGGCTGGGCTCCCAGCCTGGCCGTCGGCCGCCGAGGACCTGGCGTGGCACCGGTTCGTCCCCCAGGCCACCGTCCGCCAGCTCACCGTCCTCGGGTTCCCCGAGCCCGGCCACCCCTACTGGAATGCGGAGACACTGGCCGGTGTGGCCGCCCGCTACCCGCGGCTGGACATGTCGCCCTGGCACCGGGCCGCCTCCGGTGGCGACATCGGGTCGGGCGGTGCCGGTCCCGAACCGGCCGGAGCCACCCGCCGTGGCGTCTCCTAGTCCGATGCCCGATCAGCTCGGGACCGACGGATCGCCGTGGTGGCAGAGCGGCGTCCTCTACCAGATCTACCCCCGCTCGTTCGCCGACTCCAACGGCGACGGCATCGGCGACCTGCCCGGGATCATCGAGCGGCTCGACCATCTCCAGTGGCTGGGCGTGGACGGCATCTGGCTCAGCCCGGTCACCGTCTCGCCCAACGCCGACTGGGGCTACGACGTGGCCGACTACCTGGCCGTGGACCCCGAGCTCGGCACGCTGGACGACCTCGACAGGCTGGTCGCCGAAGCCGGGCGCCGGGACATCCGGGTGATCATGGACCTCGTCCCCAACCACACCAGCGAGCGAGCACCCGTGGTTCGTCGACGCCCGCTCCTCGCGGACCGTCCGCGCCACCGCAACTGGTACGTCTGGGCCGACCCGAAGGCCGACGGTTCACCGCCGAACAACTGGGTGTCCAGCTTCGGCGGTCCGGCCTGGACGCCTCGACGAGGGCACCGGGCAGTACTACCTCCACAACCACCTCCGCGAGCAGCCCGACCTCAACTGGTGGGACGAAGATGTCCGGACCGCCTTCGACGGGATCTGGCCTTCTGGCTCGACCGGGGCATAGCCGGCTTCCGCATCGATGTCTGCAACATGATCATCAAGGACGCCCAGCTCCGGGACAACCCCCCGGCCACCGAGGCCGACCCGTGCGACGTGCAGCTGTTCGGTCAACGTCCGGTCTACAACGCCAACCGGCCCGAGGTCCACGAGGTGATCCGACGCTGGCGACGGCTGGCCGACGGCTACCCCGGGAGCGTGCTGCTGGGCGAGACACCGGTCGAGCCGCTCGAGGCCCTGGCCGCCTACTACGGCAACGGGCGACGACGAGCTGCACCTGGCCTTCAACTTCCCGTTCATCAGCTCGCCGCTGGAAGCGGAGGCGCATGCGCTCGCGTCGTCGAGGCCATCGAGGCGGCGCTGCCCCCCGGGGCCTGGCCGGTCTGGACCGGATCGAACCACGACATGTCCCGGCTTGCCACCCGCTGGGCCGGGGGCGACCGACGCCAAGTCCCGGGTGGCGCTGCTCATGCTCCTGTCTCTTCGGGGCACGCCCGTCCTCTACCAGGGCGACGAGATCGGACTGGTCGACACCGACGTCCCCCACGAGCGGATGCACGACCCGCTCGGTGTTCTGTACTGGCCGGCCTACGCCGGACGCGACGCCATGCGGACGCCGATGCCGTGGAACGACGGACCCGGAGGTGGGTTCACCGACCCCGGCATGCAGCCGTGGTTGCCCTTCGGGGACCTGGCCGCGTACAACGTCGATGCCCAGCGGGACGATGGGCGCTCGATGCTGGCGCTGACCCGCGACCTCCTCGCCCTGCGCCGGGCCACACCCGAGCTCCGGCGGGGGGCGTACCGGTCGTTGCCGGTCGGCCCGGAATCCTGGGCCTGGAGCCGCGACGACCGGGTCGTCGTCATGGCGGGCATGTCGGACGGAGACGCCGCCCTGGAGGGCTTCTCCGGGAGGGTGCTGGTCGGTACCGACCGCCGTCGCGACGGCGAACGGGTCGGGGGTGCACTCAGGGTGCGCGGTTGGGAGGGGTTGGTGGCCGAGCGCGACTGACGCGGACCGGCGGCCCGTCCCTCCGCTTTCGGGTTCCCCTCACCGGACCTTCGTCGACCGATGAGCGCCGTCGCCGGGCCCGCGTCGGACGGACACGTCAGGCCAGCGGACCTTCGTCGTCGACACGGGCTCAGGCCACCGGAACCTCATCGGTCAACCAGTCGAGGCCGCCGGCCAGGTGACGGAGATAGGCCGGGCTCTCCCAGGCCGACGGGAAGTGCCCGAGTGAGGTGGAGAAGACCCGTCCGGCACCCTCGGTGAAACACCACGACAGGGGATGAGCGTGGGGATCTGCACCTCCTGGATCCGCTGTACCCGGACCCGCCGTACCCGGATCCGCGGCGCCCGGATCCGCGGTGCCCGACGGCCCGTCCTCGCCGCCGAGCTCGTCGGCGCGGGCGGCCAGCAGCACGCGGGCGTCGGGGCGAAGGTCCCGGAACTGGTAGACCTCGTCGTACCATCGCCAGGTGGGGCCGAGGTGGGCCACGGCCGGGTGGGTGGTGTCGATGACGTCCAGCGTGCACCACTGGGTCCAGGGATGGCCGTCGAACCGGGCGCCTACCAGTCGCCCGTACTCGCTCCACCCGTAGCACGAGTCGGTGGCGGAGTGGATGGCCAGGACGGAGGTGCGACCGGCCCGCAACCCATCGAGCAGCGTGGCCTGCTGGTCCGCCGACCACGGGGTCTCGCCGATGGTGAACAGCGCCAACACCCGGGTCGCGGACAGCCTCCCGGGCTCGAGGTCGCGGACGTCCTGTACCCGGCGGAAGGTCATGCCCGCGGCCTCGGCCAATTGGGCCACTGCGGTGGCCGACTGGTCGAGCACGCCGTGCACCCCGGCCGGACCGTCCCGGTAAGGGGAGACCTGGGTGACGTACAGCAGGGCTGGAGCGGCCATGGCGAGATCCTAACGGGGACCCCGAGGCGCGGACCCGCCGACCGACCTGGCGTTCGCGCCCATCACGGCGAGGTCCTCCGGCAGATGACGTGGTCCCGAGGTCGTCGTCTCGGCTCCGGCCTGACGATGATGCCCGACCCGCGTGCTCCGGTTGCCCGGTGGTGGTGCTGGCATACTGTGGCCATGCACCAGCACGGGGCGGGAAGGTGCGCGGAGCCGTCCCGCCCGGCGGAGCCGTCGTGCCCGGCGGAGCGGTGACCACCGGTCACCCCGAGGGGGTCGAGCTACCCGATGGGTTCTTCTTCGGTGTGGCCACGTCCGGCTACCAGATCGAGGGTGGCTACAACGGGCCCGGCGAGCCGGCCAACAACTGGCGGGCCTGGGAGGGTGGTGGCCGCATCGAACCTTCGGGGAACGCCTGTGATTTCTGGCTCCAGCCCGAACAGGCTCTGGACCGCGCCGCCGGCATGGGATGCAACGCCTTCCGGATGTCCGTCGAGTGGGCGAGGCTCGAACCCGAGGAGGGTCAGTTCGACGGCCGCGCCCTCGACGGGTACCTCGACATCCTCGCCGCCTGCCACGATCGCGGTCTCGAGCCGATCATCAGCCTGCACCACTTCACCCACCCGGCCTGGCTGGGCGAGGAGTTCTGGTTGGATGACGACGCCCCGGACCGGTTCGCGGCCCACGTGGCCCGGGTGGTCCCGGTGCTGGCCCCACGGTGCCGGACATGGATCACCATCAACGAGCCGAACATCCTGGCCCTGATGGGGTGGGTCGAGGGCGCCTACCCACCGGGCCGGCGGATGGCATTTGCCGACGCCTTCACCGTGCTCGACAACCTGCTCACCGCGCACGTGCTGGCCTATGCCGCCATCCACCAGGTCCAGCCCACGGCCATGGTCACGGTGAACACCAGCTCGTCGTCCATCTACGAGCAGGACCGCCTGGTGACCGATCTGCTCTCCACCGGGGATGCGGGGGTGGGCCGGGACGACGTCGACGCCTGGATCGACGACAGGCGGGCCGCCCACGATGGCCTGTTCCCGGCTCTCACCGCCGGCGAGCGGTTCCTTCGCCGCCTCTTCGCGGCGGCGTCCCCCTACGGTCGAGGGGAACTCGACGGATCCGGGTTCCAACGGGTGGTCCGGTCCCGGATCCGCCAGCCATGTCGACGCCGGGTGCTCGACGCCGTCTTCGACAGCCGACCCTCGCGGCCGCTGGATGCCAGTGGATTCGACTGGTACGACCCCGTCGCCAGCCGCGCCACCCGACTACCGGGACACGAGAGCTCGGGTGGCCGGCGGTGGGAACCGTCCCGGGCCCTCTGGGACCTGCCCCCCGACCCGCAGGGGTTGGCCCGGTGGTGCCGACATCAGCACACGCTGCTCCCCTCGCTGCCGCTGTGGGTGGTGGAGAACGGCATCTGCAACCGGGTCCGCAACGGCCGCTCCTACCTGCGGTCCGACGGTTGGGAACGGCCCCGTTACCTGCGCCAGCACGTGGACGCGGTGGTGGACGCGGTCGCCTCGGGCGTCCCGGTCACCGCGTACCTGCACTGGTCGCTGATGGACAACTACGAATGGGGTTCCTACGAGCCGCGGTTCGGGATCTTCGGGATCGACCGGGCCCGCGGTCCGCGGGGCTTCCGCTGGCTGGAGACGGATGCGCAGGGCCGGGACTCGGCGGCCGCCTACCGACGGCTCATCACCTGGGCCCGTGAGGGGGCAGAGGGCGGGCCGCCGCCGTCTGGATAGAGTGACGCCTATGTCAGGAAGTTGCCGCGTCGTGCGCCGGAGGGATTGAGCGCCATGCAGATCACCATCATCGGCGGCGGGAGCTACCAGTGGACGCCCGAGCTCCTGGCCGACCTGCTCGGCACCGAGTCGCTGCGCGGGCGCGCACTACGTGCTCGAGGACATCGACCCCGCACCCCTGGAGAAGATGGAGGCGCTCGGCCGGCTGGTCGGCGAGGCCCTGGGGGCCGGGGCCACGGTTCTCCACCACCACCGACCAACGGCGGGCGCTCGAAGGTGCCGACTTCGTGATCGTCACCATCTCCACCGGTGGATTCGACTCGATGTCGGTCGACCTCGACGTCCCGGCCCGCTACGGCATCCGCCAGTCGGTGGGCGACACCGTCGGCCCCGGGCGGGATCAACCGCGCCCTGCGCAACATCCCGGTCCTGGTGGGGGTGGCCGAGGACATGGGCAAGATCTGTCCCGACGCCTGGATGCTCAACATCACCAACCCGATGACCTGCCTCACCCGGGCCGTCTGCCAGCAGACCACGGTCAAGACCGTCGGTCTCTGTCACGAGGTGGGCAACTGGACGATGGACCTGGCCATCGCCCTGGGCAAGCCGCACGAGGCGGTCCGTCCCACGGTGGCCGGCGTCAACCACTTCCCGGTGGTCACCGCGCTCGACGTCGACGGCGAGGACGGGTACGCCATCCTGGCCGAGATGGTCGCCGAAGCCGGCGGCCTGGCCGCGCTGGCGCCCCACCCCGGCCGGCCCCGGGCCGAGGAGTTCACCCGGCTCGACTTCGTCCAGCGCCATGCGTTGAAGCTCACCCTGCTCGAGAAGTGGGGAGCCCTGCCGGCGGCCGGCGACCGGCACGTGGCCGAGTTCGTGCCCTGGGTGCTGACCGAGGAGTCGGGCTGGGGAGCCGAGTTCAACATCGAGCTGACCCCCATCGAACGGCGCCAGGAGCACCAGGAGGGCTACATCGCCGACGTCGATGCCTGGTTGGCCGGGGGCAAGAAGCTGCAGACGTGGGCGTCGGGTGAGCTCCCGGCGCCGGTGATCGACTCGCTGGTGACCGGTCAACGGCGTGAGCTCCCGGCCAACATCCCCAACGCCGGCCAGGTGCCGGACGTACCCGACGACTCCGTCGTCGAGTCGATCTGCGTGGTGGACGGCGACGGCATCCGTGGCCGCGATGTGGCTCCGCTGCCCCCGCCGTACGCCGAGCTGGTCCGGCGGCACGTGGCCGTGACCGAGTACACGGTGGCGGCAGCTATCCGCGGCGACCGGGAACTGGCCGAGGCCGCGTTCTTCCTCGACCCTCTGGCCGGACGGGGGGACTTCCACCAGACCGAGGCCATGGTGGCCGAGCTCCTTTCGGGCACTTCGGCCTGGCTCCCGCAGTTCGCTCACCCCTGAGGAGGATCACCATGCAGCTCGGCTTCGTCGGACTCGGTGCCATGGGACTGCCCATGACCCGGCACCTCCTCGAGGCCGGGCACCGCGTGACGGTGGCATCCCGGAGCCCGGGCCCGATCGAGCGAGCCGTGGCGCTGGGGGCCGTCGACGGTGGATCGCTCGCCGGGGTGGCCGAAGCCGCCGCGATCGTCATGCTCTGCGTGCCCAGCTCGCCGCAGGTGGCCGAGGTGGTCGACGGCATGCTTCCCGCCCTCGGCCCGGGCAAGGTGGTGGTGGACTGCTCGACCATCGATCCCGAGGTGGCCCGGACCCAGCACCAGCGGGTGACGGCCACCGGCGCCGGCTTCCTCGACGCACCCCTCTCGGGCGGCACGGCCGGAGCGGAGAAGGGGACGCTCACCCTGATGGTCGGCGGCGACGAAGCCACGCTGGAGACGGCGCGCCCGCCCTCGAGCCCTTCGCCGGGCTGATCGTCCATGTGGGTGGTCCGGGCATGGGCCAGGTGGTCAAGTTGTGCAACAACCTGATCTACGCCGCCCAGATGCTGGCCACGGCCGAGGCCACCGCGCTGGCCGTCAAGTCGGGGGTCGACCTCGACAAGCTGCATCGAGGTGCTGGTCCACGCCACCGGCGACTGCGTGGCCGTGCGCACCCGGCTGCCGGTGGCCGGGGTCGTGCCCGGACAGCCCGGCATCCAACGGGTGGCGACCCGGGTTCATGACCGACCTGATGGCCAAGGACCTCGATCTGGCCCTCGACTACGGCGCCGGTGCCGGGGTCCCCCTGGCCACCACCGCCATCGCCCGGCAGGCCCTGACCGCGGCGACCGTGGCCGGGTACGGGCGGGAGGACTTCTCGGCTGTGGCCAAGGTCATCCTCGCCCTCTCCGGTCTGGCGTGACGGAGCCGGTGGCCCAGAGCCCGCCGCCGTCCGGGTTCCCGGCCCTGGTGCTGGCGGCCGACCACCGCGCCCGAGGAGTCATGACCATCGAGCGCAACGCCGACTACCTCCGGGCGCTGCGCGAAGCCCTGCCCTACTGCGACGGCATCCTGGCCACCGTGCAGCCGCTGACCGAGCTGGCCCGCAGCGGTGCCGTCCGGCCCGATCAGCGGACCTACCTCTCCGTCAACCGGACCGGCCTGGCCGGAACGGCGTTCGAGCTCGACGACCGCCTGGTGGCCAGTGTGGGCCGGGCCGCCGAAGACGGTTGGACGGGCGTCAAGCTCATGACCCGCATCGACCCCGACGACGGGGGAGGGGCAGCCGCGCTGGAGCTGCTCGGCCGGGTGCTCGAGGACGCCAGGTCCTCGTCGCTGGAGGCGCTGATCGAGCCGGTGATGTGGAGGGGCGGACGGATGTCGCGGGAGACCGACGACATCGTGCTGGCCGCGGTCATCGCCCACGACCTCGGTGCCCCGCTCCTCAAGGTGCCCGTCCCCGACGTGCCCGCAGGCGGGGCCCGGGTCGAGGCCGTGGCCCGGGTGGTGGCCAGCGTCGGTGTCCCCGTGCTCTTCCTCGGCGGCCCGCACGCCCATGGGGCCCGCGACCGTGTGCTCGACGAGACCCGCGACGTGATGGCCGGAGGGGGAGCGGGCCTGGCCATGGGTCGCGCCATCTTCCAGGAGCCGTCACCCGCGGCCATGGCCAAGGAGCTGGCCGAGATCGTGCACGGCCGGTGATCCTGACGGTCGACCTGGGCACCACGCTCACCAAGGTCGCCCTGTGGGACCACGACGGGCTGGTGGCCCAGTCGGGGGTCCGTGTCCGGACCGTGCACCCGGCGCCGGGATGGGCGGAGCAGGATCCCGGGGAGTGGTGGTCGTCGGTGGTGGCCGCCTGCGCCCAGCTGCGGGCCCGGGCCGGCGACCGGTTCGGTCCGGTCGAGGCCGTGGGGTGCACCGGGGCGCGCCAGACCTTCGTGCCCGTCGATGCCGGTGGGCGGCCCCTGGGCCCGGCCATCGTCTGGTCCGACCGTCGAGGGGCGCCGGAGGCGGACGTCCTGGCCGAGGCGCTGGGGGGCGCCGATCCCGTCTTCGACCGCACCGGGGTCCCGCTCGACGCCGGCTCGGTGGCGGCCAAGATCGCCTGGCTGGGCACCCATGACGGACAGCGGTTGGCGGCCAGCTCCTGGCTCCTGGCCCCACGGGACCTCGTCGTCTGGCAGCTGACCGGCGAGGTGGTCACCGATGCCACCATGGCCTCACGCACCGGGCTCTACGACCTCGACGGGCGGGTGGTCGGCGGGCTGGCCGGCCCGGGGGCCACCCGCCTGCCCCCGGTGGTCCCCTCCGACCAGGTCAGCGGCCGGCTGAGGCCGGAGGCGGCCACCGCCCTCGGACTGGAGGAGGGCACGCCGGTGGTCGTCGGCGCCGGAGACCGGCCGTGCGAGGTGCTCGGGACCGGGGCCGGCGAGACCTCTCCCATGGTCAGCTGGGGGACCACGGCCAACGTCTCCCAGCCCCTGGACGCCCGCCCCTCCGCCCGTCCCCGGGGCATGGTGCTGTCCAGGGCCGCCGGTGGCGGTTGGTTGGTCGAGGGTGGCCTCTCCGCGGCCGGATCCTTCCTGGAGTGGCTGGGCCGGATCACCGGCCACCCACCGGCGGAGCTGGCCGAGCTGGCCCGGCACAGTCCCCCCGGGGCCCGGGGGGTCACCGTGGCCCCGTGGCTGGACGGGGCCCGAGCCCCCTGGTGGAGGCCCGACGCCGGGGCCGCCTTCGTGGGGCTGTCCTCCGAGCACGGGTTGGCCGACCTGGCCCGGGCCCTGTTCGAGTCGGTGGGATGGGAGGTCAAGCGGTGCCTCGACGCCATGGATGCCGGACGGTCAGGGGCGTCGCCGGTCGCCGGTCTGGCGCTGGGTGGGGCCGGGGCTGCCGCCGCGGTGTGGGTCGAGTCGTTGACCGGGATCACCGGCCTTCCCGGGACCAGGCGCCGCTCGGGCCAGGCGGCCTCGGCCGGCGCCGCCCTGCTGGCCGCATCAGCCGTGGGTGCCGGCTTCGACCTCGAGACGATGGACCCGGTGGACGACGGACTCGAACCGGATCCGGTCGCCGTCTCCCACTATGCCGGCCTGCGCCCGCGTGCCGAGGCGGTGGCCTCGGCCGTCATCGGCCTGGCTCCGTCCGGCCGGCCCGGTCCTCCGGCGGGCCGCACGACTTCGAGCGGTCCCCGGGTGCCGTCGTGCGGCTGACCGTGGCCTACGGCACCGACGGGCTGGCCGTCGAGGTGCCCGACGACGCGGTGGTGGTCGAGCCCAGGGAGCCGACCGCCCTCGCCGACGAAGCGGGTGCCGTGCGCCACTCGCTCCACCACCCCATCTCCGGACCGGCCCTCGGTGATGTGGCCGATCGGGACGGCGTGGTCGCCGTCGTCTTCCCCGACCTCACCCGGCCGATGCCCAACACCACGGTGCTGCCCCCCCTGCTGGCCGAGCTCGAACACGCCGGAGCCGGGCCGGACCGGGTGCAACTGCTGTGCGCCACCGGAACCCACCGACAGGCCACCCCGGCGGAGATGGAGGAGCTGGTCGGGCCCGACATCGCCGGCCGCTACCGGATCCACGACCATGTTTCCGGCGACGGCGGCCACGTCCGGGTCGGGGAGGTGGACGGCACCCCGGTCCTGCTCGATCGTCACTACGTCGAGGCCGCGGTGCGCATCGTGACCGGCTTCGTCGAACCGCACTTCTTCGCCGGCTGGAGTGGGGGCCCGAAGGGGTCTGTCCGGGGCTGGCCGACACGGCCACCATCCTCGAGGCCCACAGCCCGACCCGCCTGGCCGACGCTCGGTCGACCTGGATGCTCACCGAGGGAAATCCGGTGCACGAGTTCGTCGGCCGCCGCCGCCGCGCTGTGCCCGCCGGACCTGTCGGTGGACGTGACCATCGACAGCGACCGCCGTCTGACCGGGGTCTTCGCCGGTGCCCTCCCCGACGGCCATCCCGCCGCCTGCGCCTTCGCCTCCGACACCGTGACCCAGCCGGTGGACGGCCCCTTCGACGTGGTGCTCACCACCAACGGGGGCTACCCGCTCGACCGCAACCTCTACCAGGCGGTCAAGGGCATGGCCGCGGCCGAGACGGGTGGTGGCCCCGGGCGGGATCATCGTGATGGCGGCCGCCTGTGACGACGGGCTGCCCGACGACGGGGCGTTCGCCGGCATCCTCCGGGACGCCTCGGGCCCGGCGGAGCTGGCCCGCCCCCGCGGTCCCGGGCGGCTCGACGCCTGGCAGGCCCAGGTGCTCGGCCGGGTGCTCGGGCGGGCCGAGGTCTGGATGTTCTCGGAGGGTCTCAGCGACGACGCGGTGCGCTCGGCCATGCTGTCGCCGGTGCACGATCTGTCCGCCGCGGTGGCAGCGGCGCTCGACCGGACGGGGCCGGGCGCCCGGCTGTGCGTGCTGCCCCACGGCCCCCTGACGGTGGCCACGTCGGCAGGTCCGGCACCGGCCGGTTAGAGGCGGGCACACCCCGGATCCGTCGAGCGTGTCTGACGGCGATGTCATGGATAGTGTGTGCCTTCCATGGCCGACCCGGTGCTGTTCGACTTCGCAGTTCCAGACGAGTTGCTGCAGGAGGTCGTGGCCAAGAGCAACGATCCCGAAGCGGTCGCCGCCCTCGACGTCATGCCCGGCACCGGCGAAGGGAAAGCCACCGCCCCTCATCGGCATCCTCCGGGCCAGCGGCTTCGCCCCCCTGATCCTGCTGACGGCGGCGGCCCTCGTGCCGGGCAGCTTCGGCAACGGCATCTCCCTCATCGGCACCAACCTCGAGCACTCCTTCCACATCCACGACGCCGCCCTCGGGGCCGTGACCTTCGTGGCCGCGGTGGCCCAACTGCTGTGGGCGGTGCCCCTGGCCCTGTGGGCCGACCGGGGCAGCCGCAAGGTGGTGGCCGCGGTGGCCCTGCTGATCTTCTCGGTCTTCGCCCCGCTGATGGCCCTCGCCACCAACGTCTGGGCCTTCACCTTCCTCTACCTGATCGCCTCGGTCGGGTTCGGCGTCAACAACACCGTCCACAACTCGTACCTGTCCGACGCCTATCCCACCGAGGGCCGCGGCCGGGTCTTCAGCTGGCACAACCTCTCGGACCCGCTGTCCCAGACCGTCGGCATCTCGCCTTCGGCTTCCTCGTCACCGTCGGACACAGACTGGCGCTGGGGGCTGCTCATCGCCCTGGCCGGCATCCCCATCGGCCTGGCCCTGTTCACCCTGCAACGAGCCGGACAAGGGGGCCAACGAGTCGAGCCACATCCTCAAGGCCTCGGGCATGGACATCCACTCCCAGCAGGGCGATGCGCCGCGGGTCCTGCTGGGGCCGGCGGTGACCCGGCTGCTCCGCATCCGGTCGATCTACTTCGAGCTGGTGGCCGTGGCCATCCTCGGCTTCGCCGGGACGGCGGCCCCGCTGTTCGGGAACCTCTACTTCGTCCGGCGGTGGGGCCTCGACACCGCCCAGCGCAGCGAGGTGTACTCCATCATCGGCCTGGCCGCCTTCCTCGGACTGCCGGTGGCCTACGTGCTCGGCGACCGCTTCTTCCGGCGGGCCCCGCAACGCCCGCTGGCCATCGCCGGCATCTGCATCACCGCCTACGGGGCCTTCTACGTGACCTCCCTCTACATGCCCCACCTGTGGATGGTGGTGACGCTCCAGTTCCTGGCCAACGCGGCGGTGTCCCCCTTGGCCATCTGCATCTTCCTGACCCTGGCGGCCACCGCCCCGCCCGAGATGCGCACCATCTGCTTCGCCATGTTCGGCGTCTACTCGCTGGTCTTCGGGGGATTCGCCGGCGCGGTGATCCTCGGCGCCATGAGCGACGCGGTCGGGTACAGCCACGGTCCCACGGTGGCCCTCACCCTGATCGGACCGGTCTGCCTGATCGGCGGCCTCATGCTCGTGATCGGGTCCCGGTACGTGCAGACGCGACATCACCCTGGTCATCGAGGACGTCCTCGAGCGCTACGCCGAGGGCCAGCGCCGCCAGGCCGGGGGAGAGGTCCCGGCCCTGCAGATCCACAACCTCGACTTCTACTACGGACGCCAACCAGGTCCTCTTCGACGTCAACCTCGAGATCAACCAGGGCGAGATCCTGGCCCTGCTGGGCACCAACGGCGCCGGCAAGTCGACGCTGCTGCGCGCCGTGTCCGGGCTCGAGCACCCGCACCGGGGGGTCATCCGCATCTTCGGGGCCAACTGCACCTACCTCGAGCCCGAGCAGATCATCGACCAGGGCGTGGCCCTGCTGGTCGGGGGCAAGATGACCTTCTCCGGCCTCACCGTGCGCGAGAACCTGCGGGTCGGGGGCTACTCCATGCGCCGGGAGGGCCCGCGGGCCAGGACGGCCCTCGACGAGGCCATCGACCGCTTCCCCGAGCTGGCCAGCCGGCTCGACCAGCCGGCCGGGACCCTGTCCGGCGGCGAGCAGCAGATGCTGGCCCTGGCCCGGGTGATGATGACGGAGCCGAAGCTGCTGCTGATCGACGAGCTGGCACTCGGGCTGGCCCCCAAGGCGGTCGACCGGCTGATGGACATCGTCCGCCAGGTCAACCGTCAGGGCACGACGGTGGTCCTGGTCGAGCAGAGCGTCAACCGGGCGATGAGCCTGGCCGAGCGGGCCATCTTCATCGAGCGGGGCGAGGTCCGCTTCGACGGCCCCACCACCGACCTGTACGAGCGGACCGACCTGCTGCGCCCGGTCTTCCTCGGTGCCGCCGCGGCCGGGCTCGACTGAGCGGGGCGAGCGTGTCGATCCCCAGTTTCGTCCTCGTCCAGGGAGTCATCACCGGCCTGAGCTACGGGCTCCTGGCCATGGGCCTGGTGCTCATCTACAAGACCAACCGGGTGCTCAACTTCGCCCAGGGCCAGCTCGGGGTGGTGGCCGCCGTCTTCATGGTCAAGTGCTTCTACGACTTCGGCTTCAACTACTGGTTCGCGCTGGTGCTGTCCCTGGGGCTGGCCGCCGCCGTCGGGGCCCTGAGCGAGCTGCTGCTCCGGCGGCTGTTCAACCGGCCCCGGGTGCTCGTCATGGTGGCCACCATCGGGCTGAGCCAGGTCCTGTTCGTCTTCACCGCCCTCCCCTTCATCCGCCCGAAGAACCTCTTCAAGGCCTTTCCGGTTCCTTTCGACATCTCCTTCCAGCATCGGTACCTACCTGTTCACCCCCGGGCAGGTGCTCACGCTGATCGCCGCGCCGCTGGTGGCCATCGGGCTGGCCGCCTTCATCAAATGGTCCCCGTGGGGCCTGGCCATGCGGGCCATGGCCGAGAACGCCGACTCGGCCCGCCTTTCAGGGGTGTGGGTGCGGCGAACCTCGACGGTGGCCTGGACCCTGGCCGGGATCCTGTCCGCCTTCACCGCCATCCTGGCCGCCCCGGGCCAGACCACCCAGCTCACCGAGGTGCTGAGCCCCGAGCTCCTCTTGCTGGGCCTCACCGCGGCCATGGTCGGGGCCATGGTGAGCCTGACCGCGGCCTTCGTGGCCGCCATCGGCGTCGGGATCATCCAGGAGATCCTGGTCTGGAACCTGAGCAGCACCAACCAGGTGGACCTGATCCTGTTCCCCCTGGTCATGGCGGTCCTGCTGGTCCGCATCGCCGCCCTGCAGACCGGGTCCCGCCGCGAGGCCCGTTCCACCTGGCTCGAGAACACGCGCGGCCAATTGCGCAACGACAGCCCGCTCCGCCGCCGGGTGGGCATGATCGGAGTGGTGGCCTCGGTGATCGGGGCCGCCCTGCTCCCGCTGGTGGTCAGCGTGGGCAACTCGTTCCTCATCGCCCAGATCTGCATCTACGCGGTCATCGCCCTGTCCCTGACCGTGCTGACCGGCTGGGCCGGCCAGGTGTCGCTCGGACAGTTCGGGCTGGTCGCCGTGGGTGCCCTGATGGCCGCGCACCTCGGTTCGAGCGTCCCCCTCGTCCTCCTCATGCCGTTCGCCGGCGCGGTGACCGCCGTCGTGGCCGTGCTGGTGGGGCTGCCCGCCCTCCGGGTGCGGGGCCTCTACCTGGCCGTGAGCACCCTGGCCTTCGGGCTCTGGTTCATGGGCGCCGGTGCTGGACACCCCGTGCTGGACGGTGCCCGGGTTGAACCGTCAGCTGTGCACGGGCCTGCCCAATCCCCAGTCCACGCTCATCGGTGCGCCCAACCTGTTCGGCATCGGGCTCGCCTCGGAACGGGCCTTCGCCTGGTTCTCGCTGGGCGTCCTGGTCGTCTCGGTCCTGATCGTCCGGCTCTGGCGCGACCGGGGGGTGGCCCGCCGGCTCATGGCCGTGCGGGACAACGAGACCGGAGCCGGGGCGATGGGCATCACCGCTGGCCCGGACCAAGCTGTTGGCCTTCGCCTTGTCGGGGTTCATCGCCGGCTACGCCGGGGTGTGCCTCGCCTTCGCCACCGAGCGCTTCTCGACCGACACCTTCGACCCCACCTTCTCCATCCTGGTCGTGTCCATGGTGGTGATCGGGGGCCTGGGGTCCATCGACGGAGCCGTGCTGGGGGCCATCTACCTGGTCGGCATCCCCGCCATCTTCGGGTCCAACCCGACCATCCAGTTCCTCACCAGCGGCCTCGGGCTGCTGGCCTTCATCCTCTACCTCCCCGGCGGCCTGTCCGAGCTCCTCCACCGTTTCGGCGACGTGGTCACCCTGGGTATCGAGCAGCTGATCGGCCGGGGCCGCGTGCCACCGGCGCCGGGGCACGAGGGCGAGACTCCGGTCGCCGTAGCCACCGAGGTGGCGAGTTGAAGCGTCGCGGTGGCGTGGCCGGCAGCGGTGGGATGGCCCGGAACGGTGACGTGCCCGGCGGCGGAGAGGTCGCCACCCCCCGTCGCGGTGACGTGCCCACCTCCGGACCGGCACGGCTCGACATGGAGGGGGTGAGCGTGGCCTTCGGGGGCGTGCAGGCCGTCGACTGCGCCGATCTGTCGGCCGAGCCGGGCGCCATCGTCGGGCTGATCGGGCCCAACGGCTCGGGCAAGACGACGATGCTCGACGTCATCTCGGGACTGGTCACGCCCCAGGCCGGCTCGATCCGGCTGGACGGCGAGAGCCTGGTCGAGTACCTGCCCGAGGAGCGCTCGTCCCTCGGAGTGGTGCGCTCGTTTCAGGACTGCCGGCTCTTCCCCGAGCTCAGCGTGGAGGAGGTGCTGTGGCTGACCCAGGATGCCCGCCGGCCGGTGGGCGTCTTGTCCTCCACCTTGCAGATGCCGTGGGCGCGGCGGTCCGAGCGGTCCAAATGTGAGGCCGCCGACCAGGTCATCGCTTCGTTCGGGATCGAACGGTTCCGCCGCCACCCGATCGCCCAGCTCTCCACCGGGACGAGGAGGGTGGTGGACCTGGCCTCCATCATGTTGGCCCGACCCCGGCTCCTCCTGCTCGACGAGCCCACAGCCGGCATCGCCCAACGCGAGGCCGAGGCGTTCGTGCCCCTGTTGCGCCGCCTGCACGAGCTGGCCGATACCACCATCGTGCTGGTCGAGCACGACGTCCCCCTGGTGTTCGCCCTGTGCTCCAAAGTGGTGATGATGGAGACGGGCGCGGTGGTGTCGGCGGGGACGCCGGACGAGGTCGGGCGGGACCCGAGGGCACTGGCCGCCTACCTCGGAGCCAGCGAGGAAGCGTTGGCGGTCTCCGGCGCCGCACCGACCCGGACCCTCGGGCGCGAAGGGAAACCGCCCCGATCCCAGAGCGAGCCGGAGGTCTCGTCCCCCGAGGCCGGATCCACCGAGGCCGGAGCCACCTAGCGGGCCCGATCATCGTTCGGCCCGATCCGTGGATCGGTGGACCCCCCCCGGAGCGGCGTGAGGTCAGCGCTTGGGCATGGCAGGCCCGTAGGGGACATCACCCCGTAGGGTCACCCGGTGGGCGATGCGGGTGGCGTCGCCGTAGTCGTCGAGCGCGTAGTGGAGGGTGGCCCGGTTGTCCCAGAAGGCCACCGAACCGGGACGCCACCGGAAGCGGCAGGTCAGCTCCGGCTGCTGGCAGTGCCGGTACAGCATGTCCAGAATGGCAGCGCTCTCGTTCTTCGACAGTCCGAGGATCGTCTGGGTGAACTGGGGGTTCACGAACAGCCCGTTGCGGCCGTTCTCGGGGTGGGTGCGCACCACCGGGTGCAGCGCCGGGAGCAGCTTTTCGTACCGCACCCCCTGCCACTCGTAGCCCCCACGAGCGTCGACATCGGCGGCGAACCAGGGGTCGAAGTGGATGGCGATCAGCGTGTCGCACATCGACCGGACCGGATCGGCCAGCCGGTCATAGGCGTCCTGCAGGCTGGCCCACGTCGTGTCGCCTCCGAAATCGGGGCATTCGAGCATGTAGAGGATCGACCCGAAGGCCGGCTGCTGGAGAAACGTGATGTCGGTGTGCCACCAGCTGGCCCGGTCGACGCTTCCGTCGATGGCCAGCACGTCCGGGTGCTCGGCGAGGGGCGTGATGACGGGATGGCCTTCGGTCACCGTCCCGAACTGTCCGGCGAACTCCGCCTGCTGGGTCGGGGACAGGTGCTGGTCGCGGAAGAAGATCACGTGATGCGTGTTGAGCGCCTGCCTGACCCCGGCCACCACCCGTTCGCTGAGCGGTTTCGAAAGGTCGATGCCGTGGATCTCAGCTCCGATGATGGGGGAAAGCGGCCGGATGTCGAGCTCGGTGACAACCGTCATGGGATCCTCACCATGGTGCAAGTGTGCCCCACCGGTGAGGTCCGCTCAACCCGTGTCCCCGGTCGCCCGGTCCCTTCGGGCCGAGCGGAGTGATTTGATGGTGGCCTGACGGGACACCGAGCCGGTCGGTGTGCCAGCGACCAAGAGGACCGGGATTGCCCAGCATGACAGAGCTACCCACCACGTCGACGTCCACCACGTCCACGACGCCGACACCCAAGCTGCGCAACCTCTCGCCGTGGTTCCAGGCGGTGAGCCGGCTGATGGCGACCGAGCAGGACGATCCGTTGCCCGACGATCCGGGTGGGCTCGATCCGTGGAGGGACCGGTTCCGCGTCCGCTTCCGGAACCTGCTGGCTCCGTGGCCCGAGCCGGTACCGGCGGACACCGAGGTCACCGAGGAGGTCGTCTGCGAGGGCTACGTCCGACAGCGGATCGTGTTCGACACCGAGGACACCATGTCGGTTCCTGCCTATCTGCTCCTCCCGGACGAGCGGATGGCGCCGGGTTCGGCGGTGCTGGCCGTGCACGGTCACGGACCGGGCAAGTCGCGGGTGTGCGGGCTCGAGCCCGACGATCCGCCCGGTGGCGACTACGCCGCCGAGCTGGCCCGACAGGGCCATGTGGTCCTGGCTCCGGACCTGCGCTGCTTCGGCGAGCGGGCCGACTGGAACCCACCCGACCACTACGGCTGCGACACCAACCTGGTCCATCAGGTCATGGGCGGCTGGAACCCGCTCACCCAGAACCTGTGGGATCTGGCCCGCGCCCTCGACGTGCTGGAGGCCCACCCGCTGGTCGACCCGGACCGGATGGGCATGGCCGGTTTCTCCTACGGGGCCACGGTCACGTTGTTCCTGGCCGCGCTGGACCCGCGGGTGGCGGCGGCCGTGGTGTGCTGCTACTTCTCGTCGTGGGCCGAGTCGCACAAGGTGCCCTGGAACATGTGCGGCTCACAGGTGCTCTTCGGCATGCTCGGCCGGATGGAGCACGCCGACGTGGCCGCGCTGGTGGCGCCGCGCCCCTCCTCATCGTGACCGGCCGCGAGGACCTGCTCTTCCCGGTGGCGGCGGCCGAGGAGTCGGCAGCCCGGGTGCAACGGGTCTACGACCACCTCGGCGCAAGCGACCGGCTGGGTCTCGACGTCTTCGACGGCGAACACCAGTGGCACGGTGATCTGGCCTACCCGTTCCTCGATGCCTGGCTGCGGGCCCGACCAGGGCCGGAACCCGCCTCGTAGGCCGAGGCGTACCCCGGGGGCGAGGGCGCCCGCCCGGTTCAGGGGCTCCCGGCCAGCAGCCGGCCGGAGTCGCCGTCGAGCAGGATGGTGGCGTGGGGCGTGTGCTGGAGGATGGACGCCGGACACGACGTGGTCACCGGCCCTTCGAGGGCGGCGCGGACCGGCTCCGCCTTGCGCGCCTCGGGTACCACGGCCAGGACCGATCCGGCCCGGAGCAGGGCGGGGATGGTCACTGTGACCGCCAGCTCCGGCACCTCGGCATCGCTGGCGAAGTGCCCCTCGTTCACCTGCTGGCGCCGGCAGCCGGGGTCGAGGGCCACCACCTTCACGTCCAGTTCGTCGTCGAAGTCGGCCACCGGTGGATCGTTGAAGGCCAGATGCCCGTTCTCGCCGATGCCGAGGCAGCAGAGATCCAGCGGGTGGTCGTCCAGCAGGCCGGCGTAGCGTTCGCACTCCCGGTCGGGCGGGGCCAGCCCGTCGAGGTAGTGGGCGGACCGGGGGCGGGTCGGCTCCACGATCCGCTGGCGGATCCACCGTTGGAAGCTGGCCGGATGATCGGGCCCGATGCCCACGTACTCGTCCATGTGGAACACGACCACGTCACCCCAGGGCACGTCCGGGGTCCGGCCTACGAGCTCGCCGACGAACTCGATCTGGGAGTTGCCGGTGGCGAACATGGCGTGGGCGACGCCTTTCCGCTCCACCGCGGAGCGCAGAAGGTCCGCGGCCCGATCGGCCGCCACCCGGGCCATGGTGCGGGTATCGGGGAGCACGACCACCTCGGGCCGGCCCCGGCTGGACTGTCCCGGTTGGCTCACGCCCGGCACTGTAGGGGATCACGGCGCTGGGACGACAGACCCGATCGCTGGCCCCGATGACGGGGCACCGGGCCGGAGGCTTGCGCGCGACGGTGCCGAGCGGGCACCCTATCGCCCAGCCGGTTGTGGTCGCCCACGACTCCGGGTGACCAGTTCGACAGGGGAGGAGCCCCAGGTGGCAGAGGACACCCTGAGCGCCATCATCGGCAAGCCGACCGGAACCAAGGTGGTCACGGTGGAGCGAGGCCAGCTGGCGCTGTTCGCCGACGCGGTGAAGGAGAAGAGCCCCGTCTATCGTGATCCGAGGGCGGCCTCCGAGGCGGGCCTGGCCGGCATCCCCGCCCCGCCGACCTACCCCTTCGTCATGGAGCACTTCGGCGCCTACCCCGAGTTGCAGCCGACCGACGGGCCGGCCGGCAATCCGATGGCCGAGGTCCTCGGGCCGCTGATGGCCAACGGCGGGACTGATCCTCCACGGCGAACAGGAGTTCACCTACCACCGGCCCATCTTCGCCGGTGACGTGCTGGTCGGGGAGGGAAAGGTGGCCGACGCCTACCGGAAGGAGTCCAAGGGCAAGACCATGACCTTCGTGGTGGTGGAGACGGCCTGGCGGGAACAGGCCACCGGCGAGCCGGTGTGTACCTCCCGGATGAACATCATCCATCGCATCTGATGGCCGGCCGGGCGAGGACGTGATGGCCGACCAGCGATGGCTTCGACGGACCCGTTCCTCTACCGGCTGGACGGGGGCGTGGCCCGGATCACCCTCAACCGGCCCGAGGCCGGCAACGCCATCACTGCCGCCATGCGCGACCAGATCGTCGTCTGGCTCCAGGAGGCGTCCTCCGACCTCGCCGTCCGGGCCGTGGTCATCACCGGGACCGGCGAGAAGGGGTTCTGCACGGGAGCGGACCTCCGTTCCACAGGAGCCGGCCCGGCGCGACCGGCGGGCGCCCCCGCCCGGCCGTGGGGGACGCCGCCAGGCTCATCCGCGACGGGTGGCAGCGCCTGATCAGCGCGGTGCTCGACTGCGAGAAGCCGGTGATCGCCGCGGTGAACGCCACCGCGGCCGGCGGCGGCATGCACCTGGCCCTGGCCTGCGACCTGGTGGTCGCGGCCGAGGAGGCGAAGTTCATCGCCGTCTTCGTCCGGCGAGGCATCGCCCCCGATGCCGGTGGCGCCTACCTGCTTCCCCGGCTGATCGGCCCCCAGAAGGCCAAGGAGCTCTTCTTCTTCGGTGACGACGTCCCGGCGCTCGAGGCGGAGCGAATCGGCCTGGTCAACCGGGTGGTGCCTCGGAGCGGCTCATGGACGAGGTCGGTGCCTGGGCGGCCCGGCTGGCCGCCGGCCCACCAAGGCGATCGGCACCGCCAAGTACCTCACCAACCGGTCCCTCGAGTCCGACCGGGCCGGCGCCCTGTGGGACGAGTCGGTCGCCCAGGAGCTGGTCACCGGCACCGAGGACTGCGCGAGGGCCTGCGGGCCTTCGCCGAGCGCCGGTCACCGGAGTTCAAGGGCTGGTAGGACCGGCCGGCAGGACCGGCCGGCAGGACCGGCCGGCAGGACCGGCCGTCGGGACCGGCCGTCGGGACCGGCCGTCGGGACCGGCCGTCGGGACCGGCCGTCGGGACCGGCCGTCGGGACCGGCCGTCGGGACCGGACTGCCCGCCTCCGGGGGCTTCGGCTCTTCGGGAGTAGAACCGGTTCTCGTTGTGCCGGCTCAGGATGGTAGAAACTGTGCCGTGATCTCGCCGTGGCCGACCAGCGCATCGGGCCGCGCCCTCGCCTCGCACCGTCGGGCGGGCGGGCGGCGCCGGCACTCCGGAGGCTGACCGGTGCCGATCGGGATCCGCGACGAGCACGACGAGCTCCGGCTCTCCCTCCAGCGGTGGGTCGAGTCGCGCTGCCCTCCCGAGGTGACCAGGGCGGCGCTCGACGCTGCCGCCGACAGCCCTCCCGGTTCTGGGCCGACCTCGGCGCCCAGGGGACCCTCGGGATCCACCTCCCCGAGGAGTCGGCGGCCAGGGCGGCGGGATGGTGGAGCTGGCCGTCGTGGCCGAGGAGCTCGGGCGGGCCGCGGCACCCGGTCCGTGGGCCGGCACTGCGGTGGTGGGTGCCGTCGTCGCCGAGTGCGGGAGCCCGACCCAGGCCAAGGAGATCCTGCCCGGGCCTGGTCGACGGGACGCTGCCCGCCTCGCTGGTCGTGCCCGCCGGACGACCCGGACGGTTCGGCCGTGCCGCGGTCCGGGCCTGATCGGGCGACCGGCTGATGACGGCTCGCTCACCGTGGACGGAGCCATCGGCCCGGTTCCCAACGGCGCCGTGGTGGCCAGGGTGCTGGCTCCGGTGGAGGTGGCGGGCTCGGTCCGGTGGGCCCTGATCGAGCGGGACGGGTCGGTCCGGGTCGGACGCCAGGGCCAGCTTCGATCCGTCCCGGCGCTCGGCGGACTGGGTGCTCGAGCGGACGTCGTGCCATCGGACCGGATCATCGAAGGTGCCGGCTCGGAGCGGATCCGCGAGCTGGCCCTGCTGGTGGCCTCGGCCGAGGCGGTGGGCGGCGCCCGCTGGTGCCTCGACAGCGCCGCCGAGCACGCCCGCACCCGCCACCAGTTCGGCCGGCCCATCGGGCAGTTCCAGGGGGTCAAGCACCGACTGGCCGACATGCTGGTCTCGGTGGAGCAGGGGGTGGCGGCAACCTGGGACGCGGCCGTGAGTCTCGACGCCGAGAGGCCCGGGCGCGGCGGCTCTTCCGATGGCGACCCGGTGACCGTCCACGCGGGGCGCCAGAGCCGGCTGGCCGTCCAACTGGCCGCCAGCCTCGCCCTCGACGGCTACGTCGAGGCGGCCAAGGGGGCGATCCAG
The DNA here is from genome assembly GCA_963835325.1 of uncultured Acidimicrobiaceae bacterium. Lineage (GTDB taxonomy): Bacteria > Actinomycetota > Acidimicrobiia > Acidimicrobiales > RAAP-2 > Bog-756. The sequence goes on along the minus strand of CAWIEV010000005.1, from coordinate 972,292 downwards.
GTCCTCGGGGGCATGGGCTTCACCTGGGAGCACGATGCCCACATCCACCTGCGCCGCGCCACCACGCTCCGCCAGCTGATCGGCGGCACCGCGCCCCTTCGGGCGGAAGCGGCCGGGCTGGCGCTCGCCGGTCACCGCCGGCCTCCTCTCCGTCGAGCTACCCCCCGAGGCCGAGCAGCTCCGGGCCGAGCTCACCGGGTGGTCGCCGCCATCGCCGGCATCGCCGACCCGCTCGAGCAGCGGCGGGCCCTGGCCGAAGAGGGGCTGCTCGTTCCCGCACTGGCCCGCACCGTGGGGACGTGACGCCGGTCCGGTGGAGCAGCTGGTCATCGACCAGCTCTGCGCCGAGGCCGGGCTCCGCCGCCCCAACCTGGCCGTGGCCGGCTGGGCCCTGCCCACCATCATGGCCCACGGCACCCCGAGCAGACCGAGCGATGGGTGGGCCCGACCCTCCGGGGCGAGCTCCTCTGGTGCCAGCTGTTCAGCGAGCCGGGGGCCGGATCCGACCTGGCCGCCCTGAGCACCCGGGCCACCCGCGTCGAGGGAGGCTGGCGGCTCGACGGCCAGAAGGTCTGGACCTCGGTGGCGGCCCGGGCCGACATGGGCATCTGCCTGGCCCGTACCAACCCCGATGTGCCCAAGCACCGGGGCATCACCTACTTCCTGGTCGACATGAAGTCGCCCGGCATCGAGGTGCGACCCCTGCGCGAGATCACCGGCGCCGAGCTCTTCAACGAGGTGTTCCTCGACGGCTGCTTCGTGCCCGACGACTGCGTCGTCGGGGAGATCGACGGCGGGCTGGCGGCTGGCCCGCACCACGCTGGCCAACGAGCGGGTCTCGCTCTCCTCGGACTCGGCCTTCGGCGGCGCCCTCGAAGGCGTGCTGGCCCGGATCGCCGACCACCCCGAGCGCCAGGACCCGGTCACTCTCGACCGGCTGGGTCGACCTGCTGGCCGAAGGCGCAGTCCTGGCCCAGCTGGGCGTGCGGGCCACCCTCCGTTCGCTCGGGCGGGCTCCAGCCCGGGTCCGAGTCGAGCCTGCGCAAGCTGCTGGGCGCGGAGTTCGAGCAGCGGGTCCACGAGTTCGGGCTCGACCTGTGCGGGCCCGACGGGGTGTTCACCGAGGGGGAGGCGGCGGTGTCCGCCCACGGCGTGCTGCAGAGCAAGTGCCTGACCATCGCCGGCGGCACCAGCGAGGTGCAGCGCAACGTCATCGGCGAGCGCCTCCTGGGCCTGCCCCGGGATCCCGAGCCGGGCCGGTGAGATCGGGCGCGGACGTGGCAGTGCGGAGGACGCGGATCGTGACAGCGGTGGCCCAGGCCGGGGCACCACCGGCAGTCGAGGAAGCGGATGGAGGTCGGACCGATGGCTGACGTGTTGTACTTCGAGGACGTGAACGAGGGCGACGAGGCGCCGGTGCGCTCCCTGGTCCTCGACCGGACCGACCTGGTCAGGTACGCCGGAGCCTCGGGCGACTTCAACCCCATGCACCACGACGAGGTCAAGGCCAAGGCCGCCGGCCAGCCCAGCGTCTTCGGCCACGGGATGTTCTCGATGGGCTTCCTCGGCTCGGCGCTCACCGACTTCGTGGGTGTCGGCAACGTCCGTCGCTACCAGGTCCGGTTCGCCAAGCAGACCTGGCCCGACGAGAAGCTGTCCACCAAGATCGTGGTCACCGGCAAGCACACCGACGGTGGTGAGCACCTGGTCGACCTCGACGTCCGCCTGGTCAACGGGGACGGCGAGGAGAAGGTGGTGGGTGAGGCGACGGCGGTGGTTCCCGGTCGCCCCTGAGCGGCTCCTGCAGATCGCCGGCCGGTGGTCACCGGTGTGCCCCGTCTGTTTTCCGATCTGGGCTAACTATCGCCTCCAGCCCTCCAGCCGAGAATTCGGTGCCGTTCAGGGCATCCAGCACCTCTCGTACCGGCAGTGAGGCGCGCCGGTCGAGGAAAATTATCGGCTGGAGAGCTGCAGACGATATTTTCGGCAATTCTGGAAACTGGACCACCCGGAGCCCGAGGGAGCAGGAGCCGGGCCCTCGGGGCCGCGTCCGGGGAGCTGCCTCTAGACGCAGCAGCGCCTCTAGAAGAAGCTGAACTTCGGGATTGCCCGACGAGATGCCCTTGAACAGCTCACCCTTGGCCGCGGCCAGCTCCTCGGGGGTCCACATCGAGTCGCGGTGGATCTCGCCCACCGGGTGGAACCCGCCCATGGCCCAGACGTTGCCGCCGAAGACGACGAAGTTCTGGCCGGTGATGTCGGACGCCTCGTCGGTGGCCAGGAAGGCACCAGCTGGGCGATGTTGCGAGGATCCCACTCGTCGAATCCCTCGCCCGCCTTGGCCCATCTCGCCGAACAGGTTTTCGGTCATCCGGGTGCGGGCCCGGGGGGAGATCGAGTTGACGGTCACGCCGTAGCGCTCGAGCTCACGGGCGAGCACCCAGGTGAGCGAAGCGATGCCCGCCTTGGCCGACGAGTAGTTGGCCTGGCCGGCGTTCCCGTAGAGACCGGCCTCCGAGGAGGTGTTGATGATGTGGCCGCTGACCGTCTCGCCGGCCTTGGCCCGTCCCCGCCAGTAGACGGCGGCGTGGTGGGAGGGGGCGAAGTGACCCTTCAGGTGCACCCGGATCACGTCGTCCCAGTCCGACTCGTCCATGTTGAAGCTCATCTTGTCCCGCAGGATGCCGGCGTTGTTGACCAGGATGTCGAGCTGGCCGAAGGTGTCGACGGCCTGGTCGACGAGATCCTTCGCCCCCTGCCACGAGCTCACGTCGGAGGCGTTGACCGCCCCGTCGCTGCCGCCCTTCTTGATCAGCTCGACCACTTCTTCGGCGGGGTGCTTGTCGCCGCCCTCGCCTGGCAGCGAGGCCCCCACGTCGTTGACGATGACCTTGGCGCCCTCGGACGCCAGCAGCAGGGCCTCCTCGCGTCCGATCCCGCGTCCTGCGCCGGTCACGATGGCCACCTTGCCGTCGAGCATTCCCATGTTGTCCTCCTGTATCTCGTCCCTGTAGCTGATGTCAGAGTCTGTGGTCGGTGCCGCACAACCTGCACCCTGAAGGCACCGGCCGTCGTGGCCCACGCCGGGACCGTCCCGGCTGTGCACCCCGACGTTGCGACGGAACCGGGGAAGCATGGCCGAAACCGGCCCTTGCGGGCAAGACAGGTTGCGTCCCGCACCGGCTCGGCACCGGAACGGCGCGACGGGGTCCAGCCAGAGCCGGTGAGGGCGCGATGCTATGTTCGGGCCGTTCGACCCGACGGGAATGGAGAGGCTGTGAGCGGTCCGGGTCACGCAGCGGACGGTGGAGACCGGACGGCCGGCGGCGCCGTGGCCAAGGTGACCCCCCACCTCCGACGGGTGGAGCGCAAGGTCCGGCGGGAGGCCACCCGCCTGGCCGGGCTCTCCTTCCAGCAGCTCCCGCCGCGCCAGGCGGTCCGGATGGCCTACAACGTCCTGCTTCGCCGTGAGCCTGACGAGCCGGCGTGGACCGAGCAGACCGGCGGCCATGCCGCAGGGGCGCTGACCCACGCCGACATCGTCGACCGCATCCGCTGCTCCAACGAGTTCCGCACCGCCGTGTGCCGGTCGGCCGGCCAACCTGCACAGCTCGCTGCACGCCAGCCGGTGCGAGTTCATCGTGGGGCTCCCGCCGGCCCGGCGCATCGTCGACCTGGGTGGGGCCACACCTCCGACTCCCGGGGCGCACTGGTGGTGCTCGGCTACCCCTACGACTTCGACGAGCTGGTCGTGGTCGACCTGCCGCCCGACGACCGGCACCCGCTGTACCGCTCGGAGCGGTTCGGGGCCGGGGACACCGAGTCGCGGGAAGGTCCGCTACGAGTACCGGTCGATGGCCGATCTCTCGTTCGCCGACGACGACTCCGTCGACCTGGTCTACAGCGGCCAGTCCATCGAGCACGTGACCGAAGCCGACGGCGAGATCGTGCTGAAGGAGGCCTTCCGGATCCTGCGGCCGGGCGGGTACATGGCCATCGACACCCCCAACGGCCGGGTGTGCCGGCTCCAGCAGCACTCGTTCATCGATCCCGACCACAAGGTCGAGTACACGCTGGAGCGAGCTACGCGACAAGGTGACCCGGGCCGGCTTCGAGGTGCTCACCGAACGGGGACTGAACTGGGGCGGCCCCGCGGTTGGCACGAGGAGTGTTCGATCCGGTGGCCCTGGCCGGCCAACTACGGCATCTACTACCAGGCCGAGGAGTGCTACCTGCTGGCCCTGGTCATCCGGAAGCCGGGCTGAGCGCGTCGGCCGTCCGGGCCCGGTCAGGCCAGCGACCGGCTCGAGTACGAAGACGGGGATGACCCGGTCGGTCTTCTTCTGGTAGTCGGCGTAGTCCGGGTAGGCGGCCACGGCTCGTTCCCACCAGACGCGCCTTCTCGTCGCCGGTGACCTCGCGGGCCACCATGTCGGCCTTGGCCGGACCGTCCTGGAGCTCGACATGGGGATCGGCGACCAGGTTGTAGTACCAGACGGGATGGGTGGGAGCGCCGCCCTTGGAGGCGACCACCGCGTAGCGGCCGTCGTGCTCGACCCTCATCAACGGCGTCTTGCGGATCTTTCCGGACTTTGCTCCCCGGCTGGTCAGGATGACCACCGGCATGTCGCGGAGGGTGGTGCCCTTGGTCCCGCCGGAGCCCTCGTACTCCTCGACCTGTTCGCGGACCCAATCGGTGGGGCTGGGCTCGTACTCGCCTTCGATGGGCATAGCGCACAGCTAACACCGCCCGGGGTGCCCGACGCCAGCCCCGGCGCCCGGACCCCGGGGATGCACGCGGGCGAACGGTGGGCGGGTCGGCCATGCGGGCGAACGGTGGGCGGGTCGGCCGAGAGTGCGGGTGCGGGCCAGGTCGTGTCAGGCCGAGTACGGGCGAGCGTGCGGGCGAGAGGACTCGAACCTCCATCCCCGAAGGGACCGGGACCTAAACCCGGCGCGTCTGCCAGTTCCGCCACGCCCGCGTGCCCTCCAGCCTACCCAGGGCCGGGCGTGGGCCTGGGGAGGGAGTGCATGGTCACGGGGAGGCCGAAGGCCCTGGCTATAGTCGCCCTGTGCCGCCCGCGCAGTCGTCCACGCCCCCGGTGGCTCCCATCGAGCCGAAGCCGCCAGGCACCCCCGACGCCCCCGCAGCCACCGTGGCCGCCACCGCCGACGGGGTCGATGCCGCGTCGCGGACCCAGTACCTGGCCGAGGTCATGGCCGAGATCGACGCCGAGGTCAGGCGCAGGCGCGCCTCGGGCGATCTCCCGGCCGGGCTCGAGCGCGAGCTGGACGAGCTGTTCCTCGAGTTCTCGCCGGTCGGGCTGCACGGCCGGGCCCGGCTGCGGGAGACGTTGGCCCTGGTGGACGGGTCGGCCTACGTGGACGTGGCCGTCCCCATCGAGTCCAACAAGCTCGTGGGCAGCTTCGTCAAACGACTGATCCGCAAGTCGATGGGCTGGTACATCGGGTTCATCGTCCACCAGATCGTCAAGTTCGCCTGGGCGGTGTCCCGCATGTTCCACGTGGTCGTGGACCACGTCGAGGACCTCGAGGCTTCGGTGGAGGCCCAACGCACCCCCGAGCTGCCGGCCAGCGCCCTGCCCGAGGTGCGACCCCGGTTCGAGCTGGTGGGCCGGACCGGCGGTGGCCGCCCTCACCGGGGTGCGCGGGCGGGTGCTGCATGCCGAATGCGGCAACGGCAGCCTGGTCGGGGCATTGAACGCGGCCGGCGTCGACGCCTACGGTGTGGATCCCACCGAGTCGGTCATCGAGCCGGCCGTCGAGCGGGGCCTGGACGTGCGAGCCGAGTCGGTGCTCGGCCATCTCGAGGTGGTGGCCGACGAGGCCCTCTCGGGCATGGTGCTGAGCGGATCGGTCCAGTGGCTCCATCCCAACCAGCGGGACCGGCTGGTCGACCCTGGCCGCGTCCCGCCTGGCCGTCGACGGCGTGCTGGTGATCCACTCGGCCACCCCGGAGTCGTGGATGGCGGGGACGGTCCCACCTGGTCAGCGACCTCGCCCCCGGACGACCGCTCCACGCCGAGACCTGGGCCATCTGCTGGCCCAGCTGGGATTCGGACCCGCCTCGGTCACCTGGGGCGGTGACCAACGGCGGCTCGATCGGGTGGGCTCGTCCAACCCGGACGCCGAGGCCATCAACGCGGCCATCGATGCGGTCAACGCGCTCCTGCTGGGGTCCGGGCGAGTACCTCCTGGTCGCCGCACGGGAGCGGTGACCGCCGTCCACCAGTTCGTCCCCGCGCTGCTCCCGAGGGACGCCACCGGCGACCACACACTCGGCCTGCGCGACACCCTGCGCGGTGAGGGGTGGGAGTCGGACATCTACGTCGAGGCGGCCCATGACGAGCTCAAGGACGCAGGCCACCTACTTCGAGCGCTACCCGGAGCGGGCCAAGCCGGGCGACATCCTGCTCTACCAGCTGAGCACCGCGTCCCCGGTGGCCGACTTCCTGCTGACCAGGCCCGAGACCCTCGTCCTCGACTACCACAACATCACGCCCCCGTCCTTCTACGAAGGCTGGGAGGACCACACCAGCGAGAAGGTGGCCCTGGCCCTGCGCCAGGCCGCGGAGCTGGCCCCCGCGGCCGCCCTCGGCATCGCCGATTCGACCTTCAACGCCGACGAGCTGCGGCGTCTCGGCTGCCCGGCCACCGCGGTCGTTCCCATCCTGGTCGAGATGGACGGGCACCTGCCCCAGCCGACCGGGCGGAGTCGGCCCGGCTGACCGCCGGCCACGGCCCGGGCACGGTGCTGCTGTTCGTGGGCCGGATCTCTCCCAACAAGGCCCAGCACCACCTGGTCGAGGCCCTCTGGCTCTACCGGCGGTGGTACGACCCCGATGCCCGGCTCCACCTGGTGGGCCCGGCCTTGACCGAGTCCTACGCCGAGGCCGTGTTCTCCCTGGCCGAAGAGCTGGGCCTGGCCCACGCGGTCCGGCACGGCCAACATCTCTCCGACGCCCAGCTGGCGGCCTGGTACGCCGACGCCGACGTCTTCGTCTGCCTGTCCGAGCACGAGGGCTTCTGCATCCCGCTCCTCGAGGCGATGCGGTCCGGCCTCCCCATCGTGGCCTTCGGCGCCGGGGCGGTGCCCGAGACCCTCGGCGCGGCCGGCATCCTGCTCGACTCCAAGCGGCCCAGCGTGGTGGCCGCGGCCGTCGACCGTGTCCGGCGCGACCCCGCCCTGGCCGACCGCCTGGTGGCGGCCGGGCACCGGCGCCTCGAGGCCTTCTCGCTGGACGTGACCCGCCGGCGGTTCGTCGAGGTGCTCACCGGGGTGGCCCGGGGCCAGGCGGTGGGAGCGTGAAGCTCGCCTTCGTCACGCCCCGCTACGGCATCGAGGTCATCGGGGGAGCCGAGAGCGGCGGCCCGCATGCTGGCCGAGCGGCTGTGCCTTCGGCCCGGCTGGGAGGTGGAGGTGATGACCAGCTGCGCCCTCGACCATCTGACGTGGGAGAACACCGAGCCTCCGGGAGCCTCGGTCCTCAACGGGGTCACCGTGCACCGGTTCCCGACGGCCAGCCGCCGGCTGCTCGACTACTTCGAGCTCGACGGCAGGCTCAGGGTGTCGCCGACCACGGCGTCACTGGCCGAGTCCCGCCGGTGGGTGGCGCTCAACGGCCCGATGTGCCCGGACCTGGTCGACGCCGTGGCCGCCACCGACGCCGACGTGGTGGCCTGCTATCCCGTACCTGTTCGCCACCACGGTGGACGCCATCGCCGTGTCCAAGGTCCCGACCGTGCTCCACCCGGCCGCCCACGACGAGCCGGCCATCTACCTGTCGGCCTTCCGCCAGAGCTTCCGGGACATCGACGGTTTCGTCTACCACACCCAGGCGGAGCGGGATCTGATGGAGCACGTCTTCGGCATCGGGGCACGGCCCCAGATCGTGCTCGGCCTCGGGGTCAACGAGCCCGCCGGGACCGGTCGGCGGGGAGGCGACCTGCTCGGCATCGGGGACCGCCCCTACCTCTGCTACCTCGGACGGGTGGACGAGCACAAGGGCTGCGGGATGCTGGCCGAGTACTTCGGGCGGTACAAGGAGCGCCACCCGGGCGACCTCGCCCTGGCCTTCGTCGGACCCGTCTCCGACAAGGCACCCGAGCATCCGGACATCGTGGTGACCGGCACGGTGTCCGAAGCCGACAAGTGGGACATCCTGGCCGGCGCCGAGGTCATGGTGAAGCCGTCGGCCTACGAGTCGTTCTCGCTGGTGCTGCTCGAGGCATGGACGCTGGGGGTCCCCGTGCTGGTCAACGCCGCCTGCGCGGCCACCATGGAGCACTGCCGGCGCTCGGGCGGCGGGCTCTGGTTCGACTCCTACCGTTCCTTCGAGGTGGCCGTCGACCGGCTGACCGCCGACCGGGAGCTGCGGTCGACGCTGGGGGCCGCCGGTGGTCGTTACACGGCGCGCTACTTCCGGTGGCCCTCGATCATCGACCGGTACCTCGGGTTCCTCGACGGGGTGGTGGCCCGAGGGCGCAGGCCGCCGGTCCGATCCCACCGGCTGGCCCTCGAGGTCGGCGGCCCCGAGTACGTTCGGGAAGGATGAGGGTGTGATGTCCGAGCCTGCGGAGTTCTCCGAGCCCACCGGACCGGCCCAGCCTGCCGGTGGGCCCGGGGCGGGGGGCGGGGAGCGGCCCGGGAAGGCCCGGCGGAGGGCGGGGTGGAAGGCGCCCAGGACGGCGGGCAGGAAGGTACCGGCCCCGGATCGGCCGAGGAGCGCGAGCTGCTGGCCGCCTTCGACCGCCGGAGCCCGCAGGGCGGGCTGCGCTGGGGATTCGACGACGCCATGCGGCGGATCGAGCATCCCGACGATCGACTGGGCGGCCGTCGGCCACCCGTGGCAGGGCCTGCCCGACGATCTGTGGGAACGCGGCCGGTCGGCCCGGATCGGACAGCGCTTGGTCGGCGACGTGGTCGGCGCCATGGCCGACCTCCTGGCCGCCGACGCCCGGTCCGCGGCCGAGGAGGTCGCCGGGGCGGTCAACGTGGCCGTGTGGGATGCGCTCCGTTACCTGGCGGCGCGGGTGGAGGTGCTCGAGGCCAGGATCGATCCGCTGGGGCTCGAGGCGGCCGAGTGGCCGGGTCCGGAGCCGGATCCGGCGTGAGTGGACCGAGATGGTCGACACGTGGTTGGGCGTGCCGGACCCCGGGGCACCGGTCGTCGTGGGCGAGTCCGGCGACGGTTCGCTCCTCGGACCACTCAGGGGTTCGGGCCGCAAGGTCGTGGGTGTGGAACCCCGGGGGGCGGCGGCGTGGCGGTCGATGGCGACCGCCGGCGAGGGTGGGGAGCCGGCCGAGGTGGTGTTGTCCGAGGTCGGACCGGCCCTGGCCGCCATGCCCGACGCCGGTGCCGCCGGCGTCGTGCTGGTCGGTTGCGTCGACCGGCTCGACCTGGACGGCCAGCTGCGACTGCTCGCACAGTCGGTCCGGGTCGTCCGCCCCGGCGGGAGCGTCGTCGTGCTGGTGACCGACCAGGCGGCGTGGTCCGAGCACATGACGCCCGCGGCCCGGGACCTGGCCCCCGGGCGGCCGCTCCACCCCGAGACCTGGAGGTTCCTGTTGCACCGATCGGGGGCGGCCCAGATCGAGTGGCACCGGCCCACCTCGGGCACGGTCCACGCCGTGGTGGCCGGGTTCCCGCCATGAGCGGCGTCCACCTCTTCGTCCCCATGCTCCACCGCCACGACGCGGTGGGGGAGCACACCCTGGCCCTGCGGGACCGGCTGGTGGCGGCCGGAGTGAGGTCGAGGATCTACTCCGAGATCCCCGATCCGGGCACGGCCGACGAGACCCGCCACTATCTCGACTACGAGGCGGAGCGCGAGCCGGGTGACGTGCTCGTCTACCAGTTCGCCACCGAGTCGGTGATGGCCGGCTGGTTGGCCGGCCGGCCCGAGCCGGTGGTCATCAACTACCACAGCATCACCCCGCCGACGTTCTTCGGGCCGTGGAACAACGGGATCACCCGGCTCCAGGTCGGTGCCCGGCTGGAGCTGGACCACCTGGCGCCGCGGGCGGCACTGGGCATCGCCGTGTCGCGGTTCGACGAGCGGAGCTGCGCCAGGCCGGATGTGCCAACACCATGGTCATCCCGGTGGCCAACGTGGCCGTCCCGCCCGTCGAACCGGACCCGGTCCTCTTCCAGCGGCTGTCCGCCCGGGTCCCGGGCCGCGGCCACCGTTGGCTGTCGGTGGGGCGGCTGGCCCCGAACAAGGCCCACCACGAGACCATCGCCGCCCTGTTCGTGGCCCGGACCTCGACCGACCCGGATGCGCACCTCACGCTGGTCGGGGCGCCGTCGGAGCCGGCCTACGCCGCCGCCCTCCGCGGCTACGCCGCCTCGCTGGGCCTCGCCGACTCGGTCGAGTTCGTCAGCGGTATCACCGATGCCTCACTGGCCGCCTACTACCGGGCCGCCGACGTCCTGGTCATGCTGTCCGACCACGAGGGGTTCGGCGTACCGCTGGTCGAGGCGATGGGCCAGGGTCTGCCCATCGTGGCCTTCGACACCGGCGCGGTCGGCGAGGTGCTGGACGGGGCCGGGGTCCTGCTCCGGGACAAGCACCCGCGGCGAGTGGCCGATGCGGTGTCCCAGGTGGTGGGCCGTCCCGACCAGCGGGAACGGCTGGTGGCCGCCGGGAGGGCCAGGTTCGGAGCCATGGGTCTGGACCGTACCGGGGACCGGCTGGTCGAGGCCGTGACAGGTGTTTCGGGCCGGGTGGGGGTCGACCGGTGAGTCGGGGGGCGTCGGGCAGCCTGCCTCCACCAGAAGGTCCGACCCACTAGGCTCTGGCCCCATGGAAGACCCTCGCCGACTGTTTCCGCACGCCCCTGGACCCGAGATGAATTCCTGGTACCGATGTGGGTCCGGGTTCCGACATCTTCCAACGGCTGTTGAAGGAGCGGATCGTCTTCATCGGCTCGGCCATCGACCAGAACACCGCCAACCTGGTCTGCTCGCAGCTGATCCTGCTCGAGGCCGAAAACCAGGAGCGGGACATCGCCGTCTACATCAACTCGCCCGGCGGTTCGGTGACCGACGGCCTGGCCATCTACGACACCATGCAGTACGTGCGCTGCGACGTGCGCACCATCTGCGTCGGACTGGCCGCGTCGATGGGACAGTTCCTGCTGTGCGCGGGCACCCCGGGCAAGCGTTTCGCCCTGCCCCACAGCCGGATCCTCATGCACCAGCCCTCGGGCCAGATGCAGGGGCAGGCCTCGGACATCGCCATCCAGGCCGAGCAGATCATCTACCTCAAGCGGATGATGGCCGAGCGGATCGCCTTCCACACCGGCCAGCCGGTGGAGCGCATCGAGGCGGACTCGGACCGCGACCGCTGGTTCACGGCGGAGGAGGCCCGCGAGTACGGCTTCATCGACGAGGTCATCCAGAAGGACGCCATGGACGTACCGACGGCCGGCGCGGGAGCTGCCACCCAGTGAGCCTGCGTGTCGAGCGGCCCGCGCCCGACGGGCCGGAGGAGGTCTCGGCCATCGGGGGGAGCACCCGCTTCGTCCCCGGCCAGAGCCACGACCGGATCACCGTCGTCAACGGCAAGGTCCAGCTCGGTCGGAGGCTGAAGGACCTCTGGCTCAACCGTGACCTGCTCATGCTGCTGGTCCGGACCGAGCTCAAGGTCAAGTACAAGGACTCGGTGCTCGGCTACGCCTGGTCGATGCTCAACCCGGCCCTGGTGCTGGCCATCTACTACGTGGTCTTCAAGATCATCGCCCGCAACCACCAGCCCAACTTCGCCATCTGGCTGTTCGCCGGCCTGATCGCCTGGAACCTGTTCAACGGCTCGGCCATGGGGGCGACGTCGGTGGTGGTGGGCAAGGCGGGGATCGTGAAGAAGGTGGCCTTCCCCCGCGAGCTCCTGGCCCTCTCGGTGGTCGGGGTCAACCTGGTGCTCTTCTTCATCCAGGTCGTGGTGCTCGTCCTCGCCCTGCTCCTCTTCGGGATCAAGCCCGACTTCACCTTCGTGGCCGTCCTCCCCCTGGCCCTGGTGGCCATGCTGGTCTTCACCGGGGCGCTGTCCGTCTTCCTGTCGGCCGTCAACGTCTACCTGCGGGACACCCAGCACCTGACCGAGGTGCTGTTGATGGCCTGGTTCTGGTTCACCTCCATCGTCTACACCTACGGGACCATCTTCCTGTCCGGCCACAACAAGCAGCACCCGTCGCTGAACTGGCTCCAGTACGTGTACCTGCTCAACCCGATGACCCCGATCGTCATGACCTTCCAACGGGCCATCTACGGGCGGACCCAGTACACGTATCTGAATCCCAATCCGGCCGGAGGGCCTCCGACACCGCAGATCTACCACGTCCTCCCGACCTGGGGGGTGGGTGTCTACGCGGCGATGATGGGCGCGGTGCTGCTGTTGAGCATCGGGCTGTTCCTGCTGGCCCTCATCGTCTTCGGCCGGCTCGAGGGCAACTTCGCCGAGGAGCTCTGACCGTGGGCGTCGCCATCGAGGTCAAGGACATCTCCAAGCAGTTCCGCCTCTACAACGAGAAGCACACCTCGCTGAAGGAGCGGGTCATCCACGGCGGCAAGATGCCCTTCACGCCCTTCTGGGCCCTGCAGGACGTCAACGTGGACATCAACCAGGGGGAGACCTTCGGGATCCTCGGCCGCAACGGGTGCGGCAAGTCGACCCTGCTCAAGTGCGTGGCCGGCATCCTCAAGCCCACCACCGGCGAGATCCGGGTGCGCGGCAGCCTGGCCGCCATGCTGGAGCTGGGGGCCGGCTTCCAGCCCGACCTGTCCGGGCGGGACAACATCTTCCTCAACGGGTCGCTGCTCGGCCTGTCCCACGCCGACATCGCCAAGCGGTTCGACGACATCGTGGCCTTCGCCGAGCTCGAGGAGTTCATCGACAACCAGGTCAAGTTCTACTCGTCGGGCATGTACGTCCGCCTCGGGTTCGCGGTGGCCGTCAACGTCGAGCCGGACGTGCTGCTGGTCGACGAGGTGCTGGCCGTCGGGGACGCCGCCTTCCAGCGCAAGTGCCTCGACCACGTGAAGCGGTTCCAGCGCGAGGGCCGGACCATCGTGGTGGTCAGCCACGGCCCGGACACCATCCGCCAGAACTGCGACCGGGCCATGGTCATGAACCACGGCCGGGTGATCACCGTCGACGAGCCCGGCGAGGCCATCCGGGTCTACCTGGCCGACCTCCTCGGGGTGGGCACCCTCAAGCACTCGGACTCGGGGGGGATCGAGGGCAACGTCCTGGCCATCGGCACGGTCCAGGCCGAGCACGGCGGCAGCGGCTCGCGTACCCACATGTACCCCGGTGAGTCGTTGACCATCACCGCCGACGTGGACAGCCTGGCCGCGGTGCCCGACGCCATGGCCACGCATCGCCATCCACGACGACAAGAACGAGGTGGTGTTCGCCTCCGACCCCGACGACCCGGCCTGTGCCGTCGACGTCCCCGAAGGCGGCGGCATCGTCATCTTCTCCTTCCCCGACGTGCCGCTGCTCGACGGGACCTACTCGGTCAGCGTGGGCGTGAAGAGCGCCACCGACACCGCCATCTTCGACTGGAAGGACCAGGTGACCCAGTTCGAGGTGGCCAACCCAGGCCGGTCCACCGGCCGGGTCCGCCTCCCCCTCGACGTCAGCTTCCGGCTCCGGTCCACCGGACTCACCGGGGAGGTGCCGGCCGTGGGCACCGACTTCGGCCCTCTGGCCGGGTGGGAAGAAAACGCTTCGTGACAGTGGCCCGCATCGATCAGGTCATCCCCTCGCTGGCCAGCAGGGATGCCATCGGTGGCCATGTGGTCCAGCTCCGCGATCTCCTGCGGGCGAGGGGCTTCCAGTCCGACATCTACTACGGCAACGCCACCCCTGACCGGCTGGACCACGGGTTCCCGGTCAGCCGCCTGGGTGACCGGTCGTCGACCGGGCGGGTGCTGCTCTACCAGCTGTCCATCGGCAGCGGGGTGGCCGACATCTTCCGTGAGCGGGCCGAGCGGAAGTTCGTCAACTACCACAACATCACCCCGGCGGATCTGATCGAGGGATGGGTACCGGCGGTGGGCGAAGAGGTCCGGTGGGGCCGCGCCCAGCTTCGGGACCTGGCCCCGGTGACCGAATTCGCCATCGCCGACTCCGCCTTCAACGAGCGCGAGCTGCAGGATGCGGGTTACCGCTCGACGAAGACGGTGCCGCTCCTCATCGATCTGGACGGATTCGCCGGCTCGCCCGATCCCGTGCTGGCCGGCCGGCTGGCCGCCGGCAAGAAGGCCGGCGGCGCCGACCTGTTGTTCGTCGGGAAAGTGTCGCCCCACAAGGGCCAGCACGACCTGGTCAAGGCCCTGGCCGCCTACCGGCGCCTGTACGATCCCGACGCCCGGCTCCACCTGGTGGGCGGAGCCATCTCCGACGAGTACCGCGACGCCGTGGTGCGCTTCGCCGAGGAGCTGGAGTTGGGCGACGCCGTCGAGATCGCCGGCTCGGTGTCCCATGAGGAGCTGATCGCCTACTACGCCGCGGCCGACGCCTTCGTCTGCCTCTCCAACCACGAAGGGTTCTGTGTCCCGCTGCTCGAGGCCATGTACCACCGCCTGCCCATCGTGGCCTACACCAACACCGCGGTCCCCGAGACGGTGGCCGGGGCCGGGTTGATCCTCCCCAACAAGGAGCCGGTCCGGGTGGCGGCCGCCATCGACCGGGTGGTGCGGGACCCCGAGCTCCGCTCGACACTGGCGGCGGCGGCGGCCGAGCGGGTGGCCTCCTTCGCCCTGCCCCGGGTCAAGGACGAGTTCGCCGCCGCCCTCGAGGCAGCCTGCGCCGCGTGACCACGGTACCGGGGTCGCGGTGCCGCGTCCGATGAGAGTTTCGTTCGTCGTGCCCCGCTACGGACCGACCATCATCGGAGGGGCCGAGACCGCGGCACGGGCGTTGGCCGAGCGCCTGGTGGCCGGCAGGGGATGGGAGGTCGAGGTGCTCACCGGCTGCGCCGAGGACTTCGTGACCTGGGCCGACGTCTTCCCGCCGGGCGAGGAGGTGGTCAACGGGGTGCGGGTGGTGCGCTTCGCTGCGCAGGCCGGGCGGGATCCGTCGTTCCATCCGTTTTCGGCCTCCCTGCTGGCCGACCCCGAGCACGGCCTCGCCGGCCGATGCCGAACGGTGGGTCGACCTGCAGGGACCGGTGGTGCCCGCCCTGGTCGACGCCGCGCTCCACTCGGACGTCGACGCCCTCATCTTCTACCCCTACCTGTACTACCCGACGGTCCGGGTCATCGACCGGGCCAGGGTCCCGACCATCCTCCATCCGGCCGCCCACGACGAACCCGCCCTGTGCCTGCCGGTATTCGAGCGGGTGTTCGGTGCCGCCGAGGGGCTGGTCTTCCAGACGACAGCCGAACGGGATCTCGTGCAGAGCCGGTTCCCGGTGGCGAGCCACCGGCAGCTGCTCCTCGGCCTGGGGGTGGACGATCCCGAGGACGCCCGGGCCTCCGGCTGAGCCGGCCCACGCCGGTGATCCCTATCTGGTGTGCCTGGGCCGGGTCGACCGGCACAAAGGCACCCCGTTGCTGGCGGAACTGTTCTCGGCCTACAAGCGGCGTCATCCCGGTCCCCTCCGGCTCGTCCTGGCCGGACCGGTGGTCGACGCGCCCGAGCGCCGACCGGACATCGACGTGGTCGGTCCCGGTGCCGGAGGGGCAGAAGTGGGCGCTCCTCCGCGGTGCCCTGGCCCTCGTGTCCCCGTCTCCGTGGGA
This sequence comes from uncultured Acidimicrobiaceae bacterium, assembly GCA_963835325.1. GTDB lineage: Bacteria > Actinomycetota > Acidimicrobiia > Acidimicrobiales > RAAP-2 > Bog-756. The sequence goes on along the minus strand of CAWIEV010000005.1, from coordinate 956,522 downwards.
GGCATTCTCCCTGGTCATCGCCGAATCGTGGAGCGCGGGCACGCCGGTGGTGGTCAACGCCGGCTGCGCGGCGACCGTCGAGCACTGCCGCCGATCCGGAGGCGGCCTCAGCTTCGCCGGGTTCGGCGAATTCGAGGCGGTGGTGGATCGCCTGTACGAAGACGAGCGATTACGGGACCGGCTCGGGGAACGCGGCCGGGCCTACGTCGACCGATGGTTCCGATGGCCCCGGGTCATCGACCGGTACGCCGCCTTCGTCGAGTCCGTGGCGGGCAGGCCGTAGTCAGATTCCCGTCCCGAGCGGTCGAGGGCCGCTCGTCGCCACTACCCGGACTCCGAGAATGGAAGTGCCCGGGAGCACGCCGCCAGACCCTGTACCCTCCGATGGGTGGGGCGGTGGTCACCGGGAGGACGATGATCCGGGCGGTGAGCGAGGCCAGACCGGGCAGCGCGGGAGAGGCGACGAGGAGGACCGAGCCGGAGGGCCCGACATCCACGGTGGCGGACGACGCGTAGTACAGGGCACCGTGCAGCTGGTTGTAGACGACCCGGCCCGGCTGGATCAGGGCGATACGGTCGCCCGGCAACGCCCAGCCCGCGTTCCGGTAGATGTTCTGGCCGCCGTCGACGGTGTCGAACACCACCACGTCGCGGCGGGCGTCGACCGAGGGCCCGAGGTGGCCCAGGGCGGCGTCGCTGGGCGTCGGCGTCCTCGATGGCCTGCCGCGTATCGGCGTAGGGGGCCTGATAGCGGGGCTGGTCGAGCCACAACGCGGCCGACGTCGCCACGTCGTGCGCGGGCAACACCCCGTCCCCGTACAGGAAGCGTTGGGCGCCGACGGCGGCGACGGCGACGACGGCCAGCGAGGTGATGACCAGCGCCAGAACCGGCGGCCGGTCGCGGCTCCGGCCTCGGCCGGTTGAGCGCGCCGACGGGTAGGAGCAGTGCGATGACGGCGGCCGGCAGGTAGGCCAGCAGGTACCCGCCTTTGGCGAACTGGACCAGCGCCACCAGCAGCATCGGGGGCACGATGGCGGCACCGAGGACAGCGGTGCGTCCCTGGTACCAGGGACGTCTCCACCGGGCTGCCTCTCCCGGCCGGACGCCCGGCCCCACCGGCCCGGCACCCCGGGCGCCAGGCCCTTCACCCCCACGAGCCAGCCGCCGGAACCCGAGGGCGGCGCCGGCGACCAGGGCCACCAGGGCCAGCGGCGCCAGGGCCACCGTGGTGAAGGCGGCGAAGGTTCCGACGTTGGCAGCGCCGGCGGCGGCATGGTCGAGTACCGATGTGGCCTGGGCGGCACCCTGGGCCTCGATCCGGGTCGCCCGGAGCCAGGCGCTGAAGCCACCGGGTTGGCTCAGGGACATGGGCACCAGCCATACGCCCACGGCCACCGCACCGGCGACGACGGTCAGAGCCAACCGTCCCCACCGACGGGTCGAGGCCACCACCGGGATGATGGTGAGCACGGCGAAGGACTGCACCATCGACTGGCGGAACCCGGCCAGCAGACCGAGGGCGACCACGGCGGCGACACCGTGCCAGCTGCCGGGACGGGCCCGCCAGGCCAGGATGACCAGCAACGAGCACCCCACCATGTCGAAGGAGTAGGTGGCGACGATCGAACCACTGAACCAGGCGAACGGACAGGTGGCCACGATCAGACCGGCGGCCAGCCCGACCCACGGGCCGCCGAGGTCCCGCCCGGCCAGCGTGGTCAGGCCGGCCGCCGCAGCAGAAGCCAGCGCGGCCACCAGGACCAGGCTGTGGATGGTTCCCAAGCCCGACAGCTGGTGGATGAGCCGTCCGGCCATGACGTAGAGCCAGTACCCCGGCGGTTGGGGCTGCCCGTGGGTGACGTCGAAGTGCCCGACGGCCGCGGCGTACTGCGCCGAATCCCAATCGGTCGGCCCGGTGGCCGCGGTCAGGAGGCGGAGGACGAGCGTGCCGGCGGCGATGATCCACGGCGTGGCGGCGCCCCAGGGCTCCCGGGCCGCCCGGCGCCGCTCCATACGGGTCAGGGGCGGGCGTGCCCCGACCGGCGGCGGGAACGCCACCAGCTCGGTGCCGTGGGCGGCGGAGGCCATGGGCTCAGGGTACCGACGGACAGGCTATCGGCAGGGTATACCCGCCCGACGGCGCAGGTAATCCGTTCAGTTGCGGTGCGGAACGGCCGATACCGGAGGGTGTTGATGCGCACAAGCTCGATCGGTCGCCTGGTGGCGTTCGCCCATCTGAGCCCGGGCCATCTCCACCACATCCGAACTCGAGGCAGAGGAGCATCCGTATGAACCAAGTGCCAGGTGCCGACAGGACGGTCGGGGCTCGACGGAGCCGGGCCCGTCTCCGTCGATTCGCCGTCCTCGCCGTGACCCTCCTTCTCGGCACCGGCGGTGCCCTGGTCGGGGGCGTGGCCCAGGCGCCACCGGCTTCGGCCGCGGGACCCTCGGCCCACGTGGGACTGCCCATCTCCCTCACCTGGCAACAGACGCTGCCCGACGCCGGCGGCCCTATCGCCGAGAGCTCGCCCTCGGAGGCCACCTTGGACGGCGGGGGACCGTCGGTGGTGGTCGGCGACCGTTCCGGCAACCTCTGGGCGTTCCACCTGGACAACGGTTCGGCGGTCGCGGGGCTGGCCGGCCCATACCGGCGGGGCTCCCATCGACTCGACGCCGTCGGTGACCGCGGACGGCCATGGCACGGACACGTCTTCGTCGGCGCCGGCAACGCCGCCAACCCGGGGTCGGCGGCTACTACGCCTTCGGCAGTTCGGGAGCCGAGGTGTGGGGCCAGAATGCATCGGATCCCAACGGCCTCCACGGCGTGCAGGCATCGATGGCCGTGGGGGATCTCAACGGCGTGAACTCGGTGGTGGCTCCGTCCCTCGGGCAGAAGGAGTACGCCTTCAAGGCGTCCGACGGGTCGGTCCTGCCCGGCTGGCCCTTCTTCACCGCCGACAGCGGCTTCACCACGCCGTCGTTGGCCGACCTCTACGGCAACGGGCAGACCGAGGTCGTCGAAGGCGGTGACTCGTCGCCGGGTGTGGCCTACGGCCAGACGTACACGGCCGGCGGTCATCTCCGCGTCCTCGGGCCCGGAGGGAATCTCCTCTGCCAGTACAACACCGACCAGACCGTCGACTCCTCACCCGCGGTGGGCAACTTCCTGGCCGGGGGGCAGACGGGCATCGCCTTCGGCACCGGGTCCTACTACCCGGGAGCTTCCGACACCAACATGCTGTTCGGGGCCAACTCCTCACTGCAACATCGCCTGGCAGGCCAACCTGGGCGGGACCACGACCTCCAGCCCGGCCCTCGGGGACATCGAGGGCGACGGGAACCTCGAGGTCCTCGAAGGCGTGGACACCGGTTCGGGTGGACTGGTGTGGGCTCTCAACGGAGCCACCGGAGCCGCCATGCCCGGATGGCCCCAGACCACGTCGGGCACCGATCATCGGCGGCATCGTCACCGCCGATCTCACTGGCGGCGGCTACAACGACGTGCTGGTCCCCACCACCGAACGGCCTGGTCATCTACGACGGCCGCAGCGCGCAGGCGGTGGCCACCCTGGGCGCCGGCGACATCGGGCTCCAGAACTCGCCCATGGTCACCATCGATCCCAACGGGACCATCGGTATCACCATCGCCGGGTACAACGCCCAGAACGCCGGGGTCATCCAGCACTACGAGATCGGCGGGATCGACGGGGCACTCGCTGGGCAAGCGGTCGTGGCCGATGTTCCACCAGAACCCCCAGCTGACCGGATGGCTGAACCAGCCCGCTCCGGGTCACCTCAACAAGCCCATCGTCGGGCATGGCCCCGACCGGCAACGGCAAGGGGTACTGGAACGTCGCCTCCGACGGCGGGCTGTTCGCCTTCGGCAACGCCGGCTTCTACGGCTCCATGGGCGGGCAACCGCTCAACCGGCCCATCGTGGGCATGGCCGCCACCCGGGACGGGAAGGGGTACTGGGAGGTCGCTTCCGACGGGGGCATCTTCGCCTTCGGCGACGCCGGCTTCTACGGCTCGATGGGGGGCATCCCCCTCAACCGACCGGTGGTGGGCATGGCCGCCACCCCTGACGGCCACGGCTACTGGGTGGTGGCCTCGGACGGGGGCATCTTCGCCTTCGGCGACGCCACCTTCTACGGCTCGACCGGAGGCATCGCCCTCAACAAACCGGTGGTGGGCATGGCCGCCACCCCCGACGGCCACGGCTACTGGCTGGTGGCCTCCGACGGCGGCATCTTCGCCTTCGGCGACGCCACACTTCTACGGGTCGACCGGCAGCATCCGCCTCAACCAACCGGTGGTGGGCATGACCGCCGCACCCGGCGGCGGCGGCTACTGGTTCGTGGCCTCCGACGGCGGGCATCTTCGCCTTCGGCGACGCCACCTTCTACGGGTCGATGGGCGGCCAGCCGTCTCAACCAGCCGGTGGTCGGCATGGCCTCCAACCGCGGCAACGGCTACTGGCTGGTGGCCGCCGACGGCGGCATGTTCTCCTTCGGGAGCGCCCCCTTCTACGGGTCGATGCCACAGGTGTTCGCCAGCGCCGCATAGGTGTCGACTGAGCCGACGGTCAGTGGCCGGCATCGGGAGACCGAGACGAGGCGCACTGATCGACGAGGCCGGGGCCCGACAGGCGGCACGCCGGCGCGTCGCCTGGCGGTCACCGTCGCGTGGTCGTGGTGGCGGCGGCCGGCTCGGGGGCCATGCGCCGCCTCGCCCCCCCGGCGTCGGCCTACCCGTCGGCCACGGTGACGCTCGAAGGGCACGGCTACGGCCACGGCCACGGCATGGGTCAGTGGGGGGCGCTCGGCTACGCCCTGGCCGGGACCGCCTACCAGTCGATCGTCAGCCATTACTACCGGAGGCACCTCGCTGGCCAGCCTGTCCGCAGCCCAGGCGGCCACCAAGGTCCGGGTGGCACTGACCGAGAACGACGGCAACACGGTCATCGTGACGTCGGGCTCCCCCTTCACCGTCTCGGACGCCGGGCTCGATGTCGGAGCGGGGCGGGCCGTGCAGATGAGCCCGGCCGGCGGCGGTCGCTGGAACCTGCGGGTGGGCCCGGGATGTGGCGGGCCCTGGCCGGCCACGCCCACGCGGTCCGACGTGTCCGATCCCGACCGCGACCCGGGCAGCAACCCCGGCCTCGGTGATCCGGCCACGGCGTCCCGGGCCCTCCAGCTGTGCCAGGGCGGCGGCAACCTCACCGTGCGGGGGTCGATCGAGGCCGTCTACAACTCGGCCGGCGCGGCGCGGACCGTCAACATCGTTCCCGCTCGAGCAGTACGTCGCCGGGGTGGTGCCCAACGAGTCCGCCGGCCGGATGGGGCACGCTCGGCGGCCCGGCCCCCAGGGCCAGCCGTGGGGGTTCCAGGAGCTCGAGGCCCAGGCCGTGGCGGCCCGCTCCTACGTGATGGCCGGACTGGGGTCCTGGGGCGGGTACGCCGACACCTGCGATCTCGACTGCCAGACCTACCGGGGCACCCTCAACGAGAGCGCCCTCACCGACCTGGCCGTCGTCCGACACCGCCGGCGAGGTCATGGAGTTCCCGAACGGGGCGGTCGCCGCCACCCAGTACTCGTCGTCGACGGGCGGCTACACGGCACCGGGCACCTTCCCCGCGGTGCCGGACGCCGGTGATGCGGTCTGTGTGCCCGGAGCCTGCAATCCCAACCACACCTGGACGGCGTCCATACCGGTGTCGACCATCGAGGCCACCTGGCCCCAGCTCGGGCACCCTGGAGTCGATCGACATCACCGGCCGGAACGGCGATGGCGACTGGGGCGGGCGGGTCACGGCGATGACCCTGGTCGGCTCCGAGCAGGACGTCTCGCTGACCGGCGACGCCTTCGCCGGCGCGCTCGGGCTCAAGTCCGACTGGTTCACCACCAACGCCGTCCCTGGGCGCACCGGCCGTGGGCATGGCGGCCACCCCGACGGGGACGGGTACTGGCTGGCCGCCAGCAACGGTGGTGTCGCCGTCTTCGGGACGCCGGCTTCCTCGGGGTCGGCCGACGGGCTCGCCCTGGCCCGGCCGGTGGTGGGCATGGCCGCGACCCCCGACGGCGCAGGGCTACTGGCTGGTGGCCTCCGACGGCGGGCATCTTCAGCTTCGGCGACGCCGCCTTCTACGGCTCGACCGGCAACATCGCCCTCAACAAGCCGGTGGTGGGCATGGCCGCCACCCCCGACGGCCACGGCTACTGGCTGGTGGCCTCCGACGGCGGTATCTTCAGCTTCGGCGACGCCCCCTTCTACGGGTCGACGGGCGGACCCCCCCTCAACCAAGCCGGTGGTGGGCATGGCCGCCACCCCCGACGGCCAGCGGCTACTGGCTGGTGGCCTCGGACGGCGGCATCTTCTCTTTCGGCGACGCCCGCTTCTACGGGTCGACCGGCGAGACCTCCCCTCAACCAGCCGGTGGTGGGCATGGCCGCCACCCCCGACGGCCACGGCTACTGGCTGGTGGCCTCGGACGGCGGCATCTTCTCTTTCGGCGACGCCCCCTTCTACGGGTCGACCGGGAACATCACCCTCGACCAACCGGTGGTGGGCATGGCCGCAGCCCGCCGCGGTCATGGGTACTGGCTGGTGGCCTCGGACGGCGGCATCTTCTCCTTCGGCGTCGCCACCTTCCTGGGCTCGGCCGCCGGGTAGGCGGCGCCGGGCGGAACCGGACTGGATCCCGGAGCCCGATCGGGCCCAGGTCCTAGTGTTCACACCGCGATGGCCCTCCGACCCACCAGTGCTGCGCCAGTTGTCGCCCCGCCAGGGCCAGGGGCGAACCGGTGACCACAGACCAGTCGGCGACGGCTCCGGCATCCCCGCCGGCCCCGGCGGACAGGACCGATCGGCCGTCCGGGAGGGGGAACCGGCCGTGGCGCTCCATCGCCTTCGCGCCGGTCGGCGACGGCCAGACCCGCCGGAGGGGGAGCGACGCCGTGCGCCTCGGCGCGGCCGCCGTGGCCGTGCTCGTGTGCTGGCTGGTCGTGCGGGCCAACTCCAGCACCGAGCACGCCATCGCCACCACCATGTCGTCGCCCCCGAACGGGATCCGGTGGCTGGTCTCGGTCATCTGGTGGGTGGCCTCGGTCGGTGTCATCGCGCCTGATCGCCACGCTGGCCCTGGTGTCGAGACGCTGGTCGGCCGTCCGCGACGTCGTCCTGTCCGGGGGGCTGTCCTGGATCGGCTGTGTGATCCTGGTCCAGCTGCTGGGACCGGACGGTGGGCGGCCCCCCGACCCTTCGCTCCACGATCTCAACCTGTCCTTCCCCGTGGTCCGGGTGGCGGTGACGGTCGGGGTGGCCGTCGCCGCCCTGCCGTACCTCAGCCGCTGGCTCCAGCGGACCATCCAAACGGCGATCGGGCTGCTGGCCCTGGCCGCCGTGGTCAACGGCTCAGGGCTCCCGGTCTCCATCCTGGGCAGCCTGGCATTGGGATGGGGTATGACCGCGCTGGTCCATCTCGTGGTGGGTTCGCCGCTCGGCCTGCCGTCGACCGACGAGGTGCGGGTGCTCCTGGGTGACCTCGGCATCGCCGCCGAGGCCGTCGTTCCCGACGCCGACCAGGAGTGGGGGGTCGGCCGGTTCACCGCGCTGGTCGACGGGAACGAGGTGGACGTCTCGGTGTACGGGCGCGACGCCTCCGATGCCCAACTGCTGGCCAAGACGACCCGGTTCCTGTTCTACCGGGACTCCGGGCCCACGCTGGCCCTGACCCGCCGCCAACAGGTGGAGCACGAGGCCTACCTGACCCTGATGGCCGCTCGGGCCGGTGCCCGGGTGCCGGCCGTGCTGGTCGCCGGGCCCGCCGGCCCCGCCCACGACGCACTGCTGGTGACCAGGCCGCCGGCCGGCAGGCGCCTCTCGGCGTTCCCACCCTTCGTTCCTCCCGGGGGACCGGCGGACCCCGAGGCAGCTACCGACGGGACCGGCACCCCCCGGCCCGCCGGCACCCTCCCGGACAGAGACGGCCCGGAGCCGGCTCTGTCATCCCCCGGCCCGGAGCCGGCTCTGTCATCCCCCGGCCCGGGGGCCGACCAGGGCCCGGGGATCGCCGACGGGTCCATCGACGAGATCTTCGGCCAGTTGATGGCGCTGCGGGCGGCGGGGATCGCGCACGGAGCCGTGTCAGCCAGGACCATCGTGGCCGACGACCGCGGCCAGGCTGGACTGGTCGACTTCCGATCCGCCTCGACGGTGGCCAGTCCCGAGCAGCTCGATCGGGACACCGCCGCCGCGCTGGCCGCCGTGGCCGACGTGGCGGGCCCCGAGCGGGCGGTGGCCTCGGCACTCCGAGCGATGCCGTCCGATGCCCTGGTGGGTGCCCTGCCCTTCCTCCAGCGCGCCGCGCTGCGGCCGGCCGCCTCCAGGTCGCTCCGGGGGAAGAAGGCCATTCTGACCGCCTTGCGCGAGCAGGGCGCGTCGGCCGCCGGGGTCGAGGTGCCGAAGTTGATCGAGCCGCGGCGGCTCAGCTGGGTCACCCTGCTGCTGGTGCTCGGCACCCTCATCGGAGGCTGGGCCCTCATCGGGGTCCTCATCAACGTGACCAAGTCGTGGAGCACCATCACCGGGGCCAAATGGGGCTGGGTGGCGCTGGTCTTCGTGCTGGCCCAGGCGGCGTACCCGGCCATCGCCACCACCACCGTGGGTTCGGTGACCAACCCGCTCCCCTTCGGCCGGACGTTGGCCCTCGAGCTCTCGGACACCTTCGTGGCCCTGGCCGGAGGTTCCATGGCCGTGCTCGCCACCCGGGTCAGGTTCTTCCAGCAGGAGGGGTACAGCGGCACCGTGGCCGTGAGCTCCGGCGTGCTGGTGAGCACGGCCAGCTGGATCGTCAAGGGTGCCCTGTTCCTGGTGGCGCTGCCCCTGGCCATCGGCAACCTTCACTTCAGCGAACCGAACAGCAGTTCCGGTGGGGGAGAGTCCCACCTGGTCTGGTTCATCGTTCTGGCCGTGGTGGTGGTGGGGGTGGCCGCGGGCCTGGTGCTGGCCGTTCCCCGCTGGCGGCGCCTGGCCGCCCAAAAGCTGCGCCCCAAGGCCTCGGAGGTGTGGTCGCACCTCAAGCTCCTGGCCACCCATCCGCGGAACCTGGTGGAGATCTTCGGCGGCAACGTCGCCGCCCAGATCTTCGTGGCCCTGGCGCTGGGGGCGGCCCTGCACGCCTTCGGTGACCACCTGGGCCTGGCCACCTTGTTGGTCGTGCTGACCCTCGGTTCCATGCTCGGCGGGATCTCACCGGTCCCGGGAGGCATGGGGGTCGTCGAGGCCGGGATGATCATCGGCCTGACGGCCGCCGGCATCAGTGAGACCGACGCGGTGGCGGCCGTCTTCGTGCAGCGTCTCTTCACGGCCTACCTGCCTCCGGTCTGGGGCTGGTTCGTGCTGGTCTGGATGAGGAAGAGGGAGTACCTGTGAGCGCCGGCCGGTGCTCAACCCGGGGATCGGTCCGGAGCCGGGGATCGGTCCGGGTTCGGTCCGGTCGAGGCCGGGGAACCGGCGGAGCCGGCCCACGGGACCGAGACGCCCGACGTTGACACCGACGTCGGCTGCCCGGAGCATGGTGAGGTCGCCCCGGCTGTTGCCGTAGGCCCACAGGCGGCCCTGCTCCTCACCGGATTCGTCGATCCACATCCGGAGACGCCGGAGCTTTTCGTCGCCGCGGCAGTTCGCCCCTTCGTAGCGGCCGCTCAGCACGCCTTGGCCGTTCACGGCCAGGCGGGTGGCGACCACGCCGTCGGCACCGAGGCGGACGCCGGCCACCCGGACGTAGATCTCGGGTGACGCCGATACGATGACCACCCGGTCGCCCCGTCGACGATGCCAGTCGAACCGGCGATGCACGGCGGGGCGCAGGTGGTGGTCGAGATGGCGGTGGATGAACCGGGTGCCGATCTCCTCGGCGTGTTCGAGGCCGATCCCGGCCAGCACCCGTTCGAAGAGGAGCTCCTTGGTCCGGTCGGCGGCCGTGCCTCCGGCCAGGGCGGCGTGGACGAGGCCGGGGGAGAGGGTGAGGGCAGCGGAGGCGACCGAGGCGCGGCCACCGACCGCGCAGAGAAAGCCGAAGACGCTCCCCCCCTCGGTGAGGGTGCCGTCGAAGTCGAAGGCGGCCACATCGGGCATCGTCGGTGCCGGCCGTCAGCCGCCGGTGGAGTCGACCGCCGACCCTCGGCGCCCGGCTCCGGCCGCGAACCTGGCCGGTCCCGACATGGCGTCGGGCGACGCGAGGCTGCCGAGCCCCAGCTCCGTCTCCACCGCCATGGCGTCTGCGGTGGACAGTCCCCACTGGCCCATGACCGAGCGGCGGTCGTTTCGCAGGCAGGTCTGGGGCAGCGCAGCCAGCTCCCGACCCCAGGCCACGGCATGGTCCAGGGCCGTCCCGTCGTCCACGACCCTGTTGACCAGGCCCATGGCCAGTGCCTCTTCGGCCCCGACCTCCCGCCCGCTCAGGATCAGGTCGAGGGCGCGTCCCTGGCCGATCAGCCGGGGCAGCCGGACCGTCCCGCCGTCGATGAGGGGAACACCGAATCGCCGGCAGAACACGCCGAAGACCGAACCGGCGGCCGCCACGCGCAGATCGCACCAGATGGCCAGCTCCAGACCACCGGCGACCGCGAATCCCTCGACGGCGGCGATCACCGGCTTGGACAGCTCCAGCCGGGTCGGCCCCATCGGGCCCGGTCCGTCGAGGGCGACCCGGTGCCGGTCGCCGCCGGCCACCGCCTTCAGGTCGGCGCCGGCACAGAACGTCCCACCGCTCCCGGTGAGCACGGCCACGGCGGCGGAATCGTCGGCGTCGAAGACGGTGAACGCCTCGAGGAGGGCGGTGGCCGTCACCGGATCCACGGCGTTGCGGCGGCTCGGCCTGTCCAGTGTCACCACGGTCACCGGGCCCGCTTCGGAGACCTGCACGCTCGACGTCATGCCCACAGCATGGTGGAACCGGGGCAGCGGGGCCAGGCGACCGCCGGGATGCCCGTGGATCAAAACTCGACTAACCACGTCGACAATAGGGCTGGCGCCGACTAACCTGAGTCAGCGACGAGATCACGGTGACGCCTGATCCCATTCGCCTCATCGACGCAACGCACACAAAAGGAGCGACACATGGCAATCCGTCTGGGCGACGTAGCCCCCGACTTCACTGCGGACACGACCGAAGGCACCATCAATTTCCACGAGTACCTCGGGGACAGCTGGGGTGTCCTGTTCTCCCACCCGAAGGACTTCACCCCGGTGTGCACGACCGAGTTGGGTGCGTTCTCGAAGGCCAAGGCCGAGTTCGACAAGCGCGACACCAAGTTGATCGGGCTCTCGGTGGACGATGTGACCTCCCACGGCAAGTGGGCCGGCGACATCGAAGAGACCCAGGGACAGGCCCTCAACTTCCCTCTGATCGGCGATGAGGACCGCAAGGTCGCAGATCTCTACGACATGATCCACCCCAACGCCAACGACACCCTGACGGTGCGGTCGGTCTTCATCATCGGGCCGGACAAGAAGGTGAAGCTGACCCTGACCTACCCGGCGTCGACCGGTCGCAATGTGAGCGAGATCCTCCGTGTGCTCGACTCCCTGCAGCTGACCAACGACTACAAGGTGGCCACCCCGGTGAACTGGACGGAGGGTGAGGACGTGATCATCGTCCCCGCCGTCTCGGACGAGGAGGCCAAGGAGCGGTTCCCCAAGGGGTTCAAGGCCCTCAAGCCCTATCTCCGGGTCACCCCCCAGCCCAACAAGTAACCAGAGGGCGGCCTGACGGCAGCCGGCCGGCCCCCGGCGGTATCGCCCGGATCCGGACGTATTCGCCCGGTCCGGGTGGTCCCGCGTCCGGGTGCAGGTCCGAGAGCAGCGTTGCTGCTACCATTGCTGTACCGTCGTGTTCCGTCCGTCGGTCAGCACGAATACCGTAGAGGTCTGATTCCCGTATGCCAGACAAGCAGTCCACCATCGCCGAATACCGTCTCCACGAGACGGACACCGGGTCACCCGAGGTGCAGATCGCCATATTGAGCGAGCGCATCGTCCACCTGACCGAGCACCTCAAGGTGCACAAGGGTGACCACCACACCCGCCGTGGCCTCCTGAAGCTGATCGGCCGCCGCCGCCGGCTCCTCGACTACGTGCGCAACAACGACGTCGAGCGCTACCGGGACATCATCGGTCGCCTCGGCCTCCGGCGTTAGGCGGTCACCGTTCGCCCCGCCCGGCTTCGGCCGGGCGGTCGCAATTCCTCCACCGGCATGCCGCCGGTGGACCGCAGGTCGGCAAGGTGCCGGCCGGCAGCAGTAGCAGTCGGCCACCTGGGTGGCCGGCCGGAAACACTCCACACAGATTGGGCTCCCGCCGAGGTCAGTCACCAGTTGCCGATCACCCCGCACGAGTTGGGTGGTCGACAACTGGGAGCTGGCTCGAGGAGTCCCCGAGCAACCAAGGAGCGTCATGTCAGACGCCATCACCGTGTCGGGGCCCATCAGCGGCACCGACCGAACACTCACATTCGAGACCGGAAAGCTGGCCCAGTTGGCCGACGGAGCAGTGGTCGCCCGCATCGGCGACACCGTCCTCCTGGCCACTGCCACCGCCTCCCGGTCGGTACGGGAGGGGGCCGACTTCTTCCCGCTGACCGTGGATATCGAGGAGCGGGCCTATGCCGCGGGGAAGATCCCCGGGTCGTTCTTCCGTCGCGAGGGGAAATCGTCGGATCAGGCCATCCTCACCTGCCGGCTGATCGACCGCCCGCTGCGCCCGTCCTTCCCCAAGGGATTCCGCAACGAGGTCCACATCGTGGGCACCATCTTCGGGGCCGACCAGGTCAATCCGCACGACGTGCTGGCCATCAACGCCGCCTCGGCCGCCCTGATGATCTCGGGCATCCCCTTCGAAGGCCCGATCGGTGCCGTCCGCGTGGCCTACTCGACCGATGGGCAGTGGATCCCGCATCCCACCTTCGAGGAGGGCGACGATTCGACCTTCGAGCTGGTGGTGGCCGGTCGGGCCCTCTCCGACGCCGCCAACGCCGACATCGCCATCATGATGGTCGAGGCGGGTGGCTCCGAGCGCTCGTTCCAGTACTACGAGGAAGGTGCCCCCCAGGTCACCGAAGAGGTGCTGGCCGACGGCCTCGAGGCCGCCAAGACCTGGATCCGCGAGTCGATCGTGCTCCAACGCCAGATGGTCGAGGCGTACGTGGCCGCCCGCGGGCCCGTCGAGATCATCCCGTACTCCACCTTCGCCGACTACGAGGACGATGTCTTCGAGCGGGTCCAGGCGGTCGGGACCGACGCCATCGCCGAGGCCAACAAGATCGTGGCCAAGGCCGAGCGCAACGCCGCCCTGGACGCCGCCTCCACGTTCATCATCGAGTCCCTGAACGCCGAGTTCCCCGAGCGGGGCGGTGAGCTCAAGGCCGCCGTGCGGGGGCTGACCAAGAAGCTGGTCCGCAAGCGCATCGTGGAGGAGGGGCTGCGTATCGACGGTCGCACCACGACCGAGATCCGCCCGCTCTCCGCCGAGGTCGACCTCTTCCCCACGGCCCACGGCTCGGCCCTCTTCCAGCGGGGCGAGACCCAGGTCCTCAACGTGACCACCCTGGGCATGCCCAGGATGAACCAGCTGCTCGACACCATCACGCCCGAAGAGCACAAGCGCTACATGCACCACTACAACTTCCCGCCCTTCTCCACCGGGGAGACGGGCTTCATGCGTGGCCCGAAGCGCCGGGAGATCGGGCACGGGCTGCTGGCCGAACGGGCCCTCCTGCCCGTGGTCCCCTACGAGGAGGACTTCCCCTACACGCTCCGGCTGGTCTCCGACGTGCTGGCCTCCAACGGTTCCACTTCGATGGCCTCGGTGTGCGGGTCGACCCTGTCGATGATGGCGGCCGGTGTTCCCCTCAAGGCCCCGGTGGCCGGCATCGCCATGGGCCTGGTCTACGACGGCGGCGCCTACGTCACCCTGACCGACATCCTGGGAGCCGAGGACGCCTTCGGCGATATGGACTTCAAGGTGGCCGGGACCAAGGACGCGGTCACCGCCCTGCAGTTGGACACGAAGATCGACGGCCTCCCGCTGGACGTGTTGACCAAGGCGTTGCTGCAGGCCAAGGAAGCTCGCCTGACCATCCTCGACGTCATGGCCGCCGCCATCCCCGAGCCCCGGTCCGAGGTGGCCGAATCGGCGCCGAAGATCGTGTCGTTCGAGATCCCGATGGACAAGATCGGTGAGGTCATCGGGCCCAAGGGCAAGGTCATCAACTCGCTCCAGCAGGAGACGGGCGCGGATATCGCCGTGGACGACGACGGCATGGTGGGCACCGTGACCATCGGAGCCAAGGACGGGACCGCGGTGGCAGAGGCCAGGCGGCGCATCGAGACCATTCTCGACCCGCCCCTGGCCGAGGTGGGCGCCACCTATCCGGGCAAGGTGGTCAACATCACCAAGTTCGGTGCATTCGTCAACATCCTCCCCGGACGTGACGGCCTGCTCCACATCTCGAAGATCGGCCAGGGGAAACGGGTCGAGCGGGTCGAGGACGTGCTCGAGCTGGGACAACCGGTCGAAGTCACGGTGGACGACATCGATCCCCAGGGCAAGGTGTCGCTGTCCTTGGCCGGTGAGCCGCCGGCGGACAAGCCGTCGGGGTCGTCAGGTCCGGGCGACCGGGGCGACAGGTCTGACGGCGGCGGCCGCAGCCGCCCGCCCCGGGGCGACCACTCCGATCCGGGCGATCGCTCCGATCGCGGCCGCCGGCCGGCCGAGTCGCGGTCGGTGCCGGCCGGAGCCGCCTCGTTCGAGGAGGCCTTCGAAGTCGAGCTGGTGCAGGAATTCGGCGACCTGGGACCGGCTGTGGCCGAGTCGACCGACCGTCCCGGTGGGGGTGGCGGAGGCGGTCGGGGTGGTCGCCGCCGGCGTTGAGGACGTGTCGTGGTGCGGTGGGGGGCATTCGCCCCTCACCGGACCCGGATCCAGGCCCCGACGAACCGGTCCGGGTGACGGCCACGCCTTGCGGCGGCAGCAGATGATCCGTACCGAAGCGCTGCCGTCAGGCCTGGCCCTGGTCACCGAACGGATGGAGGACGCCCGGTCGGTGTGCATCGGCTTCTGGGTGGGCACCGGGTCCCGGGACGAGGGAAGCGGGGAGGCCGGGTCATCCCATTTCCTCGAACATCTCCTGTTCAAGGGCACCGCCGACCGGTCTCCCTCGGCCATCGCCGAAGCGGTGGACGAGGTCGGTGGGGACTTCAACGCGTTCACCACCAAGGAGTACACGTCCTTCTATATCCGGCTGCTGGCCGAACACCTGCCACTGGGGTTGGACATCCTGTCCGACATCATGTGGCGTCCTGCGCTGCGGCCCGCCGATCTCGATGCCGAGCGCCAGGTCATCCTGGACGAGATCCTGATGCACGCCGACGAGCCTTCCGACGAGGCCGCCGAACAGAGCTCAGCCGCACTGTTCCCCGGCCATCCCCTCGGCCGCGAGGTGCTCGGCAGTCACGATTCGGTGGCGGCCATGACCGTCGAACGGATACGCGAATTCTTCGACCTGCACTACCGACCGGGCAACATGGTGGTGGCGGTGGCCGGCGATCTCGATCACGGAGCGGTGGCCGACGGTCTGGAATCGAGGTTCGCCGGGCGGGCCGGCGGCTCCACCCCCATCCGCAAACCCCCCGGCGATGAGGTCGAACCCCTGCGGGTCGTGCGACGGTCGACCGAACAGGCGCACCTGGTCATCGCCTCCCGTTCCGTCAACCGCACCGATCCCCGTCGGTATGCCCTGGCCGTCCTCAACCATGTGCTGGGAGGTGGGCTCTCGAGTCGCCTGTTCCAGGAGATCCGCGAGCGTCGCGGCCTGGCCTACTCGGTGTGGTCGGAGCGGGTGGCGTACCACGATGCCGGCACCATCAGCGTGGGGATGGGGACGGCACCGGAACACGTACCCGAGGTGCTGGACATCGTCCTGTCCGAACTGGCCGTGCTGGGCAGCGACGGCATTACCGAGCGGGAACTGGCCATCGCCAAGGGGAACCTGCGGGCCGAGACGTTGCTGGCCTGCGAGGACTCGGGCGCCCGGATGAGCCGGATCGGGGCCAGCCTCCTGCTCCACGGGGAGATCCTGTCGATCGACGAGGTACTGGCCCGGGTAGAGGCGCTGACCCTGGAGGAGGTCCACACCGCGGCCAAGGAGCTGGTGGCGGCACCGAGGTCGCTCACGGTGGTCGGGCCGTTCGACAGCTCCGACTTCGACGCCGGCTCGCTGCGGCTCGGCTGAGGGAGACGGGCCGAACCCGGGCCCAGGGCCGGGGCGACGGGCCGAACCCGGGCCCAGGGCCGGGGCGACGGGCCGAACCCGGGCCCAGGGCCGGGGCGACGGTAGGGTGGCCGGTATGCGAGTCGGTGTGGTCGGTGCCGGGGGCAAGATGGGCCGTGAGGTGTGCCGTGCCGTCGCCGGGGCTCCCGACCTCGACCTCGTCGCCGCCGTGGACCCGGCCCACGCCGGTGCCACCCTGGACACCCTGGCCGGAGCCGGAGCCGGAACCCTGCGCATCTCCGACGAGATCGGGGACCTCAAAGTGGCCGGTGCCCAGGTGGTGGTCGATTTCACCCGGATCGACGTGGCCCGGGGCACACTGGCCACCTGCGCCGCCGAAGGCATGCACGTGGTGGTGGGGACCACCGGTTTCAACCAGGAGGACCTCGCCGACCTGCGCCGGCAATTCGCCGGACCCGACGCCGGCGCCCCCAACTGCATCCTGGCCGCCAACTTCGCCATCGGTGCCGTCCTGATGATGCGCTTCGCCGAACTGGCCGCTCCCTGGTTCGAGGGCGCGGAGATCATCGAACTGCATCAAGCGGCGAAGCTGGATGCCCCCTCGGGCACGGCCCGGCAGACCGCCGAGCGGATGGCGGCGGCCCGCTCGTCGTCGGGCTCGGTCCCGTTTCCCGCCGACAGCACGGTCACCATGGCCCTGGACGGCGCCCGTGGCGGCGCCGGGCCGGGGGGTGTGCGTATCCACTCGGTCCGGCTCCCGGGACTGGTGGCCCACCAGGAGGTGATCTTCGGCGCCGTCGGGCAGAGCCTGACCATCCGGCACGACTCCTACGACCGGGTGTCGTTCATGGACGGGGTGGTACTGGCGGTCCGGTCGGTGGCCGACCGGCCCGGTGTCACCATCGGGATCGAATCCCTGCTCGGCCTCTGAAGGAGCGCCGGTCCCCGCCGATGGACGACATGCGCCAGAGGATCCTCGAGGCGACCTACGCCTGCGTGGCCAGGTGGGGGCTGGCCAAGACGACCATCGAGGATGCGGCCAAGGAGGCCGGGGTGTCCCGGGCCACCGTCTACCGGACCTTCCCCGGCGGGCGGGACGAGCTCATCGATGCCGTCGTGGCCTGGGCGACCCTCGACTTCTTCGCCCGCCTCTACGAGCGGGTGCACGGGGCCGAAAGCCTCGAGGAGGTGATGGAGCGCGGGATCATGTTCGCACACCGCTCCATCGTGGAGCACGAGGTGCTACAGCGGGTCATGCAGACCGAGCCGGAGAAGCTCCTGCCCGCCCTGACCTTCGAGAGCAACCGGATACGGATGGGGATCGCCGACTTCCTCGTCCCCTATCTCGAACAGCGCGGCGTGGCCGAAGGCGTCGACCTCAGGGAGTCGGCCGACTTTCTGGCCCGGATGGTTCTCTCCTACATGTCGGCACCGGGCCGGTGGGACCTCGACGACCCGGCGCAGGTGGCCAGGCTGGTCAGGTCCGAGCTGTTGGCCGGCGTGGTGGTGCCCGCCTCCGGCCCCGGCCCTGTCCCCGCCGGGGAGGCCGACGCCGCTCGTTGACAATGAGACAAAATCCGACCTAACGTTTCAACCGTGCCTATGGGGGATGCGTCACTGCGGGTGGTGGAAGAGGACCTCGCCGCCGCTGTCGCCGGCCCCGGGCGTCCGTCCGTCCCGGCCCGCCCGCCCGGCTCCGGTGACTCGGGTCGACCCGACCTCGGCCAGTCCTCGCGGCACCGCGTCCGGATCATCGATGCCACCTTGACCTGCCTGGCCCGTCACGGGACGCTGAAGACCACGGTGGACGACATCGCCCAGTCCGCCGGCGTGTCCCGTGCCACGGTGTACCGGGTGTTCCCCGGCGGGAGGGACGAGCTGCTGGCCGCGGTGGTCGACACCGAGATGGCCCGCCTGTTCTCGGCCCTCGGGGTCCGCCTGGGAACGGCCGCCAGCCTCACCGAGGCTCTGGTCGGCGGCATCGTCGAGGCCTCCACCCGGATACGGGGCCACCGGGCGTTGGCCTACCTGGTGGAGCACGAGCCGGGGATGGTGCTCGGCCACCTGGCCTTCGACGAGTCCGACCGCCTGTTGACCACCGCCTCGCGGTTCACGGCGCCGTTCCTGTCCCGGTGGATGAGCCCGGAGGAAGCCGGCCGGGTGGCGGAGTGGGCGACCCGTATCGTCCTGTCCTATGCCATCGCCCCTTCGGACCGCATGGACCTGACCGATGCCGGCCAGGCCACCCACCTCGTGGAGACGTTCCTGCTGCCCGGGATCTGCGCGCTGCATGCGTCGGGCACGGCGCCGACCATCGACATCACCCCCTTCGAGACCGAGCCAAGTCCAGAGCATTCCGACCACACCGAGCAGGGAGACGCATCATGACCACGGAAATGAGCAGCACCGAGGAGATCATCGGCCGGGCCGAGATCGACGACTTCGAGGCCATCCTGTCGGTGGTGGGCACCGAGGAGGCCGACGGGCGCCACGTCGTGCACTCGGACTACGACTCCATCTTCACCTGGGACTACGAGAAGGGCCGGCGTCCGAAGCTCAACAAGCTCTACGAGAAGGCCAAGGGCGCCCAGTGGAACGGGGAGACCGACCTTCCGTGGGAGATCGAGGTCGATCAGGAGAAGCTGGTGCGCGATGAGGCTGAAGCCAACGGCGGATTCGCTGCCGGCTTCGATCTGACCGGCACCCCGGTGGAGAAGTGGGGCGACAAGGAGTGGGTCACCTTCGGCGTCGAGAGCCAGAACTGGACACTCTCGCAGTTCCTCCACGGTGAGCAGGGTGCGCTCATCTGCACGGCCAAGATCGTCGAATCGGTGCCGTGGATCGATGCCAAGTACTACGCCTCCACCCAGGTGATGGACGAGGCCCGGCACGTCGAGGTGTTCGGCAAGTACCTGGACGAGAAGCTCTCCGGTCACTACCCGGTGAACGCACACCTCCGCATGCTCCTCGACGACATCATCGCCGACTCGCGCTGGGACCTGACCTACCTCGGAATGCAGATCATGGTGGAGGGGCTGGCCCTGGCCGCCTTCGGGTTCATGCACCAGATGACCGGCGACCCGCTGTTGAAGAAGTTGCTCCGCTACGTGATGGCCGATGAGGCCCGCCATGTCGCTTTCGGGGTGTTGAGCCTGCAGGAGTATTACGAGGGGCTGAGCGCGACCGAGCTCCGTGAGCGACAGGAATTCGCCTTCGAGGCCGCGGTCCGGATGCGGGACCGTTTCCTCCAACAGGAGGTCTGGGACCGGATGGGGGTCGACCCCAAAGCGATCGTCCCGGTGGTGCAGCAGGCGCCGGAACGGGGCGAGTTCCAGGCGTTGCTCTTCTCCAAGATCGTCCCCAACTGCAAGAAGCTGGGTCTGCTGGATGCGGCCGACGGTTGGCTGCGGACGAAATTCACCGAGTTGGGCGTCATCGAGTTCGAGTCGTGGGTGGACACCACCGAGGAGTACGACGCACTGGCCTCGGTGCCACCGAAGGATCGAATCGCCTCCTGAGGATGCCCCCCGCCAGCCGGCCGGGTGGCTGCTGGTAGCCTGCGACACCGTGACTGCGTTCGTGATCCCCGAGCCCCCGGCCAGAGGCTGAGCAGCCATGCCGCGCTTCGGGTCGGTGATCACCGCCATGGTCACGCCGTTCGACAGCGACGGAGCGCTGGATCTGGAGGGGGCACGGGCACTGGCCCGCCATCTGGCCGGTGCCGGCACCGAGGCCCTGGTGGTGGCCGGAACCACGGGCGAGGGCCCGGTCCTCACCGATCGGGAGCGGATCGATCTCTTCCAGGCGGTCATCGAGGCCGTCGACGTCCCGGTGATCGCATCGACCGGCACCAACGACACCGCCCATTCGGTGATGCTGACGAAGGAGGCCGAGGCGGTCGGGGCCCACGGCGTCCTGGCCGTGACGCCGTACTACAACCGTCCGTCACCGGCCGGGCTGTCGGCCCACTTCCGGGCCATCGCCGGAGCCACCGACCTTCCCGTCGTCCTCTACGACATCCCCATCCGTTCGGGCCGCCGGATCGGCGCCGCGCTCACCATCGAGCTGGCCCGTGAGGTGCACAACATCGTCGGGGTCAAAGATGCCACGGGGGACGTCCCCGCCGCCGCCACCGTCGTGGCCGAAACCCCGGATGCCTTCGATGTGTACTGCGGTGACGACTCGCTCACCCTGCCCTTCTTGTCCATCGGGGGTGCCGGCATCATCAGCGTCGCCGCCCATTGGGCCGGCCCACAGTTCGGCGAGATGATCCGCAGCTACCGCTCGGGCGAGGTGGAGCGGGCGACGGCCGTCAACCAGCACCTGGCCGAGTCGTATCAATTCGAGTCCACCGAGGAGTTCCCCAATCCCATGCCGGCCAAGGCCGTCTGCCGGGTGCTCGGGCTGGCTGTCGGCCAATGCCGGCTGCCCCATCCCCCCGCACCGGCCACGCTGGACGACCGGGCCCGCGCCGTCGTCTCCAGGGTGAGCCGGCTCGATCCGGCGCATCAGTCGGTTGCCTGACTCCGAGCGGACCCGGAGGCGCTCCGGCGGCTCGGGACCGAAGAGCACAGCCGCAAAGGCGCCGCCCGGCGACCGGGCCAAGGACGGGTCGGGCAACCGGGCCAAGCGGGCGTCGGGCCGGGACGCGGCCACCGGCACCAAGGCTGCCTCCGGGGCGCGACCGGGCAAGGGGAAGACGACCGCCAAGGATCCGGGCAAGCGGGCGGGGCGGGAGGTGGGCCGCCCCGGCGCGGACGCGGTACGGGTGGTGTTCCTCGGCGGACTGGGCGAGATCGGGAGGAACTGCGCCTGCATCGAGGTCGAGGGGAGGATCCTGGTGCTCGATGTGGGCATCATGTTCCCGGACCCGGACATGCCCGGCGTCGACCTGGTGCTCCCGGACTTCACCTACCTCCGCGAGAACGCCGACCGGGTGGAGGCGGTCATCCTCACCCACGGCCACGAGGACCACACCGGCGGTCTGGCCTACCTGCTGCGTGATTTCCCGGTGCCCGTCTACGGCTCCGAGCTCACCCTGGCCCTGGCCCGCAACCGTGTCGACGAGGCGGGCATGGCCGACCGGGCCCGGTTCATCCCGGTGAAGGACGGAGAGCGTCGGAGGATCGGCCCCTGCGACGTCGAGTTCATACCGGTGACCCACTCGGTCCCGCATGCGTTCGCCACCGCCTTCCACACTCCCCAGGGGGTCGTCCTCCACTCCGGCGACTTCAAGATCGACCTCCATCCCGTCGATGACCGGCGCACCGACCTGGCCCGCATGGGTGCGTTGGCCTCGGACCCGGGGATCCGGCTGCTGCTGGCCGACTCGACCAACGCCGAGGAGCCCGGGTTCACCCCGTCGGAGTCGACCGTGGGGGCGACCTTGCGGAAGGTCTTCCTGGCCCGTCCGGACCGCCGCTTCATCGTGACCTGCTTTGCCAGCCACATCCACCGGGTCCAGCAGGTGGCCGACGCGGCCATCGCCGGGGGGAGGTCGGTGGCCACGCTCGGCCGGTCCATGCAGAAGAACGTGGCCCTGGCCCGCAGTCTCGGATTGTTGGACATCCCCGACCGGGCCCTGGTCGACGTGGAGGACATCGACGATCTCGATCCCGGTCAGGTGTGTGTGATCTCCACCGGCTCCCAGGGTGAGCCGATGTCGGCGCTGTCCCGTCTGGCCGCCGGCGAGAACCGCTTCTTCCGGCTGCGTGAGGATGACGTGGTGGTGATCAGTGCCCACCCGATCCCCGGCAACGAGTGGTCGGTGGGACGGGTCATCGACAGCCTCCACCGGCGGGGCGTGGAGGTCATCCACTCCGGCGTGGACGCCGTGCACGTGAGCGGGCACGCCCGCCAGGGCGAGTTGGCCATGCTGATGTCGGTGACCAGGCCCGAGTTCTTCATCCCCGTGCACGGCGAGTACCGGCACATGGCCAACCACGTCCGGCTGGCCGCATCCATGGGCATCGACGGCGCCCGGGTCATCCTGTGCGAGGACGGCGATGCGGTGAAGCTGGACGCCTCCGGGCTCCGACGTGACGGCACCGTCCCCGGAGGGTATCTCTTCGTGGACGGCAGCTCGGTCGGTGACATCGGCCACGGCGTCCTGCGGGACCGGATGGTCCTGGCCGAGGAGGGGGTGGTCATGGCGGTGGCCACCGTTGACCTCAAGCGGGGCGAGGTGGTGGGCACGCCCCAGATCGTGACCCGCGGCTGGGCCTACGACCACGACACCGAGGCCCTGCTGGACGAGGCCCGGGAGCAGGTGACCAAGGTACTCGAGCAGGCCCTTTCGGCCGGGAGCAACGACCACGAGAACCTCAATCGTGTCGCCCGCAAGGCCCTCGGACGCCTGGTGGGCGACCGTACCCGGCAGCGGCCGATGATCGTCCCGGTGATCGTCACCGTCTGAACGCCCGGGCCGGCGGCCGGGGCCGGTGTCCCCATGACGGGGACTCTGCGGGAGTACCCTGTTACGCACTGTGACGACGGCTACCAAGCGACCGGCGGGCCGGTCCGGGTCTTCGCGCCCGAAGGGCGCGCCCGCTTCGAAAGCCCGATCGCGCCCTGGATCCGCGGCATCGAACCGGCAGACGGCCGCCCACCGGGGGAAGGGCGGGACCGGTGCCCGCCGGGGGGGCGGTGGCCGCCATGGCACCGGCCTGGCCGCCTCCATGTGGGCCGTCATCGCCGGCCACGCCGCCGATCTGTGGGGCGTGGTGCTGGTCACCGTGGGGGTGCTGGCCGCGCTGGCCTTCTACGCCGACTCCCTCGACCCGGCCGGCCGTTATGCCCGGCTCGGGGTCGGCGACCTCTTCGGATGGGGCAGGTTCCTGGTGCCCCCGGTGGCGGTCGGCGTCGGACTGCTGCTGCTCGTCGGCCGCCGCGACGAGGAGGGGGTCCGCGCCGCGCCCGAGCCGGCCCGCGCCCTGATCGGAGCCACCCTCACCCTCCTGGCTGCAGCCGGACTGGCGTCGCTGGCCGGCGGTTCACCTGCCCTGCGGGACTCGACGGCGCAGCTCTCCTCGGCCGGAGGCTGGGTGGGCGCCCTGGTGGGCAACCCCCTCCGGGCCGGGCTCGGCGGCTTCGGTGCCGTCACCGTCCTGGTGGCCGTGCTGGTGGTGGCCATGGTCGTGTTGACCGGTGTCTCCGTCAGCTCGGCTGCCCGCGGGATCGTGCGGGCCGCCCGCTGGGGAATCGCCGTGGCCGGCGGGGGACCGGCCGACGACGCCTCCGACAGCCTCGACGACGACAACCCGACCGATCCCTTCGGCCGCGCCGTCAAGCCGGGCGCCGGAGCTGATGCGGTGGTCGCCGACCCCATTGTCGCCGACCCCGCCGACCCCGCCGATCCCGCCGATGAGGTGACGGACGAGCACGCGGAGATCGACCCCGTCGTGGCCGACCCGCAACCGTCCGAGGCGTCCCTGCTGCCCACGGCGAGCCGCCCGGCCAAGGGCTCCCAGTTGGAGATGAAGCTGGGACCGGCCGTCGGTGACTGGCGCCTTCCCCCGGCCACCCTGTTGAAGCACGCCAAGCCCCACACCGTGGACGAACGGGAGATCGATGCCGGGGGCTCGGCTCTGGTCGCCGCCCTCTCGGCCCACGGTGTGGAAACCCGTCTGGTCGGTCGCACGGTGGGGCCCACCGTCACCCGGTACGAGCTGGAGCTCGGTGCCGGGGTCAAAGTGGCCCGGGTGACGTCCTTGTCGAAGGACATCGCCTACGCCATGGCCTCACCCGACGTCCGCATCCTGGCCCCCATCCCGGGCAAGTCGGCCATCGGGGTGGAGGTGCCGAACCGCCGACGCGAGCTGGTCGCCCTGGGGGACATCCTGGCCTCGCCCGAGGCGGCCAAGGCCTCCCACCCACTGGAGGTGGCGCTCGGGCGTGACATCGCCGGCCGGTCGGTGATGGTGAACCTGGCCGAGATGCCCCACGTACTGGTGTCGGGGGCCACGGGCTCGGGCAAGTCCTCGTGCATCAACTCGGTGCTGACCTCGATCCTGACCCGGGCCACGCCGGACCAGGTGCGTCTCATCCTGGTCGATCCGAAGCGGGTCGAGCTCGGTCAGTACAACGACCTTCCCCACCTGCTGACCCAGGTGGTGGTGGACCCGAAGAAGGCGGCCAACGCGCTGAGTTGGGCCGTCACCGAGATGGAGCGCCGCTACGACCTGCTCGCCGAAGTAGGGATGCGCGACATCACCGGTTACAACGCGGGGTACGACGCCGGAGACCTGGCCGACTACGAGGAGGCGTACCAGCTCCGGATGCGGGGCACCGGGACGGACGAGGAGGACGAGGAGGGTGGAGCCGTGGAGGCCCGCTACCAGCGGCTCCCCTTCATCCTGATCGTCGTGGACGAGCTCAACGACCTCATGATGGTGGCGGCCCGCGACGTCGAGGAGTCGGTCTGCCGCATCGCCCAGATGGCCCGAGCGGTCGGCATCCACCTGGTGCTGGCCACCCAGCGGCCTTCGGTCGACGTCATCACCGGCGTGATCAAGGCCAACATCCCCTCACGGATGGCCTTCTCGGTCTCCACCCAGGCGGACAGCCGGGTCATCCTCGACCAGGGAGGGGCCGAGCGCTTGATCGGCAAGGGCGACATGTTGCTGCTGTCGGCGTCGTCGTCGAACCCGCAGCGCCTGCAGGGCCCCTGGGTGAGCGAGGAGGAGGTGCGAGCCGTCACCGCCCACTGGAAGCGCCAGCGGCCCATGGAGGTGGTGGCCGGCATCGAGGAGGTGGTCGGGGCGGGGGAGTCGAGGTCCGACGGCGACGACGGCGACGACGATCTCCTCGACCAGGCCATGGAGCTCGTGGTTCGCTCCCAGCTGGGTTCCACCTCCATGCTGCAGCGCAAGCTGCGCGTGGGGTTTGCCCGGGCAGGTCGGTTGATGGATCTGATGGAACGCCGGGGGGTGGTCGGGCCGTCGGAGGGCTCCAAGGCGCGCGCCGTGCTCATGACGCCCGAGGAACTGGACGCCCGCTGAGGGAGGGCCCGTCCGCCGGGCCCGGAGAGGCGATGCCGGCTCCGGCAGCGCCTCCACCGGATGCGACGCGCCCCGAACCGGTGGCCGCCGGTGAGCCGGCTCCGGCTCCCCTGGCCGCACCACCGGTCGACTCGGATACGGACATCACCGGGTCGGGTTCCCCGGCCGGTGACCCGGCGGTCACGGGCCTGCTCGTTGCCGAACGGGCAGCCACCGCCGCCCAGGGGGACAGTGCCGCCCCCGGCGGTGCCCGGTCCCGTCCTCCGAGCCACCGGGCCCGCCGCCGCCGCCGGTGGTGGCCGTGGCTGACCCTCGCCCTCGTGTTGATCCTGGCCGCCGGTGGGTTGGTCGCCGCACGACGGGTCACCCGGGCGCTGCCCCGCCCCATGTTGGTCTCCGCACTCCCGGCGACCCTCACCGTGCCCGGGGTGGCACCCGCCCTCCCGTGGCCCGCGGTGGGACAGGGCGCGGTGTCGATTCCCGCGCTCGGGTACGCGGCCCAGTCGGGGCCGGAGGCTTCGGTTCCCATCGCCTCGCTGACCAAGATGGCCAACGCCGTGGTGATCCTCCGCGACCATCCCCTGGCCCTCGGGGCACAAGGGCCGACGATCACCATCACCCAGGCGGATGTCGGCGAGTACGACTACGACATCGACAACGACGAGTCGAACATCCCCATCCAGCTGGGCGAGAGACTGACCGAGCTCCAGATGCTCGAGGCCCTCATGAACCAATCGGCCAACGACATCGCCTTCAGCCTGGCCATGTGGGACGCCGGGAGCATCCCCGCCTTCGTGGCCAAGATGAACGCGCTGGCCGCCTCCCTCGGCGCCGTCCACACCCACTACGCCGACGCCAGCGGCTACGACCCGCAGTCCGTGTCGACGGCGGCCGACACCCTGCGCATCGCGGCGGCGGGGATGGACGTCCCGGTGTTCGCTCAGGTGGTGAGCCTGCCGACCGTGAACCTTCCGCTGGTGGGCATCGCCCACAACATCGTGACCGAGATCGGGAGCAACGGGGTGGTCGGCGTGAAGTCCGGCTATACCTCGGAGGCCGGAGGGTGCATGGTGCTGGCCACCTACCGGGTCATCGGAGGACGGTCGGTCCTGGTGCTGGCCTCGGCGCTGGGCCAGCATGTTCCCGCCCCGGTGGCCCCCAAGCCGAGCCGACCGGCGGCCGGCGCCGCCGGGGCGCGCTCGGGCGACCCCACCGCGTCGCCGTCCTCGACCACCACCGTCCCCACCAACGATCTCGAGCTCCAGTACCCGCTCCTCTACACCGGGCCCGTGGTCGAGTCGCTCCTCGACGCCTCCAAGGCGGCCGTGGTCCAGGTACCGGTGGTCGACCGCGGCCAACTGCTGATGTCGATCACCGCCGAGTGGAACGACACCCCCCACCGGGTGGGGGCGATCGCCAACCAGGGAGCGTGGCTGCTCGGGTGGCCGGGCCAGAAGGTCGCCTCGGTGGTCAGGTTCGGAGTCGTCCCGGCGGGAGCCTCGGCCGGACACAGGGCCGGCGACGCGCTCTATGCCTTGGGTCAACAGATCGTCTCCATCCCCCTGACCATCACCCGCACCGTGCCCGAGCCGACGTGGTGGTGGCGCCTGGTCCACGGCTGACCGGCCTCCGGGCCGGCCACCAGCGGGAGAACCCCACCGCGGTTCCGCCGATGGCAACCCACGACGAGTACCGTGTCGGTGTGCGCGCACGAGCTCCAGCGTCGGCGGCCAACCTGGGCCCCGGCTTCGACACCCTGGCCATCGCCCTCGACCTCTACGTGGAGGTCGAGGTGGAGCCGGCCCCCCGGCTCAACGTCCGGTCGGAGGGCGAAGGGGCGGGCCTGTTCGACGACCCGTCGCACCTTGCCGCCCGGGTGGCCATCGAGGTGGCGGGGACCGAGCGCCTGTCCATCACCGTGCGGTCCCAGATCCCGGTGGCCAGGGGTCTCGGATCCTCGGCTGCACTGGCCGTCGCCGCCGCCGCCGCCGCCGGTGCCGAGGACCCCCTGGGCGTGGCCGCCCGGATGGACGGCCATCCCGACAACGCCGCCGCGTCGATGGTCGGGGGGCTGGTGGCCGCGGCACGGGTCAAGGGCGGGGTCCGGGCCGTCCGGCTCCCGCTGGACGTGAGCCTGTCCTTCGTGGTCATCGTGCCCGACGTGAGCCTGTCCACGTCCCGGGCCCGCCAGGCGCTGCCCAACGAGGTCTCGCCGCGAGAGCGCCGCCTTCAACCTCTCGCGGATGGCCCTGTTGATCGCCGGACTGGCCGACAGCCGGGTCCTGATCAGCGAGGCCACCGAGGACCGGCTGCACCAGGACTATCGCAGCCCGCTCTTTCCGGCCGCCCCGAAACTGCTGGCCGGTATGGCCGACGGCGGTGCCCTCGCCGTCTGCTGGTCCGGATCCGGCCCCTCGCTGCTCGGTATCTGCAAGCAGACCGAGGCCGACAGCGTGCAGGCCGCCGCCCAGGAGGCGCTGGCTGCCGCCGGCATCGCCGGCCAAGCCCTGGTGCTGCATCCCGACATGCACGGTCTGGTCATCGACCGGGGCGGGGCGACCGACGTCTACGACTTCGACGCCGGCTGACGGCTGACGCCCCCACGGCCGACATCCATGCCCAGCGAACCGACCCGAGAGCTTCTGGCCGTGGCCAACCCGCACCCGGGCCGCGACTACGAGGTCCGTTGCGAATGCCCGGAGTTCACCTGCCTCTGCCCCCTGACCGGCCAGCCCGACTTCGCCACCGTCACCGTGTCCTACGTTCCCGACCGGTCGCTGGTCGAGCTCAAGTCCCTGAAGCTGTACCTCTGGAGCTACCGCAACGAGGGCGGCTTCCACGAGGACATGACCAACCGCATCCTCGACGACCTGGTGGCGGCGGTCGCCCCGCGCCGGATAACGGTGACGACGGACTGGCGGGTGCGGGGAGGGATCCACACCGTGGTGGAGGCCTCCCACCCGTAGCCGGATGCCGTGCCGGTGCCCGGCGTGGCCGGCCGGGGTGCAGCAGCGTGGCCGGCCGGATACCGGCCGTAGCCGACAGGGTGCCGGCTTGGTCGTATCCTGGGCCGGGTGAACGAAGCGGCTTCCACCCCCGACCCCCATCCCGGGCCCCCGGGTCGGTCGTCCGGGCCGCGCACGTTCCACATCCGCACGTTCGGGTGCCAGATGAACGACCACGATTCGGAGCGGCTGGCCGGGGCCCTGATCGCCGACGGCCTGGTGGCGACGGCTGACCTCGAGTCGGCCGATGTGGTGGTGTTCAACACCTGTTGCATCCGCGAGAACGCCGACAACAAGTTCTACGGCCACCTGGGCAACCTCAAGACGCTTCGGGAGAGCCGGCCCGGCATGCAGATCGCGGTCGGGGGTTGCCTGGCCCAGATGGACAAGGAGCGGATCCGGGAGCGGGCCGCCCATGTCGACGTGGTGTTCGGAACCCACAACCTCACCCGGGCGCCGGCGCTGCTCCGGCAGGCCGCTTCATCGGGCCCGGTGGTCGAGGTACTCGACGAGCCGTTGCCGGCCACCGATCCCACGGCCGACGACCAACAGGTGGCCGCCCTGGCCGCGGTGAGGGATGTTCCGTATGCGGCGTGGGTGACCATCCAGACCGGGTGTGACAATTCGTGTGCCTTCTGCATCGTCCCCGCGGTCCGGGGCGGCGAGGTCTCGCGTCGGAAGGACGACCTGCTGGCCGAGGTTCGTGCCCTGGCCGGCCGGGGCGTCACCGAGGTCACGCTGCTCGGTCAGAACGTCAACTCCTACGGGAGGGACCTGACCCGGCGCCGCCCCCTCTTCGCCGACCTGCTGCGATCGGTGGGAGCGGTGGAGGGCATCCGCCGGGTGCGGTTCACCAGCCCCCATCCGAAGGACCTCCGGTCCGAGACCATCGCGGCCATGGCCGAGACGCCGGAGGTCTGCAACCACCTGCATCTCCCGCTGCAGTCCGGATCCGATGCCGTCCTCGCCGCCATGCGACGCGGTTACACCGCCGAGCGGTACCTGGCCCGGCTGGCCGAAGCCCGCGCCGCCATCCCGGACCTGGCCGTGACCACCGATCTCATCGTCGGCTTTCCGGGGGAGTCCGAGGACGACTTCGAGCGCACGCTCGAGGTGGCGGCCGAGGCCTCCTACGACAGTGCCTACACCTTCATCTTCTCGCCCCGACCGGGGACCAGGGCGGCGTCCATGGCCGACCGGTTCGTGCCCGCCGAGGTGGTGGCGGAACGCTTCGGGCGACTTCGGGTGGTGGTCGAGCGATCGGCGCTGGCCCGCCACCGCGCACCGGATCGGGCGAGTCGAAGAGGTGGTGGTGGAGGGACCCTCGCGACGGGAGCCCAGGCTGATCACCGGCCGCACCACCCAGAACAAGCTCGTCCACTTCGAACCGGTCGAGGGATCCCCGGTGACCAGCGGTTCGTTCGCCAACGTCACGGTGACCGGCGCCGGGCGTCACCACCTCACCGGCCGATTGCTCGACGTGACGGCGCGGCCGTCGCACCGGTTGCGCATCCCGGTCTCCTCGGCCTGAGCCGCGGGCCGCGCTGACGGTGGCCGCCACGCCCGCTGTGTCCCCCGGCCCACCGGTGGTGGCCCTGGTCGGCGCCACCGCGTCGGGAAAGTCCGACCGTGGCCCGGGGCGTGGCCGCCTCGGTGGCCGACGGTCGAGCTGGTCTCGGTCGACTCCATGGCCGTGTACCGGGGCATGGACATCGGAACGGCCAAACCGACGCCGCAGGAACAGGCGGCCCACCGGCTACCACCTCATCGACCTGGTCGATGCGGGGGAGGAGTTCACCGTCCAGCAATTCCAGACGGCCGGCGCGTGCCGCCCTCTCCGGCATCGCCGACCGCAGCCGCGGGGCCCTGCTGGTGGGTGGGACCGGGCTCTACCTGCGGTCGCTGGTCGACGCCTGACCTTTCCCGGCCGCTATCCCGAGATGGCCCGGGCTCTGGAGCAGGAGCTGGATGCCGCCGGTCCCGGGGGCGGCACCGGACAGGACCGCGCCCTGCGGGCCCTCCACCACCGTCTCGTCCAGCTCGACCCGGTGGCCGCCGGGCGCATCGCCCCGTCCAACCGCCGACGGCTGGTCCGGGCCCTCGAGGTCACCCTGGGGGCGGGCCGCCCGTTCTCGACCTTCGGCCCGGGGCTCGAACGGTACCCGCCGACCGCGGTCTCGTTGGTCGGGATCCGTCATGACCCGGTCGACCTCGACCGGCGCATCGCCGAGCGGTTCGACCGCCTCATGGATCTCGGCTTCCTGGAGGAGGTCCGTTCGCTGGTGGCCCGGCCCGGCGGCCTGTCGAGGACGGCTCGCCAGGCCCTCGGCTATCGGGAGCTGCTCACCCACCTCGAGGGAGGGGTGCCCGCTCGACCGAAGCCGTCGACCAGGCCGTGCGCCGGACCCGGGCCTTCGCCCGGCGGCAGATGGCATGGTTCCGCCGCGATCCCCGTATCGTGTGGTTGGAGCCAGACGCCGACCCGGTGGCCGCCATTGCCACCCTCTTCCGGGAGATTCCCCGGGGTGGTGCCGGGGTGGGAGACTGTCCGACAGCACCATGAGTCAGCCGACACCGAAGACCCGATCACTGCACCTGACCAAGCATCATGGGGCCGGCAACGACTTCCTGGTCCTGGTGGACATGGACGGCACGTCGCCCCTGGAGCCGGAGGTGGTGCGGGCCCTGTGCCACCGGAGGTTCGGGCTCGGCGCCGACGGCGTCATCCGGGTCCATCCCGACGGGGGCGGGGCCGATCTGGCCATGGAGCTCCGCAACGCCGACGGCAGCGTCGCCGAGATGAGCGGGAACGGCATCCGGTGCCTGGCCCAGGCGGCCGTGGAGCGCGGTCTGGTCCAGCCACCGACGTTCACCGTGCAGACCCTGGCCGGCCTGCGGACCGTCGACTACCTGCCCGGCGAGGCACCCGGATCCGCGGTGGCGTCGGTGGACATGGGCGAGGCGGTGCTCGGCCCCGATCAGCCCCAGCAGTTCGCCGACCGCCGGGCCCGCCAGGTCGACATGGGCAATCCCCATCTGGTCCTCCTCGGCCCCGACCCGGCCGGCGTGGACGTGGCCGGGCTGGGAAGCCGCCTCCAGGAGGTGCACCCCGGCGGGATCAATGTCGAGTTCATCTCCGTGGGCCCGGGTCCGGATGCCCTCACCCTGCGGGTGTGGGAGCGCGGGCGTGGGCGAGACCCGGGCCTGCGGCACGGGGAGCGCCGCCGCCGCGGCCGCGGCGCGCAGCTGGGGACTGGTGGGCGAGACCGTCGATGTGCGCAATCCGGGCGGGACGCTCCAGGTGTCGTCGGCCGGCGGCGCGCTGCGGTTGAAGGGACCGGTGCGCAAGGTGGCGGATATCGATGTCGACCGGCAGGAGATCCTCGGGGCGGCGCAAGCGTGACGCCGACCGATTCGGCCTTCACCGACACCCTCATCTCCCGGACCGTCCGGGAGCGGATCGTGCTCGTGGGGGTCACCCTGGCCCATGAGACCCTGGTCCGACACCGAGGCCGGGCTGGACGAGTTGGCCCTTCTGGTGGCCACGGCCGGCGCCGACGTGAAGGACCGCATCGTGCAGCGGAGGGCCACCCCTGACCCGGCCACCTACCTGGGCAGGGGCAAGGCCGAGGAACTGCTGTCGGTGTGCCTGGCCGTCGATGCCGACACCGTGGTCTTCGACGACGACCTCTCGCCGGCCCAGCAGCGGAACCTGGAGAAGATCCTCGGTCGCACCGCCATCGACCGCACCGCGGTGATCCTCGACATCTTCGCCCAGAACGCCCGCACCCCCGAAGGCCGTGCCCAGGTGGAACTGGCTCTGCTGCGCTACCGGCTGCCCCGGCTGCGCGGGCGGGGCCGGTCGTTGAGCCAGCAGGCCGGTGGTATCGGCACCAGGGGCCCGGGCGAGACCAAGCTCGAGGTCGACCGGCGACGTCTGGTGCAGCGGATGACCAGGCTCGAGTCCGATCTCCGGCAGCTCGACCGCACCCGGCGCACGCAACGGCGGGGCCGGGCGCGGTCGCGGCAGAGGACGGTGTCCCTCGTGGGGTACACCAACGCCGGGAAGTCGACCTTGCTGAACCGGCTGTGCCAGGCCGACGTGCTGGTGGAGAACCGTCTCTTCTCCACCCTCGACCCGCGTACCCGGCAGCTCGACCTCCCCGGCGGGGAGCGGGTGCTGCTCACTGACACGGTGGGCTTCGTGCGCAAACTTCCCCACCAGGTGGTCGAGGCGTTCCGCTCGACCCTCGAGGTGGTGTGCGACTCCGATCTCGTCATCCATGTGGTGGACGGCTCGGCCCCCGACTTCGAGGGACAGGTCGATGCCGTCCGGACGGTGCTGGCCGAGATCGGTGCCGACGGCCTGCCCGAGCTGCTGGTGGTGAACAAGGCCGATGCCGTGGCCGCTCTCGGGTGCGAGGCCTCCGAGGAGGCCCGTCACCTGCTCGCCGCCCATCCGGGCTCGGTGATGCTCTCGGCCCGGACCGGGACGGGGATCGATGAGCTGCTGACGGCGGTGGGTGACCGCCTCCGGGTCGGCGATCTGGTCGTCGAGTTGGACATCCCCTGGGCCCGGGGCGACGTGCTGGCCGCGGTCCATCGCGAAGGGGAGATCGTCGGCGAGGTGGCCGGGGAGCAGTCGACCCGGATCCACGTGGTCCTCGACGCCGTGGGCCAGTCGCGTTTCGCGGAATTCCTGGCCTCGTGACGACCGGCTCCCGGTCGACCGGCGCTCCGGCGGGGTTCGCCCCCCCTCCCTACCCCTACGACCGGCTGGCGGCGCTCAAGGCCAGGGCCGAGGACCGCTTCCGGACCGCCGGCGGGCTGGTCGACTGCTCGATCGGCACGCCGTGTGACCCTCCTCCGGGGTTCGTCCTCGAGGCCATGGCCGGATCCGACGCCGAGCGCGGCTATCCGGCCTCGTCCGGGTCGACGGCGTACCGCGCGCGCCGCCGCCGGGTGGTTGGCGCGCCGTTTCGGGGTGACCGTCGATCCCGAAACGGAACTGGCCGCCTGCGTGGGGACCAAGGAGTTCGTGGCCTCGTCGGCCCAGTACCTCCATCTGCGCTCCCCGGAGCGTGACACCGTGCTGTACCCCGCCGTGTCCTACCCGACCTACGCCATGGGCGCGCTCCTCGGTGGTTGCCGTGCGGTCCCGGTGCGGGAGCTCCCCGGGGGCGGCCTCGATCTGGCCTCCATCGATGCCGCCGACGCCGACCGCGCCCTGATGCTGTGGGCCAACTCGCCGTCCAACCCGAGCGGGCTCCTCACCGACCTGGGCGACGTGGCCGGGTGGGGGAGACAGCACCAGGTCCCTGTGTTCTCCGACGAGTGCTACGCCGAATTCACCTGGGAGGGCCGGCCGACCACGGTGCTGGCCGCCGGGGTGGGGGGCGTGGTCGCCGTGCACTCCCTGTCGAAGCGCTCCAACCTGGCTGGCGTGCGGGCGGGCTTCTTCGCCGGCGACCCCGAACTGGTGGGCTTCCTGGCCGATGTGAGACGCCACGCCGGCCTCATGGTCCCCGGCCCGGTGCAGGCCGGAGCGGTGGCCGCCTTGGCGGACGACGACCACGTCGACCGGCAACGGGACCGGTACCAGGAGCGCCTCGACTTCCTGCGCCGGCAGTTCGACGGCGTGGGACTGCCGACCCCCATGCCCGCGGGTGGGTTCTACCTGTGGCTGCCGGTTCCGGATGCGCTCTCCGGATCGGGGTGGGAGCTGGCCGAGACCCTCGCTCTCGACGGTGGTCTGCTGGTGAGCCCGGGGATCTCTACGGCCCGGACGGTGCCGGCTACATCCGGGTTGCCGTGGTCCAGCCCATGGACCGTCTCGAGCTGGCCGCCGAACGGCTGTCCCGTCACCCGGTGGCGGCCGCACCGTAGTCGATATCGCCGGTAGGACGCCCAAACGGCCGGGCCGCCCAACCGGCCGGGCCGCCGGGCCGGCAGGGCTAACGTCCTACCGATGGCAACGCTCCAATCCCAGATCGAACAGCTGTGGGACCGGGCCCCGGAACTGGGTCCGTCCGACCATGATGCGCTGGCGGTGGTGACGGAGGCGATCGAGCTGCTCGACCGGGGGACGGCGCGGGTGGCCGAAGTCGATCCCGTCACCGACGAGGTCGTGGTCCACCAGTGGCTGAAGCAGGCCATCCTGCTGCTGTTCCGCTTGCGCTCGATGGAGACCATCGAGGTGGGGCCGTTCGAGTTCGCCGACAAGCTCCCCTTGAAGCGGGACTACGCCGGCTCCGGGGTGAGGGTGGTGCCGGGCGCATCGGCCCGGTGGGGTTCGTTCCTGGGCAACGGCGTGATCTGCATGCCCAGCTACGTCAACATCGGTGCCCGGGTGGGGGCGGGCACCATGGTCGACACCTGGGCCACGGTGGGGTCGTGTGCACAGATCGGCGAAGAGGTCCACCTCTCGGGCGGCGTCGGCATCGGCGGTGTGCTCGAACCGGCGCAGGCGGCGCCCGTGGTCATCGAGGACGAGGTCATGGTGGGGAGCCGGTCCATGATCACCCAGGGGGCCCGGGTCGGCCGCGGATCGGTGCTCGGGGAGGGCAGCATCCTCAACCCGTCCATACCCGTCATCGACGCGGAGACCGGCTCGGAGCTGGGTCGGGGCCATGTCCCACCGTGGTCGGTGGCCGTTCCCGCCTCCCGCCGCCGCCAGTACCCAGGCGGCGAGTTCTTCCTCCCGTGCCTGCTGGTCATCAAGCGGCTCACCGAAGGGGAGCGTCACGACAAGGCCCGGCTCACCGACATCCTCCGCCAGCACGGCGTCTCGACGTGACCGCCGACATGCCGGACGGACTGTTCGGCCTGGCCACTGCACTGGTGGCCATCCCGTCGGTCAGTCATCACGAGGACCTCGTGGCCGACGCCGTCGAGGCGGCCCTCGGCCTGTGCCCGTGGCTGACCGTCGAACGGGTGGGTGCCAACGTCATCGCCCGCACCGAGCTGGGCAGGAGCACCCGGGTGCTCCTGGCCGGCCACCTCGACACCGTCCCCCCGGTGGGGGGAAACGAGGAGCCGCATATCGAAGACGGCGTGCTGTTCGGCGTGGGTGCCTGCGACATGAAGGGGGGCTGGCCGTCTTTCTCCACCTGGCCGGAGCTGTACCCGAGCCGGCGGTCGACGTGACCTGGTGCTTCTACGTGTGCGAGGAGGTCGAGCAGGAATTCAACGGGCTGCGGTACCTCTGGGAGCACCGACCCGACCTTCTCCGGGCCGATGCCGCCATCCTCGGCGAGCCGACCGGAGGGATCGTCGAGGCCGGATGCCAGGGGACCCTGCGGGTGCGCCTGTCGCTCGGCGGTCGCCGGGCCCATACTGCGCGACCCGCCGCCGGGCGCAATGCCATCCACCGTCTGGCTCCGGTGCTGACGGCTGTGGCCGGCTACGAGAGTCGTGCTCCCGTCCTCGACGGATGTGAGTTCGTCGAACAGCTCCAGATCGTCGAGATAGCCGGGGGGGTGGCCGCCAATGTGGTGCCCGACGAGGCATCGGTGCTGATCAACCATCGCTTCGCTCCCGACCGAACCCTCCAGCAGGCCGAGTCGTCGGTCAGGGAGCTGTTGGAGCCGTACCTGGAGGCCGGCGACCGGTGGGAGCTGGTCGAGTCGGCTCCGGCCGCGCCGCCCGCCCTCGACCAACCCGTGCTGGCGTCGCTGGTGGCGGCCACCGGGGCGGCACCGAAAGCCAAGCAGGGGTGGACCGACGTGGCCTCCTTCTGGTCCCACGGGATCCCGGCGGCCAATTTCGGCCCCGGGGATCCGTTGCTGGCCCACACCCCCGGCGAGCACGTGAGTGGTGCCGAGCTCGAACGGGTGGAGACGGTGCTCAGCACGCTCCTGCGCGCCGGCCGGTAGATCCCCGCCTCGTTCCGCTCCGCTGCCGGTGGCGGCCGCGACGGATCAGAGCCGGCGCAGGACGGTGACCACCTTGCCGTAGATGGTGACCTCGCCCGGATCGAATTCCATGGGCTCCATCCGCTGGTTGGCCGGGGTCAGGACCACCCGGCCGTCGTGTGTGGAGAAGTGCTTGACGGTGGCCTCGCCGTCGGGGATGCCGGCCACCACGACGTCGCCCCGCTCGGCATCGGGCTGTTGGCGGACGACGACACAGTCGCCGTCCATGATTCCGGCCTCGATCATCGAGTCGCCCCGCACCTTCACCATGAACAGGGTGCCGGTCCCGGTGAAGTCCTCGGGGAGCGGGTAGAGCTCCTCCACGTTCTCCTGAGCCAACACCCCGGTTCCGGCCGCCACCTCGCCGACCAGGGGGACATGCCTGACGGGCCGGGAGTCGGCGATGACCTTGGAGGACGGGTCGTAGCACACCTCGAT
Organism: uncultured Acidimicrobiaceae bacterium; assembly: GCA_963835325.1. GTDB lineage: Bacteria > Actinomycetota > Acidimicrobiia > Acidimicrobiales > RAAP-2 > Bog-756. The sequence continues at coordinate 919,873 of CAWIEV010000005.1, read as the reverse complement.
GGCCCGGGGCTTGGTCGGGTCCCGTCTCAGGTACCCCTCGCGCTGCAGCACGGCCAGGTGGGCGTGGACCGTGGAGGACGAGGTGAGGCCCACCGACTCGCCGATCTCCCGTACCGACGGGGGGTAGCCGCGCTCCCGCACCGCATCGGAGATGCAGTCCAGAATCTGCTTGCGCTTGGTGCTGAGTACCTGGGCCATCCGGTCACCTCGCCGTCCCGTCGCCTCCACCGGCGAACGTCTGTTTGCCAGAAGTTATCGCCCAGGCCGGACAAAAGCAAACACCCGTTCGAAAAGGTGCTTGACAGCGAACAGATGTTCGTGGTCAGATGACCGTATGGCGAACACAGGTTCGATGCACTCGAGGCTCCCGGAGCCGGTCGGGGGGTTGCGGTCGTGACGGTGACATGGCTCGACCCGGCCCGGTCCGAAGATTGCTCACGACGGGCGACGGCCGGCCGGCCACTCCGTCTGGTCGGGGCGGTACCGGGGGCGCCGTCCGGCGGGGACGCGGAGTGGAGGCCGGCGCCTTGGGTGCCGCCCCTCACCGTGGTCCCACCCGGCCGGCAGCGGGTGGCGGGGAGGCGGCCCAGCTCGCCCGCCGTTCGCCGCCGCCGGACGTTGCTGGCCGCCATGGGCCTGCTCCTGATCGCACTTGCTCTTCCGCTGAGCGGAACCGGTGGCTACTCCCACCCTGCCGGTTCCGCTCCGGCGGAGATCCGTGGCCCGATCGTCTACACGGTTCGGCCGGGCGATTCGCTGTGGTCGATCGCCGAACGGCTGGACCCGACGGCGGATCCGCGACCGCTGGTGGCCAGGCTGGCGTCGCAGACGGGGTCGGAGTCGGTCACGCCTGGGGAGCGGATCGCCCTGCCGTGAGGGGTGGGCGATGGTCGGAGCCGGCCGACGGGTTGGGGCTGATGGCTGGGCACTAGCCTCCTACTGTGCGTTGTCCTTGGTGCCTGGCTGACGACGACCGGGTGGTCGATTCCCGAATGGCGGAGGACGGGGCAGCCATCAGGCGGCGGCGGGAGTGTGCCGGTTGTGGGCACCGGTATACGACCTTCGAACGGATCGATGAGATCCCGTTGATGGTCATCAAGCGTTCCGGCGCCCGGCAGGCGTTCGACCGCGGCAAGGTGATCGACGGTCTGCGGGCGGCGACGAAGAACCGGCCTGTCTCCGAGGCGCAACTCGAGGTGGTCGCACGCGAGGTCGAAGACGAGCTGCGCGAGGACGGATCGGAGCCGACCTCCGAGCAGGTCGGACTGGCGGTTCTCGAGCGTCTCCGGGTGGTGGACGAGGTGGCCTATCTGCGCTTCGCCAGCGTGTACAAGGGATTCGAGGGCGTGGACGACTTCCGACGGGAGGTCGGCCTCTTGACCAAGACGACGGCGCCCAAGGGACAGGGCGCCTAGATGGTGGCCGAGCTCCTGGGCGAGGCGCCGGCGCGTGCGCTGGCCATCTACGCCCATCCCGACGACCCGGACGTCTCGTGTGGCGGCACCCTGGCGGTGTGGGCCAAGTCCGGTTGCCAGGTGACGGTGGTGTTGTGCACCGACGGCGGCAAGGGTTCGCGCGACCCGTCGCTCGACCCCCGTGAGCTGAGCGCCCGGCGGGTCACCGAGGCCGAGGCAGCCGGCGCGGTACTGGGTGTGGCCGGTCAGGAGTGGCTCAACTATCCGGACGGGGAGCTGGTCGACGACGAGGTGTTCCGTGGGGCATTGGTGGCCGCCGTCCGGCGCCTCCGACCCGAGGTCGTGCTCTGCCCCGATCCGACGGCGGTCTTCTTCGGCCAGGAGTACTTCAATCACCGTGACCACCGGGTGACCGGCTGGGCGGTGCTCGATGCGGTGGCTCCGGCGGCATCGCTTCCCCACTACTTCCCCGATGCCGGCCCGGCCCACCAGGTGGATTCGGTGCTGCTGTCGGGAACCCTCGATCCGGACGTGTTCGTGGACATCTCGACCACCGTCGACATCAAGGGCGCAGCGGTCGGCTGTCACCGGAGCCAGTTCCCCGATGGAGTGGAATGGGCTTCGACCGCCGTCAGGCTGGGTGCGGAGGACGCCGGCCGCCAGGCCGGGGTGGCCCACGCCGAGGGGTTCCGGAGGCTGCGCCTCGGTGGCTGAGCGGGGGCCGGGGCCGGGGCCGATCGGGGAAGCGCCGCCGGAGCCCGCCGGTGGCCACACCTCCGATCGGGTGATCCTCCACGTCGACATGGACGCCTTCTTCGCCTCGGTGGAGGTGCTCGACGATCCCTCGCTCCGCGGGCTTCCGGTGATCGTCGGTGGTTCCGGGAGCCGTGGCGTGGTGGCGGCCTGCACCTACGAGGCCCGGATGTTCGGCGTCCATTCGGCGATGCCGTCGGCCATGGCCCGCCGCCTCTGCCCCCCGGCCGTGTTCGTGGACGGGCGGTTCCACCGGTACGTGGAGGAGAGCGGGAAGCTGCACCGGATCTTCGAGTCGGTGACCCCGCTGGTCGAGGGCATCTCGCTCGACGAGGCGTTTCTCGACGTGACCGGTTCGAGGCATCTCCTCGGAGACGGGGCGACCATCGCCGAGTCGATTCGCCGGAGGGTGGCCGAGGAGCTGAAGCTGCCCTGCTCTGTGGGCGTGGGTCGCTCCAAGCTGATGGCCAAACTGGCGTCGAAGGCCGCCAAACCGGTCGCCGATCGGCGAGGGATCACCCCCGGGCCCGGGGTGGTGGTGGTCCCGCCCGACAGTGAGCTCGAGTTCCTCCACCCGCTGCCGGTGCGCGCCCTGTGGGGAGTCGGGCCGGTGACCGGCCGCCGGCTGGCCGCCCTCGGGATCAACCAGGTCGGAGATATCGCCGCCCTGGCCCCGGGCGCTCTGGAGCGGTACCTGGGCGCGGCGCAGGGCGCCCACCTGGCCGCGCTGTCCCGCGGCCACGACCCCCGCCCGGTGGTGCCCGACCAGGCGGCCAAGTCGATCGGGCACGAGGAGACCTTCGGGTCCGACCTCTGGGACCGCGGTGAGCTGCATCAGCACCTGGTACGGATGGTGGATGCCTCGGCGACCGCGCTCCGACGCGCCGAGCTCGCCGCCCGGACCGTCAGGTCAAGGTCCGGTTCGGCGATTTCTCCCTCATCACCCGGTCGCACACGTTGGGCTCGCCGATCGACGCCACCCCGGCCATCGGGGCGGTGGCCGCCGCGCTGCTGGACTCGGTCGATCCGGCGCCGGGCGTTCGGCTGCTGGGAGTCAGCCTGTCCGGCTTCGGTCGGGAGGAGGGGGGAACCCAGCTGAGCCTCGACCTCGGTCCGATCCATGCCGATCCTGAGCCCCGGGGGGTCCGGGACGGCGCCGGGGGGCACCGGTGGCCCGTCACCGTCGGCGGGGCCCGACGACCCCGTGCTCAGAGCCGACGACGAAGCCGAACGGATCCAGCGCTCCTGGGGCCCGGTGACGGCGGCCGTGGACGCCATCCGGGCCCGCTATGGCGGGTCGTCGGTCGGGCCCGCATCCCTGGTCGGGGAAGGTGGGCTTCGGATCCGGCGCCGGGGTGAGGCCCAGTGGGGCCCGTCGGCGGTCCCATCGCTGGAACGAGATGATGAATGACCGGCCACCTTGTAATATGGTGGCGGTGGGTCAATCGTCGGGATCGGTAGTGGGGATGGTAGAGAGTGCGGCAGCCCGTGGTCAGGGCATCGTGGTTGCGCTGTGTTTTCGAGTGGGGGTTGCGCGAGGATGAGATGGCCGATTGCCACCGGCATTGACGACCGGGCGAGGAGACGAGCTCTTGCCGCTCTCTGAACACGAACAACGCATCCTGCATGAGCTGGAGCAGTCCCTCTACCAGGAGGATCCTGACTTCGCGGAGCGAGTTCGCTCGGAGACGGTCTACCGGCATGCCGGAAGGTACTGCATCTGGTCGGCGCTGGTGTTCGTGGCCGCCCTGGTCTTCATGTTCTTCACCTTCTCCCGTTCGGTGGTCCTGGGATTCGCCGGCGTCGTGGTGATGTTCCTGTCGGGTGTGGTCTTCGCCAACAACGCGCGGCGGATGGGCAAGGCGGGGATCGATGACATCTCGCGATCGCTGCACAGCCGCAACCTGAGCAATACCGTCCACGATCCACGCGACTGGATCCGTGGCCGCTTCCACCGCGACGACTGACCGCTCCTTGACCGCCGTTCCCGAGGGTCGGTCCGGGCCCGGGGAGGGCGGGAGCCCATGGGGCGACCACGACGCCACCGTGTTGGCCGTGGACATCGGCGGAACCAAGCTGGCCGCCGCCGTCGTCGACGGCACCGGCTCCATCGTGGCCGCGGACCACGTGGCCACGCCCAGGACCGGCCAGGCCGAGGAGGTGTTCGGCGCCCTGGCCATGCTGGTGGACCGGGTCAGATCGAAGACGTCGTCGGTCCCCGACATCTGCGGCGTCGGATGCGGCGGGCCCGATGCTGCCGGAGGGTGAGACGGTGTCGCCGCTCAACATCGGGGCCTGGGTCGACTTTCCGCTGCGCGACCGGCTGGTCAGCGAGCACCGGGCTGGCCGTCGCCGTCGACAACGACGCCAAGGCACTTGGCCCTCGGCGAGGGTTGGCTCGGAGCGGCCCGGGGAGTCGGGAACTATCTGGCCATGGTGGTGTCGACCGGTATCGGCGGCGGAATCGTGCTCGACGGTCGGCTGCTCGACGGAGCCCGGGGGAATGCCGGGCACATCGGCCATGTGGTGGTCGAACCGGAGGGCCGGGTATGCGTGTGCGGCGGACAGGGTTGTCTGGAGGCCGAGGCGTCCGGGCTGTCCATCGAGGCGGTGACCGGGCATCCGGCGGCGGAGGCCCCGGACCCGGTACGCCGCCGAACCGGGACTCTCACTGGCCGGGCCGTGGCTTCGGTGGCCAATCTGTTGGACCTCGAGTTGGCGGTGGTGGCGGGCTCGGTGGCCCTCGGGTTCGGGTCGTCGTTCTTCGACGCCGCCCAGGTGGAGATCGGCAGACGGGCCCGGCTGGACTTCTCGAGGTCGACACGCATCATCCCCGCCGGGCTGGGCGCCGACGGTCCGCTGGTGGGAGCCGCGGCCGTGGGACGCCGGGCTCTGTCCGCCGTCGCCGGCGGCCGCGGGAGCCTGTGTTGAGGCCGCCGGCCCCGGACACCGCGGCGCCCTACAGTGGCCCGCCCGACGAGACCCGGCTCGACGGTGACCCGCCGACCCGCAGCACGGCTTGGCCCGGCGGCACGGCTTGGCCCGGCGGCGCGGCGTCGATGGCCAGGGTCGTGCTCCGCCGTCCGGATCTCTGGTGGGCCGCCCTCGGAGCCTGGCGACGCCTGGCCGCGCCCGGTTGGTGGAGGTCTCCCCCGCACCTGCCGCTACCCGACCGGCGGCTGTGGGACTTCAGGATGGTCACCGCCTACGGGAGCCCGGACGCCACGCCGGAGCCGTCCGACGTGATCTCCTACCTCGAATGGTGCCGGTCCACTGGCCGACGGGACCGGACGGCGGGTGGAGTCGAGCCCGGCCGGTTCGCCGCCTGGTCGCCTGAAAGCGACCCACTCAGGCTAATTTTCGGACTGATGGATCGACGAACGAAGCTCGCGGCCAAGACGACGACCTCCAACCGGGCGGCTTCCGACGTACCCGAACCGGTGCGGTCACCGATGTCGCCGTCCCGTCGGGCGCTGGTACTCAACGCCACATTCGAGCCTCTCGGCATCGTGTCCTCCCGCCGGGCGGTGCTGCTGGTGCTGGACACCAAAGCCGAGCTCGTCCATACGACCGAGCGGGTGTTCCGTGCCGAACGGTTGACGGTTCCCGAACCGTCGGTGGTCCGGTTGGTGCGCTACGTGCAGGTACCGCGCCACTACCGGGTGGCGGTGAACCGGCGCACGGTCTTCGCCCGCGACGGGTCGCGCTGCCAGTACTGCGGATCGGCGGCCGAGAACCTCGACCATGTCATCCCCCGTAGCAAGGGCGGACCCCATACGTGGGAGAACGTGGTCGCCGCCTGTCGTCGGTGCAACACGCGCAAGGAGGATCGGCTGCCGCACGAGGTCGGGATGACCCTCCGGTCGGCTCCGGCTGCTCCCCGCCACCGGGTGCAGCTGCTGGCGCTGTGCGGCGGTGGGAGCGAGGACTGGGACACCTATCTGGGGGCGGGGGCCGATCACCGGGTGCCCATGACGGCCTGAGCTCCGGCGGCTGATGGGAGCATGGCCGGGTGCCAGGTGAGTGGAGGGTCGAGGAGCGCAGGGGCAGCGCGGCCTCCCTCCATGAGGTGTGGCCGGGCGTGCTCGACCACCCGGAAGAGCGGGCGCTGGCGGTCTGCCATGTGACCGAGGCGGCCGTGGTCCTCGGCTCCACCCAGCCGGGGTCGATGGTCGACCGGGCCAGAGCCGCTGCGGCCGGGGTGACGGTGGCCCGCCGGAGATCCGGCGGGGGAGCAGTGCTGGTCACGCCGGAGGACCCGGTGTGGGTCGACGCCTGGTTACCGGCGGGCGACCCGCTGTGGAGGGACGATGTGGGTCGGGCCTTCGACTGGTTGGGGGAGACCTGGACGGCAGCCCTCGGCCGATCGGGGATCACCGGCGTGTCCGCCCACCGCGGGGGCTACGTGTCATGCACCCGTTGGGCGACGTCGGTCTGCTTCGGCGGCGTGGGGACGGGTGAGGTGGTCGCCGCCGACGGTCGCAAGGTGGTCGGGCTGGCCCAGCGGCGGGACCGCCACGGCGCCTGGTTCCACGGGGCCTGTTACCTGCACTGGGACCCCGACCCGTCTTGTCGACCTACTGGCCTGGTCGGAAGCGGAACGAGCGTCCGCCGCCGAGGGTCTGGCCACCGCCGCTGTCGGGGTGACCGACCTCAGCGAACAGGCCGGTCACGGTCGGGTCGAGGGACACGAGGTCGCCATGTCAGTGGTCGCCGCCCTGCCCTGACCAGCGGGCTGGGCTCTGCCCGCCCGGCCGCCGTAGCCGAGGTTCCCCGCCCGTCGAGGACGCCGGCCTGACGAATCTCACCATCCCCATCTTCTTCCCCACGCACCATGCCCGCCCCGGGGCGCTCGGCTGCCCGCGCCGGCGCGCGCCTCGGCCGGCGGCCCGCGCCTCGCGGTCCGGACGCGGCCGGGGCAACCGCTCGGTGGCGGCCGTTCGCGCTGCTCAGGTGGCACTTTGGACCAGAGTGGTTGACCGGTGGGGGTCAGGGGCGTAAAGTGGCGCAAAGTGGTGTGAAAGGGAGGGACCTGATCGCCGGGTTCCGGGCACTGCGGGGAGCATTGTGGGAGCAATCACCAGTGGCACGGTTCTTCGGCAGGTACGAGCACTCGCTCGACGACAAGGGAAGGGTGATTCTCCCGTCGAAGTTCCGCGCACCCTTCGAGCACGGCGGCTACTTGACCGAGTATCAGGACGGGTGCTTGTCGCTGTGGACGCCGGACCAGTTCGAGCTGCAGATGGAGAGCATGCTGGAGCGGGCCGCCCACGGGGAGAAGCGACCGCAACCTGGCACGGCTGTGGGCCTCGACCTCACACGAGCTGGAGATCGACCGGCAGGGACGGATGGCCATTCCGTCACGTCTCCGGGACTACGCCGGCCTGGTGGGAGACGTCCTGGTCCTCGGGGCGATCGACCGGGTCGAGCTGTGGAACCGCGAGACGTGGGACCAGAAGGTGCTGCCCGAGGAGGAACGACTCACCCAGGGCGACGACGGTTGAGTGACCCGGTACGCCTCCACGTCGTGCCCAACGACATTGCGGGCCCACCGCCGGCATCCGGCCGTTCCGGCATCCACCGGCCCGATCCCGACGGCGCCATTCGCATCAACCCGGACCACCCTGCCGGCGGCGGCAGGGGATCGGACACCCCCGGCGACCGGAGCGACCGGAGCGGCATGCGGACCATCTCCACGTCGACGGCGGCCTTCCAGGCGCTCGTACCGGGCGGCGGGGGATCGGACGAGTGGCACCGGCCGACGCCCTTCGAATCAGGACTCGCCGCCGTCGCCCGCCAGGACGTGCACATCGAGCGCGTCTGGCCCATGCGCAGTCCCTCGACCGGATCTCTGGAAGAATCCTCCTCCGCCTGCTTCCAGAGTGAGCGTCGCGGCACTCCACCCGCAAGCATCGTGCCGGTCGAGGGACTGCGGATGAGCCAGACATTCGATCACGAGCCGGTCATGACCACCGAGGTGGTCGAACTGTTCGAGCCCGGTGCCACCGGGGCTCGTCCTCGACGCCACGCTCGGAGGCGGGGGCCATGCTGCGGCCCTGCTCCGCGCCAACCCCGGGATCACGATCCTCGGGATCGACCGTGACCCCTTGGCGGTGGCGGCGGCCACCGAGGAGCTGGCCCCCTTCGGGAGCCGGGCCGCGGTCCGCAAGTCCCGCTTCGACGAGCTGAGCGAGGTCGTCGCCGAGCTGCACGACGGCTCGGGGCCGGCCGACGGCCGGCGCGGGCTCAGCGGCGTGCTGTTCGACCTGGGCGTCAGCTCACCCCAGCTGGACGTGGCCGGGCGAGGGTTCTCCTACCGGCGCGACGCGGCCCTGGACATGAGGATGGACCCGACAACCGGTCGTACCGCTGCCGACGTCGTGAACGAGTACGACGAAGAAGCGCTGGTCGAGCTGTTCTCCGACAACGGCGAGGGGCGTTTCGCCCGGCGGATCGCCCGCGCCATCGTGGCCGCCCGGCCGCTGACCACCACCGGGCAGTTGGCCGACGTGGTCCGCGAGGCGATCCCGGCCGCCACCCGACGGACCGGGGGCCATCCGGCGCGCCGGGTGTTCCAGGCCATCCGCATCGCCGTCAACGAGGAGCTCGACCAGCTGCAGACGGCGCTGGGCGACGCCCTCGACCTCCTGGCGCCGGGAGGACGGTGCGTGGTCATCGCCTACCACTCCGGAGAGGACCGGCTGGTGAAGACGTTCTTCACCCGCATGGCCACCGACGACTGCAAGTGCCCACCCGGCCTTCCCTGTGTGTGCGGCGCCGACCCGCAATTCCGCCTGGTGGCCCGAGGTGCCCGGCGTCCGACCGACGACGAGGTGGATCGCAACCATCGGGCCGAGGCGGCCCGCCTCCGGGTCATCGAGCGTCTGCCCGGCTCGTCCAGGGGATCGGCCGCCGGCGGGGAAGTGGCCTGATGGCCGCCCCGACCTCGGTCGCCCCGCGCCTGCCGTCCCGGACCGCTCCCCGTCCCGAGCCGTCACGGCCGCGGCGCCCACCGCTCCGGCTCCTCGAGCCGACCCGCCGCCGCAAGCCGGCCCCACGGTCCGTCCGCCGGTCGACCATGTGGCTGTCGGGAGCCCTGGTGGTCGGGAGCCTTCTGACCGTGGTGGTCGGCGACGCCCTGGTCAGTGAAGGGCAGGTCCGCCTGGCTACGACCCAGGGCCAGCTGGCCGCGGCCGTTGCCACCCAGAAGGCCTATCAGGTCGAGGTGGCCGGAAAGGCAGCGCCCCCGGTGGTGGTGGCCCAAGCCAAGCGGCAGGGACTGGTGGCCCCGCCCATGTGGTCGATCTGCCCCAGGTGCCGCTCGACGTTCCCCTCCCCGTCCCCCAGACGGCGCCCCTCCCCGGCCAGGACCCGGCCCCGGCAGACTCCGCGGCAGCCGGGCGGTGAGCCCATCCATCCTGCTGGGCCGGCGCACCCGCGCCATGCGGCTGGTGCTGGTCCTGGTGTTCGTGGCCCTGGTCGTCCGCCTGGTCGGTGTGCAGGAGTTCTGCCACCAGCACTACGCCTCGCTCTCGACCTCGGAACTGGCCCAGACGGTCACCGTCCCTGCCGTCCGCGGCGCCATCTACGACCGGAACGGCGAGGTGCTGGCCGAGTCGGTGACCAAGCAGACCGTGGTGGCCGATCCGCTGCTGATCACCCACCCGGCCGCCACCGCCGACGGCGCTCTCGCCCGGTGCTCGGCATCCCCGCCGAGCAGCTTCGGAGCGAGCTCACCGAGCCCTCCGGCTTCGTCTACCTCGCCCACCGGGTGTCCGACGCGGTGGCCGCCAAGGTCACCGCCCTCGCGCTGGCCGGCATCAACCTGGTCCCCGAGTCCCAGCGGGTGCAGCCCGACGGGCAGCTGGCCCTCCCGGTGGTCGGGTCGACGGTGGAACGGGAACGGGACGTCGGGGCTCGAGTACCAGTACCAGTCGCTGCTGGCCGGCAAGTCCGGCTCGGAGAACCTGTTCGAGTCGCCCAGCGGGGTGGCCCTGCCCGGGTCCGGCAAGGCCTCGGTGCCGGCCCGGCCCGGCACCGGGCTGGAGCTGACCATCGACGAGTCCGTGCAGTACGTCGCCGAGCAGGCCCTGGCCGCCGAGATCGCCGCCTCCCACGCCTACAGCGGCATGGCCGTGGTCGAGGACGTGAAGACCGGTGACATCCTGGCCATGGCCGACCTGCAGGCCACCTCCGGTTCGGCCACCACCGGAGCCACCGCCCCCGGCAAGCCGGCGGCCACGATCCGCCCGGGCACCGGGTCGACGTCCGGCCCGACCCTGGTGTCCAAGGCGGACACCCTTCCGGCCGGCGTGGAGGAGGCGCCGTCGAACTACCGCGGCTGACCCAGGTCTACGAGCCGGGCTCGGTGTTCAAGCTGGTCACCTTCTCGGCCGCCCTGGCCGACGGCACTCATCACCCCGAACCAGACCGATCGAGGTCCCGGCCTCCCTGCAGATGGGCACGCTACACCTTCCACGACGCCGAGTCGCACGGGACCGAGGTCCTGACCGCCAGCCAGATCCTGGCCCAGTCGTCGAACCTCGGGACCATCGAGGTGGCCCAGCGACTGGGGGAGAACCCGCTGCTGGCCCAGATCAGCAACCTCGGGTTCGGCCGTCCCACCGGGCTCGGCTTCCCCGGCGAGTCGGAGGGCCTGGTGCCGGGAGCCGGCGCCTGGACGGGCACCTCGATCGGCTCCACCCCGATCGGCCAGGACGACGCGGTGACCGCCCAGCAGATCCTCGACGCCTACAACGCGGTGGCCAACGGCGGGGTGTTCGTCGCCCCCCGCCTGGTCCGGGGCACGGTCAGTCCCTTCGGGGGCCGTGACCCCGGCCCAGCCCTTCGGCGAGCCACCGGGTGATCAACCCCACCACCGACGCCGAGCTGGTCTCCATGCTCGGAGGGGTGGTGACCTCGGGGACCGGCACCGAGGCCGCCATCGACGGGTACACGGTGGCCGGCAAGACCGGGACCGCCCAGATCCCCAATCCCAACCACCTGGGCTACATCTCGGGCGCCTACGTGGGCTCGTTCGCCGGGTTCGCCCCGGCCCAGAACCCGGTGCTGTCGGCCGTCGTCGTCCTCGACCACCCGACGCCCATCTACGGCGGTGCGGTGGCCGCGCCGGTCTTCTCGACCATCATGGCCTATGCCCTGCACCACTACGGCATTCCCACCACCGCGGCGGGGACGACATCGGCCTCGAATTCGGCCGTCGGTGGCACGGGTAGCATCGCGGTGCCGGCCGGAGCGACCACGGAAGGGCCTTAGGTGGGCCCTGACCCCGATCGCGGTGGCCCTCCCTCGCGCGCTGACCGTCCGGACGTCCCTCCCGTGCTGATGACCAAGCTGATCCACGACGTCGACGTGCTCGATGTGCGCGGCGATCCGGCCACCACCGAGGTCGCCGCGGTCGACTTCGACAGCCGGCTGGTCAGCCCCGGCTCGCTGTTCTGCTGTGTCCCCGGTGGCACACCGACGGCCATCTGCACGCCGCCGAGGCGGTGGCCGGCGGTGCCACCTCGCTGCTGTGCGACCGGTTCCTCGATCTCGACGTGACCCAGGTGCGGGTGGCGCGCCGGCGGCAGTCAGGCCGGCCATGGCCACGGTGGCGCCGCCTTCTACGGACCACCCGTCCCGGGCCATGAGCATGGTCGGCGTCACCGGCACCAACGGGAAGACCACGGTCACCCAGCTGGTGCGGTCGATCCTGGCCCATGCGGGCGTGCCCACCGGGGTGATCGGCACCCTGGACGGCGCCCGGACCACCCCCGAGGCGCCGGTGCTCCAGCGCCCGCTGGCCGAGCTCCGGGACCGCGGGCACCCGGGCCGTGGCCATGGAGGTGTCGTCCCACGGGCTGAACCAGCACCGGGTCGACGGCATCGTCTTCGACGTGGCCGCCTTCACCAATCTCAGCCGCGACCACCTCGACCACCACCGGACCATGGAGGAGTACTTCGAGGCCAAGGCACGGCTGTTCGAGCCGGCCATGGCGCAGGGTGGCGGTGGTCAACGTCGACGACCCGTGGGGCCGCCGGCTGGCCGACCAGGTGGGCGGCCACCGGGTGGTCCCGGTCCGGCGATCGGACGCCTCCGACATCGTGCTCTCGGTCGGGCTCCTCGTCGTTCCGGTGGCGGGGCCGTCCCATGACGGTGCCCTTGTCCGGGCGTCTTCAACGTCGACAACGCCCTGGTGGCGGCCACGGTGGCCGAGGGCCCTGGGCGTCGACGTGGACCAGTGGCCGCCGGGCTGGCCGGCGCCGGCCCCGTCGCCGGCCGGATGGAGGTGGTGTCGTCGGGGTCGCCGTTCTCGGTGCTGGTCGACTACGCCCACACCCCGGCCGGCCTGGACGTGGCCCTGGCCGCGGCCCGCGAGCTGGCCGGGCCGGGCCGGGTGATCTGCCTGTTCGGGTGCGGGGGCGACCGTGACCAGGGGAAACGACCGGAGATGGGCGCGGTGGCCGCCCGCTGGGCGGACGTCGTCGTGCTGACCTCGGACAACCCGCGGTCCGAGGACCCGGGAGCCATCATCGACCAGATCCGGTCCGGCATCGGCATGGCGTCGGCCGGGTGTGAGCTGGTGGTCGAGCCGGACCGGGCCGGGCCATCGCTGATGCCGTCGGGACGGCCGCGGCCGGGGACGTCGTCGTCATCGCCGGCAAGGGCCACGAGACCACCCAGTACTGGCCCAGGCGGGTCGGTCCGCTTCGACGACCGCCTCGAGGCGCGCCGGCCCTCGCCGGTAGCGTCGGCAGGACTCCGAGGCGGATGGCGCCCGGCCGTGATCTCGCTGATGACCTCCGGCGGGGTCGCCCTGTGGGTGGCCGTGCTGTCCACCCCGTTCCTCATCCGGTGGCTGCTCAAGCACAACATCGGCCAGCAGATCAGGGAGGACGGCCCCCAGGTCCACATCGCCAAGGCCGGGACCCCGACCATGGGCGGCATCGGCATCGTGGCCGCGGTGGTCATCGGCTACCTGGCCGCCCACGCCGTGCCCGGGGTGACCTTCTCCCGTTCGGGGGCCCTGGTCATGCTGGCCATGGTCGGTGCGGCGCCGATCGGGTTCGCCGACGACTGGATCAAGGTCCGCCACCGCCGGAGCCTGGGGCTCAACAAGCGGGCCAAGTTCGGTGCCCAGATCGGCCTCGGGGTTGCTGTTCGCCCTGCTCGCCGTGTACTGGGCCCACGCCTCGACCACCCTGTCGTTCACCCGCTACGACTCGATCGGCCTGCACATGGGCACCGGCCTGTGGGTGGTGTGGGCCACCGTCGTCATCGCCGCCTCGGCCAACGCCGTGAACCTGACCGACGGGCTGGACGGCCTGGCCGCCGGGTCGTCGACCTTCTGCTTCGCCTGCCTGGCCATCATCGGCTACTGGCAGTACCGCCACTTCGCCATCTACCACGTCGCCCGACGCCCTCGACCTGGCGCTGGCCTCGGTGGCCCTGGCCGGCGCCTGCCTCGGGTTCCTGTGGTGGAACGCCGCCCCGGCCAAGATCTTCATGGGCGACACCGGGTCCCTGTCCATCGGCTCGGGGCTGGCCGCCCTGTGCCTGCTGATGAACCTCGACCTCCTGCTGGTGGTCATCGGCGGCCTGTTCGTCATCGTGACCCTGTCGGTGGTCATCCAGGTCGTCAGCTTCCGGGTCTTCCACCGCCGGGTCTTCCGCATGGCCCCGCTCCACCACCACTTCGAGCTGATGGGCTGGCCCGAGACCACGGTGATCGTCCGGTTCTGGATCCTGGCCGGGCTGTTCGCCGCCCTCGGCCTGGGCATCTTCTACGGGGACTTCCTCTCGGTGGGGAAGGTCTGATGGCCGGTGGGAAGTCCGATGGTCGACGGTGAAGGTCCGCCGACCGGCTCCGCCGACCCGGGGTTCCAGCCGACGCCGCTAGGGCCGGATGGAGCGAGGCTAGAGCGGATGAGTCGGACGACGGGTCGGCGACGAGGTCGGCGACGGTGGCCCGTGCGACCGAGCCGAGGAGGTCGTGGTGGCTGAGCGGACCGTCTCGGCCCGGGCGGTGACCCGGGGACGCCATCCGTCGAGCACGCACCGCCGCGGTCCGGCCCCGGGCCACCGCCGGGCCGGCCCCGGAGCCCGCGCTGCCCGGCCCGTCCCACCGCCGTGCCCGGCGACCGAAGCGACCCGGCCGGCCGGCCCGGGTGGGATCGGTGCGGCTGGGAACGGCCCCGGCCCTGGCCCTCCTGGTCGGGCGTCTGTGCGTCTTCGGGCTGGTCATGGTGGGTTCGGCCTCCCCGATCATCTCCCTCGGCCTCTACGGGTCGCCGTGGGCGATCCTCATCCGCCAGGCGATGTACATGGGGGTCGGCACCTGCGCGCTGCTGCTCTTCGCCCGCATGGACTACCGGAAGTGGCGGAAGATCCGGGGGCCGCTGGTGGTCGGTGACCATGGGCCTGCTGGTCGTCGTGCTCGTGCCCCACCTCGGCGTGTCGGCCGGGGGCTCGTCACGGTGGATCGGGTTCGGGATGCTGCAGATGCAGCCGTCGGAGCTGATGAAGCTGGCCCTGGCCGTCTTCGCCGCCGACCTGTTGACCCGCCGGGCCCACCCGCCGCCGACCGAAGATGGTCATCGTGCCGGTCCTGGCCGTGCTCGGGATCTCCGGGGTGCTCATCCTGAAGCAGCCGGACATGGGAACGGCGCTGGTGCTCAGCTGCATCGCCTTCGGCATCCTGTTCATGGGCGGGGTGCCCATGGCCCCGATCATGAAGATCCTCGGGCGCGTTCGCCGGGCTGGCCCTCATCGTGGGACTGGCCGACCCGTACCGGCGGGACCGGATCCTCTCCTTCCTCAATCCCGGCGCCAACAAGTCGGGCACGGGCTACCAGGTCTGGCAGTCGCTGATCGGGCTGGGATCGGGGCACATCTTCGGCCTGGGCCTCGGCGGCGGCCGCGAGAAGTAGGGCACCCTGCCCAACGCCCACACCGACTTCATCTTCTCGGTGGTGGGTGAGGAGCTCGGCCTGATCGGCGCGGTTGTCCTCCTGGCCCTGTTCTTCGCCCTGGCCTGGTTCGGGCTCCGGGCCGCGACCGGGGCGCCGGACCGGTTCGGCAGCCTGCTGGCCGTGGGCATCACCACCTGGATCACCAGCCAGGCGGTGATCAACATCGGCGCGGTGATCGGCGTGCTGCCGGTCACCGGCATCCCGTTGCCCTTCATCTCCTTCGGCGGGTCGTCGCTGATCATCACCATGGCCGCCGTCGGCATCCTCATCAACATCGCCGCCCAGGAGCGCTCGGCGCCCACCGTCGACCGGCCCTCGGCGGCGACTGTCCCCGCGGTGAGCGGGGCGCGCGTACGCCCTGGTGGCGGGCGGTGGTACCGCCGGTCACCTCCAGCCGGCCCTGGCCATCGCCGAGGCGCTGGTCGACGCCGGGCACACGACGCGACAGCATCGAGTTCGTCGGATCGAGCCGGGGCCAGGACCGGGTGACCCTGGAAGGTCGGGGATTCCCCTTCACCCTGCTGCCCGGCCGGGGCATCGTCCGCGGTCGACGGGCCGTCGACCTCTGGGGCAACCTCGGGGCCGTCGCCGGACTGGCGGTGGCCACGGTGCGGGCGTTGGCCCTGGTCGCCCGGGCCCGACCCCGGGTGGTGGTCTCGGTCGGGGGCTACGCCAGCCTGCCGGCCTCGTCGGCCGCCGTGGTGCTCGGCGTCCCTCTGGTGCTGGTCAACGTCGACGCCGTGCCCGGGGCGGCCAACCGGCTGTTCGGTCGCTTCGCCCGGGCCAGCGCGGTCGGCTGGCCGGGCAATCCGCTGCCCCGGTCGGTGGTCACCGGCACCCCGGTGCGCCCTGAGATCGCGGCCGTCGACCGCGGGCCCGAGGCCGGCCTCCGGGCCCGGCGGTCGCTCGGCCTGCCGGCGGACCGTCCCACCGTGGCCGTCTTCGGCGGCTCGCTGGGGGCCCGCCGCCTCAACGAGGCCGTGGCCGACCTGGTCGAGCGGTGGAAGGACCGTGCCGACCGCTCGATCTACCACATCGTGGGCCGGCGGGACTGGGACGAGCGTGCTCCGGCCGGCACGGGCACAGACGATGGGACGGGCGGGATCCCGGGCCTCCGCGTGCGTCACGGTGCCCTACGAGGAGCGGATGGACCTGGTGTACAGCGCAGCCGACCTGGTGGTGTGCCGGGCCGGGGCCATGACCGTGGCCGAGCTGGCGGTGGCCGGCGTGCCCTCGATCCTGGTCCCGCTCCCCGGTGCACCCGGGGACCACCAGACGGCCAACGCCCGGGTGCTGGAACGGGCCGGGGCCGCGCTGGTCCTGCCCGACCCCGAGTGCGATCCGGCCACCCTGGCCGAATGGATCGACCGCCTGCTCGACGACCCGCCCCGCCTCGGGGCCATGGGCCGGGCGGCCAGTCGGTGGGGCGACCCGACGCCGCCGCCGCCGGCGCCGGGCTGGTGGAGGCCAACGCCCGGCCGGCGCCGAGGTCGGCATGACCGCTCCTGCGGGCACCGGGCCCTTCGGTGATCCCGACCGCCCGCTCACCGTCCACGTGGTGGGGATCGGCGGGGCCGGCATGAGCGCCATCGCCACCGCCCTGCACGCCATGGGCCATACCGTGACCGGGAGCGACCTCAAGGCCTCGGCGGTGACCGAACGGCTGCGCGGGGCCGGGATGGCGGTGACCATCGGCCACGCCGCGTCCAACGTGGGCGCGGCCGACGTGGTCACCTTGTCCTCGGCCATCCCCGAGGACAATCCCGAGGTCGTCGAGGCGCGTCGGCGCCGGATCACCGTGCTGGCCCGGGCCGAGGCGCTGGCCGCCATCGCCTCGCTCAAACGCTGCATCGCCGTGGCCGGGACCCACGGGAAGACCACCACCGCCTCGATGCTGGCCCTCCAGCTGGTCGAAGGTGGTTCCCGGCCGTCCTTCCTCATCGGCGGCGACGTCAACGAGATCGGCACCAATGCGGTGTGGGACCAGGGTGAGTGGTTGGTGGTCGAGGCCGACGAGAGTGACGGCTCGTTCCTGTCCCTCCATCCGGAGGTCGCCGTCGTCACCAATGTCGAGGCCGACCATCTCGACCACTGGGGATCCTTCGGGGCCATGCGGTCGGCGTTCGAGGAGTTCGTCGCCGGCGCCCGCGGCCGCCGGGTGGTGGGCGGCGACGATCCGGTGGCCGCCGCGATCGGAAAGGACAGCGGGGCCGAGGTGGTGGGTCTCGCCCCCGGGTGCACCTACCGGATCGTCGATCTCACCCTGGCCCGGAGCTCGATCTCCTTTTCGCTGGTGGGCCCGGACGGAGTCGGCCTGGGTCGCCTGGCCGTGCCCGTGCCCGGGGTCCACAACGCCCGCAACGCCGCGGTGGCGACGGTGGCCGCCCTGGGCGCCGGGGTCCCGTTCACCGCCGCCGCCCGGGCCCTGTCCCGGTTCGCCGGTGTGGCCCGCCGGTTCGAGTTCCGGGGCGCGGTCAACGGGGTGACCTTCGTCGACGACTACGCCCACCTGCCCAGCGAGGTGCGCGCCGCGCTGGCCGCGGCGCGCAACGGCGACTGGCGCCGGATCGTCGCCGTGTTCCAGCCCCACCGCTACAGCCGCACGGTGGAGCTCGGGGCCGAGTTCGGCCGGGCCTTCGGCGACGCCGACGTGGTGGTCGTCACCGATGTCTACGGGGCGGGCGAGGCACCGGTGCCCGGGGTCTCCGGCCGGCTGGTGGCCGACGCCGTCCGGCGCTCGCTACCCGCCATGCCCGTGTTCTACGTGCCGGGACGCTCGGACCTCCGGCGCACGGTGGGCGAGCTCCTCGAGGCCGGCGACCTGTGCTGCACGCTCGGTGCCGGCGACCTCACCTCCCTCCCCGACGAGCTGATGGCCGACCCGAGCTGGTGAGCGACCGATGACGGCCGCCAGCGACGACCTCGCCGCACTGGGCCGGGCCCTCGGGCCGGCCGCGTCCCACGACCATCCCCTGGGTGCCCTGACCACCTACCGGGTGGGCGGGACGGCCGCCCTGTTCGTCGAGCCCCGGGACGAGGACCACCTGGTCGAGGTGGGTCGTGCCCTCCAGGGTCGGAGGGTACCGGTGCTGGTGCTGGGCAACGGATCCAACCTGCTGGTGGCCGACCGCGGCTTCCGGGGGCTGGTCGTCTCCCTGACGGCCGGGTTCGACACCTTGTCCATCGAGGGCGGCACGGTCACGGCCGGAGCCGGTCTCAGCCTCCCGGTCCTGGCCCGCCGCACCGCGGCGGCGGGGCTGCACGGCCTGGAGTGGGCGGTCGGGGTGCCGGGCACCGTCGGTGGGGCCATCCGGATGAACGCCGGGGGCCACGGCTCGGACACCGCGGCCACGCTGACCGCCTACCGCTGGGTGGACCTGTGCTCGGGGGAGGTGCACGAGGCGGCCGCCCGACGGCTGGGATTCGGCTACCGGCATTCGAATCTCATGCCCACCGACGTGGTGGTGTCCGGCGTCCACCAGCTCGAGCCCGGAGATCCGACCGAGGGCAAGGCCATCATCGACGAGATCGTGCGGTGGCGCCGGGCCAACCAGCCCGGTGGGAGCAACGCCGGGTCGGTGTTCACCAACCCGCCGGGGGATTCGGCCGGCCGGCTCATCGATGCCTGCGGCCTGAAGGGCTTCCGGTTGGGAACGGCGGAAGTGTCGCCCAATCACGCCAACTTCATCCAGGCGGACCCGGGAGGATCGGCCGACGACGTGCTCCGGCTCATCGACCACGTGCGGTCGGTGGTGGCCGACGCCACCGGCGTGACCTTGCGGACAGAGGTTCGTCTGGTCGGGTTTCCCGAGGCCGAGGCCGAGGCCGAGGCCGAGGGCATGGGCCGGGACGGAGCCGGGTCCCGGGCCGGGGCCGGGGGCCGGGAGGGTGCCGGATGACATCCCCCGACGCTCCGACGGTGGACGAACGGCCGGCCATCGACCCCCGCATCCGGCAACGGCGGGTGGCCATCCAACGGAGCCGGGGCCGCCGTCGCCTCCGGTGGATCACGGGCGCACTGGCGGTGCTGGTGCTGCTCATCGCAGTGGTGGGTGCGCTGCACACGCCGCTGTTCAGTGCCCGGGCCGTCTCGGTGTCCGGTCTCCATCCCCATACCAGCGACGCCGCCATCGTGGCCGCCGCCGGCCTCGAGCACCAGCCGCCGCTGATCAGCGTGGACCCGGGAGCCACCGCCAGGCGGGTGGACGCCTTGCCCTTCATCGCCAGCGCCCACGTCCACCGCCACTGGCCCGACGGGGTGACGATCTCGGTCACCGAACGGGTGCCGAGGCTGGTCATGGCCGGTCCGGGTGCCTCGTGGTCCGTGCTGGACGCCCACGGCCGCACCCTCGAGGTGGAGGCGGCCCCTCCCCGGCCTGCCGGCACTGGCCGTGGTCACCGCCGGAGGGGCGGTCCACCCGGCCCGGGTGGGAGGCACGCTGACCCCGGCCGGCTCCTTCGGCCTGATCGTGTGCCGGACGCTGCCGCCGGCCTTTTCGGCTCAGGTGGTATCGGTGACCGAGGCGGCCGACGGCACGGTGAGCCTGGGGCTCAACTCGGGGATTACCGTTCTGCTGGGGACCGACACCGACATGGAGGCCAAGTACGAGGACGTGGCCGCCATCATCGCCCACGCCTCCCTGCACGGTGCGACCACCATCGACGTGACCGTTCCCGAGTCCCCGACGGTCACCGGTTGATCGTCGTCACCTGGGTCGATGCCGCCGGCCGACGTGTCCTCCGTGTGTCGGCTGTGCTTGACCAGGTACTGCGCTGACCCTATCGTGGACGGCAACTCGCCGGTTGGAACGGTTTCAACCTTTGGTCGAGGGTAAGGGATTACATGACCGTTCCGGCGCAGAACAACTATTTTGCCGTCATCAAGGTGGTCGGCGTGGGCGGGGGTGGTGTCAATGCCGTCAACCGCATGATCGAGGCCGGGCTGCGGGGAGTCGAGTTCATCGCCACCAACACCGATGCCCAGGCCCTGTTGATGAGCGATGCCGATCTGAAGCTGGACATCGGACGCCAGCTGACGCGGGGCCTCGGTGCCGGCAGCGATCCCGAGGTGGGCCGCCTGGCCGCCGAGGAGCACCGGTCGGAGATCGAAGAGGCGCTCAAGGGCGCCGACATGGTCTTCATCACCGCGGGCAAGGGTGGCGGCACCGGCACCGGCGCAGCACCGGTGGTGGCGGAGATCGCCAAGGGCCTGGGGGCCTTGACCATCGGCGTGGTCACCCGGCCCTTCACCTTCGAGGGCCGTCGTCGGTCGGTCCAGGCCGAACAGGGCATCCAGAACCTGAAGGAGAAGGTCGACACCCTGATCATCATCCCCAACGACCGTCTGCTCACCGTGTCCAACGAGAAGACCTCGATGGTCAACGCCTTCAAGATGGCCGACGAGGTGCTCATGCAGGGAGTGCAGGGGATCACCAGCCTGATCACCGTGCCCGGCCTGATCAACACCGACTTCGCCGACGTCAAGATGATCATGAGCAACGCCGGCACGGCCATCATGGGCATCGGCTCGGCCACCGGCGAGGGGCGGGCGGTCAACGCCGCCCGGGCCGCCATCACCAGCCCGCTGCTCGAGGCCTCCATCGAGGGCGCCCGCGGCATTCTGCTCAACATCGCCGGGGGCCCGGACCTGGGCCTGTTCGAGGTCAACGAGGCGGCGGAGATCATCCACGGCGTGGCCCATCCCGACGCCAACATCATCTTCGGCAGCGTCATCGACGAGGCCATGGGCGAAGAGGTGCGGGTCACGGTCATCGCCGCCGGGTTCGAACGCTGGGAGGCCCAGACGCGGGGTGGCGCCGGTCACGCCGAGGCCACCGGCAGGGAGGAGACCCGCAGTCGGGTGCTGGGCCCGGACTCGGCCCACGAGGACATCTTCGCCACGCCGACGGACGACGAGCTCGACCTGGGCGACGACGACTTCGACGTGCCGTCGTTCCTTCGCTGACGCTGCCCATCGTTGCGGTCCCGATCACCGGGTCGGTCCGAGCCGCATGGAGCGACGCCTCCTCGGGCGATCTGCGGCCCACGGGAGTGTCGGCCGGCGGCGCGGTCGAGCTCGAGCGGTTGGTGGCCCGAGCCACCGGTTCGAGCCGGGGCCGGGCCCAGCGTCCGCCAGGTCCACTGGTTGGACCAGGTCCACGGGAGCCGTGTGGTCGCCGTGCACCGGCGGTCGGTACCGGAGGCGGGGACCGGGGCCTCCGACGTGACCGCCGTGTTCGCCGGGCCCGGGGACGCCCTGGTGTCGGACGCCCCAGAGTGCACGCTGGCGGTGCTCACCGCCGACTGTGCCTCGATCGCACTGGGGAGCGGCGAGGGTGTCTTCGGCGCCGTCCATGCCGGATGGCGCGGGCTGGCCGGCGGTGTGGTGGAGGGGGCGGTCGCCGCCATGAGGGAGATGGGTGCGACCGACGTGGCCGGTGCGCTCGGTCCCTGTATCCATGCCGGCTGTTACGAGTTCTCCGAAGCCGACCTGGCCGATGTGGCCGCCGTCCGCGGCGATGCCGTGCGGGGCCTGACCTCGGCGGGCCGGCCGGCCCTCGACGTACCGACCGCCGTCTCGGCCGCCCTGGTGGCTGGCGGGGCGGCGGAGGTCGCCGGCGTGGAGGCCTGCACCGCCTGCGCCGGCGGCTACTTCTCCCACCGGGCCCGGGGGGATGGTGGGCGCCAGGCCCTCGTCGTGTGGTCGGACGCCGCCCCCGGCCCCCGGTGAGCGGACGGCCCGTGGGGCCCGCCGGCACCGGGTTGGCCGGGCGCCTCGAGGCGGTCCGGCGCCGCATCGAGGCGGCCTCCGGCGACCCCGGTGCGGTGCGTATCGTGGCGGTGACCAAGGGGTTCGGTGCCGATGCGGTGGCCGCCGCCCTGGCCGCCGGGCTCACCGACGTCGGGGAGAACTATGCCGACGAGCTGGTGGCCAAGGCCGGGGCCCTGGCCGACGGGGCCGGTGGCGGGCTTCCGGCGCCGGTGTGGCACTACCTGGGCGCCGTGCAGCGGAACAAGGTGGCCCGGCTGGCGCCGTTGGTCAGCTGGTGGCAGGCGGTGTCCCGGGTCGAGGAGGGACGGGCGATCGCCGGCGCCACCCGGGGGCGACGGTCCTGGTCCAGGTCGACGTGGCCGGGCTCCCGGGACGGGGCGGCTGCCCGCCCGACCGGGTGCCGGAGCTGGTCGCCGCCTTGCGCGACCAGGACCTCGGTATGGCCGGCTTGATGGCGGTGGGCCCCCCGGGGCCCCCGGAGGCGTCCAGAGCCGGCTTCGCCCTGGTGTCGGGTCTGGCCGACCGGCTGGACCTCCCGGTCCGGTCCATGGGGATGAGCGACGACCTCGAGGTGGCGCTGGCCGAGGGCTCGACCATGGTGCGGTTGGGCCGGGCCCTCTTCGGCGATCGCCCCCCTCCTCACCGCCGGGCGTGAGCACCCTACAGGGAGGGTTCCGGACCGAGGGGGCCCGGCCGGTCGGGGGCCCGGACCGAGGGGGCCCGGACCGAGGGGGCCCGGCCCTTCGGGGGCCCCGGAGCGGGGGAATCCCACCTCCCGGCATCTGCCGGGGTGGTCCACCGGTGCCGGGAACCACGCACTACGCTGTGCCCAGGAGGAAACGATGCCAGCTTCGTTCATGAAAAAGACGATGGCCTATCTGGGTCTGGTCGATGACGACTATGACGACTTCGACGACTACGAGCCCCGGGCGTCGTCGTCGGCCTCGGCCGCGCCTGTCGCACGGGCGGCGGCCAGCGGTCCGTGGCGACGGTCGACGACCTCGACGAGCCGACCACGGCGATCCCCAGCCCCCGGATCCGCACGCTGACCGCCGACGAGACCAGCGGATCGGCGGTGGCGGCGCCGCCGCCGGTCGGACCCCGGCCCGCCGTTGGATCCCCGTCGGTGCGGCCCATCTCCCAGGAGGCGTCGGCGGCCAGGGTGCACATCGTGGCCCCCGGGCGGTTCGCCGACGCCCAGGAGATCGCCAATCGGCTCATGAACAACCAGCCGGTGATCGTCAACATGCAGAGCGCGCGACCGCGACCTGCAACGCCGGATGATCGACTTCTGCAGCGGCGTGACCTACGCCTTGTCGGGCGGGATGGAGCGGGTTGCCGACGAGGTGTTCCTCCTCACGCCTTCGAACGTGAAGGTCTCCGACGAGGAGCGCCAGCGTCTCGCCGACCGCGGACTGGTGAATCCCTGAGCGAGGACCTGTATCGCCGCGCCCCGCGGAAGCGTGAGCTGACATGTTCGCGATCATCGTGATCTCCTCGAGCTCTTCCTCCTGGTCCTCTTCGCCTACTCCATCCTGAGCTGGGTCATCGCCGCCGGGCGCATGGCCTACGACTCGCCGGTCCACAAGATCCAGAACGTGCTGTCCGCCATCTGCGAGCCGGTGCTGAGGCCGGTCCGGCGGCTGCTTCCGCCGGTCCGGGTCGGCGGGGTCGGCCTCGACCTCTCGGTCCTGATCGTCTTCCTGGTCATCCTGGTCGTCCTCATTCCGCTCTTCTCGTCCTGACCCCGCCGGTCCCGCCCCCGACGCGGGTGCCGTCAGCGGGTCCGGCTGACCGCCTCGGCCCCGTAATCCCTGGCTCCCCCGGTCGGCACCGCTAGCATGGCGTCCATGGACGCCTCGCAATCTGCTCTCGATTCACTCCGGACGGTCGAGTTCCGTGAGACCCTCAAGGGATACCACCGGGACGATGTCGACGAGTACCTCGAAAAGGCCGCCGTCGAAGCCGAAGGCCTTCAAGAGCAGCTCCGCCAGAGCGGCGAGCGGCTCCGACAGGCGGCCGAGCGCATCTCCCAGCTGGAGACGGCCCTCGAGCAGCAGCCGGCTCCGCAGCCGGCCGAGCCGGCCGTGCCCGACGACACGCTGCAGCGGACGCTGGTCCTGGCCCAGCAGTTCGTCGACCAGACCAAGGCGGACGCCGAGGCCCAGGCGGCCCGGACCGTCGCCGAGGCCGAGGCCAGGGCCCGCAAGATGACCGAGCAGGCCCAGGCCCAGGCCATCGCAGATCGCATCGGAGTCCGAGCAGCGGCTGCGCGACGAGATCGGCCGGCTCGAGGAGTCCGCGGTCCAGGCTCACCCACGAGGTCGAGACCATGTCCCGCCATCTGGAGAGTGAGCGCAACCGGCTGCGGACGGCGCTGAGCGAGATCCTGCGGTGGGTGGACGAGAACGTGCAGCCCGACCTCGACCACCGTCGAGCGCCCCGGCCGGGCCAGGGCCCCGGGCGGCGGAACCGGGTGCGGCCCCGCAGTTCCGTCCCGCGCCACTGGCTCGCGGCCCCGGAGCAGGAGGGCAACCGGCTCGTCGCGGCCCCGGCCCCGACCCAGGAGCGCACCGTCACCGAGTGCCGGTGGCACCGGGGCCGACCGGGGAGGTGACCCAGATGCGGCCGGCCGGTGTCACCACCCGCCCGGCCGAGCACCAACGCCCCGCTGCCCCTGTAGCGGTCCCATCCGGTGGCCGGCCCCGGTGCCGGAGCGGGCCACCGAGGCGGCCGGCCCGCGGCCGAGCGCGCTCGACGTGAGGGCGTGACACCGGTATGGTCCTGGGGCACGTTTCAGGTCCCGGGATTGCCGCATCGGGCTGAGCACGGTATCGTCACCCGCCCACCTGATGTGGGGATGGTCCTGGCCACCGAGTCCGGTGGCCGCGATCCCGCGACGGGGCGAACCTTGAAGGAGGTCGATGTGACGGCAGCGAAGAAGGTGGCAGCATCGTCGCCCAAGAAGGCCGGCCCTGCGACCAAGACCGGTTCGGCGGCGAAGAAGGCACCGACGCAAGCGCCGGCCAAGGCGGCGACGAAAGCCAAGGCGGGCACGCGCAAGAAGAGCGTCCGCCGGCGAAGCAGGCCGCGGCGGCCACCAAGGCGCCCGCCAAGGCCACCAAGAAGGCCGCCGCCGCCAGGAAGAGCGCCCCGGCCCGGGCCGGGTCGGCCGCCGACAAGAAGAAGGCGCCGGCCCCGAAGAAGACGCACCGCCGAAGAAGACGGCACCCCCGGCCAAGGCGGCGGCACCAGGCCACCGCTCCGGCGAAGAAGAAGGCGGTCACCGGCCAAGAAGCGCGGCCGCGGAGGCCCCGAAGCGGCCCACGGTCGGTCCCTACGCCAAGGACGCCAAGTTCCTCGACGAGCAGCGGGCCCTGCTGCTCGAGGAGCGGGGCATCTACAGCGGCCAGGCCGTCGACCTCCGGGCCGAGGCCGACTCGCTGGCCCTCGAGCGCGAGCCCGGCGATGTCCAGTTCGACGAGGAGTCGGGCGAGGGCGGCACGGTCACCGTCGACCGTGAGCGGAACCTGGCCCTGTCGGCACAGGCCTCGGCCGCCGTCGAGGAGATCGATGACGCCCTGCGCAAGATCGATCGCAAGACCTACGGGGGGTGCGAGCGGTGCCACCAGGCCATCCCGAAGGCCCGGCTTCGGGCCCTGCCCTTCGCCCGGCTGTGCGTGGCCTGCAAGAGCGGTGGCCTGTCACGCCGCTGACCGGTGAGCCGGCCGTGGTGCGGATGCCCGGCAGTGGCGACGGCCGGGCCGTGGCGTCGGCGCCCGTCGCCTGTCGGTGGCGGTGGCGGTCGGCCTGGTGGTCCTGGTCGACCAGCTGACCAAGTGGTGGGCGGTCACCCGGCTCTCGTCGGGGCCGATCCACGTGATCGGGACCCTCGACCTCGAGCTGTCCCGCAACACCGGCGCCTCCTTCAGCCTGTTCCAGGGGCAGGCGGTGATCTTGATCCCGATCGCCGTGGTCCTGATCGTGGCGTGCTGAGCGGTGATGGCCTGGCGGGCTCCGACGAACGGGCGGGCCGCCATCCTCGGGCTCATCCTCGGTGGGCGCGCTGGGCAATCTCTGCGACCGGTTCTTCCGGGCGACCACGGGGCGGTGGTCGACTTCGTCGCCCTGCACTTCTGGCCCACCTTCAACCTGGCCGACGCCTCCATCGTGGTCGGCTGTGCCCTGTTGCTGGTCTCCTTGGCCGCGTGGGCCACGGTCGTCTGTGACGCGACGGCTGACGGTCGAGGTGCCGCCTCGCCCTCGACGGGGTCCGGGTCGACAAGGCGGTGGCCCTGGTGGCCGACCTGTCCCGTTCCGACGGTCAACGCCTTGATCGAGGAGGGACGGGTCGCAGATCGACGGGGTGGCCGTGCGGCAGCCAGGAGCACCGCCGCTCCGAAGCGGCCAGGAGCTCTCGGGTCGACCGGGATCGCGGAGCGGCCCGACCGTGCCCGAGGCCGATCCGTCCGTGCCTTCGAGGTGGTCTACGAGGACGAGAGTTGATCGTGGTGGACAAGCCCGCCGGCCTGGTCGTCCACCCGGGGCCGGGTCACCGGACCGGCACCTGGTCAACGGCCTGGTCGCACCGGTTCCCCGATCCGGCGGTCCTGGCCGAGGCGGTCGGGACCGGACCCCGACCGCCCGGGATCGTGCACCGGCTCGACCGGGGCACCTCGGGCCTGATGGTGGTGGCCCGTACGCCCGACTCCTACCGCTCTCTGGTCGCCCAGCTGGGCGACCGGAGCGTGACCCGGATCTACCGGGCCCTGGTGCTCGGCACGGTCGAGGAGGAGTCCGGGATGGTGGACGCCCCGGTCGGCCGGTCGGTCAGCTCGCCGACCCGGATGGCCGTGTCCCGCCGGGGCAAGGAGGCCAGGACCCGCTACCGGGTCGAGCAGCGGTTCTCCCAGCCGGCCCCGACCACCTTGATGACGGCCACGCTGGAGACCGGGCCGGACCCACCAGATCCGGGTCCACCTGTCGGCCATCGGCCATCCGGTGGTGGGCGACGAGGTCTACGGCCGGGGCCGCTCGCTCCCCGGTGCCGTGGTCTCCCGGCCGTTCCTGCACGCCGCTTCGCTGCTCTGGACCACCCGGCCACAGGGGCAGCGATGTCGTGGACCTCCGAGCTCCCCGCCGACCTGCGCCGGCAACTGGACAGCTGTCGGCGTGAGCCGCGGACCGGATCGGACCGGTGCATGTCCCCGGTCGACGCGGGTCAGGCGGCCTCGTGGGCGGCTTCGAGCATCTCGCTGTCGGCCAGCACCTCGAGCGCCTCGGCCTCGGCCTGGCGCACCTTGCGCACCCCGATGCCCAGACGCTCGGCCGTCGTCTGCAGCGAGGCCGGATCGCTGCCGTCGAAGCCGAACCGGTGCCGGATGACCTGGCGTTGGAGGTCGGTCAGCCGATCCACCGCCTGGCGCACCAGGTCCAGGGTCAGCTCCGAGGCGACATCGTCCTCGAAGTCGCTGAGGTCGGTGGAGACCAGGTCACCGAGGGTCGCCGTCGAATCGGTGGTGGCCGGCTGGTCGAGGCTGGCCACCACCCGGGCCACCTGGCTGCAGGTCGGAGCGCACCTCGGCGGTGGTGTTGGTGGCGTTGTCCATCTCGTCGTCGGTCGGCGGCCGCTGGTACTGGTGGGTCAGCTCCCACAGGGCCGCGTCGACCTGCTGGTTGCGCTCGGCCACCTCCATGGGCAGCCGGATGGTGCGGCCGTGCTGCTGGACGGCCCGCTGCAGGGCCTGGCGGATCCACCAGGTGGCGTAGGTCGAGAAGCGGAATCCCCGCTCCCAGTCGAACTTGTCGACCGCCCGCATCAGGCCGAAGGTGCCCTCCTGGATGAGGTCGGGCAGGTCGACGCCCCGGTCCTGGTAGCGCCGGGCCCAGTGGACCACCAGACGGAGGTTGGCCGCCACCATCTCGCGCCGGGCCTGCGTCGTCACCGGCCGCCACCCGCTTGGCCAGCTCGGTCTGCGCATCGTGGTCGGGGAGGGGGTGGTGGTCGAGGTCGCGCAGGAAGAGGCCCAGGCTGTCGGCGTCGGCACTCCGGCTGCGCCCGGCCGCGGCCGCCCGCGGCGCACGGTCCCACCGCCGGCTCCCAGAGGCGCCGGACCACCTGCTGTGCGCCGGTCGCCGCCCGGCCGGGCCGTGGTTCCTTGTCCCTACTCGAAGTGCGAGTCGCCATCCCTCTCCTCATTCATCGTCACAGGGTCGACAGGACCTTTAACGCCTGATCGGCCCGGGACATTCCAAGGGTGTCGATCCGGGTCCGGCCCGGCATCCTCCGGGCGATCTCCCTGGTGGGCCGCCCGGGCCGGTTTGCGCCCCCCCTGTTCGGAGTGGTCGGCTGTCCGGATGACGCCGAGCATACGGTGCGTGGTGATACGCCATGGCGAGACGGAATGGAGCCGATCCGGCCGCCACACCGGGCGCACCGACCTCCCGCTCCTGCCCGAGGGCGAGGAGCAGGCCATGGCCCTGGCCCCGTCACTGTCGGCGCTATCGGTTCGCCACCGTGCTGACCAGCCCGCTGCTCCGGGCCCGGGAGACCTGTCGGCTGGCCGGACTGGGCGAGGGGGCCGTCGTCGACCCGGACCTGTCGAGTGGGACTACGGCACCTACGAGGGTCTGACCACCGCGGAGATCCGGCGTCGCGCCCGGGTGGGACCTCTTCGACGACGGTGCCCCGGGCGGGGAGACGGGCGCAGGATGTGGGCCGCCGGGTCGACCGGGTCATCGCACGGGTCCGGGCCGTCCCCGGCGATGTGGCCTGCGTGGCCCACGGCCACGTGCTGCGGGTCCTGGCCGCCCGGTGGGTCGGGCTCGAGGCCTCGGCCGGCCGTTCCCTGGCGCTGCGCCCGGCCTCCCTCGGCGAGCTGGGCTGGGACCGCGAGCAGCCGGTCGTGGCCGTGGAACCGCCTGAGGTCCACTCCGGAACCGGCCCCGGCGTCGAGGCACGGACGGCGCCGGGGCGGGTGTGGGAAGGTCAGCCGGCGCTCTGGCGGAGGGCGGGACCTTGCCCTGGGCCCGGGCCACCATGTCGGCCAGATTGAACGAGTCGAGGTGGGTGCGCATGTGCTCGCCCAGGTCGGCCCAGACGGTGAGCAGCACGCACTGTCCCTCGTGGTCGCAGGCCCCGTTCTCGTGGGGGAGCCCGAAGTCACCGGCCACGATGGGCCCGTCGACCGCGGAGACGATCTGGGACAGGGTGATCTCCTCGGGTGGCCGGGCCAGCACGTAGCCGCCGCCGACCCCCCGCTTGGAACGGACCAGGCCGGCGCCCTTCAGGGCCAGCAGGATCTGCTCGAGGTAGGGCTGGGGCAGGCCGGTGCGCTCGGCGATGTCCCGGACCGCGGTGGGGCCCTCCCCGTCCGTGTGGAGGGCCAGCGACAGCAGCGCCCGGCTGGCATAGTCACCTCGAGTCGATACCTTCACGTGCCCATGCTATTGCCTGCAGCCGGACGGCCCCTGGCACGGTCCGGAGACGGCTCGGCCCTTGGGCCGTGGTCCGGGGACGGCCCGGGCCGTGGGGTCGTGGTCCGGCGGAGTGGCACCTCGAGCAGGCTGCCGCCAATCGGTCAGCGCCCGCCCAGCTTGCCGCCGCCAGGTCCTCGGCCATGGCCCACCCGAAGGCCACCAGCCGACCTCCGGCCGCGACGTCGACCCCCTCGAAGAAGACGCCGATCTCCTCGGCCACCGGCTCTTTGGGCTCACGAAGTCGAATCCGCCGGCCTCGCACCCGTCGCCGGCCACCACGAAGGTGCGGTCGTCGATCCGGCCGTCGGCGCCGAAGCGCTTGGCCAGGCGCCGTCCCCATGCCCGCTCCTCGCCGGTGGCCTTGTGGCCCGGGCCGGGCACCACGTCGGTCAGCCCGGAGAAGGCCCGGAATCCCTCGCCCCCGAGCAGTCGGGTTCCCGACCAGGACATCCTCGTCAGGAAAGGCCAGCAACGCCCGGCGGTACTTGTCGCCCATCATGGCCCGGAGCACGGTGTCGGCCCTGGAGGTGCGATCCACGGTGGCCAGCCCGATCAGGAGGGACGGCGTCCCGCCGATGCGCTCCAGGGTGGAGAACGAGTAACCCCGGAGCTTCGATCCTTCGCGTACCCGGGTGACGAGCACCCACTCCTCTCGCTGTTTCGACAGGAACCCGATATCGAATCGGGGCTCCCGCTCGGCGCACAGATCGGCCATCTCGGCCAGCTCGGCGTCACTGATCGATGTGCAGTCCTTGGTCTCCACCTTGATGGACATATGCCGTTCCGTACTCCTCGGTCTCGCTGCGGCTCCAGCCGCCGGCCCGGGTCTGACGCCGACGCCCCACAGCCGTCTGACCGTGAGACGGACGGGTGACGGGGCCTCCACGTCAGGAGCCGTCCCCTGATTTTACGGGATTTGAACGCCTCTGTCCTATCCGGCCCCTCTGAGCAGCAAAATTGGTGCTCGAGCTGCGGTCCGCGGCCGCCGCCGCGCCCGCCTTGGTGCCCTCAGCTCTGGATGGCGTTCGGCCCGAGGAGCACCCGCAGCTCGCCCACCAGGCCCCTGCGACTGTCCACGTTGAACTCGGCGGGGAGGCGCAGCACCTTCTCCCCCACGTGGAGGAAGACCGGTGAGTCGCCCGGGTGCTCGGCCAGGAGGTGCTTCAGCCCGTCCACCGTGCGGTCGGTCAGGCTGTTGATGGGCAGGGAGATCCGCAGGTCGGTCGATCCGTCAGTGGCCAGCTCCGGACGCTGGACCTCCATGCACACCACCTTCAGCCGATCGTCGCGCATGTCCACCCTGCCCTTCAGGACGACGATGGCGTCGTCGTCGAGGAGGGCTCCGTAGTCGGTCATGGCCTTCGGGAACACGAAGACCTCGATGGAGGCGTTCAGGTCCTCCAGGACGAAGGTGGCCATGAGGTCGCCCTTCTTCGTGAAACGACGGGTGAGATCGGTGACCACGCCCCCGATCATGCGGATCTGCCCCTCTCCGGAATAGCCGCCGGTCCCCCCGGCGGGGCCGGCGGCGGTGTCGGCATCGATGTCCCGCAACTCGGCCAGGGTGCAGTCGGTCAGCCGGGCCAGCGAGCCTTCGAGTCCCATCAACGGGTGGTCGCTGATGTACAGCCCGAGCATCTCCTTTTCGAAGGCGAGCCGCTGCGACTTGTCGAACTCGGTGTCGGGGATCGGCGTCCGGGTGTCGGCGAAACCGGTGGCATGCCCGGCCGTCTCCGGCTCGAGGCTGGCAAAGAGCGAGACCACGCCGGCGTCGTGCTCCCGACGACGTTCCGCGGTTCGATCGACGATGTCCTCGAACACCAGGCACAGGCCCTGGCGGGGGTGGCCCAGCGAGTCGAATCCACCGGCCTTGATCAACGACTCGATCGTCCGCTTGTTGAGCACCTGGGGGTCCACCCGCTGGCAGAAGTCGTAGAAGTCGACGTAGGGGCCGTTCCGCTCCCGTTCCTCGATGATGAGGGCCACGAGGCCCGCGCCCACGTTGCGCACCGCGGCCATGCCGAAGGTGATGGCTCCGGGGCTCGCGCCCTTCTCACCGACGACCCCCTTGCCGCCGGAGAAGTCGGCGGCGAAGTCCGAGAGCGAACGGTTGACATCGGGGACCAGCGTCTCGATGCCGAGCGACCGGCACTCGGCCAGATAGACCGCCGTCTTGTCCTTGTTGTCCCGGACCGAGGTCAACAGGCTGGCGAAGTACTCGACCGGATAATGGGCCTTGAGCCATGCCGTCTGGTAGGCGATGAGGCCGTAGCCGTAGGCATGGGACTTGTTGAAGGCGTAGTCGGCGAAGGGTTCGATGATGTCGAACAGATCGGTGCCCAGCGACTCGTCGTACCCGGTGGCGACACAACCGGCCACGAACTTCTCACGTTCGGCCTGGATGAGCGCCCGGTTCTTCTTCCCGCACGCCTTGCGCAGGTTGTCCGCCTCGGCCAGGTCGTAGCCGGCGATCCTCTGGGCCACCCGCATGACCGACTCCTGGTAGATCATGAGCCCGTAGGTGTCGCCGAGGACCGGTTCGAGGTCGGGGTGGAGGTAGGTGACCTGCTGGCGCCCGTTCTTGCGGTCGGCGTAGTCGCGGTGCATGTTGGCGGCCATCGGCCCCGGCCGGTACAGCGCCACCAGGGCGGCGACGTCGTCGAAGCTGGTCGGGGCGAGCGACCGCATCAGCGACCGCATCGGCCCCCCCTCGAGCTGGAACACGCCCATCGAGTCCCCCCGGCACAGCATGGAAAAGGTGGCCGGGTCGTCGAGGGGAATGGCGTCGATGTCCGGCCGGCTCCCGGTGGACACCTCGATCAGGTCGAGGGCCCGCTCGATGACCGACAGGTTGCGCAGCCCGAGGAAGTCCATCTTGAGCAGTCCGAGGTCCTCGACCCCGTGCATCTCGTACTGGGTGACGATGGGGGAGTCGTCGGGGTCGTTCCCGTCCGGCTTGCGTTGGACGGGAACGTACTCGGTCACCGGTTCGTCGGTGATGACCACGGCGGCGGCGTGGATGCCGTCCTGGCGCCGTAGTCCCTCGAGGCCGCTGGCCACGTCGATGACCTTCTTGGCCTCGGGGTCGGTCTCGTACATGCTCCGGAGCTCGCCGGCGGCGGCGAAGCCGTCCTCGTGTCCCTCGGAGCGGGTCAGGCAGGCGGCCAGCGGGGTGTCGCGGCCCATGATCAGGGGTGGCATGGCCTTGGCGATCTTGTCGCCCACGATGTAGGGGTAGCCGAGCACCCGGGCCGCATCGCGGACCGCGGCCCGGGCCTTGATGGTGGAGAAGGTGACGATCTGGGCCACATGGTCGGATCCGTAGCGCTCGGCGGCGTACTTGATCATGTCGCCCCGGTACCGTTCGTCGAAGTCCATGTCGATGTCGGGCATCTGGATACGGCCCGGGTTGAGGAACCGTTCGAAGAGGAGGTCGTAGCGGATGGGATCGACGTCGACGATCTGGAGGCAGTAGGCCACGCAGCATCCGGCAGCCGAGCCGCGGCCGGGTCCGACCCGGATCCGCCGCGAGCGGGCGAAGCGGATCAGGTCCCACACCACCAGGAAGTAGGCGGAGAAGCCCATGTC
The DNA here is from genome assembly GCA_963835325.1 of uncultured Acidimicrobiaceae bacterium. GTDB lineage: Bacteria > Actinomycetota > Acidimicrobiia > Acidimicrobiales > RAAP-2 > Bog-756. Next base: position 886,891 of record CAWIEV010000005.1, on the reverse strand, counting down.
GGCGATCACTCCCAGCTCGTAGTCGAGCCTGGTCATGACCTCGGCGGGGACGGGATGGCCGTAGCGGTCCTTGGCCCCTTCGACACTCAGGTGGCGGAGGTAGGCGGCGGCCCGCTTCTCGTAGGTCTCACCGGTGAACTCGTCGGGCACCGGAAACCGGGGGAGGCTGGGTCGTCCGAACTCGATCTCCACCGACGCCCGTTCTGCGATCAGCAACGTGTTGTCGCACGCCTCGGGCAGCTCGGCGAAGAGGTGGCGCATCTCCGCGGCCGACTTGAGGTAGTGCTCCTCCCCCTCGAACTTGAACCGTTTGGGGTCGGCGATGAGGGCCCCGGTCTGGACGCACAGGAGGGCGTCGTGGGCCACGTGGTCCTCGCGATGGGTGTAGTGGCTGTCGTTGGTGGCGAGCAGCGGCGCACCGATGCGCCGGGCGATCTCGACCAGCGCCGGGTTGGTCTTGTGCTGTTCGGGAAGGCCGTGATCTTGGAGCTCGACGAAGAGGTTGTCCTTCCCGAAGATGTCCTGGAGACGGGCGGCCAGCATCTCGGCCTTGATCCGGTCGTCGGCCAGCAGCGCCTGGAGTACCACCCCGCCCAGGCATCCGGTGGTGGCTATCAGGCCGCCACTGTGGCGCTCCAACAGCTCCCAGTCCAGCCTGGGCTTGTAGTAGTAGCCCTCGAGGTAGGCGGCCGAGGACAGCTTGAGCAGGTTCTTGTACCCCTCGGTGGACTCGGCCAGCAGGGTGAGGTGGTAGTAGAGCTTCTCCCCTCCGGCCACATCGCCACCGGTGTCGTCGATCTTCCCTTTGCGCACGGGGCGCTCGTGCCTCGACTCCGCCGCCATGTAGGCCTCGGTGCCGATGACCGGGTTGATCCCGGCCTGGCGGCAGGCGGCGTAGAAGTCGAGGACGCCGTACATGTTCCCGTGATCGGTGATGCCGAGCGCCGGTTGGCCGTCGGCCACCGCCGATTGGACCAGGTCCGCCACCCGGGCGGCGCCGTCCAGCATCGAGAATTCGGTGTGGGTGTGCAGGTGTGCGAACGACCGTGTGACGACCAACGAGTGGCACCTTCCTCAGCGAGCTCGTCCCATGGTGCGTCAGTTCTCCACAGGGTGTGGACGAGTTACACCGCTGTGATTCCGACGATAGCGCGATGCGACGGGGCCGGGGGGAGCGTGTCGGTCGGGCCGGGGCGGGAACCGCCCATTTTGAGGCCGGGAACCGCCGGTTCGGCGGGCGGAGGGCCGGTTCGGCGGGCGGAGGGCCGGATCAGAGATAGGCGCCCGGTCGCCCCATGGACGAGTCGGACCCCTGGGGCAGCGACCGCTGGCGCATCTCGTCGAGCTGGGCCCGGGCGGCGACCTGTTGGGCCACCAGGGTGGCCTGGATGCCGTGGAAGAGTCCTTCGAGCCATCCGACCAGCTGGGCGTGGGCCACCCGGAGCTCGGCGTCGGATGGCGTGGGGCTGTCGAAGGGGATCGAGATCCTGTCCAGCTCGGCGGCCAGGTCGGGGGAGAGGCCGTCGGCCAATTCGCGAATCGACTGCTCGTAGATCTCACGGAGCCGCCCCCGGCTGGCCTCGTCGAGCGGGGCGGAGCGGACCTCTTCCAGCAGCTGTTTGACCATGGAGCCGATCCGGAGCAATTTGCCCGGCTGCTCGATGGACTCGATGGGCTGGTCGGTGTCGGCGTCCCGGGCTGCACCGTCGTCCGACGGGTCGGTGCCGGCCTGGACGGCCAGGGACTCCGCCGGCGCGGACCGTCCGGGGCTGCCGTCCAGCACCTCGGGACGGAGCGGTCCGTCGTCGGACGCCGGGGGAGGGCCGGGAACTGTGCTCATAGTCAGATACTCCCATCTCCAGCCAGCGCCACCAAGGGGACCAGCAGTTCGTCGTCGGTCAGCGAGCCGTGGCGGCCGTGGAGCCGGTTCTCGCCGGTGTCGGCCGGGTCGATGAAGGCGATCGGGGCCCGGGGCAACAGGGCCACGTCGCCCACCCGGCCGAGCAGGTGATCGGGCAGTGGTCCCCCGAACAGGCCCTCGGCGATGAGCTGCTCCCTCCCCATCACCCAGGTGGTGTCGCCGTAGCGGTCGGCGGCCGCGGCCTCGAGCTCGTCGGCGGCTCCGGCATGCGCATGCAACCAGCGGAAGCGTCCCTCGCCGGACATGAACCGGACCATGGACATGATGTCGCGTCCGAGCAGCTCGATCTGGTCGACGTCGATCTCCCCGTGGTCGGCCGTCACGACCAGGACGGCGCCGGGCGGGAGTTCGGCTACCAGGTCGGCGACCAGCCGGTCGACGGCCCGCAGCTCGGCGTCGTAGAGGGCGCCGAGCCCACTGCCGTGGGCCACCTTGTCGATGCCGTCGTAGTAGGCATAGACGAAACGCTCGCCCTCCCCGAGCAGACGCGCCACTTCGACCGGCAGCGAGGAGAGCACCTTGTATCCCCGCAACGGAGAATTGCCCAGGTGGGCGGCGGTGAAGCCGGTCCCGCCGAACTCGTCCTTCGACACCACCGGGACCGTCACGGCCGAGCCGGGGAAGGACGGGAACGGCTGGAACCCCCGGGCGGGGACGGTTCGGCGGGCGTCGAGCGCCCGGCCACTCCCGAGAGTCCATCGGAGCACGTTGAGGATCTCGTCGTCGATGGCCAGGCGGTAGCCGAGGAGGCCGTGACGGCAGGGACGGCAGCCGGTGGTGATCGACGTCAGCGCGCAGGCCGTGGTGGTGGGGGCGACCGAGGTGATGGGCCGGTCGATGCCCTCGGCACCCGACAAGGTGGGGGCCAGTCCGGGCCGCGCCCGGAGCTGCTGCCATCCGAGGCCGTCGAGGACCAGGAGCACCACCTGCTGGGCGTGGCGGGCCGACTCCGGCAGCCAGTCCGGAACGCCCCGGTCGTCGGGGGGGCCGAGAAGGGCGGGCACCACGTTGGCGATGCAGCCACCCTCGTAGTCGGGCAGGGTCAGGGCCGGCGTCGGCGGGTGGGGGTCGGATGCGGGCATCGTGGTGCCGACTGTAGGCGACGACGATACGGGGGTCAGCTACGCGGCAGCACGGCCCGGACGGTCTTGTAGCAATGGCCGTCACGGGGCACGGTGACCGCCGCCACCAGGTAGTGGGGCTTGAATCCGAGCGCCGAGGCCAGATCCTTCCCGGCCAGGCGGTCCCGGCGGGCCACGTCGAGGGCCCGTTCGGCCGTGGGCACCTCCACCGGAAGCCAGTTGTCGCTGCGCCCCCAGCCGAACCGGATCCACACCGAGCGGTCCTCGGTCCTCCGGAACAGGACCGGTCCCTTGGTGGGGACGATCAGGGCCAGGGAAGGGCGGAACCCCCGGAACTCCCAGTACGGGGCGGAGGCGCCGGGGAACCCGAGCACGTGCTCTTCGGGGGGTGCCACCAGGCGGTGGAGCATGCGGCGCACCCGGCGGCCGTGAAGGGTCCCGAGATGCCGGGGCAGGCCCTCGGCGGTGACGGCCTCCGGTTGGGCGAGGTCGTCGCGTTCGGGTTCGTCGGCCAACCGTGCTTCGACCACGTCGAACGGGGAGAGATCCGGCCCGTGGTCCTCTGGCCAGGACACCCTCACCCGCACCAACGTCCCAGAGGCCAGGTCCACGCCCGTGGTGTCCTCGCTGTGGCAGGACAGGACCAGCACGGTGAGCGACGAGCCGCCGGCCACCTCGATGGTCGATCGCGGACTTGATGGTGCGCACGACATCGCGGGCGGTACCGCTCCGTGGGGTGCGGGTCGATCCCCGGCTCATCGGATCGTCCCGGCCAGCTGGGAGGAGAGGGTGTCGGCGTCGGCCGCCGGGAGCCGGCAGGCGTGGTTCCGGCACACGTAGGCGAGGGCGTCGTCGCGGCCCTCCCACAGCGGGGACGAGGTCCGCTCACCCCAGGCCAGCACCGAGCCGGGCAACCACTTCTTCCGGACGGCATCGAGGAGGTCGGGGCGGGAGCCGGTGATGACCACCTCGGTCCAACCCTCCCTGAGATGGGTGGCGGTGAGCACCGTCTGGGCGAAGGCGGTCGGGTGCCGGTGCACGAGGTCGCCGATGAGGTCCACGACCTCGCCGGCCAACGCGGTGTAGCGGTCGTCACCGGTGAGCGCGCCGAGCCGGGCCAGCGACATGGCCGCCACTGCGTTGGCCGAGGCGGTGGCACCGTCGATGACGTCCTTGGTCCGGACGATGAGGGCTTCGGCGTCGTGGCCGGTGGTGAAGAAGCCCCCGCCCTGCTGGTCGTGGAACAGGTCGATGAAGGCGTCGGCGGTGTCGACGGCCCGTTCCGTCCACCGGGCGCGGCCGGTGAGCTCCCCGAGCCTGGTGAAGAAGTCGATCAGCCAGGCGTAGTCGCCGGCATAGGCGGGAAGGCGGGCAACGCCACCGGGCTGCCAGCTCCTCAGCCACCGGCCGTCAGCTCCGACCAGGTTGCAGCAGAGGAAGTCGCCGATGGCCTCGGCCGCGCCACTCCATGCCGGGTTGCCGGTCGCCGCCGCCGCTTCGGCCAAGGCCGAACCGTACATGGCGTTCCACTCGGTGAGGACCTTGTCGTCGAGCCCGGGCCTGATCCGGGTGCTGCGGGCCGACAGCAGGAGCTGCCGACCCGTCTCGACGGCGGTGCTGCCCCGGAGTGGGGCCCCGACCGGGCGGCGCAGGATCGAGCTGCCCTCGAAGTTCCCCTCCGGGCTCACGCCGAACCAGTCGATCACCGCATCGGCCACCGTGGCTGCGTCGGTCGCCTCACCGGGCGCACGGGGTTCACCGGGCGCACCGGGCGCACCGGGTTGGCCGGTCACCGGGCCGCGACCGTCGAACCCCTGGGCCACCGCGGTCCTGATCTGTTCGGGGGTCCAGACGTAGAAGCGACCCTCCACCCCCTCGGAGTCGGCGTCCTCGGCCGAGTACACGCCGCCCTCGGCCGTGGTCAGATCCCGGCTCACGTACCCGATGATGCCGGCGACCACGTCGAGGTAGTCGGCCCGGCCGGTCACCTGCCAGCCGTGGAGGAACGCCCGCACGAGGCCGGCCTGGTCGTAGAGCATCTTCTCGAAGTGGGGGACCAGCCATTCGGCATCGGTCGAGTAGCGGGCGAACCCGCCGCCGAGATGGTCGTGGATGCCGCCCGCGGCCATGGCATCGAGCGTGGTCACGGCCATCTGCATGGCGTGCTCCGCCGACCGCTCGGTCGACCGCCCGGTCAATCGACTGGCCGACCCCTCGGTCGACCCCACCGCCGAGCTGCGCCGCGAGTCGTGCAAGGCGAGGTCAACCAGCGTCGGTTGGGGGAATTTGGGGGCACCGCCGAACCCACCCCAGAGAGGATCGAAGCGGTGGGAGAGCTCGTCGACGGCGGCAGCCACGAGATCGGGACGGTCCGCCGGTCCACCGGCCGCCTCCAACCGCGAGCTCGCTCCGGGGGGCCTCTGGACCACCGACCGTGAGGCGACGGCCCGGGACAGCTCGTCCGCCTGCTCCTCCACCTCGTGGCGCCGGTTGTCCCAGACGTCGGTGAGCGCGGCCAGCACCGAGCGGAACGACGGCATCCCCGGTCGATCGGCGGGCGGGAAGTAGGTGCCCCCGTAGAAGGGCCGCCGATCGGGGGTGAGGAAGACGCTCATGGGCCACCCGCCGGAACCGGTCATCGCCTGCACGGCCTCCATGTAGACGGCGTCGACGTCGGGCCTCTCCTCGCGGTCGACCTTGATGGACACGAACGACCGGTTCAGGGCGGCGGCGCTGTCGGGGTCCTCGAACGATTCGTGGGCCATGACGTGGCACCAGTGGCACGCCGAGTACCCCACGGACAAGAAGATCGGCCGGTCCCGGTCCCTGGCCGCGTCGAAGGCGTCGTCCCCCCATGGGTACCAGTCGACCGGATTGGCCGTGTGCTGCAGGAGGTAGGGCGAGAGCTCTGCCGCCGGCATCTCTCTGATTAACGGCAACAGGACCCGCCTTCGTCGATGCCGGGGGGCCGCACGGGTCGCGGGTGCCGGCTGGCGGCCGGGGGGGCAGGCCACCCGCGTCGCCGACGCCGGATGCGGCGCCATGCGGCCCGACGGGAAACGTGTTCCGGGTCGGCGGGCGGCGCGGTCTCCACGTCCCCATTGTGCACCAGCCGTCCGGTGCCGCCGTTTCGACGGGGATGTCTAAGGTGTCACGCCATGGAGCTGCGCCTGGAAGGGAAGACGGCACTGGTCACCGGTGCCTCCCGGGGCATCGGGCAGGCCATCGCCCTGGCCTTCTGCTCGGCCGGGGCATCGGTGATGATCTCCTCCCGCAAGGCCGACGGCCTGGCCCGAGCGGCTGCCGACATCGATGCAGCCAAGGGGGACCGTGCCGGAGGGGTGGACTGGCGGGTGGCCAACGCCGGCGACCCCGACCAGGCCGCTTCGTGCGTGGCCGCCACCGTCGAACGCTTCGGCGCCGTCGACATCCTGGTCAACAACGCGGCCACCAACCCGTACTACGGACCGATCATGGAGCTCGACACCGGTCGGGCCGACAAGACCGTGCGGGTCAACCAGACCGGCTATCTCGAATGGGTCCAGGCCGCGTGGCGGTCGGGCATGTCGGGACGGGGTGGGGTCGTGCTCAACATGGCCTCCCTGGGCGGGCTGACCGTCGAGCGGGGCATCGGCTGGTACAACGTGACCAAAGCGGCGGTGATCCATCTGACCAGTCAGATGGCCGGCGAGCTCGGCCCCGGTGTCAGGGTCAACGCACTGGCCCCGGGCCTGGTCAAAACCGAGTTCGCCCGGGCCCTGTGGGAGCCTGGCGAGGAGGCGATCGCCGGCCGGCTGCCTCTGGGCCGGCTCGGCTCGGTCGACGACATCGCCGCCGCCGCGCTGTTCCTCTGCTCGGATGCCGCTTCGTGGATCACCGGCCAGACGTTGGTCATCGACGGCGGCGCCATGTGCATCGCCAGCGGGGGGATCACCTGACCTCCGGCCCCCGGGTCACTCGAGCGCGGCCCGCCGGACCTTGCCGCTCGGAGTCCGGGGCAGGGACTCCACCACCACCATTTCACGAGGGGCCGCCCACCGGGCCAGGGTGGCCGCGACCAGGTCGCGGAGCTCCTCCAGGCCCGGGGGCATCGCCGGATCGCGGGGCACCACCCAGGCCACCACCCGCTCACCCCACTCCGGGTCGGTACGCTTCCACACCGCCACCTGATCGATGCCAGGGTGCCCGGCCAGGGCCCGCTCGACGGGCGCGGGCCAGACCTTCTCGCCACCGGTGACGATGACCTCGGCCATGCGGCCGAACACGGTCAGGGTGCCGTCGGCGGCCAGCCGGCCACTGTCCCCCGTGGGCAGCCACCCTCCGGCCACCTTCGGGTCGGTACCGTCCCGGTACGTACGGAGCAGCATCGGGCCGCGGACGAGCACCTCTCCGACCCGGCCGACGACGCCGTCGCCGATGCGCAGCTCGACCTGCCCGATCGGCGTCCCGTCGTAGACGACCCCGGAGCCGGTTTCGGTCGAGCCATAGGTGGTGACGACGTTGGGCGGGAGGGTGGCGGGTGGCGCGGCACCGCCGAGCACCACCGTGCGGTATCCGGATGCATCGGTCCGGTCGAGGGCCGTGGCTACCAGCGAGACCAGCGTGCCCCCCAGACCGGCCTGCCGTTCCACCTCGGCGGCGTCGAACCGCTCGAGCACGGTGACCGGCGTTCCGGTGACCAGTGACCGGGTCACCACGGACAGTCCGCCGATGTGGGCCAGCGGGAGGCAGGCCACCCACCGGTCGCCGGCGGGGTCGACCCCCAGTCGCTCCGATGTGGCCAGGGCGGACGCCCGGACCGAATCGTGGGTCAGCACGACACCCTTGGGCTCGCCGCTGGTGCCACTGGTCGCGACGACCAGGGCGTCGCCGGGTTCGACCGGCCGACCCCCGGGCTGTCGGTGGATCCCGTCGACATCCACGATGGTCGAGGGCAGGAAGGCCGTGACCAGTCGGCGTAGGGCCGGCCGGGGGAGCCGCGGGTCGAGGGGCAGCACCGCGTGGCCGGCATCCCAGGCGGTCTGCAGCGCTTCCACGAAGCGGCGGCCGGCCGGAAGGTCGAGCGCTACCAACTCCGGCATGGCGGTAGCCTAGGCGACCGTACGAGTACCGACTCTAGGAGTGATTGGTCGAATGGTTGTGCCGGAAGGGAACGGGGATGCGGCGTCAGCCGGCCCGCGGACCCGAGACGGTGATCAGCGGTCCGCCGTCCGACCCCGTGGACCGGTTCCGCGACCGACCTCTCCCCGCGTGGGAACGCCGGGGGGAGTATCGGGACATCCACTACGACGTGGCCGACGGCATTGGCCAAGCTCACCATCGCCAGGCCCGAGGTCCGCAACGCCTTCCGGCCCCAGACCCTGTTCGAGCTGGCCGACGCCTTCAACGCCGCCCGGGACGACCCCTCGGTCGGTGTGGTCATCCTGACCGGGCAGGGTCCCGACGCCTTCTGCTCGGGGGGCGACCAGAAGATCCGGGGCGACGACGGCTATCTCGGGGACGATGCCGTGGCCCGCCAGGGCATCGGTCGCCTCAACGTCCTCGATCTCCAGATCCAGATCCGCCGGCTGCCGAAGCCGGTGGTGGCCATGGTGGCCGGCTATGCCATCGGCGGCGGCCACATCCTGCACCTGGTCTGCGACCTGACCATCGCCGCCGACAACGCCAGGTTCGGTCAGACCGGTCCCAAGGTGGGCAGCTTCGACGGGGGCTACGGGGCCAGCCTGCTGGCCCGCACCATCGGCCTCAAGCGGGCCAAGGAGGTGTGGTTCCTCTGCCGGCAGTACGACGCGGCGACGGCCCATGACTGGGGCCTGGTCAACGAGGTGGTGCCGTTGGCCGAGCTCGAGGCCGAGACGGTGGCCTGGTGCCGCCAGATGCTGTCGCTGTCCCCCCTGGCGCTGCGGATGCTGAAGGGCGGGCTCCATGCCGCCGACGACGGGTTGGCCGGCCTCCAGCAGTTCGCCGGCGACGCCACCATGCTCTTCTACATGAGCGAGGAGGGCCAGGAGGGCCGCAACGCGTTCCAGGAGCATCGTTCGCCCGACTTCGGTCGTTTCCCCAGGCGCCCGTGACGGCTCGACGGCGCCGTCACCGGCCGACGCCGGTCGCACCGCCGCCGGGCCGATCAAGCGCTGGGTCGCTCGGCGCCCGACCGCGCACGCTGCCCGCCGCCGTGGTGCCCGTACTGGTGGGAACGGCCGCAGCCCATCCGCTCCACGCTGTCGCCGATCAGTCGGGCTACGCCGGTCGGTGGCTGTGGTGGCGGGCCCTGGCCGCCCTCGTCGTGGCCCTGGCCATCCAGGTGGGCACCAACTATGCCAACGACTATTCGGACGGGATCCGCGGTACCGACGACGTGCGGGTCGGCCCCCTGCGCCTGGTGGCGTCGGGGCTGGCCTCGCCCAGCCGCCGTCAAGCGTGCCGCCCTGGCTGCTTCGGTGTGGCCGGGGTCGTCGGGCTGGGCCTGGCCTGGGCCACGTCGTGGTGGATCCTCGTGGTCGGGGCGGCCTGCCTCGCTGCCGGGTGGTTCTACACCGGCGGCCCCCGTCCCTACGGATATGCCGGTTGGGTGAGCTGTTCGTCTTCGTCTTCTTCGGGCTGGTGGCCACCGTAGGTACGTACTACGTCCAGTCCCTGCAGGGTCGACCAGCCCGTGGTGTGGTTCGCGGCGGCCTGGTGGGGCTGTTGGCCACCGCCCTGCTGCTGGCCAACAATCTGCGGGACATCCAGACCGATGCCGGCACCGGCAAGCGCACGTTGGCCGTCAGGATGGGCCGATCGCGACGCGGGATGGTTCTACATGGCCTGTGTCCTGGTGCCCTTCGCCGCCGTGACTGGTCTGGTCGCTGTCGTCGGTGTCCAGCGTGCTGTCCTCTCCGCGGACCGTAGTCGCACTCCTCCCGCTGCTGGCCCTGCCGCTGGTGGTGGCGCCGGTTCGGATCGTCGCCAGCGACGCCTCCGGTCGTGCGTTGCTCCCGGTCCTGGCCGCGACCGGCCGACTGCAGATGGTGTTCGGACGCTCCTCTCGGCTCTCGGTGTGGCTCTGGATCCGATGACAGCCGATCGGGGTCAGTGCCGTCGGGGCCGATCCGGGGCCGACGGCGGGTTCGAAGAGGAGGTCGACGGCCTCGGGTCCGACGGCCTCGGGTTCGACGCCCTCGGGTTCGACGGCCTCGGGTTCGACGCCCTGCACGCTCGACGCTCGGCACCGTCATCGCCCGCCGCCCCGACGCTGGTGGGCCCGCACCAGGTCGGCGACCTCGTCGGGTCGTTGGAGGTGAGGGGCGTGGCCGGCTCCGGGCACCACGGCCCGGCTGGCGTTGGGCCCGATGGCCTCGGCCATCCGCAGGCCGAGGGTGGTGAACTTCTGGTCGAGCGCACCGGTGACGATGAGCACGGGCATGGACAGCCGGCCGATCGAGTCCCACAGCGGTCGTTGGGTACCGGTGCCGGCCAGGCGCAGGCTCGACGCCAGTCCCGGGCCGGTGTTGCGCAACCGCTCGTCCAACCCGTCGGCCGAAGGGCTGATGCCCGCGAACATCGGGTCTGTCCAGCCAGCGGCGGACGAAGCACCCCGACCTCGATCGGGAGGGCCCGGACCCCGGCGGGGGTCGAGCTCCTCGGCCAGTTCGTCGTCGGATGCCCGGCGCTGGTGACGCTCGGCCTCGTCCTCGATCCCCGCCGTCCCCGATATGAGCACCAGGTCTCGACCAGATCCGGACGGGCCAGGGCCACATGGAGGCAGAAACGGGCACCCATCGAGTAGCCGAGGTAGGTCGCCCGTCCACCGACCTCGGCCATCAGCAGGGCCCCGTCCTCCAGACCGACGGCGACGGCGCCCGAGCCCCCGTGGCCGGGCAGGTCGACCAGGACCACCTGGTGGTCGGCGGCCAGATTGTCGCTCCAGCGAGCCCCACACCCGACCGGTCTGGGTGAAGCCGTGGGCCATCACCAGTCGTGGTCCGCTGCCGATGGTCTCGGCATGCAGTGTCCACGCCGGCGGGGGGCTGGGACCCGGGTCGGGGGCGGCGTCGGGGGTGGGGTGGCCGGTGTCATGGGGGAGTCGCGATGAGCGTACCGACGGCCGTCGGTGACGCCGAGGATGCGGATGTGCAGGCGGCGTTCGCCGCCACCCTGGTCGACGAGTGGGTCCGATGCGGCGTGGCTCATGCCGTGGTCTGCCCGGGTTCTCGGTCGACCCCGTTGGCCGTGGCCTTGGCCGCACGCCCGGCCATGGCGGTCCACGTCCGCCTGGACGAACGCTCGGCGGCATTCACGGCCCTCGGGATGGGCCGGGCCGGAGGCCATCCCGCACTGGTGGTGACCACCAGCGGCACGGCCGCGGCCGAGCTCCATGCCGCGGTGGTCGAGGCCGATCTGGCCGGCGTACCGCTGATCGCCTGCACCGCCGACCGGCCGCCCGAGCTCCGCGACGTTGGCGCACCCCAGACCATCGACCAGACCCACCTCTTCGGCCGGTCGGTGCGCTGGTTCTGCGATCCGGGCGTTCCCAGCGACGCCACGCGGGGCTCCTGGCGGTCGCTGGCCGCCCGATCGGTGGCCGAGGCCACGGCCGGGGCCGGCGGTCCCGGTGCGGTCCATCTCAACCTGCCCTTCCGGGAACCGCTCCTCGGTGATCCGGCTGCCGGCGGAGGGGCGAGCCCGGGACGGCCGGACGGTCTCCCGTGGCATCAGGTGGTCCACGGTCGGGTGCCGCCGCCCGAGGGCGTGGTGAGGGATCTGTACCAATCCGGCCGTCTGGACCCGGGCCGCCGCGGGCTGATCGTGGCCGGCGCCGGGTGCGGCGAACCGGAGGCGGTGCTGGCGCTGTCCGACGCGCTGGGCTGGCCGGTCCTGGCCGAGCCGCGCTCGGGAGCCCGTGTGCCCCGCCCGGGTGTCATCGGTGCCGCCGACGCCATCCTCCGTTCCGGGCGCTTCGCCCGCCACCATGTGCCCGAGACCGTGCTGCAGCTGGGCGAACCGTGGGTGTCGAAGGTGGTCAACGGCTTCCTGTCCTCGGCGGTGGCCGCCGGTGCCGAGGCCGTCACGGTCGAGCCCTGGGGACGCTGGCGCGACCCCGGGCGGGAGACCTCCCTGTTCGTCCGCTCCGACCCGGCCCTTTTCAGTTTGGCTGCGGCCAGCTGGGCGGCCGCCGACGGGTCCGGGAGCCGGGACGCCGGCCAGGGCGGGGCTGGAGCGCCGAGTGGGAGGCGGCCGAGTCGGCGGCCCGGGCGGTCATCGCCGGACTCGGCGTCGGGGCCGGCACGGGTGGCCCCGGGAGCCCGCTCACCGAGCCGTCACTGGCCCACCGGCTGTTCGCCCGGATGCCGTCCGGCTCCGTGCTGGTGGTGTCGTCGTCCATGCCCGTCCGGGACCTGGAGGCGTTCGCCGCGCCGCGCGCACGATCCCCCCCGGGTCCTGGCCAACCGCGGCGCCAACGGCATCGACGGGGTGGTGTCCACCGCGCTGGGCGTGGCCCTGGCGTCCTCGGCCCCGACGGTGGCTCTGGTCGGGGATCTGGCCTTTCTCCACGATGTGTCGGCCCTGGTGCGGGCCGAGGGGCTGACGGCGCCCCTGACGGTGGTGGTGGCCGACAATGACGGCGGCGGGATCTTCTCCTTCCTCGACCCCGCCCGTGCGCTCGACGCCGGTTCGTTCGACACGCTCTTCGGGACACCGCAGCTCCCCGATGTGGCCTCGGTGGCCGCGGGATTCGGATGGCCGGTCGACGAGTGCGGCCCGGCCGGAGGACCCGCCGGGTTCGAGGATGTGCTCGACCGTCGGTTGGCCGGGAGGTCGATGTCGGTGATGCGGATCGGTCTCCCCGGCCGGGACGAGAATGTGGCTGTGCACCATCGGATCAACGCCGCCGTCGTCGAGGCCATCGAGCGCTGAGCATCGGCCCCACCGGGCCGCAGGTCGACAGGTCGGCCCCACCGGGCCGCAGGTCGACAGGTCGGCCCCACCGGGCCGCAGGTCGACAGGTCCGCCCCACCGGGCCGCAGGTCAACAGGTCGGCCCCACCGGGCCGCAGGTCAACAGGGGCGGGGGTCGAAGGAGGGGATGGTGGAGGCCGGAGGCGTGGTCGCCGTGGTGGCACCCGATGTCGCCGCGGTGGTGGCCGGAGCGGCGGTCTGGGCGGTGGTCGGAGGGGCGGCGAGCGGCAGGGCGACAGGATTGCCGTAGGCGTCGAGCGGCGGCGTGACGATCGGGCCCACCGCCCCACCGAGGAACTGATCGATCATCTGTGCCGCCGCATCTGGCTCGACCACCTCGACATCACCCGCCGTCGAGGAGGTGGCGCCCACGGTGGGCAGCGTGTAGGCCTGGAGGGCGGAGCCGGAGAAGGCGTGGTACCGCTCGGCCAGGGCGAAGAGGTCGTTGGCCGAGAGCCCGTTGTCCTTGCTGAAGTCATGGACCACCGAGGTGAGGAGGGTGTTGAGCCGGAACGGATTGTAGGTCGACTTGGCTTTGTCGAGCGCGGCCGAGATGATCAGGTTCTGACGTTCGATGCGGCCGATATCCGAGGTGGGATCGGAGTTCCATTCGCCGTCGGCGTAGTACTGGAAGTAGCGGGAGCGTGACAGGGCCAGGGCCTGGGCCCCGTCCAGCACCTGACATCCCGCGGTGGGGATGTTGAGCCCGGAGTTGTTGTAGCAGACACCGGTGGAGCAGTCCTGATCGCGGACGGGATAGGGGAAGTCCATCGAGACGCCTCCGAGGGCGTTGACGGCGTCCTGCAGGCCGAAGAAGTTGATGACGATGTAATGGCTGATGGGTATCCCGAACGTGTTCTGGATGGTCTTGATCAGGGCGTCGGGGCCGCTGCCGAAGGCGGCGTTGATCTTGTTCGGGCCGGAGAGATCGGTGCTGGCAGCCATCCCGGACAGCGTGACGTAGGTGTCCCGGGGAATGGACAGGGTCGAGGCGGTGCCCGCACTGGGATCGACGCGGACGATCTTGATGGTGTCACTCCGCTGGCCCCCGGCCTGGGTGGCATCGCCGAACTGCTGGGCCTCGGCCACGGTCTCCCCGGCCCGGCTGTCCGAGCCGATCAGCAACACGTTGTAGGGCGCGCCGTTGGCCGCCGCGACGCAGGCGGAGCAGGGGCTGGAGGAGACCTTGCTCCACTGGTAACGGAAGTAGCCGTAACCCAGGCCGACCACGACCAGGAGGACGACCACGAGGCCGATGGCCACCCGCAGGAGCCGTTCGGCGGGCCGGCGGCGGCGTCGCTTCGCCCGGCGAATCTCCCGTCTGGACGGGACCTCGACCTGCCCGCCCAGGATGGGCCCCGGGAACTCGGTCCCCCGACCGGGTGCTCGGGCGGGCTCGGCCGAGGACGGGCGCGGGCGTCCGGTCGAGCCTCCGGACGAGCGCCCCGATGGGCGCGGTCCGCTGGGTGGGGGTTCAGATGGCGGCACGGTGGTTCGGGTGACGGAGCACGGGATCGAAGGTGCGATCTACCGGCAGTGGATCACTGCCATGTCCTTTGACGGCACAAGAGTTTCCCATGGATCTGAGCCAGATCTGGTGTCACTCCCGGCCGGGAGGTCGGTCACCGACCCGGAGGGCACCCACGATCCGTGGAAACCGAAGGGGACGCGGGCTGGCAGGTGGACCGTGGCCACCGGCGGGCCACCGAAGGACGTGGCGTCGAGGATGACCAGGTCGCTGGCGTCCCGGGTGGCGTCGTAGGCCACGCTGAGGATCCAGCCCTCGTCCTCGCCCCGGCCGTCGGCACCCTTCACGAAGACCGGTTCCCCCGGCGAGAGGTGGGCCCCCGGGTCGAACCGGATCGACTCGTCGCGTACCAGGTCGTACTTGACCAGGCCCCGGTAGCCGGGTTGGTCGGCCCGGTCGCCGAGCCGGGTGCAGTAGCCGTAGCGGTGGAGGAGCCCGGCCACGTCATCGTCCACCCGCGGGAACTCGACGGCGGTGTCGTCGAGGCGCTGCTCGGAGACCCGGTTGGAGGCCGGGTCGACGGTCCAACGGGCCAACACCGGCAGGTCCAGGCTGACCACTTCACCCGGCCCGGTATCGAAGGTCGCGTCGTAGCGGATGACGTCCATGACCACGCGGTCGCCGTCGTCGTAGCAATTGAGGACGTGGAATACGTAGACGGGGTCGATGCCTATCCAACGGATCTCGGCGTTCCCCCCGGTGCGGGGCATGACGCCGACCCGGGCCCCGGCCTCGGGCATCCACCGGTAGGGGATGCGACCGACCGGCGGCGGCGAGGTCGAGGTCGAAGACCACGGGCAGGTCGAGGAAGACCACCCGTGTGGCGGTGACCCCGAAGTCGTGGATCATGGTGGCCCGGGGGATGTTCGATCTCCTCGGTGCGGACCAGGCACCCCGTGGCATCGGCCACGTGGTAGCGGAGGAACGGCGGCCCGAACACATCGGTGCCGAAGAAGACCAGCTCCCCGGTGACCGGGTCGACCTTCGGGTGGGCGGTCATCGGCGAGGCCAGCGCGCCGTCGAAATCGTGGACCCGGGCCCGATCGAGATCGGGCGAGAGGGCATGGGGGAAGCCCGGACTCCACCAGGGCCAGGGTGGTGCCGGCATGCCGGATGACGTGGGTGTTGGCCCACCCGTCGATCGGCTCGCCCGGGCCCCTCGGTGGCGGCGTCCCCGTCTTGGCCGCCAACGCCCTCGTCCGCACCCATCGATTGCGGTAGCCGGTCGCCCGGCCGCCGGCCAGCGAGATGGCGTGGACCATGCCGTCCCCGCTGAACCAGTGGTAGTCGGTCTCGTCGACAGGGATCACCGCCGGGTTGGGACCGTTCCGCAGCAGCCGTCCCTCGAGATCGGGGGGGATGACGCCGGTGACCGGGAGCTCGACTCGTCGCTGCGTTCCTCGAGCACGGGCGCGAAGTTCCCATGGAGGTACGGATTGGGCATCGGGCGCTCCTCGACGGAGCGTCGGAGGTTGTGGCCGGACGGGACCCGATCGTAGCGGTCGGCACCCGGGTGTACCCGGCGCGTGTCCGCCGCCCCCTCCCGGGCCCGACGGCTGTCCGGATGGTAACGACCGCGGTTCGGCGACGTGGCAGGCTGAGGCCATGGCCCATCTCGCCGAGGACCTCCGGTTCAGGGGACTGATCCACCAAGTCACCGACCCGGAGCTCGAGAAGCGCCTGGACTCCGACCGGCTCACCGCCTACAGCGGCTTCGATCCCGACGGCCGACAGCCTGCACGTCGGGCCATCTGCTGCAGGTCTGCAATCTCCGCCGGCTCCAGCTGGCCGGGCATCGGCCCATCGCCGTGGCCGGCGGGGGGACCGGCTTCGTGGGCGACCCCGGAGGCAAGTCCGAGGAGCGGTCACTCCTCGGCGAGGAGGCGCTGCAGTCCAATCTCGAGGGCATCCGCGGCCAGCTCGAGCAGTTCCTCGATTTCGACGGGACGACGGGTCGGGCCGGGCCCTGCTGGTCAACAACGCCGAGTGGCTCCGGCCCATGTCGCTCTTCGAGTTCCTGCGGGACGTGGGCAAGCACTTCACCGTCAACCAGATGGTGGCCAAGGACTCGGTGAAGTCGCGCCTGGCCCGGGCCGACCAGGGCATCTCCTTCACCGAGTTCAGCTACATGCTGCTCCAGGCCTACGACTTCCTCCACCTGTTCGACGCGTACGGCTGCCGGCTCCAGCTGGGGGGCAGCGATCAGTGGGGGAACATCACCATGGGAACCGAGCTGGTGCGCAAGGTCCGCCAGCAAGAGGTGTGGGGGCTGACCACCCCCTTGGTGCTCAAGGCGGACGGCACCAAATTCGGCAAGACGGAGTCGGGAACCGTATGGCTCGACCCCTCCCGGACCAGCCCCTATCAGCTGTACCAGTTCTTCCTGCGCAGCGAGGATGCGGTCGTCGGCTCCTACCTTCGCTACTTCACCTTCCTCGACCACGACGCCATCCTGGCTCTGGACGAAGCCACCGCCTCGACCAGCCCGAACAGCGCCAGTCGCAGCGCGAGCTGGCCCGTCAGGTCTGCACCCTCGTGCACGGGGCTGCCGAGACGGAACGGGCGGAACAGGCGGCGGCGGCCCTGTTCGGGGAGGAGGTCGCCTTGCTCGATGAAGGGACCTTGCTCGACGTGTTCGCCGACGCCCCTTCGACCACGCTGGCCCGGACCCGTCTCGACGGGCGGGGCCTGACCCTGGTCGACGTGCTGGTCGAGACCGGCCTGGTGCCCTCGAAGGGCCGGGCGACGACGACGATCGAGCAGGGAGGGGCCTACGTGAACAATCGGCGCGAGGACGACACGGGACGCCTGATCGGGTCGGGCGACCTGGTGGCCGGCCGCTATCTGGTGCTCCGGCGGGGCAAGCGCGACTACCACCTGGTGAAATTCGACTGAGCGGGGGCGTGAGCCCAGCTGCCGGCAGGCGGCCCGGGCCGGGCCGGGAGCTCCGGCGCGACAGAAGCGCCGCCCTCTCCCGGTCCTACACTGAGCGCGATGAGCAGCCCAGGGACAGACCGACCCGACCGGTCACCGGTCAGGCTCACCGCGGGCCTGCCCGAGACGGTGCTGCCCGAGGAGCCCGAGGCGGTGAGGTCGGAGCTCGAGGCGGCCTTGGCCCAACCGGGTGAACGGCGCCGCCATGCCGTCTCCGATGTCGTCCGGACCGATCCCCGGTCGCTGGCCGCCTGGGCCGCCCTCGGATCGCTGGCCCGCGACGACGTCGAGGCCTACGCCTGCTTCCGGGTCGGGTATCACCGCGGCCTCGACGCACTGCGGGCGGCGGGCTGGAAAGGTTCGGGGCTGGTCCGGTGGGAACACGACTCCAACCGGGGATTCCTCCGCTGCCTCGACGGCCTGCGTTCCGCCTCCGGCGCCATCGGGGAGCACAGCCGAAGAGGAGCGGTGCGCCCAGTTCCTGCGCCAGCTCGAGCCTTCCTGGCGGGCCGAATGGACGGGCTTCCCGGCCTAGTGACGAGCGTGCCTGCCAGAACCCGCTCCGCCAACCCCCTGTGTTGCCCTGCCCGGCCGGTCCCGGCGCGTGCGGGTACGCCGGTGCTGGTCGGCGTGGCCCTGGCCATTCTCTGCGTCTCGCTCCTGTCCGGATGCACGCTCGACCAGACGGGACTGCCGGCTGGACAGATCTCCGGCTGGCTGACCACCTCGGGTGCGGGGGCCGCCATCGGACAGGTGGAGGCGGACAGCCGCAACGTCGATCTGGCCATCGCGCCACAACAGCGCCGCCGCGCTGCGAACGGTGTGCGCCCTCCTGACCACCGACGCCCAGACGGCCATCGGCAACCTCCCGACCCCGGACACCCAGTTGACCGATCGAGCTCAACACGGCGTACGAGGATGCAGCCGCGGCGGGCAACGACTGTTACAACGGGGCGAAGGGGGACCAGTCCCTGCTCCAACGGTCGTCGTCCGAGCGGGCGAAGCTCGTCCCCTTGTTGCGCACCGCCGTCGGACGCATCGTCTCCATCACCGGGCACACGCCGTCCACGTCCACCACGGCACCCTCCGACAGCGATGATGACCCCTTCGGGAACTGATCAGTGACGGCCCCGCTCGGCACCATCTCGGAACTGCGCGGCGGTGGCCGTGTCGGTAGCGGGCGGGGAGTGGGCCCGCACCGACGGGCCGCGATGGCGAGGAGTACGACCGGCTGCGCCGACGGGTGCTGTGGTCGTTGCCCACCGGGCTCTTCGTGGTCGGGAGCCGGGCCGGGGCACAGCGGAACATGATGACCTGCAACTGGGTCATGCAGGTGGCCACCGCCCCCAAATTGGTCGCCGTGGCGGTGGAGCAGGGGTCGGTGACCCGGCGGCTCATCGAGCAGGGAGGCAGCTTTTCGGTCAGCGTGCTGCCCCGGTCCGCCCGGGCCGTCGTCCGCCGGTTCGTGAAGCCGACCGACTCGATCGAGCTGGACGGGGCGGGATCCGCCGTCTCCCTGCAGGGTGAGCCGGTTCGTGAGGTGGCCGGCGGCCTTCCCTGCCTGGCCGTGGCCCGGGGCTGGTTGGCGTGCGACGTGCGTCACCTCCTCCGGTGGGACGAGCGACGAGCCGGCCGGGTTGGCCAGCCACGTCCTGTTCGTCGGTGAAGTCATCGATGTCGGCGAGGCGGTGGCCGGAGCTGGCCGGGGCGGTGAGGACGGGGACGGGGACGTCGACGTCGGGGACGGGAGGGGGACGGGACCCGGGGTGCTCCGCATGGAGGACACCCGGATGAACTACGGCGGGTGAATCGCCCCTCAAACCGGGCGGGTGGGCCGGCGGCGGGGTCAGGCCTCCGGTGCCACCGGAGGGCGCAGGTCGACCCGGAGGGTGAGCACCCCGTCCTCGATCGAAGCTTCGGCGTCCCCGATCATGGCGAAGTCCATGAAGTCGGCCTGGGCCTGCTGCTTGAACCGTTCGCGGTCAGGACCTTCCACGGGGGGCAGACCCCGGGATCTGACCGCCTCGGCCCTGGTCCGGAAGCGCTCCACCATGGCCTGGGGGTCGAATTGGGCAGCCATGGCCCGATGGTAGCGGCGCGGCCACTGCGCTACGAGCGGGGACGCCCCGCACTACACTGGCTCGCATTGGTGATAGGTGGTCACTCCGGCCCGAGGGTGGCCTGAGTGCGTGCCACCCCTGGTGGGGCAAGGAGTTGTTTCCGTGAAGAAGGGACGCCATCGCCGCTTCGAAGAAGCGCGGCAGCTTGAAGCGATCCGTCGCAACGGCCAATCGGCGCTGTCCCGAATGCGGGGCCGAGCCGGACGACAAGCACGCCTCATGGTGCCTGGCCACCGAGGACGACTACGATGAGATCCTCGGCACCGCCCGCAAGGACGAGACATTCGCCGAGGACGATCCCCTGGCTGAGTAGTCGCGCCTCGATCCGAGCGTCGGGGGCTCCGGTGCGGTCAGCGCGGAGGGTCGGATGGGGCAGCAGGGTCACCCGGCCCCGGGGGGCGCACCGCTCGTCGAGGTACGCGGCCAGGCGCTTGTAGACCTTCTTTCCCGCCATCGTCTCCAGCTCGGTCCGCATGCTCACGTAGACCGGTTCGTGGCCGACGAAGGCCGCCGGGTCCTCGGTGCACCACCAGTGGAACTCCTCGCCGCCCTCTCCCCAATGGCGCCGATCCCACTGCCGGACCACCGAGGTCACCCGTCCGTCCGGTGCCGTCTCGTCCTCACGGCGCAGCGGCAGCTGCCAGCACACCTCGGGTTTGAGCTCGACATGGCTGCGCCCCTGGGCCAGCGCGGCCAGGTGGAGGGCGCATCCCGGACCGGCGGGGAACCCGGGCCGGTTGAGGAAGATGCAGGCGCCGTCGACCAACCGGGTGGCGAGCTCGCCGTCGGGCAGTTTCTTCACCACGCCCTTGCGCCCCTGCTTGTGGAACTGCCAGACCTCGGGCGTGAGTTCGGCCGCCGCCCGCTCGACGTTGCGAGCGTCCTTCTTGCCGGTGAAGTGGGCTCCGTAGGAGCAACAGCCCTGCACCAGCTCGGGGGCCGGCCCGGTGAGCACTCCTTGGCAGCCGTGGCCGAAGATGCACGTCCAGGAGCTGGCCAGGAACGTCACATCGAACAGCCAGGTCCGCTCCTCGTCGGGGTCGTCGAAACTGACCCATTCATGGGCGTTGGCCGGTTGGTGCTTGTTGGTCGCTGCCACGCACTTATGATGGCAGGCATGAGTGAAGACCGTGAGGACGTCCGTCCGGTACTGACGATCACCGGCGACGCGCAAGCCACCGTGCTCGAAGTGCTGGCCAACGAGTCCGAGTCGGGCTCACTGGCCCTGTGGTTGGAGATCAGCGGCGAGAGCAACGGCGCCTACGCCTACGACATGTACTTCCAGGCCCTCGCGGATGCCAGTCCGGGTGACGTCGTGCAAGAGGGTGATGAGCTGCCTGTGGTCATACCCCAGGCCAGCGTCGAGCGGCTCCAGGGCGCCACGCTCGATTTCGTGACCGACGCCTCCGGCGAGGGAGGTCTGGTCATCGTCAATCCCAACACCCCTCCGATCCCCACCCTGAGCGGCTTGGCCACCGGCGCCACCATCGATCTTTCTGACCCCCTGGCCCAGCGGGTGGTGTCCGTCCTCGACGAGCAGGTGAACCCCAGTATCGCCGCCCACGGCGGCCGAGCCGATCTGGTCGCCGTCGAGGACGCCTCGGTCTACCTGCGTCTGAGCGGTGGCTGCCAGGGGTGCGGGATGGCCAAGGCCACCCTCTCCCAGGGCATCGAGGTCATCCTGCGCGAGGCGATCCCGGAGATCGCCAACATCATCGATGTGACCGATCACGCCGACGGCACCAACCCGTACTACGAGCCGGCCCACGGCTGACCCGGGAGCCAGCTGAACTGGGAGCCGGCTGAGCTATCTGCGTCCGGACGTCGGTGGGCAGCTGACTCGGACGCCGACTGAGCCACCGGGCGGCCCGACGTCGGTGGGCGGTGGGTAGTGACCGGTTCGACAGGGCGGCGGCCGGGGACCCCGATACCCGACCGGGGGGTGGGCGTCCGATACGTTGCCTGTCGTGGACACGCTGCTGGTCTCCGGTGCGACGGTCGCCGGCCTCCTGATCGGCGGTGCACTCGATCCGTATGGGCAGCGGTCCGCCGACCGCAGCCGGCAGGAGGACGAGCGCCGCCGGCTGGAGGACGAGCGCCGGGCACCCGGCGCCGACGACTCCGACCGACCCGCTGCGGTCGAGGGCACGGTCCCCGTTGCGGTCGAGGGTACGGTCCCCGACCCGGTCGAGGGCACGGTCCCCGACCCGGTCGAGGGCACGGTCCCCGACCCGGTCGAGGGCACGGTCCCCAACCTCCTGCCCTCGGGCTCGGCCCCGGCCCGGACGGTGGCTGCCGCGGTCATCACCGCCGCCCTGTTCGGGGGGGCCGCGGCCCACTTCGGGCGGGACGTGGTCCTCGCCCCCTTCTGCGTCTTCTTCGCCATGCTCGTGGTGATCTCGGTCACCGACCTCTCCCACCGGCTGGTGCCCCGGCGGTTGCTCTACGTGGCCCTGGCCCTCATCGTCCCCCTCCTGGTGGCCACATCGGCCGTCGACCACCGGTGGAGCGACCTGACCGGATCGGCCGTGGCCGGCGGCGTGGCCTTCGGCCTGTTCTTCGGCGTCTGGTGGTTCGTCCCGCGGGGCATGGGCTTCGGCGACGTCCGGTTGGCCGGGGTGATCGGGATCACCGTCGGCTACCTGAGCCTGCTCCACGCCTATGTGGCCTTCCTGTCCGGATTCATCGTGGGCATGCTCTTCGGCGTAGTGATGATGGTGATCTCGTCGTCGGGACGAAAGACGAGGATCCCCTTCGCCCCGTCACTGGCCGTCGGGGCCGTGATCGCGGTCTTCTGGGGTGGTCATATCGCCCACAGCCTGTTCCATGCCGGATCCTGACCGCGTCCGCCCCGAGTAGATTTCCCTGCATGCTCCGCTTCCTCACCGCCGGCGAGTCGCACGGGCGCGCCCTCGTGGTGATCGTGGAGGGGCTGCCGGCCGGCCTGTTGGTGACCGCCGAGGACATCCAGCGTGGCCTGGCCCGCCGGCGGCTGGGTTACGGACGCGGCCCGCGGATGCGCTTCGAGGCGGACGAGGTGACGCTGGTGGGGGGGATCCGGCATGGACGGACCCTCGGCTCCCCCGTGGCCATCGAGATCGCCAACACCGAATGGCCCAAGTGGGAGAGCGAGATGTCGCCCAGCCCCGGTCTCCCCACCAAGGTGCTGACCCAACCCCGGCCCGGCCACGCCGACCTCTCGGGCATGCTCAAGTACGGGCTCAACGATGCACGCGACGTTCTCGAGCGGGCTTCGGCCCGGGAGACGGCCGCCCGGGTGGCTGCAGGCACCCTGGCCAAACTGCTGCTGTGGCAGATCGGCATCGACGTGCTGAGCCACGTCGTGCAGCTCGGGCCCGAGCGGGCCGAGACGACCACCCTGCCCACGGTGGGGGAGCTCATCCGGGTCGACGACTCCCAGGTGCGGTGCTGTGACCCCGACGCCGAGGCCCGGATGATCGCCGCGGTGAAGGCGGCGGCCAAGGACGGTGATTCCCTGGGCGGGGTGGCCGAGGTCATCGCCTACGGCGTCCCCGTCGGGCTCGGAAGCCACGTGCACTGGGACCGCCGCCTCGATGCCCTGTTGGCCCAGGCCCTGATGAGCATCCAGGCCATCAAGGCCGTGGAGTTCGGCGACGGGGTGGAGCTGGCCGGCCGCCGGGGGTCCGAGGCCCACGATGCCATACGGATGGCGGCGGCCGGGGCGGGGGTGACCGACGGCGACCCTGCCGGGCTGGGAGGGGGCTACGTCCGCGACACCCATCATGCCGGAGGGGTCGAAGGTGGCATCTCCACCGGCTCCCCCATCGTGGCCCGGGCCACCATGAAGCCGCTGGCCACGCTCAACCGCCCCACGCTGGGCACGGTCGACGTGGTGTCGAAAGAGGCCACCGTGTCCTTCAAGGAGCGTACCGACGTCACCGCCGTCCCGGCCATGGGCGTCGTGGCCGAGACGATGGTCGCCCTGGTCCTGGCCTCGGAGGCCCTACGCAAGTTCGGCGGCGACTCGGTGGCGGAGTTCCGCCGCAACCGGCGCGGGTACCTCGACGCGCTCGGGGAGACTCCCTCGGCGCCACAGCCGCCCGTCGATGGTTGACCGGGTCATCCTGGTCGGCATGATGGGGGCCGGGAAGACCACCGTGGGTCGCCTGCTGGCCGACCGCCTGCACTGGAGGCACCTCGATTCCGATGCCCAGGTCATGGCCAGCACCGGTTCGAGCGTGCCCGAACTCTTCGCCCAGGCCGGCGAGGAAGCTTTCCGCAAGGAGGAGTCGCGGGTGTTGGCCGAGGCCCTGTCGTCCCCGGATCCCGTGGTGGTGTCGGCCGCCGCCGGGGTGGTGCTCTCGCCGGCCAACCGTGACCTCCTGGTGCGATCGGGAACCGTCGTGTGGCTCCGGGCCGACCCGCACCTGCTGGCCCGGCGCGTGGGCAAGGGCGAGGGCCGTCCGTTGCTCGGCGACCAGCCGGCGGCCAGGTTGGTGGAGCTCTACGACGTCAGGAGGCCCTTGTACGAGGCGGTGGCCGAAGTGGCCATCGACGTGGACGGGCTCACCCCCGACCAGGTGATCGACCGCCTGCTGGCCGAACCGGTGCTGACCGAAAGAGGCATCGGTACGGGGCACGACCGATGATCGAGATTCCGGTGGAGCTGGGCGACCGCACTTACCGGGTGGTGGTGGGGGAGGGTGCCCGTGACGGGCTGGCCGGGCTGCTGGCCTCCGCCGTTCCGGGAGCCCGGCGCGCCGCCATCGTGACCCAACCCGGTATCGGCGTCTCCGTCGACCCCGGCCTGCCCGCCGACGAGTTCGCGGTGCCCGACGGCGAGAGGGCGAAGTCGCTGGCCGTGGTGGAGGAGCTGTGCCGTGGCTTCGCCCGGGCCGGGCTCAGCCGGTCGGACGTGGTCATCGCCGTCGGCGGCGGCGTCGTCACCGACCTGGCCGGGTTCGCGGCCGCGTCGTACCACCGGGGAACGGCCTACATCAACGTGGCCACCACCCTGCTGGCCCAGGTGGACGCGGCCATCGGTGGCAAGACCGGGGTCAACCTGCCCGAAGGCAAGAACCTGGTCGGCGCGTTCTGGCAGCCGAGCGGCGTGATCTGCGACACCGGCGTGCTGTCCACGCTGCCGCCGCGCGAGTGGGCCTCGGGACGGGGCGAGATGGCCAAGTACGCGTTTTTGGGTACCGACGAAACCGGCCGGGGGCCGGACGCGTCGCTCCTCGAGCTGCCCCTGGCCGAGCAGGTGGCCCGGTGCGTGCGGATCAAGGCCGACGTCGTGGCCTCGGACGAACGGGAGGGTGACCGGCGGATGGTCCTCAACTACGGCCATACCTTGGCCCACGCCCTGGAGGCCGCCGCCTTCGAACCCGGCACGGGCCTCGATCTGCGCCACGGCGAGGCCGTCGCGGTGGGGCTGGTGTACGCCGCCCTCCTGGCCCGTCGGCTCGGACGCATCGATGACGGCCGGGTCGAGCTGCACCGCAAGGTGGTCGGTGGGTTCGACCTGTCGGCCACCGTGCCCGACGGTGTCGAGCCCGATCAGCTCGTCTCCTTCATGGCCCGCGACAAGAAGGCGAGCCACGATCTGACCTTCGTGCTGGACGGCCCGCATGGCGTCGAGGTGACCCACGGAGTGGATGAGGCCGACGTGCTGGCTACCCTGGCTGAGATGCAAGATTCGGAACCCGGCGGCACCAGATGAGCACGTCCGGTTCGATCCTGTTGCTGTCCGGGCCCAACCTCAACCTGCTGGGGGAGCGTGAACCGGCCATCTACGGGTCGGACACCCTGGAGGACCACGTGGCCACCGCGGCCGCCGCCGCCGCCGCGGTGGGGTTGGCTCTCGAGCATCTGCAGACCAACCACGAAGGGGATCTGGTCGAGGCGGTGCAGCGGGCGCGGGGTCGCGCCGACGCCATCATCGTCAACGCCGGAGCCCTCTCCCACACGTCGTGGTCGCTGCACGACGCGCTGGCCGCGTTCGACGGTGTCGTGGTCGAGCTCCACCTGACCAACCCGGCCGCCCGTGAGCCCTTCCGTCACACCTCGGTGATCGCCTCCGTGGCCGACGGTTGCATCGCCGGGTTCGGAGGGATCGGCTACCGGCTGGCCGTCGACGCCGTGCACCTGCTTCTGTCCGTCGGAGCCGAGCGGTGACGGGCACCGCGACAGCAGGGATGCCGGCGGCCGGGGACATGCCACCGCTGGACGTGTCCGGCCGCCTCCAACGTCTCCGGTCCCTCTTCGCCACCGCCGGCCACGACGAGCAGGCCATCGGGGGCCTGTTGGTCACCAACCCGGCCAACATCCGGTGGTTGAGCGGGTTCACCGGGTCGGCGGGATTGTTGTTGGTGACCGCCGAGGGCGCCCTGTTGACCACCGACGGGAGATACCGGACCCAGTCCTCGGAGCAGCTGCGGGCGGGCGGCGTCGGCGCCGAGGTCACCACCTGCATCGGTGGGGTGCAGGCCCAACGTGATGCCGTGGTGGCCCGGTCGGCCGGCATCGGCGTGCTCGGTCTGGAAGCCGACTCGGTCACCTGGTCGGCGCAGCGCGGCATGGGAGGAGCTCCTGGCTCCGATGCCCCTGGCCCCCACACGCGGCATGGTCGAGGGCCTCCGGATGGTCAAGGACGCAGCCGAGGTGGCCCGGATGGAGCGGGCGGCCGCCATCGCCGATCGGGCCCTCGAAGCCACGCTGCCCCTCCTGGCCGCCGCCGGCCGCAGGGGAGCCGGTGACGATCTGAGCGAAGGCCGCTTCGCCGCCGCCCTCGACCATGTCATGCGCGAACGGGGGGCCGAGGACAGCGCCTTCGAGACCATCGTGGCGTCAGGGGAGAATTCGGCCAAGCCCCATGCCCGCCCGGGCGACCGCCGGATCCGTGCCGGTGATCCGGTGGTCGTGGATTTCGGTGCCGTGTTCGACGGCTACCGGTCGGACATGACCCGCACCTTCTGCGTCGGAGGCGAGCCGTCGGGCGAGCTGGCCACGGTCTTCGAGGTGGTGGCCCTGTCGCAACGGGCCGGGGTGCGCGCGGTGGCGCCCGGGATCACCGCCGGGTCGGTGGACCGGGCCTGTCGCGACGTGATCGCCGCCTCCGGATGGGCCGAACGGTTCGAGCACGGCACCGGGCACGGCGTCGGGCTCGACATCCACGAGGGACCGTCGGTCGGACCGGGCTCGACTGCTATCCTCGCCCCCGGCACCGTGGTCACCGTGGAGCCGGGGGTCTACCTGCCCGGGACGGGCGGGGTCCGCATCGAGGACACCCTGGTGGTGACGCCGGACGGTAGCCGGTCGATAACCCTGTTCCCGAAGGAAGTTGCCGTCTGATGGCCGTCTCCACCAACGATCTCCGCAATGGCATGACGCTCGACCTCCCCGAGGGCCTGTTCGCCGTGGTCGAGTTCCAGCACGTGAAGCCGGGCAAGGGCGGCGCCTTCGTGCGGACCAAACTGAAGAACCAGCGGACCGGCGCGGTCATCGAGCGCACCTACCGGGCCGACGAGAAGCTGGAGCAGGCCATCATCGACAAGCGCGAGATGCAGTTCCTCTACCGGGACGGCTCCGAGTACGTGTTCATGGACACGACCTCGTTCGAGCAGCTCCAGGTCGAGACCGGGTTGCTGGGCGACGCCGCCAACTACCTCAAGGAGGGCGACGACGCCGTCCTCCAGATTCTTCGGGGACGAGATCGTCGGGGTCGATCTTCCTGCCGCCGTCGAGCTCACCGTGACCGACACCGAGCCCGGGGTCCAGGGCGACCGGGTGTCGGGGGCGCGCAAGCCTGCCACCGTGGAGACGGGCCTGGTCATCCAGGTGCCCCTCTTCGTCAATCCCGGCGACAGGATCAAGGTCGACACCCGGTCTGGGGAGTACCTGACCCGGGCCTGACCGCCACCGGAGCCCCGGCCGGGGACGGCGATCCGTGCCCGCCGCGTGCGCTCCGACCGACCATCGACCATGGATCCCGCACCCCGCCACCAGGCCCGCGAACGGGTCGTGACCCTCCTCTACGAGGCGGAGCTGAAGGGACGACGGCCCTCGGAGGTCCTCGAGGAGCTGATGGTTGCCCCCGATCCCTATACGGTCGCACTGGTGCGGACGGTGGAGGCGCGCCAGGCCGACATCGACGGGCTGATCGGTGCCGCCGCCATCGGATGGGAGGTCGACCGGATGGCGGTGGTCGACCGGAACGTGCTCCGTCTGGCCGTCGCCGAGCTGCTCGACTTCCCCGACGTCCCCACCGCGGTGATCCTCAACGAGGCGGTCGAACTGGCCTCGGCCTACTCGACCGATGATTCCGGTCGCTTCGTCAACGGCGTGCTGGCCACGCTGGCCGCACAGGTCAGGGGTTGACGGCCGGCGGTCTCGAAGCACGGCCCGACCCCGCCCCACCGAGATGCCGGGCGTCGGACGAGCGGGCGTGTTCCGAGTGGGCGTGGACAAGTGGGCATCGGACGAGCGGGCGTGTTCCGGGCGGGCATCGGACGAGCGGGCGTGTGACGGGCGGGCATCGATGAGCGGGCGTGGATGAGCGGGCGTGGAACGCCGCGGACCGTGTGGGTATACTCGGCATCTGACCGTGAAGCGGGTCCCGTGAGGCCCGAACGGACAGGAGGACGCAGGTGGCCGAGCGTGAACGCAGTCATACCCGCCCGCGGGGAGCTGTGTTCGTTCCCCGTGCGCAGGTCATGTCAGCGAGCGACGTGCACCGCGCCATCACCCGCATGGCCCACGAGATCGTCGAGCGCAACCGTGGACTCCAGCACCTGGTCCTGATCGGTCTGCAGACGGGCGGAGTGGCCATCGCCGAGCGGCTGGCCAGCACGCTGTCCGAGCTGGAGGGGACGGAGATCCCGGTCGGAACCCTGGACGTGGCCTTCTACCGCGACGACATCGGTCTCCGTCCCGTGCTGCCCGAAGCCGCCACCGATATCAGCTTCGATCTGACCGGGGCCACCGTGGTGCTGGTCGACGACGTGCTCTTCACCGGCCGGACCATCAGGGCCGCGCTCAACGCGCTCGGGGAGTACGGGCGGGCCCAGATCGTCGAACTGGCCGTCATGGTCGACCGGGGCCACCGGGAGCTCCCGATCCGACCCGACTACGTGGGCAAGAACCTCCCCACCAGCCGGGACGAGATGGTCGATGTGTCCGAAGACGGGGTCTCCCTCGGGGACCTGATGATCAGGTGAGCCCGTTCCCCACCCACCTGCTCAGCATGGACGACCTGGGCGCGGACGAGATCGCCGAGGTGCTGCGGGTCACCGACTCCTTCGTCGAGGTGGGCCGTCGGGCCAACCCCAAGGTCCCCACCCTGCGGGGCCGCACGGTGGCCACCCTGTTCTTCGAGGACTCGACCCGCACCCGGATGTCGTTCGAGACCGCGGCCAAGCGGATGTCGGCCGACGTGCTCTCGTTCGCGGCCGGCTCCTCTTCGGTCAACAAGGGCGAGTCGCTGCGCGACACCGTCGAGACCGTCGAGGCGATCGGGATCGACTCGGTGATCATCCGCCACTCGTCCTCGGGGGTCCCGGCCAGGGTGGCCGGAGTGGGTCGACCACTGCGTGGTGATCAACGCCGGCGACGGTTGGCACCAGCACCCGACCCAGGCGCTGCTGGACCTGTACACGGTGCGCCAGGCGCTCGGGGGCGGCGACGAGGGTCTGGCCCGGTTCGAGGGACTGCAGGTGGCCATCGTGGGTGACATCCGCCACAGCCGGGTGGCCGCGGTCCCAGATCTCCGCCTACTCGGCCATGGGCGCCGAGGTCACCCTGGTGGCACCGGCCACCCTGCTCCCGCCCTCACTGGCCGGCTGGCCGGTCACCGCGGTCAACCAGCGACCTCGACGACGTGCTGCCCAAGGCCGACGTGGTCTCGTTGCTCCGGGTGCAGTCCGAACGGGGGAGCGGGGAGTTCGTGCCCAGCCTCCGCGAGTACACCGCCGGCTACGGCCTCACCGCCCGCCGGGCGGCCATGCTCCAGCCCGGGGCCCTGATCCTCCATCCGGGGCCCATCGTCCGCGGGGTGGAGATCGCCTCCGACGTGGCCGAGCTCCCCGCCGCGCTCATCACCGAACAGGTGAGCAACGGCGTGGCCATCCGGATGGCGGTGCTCTTCCTGCTGCTCGGCCAGGGTCCGACGGACGGGGGGCACCGTGCCTGATCGTGATCGGGGACCGGACCGGCGGTGACCTGCCCACCGTGGTGATCCGCGGCGGCACGGTGATCGACCAGCACGGGGAGCGCCGGGCCGACGTGTTGGTCACCCGAGGGCTCGTCGCCGCCGCTGGACGACGAGATCACCGGACCGGCCGGCGCACTGGTGCTCGATGCCGCCGGTTGCGTGGTCGCTCCCGGGCTGGTGGACCTGCACACCCATCTCCGTCAGCCCGGACGTGAGGAGTCCGAGACCATCGAGACGGGGACCCGGGCCGCGTCGCTGGGCGGCTACACGGCGGTGGTGGCCATGCCCAACACCGAGCCGGCGCTGGACTCGGCCGAGGCCGTCCGCAACGTGCTCGAGCTGGCGGCCACGGCCACTGCCGAGGTGGCGGTGGCCGGGGCCATCACCGTGGGCCGGGCCGGGCGAGCGGCTGGCTCCCATGGCCGAGCTGGCCGACCTCGGCGTGCGCCTGTTCACCGACGACGGTGCCGGGGTCCAGTCGGCCGGTCTCATGCGCAGGGCCCTCGACTACGCCATGGGCTCGGGGTGACCCTGGCCCAGCACTGCGAGGACGGGTCACTGGCCGCCAACGGGGCCATGCACGAGGGTGAGTGGTCGAGCCGGCTCGGCCTCCCCGGGCATGCCGGCCGTGGCCGAGGAGGTGATGGTGGCCCGGGACATCGCCCTGGTCCGGGCCTGCCGGGCCCGGATCCACTTCCTCCACCTGTCCACGGCGGCGTCGGTGGACATGGTGCGCCGGGCCAAGGCCGAGGGGCTGGCGGTGACCGCCGAGGCCGCACCGCACCACTTCTCGCTGACCGACGGCTGCGCCTCCGGGTACGACCCCGTGTTCAAGGTCAACCCCCCGCTGCGACCCGCAGTCGGATGTCGACGCGGTCAAGGCGGGCCTGGCCGACGGGACCATCGACGCCATCGCCACCGACCATGCCCCCCATCCGCCCGAGCTGAAGGACCTCCCCTTCGACCAGGCCCCCCCGGGCATGCTCGGCCTGCAGACGGCAGTTCCCTGGCCATCGGCGAGCTCGGTCTGCCCATGGCCCAGCTGCTGGCCCTGATGAGCTGGCAGCCGGCGAGGATCGCCCGGCTCGACCCGGCCAACGGTGGGGACCAGGGCGGCCCGATCGTCCCCGGCGCGGCGGCCAACCTCTGCGTCATCGATCCGGCCGCCACCTGGACGGTGGACGCCGGCCGCCCTGGCCAGCCGGAGCCACAACTCGCCCTACGGCGGGCGGACGCTTACCGGCCGCGTACGCCACACCGTGTTCCGGGGCGAACCGGTGGTCGTCGACGGCGGGGCCCGGCGATGACCGGCCGGGGCGGACCCCCTCATCGGGCCGAGGCCGCCCTGGTGCTGGCCGACGGGGCCGTATTCGAGGGCGAGGCCATCGGCGCCTCACCCGAGGCCGGGGTGTGGCCACCGGGGAGGCGGTGTTCAACACCGTGCTCTCCGGCTACCAGGAGGTGATCACCGATCCGTCCTACGCCGGCCAGGTCATCGCCTTCACCTACCCCCACATCGGCAACTACGGGGTGAACCCCACCGATGACGAGGCGGCCCGTCCGCACTGCCGGGGCGTGATCGTGCGCGACCTCTGCGACCGACCCAGCAGCTGGCGTTCGACCGAGACGCTCGAGGACTACCTGACCCGTCGTTCCGTCCCTGGCATCACCGGCATCGACACCCGCCGCCTCACCCGCCACCTGCGCGACCAGGGGGCGATGCCGTGTGCCTTCGGCACGGCCGCCCTGCCCGAGCTACAGGCGGCGGCAGCTGCCGCCCCCTCCACCGACGGGGTCGACCTGGTGTCGGGGGTGACGACGAGCGAGGTCTTCACCCGGGGATCCGGGCCCTACCGGGTGGTCGCCTACGACTTCGGCATCAAGGAGGCCATGCTTCGCCAGTTGGGCGAGCTGGCCACCGTGACCGTGGTGCCGGCGTCGACGCCCGCCGACCGAGGCCCTCGACCTCGAGCCCGACGGGATCTTCCTCTCCAACGGACCCGGTGACCCCGCGGCCCTGCCCGGCATCATCGGCGAGATCCGAGCGCTGGCTGCGGCGGGCACGGTCGCGGTGTTCGGGATCTGTCTCGGCCACCAGCTGCTGGCCACCGCGCTGGGTGCGTCCACCTACAAGCTGCCCTTCGGCCACCACGGCGGCAACCACCCGGTGCGGCGATTGGAGACCGGGCGGGTCGAGATCACCTCGCAGAACCACAACTTCGCGGTGGCCGCCGACTCGCTCACCGCGGCCGAGATCACCCACGTCAACCTCAACGACGGGGTGGTCGAGGGGCTCCGCAGCCGGGACGCGCCCGGTGTTCAGCGTCCAGTACCACCCCGAAGCCGGGCCCGGCCCCCACGACGCCCGGTACCTGTTCGAGGAGTTCCGGCTGTTGATGGATGCCACCGGTGCCACCGGGCCCGCCACAGGGGCCGCAGGGACCGCCGGGACCGCCGGGACCCCAGCTGACGCCACCGGGACCGCCGGGCGCCCGGGGACCGCCGGGGCCACAGCTGACGCCACCGGGCCCACCGGGCCCGCCGGGCGCCCGGGAGCCCGCCGCTGATGCCCCGCCGCAGCGACATCGAGTCCATCCTGGTCATCGGCTCGGGTCCCATCGTCATCGGCCAGGCCTGCGAGTTCGACTACTCGGGCACCCAGGCCTGCCGGGTCCTCGCCGAGGAGAAGTTCCGAGTGGTGCTGGCCAACTCCAACCCGGCCACCATCATGACCGACCCGGCCATGGCCGACCGTACCTATGTGGAGCCGCTGGACCCGGATGTGCTGGCCGCCATCATCGAGCGTGAGCGCCCCGACGCGCTGCTCCCCACGCTCGGCGGGCAGACCGCCCTCAACCTGACCATGGCCCTGGCCGAGCGGGGAGTCCTCGACGAGTACGGGGTCGAGGTGATCGGGGCCAACGCCGAAGCCATCGCCACCGCCGAGGACCGGGAGGCGTTCAAGGCGGCCATGCAGGAGATCGGGCTCGCCGTTCCCGCATCGGGCTTCGCCCACTCGCTCGACGAAGCCGTCGCCATCGGCGACTCGATCGGCTATCCGATCATGGTCCGCCCGAGCTACATCCTCGGGGGCGCGGGAACCGGCATCGCCGCGACCCGCGACGCCCTGATCCGGCTGGCCGGCGAGGGCCTGGACGCCTCGCCGGTCAACGAGGTGCTGATCGAGCGCTCGATCGCCGGCCAGAAGGAGTTCGAGCTGGAGGTGATGCGGGACAGCGCCGACAACTGCGTGGTCATCTGCTCCATCGAGAACTTCGACCCGATGGGGGTGCACACCGGCGACTCGATCACCGTGGCCCCGGCCCAGACCCTCACCGACGTCGAGTTGCAGACCATGCGCGACGCGGCCTTCGCCTGTATCCGGCGGGTGGGGGTCGAGACCGGTGGCTCGAACGTCCAGTTCGCGGTGGACCCGGTCGACGGGCGCCAGGTGGTCATCGAGATGAACCCGCGGGTGTCCCGGTCGTCGGCCCTGGCCTCCAAGGCCACCGGCTTCCCCATCGCCAAGATCGCCGCCCGGCTGGCCGTCGGGTACCGGCTGGACGAGATCACCAACGACATCACCGGAGCCACGCCCGCCTCGTTCGAGCCCACCATCGACTACGTGGTGACCAAGATCCCCCGGTGGGCGTTCGAGAAGCTCCCCGGGTCGACCGACCAGCTCGGCACCCGGATGCAGTCGGTGGGCGAGGTCATGGGGATCGGCCGGACCTTCCCCGAGTCGCTGCAGAAGGCGGTCCGTTCGCTCGAGCAGGGCCGGTCGGGTCTCAACGCCGATCCCGGCGAAGTCGGAGCTGGATGCCGTGTCCGACCGAGGAGCTGACCGCGGCGTGGCCCGGGCCACCCCCGAGCGGCTCTTCCAGGTCGAGGCCCTCCTGCGGCGGGGGGTGCCCGTCGATCGCGCTGGCCGAGGTCACCGGCATCGACCCGTGGTTCCTCTCGGAGATCGCCGCGATCACCGATGCCCGGATGGCCCTCGATCTCCAGGTGACGCTGGGCGTCACCGTGGACGATCTCGACCGCCGGGCATGGCGCAGGCTGAAGCGGCTGGGTTTCTCCGATCAACAGCTGGCCTACCTGTTCGGCGACACCGGTCACCGCCGACGACATCCGGGCGGCCCGAGCCCTGTGGGCGTCGGGGTCACCTACAAGACGGTCGACACCTGCGGCGCCGAGTTCGAGGCCCACACGCCCTACCACTATTCGACCACCGAGGACGAGGACGAGATCCGGCCGTCCGAACGCGAGCGGGTGGTCATCCTCGGTTCGGGTCCCAACCGGATCGGCCAGGGGATCGAGTTCGACTACTGCTGCGTCCATGCCTCCCTCGCTCTGCGGACGGCCGGGTACGAGACGGTCATGGTCAACTGCAACCCGGAGACGGTCTCCACCGACTACGACACGTCCGACCGCCTGTACTTCGAGCCGCTCACTCCCGAGGACGTGGCCAATGTGATCGATGCCGAGATCCGGGCCTCGGTGGGGGAGGGGCGTCTGGTCGGGGTCATCGTCAGCCTCGGCGGGCAGACCCCCCTCAAACTGGCGGCCGGCCTCCCCGAGGAGTTGGTCCTCGGTACCTCGCCGTCCTCGATCGACCTGGCCGAGGACCGTCGAGCGCTGGAACGCGCTGTGCCGCCGCCTGGGCATCCCCCAACCTCCCGGTGGCACGGCGACGACGGCCGCCGAGGCGGTCGAGGTGGCGTCCTCGATCGGCTACCCGGTGCTGGTCCGTCCCTCCTACGTGCTCGGGGGCAGGGCCATGGAGATCGTCTACGACGACGAGCGGTTGGGTGAGGCGGTCGAGGCCATGTCCGGCGTCGGTGGGTCGCTCGGGCGTGAAGGCGGGGTGACGAGGGAGCGGCCGGTGCTGGTGGACCGCTTCCTCGAGGACGCGGTCGAGGTCGATGTCGACGCCGTGCGTGACGCCACCGGCGAGGTGGTGATCTGCGGGGTCATGGAGCACGTGGAAGAAGCCGGGGTCCATTCGGGCGACTCGGCCTGCGCCCTCCCGCCCCAGACCCTGTCGACGCCGGTGGTGGCCGAGCTCGAGCGGATGGTGCGGGCCATCGCCGAGGCGCTCCAGGTGCGGGGGCTGATCAACGTGCAGTTCGCGGTCAAGGACGACCGGGCCTATGTGCTCGAGGCCAACCCGCGTGCCAGCCGGACGGTCCCGTTCGTGGCCAAGGCGACCGGCGTGCCGGTGGCCATGGTGGCGGCCCGGGTGATGGTCGGCTCCACGCTCGCCGAGCTCCGCGACGAGGGGCTGCTGGTCGAGCCGGTCGGTGGCCACGTCTCGGTGAAGGAGGCGGTGCTGCCGTTCAACCGGTTCCCGGGCGTGGACACCCTGCTCGGTCCCGAGATGCGCTCGACGGGCGAGGTGATGGGCATCGACGCCACCTTCGGGCTGGCCTTCGCCAAGAGCCAGATCGCCGCCGGCAACCGGCTCCCGGTGGACGGGACCGTGTTCCTCTCGCTGGCCGACCGGGACAAGGCGGCCGGTGCTGGGCGTGGCGCCGCCAGTTCGCCGCCCTGGGTTTCGAGCTGGCGGCGACCTCGGGTACGGCCGCCCTGCTGGAGGCCGAGGGTATCCCGGTGGGGACGGTGGTGGCGAAGATCGGTGGGTCGACATCCAGGCGCGGTCGACGCCGTCGATCTGATCGCCGGGGGCAAGGTGCAGCTGGTGGTGAACACGCCCCGGGGCCGCGGTCCGCGGGCCGACGGTCTGCACATCCGGGCGGCCGCGCTGGCCCACCTGGTGCCGTGCCTGACCACCGTGGCCGCGGCCCGGGCGGCTGCCGCGGGCATCGCCGACTGGGTCAGTCATCCCCTGTCGGTGCGGTCCCTGCAGGAGTACCACCAGCGGATGAACCGGTGAGGAAGGGGCCGGCCGGAGCCGGGACCGGCGCGGGCCGGGGCCGGGGCCGGGGCCTGGCGGGCGGGAGCGACGACCGGGGTGGCCGGGGCCTGGCGGGCGGCCGACCGCCGACGACGTCGACCTGTCGGTGCGGGTCGGATCGATCGAGCTTCCCAATCCGGTCATGACCGCAGCAGGGACCGCGGGCCACTCCGACGAGCTCGGCGCCTACCTCCCGCTCGGCGAGCTCGGCGCGGTGGTGGTCAAGTCCCTGTGCGTGGAGCCGTGGCCGGGCAACCCGCCGCCCCGCCTGCATCAGAGCGCATCGGGGATGATCAACAGTGTCGGCCTCCAGGGTCCCGGGCTCGGGGCGTGGATCGAACAGGACCTGCCCAGGCTCACTTCCCTCGGGGCCCGGGTCGTGGTCAGCATCTGGGGCCAGCGGGTGGCCGACTTCGCCAAGGCAGCCTCGATGCTGGCCGGAGTCCCCGGCATCACCGCGGTCGAAGTCAACGTGAGCTGTCCGAACCTCGAGGACCGGCGCAGGATGTTCGCCCATTCGGCCGCGGCCACGTCCGAGGTGGTGACGGCGGTGGGCGAGTCCTGTCCCGCTCTGCCCCGGTGGGCCAAACTGAGCCCGACGGTGGCCGACCTGGCCGAGGTGGCCGGGGCCGCGTTGGCCGCCGGGGCCGAGGCCGTCACGTTGATCAACACCGTGTTGGCCATGGCCATCG
Organism: uncultured Acidimicrobiaceae bacterium; assembly: GCA_963835325.1. GTDB lineage: Bacteria > Actinomycetota > Acidimicrobiia > Acidimicrobiales > RAAP-2 > Bog-756. The sequence continues at coordinate 850,570 of CAWIEV010000005.1, read as the reverse complement.
ACGTCGAGGCGCGCCGGCCGGTGCTGGGCTCAGGTGCGGGCGGGGGCGGGTTGTCCGGACCGGCCGTCCACGCCGTCGCCGTCCGTGCCGTGTTCGACGTACGGACCTCCCATCCGGAGGCGGCCATCATCGGGGTGGGCGGCGTGATGCACGGAGAGGACGCGGTCGAGCTGGTGATGGCGGGAGCGGACGCCGTGCAGGTGGGCTCGGCGACCTTCCGCGATCCCCGGGCACCTCTCAGGATCCTGCGGGAGGTGGAGCGGTGGTGCTGGCGCCACGGGGTGCGCCGACTGGGCGACCTGAAGGACGCGGCCCATGGGTGATTGGCGTCACGGGGTGCGCCGACTGGGCGACCTGTTGGACGCGGCCCATGGGTGATCGCCGGCCCGCCCGCGGATTCGCCGAGACGGTGGCCACCGCGGTGGCCCGCTCGGGGCCGCTGTGTGCGGGCATCGATCCGTCGCCCGCCCTCCTGGACCGGTGGGGGCTGCCCGACTCGGCCGAGGGGCTCCGCTCGTTCGGCCTCCGCTGCGTCGAGGCTTTCGCCGGCGTGGTGCCGGTGATCAAGCCGCAGGTGGCGTTCTTCGAGCGGTGGGGCGCCGCGGGGATGGGCGCCCTCGAAGCGGTCATGGCTGCTGCTCACCAGGCGGGTCTCCTGGTCATCGCCGACGCCAAGCGGGGGGACATCGGGTCGACCATGGAGGCCTACGCCTCGGCCTGGTTGGATCCGGCCAGTCCGCTGGCCGCGGACGCAGTCACCCTCGTGCCCTACCTCGGGATCGACGCCCTGCGTCCGGCTTTCGACCTGGCCGCAGCATCGGGGCGGGGCACCATCGTGGTCGTGCGCAGCTCCAACCCCGAGGGCCGGTCCATCCAGGAGGCAACCGTGCCACCGGGCCCGGGCCCGGGCCGCGGGCCTGGCGGCACGTCGGTGGAGGACGCGCTCCTCGGGGCCATCCGTGACCTCAACCGGGGAGACCTGGCCGTACCCGGTACGGTCGGGGCCGTGGTGGGTGCGACCCTCGAGCCCTCGCCATTCGATCTGGCCGACCTCGGAGGTGTCATCCTGGCTCCGGGGCTCGGGGCGCAGGGGGGGACGCTCGAGGGCGCGGCCCGGCTGTTCGCCGGGTGCCCCCCGCACAGTGTGCTGGCCAACGTGTCACGCTCGTTGCTGGCCGCCGGCCCCGATGCCGGTGCGCTTCGGGACGCGGCCCGTACCGCCTCCGAGGAGCTGAGCCGGTCCCTCGGTTGAACCCGACCGGACGGTTTCGGTCCGGTGTGAATCGAACCCTGCTGACCCGAAGCGATCAGGGCCCGCTCAGCGGTCGGCGGTCGGGAGGTCCTTGGCGAACTGGATGAAGGCTGCCGGCGGCAGGTACTCCACAGGGATCTCCTCGGGGTGCTGGTAGAAGTCGACGTCGAAGATATTGGACACGCCGGGGGCGTCGGCGGTGCCGCTGAGCCCGGCCTGGGTGGCGGCCAGGAACGCCTGCCTGCCGTCGATGGAGCCCGATGACAGCGCCTCGTAGGTCTCCTTGGTGATCCGGGCCACCAGGCTGTAGACACAGCCGTCGGCGGTGGCCCCGACCTGCCGCCCGATCATGCAGTGACGCTTCCCGTCGTCGATCACGTACACCGCGGCGTCACCGCTCCCCACCTGCGCCCGGATGCGATCCGGATGGCCGAACAGGTGGGGCCATTGCTCGTGCCGTCGTTCCTTCATGGCCCACAGGGGGCTGGGCGGGACGACCCCTTCGGGCTCGCCCTCCTCGAGCGGGGTGGCGTCGACGGGGGCGGTGACGGGGAACGTCCTGGCCGCTGTCTCCTTGATGAAGTGGAGCTGGCCGTCCTCCCTTGACTGGAACAGGTCGTCATCGTCTGAGGTCGTGGCGTCCAGGTCCCCGTCCGGTCCGGTCTGGTCTGCATCGCCCACTGCCGGCTCCTCTCGTTGGCGAAGACACTCGGTGCCTCCGTGGCTGGCAAGATCGTGTGGCCACCATCGTGCCACGGACCGGTGCGGTGGCCGACCGGGCGGGTGGCCGAGCCGCACGAGGAGGGTGGCGGGGCCGGAGGATCGGGTGGAGAATCGGTGATGCCTGCCGGAGGCCACCCCATCCGTCGGGCCCGAGCCGACGAGCTGGACCGCCTCCGGGACATCGAGCTGGCCGCGGGCGGGCTCTTCGCGGACGTGGGCATGGCGTACATCTCGAACCACGACCCCCCGCCCGTCGAGCTGCTCGAGGGCTATTTGCGGGGCGGCCGTGCCTGGGTGTCAACGGACCTCGAAGACCGGCCCATCGCCTACCTGATCTCCGACCCGGTCGACGGAAACGCTCACATCGAGCAGGTCTCGGTCCATCCGGAATACGGCCGCCGGGGGATCGGTCGCTCGCTCATCGACCACACGGAGGTGTGGGCGGCGGGTTGGGGGGCCCTGGCCATGACACTGACGACGTTCGCCGAGGTTCCCTGGAACGGCCCCTACTACGCCAGGTCCGGGTTCACCTCCATGACGGAAGCGGACATGGGTCCAGAGCTTGCCTTCCGATGGGCCGAGGAGAGGGCGCGGGGTCTCGACCGCCACCCGCGGGTGGCCATGATGAGGCCGGTACGGCCTGGTGCCTTCTAGTTCCTCGGCTGCGACTGGCCCGGCCCCCCGTGCCGTGGTCGAGCCCGCTCGGGCCGCGCTCGGGCCGCGGTCGTGCCCGTCGGGGACGCGCCCGGGTTGCCCTCGGGCCGCGCCGGGCCGGGGACTCACTCCCGGAGGTCGAGCGGGGGCTGATCGGGGGGTGGCTGGCCGGACCGCCCCGGGCCGGTGCCCGGGGCTTTGGCCCCGCCCTCCCCCTTGCGCTTGGGCCCCGGTCGCTTGGGTGTCCTCGGATGCTGAGGGGCGGTCCACACCCAGCCCTCCGGGGTACGGCTGAGCTCGAAGCCGTGGTGGGTCCGGTCGAGGTGGTGCCGGTGACAGAGCCGGGCCAGGTTGTCGAGGGCGGTGAGGCCGCCCCGGGCGAAGTCGGTGACCCAGTGGTCGTTCTCCAGCCCCAGGCGGGCGTCGCAGTGGGGCACCACACACCTCGGGTCCCGCAGGAGGAGGGCCGAGAGGATGCGCTGGGGGATGTGGCGCCCGGCCGAGTAGACGGTGGTGACGTCGGTGCCCTTGGCGATGAGCACCTCCACCAGGGCCTGGCCCAGCAGCCGGCGGCTGTACTCGACGCTCACCGGGCCCACCCCGGGGATCTCGCAGCGCTCCCCGGCACCCACCGACCCCCGGCGCAGGGCCTCGAGGTCCACCACCACCGAGACGGTGGCCCGGGGATCGGGGCCCCGCCCCCTCCGGTCCCCACCGTGGCCGTCCCCCTCCGGCCCGAGGATGCCCCGGCCGGTGACGAGGGCCACCAGGGCGTCGGCCCGGTAGGCGTCGGCGGTCTCGAAGCGGCCCTCTCGGCGGGCGGCCTGGAACTGCCGGTCGGTCTGGGCCTCGAGGGCGGCCAGCACCTCGGCCCCGACCTCGGGGGCGAGCACCGCCTGGAGGCGGAAGGCCCCGTCGTCGTCGGTCCAGGTCCGACAGCTCCGCTCCTCGTGCAGCTTCTGGAAGTGGCGGGCCTCGGCCTCTTTTGTGCGTCCCTCGGCCTTGGCCCGCCGGCACCGCTCGGCCAAGGTGGCCTCGGAGTCGGACTCGGCACTGTCGACCAGCTCGGCCTCCCGCCCCGGGTTGACCGTGGCCGCCTCGGACACCCGGGCAGCCCGGCGGCGGGAGAGCTTGCCGGCCCTGAACGACTCGGCCAGCCCGGTCTGGTGGGCCAGGGCCTGCCCCAGACGGATCAGGTCCTTTGCCTCCCCGACCGAGTCCCCGGTGGTGGCGGCCACGAACTCGGCCGGGGAGCGGTGGCCGGTGCGGGTGTGGTGGTTCCCCTGGGCCAGGCGGGCGGCCAGGGCGGTCTTGTAGGCCAGGACCCTCCGCTCGTGGCGGGTCACCCGGCGGAGCACCACGGCGGCGTCATCCATCGAGCAGCACTCCGGGTCGGTGGCATCGAGCGCCCGGTCGGCGGCGTCGAGGACAGCGAACAGGCCCTGGGCATCGCCGTGCTCGGCCTGGGTCTGGCCGGCCGCCGCCGGGTCGGCCTGGGTCTGGTCGGCCGCCGCCGGGTCGGCCTGTGTCTGGTCGGCCTGCTCGCTCTCTACCTGGTCGATGTGCGGGGCGGTCACGGCCATGCCACAGGATGGCAGGGGGGTGCGACACTCCCCGGTGGGCCGGGGACCCCTGGACGATTTGGCGCTATGGGCCAGGTCAGGTGCCGGCCGCGGTCGGGAACCATCCCGTGACCCGTTCGGTGAGAGCCCGTTCCCGTCTGGCCCGCTCACGGCGTGCCGTCGCCCGGTCCACGCCGACGAAGTCCACGGTGTCGCCCGGTCCGAGCTGACCGATGACCGTGAGGTCGGCCCCGATCACGCAGGCGATGACCGGGTACCCGCCCACTGTGGCGTGGTCGGGCAACAAGATGATGGGGTCGCCGTCGGGAGGCAGCTGGATCGCACCGGTGACCATGGCCGTGGATGGGATGCGGACCTCGAGAGGAGGGGCAGGCTGGTGCGGGGAGGCCAGGCGGACACCGATGCGGTTTGACGCCGGCCCGACGGTCCACGGGCCCGAGGCGAACAGATCCCGGGCCCCGGGGGGTAGCCGGTGGGGCCCCTCGATGACCCTGATCACCTTGGGGCGGCGTCCCGCCGGCGGATCGAGGGGTTGCATGAGCCGCCCCCGGGGTCGGGTCGGGCGACCGAGATCGAGCCGGTCGCCGCGCACGAGCGGCCCGGGGCCCAGCCCGGACAACAGGTCGGTGGACCGGGAGCCGACGACCAAAGGGGTCTCGAAGCCTCCGGACACGGCGACGTAGGCTCGCAATCCGCCGTGCACCCGGCCGACGGTCACCACCTGGCCGTCCTGGATGGGCGAGACAGCCCCCGTTCCCATCGGGTGGCCGTCGATGAGGACCTCTTGGCCTTCGGCCGAAGGTGTGACCACGGCGACGTGGGCGTCGCCGGTGAACCGGAGCGTCGGCCCGACAGTGGTGGCTTCGATGGTGGCGGCGCCGTCTGGATTGCCCACCAGCCGGTTGGCCAGTCGCATGGCGTCGGGGTCGGCCGCCCCGGCCCGTGGGATCCCCATGGCCGCGACCTTGGGACGGCCACCGTCCTCGATGAGGCTGAGCAGGCCCGGATCGAGAACCTCGACGAACCGTCCCGTGCGCGCCGGTATGGGTGGTCGCGGTCCGGACCTGTCCGGACCCGGTGGGTCCTTGGCTGCCGTCAGGGGGAGGCGGCGCGGCTCCGACCGGCTGGGCCTCTCACCCACGACCTCGCCCACATCCCCGGTGGCGAGGTCCGAGAAGCGGACGGTGTCCCCGGTACGGAGGAACGCGTAGGGGGGTCGGTCCGGGTCGAACAGCCGGACGGACGTGTGGCCGACGAGGAGCCATCCCCCGGGCGTCGACCGGGGGTAGACCGAGGCGAACCCTCCGCCCACGGCCACCGATCCGGCCGGCACCACCACCCGGGGTGTGTCGCGGCGCGGGATGGCGGCCAACTCGGGAGGCAGGCCCACGAGGTAGGGGAACCCCGGGGCGAACCCGAGGAATGCGACGTGCAACTCGGCTCCGGTCAGCAGCTCGACGACTTCCGCCGCCGTCGCGCCGACGAGAGCGGCCACCGCATCCAGGTCGGGTCCGTCGAAGGAGACAGGGATGTCCACTCGACGTCGTCGTTCGGTGCTGTCCGGCTCCGCCGGGTGCGGACGCCATGTCCCGCCGTCGAGCAGGTCGATCAACCACCGTTCGAGGTGTTCGTCTCCGTCGCCGGGTGCGTCGACGTGAACCACCACGCTGGAGAAGCCCACCACGGTGTCCACGATCCCCTCGGGCGCGCCGCCGATCCGCTGCGCCCGGTCGATGGCGGCGGCCACCCGGTGGGCGGAGGAGACATCGTCGACCTCCACCACCAGCGCGCTGTCTCCGTAGTGACCGACCCGGGCCGTCACCGGAGCCGGCCATCCCCCCGGCCATCGTCCGCCTCCGGGGCGAAGGGGGCGAAGGGGGCGAAGGGGGCGAAGGGACAGACGTCGACCGCCTCGGCCGCCAGTGCCGACCGGATCCGGAGCGCGGCCTCACCGGCACCGGGCGCGTCCCCGTGGATGCACAGTGTCTCGACCTCGATCCCCACCCATGTCCCGTCCAGGGCGTGGATACCGCCCCGCTTGACCAATGACACCGCCCGGCGGGCGGTGGCCGACGGATCGTCGACGAGGGCACCGGGCCGGTCGCGGGCGGCGAGTCTCCCGTCGGCGAGGTAGCCGCGGTCGGGGAATCCCTCGGTGACCACACGGACGCCGGCCTGCGTGGCCATGTCGACCACCACGGTCCCGGCCTGGGCCACCAGTGCCGGGCCCCCGAGCCGGGAGACGGCGTCGACCACCGAGGCGGCGACCACCGGATCGGCCCCCATCCGGTTGTAGAGAGCACCGTGTGGCTTCACATAGGCGACGGTGCCGCCCGCGGCGCTGACCTCTTGGTGGAGGGTTGCCCACTGCTCGAGGATGTCCTCCGTCAACTGAGCGGGATGCACGGCCATGGCGCGCCGACCGAACCCGTCCCGGTCCCGGTACGAGACGTGGGCGCCGATGACCACGCCCCGGCGCACTGCCGCATCCGCGGTGGCCCGCATCACTCGGCGGTTGCCGGCGTGGAATCCACAGGCGAGGCTGGCGCTGGTGACGGAGTCGAGCAGGGCGAGATCGGTGGACGAGAGCTCCTCGCCCTCGGCCAGATCGGCATTGAGGTCGACGGCGGCCATTAGCACAGTATTGAACACTCTTCCTCTCCGATCCTCTCCGACGGCCGCCCGGCGCCCCGGTCGAGCCCGCGGCCCACGCCGGTGCAGGTCGCCGGAGGACCCACGGGCTGGTCGCAGATGACCCGGGGTCGCAGAGGCGCTATCGTCTCGACCATGCCGCAACCGCCCGCACTCACGCCCGAACAGCGCCAGGCCGCCCTGGCCAAGGCAGCCAAGGTCCGCCGTGAGCGGGCCGAAGTCAAAGAGAAGCTCAAGTTGGGTTCGATCACCCTCTCCGAACTCCTCACCACCGCCGACTCCAACGAGACGGTCGGGAAGATGAAGGTTCTCTCGGTGCTGGAGTCGTTGCCCGGCCTCGGGAAGGTCAAGGCCCGTCGACTGATGGACACCGTGGGGATCAGCGAGAGCCGCCGGCTGCAGGGCCTGGGCAGCAATCAGCGCGAGGCCCTGCTCCGCGAGACCGCTCGCTGAACGACACCGAATCGGGTCGGGCCCGGGTCCCGACCGGGCCCTTGACCTTCGTGCTGTTCGGGGCGGGTGGCGTCGGGAAGGGAACGATCGCCAGGGCGCTGGTGGCCTCGGATCCGCACCTCTCGCTGAGCCGATCGTGGACCACCCGAAGGCGGCGCCCGGGTGAAGAAGAGGACGCCTACGTCTTCGTCGACCGTCCAACCTTCGAGGCCCGAATCCGGGCGGGGCAGTTCATCGAGTGGGCCGAATTCCTCGGCAACCTTTACGGGACACCGGTAGCCGAGCCCGAGGCCGGCCGCGACGTGCTGTTGGAGATCGACCTGCAGGGCGCCCGAACCGTGCGCCGCCTCCGACCAGAGGCCACGCTGATCCTGCTGAAGGCGCCGTCCCGTGACGTCCAAGAGGCTCGGTTGCGAGCCCGCGGAGACGACGAGGCCCACATCGCCGATCGGCTCCGGACCGGTGCCGAGGAGGAGAAGGAAGGGCAGGCCATCGCCGATGCCGTGGTGGTCAACCACGATGTGTCGCAGGCCATGGCCGAGGTGGCCGGTATAGTGGAGCGTTACCGTCTCGCCGCCCGCCCGGGCGCCGGTCCGGCACGGGGGCCCGCCGACAGTGCCGGCGCAACCTCGGAACCCATACCCGAAAGCCCACCCGACGTGACCGAAGGATCGTGATGGCTCAGACTCAGATCACTCTCATGGACCCGCCCATCGAGGAATTGCTCGACAAGGTCGACTCGAAGTTCACCCTGGTGGCGCTGGCCTCGCGGCGGGCCCGGCAGGTGAACAGCTACTACAACTCGCTGGGGGAGGGGCTCGGTGTCGTGGTGCCACCGCAGGTGGCCTCGGCCTCCGGTAAGCCGTTGTCCATCGCCTTCGAAGAGGTGGCCGCCGGCAAGGCTACTTACACCCGGCCCGATCCCGAAGAGGTGGCGCTGGCCGAGGCGGCAGCGCTGGCCCTGCTGGAAGGCGAAGGGGGCGGGGCCGCCGAGGCGGTCGAGGCCGCCGAGCTGATCGGGGTCACCGAGGCCGTCGAGGCCGCCGAGCTCAGCGGGCCCGCCCCCGAAGAGACTGCTGACTAGCCGACCGGGCCCGGTCGGGTAACGGGGCGGGATGCTCATGGCCGCACGCAGCGAAGCCGACGGAGTGGTGGTCACCGCCGAGTCCGGGGCCGGGGCGTGACGCCCGAGCGCGAGCGGGACACGCCCTTCGTTGTCCTCGGGGTGGCGGCGGGGATCGCCGCCTACAAGGCGGTGGAGGTCTGCCGCCAGCTGGTCGATGCCGGAATCCATGTGGCCCCCGTCCTGACCGAGCGCGCCACCCGGTTCGTGGGCCGGACCACCTTCGACGCCCTGGGCTCGGAGCGGGCCCAGATCAGCCTGTGGGACGAAACCTCGGTCATCCCTCACACCCGGCTGGGACAGGCGGCCGATCTCATCGTGGTGGCCCCGGCCACGGCCGACCTCCTGGCCCGGTACGCCGGCGGGTTCGCCGACGACCTCCTGACCTCCACGCTGATCGCCACCGAAGCCCCCGTGGTGGTGTGCCCGGCCATGCACACCGAGATGTGGGAGCACCCGGCGGTCCGGCACAACCTGGCCACGCTGCGCTCACGCGGTGTGACGGTGGTGGCACCCGAGCAGGGACGGCTGGCCGGCGGGGACATCGGGACCGGACGGCTGGCCGACCCGTCGGCGATCGTCGGGACCGTGCTCGACGTGCTGGCCCGGAGATCGACCCTTCGGGCGACGGGCACGGGGGAGGCGTCGGACACCCCTGACGAGCAGGTCGAACGCCGGGTTGCCGGCCCGGGGCCCCGGGGCAGGGACCTGGCCGGCGTGCGCGTCGTGGTTTCGGCCGGCGGGACCCGCGAGCCCATCGATCCGGTCCGGTTCATCTCCAACCGATCCTCCGGCAAGCAGGGCCACGCCCTGGCCGACGCCGCCCGGCGGCGTGGGGCCGAAGTCGTGCTGGTCACCGCCAGTAGCCAACCGGTGGGGCCTGGGGTGACCATCGAGAGGGTGGAGACGGCTGCTGACATGGAGGCGTCCGTGCTCGGCCACGCCGAGGCCGCCGACGTGGTCATCATGGCGGCCGCAGTGGCCGATTTCCGTCCCAAGGTGACCATGGGGTCCAAGCTGCACAAGTCCGACGGGGTGCCCGAGCTCATCCTCGAGCCGACCCCCGACATCCTCGCCGAGCTGGGCAGACGGCGCCACCAGGGGCAGGTACTGGTCGGGTTCGCGGCGGAGACCGACCAGGTCGCCGAGCGGGCTGCGGGCAAGCTGGCCGCAAAGGGGGTCGATCTCATGGTGGCCAACGACGTGTCCGCGGCCGGGGCCGGGTTCGACCATGACACCAACGAGGTGACCATCTTCGGAGCCGACGGAACCGTCGACGCCGTCTCCCTGCGCACCAAGGCCGCGGTGGCGGACGCCGTTTTGGATAGGGTGTGCGCGCTGTTGCCGGCACGATGACTGGTGCACCATCGGCGGTGGGAGACCGCCAGAACCCCAGTTCGAGGTCTACACCGCCGCCGGTCGCCCAGGGCGAACGCCCCCGATCAGAATGGAAACACCCGTGAGCACCCGATACACCTTCACGTCGGAATCGGTGACCGAGGGTCATCCCGACAAGATGGCCGACCAGATCTCGGACTCGGTCCTCGATGCACTCCTGGCCGAGGACCCCGACAGCCGGGTGGCGTGCGAGACCCTGCTGACCACGGGCCTGGTCCTGGTGGCCGGCGAGATCACGACGTCCACCTATGTGGACATCCCGAAGCTGGTGCGGAGCACCGTCCTCGACATCGGGTACGACGACGACGCCTACGGGATCGACGGGCGGACCTGCGGGGTGATCGTGTCCCTCGACGAACAGTCCCCCAACATCGGCCAGGGCGTCGACAACGCGTTCGAGGTCCGGGCCGGCACCGGCGGTGAAGACCTCCTCAACGCACAGGGTGCCGGTGACCAGGGAATGATGTTCGGGTACGCCTGTGACGAGACCCCCGACCTCATGCCGCTCCCCATCTGGCTGGCCCACCGGTTGGCCCAGCGCCTGGCCCAGGTGCGGCGGGTCGGGGTGCTGCCGTACCTCCGCCCCGACGGTAAGACCCAGGTCAGCGTGACCTACGAGGACGGCAGGCCGGTGGCCCTGGAGACCGTGCTCATCTCGACGCAGCACGACCCCGGTGTCGATCTCGAGACCCTGTTGCTGCCCGACCTGCGTGACAACGTGATCAACCCGCTGCTGCCGCCGGAGCTGGACTCCAGCCGGCTCCGCGTCCTGGCCAATCCCACCGGCGTGTTCGAGCTGGGCGGGCCCCACGCCGACACCGGGCTGACCGGGCGCAAGATCATCGTGGACACCTACGGAGGCATGGCCCGCCACGGAGGGGGTGCCTTCTCGGGCAAGGACCCGTCCAAGGTCGATCGTTCGGCTGCCTACGCCGCCCGTTGGGTGGCGAAGAACCTGGTCGCCGCCGGAGCCGCCACCCGGTGCGAGGTCCAGGTGGCCTACGCCATCGGTGTGGCCCGTCCGGTGTCGGTGCTGGTGGAGTCGTTCGGCACCGAACGGGTCGATCCCGACCGGATCGCCGCGGTGGTGGACGAGGTCTTCGACCTGCGACCGGCTGCCATCGTCCGGGATCTCGACCTCAAGCGGCCGATCTACCGGAAGACGGCCGCCTACGGCCACTTCGGTCGGGCTGACAAGGAATTCACCTGGGAGGACACGTCCCGGGCGGACGACGTGAAGCAGGCCCTCGGACTCTGAGCGCCCGCTCCCGACCAGAGGCGGCCCCGGAGCCCTCCGGGGGAGGTCGGAGGTCCACCGCCGGGGCCACCGTCGCGGCGGCCGCCGGCGGCGATGCCCGCATCGTGCGGGTGGTGCCCGACGTCCCCGCCATCCATCGCCGCTTCGACTACTCGGTACCGGCGTCGCTGGCCCCGGAGATCCGTGTGGGCAGCCGGGTGCGCATCCATCTCCACGGCCGCAGGGTCGGGGGCTGGGTGGTCGAGGACGACGTGGGGACCACTCCCGGGGTGGCGGTCAAACCGCTGTCCGGTTCGAGCGGGCTGGGCCCTCCAGCGCCGGTGGTCTCGATGGCCGAGTGGGCGGCGTGGCGCTGGGCGGGGCCGATGTCCTCGTTCCTCGGCACCGCATCGCCCCACCGGGTGATCCGCCACGGTGGCTCGGGGAGCCGGCCGGACGGCGACGGGCGTCCGGATTCGCCCGGTGGCGGGTCGGTGGCCATCGTCGACCGCGCCCTCGGCGCGCTCGACGCCGCCGACGTCACCGCGGCCGCCACCGCCGTCGTCCGGCTGGCCCCGGCGCTCGACTCCATGCTGGTGGTGCTGGAGTTGGTCCACCGAACGGGGACGGACGGCGTGTTGGTGCTGGCGCCGTCCCGGGCCCGCGCCGAGCAGACAGCCACCCGGCTACGGGACGCCGGCGTCGGGGTGGCCATGATGCCGGAGATGTGGGAGCGGGCCCGGGCGGATGCCGGCGTGGTGGTGGGGACGCGGGCCGCGGCGTGGGCTCCGATCTGCAGGTTGCGTGCCGCCGTCGTCCTCGACGCCCACGATGAGGCCTACCGCGAGGAGCGCTCGCCCACCTGGTCGGCGGTCGACGTGGTGGTGGAGCGGGGCCGCCGCGACCGGGCGCCGGTGGTACTGGTTACGCCGTGCCCACCGGTGACCATGACCGAGGGGAGGCAGCTGGTCACCACGGCCAGGCCGCTCGAGAGGCGGGGCTGGCCCACGGTCGAGGTTGTCGACCGGACCGCGGACGACCCCCGCACCGGGCTGTTCTCCGAGCGGCTGGTCCAGCTGCTGCGGTCGGAGCTCGAGCGGCCCGACGGCCGGGTGGTGTGCATCCTCAACCGGACCGGCCGTATCCGACTGCTGGCCTGCGCCCGGTGCGGGACGCTGGCCCGGTGCACCCGGTGTGGAGGGGCCGTGGCGCAGCTGGAGGCGGCCGGCGGCCTGCAGTGCCGCCGGTGTGGCGAGACACGGCCGGGGGTGTGTGCGGTCTGCGACTCCAACCGGCTGAAGTCGCTGCGCATCGGGGTCACCCGGGCGGCGGAGGAGCTCTCGGCCCTGACCGGTGTCGAGGCGGCGGAGATCACCGCCGGTGCCGCGCCGGGGGACGACGTCGGGTCCCGGCTGGTGGTCGGCACCGAGGCCGCGCTGCACCGGGTCACCCGGGCCGTCGCCGTCGCCTTCTTGGACATCGACCAGCACCTGCTGGCGCCCCGCTTCGGGGCCGGCGAGGAGACGCTGGCCTTGCTGGCCCGGGCTGCCCGACTGGTCGGTACGCACGAGTCCGGCGGTCGGGTCCAGGTGCAGACCCGGATGCCGGACCACGAGGTGCTGCGGGCGGCGGTCCACGCCGATCCGGCGATCCTCGCCGGCCCCGAGCGCGACCTCAGGCGGTCTCTGGGGCTCCCACCCTTCGGGGCCCTGGCCCTGCTCCGTGGCCCCGGCGCCGCCGACTACGCCGGGGGTCTGCGGGCGGAGGGGCAGGTGACGGTGTCCTCCATGGAGGCCGATCGCTGGTTGGTCACGGCGCCCGACCATACCGTCCTGTGCGATGCGCTGGCCGCCGTGCCCCGCCCCGCCGACCGGTTGAGGGTGGAGGTCGATCCCACCGACACCTGAGGTGTCCCCGGTCGTTCCGCTCAGGATCCCCTACAGGCCACCACCCGCCCTCGTCCCCCGTCCGGCCCCGTACAATGTGGCCATGTCCTCGTATGCCGTCCGCGTCTATGGCGACCCGGTTCTCAAGCAGGTGGCCAGGGACGTCGAGCAATTCGACGGTTCGCTCGTCCGCCTGGTGGACGACATGGTGGAAACCATGTACGACTCCGAGGGTGCCGGCCTGGCCGCCCCCCAGGTGGGCGTCCAGAAGCGCCTGTTCGTCTACGACGTGGGCGACGGCCCGCGGGCGGTGGTCAACCCCACCATCGTCGAGGTCGCAGGGGAGTGGTACTACGACGAAGGGTGCCTTTCCATCCCCGGCCTCCGCCTGGGCATCGTCCGGCCCGACCAGGTCCACCTGCGGGGCTACGGGGTCGACGGCGAGGAGATCTCCATCGAGGCCGACGAATTCCTCGGTCGGGTGTTCCAGCACGAGATCGACCATCTCGACGGGGTGCTCATGGTCGAGCGCCTCGATGATGACGAGCGCAAGCTCGCCCTACGGGTCCTACGCGACCGCGCCCTCGGACTGGACACGGCGGCCATGGAGGCCAAGCTGGTGTCCGCCGGCACCGAACGCGAAGTCTGATCCCGATCCGGCGGGCCGGTAGCGTCCCGTCCCATGGCTCGGCTGGTCTTCCTCGGGACTCCCGACGCGGCGGTGTTGCCGATGCGGACGCTGGTCGACGCGGGCCACGACGTGGTGCTGGTGGTGAGCCGGCCCGACCGGCGCCGGGGCCGGGGCGGCGGCCTGGTGCCGAGCCCGGTCAAGCGTGCCGCGCTCGATCTGGGCCTCGAGGTCACCGACTCCCTCGACGTCGTGCTCGGCGCCGGCGCCGAGCTCGGGGTGGTGGTGGCCTTCGGGCGGATCATCCCGGTGTCGGTGCTCGACCGTCTTCCCATGGTCAATCTCCACTTCTCCATGCTGCCCAGGTGGCGCGGGGCGGCGCCGGTGGAGCGGGCCATCCTCGAGGGCGATGCCGAGACGGGTGTCTGCCTGATGGCCGTGGAGGCCGGACTGGACACCGGCGGGATCTACGCCGAGCTGGACACCGCCATCGGCGAGGAGGAGACGGCCGAGGAGCTGCGCTCGCGGTTGGTCACGATGGGCTGCCGGCTGCTGGCCGAGCACCTCGGTGACGGGCTCGGCGGGCTGCCCGTGGCCCGGGACCAGACCGGTGAGCCGTCCTATGCCGACAAGATCGTCCCGGCCGAGCTCGAGTTGCGGTGGGAGCAACCCGGGATCCAGATCCGCCGGGTGATCCGTCTGGGTCGGGCGTGGACGACGTTCCGCGGACGGCGCCTCAACCTCCTGCGGGCCACCGGCGCCCCGGCGGGTCCCGTCGGGTCCGGGCTCCCCCCGGGTGCTCTCGACGGCCCCGAAGTCGTCGCCGGGGACGGAATGCGGCTGCAGATGGTGACCGTGCAGCCCGAAGGGAAGCGTCCGATGGCCGCCATCGACTGGCTGCGCGGCGTGCGCCCCCGGCCCGGGGAGCGCCTGGGAACGTGAGCCGGCCGGTGGCCAAAGGCCGCCTCCGGACCGGTGGCCGGATGCCGCCTCCGGACCGGTGGCCGGATGCTGGTCCGGGCGGTGCCGCCGGTAGGCTCACTGGCCATGGCGACGTCACCGACCGTGCCCGAGTTGCGGGTGGCCCCGTCGATCCTGTCGGCCGATTTCGGGGCCCTGTCCGACGCCATCGACCTGGTGGCGCCGGGATCGGACTGGCTCCACGTCGACGTCATGGACGGCCACTTCGTGCCCAACCTGACCATCGGCCCGCCGGTGGTCTCCTCGCTGCGGGAACACACCGATCTGTACTTCGATACCCACCTGATGATCGCCGAACCCGCCCGCTACCTCGAGGCCTTCCGGGACGCCGGTGCCGACGGCTGCACGGTGCACGTCGAGGTGGGTGAGACGGGCGCACTCGTGGCCCAGATGCGCGACCTCGGTCTGCGGGTCGGCCTGGCGGCCAATCCCGACACGCCGTTCGAGGCCATCGAGCCCTACCTCGATCAGGTCGACCTGATCCTGTGCATGACCGTGTTCCCGGGCTTCGGCGGCCAGTCGTTCATCGCCGATGTCATGCCCAAGGTGCGCCAGGTGAGGCAGGCGGCCGTCGTGGCCGGACTGAGCATCGACGTCGAGGTGGACGGAGGTGTGGACGAGCACACGGTGGTCGAGGCGGCCCGCTCCGGCGCCAACGTCTTCGTGGCCGGCTCGGCCGTGTTCGGGCGGGCGCATCCGCTGGACGCGGTGTCGGACATCCTGCGGGCGGCAGTGGCCGCAGTGACAGGCGCACCGTCCTGACCGCCGGTCCGGATCCGGGCGGTCGCAGCGACGCCGACTGGATGGACCGCGCCCTCGAGATGGCCGAGTCGGCCAGGGGGCGCACCGCACCGAATCCGTGGGTGGGGGCGATCGTGGTCCCCTCCGCCGGTCCGGAGGAGTGGTTCGCCGGTGCCACCGCCCCGCCCGGAGGTCCCCATGCGGAAGTGGCCGCGCTGAGCGCGGCCGGCCGGCGGGCCGATGCCGGGACGCTCTACGTCACGCTGGAACCGTGCGCCCACCACGGCCGCACCCCGCCCTGCACCGAGGCCATCGTGGCCTCGGGCATCCGGCGGGTGGTGGTGGCCGTCGAGGATCCCGACAGCCGGGTTGCCGGCCGCGGGATCGCCGGGCTGCGGGCCTCGGGCCTGGACGTCGTGGTCGGGGTCGGGGCAGAGGTGGCTGCCGAGCAGCTGGCCGCGTACTTCAAGCACCGGCGTACGGGCAGGCCCTGGGTGGTGCTCAAGCTGGCCGCCTCCCTCGACGGGGGAACGGCTGCCCCGGACGGGACCAGCAGGTGGATCACCGGCTCCGCCGCCCGGCGTGACGTCCACCGACTTCGGGCCCAGTCCGATGCCGTGCTGGTGGGCGCGGGCACGGTTCGCGTCGATGATCCGGCCCTGACGGTGCGGTTGCCGCCCGGGGACCCGCACTACCGGTCCCCCGACCAACAGCCGGTGCGGGTGGTACTCGGGCGGGCCCCGGCCGGGGCGGCGGTCCTTCCCGCCCTGGAGACCGGTGGCGACCTCGGGGCGGTCCTCGACGGATTGGGTGACCGGGGGATCGTGCAGCTTCTGGTGGAGGGCGGCCCCACCGTGGCCCACGCCTTCCACCACGCCGGACTGGTCGACCGTTACGTCCTCTATCTGGCTCCCGCCCTGTTCGCAGGGGACGACGCCCGACCGCTGTTCGCCGGTCCCGGGGCCCCCACGTTGGAGCGCCTGTGGCGGGGCCGGGTGCGCTCGGTGACTAGCCTGGAGGGCGATCTGAAAGTGGAACTGTCCGCTGGGGGCAGCTGACGCCGTTTGGATCGAGGCCAGAAATTACCTAAGGCCGGCGCCGTGCGGGCCGACATAGAGAACAGCTGGTTCTCGGCTCGAGGCTGTCCCGAGGGCCGGCTCCCCGCCGTGCAGCAGCCGGACGCAGGCAGCAACCGGATGCAGGCAGGTAGGAACCCAGGCAGGTAGGAACCCAGGCAGGTAGGGACACAGGCAGGTAGGGACACAGGCAGGAAGACAGTGCAGCCGGACGCAGAGAAGACAAGGAGACAAAGGGTCAATGCCCTTTTCATCGGTTGAGGATGCCATAGAGGCGGTCGGTCGCGGGGAGATCGTCGTGGTCGTCGACGACGAGGATCGTGAGAACGAAGGCGACCTGATCATGGCCGCCGACGCGGTGACCCCCGAGAAGATCGCCTTCTTCCTCGCCCATACCTCCGGGCTCATCTGTGTGCCCTTGACCCCGGAACGGGTCGAGCACCTGGACCTGCCCCTGATGGTGACCTCGAACACCGAGGTCCAGCGGACGGCGTTCACGGTGAGCGTGGACTACCGCCACGGCACGTCGACGGGGATCTCCGCCTCCGACCGCGCCGCCACCATCAAGGCCCTGGCCGACCCGCACGTCCGTCCCTCCGATCTCAACCGGCCTGGTCACATCTTCCCGTTGCGGTACCGGCCCGGTGGCGTGCTCAAGCGCGCCGGCCACACCGAGGCCGCCGTCGATCTGGCCCGGGCCGCGGGGATGTCCCCGGCCGGTGTCCTGTGCGAGGTGGTGAGTGAGGACAAGACGGGCATGGCCCGCCTGCCCGAGCTGATGGAGTTCGCCGAAAAGCACGGCCTGCACCTCATCTCCATCGCCGAGCTGATCCGCTACCGCCGGCAGAAGGACAAGCTGGTCCGGCGGCTCGACGGCGCCCGGATCCCCACCGACTACGGCGAGTTCATGGTGTACGCCTACGAGTCGGTGCTCGACGGGGAGCACCATGTGGCCCTGGTCAAAGGGGAGGTGGACGGTCAACCGAACGTCCTGGTGCGGGTGCACAGCGAATGCCTGACCGGAGACGTCTTCGGCTCGGCCCGCTGCGACTGCGGCCCGCAGCTCCAGGCGGCCATGGCGGCCATCGCCGAAAATGGCAGCGGCGTGATCGTCTACCTGCGCGGCCACGAGGGACGCGGGATCGGTCTGGCCCACAAGCTGCGGGCCTACAACCTGCAGGAGGAGGGGTTCGACACGGTGGACGCCAATCTCGAGATGGGGTTGCCGGCAGACTCCCGTGAGTACGGGATCGGGGCCCAGATCCTCGTCGACCTCGGGGTGACCACCATGCGGCTGATGACCAACAATCCCACCAAGTACGGCGGTCTCGAGGGCTTCGGCCTCGATATCGTCGAGCGGGTGAACCTCCAGCCGACCCCCACCCCGGAGAACATCGAGTACCTGAGAACCAAACGGGAGCGGATGGGGCACCTGCTCGAGGGCCTCGATGACGTCCTCTGACCTGACTCTGCTGCCCACGGACGCAAAAGAACGAGCCGCGGCACGGGTGGGAACCTCACTGGACGGTGCCGACTCCGGTCCTGAGGCCGGCCTGCGGGTCGGGCTGGCCTGCGCCGAGTTCAACGGGGCCATCACCGACCGCCTCCTCACCGGTGCCCTCGACACCCTGGAGGAGTCGGGGTGCGATCTGGGCAAGGCCATCGTGGCCTGGGTGCCCGGGGCCTTCGAGCTCCCGGTGGTGGCCCAACAGCTGGCCCGTTCCGGAGCCGTGGACGCGGTGATCTGCCTCGGGGCCGTGATCCGGGGGGACACCGGCCACTACGAGTTCGTGGCCGGTGAGTGTGCTTCGGGCCTGCAGCGGGTGCAGCTCGACACCGGCGTACCCGTGGTCTTCGGGGTCCTGACCACCGACTCGGTCGACCAGGCCCTGGAACGTTCGGATGACGGCGACTCCAACAAGGGCCGCGACGCGGCGTTGACGGCGGTGCGCACGGTCAAGGTGTTGGGCTCGGTGTCGGCGGCCACGTCGGGACACCGGGTCGGATTCTCCGTCGGAAGGCGCTGATGCTCCGACTGGTGCTCCCCAAGGGCTCACTGGAGCAGGCCACCCTGGATCTGTTCGCCGCCGCCGACCTGGGCGTGATCCGGTCGTCGGCCGTCGACTACCGGGCCACCATCGACGATCCCCGGATCGCCGAAGTCAGGATCCTGCGCCCCCAGGAGATTCCGCTCTACGTGGCCGAGGGCAAATTCGACATCGGCATCACCGGGCGTGACTGGGTGCAGGAGCGGGGCAGCGTCGTGACCTCTCTCGGCGAGCTCGGGTACTCCAAGGCGACCGCCAACCCGATCCGGGTGGTCCTGGCCGTGCCCGCCGACTCGCCGGTGTCCTCGGTGTCGGATCTGGCCGGAACGGGGACCGGCGCCTCGGGCGCCCTCAGAGTGTCGACCGAGTACCCGGAGCTGACCCGCCGGTACCTCGAGGAGCACGGGGTGCCGGCCGAGATCAGTCTCTCCTACGGGGCCACCGAGGCGAAGGTGCCCGACATCGCCGACTGCGTGGTCGAGATCACCGAGACGGGAGGGGCACTGCGCGCCGCCGGCCTCAAGATCGTCGAGACCCTTCTCGTCTCCCACACGGAGCTGATCGCCAACCCGGCGGCGGCCGCGGACCCGGGCAAGCGGCACGCCATGGGCCAGCTGTTCACGCTGCTCGACGGGGCCCTGGAGGCACGTGGGAAGGTCCTGGTCAAGCTCAATGTGGCCGCTGAGCAACTGCCCGGGGTGATCGAGGTGCTCCCGGCCCTTCGGTCGCCGACGGTGTCCGAGCTGTTCGGCGGGGGCGGATTCGCAGTGGAGACGGTGGTGCCGAAATCGGAGATCAACGTGCTCATCCCGGCCTTGAAGGACCGTGGGGCGACGGACATCATCGAGCTGGCCCTGTCGAAGATCGTCCATTGAGTCCATTGAGTCCCTTGTGCCCATCGAGTGCATCCAGCCCCGGGGGGCGGCGCCGTTGACGTCGGCCGGCTGGACCGGACCGGTCGACCCGCCACCGGTGGGTCATGCCCCACTGGTCGGAGATGTGATCGAGTTCGACGAGCCGCGGGGTCTGGGTGTCGTCGAGTACGGACCGGGTCGGAGGCTGGGCTTCCACTGCACGGCCATCACCGACGGATCCCGCAAGATCGCGGTGGGGACGGTGGTGGCGTTCATCGTGGCGACCGGCCGGTTGGGCCGGCTCGAGGCCCGATCGGTCAGGCCACTACCCGGCGTGGTACCACCCGGGTCGACCCTCGAGCCGGCGCGGGCCGAAGCCCCGGCCCGTCTTCCCCGGGTCCCCCCGCCAGGCGGGGCGGCCCCACCGCCGGAGCGGCCGATAGAGCCGGCTGCCCGCTCGGAAGCCGCGTCTCACTCCGGGGCGGCCTCGTCCCCGGGCAGGTCGAGCGGTGCCACGCCTCCCTCGGGGATTCCGGTGGCCGGATCCCCGACACCGGACGCCCCCGGAGACCCTGGCTCGGGCCGACCCGACTTCGTGTCCCCGCTGTCCAGGCCTTCGACCGGCCCCCCTCCCACCTGGCGCACCCCGATCACGCCCGCCCCGCCCCCGGCACCCGAGCGCGACTGATCGTCGGGGTTCCCGTTCGGCCCGCCATTCCCGTTCGGCCCGCCATTCCCGCCCGGCCCGCCGTTCCCGCCCGGCCCGCCGTTCCCGCCCGGCCCGCCGTTCCCGCCCGGCCCGCCGTTCCCGTTCGGCCCGCCGTTCACGTTGTCCAGCTCGGACGCGGTGTGCGAAGCGCCGGCACCGGCCTGTCCGTCGGCACCGTCCTCTTCGTAGGGATTGCCCAGGATGTCCCGGGCCATATCGATGACCACGGCGCTGTCGGCGTCCTCCTCGGTGACCACGCCGAGCAGCGGCGCAGCCAGGAGCCCGGCCACGATCCCGGTCTCGGCCATGGACTCGGCCTGGACGATGCTCCACTCCCACAGGCGCTTGACCATGTCGGGGCTCGAGGCCCGGCGCGAGGGGTACTTGAGCCAGCAGTTGACGACGGCCTGGGCCAGGCCGGTGGCCGCCGGGAACAGCCAGATCAGCCGGTAGTTGCCGGTGGCGTCGATCACCACCGCGGCGACGTAGGCCAGCACCACGCTGCACAGGTTGAACGGGGCCAACAGCACGCCGATCCGTTCGCCGAGGCCACCGGCCCGGGGGAGGAGCTGGAGCAGCAGCGGAGCCATCACGATGATGTAGGCACCGACGAGGGGCGCACCGATGTAGCTCAGGAGCACCGCCTGCCACAGATGGGTGTCGAAGTACTGGACCCCGGCCAGGACGGCCCCGACCAGTGGTGCTCCGATGGCCAGCTGCATGGGGGAGAGCCAGCGGCTGAGCGGGATCCCGAGCGCGATGCCGATGAAGAACACCGGGAGCCCGGTGGCCAGCCCGGCGACGGTCTGGGCACTGGCCCCGGCGTGCAGGATCCTCTGGAAGAAGAGGATGGCCACGTAGGCGGTCGATCCCACCCCCGACCAGAAGAGCAGTGAGCCGCCGATCAACACTTTTGCGTTCGGTCCGGCCAGGATGTCACGGAGCTCGTCGCGGGTGGGGCGGGCCCGCTGCCGGCGGTCGACCTCGGCGCCGTAGGTGGCAGTCGGCGCCTCACGGACCAGGACGAGGACGACGAGGCCCACTGCCACCAGGATCACTGCGGCCACCTGGAAGGGGAGGTTCCACGTCGAGGGCCGGCTCTGGTTCCAGCTGGCGATCACGGTGCCCTTGATGGCCAGGCTGGCCACGGTGCCGAGGACCGTGGTCAACAACAGGGCCTTGATCCACCGGCTGCGCCCGAACACCTCAGGCACCACGGCCACGTTGGTGAGGGTGAAGATGGCCGATGCCTGTCCGGCGATCAGGATCATCAGCACGAGGAGCCAGTACCCGCTGACCACGGTGAACATCCAGGTGGCCACGCCCATCACCATGAGGCTGCCGGCCATGTACGGGGTCCGCCGGCCGACCCGGCTCTGGGTCCGGTCGCTCAGCCGTCCGGCCACCGGATAGGTGAGCCAGCTGACCAGGCGGTCGGCGGTCAGGGCGAAGGTGACGGCCAGGGCGCCCGAAGCCCGCTGCTGCACGAAGAGGGTGATCAGCACTCCGGAGACGGCCAGGTTGGCCCGCGGCCCGACCAGGCCGATGGAGAGGCCGAGGAAGCTACGGACCCGCGAGCTGTCGATGCCGCCCAGCGAGCGCCATGGGGTCGAGGACCCGGGCCCGCCGGCCGGGGTGGCCCCGGCCGACCCGCCGGCCGGGGTGGCCCCGGCCGACCCGGCGGCAGGATCCGGTGGATCGGCCGGCGGGTTCGGACGACCGCCGATACCCTCGCTCACCCGGGGCGGTCGTTCTCAGTCTCAGCATCCGCCGGAGCCGGCCCGGCCTCGCCGGCCGACTCTCCGTTGGTCCCCGCCGCCGAGGCCACCTCGGCCCCGGCCCGCTGGGCCCCGTCGATCTGCACGTACGCCAACCTGAGCTGGCTGAGGCCGTCCTTCAGCTGCTCCTCGGCCTCGCCCAGCCGGCCTTCGAGGCCGCTGAGAAGGCACCCCAGGGCGTCGATGGCCAGGCGTGCCTGGGTGAGCAGGGCCGGCTGCTGGGACAGGTAGACCGCGGCCAGCTCGAAGAGCCCGTAGCAGTGGTTGGCCACCACCACCTCCACCGGGGATCTGGCCAGCTCGGCCGCGCATGGCCGCCATCTGCTGGGCCAGTTCCTCCTCGTCCATCCCCGGGGGGATGTCCGGGCCGCCGGGGTGGCCCCCCGGGGGGCCACCGGTACCCACCGGGGTCCCGCCGTCACCGGCCGTCCCCGGCCGCGGGACCGGGCGTTCGCCATCGGGTGTCCAGAGTGAGCTCACGACTGGTAGCCTAAAGCACTGATAGACGAGGAAGCGGAGTCCCGACTTGGGCCTCCCACCCGGCCACGGTGCGCAGTGTGCACGTGTGCGCCGGGTCTACGCCACCGGCGGCCGGCGTGAGTCGGTGCGGTCGGTTGTGGCTCCGCTCCTTGCATGGAGGGCACGGGAGGTCCGTGGCCCGAAGACAGAGGAGCGAAGTCGACATAGCAGCCACCGTCACCACCAATGAGACTCGCATCAACGATCGCATCCGCGCCCGCGAAGTGCGCCTGGTCGACCCCGAAGGGGAGCAGCTGGGGATCAAACCGCTTCCGGAGGCTCTGGCCATCGCCCGGCAACTCGACCTGGATCTGGTCGAAGTGGCCCCCGGGGCCAATCCGCCGGTCTGCCGCATCATGGACTACGGCAAGTTCAAGTTCGATGCGGCCCAGCGGGCCAAGGAATCGAGACGCAAGGCGGTCCATGTAGGGATCAAGGAGATGAAGTACCGGCCGAAGATCGGGCCGGGTGACTTCGACACCAAGACGCGGCAGGTGGCCAAGTTCCTCGAGGAGGGGCACAAGGTAAAGATCACCATCATGTTCAGGGGCCGCGAGGTCTTCCACCCCGAGCTCGGGAAGAAGATCCTCGATCGGATCGCCGAACAGATGGACGGAGTGGGAAAGTCCGAAGCGGTGCCACGGCTCGACGGCCGCAACATGGTGATGGTCCTGGCGCCGGACAAGCGGGCCAAGCAGTCGGCGGCGTCCAAGGGGCCCGGTCACGCCGGAAACGGCTCGGCCCCGCACGGGAGGCCGGCCGCGGCCGACGGGGTGCCGGCGGCCGTGGTCACCGCCGGCCCGGCCGAAGGGGCCACGGCCGGCACCGGTGCCGTGGCCGCAGAGATGCCGGCGGACCGTTCGCCGGCCTCGGAGTCGAACACAGAGGGAGAACACGATGCCGAAGATGAAAACTGACAGCGGGGCCCGCAAGCGGGTCAAGGTGACCGGCACGGGCCGGCTTCGTCGGCGCAAGGCCTTCCGTTCCCACCTGCTGGAAGGTAAGTCGAGCGTCCGGAAGCGGCGCCTCGGTCGTGAGACCGACTTCGCCCCTGGCGACGCCCGCCAGGTCAATCGCATGCTCGGGCGGTAACACCGGCGAGGCCCCGCCTCCGGGCGGGGACGCCACTCGGTGGTCGCAGGCCAACTGTCGCCGTATCCGCGTCGCCTCTCCGCTCCTCCCGGGCCACCGCTTCTTCGTCCGAACCACCGCACCCCCGGGGTGCACCGCCGCAGCGACCGCCCCACGGCCGTCCGGCGTTCAGATGTCAGTTGTCCGATCAGGCCCACCCACGAATCAGGCCCACCCACGAAAAGGAGACACTCATGGCCCGTGTCAAGCGCGCTGTACACGCCAAGAAGCACCATCGCGCTGTTCTCGAGCAGGCGCAGGGGTACTACGGCAACAAGAGCCGTTCCTTCCGCGCCGCCAACGAGCAGGTCATGCACTCGATGCAGTACGCCTACCGGGACCGCCGTGCCCGCAAGGGCGACTTCCGTCAACTGTGGATCCAGAGGATCAACGCCGCCGCCCGCCTCAACGGCACGAGCTACAGCCGCTTCATCGCCGGGCTGCACCGTGCCGATGTCGAGGTGGACAGAAAGGTGCTCGCCGACCTGGCCGTGACCGAGCCCGAGGTGTTCGCTTCACTGGTGCGGGTCGCCACCGATGCCTTGGCCACCGCCCCGGCGACCGCAGAGGCCGGTTCCTGAGCCAGACCGGTCTCGCCTTCACCCATCACCGGGTCCGCCGGGTCCGGCAGCTCCTGCGCAAGCGCAGCCTGCGTGAAGCGGAGCACGCGCTGGTGGTGGAGGGCGCCGAGCTGTTGTCGATGGCGCTGGAGGCGGGGGCCTCGATCGAATCCGTCTACGTGGCGCCCGAGGGGCGGACCAGTTCCTCGGTGGCCGAGGTCGTGGAACGGGCCTACGCCACCGGCGTCCGCATCTTCGATCTGGCCCCCGGAGTCATCGACCGGATTTCGGACACCGTCACGCCGCAGCCGATCGTGGCCGTGGTGGGGTTCGTCCCCGCCGGCCTGGCGGAGCTGCGGGATGCTTCCATGGTCGTCGTCTGCGTCGACGTGCGTGATCCGGGGAACGCCGGCACCATGATCCGGACGGCCGACGCCGCCGGTGTGGACGCGGTGGTGTGCTGCGACGGGACGGTGGACCCTACCAATCCGAAGACGGTGCGGGCGTCGGCCGGATCGATCTTCCACACCCCGGTGGTGGTCGGAGGGGACGCGCCCGCGGTCATCGGCACCCTCCGGGGCTGGGGACTGGCCGCCGTGGGTACCGCGGTCCGGGGTGGCGTCGACTACTCCTCGTTCGACTGGTGCCGGCGGGTCGCCGTGGTCTTCGGCAACGAGGCGTCGGGGCTCAGCGCGTCGGTGACCGGGCTGCTGGACGGGGAGATCTCCATCCCGATGCTCGGCCGGGCCGAGTCGCTCAACGTGAGCGTCTCCACCGCCGTGGTGTGTTTCGAGGCCCTGCGCCAGCGCCGCCTCCGCGGTGGCGACCGGCCCTTCCCGGACGGCCGTGTGCGGCGTCCTACGATGCCGGGCATGGATGGTTCACCGACGGGCCCGGCGGAGCGGGCGGGCGGACGAACCGGGACGGGCGCACCATGACCGATCCTCTCGATCCCGACGAGTTGGTCGAACAGGCCCGGTCCGCCATCGCCGCCGCGGACTCCACCGAGGCCATCCGTCGGGTGACGGCCTCGGTGGCCGGCAAGAAGTCCCCGCTGGCGCAGGCATCCCGGGGCCTGGGCGCTCTCGATGCCGGGGCCCGGCGGGATCTGGGCCAGCGCCTGCACGAGGCCCGTTCGACCATCGACGCCCTCATCGAGCAGAGGAGGGGCGAGATCGCGGCAGAGGAGCTGTCGCGGGAGATGACCCAGAGCCGGATCGATCTGACCGAGTTCGTACCCGGCCCGCACAGGTCGCCCCCCCTGCGTGGCCACCTCCACCTGGTGTCCCTCACCCGCGACGAACTGGAGGACGTCTTCGTGGGCATGGGGTTCGGTGTGGCCGAGGGTCCGGAGATCGAGACCGACTGGTTCAACTTCGGAGCCCTCAACATCCCGCCCGCCCATCCGGCGCGGAGCATGTGGGACACCTTCTACCTCGACCTCGGCGCGCCGGAGTCGACGCTCTTGCGCACCCACACCTCGCCGGTCCAGATCCATCTCATGGAGGACGCCGTGGCCAACGGCGGTCTGCCGCTCCACGCCGTCATGCCCGGTCGCTGCTACCGGCGGGACACCCCCGACGCCCGCCACCTTCCCGTGTTCCACCAGATCGAGGGCTTGGTGGTGGACAAGGGCATCACGTTCGCCGACCTGGCCGGGACCATTGAGGTGTTCACGACCGCCTACTTCGGGCCCGACATCCATTCGCGCCTGCGCCCCGCCTACTTCCCCTTCACCGAACCCTCGGCGGAGTACGAGGTGACCTGCACGATCTGCCACGGCGACGGGTGCCGGACGTGTTCGCAGACCGGATGGATCGAGCTCGGCGGCTGCGGGATGGTGGATCCGGCCGTCTTCGGCGCGGTGGGGATCGATCCCGAGGAATGGAGCGGGTTCGCCTTCGGCTTCGGGATCGACCGGTGTGCGCAGATGCGCCATCAGATCGTCGACATGCGCGCCCTCACCGAGAACGACATTCGTTTCCTGCGTCAATTCTGATGCGCGAGCTCTGAAGGGAAGGCCGTGCGCGTACCACTTTCGTGGCTTCGAGACTTCGCCCCGTTCGAGGGGGACCCGGCCGCGCTGGCCGAGACGCTGGACGACCTCGGTCTGGTGGTCGAGGAGACCGAGATGGTCAACGAAGGGCTGGGCGACGTGGTGGTCGCAAGGGTCGATGGCATCGCCCCCATCGCGGGCGCCGACCGGATCCGGATGATCGTGGTCGACGACGGCACCGGTCCGGTCGAGGTGGTGTGCGGCGCCTGGAACTTCGAGGTGGGCGACCTGGTACCCCTGGCCCCGGTCGGAGCGGTGCTCCCCGGCGGGTTCGAGATCGGACGGCGGAAGATGAAGGGTGTCGTCTCGAACGGGATGCTCTGTTCGGGTAGGGAGCTGAAGCTCTCCGACGACCACGAAGGGATCCTGCGCCTCAACGACGTCGAGGGTGCGGCGGTGGGCCGGGCCTTGACCGAGGCGCTCGGCATCGAGCCCGACGTGATCTTCGACATCGCCGTCGAGGCCAACCGCCCCGATGCCTGGAGCATGGCCGGCGTGGCCCGGGACCTGGCGGCGCGGCTGGCCCTGCCGTTCACCATCCCCGTCGTGCCGGGGCCGCTCTCGGGGGATGCCGGTGCCGCCGGAGGTGCTGTCGAAGGTGCCGCCGGAGGCGGCGAGCCCGTGCCCGTCGAAGCGCTGGCCACCCTCCGGGTCGACGATCCCGATCTCTGCCCGCGGTTCACCTGCCGGGTGATCACCGGGGTCCGGGTGGCCGCGTCGCCGGGCTGGTTGTCCCGGCGGCTGACCCTGGCCGGGATGAGGCCCATCAACAACATCGTCGACGCATCCAACTACGTGATGCTCGAGCTCGGGCAACCCACCCACCCCTACGATCTCGACCGGCTGGCCGGCGAGGGCCTGATCGTCCGCCGGGCCCGGCCCGGCGAGACGCTCGTGACCCTCGACGGTATCGAGCGCTCGTTGGGAGTACCCGGTCCCGGACTGGGGGACACCGGACAGGACTGCCTCATCTGCGACGCCCAGGGATCACCGGTCGGCATCGGCGGCGTGATGGGGGGTGCGTCCTCGGAGATCGGGGACTCCACGTCGCGGGTGCTCCTCGAAGCCGCCTACTTCGATCCGATGTCCATCGCCCGGACATCGAAACGGCTGGGGCTGAGGACCGAGGCGTCGGCCCGCTTCGAGCGGGGATGCGACCCGGCGGGGATCGACCGCGCCGCAGATCGGTTCTGCGAGCTGCTGGCTCTGACCGCCGGAGATGCCATGACGGTTGCCCCCGGTGTGATCGACATCCGCGGCCAGGTTCCCGAGCCGGTGCAATTCGATGTCCGTCCGGCCAGGATCAACGCCCTCCTGGGCAGCGAGCTCACCGCCGGTGCCATCACCGGCCTGCTCGCCCCGCTCGGTATCCAGGCCGTCCCGGACGGCGCCGGCGACGGGGCATCCCTCCATGTCACCGTGCCCACCTTCCGACCCGACATCCGGTCGGCTCCGGCCGGTGAGGCGGACATCGCCGAAGAGGTGGCCCGAACCTACGGGTACTCGCGTCTCACCCGGCGGACGCCCTCGTGGCCCCAGCCGGGCCGGCTCACCGCCTATCAGCGCGACCGGAGGCTGGTGAAGGACGTGCTGTGCGGGCTCGGGTGCCAGGAGGTGTGGACGGCGACCTTCGTGAGCGAGTTCGACCAGGTGAGCTCGGGGTTCGACCCCCCCTACGTCGAGGTGTCGAACCCCCTGGTGGAGGCCGAGCGGTTCCTGCGGTCGTCGATGGTCCCCGGGCTGATCCGGACCGTTCTCTACAACACCGATCGGCGTCAGGGCGAGGTGCGGTTGTTCGAGGTGGGCAGCGTGTTCCGCCTGGCCGGGGAGACGCCGGGGAGCACGGCCGGCGATCAGGCCGCGGCCACCTCGGAACGGCTGAGCGCCATCCTGGCCTCGGAGGACGACGACGCCTGGACGGCGGTGTCCGCCTGGAGCACCATCGCCGACGCGCTCAGGATCGACGACTGGATGCTGGGCGACCTCTCGATGCTCGGTCCGGTGGGCCGGTCGCTCCATGCGCACCGATCGGCCTCCGTGTCGAGTGTGGTCACCGTGCCCGGGGACGGGGGCATCGTCGAGCAGACCACAGAGCTCGGAGCCATCGGGGAGCTCGACCCCGCCGTCGTGAGCCGGTTCGGCCTCCTCAATCCGGACGGTCGCCCGCGGCGGGTGGGATGGATCGACCTCGACATCGGGATCCTCCTCGACCGCGGACAGGTGCCCCGGCGTTCGGAGGAGGCCCTACCCGTCACCCGTTTCCCGTCTTCGGACATCGACCTCGCCTTCGTGGTCGAAGAAGCGGTCCCCGCCGGGTCGGTCGAGCGCACGCTGCGCCGGGCGGGCGGGGAGCTGCTGGAGTCGGTGGGGCTGTTCGACGTCTACCGGGGGCCGTCGGTGGACGAGGGATCACGGAGCCTCGCCTTCAGACTGCGCTTCAGCGCTTTGGACCGCACGCTCACCGACGACGAGATGGGCCGGCTCCGCTCCGCATGCATCGACGCGGTGGTGACCGCCCACCGGGCCCGGTTGCGCTGATCCCCGGCGCTCCCCGGTCCCGTCCCGGTCAGGACTGCCTAGCCGTCCCACCGTGCGTCGAGGGATTCGAGGGTGGCCAGCGAACGTCGGCCCAGCCACGGGACCAGCAGGCGGCGGTCCTCCGGCGAGAAGGAGTCGAAGAAGGCCAGGCCGATCAGATCGGCGGCCTCGTCGGCGTCCTCGGCCTCGTCCAGGCGAGCCTCGATGAGGCCGAGGGCGCGCTCCAGCACCGGGCGTCCGGTTTCGAGGAGGGCCAGACGGTGGGCCACGAAATCGGCCAGCTCGGCGAGGACGGCCGGCTCACCCGGATCGTCGTCGCAGGCCTCGGCCAGGGCCAGGTAGGTGGGCACGAATTCGGGCAGGCGACCGGTCAGGGCATCGAGCAGGGTTTTCCCGGCCTCGTGGTCGAAGGGTGCGTATTCGTGGACGGCGCGGGTTTCCCGGGCGGTGACGGCGTCGGCGTCCCGGGCGGTGACGGCGTCTGGTTCCGGCGACGGGACGGCTTCTGGTTCCGGCGGCATGGTGGCACTCCAGGGTCGAGCAGAGGAGGCCGTCCGAGCCGACTGTCTCCCTGAGATCGGCGAACCGGGATGAAGTGACAGCGGCTGCGGCCGACGGTACCGGCCACCCCGGTGGGAGTCAAGGTCGACCCGGTCAAGGGTGGTGTTGCATAAGCATGCGAATTTATGAATATACTTGCAAAGCAGACGAAGCCGGTGAGAGCGGGGCCGGACAGCACGGAGTAGGCACCATGGTCGGAACGGCATGAAGGTCGGAGTGGTCGGAGCCTCGGGCTATGCCGGCGTGGAGCTCCTCCGGCTGTGCGCGGCCCACCCCGACCTCGAAGTGGCGGTGGCCACGGCCGGTGAGCACCGCGGCGAGCGGGTGGCGGTGCACACCCCTTCACTGGCCGCGTCCTACCCGGACCTTTCCTACTCGGCCACCGGGGTGTCCGAGCTCGACGGGCTGGACGTGGTCTTCCTGGCCCTTCCCCACGGCCGGTCCCAGCATCTGGTGCCCCAGCTGACCTCCGCGGTGGGGGTCATCGTCGACCTGGCCGCCGACTTCCGGCTGCACGACCCGTCGCTGTACCCGACCTGGTACGGAGAGGCGCACGCCGCCCCCGATCTGCTGGGTTCGTTCGTCTACGGCCTGCCCGAGCTCCACCGCCACGAGCTGGCGGGCGCACGGTTGATCGCCGCCCCCGGCTGCTACCCGACCGCGGCCATCCTGGCCCTCGAGCCGTTGATCCGTTCGGGGCTGGTGGACGGCACCGGAGCCTCGCCGTCCACGGGTCCCGGGGCCGGACCACCGCCGCTCATCGTCGACGCGGCCAGCGGCGTCTCGGGAGCGGGACGGGCGGCGGCGGAACACCTCCACTTCGGCTCGGTGGACGGCGATTTCGTCGCCTACGGCCTGCTCGACCACCGGCACACGGCCGAGATGGAGCAGAGCCTGGGCACGCCGGTCCTGTTCACGCCCCACCTGGCCCCCATGGTCCGGGGGATCCTGGCCACCTGCTACGGCCGGACCGGACCGGCGGCCGGCGGACCTGCCGGCCTGACCACCGCCGACGCCATGGAGGTCCTGCACCAGGCGTACGACGGCGAGCGCTTCGTGGTGGTCACCGACGAACCGCCCTCGACCAAGGCCACGAGCGGATCCAATTGCGCGCACGTCACCGTCCGGGTCGACCACCGCACAGGTTGGGTGCTGGCCATGGCCGCCATCGACAACCTGGTCAAGGGGGCGTCGGGCCAGGCCGTCCAGTGCGCCAACCTGGCGCTGGGCCTGCCGGAGACAACCGGGCTTCCCATGGCCGGGATCTACCCGTGAGCATCACCGCACCCAAGGGGTTCACCGCCGCCGGGGTGGCCGCCGGCATCAAGGCGTCCGGCGCCCTCGACCTGGCCCTGGTGGCCACGGCGGACGGCGAGGCCGTGCCCACCGCCGCCACCTTCACCTCCAACCTGGCCGCCGCCGCGCCGGTCCAGGTCAGCCGCGACCACCTCAGGGCCAACGGCGGTCGGGCCTCGGGGATCGTGGTCAGCAGCGGGAACGCCAATGCCGCCACCGGCCGACAGGGACGGGCCGACGCCCGGCGCATGTGCGAGCTGGTGGCCACCGGTCTCGGCGTCCCGGCCGATCAGGTGCTGGTCTGCTCCACCGGCCTCATCGGCATCCCGTTGCCCATGGGGCCGATCGAGGACGGGATCCCGGCGCTGGTGGCGGCCCGGTCAGGCTCGGCCCGGTCGGCAGAGGAGGCAGCCACGGGCATCTTGACCACCGACTCGGGGCGCAAGGAGGTCCTCATCGAGCATCCGACGTTCTCGCTGGCCGGGATGGCCAAGGGCGCGGGGATGTTGGCTCCGGACATGGCCACCATGCTGGCCTTTCTCACCACCGATGCCGCCGTCGAGCCGGGTCCCCTGGCTGACCTGCTGCGCATCGCGGTCCGCGACTCGTTCAACTCGATGACGGTCGACGGCTGCACCTCGACCAACGACACGGTGATCCTCATGGCGTCGGGCCGGGCCGGCGTGGTCGACCCCAACGTCCTGGTCGACGTGGTCACCGAGGCCTGCTCCACCCTGGCCGGCCAGATGCTGGCCGACGCCGAGGGGGCGTCGAAGATCTTCCAGGTGCGGGTGACCGGAGCCCGGTCGGACGCCGAGGCGCACCGGGCGGCGCGCAAGGTGGCCGACTCGCTCCTGGTCAAGTGTTCGGTCAACGGTGCAGATCCCTACTGGGGCCGGGTGGCCAGCGACCTCGGATCGGCCGGCGTCGACTTCGACATGGACCGCCTGGACATCGCCTACGGCGGGATCACCGTCTGCCGCAACGGGACGGCGGCGGCGCATGACCAGGTGGCGGTGGCTTCGCACCTGTCGGGGGCGATGATCGACATCCACTGCCGGCTGGGCCTGGCCGACGGCGACGGGGTGGCCATGGGGGTCGACCTCGGCCACGGCTACATCGACGAGAACCGGACGACCTCGTGACCGGCCCGTCGGTCCCCGTTCCCGCCGGCGAGGCCGTCGGTTCGCGGCTGGCCCCAGGCGACAAGGCCTCCGTCCTCGTGGAGGCGCTGCCCTACATCCGCCGCTTCTGGGGCAAGGTCGTCGTCGTCAAGTACGGCGGCAATGTGCTGAGCGCCAAGCCGGGCCAGAGCGGGGTCGACGAGGCGTCCGCCCTGGCCTCGTTCGCCGAGGACATCGTGCTCATGCGGTCCGTGGGCATGCTCCCGGTGGTCGTCCACGGCGGTGGACCGCAGATCGGTGCGCTCATGGAGCGGGTGGGCAAGGAGGTCACGTTCCTGGACGGCTTCCGGGTCACCGACGCCGATACCATCGACCTGGTCCGGATGGTGCTGGTTGGCAAGGTCAACCGCGACATCGTGAGCGCCATCAACGTCCATGGTGCGCTGGCCGTGGGGCTGTCGGGCGAGGATGCCAATCTGATCACTGCCACCGCCCGTTCGGAGGCGCTCGGCTACGTGGGCGACGTGGTGGACGTGGACCCGGTGATCGTCCACCAGCTGCTGGCCCAGGGGCTGATCCCGGTGGTGGCGACGATCGGGACCGACCAGTCGGGCCAGGCGTTCAACATCAACGCCGACACCGCCGCGGGCGCCTTGGCCGGTGCTCTCCGGGCCGAGAAGCTGGTGTTCCTGACCGACGTCTCCGGACTGCGGTCGGTGCCCGATGACCCCTCCACGCTGATCAATCGGGCCACGGTCGACGATCTCCACCAGCTGTTGGCGTCCGGCGCCGCCACCGGGGGCATGATCCCGAAGGTCGAGGCGTGCGCCCGGGCGGTCAGCTCCGGTGTCGGCCACGCCCACATCCTCGACGGGCGCACGCCCCATGCCCTCCTGCTCGAGGTCTTCACCGACGAAGGGGTGGGAACCATGGTGGGAGCGACTCGATGACCGGACCGGGATCTGCCCATGTCCACGACCCCGGGGTCGGTGCGGCCCACGGCGGCGTGGACCGTTCCGCCCACGGCGGCGTGGACCATTCCGCCCACGGCGGCGTGGACCGTTCCGCCCTCATGCACAACTATGCGGAGCCCCCGGTGACCTTCGTGCGAGGCGAGGGCTCCGTGCTGTTCGACACCTCGGACCGGCCGTACCTCGACTTCCTTTCGGGGCTGGCGGTCACCTCACTGGGCCACGCCCATCCGGTGGTGGCCGAGGCCGTGGCCGCGCAGGCCCGGACCCTGTCCCACGTCTCGAACCTGTTCGGGAACACGGTCGGCCCCGAAGTCGCCGTCACCCTCGACCGGCTCGTCGGTGGCGGTGCCGAACGCGCCGGCGGTCAGGTGTTCTTCGGGAACTCGGGCGCCGAAGCCAATGAGTGCGCGCTCAAGCTGGCCCGCCGGTGGGCCGGCCCGGACCGGTTCGCCGTGGTCAGCACCTGGGACGCCTTCCACGGGCGGACGTTGGCCACCCTGGCCGCCACCGGGCAGCCCGAGAAGCAGCAGGCCTTTGCGCCCATGCCGGACGGCTTCGACCATGTGCCCTTCGACGACCTGGACGCCATGGATGCCGCCTGCGACCCGGCCCGGGTGGCGGCGGTCATGGTCGAGCCCATCCTCGGTGAGTCCGGTGTGGTGGTGCCCTCGTCGGACTACCTGGTCGGTCTGCGCCAGCTGTGCACCGATCGAGGCCTGCTGTTGATCGTGGACGAGGTCCAGACCGGCCTCGGCCGGACCGGGCGCTGGTTCGGCTTCCAGCACCTCGGCGTGGAGCCGGACATCGTCACCATGGCCAAGGCCCTGGGCAACGGGATGCCGGTCGGAGCCTGCTGGGCTCGGGCCGAGGTGGCTGCGGCCTTCGTGCCCGGTGACCACGGCAGCACGTTCGGGGGCCAGCCGCTGGCCATGTCGGCGGCCCGGGCCACCCTGGCCGTGATGGAGTCCGAGGACGTCCCGGCCCGGGCCCGGGCCGCCGGGGCCCGGTTGAGGGCCGGGCTGGAGAAGCTCCCCGGCGTGGCCACCGTGCGGGGCGAAGGCCTGCTGCTGGCCGCGGTCCTCCACGGCCCGTTCGCCGCCGCCGCCTGCAGCCAAGCCCTCGACGAGGGTCTGATCGTCAACGCACCCAAGCCCGGTGTCCTGCGCCTGGCTCCCTCCCTGTTGGTGTCGGAGACGGAGATCGACCGTGCCCTGGCCGTGCTGTCCGGCGTCCTGGCCCGATGCGTGGCCACCTCCGGGGAGGCCGAGGCCCCCGGTCCCGGTGGGGTACCGGCCGGCACGGCACCGGAGGGCGACTCCCGTGGTGGCTGAGCCCACCGCCCCTCCGGCGGCTACCGGCCCGGCCCGCCACATGCTGGAGATCGGCGATCTCGGGGTCGAGGGTCTGGATGCCGTGCTGGCACTGGCCCGACAGGATCCGGCCGACCTGTCCGGCGCGCTGGAGGGCGAGGGGGTGGCGCTCCTCTTCGAGAGGCCGTCCAACCGCACCCGCAACAGCTCGGAGATGGCCGCGGTGGCCCTGGGCGGCCATCCGGTCTACATCCAGGGCCACGAGGTCGGTCTCGGTGTCCGTGAGCCGGCCGCCGACGTGGCCCGTACTCTGGCCTGCTACCACGCCGTGCTCTGCGCCCGGGTGGACGACCACGATTCCCTGGTGGCCATGGCCGCGGCCCTCGACGCCGACCGTGCGGCCGTGCCCGTGGTCAACCTGCTCTCCGACCGGGCCCATCCCTGCCAGGCGATTGCCGACCTGCTCACCTTGGGCGACGTGTTCGGCCCCGGCCCCCTCGACGGTCTCACCGTGGCCTACATCGGTGACGCCGACAACGTGTGGCGATCGCTGGCCATCGCCGCGTCGATGCGCGGGATGACCACCCGCATCGCCTCGCCCGACGGGTACGGCCCGACGCCGGCGGAAGTGGACATGATCAGGTCCCTCGGCGGCGAGCTCACGACCACCTCCGACCCGGCGACGGCGGCCGACGGCGCCGACGCCATCTACACCGACGTGTGGACGTCGATGGGCCAGGAGGAGGAGCGGCCCTCCCGGCTAGCCGCCTTCGCCGGTTTCACGGTGGACGAGGATCTGGTGTCCAAGGCGGCCGACCATGCCGTCGTGCTCCACTGCCTTCCCGCCCACCGGGGCGAGGAGATCAGCGCCGCGGTCGTGGACGGGCCGCGGAGCGTGGTGTGGAGGCAGGCCCGTAACCGGATGCACGCCATGCGCGGGGTGCTGGCCTGGGTGAAGGGGCTGGGACCGGCGACGGGGCCGGCATGGCCATGACCAAGCACCAGCGGCAGCACCGCATCACCAAACTGCTGGAGTCCAAGGCCGTGGGCAGCCAGGCCCATCTGGTCGAGCTCCTGGGCGCCGAAGGCATCGAGGCCACCCAGACCACGGTGTCGCGCGACCTCGAGGAACTGGGCGCCCTGAAGGTCCGGCTTCCCGGCGGGGAGACGGCCTATGCCCTTCCCGAGCTGCCCTCGCACCAGGTGGCACCCGAGGACCATCTCCGTCGGGTGCTGGGCGAGTGGGTGGTCGAAGCCGACTACTCCGGCAATCTGGTGGTGCTGCGCACGCCGCCGGGTTCGGCCCATGTGGTCGGCTCGGCTCTCGACCGCAGTGGTTTCCCCGGGGTCATCGGAACGGTCGCCGGAGACGACACCGTGCTGGTGGTGGCCTCCGAGGCGTCCGGGGGCGCCGCCGTGGCCGACCGACTGGCCGCGGTGGCCGGGCTCGAGCCGGGTTCCGTACCGTCACACAACACGTCGACCACGGCCCTGCGCCAGCCGCAGGCTCCACGACAAAGGGGTAGATCATGACCAAGCGAGTGGTACTTGCCTACAGCGGTGGGCTGGACACGTCAGTGGCCGTCCGGTGGCTGATCGAGAACAAGGGGGTCGAAGTGATCGCCGTCGCCGTCGACGTCGGCCAGGCCTCCGAGTCCGGTGGGGAGGACTGGGAGGCCATCAGGAGCAGGGCCCTGGCCGCCGGGGCCGTCGAGGCCGAGGTGGTCGACGCCCGGGCCGAGATGGCCGAGGAGTTCTGCGTCCCCGCGCTCATGGCCAATGCCAAGTACGAGGGCAAGTACCCCCTGGTCTCGGCCCTGTCCCGTCCCGTGATCGTCAAGCATCTGGTGGCCGAGGCCCGCAAGCACGGCGCCGGCGCCGTCGCCCACGGATGCACGGGGAAGGGCAACGACCAGGTCCGCTTCGAGGTGGGCACCCGGTCCCTGGCCCCCGATCTCGAGGTCATCGCACCGGCGCGGATGTGGGGGCTCTCCCGTGAGGACTGCGTCGAGTACGCGGCCAAGTGGGACATCCCGCTGTCGGTGACCAAGGAGAAGCCGTACTCCATCGATGAGAACCTCTGGGGCAAGGCCATCGAGTGCGGGGTGATCGAGGATCCCTGGAACAAGCCGCCCGAGGACGTCTACACGATGACCAGGCCCACGGCCACCGAGCCCACCGAGATGGTCATCGGGTTCGAGGCCGGCGTGCCCGTGTCGATCGACGGCGTGGCGCTGCGTCCCGAGCCGTTGATCGCCGAGGTCAACCGCATCGCGGGCTCGTACGGCTTCGGCCGGCTCGACATGGTGGAGAACCGCCGGGTGGGCATCAAGAGCCGGGAGACCTACGAGTGCCCCGGCGCGCTGGCGCTCCTGATGGCTCACGCCGATCTCGAGGACCTCACCCTCGAGCGCGACCTCCATCACGAGAAGGCCAGGCTCGAGCCGCGGTGGTCGGAGCTGGTCTACGACGGCATGTGGTTCTCGCCCCTCAAGCGGGCCCTGGACGGCTTCATCGTCGAGTCGCAGCGTCACGTCACCGGCGAGGTCCGCCTGGCCCTCGACACCGGCCGCTGCTGGGTGGAGGGACGGCGGAGCCCGGTGAGCCTCTACGACTACGGGCTGGCCACCTACGATTCCACCGACACCTTCCGTCACACCGATGCCGAGGGCTTCGTGCGACTGTGGGGACTGGGCGTGGCCACCTGGTCGGCCGTGCAGGGAGGGAACGACAGGTCCGGTGGTCCGGGCCGATGACCCTCTGGCACGGACGGCTCGGCCGGGACACGGCCGACGTGGTCATGGACTATTCGTCCAGCCTGCACGTGGACAAGGAGCTGGCCCTCGACGACCTGGCCGGATCCCGTGCCCATGTGCGGGGGCTGGAGCGTGGCGGCCTGCTCGACCAGGCCGAGGCCGCCGCCCTGCTGGCCGCACTCGACCAGGTCGAGCGCGAGCTGATCTCGGGGGAGTTCGGCTTCGCCCCC
This sequence comes from uncultured Acidimicrobiaceae bacterium, assembly GCA_963835325.1. Classification (GTDB taxonomy): domain Bacteria; phylum Actinomycetota; class Acidimicrobiia; order Acidimicrobiales; family RAAP-2; genus Bog-756. Next base: position 813,739 of record CAWIEV010000005.1, on the reverse strand, counting down.
GACGACGAGGACATCCATACCTCGGTCGAGCGGCGGGTCACGGAGATCGCCGGTGACGCGGGCGCCAAGCTCCACACCGGTCGGAGCCGGAACGACCAGGTGGTCACCGATCTCCGGCTGTACACCAAGCGCGAGCTCCGGTCGTTGGCCTCGGAGGTCGTGGGCCTCCAGGAGGTACTCCTGGACCGGGCCCGGGAAGCCGGCGACATCTACCTTCCCGGTTACACCCACCTGCAACGGGCCCAGCCGGTGCTGCTGGCCCACCACCTCCTGGCTCACGGCTGGGCGCTGTCCCGGGACGTCGACCGGATGCTGGACACCATCGTGCGGCTCGACGTCTCGCCCCTGGGGGCGGGCGCCCTGGCCGGCTCCTCGTTGCCGCTCGACCCCGATGGCGTGGCCGAGGACCTGGGCTTCCACGCCCGGTTCGAGAACTCGATGGACGCCGTCTCGGACCGGGACTTCGTGGCCGAGGCGCTCTTCGATCTCGCCCTGGTGGGGATCCACCTGTCCCGCATGGGTGAGGAGCTGGTGGTGTGGACGACCGAGGAGTTCGGGTTCGCCGTGCTCGACGACTCGTTCGCCACCGGCAGCTCGATGCTGCCCCAGAAGAAGAACCCCGACGTGGCCGAGCTGGCCCGGGGCAAGTCGGGGCGGCTCATCGGCAACCTCACCGGACTCCTGGTCACCCTGAAGGGCCTTCCCCTCTCCTACAACCGGGATCTGCAGGAGGACAAGGAACCGCTGTTCGACTCGGTGGCCCAGACCCGGTTGGCGCTGGCCGCGCTGGCCGGGCTCATGGCGACGGTCACCTTCGATGCCGAACGGATGCAGGCGGCGGCCAACGGGCCGGCGGTGGCCGCCGTCGATCTGGCCGAATGGCTGGTCCAGCAGGGGATGCCCTTCCGGCAGGCCCATAGCGTGGTCGGCGGCCTGGTCCGCGACTCGGTCGAGCGACATGTGCCCCTGGCCGAGCTGGTCGAGGCCCACCCGGCGCTGGGTGCCGAGGCGGTGCCGCTTCTGGAGCCCGGGGTGGCCGTGACCCGGCGGACCACCCCCGGGGGGGCGGGCCCGGTGGCGGTCACTTCCCAGTTGGAGCGGTTCGCGCTGCGGCTGGAGACGGACCGGAGCCGCATCCTCATCGACGGCTGAGCCCGGCCGCCGGGGCAGGATCCCGACCGGCCGCCGGGGCAGGATTCCCGACCGGCCGCTGTTCAGCAGCTGAACAGCTGCTGAACAGGTCACCCCCTGCCGTCGTAGTACTGCACGATGATTCGGTACCAGATGTGACGTGGCACGCCCCCCGGGCCTGGAACGACCCTGGGACGAACGGAGAAAGGCCGACAGAGATGAACACCCGCCCGAGCCCCAGCGCCCCCCGGTCGACGACCTCCCGATGGTTGGTGGGGGGTGCGCTGGGGGCGATCCTGGTCATGGCGGCCGCCTGCGGATCCAGCGCGGCCACGCCGGCGTCTTCGACCGGCGGTGGGAGCACGACGACGGCTGCCGGCGCCTCCGGGACGGGCATGGTGGCGGTGGCGGTGGCCCGGGTCGGCAGCCTCGGCCCGGTGCTGGTCGACAAGGACGGGATGACGCTCTACCGGTACACGCCGGACGGACGGGACAAGTCGGTGTGCACCGGAGGTTGTGCCTCGCTTTGGCCCCCGCTGACGGCTCCCGCCGGCACCACCACGGTCGCCGGTGGAGCCGGGGTTCCGAGCCCCGACCTCGGCACCATCGTCCGCGCCGACGGCACGCGTCAGATCATCTACAAGGGGATGCCCCTGTACACCTACACGGGTGACACCAAGGCCGGAGAGGCGTCGGGTCAGGGGGTCGGCGGGACCTGGTTCGTCGTCACGACCACGTCGGGCTCGGCTTCGCCGACCGCTACGACGGCTCCGTCGACCACGACTGCGCCCTCGGGTGGATACGGCTACTGATCCAAGCGCCGTCGTGATCAGATCCGCCGGGCGCAAGGCCGGTACTGTTCCGGTGGTGGCTGCGTCCCGAGGCTCGACGCCCTCGGCCGGTGACGCCCCGGAACCGGGCCCGATGAAGGCGGATGAGCAGGGGCTGAACGACGCCTATGTGGCCTACCGCTCCGAATTGACGGGCCTGGCCCGGAGAGCGCTCGGGAGCTCGCACCTGGCCGAGGAGGCGGTGCAGGAGACCTTCGTCCGGGCCTGGCGCTCGCGCGACCGGTTCGACGCCTCGCTGGGATCGCTCCGGACGTGGCTCTACTCGATCGAGCGCCACCTGCTGGTGGACATGGCCCGGTCACGACAGCGTCACGAGATCCACGACGCCCGGATGGGGAGCCAGCCCGAGCCCATCGTCGACCACGTGGAGCGGGCCATGGCGGCCTGGCAGGTGGAGGAGGCGGTCGGCCACCTGAGCGAGGAGCATCGGACGGTGGTCTTCGAGATCTACTTCCGGGGCCGGACCAGCAAGGAGGTCGCCGACCAGCTCTCGGTTCCCGAGGGGACGGTCCGGAGCCGGCTGTTCTACGCCCTCAAGGCACTGAGGCTGACACTGCAGGAGATGGGGTGGGCAGAGTGAGCGACCGGGAATGCTCCGAATGGCAGGGGATCATGGCCATGGATGCCATCGGGCGGGCCAGCCCCCAGGAGTCGAGGGAGCTGGCCGAGCACCTCGAGCACTGCGAGGAGTGCCGCGGCGATGCGGAGGACGTGCGCGGCGCGGCTGAAGCGCTGACCCTGCTGGATCTCGACCAGGTCGAAGGAGTGGGCCGGGACGCCGACCGTTCGATCCCTCCGGGCTTGGCCGGCCTCGGAGCGGCCGCGCCGGGGTCCACGCGGCCGGGGTCCACGCGGCCGGGGTCCACGCGGCCGGGGTCCACGCGGCCGGGGTCGGACGGCGTCACGACCGGACCGGTCCCGGTCCTCCCTCCGGCCGGGGCGGGTCGGGAGGATTCCGGAAGGACCAGGCGCCGGCGGATGGTGGGTGCGGGGGTGGCACTCGGGGCCGCAGCCGCGGCCATCGTCGCCGTCGTGGTCCTCGGGGCTACCCAGGCCGTCCCGACCAGGACCGTGGCCCTGACCGGAGAGCGGGGAGTGGTGGCCTCGGTCTCGCTGACCTCGCAATCGTGGGGCACCCGGGCCACCCTCCTCGAGTCGGGCCAGGCCGGCGGGCAGGTCTTCACCGTGTCGATGAAGTCGTCGTCGGGCCGTTGGTGGGTGGCGGGAAGCTATCGCACCACCGGTCGATCGGGCACGGTGGAGGTCCCGCTTTCGTGCGCCGTCCAGGCCGGTGCGATCACCACCGTGTGGGTCAGCGACCAGGCCGGACACATGGTGCTGAGCGGCTACGTAAGCTGAGGCGGTCCGTGTCGGGGGTGCCCGCGGCTCCCTCGCTTCCGGATCCGGGCTCGGGCCCCCGGTGCGGGCCCGGCGTGCACCCGATTGACACGACCCGGCGCATGAGATACTGTGACTAGTCCTGGTGAACGACCTGTGAGGGCGTCGCCGGGCACCTACAGAATGGGGCTCTTGCCTCTACCTGTGGTCATTCCGGCACCAACGCCTTCTCGGCATGTGCCTGGTCGCTCCTTGAAAACGGAATAGTGATAGCCAAAAGTCAGTGCGGGCGATCGCGGGGAAACCCGGGATCGCTAGTCAATCAAAGCATTGAACGGACAATGTCTGTTCTTTGCCAGTATTCAGTTGACCGAGAGGATCAGTGTCCTCGAGGTCAGCTCTTCGATTTCGACCGGGCC